>CANLLZ010000003.1 GCA_947492235.1 uncultured Altererythrobacter sp. | reverse complement strand
TACGATCGATGGTCCAGAGCTTTATATATCTTGTGGAAAGGACGAAACACCGCACTCTCCAGGCTCTTGTTTGTTTTAGAGCTAGAAATAGCAAGTTAAAATAAGGCTAGTCCGTTATCAACTTGAAAAAGTGGCACCGAGTCGGTGCTTTTTTAAGCTTGGCGTAACTAGATCTTGAGACAAATGGCAGTATTCATCCACAATTTTAAAAGAAAAGGGGGGATTGGGGGGTACAGTGCAGGGGAAAGAATAGTAGAAGATC
>CANLLZ010000002.1 GCA_947492235.1 uncultured Altererythrobacter sp. | reverse complement strand
CCGACCTGCTGCGCTGTGCTGGCATCTATGTCGGCAACCACGACGGAAGAACCGGCACCGCCCAGAGTGACCTGATTGGAGCGGGTGCTGGTCGCTCCCGAACCGATAGCGGTCGCATCGGTGAAATTGGCGGTTGCGCCGTTACCGACCGCAGTGGAGCGAATGCCGCCCGCCCGGGCACCTTGGCCTACCGCGGTCGCATCGGCTCTTAGTGCCCGTGACCCGCGCCCGACGGCGGTGGAGCGGTTGGACGTAGCAAAGGCACCATTGCCGATAGCCGTCGCCCCGCCTCCCCCGCTGTTCGCGCCGTTTCCGAGTGCTGTCGAGTTCACACCCCCGGCATTAGCTGCGCGCCCGAACGCGGAGGCTCCATCAGCGCTCCCCAAACTCTGGTAACCCACCGCGGAAGACTCGATACCGGAAGCAACCGTGTCCGCTCCCAAAGCCAACGCGCCACTGGCCGTTGCCTGTGCACCCAAGAAATCGCCATCACCTGCGTCCCCGCCCAGCGCGACGGCAGAGGATCCGGTCGCGTCTGAACCGGAACCGATCGCAACAGCGTCGGACTGCGAGGCTGTCGACAAGTCGCCGATGGATATGGATTCAGTCCCAGAAGATATTGCGCCGTCGCCCATGGCGATGGCTCCAGTCAGGGAGGCTTCCGCTCCTTCGCCGATCGCCACCGTATCGTTGCTGGTCGACTGGGCAAGGTCGCCAATGGCAATAGCAGACGAGCCTGTCGCAGTGGCTGTCTCACCCAGAGCGATTGAATCGATCCCGCTGGCCAGGCTGTCGGCACCGATAGCAATGGCTCCGCTGCCGCCGGTTGCCCGGGCTCCCAGCGTGTCGCTATCACTCCCATCGCCTCCAATGGCGATTGTGCCAATGCCCGTAGAGGAACTGTCGTGGCCTATTGTGATGCCATTGGTTCCCGACACGGACGAGCCTGCGCCCACCGCTACCGACCCGGCCGAAGTGGCTTGGGCGAGATTTCCAAGCGCGGTAGCTTGGATACCAGCGCTATTTGCGGATTTGCCGATAGCGGTTGAACCGGCTTGCGATGCCCTGCTGTCATGACCGACTGCCGTTGAATCGGTTGCGCCTGCCTGACTGAAGGTCCCCACGGCGGACGATCTGTTCGATGTGGCGTCAGATCCCTGCCCGATCGATATCGCCTGTTGTCCGGCAGCTATCGCATCATAGCCTACCGCTGTTGACTGAATATTTGCACTGGCTGCGGCACCAAGGGCGGTTGAAAAATTTGGGGTAGCTGACGAATTGACACCGCATTCGAGAGTGGTGGAAGCCCCGCCATTGGTATTGCAAGGCGCAGTCCCATCCTGCGGTCGATCGAGCCCGGTGAACCGCGCATCGCCCGACAAGCTGGAACTAGCCACCGTCGCCAGCCGTCCGTTCTGGTCAATGGTCAGCACAAAAGTACCCGCGCTCGGTGCGGCAAGACCGGCGAGGTTGTAGGTCGCGCTGCTGTTGCCGATGCTGACATTGTCCGCTCCGGTGCTGACCGTACCAAATCCGATGGCAAGGCTGCGGGCGAAGTTCGCCTGTGCCCCGTCGCCGATGGCCGTGGTGCTCGTCTGCCCGGCCAAAGCCGCATTGCCGATCGCCGTGCCGCGGTTCCCGCTGGCTGTTGCTGCATGGCCGACGGCCACGGTATCGGCGTTGCTGGCAGTCGAAGCGCGGCCCACTGTCGTGGCGCGATTGGCTGTCGCGCGCGCGGCCAGCCCGAAGGCAGAGGCCCCGCCGCCGGTTGCCTGTGCGCCGCTACCCACTGCCGTGGTGTTGGCTCCGCTGGCCACGGAATTGCGCCCAAAGGCGGAGGCTCTGAGCGCACTGGCGCTGGACTGGTAGCCGACCGCTGTGGCCTCCACACCGTCGGTCCCGACATTGGCGAGATTGCCCAATGCGGTCGAGCTTATCCCTTCAGCTATAGCACTGGCGCCGTATGCCGAGGCCAGATTGGCGTCCGCCAGAGCATCGGAGCCCACCGCTGTTGCGTAATCGGCGCTGGCTACTGCGCCGTTGGCGCCTGCATCATCCCCATCACCTCCGACAGCGACGGAAGATATGCCGCCGGATTGGGTCAGCGTGCCCAATGCAATGGAGCTGGCATTGGTGGTGTTGGCTCCGATTCCCAACGCAATGGAGCGCGATGCATTGGCAATTGCGCCGGAGCCGACAGCAATGGTCTCTTGCGCAATGGCACGGGCCGATGGGCCGATCCCGACAGCGTTGAACCCGGTTGCTTCCGTATTGAAGCCAAGGCCAAGCGCATTGGCCCCGGTAGCTTCAGAATCGGCGCCAATAGCAATTGCTCGAAAGCCGGATGCTACCGCTCCATCGGCATCGCCATCGAAAGTGGTATCGCCGCCTATCGCGATCGTATGGTCCGCGCCGGCGCTGGAATTTTTGCCAGCGGCAATCGCGGATGCGCCCGCTGCATTGGCAAAAGATCCGAGGGCGATCGTGGTCGATCCGCCTGCATTGGCCGAAATGCCCGCCGCCAATCCGCTGTCGCCCGAGGCGGACGCGTTCGTGCCGACGGCAATGCCATTGGCACCGCCTGCCCCGACATTGGAGTTGAGCCCAAGCGCAATCGAGGCTTCGCCTAGCGCGCCTGCGCCGGACCCGCCGGCGAAGGATGACACCCCGCTGGCCGCTGCATTGACGCCGAGGGCAACCGTATCGTTAGCGCTTGCCGCCGCCGTATCGCCTAATGCGAGCGCGGAAGCTCCGGTCGCCTGAGCATTTGCGCCGATGGCTGCAGCGTCGAAAGCCGTCGCATCGGCGTTTGCGCCGACAGCCACAGTGTTGTTGCTGAGCGCTGTAGAATCGCTGCCGATTGCGATGGAGCTAAGGCCTTGCGCTACCGCGCCTGCGGTGGAACCGGAACCAATCGCAATCCCCAACTGCCCGCTGGCCAAGGGAGCTGTTGCCGCGTCCAATCCACCGCCCAGCGCAACGCTCTGAGTACCTACCGAGCGTGCGAAACTGCCCAATGCAACAGATCTGCCACCATCCGCGGTGCTTTCGAACCCCGCAGCAAGCGCATTGAAAGATCCAACTGCCGAATATCCAATGGCAGTCGAACCATTGGATGCAGCAATTGCCGAGGCACCAATGGCCGTGGCTTGTGTTCCGGCAGTCGTGGCACCGGCACCGAATGCACTGGCCTCGGCAGCCGGAGCAGTCGCATCTGTGCCTACTGCTGTGGAATTAACGCCGCCGGCGATAGCTCCACCAGAGCCTGCGTCCGCGCCATCGGCGCCGATCGCGATGCTGCCGTTAACCAGAGCTTCGCTGTCTTCACCTATCGCAATTGACCGCTCGCCACTGGCCTGTGCAGAATCGCCGAGAGAAATGGCACCTGATCCGCTTGATATTGCGCTCTGCCCCAACGCCACCGATTGCGCGGCCTGCGCTTGCGCCAAAGCGCCGACACTTAGTGAGGAAACTCCGGCCGCACTGGCCGATTGACCAACGGCGACGGCGCTGGTTGCGGTTGCCGATGCTGATGTGCCCACGGCAGTGCTTTGGCCAAAGGATGCGATCGCGCTGGTGCCAACCGCAAGCGCACTACTCTGACTGGCCAATGCGGCATCACCCACGGCAACAGCGCCTGGCCCTGAGGCGTTCGAGGCGTGGCCGATGGCAATTGCCGATTGCCCTCCAGCGCTTGCCGCCTGACCAAGGGCGGTTGAACTAGTACCGAGAGCCTGCGCACCGGCCCCGACACTGGTGGCATTTGTGGCAGTCGCGCCCGACCCTGCGCCGACTGAAATAGAGTCGGCGCCGCTTGACAGAGCACTGCGCCCTAGCGCGAGGCTATCCCCACCGGAGGCATTTGCTTGCACGCCCAAGGCTGAGGCACCATTCCCTGCAGAGGAGCTTTGCCCCACCGCCGTCGACAACTGAATGCTGGCGTTTGCTCCTTCGCCCACTGCAGTGCTGCCGACACCGGTGGCGCGCGATCCTTCGCCCACTGCGGTGGCGTTATTGGCTGTTGCTTGTGCATCGCGGCCCAGCGCAGTCGAGAAATCGCCGCTGGCTGTGGCATCGCTGCCCACCGCAGTCGCTCCGGGTGCGCTGGCTACGGAATTGACCCCGCATTCCAGCCGCGAATTCGATCCGCTATTTGTGACGCAAGACGCAGTCGCGCCCTGCGGTTGATCGAGCCCGGCAATCGGAGTGGTTTCGCCTGCGGTATTTTCGCGCCGGGCTGTCAGTGCCGCGACCGTGCCGCGCGGGCCCGTACCGGCATAGGTCGACAGCAAGACACCGCGCTGGGCAGCAGTAACCTGTTCGATCCCGAGTGCCGCCGTAGCGCAATCGACCGCACGCTCCTCATCCAGCAATGCCAGCATGGCCGCTTGCTCGGTTTCCGCCGCCGGACATTCTTCCGAGGCGATGGCGGGCTGTGCATTGCAGGCAAAAGCGATCGCAACGCTGGCCGCGCTGAGCAAGAGATGGTTACGCATTTCAATTTCTCCCGGGTGGGTTCCACTTCCGGAAGAGGCGTGTGCGACCCGAGATTATGTTCTTGAACGACTCCCCCGGTTGCCCACTACCCTCGTCAGAAAGAGCTGGAGAGTCAAAGCCTATTCACTGTAATAGCTCGGCATTCTTCCCTGATCGGGAGTCACCACGCCCAATTCAGGCCGTGGCGATCATCCCTCCGTCGAGCACAATCGTCTGGCCCGTGATCCAGGCCGAGGCGGGCGAGGACAGGAAAATCGCGGTCCCGGCAATGTCGCCCGGCGCGCCCATTCGTCCGCGCGGGATACGGGAGATGGCCGCCTTGGTCATGCCTTCGCTTTCGACCAGTTCCTTGGTCATATCGCTGGGAAAGAGGCCCGGCGCGATGGCGTTCACATTGATGTGCGAGGGCGCAAGATCGGCGCCAAGATGCTCGGTAAGATGGATCACGCCCGATTTGCTGGCGGAATAGGCATAGGTCGGCATGCCCGAATTGCGGATGCCGTTGATGGAAGCGATGTTGATAACCCGCGCGGGAGCCTCGGCCGAACCAGCCGCTTTCAACAGCGGGAGGAACTTCTGGGTGGCGAAGAAGATCGATTTGATGTTGATATCCATCACCTTGTCCCAGCCCTTTTCCGGGAAACCTTCGAGCGGGGCGAACCAGTTGGCCCCGGCATTGTTGATCAGGATATCGACGTGGCTTTCATGCTCGCCGATGGCAGCAACCAGCGCCTCGATCCCCTCGACCGAGGACATGTCGCCGGGAATGGCGATGCACTCGCCAAACTGGGACAATTCCTCCGCCTTGGCATTCAGCCGGTCGACTTTGCGCGCGGTGATGTAAACCTTCGCCCCGTTCTCCAGCAGTCCCTGCGCCATCATCGCGCCGATCCCGCTCGAACCGCCGGACACAACGGCGATCTTGCCGGAAACATCGAACAGGGATTTCATCGTCATGCGCTTTTCCAATCGCGTTGGTTATCCAGACAGGGGGCTCGTTTGAAGGGAAGCGGGCGATTATCAAAGGGAAAAGTTCACTGCCGCACGAATGCGCTCGCCGGTATCTAGAAACGACCAGTCCGGCGCGGCTGCGATCGTGGATTAGGGGCCACTACCTATCAGCCTTGAAAGGCAGTTATTAACTACGTTGCGCTACGCAGCCGTAATGCAAGAGGACTTTCGAAATCAGGGCGGACCGCCCCCGCTTCCATGGGGGATGATTGCGCTTGCCTGTGTGGCAATTGCATTCCTCTATGCCGGTCTTGCTTTTGCCGGGATCTCTCTGACGCTGGAATCCGGTCGCATCGCCGGTTTCTGGATCGGTAACGCTTTGGTGATCGGGCTGCTGCTTGGGCGCGCTCGCAGGTGCAGAACCAGCGCGCTTACCGCGTGTATGGCTGCGAATGTGGCGGTCAATTTCGCTGTGGGGGATATTGCGCCGGTCGCAGTAGGTCTGGCCGCAGCGAATGCGCTCGAGATGGTTCTGGTCCTCTATCTGCTGGACCGGCTCATGCTGCGGAGCGAAACCTTCGAAACAGTCCGCGAATTTGCCAAAATGGCGGCCATAGGCGCCACCGTGCCGCTTCTGTCCGGCGTTGTTGCCGCAGCTGTCTATTCGACGTTCGCAGACGACATCTTTTGGCATGCTTACATCATGTGGCTCGCCGCGCACTGCCTGCCAATTCCCATTTTCGGCTCTATGGTGCTCATCGCCCGCAACGCGGTTGCCAACCCCGAACAATGGACGCGCGTGTCGGCTTCGCGCTGGGGAATCGTCCTGGCTGCCATGGCGATAGGTGTGCCGGCAATCTTTGCCCAAACGACCTTCCCGTTCCTGTTCCTCGCCGCGCCCGTAGTTGTTGTGGCGGCGTTCCTCACCGGACGCCTCGGCACAGCCATCACGGTTGCAGTGTTTGCCTGTGCAGCATCGATCGCATCGATGAATGATATGGGGCCGATCGCGCTGATCGAGGATTCACCGCGTTCCGAGATCATCGCTTTGCAGGTCTTTCTCGCCTCGCTTCTGGCGATTGGCATTCCTGTCGCGGTGGCCCTCGCTAACCGAGCAACCATCCGCGAAGAATTGCGGCAGGGACAGGAGTTCGTGAATTCCATTCTCGAGGGCATTGGCGACATCGTCTTCCGGCTCGATCCCGAATGGAACTTCACCTATCTGAACCGGCGCTGGGAGCATCTCTCGAAAGGCGCGAATGTCAGCCTGCTACGCAATGCGCTGCTTGAGCAGATCGTCGGTGAGCAGAGAAATCGTTTCGCCGAGCAACAGGCAGACCCCAATCTGGTGCCTTTGCAGGACGAACGGCACACCATCTCGATTCCCATCGACGACAAACGCACGATCACCCTCGCTGTCACACTGGTCCCGCAATTCGACGAAGACGGCGTGTTCTCGGGAATGCTTGGTTCTGCCAGCGACGTAACGGAATCGCTCGCCCACCGCCACGAGCTTGCCGAGAGCGAAGCGCGGTTTCGCCGTCTGGCGGAGTCTGCCCCGGTGGGCATATTCCAGGCCGATGCGTGGGGGGAACTCACCTATGTGAATTCAGTGTGGCTGGCGAATTTCGGGCTTAAAGCCGAAGATGTGCTCGGCGACGGGTGGAAGACCCAACTCGCAACGGGTGAGGAATATGAAGGCGATCCGGCTTTTTCGGGCTTCAACAAGCCGGGAGATGTGCGGCGCAGGGTCATCGGCTACAAGACGGCGGACGGCGAGGATCTCGTTCTCGAAACGGTCAATTCAGCCGAATTCGACGCGAATGGGGAGATCGTCGGCTTTGTCGGCGTGGCCCATGACATTACCCGGCAGCAGCGCACGCGCGCTAAACTCGAAGAACGCGAACAGCAACTTGCCTTGCTAGCCGACAATGCGACCGATGCGGTCCTCCGATTGAGCCTGGACGGGTTGTGCCTCTATGCTTCGCCCTCCTCGCAAAAGGTTTTCGGCGTGCCCTCGTCCAGCCTTGTCGGGCTGCAATTCCTAACTGGTTTTCACCCGGATGATGCCGGGCGTGTGAAGAAGGCTTTCCGGGCATTGTCCGAAGGGGATGAAAGCCTCACGCGCATCGCCTTTCGCGCCATCGCGCTCGACCGTCCGGGCGAGTATCAATGGCTCGAGGCGCAATGCGGCCTCTTGCGCGACAAAGAGAGTGGCGATCCGCTGGAGATGATTGTCTCATTGCGGAATATCGACGAGACCAAAGCGCTAGAAGCAGCACTGGTCGAAGCGCGCGACAGAGCCGAAGGCGCGGTCGAGGCGAAGTCGGCCTTCCTTGCCAATATGAGCCACGAAATCCGCACACCGATGAACGGCGTGATCGGCTTTACAGAATTGGCATTGTCGGGGGAGCCAGATCCGGAGCGACGCCAGAATCTTGAGATGATCGCAGATTCAGGACGTTCGATGCTGCGCCTGCTGAACGATCTGCTCGACTTCGCGAAGATCGAGTCAGGGCAAATGACGATGGCGAGTGAGCCGACTGACCTGCGCCACAAATTGCGCGGCGCGGTCCGGCTGATGGAACCGGTGGCAATCGGCAATGGTCTCTCGCTCGACTTCACGGTCGATGACGATGTGCCAAAATGGTTCCTGTGCGATCCGATCCGGCTTCGCCAGATCATTCTCAATCTGCTGGGCAACGCCCTGAAATTCACAGAGGAAGGGGCGGTCGAGGTAACCGCGCGACTCGGTGATGATCCCGCAACTCTTCAGATCAGTGTTACCGACAGCGGCATCGGCATCGCTCCAGACAAGATCGACTATGTTTTCGAGAATTTCACCCAGGCGGACTCCACCATTGCACGGCGCTTCGGCGGGACCGGTCTTGGCCTCCCGATCTGCGCCCAGCTTGCCTCTCTTTTGGGAGGAAAGCTCGGGGTGGAAAGCCAGATTGGCAAGGGCTCGACATTCACGCTGACGCTGCCTGTGATCGCATGTGAGGCACCGGAAGCGGCCGAGGAAACGGGCGGCGATAATCTGCTTGAGGAAGAAACCGCTGCGGCTTTGCGGATACTCGTCGCCGAAGACAATCCGATCAATCAGCATTTGACCATCGCCATGCTCGAAAAGCTGGGGTGCAGCGCCATGCTCGCCCATGACGGGCGCGAAGCGGTGGACATGGCAGTGCGCGCCGCCGGGGCCGGTAATCCGTTCGACATTGTCCTGATGGATATGCAGATGCCGGTGATGGACGGGCTCGAGGCGACGCGCGCCATTCGCGCGGCCGGACTACCGTCGGCCGAGCTCCCGATCATCGCGCTGACCGCTAATGCCTATCAGGAAGACATAGATGCGTGTCTGAAAGCGGGCATGCAGGAGCACATCGCCAAGCCTTTGCGGATGCGCGAGCTGGGCGCATCTCTTAATCGCTGGGCCCTCGCCGAAGATAGCGTAGAAGACGGCGAATATGGACGGGAAACCGATCCGCATCTTGTCGCCATGTATGATGAACGCAAAACCAATGCGCGAACTGCAATAGAAGCCGCGATACGCTCGGGCACGCTGGAAGGCACCTCGCTCGACGAGCTCGCCGCGCAATTGCACCAGATAGCGGGTATCGCCGCCTATTTCGGGGAGGAAGCGCTCGGCGAGGAAAGCCGGCGCTTGGAAAATGCGCTGCTCTCCGGATCGCAATCGGACCAACTCGAACTGTTTGACGAGATGAGACGGCTGCTGGCTGCGTAGGTAAATACCCGACCGTTTTATCAAATCGTAATTTCTTGTATCATCCGATGATACAAGTTTCGTGGCTGAATTTGGCCATGGTAGGCGCGCTTGCATGTATGGAAATATTGTAGATCGCACCATTCGACCTTGGGGGAAGATGTGAGGATAGCTCTTGCTGACGACGATCCGGAGCTGCTCGATTCCCTCTCACAGGCAATCTCCCAGGCCGGTCACGATCTCGAACGATTTCGCAACGGAACGGAACTGAAGACGTCGCTGCAGCGCGAAACGTATGATGTCGTTCTGCTCGATTGGAACATGCCGGGTCATACCGGCCTGGCGATTGTCGAATGGGCGGTCGCCAAGCTTGAACGCCCGCCTGCCTTCATCTTGATAACCAGTCGGACAGGCAAAGCGGATATCGTCACCGGCCTCAAAGCGGGGGCGACCGACTATGTGGTCAAACCCGAGATGGCCGAAGTCGTGCTCGCGCGGATCGAGGCAGCGCATCGCCGGCAAGCTCCGCCCCAGCCCGACCGTATGGTATCTTTCGGCGACTACACATTCGATCGTGTTCTCCAGAAAGCGAGCCTTCGCGGAGAGGACATCACGCTCACCAATAAAGAATTCGAGCTGTCGCTGCTGTTCTTCGATAATCTCAACCGCCCCTTGTCGCGCGGCTACATCTTTGCCGAAATCTGGGGCGGCGCGCTGGACGTCGAAAGCAGAACTCTCGATCTGCATGTTTCGCGCGTTCGGTCGAAACTCCAGTTGCGTCCGCGCAATGGTTTCGCCATCCAGACAGTGTTCGGGTTCGGATACAGGATGGACGAGATCGGAGAAACAAGCGGCGATGTCGAATAATGCAGCAGTTCTTTGGCGCTTTGGCTCCGTTGCCATCGGTCTCACACTGGCTTCTGGGCTTTCTGCCTGCGCCGTAAGCCAACCCGTCAGCATCCAGTCGATGGCCGCTCCGGAACAAGCCGCCAAGCCTTCTTCGGTATTTTTGATCGTTACGGAAAAGCCGGAAAGCAGCCGCCGGTTCGGCGAGGCTCTGGTAAGCGCATTCGGGGCTGCGGGACTGGAACGCTCGGACGACGCGGCGCTGGTCGGTGATTATGGCCTGGCCCTCGCGCCCGCATCGACCGCGATCACCGAGAAACCGAGGGGATCCACAGACGGTGTCACTGTGCGAACGGTGGCCATACCTGTAGACAGCAGCCCGTTCGACAAATGCGCACCGCAGCGGATGAAAGCCACGTTGAGTCTTCTCGATCGCACCAGCGGCGTTATCCGTTATCGCGGAGAGGGGACCGCGGTCGACTGCGCCTTCAGCGAAGCGCACGAACGCGCGATGGCCGATGCGCTGGTTGCCGACGCAATGGGGCAAATGGGCCTTTAAGCAAAAGTACAGGACCAGCGCCGCGCTTCGCTCCAGCCGTTCCATGGGCTCAGATTAGCCTATTTCGGCAGGGTGATTGTGAAGGTCGTGCCTTCGCCTTTCACACTATCCACACCGATTGTGCCTTCATGCACATCCACCGCCTTCTTGACGAGCGTAAGGCCAAGGCCGGCGCTGGGCCCGGCATGGGTTGCATGCGCGCCGAATCTGGCAAACGGATCGGCCAGCCGTTCGGGCGGAAAGCCGGGTCCGCTGTCGGAAACGACGAGAATGGCATGATCCGCGGCGCAGCAATCGAGCGTTACCTCGATGGTGTCTTTGGCAGCGCAATACTTGATTGCGTTGCCAATCAGATTGTCCATCATCCGGGCTATCAGCGACCCATCGACATGAACGAAGCACGGGTCCTCCGGCAAATGTTGCACGATATCGATGTTTGCCGCTTCTGCCTGCGTGAAAGCGCGATCGCAGGCTTCTTCTATCAAGGCGCCCAAATCCGTGTCCTCAGGCGTGATGCTGGTATGATCGAGCCGGGCCAGTTGCACGAAATCGTCAGCCAGTTTCATCGTGCGCTCCGCTTGTGAGCGGATACGGCGCACCATATCCCTCGCCTCGCCAGCGAGCGATACCTTGCGGGTCAGCGCGATAATCGCAGCTTGAGGTGTGCGCATATCATGCGAGAGGAATTCCAGCATTTGCTGGCGCTCGTTTTCGATCTGGCGGATGTTGGTAATATCGCGCAGTGCCAATATCTCGCCGCCCTGGGGCAGGCCTGCGGAAATCGCGTCTCCGTCCGTCTCAGCCGCCGGAAAGGGCGCACGGGCGACGAGGAAAGTCCGTCCGTCGGCCGTTTGCAGTTCATCCGCATCCGCTTCCCGCCGGGCCTTTTCCATAATCAGAACTTCGGAGAAGACGGGCTTATCCAGAGTAGACACGCTGGGCAAAAGCTGTCCGCCATGGGAGTTCGCCATGACGACAACGGAATCTGTATCGAGGACGAAGATCGCATCCGGAGACGCCTCGATCACCTGTCTGACAAAATCCCGGGATTGCTTTACCGAACCCACCAAGCTCTGAAGGCGTGCTGTTTGCCTCGACAGGACATCCGTCCCTGCGGCGCCCTCGCCTGACGCTGGCTCCTCAAACAGGCGTGCGGCTTCCTGCTCCAGATAGGAACTGACATAGGTCAGGCGGCGCCAAGACCAGAACGGATAGGCAAACAGAAGCACGATGACCGTGGCAGCAGGCGCAAACCAGAGTTTCCCGGCCAGCAGCGCGGCGAGCGACAATACTGCGATGAACGCGGCCAGCCCAAGGGTGAGCATGAACGACGCCCGCGGTGACAGAAGCCGAAAGCCGGTAAACAGCAGAAATATCGCCAAAGCACCGATGGCGAGAGCGATCCACGCAGGGACCGTCTCGATCCAGCTTTGGGACATCAGTGTGTTGACCAAATTCGCCTGCGTTTCCACGCCGCTCATCAAACCGACATTGCCTGCGGCGACCGAATACCGGTCTCCCATGCCCTGCGCCGTTGCGCCGATGAAAACGATGGTATCGCGCAAAAATTCAGGGGGGTTCTCGGCTGCCAGCAATTCGGCAACCGGCAATTCGGTGAACGAGCCCACCGGCAGAACCGGCACAACGGGCCGCTCAGGCACAGCGATTTCCGATGACCCGATTGCTGATACCAGCACCTTGGCGAGGTGCGGATAGTCGGCGCCATCCAGCGAATATTCCATCTCGAAGCGGCGCAGCACCCCGTCGGCATCCGGCTCTGCGACCACGTGGCCCACACCCTTGGCCTTCTCTGCTAGCGAGGTGACGGGCATCAGCGCCATCGAGCCGGTCGCGCTATCTGGGCTCGCGGTAAAGCTGTGCGGAAGAAACACGTTGCCGTTCCGCTCTACCGAGGAGACCAGCTGGGCAAGGTCTTCCGGGTCGCTTTCGTCCAGTATCAAGACGTCGAGGATGATCGCTCGCGCGCCCGCTTCCGTCAGGCGATCGATGACCTCGCCATGCAAGGCGCGCGGCCAGGGCCAGACACCGAGTTCGGCAATGCTGCGATCGTCTATCGTGACAATCGCAATGTCGTCCGGCACCGCAGGCCGCGCCAGAGCGCTGCCAAAATCGAACAATTGGTTATCGAGCCGCTGCGTCGTGTCCGAAGTTTGTAGCAGCCACAGACATCCGATCGACGCAGCAAGCAGCGCCCACCATTCCAGTCTGAGGCGGAACGAATTCATCTCGCAAGTCGGAGCGGATTAGTCGGAAATCGTCAACTTTTGGTCGGGGCCCCAAATCTTTAGCAGGCCGTCTTCCGCGTCGGCCTGGATCGCAGCGACCCGCCAGACATAAGCACCCGGATCAAAACCGGTCAGTTCAAATCCGCTCGTCGAGAGCGATGTTTCATCGACGACTAGCCGCGTAGGATCATCCGCGCGCCATAGCTGAAAGGCGTAATAGGTATTGCCTTCTCCTGAGGGCAGCCACTGGAAGACATAGCCTGCCCCGTCGTCGGATGCGCCTGCGCTGCCTCCAGCGCCAAGCCGCTTGCGCCGGAACGACAAAGCTTCCGACTGGCCTTCCAGACCCGAACCGGAAATTGCACGCGCGCGAACGAAATAGCGGCCGTCCGCCAGTTCATCAAAAGTTGCCTGCGGACGCTGGATGAGCTGTTCGGAAACCACGTCGAGGAACCCTGCATCCTTGGCGATCTGGATCCGGTATCCTTCCTCGCCAGCCGAGGGGGCGATGGCAAATTGCAGCGTTTCTGCAGTCTGGATATCACCGCCGTTCACAAGCTGGGGTGCCGGCAAAAGCCGCTCGGTCGACGGGGCTTGCCCCTCTGCCAAGGCCACCCCAAAACCTTCCAGGGCCGCAGTTTCCTGCGCAGGTGTAACTACTGCCACTGAACCTTCGACCACTTCGGTAAGACTGCGGCCACGCTCTTCATCGTAAGCGACGCGGAATTCGGTTCCGCGCACGGCAGTCACAGCAACCGGGGTGCGCACCCTGATGCGGCTCCCGTTTTTCAGCGTCGGCGAGCTGGCACTGCTGCGCCCCTTCTCGACTGCGAGATCGATGTCGAGCGTTTCACCGAGAAGATAGCGCCGGGCCGAAACAAGCCGCGCGCGTGAATTGGAGGGGATCGAGAACCGCCCGCCGAATTTCGTCGAAAAGCTGACAAAACCGTTCGCCCCCGTGGCAACGGTTTCGCGCTCCTTCAGAACCCGCCCGACTTGCGCCGTTCCGTTGGCGATCCGGACAGGGCCGGAGTACGCAACTACTGCGACCTCAACTTGCGTGTAGCGCAGGACATCGCGCGGTATCAGGAGCGATTTTCCAACCGGCAGACGCCGCGCGTCGGCCACCCGGTTCAAACGCCGGACCTGCTCGATCGCAGCGGTAGAGCGGAAATATTTCTCCGCCAGTCCATAAAGCGTATCGCCGCGCTCAACAGTGTAGCGCAGCGGAGAGTCCTTTTCCGACGCAAAGGCACAGGATGGCGCAAATGCCATCGACAATACGAGAGCAGCCATAAGGGCCGAGCGAGGCGCAGCTAACAGGTTCATCATGCACTTATGCCACGGCAACGTTAATGTGTGAATGCCGTGGCGGGCCCCGCTTACAACTTCTTACCTTGTGGATAAGCCTGTTTACAACGTGTGAGACCTGTTCTGCGCTAAGCCATTGGCATATTCGAAACAGGCGGAGGCCCAAGTCATGCTGATCACGATTGCAACGAACGTGTTTCTCGTCTGCGCCTGCGCGATTGCGCTTCTCGTGACTGGGGATGCGATTGTTCGCGGGGTCCGCGCCTGGCAATCACTGCGCGGCAGCTTGCGAGCCGATTCAGTTCATGATGGTGAGCATGCAGCGTTCCCTCTGCCCCATGCTGCAATCCGGGCCAGCCTGTCCATGCGCGCGAGCAAGACTTTTCCTGCCTTTACCCAGCCGCGTACTCCAGCCCAGCAGGCCCATATTCAGGCCGAGCCGGCAATGCGGCTGGCC
Organism: uncultured Altererythrobacter sp.; assembly: GCA_947492235.1. Classification (GTDB taxonomy): domain Bacteria; phylum Pseudomonadota; class Alphaproteobacteria; order Sphingomonadales; family Sphingomonadaceae; genus CAJXSN01. The sequence goes on along the minus strand of CANLLZ010000002.1, from coordinate 1,070,702 downwards.
AGCTGAAAGCCAGCGCACTGGATTTGCGCCCGCACAGCTGTGCGCATCATTTTCAAGCGAGTCTGTTCGGAAAACCAGATCCCCCCGCGGGAGGAGAATTCGGTGGTGAGCCCTGCTGGGTTCGAACCAGCGACCTACTGATTAAAAGTCAGTGTGCAAGCCGCAGAAATCCGTTCCAAACTAGCATCGTGTTGCGTGCATGTTGCATTGGCAATCTCGATGAACCTTGCCTCGAGCTGGTAAGGTGATTTCGTATTACCGATTTGCGGCAAGGTCTATCGCCTTAGGCGAGCCACAAATTGAAGCGCTGTTCTGCGCTGCAGCATTCACTTCTCGGCCAGTCGGCTGAAGCCGCCCCTCGTTTGAGCATTGCATTTGATATTCAGCGCGCTTGCGGGCCGTGCGCTGGCCTCCTACCACACTAGGGCGTTCAGTCAGTCCTGAGCGTGAGGCTTTAGAACCTCGAAACACAGACGCCGGTCAACATATGTTGGCCGGGTGGCCGTCACGTATGTCCAGAGCTTCGCTTAAAGGTGGCGGCGCTCGGACGTCTGTGCTGAGTTCTAAACACCCGGCTTAGACCGAGTGGGCCTCTTCAAAATCGGAGGCTTTATGACATCGATTGGATTATCAATTCTAAGCGTAATCGCGTTTGCATCAGTCGGTTTGCATCCATCGGCTACAGCGCCGCAATTGGACACAGACTGGGCGCAAAAAGCCACCGATGAGATGGATGCTGAGATTGAAAAGATCGTCGCGGCCGAGCGAATACAAGAGGCGCGCGTAGCGGTCTGCAGGGCTGCATCTATCTCAGATCGGGAGCCGTGGGATATATACAAAAATGCAGTTGCTCTTGACCCAGCCATCGGCCCTGAAGCGGAAATTGCAGATCGATGCCACTTCTACTTGTCAGGTCGATTGGACCAGCTGCGACAGCAAAAAAGGCGATTGAAAAATTGACGGCCACGTAAGGCTACCGCTCTCATAGCAGACGGTAAACACTAGCCCGCCCAATCCCTAGTTCGGAGGCGATAGCGCTGGCTCCCATACCAGCCGCCTTAAGCGCTTGAACCTTGTTGGCATCGATGCTTGCTGGCCTGCCTTTGTAAACGCCCCGCCGCTTTGCCTTCTCGATGCCTTCGCGCTGCCGCTCTTTCCGAATGTCGGTTTCAAACTCTGCGACCGCTCCAAGAATTCCGAGCACCAACTTTCCCATACTAGTCGTGGTATCGACTGCCCCCTGCTGCAAGCACCGGAAGCCAACCTTTTTGCTTTGAAGCTGATCGATAATGTTGTGTAGGTCTTTACCGGAGCGCGCCAACCGGTCGAGCCTTGTCACAACCAAGGTATCACCCTCGCGCAACCAGCTTATGCATTCTTGCAATTGCTCTCTATCACTGGCGGAAGTTCCGCTCTGCTTTTCCGAAAAAACCTTCTCACAACCAGCCGCTGTCAATTGTTCACACTGCAAATTCAGGTCTTGGCTGACGGAGCTTACACGGGCATATCCTACGATACTCATATCTGTTTTCCTGTCTTATTGGAGTCTAAACTCCGTCGAATTTAGCGCCTCATAAATCGGAACAAAGTCATCCGAGACAAGATGTGGAATTGGCGAGACGTCTCGGCTGAGTATACCTAAAATGGCGTTTGATTTTTGATCGTTTGAAGAGGCAAGCGAACGCCAATAGTCTTTTAAGATGGCGGTTAATGAGAAATAGCCAATGAGCGGCGGGACTTGGGCAGTTAGTGGACGGTCACTAAGCAAGACATCTCGTTACAAATCCAGACCTTCCTGCAGGATGGCTCTGCCAAACTCGGATATCGTGCTGCGCGAAGCCGTGACACACACTGGCCAGCTTGCATCAATCAAATCGCTCTTCTCTTTTTCTTTCGCTGTGTTGCCTTTCTGTTCACTAGTGTTCAAATTGGAAAAACATTCAAGATTAGTGGCGAGGTGCTGATTGGAACCGGTTGCTACGGGCATCGCTAAAACTGGGGTTTCGCTAGCGGCCAAGCCAACGCTTGCATTCGTGCGCACGCAAGTGAAGCGGCGTGGAGCAGATTATGCTGATCTAACTACTCTAGGAACGGCCGATAGCGAGATGGATGAGGCGCTTGCCGTCCTTAGGGGCGAAACTGAAAAGCTGCCTCAAACAATTTGGGTTAAGCTGAAGGGCCTCTTCTCAGAGCGTCCAATTAGCTTCTCAACCGAACACGCCAGTCATTTTATTTCCGATGATCGCGTGATCGCGCTCGCGAAGTCTGCAACTCGCAAGATTTTCAAGAATGAGTCCATTTCGGCTGAATGCCAGTCCGCACGCCAACTCTATGCCGAATTGTACGATGATGCCGAAATTCATAACGGCGCAGCTCCCTTTGGTGAGCGGCTGCTCGAAGATGCCGTTGCGTTTTTGTTTGCTACGCTGGTTGCACATCTCACCTCAGCCGACCGGGTTCTGCTTGATGTGATTTCGGCTCAACATGACGATGTATTGGGCGTAATGGCTGATCTCAAAGCGGACGTTGGCGATCTAAAAGCAGCGGTCACAGCAAATGACGAAAGCAAGGCAAAATTCTCGAGTGCAGAGATTGAAAGTCAAGTCGACAAAGAGGCTATTGACTCAGCTATAATGCGAGAGGCTTCGCGTCTTAGGCGCTCACGTTTTATCCAAAGCGACAAATTACTGCCAGATGCCAAACAATTTGAAGAACGACTGAAGGATGGACTGCGGTTTGGAAGCGCGTCCGCTAGAGCTGAGGGCTTCAAAGAGGTTGCTGCAATTTATGCTCGAGACAAACGGATCGAAGATTCCAAAACAGCTCTGGAGGCTGCTGCCTCGCTGTCTGAGAAAGGAATGGGGGCAGAGTGGGCTCGCATCCATATTCTTGAAGAGGAATTCGATCTTGCACTCAAACTCGTTCGTGGGCGTCATGATGCCGCATCGATCAGCATGTTTTTGCAAGCGTTTGCCAATCGCGATGGCTTGGAGGCTGCAGTCTCCTACTTCTCAGAGCACCACAGCCCAGACCAATTAACGGGCCACGCATTGCTCTGGCTCGCCTTGCAGTTTGAAAAACTGCGTAGGGCAGAAGAGGCATTGCAACTCTTGAACTCAGCCAACGAGTTCCAAATTGACGAAAACCCCCTGATCCTCTTCGAACGCGGTCGATTGAACATGGCGCTGGCGATGGCTCCAGATGTCGGCGCGAGATTCTTGGACTCGAACGGGACAATACCTGATCCCGCCGACTACCATACTGACAGCGTGGGACAGGACAGGCTGATAGCCGCTCTATCTGATTTTCGAGCGCTGCTGAGCTGCGCTGAAGAGTTGAATTCGGAGCCTCTTCTTTCGCTTCTAGATCAGCAATCGCTGAGCATTAGGCTGTCGGTTCAAGATGAAACCGAAAGGAGTGCCGCAGAAGCAGAGTTGAGAAGTCGGCTTGAAGACCCAGAAGAGCTCATTGAACTTGCGCCATTAGCTCTTGTTCACGGACTAGAATTCGATTGGTCGAACCTGCGCAAGCAGTTGTCACATATCGAGAAGTTTGGAGGCTGGGACGTTTTCCAGCTTCAAGCTGCTTTTCAGCTAGCTTTGAGAGTTGACCCTCCTGCGAAGGTTGCTGGTTTTGTCAGAGCGCACGCAGAGGCGCTCGAAGAAATTTTGCCTCCCGAAGCCGTCATTGGGTTCGAAATTGAAGCGTTGGCAAAATCAAGCGACATTGAGGCAGCCACCGAACTCCTTGAGCGGAAGAGAGATAAACTTGGCGACACCCACTTTCAAACCCTGTCCACGATTATTGCAGAATGCAGCGGTGAAGACTCAGTCTCTGCGAGAATTGCACAGTTCGATGATAGCGATCGCACGCATGATCTTGAAATTCTCATTGATGCGCTGGTCCGGGCCAAAGATGTGCGGCTTGGGAAATATTTGGCATTGCTATGGACTCGGAAACATCAACCCATTGACGCTGCAAGAGCTTGCGATGCGTACATGGAGAATGGGCAGACGAACCAGCTCGACGATTTCTTGGATTCACTTACTGATCATATCAACGAGCACCACCATCTTGGCATGCATGCTGCTTGGCGCTTGCAGAGAGATGGCGAGCTATCAAAAGCCATGGAAGTTTTGGGCAAGCTAAATGAAGGCGGCGTTGACAATCATAACACTCGCCAACTCAGAGTGAGCATCTTGCTTGAGCTCGGTCGATGGAACGAACTTGAGCCCTTCTTACAATCGGAGCTGTCAAAGAAAGATGATCGTAGCGCACCCAACCTAATGAGCGCTGCTCAGCTCGCTGCGGGATTAGAGAGTCCTACAACCATGTCACTCGTACGAGCATCGCTTGCGAAAGAGGATGAAAATCCGCAGCTCTATCTGGCCGCGTATAACATTGCGCTAAGCCTAGGTGTAGAACAGACAGATGAGGTCAATGCGTGGCTCAAGTCCGCCATGGATGGTTCGACCGAAGAGGGACCCGTTTTCTCGAAAGACATCGATGACGCAGTGGAGTTCATGCGTGATGCCAAAGAGCGTCATCAAAAGCTCAATGCGATGATCCTTGCTGGCGAGCTACCACTGTCGCTAGCCGCCCAACCACTCAATGCAACGCTAAGCTCGATCTATTTGGGACAAGCATGGGAGAACCGTCGATACACCGACCCTCGAAAGCACAATCTTATTCCGGCTTTTGCCGGCAATCGTCTCTTGTGGAGCTTACCCAGAAACCCAGTCGTTTCGTTCGATGTCACATCATTGCTGACTCTTCACTCCGTAGGGGTTTTAACAAACGCTATCGGTTCCTTTCCAGGAGTCGTGCTTCCCGCCGGTACTTTGTCCCAACTTTTCAGCGACTATTCCAGTGCGCGCCATCCGCAGCCGAGTAGGGTTAAACAAGCCCGCGAGCTTACACGACTGATTGCCGCTCAAACCCTTACAGTAGACCCAGCTCACCGAGCTGGCAGCGAGTTAGAAGACCAAGTCGGGGCGGAGTTCGCACGACTGTATGACGCTGCAGAACGTGCAAACGGCTACGTTATTGACACAGCACCTTTGCACCCGCCGGGTAAGTTGAAAGAGACGGCTGATCCCAAGCCATTTGAGGACCGGTTAGTCAGTCCCAAAGGTCTCATCAATCAACTTAGGATCGACGGTATTTTGAGTGACGCTGTGGCAGATGAAGCGCTAGCTTCAGTGATCGGAAGCGGGGACGAATGGCCCGGCGAGCCGAAGGTCGCAGTAAACCGGCCTCTCTATCTGACTATGATTGCCTCCCACTATTTATCGGACGCAGGCCTTATTCCCAAGCTGAAAAGTATGTTCGGTGAACTGGTCGTCCTCTCGGATGTAGAGGAATTGGCAAAGCGTGAGATTGAGCAGAGTTCGATGGCGTCAGCCGTGCGCGGCCAGCTCAAAGACTTGGTCCAATCCCTAGCCACCGCATTGGAAAGCGGGTCCGTAACGATCGGAAGGATAGCCGCAGACCAATTATCCGATACAGAAGACGATGAGGAGGAACGCGATATCGGCCCTCTTTTCAATGCACTAAACGATGTAAGTGATGCTGAAATATTTGTTTGCGATGATCGGGCGCTCAACAAAAACGGAACCTTCAATGACAGGCAAGGCAACTCGATAAATACGGCTTTATCGTTTGATGTTCTGAGGCATCTTGCAGTCAATGGAGCGATTACTAATAGCGAGTGTGAAGTTGCATTTGAGAAGCTCTACGAAGGTGGGTTTGCACTTATCCCACTCGACCCACAAAGAATCATGGATGCGTCGATCGCAAGCAATTGGGAAGTCGGACCGAATGCCGCCCTCAGACTGATTCGCAATTCAATACATCTCCCGTTGATAAGAGGGCTATTAAAACTGCCCGAGGAAAGGCATTGGCTGCGCACTGCCGTCGTCTCTATCGCGCTAGCTATCCGGCATGCGTGGTCGGAAATTCCGAAGGTTGAGCATGCAGTTCGGGCGGCCAATTATCTCTATGAAATGATACCTGATGTTAGTTCATGGACCGACATCGACAACGCCACTGACCGAGATATTTGGGTGCAAGAAGTCACACGTAGCTCCGTTACCCTGATCGGAAGTGCTTTTGCGCTCCCTGACACACATGCTGAGGCGTATCGCGACTGGTTTGATAACTACGTTGGACCCAAGGAGGCGAAGCGCGACAAAGGGGTGATGGAAGCAGCCGCGCGAACACTTTTCGAAAGTCTTTCGAAGCCGATAGACCTTAGTGATATTCCCACCAATGAGTAACTCCGACCAACCAAATCCTGATGACGTTCGGCGCGCTATGCTCTTTGATGCGCTGCAGAAGCTTCCAAACCATGTGTCACAGTCGATGCTTGAGTTTCCAGAATTGCTAGATCAACTTCGACTGCCTTCGGAAGATACAGTTCGAATATTCGACAGACGTGTTTTGCGTGAACATCTGCTGGATGTGCTGAAAAGGGTGGCGGATGGACAAGCACCAAATCTTCTCGCGCATGACGGCTCGATAGTCAGCGACACTGTCCGTCTCAAACCCGACGGCTCGGCTGAAATCGAGAAGGCAAGTAACATAGCCCGTTTCTCGCATATCGTCCTTCTCGGAGACGACGAAGTCAGACGCAAAAAAGCCGTCAAGGCGATTTTTCTGGATGGCCGTTTCGAACCAAAAAGAGAGCGATATTGGCGTAGGATCGCCAACGAACGGGCGCTGAGCCACGCTGAGTATGTGGCTCTGGAAGCCGAGCTTCTTGACCGATCCGAGGCTGTCCACTCAGAAATATCGAATGATCTTATCGGCGAAGCAGCGACTATCGATTTGCTAGCTCATGCGCCCCCTTCCTACCTGCAGGATCTTATCGGCCTACCAGAGCTGCCTGACACCCAAGATGGGTTCCAGAAAGCGTGGTTAAATCACGTCGGAAAGTTGACAGGCAAGCACCTAGTGCGTCGCCTTAGACTGTCTGCGCCAATGGCTTTCATGGGCGGCAACATTATCGGGAAGGCCGCTAACGGATTGCAACCGAAGGCACGGTGGCAGTTGTTTGATTATCTGATGTCCAGACCAGAGCCACTGTCAATTCTCGCAGCTTTAGAAATTGCTTGTTTGTCACATTCCGACAGCGATGCTCTGGAGAACGCTACAAAAGCTCTGGAAGTGCTCTGGAACCCTAGCCGCGAAGTCTATGAGCACGGTTTGGTCAACATGCATACGGCCTATATCGCGAGCACCGCATTGTGGGCAAAGAAGCAAGCAATTCAAGATTGGCCCCTCTACGCCCAAAGGCTAGTCAAGTTTATGCATGCGGGACACATTGCCCGCATTCTCGATCGGCACAACGTCGAGCACGCGGACTTGCAGCAACGAGTGCTCGATGCCTTCCAATACCGCGCCAGATTAGCCGAATATCGAGACTTACAAGCCGAACCTTTCTGGCAAGCGATGTATGTGCAATCGCCTACGCTTATGGCCTATATATTTCGGCGAACCGTTGAGGCGATCAGCACAGTTCCCGATGAAGAAAGGCCGGAAAGCTGGACCGATTTAGGTGCTAGTATGATGGAGCACTTGAGCGAACGACAAGCAAATCTGATCTTTTTCGCAGCGACCCCGTTTTCCCCGTTTTTAGATGATTGGGTGGGCTTGCAAGAGCTCGACACTGAAAACGTCGAGAACGTTTTTGAGATACTCCACGGGACTGATCCAGCGCTTTGGATGGATCGTATGCTTAAGTTGCAAATTTCGTTTGAGCTGCCCGAATCTAAACGCTCTGAATATCGGAAGAGAATCGCAGAAATTGTGGATACGCTTTCCGGGCAGGAGTTTATTCAAGCAGCTGAAATGAATTTACACATCGCAGCGAGATGGCGCGACGTGGGTCTATCTGACGATATTATCAGTATCGTTTTCAGGCGCTTTAAGGCCAACAATATCGATTCAATCAGCGCGCTAGGTCGTCAGGTTTTGTTGGCTTCTGCTTGCGAAAACTCTCAAGAAAAATGTCTTGGACGACTAAAGGTGTTGTCGACGGCTTTTGCCCAAATTTATCCTGAGAGAAAGCGGATCGACATATACCGCGACTCATTGATGGTAATTGGAGAGATGTCTGAGGGTTTGGCTAGAGCCGTTGCTGCCGCACTATCTACTGCCAGCTTGGTTGATGATGAGGTTGGCTAAGCTCCGACTTGCCTCTCAGACCAAGCTTGTCCGAGACGTACAATAGCGATCTGGTTGGCCAAGACTATTGACCCGAACGAGCACGAGCTGCCGATACAACAGACGATAGTTGTGAAAGTCTGTTGACGTGAAACTGGCGCGTAGCGTCGAACTTCTGACTTGCGGTCGCAAAGCTGCCGCCTGTCAGACATTTACCAATTAGGGCCTTTCCAGATTTGCAGTTTTTGTCAGGTTCTGCGGTTTGGTCGTCCCCTTAAAAGTCTTATCGCTTCGATTACACTGCCAAGCGCTTGAGAATTGCGTGTAAGCGCTCTCCGCCGTCAGGTGGTGTTAGGGCGAGTTCACCTCACGTTGCGCTTCGGGGGACATCCTCGTCAATTTTTCGCGGCATTCGATAGCGAGCTTTCGCCGGTGGATGGGCAAGGCGTCGTACCAGCCGCCTGATTGGCAGCATCGGGGTCGATGAACTGGTTCAACCCTAAGACTTGTCGATCGTTGATCGGCGTTGACGCGCCAACATGCTGAAGATTCCTGAGCAACACAAAACTAGCGGATGTCTGGGGTCACAGCACAGTCCATGTGTATATCAGGAAGTTCAAAACACGCTGTTCGGTTACGCAACGTCAACACCGCGTCAACAATGTCCGGGTTGCCCTGTGAAAACGAGGTAGGGCATCGTCGTGAAGCCCGGCCATTTTCCGGTTAGACCTTCCCAAAACAGCTTACCCCCACCGATAGCACCATTTGAGAACGTATGGCGTCGCTCTGGCAGTCTGCTGTCGCGGCTCTTCCGGTATTTTAGTATGTAGTCGACATAAGCACCGCCACGGTCTTCATAAAGCTTGCTGTGCACCGATCTGGGGGTCTGCCCCCTGTTACCTATGGTTTGACCGCAAGCGCGCGCTACAGCTTCTGTGACAGCTGTAGGGTCGGTATCATCCAGCAGTACGACAGCACCGTGGATGTGAGGCTTGGTCTTTACCGACTGAGGAGTACCGGTCCAACGATTGATCTTGCTTCGATTACCCTCGATCACAAAAAAGTAATCAAGCTTCTCATCAATGTCAGAATGGTCCTGCAACTCTTTTCGAACCCTATCGCGGATATAAACATGCATATCTAGGCCAGTAGCTAAACACCTATCTACTATTTCCTGATGGATGTGAATGTCGACGGTTAAAGTACCATACTGTTCCATCGCCATAAGAGTGACCTGCATCTGCAACCAAGGCGTTAGATCAGGCCAATCTGGCATAGGCCGTCCGTCTGGCCGTGCTGTCATTGGGAAAGCGGTCAGCGCATCGTTGAAAGTCGGCGATGTCTGCGGGAGATAAAGGGAAAACGGCGTTATAGGCATGCTGAATGCATCATGCAGCTTTTCAGATTCCCGCTTTCGTTGCATCAGTTCTGCAAAGATCGCTCTGTCGCGAAGCATCTTGCGATCTTGGTCTCTGTGCCGTTGCAGAATTCCACTTTTCTTGGTGAGTAACTTAGCCATGCCGCTTTGCTCCCAAAAAAAGTTGCGGCCAGATCGCCGATGCACCGATTTCGATGCCGTTGTCATTGGCGCTGAAGGTTCGCTCAAGCTCACTTTTTCGAAAATAGAGTCGGTTTCCAATCCGCGTGTGGGGCAGTCGGTCTTTGGCGACCATATGATAAACCTGTCGCTTCGTTAGACCGAGGACACCAGCCGCAGCTTCAGCTCCCTCGATAAGATCATTTCCAATATTCAATTGCATTCTCCATAAAGTTTGTTAAACGATAACGATACACATACCGTTATCAAAGGCGGCACTTAAACAGGTTCGCGGTCGCCGTCAACAGCAACGATATCATTATCGTTATGGGAGCTTAAGGATGCTAATGAAAGAAGTGGAGGCCATGCTCGTGGCGCGGCTAGGGATCGCGGACGAAGCGCAGAAAACCTTTAGGGGGCGAATGCAAAATATGCAGCGCCTCAAATTTCCCGCCGGGGTAAATACGGGTCGCGGCAAGAGAGTCGATTATGGTTGGCCAGAGATCATCCAGATTGCCCTCGCTTTCGATCTCATCGATGCAGGTTTACCTCAGGAAGCCGCGACAAGCTTGATTTCTTCTCAGCTGGACAGCGTAGAATCCGGCGTGTCGGCATTCGGTGCATCACTTCTTCAAAGCGATCACGCTGCGAAGTGGGTTGCCGACCGTGAACCGCCAGCAGGCGCTGGAGCATACCTTGTGTGTGCGGCAAACTCCTTGCGCGAACTGCGGGCATCTCCTCAGAGCTATGACAGCTACATCACTTTTATTGGCGAAGATGAGATGGTGCCTGGGGAAAACGAATTGAACCAAGAGCTGCTTCGCGGCGGTCGAGTTTTGCTGGATTTGGGCCGACTAGTCTTGTTCGTTGTGCAATACATTAGTTCGACCTTGGAGCAGGGGCTCGAAAAGGCACTCGCGGATTTTGGAGCATGGTTGCAAACGATCGAGCGTGATTGGCGAAATGGATGAGCATCCGTAAACGATCTTGGAAAAATACGAAGGGTGAGCGAAAACTAGCGTGGCAGGTAGACTATCGGGACAACAGCGGGGTCCGGAGATCGAAGCAATTCGCGCGAAAGAAGGATGCTGAAGCGTGGTTTACCAGCGCCGCTTGGCAAGTCTCGCAAGGCATCCATATGGCAGACAGTCAGACCATAACGGTGGAAGAGGCCGTGACTGATTGGCTAAATTGTGCCGAAAATGAGGGATTAGAGCGCTCCACCCTCACTAGTTATGAGGCCACAGCGAGACTGCATATCATCCCACTACTGGGCAAGGCAAAGCTCTCAAAGCTGAGCCGCCCAATGATCGAGAAATTTCGAGATGAGTTGCTCCGTACGCGGAGCAGAAGCATGGCCCAACGCGCAGTCCGCTATCTCGTACAAATATTGAATGAAGCGAATCGTCGCGGGGTAATCGCAGTTAATCCCGCCAAAGGCGTTACCGTTAAGCAAGAAAGGAAGAAGCCTGTTGTGGTCCCCTCCAAGGAGGAACTGCGGGCGATCATTGCAGTATGTAATGTTGAAGAACGAGCGTTTTTCATGATCGCCATCTTCACCGGACTTAGAGCGTCAGAATTGCGTGGCCTTGTTTGGTCGAATATCGACTTCAATTGCAAAACTCTCCATGTCAGCCAGCGGGCAGACGCTTGGAGTCAGATTGGTCCACCTAAGTCCAACGCTGGAAACCGGACTATTCCGCTATCCGAACGCACATTGAACGCGCTCAAAGAATGGAAACTTGCATGCCCTCTTTCGGAATCGGCTCTTGTTTTTCCGACGAAAAACGGAAAGCCACAAAGCTATTCAAACCTAACAAAACGCAAAGTTCTGCCAGTGCAGGTGAAAGCTGGTGTGGCTTCACCCTCCTTAGATCAGTGCGGAAACGTCCTAATGGATAAAGACGGAATCGCGATCATGAAAGGAAAGTACGGCCTCCATGCTTTTCGTCATGCGGCGGCATCAGCTTGGATAGACCAGAATATCGATCTTAAGCGCCTACAGTCTTGGATGGGACACGAGAACATTCAGATTACCATCGATACCTACGGTCACCTAATGCATGACAGCGTCAAAGACGCAGCTTTTGTCGCGGCGTCCGAGAAAGAGCTATTTTCCTAACAGGCGCGACGCATTCTCAGCAACGTAACTACCCGCAATTACATGCTTTTTGTGTTGCATCCCTGTTGCAGGGATTCGCCGCCCACTAGTGAAAACACATGGAATGCCGTGGTAATCAATGGAAGTATGTTGCAACTGATATGCTACACAGCTTTCGCTCGCCTGTCGGTGTAAGGCATTATTCCGATAAGGGAATTCGGTGGTGAGCCCTGCTGGGTTCGAACCAGCGACCTACTGATTAAAAGTCAGTTGCTCTACCAACTGAGCTAAGGGCCCAACCACCGGATGGTGCGCCTAGGGGCATGGCTGGGGCCGGTCAAGATGGATTGCGGCCCTGCGCACCTCCCAAGGACCAAATTAATTGCTCGACAGCGCTTTGCTCACGGTGCCGAGATGCTGTGCGATTGTCTTGTCGCCGGGCTTCTTCGTTGCCGCCATGGCGAGCAAATTGCGCGCTTCTTCGCTGGCGCCTTCGGTTTTGAAGAGCACCCAGCCCAGCGTATCGAGCACTACGGCATCTTGCGGAGCCAGTTTGGCCGCCTTGCGCGCCAGCGCGGTTGCAGCTGCGCCGTCGCCCAATTCCAGCTTCGCCAGTGCCGCATTGTTCAGCAGGCCGACTTCCTTGTCATGGCCGCTCGCCAGAAGCTCCGCATAGATCGCATCGGCGCGCTTCCAGTTGTCTGCTTTGATCGCAGCACCCGCTTGCCCCATGGCCTGAAGGAATTTCTGGTCCGGCCCGGCCCCCGCAATGCGCGCCTTCAGCGCATCGGCGTCTTTCAGGTTCAGGGCGCTTGCGATGGAGACGCCCAGCTGCAGAATTTGCGGGCCTGATTTCGGGTCCGACAGCAGCGGCTGCACTGTTTCCCAAGCGGCCTCGTGCTCCTTGTTGCGGTGCTGCTCTGCCGCCAGAACCAGCCGCGCAACGCGGTCTTCGCCGCCGCCCGAGAAATAACGGTTGAGGCTGATAATGGCTTCATTGGTCTGGCCCCGGCGTGCGGCAACCAGACCAACCAGTCGGTCCAGCGCGGGGAAGGTCCGGCTCTGGCCGACAATCGGCTGCAGCAACTCGAAAGCGCGCTTCACCTCGTTGTTCTCGAACGCCATCTGCGCGGCAAAATAGACCGCGATGGGGTTCACTTTTCCGCCCTGCTCGGCCTGAGCCATCAATCGCTTCAGATTAGCATCGTCACCGGTGTCACGCGCGATGGCGATCAGCGCCAGCAGCGCCGTCTGGTGGTTGGGTTCCTGCGCCACCACGTTTTCGAAGCTGGCTTTGGCAGTCGGCAAATCCTGCTCCAGCAAGGCAATGCGCCCTGCCAGCAATTGTGCATCGACCAGATTGGCATCGTGTCCCAGTGCGGTTTTCAGCTTGGCCTTTGCCCCGTCCAAATCGCCCGCCTGCAAAGTAAGATAGGCGTCGAGAGCATGCAGATCGGCGGAATCATCAAACCGCTCCAGGCCCTCTTGCAGCGTTTCCAGCGCCTGATTCGAACGTCCTTCGATCAATGCCACGCCCACGGCGACGCTGTAGGCACGCGGCGTTTCGATGCCGTGATCGCTCAGGCTCCGTTTCGCCATGCGGGTATTTCCGTTGGCCAGGAACGCTTCGGCCAGAAGATCGCTGCCCGCCTGCTCCTTGCCCGGCACCGCGCTTAGATTCTTGAACTGGGTAATCGCCAGATCGAGATTGCCCATGCGCATTGCGACATCGCCGGACAGCTCCAGTGCGGCAGCGTCCTGCGGTTGTTCCTCCAGATATCCGCTGACCAGCAATTGGGCGCGCTTCAGATCGCCCTCGGCGACTGCGGCCTGCGCGTCCGCCAGACTGCCTGCGGGGCCGGTGGTACAGGCCGCAAGCGCGAGCGCCATGGCAGCAGCGGAGAAACCTGCGCGGGCCTTCCCAAAGGAGGAACCGGAACGGAACGAGCGAGTGAGCGGTGTTTTCATGCCGCCCGTATGCCAGCAACTGGTTAAGACCTCGTTTGTGCCGCGAACCGCGCTTATCTGCGGCATTCGGGGCGTCGGTCTGGTTTACACACCGTTTATAATATTTTTTGCGTTAACCATCGAAACGCGCCGGGCGGGCCGATTCTTCAAAACTGGCACGCCGCATGCATCTCATCATCCCGAGCCTCGGTAACGTTTTGTCGAGGCAACACGATTAAGACTTGGATGAAGGGGAATTGATATGCGTAACCTGAAACTGGCAGCGACCGGCGCCGCAGCAATCGCTGCTCTGGCAGTGGCCGCACCCGCCAATGCAACGATCTTTGAATACGGCATGACCGATGGCAGCGTGCTGACCATCAATACCGACACCAGCACCGGCACATGGGTCGGTTCGGACATCAACGCCGTTTTCACCAGCGACGACTTTGCGACCTTTACCGGCGGGGCAAACCCCACCTTCAGCTCGATCCTCACATCGCTGGACGGCACCCGTCTGATCAATGGTCAGCTGGTCACCGACAATCCGAAGAACATCGACACCACCCACCCGCAAAAGCTGATCGGCTGGGGCGACCGCTTCAACCTTTGGGCATGGTGGGGCGACCCGATCATCGGTGGCGACTATGTCCGCAGCATCGATAGCTACTCGGCAACCGAAGTTCCGGCACCGGGCATGTTCGGCCTGTTCGCCATGGCTCTGGCTCTGCTCGGCTTCGGCCGCTTCCGCCGCGGCGGTGCAGCGCGCCGTCCCAAGGCTGTGAAGCAGGCTGGTCTGGTTCCGGCAGCAGCCTGAGCCCGATGCGCGTCAGGCTGGCCTTGGTTTTCTGAGCCGGGCCAGCAACTGACGCATCGATAGGCCGGAAAGCGGATCGCGCCACAATGGGGCGATCACGGACACCGGACCAAGTACGAAACCCCGCTCGCGGAAACGCGGGTGGGGTATCGTCAATTCTGGGCCAGACGAGATCCCGCCCGACCAAAGGACAATATCGAGATCGAGCGTGCGCGCCTGCCACGGCTGCCCTCGCCTGACCCGGCCGAAATCGCGTTCGATTTCTTGAAGGCATTGCAGCATGAGAAGCGGCTCCAGAGCGGCCTCGACCAGTAGCGCACCGTTGGCATAGGTCCGGCGGGACGGCCCGACAGGGGCGCTGGCGATGATTGGGGCCGTGGCCAGAACCTTGACATCGCAGGCGTTCAGGGCAGCCGGCACCGCTGCAAGAACCGATGCCGACGAGCCATGCCGGGGATGGCGCTGGTTTGACCCTGTCGCGATAACGTATTGATGGTTGCCGTGTTCACCCATGCCGCAGGGTGTAGCCCGTTCGGCAGTGAGGGGGAACGGGCCTAGATATCTTCGCAGATGCGCCCGTACAGCTCTGGGCGGCGATCCCGAAAAAAGCCCATGCCCGCGCGGTGTTTGGCGGCCAGTTTCAGATCGAGCGTGGCAACCAGCACGCCCTCTTCCTCGCGGCCGAACTCCACGACCTTCTCGCCCCATTCATTGGTCACGAAGCTGTGGCCGTAGAACGCCTGCCCGTCCTCGGTGCCGATCCGGTTGGCCGCGATCACCGGCATGCAATTGGATACCGCATGCCCCTGCATCGCGCGTTGCCACATCGCCGATGTGTCGAAATCGGCATCATAGGGCTCGGATCCGATCGCGGTCGGGTAAAACAGCATCTCGGTCCCCATCAGGGCCATGACGCGCGCCGCCTCCGGATACCATTGGTCCCAGCAAATGCCGACACCGATGCGCACCGTCTGGTCGCCTGCGGGAATGTCCCACACACGAAAGCCGCCATTGCCGGGGCGGAAATAGAATTTTTCCTCATAGCCCGGGCCATCGGGAATATGGCTTTTGCGATAGACGCCCATCACCTCGCCGCGCGGGTCGATCATCGCCAGCGAATTGTAATAATGCTGGCCATCGCG
Organism: uncultured Altererythrobacter sp.; assembly: GCA_947492235.1. GTDB lineage: Bacteria > Pseudomonadota > Alphaproteobacteria > Sphingomonadales > Sphingomonadaceae > CAJXSN01. The sequence goes on along the minus strand of CANLLZ010000002.1, from coordinate 1,054,992 downwards.
TTCGAAAAAGCTGGTGGGAATGGCCACGCCCAGCTGCTTCGCCAGCTTTGCCATGGCCCGCACATTGGGGTGATCGTCCACCGGGCGGGCGCGTTCGAACAGCGCCTCGTCCTCTGTCTTGCAGAAATAGGGCCCGTCAAACAGCTCGGGCGGGAGGACGATATCTGCCCCCCGCCCTGCTGCGTCTGCGACGAGGTCGCTCACTGCCTCGATATTGGCCCGGTCATCAGGATCGCCCAGGGCCAGCTGGAGCGCAGCAACGGTGATGTCGGCCATATTGCGTGCGCCCCTCTCGCCTGATGGCGCGTCAGGAAGCCTTGCGGAACAGCAAGGTCATCCGGTCGCTTTCGCCAATCGCTTCGTATTTCGCGCGGTTCTCGTCGCCATAACGAAGCACCGGCGGCAAAGTCCACACGCCGCCTTCCCAATTGGCGGGATCGCGCGGGTTGGCGTTCACTTCGCTGGTGCCGACCAGTTCGAAGCCGTGCAGCTGGAACATCGCGATGACGTCGGCTTGGCGCATATAGCCTTTCGCGGGATTCACGTCGGACCAGCTGGCGCTGGCGGGGGCGCGGTGCTGGACAACGCCGACCATCCCGTCATCGGCCAGCAGCGTGCGGATTGCGCCCAGCGTGCTGTCGACCTCGTCATTGTTCCACAGGCCGTGCATGGAGCGGAAGATCAGCGCACGGTCCACGGTGCCAGCCGCATCTTCGGGGATCTCGTCGATTTCGAAAGCCGTCACGCTGTCTGCACTGGTGCCGGTCATATCGGCCACGCTCGCTTTGAAACGGGAGGTCCAGCTTTTCGCGCGCTGCTCGGCCTCGGCACTGTTGTAGGTGCGCGCATCGCTGTCATTGTTGAGCGCGACATACGTGCCCTCTGCCGCCAGATAAGGCGCAAGGACACGGGTGTACCAGCCGCCACCGGGGCCATATTCGAGGACGGTCATCTGCGGACCGACGCGGAAGAATTCCAGCGTCTCGGCAGGGTTGCGATACTGGTCGCGCGCGCGGTCGCCATCGCGGCGGGCATCGGCCAGAATGACGTCGATCGTCGGCGCCACAGGCTCCACGGCGGTTTCAGCTGCGACAATGTCTTCGGCCGGGACCGTGGTCGACGTTTCTTCTTCGGCGGTCTGTTCGGGGCCCAGAACGCGGTTCAGGATGGAACCGAGAATGCGCTCGCCGGTCGAGGGCTGGCGGGTTTCCTGCGCCACAGCCGGAACCGCGATGGCCGCTGCACACAGCGCAGCCGTAATGGTGGTGAATTTCATCAAATGTCTCCCTGTTGCCCGAGTCAGGCAATATTTTTCGCGGCCCGCCATGGATGACAAGCCTGCTCACACTACCTACTTTGCTCGCATAGGAGAGTTCCCATGAACACAACAGAAACTGCAATTATCGCCGGCGGATGCTTCTGGTGCACCGAGGCTGTATTCAACGATGTGATCGGCGTGAGCCATGTCGAAAGCGGCTATATCGGCGGCGAGACGGAGAACCCGACTTACAAGCAAATCTGCACCGGGCGGACCGGCCATGCCGAGGCGGTGAAGGTCGATTACGATCCCGCAACGGTCAGCTACGCCCAGATTCTCGACATGTTCATGGGCACGCATGATCCCAGCCAGCTCAATCGGCAGGGCAACGATATCGGCACCCAGTATCGCAGCGCGATCTTCCCGCTGGACGATGCCCAGCGCGCCGAGGCCGAGGCGGCCATCGCCCGCTGGAATGCCGATAATGGCGACAGCGCAGTGACCACAATCGAAGGCCCGGCGACCTGGTATCCAGCAGAGGACTACCATCAGGAGTATTGGCAGGGCGAAGGCCAGCGCAATCCCTATTGTCAGGCGCTGATCCCGGCCAAGCTGATGAAATTGCGCAAGAGTTTTGCGCAATATGTCACCGACTAGCGGTATTTCGCTGCCGTGATGAACTCGCCGAAGGTCTCGCACCATACAACTACAGTGGTATAACCTTCGACGTCGACGCCGTCCGGAACATCCAGCAGGAACCCGTCGAAGCTTTTCACCGCGCCGATGCGCACAGCGTCCTGTTTTACCGGTTCGAATTCGTCTTCATGTTCGACGAAATCCTTCGTCAGATAGACCATGTAGTCCGGCCCGGGCGCCAGCTCACCCTGATGGGCGATGCGCTCGGGCGAGACACTGATCGTGCCTTCGCCCCAATGCAGGGCATCGCTGCCGCGCAGGTCACGGGTCAGCTGGGCCGAATAATCTGCCTGCTGCACTTCTTGTTCCAACACCGCTGCATCCGGCGCGGATTCCGCGGTCAGGATGGGCAGGAAGAAGACGCCGAGTGCGAAGCCGATGCCGAGAACGGCACCGTGCGAGAAGAGGAGTAGGATAATCTTTTTCATGAAAGTGCCCTCCCGAGCCCGATGTGAAATGTGAGCCTGTGCCGGCTGGTCCGTCCGACTACCGCGAAAGGTTACGCTATTTCTTCCACCGCGCCACGAAGAACCCGTCCAGCCCGCCATGTTCGGCCAGCATTCCGGGATCGGTGCGCAGCCAGCCTTCCGGGGTGGGCTGCAATCCGGCAGGCAATTCCGCTGCCCCAATCGGCACCGGCTCGAGCGCAACCCTGGCAGCCTGCCCCGCGCCCTCCTCGTCCTCCAGCGAGCACACCGCATAGACCAGCGTGCCGCCTTCGGGCAGCCAACCTACAGCGCGCCTCAGAAGCGCGGCCTGCAAAGTGGTCGTCTCGGCCAGTTCATCCTCGCCGATCCGGTGCAGCACATCGGGATGGCGGCGGCAGGTGCCGGTTGCGGTGCAGGGTGCGTCCAGCAGAATGGCATCGAACGCCTTGCCCGGCGTGTAGGCCAGCGCATCGGCAACCACAATTTCCGCTTCCAGCCCGGTGCGCTGCAAGTTCTCCCGCAGGCGCTCCAGCCGCCGCTCATTGATATCGAGCGCTGTGACTTGCCATCCGGCGGCCGCCAGTTGCAGCGTTTTGCCGCCCGGCGCCGCGCACAGATCGAGCACGCGCTTTCCTTCTCCTCTACCAAGCAACGAAGCGGGCAAGGATGCTGCCAGATCCTGCACCCACCATGCGCCCTCTTCGTAACTGGGCAGCCGGTCCACCGGTGTCCCGCGCGGCAGACGCAAATGGCCGGGCGCGAGCGACACTGCGCCCATGCTCTCCGCCCGCTCCTGTGTTTCGCCAGCGTCCTTCAATTGCAGATCGAGTGGCGGCGGGCTGGCCAGCCCTGCGGCAATCGCGGCTGCTCGTTCGCCCCACCGCGCCTGCACATTTTCGGGCAGAGTGGGCACAAGGGGCAGGGCCGCATTCCGCTTCAGCAGCGCGGAGAACACGCCGTGCGCCAGCCGCCGCTGCCCCCCTGTCAGCAGCGGCAGGGCCGAAGCAATCACCGCATGCGGCGGCGTCTCCAGCCGTAGCGCTTGGGCCAGCATGATCCGCAGCACGCTGCGTGTCTTGGCATGTCGGTCGAGCGGCTTCTTTGTCGCACCATCGATCAGCGCGTCGAGATCGACCAGCCAGCGCAGGCTTTCGCCCGCAATCGCTTTCGCATGGGCTTTGTCCACCGGGCCTTTGAGGGCGGAGAGGCAGTACGCCCCGGCTTTCTCCAGCGTCTCGCCCTTGATCAGCACCGCCTCGAGCAGGCGCATCGCCGCCCGGCGCGCGGGCAGGCCGGTGGCGGTGTCGTCAGGGTCTGGCGGCGAAGAGGGTGCAGGCGCGGTCATGGCCATGGCGGTTAGGCCCTATTGAAACCACTGGCCAGCCTGCGCATTGTATGAAGCATGGAACGCGCAACAAAACGGCCCGAAGGTTTCAAGAAGCCCGCCCACTGGACGAGCGAACCCCCGCCCGCGCCCCAGCCCATCGATGCCAGCGAGAAAGACCCCGATGGCCTCAGCCCGACCCGCTATGGCGACTGGGTGAAAGACGGGATCGCGATCGATTTTAGTTAGAGCTTCACCAGCTTGATCCGCAGCCCGTCCCTCGGTTTCGGGATCGGCCATGCCTGCCAGTCAGGGTCTTTGTCTCCCGCCAGCTCGACGCGGTAATTGGTCAGCAGATGCGCCATCAGCACTTTGATCTGCATATAGGCAAAATGCAGACCGAGGCACATATGTGCGCCGCCGCCAAACGGCACCCACGCATATTTGTGCCGCGCCTTTATCTTTTCCGGCGTGAAACGCATCGGATCGAAGGTGTCGGGATCGGGCCAATGCTGCGGATCATGATGCACGTAATGGGTGTTGATCCCCACCGCTGCTCCGGCGGGAATGCGGTATCCGCCAAATTCAAACGCCTTCAGCGCGCGGCGCGGGGTGGAGGGCACTGGCGGCACCATGCGCAGCGCTTCCTTGAAGGCCATCTCGGTCAGCTCGACCGATCCCAGCGCATCGTAATCCAGCATGCCGGTATCGTCGGTCGCCGCGCGCAATTCCTCGCGCAGCTTCTCCTGCCATTCGGGATGCTTCGCCAGTAGCCAGACCAGCGACGTGCCGCTGGAGGTGATGGTGTCATGTGCGGCCATCATCAGGAAATTCATGTGATCGGCCACTTCGTCGACCGGCAGCAGCGAACCATCCTCGCGCGTGGCGGTCGCGAACTGGCTGAACATGTCCTGCCCGCCTCCTTCGGCCCGGCGGCGCTCGGTTTCCCGGCTGAAAAACTCGATCAGGAATTTGCGGCCCTCGGTCCCCCGGCGCATTTGTGTGAACGGCAGGGGCGTACGCACCGGCGCAACAGACGCCTGCACCGCATCGACAAAGGCCTGGTTGATTGCATCGGCTTCCGGACCGAACGGCAGGCCGATAAAGCTTTCCGCCGCCAGATCGAGCGTCAGCTGTTTGATTGCGGGGTAGAAGGTCATGTTCCCTTCGCCCCACGCCTTCACCTGCCGCGCGATCCCCGCATTCAGCTGGCCAGCATAATGGCGCATCGGACCGGGCTTGAACGCAATCGACAGGGCCCGCCGGTCCATCCGGTGATGGTCGAAATCCATCAGCATCAGGCCGCGCGGGAACAGCTTGTCGAGGATCGGGCCCCAGCCCTGCTCGCTGGAAAAAATCTTCTCGCGGTCGAACAGCATCAGCTCGTTCGCATCCGCGCCAACCATCGCGACTTGCCAACCGCCGAAGCTGCGGACCTTGTAGACCCGGCCATATTTCTCGACCATCCGGCGGGTAAATTCATGCGGGCCGGACAGCTGCGTGAAGGTGTGACCAACCAGCGGATAGCCGCCCTCGCCCGGAATATGGGCGAGATCGTCCTCGGTCATGCGCTGCTCGCTCCAATGTGCGGGAGCGGGGGCCTCGGGAGAGTGAGCTGCGAGCGTCGCCATGGTCGGTCCTCTTTCGATACTTACAGCGGTGTAAGTTATTTCCGGGCAGGAATCCAGCCCGACAATTCTTGGCGGATCAATGTCTCGATCATGTCCATGCCGGGCTTGCTGTCATTGAGACAACTGAGCGCCGCGAAATGCGTGCCGCCGCCTTGCAGAAATTCGTCCCGCCCTTCCAGCGCGATCTCTTCCAGCGTTTCCAGACAATCGGCGGAAAAGCCGGGCATCGCCACCGCCATGCGTTTGGTGCCTGCTTCCGCTTCGGCCTCGATGGTCACATCGGTGCTGGGCTCCAGCCACTTTGCGGGGCCGAAGCGGGACTGGAATGTCGTCACGATCCGCAGATCGCTCCACGCATGTTGGGCCTTGATCCGCTCCCCCAGCAGGCGCGCTGTCTTGTGACAGTGGCAATGATAGGGATCGCCCAGCTCCAGCGTGCGTTGCGGCATGCCGTGAAAGCTGAGCAGCAAGACCTCGGGCGTGAAATCAAGCGCGTCCAGTTGCCCCACGAGATCGCTTTCCAGCGCATCCAGATAGGCCGGATGATCGTGATAGGGGGCCAGGGTCCTGAGGCTCATCTGCCAGCGCAGATCCTTCAGCGTATCCGCCGCCTTGTCGACCACGGTCGCCGTGGTTGCGCCCGAATATTGCGGATAGAGCGGGGCCAGCAGAATGCGTTCGCACCCCGCATCCATCATGCCGCGCAGCTTTTCGTCGATGGACGGCGTGCCGTAGCGCATCGCCCAGTCCACCATCACCGCGCCGCCCAGCCGCACTTGCAGGGCATTGGCCTGCCGCTTGGTAATCGCGGCGAGCGGTGACCCATCCTCGCTCCACACTTTTTTGTAAGCGGCGGCGCTTTTTTGCGGGCGGGTGTTGAGGATGATCCCGCGCAGGATCGGCTGCCACGCAATGGGCGGAATCTCCACCACCCGCCTGTCGGACAGAAATTCTGCCAGATAGCGTTTTACCGACGGCGTATCGGGCGCATCGGGCGTGCCCAGATTGACGAGCAGGACGCCCACGCGCCCGCTTTCCACGGGCGGATGATCTGCGGGGAGGTGCTGTTCCTGCCAAGTCATGCGCGCTCACTTGGCGGTGGAAGCCGCAGGGTCAAGGGGAACTATAGACCGCCCGACAATAAGGGCAGGCGGCGAAGGCGCAATCCGGTGGCCGAAAACAGCGCATTGGCAATCGCCGGGGCGGCCACCGTCAGGCCCAGTTCGCCGGGGTCGAAAGCCGGTGCTTCGCTGGCGATCAGCTCCACGTCCACTTCCGGCATTTCGGGCAGGCGGGGCAAGCCGAGCTGCGACAGGCGGCGATTGTCGGGCCGACCGGCGTCCCACACCGCACTGCTGCCCATGGCCAGCGCGAGGCCGTGAACCAGCCCGCCTTCGATCTGCTGGCGGGCAATATCCAGATTGACGATCCGCCCGATATCCACCGCCGCCGTCAGCCGCGTTACCCTGAGGCCGCCCTCTGCCTGCCGCGCGGTGGCGACGCAGGCAATCGATCCGCCGCTGGCCGCATCGCCCATCCGGTGGCAGGCGAGGCCCTGACCCGCGCCGTCACGACCGCCGCCCCACTCCGCCATGCGCGCGGCCCTCTGAAGGCACGCTACCATGCGCGGATCGCCGCCCAGCATGCCGATCCGGAAGGAAAGCGGCTCGCGCGCGGCCTTTGCGGCGATTTCGTCGATAAAGCTCTCGGTGAAGAATGCCGTCAGACCGTGCGCGCCGCCGCGCATCCGTCCGGTGGGAAGCGGAATGGTCACAGGGGCCTGATACACCGCCGCGTCGGGAATGGCATAGAATGGCAGCGCGCCCGCCACCGCCAGCGGATCGCGCTTGCCCGCAGAGTTTTCGATCGCCGCGCGGTGCGTGTCATTGGCGAACAGCCGCCGCCCGAATTCAAGACTGGTGCTCGGCACGGCAATCCGCGTGCGCATCGCCGCGATGCCGCCGGCATTGTCGAACTTGGCCGCCAGCAAAGCAGCGGCAGGCGCACGGGGCGGCGCGCGCAGGGTCTCCTGCTCGCGGCTCCACGACAATTGCACCGGGCGGCCGACTTCGCGCGCCAGCAACGCCGCCTCGATCGCGTGCTCATGCTCCAGCCGCCGGTCGAAACTCCCGCCTGCCGGCATGGGATAAAGCACGACCTTCTCCGCGCTCAACCCGATGGCTTTCGCCGCAGCCTCCCGTGCGCGCTCGGGTGCTTGCGAGGCCATCCACAATTCCAGCCGTCCATCGCGCAGCCACGCCGCAGCGGTCGCGGTTTCCAGCGGGGTGTGGAGCGCAGGCGCAACGTCATAGCGACGGGCGATGCTGGCCTTGCCGAACTCTCCGCCGGTCTCGCCGCGCTCGGCGATGACGTACACTTCGCCCTCGCGCACCGCCGCGTCCAGTGCTTCTTCGATGCTGGCGCTGTCGACCGGATCGACTGCCGAGAAGCGGACGGCCATCGCGTCCAGTGCCTTTTCCGCAGCCCAGCCATTTTCGGCCACCGCAGCCAGCCAGTCGCGCCCTTCCACCACCTGCACCACGCCGGGCAGGGCTTCGGCTGCCGCGCGGTCGAACCGGGCCACACCGGAGGCCGGAGAGACGGGCGCATGGCGGATCGCGGCATAGACCATGCCCGGCAGGCGGATGTCGCCCGCAAACAGATGCGACCCGTCGACTTTCGATGGCAGATCGAGGCGCGGGAACGCGGACGGAGCCTCCGCCTCTCCGGGCAAAGGCGTCTCGGCAGCGGGCAAAACTTTGACCGGAGGCGTTTCCGGCGGGTCCAGAAGCGCCGCCTCGCGGGCCAGTTCGGCAAAGCGCAATTGCTCGTTATCGTGCACGACAAAGCCTGCACGGGTATCGCATTGCTCGGGCGCGACACCCCATCTGTCCGCTGCCGCCTGAACCAGTAGGCTGCGCGCCGTGGCCGCGGCTTCGCGGGCCGGGGTCTCATAGGCAGCCAGAGTGGTGCCTGCAGCGGTGGCGGTCAGGCGGGTGTGCTGGGCGTAGCGGGTCGCGACAATGCCATCTTCCGGCTCCGACACTCCGGGAATTTCCGGCATCCATAGCGGCGCCCATTCGGCCGCCAGCGGGACATTGGCATAAATCCCGCTCACTGGCGCGGGCTCGACCGCAATCTGCCGCCAGTCCGCGCCCAGCTCCACCGCGATAATCTGCGCCAGAATAGTGGTAACGCCCTGCCCCATCTCCAATTGCGGGACAGCGACGGTAATCACCCCGTCCTCGGCGATCTTCAGCCATGCGCCGAAGGCGGTTTCTTGATCCGTCGTGGCGAGGGGATCGGGGAAGGTGCGCGGATAGAGCGCCCACGCGACGAACAGCCCGCCGCCAACGGCAGCGCCAGCCAGCAATCCGCGCCGCGACATCCGCATCGGTCAGGCGTGCTCCTTCGTCAGCCAATCAGCCAATTGCCGGGCAATCGCTCCGAAGGCTTCGCGCGCCTCGCCTGTTTCGTCTGCGGCAGGGGGCGTGCCCGCATCGCTGGCCTGCCGGATCGCCATGGTCAGCGGCACACGGCCAAGGAACGGCAGCTCCAGCCGCTCGGCGATTTTCTCGACACCGCCCTGGCCGAAAGGATCGCTGCCCTCGCCGCAATGGGGGCAGATATATCCGGCCATATTTTCCACCAGTCCGATCACCGGTACGCCCGCTGTTTCAAACAATTGTCCGGCCCGCGCGGCATCGATCAGCGCCAGATCCTGCGGCGTCGACACGATCACCGCGCCTGCGGGCTTGTATTTCTGCACCATGGTGAGCTGCACATCGCCGGTGCCCGGCGGCAGATCGACCAGCAGGGTTTCGACGTCGCCCCAGTCCGCCTCGATCAGCTGGCCCAGCGCGCCCGCCGCCATCGGCCCGCGCCATGCCAGCGCCTTGCCCGGTGCGATTATGTGCCCGATCGATAGTGTGGGAATGTCCAGCACGCCGGTAACCGGCTGCAGCACCTCGTCCTTCGCCACCGGCTTTGCCTTGGTGCAGCCCAGCAAGGTAGGCTGCGACGGCCCGTAAATATCGCCATCGACCACGCCGACCTTGTGGCCCATGCGTTTGAGGGCGACCGCGAGATTGGCGGTGAGCGTCGATTTGCCGACGCCGCCCTTGCCCGAACCCACCGCGATAATCCGCCGCGTGGTGCGCTGCGCCATGATCGCGACCTGCACGGCGGTAATCTCGGGATGGGCAGAGGCCTGACGCTTGGCTTCGGCTTCCAGTATATCGCGCTCGCTGGCCGACAGCCCCGCCCCGTCCAGCACCAGCGTCGCCGAGCTGCCGCGCACCGCGACCGTGCTGAGACGCGCCGAAACATCGCCGGAAAGCGACGCGCGCACCGCTTCCTGAAGCGCGGATTTCACTTATGCAGACCCCTTAACCATGACCTGTGCGCCCCTAGCAGCAAATTTGGCCCTTTGGCCCCCTGTTTTTCCGTCAATCCAACCCTATACAGTATGACATGATCAATATGGATGGATTTCGCAGGCGGTTTGGGCTGGCAATGGCTGGCAAGAGCCCCTGGGGCAATGGTGGCGGCAATGGCTCGGATGGCGGCGGGGATAGCCCCTCCGGCAGCGATGGTGACGGGGGAAAAAGTGATGGCCCCCGCAATCCGTGGGTCCCGCCCAAAGGTGGCAGCAGCGAAGGCCCGCGCCGCTCGGCCAAGATCGAGGATATTTTCAAGAATCGCGGACCGGAAGGCCCACGGCGGGGCGGCGGCGGCGGTGGCCCCAATTTCCGCATGCCCACCCGGCCCGGCGGCAAAAGCTGGTTCCCCTTCATCTTGGGCGGAATGGTCCTCCTGTTTTTAGCGTCCACCAGCGTTCATCTTATCGAGGCACGCGAGCAGGCGGTTGTCAAAACCTTGGGTAATTTCACCCGCACGCTGGATCCCGGCCTGCATATATCCGCGCCATACCCGATCGAGATTGTCGAGAAGGAAGACGTGCAGGGCGTGCGCGCCATCCAGATTCCGGGCTCTGACAGTCAGGTCAAACTGATCCTGACCGGTGACCAGAATCTGGTCGATCTGAGCTATATCGTCCGCTGGAACATCAACAATCTGAGCAATTTCAAATTCCGGCTGGTCGATCCGATCGAAGCGGTGAACGAGGCGGCCGAAGCCGCGATGCGCGCCGCCGTGGCCGAGAAAGAGCTCGACCAGACATTCTCCGGTCAGGGCCGTGCCGAAATCGAGCAGGACGTGCGTGAGCGGATGCAGCGCACGCTGGACACCTATCAGGCCGGTATCCGCGTTCTGGGTGTCGAAATCGAGAAAGCCGATCCGCCCGCAGAAGTGGTCGATGCCTTCCGCGATGTGCAGGTGGCAGAGCAAAACGCCGATGCCGCCCGCAATCAGGCGCGCGGTTATGCGCAGCAGGTTCTGGCGCAGGCCGAAGGTGAAGCGCAGGCGTTCGACAAGGTGTACGAGGAATACCGCCTCGCCCCGCAAGTCACCCGCCAGCGCCTCTATTACGAAACCATGGAGCGTGTGCTGCGCGATACCGACAAGACAGTCGTGGAGACCGGCAATGTGACGCCGTATCTGCCGCTGCCGGAAATCCGCAGGCGGGCACAGCAACCGCCCGCCGAGCAAGCCGCACCTCAAACAAGTGGAGGGCAGTAATCATGCCTCAGGCTTTGCATAATTATCGCCTCGTGATCTTCGCAGTGCTGGCCGCCATCGTGGTCTTCTCGCTGAGCGCCTTTGTAGTGTCGGAAGAAGAGCAGGCCGTGGTGATCCGCACGGGTGAACCCGTCGGCGTGGCCAACACCACCACGACCAAGCGCGGTGCCGGGCTCTATTTCCGCATCCCGATCATCGAAAGCGTGCGCAAGATCGAAAAGCGCCTGCTCGATCTGGAAATGACGGACGAGGAAGTTCTGTCGAATGACCAGCAGCGTTTGCTCGTCAATGCCTATGCGCGGTTCCGGATTGTCGATCCGGTGCGCATGGTGGAACGTGCGGGCACCACAGAGGGCGTGCGCAACGCCCTCGCGCCGATCCTCAACTCCGTGCTGCGTCAGGAACTGGGCCGCCGGACCTTCCAGGCCATGCTGACGGCAGAGCGCGGTTCGGCCCTTGCCAACGTGCGGGCCAATCTGGACCGGCAGGCAGCGCAATACGGCGCAGAGGTCATCGATGTGCAGATCATGCGCACCGATTTGCCCGACGCTCCGCTGCAATCGGCCTTCCGCCGGATGGAATCGGATCGTGAACGCGAGGCGCGGACCATTCGCGCTGCCGGTTCGCGGGATGCGCGGATCATTCGGGCCGAGGCCGATGCCGACGCGGCACGGACCTATGCCGAAAGCTTTGGCAAGGATGCGGAATTCTACGACTTCTACCGCGCCATGCAGAGCTATGATGCGACCTTCGCCAGCGATAGCGGCAGCGAAAGCAGCATCATCCTGTCGCCGGACAATGAGTATATGCGCCAGTTCCGCGGTCGTCGCTGAGGCACGGCGCTGGAGCAAGCCGCTGGACGGCTGTGATCGGTCGTTCGCAGAAACAGGCAGGCCGTTCATCGGGGCTGTTCAAAGCGGGTTCAGTCCCCCGACGCTCTGGTAATCGCTCGCCAGAATGGGGGCAGTAGGATTTGAAGTATGAAAAGGAACGAGAGGACGTGAAACCTGTGCGTTACGCTTATGGACTTTCCACCGCGCTGCTGATCGGCGGCGCCACCGTTTCCCTGATCACCGGCCAGCCCGCAGGGGCACAGGTCGCGCAGAACGACGATGCGCGCATGTCGAGCATCGTCCCCCGCGCCGGAGCGCCTGCCAGCTTTGCCGACCTGACCGAGCAATTGCAGCCCAGCGTGGTAAACATCTCCACCCGCCAGCGCGTGGAGGTTCAGCAGAGCCGCAACCCGTTCAGCGGCACCCCGTTTGAAGGCCTGTTCGGCAATCGCGGGAACGGCAACGGCCAGCCCCAGACGCGCGAGGCTCAGTCGCTGGGCTCCGGCTTCGTCATCTCGGCCGATGGTTTCGTGGTGACCAACAACCACGTGGTCAGCCCCAGCGGTCGCGGCACGGTGGAGGAAATCACCGTCACCATGCCCGACGGCACCGAATACGAGGCCGAGCTGGTCGGAGCGGATGCCCAGTCCGACCTCGCCGTGCTGAAGATCAATCGCAGCGAGCCCTTTCCCTTCGTGAAGTTCGGCGACAGCTCGCAGGCCCGTCCGGGCGACTGGGTGATGGCCATCGGTAACCCGTTCGGTCTCGGCGGCACCGTGACCAGCGGGATCGTTTCGGCGGTCTATCGCAACACCGGCCAGGGCGGCGCCTATGACCGCTACATCCAGACCGACGCCAGCATCAATCGCGGCAATTCGGGCGGTCCGCTGTTCGACATGCAGGGCAATGTCATCGGGATCAACAACGCCATATTCAGCCCCAGCGGCGGCAGCGTGGGCATCGGCTTCGCCATCCCTGCCGAAATCGCCGAACCGATTGTCGAGCAGCTGAAAGGCGGCAACGCGATTGAGCGCGGCTATCTGGGCGTGCAGATCAATCCGGTGACCGACGATGTTGCGGATTCGCTCGGCATTGCGCGCAATCGCGGCGAGTTTGTCCAGTCGGTCGTGCCCGATGGCGCGGCAGACAAGGGCGGAATCGAGCCCGGCGATATCGTGACCAAGGTCGATGGAAAGGATGTGACGCCGGAACAGACGCTGTCCTTCCTCGTCGCCAATATCGCCCCTGGCACCCGCGTGCCGGTGGAGCTGTATCGCGACGGTTCGCGCCGCACGGTGCAGCTGACGGTTGGTAAGCGTCCGAGCGAGGATGAACTGCGCCAGCAGCAGATGTTCAACGCCGACGGCGATTCGGATGACGAGATGGCGGCCGAAGGCACCGACAGCGAGATTGTCGCCGATGCGCTGGGCCTGCAGGTGCTCGACCTGACACCGCAGATCGCGCGTCAACTGGGCATTTCCGCCGATACCGATGGCATGGTCATTGCTGCCGTCGATCCGAATGCCGATGCAGCGCGCAAGGGCCTCCAGCGCGGCGATATCATCCTGTCGGCGAACTACCGCGGCGTGGCCAGCCTGGACGATCTCGAAAATGCCGTGACGCAGGCCAAGAATGCCGGGCGTGATGCGGTTCTTCTGCGCATCCAGCGCCGGGGCCGCCCAGCCGCCTATGTCGCGGTGCGCATGCGCTGATTGGTCGGACGAACCACAACACACACAAAAAGGCCCCGTCGGAGCGATCCGGCGGGGCCTTTTTCTTGTCTGGCTTTATTGCGGTGCGGGTGCCTGTTGCTGGGGCGGCGCAGCGGGCCGCGTCGCTGGGCCCGTCGCCGGTTGCTGCGGCGCGGGTTGCGTTGGTGCCGGCTGGGGCCGCGATGCGCCGCCGCCCTGACGGCCCTGCCCGCTCTGGACGCCCTGGCCGCTCTGGCCACCTTGTCCACCGGAACCCTGAGACGTACCGCCACCGGTAGCCCCGCCCGTTGCGCGGTTCAGGAAATCATCGCTCGCCGCCTGCGGAGCGCCATCCTCGCCGGTGTCGCGCACGCCGCCTTCGCCCTCGCCCGGCAGGCGGTTGCCCCGGCCAACGCCGCCCGGCTCGATCAGATTGCCCTGTTCGTCGATGTAGTAATAATCGCTCGGGTCGCCGAACATCACCTCGTCATCGGGCTCAAGCTGCCACTCGGGCAGGTCGAGTTCGGTGTTGAACTGCTCCACCGGGCGGTCTTTCACGGCATAGCGCATGAAGGCCGCAAAAGCCTGCGCCGGAGCGCGCCCGCCCTGCAATCCGCTGACCGCCTTGTTGTCATCCCGGCCCATCCACACGCCTGTGGTGATACCGCTGGAGAAGCCGACGAAATAGCCGTCCTTGTTGCTGCTGGTGGTGCCTGTCTTGCCCGCAACCGGACGCCCGATCTGCGCAGCCTTGCCCGTGCCGGTGGCGACTGCCGCCTGCAAAAGATCGGTAATCCCTGCCACCACGTAATCGGGCACCAGCTTGGTCTGCCGCGCCTTTTCATGGGTGTAGATCGTGTCTCCGCTGGCGGTGGTCACTTTGACGATGCCATAGGGTTCGACCGACCGGCCCCCTGCGCTCACCGCAGCAAAGGCGCGGGTCATGTCGAGCAGGCGCACTTCGGAACTGCCCAGCACCATGGAAGGCACAGTGGTAATCTCCGACGTGATGCCAAACCGCCGCGCCATCGAGGCGACCGTGCCGAAGCCCACTTCATTGCCCAATTGCGCCGCGACGGTGTTTTTCGAGAACGCGAAGGCGGAGCGCAGGCTCATCTCACCCGAATAGCCGCCGCCCGAATTGCGCGGGGTCCAGCCCTCGATAGTCGTCTGGGTATCCTTGACCGTATCTTCCGGCTTGTAGCCCGCTTCCAGCGCAGCGAGATAGACGAACAGTTTCCAGCTCGATCCCGGCTGGCGCATCGCCTTGGTCGCGCGGTTGAAATTGGTCTCCACATAATCCGTGCCGCCGACCAGCGCGCGGATAGCGCCATCCCGGTCGAGCGCCACCATCGCGCCCTGCGCCCCGCCCGGCGTGTTCGCCTTGATGGAAGCGGTCGCCGCGCGCTGCATCCCGACATCCAGCGTCGTCCACACCTCGATCGGCTCGAATGTTTCGGGCAGCAGAATATCCAGCTGCGGCAGCGCCCAATCGGTGAAATAACGCACCGAGTTCTGGCCGGCCGCATCGTCTCGCAGATTGACCGTGGACGGATCGACATTGGCCTCCGCCGCGCTGATCCGGCCCTGTTCGCGCATCAGCCGCAGCACCACCTGCGCGCGGCCCACAGCGGCATCGACATCGGCAGTGGGCGAGTACCGGCTGGGCGCCTTCACCAGCCCGGCAATGATGGCCGCTTCGGCGACCGACAGTTCGGTTGCCGGGTGGCTGAAGAATTTGCGGCTGGCGCTGTCGATCCCGTAGGCGCCGCCGCCGAAATACACCTTGTTGAGATACAGCTCGAGGATCTGCTCCTTCGAGAATTTGTACTCCATCGCCATGGCCAGCACCGCTTCGCGCATCTTGCGGTCCATAGTGCGGTTGGAATTGAGGAAGACATTGCGCGCCAGCTGCTGGGTGATGGTGGAGGTAGCAGAGACCCGCCCGTCCCCAGTAGCGGCCACATAGACCGCGCGGGCGAGGCCAATCGGATCGACCCCGTAATGCGAGTAATAGCGGCGATCCTCGACCGAGATCATCGCCTCTTTCATCACCTGCGGAATTTCGCCCGCATCCAGCCATTCCCCGTAGCTGGGGCCGAGTTCGACAATCTGGGTGCCATCGCGGGCGCGCACGACAATGGTCTGGCCGGTCTGCTGCGCCTTCAATTCGTAATAGCCGGGCAGAGAGCGCGAGGCAAAGAGAACCGCCAGCCCCAGAAACAGCACGCCCATCAGCGCCGCAAAGGCACCAAAGAAGAAAATGCGCCGCATCCAGCGCGCGAAGGCACTTCTCTGTTTCGGTTCCGGGCGGCGCTTGCGCCTGCTGCCGGACTTGCGCGTCGCCTTCCGGCGACTGCCGCGCTCAACCATTGCCCTGGGGCCTCCCTTGCCGGGCACCTTCCCAACAGCGGGGAGGCATCCGGCGTATCACGGATGTATCTAGGACAAGCTGGGCACAGAGTGAACGGGCAATCGCAACCGGTGCACAATCACGCAAATGGCACCGTGTCACTCACCCTCGGGCGCGAAATCCAGCGAAGCGCTGTTGATGCAATAGCGCAAGCCACCCTGCTCCGGAGGGCCATCGGGGAAGACATGCCCCAGATGCCCTTCGCAATTGGAGCAGGTCACTTCGGTGCGGATCATGCCGTGCGAGGTGTCGCGGTGCTCTTCCACCAGATCGCCCTCGGCGGGCTTGGTGAAGGCAGGCCAGCCGCAGCCCGAATTGTACTTCGCGTCGCTCTCGAACAATTTCTGCCCGCAGCCCGCGCAGACATACTCACCCGCATCGTAATGCTTGTCATACTTGCCGGTAAACGCCCGCTCCGTCCCCGCCTCGCGCAGGACATGATACTGCTCCGGCGAGAGCTTTTCGCGCCATTCGGTGTCGGAAGTGGATTTGGGGTCGGACATGCGGTGTTCTCCTTTGGGGGGAATATGGGGAGGGATTGTGGCGGCTCAAGTTTTGAGAATTTTTGTGTTTTGGACCCTGCGGGCGGGGTGCATCCGCACCCCTTGCCACGCCGCATAAGCGGCGGCGCGCGGTCGCGCGCTGTCGTCGCCCTTCGGCGCCGATTCCATCGCCAAACTGCTAAGCCTCGAAATTACTCGGTCCGCGACCAGCGGACCGCAAGGCCACGCGGCCGCCCCGCAGGTGCTCGACCCGCAGGGTCGAAACAGCACCGAGGACGCGCCCACGGATGTGGGCGCATGAGACAAACAACTCACCCGCCCCAGCCTTCCAAGAGCGACCATCGAACTCAGCGCGGCGCGAACCTAACCATCAAGATCAGAATACTGCTCAGGCGGGTATATATTATCCATCCGCTCTTTCAGCAGCGGGCGGAAACTGGGGCGGCTCTTGAAAACGGAATACCAGCCCCGCGCCGAAGCATGGCCGGTCCAGTCGATGCCGCCGAGATAGTCCGCGACCGAAATCTGCGCCGCGGCCGCCAGGTCGGCGAGGCTCATTTGCGAGCCGGCCAGCCATGCGCGGTTGTCGATCAGCCAGTCGATATAGTCGAGATGCCCGTGCGACAGCTTCATCGCCTCGCGCAGGATGCGGCTGTCGGGCGGTTGTTTGTAGACCAGCCGTTTCTTCATCCGTTCATGCAGCAGCGGCATGGTCACATCGCCGAAGAAGTTTTCGTCGAACAGCGCCACCAGACGGCGGATCTCCGCACGCTGGATGGCGGTGCCGTTGATCATCGGCGCGCGGTCGTTCGTTTCCTCGAAATATTCGCAGATCGCCTGGCTGTCGCTCAGCGTCATGTTCTTTTCGGGATCGTGCAGAACCGGCGTGCGGCCCGCCGGGTTCAGCGCCCAGAAACGGTCATCCGCCGCCCATGGTTCGGCCCGCACCAGATCATAGGCCACGCCCTTCTCGCTCAGATGCAGGCGCACCTTGCGGCTGAACGGGCACAAGGGAAATTGATAGATGGACCACATGCAGCCACTCATGCCGCATGGCGCTGGCGCGGTCTATATGGTGCGTGCAGACGCCTGCAGAATATCGGCGCTGAATATTAGCGCAGATCGACGCCTTCGAACGCCTGTTCCATTTGCCGCGCCGCTTCGCGCAAAGCAGGCAGCATCGCTTCCATCCCGCCAGCCATGGAGGCCATCTGGCCCATTGCGCGGGGCAATTCCTGCTCGATCACGTCGGGCACAGCCGAAGCTTCGGGCGCGACTTTGCGCAAGGTCATGTCGGGGTCGACCGACAGCGGCTCTTCACCGGCCATCTCGGCCGCTGCTTCGGCCAGCGGGGCGATCGGCAGATCGAGCAACACCTGCGACAATGTTGCCAGTGTCACGGACAATTGCTGCTGGAAAGCCGGATCGGACAGGCGATCGGCCACGGCCCCCACCGCTTCTTCCGGAGCGGGACCGGCGGATTGCGCCAGTGCCGGAGCAGAGCCTGCGGCAAGCGCCAGTGATGCGGCCAAAGCGGTAAGAATACGCATGGGTGAGCCCTCTCGATTGGAAATCAATGGAAAAGGCCTACCAGCCGCCCGCTGACCTGTTCCTGAATGCCGCGCACACAGGCCCGCATTGGGGCGCGTCTCACAGCCCCGAAGCATCGAGCAACAACAGGCAGCCCGGCATGACCGCCTCCACGGCATCGTCATCCCACAGGGTCTGCGCCTCTTCGCGCATCAGCATCGCCACCTGATCACGGGTAAGCCCGCGTTCGTCCATCAGGCGTGCGGCCGTCCGCACGAAAAACTCACGCCCGCGCTCGTTCACCAGCGGATAGGCCAGTGCCTCGGCATTGCCGCTCTGTTGCCCGTGGCCCACCACCGCAAACGCCGCCGAGCAGCGCACCGCCGCCTGCTGCTCCAGATCGAGCGGCGGATCGACCGCCGGAACAGATTGGGCCATCGCGAGCGGGAGAAGAATTTCAAGCATTGCGCGCTTCTATAGCGAACTATCTGAACCATTCCTGCTGTTTTGCGTTGGAGGACCAAGCGCCTAATGCGCGCACAACGCTGACCCATTTTCAAGGACACCCTTTCATGAGCAATTATCCCGATCTCCACCTTCTCATCGGCGGCGAAAAACTGAGCGGCGGGGGCCGGGAAACAGAGGAAGTCCTCGATCCGGCGACCGGCGAGACCATCACCACCCTGTCGCGCGCGACGCCGGACGATCTCGACCGCGCGCTGGAGCAAGCCGAGAGCGGTTTTGCCGAGTGGAAGAACACTTCGGCCGACAAGCGCGCCTCTATCCTGATGGACGGGGCAAAGCTGATCAAGGAACGCGCGGGCGACATCGCGCAGGCGCTGACCCGCGAGCAGGGCAAGCCCGTGGCCGAGGCCAAGGGCGAGACGATGTATTCCGCCATGCTGCTCGAATTCTACGCCGGAGAGATCAAGCGCCTTTATGGCCGCACGCTGGTCCGCCCCGAAGGCAGCCGGGTCGAAGTGCAATACCATCCGGTCGGCCCGGTCGCCGGTTTCTCGGCGTGGAATTTTCCCTCGCTGAACGTGATGCGAAAGATTGGCGGGCCGCTGGCGGCGGGCTGCTCGGTGATCGTGAAGCCGAGCGAGGAGACGCCCGCTGCCGGTCTGATGCTGGCGCAGGCGCTGCTCGATGCCGGTGTGCCGGGATCGGCATTGCAAGTGGTGTTCGGCGTGCCCAGCGATGTCAGCGAGCATCTGCTTGGCTCCCCCATCATCCGCAAAGTCACCTTCACCGGCTCCACCGCAGTGGGCAAGGAATTGTCGAAACTGGCGGCGGAAGATCTGAAAGTCACCACCATGGAACTGGGCGGCCACGGCCCGGTGCTGGTGTTCAACGATGCCGATATGGACAAGGCGCTCGACCAGATGGCGGGCGCCAAATTCCGCAATGCCGGCCAGGTCTGCGTCAGCCCGACGCGCTTTCTGGTGCAGGAAGACGTGTTCGAGAAATTCCGCGACGGCTTTGTCGAACGGGCCGAAAAGGTGAAGGTCGGCAATGGCTTCGAAGACGGCACGGACATGGGTCCGATGGCCAACAGCCGAGGCCCCGACGGCTTGCTGAAGAAGATCAACGACGCCAAGAGCCACGGCGCGAAATTGCTGACCGGCGGTGAGCGGATCGGCAATCAGGGCAATTTCTTTGCTCCGACCGTTCTCTCCGAAATACCCACCGATGCCGATATCATGAACGAGGAACCGTTCGGCCCGGTCGCGCTGATCAACCCGATGGGCAGCGAGGAAAGCATGATCGCGGAAGCGAACCGCTTGCCCTATGGACTGGCGGCCTATGCTTACACCGAAAACCCGGCGCGCCGTCGTCGTCTGGCCGCTCAGGTGGAGGCCGGGATGCTCGGCATCAACGCAGCTTCCGTCAGTGCTGCGGACGCACCGTTTGGCGGGGTCAAATGGTCGGGCCACGGGCTGGAAGACGGCGCGGAAGGTGTGAAGGCGTGCATGGTCACCAAGACCGTCCACGAAGGATAGTCGGGGCCAGCCGGTGGTCGCCAGCCAATTTGGTCAGGCGTCCACCGGCTCCCACATTTTCATCGATACAGGCGCGGGCGAGGGATTGAATTCCGTCTCGTCCAGCGCCGCCAATGCGCGCTCCCGATCGGCTGCGGTGAATTCGCCTCTGGTAAGACAGAATTCCACCGCATTGCCGCTGGGATCGGTGGTGTAGATTGATTTGCACCAATTGTGGTCGATTTCGAAAACGCTGAGACCCGCTGCGCGCCATTTCTCGCGCCACTGCGCCAGTTCCTCATCGCTCTCGACCGAAAAGGAATAGTGGTTGGTCATCGGCGGCAGTTTCGCCGCCTTGTTCAGATCGAAAATATACTCGTTGGCATCCTTGGTATCGTGCAGCTCCCAGAACGCGATGAAGGTGCTGTCATCGCCGTCCATGCGATAGAAGAAATGCTTGCCCCAGCCGCCGGTCATCACCGGTGCGACTTCGACCTTCACCAGTTCGAAGCCCATCACGCCTTCGTAAAATTCGTGCGTCGCCTTCATGTCGCTGGCCGCCAAAGCGAGGTGGTGATAGCTCATTGCGCGCCATCCTTCTTCGCATCGACCATGCTCATGACATCGTCAGAGCCTCCTGTCGGTGCGGGCACTTCGACCACGCGCTCCTCCACATCGTCATATTCCAGCCGCAGCGCCCGGCTCATCACGGCGTGCATCATATAGGTTGCCGTCACATAGGTGAGCTCGAGGATTTCCTCGTCCGACAAATGCTCCTTCAGCACAGCGAATACCCCGTCCGGCACCCGGCCATGCTGCAGCACCAGCGCATCGGTATAGGCCAGCACCGCGCGTTCGATCGCGCTGAAGCAATCGGCCACCGCCCAATGCGGGATCGCCGCGACCTGCGCCTCGCTCAGCCCCGCATCGCGGCTGGCCTTGCAATGCTGGGAGAACACGAATTGCGAGCCCACCGCGAAACCGGCGCGGGTCTGCCCCAGCTCGCGCAATTTCGGGTCCAGCTTGCGCTGCGAGGAGCGATAGAACTGGAACCCTTCGGTCGTGTGTTTGAACGCATCGGGCACGATATTGAATACGGTCCACCAATTGCCCGGTGTGCCGGTCGCCGTCCCCGGCTCGGCCACCGGATCACGGTCCCCGAACAGCAGGTTGAAAATCGGCTCCGCATAGGCATTGCCCGCCTTGCGTCCCGCCTGTTTCAGTCGTGGCATAGCCTGCTCTCTCCCTCTTCCTTGCCGGCACCGTAATGAAGTTGCAGCAGCGCTCAAGCGCGGCCGTCTCCGCATGTTGCGCGGAAAGCACCATGTGATGCACCGAATCCGATTGAAATCGGGGGCCTCGATCCTATTTTGCAAACGCCGATAGAGTTTTGGTCAGGGCGTCCGGCACGGGGCCGGGTAGAAGGGACCAATCCGCTTGAGAGTGTCCCATGCAACAGCTTGATACCCGTCCTCTTGTTCGTCAGGTCCGGCTTGACGTCGATCTCCTTGCCCATGTCGAACCGGAAACCCGCAGCGACAAGATCGCCTTCGGCTTCGTCAAGGCGCTGCGCTTCTTCGCTGACCGGTTTTTCGCCAATCGCTACG
Organism: uncultured Altererythrobacter sp.; assembly: GCA_947492235.1. Lineage (GTDB taxonomy): Bacteria > Pseudomonadota > Alphaproteobacteria > Sphingomonadales > Sphingomonadaceae > CAJXSN01. The sequence goes on along the minus strand of CANLLZ010000002.1, from coordinate 1,033,456 downwards.
GCCACCGCGCCGTGGTTCTGGAAACGGTCGCGGCCGTCCCCGGCATGGTCGGCGGCTTGCTCCAGCATCTCACCGCCCTGCGCTATATTCGCGATGACGAGGGCTGGATCCGCACGCTGCTGGATGAAGCGGAGAACGAGCGGATGCATCTGATGACGTTCATCCAGATCGCTCAGCCCAACCGCTTCGAACGCATGCTGATCGCCATCGCGCAAATGCTGTTCTACAATTTCTATTTCTGGCTTTACCTGTTTGCGCCGCGCACGGCCCACCGCGTTGTCGGCTATTTCGAGGAAGAGGCCGTCATCAGCTACACGCAATATCTCGCCGAGGTCGAAGCCGGGCGACATGAAAATGTGCCGGCCCCGCAAATCGCGATCGATTACTGGCAACTGCCCCAAAGTGCCCGCCTCAGCGATGTCATCATCGCCGTGCGCGCAGACGAGGCCGAGCACCGCGATGTCAATCACGGCATGGTCGCCGAGCTGGACAATCGGCGCAGCGCTTGACCTGAGGCTCCAGCTGGTGTTGCGCTGAGCGGTGCATAACCGGGAGATACCAGTGAAAACGCGCGCCGCCGTAGCCTTCGAAGCGAAAAAGCCGCTCGAAATCGTCGAACTCGATCTGGAAGGCCCCAAGGCGGGCGAAGTTCTGGTCGAGATTATGGCGACCGGCATTTGCCACACCGATGCTTACACGCTGGACGGGCTGGACAGCGAAGGGCTGTTCCCCAGCGTGCTCGGCCATGAAGGCTGCGGCGTGGTGCGCGAAGTGGGCGCGGGCGTCACCAGTGTGAGCGTGGGCGACCATGTCATCCCGCTCTACACGCCCGAATGCCGCCAGTGCAAAATGTGCCTGTCCGGCAAAACGAACCTGTGCAGCGCGATCCGCGAGACGCAGGGGCGCGGCCTGATGCCCGATGGCACCTCGCGGTTTTCGTACAAGGGCGAGACGATCTACCATTATATGGGCTGCTCGACCTTTTCGAATTTCACCGTCCTGCCGGAAATCGCAGTGGCGAAGATCCGCGAGGACGCGCCGTTCGACACCACCTGCTATATCGGTTGCGGCGTGACGACCGGCGTGGGCGCAGTGACCAATACGGCGCAGGTGAAGCCGGGCGACAATGTCGTGGTGTTCGGCCTTGGCGGGATTGGCCTCAACGTGCTGCAGGGCGCGAAGATGGCGGGCGCGGACCGGATCGTCGGCGTCGATATCAACCCTTCCAAAGAGGAATGGGGCCGCAAGTTCGGCATGACCGATTTCGTCAATCCGAAAGACACGAAGGACGTGGTCGCCCATCTGGTTGAACTGCTGGATGGCGGGGCGGATTACAGCTTCGACTGCACCGGCAATACCGATGTGATGCGCGACGCGCTGGAATGCTGCCACAAGGGCTGGGGCACCTCTATCATCATCGGCGTGGCCGAAGCAGGCAAGGAAATCGCCACCCGCCCCTTCCAGCTGGTGACGGGGCGCAACTGGCGCGGCACTGCGTTTGGCGGCGCGAAGGGGCGGACCGATGTGCCCAAGATTGTCGACTGGTACATGGACGGCAAGATCGCCATCGATCCGATGATCACCCACCGGCTGTCGCTGGACGAGATCAATAAAGGCTTCGACCTGATGCATGCGGGCGAGAGCATCCGCGCGGTCGTCGTTTACTGAGTTTCACCCCCGACCTTACCGTCCTTCGACAGGCTCAGGACGAACGGGTAACCGAGTTAAACAAGGAGAGAAATCAATGTTCAATCACATCATGATCGGCTGCACCGATATCGAGAAATCCAAGGCGTTCTACGACAAGGTGCTGGGCGTTCTGGGCGCGGGCGAGCCGATGAAGAATGTCGCCGATAGCGGCCATGTGCGCTATTTCTACATGCATAATGGCAGCGTGTTTGCCCTCAGCCAGCCGATCAATGACGAACCGGCCAATCCCTCCAACGGCTCCACAATCGGCTTCAAATGCGACAGTGCGGAGCAGGTGAAGGAATTGCACGACGTGGCAATCGTCAATGGCGGCACCACGCTGGAAGACCCTCCGGGCCTGCGCGAAGGGGCGATGGGTCCGATGCATCTGAGCTACTTCCGCGACCCCGACGGCCACAAGATCTGCGGCATCAAACAAGGCGCCTGATGGCGCTCGAAACCATCAGTGAAGCGCGCGCTTTCGGCGGAGTGCAGGGAGTGTATTCCCACGCCTCCGCCGAGACCGGCACCGACATGACCTTCGCGGTCTATGTGCCGCCCCAAGCTTTGGCCCACGAGCCGGGCGCGCGGCTGCCCGTGCTCTGGTATCTCTCGGGCCTGACCTGCACCCACGCCAATGTGATGGAGAAAGGCGAATACCGCGCCGCCTGCGCCGAACACGGCATCATCTTTGTCGCGCCCGATACCTCCCCGCGTGGCGAGAATGTGTCTGACGCCGAAGACGAATACGATTTCGGCAAGGGCGCAGGCTTCTATGTCGATGCGGTGCAGGAACCCTGGGCGGAAAACTACCGTATGCGCAGCTATATCGAGAGTGAGCTGCCGGGCATCATTGCCGCCAATTTCCCCGCCGATATGGAGCGCCAGTCGATCACCGGCCATTCGATGGGCGGCCACGGTGCGCTGACCATCGGCCTGCGCAATGCAGACCGCTTCCGCTCGATCAGCGCCTTCGCGCCCATCGTCGCGCCGTCGCAGGTGCCATGGGGCGAGAAGGCGCTGGGGCGTTATCTCGGAGACATGCGCGAAGCATGGCGCGAAAACGATGCCGTCGCCCTGATCGAAGACGGAGCGCGCGCGCCCCACATCCTCGTCGACCAGGGCACCGCCGATAATTTTCTGGAAGAGCAGTTAAAGCCCGGCCTCCTCGCCCTCGCCTGCAAAAAAGCCGGCATGCGCGCACAGGTGCGGATGCAGGAAGGTTACGACCACTCCTACTACTTCATTGCGACCTTCATGGCCGAGCATGTGAAGTGGCATGCGAAGCTGTTATTAAGTTGAAAGCCACATTGCAACAAAGACATATTCGGATAATATTTAGTAGAATCAATTATTTATGAATGCGGCATTTCCTTGAACGATCACACGGTCATTTGTCCCCGCCCGCACTTCTCCATCACCGGACAATGCTGATATCAGCAACTTTTTACGCCAAAAAAAGGACCTTATCTCTGACCAGACTGGATCAGATTTCTGACCCGCATACTTGAGGTCTATTTCCCAGAGTTTACCCCGTTCTCGTATCAAAATATCTAATAGCTTTTCACGCTGGACGACTGTCATCCTCTCCAAAAGACCGATCCAGTATACACTTTCTGAAAGGTTCATACTTTCAGTCCGCAAAATTCCCGCATTCTGCTCCGGAAATCGAGAGTCAAATTTCTCCTCAAGATACCATTCTCTAATAGATATGTGGAGATCCCTAAAATCTTCAACAGAGTGATTTTTACTTTCCCTTTCAATTTCGAGAAGCTTTGCGACTGATTTTTCGATTTTTTCTTTTTGGAAACTTCCCGATTTTATATATTTCTGAAAAATCATCAAAGCATCCGACTGACCTATCGAAAGCGACATTTCCAATGCAGCCCTGAAATTCCAATGCTCATCATTTTCCAATTGGGATAGCCGACCCACAAGGATTGTCTGTGCCTCCGAGAACTGATCGCTATCGCTGGTGAGCGAAGCCTTAGGAACTCTCAGCGCGGGATCGGAACACAGCCCAAAGTAGCCTTTGCCACGAATTTCACTGGTACACAGGAACAAGCCTTCCATCGGGGAGGGGGCTGCGTCGCCTTTGGAAATTGTATTTATAAGGTCTCCACTCGGAGCAGAAGGCTGAAGACTGAGCAACAGAATTGCCGCAATTGCTGAGAAGAATGCCAATTTATCGCTCCCCTGTTTTGAATTTTGGCAGGCAGCTTAACCCCTTAGCTCACCTCGAACAACGCATATTCGGCGCGCCAGTTTGCTTGTGCTTCGCCCACGGCGCGTTCATTTGTGAAGAACCAGCGGCGTTCGATTGCTACGCCCAGTTCGTCGGCCAGCGCCTCGAAATCCTTCACCGTGACGTGGTGGATGTTTTGCGTGGCGTACCAACTGACCGGCAGGTGGCGTGTCACCGGCATGCGGCCCCGGCTCAGCAGCGCCCAGCGCATGCGCCAATAGGCGAAATTCGGGAAGCTGACGAAGGCGCGGCGGCCCACGCGCAGGAGCTCGCGCAGCATTTTGTCCGGCCGCTCGGCGGTTTGCAGGGTCTGTGAAAGGATCGCGTAATCGAACGCGCCGTCGGGATAGAAGGTCAGGTCGCGGTCGGCATCGCCCTGCACCACGCTGAGGCCCTGCCCCACGCAGTCCGCCACCAGCGCGCCGTCGATCTCGATGCCGCGCGCATCCACGCCTTTTGCCCGCAAGGCTGCCATCAGCGCGCCATCGCCGCAGCCCACATCGAGCGCGCGCGAGCCGGCCTCCACCCGCCGCAGGATCACGGCCAGGTCGGGGCGCAGCGCTGTGTCCGCCTCAGTCATTGAGGAACCCCCCGACGACTTTATCGAGCGCGGGCACATCGAGCAGGAAGCTGTCATGGCCGTAGGGCGCGGACAGCTCCACGAAACTCACCGGCTTGGCCACCGCGTTGAGGGCATGGACGACATGGCGGCTTTCCTCTGTGGGATACAGCCAATCGGTGTCGAAGCTGACCAGGCAGAAGCGCGCGGCGCTGGCGCGGAAGGCCTCGGCCAGCGAACCGCCATGTTCCTGCGCCAGATCGAAATAATCCATCGCGCGGGTGATATAGAGGTAGGAATTGGCATCGAAGCGGCGGGTGAAGCCGCTGCCCTGATAGCGCAGATAGCTCTCCACCTGAAAATCCGCGTCGAAGCCGAAACCGGGTGTGTCGCGGTCTTGCAGGCGGCGGCCGAATTTCTCGGTCAGGCCTTCTTCCGAAAGATACGTGATATGCGCCGCCATCCGCGCCACGGCGAGACCGGCATCGGGGGCGTTATCATGGCTATAATAGTGGCCCTCGCGCCATTCAGGGTCCGCCATGATTGCCTGACGGCCAACCTCGTGAAAGGCGATGTTCTGCGCCGAATGGCGCGCCGTGGTGGCGATGGCGAGGACACGGGCCACACGGTCGGGGAAGTTGGAGGCGAGGCTGAGCGCCTGCATCCCGCCCATCGATCCGCCGACGACCGCATGCAATTTCTCGATGTGTAAACCGTCCAGCAGAGCAACAAGCCCGCGCACCATGTCGCGAATGGTAATGACCGGAAATGCCATGGCGTAGGGCCCGCCGCCGGGGCTCTCGCTCGCCGGACCAGTGGAACCGAGGCAGCTGCCGATGACATTGGCGCAGACAACATGGAAACGGCCCGTATCGATCGGCTTGCCCGGCCCGACCATGCGTTCCCACCAGCCCGGCTTGCCGGTGACCGGGTGCGTGCTGGCCAAATACTGGTCGCCGGTCAGGGCATGGCAGACGAGGATCGCATTGGAACGCTCCTCGTTCAGCTCGCCATAGGTTTCGTAAGCGATCCGCACATCGCGCAGAGTTCCACCGCCGTCGAGCAGCAGGGGCTGGGCTAGGGAAAGAGTTTGCGGCTTGGTCAAGAAAGGGCGTTGTTTCGGAAGACGCTGCGTGAGCGGGTGGAGAGATTGCTCCCCTAACCGCTCACCCTGAGCTTGTCGAAGGGTCGTTCTTCTTTCATGGCACATCCCACGATGGGCAACACACCGAAACTCAAACCCTGGATTGCACAAATCCACGCCTACGTTCCCGGCCGCTCGACTGGTTCGGACGGACGCGAACTGGTAAAACTGTCTGCAAACGAGAACCCGCTGGGGTGCAGCCCGCTTGCGATCGAGGCGCTTGAGGGCACCCATACCCCGGCGCTTTACCCCGACCCAGATTCGGTTGCCTTACGCGGCAAGCTGGGTGCGCTCCACGGGATCGATCCGGCGCGCATTGTGTGCGGGACGGGTTCAGGGGAATTGCTCAATTGCGCGGTGCAGGCCTTCGCGGGCTCCGGTGCGGATCCGGAAGGTAACGCGCCTGACGAGATTGTCTTTTCACGCTACGCCTTTTCCCTCTATCCGCTGCTCGCCCACAAGGTTGGAGCACGGGCCGTGCTCGCCACAGCTGACGATTATGCCGCGAGCGTCGATGCGCTGCTGGAAGCCGTGACAGAGCGCACCACGGTCGTCCTGCTCGACAATCCCAACAATCCCACCGGCACTTACCTGCCGCCTGCCGAGGTCGAGCGGCTGCTTGCTGGGTTGCCGGGTGATGTCCTGCTGATCCTCGATCAGGCCTATGCGGAATATCTCCCCGGTGAAGAGGCGGCGCACGCGCTGGAGATGGCGGCGCGGCATGAGAATGTTCTGGTCACGCGCACCTTCTCCAAGATTTTCGGGCTTGCGGGCGAGCGGATTGGCTGGGCAACCGGAGCACCGGGCCTGATCGACGCGCTCAACCGGCTGCGCGGGCCGTTCAATGTCACCGGCAGCGGTCAGGTGGCCGCGCTGGCTGCGCTGGACGATGCCGAATTTCTTAAGCGGTCCCGCGTGCACAACAATGCCGAGCGCGCACGCTTTGCCGAGAGCCTTGCGGCACTCGGCAATCGCGGGATCCGCGCCTTGCCGAGCGAGGCGAATTTTGTGCTGGTGCTGTTTGACGGGGAACTGGACGCAGCAACAGCGCTCGATGGATTGGCTAAGCGCGGATACGCTGTGCGCCATTTGCCGGGGCAGGGGCTGGCCAATGGCCTGCGGATCACCATCGGCAAGGCGGAGGATATGGGCGCTATCGCCGAAGCCATTGCAGAGATGGCTGAGGGCACCGCCGCCTAGGCTCCATCGGCAGTGCCGGCAGCATTTAGCACGTTGATTGCTTCCTCGACCCGGGCCTCGATCTCGCCGCGCGGCAGGCCGGGCGGAATCGGTTCGCCAAAGCGATAGGTGATTTGCCCGCTGCGCTTCCATAAACGGTGATAGAGCGGGCCGGAATTGACCGCGACCGGCACCACTTGCAGGCCGACCATCTTGTAAATACCGGCAAAGCCCGATTGCAATTTGGGCCTGCGCCCGTGCTGCACGCGGGTCCCCTCAGGGAAAATCACCAGCGGGCGCCCCTCGGCCGATTTGCGCTTCGCCTCGCGGATCAGGGTGCGCAAGGCACTGGCACCGCCGTCCCGCGCCACCGGGATCAGGCCATAAGCCATCGCCGCCCGCCCCCACCCCGGCAGATTGAACAGCTCTCGCTTGGCAAATACGGCGGGTAGATCGAACAGCGCAGGCGCGTCGATAGCCTCGAAATAGGCTTCGTGCCGGATGGCGTAGAGCGCGGGCTCTTCCAGCGGGCCGCCCTCCTGAATAATTTCGATCCCCAGCAGCGCCTGACAACAATCCCGGTGGAAGCGGGCCCAGGTACTGACCACACGGCGCAGGGCGGCACGCCCGGCGGGAATAGCAATAACCGCCCGCGCGACAAGCAGAAGCGTCCCGAAATAGAAGATCGGATAGAACAGCAGGCTGCGCAGCACCGCCATCAGCCCAGACCCGGCATCCACTGCGTGGCTCTGCTTGCCAGCAGCTTGTGATATTCCAGAAACAGCGTGCCCAGCGAGGGCTCGGAATGGACCGCATCGCGGACAATCACGATGTTATCGGGCAGAGTGCGCCGCAACTCGCTCTCCGCCCGGCGCATATGCCAGTCGGTGGTGACCAGTCGCAGGCGTTTGTAATTGTTGTCTTCCACCCAGCGGCTGGTTTCCCGCGCATTGCCGCGCGTATCGACTGCATCGAAGCCCAGCGTGATGCAGCATTCCATCAGGTCCATCGGCACATCGAATTCCGCGGCAAACTCGCCCGGTGTCACCTGTGTCGACACGCCGGTGACGAGCATGTCGCCTGCCTGCTCGTTTGCCAGCACCTCGACCCCGCGCTCGATCCGGCCCGCCCCGCCCGTGGGCACGATGATTGCATCGGTCTGCGCATCACCCAACGGCTGCGGCAAGGCACTGGCGAACCAGACGAAGCCCAGAATCCAGGCTAGCACGATCACCGCAAGAAGTCGCCGGATCACAGCATTTTCCTGAGCGCGAAAAGCACCGTTAGCCGCGCAGTGACCATGGCCAGTGCCACGGCCACCAGCGGGACCATCGCCACCGCCAGCCAGTCGATCCAGCCAAGCCCGCCGCCCGCCATCATGCCGGAGCCGAGCTGCGCGAATTGCTGGCCGAGGATCAGCACCGCAATCATCCCCAGCAGCAGGCCAGCGCCCGCGCCCAGCGTGGCATCGAAGCCGACCGAGCGCTGGAACACGCGGGCAATCTGGTGGTCCGTTCCTCCCAGCAGATGGACAATTTCGATCGTCTCGCGATTGTTGCCCAGCGCGCTGCGGGCCGCGAGGAACACGGCGGCAGCACTGGTCAGCGAGAGCAGCACCACCAGCGCCAGCGCGAGCCATTGCAGCGATGCGATGGCGGAGAATATCGGCCTCAGCCAGCTCGCCTGCGCATCGATCCGCGCATCGGGCGCCACCTCTGCCAGCGACGCGCGCAGACGGCGCAATTTGTCGGGCGTCGCTTCGCCGCGAAACCGCAAGTCGATCAGCGCGGGGATCGGCACCGCCTCGCCGGAGAAACCGGTGCCAAGCCATGGCTCCAGCAAAGCCGCCACTTCGTCAGGCGGCACCCGGCGCAGGGCGGCCACTTCGGGAAATTCCGCCAGCACATCCTGTGCCGCCGCAGCCTGTCGCTCGCGCTCACCCGGCTCGGCTTCGATAATCTGCACGGTCGCGCCGCCCGCCAGTTCCGCCCGCGCGCCATCGGCCAGATTGGTCAGCGCGAGGCCCGCCGCCGTCGCCACCACGGTCAGCGCGACCATAATCGCGATCACCCAGGGCATCGGCCCGGCGAGCCGCGCCTGCGGCACCAGCTCCTGCGCCGGGGCACCGCGAAACGGCGCTAGCCCTCGCTCGATCGCGCGCGACAGGGTTGGCGGCTTCTTCACCGGAAGACGTCCTCCGGCGGACCGTCATCGCTTGCCCGGTCCCCCGCGGGTCGCGGAGGATAGCGCAGCGCGCCAGTGGGATCGGACAGTCGCCCTTTGTCTAGCCGCATGATCATGGAGGCCGGCACTTTCTGCAGCAAATGCAGATCGTGGGTCGCCACCACAACGGTCGTGCCCAGCCGGTTGAGCGCCTCGAACAGGCGCAGAAGCTTTACCGCCATCTCCGGGTCGACATTGCCTGTCGGCTCGTCCGCCAGCAGCATGTCGGGCCGCCCGATGACCGCGCGCGCAATCGCCACCCGCTGCTGCTCCCCGCCCGAAAGCGTCGCAGGCCGCGCATCGGAGCGATGCGAAAGACCCACCCAGTCGAGCATATCGGTCACCGGTCGCTCCAGATCAGCCTCCGGCACACCGGCCACGCGCAGTGGCAGCGCGACATTGTCATAGGCCGAGAGGTGCGGAACCAACCGGAAATCCTGAAACACAACGCCCAACCGCCGCCGGAAACCGGGCAGCCGCGCACGGGGCAGCGTGATGACATCGGTCCCGAACATGCGTATTTGCCCGCGCGAGGGGCGCTGCGACAGATAAAGCAGCTTCAGCAGACTGGTCTTCCCCGCCCCGCTCGCGCCGGTCAGAAAATAGAAACTGCCCGGATAAAGCGTAAACGACACATCGCTCAGCACCTCTTTGCCCGAGCCATAGCGCAGCCCGACATTGTCGAACCCGACAACTTCGCTGTCACCCGTCGACATGGTGCCCTGCCTTCCGGCGGATCGTGATTTTGCGGAACGTCATGATATGCGCATGCCTATAGCGGGCCTTCCATGTGGAAAAAAGGCAGGTTCTACCCCGCATCCCCATGCCTGCGCTTGCCAATGATTCCTCCACACTCGTAAGGCGTTGACGTCATGATACTCGCCTGCCCTGCCTGCGCTACGCGCTATGTCGTGCCCGACAGCGCCGTTGGCGTGGATGGCCGGACGGTCCGCTGCGCGAAGTGCAAGCATAGCTGGTTTCAGGAAGGGCCGGGGGCGGAAGCGGTCATTGCATCCGAACAGGCGCATGTTCCCCCGGCATCCGAGCCGGTGCCCGAAGCGCCACCCGAGCCGGATACGCCCCCTTCCGAGCGCGCATCAGAACCGCAACCCGGCGCGAAGACAGAAGACGAGGTTCCGCCGCCACCAGTGCGTATGGCCGAGCCTGAGGAAGACGACGGGACCGGTCCCGTGCCCACTCCGGACGCGGCAAGTTCTGACGACGAAGACGAACCGACAGGTTTTAACGGCCCGCCGCCCGTCTCCGACACGCGGCCCGAACCGCCGCCCATGCCGGACATCGACCCGGACAAATCGCAATTCGATTACGAGCCGCCGTTCCGCCCACGCCGCAATCCGCTCAAGCTGTGGACCGCCGCCGGTGTCGTGTTCCTCCTCGCGGCTTTCGGGACGATTGCGGCGGTCAGTTACTGGGGCTTGCCGGACTGGGTGCCCGTCAGCCGCCCCACCTTCGCGGTCGAGCAACCCGATCTGGTGCTGGATTTCCCCGCCGACCGGCAGGACCGGCGAACGCTGCCCAATGGCACCGAATTTTTCGGGGCCAGCGGCACGATCACCAATGTCGGGCGCGAGACGAAGCGGGTTCCCGCTGTGTTGATCGTCCTGCGTGATGCGCGGGAGCGGATTGTGTTCAGCTGGGAAGTCGTGCCCTCGGCGCAGACCCTCGCACCGGGCGAAAGCGTGGCGATCAACGAAGCCGTCACCGATGTGCCCAAATCCGCGAAATTCGCCGAGATCGGCTGGAAGCCAAGCTAAAGCGGCGTTGTTCGGCGTCAGCTAAACTCCAGCCAAACAGTCCCGGCGGCGTCCCGGCGCAGCTTTGCCCGCTCGCCGCGTGCTTTCATCGCATCAAAGTCGATGACCTCTGGCTGCAGAATCGTCACGCTAGCGCGGCCCTCAGCCCGGGTGGCAGCAATCATCGCATCGCGCGCTGCGCCACTGCTGGCTCCATTGCCTGCTCCCTCTGGCGCAGCACCGGAAACGCCGCTGGCGGAAGCTGTCAGGAAGAGGGCGAGTGCCAAGTTCATGGCCAATCCTTGCCGCGCCGTTCACCATTCTCGCAAGCAACGCATTAACGCGTTCCCGCATCGGGACAGTGGGGCCGCAAAGACCTAACGGCCCCTTCTGGGCACCGTGATGGCGATGGGCGCTTGCGATAGGGAAAACCGGTTGCTAAGGGCGCGCACCTACCAGCCAGGGCGCATGCGCCTCTGTTTGACTAAGTGTGCGGTCGTGGCGGAACTGGTAGACGCGCAACGTTGAGGTCGTTGTGGCCGAAAGGCCGTGGAAGTTCGAGTCTTCTCGACCGCACCAAACAGTCTGGCTCAGGGGCCGCTTAGCCCCCCGCCCCTCACCCTTCCTGCGCGGCGCGCCAATCGCGTTTGATTTTCTTGGCGAGGCTCCATTTGTGGACCTCGGTGGGGCCGTCGTAAATCCGGAAGGCGCGGATTTCGCGGAAGACCTGCTCCACGATCGTATCGCCGGTCACCCCTGTTCCGCCCATCACCTGCACGCAGCGGTCGGCGATCTGGAACAGGGTTTCGGCCACATGCGTCTTGGCCATCGAGCTTTCGGCCGTGCCCAGTTCCCCGCTGTCGAGCACGCCTGCGCACCAGTCGATCATCAGCTCGCACGATTTCAGGTCGATCAGGTTCTGCGCCAGCATAAACCCGACCCCCTCGTGATCGACCAGCGGCTTGCCAAAGGCGTGGCGTCGGCAGGCGTAATCGGCAGCGATTTCATGCGCGCGGGTCGTCGAACCAAGCCAGCGCATGCAATGCGTCAGCCGCGCCGGGGCGAGACGAATTTGCGCATATTTGAACCCCTCGCCCGCATCGCCCAGCATCTGGTCGGCGGGCACGCGCAGATTGTCGATGGTAATTACGGCGTGGCCGCCGGGCATGGAGCTGTCGATGGTGTCGAGCACGCGGTCAATGCGGATGGCCGGGTTCGGCAGATCGACGAGGAACATGCACGCGCCGCCTTCCGATCCGGCCTGCTCCGATTTCGCCATGACGATCCCGACCTTCGCGCCCTCTGCTCCGGTGATGAATGCCTTGCGTCCGTTCACCACCCAGTGATTGCCGTCCATCTTGCAGGTTGTCTGCATCATCGACGGGTCCGACCCGGCTCCGCCTTCGCTGGCCGGTTCGGTCATGAAGAAAGCAGAGCGCGCGCGCCCCTCCACCAGCGGTTTTAGAAAACGCTCCTTCATCTCCGGGCTGCCCACCTTGCCGAGCAGATACATATTGCCCTCGTCCGGCGCGGCTGTGTTGCAGGCCACCGGACCCAGCGGGGAAAGCCCCGTCTTGCGCAGGACGAGCGCGACCTCGGCATGGTCCAGATGGCCGCCATCCTCCAGAATGTGCGGGGTGAGCAGTCCGGCCTCGCGGGCGAGCCCTTTCAGCTCGTCCGCAAGCGCGTCGCTCGGCCCGTGCGCGCCCAGCCGCGGGTCCTGTTCATAGGGCGCGACCACTTCACGGACGAAGGTTTCCACCTTCTCGGCAATGGCGAGAGCGCGGTCTGAAGTGGGCTGGGTCATGAAAGGCTTGTCCGTCATCAAGGGTTTGGTGGGCTGCGTCGCTATAACGCGATGACTGGCGCTAAAGATACAGCGCAGGCCCCTCAGCGGCGCTGGCTTATCAAAATGCGCAGGGGTTTAGGGGTGCCGTGACGGGAGCAGCGCGAGCAAGGCAAAGGATGCGAGCCAATGCTCCCCCATATAGTCGCCCGCGACATGGGGCAGTGCCGCTTGCAGATGCCGGTCTGCATGATCGCGCAGGCCGTCCGCGCGGTGGTGCGGGGCAAGCGCGTCGGCAATGGTGCGGAGGCACCACGCTCGGCTAAGATTGAGCCCATCGAGATGGGCGACCTTGCCATCGCTGCGGTCGGACACTGTCGCAGGCGTGAAGATTTCCTCGATCCGGTCAGGGGGCAGAAACGCATCGAACCAATCGGCGAAGCGCTCCGGCCTCATCACGCGGCTCAGCAGAAGCGCCGCGATCAACGCGGGCGATAGAAATTCGTCGCCCCCCGGCTCCCAGCCGCGATAATCTGTCCGGTCAGCGAAGGCCTGCATGCTCCAGCTGTCGATGGCGGCGAGCAATTCCGCATCGCGCGCCTCTGCCCATTCGCGCGCAAGCACCAGCGCGAAGGCCGTGTTGTAATGCGTGCCCACCGTGATGGGATATGTCAGAATGGCGAGATAATCGCGCATGGCCGCAGCGAAGTGGCGCGCAAGCGGCTCGATCCGCTCAGCCCAGGGCTCACCGTGACGCGCGGCTTCGTGATGCAGGTAGAGCAGCCATCCCCAGCCATAAGGCCGCTCGAACCCGCGCGAGGCAGGCCTCTGGGCATAAGCCAGTTCGGTGGCCAGATTGTCCGCTGTGAAGGTCTGTTCGGCCAAAGCCGCGATCTGCGCCGCCTCTTCCATTTCCGGAAAGCGCCGCCTCAGCGTAAGCAGCGTCCACCAGCCATGCACGCAGGAATGCCAGTCATAACTGCCGAAGAAACACGGATGCAGCGTGCGCGGGGACAGGACATCGGCGTCGTCTTCCATCACGTGATCGAGCTTGTGCGGATATTCGCGCCCCACATGGCCGAGCGCTATGCGGGCGTATCTGGCTGCAAGAGTCTGGTCCAGCGTCGTCATCAGAACGCCAGAAAATAGATCAGCAGGACATTGCAGACAAACACGGGAATGGCGGTCCACACCTGCATGCGGATGACCCCATACTGGCTCTTCAGCTCAAGCAGCGCGGCGGGCACAATGTTGAAATTCGCCGCCATCGGGGTCAGCAGCGTGCCGCAGAAGCCCGCCAGCATCCCGATAGCCCCGATGATCGCCGGATCACCGCCAAAGCCGATGACGAGGATCGGAATGCCAATCGCTGCGGCCATCACCGGGAAAGCCGCGAAGGCGTTGCCCATAATGATCGTGAACAGCGCCATGCCGATGCAATAGACGCCGACGGAGAGGAACAGGCTGCCTTCCGGAATGGTCGCCCCGGCAATCCCGCCGATAATATCGCCCACGCCGGCCAGCGCGAATACACCGCCCAGCGCCGCGAGCATTTGCGGCAGGATCGCGGCCCAGCCGATGGAATCCATCAACCGCCGCCCTTCCTCTATCGGGGCCAGCAAGGGCGGCCTGAGCCACGCGTAGCATACCGCCAGTGACACCATGACACCGACACCCAGCAGGATCAGCGTCTCGCGCCGTTCCTCGAACAGGCCGGTCTCCCCGAACGGAGTGTAGTTATAGAGGAGCGTGCCCGCGACGGCCGTGACCGGGATGATGATGGCGGGCAGGAAAAGCTTGTTTCCCAGCTTCTCCGAAAGGGCCTGACGCTCGGCCAGGCCGGTCGTCGGCGGATCGCCCCGGCCCAGTCCGCCAAACCCGGCAATGCCGACCAGAGCCAGCACAAGCACGCCATTGGCGAGGTCCGGGAAATGCGTCCCGAAGAAAAAGCTCACCGCCAGCAGGCCCCAGAAGGCGGCGTTGCCCCACCGCTTGCCATTGGTCCGGTCAAGCGCGCTCAGGATCGACCACGCAGCGAAGAAAAATCCGGTCAGGATGTAGAGCCATTCGAGGGTGATCATGCGACGCCTCCCGCTTTGCCCGTTCTCTGGCCCAGCCGCCGGTCGAAATTCAGCACCCGCCCGCCATGGATGATGAAAGCGCAGATCGCCGTGGGGATCGCCCAAACGGAAAGTTGCAAAGGCGTGAGCGGATAGCCGTAGCTTTCGAACACGCCTTGGATCAGCAGGATCGAGGCGATGGCGAAGAAGATGTCCTCACCGAAGAACAGCCCGACATTGTCCGTCGCAGCGGCCATGCCCAGCACTTGTTCGCGGTCATCCTCGGCGAGCTCACCATGCGATTTTTCCGCCGCTGCCTCTGCCATGGGCGCGATCAGCGGGCGCACGGTTTGCGGGTGGCCGCCAATGTCCTTCATCCCGATAGCCGCCGTAATCTGGCGAAAGCCGAGATAGAGCAGCAGCAACCGCCCCATCGTCGCGCCGCGCACGCTTTCGATCAGGGTCCGCGCGCGCTGTTGCAGGCCATATCGCTCCAGCAGGCCAATGACCGGAAGGATGATCCACGTCACCGAGATGTAACGGTTATCATTGAACGCCTTGCCCAGCGCCTCGATCACCGGGACCAGTTCCAGCCCGCCGAGCAGCCCGGTGACCACCGCCGCGACGGCCACCACCAGCAGCGGATTGAACCGCAGCGCAAATCCGATCACGACCAGCGCGATCCCCACAAGCGGCCAGTAACTCATTGCTTGCTCTCCCCAAAGCCGCCGCCGCCCGGCGTGCGGATGACGAACCGGTCACCTGCGCCCATTTCTGCAGCGCCTGTCGCGCCCAGCGTCTCCCGCGTTCCGTCGGCGCGGTCGACCCAGTTTTCTCCCGCTGCCGCCTCGCCGCCGCCAGCGAGGCCGCTTGGCGCAATTGCGCGGCGATTGGCGAGCATATTGGCGCGCATCGGCTCAAGGAACGTCACTTCGCGCTCCACCCCGTCGCCGCCACGATGCGCCCCTACGCCCCCAGAACCGCGCCTGATGGCGAACCGGTCGAGCCGGATCGGGAAGCGTGTTTCGAGGATTTCAGGATCGGTCAGGCGGCTGTTGGTCATGTGCGTTTGCACTGCGCTCGTGCCGTGATGGTCCGGCCCCGCACCAGACCCGCCCGCGATGGTCTCGTAATATTGGTACCGCTCGTTTCCGAAGGTGAAATTGTTCATCGTGCCCTGACTGGGCGCGAGGCGTCCGGTCGCGGCGAACAGCGCATCGGTAATGACCTGGCTGGTCTCGACATTGCCTGCCACCACCGCTGCACCCGGTGCCGGGTCGAGGATGGAGCCGGGTGGTATCACCAGCTCGACCGGCCGCAGGCATCCGTCATTCATGGGGATGGGATCGTCGATCAACGTGCGCAGGACATACAGCGCGGCGGCCCGCGTGATGGAGCGCGGGGCGTTGAAATTGTCGCTCGTCTGCGCGCTGGTGCCGGTGAAATCGAACACGGCGGAGCGGCTTTCCCGGTCAATCCGGACAGCCACGCTCACCTCGGCGCCATTGTCCATCGGATAGGTGAACGCGCCATCCTCCAGCCCGCCGATCAGCCGCCGCACGGCTTCCTCTGCATTGGCGAGGACGTGGCGCATATAGGCGGCCAGCACATCGGTGCCGTGCTCCGCAGCAGCGCCAGCGAGCAATTCCGCCCCGCGCGTGCAGGCGGCCAACTGGGCGCGCAGGTCCGACAGGTTGCGGTCAGGCTGGCGCGCAGGCGTGGGATTATCCGCAAGGGCCGCGCGGACTTCGGCTTCGCAAAAGCGCCCTTCGTCCGCCATCAGCAGATTGTCGATCAGCACACCTTCTTCGGCGATGGTTTTGCTGTCAGGCGGCATCGAGCCAGGCGCGATCCCGCCAATATCCGCATGGTGGCCGCGCGCCGCGACGAAGGCATCGGGTGTATCGGAAGCGTCCGCGTAGAACACGGGTACGATTACGGTGATGTCGGGCAGATGCGTTCCACCGCGATAAGGATCGTTCAGCACATAGGCATCGCCGCGTCTTATGCCGCGCCCATCGGCGGGCACGCCGTCTTCGCCCGAACCCCGCGCCTCCAGCACCCGCCGGATCGAATCCGCCATACTGCCCAGATGCACCGGGATATGCGGCGCATTGGCAATCAGCGCGCCGCCCGCGTCGAACAGCGCGCAAGAGAAATCGAGCCTTTCCTTGATGTTCACGGAGGTGGCGGTGGATTGCAGCACCACGCCCATCTCCTCGGCAATCGCCATGAACAGATTGTTGAAAATCTCCAGCCGCACTGGGTCGACATCGGTCCCCTCCGCCCGCCGTGTGGGCCGCGCTGTGTGGCGAGTGAGCTCTAGCGTCGCCTCGCCGGCAAGCTGCGCCTGCCAGCCTTTCTCCACCACTGTGGTGGAGCCGGGATCGATGATCAGCGCCGGGCCGGTGATGGCATGACCGGGTGTCAGATCCGCCCGCTCAATAGTCGGCCAAGAGCCGCTGGCGACCCCGCCCGTGCGCGACGCTTGCGGGACCAGATCGCCCAGCCCGCCGATCTGGCCTGTCGCCTCCACGCTCAGGGCCTCGACGATAATCGGGGCGCTGTCCTCGCTATATCCGAAGCGCTGGCGGTGCTCGGTCCGGAACGCCGCATCCATCGCCTGCGGGCCGGTGCAGTCGATCGTCAGGGTGGAGTCGCTGCCATCGAAACGCAGGCGCGCCTGTGGGCTTAGCGTGATCGCGCCGGGCGGAATGCTCTGGTCCAGCAGGTCTGCATTGGCGAGCTCCTGCAGCTCTGCCAGTTCACTTGCAAAGCCGGCCTCCAATGGCCGCACCAGACTGCGCTCGCAGATAGCCTTCACCGGGGCGAGGCCAATGCCGTAGGCCGACAGCACACTGGCCAGCGGCGGGACCAGCACCGTGTCGATGCCCAGTTCATCGGCGATGCGCGCGGCGTGCTGCCCTCCTGCGCCGCCAAAGCAGCACAGCGCATAGCGGGTCACATCGCGGCCCCGGGCGATGCTGATCTTGCGGATCGCAGCGGCCATGGAATCCACCGCGATGGCCAGGAATCCCTCGGCAATATCCTCCAGCGGCAACGGATCGGGGAGGCTCGCCGCGACCTCTTCCAGCCGCGCCCTCGCCGCATCTGCGTCCAGCGGCTGCGCGCCGTCAGCGCCGAACACTTGCGGGAAGAAGGCCGGATCGACCCGGCCCAGAAACAGGTTGCAATCGGTCACCGTCAGCGGACCGCCTTTTCCATAGCAGGCGGGCCCCGGATCGGCGCCCGCGCTCTCCGGCCCCACGCGGAAACGTGCCCCGTCGAACCTGCAGATCGAGCCTCCGCCCGCAGCCACTGTGTGAATTTGCATTGCCGGAGCTGCCACCCGCACGCCGGCCACCGTGTCCTCTCCGGTCAGCTCGAAGGCCCCGGCATAATGGCACACATCGGTGCTGGTCCCGCCCATGTCGAAGCCAATCAGGCGGGAATGGCCCAGCGGCTCGCACGCCGCGACCATGCCCACAACGCCTCCCGCCGGGCCGGAAAGGATTGCATCCTTGCCGCGAAAGGACCCGGCATCGGCCAGCCCGCCATTGGACTGCATGAAAGCGAGGGAGCCATGCTCGGGCAGATTGGCGCGCAGGCCATCGACATAGCGACCCAAGACCGGCGAGAGATACGCGTCTACCACAGTGGTATCTCCGCGCGGGACCAGCTTGATCAGCGGCGATACTTCATGGCTGACGCTGACTTGCGCAAAGCCCAGCTCGCGCGCGATGTCGGCCAGTCGCTTCTCGTGCTCGCTATGCGTCCAGCCATGCATCAGGACGATGGCGAGCGTATCGAAGCCGTCCGCCCGCAGCGCCGCCAGATCGGCCCGCGCCGCGTCTTCGTCCAGCGGGCACAGGACTTCGCCATCGGCTGCCACCCGCTCGGCAATCTCGACCACCTTCTCGGGCAGCTGTTCCGGCAAGATGATATGCCGGGCGAAAATCTCGGGCCGCGCCTGTGTGCCGATCCGCAGGGCATCGGCAAAGCCGCGCGTGATGGCCAGCGCTGTCCGCTCTCCCTTGCGCTCCAGCAGAGCGTTGGTCGCCACCGTCGTCCCGATCCGCAGCTCGGCCATCGGACCTGCACCATGCAGGTCCATCAAGCGGCGGACGCCTTCGCTGGCGGCATCGGAATAGCGCGCCGGGTCCTCGGAAAGCAGCTTGTCCGTGACCAGCGTGCCTGTCGGCGTCGTGGCAACCACATCGGTGAACGTGCCACCCCGATCAATGGCGAACCGCCACGCCCCGCCTGAATGCCCGGCCCCCGAATGCTCTGCCCCTGATCCCATCGACCCACTCTATAGGCACGCGCCAATCCTACAGAAAACCATTTTCCTACACGCAGCCGCGCTGCCAGACCCTGAAGCGGGTCCGGTGTGTTGGATTCGCTCGCTTGCGCAGCAAGCGGCAACCAGCATCACGGGATCATCCAGCATGTCGCCATTCTCCGGCCCCGCCACCCCCATGTCTCCCAGCGCCATCGCGCAGGCGGCGCGCCAACTGGATTGCGACGAAGCCGCCATTCACGCGGTGATCGAAATCGAGAGCAAAGGCGGCTTCGATCATGCCCGCCGCCCGCGCATCCTGTTCGAGCGGCATTATTTTCACCGCCTAACCGGTGGCCGATTCGACGCCGAAGCGCCCGATATCAGCCACCGCCGCTGGGGCGGATATGGTCGGGGCAGTGCGCAATACAGCCGGCTGGAGCGCGCCGCAGAGCTGGACCGCGAGGCAGCTTTGCGCTCCGCCAGCTGGGGCGCGTTTCAGATCATGGGCGACAATTACGGTGCGTGCGGCTTTGACCAAGTCGAGGCGTTTGTGGCTGCGATGATCGAAGGCGAGGACCAGCACCTCGCGGCCTTTGTGGCGTTCCTCCAGTCACAGAAACTGGATCGCCCTCTGCGCGATCATGACTGGGCGCGGTTTGCGCGCGGCTATAACGGCCCCGCCTTCCGCAAGCACCGCTATGACGAGCGTCTCGCTGCGGCATGGCGACGGCATTCGTGCCGGGGCCTACTGCGCGAGGGGAGCCGTGGCGCAGCGGTTCGCCGTTTGCAGGAACAGCTGGGCATTTCGGTCGACGGCATTTTCGGCGCGCAAACCGCCGCAGCCGTGCGCAGCTTCCAGCGGAAGCGGGGTCTGGCGGCCGACGGTCTGGTCGGCCCGATCACCCGCGATGCACTGACGCGTGCCGCGCTGGATAGCCAGAAAGCCTAGACCGTACGCTCGGCCTTGTCCTTGGCGTTGGTGCCCTTGATCATGGCGCGCATTTTGTCCCACTCCTCGTCACCCAAGGGCGAGAGAGCCTGGTAGAAATTGCCCGCATTGGCTTGGAAACCGGCCCCGTCGATGGCGATGGTCTGGCCGTTCACCCATTCCGCGCCCTGCCCCATCAGGAACACCGCCAGATTGGCGAGTTCGTGCATCTCGCCGTGGCGGCCCATCGGATTGGTCCGGTCGGCGGAATTGTTGCCCCGCCCGCCGGGTGAGAGCCGCGCACTCATCCCGTCGGTCGGGAAAAGACCCGGCGCAATCGCGTTGAAGCGCAGGCCATAGCGGCCCCATTCCACCGCGAGGCTTTGCGTCATGGTGTTAATCGCGCTCTTGCTCATCGCGGATGGCACGGTGAACGGCCCGCCATTCCACACCCATGTGGTGAGGATGGAGAGAAAGCTCGCGCTCTTGCCCTCTTCGATCAGGCGCTTGCCGATATCGTGCGTGACATAGAATGTGCCCTTGAACACAATATCCGAAATCGAGTTGAACCCGTTGGTCGAGACATCCTCTGTGCGGCTGACGAAATTGCCCGCCGCATTGTTGACTACGCCAGTCAGCGCGCCGCCATCGGCCCAGATCGCATCGACCATCGCCTTGATCGCTTCCGGATCGCGAATGTCGCATCCATGGGCGACGACCTTGCCGCCATGCGCTTCCATCAGGGCATCGGCGGTTTCCTGCACCTTACCCTGACGCCGCCCGCAAATATACACCGTCGCGCCCAGCTTCAGGAAGGCCTCGGTCATCTCGCGGCCCAGCCCGGTTCCGCCCCCGGTCACCAGAATGCGCTCCCCCGCCATCAGCCCGTCGCGGAACATCAGTTTGCTCGTATCCATCAGTCTCTCCTTTGCCCGCTGAGTGGCTGGCAAGCCGCCTTGTGTCCACTATACTTGATAACAGGGGTCAGGAGGTCCAACGGCGAATCCCATGAACATCCAGTCGCGCATCACACCGCTCGATCGCACCAAGCTGCGGACCGCCTATCGCATGGAAGAGGAGGCTTGCGTCACCGAACGCATCGCGCAGGCGCGGGCCATTACGCAGCACCACGACACGGCCAGCGCCTTTGCCGAGAAACTGGTAACCGAGGCGCGCGCGCGCAAAGCCAGCGGGCTCGATGCGTTTCTCCATCAGTTCGGGCTGGATACCGAAGAAGGCATCGCGCTGATGTGTCTGGCAGAGGCGCTGCTGCGCGTGCCCGATCACGAAACCGCCGACGCGCTGATCCGGGACAAATTGGGCGATATCGACTGGGCCGAGCATCTCGGCGAAAGCTCCTCCACCTTCGTCAATGCGGCCACCTTCTCGCTGATGCTGACCGGCGAAGTGCTGGAGCAGCCGCAGGAGGCGCAGAAGGGCATGGGAGCGACCCTGCGCCGTACCATCGGGCGCGTGGGCGAGCCGGTGATCCGCAAGGCCACGCTGCAGGCAATGAAGATCATGGGCGGGCAGTTCGTCTTTGGCCGTACAATCGACGAAGCGCTGGACCGGGCCAAGCCGGAGCGATCGAAAGGCCTCTCGCACAGCTTTGATATGCTGGGCGAAGCGGCGATGACCTACCCCCATGCCGAGCGATACCGCGAAGCGTATGAGCGCGCGATCGAACGGCTGGCCCGCGAAGGCGGTGCGGGGATCACCGCCAGCCCAGGCATTTCGGTCAAATTGTCGGCGCTGCATCCGAAATATGATTTCCTCCATGCCGATCAGGCACGGGCGGAACTTGTCCCGATGGTGCGCGCACTGGCGGAGAAAGCGCGGGCGGCGAATATCCATTTCACGGTGGATGCAGAGGAAGCCGAGCGGCTGGAACTCTCGCTCGACATTATAGAGGAACTGGTCAGCGATGACAGCCTGTTCCGGCTGGATGGTGGCGGACAGTGGGAGGGCTTCGGCCTCGCCGTGCAAGCCTATCAGAAGCGCGGGGCGCCTTTATGCGAATGGGTCGTGCGGCTCGCGCGTCGATATGATCGGCGGTTGATGGTCCGGCTGGTCAAGGGCGCCTATTGGGACACGGAGATCAAGCTGAGCCAGGTCGGCGGTTTTACCGATTTCCCGGTCTTCACCCGCAAGGTGGCAACCGATGTCTCCTACCTCGCCTGCGCGAAAATTCTGCTCGATGGCGGCGAGGCGATCTACCCTGCCTTCGCCACGCACAACGCCTACACCATCGCTGCGATCCGAACGCTGGCGGAGGAACGGGGCAACGCGTTTGAATTCCAACGACTGCACGGCATGGGCGAGGAGCTGTATTCCGCGCTCGCCAAGCTGGAGGGGAACGAGCGCACGCCGGTGCGCATCTATGCCCCGGTTGGCAGCCACAAGGATTTGCTCGCCTATCTGGTGCGCCGCCTGCTGGAGAACGGCGCGAACAGCAGCTTCGTCAACCGGATGGCCGATGCGGAAATCCCGGCGAGCGAGCTGGCCGGTGACCCGGTGGCCGAACTTGCCGCGCTGGAGCCCAAGCGCAATCCCGCGATCCGTCTGCCCTCCGAGATTTTCCCGGGCCGCGTGAACAGCGCAGGGATCGATCTGGCCGACCCGCTGGTGCGCGAACCGCTGATGGAACGTCTGGATGCACTGGCGGAGCGGCACTGGGACGCTGCGCCCACTTTCCCGCTGCCCGAAGAGGGCGAAACCGCCCCGATCAACGCCCCGCAGGATCTTGGCCACGAAGTTGGCCACCGCCGCGACTCGACGCAGGAAGAGGTGCAGGCCGCCATTGACCGGGCGCTGCTGGTGCAGCCGGGCTGGGATGCGCTGGGCGGGGAACGCCGCGCGCTGCTGCTGGAAGCGGCGGCCGATGCGTTCGAGGATCACAGTGACAAACTGCTGAGCCTGTGCCGCCGGGAAGCGGGCAAGACCCTGCCTGATGCAGTGCTGGAACTGCGCGAGGCGGTCGATTTCCTGCGCTATTACGCAGGCGAAGCGCGGCGCCTGTTTGCCGAGCCTCTGGCCCTGCCCGGGCCGACAGGTGAGGAAAACCGCATGACCATGGCGGGACGCGGCGTGTTTGCGACGATCAGCCCGTGGAACTTCCCGCTCGCCATCTTCATCGGCCCCGCTGCTGCCGCCTTGGCCGCCGGCAACACCGTGATTGCCAAGCCTGCCGAGCAAACCCCGCTGATTGCCATGTTCGCCGCGCAATTGTGCCATCAGGCGGGCATTCCGGAAGAGGTCTTCCAGCTGCTGCCGGGCGCGGGCGATGTCGGCCAGATGATTACGTCCGACCCGCGTCTCGCCGGGGTGGCCTTCACCGGCTCCACCGTGACCGCGCAGGCGATCAACCGCTCGCTCGCCGCGCGCGAGGGGCCGATCGCGACGTTTATCGCGGAAACCGGCGGCCAGAACGCGATGATCGTCGACAGCAGCGCGCTGCCCGAGCAAGTAACCCGCGACGTCGTCGCCAGCGCTTTCCAGAGCGCGGGCCAGCGATGCTCCGCCTTGCGCGTCCTGTATATTCAGGACGATGTCTATGACGAGATGCTGGGTATGATCCGCGGCGCTTTCGAGGCGCTGGAAGTGGGCGATCCGGCGGACCTTGCAACCGATGTCGGCCCGGTCATCGATCCCGATGCGAAGGCTGCGCTGGAACGCCACGTCGCGCGCCGCAAGAAAGCCGGCCGCACGGTCTGGCGGCGCAAATTGCCGCGCGGCAGTTCGGCAGGTTGCTTTGTCGCCCCGACCATCATCGAAATGGCCTCCATCCTCGATCTGAAGCGCGAGAATTTCGGGCCGGTGCTGCACGTCATCCGTTTCGCAGGCGGCGAGCTCGGCAAGGTTCTGGACGACATCAACGCGACCGGTTTCGGCCTCACGCTGGGTCTGCACAGCCGGATTGAAGCCGTTGCCCGTTTCGTGGAGAGCCGCGCGCGGGTCGGCAATTTCTACGTCAATCGCAACCAGATCGGCGCGGTGGTGGAGAGCCAGCCCTTTGGCGGCGAAGGACTGTCCGGCACCGGCCCGAAAGCCGGCGGCCCGCACTATGTTGCGCGCTTCGCAAATGAGCGGGTCGTCACCATCGACACGACAGCGGCGGGCGGCAACGCCTCTTTGCTGAACGGATGACGCCCATAGAACGGGCCCGAACAAAAGGCTTGCCACAAAAAATTCAGTTCAGCTTCACCTGTCCACCGGTTAAGACCGCGCGCATGACTCGCTTCGCCAAACTGTTTCTCGCCCTGTTCGCCCTCGCCTGGTCGAATGCCGCCTATGCGGATGTGAAGATGCATTTCCATTCGTTCAATGGATCGGTCTTTTTCGGACGCTACCCGCACGCCTTTGTGGTGCTGGAGGGCACGCTGGACAGCGGCAAGACGGTGGACGAAAATTACGGCTTCACGGCCAAGCGCACGACCCCGGCGATCCTCACCGGCCCGGTCGAACACGATATTCTGGTCGAAGAGCGCAAATATATCGGCAAGACCAATCGCCATTTCACCGTTACGCTGACCGATGCCGAATATGCCGAGGTGAAGGCGATGATCAGCCGCTGGCGCAATGCGCCGGGCAAATATTACGACCTAGAGAAGCGCAACTGCATCCATTTCGTGGGCGAGCTTGGCAAGATTGCCGGGCTGAAAATCACCTATCCGCAGAAGATGCTCCGGCGCCCGAAAAAGTGGCTCAATTATATCGGCACACTCAACCCGTCGCTGGGTGCAAAGCCGCTTTAATAGCAGGAAAAGAAGCGCCGCCTGCTTGCCGCCTCGAGGGCAATCGCGCAGGGTCGAGACATGGCGATTCTCTCAGACAAATGGATCCGCGCACGGGCGCAGCAGGACGGAATGATCGAGCCGTTTGAAGAGGCGCAGCGGCGCGATGGCTGTATCTCATACGGGCTTTCCAGCTTCGGCTATGACGCGCGCGTGGCGCCGGAATTCAAGATTTTCACCAATGTGAACTCCTCCACGGTCGATCCGAAATCGTTCGACGCCGAAAGCCTGGTCGACCGCGAGACGGATGTGTGCATCATCCCGCCCAATTCCTTCGCTCTGGCGCGCACGGTCGAATATTTCCGCATTCCCGAAGACGTGCTCGTCATCTGCCTCGGCAAGAGCACCTATGCGCGCTGCGGCATCATCGTGAATGTCACTCCGCTGGAGCCCGGCTGGGAAGGCCATGTGACGCTGGAATTTTCGAACACGACGCCTTTACCGGCAAAGATTTACGCCAACGAGGGCGCGTGCCAGTTCCTGTTCCTGCAGGGCAACGAGCGCCCCGAAGTGACCTATGCCGACCGCGCAGGCAAATATATGGGCCAGCGCGGCGTGACGCTGCCGCGGCTGTAGGATTGACCGTCTCCGCGACACCGTTCTGGCGCTGCGTGCCGGGCCAGGCCGAGGGGCAATATGTCTTCCCCGTCATGCCTGCCGCGACGGTCGGTCCGGAGGGCGCGCCGCATATCATGGGCGGCGTAGGGCTCGGCGCGTTGATCGATGCGATGGAGCTCGACAGCGAGCTGCCGCTGCAATTCGCACAGGTCCAGTTTCTCAGCCCGACCCAGCACGCCGAAGAACTGGCAATTGCCTGCGAGCCATGCGGCGGTGGCAGAGCCATCGCGCACTATGCCGCGACCGCACATGTCGGCGGGCGGCCGACGCACCGCGCCAGCGCTGCGCTCGGCCAGCGCGAGCATGGCGACGATACTCAATTTGCCGCAATGCCCGAAATGCCTGCGCCCGATGCTTGTCAGGGTGTGGAACGCGACTGGGCACAGCCGGGCGGACTGATCGACCAGATCGACATGCGCGTTGCATTGGAAGATAATGCCCGCGGTATTCAGGCCATCTGGACGCGCAGCCGCGCGGAGTTTGCGGTGGACGCGGGGTGGCTGGCGATCATCTCCGATTTCTTCCTCGGCTCACATCCTCTGGCGCATGGGATCGGCTCGTCCAGCCTCGATGCCACGCTCCGCTTCGTACAGGGCTGCGAGCCGGGATGGGTGCTTTCCATTACCGAGCTTGGCGCCTTCTCGCGCGGGGTGGTTCACGGATCGGCGCGGCATTTCAGCGAGGACGGGCGGCTGCTGGCCATCTCCAGCCAATCGGGCGTGCTGCCCAGGATACCGCATGGCGTCCCGTCCGGTAGTGCGCCCCCGATGCCCTAACGTCTTTGACTCTCGCCGCGTGCCGCCGCAGAACGCAGCGTAAAGGAGAGTTCAATGACCGAGAAGAGCAAGCGCGAGTTCGACATCATCGTTTACGGGGCGACCGGCTATACCGGGCGTCTGGTGGCGGAGCATTTCGTCCGCGAATATGGCGACAGCAAAGACGCACCGAAATGGGCGATGGCCGGACGCAGCCTAGACAAGCTGGAGGCCGTGCGCGACGAAATCGGCGCACCCGCCGATACGCCGCTGGTGGTGGCCGATGCCGATGAAATGGCCAGCCTGGTCGCGATGTGCGAGCGCACCAAAGTCGTCCTGACCACAGTGGGACCCTATCAGCTCTACGGCGATGCACTGGTCGAAGCCTGCGTGAAAACCGGCACCGACTACGCCGATCTGTGCGGCGAGCCCGGCTGGATGCGCGAGCAGATCGACCTGCACCACGAAGCCGCCAAAGCCAGCGGTGCGCGCATCTGTTTCTCCAGCGGGTTCGATTCCATCCCCTTCGATCTCGGGGTTTTCATGCTGCAGAAAGAAGCCAAGGCGAAATTCGGCAAGCCTGCGCCCCGCGTGAAAGGCCGCGTGCGCGCCATGCAGGGTACATTCTCCGGCGGCACCGCAGCCAGCCTGACCGCGACGATGAAAGCGGTTGCCAAGAAGCCTGCGCTCATCCCGATCCTGCAAAGCCCGTTCGGCCTGACGCCCGGTTTCGAAGGGCCGAGCCAGCCGATGGGTCTGGTGCCGGAATATGACAAGGAAGCGGGCAAATGGGCCGCGCCGTTCATCATGGCGACGATCAACACCAAAAATGTCCACCGCACCAATTTCCTGCGCGGGCACCCCTATGGCGAAGATTTCAAATATGACGAGATGATGCTGACCAGCGCGGGCGAAATCGGAGAGAAAGCGGCCAATGCGGCGGCGGAAATGCTCAAGAACCCGTTCGGCGCGAAGCCGCCCAAGCCCGGCGAAGGACCGACCGCAGAAGAGCGCGAGAACGGGTTCTACGACGTTCTGTTCATCGGCATCATGCCCGATGGCGAGACGATCAATTACGGCGTCAAAGGCCGCTACGATCCGGGCTATGGCTCCACCAGCCGGATGCTGGGCGAGACTGGCATGGCGCTGCTCGACAGCAAGGCCGAAGGCGGCGTCGGTACCCCCGGCTCCTTCCTCGGCGAAGATCTGGTCAAGCGGCTGGAAGAGCGCGCTGAGCTGACCTTCGCGCTGGAAGACTGAGTGCAGGAGGCCTTGTCATGACAGTCAAAATTGCGACCATTGCGGGCCGGGTCATGCTGGCTATCCTGTTCATCCTCGCCGGGGTATCCAAACTGCTAGACCTAGGCGAAATTCAAGAATTCATAGAGGGGCGAAGCATTCTGCCGGCCTTCCTCGCCCTGCCCACTGCCCTGTTCGAGATCTTTGCCGGGCTGGCGCTGGCTGTGGGTCTATGGCCCCGGATCGTTGCCCCGGCGATGGCTGTGTTCACTCTGCTGACGATCGTGTTCTTCCATTACGATCTGGCGAACACACAGGAAATGGCGCTGGCGATGAAGAACCTCGCCATCGCGGGCGGCTTGCTGATGGTTTACGCGCATGCGGAGGCGACACGGTAAGCGCCGCCTCCGCAACTTCAGCGATCAGAAGCTGGCGAGCAGACTCACGCGGAAATTACGGCCCGCCAGCGGAACGAAGTCCTTCGTGAAGCTGGTGTGCCGGCGGCCTTCGACGTCGAAGATATTCTTCGCCTGAACCAGCAACCGCACGGTGTCGTCTCCGGCAAACGGTTCGAAACCGATCGACGCATTGACGTGGGTGAACCCGTCAGTGGCCGATTCAAACGACGCGACATTGTTCTGGTCATCGAACCATTCGACTTCGACGCGTGCATCGAATTGCTGCGAACGCGCCTCGATTGCGCCCAGCAGGCTCAGCGGCGGAATGCGCGGGACATTGGTGCCGTCATCCAGCTCCGCCCGGACATATTCGCCGCGCACATCGCCATAGAGTGCGAAGGAACCGAGATCGGCCAGCGGGAAATCGATCGAGCCCTCGATCCCGAAATAATCCGCATCCTGTTGAAGATAGACAAACACGGGCAGTTCGTCTTCTTCCGCACCTGTTTCGGACAGATAGATGTAATTGTCGAACCAGTTCTGGAAGACCGAGAAAGTGATGTTGGCAGCGCCCAGACGCCCACGGACGAACCCCTCGACGCCCACCGACTTCTCGACCGCCAGATTGGGATCGCCAATTTCGAAAGCCTGCGTTGCGATATGCGGTCCGTTGGAAAACAGTTCTTCGGCACTGGGTGCACGCGCGGCGCGCGAGACGGTCACACCGAACCGCAGCGGTTCGTTTGCGGACGTCTCATAGATCGCCGATAGAGCGCCAGAAAAGGCATCGAAGTCACGCTCTATATTCAGCGTGCGCGAGGACACGTTGGTGGTTTCGTAGCGCGCCGCCGCTTCCAGCTGGATCTGGCCGAGCGTCAGTTCCTGCAGGCCGAAAACCGCAAACTGGTCGGTCTGGTTCGGCGCGACATAGGCTTCCGCACCGACGGCTTCGAAATTGCGCGTATAATATTGCGCGCCCCACGAGCCGCCATATCCGCCGCGCCGGTTCTGCGCGAGCACGACACGTGCTTCGATTGCTTCGGTGTCGAAGGTCGTTCCGACTTCGTCGCCTTCAAATTCGATATGACTGTAATTGGAATAGCCGGCGCGGGTAATCATGCGGCCAAAGAAGCCGTCACCCAGATCGAGCTCGCCGCGCAGATCGGCACGGAATTGCTCGAGATCGATGGTTACGATCTCCTCTTCCTCGCCTTCTTCCTCGCCGTGCTCCTCATCGTGATCTTCGTCATGATCCTCGTCGCCATGCTCTTCCTCTTCCTCACCATGGTGGTGCCCGGCACCGGGGCGCCCCGGAACACCGTAATTGGTGTCGTAATAGCCGAGCGAGAAGCCGAGGCTGCTGTCGCCCTGGAAGATCGTCACGCCGCCATTGGCGCTCCAGGTTTCGCTGCCGCTATTGGGCACGAAGCCGCGCTGCCCGGCGGCTTCGCGCAGCTCGTCGGCTTCGTCGAATTCGCCTTCCTCTTCTTCCTCGGCAGCTTCCTCGAGAATTTCCGCACGCAGACTGTCGGCCACCGTGAATCCGGCGACCCCCACATCATCGGTGTTGCGATAGGAACCGCTGGTGTGCAGCACGACGTTGGGGCCGAGCGGTAGATCGAGCGAGGCACCGCCGCCCCACAAATTGCGGGCGGTGTCGGCTTCGACCAGCGCATCGAGATGGAAGTCCTCGGTGACGCGGCGGCGCGGAATGCGTTTGTCGATCACGTTGACGGCACCGCCAATGGCCTGGCTGCCATACAGCAGGACCGCCGGGCCGCGCAGCACTTCGATGCTCTCCGCCGTGAGGGGATCAATCGAGACCGCGTGGTCGTCCGAGGTGTTCGACACATCCAGCGAACCCAGCCCGTCGATCAGAACTTTCACCCGCTCGCCGGAAAACCCGCGAATGACCGGACGCGATGCGCCGGGGGAGAAACTGGTCGCCGAAACGCCGGGCAGGCTGGCGAGGACTTCACCCAGCTGACCATCGAGATTGCGCTGCAATTCGATGCCTTCGACAACATTCGTGCCGGCCAGAACGTCCAGCTGAGTCAGGCCTTCCACCGTCACCACAATCTCGCCGTCGGGGCCGATTCCCCGGCTGTGGAGATCGTCGTCGAACTCTTCTTGCGTTGCCGGAGAGGCCTCTGCCGGAGCCTCTTGCGCCAGCGCAGGCAGGGAACAAACGGACAGGGCAACGAGCGACACGGAGTGAAGCGCAGTGCGGGAAATAGACATGTGGGAGAAGACTCTCTGGTGAAATGATACGTGGTAACATTTCCCCAAGCATATTGCTGACAGGCGTGCAAGGGCCGAGTTGCGCGCAGCGCAGCCCACTCGACGAACCGCCAATGTGTTGCGGCGGGCGCATGGGCAGCATCTATCACTCCCGCGGCATGACCTTCTCCTTTAGGACAGTGTAGCCTTGCGCCCATTCTCGGCTACCTTCGGAAGCAAACGGGCCATAGTCGATTGCCCGATTGCCGGAGGAACACGCCACAATGGATTTTGCCATTCCCGCCGATCTGCAAGCTTATCTGGAAGAGCTTGACCGCTTCATCGACACCGAGATCACGCCGCTCCAGATGAAGGGCGACAACAACCGGTTCTTCGATCACCGGCGAGAGGATTCGCGGACCGACTGGGACCGCGATGGCCTGCCCAACGAGGAATGGGAAAACCTGCTGAAAGAGGCAAAGCTGCTCGCCGACAAGGCCGGGCACTGGCGTTTCAGTGCGCCCAAGAAATATGGCGGTCAGGATGGCTCCAACCTGTGGATGGCGGTGATCCGCGATCACTTTGCGCAGCGCGGGCTGGGTCTGCACAACGATTTGCAGAACGAGCATTCGATTGTCGGCAATTTCCCCTTTGTCGCCATGTTCGAGCATTTCGGCACGCCCGAGCAGCAGGACGAGTTCATCCTCGGCGGGTTTGACATGACGCGGCGGATGGCGTTCGGCCTGACCGAGCCGGACCATGGTTCGGACGCCACGCATATGGAAACAGTCGCCGTTCGCGAGACCCGGGACGGCGTCGAGGGCTGGCGGCTGGACGGCTCCAAGATGTGGATCACCGGCATGCACGCCGCAACGCATGTTGGCCTGTTCGCGCGGACATCGGGCGATGCGGGCGACGCGAAGGGGATCACCTGCTTCATCGTGCCTAATCCGACCGAGGGGCTGGAAATCGACGAGTTCGTGTGGACCTTCAACATGCCGACCGACCACGCGCGGTTCTATCTCAAGAATGTCTGGGTCCCGCATTCGGCGATTCTCGGCGAGGAAGGCGGCGGCCTCGCCCTGGCCCAAAGCTTTGTGCACCAGAACCGTATCCGGCAGGCGGCGGGGTCGCTCGGCGCGGCGCAATATTGCGTGGAGGAGAGCGTCAAATATGCCCGCCAGCGCAAACCTTTCGGGCAGGAATTGGCGCGCAATCAGGCGATCCAGTTCCCGCTGGTGGAGCTGGCGACGCAGTGCGAAATGCTGCGGATGCTGATCTACAAGACGGCGTGGCAGATGGACCAGATGCCGCACAAGGAAGTCGAAAAGCAGCTCTCGGACAAGGTTTCGATGTGCAATTACTGGGCCAACCGGCTGGTCTGCGAAGCCGCCGACCGGGCGATGCAGGTGCATGGCGGAATCGGCTATTCCCGCGAAAAACCCTTCGAGCACATTTTCCGTCACCACCGCCGCTACCGGATCACCGAAGGCGCCGAAGAAATCCAGATGCGCAAGGTGGGCGCGTATCTGTTCGGCTATCTCGGCCCTCGCAGGGAAACCTTCGCCAACACCTAGGTGCAGGCGGCCGACAACCGGGCGTGCGCTGCCATTGCCAGCGCGCGTCAATGCTTCAACGATTTGAAGAAATGGAGCGGGCGAGGCGATTCGAACGCCCGACCCCAACCTTGGCAAGGTTGTGCTCTACCCCTGAGCTACGCCCGCTCACTAGACGTTCCCAAAGCCGCCGCATCTGCGCCGGTTCGGTGGGGAAGCGCGCGGTTAGCAGGGGTCTGTTTTCCCGGCAAGCCTTATTTGCGCTTGTCCGGCATCTCCCGCGAAGAAAGCGGGCCACGGCCAGAGCGCATCAGCGACTTTGTCTCTCGCACCCTTCACATCCCCGCAAAATTCGCCACATAGGTGGCTAACGCGATGCCCGCCCAAAGCGCGGGCGAACCAAACACGATCAGGGGAATACGCCGTGGCCAGCATGGGTCTTAATCTCGACGAACAAAAGGCAGTCGATCGCTTCCGCACAAGCGTGGTCGAGCCGTCGATGCACAAGCTGGTTATCCTCGATTTCTGGGCCGAATGGTGCGGCCCGTGCAAGGCGCTGACGCCGACTCTGGAGAAGATCGCCGCAGAATATGCCGACAAGGGCGTGATTCTGGAGAAGATCAATGTCGATGAAGAACAGTTCATCGCCGGCCAGTTCCAGGTTAAATCGATCCCCACAGTCTATGCGATGTTCCAGGGTCAGCCAGTCGCCGACCTCACTCCCATGCGGACCGAGAGCCAGCTGAGAGACGCGCTCGACCAGATTTTGGCGAAGATTCCGCTGGATGGCGCAGGCGCCGACGGGGCCGCACAGCAGCCCGATCTCGAACAGTTCCTGACCATGGCCGAGCAGGTGCTGGCCGAAGGCGATGCCGAGCGGGCTGCAGGTGTCTTTTCGCAAGTGGTCCAGATGGCGCCCGACAATGCCGCCGCCCATGCGGGCCTGATCCGCGCGCTGGTCGCTGGCGGCCAGACCGTTGCCGCGCGGGAGCATATGGGCAGCCTGACCGAGGAGCTGGCGAATGACCCGCTGGTGCAGCAGGCCAACAGCGCACTGGAACTGGCGGGAACGCAGGTGGATGAAGGCGAGCTTGCCGCCCTGCGCGCCGCTGCCGCCGAACGGCCCGCAGATATGGAGGCCCAGCACGCCTTTGCCGAGGCTGCCTATGCCGCCGGTGACCGCGATACCGCCGCCGACACCTTGCTAGGCATGGTGGAGGCCGACCGCGAGTGGAACGAGGGCGCAGCCCGCACCAAGCTGCTGCAAATCTTCGAAGCCATCGGGCTGGAGGACGAGTGGGTTGTCGCCACCCGCCGCCGCCTCTCGAAAATCCTCTTCGGATAGGGCACAACAACCGGATGCGTCTTTCGATCTTCCCTCTGCCCGGTGCCGTCCTTTTCCCGGGGCTGCAATTGCCGCTGCATATTTTCGAGCCGCGTTACCGCGCGCTGATCGGCGATGCGCTGGTGCGCGACCGGCGAATCGGGATGATCCAGCCGCAGGAATCGCGCGAGGGTGCCCCGCTCTACAGTGTCGGCTGTGTCGGCAAGATCGAGCAGATCGAGGCTATGGAAGACGGGCGGTACAATCTGATCCTGACCGGCGAGACGCGGTTCCGTCTGATCGAGGAACGCGATGTCGACACGGCATTCCGGCAGGTGGAAGCCGAAGCGATCGCCGATGATGGCGACGAAGTTCTCGCCAGCGTGGAACGCGCCGGTTTCGAGCGTGAGGCCCGCCGCTTTGCCGACGCGCAAGGCTACAGCGTGGACTGGGACAATGTGGAGCGGCTGGACGATCAGTCACTGATCAATGGCGTGGCCCAGATCGCACCGTTCGATCCTGCTTCCAAGCAGGCGCTGCTGGAGGCCCCCGATCTGGCCGCGCGGTGCGAATTGCTGATCCAGCTAATGTATTTCTACGGCCGCACCGATGGCGAGGACGACAAGGTCACGCTGCAATAGCGATCAGCGGTAGCCGTTTGGGTCAGCAAGCAGGAATGCGACAAATCGTCGCGGCTTAGTTCTTTCCAGGTGTCGGGATAAAAACTAACCGTTTGGTTATGCCGACCCCTCCGTCGAAACAACCTAAGGCCGCCGTTACCCGGAACCGTATTCTGGAGACGGCGGCCGCTCTTTTCTGGCGGCGGAGCTTTCATTCCGTGGCGATGGATGAATTGGCCCAAGCGGCGGAGGTGAACAAGGCAACCATCTATCGGTATTTTCCGGACAAGGCCTCCATCGCTGTGGCTGTAGCCCGCCTCAACGGCGAACACATCGAGGCGGGAGTCTTCGCTCCGGCATTTGCGAACCACACCGAGCCGGACGCGCGACTGCGGGCCATTTACGGATCGATGCTAGGCAATTTGCGCTCTATCTACACGCAGGACGAAGACACTTACGGCTGTCCGCTGGCTGGACTGACATTGGAACTGGGGCGTGAAATGCCTGAACTGCGGCGCGAGACTGCGGCAATATTCGCCAAGATCGAGCAACGGCTCCAGCAACTCGCCGAAGACGCGCTGGCTCGCGGAGCCGTATCGGGATGGACCTCGCCCGCGCTGGGCCGCCTCCTGATGCAGATCCTGCACGGAGCGTTCGTTTCGAGCCGCCTTGCGGCGACCCCGGGGCCGTTTGTCGATGCCGCCAATGCATCGCTTGCCCTGATCGGCAGCGCTTATCGCCACGACCATTTGCCTGGAGAGAACCAATGAACTTACCCCTTTATACTGCCGCGCTGGGCGCATTTATCGTCGTGCTGCAAGTGGTGTTGATGTTGAGCGTCGGACTTCATCGCTCGAAGGGGGCATTCATCGGCCTGGTCGAGGGAGACCTTGAACTGGAACGCAAAGTACGGCGGCACGGCAATCTGGCGGAGAATTCGGGATTGTTTCTGGTGGTGCTCGCTCTGCTGGAAATGCTTGCTGGCCAGACATGGTATGTCGCGGCCCTGTGCGGCATTTTTGCTGGTGCCCGGATACTGCACGCTATCGGCTTCTCGTCACTGGCCGGATCGCATGGCGAGAATCTGACCGGGGCCCGCAAGCTCTTCGCCGCAGCCCGCGCGTTGGGTGCCATGGGCACGCTGATCACCGCGATCGGGGCAGCTGCGGCCATCGTGACCATTCTGGCCTAGGGTCCGGCTCAGCCCATAAAGCTGCCGCGCAGGCCGTCGATCACATATTGCGCCGCGAGCGCAGCCAGCAGCACGCCGAGCAGCCGGGTAATCACAGCCTCCACCTTGTCTCCGAAGATGCGCATCAGCGGCCCTGCTGCGATCAGCGCCAGCATCGTGAGCAGCAGCACGCTTGCCAGTGCGCCCAGCACCACCATCGTCTGCTCCGTGCCCTGCGCTTCATTGGTCAGCAGCATGATCGCCGCGATGGCTCCCGGTCCGGCAAGCATCGGCATGGCCATCGGGAAGACCGAGACGTCTTCGACTTCCGGCTGGCTGGCGAGCACTTTATCAGCCCGTTGCTCCCGGCGTTCCGTGCGTTTCTCGAACACCATCTCGAAGGCGATGAAAAACAGCATCAACCCGCCCGCGATGCGGAAACTGTCGAGCTCGATATGCAGAGCGGCCAGCAATTGTTCGCCGAACAGCGCAAAGCCCAGCAAGATAATCGCCGCAATACCGCATGCCCGGATCGCCATGCTGCGCGCCTGCGCGGGCAATGCGCCCTTGGTCAGCCCGGCATAGATCGGCGCGCAACCGGGCGGGTCGATCACCACGAAAAGGGTAACAAAGGCGGAGACGAACAGTTCGAGCATCGGGTATAATCAGTCTGACGGAGGCGCGATCCGGCCGGGGATCGGCTGGTCGATTGCGGTGCGCCATTGCCCCTCTGCCAGATAATTTGCAACCACTCTGCGCGCACCATCAGGGCCGTGGACCCATTGCCAGCGCAAAGTGCCGTCGGGCGAAGCGAACTGGCTGGCCTGCGCCCCGGCTGGCGCGCTGAATTGCGGCGGCGCGGGCATCTCGACCGATTGCGTTTCTGGCGGGCGTGCTTCTGGTGGAGGTCCTGATGGTGGCCATGCGCGTCCCGGGCCCTCCGGGCGCTCACCGCCCGGGGGCCGCGCGCTGCGAACGCAGTCCGCGACATGGCCCTGCACGACATCCAGACCTTCCACGACAATCACGTCAGCGGTTGCCCTGTCTTCCGGCAGAGCCGCCGGCTGCGGGTCATCGGGCGCACCGACATCATACACCCAGCGATATTGCCCGTCGTCCTGCAATTGCCACACGGTCACAAAGGTGCCGACCAGGCCGCCCGCCGTTTCCAGCCGTCCGCGGCTGATGGCGAGCCGTGCGTCGCAGCTGACCCACACCCCGCGCGTGTCCCAGCGAACCGATGCGTCCGGATCGGACCTCCCGGCGAGGAATGTGCTTGCGTTCTCAGGGCCGGAGGGAAGATGGATGACTGCGCCCGGCGCGGCAAAGGCGCGGAAGGCGGTCCATTGCCCGTCCTCCACCGCCATCCGCTCGAACGCCGCCTCGACCGCGACAATCTTGCTCGGCTGCGCCTTTCCGGGTGCGTTTTCGAGAATTCGGTCGATCTGTTTCAGCACCGCGCGGGGCGGGCCCGACTGGGCGCAGGCCCCGGCCATCAGAGACAGCGCCGTTAGCGTAGCGAGTGGGCGCAGTCTCATATCGGGTGTCTCCTAAAGCCCCTCGGGCGGGGTCAATCCGGCATTGCGATGGGCCGCTACCAGCGTGTTTCTTAACAGGACCGCAATCGTCATCGGGCCGACGCCGCCCGGCACCGGCGTAATAGCGCTGGCGCGTTCGCTGGCCCCGGCAAAGTCTACATCCCCGACCAGCCGTCCCTTTTCCGCACCGGGTTCGGGCGCGAGCCGATTGATCCCGACATCGATCACGGTGGCGCCTTCCTTCAGCCATTCGGCCTTGACCATTTCGGCGCGGCCCACCGCAGCCACCACGATATCGGCGCGCCCGACGACCTCGGGCAGGTTCTTCGTCCGGCTGTGGGCGATAGTGACGGTGGCATTCGCATCGAGCAGCAACTGCGCCATCGGTTTCCCGACCAGAATGGACCGCCCAATGACAACCGCGTCCATGCCGGAAAGATCGCCCAGCTGATCCTTCAGCAGCATCAGGCTGCCCAGCGGCGTGCACGGCACCAGACCCGGCAGGCCCAGCGCCAATTGCCCGGTGCTGACCGGCGTCAGCCCGTCGACATCCTTGTTCGGCACAATCTGGTCGACCACTGCCTGTTCGTCGAGATGCTTCGGCAAAGGCAGCTGCACCAGAATTCCGTCCACCAGCGGATCGGCATTGAGTGTCTCTACCAGCGCGAGCAAATCTTCCTGCGTGGTGTCACCGGGAAGGAGATGCGTGAAGCTTTCCATATTGGCCGCGAGCGTCGCTTTGCCCTTGGAACGGACATAGACCTGACTGGCCGCATCATCGCCCACCAGCACCACGGCGAGACCGGCTTTGCGTCCGGCCTTCTTCTCGAACTCGGACGCAAGTTCTCCGATGCGCTCGCGCAGGCCCGCCGCGAAGGCTTTGCCGTCGATAATCGTCGCGGTCATACGGCGGATCGCGCAACGCTGCTCAGCACGATCATCATGATCTGCAGCACGATGATCAACACCAGCGGCGAGAAATCGATATTGCCCGCGCTGGGAATGTAGCGCCGGATCGGGGCCAGCACCGGCTCCAGCAGAGCATTGATCGAGCGATAGACGCTGGCCAGAAATTCATTCGACTGGTTGATCACATTGAAAGCAAACAGCAATCCGATGACGAATTGCACGATGATCAGCGTGATCAGGACCGAAGTCAGCAGATCGACAATCTGGATCAGGGTAAAAAGGACGTTCTGCATTGTGTGCCTTTCCGGCCTATGCGGTTTCGGTGTATCACTAAACTAATACGCTCTGGCGCAAACGCAAGCGCCTAGCCTTGTTGTGCGCCCTCGTTGGGTCCCGTGCTGATCAGCGTACCCGCCCCGCGCGAGGTGAAGAATTCCAGCAGCATCGCATGCGGCACCCGCCCGTCGAGAACAACCGCCGCCTCGCACCCGGCCTCCACCGCTGCGGTGCAGGTTTCCAGCTTGGGGATCATCCCGCCGGAGATCGTGCCGTTTGTGCGCAATTCGGAAATGCTGGCGGGCGTCAGGTCGGTGAGCAGCTGGCCTTCCTCGTCCAGCACGCCGGGCACATCGGTCAGCAGCAGCAGCCGCGCCGCGCCCAATGCCGCCGCAATCGCGCCCGCCATCGTGTCGGCGTTGATATTGTAGGTCGCCCCGTCCTCGCCCCGCCCGATCGGCGCGACAACCGGGATCATCCCCGCCGCGCTGGCCGTCTGCAAGATGGTGGTGTCGACATGCGTCGGCTCGCCGACAAAGCCCAGATCCAGCACCTGCTCTATCTGGCTGTCGGGATCGCGCGTGGTGCGCTGCAGCTTGGTCGCGGTGACCAGCCCCCCGTCCTTGCCCGAGACGCCCATCGCCTTGCCTCCAGCAGCGGCAATCCAGCCGACCAGCTGTTTGTTGATCGCGCCCGATAGCACCATCTCGGCAATCTCTGCGGTTGCCTGATCGGTCACGCGCAAGCCATCGACAAAGGTGCTCTCCACCCCCAGCCGTTTGAGCATATCGCCGATCTGCGGGCCGCCGCCATGGACCACCACCGGGTTGATCCCGACGGCCTTCAGCAGCACGATATCCTCGGCAAATTCGCGCGCGGCCTTGGCATCGCCCATTGCATGCCCGCCATATTTCACCACGAAGGTTCGCCCGGCATAGCGCTGGAAATAGGGCAGCGCCTCGATCAGGACCTGCGTCTTGGCCAAAGTGTCGGCCCGTGTATCGGACAACGCGTCCGTTGGTGTGGAGGAATCCGCCATGGCGCTGCGCCTAGCCGATGCAGCAGGGTGAGGAAAGACGCGCTCTGTATTGGCGCGTATCAATCGATGGTGAAGGGAATGCGGGAAAGTATCTCGGGCGCTCTCTCGCCTTCGGGCACATTGGCCAAAGCCTCGTCACGACGGCGCAGCAATTCGGTCAATTGCGCGCGGTTCGCCTGCGCGGCCAGTGTCAGCCAGCGCCCCACGGGATGCAGATGCTTGTCTTCGCCCGCCTGATCGAGCATCAGATGATCGAGCCGCTCGGCAATCGCCGCACCCGGCATCATGCGGTCCATTGTCACGCGGTGCGCTGTCGCCAGCCACTCGCATGGCAGGCCGTCGCGGTCGAAAGTGAGCGCGGCAACATGCACCACCTGCGCGGCATCGTCCTTTACCGGAATGGCCAGGGGTTCAATGCCGACAAACGGTTCGGGCGGCAGAAAGAGATGGAAGTGGCCATGCTCTTCCTCTCCGCGATCCTCCGGCGGGTGGGCGTGATAGAACCAGCGCGCCCCGCTGACCGGATCGATTGCGTCGCCACTGGGATAGTGATCCCATTGCCGGAACGCCCGCTCGGCCGCCCCCGGCTGAGGGCGGAGGAGGACGCGCTCGACCAGCGATGCGCCCTCCTCCGCCATTGCCGCGGTCAGCACCAGCAGTGCTTCGCCCGGATCTTCAGGCAATTGCGCCTTAGCTGGCAGCACAGCAGCCCGACTTGTCAGCCGCAGCGCAGCAGCCCGATTTCTCGGCGGCAGCGCAGCAACCGGGGGCTTTCTCGCCCTGCGCATAGGCCGAGCATCCGCCCGCCGCAGCACAGCATGCACCGCACGCGCCGCAGATCGCATCGCACGATACCAGCGCCGGGGCCGCCAGCGCCAGTCCGCCGGTTACCTTCATCAATTGCATCAATCGGTCAGTTGCCATTCCAGGTTCCTCTCTAGGTTGGTGGAACTTCGTCTTTCGCTCCGCGATCCGCATTGGTTACACATGGTCCCCAACATCCATCCACGCTGCGATTGCCCGGCCCCCCCGCCTTTGCCACAAGGGCGGGTATGACCAGACCCGCCATCCTCGCTCCGCTCGCCCTTCCAGCCATCGTCCTGCTTGCCGGGTGTATTCCGGAGCCCGCCGATACCGATCCGCAAAGCTCCTTCTTCGCCGCGCTTGCCAGCCATTGCGGCAAGGCCTTTGCCGGCGAGCTGGTGAGCGATGACGCGGCCGATGCCGACCTCGCGGGCGCCGACATGGTGATGCATGTGCGCGAGTGCTCGGACAGCGAAATCAAGGTCCCCTTCCACATTCGCGGCGCGGACGGGGAATGGGACCGCAGCCGCACCTGGGTCTTCACCCGCACCGATCAGGGCCTGCGCCTGAAGCATGACCACCGGCACGAGGACGGCAAGCCCGATGCCGTCACCATGTATGGCGGCGACACGGCGGATTCCGGAGCCCCGCGCAGCCAGTCCTTCCCGGTGGATGAGGAGAGCATCGCCCTGTTCCGGCGCGAGGGGCTGGATGCGTCGGTCACGAATGTCTGGACCGTGGAGGTCGATCCTGCCGGGGCCGAGGGCGCTGGGTACGCCTATCAGCTGCAACGCACCGTCGCGGGCGGTGCGCCGGAAGAGCGCTTCTTCCGGGCCGAGTTTGACCTGACCGACGAGATCCAGACGCCGCCTGCGCCGTGGGGCTCTGACCAGGCAGGTTCCTGAGCCGCGTCCCTTGCCCGCCCCCCGTTTTGACGCGCGCTGGCAGCGCAAGCGCCGGCGCAAGACCCGCTTGGCAAGAGGGTGGAGCGCCTTGCGCTGGTGGCTCATCCTCGGCGCGGTGCTCGCCGCGTGGTGGGGCTATACCAGCTATCTCGCCCCCGCGCCCGATCCGGTCGCGCTGCCGGAGCGCTTCACGATCTGCGCCGAGCGGGGCAGCGCGGCGTGCGTGATCGACGGCGACACGGTGTCGATCGGCAAACCCGGCGAATTCGGCAAGACCCGCCGCCGCATCCGCTTCACCGGATATGATGCGCCCGAACTGGACGGAGCGTGCGAGGCCGAGCGCACCGCCGCCCGCCGCGCCCGCAGCGCCTTGCGCGAGTGGCTGAACGCCGCCGCGGCCCAGGTCGATGGCGGCGAGGCCCCTCCTTTCGACCAATATGGCCGAGAACTGCGCGCCGCATCCCGCGCCGATGGCACCCTGCTGGCCGAGGCGATGCTGGACGCAGACCTCGCCTCCCCCAGCGGCTGGGGCGCGGTGCCGGTGGAGTGGTGTGGCTAGTCCATCGGCGTGACACAACGGAGGAGCAAACGCGGGGCGAGCATGCGCAGCTCTCCGTAATCACCCTTATCGAATTGTTGAGGCGTTGCGGGGCATGAGGGGTGGTGGCCAAAATCCTCCCCTTCCGACCCGCTCCGCGCAAGAGCGTCGACCGCAACTTCATAATCCTGCTCGTCGCTCTGCCCGCAGCGGCGTTTACCGCCGTGCTGCTTGCCCCGCAGTTCGGAGAAGGCGTGCAGGAAGCCGGAGCCGTACCCCTGACGCTGACAGAACCCGTGACGGGCAATGGGCCCAGCGTGCACTTCGCGCAATGCGCCCCCGGCCCGCGCATTACCTGCGTTGTGGACGGAGACACCATCTGGCTGGAAGGCCGCAAAATCCGCATGGCCGATTACAACACGCCCGAGATCAGCAATCCCGGCTGTGAGGCCGAGCGCCGCCTCGGCCAACGCGCCACGACGCGCCTGACCGCCCTGCTCAATTCCGGCGCGGTGACCCTGCACCAGACCGGCGACCGCGACACCGACGTCTATGGCCGCGCTTTGCGCGAAGTGCGCGTCGATGGCCGAAGCGTCGGCGACACGCTGGTAGAAGAAGGGCTGGCGCATGAGTGGGAAGGCTACCAGCGCGACTGGTGCTAATCCGGTCCGCGACCATCGCCACTTCCCAACAACGCGCCTGTCGCCTAA
Organism: uncultured Altererythrobacter sp.; assembly: GCA_947492235.1. Taxonomy (GTDB): domain Bacteria; phylum Pseudomonadota; class Alphaproteobacteria; order Sphingomonadales; family Sphingomonadaceae; genus CAJXSN01. Next base: position 992,194 of record CANLLZ010000002.1, on the reverse strand, counting down.
AGGCGCACTCCCCAAACACAGGAGGCGATCATGCCAAAGCATCACGATTACGACGTGCTCCCGTCCTTTCGAGCGGATTTCGAAACGGCGTAAGGGCTTCCCCAGCGAGACGCGCGTGAAGCGCTCCCGCAAAGGGCATCTGCGGACAATCAAAAGCGGAGAGATCGAGCTGGTCGAGAAACTCGGCCGCAACGATCCGTGCCCCTGCGGCTCGGGAAAGAGCTTTCAAGCGGTGCTGCCTGCAATCGGGCCGGTTTCGACGGTGCCGAGCGGTATGATTATTGGCGTTGACTGGCTTCGCAGCCCCCTGACCTCTCCCGCAGGCGGGAGGGGTCGGGGGTGGGCCAACTACGCGCAAGGCTAGCTGTAGAAAGGTGAGCCAGCGGCAAACCGCTGTGATTGGTCCAGACCCTATGGACGGTGACCGTCGATTGGCAGGAATTACCGGAGCAACCGTTCCATAAGCCAAAGGGTATCAAAGGCTTCTCATTCCTAAAAAGGGAAATCATCCTCAGGGTTGTCTTCTTTCCATGTAATCAGATCAACCTCAAGGGAATCCAACAGTTCCGCGACCACCTTATCAGCACCGCTTGAGTTTCTCTGTGCCATTTCAAACAAATTGAGCATCAAATTGAAGTAGCTCGATTGACCGACACGAACAGGGGTTACTCCTCCGAAAGAATTATCAGAAAATAACTCAATACTATTCCAGCCCTTATCGAACAACTCCAAGTTTATATCAGTTCTATCCTCATCACTCTCTTTTGAAATCTGAAGATTTATTCGGCCAACTGACGTTTGAAATGATTTCGCGGCAAGCCCTTCTTCCCACTCCAATTTTCCCTGAAGGGTCTTCTGGTAAAGAGCCTCGACCAGCGTCCTTCTTTGGGTCAGCATATCCGACATTACTGGCTCCTTTGTATGTTGGCTTTTATACCAACTAGAGTTCTATTAATCGTTCTCAAAGATTCTCGTATTCTATCCCTGTCTGAAATTTCTGAGCGATGCTGATTCTCAGACTTTTTGGATAGCGAAATAACTTGTGTGCTTGCGATTGAGATTTCCTCGGAGAAGCTAACCCCATTAAAGGGTTCAAGTTCAGCAAGAACCATCAGAGAACGCTCAATTTCATCCGCCAAACCGTCCCATTTTTCAGGGTCTAGGGTTTGCATCTCTTTTCGCAAGGTCCTCGAAGAAGCCTCAGCAGATGCAACCTCCTGTAGCGCATCAAAAGCCGTCATCTTCACCTTTAATGCTTGAACGGCTTCGCTGGAAGCTTGCGCAGTGGTTTTCAACTTAGACAATTGCCAAAGCGTCAACCCAAAGCCAAGGATTCCTACCAACAATCCTGCGACACCCAAGGCAATAGAGCTGTCTATTTTCTATACCCCCAGTTGATAGCCTCACTCCGCCGCCACACTCCCTGACGCTTCACCCGCATCCCCAAACAGCCCCGGACCATCATCCGCAGCATCGTCCTCGGCGTTCGCCGCTTTGCCCGCACCGGCGCGCTTGTCGAAGGTGCTCCACACGTCCTGCCAGTTGCCCTTCGTTGCGCCCTTGGAATATTCGGTCGCGCGCTGTTCGAAGAAGTTGGCGTGCTCCACGCCGTTCAGCAGCGGGGCGAGCCAGGGCAGGGGGTGTTCGTCGACCATGTAGATCGGCTGCAGGCCCAGCTGGCCCAGACGCCAGTCGGCGATGTAGCGGATGTATTTCTTGATTTCCTTCGGCGTCATCCCGCTCACCGGGCCCATTTCGAACGCCAGATCGATGAAGTTGTCCTCCAGCCGGACAGACTTCTGGCAGATGTCGATGATGTTTTCCTTCACCTGCTTGGTGTAGCAATCCCGCTCGCGCACGAATTCGTGGAACAGCTTGATGATGCCTTCGCAATGCAAGGACTCATCGCGGACCGACCAGCTGACGATCTGGCCCATGCCCTTCATCTTGTTGAAGCGCGGGAAGTTCATCAGCATGGCGAAGCTGGCGAACAGCTGCATGCCTTCGGTAAAGCCGCCGAACACGGCCAGCGTGCAGGCGATGTCTTCGTCATTGTCGACGCCGAACTGCTGCAGGAAGTCGTGCTTGTCCTTCATTTCCTCATATTCGAGGAAGGCGCTGTATTCGCTTTCGGGCATGCCGATCGTGTCGAGCAGGTGGCTGTAGGCCGCGATGTGCACCGTCTCCATATTGGAGAAGGCGGTGAGCATCATCTTGATCTCGGTCGGCTTGAACACGCGGCCGTATTTGTCGTGGTAGCAATCCTGCACCTCGACATCGGCCTGGGTGAAGAAGCGGAAAATCTGGGTGAGCAGATTGCGCTCGTGCTCGGAGATTTTCTGCGCCCAGTCGCGGCAATCTTCGCCCAGGGGCACTTCTTCGGGCATCCAGTGGATCTGCTGCTGCAGTTTCCAGAAATCATACGCCCACGGATATTCGAACGGCTTGTAGGTCTTGCGGGCTTCGAGCAACGACATGTGGTGTCTCCGTGGGTTTGAATACGTCTTATGTTGGGGTTTACAGAATCACATGGGTGATTCGATAGCAACCCTGCCCAATGGTTCGGGGATAAGCTGTGGGAGCTTTCCCGCCTATCCGTATCGGCCGCGCGTTTGGCGCTGACCATAGACCAGAAGAGGTAGGAACACGCGCCCGTGGGCATCCATTGGTTAGATATACACTCTAACACAAAGGAGCCATCATGGCACACGATCAACGCGATATTACGCTGAAGCCCTCCACCACCAGCATCGAGCCGACCCGCACCGGGCCCAAGACCGAGCAGCTGCGCCGCGCGCAGGAAGAAGAGCGCGCCGAAGAGCAGTCGGAAGACGCCTGAGCGGCCTGCGATTTGCGAGCCGTGCCTCAGCTGCGACGAGCCGAGGAACGGCATCGGGGACCACCCGTTAGTAAGGTATAACCCATTCAAAACGGGGCGGAAAAACCGCCCGGAAAGATACAAATGTTTGAGAAGATCCGCATTAAAGAACACATGGAAGTCGTCAATTCGGAAGGCCTGCATGTCGGCACAGTCGACGCGCTTCAGGACGACAAGATCAAACTGACGAAGTCGGACAGCATGGACGACATGCACCACTTCCTGATGATCGACGATGTCGAGGAAATCACGGACAACCGCGTGGTCCTGACCAAGGATGCGCGCATCCCGACCGGCCTCGGGAACAAAGCCGAGATGGCATCGTAACCCACCCACAAGTTTCTGCTGACCCGTGAGGGTGGCAGCAATAGGAGCCCGGCGCTCGCAAGCCCTTGAGACCAATTGGCCTCAAGGAGGCTGTGCGAGGCCGGGCTTCGCACGTCTGGGCTGCTTTGCTATCCTCCTCGCGAGAGCGGAGGAGCGCGTGATGGCAAAGGACATGATCGAGGTCGAGAACGTCAATCACCCGGGGCACGTCACGCGCGTGGATGCGGCGAAATATGCCTCGGCCAAGGCGGCTATGCTGGCCGTACTGCCCGCCGCCGCGCCGGGCCTGACGCAAAGCGAAACGCGCGAGGCGATGGTCCCGCATCTTGACCCCGCGCTGTTCCCCGAAGGCAAGACAAGCGGTTGGTGGGCGAAGACCGTGCAGCTTGATCTGGAGGCGAAGGGCGTGGTGGTGCGCGAGAACAGCAAGCCGCTTCGATGGCATCGGGCATAACGGACTGCCGCGCTAGGTCGCCTTTAAGTCGCCTCTACGTCACCCCTATGTTACCATCGCCAGCGCAATCGTTGCGGCGGTGGCGATCATCGGGATGACCACGGTGACCACTCCGACATCCTTGTAGGCCTGTTTGTGCGTCAGGCCGGTGATGGTCAGCATGGCGATCACCGCGCCGCAATGGGGCAGCGAATCCAGCCCGCCCGCCGCCATCGCGACCAGCCGGTGCAATTCCTCCGGCGCAATACCCAGCGCCAGGTAGGGCTCGGCCAGCGTCGCCATGAAAATCTGCAATCCGCCAGAAGACGATCCGGTGATGCCCGACACCGCGCTGGCGGCAGCAAACATCGAGACGAGCGGCGGCAGGTCCAGCCCCAACACCGTTTGCGTGAAAAGCGCGAAGCCGCCCGTCTGCGCGACCACCCCGCCAAAGCCGATCACCGCAGAGGTCGCCATCAGCGGCATGATCGCATCCTGCGTTCCCTCGCCCAGCGCCCGCATCGGCGCGCGGCGGACGGCGGGAAACAGCGCCAGCGCAACGATGCTCGCCAGCAGCAGCGCGATGGAAGGCCACAGCACCGGCTGCGCGGCGGCAAATTCCAGCAGGGCCACGCCCTCACCCACACCCGCGAGCGCGAGCAGGCGCGGGGCAAGAATGGTGCCGATCACCAGCAACAGCGGGATGAGCGCCAGCCACCATTTGGGCATATCCTGCGCAATCGCCTCCAGATCGGGGATCACATCGCGCGGGCCGGGCTCGAACCCCTCGCCTGCCGCCTGCGCCATGCGCCTCTCACGCTCCAGATACACCATGCCCATGCCGAACATCAGCGCCCCGCCAAACAGGCCCAGACCTGCCGAGGCGAACAAATCGGTGCCCAGCGTCAAGGTGGGGATGACATTGTGGATAGAGGGCGTGCCGGGCAGCGCCGTCAGCGTGAACGTCCCCGCCCCCAGCGCCGCTGCGCCGCAGAAGAGCCGCTTGGGAATATTGGCCTCTTTCAGGAGCCGCAGGCCGAGCGGGTACATGGCGAAGATCACCACGAACACCACCACCCCGCCATAGGTCAGGAGCGCGCAGGACAGCACCGTGATCCACAGCGCGCGGTGCGCCCCCAGAGCGCGGACCAGCGCCATGGCAATGGCAGTGGCGGCATGGCTTTCCCCCATGATCCGCCCGAACATCGCGCCCGCGGCAAACAGCATGAAAAAGCGCCCCGCAAAGGTGAACGCGCCCAGATTGCCGAACGTGTAGCTGTCGGTCAGGCTCTCCGCCAATGGCAAGGAATTGGTGACGATCACCACCAGCGAGCAGATCACCGATGCGAAGATGATGTTCACATCGCGCAGCGCCAGCCAGATCAGCAGGCCAAGACCCGCCAGCAATCCCAATATCCCGAGCATGAAAGGCCTCCCCCTTGCCTCATCTACACCACAGCTCTGCAGCGTTGGAAAGCCGCAAGGTCGCAAACGCGGGAAGAGCCGGGCGAAGACGCGCGTGCCGATGAGAGAATGCCGAGAGGGTTCGCCGTCTGCTTGCCCTACGGTGCCAACCACCAGAACAGCCCGAGAATCAGCAGGATTGCGCCTACTGCCAAGGCCCCATGGATCGCTTCGGTCGGGGCTTCGGCAAAGCGCCCGCTCCCATCCGATATCAGCGCATCTTCGGCGGGATCGTTGAGTCTCTTCCAGAGCGTAACAATCCCCACCGCCCCCATGAAAGCGAAGAAACTGATCATAACCACGTCGTGGCCGTCCGGCTGGTAGCCCAAATCAAGCAACGCCCAGAATGCAGCGATGCCAATCGCGAGCGGCGCGAACTGAAAGGCAAATTCGCCCAATCGTTCGACAGAAATCACGGGAGGATGTTCGGTCTCGTCAATGCGCCAGAGATGTTCACGCTCTTCTTCCAGCGACATTTCGGGATTTCGGGCAAGCGCGCGCCGGTGTCGCCAGATGTTAAAGCTCCGCCGAAGTTTCAGAAAACCACCAATGGCCGCCGCCCCGCCAAGGCCGTAGGCGACCGGGTAAAAGTAGCTGGCCAGAAGTTCAGCAATTTCCGGCGGAATAGACATAGACAATCCGGCGATGGTGGGGTGCCCCGCTTATCCGGGCCGCAAAGACGCCGCGCAAGTCAAATGAACAAATCGACCACCGGCCAGATCAGGAACGCCGCCAGCGCAGCCATGGCCGCTGCAAAGCCGCGCCCCATCGTGCGCCGCCGCCGGCCAATGCCGCTCCAGAACACGAAAGCGCCAATCAGCAGCAGCACCGTGCCGCCCAGGCGAAAGATCAATTCGGCGGTCATGCGATGAGGCTGCTCAAGCGCGCTTCTTGGAACCGAAGAACGATCCGCCGCCCAGCACGGTGATGCCGACGAAGAAGCCGAAATCATACCAGCCCCCGCGATTGGGCACGGCGTAGACCGCAATGTCCGGATTAAAGAGCGATCCGATGAAGGACCACGGGAAGATAAACCCGTGCCACAGCCCCCACCAGAATCCGGGCGAGCCGGCCTCGCGCACAACGCCCGCGTCGATTTGCGATGCGCAGGCGGAGAGTAGGAGTGCGGCAGCGGCCATGCCCATCACCCTCACCCTTTCGGCGCTTCGCGCCTCTTTCCCTCTCCCGCCGGGAGAGGGAGGGGACCCGCGCGAAGCGTGGGGAGGGTGAGGATCAGCTGGCATTGTCGGCTCCGTCGATGGATTGCCGGATAGTCTCCAACACGCCGTCGGAATTGGCAAGGATATCATGGTTCCAGAAACGCAGGACGCGGAAGCCCTGCTCTTCGAGGAAACGGGTCCGAGCGATTTCGGCAGGAGCAAGCGGATCGTGCTGCCCGCCATCGGCTTCGATGATGAGTTTGTGCCGGTAGCTGAGAAAATCGGTGTAGTAAGGCGGGATCGGCGACTGCCGCCGGAACTTTGCTTCTGGAAATGCCTCACGCAATTTGAGCCACAACAGCTTCTCCGCGTCGGTCATATCGTGCCGCAATTTGCGCGCGCGGTCGACGGTGCCGGACTGACCACGATCGTCTTGCTTCACACCCTCACCCTTTCGGCGCTGCGCGCCTCTTTCCCTCGCCCACCGGGAGAGGGAGGGGACCCGCGCGAACCGTGGGGAGGGTGAGGGTCAAATGCGCCCGCTCACCTGCCCATGACTGGCAGCTCAAGCATTACCCTTCAGTCCAAATTGTTATTGCGTGTGCTGTCTGGATTTGAAGCAGGTGTGTTCACGCCATTTAGGTTCCGAACATGATAATTAGGGTAATTACCGCCCTTTATCTCGCGTACGAACTCCGCTCGTGTCATGTCTGCGCCAGTGAAATTGTCGTGGAACTTCGTATTCCGACCGCTGCCGGTTTCTTCGATCACTTTTACTCGCTTCGGCATGTCATAAACCCTTCTCGCCTTTCATGCATCACTGGCAGCTCAGGCATTCCTCGTAATCGGTCTGCTGTTCGCCCAGTTCGGCTTTCAGCTCGATTTCCTTCGCGTCGGACGTGTTGTCCGCCTCCACGCCGCCAGCGAAGCCTGCGCGGTGGAGCGATTTGGAGCGGAGGTAATAGAGCGATTTGATGCCCTTCTCCCACGCCTGGAAGTGCAGCATCAGCAGGTCCCATTTGTCGACATCGGCCGGGATGAACAGATTCAGCGACTGCGCCTGATCGATATAGGGCGCGCGGTCGGCGGCGAATTCAAGCAGATAGCGCTGGTCGATTTCGAAGCTGGTCTTGAACACCGCCTTTTCCTCTGCGGTGAGGAAATCGAGGTGCTGGACGCTGCCGCCCTTCTCCAGGATCGAGTTCCACACATTGGTGGAATCCTTGCTCTTCTTCTGGAGGATTTTCTCCAGATAGGGGTTCTTCACGATGAAGCTGCCCGACAGCGTCTTGTGGGTGTAGATGTTGGCCGGGATCGGCTCGATGCAGGCGCTGGTGCCGCCGCAGATGATGCTGATCGACGCAGTCGGCGCGATTGCCATCTTGCAGCTGAACCGCTCCATCGCGCCCATATCGGCGGCATCGGGACAGGGCCCGCGCTCCTTGGCCAGCATCAGCGAGGCTTCTTCCGCCTTGCCGCTGATATGCTTGAACATCTTCTCGTTCCACGCCTTGGCCATCGGGCCTTCCATCGGCAGGTCTTTCGACTGGAGGAAGGAGTGGAAGCCCATGACGCCCAGCCCGACGCTGCGCTCGCGCTCGGCGGAATATTTCGCCCGCGCCATCTCGTCCGGCGCGCGGTCAATGTAATCCTGCAGGACATTGTCGAGGAAGCGCATGACGTCTTCGATGAAGTCCTTCTCGCCCTTCCACTCGTCCCATTTTTCCAGATTGAGCGAGGACAGGCAGCACACCGCCGTGCGGTCATTACCCAGATGGTCGATGCCGGTGGGCAGCGTGATTTCGCTGCACAGATTGGAGGTGGAAACCTTCAGCCCCAGATCGCGGTGATGCTTGGGCATCATGCGGTTCACCGTGTCATTGAACACGATATAGGGTTCGCCTGTGGCGAGACGGGTCTCAACCAGTTTCTGGAACAGGCTGCGCGCATCCACGGTGGAGCGCACTTCGCCGGTCTTGGGCGAGACGAGGTTGAACTCTTCGCCCGCGCGCACCGCTTCCATGAATTCATCGGTCAGAAGAACGCCGTGATGCAGGTTCAGCGCCTTGCGGTTGAAGTCGCCGCTGGGCTTGCGGATTTCAAGGAATTCCTCGATTTCCGGATGGCTGATATCGAGATAGCACGCCGCGCTGCCCCGCCGCAGCGAGCCTTGCGAAATGGCCAGCGTCAGGCTGTCCATCACCCGCACAAAAGGAATGATGCCGCTGGTCTTGCCGTTCAGGCCGACCGGCTCGCCAATACCGCGCACATTGCCCCAATAGGTGCCGATGCCGCCGCCCTTGCTGGCGAGCCAGACATTCTCGTTCCACGTGTTCACGATGCCATCGAGGCTGTCCGACACGGAGTTGAGATAGCACGAGATCGGCAGGCCGCGATTGGTACCGCCATTGGACAGCACCGGCGTTGCCGGCATGAACCACAGCGAGGAAATGTAATCATACAGCCGCTGGGCGTGCTCCTGATCGTCGGCATAGGCATCGGCCACGCGGGCGAACAGATCCTGAAAACCTTCACCGGGCAGCAGATACCGGTCGATCAGCGTTTCCTTGCCGAACTCGGTCAGCAGCGCGTCGCGCTCCGCATCGGTTGTGATGGTAAAGCGGCGGTCATTGACCTTCTTGCTGTCGTCTTTCGCAGCATCGGAGGCAGCAGCCTTGGCCACTTCGCCCATGGCACCCGCCGTCGCAGCGGTCAGCGCATCGGAGCCGGCATCGGTCTTGTCCATGGTCAGTGCCTTTTCATCCGCAGCGGGCCGGGCCGTGCTGTCTGTTTCCGTCGCTGTATCATCCAGAACATCCGTACCCGTCACACTGTCATCCCCGGCTTTGAAATCCATCATCACTCTCTCGCGCCCTCTTTTGTCCGGCCCGGCGAGTCGCGCAGGGTCCGTATGTTCCACATTCGTTCTCACGAGTCGAGCACCGGAGTACCCCCTCGCATATAGGAAGCGAACGCGGATTTTCCCGTCCCCAGATTGCCCCCCGTATCGTCCACAGGCTGCCACCCCGCATCCCGCCTGAGAGACTCCTTCCCTTTGCGCGGGAATCCGCGTTTCGGCGGGTCTTTCGTCTAGGTTTGGGGTCCGCAAGCCTTGCGAACCACTAGATACTGAATCAGACGGACTCTGCGCGCAAGAGGGTAAAGCGCATTTTTACCATGCCCGCTGGCCCGATGCGGCGGTGTGTTAGCTTGCTGCAACGCAGCGACGCGTGGACCAAGCTGGGGTTCTGCGATGCGCAAGCCACAAAATGAATCTGCGCAAAAATTTTATTCGGGAAAACTGACCGGAAGGGCTTTTGAATCAATCGAATCGGCGCGCGCAATTTTTGTGCGCCGACGTAGCGTCGCGCAGCACCGAAACCCGCCAGAACGTCGAATCTATTCGGCTGCGACCGCGGCCGAATCAGGTGCGGCCGGAGTCACCGCCGGAGCCGCCGCATGGGCGTGCGCGGCAATGGCGTCGGCCATGGTGTCGACCAGCTCCATCGGCAGATCGTGGCCCCAGCCGGGGAAGGTCTTCAGCGTCGCGCCGGGGATCGCGGCGGCGGTGTCTTGCCCGCCCGCCAATTTGACCAGCGGATCATCCTCGCCATGCAGCACCAGCGTGGGCGTGGTGACCGATTTCAGCCGCTCGCGCCGGTCGCCATCATCGATGATCGCGGCCATCTGGCGCGGCAAGCCCTGCGGATAGACGCTGCGCTGGATGCCGCCACGCACGCGGGTGCGCAGGCGATCTTCGGGCGCAGGATAGCCCGGACTACCGATGGCGCGGGCGATCTTCACCCCGTGCTCGACCAGCGCTTCTTCCTCCATCGAGGGCGGAGGAGTGGTCAGCGCCTTGATCGCGGGCTTGTCCGCCTGCGGCAATTTGGGATTGCCGGTGGTCGACATGATGGAGGTGAGGCTGTGCAGCTTATCCGCATGGTTGATCGCCATCAGCTGGGCAATCATCCCGCCCATGCTGGCGCCGACAACATGCGCGCGCTCGATCTTCAGACTGTCCAGCAGCGCGGCCCCGTCGGCGGCCATATCGGCCAGCGTATAGGGCACCTTGGGCCGCAGGCCGAAGCGGCGGAAGAGGATGTGGCGCACGACGCCCGGCACCTTCTGCCCGTCGAATTTATCGCTCAGCCCGATATCGCGGTTGTCATAGCGGATGACGCGAAAGCCGCGCGCCACCAGCGCCTCGACGAGCTCCATCGGCCACAGCGTCATCTGCGCGCCGAGGCCCATGACCAGCAGGAGCGGAGGGTGCGAGGCCTCGCCATGCTCGTCGTAATGGAGGGTCAGGTTGTTAGCGGTGGTGGTGGGCATTCTAAGAGTTCCTTGCATTCGAATTTGATGAATCGGCCAGTGCCTCATCATTAAACTTTGGCTTTGGAAAGTCACCGATCTTCAAACTGCCTGCGGCGACGTCACAAAATTCTATCGCCGTTTTCTTAGCATGTGCGAGAAACTCAGGCGCTTGAGCTCCCAAGTGGCCAGAAATATCTTCAAGATTTGTGAGAATCGGCATAACTTTACGATGCACATCACCTTCCGCTTCGTAAATCACGGTCCTATCTTTAATTTTAGTGGCGCTCACGCTCTCGTGGAATTGGTATTTTAGAGCGATCATTTGACGGTACGAACTCATTACAATTCGATGGGAATTTTCTATCTGCATCAAATCGCTGACGACCGCGTAATGGCTCGGAGTAGTAATAATTGAAAGCTCAGATGCTGAGAATCCTTCTCGCCTCTCCGGCAATCCAGGCGTCTCAAAGGTTACACGCCAAAGGTCTTTTTCTTCGAGCTTCAGTTCGTTCAATCGAGCCTTTGCTTCGCAAACTACCGACTCAACTTTCGCTATATCGTCAATCAGAGCGCTAAGCTTGAAAAATACGCCATACGCATGGGACTTCTTCTCATATTTCAATCGCTTATTTTCAAAATAATAGGAAGTCCCCCAAGCAAGCATTGCTCCAAGCAATACTGCAAGCAGACTAACAGTGGGATCTAGCCACGCGAAGTTCTCCGAACCGGCCGACTTGCTCACGGCACCAACACCGTATCGCGCGCCACCTCATCCGTTTCCGGATAGTCCAGCGTGTAATGCAGACCCCGGCTTTCGTGGCGTTCCAGCGCACTTTCCACGATCAGGACCGCTGCCTGATGCAGGTTGCGTAGCTCGATCAGGTCGGTGGTGACGCGGAAAGACCCGTAATAATCCTCGATCTCCTGACCCAGCATCCGCAGGCGGTTGCGGGCGCGTTCCAGCCGTTTGGTGGTGCGCACGATGCCGACATAATTCCACATGAAGCGGCGGATTTCGGTCCAGTTCTGTTTGATGACGACTTCCTCGTCGCTGTCCGTCACGCGGCTTTCGTCCCAGCCCTTTATCGCGGGCGGCTCGGGCAATTCATCCCAGCGCTCCAGAATATCCTTCGCCGCTGCCTCGCCATAGACGAAGCATTCCAGCAGGGAATTCGACGCGAGCCGGTTCGCGCCGTGCAAGCCGCTTTCGGTGCATTCACCCGCTGCCCACAGGCCCGGCAGATCGGTCGCCGCGTCCAGCCCCACGATCACCCCGCCGCAGGTGTAATGCTGCGCAGGCACAACCGGGATCGGCTCCTTGGTCATGTCGATGCCGAGGCCGGACAGCTTCTCGTCGATGGTCGGAAAATGCTCGCGCACGAATTCGGCGGGCTGGTGGCTGATATCGAGATGCACGTAATCGAGGCCATAGCGCTTGATCTGATCGTCGATCGCGCGGGCAACCACATCGCGCGGGGCCAGCTCCATCCGCTCAGGGTCGTAATCGGCCATGAACCGGTGGCCGGTTTCAGGGTGGAGCAAATGCCCGCCCTCGCCCCGGACGGCCTCTGTAATCAGGAAGTTTTTGACCTCCAGATTGTAGAGGCAGGTGGGGTGGAACTGCATCATCTCCATGTTCGACATGCGCGCGCCGGCCCGCCAAGCCATCGCAATCCCGTCACCCGTCGCGCCGCGCGGGGAAGTGCTGAATTGATACACCCGGCCCGCACCGCCCGCCGCCAGCACGGTGGCACGCGCAATATGCGCCTCCACCTTGCCGCTCGCCTCGTCCAGCGCATAGGCGCCCCACACGCGGCCCTCGGCGGAGAATTTCTCGGCATTGCGGCTGGTGATCAGATCGACGCAGGTCTGGCCCGGCAACATGGTTATATTGGGATTGGCCTCGGCGGCTTTCAGCAGCGCCTCCTGAACTGCCCAGCCGGTCGCATCGTCGACATGGACAATCCGGCGGTGGCTGTGTCCGCCCTCGCGCGTCAGATGCAGATCATCGGCGTCGCGGTTGAACGGCACGCCCAGCTCACACAGCCGGTCGATAGAATCCGGCGCGCGCTCGATCACAAATTCCACCGTCTCGCGATCGTTCAGCCCGGCGCCCGCCACCATTGTATCGCGGACATGGTTTTCAAACGTGTCGCCGGTATCCAGAACCGCGGCGATGCCGCCTTGCGCCCACGCGGTGGAACCACCGGTGAGTGAACCCTTGGCCAGCACCAGCACCCGCTTGTGCTCCGCCAAGGCGAGCGCCGCAGTGAGGCCCGCTGCTCCGGAGCCGATAATCAGTACGTCATATGCAATTGTCATTGGACCGTCATGGCGCGCTGAGATATATCAGACAACATAAGAAGAGTTAGGGAGAGTAAACCTCGGCGGGCTGGGTCGCAGCGCCTGCGGGGATCATGACTGGAATTTATGGAGCGGCCCCCATGTTTTTGAACCGAATCTTCTGCATTTTCGGCAAACACAAACCCGACCGGCACAAGGTGCGCCACAACGGACATACCTTTGTCGGGCGTTGCAAACATTGCGGAACACCCATGATGCGCGATGGCCCGAAAAGCTGGAGTGCGGTTCCCGTGCGCTCCGAATGATCTGCACAGGCTGAGAAGGTGGCAGGCGCTAGAGCGGCTGTCCGCCAGCGGTTTCGAACAGCTGCAAATCGCGATCATGGATGCCCAGCCTGTCCCAATGGGCGCGCCATTCGCTCAGATGCTCGGACGCGAAATGGGCGTCCAACACTTCGCGGTCGCGCCATATTTCCATCACCCGGATCAGGCCGGGGTCGATCACATCCTCGGCGTAGGAATACGCCATGCACCCGTCTTCCTCCAGGCTCGCCTCGATCATCGCCTGCATCGGGAGACGCGCTTCGTTGAGATTTTCCGGCGGCATCCGCACCGTGCCCACTATCATCAGCATGACGGCTAGGCCCCCGAACCTGTCAGCGAAACAAACACGTCTTCCAGATCGGCCTCGCGGGTGGTCACGTCTTCAACCGTATAGCCATGGCTCTGGATCACGGCGAGCACTTGGCCAGCGCTCATCACGTCGCGATTGTAAGTGATCTCCAGCGTCCGTGCGTCGATGGTTTCGGCTTTCAGAAAGCCTTCTTCCATCACGGGACCGGCGAGCTCCTTGTCCACCGACACCCGGACGATTTTCTCGCGGGCCATACCGATCAGTTCCTGTGTCGGCTTATTGGCGATCAGTTCGCCATTGCCGATAATCGCGATGCGGTCGCACAGCTCCTCGGCTTCTTCCAGATAATGCGTGGTCAGCACGATGGTGACGCCTTGCGCATTCAGCTGCATCACCAGCTCCCACAATTGCTTGCGCAGTTCCACGTCCACACCCGCGGTCGGCTCGTCCAGCACCAGAATGGGCGGCGAGTGGACCATCGCCTTGGCAATCAGCAGGCGGCGTTTCATCCCGCCCGATAGCGTGCGGGCATAGGCATCGCGCTTGTCCGCCAGCCGAACCGCTTCCAGTAGCTCCTCGCTGCGCCGGTCGGCCTTGGGAATACCGTAGAAACCCGCTTGATTTTCCAGCACTTCGTAGGGTGTGAAAAACGGGTCGAAGACGATTTCCTGCGGCACGATGCCGATGCTGCGGCTGGCATTGCGGCGCTGGCTATCGATGTCGAAGCCCCATATCTCCGCCTCGCCGCCGGTTTTGGAGACCAACCCGGCCAGAATATTGATCAGCGTCGATTTGCCTGCGCCATTGGGGCCGAGCAGGCCGAACACGCCGCCTTGCGGGACATCGAAGCTGACGCCCTTCAGCGCTTGCTTGCCCGGCTCGCCTTTGGACCCGGCATAGGTCTTTTGCAACTTGCGGATGGCGATGGCAGGTGCATTTTCGTGCGCGTTGCTGGTGTCGGTGCTTTGGGCCTGCTGTTCCATGCCCGCCATTTGGCGAGTGCTGGCCTCCGCGTAAACCCCGCTGCCGGGTCCGGTGGTGAAGCCAAGAGGTAAACAGCCCGGTAACCATGTTTGCGGCGACGTGATTAACGCCTCTCTACGTATTAGCGGCGTCATGGACGGAACACGCCTCCAGATTTCCGCGATTCGCGCGGCCACGCTCTTTGCGCATTTGCGCAAGGTGAGGCGTGCTCTGCTTGGCGCACCAGTCGCGTTGGCTCTGGCGGCCCTCGCGATTTTTGCACCGGTCGGAGCGCAGGCGCAAACCTCCGCCAACGCAAATGCCAATGCAGCAGGCGGGGATACGTCGGCAGCAGTGCTGCGCTCGCTGGCAATCACCAAATTGCGGGATCTCGATTTCGGCGGCGTCATTGCCACACCGGCCGGAGGCACAGTGGTGCTCGACCCGACCGGGAACGATGGCTGCACGGCCAGCGGCGTGATTCATGTCGGCAGCGTCTGCCAGGCAGCCGATTTCGGCGGCGCAGGCGAGAGCGGACGGATTATTCGGGTCAAAACGCCCAGCGAAATTGCCATTTCCGGTCCTGGCATCGACATGCTGATCGACAATGTCACCTACGACACCAGCCCCGACCTTGCCTATATCAACGGCAATATCGGCGGGAACGGCTTCGTGCGGTATCGCATCGTATCGGCCAATGGCCTGTTCCGTTTCCGGCTGGGCGGGACGCTGAACGTCAATCCGAACCAGCTACCGGGCGAATACACGGGCACGTTCGAAGTGCGGGTTGAATATCAGTAGGGTCGCGCAGGCCCATTGCCTCGGCCTCGGCGGCTTTGTATGAGCCGCACGCTATGAACACCGCCCCGCCCGAAATCGTCAAAACCACTGAAACCCGTGTGCATTGCGACGGGGCCGATGCCATCCGCGGAGGCGCGGCCTATCGCCCTTCTGCGCTGGGTCATCCGCGCATCTATCTGGAAATCGACGAGCATGGCTATGTCGATTGCGGCTATTGCGACCGGCGCTTTGTGCTCTCTGGCGGGCCCGCCGACGGCGTCGATCAGGCGGCGCTAAACGACATCTCCGAAGGGGCCGATCCCGGGCACCGATAGGCGCCTCCGCATGCGGGCTTGGCAGAGCCGGGCCTGCATTCGCTTTTGACAGGCGCAGTTCACCCATTTGTGCTATGCACCACGATGTCAGCCAAAGCTGTACCCGATGCCAAGCACGACAGGAGAACACGCCATGAAACCAATGATTGCTGCTGCGATTGCAGCCTTCATGAGCGCGCCATTGGCCGGTCATGCCGCTTTGGCTCAGGATGCGTCGCCGGACGCCGAGCAAACGGATCTGGAAGGGGCCGAGCTCACAGAGGGCGAGGTCAAGCTGCAGAAAATCCTCGGCGACCGCGTAGCCCACGCCTCCGAACCCTGCCTCCCGACCTATGGCTTGCGGAACATGAAGATCATTCACGGCACGGCGCTGGTGTTCGATTATGGCGGCACCATCTATGTGAATGTGCCCGCAGGCGCCGAGCGGCTGCGCAAGCGCGACAGGCTGGTCACCACCCGCAGCTTTGCCCGGCTGTGCAGCAGCGATATCGTCCGCACAGAGGACCGGTATGGCGGGCATTACACCGGGAACGTCATCCTCTCGCGATTTGTGCCCTACAAACGCGTCCCGGCAAACGACGCGGGCTAGGCCTGCCTTGTGGCTCTGGCCCGGCGGGATTGGGCGACACGCCTTCTGCGCACATGGTTTGGGGTGCTAGGCCCAGCGGACTGGTTTGGCGGCTCGGACCGGGTTGACGATTTGCTCCGCCAGCGTTTCGCGGCTGACTGGCAGCGGCTGCGGGGGCAGGACGCGCATGCTTTCCTGATCGAGCCCTCCACCACGCTGGGCGCGATTCTGCTGTTCGACCAGATCCCGCGCAATCTGTTTCGCGGGACGGCGCAGGCGTTTGCCAGTGATGATTTGGCCGTCACGCTGACCCATAGTGCGCTGGATCGCGGGTGGCATAGGGGGATGCCGCGCGAACATACCCAGTTCCTCGCC
The DNA here is from genome assembly GCA_947492235.1 of uncultured Altererythrobacter sp. Lineage (GTDB taxonomy): Bacteria > Pseudomonadota > Alphaproteobacteria > Sphingomonadales > Sphingomonadaceae > CAJXSN01. Next base: position 975,657 of record CANLLZ010000002.1, on the reverse strand, counting down.
ATGCCGCTGATGCACAGCGAAAGCCGCGCCGACCAGCGGCGGTGTGTGGAGATTTTCGCGCGTTACGTGCCCGGAGCACTGGATTTCGCCCGCTCGCACGCCGTCATGATCGAGCGTTTTGGCCGTTTCCCGCATCGTAACGAGGCGCTGGGGCGCAAAACAACTGAAGCGGAACAACGCGCCATTGACGCTGGATTTAGCTGGTAGTTTTCGCCGCGTAATACTCGCACAGATCGACCACCGGACAGCTCTCGCATTTGGGGCTACGGGCGGTGCACACCCGCTTACCGAACTGGATCAACCAGAAATGTCCGTCGCGCATCGCCCAGTCAGGTGCGCGTTCTTCGATCTGCACCGCCGTCTGCTCGGCCGTCTTCGCTTCGGTCAGCCCAATCCGGTTGCACACGCGGTGGACATGGGTGTCGACCGCGATGGTGTCTTGCCCGAAGGCGAAGCTCATCACGATGTCCGCGCATTTGCGGCCGATGCCGGGAAGCGAAAGCAGCCCCGCGCGGGTATCCGGCACCACCCCGCCATGGTCCGCAAGCAGCGCTTCACAAAACTTGCGGATATTGCGCGCCTTCACATTGTATAACCCGCATGGCTTGATTGCGGCGGCCACATCGCGGTCGTCGAGCTCCAGCATCTCCTCCGGCGTCCGGGCGAGGGCGAACAGGGCGCGCGTCGCCTCGGCCGTGTTCCGGTCGAGCGATTGCGCGCTGAGCATGCACGAAATGCAGCTGCGGAACGGGTCCGGCTGCCCCTTCGGCCCCTTAGCATCCGCCGTCCGCCCGGGCATCGCCTCCGCGAGCGTCTCGAACACTTTCTCTACTTGGCGGGCGGTCAGCATGGTTCGGGAACGCGCGAGCCATGCCGTTGGTTGCCACAGAGACTATTCAACGGGAGCCCGCCATGTCCGCCAATCCGCACAATTTTACCCTCAACCACACAATGCTGCGGGTGAAGGACCCGGCGAAGAGCCTCGCATTCTATTGCGATGTTCTGGGGATGACCCTGCTGCGCAAGGCCGATATCGAGGCGGGCGAGTTCTCGCTCTATTTCCTCGGCTTTACCTCCAGCGAAGACGAAGTGCCCGAAGGCGATGCGGACGCGACCGAATATGTCTTCAGCCGGCAGGGCGCGCTGGAGCTGACCCACAATTGGGGCACCGAGGACGAGGACGGCCCGGTCTATCACGACGGCAATGCAGAGCCGCAGGGCTTTGGTCATATCGCGCTGGACGTGCCGGATCTGGAGGCAGCGGTGGCGCATTTCGACAAGCACGGAGTGGAGTTCCAGAAACGCCCCGAAGACGGAATGATGAGCCACATCGCCTTCATCAAGGACCCTGATGGCTACTGGATCGAAATCCTGAGCGCGAAGGCTATGGCCGGACGTTAAGCGACGCGCCCACGCCCTGTCTGGCACAGCGCCTGCGCCGGACAATCGCCGCACAGCAGCGCGGACGGGCGACAGTAATTTTGGCCGATCTTCTTCATCAGCAAATGGTGCTCGTCATAATCGGCGGCGCTCCATTCGGGCGGCATCGCGGGCATGATCGCCTCGAACGCCCGGTCGGTACTGGCCTTTGCGGGGACCAGACCCATGCGCTGGAGAATGCGGGTATGGTGCCCGTCCAGCACAATTGCGCGCCGGTCCAGAGTGCTGGCATTCATCACGCCTGCCGCAATCTTGCGCCCGATGCCGGGCAATTGCTCCAGCCAGCGCATGGCGTCCAGCGTGTCCACTTCGGCAAGGTGCGACAGGTCCACGCCCCCGCGCCGCTCGATGAGCGCGGTGAGGCTCGCCTTCAGCCGCTCCGCCGCGACATTGGGATAGGTCTGGGTGGCAAGCTCGGCCTGCAATTGTCCCAGCGGCAGCGCGGCCACCGCCTCCCAACTGCCGTACCGCTCCAGCAGGCCTTGCGTCGCGGCATTGGACACCTCGGACCTGGTCCGCGCGCCAATCACGCCCTGCACCAGCACCCATTCCGGCTCCCGCCATTCCGCCGCCGCCCGCTCGATCCGCCCGAAGCGCTGGATTAGCAGTGGCTGTAAACGGCGCAGCGTCTCTGTTCGGGGATCGGGACCGACGGTGAGTTGCATACCGCAATCTTGACAAATATATGCAAAGGTGTCAATTTGACACCATGGCAAAGACGATCAAACTCGACGACGAACTTATGGAGCTTGTTGGCCGCGAGGCGGACATGATGAGCCGTTCGCTCGCCGGGCAGGTGCGCCACTGGGTGCGGATCGGGATGAGCGTAGAGAAGTCCCGCTTTTTCGACCAGTCCCGCATTGTCGAGGCGCTGTCGGGCAAGCTTTCGCCCGATATGCTGACGGCGGAAGAGCAGGAAAGCTACGTCGATACGCTGTTCGAGGCATCTCGCAGCGGCACGCCGGAGCAGGAGCGCTTCTTCGCAGACCGCCGCCGAAAGGGGCTGGGTGCCGGAATGCGTGATGGCGCGCTGACCCGCGAAAGCGCCGATAGCGCGTAATGGCGATTGTCGCCGGACGGCCCACGCTCTTCCTGATTGCCGGGCCCAACGGTGCGGGCAAATCAACCTTTTACGACACCGTGCTCGCCCCGAGAATCGCTGCACCCTTCGTCAATGCCGACCTCATCCAGCGCGATGAACTGGGCGATCCCTCCCCCAATGCGAGCTACCGCGCAGCCGAAATTGCCGAAGAGCGACGGCGCACATATATCGGCGAAGGCCGCAGCTTCGTGATGGAGACGGTGTTTTCGCACCTCTCGAAGCTCGACCTGCTGCGCGATGCCCGCGCGGCGGGATACCGGATCGTGGTGTTCCATCTGGGCCTGCAATCGGTCGATCTGGCCCTCGCCCGCGTCGCCGAACGGACACAGGAAGGCGGCCACCCCGTCCCACCTGAAAAGATCGCCGCCCGCTTCGCGCGCAATGGCGCGCTGATCCGCGAAGCCGTGCTGCTGGCCGACCGCGCGCAAGTGCTGGATGCGTCGGCACTGAACGTAGCGCCGCAAATGGTGGCGGAGTTTGCCGGAGGGCAGGTGGTGCGGGTTGGCGATGCGGTGCCGGAGTGGGCGGCGGAGCTGTATGGCGAGATGCAGTGATCCTGCGTTTGCCGCCACGCCCTCTCTGCTAGGACTTTATTCCCACATAGAGCACGCACATCCAAACGATGAAGGCGATCATCAGTGCTGCGAAGGCATATCTAGCGATCTTGCCGGTTATCGTCTTGGGATAGCCCATGACCGGCTCGTTTGCCCAATATTTCTCCGGGTCGCCGCGCACGGTCTTCCACCATTCGTCAAACTCCGGACTGCCGGGCCGGGGATGGTCTTTCACGAGCCCGTAAGTATCCCGGTAATAGTCGTAGACAGAGGTATTCAGCCAAGACTTGAAATTGGGCGGCCAACAGGGTTCGGCACCTGCGGCAACTTGGCGCTTGGCTTCCGCGTATTGCGGCTGCTGCCTGACCCATTCCCGAACCCCGTATTCGTCGTGATGACCATCTTCCATAGCCACTACGAACCATACGATCGGATCCTTGTCCGCCAGAAATTTCTTGGTCGCGGCCAAATGCCGTTCGGCCTCGATATCGCCCGGATCGCGGTTCACCTCTTCACTCCCACTCAATCGTCCCCGGCGGTTTCGACGTGTAATCATACACCACCCGGTTGATGCCCTGCACTTCGTTGACAATGCGCGTGGCGCAGCCGGTCAGGAAGGCGGCGTCGAAGGGGTAGACATCGGCCGTCATGCCGTCGGTGCTGGTTACGGCGCGCAGGCCGCAGACGCTGTCATAGGTGCGGGCATCGCCCATCACGCCGACTGTCTTCACCGGCAAAAGCACGGCGAAGGCCTGCCAGATCGCGTCATACAGGCCCGCCTTGCGGATTTCGTCGAGATAGATTGCGTCGGCTTTGCGCAGGATATCGCAGCGTTCCTTGGTGACTTCGCCGGGGATGCGGATGGCGAGGCCGGGGCCGGGGAACGGGTGGCGGCCGACGAACATGTCGGGCAGGCCCAGCTCGCGGCCCAGTTCGCGCACTTCGTCCTTGAACAATTCGCGCAACGGCTCGACCAGCTCCATATTCATCCGCTCGGGCAGGCCGCCGACATTGTGGTGGCTCTTGATCGTGACGCTCGGCCCGCCGGTGAACGAGACGCTCTCGATCACGTCAGGATAGAGCGTGCCCTGCGCGAGGAAATCCGCCCCGCCGACGTTTTTGGCCTCCGCATCGAACACATCGATGAAGGTCTTGCCGATAAATTTGCGCTTGGCCTCAGGGTCGGTGACGCCGGCCAGCCCTTCCATAAACATGTCCTCCGCATCCACCGTCACCAGCGGGATGTTGTAATGGTCACGGAACATGGTCTCGACTTGGGCGCGCTCGTTCAGGCGCAGCAGACCGTGATCGACGAAGACGCAGGTCAGCTGGTCGCCGATTGCCTCGTGGATCAGGATCGCGGCGACCGAGCTATCGACCCCGCCGCTCAGGCCGCAGATCACGCGTCTGTCACCCACCTGCTGGCGGATTTCGCGGACCTTGGCCTCGCGGTAGGCGGCCATGGTCCAGTCGCCCGCCAATCCGCAGACATGACGCACGAAATTGGCAATCAGCCGCCCGCCATCAGGGGTGTGGACGACTTCGGGGTGGAATTGCGTACCGTAGAATTTGCGTTTCTCGTCGGCGATCACGGCGAAGGGTGCGCCATCGCTGGTGGCGACAATCTCGAACCCGTCGGCAAAGCGCGTGACCTTGTCGCCGTGGCTCATCCAGACCTGATGCCGCTCGCCTTCTTGCCACAGGCCATCGAACAGCGCGCAATCCCTGATCACAGTCAGGAATGCGCGGCCAAACTCGCCGCCTTCTCCGGTTTCATGCCCCGGCTTCACTTCGCCGCCCAGCTGGTGGGTCATCACCTGCTGGCCGTAGCAAATGCCTAGGATAGGAACGCCCGCGTCGAAGAACGCCTGCGGTGCGCGCGGGCTGCCATCGTCGGGCACGCCTGCGGGGGAGCCGGAGAGGATGATCCCCTTGGGCTTCATGCGTTTGAACGCTTCCTCCGCCAGCGTGAACGGCGCGATTTCGGAGTAAACGCCCGCCTCGCGCACGCGGCGCGCGATCAGCTGGGTCACCTGACTGCCGAAGTCGACGATAAGGATCGAGTCGGGCAGGATGGAATCGGGGAGAGGTTCTTGTGCCATGGCAAATGCGTTAGGTCGGGGCTTTCGGGGTGTCCAGCGACGCCCGCCAGTGGCCCACCACTGCGCGGCGCTGTGCTCAGACTGAGCGCCAACCCATGTTGCAAAAAAGTGCACAGGCTGTGAAGTTTTGTCGCTTTTGGTTTGCTGCGCGCAAGCCTAAATACTGCCCCGTAGCCGGGCGGTGGCAGTCCTCTCTCTCCCTCCCCCCAAGACGCCCCGCCCGGCCCTTTGAATAACAGGTATTGTCCACGGCCTTCCGGCCCGCAGACACCTGTTGGCCCCGGCAGGCCCGATTGCTTCGGCACGACCGCCCTGCCCCGGCCATGCGATGCGGACACCGTCAGCCTGCGGGCGCGGCACTCCGATACGCTGAATCGGCCGCGCGGCGGCAGACCCCATTCTCCTTCCCCCCCTTGGATCCGGTCTGCTCCGCGCGGTTCGATTGCCGCCCGCAGATGGAGCGCTTCAAAAAAAGTGCCTGCATTGTAACCGGGCCGCCATACTGCGCGAATAGGTGGGGGACGCTGCACAGCAGGTCATCCGGGCCGGGTTCCGCACGAAACCGCCCGACAGACCGTGTGGCCCGCCGGCACTCCCCCCTCCCCCATAGCCGGCGGGTCACACCTTTTTTGTTGGCAGTGCGCAAGACTACAAAGGGGGTCGGTGCACGCGGGATGGCGGCCATTCAGTCCGGCCTGTTCCATCCGCGCGTCACCGGCCCCCTGTTTTGCAAACTGTTCGGCGTCAGCTTTTACAAGCCACAATCGCGCGCAGCTCTGTCTTCAGCAATTTGCCGATATGGCTGCGCGGCATTTCGTCGATAGCATGGAGAGCCGAGAGGCGCTGGGTCTTGCCCACACTGCCATTCACTGTGCCGAGAATGTCGGGCACTTCGCTTGTCTCCACGCCCTCCGCCAGCCGGACGAAACCCAGCGGCGTCTCGCCCCATTGCTCGCTCGGCACGCCGATTACGGCGGCTTCGGCCACGCGGCTGTCCTTCTCCAGCTCTGCTTCCAGATCGCTGGGGAAGATGTTGAAGCCACCGGAGATAATCATATCCTTCGCGCGGCCCACCAGCTCGACAAAGCCATCGGCATCGACCCGGCCGATATCGCCCATCCGCTGCCAGATGTCGCCGGTCTCGGGGTCTTTCCAATAGCCTTCCTGCGTCTTGCCGGGCTGGTTCTTGTACCCGCTCATCATGGTGTGCGACCAGCCGACCAGATTGCCCGGCTCGCCCACGGGCACTTCGTTGTCGTTATCGTCCAGCACTTTCAGCACGCTGCCCGGTGACGGGCGGCCCACCGTGTGCAGCTTGTCCGGAAATTCATGGGCGTAGAGCAGGCAAACAACCCCGCCTTCGGTCATCGAATAGATCTCGATCAAAGCGCCCGGCATCCGGTCCAGCACCTGCCGCTTAAGCTCGGCAGAGAATGGCGCGCTGGTGCAGTATTTCAGTTGGAGCGCCGAGAGATCGAACTCGTCGAAGCGCGGTTCGTCCATCAGGCGCTGGTACTGGACGGGCACCAGCATGGTGACATTGACATTGAACCGCTGGGCCGTGGCCAGCCAGTCCACCGTTTTGAACTTGCCCATGATGTTCACCGTGCCGCCCGCCAGCATGACCGGCAGAAACGCTACCATGGTGGTGTTGGAATAAAGCGGGGTGGAAGCGAGGCTGACCGGCTCGATCCCGGCATCGAGATAGGATGCGCCGGTGGTCGCAAACTGCGTCCAGCGCATGGCGTGGCTATGGACAATGCCCTTGGGTGTGCCGGTGGTGCCGCTGGAATAGATGATGTTGAACGGGTCGCCGGGCTGCGGGTCATGCGACGGGGCCTGCGTCCCCTCAGGCGCCATCCACGCATCCAGCTCTTCGTCGAGGATGATATGGGTGAGATCGGGCAGAAACCCGTCGCCCAGCTCGGTCGTCTTGGCCCGGTCTATAAACAGATGCTTTGCGCCTGAATCCGTTGCCATGCCTTCCAGCTGCGCAGGGCTGGCGCTGGTGGTCAGCGGAGCGGCCACCCCGCCGGCGCGCACCGCCGCGAGAAACACCAGCGCGTAGTTGATCGAGGACGTACCAAGGATCGCGACCGACTGTCCGCGCTCCAGCCCCGTTTCCGCCAGCCGCGCCGCAATCCGCTCCACACGGTCATGCAATTGCGCCCATGTCAGCTCACCCGCATCATCGCGCAGCGCCACCTTCTCCGGCGTCTCCCGCGCCCGCAAAGCCAGCGTTTCACAATAGGAACCGAAGGGCATGTGAAGCGGGGCGGAGGCCGGGTTTTGCTGTTTCGTCATACCCCCGACCTAGCGCAGCGCGGGCCAGCGGCAAGCACTCAATTTGAGAGCCTGCGCGAGCGCTTCCCTAGGTCGTGGAAAATTGCTGCGAAAGCTGCCCGCAGCATTTGGGTTTCGCCCGCCAAGCGCCTATATAAACAGCATGAGTGATACCCCACCGGAAACCCCGGCAACGCCCGACAACACCCCGCCCAAAAACGTCAAGCAAATGGGCGAGTACGGTGCCGATTCCATCAAGGTTCTCAAAGGCCTGGATGCCGTGCGCAAGCGTCCCGGCATGTATATTGGCGATACCGACGATGGTTCGGGCCTGCACCACATGGTGTTCGAGGTTTCCGACAATGCGATCGACGAAGCCTTAGCAGGCCACTGCGACCTCGTTCTGATCGAGATGAACGCCGATGGCAGCGTATCTGTGGAGGATAATGGCCGCGGCATTCCGGTCGATATGCACAAGGAAGAAGGCGTCTCGGCAGCCGAGGTCATTATGACCCAGCTGCACGCGGGCGGTAAGTTTGAAAACACCAGTGACGACAATGCGTACAAAGTGTCGGGCGGTCTGCACGGCGTGGGCGTTTCGGTGGTGAATGCGCTGTCCGAATGGCTGGAACTGGTCATCTGGCGCAACGGCAAAGAGCACTACATGCGCTTCGAACATGGCGAGGCGGTCAAGAGTCTCGAAGTGACCGGCGATGCGCCGAAGGTCGACCAGAACCCCGACGAGAACGGGTTCAAGAAGGGCACCCGCGTCACCTTCATGCCCAGCCACGACACGTTCAAGAACGTCACTGACTTCGATTTCGACAAGCTGGAGCACCGCTACCGCGAGCTCGCCTTCCTCAATTCCGGTGTGCGCATACTGCTGCGCGACAACCGGCCCGAAGAAACGCTGGAACACGATCTGTATTACGAGGGCGGGATCGCCGCGTTCGTCAAATATCTCGACCGGAACAAGGAAGCCCTGATCGCGGAGCCGATCTCGGTCAGTGCCGAGAAGGACGGCATCGGGATCGACGTCGCTCTGGAATGGAACGACAGTTATTACGAAAACGTCCTGACCTTCACCAACAACATCCCGCAGCGCGATGGCGGCACGCATCTGGCCGCCTTCCGCGCCGCGCTGACCCGCACGCTGAACAATTACGCGCAGTCCAGCGGGCTGATGAAGAAGGAAAAGGTCAGCCTGTCGGGCGAGGATATGCGCGAAGGCCTGACCGCCATCGTCAGCGTCAAACTGCCCGATCCCAAATTCGGCAGCCAGACGAAGGACAAACTGGTCTCCAGCGAAGTCCGCCAGCCGCTGGAATCGCTGATGGGCGAGAAGATGACCGAATGGCTGGAGGAAAACCCGGCCGATGCGAAGGCGATCATCCAGAAGATCATCGACGCCGCCGCCGCCCGCGAAGCCGCGCGCCGCGCCCGCGAGATGAGCCGCAAGGGCGCGATGAGCGTCGCCAGCCTGCCGGGTAAACTCGCTGATTGTCAAAACCGCGATCCCGCGCAGTGCGAACTGTTTCTGGTGGAGGGCGATTCCGCTGGTGGCTCTGCCAAACAAGGGCGTGACCGGAAAATTCAGGCGATCCTTCCGCTGAAGGGTAAAATCCTCAACGTGGAGCGCGCCCGGTTTGACCGGATTATCTCTTCCAAAGAAGTCGGCACGCTGATTCAGGCGATGGGCACGGGCCTGCGCGACGAATTCGACCTGTCGAAATTGCGCTATCACAAGATCGTGATCATGACCGACGCTGATGTCGACGGCGCGCATATCCGCACGCTGCTGCTGACATTCTTCCACCGGCAGATGCCCGAAATCGTCAAGGCCGGGCACCTCTTCATCGCCCAGCCGCCGCTGTACAAGGTGAGCAAGGGCCGCAGCGAGGTCTATCTGAAGGATGACCGGGAGCTCGACCGCTATTTGATCGATGCCGGTCTGCAGGGCCGGATGCTGGACGATGGCAATTCGCAGCGCTCGGGCGACGATCTGCGCAGCATGGTCGAACACGGCCTGCGGATGCGCAATCTGATCGCGTTCGCCCCACGGCGTTACTCGCCCATGATTGTCGAGGAAATGGCTTTGGCCGGCGTGCTGGACCCCGACGCGACCGCCAGCGCGGCAGCGATGGAAAAGGCCGCCCAGCGGCTGAATATGGGCGATCTGGAAGCGACCTGGACCGCGACCAAGAACACCGATGGCGGCGTCCAGTTCGAACGGCTGTGGCGCGGCGTCACCGATGTCCACATGATCGACGCCAAATTCCTCGAAAGCGCGGAGGCGCGCAAGCTCCACCGCGTGGCGCAGGAGCATGCCGAAGCCTATGACAAGGCCGCCATTCTGGTGAAGCTGTCGAGCGCCGATGCGGAATCTGCTGAGGACACCGAAGTGGCCGATGTCGATGATGACGCAGCCGAAACGCCGTCCTTTGCCGATGACGATTCGATCAGTCGCCCGACCCAATTGCTGGACACCGTGCTGGCAGCGGGCCGCAAGGGTCTGGCCATTGCCCGCTACAAGGGCCTTGGCGAGATGAATGCCGAGCAGCTGTGGGAGACCACACTCGACCCCGATCACCGCATTCTGCTGCAGGTGAAGGTCGAGGATGCCGACGTGACGGATGAAATCTTCACCCGCCTGATGGGCGATGTGGTCGAACCCCGGCGCGAGTTCATTCAGGACAATGCTCTCAATGTCGCAAACCTCGATGTCTGAGGCGTCGGGGTTTGGAGCCTGACGGTCTTTGCCCCACAAATGCTAGTGCGAAGGGCCGCATGGGCGCGGTAGCCTGCGCGCAATGACGGGCCCGAGCATCACAGTGGAACAGCTTGCCGACAGGCTGGCCATCGAAGACACGCTGGCGCTTTATTGCCGGGGGATCGACCGCTGCGACGCCGGGGCATTGCACGCCGTCTTCCCGCCCGATGCCAAGCTCGATTATGGGTATGGCCCGCAAGAGCCCGCGCCGATGATCGAGGGGCTGCTCGATTCGCTCAGCGCGATGCGGCTGACCCAGCACAATATCGGCAATGTTGTGTGCCGGATCGATGGCGACAGCGCCAAGGCAGAGACTTATTGTGTCGCCCTGCACATATTCGACAATCATGCCGGCGAAGAAACCGAACTGGTCGTTGGTGGCCGCTATCTCGACACTCTAGCCAAGCGCGACGGGCGCTGGCTGATCGTGGAGCGGCTGTACATCATGGACTGGAACCGCATGGGGCTAGCCACCATGCAGACCAGCGGCGGGATGTTCGATGCGCTCAAACGCACCGGAGCGCGCAAGCCCGATGATCCGTCTTGCGCATGGTGGCAGGAATAGCGGCTGCAAGCGCCCTACTGGCCATTTTAGCGCGGGACAATGCCCATTCGATCGTGAGGCGATCGCATCTTTCACGATCCGCCGTGGTTTCCTATGTTGCATGGTGAGGGCGCAAGGAGGCCCGACTTGCATGAAACCCGGCGCACTCGCCATTCATTCGCGCGAAGAGACGATCAAGGCGCTGGTTCTGGCCGGAGCAATCCTGCTTGTCCTGCCACTGCTGCCGCTGGGCAATTTCGTGCTCTATCCCTTCATGATCCTGTCGACGTGGTTTCACGAGATGGGCCACGGGCTCGCAGCCATAATGGTCGGCAATGATTTCGAGCGGCTGATCCTCTATCCCGACGGTTCGGGCGTAGCCGAATCCTATGGCCCGATCCGCGCCTCACGGTTCGATAATGCGCTGATCAGCGCGGCTGGCCCGATTGGCCCGGCGGTGATCGGGTCGCTGCTGATCCTTGCCTCCGCCCATCCCCGCGCATGGCGGCCCGCGCTCTATTCGCTGGCCGGAGCCATCGCGGTGTCCACGCTGGTGTGGGTCGATGGCATGACCGGCTGGATCGTCCTGCCGCTCATCGCACTCCTTCTTGTGGCCATCGCGGCAAAGGCTCCGCCATGGGCAGAACGCTTCACCTTGCAGTTTCTCGGGCTGCAAGCGGCCCTGTCGATGTTCGCCCAGTGGGATTATCTGCTGGTGGAGCAAGCCAATATCGGCGGCGAAATCATTCTGTCGGACACAGGGCAGATTGAACGCGCGCTGTTCCTGCCCCATTGGGTGTGGGCGGGGGCGATCATCGCCTTTGCTGCGCTGATGATCGGGGCCAGCCTGCGTTATGCCCTGTCGCCGCGCCGCAGCGCCAATGAATGGAGCCAAGTGCCATGATCCGCAAAGACCGCATTGTCGGTATAGAGCATGGAGGTTTCCTGCTGCTCCTGGTGCTGGTGACCATTGCGCTGGCGATGATTTCCTGGCCCTTCTGGGGCCCGATCCTTTGGGCGACGCTGGCGGCGATTATTTTCCGGCCTCTGTATGACTGGATGCTCGCCCGGATGCCGCGATATCCCAATCGGGCGGCGGGCGCGGCACTGCTGGTGATCCTGTTTGCCGTGCTGCTACCGGCATTATGGATCGCAAGCATCGTGGTGCGGCAGGCGGCAGGTATCTATATCGCATTTCGCGACGGGAATGTGGATGTCGCCGAGTGGTTTCAGACCCTGATCGCCGCCCTACCCACCAGCATCCGCAGCCAGCTGGAAAGCACCGGCTGGACCGATCTGCCGATGGTGCAGGAACGATTGCAGGAAGTGCTGACCGAAAGTGCCGGGCTGATCGCGCGGCAGGCGGTTGCCATCGGGGGCAGCGCGCTGACATGGGTGCTGGCCTTCGGGGTGGGTCTGTATGTCACCTATTTCCTGCTGCGGGACGGCAAAGTCATCGGGCACGCCATTGCCCGCGCTCTGCCGATGAACCGCCGCATTTCCGAGCGTCTGTCAGAAAAATTCCTGTCGATCGTGCGCGCCACAATCAAGGGATCGATCGTCGTCGGCATGGTACAGGGGGCGCTGGGAGGCATCACCTTCTGGATTGTCGGCGTGCCTTCCGCGATCCTTTTCGGCGTGTTGATGGCGGTGTTCTCGCTCCTCCCCGCTGTGGGCCCGGCGATTGTCTGGGGGCCTGCCGCTATCTGGCTGCTGGCGACCGGCGCGGTGTGGGAAGGGGTGGTGGTGATCATCTCCGGCGTGGCGGTGATCGGCATGGCCGACAACGTCCTGCGCCCCATTCTGGTGGGCCGCGACACCGGCATTCCTGACTGGCTGGTGCTGGTTACCACGCTGGGCGGCATCGCCAGCATCGGCCTGTCGGGCATCGTGCTGGGGCCGCTGGTCGCTGGCCTGTTTCTGGCTGGATGGAGCATGCTGAGCGAATTTCGCGACCGGCCGGAAACCGACCGGATTGCCGATGTGGTGGACGAGGTGGACATTCTGCCCGACGCCGAGACGTAGCGCGCGCATTTGCCCATGAAATATGATGCCATCATCCTCGGGGGCGGGGCAGCGGGTCTGTTCTGCGCGGCGCAAGCAGGCCAGCGCGGGCGGCGGGTGGCTGTGCTGGAAAAATCCGACCGCGTGGGGAAGAAGATCCTTATCAGCGGCGGGGGCCGGTGCAATTTCACCAATATCGGTGCGGGGCCGCAGCACTATCTTTCGGCCAATCCGCATTTCGCAAAGTCCGCCCTCAGGCGCTACACGGCGCGCGATTTTATCGCCTTGGTCGATGCTTACGATATCGCCCATCATGAGAAGACACTGGGTCAGCTGTTCTGCGATGGCCGTGCCCAGCAAATTGTCGATCTACTGCTGGAGGAATGCGCGAAAGCCAGCGTTCAGGGCGGGCAGGTCGATATCCTGACCGATCAGGATGTGACCGAGGTGGTCCAGGACAGCGGAGCCTTTGCCGTAGTGGCGAACGGACAGGCACTGCTGGCCGACAATCTGGTGATCGCCACCGGCGGGCCGTCCATTCCGAAAATGGGCGCGACCGGCTTCGCCTATGATCTGGCGCGGCAGTTCGGCCTGAAAGTGGTCGAGCCGCGCCCGGCTCTGGTGCCCTTCACACTCGGCGGAGAAGACGTCCTGTTCCGCGAATTGTCGGGCGTTTCGGCAGAGGTCAACGCGGTGGCGGGCAGCGGCAAGCAGAAAGCTGCGTTCCGCGAGGCGGCGCTCCTGACCCACCGTGGCCTGTCGGGCCCAGCCATCCTGCAGATATCCAGCTATTGGAAGCACGGCGATCCTATCGCGCTCGATTTCTTCCCAGACGAGAAGCCCGACTGGCTGCTCGCCCGCAAGCGCGCCGCGCCGCAAACCGATATCGTCGCCATCCTGAAGGAACAGCTGTCCGAGCGCCTAGCGCGGGTTCTGGCCGAGCGGCTGGGCATGACAGGCGTGTTGCAGGGCCTGTCCGACAAGGCGCTGCGGCAGGCGGGCGAGCGGCTGAAACGCTGGGAATTCACCCCCAATGGCACCGAGGGCTTTGCCAAGGCCGAAGTGACCGCAGGCGGCATCAGCACCGCTGAATTATCGTCGCAAACGATGGAGGCCAAATCGATCCCCGGCCTCTATGCCATCGGCGAGGCGGTGGATGTGACCGGCTGGCTGGGCGGATATAATTTCCAGTGGGCCTGGTCGAGCGGCTGGGCCGCAGGACAGGCAATCTAGTCCGGAACTCTAAGTCGCGGCTCTCAGGCCCGTCACTGGCGCGGCCCCCCGATCCTGACCTGCCAGCCCGGCAAAGATCGTATCGACAATCTGAGCCAGTTTCCCTTCGCTCAACCGGTGATCCAGCAGGGCGATCAGATCCGGCATGGTGTAGCACATCACCATCTGGTTGATCAGCGACAGCGCCTGATCGATGGTCAGATCGGGGAACGCCCCGTCCCCTTGCGCCTCGGCCACAATCATCGCGAGATAATGGTCGGCCAGATCGACATACCCGCGCACCCGCTCGAATTCTTCCGAACCGACTTCGCACAAGGCGCGGTAGCCCGACGGGTCGGCGCGGAAATCCTCCCGGTTGAGGAGATAGCGCCGGGCGAAAAATTCGTACATCTTGCGCGGGGGCGAAAGATCGCTGGCAACCACATGCTCCATCAGATCGATCTGCGGCTGGTAAAACGCCTCGGCGACGCAGTCGAACAGGTCCGCTTCTTCCGGAAAATGCCGCTCGATCTTGCTGCGCGAGAGCCCGCCGGACAGGGCCAGATCGGCGCGGGTAATGACCCGGCCTTCACTGCGCACCAGCGCCAGCGCATCTTCAATCAGACGCTGCCGCTCGTCCTTACCGCCCGACAATCCGTTCATTCCGTGGGTTCCCGCCGTATGTGCTCCGTAGCCGGTGCTATCTAGGCCTTGGGGGCGCGCAAAAAAAGGGCTGCCGGATCGCTCCGGCAGCCCTTTTTCATAGTGATTGCTGTGCAGCGGCTTAGAGCGCTGGTGCCGTGAAGGTATTCTCAGGCGTGCGCGGACCATTGGGGTCGGCGTTTTCGTCAGCCAGACGATACAGCGCGCCATCGGCCACACCGAAGACCATACTTTCCCCGTCTTCGCGGATCAGGATGCGGCTGTTGTCGGAATACCAGTTGAAGGTGCCGGACGTCTCGGTGCCGTCCGCCCTCGTCATGGTGTAACTGTCATCCGCGCCCAGCGTGATCGTGCTGGTGCCGCCGGCTGCATCGGTGTTGGTGTAGGTCCGCTGGTAGTTGACCGTACCGCGCGCATCGACCGACACTTCGGGATACTCGACGTCCACTTCGGGCACATCGACATCGACGCCTTCGGTCAGGCCATCATCGACAACACGCTCGTCGGCGTCGGCGCCGCCGCCACAGGCAGCAAGGGCGAGAGCCAGAGGGGCGGCAAGTGCGAGGCGAATTGGATTTTTCATGAGAAATCTCTCCTTGATTGGGTTTCTGATATCCCAACGGATGCGCAGCGCATTGGTTTCGAAGCTTTACACAACGAAACGTCAGGTCGGAAATTAAGCGGCGCCGTCAGTCGCTTCGCGCTGCAGCCGCTCGGCCTGCGCCTCCAGCACCTTGTAGCGCTCGTAATCTGGGCGCTTGGACCGCAGGAAGGCCGCAATCTTGGCCAGATCGGCAGGGTAATCGCCGGTCGGGTAGAGCGGATCGCTGAAGCCCAGAACCCGCTTTTCCCATGATACCCACGCGACCACCACCGGCACACCCGCCGCTTGCGCGATATGATAAAACCCCGATTTCCACTCGCCGTTGGAGGAGCGCGTGCCCTCTGCCGCAATCACCAGCGCCAGCTTGTCCGCCGCAGCAAAGGCATCGGCTACCTGATCAACGACCTTGGCCCGCTTTGTCCGATCAACCGGGACCCCGCCCATATCGAGCATGAAATTGCGCATGATGCCCTTGAACAGCGTATGCTTGCCCATGAAGCTGGGGGCGACGCCTTCTTCGGCGGTGGCACCGGTAAAGAACACGAAATCCCAATTCGACGAATGCGGCGCACCCGCAATGACGAATTTGGGAATGTCGGGCAGCCCGGTATCGATCTTCCAGCCCTGAAAGCGGTAGATCCACCAGATAATCCGCCGCACAATGCGCGACAACAGCGATGGTTTTCTGGCGGATGCGTGCGACATGTTCTCTCCCCGCGCCTTCCTACCAAAGCTCACGCAAAAGGCGAGGCTGCCCTAACGTCTACATCCGGAAAACACCGAAGCTGGGCAGTGTGGGTTTCAGGCTAGTCAGCTGCGCCTTCGATCGGCTGGCTAAGGTTCTTCCCTTCAAAAAACTCGAGGAATACCTTTTGAACCTTCGCGTCGCTCAGTGTTCCCCGGTAAACCCAGAACGGTTTCCGCTGACGCTTTGAAGGATCGATCCAGTCGCCAGTCGTTAGCGTTTGACGGAACCACCAACCCCGCGGCCTAGCGGTGACGATCCAGTAATTTTCATCACGCTCGGCCCGGATAGTATGCTTCTCGGTTTGCTTGAGTTCAATGACTTGGCCGTCAGGTATCCGGTCGATAAAGGCCAAAGCTGACTTAAGCCCCACGACGCTCTCAATTTCGACTACCCGCTCATCAGGGAAATATAGTTTCACAGCCTCACATCCGGAAAACGCCGAAGCTGGGCCGCTCCGGTATCGGAGCCTCCAGCGTCGCGGCGAAGGCGAGGCCGAGGACGTCGCGGGTTTGGGCCGGGTCGATCACGCCGTCATCCCACAGGCGGGCAGTGGCGTAGTAGGGGTTGCCCTCGTCTTCGTACTTCTGGCGGATTGGAGCTTTGAACTCTTCCGCCTGTTCCTCGGTCCAGTTGTCCGCGTCGCGGTGGACTGTGGCGAGAACGCTGGCCGCCTGTTCGCCGCCCATCACGCTGATCCGCGCATTGGGCCAGGTGAACAGGAAGCGCGGGGAATAAGCCCGCCCGCACATGCCGTAATTGCCTGCACCGAAGCTGCCGCCGATGACCACGGTGATTTTCGGCACTGTGGCGGTGGCGACGGCGGTGACCAATTTCGCGCCGTGCTTGGCGATGCCTTCCGCCTCGTATTTCCCGCCGACCATAAAGCCGGAGATGTTCTGCAGGAACAGCAGCGGTATGCGGCGTTGCTGCGCCAGCTCGATGAAATGCGCGCCCTTCTGCGCGCTCTCGCTAAAAAGGACCCCCGCGTTGGCGAGGATTGCGACCGGCATGCCCCAGACATGCGCAAAACCGCAGACCAACGTGGAGCCGTATTGCGTCTTGAATTCGTGGAACTCGCTGCCGTCGACCAGCCGTGCAATCACCTCGCGCACGTCATAGGGCGCGCGGACATCGTCGGGGATGATGGAATAAAGCTCGTCTGCGTCGAACTTCGGCGGGCGCGGGTCTTTCACCGTCACGTCAGCCGCTGCGCCGGTGTTTGCGCCCAGATGGCTGACGATATCGCGCACGATGGTCAGCGCGTGCTCGTCATTTTCCGCCAGATGATCGACCACGCCGGATTTCCTGGCATGCAGATCGCCGCCGCCCAGATCCTCGGCGCTGATCTCCTCGCCCGTCGCAGCCTTCACCAGCGGAGGCCCGGCGAGGAAGATGGTGCCCTGCTCGCGCACGATCACTGTCTCGTCGGACATGGCAGGGACATAGGCCCCGCCCGCCGTGCAGCTGCCCATGACGCAGGCGATCTGTGGAATGCCCAGCGCCGACATATTGGCCTGATTGAAGAAGATGCGCCCGAAATGCTCGCGGTCGGGAAACACCTCGGCTTGATGCGGCAGGTTCGCCCCGCCGCTGTCGACCAGATAAATGCAGGGCAGCCGGTTTTCCTGCGCGATTTCCTGCGCGCGCAGGTGCTTCTTGACCGTCATCGGGTAATAGGTGCCGCCCTTCACGGTGGCATCGTTGCAAACGATCATCACCTGACGGCCCGACACGCGGCCGATGCCGGCGATCAGGCCAGCACCGTTGATCGCGTCCTTGCCATACATACCGTTTGCGGCGAGCTGGCCTATTTCGAGAAACGGCGAACCTGGATCGAGCAGCCGCTCCACCCGCTCGCGAGGGAGGAGTTTGCCCCGCCCGACATGACGCTCGCGAGAGCCTTCGGAACCGCCGAGTGCAGCCTCGGCAACGTGGGTGCGCAGGTCGGTGGCCAGCGCCTTGTTGTGCGCGAACCGCGCCTTGGCATCCGGTGACTCGCAGTCGAGGGTTGATTTGAGAACGGGTGCGGTCATATCAGATTTCCAGCAAGAATCAGGGCTCCGCTCAAGAGCAAAAGATAAGGTCTCATTGTCGGAGCCCCCCTCTTGATCGTCGCTGCCAGGGTGGCGCAAATGATCAGTATTCCGAGCCCGACTTCGATCACCGCAGGAATGCCAGGCACGATTAATAAAGCCACCATTCCGGCCCACAGACCAACGACAATCGAGATAGCTAAAACGGCGCTAGGATCCTGCGCTTCAATCTTTCCTGCGTGATCAATTTGAGAATGCCTTCGAAGGAAGCGCGCAAAATAGCCTAATGCTGCATGTTGGACGATGGCAAAAATAAGCAGTGCGGCAGCGAGGTAATGGAAAATCACCCCGCCGCCCCGATCAGCTCGCGGCCAATTAGCATGCGCCTGATCTCGTTCGTGCCCGCGCCGATATCCAGAAGCTTCGCATCGCGCATGTAGCGCTCGACCGGCCAGTCGAGCGTGTAGCCTGCGCCACCCAGTGCCTGCACTGACTCCGCCGCCACCCGGAAGGCGTTCTCGCTCGACAAAAGGATCACGCCCGCCGCATCGAAGCGCGTCGTCTTGTCCGCATCGCACGCCTTCGCCACGGCGTAGACGTAGGCCCGCGCTGATTGCAGCGCGACATACATGTCTGCCACCTTGGCTTGCATCAGCTGGAAACTGCCGATGGGTTTGCCGAATTGCTTGCGCTCGCGAAGATAGGGAATGACTGTGTCGAGACACGCCTGCATCACGCCCAGCTGGATGCCGCTCAGCACCACGCGCTCGTAATCCAGCCCGCTCATCAGCACGCCGACACCGCCGCCGACTGCGCCCATCACGTTTTCTTCGGGCACTTCGCAATCGTCGAACACCAGCTCTGCGGTGGGCGAGCCCTTCATGCCGACTTTCTCAATCTTCTGGCCGATGGAGAAGCCGGGCATGTCCTTTTCGATCAGGAAGGTTGTGATGCCGCCGCTGCCGCCGTTAGGGTCGGTGCGGGCATAGACCACCAGCGTGTCAGCCTCAGGCGCGTTTGTGATCCAGAACTTCGTGCCGTTGAGGATATAGCCGCCCTGAACGGCCTCGGCCTTCAGCTTCATAGACACGACGTCGGAGCCTGCGCCAGCCTCGCTCATCGCAAGGCTCCCGACATGCTCGCCGCTAATCAGCTTTGGCAGGTATTTCGCCTTCTGCTCGTCATTGGCCCAGCGGGCGATCTGGTTGATGCACAGGTTGGAATGCGCGCCGTAGCTCAGGCCCACGCTGGCGCTCGCCCGGCTGATTTCCTCGCACGCAATCACATGCTCCAGATAGCCAAGCCCCAGCCCACCATCCGCTTCCGGCACCGTGATCCCGTGCAGGCCCAGCTCACCCATTTGCGACCACAGATCGCGCGGGAACCAGTCTTCGCGATCCACCTTCGCGGCCAGCGGCGCGATCTGCTCGTCGGAGAACCGCCCCGTCGTCTCTCGGATCATTTCCGCTGTCTCGCCAAGCTGAAAATCAAAATCGGGGGTCGCGCGCATGGTCTCTCCTGCGCCCGCTGAAATGTGCGGGCTTTCTGGCCATGCCGCATAGCAAGGTGGCCCCTTTCCGCAAAGCAGAGCCTGCACTTGAAAAATAAGAATCGAGTAAAAACAATGGAGGTTCATTGGGTTACTTGCGACGCGCGATCATTTCTGTATGCGATTTTTCGAATGAAGGAATCGATGCGCGTGCAAGCAGTACCCACCGCCCCATGGCCCGAAGGCAAGGCCCCCGATCCTGCCAGAATGGAAGACGCCGTCCGATTGCCGGTGCTCGCAGGCTTTGGCGTCGATGCGCTGGAAGACGATGCCGAGCTGGAACGGATCACGCAGTTTGCCGCGCGGCTGTGCGGTGCGCCAAGTGCGATGGTCTCCATCGTCGAGGAAGACCGGCAACGGTTTCTCGCTCGCGAGGGGATGGAAGCCAGGGAAACGCCCCGTCCCGTGAGCTTTTGTGGGCATGCCATGTTGGGCAATGATGTGATGGTGGTGCCCGACGCGCTCGAGGATCCCCGCTTCGCCGACAATCCGCTGGTTACCGGTGAACCGAATATCCGTTTCTATGCCGGGGCACCGCTGATCAGCAGCGAGGGGGCGCCCATCGGGGCCCTGTGCATCAACGATACTCTGCCCCGGCCCGATGGTTTGACCGCGCTGCAGGAGGAGGGGCTCAAGGTCCTGCGCGATGCCGTGATGCGCCGCCTCCATGCGCGCCGCCGCGATCTGGTCGCGGATGCCGAGCTGGAAACCAGCGAGAACCGGCTGAGCGCGCTGGCGGATTCCATTCCCGATATTGCCTGGTCCGCCGATGCCTCTGGCGAAGCGAATTTCTTCAATCGCCGATGGTACGAATTCACCGGGATCAGTCCCGACGATGCGCCCAGCAACGAGGGGGCATACGAGGTCTTCCACCCGGATGACAACGCCGCCTACCGCGATGCGTGGGATACAGCTCTCGCCTCAGGTGAACCGTTCGAACAGGAATTTCGTGTGCGCCGTGCGGATGGCACGTGGCGCTGGATGCTCAGCCGGGGGCTGCCAGTGCGCGACAGTGCGGGCGATGTGACGCAGTGGTTTGGCACGCTGACCGATATTGATGACAACCACCGCCGGTCGGAGAGCCGCGATCTTCTGGCCAAGGAGCTGTCGCACCGGATCAAGAACATCTTTGCGGTCGTCTCCGGGCTCGTCATGCTGCGGGCGCGCAACCGGCCCGAGCTCAAGGAATTTGCCAGCGAATTGGGCGAAGCCATCCGGGCGCTGGGCCGCGCGCATGATTTTGTCCGCCCGCTGGGCAGCGAAAAGGGCAATGAACTGCGCGGATTGCTCGACGTGCTGATGGCCCCCTACGGCATCGGCGAGGGCAAGCAGGTGGAGGTGCATGGCGCGACGGTGAAACTGGGCAAGCGCGCAGCCACGCCGCTGGCGCTGATCTTCCATGAATTGGCGACCAATTCAGCGAAATACGGGGCATTATCGCGCGAAGAAGGCCGGGTCAGCATCGATCTGGCGGAGCGCGGCGATACGATCCTGATCGACTGGAGCGAAACCGGTGCTCCGTCGTCCGCGCCGCCCGAAACTGCGGGCTTCGGTTCGCAATTGCTGGATATGAGCGTGAAGTCGCAGCTCGACGGATCGATGGACCGCGAATGGGGCAAGGACGGGCTGAAAGTGCGCCTGTCGCTACCCACCAAATCTCTGGCTCTGTGACGGCTCCTGCCGCCTTTCTTCGGTTCGAGGCGGTAGAGAAGCGATACGGCCCCGTAGTCGCGGTGGGTGATGTCTCGCTGGATATCGCCCAAGGGTCTTTCACCGCGCTGGTCGGGGCGTCGGGATCGGGCAAATCGACCTTGCTGAAAATGGTCAACCGGCTGGCGGAGCCGACGTCCGGCCGCGTGCTGCTCGCTGGGGAGGATGTAACCGGCCTGCCTGCGCCCGCGCTGCGTCGCCGGATCGGCTATGTCTTCCAGTCCATCGGCCTGTTCCCGCATATGGATGTTGCCCGAAATATCGGCATCGGACCGCGCATCGCCGGGGCCTCGCTGGACGAGGCACGGATTACAGAATTGCTCGAAATGGTGGAGCTGGACGGTAGCTATTCCGACCGCATGCCGTCCGAATTGTCGGGTGGTCAGCGCCAGCGCATCGGTGTGGCGCGTGCTCTTGCGGGCGATCCGGAATTGCTGCTGATGGACGAGCCGTTCGGCGCGCTCGATCCTGTTACCCGCGATGCCCTCGGCAAGCGGGTGCGCGGCCTGCATCAGAAGCTGGGCCTGACCAGCGTGATGGTCACGCACGACATGGCCGAAGCACTGCTGCTGGCCGACCGGGTGCTGGTGATGGACGCCGGACACATCGTGGCGGATGAAACGCCCGGGTCCTTGCTGGAGGGTGCAGGCGGCGATGTGGCGCAGGAACTGGTGGCAGTCCCCCGCAATCAGGCGCGGCAATTGGCGAAGCTCGCTCCATGAGCGATGTTTTCTCCACCATGCTGGGGCTGGGTGACAAGCTGGCGGCCCATGTCCTGCTGGCCGCTTCCGCGCTGGCGCTGGGCATTATCGTAGCGCTGCCGCTGGCCGTGTGGGCCAGCCGTAATGCCGCTGTCGCACGCATTGCGCTGGGTTTTGCGAGCCTTGTCCAGACAGTGCCTGCGCTGGCGCTGCTGGCGCTGTTTTTCCCGATATTGCTGAGCCTGAGAGCAGTGTTTGGCGAGGGGCTGCCGACGCTCGGCTTCCTCCCCGCGCTCCTCGCTCTGGCGCTCTACGCCTTGCTCCCGATCCTGCGCAATGCGGTCACCGCGCGCGAGCATATGGCCCCCGGCGTGCTGGAAGCAGCGGACGGTGTGGGCATGACGCCTGCGCAGAAGTTGCGGCTGGTCGAAGCTCCGCTGGCCGCGCCTTATGTCATGGCGGGCATTCGGACCGCTGCGGTCTGGACCATTGGTGCAGCGACGCTGTCCACCACTATCGGACAGCCATCGCTGGGCGATCCGATCTTTGCCGGATTGCAGACCCAGAACTGGACGCTGGTGCTGGCCGGATGCTTCGCCTCTGCCGGGCTGGCGCTGGTGGCGGATGCCTTGCTGGGCATGGTCGAGCGCGGATTTGCGCAAGGTCGCCCCGGCCTGATCCGCGGCGGGGCCAGCGCGGCTCTGATAGGGGTGGCAGCAGCGCTGTGGGCGACATTCGGGGGCACAGGCGACCGTGAGGATACGATCACCATCGGTGCCAAGGGATTTTCTGAGCAGTATATCCTCGCGCGCCTGATCGGGCAGCGGCTAGAGGGGCAGGGCTATGCGGTGGAATACCGCGACGGGCTTGGTTCCGCCGTGGCGCACAGCGCGGTCGCCAGCGGATCGGTGGATGTGCTGGTCGATTACACCGGCACCATCTGGACCAATATGCTGAAGCGCAGCGACACGCCGGACCGCGACGCGATGCTGGAAGAGATCACCCAGTGGGAAAGCGAGACCAGCGGCGCGCTCGTCCTCGGCCGGATCGGCTTTGAAAACGCCTATGGGCTGGCCGTGCGGCAGGGTTTTGCGAGCGAACGCGGGCTGGCAACCATCGGCGATCTGGCGGCAATCGCACCGGATCTGGCGATTGGCGGCGACCCGGAATTTTTCGAGCGACCCGAGTGGATTGCAGTGCGCGATACCTATGGGTTGCGGTTCGCGCAGACCCGTAATTTCTCGCCGACTTTCATGTATAACGCGCTGCAATCGAACGAAGCGCAGGTGATCGGTGCGTACACTTCGGATGGCCGGATCGCCTCGGATAATCTGGTTATTCTGGAGGACCCCGAAGGCGCGTTCCCGAATTACGATGCGATCCTGCTGATGAGCCCCGAAGCGGCGCAGGATGCGGCTCTGGTGGAGGCGCTGCGTCCTCTGATCGGGGCGATCGATGTGGAGGCGATGCGCGCGGCCAATCTCTCGGTCGATCGGACCGATGGGGACAAGCTGACCCCGGCTGAGGCAGCGCGCGAACTGGCCGCCGGTCTGGGGCTCTAGCCTAGCTGGCTCAGCTGGCTTTACGCCAAACTTGCGTCTGGCAGAACGGACCGAGGCAGCCTTTCACTTCCAGCACATTGGCGCTCTTGCGGCGCACCACACTGCGATAGCTTTTGCCGTTGCGCGGATCGTAAATCGTTCCGCGCCAGACATTGCCATCCATCTTGAAGCCCGAGAGCAGCGCCGTGCCAAGCAGCTTGCGCTTACGCAGTTTTGGATTGGGGTTGTAGACATCGCGCTGGTCGGCGCCGCCTTCGGGCGTGACCAGATATTTGCTCAAGCGCCCACAATAGGTTGATCCGCATTTCGCCACGGTGACGACCGCATCGCGCTCCTCCGTCATCCAGCGCCCGGTGATCGGGTCAGCGGCAAAGGCAGGCACACTGGCCGCTGCGCACACCAATGCGACTGCGGCGGAGAGGGTCTTGAGAGCCATGGGAAAACCTTCGGGATTGGAAATGGGCGTAACTGCACGGACTGAAACAACAGCTTGAGCAAGGGCTTGGCGTCCTCGGCATGAACGCCCGCCGAACGTCTTTCGATCCCACTCAGGCGATCCCGCTCAGCCGAAACCCGCTCCGCCGTGCCAGCCATACCCGGTCAGGCCCATCACCTTGAACAGAGCGCCCATCTGGTCGGCTTCCACCAGCCGGTCGCGCGCGGCGCGCAAATCCTCGGCATGATGCGGGGCGGCCTGCGATAGCGCCTGCGTGCGCGCATCGATGCCCAATGCTTGCAGCCACGCGCCCTGCTCAACCGTGCCGATCCAGCGGACTTCGCGCGATTGGGCAATGCGGGCGAGCGTGCCGAACTCTACCAGCGCCGTCAGATCGGCCTCACCCGGCATGGCCAGCGGATCGACCTTCTGATGGCCGCGCACCGCCTGCAAGGTCGATCCGGCCTTGAGCTCAGCATGGCCATAATCGAACAGCAGCGCTGCGCCGCCCTGATCGGACAAACGCCCGGCCAATTCGTACATCACCGCCGCCTGCGCGGGCGATGTTTCAAGGATGGTCCCATCCTCTGCATCGCGCCAATCTTCGGGCACGGCGGCATCCATCGGGCGGTTTCCGGCGGCGAAGACAAATGCATCATCCTGCAGCGCAATCTCCCGCTCGCGCCAGCCATCGGGGGTCTTGACCATCTGCCGGACGGGCAGCGCGTCGAGAAATTCATTGCCGACAATCAGCAGCGGATCATCGGGCGGCAGGGTGGAGAGATCGTCGTGATAGCGCGCATGCGGCACTGCTTCCTGCTGCACTTCCTT
Source organism: uncultured Altererythrobacter sp. (assembly GCA_947492235.1). Taxonomy (GTDB): domain Bacteria; phylum Pseudomonadota; class Alphaproteobacteria; order Sphingomonadales; family Sphingomonadaceae; genus CAJXSN01. The sequence goes on along the minus strand of CANLLZ010000002.1, from coordinate 950,809 downwards.
CAGCGCGCCGGACCCTTCGACGAAGTGCACTTCAGGCTCCAGCCCATAACGCTTCATCGCGCGCAAAGCGTCCTTCGCCAGCGTCCCGCGCCCCGGCCCCAGTTCCACGTAATGGACATATTCCGGCTTGCCCGAATTGATCCACACATCCGCCAGCCACAGCCCGATCAGTTCCCCGAACATCTGGCTGATTTCCGGCGCGGTGACGAAATCGCCGCCCTGCCCCAGCGGATCGCGCGATGCGTAGTAACGGGTGTTGCTCTCCCCCATATACTGCGTCAGCGATATCGGCCCGGTGTTGCGAATGAGCCGCCGGAAAATTGCCCCCAGATCGTCAGGCTCTGCACTGGAACCCGCTCTGTTCATGCGGCGGGAGTGGGCTGCGCTTCTGCCGCCTTCGGAGCCGCCACACCCAGCGCCGGACGCCGCAGCGCGCGGATGATGAAGAACAGGCCGATCGCGATCATCGGAATGGTCAGCCATTGCCCCATGGAAAGCCCTGTTCGCGCGGCAAAATCGGCCAGTTGTTGGTCAGGCTGACGGAAGAATTCATTGCCGAACCGCGCAAGGCCCATGCCCAGCGTAAACACCCCGACCAGCAAGCCGGGCCGCCAACGCGCGCGCGTCTGCCAGAACAGCAGCATCAGGATGACGAGCAGCACCAGCCCTTCGAACGTCGCCTGATAGAGCTGGCTGGGATGGCGCACCACTTCGCCGCCGCCGGGGAAAATCATGCCCCAGGAAACGGTGGTTTCGCGGCCCCACAGCTCGCCATTGATGAAGTTCGCCAGCCGCCCCAACAGCATGCCCATCGGCACGCTGACGGCGATGTAATCGCACACCCGCAGGAAGCTCAGCTTGCCCCGCCGCGTGACGAACGCAATCGCCACCAGCACGCCGATCAGACCGCCATGGAAGCTCATCCCGCCGGTCCAGACTTTCAGGATTTCCAGCGGAGTTGACCACAATTCAGGCTGGTAAAACGTTGCATAGCCCAGCCGCCCGCCAAGGATAACGCCCAGCGTGCAGTAAAAGAACAGATCATCCGCATGGTCCTGCGCCAGCGGGGCACCGGGTGCCTTGATCATCTTCGACATATGCCAATAGGCGAAGATGATCCCGATCAGATAGGCGAGCGAATAATAGCGCAGCGTGAAGAAGCCCAGATCGATGCCCGGCCTGAGGCCCAATTCAGCCCAGCGGATCGGTTCTATTGCGGCACCGATTACGGATACGGCCCATAGTGACAGCACGTGGCAAACCCCTTAGAAGCGTGGCCAACTATCAGCGTGACCGCGTCTCGGAAAACTCATTTCCGCCTTGGCACAGGGCGGCTTTGTGGGGAACCCCAAGGGGTGGATACGCGCTGGAGAAACACCAAGGAGAGAAAAACGCGATGCCAACACAGCTGGATATGACGCTCGACGCAATCATGGACAAACTCACGGCCGAGGGTGCCCCGGCGGAGACTGTCCCGTTCGAGCGCAATGGCACGACGATGCCTGCGTTCAAGAACGCGCCGCCCAGCATGTCGCATTACATGGCGCATTATTGCAACGAGCATAAGGACGCGACCTTCCTCGTCGATGGCGATTGCCGCCTGACCTTTGGTGAAGCCTACGCCGCTGCGCGCCATGTGGCCGCAGGGCTGCAGGCCGATCATGCGCTGGTGAAGGGTGACCGTATCGGCATCGCCGCGCGCAATTCCGCCAATTGGATCGTCCTGTATATGGGCATCCTGATGGCTGGCGGCTGCGCCACATTGCTCAACGGTTTCTCCAATGGCGATGAACTGGCGGACGCGATCGATCTGGTCGATTGCAAGCTGGTGTTTGCCGATGCCGGCCGCGCCGCGCGGCTCGACGGGATCACCCACGGCGCCAAAATCGTCATGATCAATCATGATTGTGCCCCATCCGAAGGCCTCTCCAACGCATGGGGCGATCCCGGCGCGAACATGTTCCTCGACGTGGGCCCCGATGATTACGCCACGTTGCTCTACACGTCCGGCTCCACAGGCCGCTCGAAAGGCGCCTATTCGGATCACCGAGGGGTCGTGCATGGTTCGATGAGCTACGCGATCCAGTCTTTGATGGCCTTCAGCTATCTCGATGCGACAGGCGATGCCCCCACCACGCAGGCCTGCGCGCTGCTGGCCGTGCCGCTGTTCCACGTGACCGGCGAAGTGCCGCTGTTCCTGCAAAGCTACGCATTGGGCCGCAAGATCGTGCTGATGCCGAAATGGGATGCGAAGGAAGCGCTGCGCCTGATTCAGGACGAGCAGGTCAGCTATTTCGCTGGCGTCCCGCTGATGACCTACGAAATGGCCACCCACCCCGACCGCGCTCAGTTCGACATTTCTTCGTGCAAGAGCCTGGCCGCTGGCGGTGCGCCGCGCCCGGTGGAGCATGTCGCCAAGATCAAGGAAGCGTTCCCGGAAGGGTTCCCGCTGCTCGGCTATGGCCTGACGGAAACCAACGGCGTGGGCTGCGGCAATTTCAACGAGAACTATCTCGCCAAACCGTCCAGCACCGGCAAACCCAGCCGCCCGCTGGTCGACCTGGCCATTCTGGACGATGACGGGAAACCTGTTGCCGAAGGCGGCATTGGCGAGGTCTGCATCCGCTCGGTGTGCAATTTCCTCGGCTACTGGAACAATGACGACGCCACGAAGGAAGCCTTCACCGACGATATGTATTTCCGCACCGGCGATCTGGGCCGCCTCGACGAGGACGGCTATTTGTACATCGTGGACCGCAAGAAGGACATCATCATCCGCGGCGGGGAGAACATCACCTGCATCGAAGTGGAAGACGCAATCTATGCGCATGACGGCATTGCCGAATGCAGCGTCTTCGGCCTACCGGACGAGCGCTTCGGCGAAATTGTCGGCGCGGTGTTCCTCGCCAAAGAAGGCCATGATGTGAGCGAGGCCGATCTGCGCGATCACCTCTCCAGCCGTCTCGCCCCATTCAAGCAGCCGGTGCAATATTGGCAGGAAACCGAAACCCTGCCGCGTCTCGGCACGCAGAAGGTCGACAAGAAATTCCTGCGCGAGAAATACACGAAGGTGTTCACGGGCGGGTGACGCAGGACAAGGGCCCCGCCAAAGCCGTCCCCCGCCAGCGCGCCATTATCGACCGGCGCTCGCTGGACGGAGCCATTGCCGATCTGGCCGCGCACGAAGAGGATCCCCGCGTTGCCGTACTATCGGCGCTTCGCGATGCGCTCGAGGCCGGGCGCGCGGAGCTGACGCGGCGGCTGGAGGAAAAGCCCTCTAGCGGCCACGAGATTACGGCGGGCCATGCGTTTCTGATCGATCAGCTGGTCCGCGTGATCCATGATTACGTAACCACCCATCTCCACCCGCATCCTAACCCGACCACGGCGGAGCGGATCGCCCTGATGGCGGTGGGCGGATATGGCCGCGCCGAAATGGCCCCGCACAGCGATGTCGATATTGCCTTCCTCACGCCGACCCGCCACGCCCCGTGGTGCGAGCAGGCGATCGAGGCGATGCTCTATCTGATGTGGGATCTGGGCCTGAAGGTCGGCCACTCCAGCCGCACGCCCGAAGATGTCGTCCGGATGGCGAAGGACGATTTGACCATCCGCACGGCCCTGCTGGAAGGACGCTATCTGTGGGGCGACCGAGCCTTGTACGAGGAGGTCCGCGCGCGCTTCTTCGCCGACGTTGTCTCCGGCAGCGAGAAGCAATTCGTGTCGGAAAAACTGGCCGAGCGCGACGAGCGTCACAAGAAAATGGGCGACAGCCGCTATGTCGTCGAACCCAATGTGAAAGAGGGCAAGGGCGGTCTGCGTGACCTGCAGACGCTCTACTGGATCGGCAAATATATCCACCGGGCGCGCGATGCGGCAGAGCTCGTCGATGCCGGATTGCTGACCGCGCAGGAATACCGCTCCTTCCGCCGGGCCGAGAGTTTCCTTCTGGCCGTGCGCTGCCACCTGCACACGATTGCGGGGCGGGCCGAGGACAGGCTGACTTTCGATCTGCAAAAGAGCGTGGCGGAGCGGATGAATTTCGCTGACCGCCCCGGCAAGAGCGCGGTCGAGCGGTTCATGCAGATGTATTTCCTGCAGGTGAAGCGCGTCGGTTCGCTGACCGGCGTGTTCCTTGCGCAACTGGACGAGCAATTTGCCCGCAAACGCGCACGGCGCGGCCTCCTGGCCGGGTTTAAGCCGAAGCCGCGCAGCGTCAAAGGGTTCCGCGTCTCGGGCGGGCGGATTGCCGCACCATCCGATACCTGGTTCCAGAAGGACCCTGTACGCCTGATCGAAATCTTCGCTTTGGCGGAGGCGCAAGGAATCGAGATCGATCCGCGCACCATGCGGCAAGCGGGCCGTGATGCCTCCCTGATCAAGGATGATGTGCGCAAGGACAAACGGGCCAACGCCCTGTTCCTTGATCTGCTGTGTGGCCGCAACGATCCCGAAACCGCGCTGCGCTGGATGAACGAGGCGGGTGTATTCGGCCGATTTGTGCCCGATTTCGGACGGGTCAACGCGCAGATGCAGTTCAACATGTACCACCACTATACGGTGGACGAGCACACCATCCGCGCGATCGGTTTCCTGTCCAAGATCGAACGCGGCGAGCTGGCAGACGACCACCCGCGCGCCACGAAACAGATCCACAAGCTGCAATCGCGCCGGGTCGCCTATGTCGCCGCTCTGTTGCACGATATCGCCAAAGGGCGCGGCGGCGACCACTCCGAACTGGGCGCGGAAGTGGCCGAGGAGCTTTGCCCCCGCTTCGGTCTGGACGAGGCGGAGACGGAGCTCGTCAGCTGGCTGGTCCTGCGGCACCTGTTGATGAGCGACACCGCCTTCAAACGCGATCTGTCCGACCCCAAGACGGTGGAGGACTTTGTCGCGGAGGTGCGCAGTCTGGAGCGTTTGCGCCAGCTTGCTATACTGACCAGCGTGGACATCCGCGCTGTCGGGCCGGGAACGTGGAATAGCTGGAAAGGCCAGCTGCTGGGCGAGCTGTATGACCTTTCCCACGAACGCCTGCGACTTGGGCATACCCGCAATTACCGCGCCGAACGCGTGGCGGCGCAGCGGGCCGAGGTTGCCGCATTGCTGGGCGATCAGGCCGACCTGATGGAGCGCGACGGGCGCATGTTGGGCGATGCCTACTGGATTGCCGAACCCGCCGACATCATCGCCCGCAATGTCGTGCAATATTACGCTGCGCGGGAATCGGGCGACGATCTGTCGATCCACTGCGAATATGATGCGGAACGTGGCGCGACGCTGGTAACAGTCATCGCCGCCGACCACCCGGGCCTGTTCACCCGGATCGCGGGCGGCATTCATCTGGCGGGCGGCAACATCATCGATGCGCGCATCCACACCACGCGCAATGGCTGGGCGATCGACAATTTTCTGGTGCAGGACCCGGTGGGCCAGCCATTCAACGAACCGCGCCAGATGGAGCGGATTAAGACCTCGATCCGCGACGCCATCGCCAATCGCGGTGAGCTGGTCCCGAAACTGGCGGCGCGCCCGCTACCCCGCGCCCGGGCGAAAGCGTTCGATATCAAGCCGCGCGTGCAATTCGATAACGAGGCATCGAGCCGCTTCACCGTGATCGAAGTCGCCGCCCGCGACCGCTCCGCCCTGCTCAACCGGCTGGGCCGCGCCCTGTTCGAAGCGCAAGTGATGATCCACTCCGCCCACATCACCCATTACGGCGAGAGCGCCGCCGATACCTTCTACGTCACAGACCTGATGGGCCAGAAGATCACAGACGCCTTGCGGCTGGGCTCAATCGCAACGGCGCTGGAAGAGGCGGCGAGCGATGAGAGACAGGCGGAGTTGGAGAGGGTTTAGAGACAAAGAGTGGGAGACGAATTCAAAGAAGGTGCACGGTGTATGGGGGACAAAAGGCGTCCCACAATTGCATGGTTTGTTTCAATATATGCGGCTGTAAGGGTCATTGAGATCTCTCTGGAGACCGCTTGGCACTACGCTTTTGGTGAGACTCCATTTTTGCAATCGACCGCTTGGCAAATTTTCAGCATCCTTTGCGCTCTTTTGATTTCACTAGGCTGCTACATTCGATCTGCTTCGCCTGTTTGGGGGATTGAGCAGTCAATAAAGTTTGGCCTCTGCATCACAGCATTTGAGATACTGATCAGCTCCCTCCTATTAACCATTTTTGTGTGGCTCTCGAACGGCGAGCCTGGAAAATTGGGTGGAGAAGAATTTCCTTATATGATTCAGCACCTCCTGCCGATGATAGTTGCCTTTGCGGTAGTGTCGTTTTTTCCAGTCTCAACTGCGGGTGCGTATATTGCTTCACGCCTTAAATCTCGCGGAATTCGCAAGCCTTAGATGAAGCTAAATTGCGTTAAGCCAAAGCTTACCCCCGCTCCCCGAACAGCGCGCTGCCCACGCGCACATGGGTTGCGCCGAGCATGATCGCGGTTTCGTAGTCGCTGCTCATGCCCATGCTCAGGCCATCGAGGCCGTTATCGCGCCCCAGTTTGTCGAGCAGGGCGAAGAAAGGGGCGGGTTCGATATCGGCGGGCGGGAGGCACATCAGGCCCGCCAGCGGAATGTCTTGCTCCCGCGCCGCGTCCAGCAGAGCGGGCAGTTCGGGGATCGGGCAGCCGCCCTTTTGCGGCTCCTCGCCCACATCCACCTGCACGAAGCAGGGCACCTGCCGTCCGGCTTTCTCGAAAGCCTTGGGCAAGGCCTTCACCAGGCTCATCCGGTCGAGCGAGTGGATGCAATCGAACAGCCGCGCAGCATCGTCTGCCTTGTTCGATTGCAGGCTGCCGATCAGATGCAGCTGCGCATCGGGGAAGCGTTCCTTGAGCGCGGGCCATTTCCCTTGCGCTTCCTGTACGCGGTTCTCGCCGAAGACACGGTGGCCTGCCTCCAGCAGAGGTTCGACTTTCTCTGCGGCATGGGTCTTGCTGACGGCAACCAGTGTCACGTCATCAACCTCGCGGCGGGCAATCTTGCAGGTCTTGGCGATTTTGGCCTGAACCGTTTCGAGCCGGGCTGTCGGCGTACTGGCTGCACTTTCCATGGGGCTGCGCTATAGCGCGGGTGTGACGCTGCGCCAGCCCTTCCCGCTCTCCAGCCTGCCCGCTCTCTGGCTTCTGACCGACGAGCGCAACGATGCGGGGCTGCCGAGTGCCATCAGTACCTTGCCGATGGGGTCGGCGGTGGTGTTTCGCCACTACCACCTGCCCCCGCAAGATCGGCTGGCCCGGTTTAGGATAGTCCAACGCCTTTGCCGTGCGAGCGAGCATCGGCTCATCCTCGCCGATAGCGCGCTGACTGCACGGGAATGGGGCGCGGACGGGATTTATGGCGCGGCCCGGTCGCTCTATCCTACCCGCCGCGACCTGCTGACTATCGCAACCGCCCACAACCTGCGCGAGATTGGCGATGCAGCGCGGATGGGCGCTGATGCGGTCATGCTCAGCCCGGTATTCGCGACCCGCTCGCATCCCGGCGCGCCGGTGCTGGGGCCGGTGCGGTTCCGGCTGCTTGCGGCCCAATCGCCCGTGCCGGTCATCGCTCTGGGCGGCATGAGCCCGCGCCGCGCTGGATCGATGAATTGGCCGCGTTTCGCTGCGATTGATGGGTTGGGTTGAGGCGCTCACAGAGGCGCAGAGGCACAGAGTTGAAGCACCGTGCGGCGACGCCGCCCACCAACTTCCCTCGTTGCCCCACTTGAACCACTTGAAAGTAGAGAGCGGCTTTGCCGCAAATCACGCCTTCTCTGTGCCTCTGTGCCTCTGTGAGTGCCCCTGCAAAGCCTAGCTGAACCTCTCAATCCTTGACCCGGACTCGCCGAGGATTCATGGTGTGTTCCGATAGGGAGTATGGGTCTCATGGCCACGCGTGCAATCAGCAATTCACAGCCCGACTGGCGGGCGACATTCCGGCGCAGTTTGCGGCGCGCGGGCCAGATGGCCGGAGCGGCAGTGCTGTTTGGCCTCATGCTGTTCCTCGGCCTTGCGCTGTTCAGCTATTCGCAGACCGATCCCAGCCCCTCCACCGCCGCGGGCACCGGCGCAATTGCCAACTGGATGGGGGCAAGCGGCGCGTGGGCGGCGGAGCGGGTGTGGTTCCTGTTCGGCCTGTCGGGCGTGCTGATCCTGCCGATGCTGTATGTCTTTGCGCGTAAGTTGTGGCGCGATGTGGAGGAGGAAGAGCGGGAAACTGAAACCCGCTGGTGGCAGCCGACCGCGCAGCTGGTGCTGGCGATGGTACTGCTTTCCACCGTCCTGACGCTGACCTTCGATGGCCCGGGCGGCGCCATGCCAGCCTCCACCGGCGGGCTGACGGGCCTGCTGGGTGCGGGCGCGATCGAAGCAGTGGCAACCCGTTTCGGCGAAGGCGCAAGCGGATGGATTACGCTGGGGCTGGCTCTGCTCGCTCTGATCGGCGGCGTGGTTCTGGCGACCCGCGTCTTCGCGATTGATTGGCGCGCCTTGCTGACTCTGCCCAATTTCATTCTCGGCTTTATCGGCCGCCAGCGTGCGCCGGCAGACATCGAGTTCACAGACGGGACAGCCACTGCGCCGGACACCGCCGCCGACAAACCGAAAATGTCCCGCCGCGAACGCAAGAAGGCCGCGCTGGCAGCCGAAGGCGAGCCGGTGGAAGTGATGCAGCCGCGCCGCGCGCCGACCATCACCGACCCCAGCGCTCCGCCAAAACGCGCCAGCATGGCCAAGGCCGCAAAACAGCGCGACATGTTCGCCGAATACACCCTCCCCAGCCTCGATCTGTTGGAGGAAGTGCCCGAGGACAATGCGCCCAAGCTCGACAAAATGGCGCTGGAGCGCAACGCCCGCCTGCTCGAAACCGTGCTCGACGATTTCAATGTGAAGGGCGAGATTACCGCCGTGCGCACCGGCCCCGTGGTGACGATGTACGAGCTGGAGCCGGCACCGGGTATCAAGGCCAGCCGGGTCATCGGTCTGGCGGAAGACATCGCCCGCAATATGAGCGCGATCAGCGCCCGCGTCTCGCCCATTCCGGGCAAGACGGTGATGGGCATCGAACTGCCCAATGCCCATCGCCAGATGGTGGTCCTGAAAGAACTGGCCGCTTGCGCCGATTTCGCCGATGCGAAGGGCAATCTGCCGATCATTCTGGGCAAGGATATCGCCGGTGAACCGATTGTCGCCGATCTGGCGGCCATGCCGCATTTGCTGGTCGCGGGCACTACCGGCTCGGGTAAATCGGTCGGGCTGAACTGTATCCTGCTCAGCTTGCTTTACCGATTTACGCCGGAAGAATGCCGCCTGATCCTGATCGATCCCAAGGTGCTGGAGCTCAAGACCTACGACGATATTCCGCATCTGCTCTCCCCCGTGGTGACCGAACCGGCAAAGTCCGTCCGCGCGCTGAAATGGGCGGTCGAGGAAATGGAGCGCCGTTACCGGATGATGTCGAGCGTCAGCTCGCGCAATCTCAATTCGTTCAACGAGAAAGTCCGCACCGCCGCCGCCAAGGGCAAGCCGCTCGGCCGCCGCGTGCAGACCGGCTTCGATCCCGAGACAGGCGAGGAATTGTACGAGGAAGAGCAGCTCGATTACCAGCCGCTGCCGCAGATCGTGCTGATCGTGGACGAGCTGGCCGATTTGATGGTCACCGTGGGCAAGGAAATCGAAGTCCTTATCCAGCGCCTGAGCCAGAAATCGCGGGCCGCAGGTATCCATCTGATCATGGCCACGCAGCGCCCATCGGTCGATGTCATCACCGGTGTGATCAAAGCCAACCTACCCACCCGGATAAGCTTCAAGGTGACCAGCCGGATCGACAGCCGCACCATTCTGGGCGAGCAGGGCAGCGAGCAGCTGCTCGGCAAGGGCGATATGCTCTACAAGCCCAACACCGGCGCGATGGTCCGCGTGCACTGCCCCTTCGTCTCCGACGAGGAAGTCGAATCCGTGGCTGATCACTGGCGCGCGCAGGGCAAGCCCGACTATGTCGATGCCGTGACAGAGGAACCCGCCGACGGAGGCGGCTTCGGCTTCGAAGACGATATGACGGCGAGCGACGATCCGGCAGAGCGCAAATATCTGCAGGCCTGCCAGGTGGTGTTCGAAAACCAGAAGGCGAGCGGCAGCTGGCTGCAACGCCAGATGGGCGTCGGCTACAACACCGCTGCCAAATGGATCGAGCGAATGGAAGATGACGGGCTGGTCGGCCCGGCCAACCATGTCGGGCGCCGCGATATCTACCGCGACAAGGACGGCAATCCGCTCTAGCGATGTCAGTTGAAGACACGCCCAATCAGACTGCATTGCTTGACGTCATCGCGAAGTGGATACGGCTTCATGTAGATTCGTTCTCCTCGAATCCGCATGCCGAAGAGAGTATTAGGAGGACCTTACTGGCCCATTTGGATATCCAGTGGGATGAACCGCTTCCACCGCCGCCTGATCGATCTGATCTTGAGCGAAAGCGAGGGATGCTTGCGTCAACATACTTCGGACTACAAACGGCCTTAAGGAACGTCGAGCAAGTTGAGTTCTATTTTCGCCGATATCCTTTTCACGACTTGCCGGTCTCCAAAGGAGAGCATCTTGCAAATTGCTGTGAAATGCTTTTCGACAGGATCAATCAATATCGAGACCGCGCCAAATCTCTAACAAAGTCCATCCAGAAAGTATCTGGCGAACGTGATCCCCGATTTGGACGGTCTATAAGGCTTATTAATGACATTTTCAGGTGGGAACTGCGTCAGCGTAATTTTGTTCACCACCATGGTCGATTTGAGTATGATGTAATAAATCAATTGAACATGGTCGAGCTCTTAAGGTACTCTAACGATCTGCAGATGCTCCCAGATCGCACGAGAGTTTACAGAGTTGAGACCCGGAAATGGGTCAAGCGCACACGCCAAACCAGATCAACTTTGGAACAAATAACCGAATTGCTGAGCGGCTTCGTTTTGGAGTCGGCCATTTGGGATGAGTTTCGATGAACGTGGCCAATGGTGATGCAGCCCGGCCAACCATGTCGGGCGGCGCGATATCTACCGCGACAAGGACGGCAATCCGCTCTAGCATTGCGCGATGAGCAGCGATTCTGATGTAACGCCGACCACTTCGACGCCGCCCACCAAGACGGTGAGCGATCCCTTGCAGAGCGTATGGAATTCCCTGCGCGAATGGTGGCACGATCATGTCATGGTCGATGTCGATCACGGGCTCGTGCTGAAGAAGATCGCGGGCGAAAGCTCGATGACCCCGCGCTATATCTTCATGACCTGCATGTCGGCCGGCATCGCCATTCTCGGCATGCTGCTGTCCTCGCCTGCGGTGGTGATCGGGGCCATGCTCTTGTCGCCGCTGATGGGCCCGATCCTGGGTGCGGGGTTTGCGCTGGCAGAAGGCAAGTTCAACTGGCTACGGCTGTGCGGCCGGGCGCTGCTGTTCGGCACTCTGTTTGCGGTGCTGTTCTGCGCCGCCATCGTTTTCCTCTCTCCGCTGCAGAACGTGACCGAAGAAATCGCCGCGCGCACCCGGCCCAACCTCTTCGATCTGCTGGTCGCCCTGTTTTCCTCGCTCGCCGGCAGCTATGCGATGATCCGCGGGCGCGACGGCACAATCGTCGGCGTGGCCATCGCCACTGCCCTGATGCCGCCACTGGCCGCTGTGGGTTTCGGCCTCGCGACGCTGAACTGGACGGTGTTTGGCGGGGCGCTGATGCTCTATATCACCAACTTGCTGACCATTGCGCTGACCGCAGCCCTGATGGCGCGGCTTTATGGCTTCCGGTCGGAACAGCATGATGGCCGCACCAGCCTGGTGCAGAGCGGTCTGGTGGTCGCTACTTTCATCGCACTGGCGATCCCGCTCGGCCTTTCGCTGATGCAGATCGCCCGCGAATCCAACGGCCAGCGGATCATCCGCGATACGATTGCCACCGCATTCTCCGAAGAGGCGCGGGTCGACCAGATCACCATCGACTGGGATGGCGATCCGATAACGGTGTCCGCCTCTGTCCTGACTCCGGAATTCCGCGCCGATGTGAACGAGCGGCTGTCGGGCGAGCTGGGCCAGCTGCTGGATGATCCGGTTGCGGTCGATATCAGCCAGTATCTCGTCGGCACCGATCCCGGCGCGGCGGAACAGGCGCAGCTCGCCCGTGCCCGCGCGGAGGAAGAAGCGCGCGCTGATGCCCAACTGGTCGCGCGGTTGAAGGAACGGCTGGCGCTGGTGGCGGGTGTCGAGGCAGCCGACGTGACGCTCGACCGGGAAAACCGGCGCGTGATGGCCGATGCAAGGCGGCTGGAGGGGCTCAGCCTGGAGGGCTATCGCGTTCTGGAAAGCCGGGTGGCTGCGGGGATTGACGATTGGGATGTGCGGCTGCGACCGCCGCTTTCCGCGCTTCCTTCCATCTCGATCGAAGACGGTGAGCCAGATGCGGAAGGCCAGCGCGCCATTGCGCTGATTGGCTGGGCCAGCAGGCGCACCGGCATTCCCGTGACACTGTCAGGTGCGGCCGAGCCAGTGCAAATCGCCGCCATCGCCGCTCAAGAGGCAGGCGCGACAGTGCTGGTCAACGAAGGCGGCGGGTCCGCGCAGATCACTGCGCGCTGGGAAGCCGCCGAAGCAGAATAGTCAGCGGCGCTCCGTCCAAGAGCGCTCATCAGGACACAAGAAAGCCCGGCAGTGCATGATGCGCTGCCGGGCTTCTCTTTTGCATTCGGGCGATCCGCGGGAGGGAGCGGGTGCCCGATCGCGCTGGCTATTACCGCAGGCTTAGCCTTCCAGATCGGCCTTGGTGATGGTCACATATTCGGTGGCACCGGCCACGGCTTTGGCCATCGCGTCGTCGGGGTTGGCAACCAGGCCGATTTTCGACAGTTCACCGCCCTTGTCCCACATCTTGGTCCACTGGGTCAGATATTCCTTCAGACCCGGGATCGCATCGAGATGCGCTTTCTTGACGTAGACATAGAGCGGACGGGCACCGGGGTAATCGAAGCTCGCAATGTTCGCATAGGTCGGCTCGACACCGTTCATGGACAGGCCCTGCAGCGCGTCGATATTCTCTTCGAGATAGGAGTAGCCGAAGACACCGACAGCGTTTTCATTGCCTTGGATCTTCTGCACGATCAGGTTGTCCTGCTCGCCCTGATCGACGTAGGCGCCGTCGCTGCGCAGTTCGGTGCAGGTCCGCTCGAACGCGTCCTCGTCGCTTTCTTCAAGCGCCTGCATCGAGGCATTGCTTTCACAGCCCGGGATCAGCACCAGTTCCTTCAGCGCGTCACGGGTGCCCGAAGTGCTGGGCGGGCCGTAAACGAGGATCGGCAGATCGGGCAGCGAGGGATCGAGGTCCGACCATTTTTCGGCCGTCTGCTCTTCACCATAGGGGTTGGCGGCAATCGCGCGGTACACGATTTCCGGCGTCAGGTTCATGTCGATGCCGCCCTTTGCCGAAGCGAAAGCGAGCCCGTCGAGGCCGACCTGGATCTCGATCACATCGGTCACGCCGTTTTCGATGCAGGTATCAAACTCGCTGGTCTTCATCCGGCGCGAGGCGTTCGACATATCGGGGGTGTCTGCACCCAGGCCTGCGCAAAACAGCTTCATGCCGCCGCCCGTGCCGGTCGATTCGATCAGCGGCGAATTGAAGTCGGTCGCGCGGGTGAAGGTTTCGGCCACCGCCTTGGCAAACGGATATACGGTCGAGGAGCCGACCGCACGGATGGAATCGCGCGTGCCGCCGCCACTATCCGCACCGCAAGCGGCGAGAGCGAGACTGGCTGTGGCAGCCATAGCGAGTGATTTGATCATTTTCATTGTGCAAGTTCCTGTAAGAAATTTGAGGCGGCCCTAGCCGCGTTGCATGACAGTCTGGTGACGGTTTCCTTGCAGATCAGAAGTCGATCTGCGCGCGCACGCCGAACACATCGACATCGTAAGACGTGTCGCCGCCGGCTGCCGGGTAGAAGGCATCGCCGTAAGAAAGCTTCCCGTAGTTGGCGAGCAGCATGGTGTAGTCGGTCGGCTTCCACACGAGGCTGAAGAAATAGCCGTCCTGTGTGCCACCCAGGATCCCAGCATCATTCAGGTCCAGCCGGTCATAGCGAAGGTTGGCCTGCACTGAACCCATGCCGCCCTCGCCCACCGGATTGGCAGGCTTCGTGCGATCGAACTTGCCACCTTTGTAGCCGCGCGTATCGCCGCCGGTCAGATAATAGCCGACCTCTGCATAGCCGCCGAAAAAGGTCGGATCGGCCAGCATTCCGGGACGGCTGACATTCTGCCAGCGCCCTTCGACAGCCGCGTGGAACGGGCCGGAAATGACTGCGGCCTCCGCGCCATAACCCAGCTCGCTGGAGGCAGAGAAGCGATCGGTGTTGATGAACCGCTCCGAGGTGAAGGAAACCAGAGGGCGCTGGCGATATCGTACGGTGCCGCCGGCTGCGTATTCGCGGTAATGGACCGATGCACCAAGGTGGAGCTGCGCGTCGCCAAGCTTCGGCATGTAGACCACCCGGCCGTTCGCGCTCCAGTCATCGCTCGGCAACACATCCATATTGTCGCTGAACACGCCGCCCTGAATCAACACATCGCCCGGAGAATATTGCACGCCAACGCCCACGCGGCGGACGAAACCAAACGCATCGGTAAAGGCCGCACGCTCGATAAAGCTGGTGTGCAGGCTGCTGGTCAGTTCTTCCAGACCCTGGAAGTTGTTGAACTGGCCAACGCTGATTTCGACATCGCCATCTTCGTAGGAGATAAGCGCATCGGTCACCGCCAGATCGCTGTTGGCAACGTCGACTTCGAATTTATAGCCGAAACCGCCCGGCATATCGCCCGACACGCCCAGACGGGCACGGCGCAGATCATTGCCGAAGCCTTCATCGCGGCCCGTTGCATTGGGAGCCTCGACAATACCAGCATCATACTGAAGGCGGCCGCGCGGCTTGAAGCTCCAACCGCCCTTGCCCTTGATTTCGGGTGCACCCTTGAAGGTAATCTGCGTGTCCGGCGCGGCGGCAGGAGCAGGCGCTGGTGGAGGCACAGCGGCGACTGCTGCCGGGACAGCCTGCGCCGATTCCAGCTCTGCCTCCAGTGTCGCAATACGCTGCGCCATCGCATCCATCTGCGCGCGCATCAAAGCGAGCTCTTCCTGCATCGTCAGCGATGCATCCGCTGCAGCGTCCTGCGCGGCTGCAGGAGCAGCATGCGCGGTCAATGCAGCTGCAGCGACAGTCGCTGCCAACGTAGCTCTGCACAATCGGCTGGCCATTTGGCGGTTGGTCATTTTGGGGTACCTTTTGCGCCCGTGTTTCATATCGGTGACGCCCGTATGACCACTGTGTGACAGTCCTGTTACAAGCGCTGCACTTATCCCCCACTGATATTGCCGGCCTGCTGCCCCGCCGCACCTTGTGGCCTTCTTGTTTCGTTTGTAACGACCGCATTCGCACTATCCCAAAGGACCAAAGCCATGCGCATCGGTTGCCCCTCCGAAATCAAAAACCACGAATACCGCGTCGGCCTGACGCCCGAAAGCGCGCGGGAATTGACGCACCGTGGCAACGAAGTCTGGATCCAGAGCGGAGCGGGTCTGGGTATCGGGGCAACGGATGCCCAGTATACCGATGCCGGTGCCACCATCGTCGACGGCCCCGACCCGATCTTCGCGGAATGCGAGATGGTGGTGAAGGTAAAGGAGCCGCAGGCAGAGGAGCGCAAGAAACTGCGCGAGGGGCAGATCCTCTATACTTATCTGCATCTGGCCCCCGATCCGGAGCAGACGAAGGACCTGCTGGAATCGGGCGTGACGGCGATTGCGTATGAGACGGTCACCGGCCCCGGCGGACGCCTGCCGCTGCTCACCCCGATGAGCCAAGTGGCTGGCCGGATGAGCATTCAGGCAGGTGCCAGTGCTTTGGAAAAGGCTCATGGCGGGCGCGGCGTGCTGATCGGCGGCGTGCCGGGCGTTTTGCCTGCGAAAGTCGTTGTAATCGGCGGCGGTGTCGTCGGCTTTAACGCCGCGCAGATGGCCGTGGGTCTGGGCGGCGATGTCGAGATTCTCGACCGCGATCCCGAAGTGCTGGAGAAGGTCGGGACCTTCTTCGAAGCACGCGCCAGCACGCGGTTCTCCAACAAGACCAATCTGGAAGATTCGCTGCGCCAGGCCGATCTGGTGATCGGCGCAGTGCTGATCCCGGGCGCCGCCGCGCCCAAGCTGGTCAGCCGGGAAATGCTCAGAGAAATGAAGCCAGGCGCAGTGCTGGTCGATGTGGCGATCGACCAAGGCGGCTGTTTTGAAACCAGCAAGGCAACCACCCATGCCGATCCGACCTATGTGGTGGACGACATCGTCCATTACTGTGTCGCCAATATGCCGGGCGCCGTCGCCCGCACGAGCACTTATGCGCTCAACAATGTGACCCTGCCGCATGCCCTGCGAATTGCGAAGCTGGGCTGGAAAGACGCGCTACGCGAAAACCCCCATCTGGCCGAGGGATTGAACGTCCACAAAGGCGAGGTCACTTACAAGGCGGTGGCGACCGAGCTGGGCTATGATTACCGCAGCATCGACCGCTTGCTGGCGATGGACTGAGCTGCGCGAAACTAAGGGCAATTTTAAGCTGGTCTTAACCCTAATTTAGGGCACCCCGGCCTAGACCTTGGCCCATGGGCCGGGTCAGCTTCCTTTGGATAATTCTGTGCGCGCTTGTGTGCGGCATTATTTCTGTCTGGGCGGCACCTGCACACGCCGCCGTGATCCATGGGGCGGATTGCCACCGGGGCGCGTCGCTGGAGGCGACGCTCAACACGGTTCGGGCCGACAGCAAGGGCTGGATCTGCCGGTCCGGAGAATGGCACACGGGGGAGCCTGCAGCCTGGCTGAAATTCGACGCGCCCGCCGATCCCTTTTCGGCCCAGCCAACAGAGCTTTTCCTTCGCTTGGCCCAGATTGAGTCGATTGAGATCTATTCCATCAAAGACGGACGCGAAATTGCCTATCAGAGCCATTCGGGCGCTGCGATCCGTCCGGCAGACAACGGACCCTATGTTGCCGTGCCCTTGCCGGGCACCGGGCTGAAGGCAGAGACATTCTATGTCAGACTGGTTGGGGCAAATTATGCCGCGACCGGTGCAGATGCCCGGCTGATCCATTCCGCCGCCACTGCCGGATGGCCGGAGCATTATACAATTATCGTCGGCGCGATATTTGGGCTGGTCTGCGCGCCCCTTTTTCTCAATCTGACCCTGTTTCCCGCACTGCAACGCTCTTTCATGCTCTATCATGCCGGCATGTCGCTGGGCATGCTGATGACCCTTTCGGCAGCCAGCGGGCTGGCAACCGGCATGCTGGGTTTGGACACGTACGCTCTCGTGACCCTGACAGAGATTGGCTATGTCCTCATCGTAGCTCTTGGCGGCTTCTTCGCTGCAACGTTCCTCGAACAGGGCGCGATTAGCCCGGTGGTGCGCCGTGCGCTTAAGGGATCAGGCCTGCTGGCCCTTGTGATTGCAGGCGGCATCGCTGCGGGTATCCCGCCATTTTCCTGGCTGGGGCGAACCATCTTTTTGCTCGCCTTCTTCCCGATATGTTTCGCGTCATTGGCGGCGATGGCGCAGGCAGTGCAGCGCGGAAGTCTGTGGGTACGATACCAAATCGCAGCTTGGACCCCGGCCATTATCGTGGGCCTTGATATGACCGCTACCGGCCTCGGCTTGCAAGCCGAACCGCGTTGGGGGGTGCTGGCACCGTTTCTGGCCATGGGATTCGAAGTCGTTGTTACCGGTATCGGTGTTGCCCACCGCCTCGTGCTGCTGCGGCGCGAACGTGACGATGCGCAGAGCGAGGCGCGCATTCTCGAAAAGCTGTCCGAGCGCGACCCGATGACCGGGCTATATAATCGCCGCGCGCTGGAAGACCGGATCGAAGCGCTTCACAAATCGGGCCATGATACTTTCGCGCTGCTCGATCTCGACGAATTCAAGCAGGTCAACGATACGGCCGGGCACGGCGTGGGCGACGATGTGATCCGGGTGGCTGCCGACGTGTTGCAAAGCGACGAACACTCGCTCGCCATTCGTCTGGGCGGGGAAGAATTCATGCTCGTAATGAAAGGCGGCGATGCCCCGGACCGGGCCGAGCAGCTGCGCAAGGCTATTACCCTGCGCGTGGCACGCGAGGTCGACGGGCTGGAACGGCTGGTCACTGCCAGCATGGGTCTGGCCGTCATTCCCTACAGCGCTGTGCCCAATTCATCGTTCGAGGATCTTTACGCACTGACCGACAAGCTTCTTTACGAAGCCAAGGAAAGCGGCCGCAACCGGACGGTTAGTCAGAAGCTTCGCGCCTTCCGCAAGCGCGCTCAGGATCGGCGCAGTCAATCAAGAGCGTCGCGCGCCGCCTGATATTACACCCGTCAGGCAGAGGCGCGCCATTTGCGATAGCGCCGCGCACGGGTCGCCGCGCGGACCTGATCAGCCAGCAATGCGGCAGCAGACGAACCGCCATCACCGGGCGGCTTGCCCTTTGCCATCCGCTCGATCTGCGCCTTTGTCAGGCCCATGACCGCCAGCGCTGCCAGCGTCTGGCTCTTCCAGCCGCATTCGGGCAGCTCGACATGGGCATTCTTCCGCTCACGCCAGTGATTGGGCAGGTTAGGATCGGCAGCCAAAGCGCGGGCAATGCCGATGATAGCCACGCCGAACCCGTTTGCGTCCTGCTCCAATGCGGCCTCAGCAGTCTCCAGCTTTGTGATGCCTCCTGTCACCATGATCGGCATGGACGCGACCTTGGCGATATCGCGGGCGAAATCGACGAAGAAGGCCTCGCGCGCCTGCGTGGAGGTTTGCGGCGCGCCTTCCTCTTGCGGGTTGCCCTGCATTGCCGGGCTTTCGTAATTGCCGCCCGACAGTTCGACGAAATCCAAGCCCTTACCTTCCAGCCATTCGACCACCTGCCGCGCGTCTTCAAACGCGAAGCCGCCGCGCTGGAAATCGGCGCTGTTGAGTTTGATACCCACTCCGAAAGTAGGACTGACCCGCGCGCGCACCGCATCAACAATCCTGAGCAGGAACCGCGCACGGCTTTCCAATGATCCGCCCCATTCATCGGTCCGCTGATTGGCCAGAGGGGAGAGAAACTGGCTGACCAGATAGCCATGCGCCCCGTGGATCTGCACGCCGTCAAAACCGGCCTTCTCGGCCTCCTCCGCCGTATCGGCAAATCGCTCGATAATCCGCTCGATCTCGCTGACTTCCAGCGGGCGGACCTCTGCGAAGAGCGAGGAGAACTTGCCCAGATCGAGCGAGACATCGGACGGGCTGACGGCGGTTTCGCCCAGCGATTTGTACAACTGGCGGCCGGGATGGCTGATCTGCAGCCAGAACTGCCCGCCGCCCGATTTGCCGATCCGCGCCCAGTTGATGAAGGGGGTGAGATCGGTGCCTTTTTCCAGAACAACGCCGCCGGGCCCGGTCAGCGCAGAAGGATCAACCATCACATTGCCCGACAGGATCAGCCCGGTGCCGCCGCGCGCCCAACGCTCGTAGAGGGTAAACAGCCGCTCGCCCGGATATTGCCCCGGCTGCTCGGCCAGATTTTCCTCCATCGCCGCCTTGCAGATGCGGTTGGGAATGGTGCTGCCATTGGGCAGCGTGAGCGGCTGGAACAGCGGGTTGCCAGTTGCTTCAGTCGTCATTCGGTATCCTCAAAAAACGGCGCGGCGATCTCCGCCCGGACGCGTTGCGGGCGTAGGGTTTCAGCGTCAAGCATGGCCCAAGTCGTATTGGCGCTGACGATCACCTTGCCCGCATCATTGCGGAAGTCGACGCGGCGGTCGAACTTCGCGCCCGTTGGCTCACCCGGAATGAACGTCTCGCCCACAGCGCTCTCACCCTCAGCAATATTGCCGCGATAATCGATCTCGTGCCGCACCACGAGCCAGACGAAGCGCGCCCGGTCCTCGGCCCGCGCCACCGCGTCCCAATGCGCGGTCGCCATGTCCTGTATCCACTGGACCCACACCGCATTGTTGACATGGCCCATCACATCTATGTGCTTGGGCCCGGCGGTGAAGGTTTTCGTGAAACGGGGGCTCACTCCTCCAGACCAAGCTGCCACAGCAGGAACGCAAACTCCTCAGCCGTTTCATACAGCCGCGTGAAGCGTCCCGACTTGCCGCCATGCCCTGCGCCCATATTGGTTTTCAGCAGCAGAACATTATCGTCCGTCTTCACATCGCGCAGCTTGGCGGTCCATTTGGCCGGTTCCCAATAGGTCACGCGCGGATCGTTGAGGCCCGCAGTAATCAGCAGCGGCGGGTAATCCTGCGCCACGACTTGGTCGTAGGGGCTGTAGCTCAGGATATAAGCAAACGCCTGCTTGCTCTCGATCGGATTGCCCCATTCGGGCCATTCGCCCGGCGTCAGCGGCAGTTCCGCATCCAGCATCGTGTTGAGCACATCGACGAACGGCACATGCGCCGCGACTGCACCCCAGATATCGGGATCGGTGTTGACCACCACGCCCATCAGCTCACCGCCGGCACTCCCGCCGCTCGCGCTGACCTTGCCCTTTTGCGTGTAGCCCTTGTCGATCAGACCCTTCGCCACATCGACGAAGTCGTTGAAGGTATTGGTCCGCTCATTCAGCTTGCCCTGCAGGTACCAGTTGCGGCCCAGATCATCGCCGCCGCGAATATGCGCGATGGCATAGCGCATGCCCCGGTCGAGCAGGCTGAGGCGGCTGGAAGAGAAGCCGGGCGGCACGGCATAGCCATACGCGCCGTAAGCATAGAGATGCAGCGGCGCGCCCATCGGCGTATCCTTGTGGCTGACCACGCTGACCGGCACCTGCGTCCCGTCGCGCGCGGTCACCATCAGGCGCTCTGTCACATAATCGGATTGCGTGTAGCCGCTGGGGATTTCTTGGCTCTTGAGCAGTTCGAGCTCCCCGCTCGCTACGTCGTAATCATAGACGCTGTCGGGTGTGACCATGCTTTCATAGGCCAGCCGCAGCTTGCTGACGTCGTATTCCGGATTGTTGCTGAGGCCGGTGGAATAGCTGGCTTCGGGGAATGCGATGGGCGTGATCTTCGATGCGTCGGCGTAATCGCGCAGCTGGATCTGGTCGAGCCCGTCCAGCCGTCCCTCGGTGACGTAAAAACCCTTGTAGAGTTCGAAGCCCGTCAGATAAAATTCGTCCGAGCCATCTATGAGCGTGGTCCACTCGCCCGGAGCGGAAAGCGGCGCGGTAGCGAGGCGGAAATTGACGTGGTCGTCATTGGTGTGGACGAACACTGTATCCTCGCGCACATCGACCGAATATTCGACGCCCTTCTCGCGCGCCTTCACGAGGATCTGCTCGCCTGTCGGATCGTCGGCGCGGACCAGCCGCACTTCGCTCGTCTCATTGTCGCCGGTGGCGATGACCAGCCAGTCTTCCTGCGCCGTCAGCCCCGCGCCGACACGGAAGCCTTCGTCCTGCTCGCGGAATATCTCGACATCTTCGGACACATCGGTGCCGATGCGATGGAGGCGGACATTGTCGACCCGCCAGTTCTCGTTCGCCTTGCCGTAAGCGAGCATCGTGTCGTTTGCGAGCCAGGTCAGGCCGGAAAGTGTTTCGGGGATCACATCGTCCAGTACCTCGCCCGTCGCAATGTCGCGGATGCGCGCGGTGAACCGTTCCGACCCGTCATCATCGTAGGAATAGGCGAGATACTTGCCGCTATCGCTGACCGAGGCGGCACCCAGCCGGAAATATTCCTTGCCCTCGGCGAGTTCGTTCTCGTCCAGCAGCAATTCCTTGTCCCCGCCGGCAACGGGGCGGCGGTAATGGATGCGGTATTCCTTCCCGTCCTCAACTTCCGACCAGTACAGCCAATCACCATCCTTTTGCGGGACCGTGCTGTCGTCTTTCTTCACGCGGCCCTTCAGCTCTTCGAAGATCGTGTCGACCAGCTCTTGGCGCGGGGCCATCTGCGCTTCGAAATAGGCGTTCTCTTCCTTCAGATAATCGAGCACGTCCTCGTCATCGATGGTCGGATAGGACTGGTCCTTCAGCCAGTGATACGGATCGGAAATCGTGATGCCGTGGTGGGTGAAAGAATGGTCGCGCTTTTCCGCCACCGGCGGGGTCGCTGAAGTCGTGTCAGTCACTTGTACGGGGTCTCCTTGCGCGAGCGCGGGGGTCGTCAAAAGGGTGGTGGTCATGAGGGATGCTGCCAGAGCAATCGGGGCGCTTGTCAGCAGGTGGCGGGGCTGGGTCATGAGTGGTCTCATCCTGTTACCGGTGCCGTCCGCCTTGGACAGCCTTGCCGATGACGGGTAAAGCCCCATGTCAAAGGCCACAAGATACCAAAATCCAAGCAGGACCCTGACCGATGCTGATGCAAACCCATGAAGCCCGCCTTTCCGCCCTGCGCGAGGAACTGAAAAAGCGCGATTTGGCCGGCTTCGTCATCCCGATTTCTGATGAGCATATGAGCGAATATGTCGGCGAGGATTCGCAGCGGCTGGCATGGCTCACCGGCTTTGGCGGCAGCGCGGGCAGCGCGGCGGTGATGGCCCATCAGGCGGCGATCTTCGTCGACGGGCGCTACACCGTTCAGGTGCGCGATCAGGTGGACGAGAAGCTGTTCAGCTATCAATCCGTGCCCGCCACCAGCCCGGCGAAATGGCTGGCGGAGAACGTGCAGGAAGGCGACCGGATTGGCTATGACGCATGGCTCCATTCGCGCGGTTGGGCGGACGCCACGGCGAAGCTGCTGGCGGATAAGGGCGCTGAGCTGGTCGCGGTCGATGGCAATCCGGTGGATTCTGTGTGGCAGGACCGTCCCCGACCCAGCGCGGCAGTGGCGATGGTCCACACCGATACGCTGTCGGGCCGCAGCAGCGCGGAAAAGCGCGGCGATGTGGCCGAGTGGCTTAAGCAGGAACAGCTCGATGCGGCGGTGATCTCCGCGCTCGATTCGGTGGCATGGCTGCTCAATATTCGCGGGGCCGACATTGCCCATACGCCGGTCGCGCTCAGCTATGTGGTGGCGCATGCGGATGGCACCGCGGAGCTGTTTATCGCTCCAGAGAAAGTCACGCCGGAATTGCAGCAGCATCTGGGCAATGCCGTGACGGTGCGCGACCGGACGGAGTTTGCCCCCGCGCTGCACGGCCTCTCGGGCAAGCGCGTCGCGGTCGATCCGGAATATGGCGTTGCGGCGATTACCAGAGCGCTGGAAGATGGCGGGGCGACCGCCATTGCCAAGCGCGACCCGACCATTCTTGCCCGCG
The DNA here is from genome assembly GCA_947492235.1 of uncultured Altererythrobacter sp. Lineage (GTDB taxonomy): Bacteria > Pseudomonadota > Alphaproteobacteria > Sphingomonadales > Sphingomonadaceae > CAJXSN01. The sequence continues at coordinate 927,521 of CANLLZ010000002.1, read as the reverse complement.
CGGTCAAAAACCCGGTCGAGGCGCAGGGCCACCGTGATGCGCAGGCGCGTGACGGAGCGGCTGTCTCGCGCTTCCTGTGTTGGCTGGAGACTGAAGGTCCCACCGGTAAAGTCGACGAACTGGCAGCCGCAGCGAAATTGCAGGCCTGCCGCGCTGAAGATCCGGGTCTGAAAGACCTGTCTTTCGACACGATCAGCGCCGCGGCGGGCCATGCCGCTCTGCCGCATTACAAGGTGGACGAGGATACCAACATCTCGATCCCGCCCGGCAGCATCTATCTGGTGGATTCGGGCGGCCAGTATACGCTTGAGGAAGGCGCAGGGACTACGGACATCACCCGCACTGTCTGGATTGGACCGGGTGAGCCAACGGCGGAGATGAAGGACCGTTTCACCCGCGTGCTGAAGGGGCATATCGCAATTGCCACAGTGACCTTCCCCGAGGGCACCAATGGCGGGCAGCTCGATAGTCTCGCCCGCCATTCTCTGTGGCTGGCCGGGACCGATTACGCCCACGGCACGGGCCACGGGGTCGGCAGTTTCCTGTCGGTCCATGAAGGCCCTCAGCGCATCGCGAAAACCGCTGGCGCGCAAGGCGGAACGCTGGAGCCGCTGCAGGCTGGAATGATCCTTTCCAACGAGCCGGGCTATTACAAGGCCGGCGAATTCGGCATTCGGATCGAAAATCTCGTCCTGACCGAGGAGCGCGGGATCGAAGGCGCCGATGAAGGGACTTGGCTCGGCTTTGAAAACCTCACTTGGGTGCCGATCGACCGCACGCTGATCGAGCCGGCGCTGCTGACCGCAGACGAGCGCGCATGGCTTGACAAGTATCACGCCGACACCCGCGCGCTGCTGGCCCCGCAGCTGGAAGGCGCAGCGCTGGAATGGCTGGAGCGACACACGCGCCCACTTTGATGGGCTCAGTGATTGGCTCTTTGACTCCTGCACGCATGTTCCGGTAATGTTCCGTCTATCACGAGTCGCGGCAGGAGACAGGCAATGATCGGATATGTGACACTGGGCACCAATGACCTCGCGAAGGGCGCGAAGTTTTACGACGCCATTGCGAAGGAGCTGGGCGTCGGGCGGATGATGGAATTCGACAGCTTTATCGCCTGGGGCGAGATGGGCGGCGCACCGGGCGTGGCCCTGACCCAGCCCTTCGACGGCGAGAAAGCCAGCGTGGGCAACGGTACGATGGTCGCATTGCAAGTCGCCGACCGAGAGCAGGTGCAGCGGGTCTATGACATCGCCATCACACAGGGCGGCAAGGATGAAGGCCCGCCCGGACCGCGCGGAGATGACGGTTTTTACGCCGCCTATTTCCGCGATCTGGACGGACACAAACTCAACGCGTTCTGCATGGTTGGGCCAGAATGAGACTGACTTAATGAGATAGCCTAAACGAGCAGGCCAATAGAGGGGATCTACAATGAGCGGACCACACACACTGACCGAGCAATTCATCCATCTTGGGCTGGGCGCAACATCGGTCCCCCAGCCTCCTTTTGACGGAATGGAATGGTATGAGGGGTACGGCCAGCGGCATGGCGCAGACGGAGCCGAGGGAAGGCTCGTCTCCATGTATACCTTCGATACCGACTGGGATGTCTGGGAAATGCATCCCAAGGGGACCGAAGTGGTCCTGTGCGTCGAAGGCAGCATGACCCTGCATCAGGAGCATTCCGATGGCGCGGTGAATGCCGTGACCATCGGCAAGGGCGAATATGCCATCAACCCGCCAGGCGTATGGCACACCGCCGATATAGCGGGCGCTTCTGCCACGGCGGTGTTCATTACAGCCGGGGAAGGGACCGAGCATCGGCCCCGCTAGCCTCTGCTTTCATTCACCTTTTCCACCAGATGAATGAACGCCCTGCCGTGATACAATCCGCGACACTTCTCCCGCTATCCGGCAAACTCCTGTGACACAGCGCCTCTAGAACGGCATCTGTGAGTTGCGAATGCGGGTGGCCCCCTCCCCCCTCTCCCCCTCCCTCGGGGCGCTCGCTTCGCAGCTCGCGACTTTTGTCGTAATGGAGAAATGAAAATGAAAATCCCCACCCCCAATTTTACCCTCAAGTCGCCCAAGACTATCGCGATTGCATTGGCATCCGCCTCGCTGCTGGTTGGCGGCGTCGCCGTTGCCCAGCAGACGCACGGCGACAAGGGTCCGATGACCCGCGCAGAAGTTGCCGAGCGCTCGCTCGAAAAGTTCGCCAAGATGGACGCCAATGGCGATGGTCAGCTGGATAGCACCGACCGCGATGCCAAGATGGCCGAGCGCTTTGCCGCAGCCGATACCGATGGTGACGGCGTGCTCACTCGGGCCGAAGTGACCGCAGCCCGCGAGGCGCGGCGCGGTGAACGGCAGGACCGCCGGGCTGCGCGCGGTGCTGATACTGAGAACGGCGAACGCATGAAGCGCGGCGGCAAACGCGGCGGAAAGCATGGCATGCGCGGTGGCCGCGGAATGCGCGGCATGGAAATGATGGCGCAGGCCGACACCGATGGTAACGGCTCTGTCAGCCAGGCCGAGTTTCAGGCCGCTGCCCTTGCCCGGTTCGACAAGGCCGACACCAATGGTGATGGCACGGTGACCGCCGAAGAACGCAAGGCCGCCCGTCAGGCGCACCGCGCCGAACGCTCCGCCGAGCGGACGGCAAGCTAAAACATACGGAAGGAAGGGGCGGCGATGACCACCAACCCATCGGGCTCTGACCCACTGGCATCAACGCCGCCCTTCATCCTCCTCGTCGATGACGAAGCTACGTTGCGCGAACCCTTGGCCGAGTATCTCACCGGTCAGGGGTTTCGTGTGTCCGAAGCAGACAGCGGAGCCGGCGCGCGGACCCTGCTGCTCAGCGAAACGCCGGACATCGCGCTGGTCGACATCATGATGCCGGGCGAAGACGGCCTCTCGCTGACCCGCCATCTGATCGAGGCACGCGATCTTCCCGTCATTCTGCTGACTGCAAAGGGCGAGCCGACAGACCGGATCGTCGGACTGGAAATTGGCGCGGATGATTACGTGACAAAGCCGTTCGAACCGCGCGAGCTGGTCGCGCGCATCCGTTCGGTCCTGCGCCGGGCCGGACGCGCGGCTCCAACGCCAAGCGAGGATCTGCTGTACGAGTTCGAAGGCTGGCATCTCGATCCGGTCAAGCATCGCCTGACTGATCCCGACGGCACGGTGATTGCAATCTCCACTGCCGAATTCCGCATGCTGAAAGCCTTTCTCGACCATCCCCGTAGCGTGATGAACCGCGACCGGCTGCTCGACATGGTGCAAGGCCGCGAGGCGCAATTGTTCGACCGTGCGGTGGACAATCAGGTCAGCCGCCTACGCCGCAAGATCGAGGCGAACAGCCGTGATCCGCAACTCATCCTCACCGTGCGAGGCGGCGGCTACCAGTTCGCGGCAGACGTGCGCCGCGTGACGCAGCAAAGCGGCTGAGCAGAATGCGCCTGTGGCCCTCCAGCCTACGCGGCCAGACGCTGCTTGCTGTGGCCCTTGCGCTGGTCATCACTCAGGCGTTTTCCGCCGTACTTCTTTACCGTGCAGGCGAGACGCAGCGCGAGAACGATATCATCAATCGGGCAGCTATCAGCCTGTTGCTGGAACAGGACCGGCCGCAAGAGAGGCGCGGCATCCGGGGCGATCGCGGCCCACGCGCGCTGGCCACACGCCGCATCGAGCGTTCGCGTCCCGCCATCATCACCCCGAAATTCGCGCCCCAAGAAGGTGAACGGATCGAAAGCGGACTGGGCGAGCAACTCGGCGGCATTTTGGAACGTCAGGGGCAAGCGTTCACGCAAGTCGTGGTGCTGAAGCGCAAGGCCGGCGACGACCCGTGGCTTACCGCCGCAGCCAAAGGCGGCGCTCGCTTCGCCCGCCGGTCCGACTGGCAGGGCGAAACCATTCTCGTGGCCGCGATCGAGCTGCCCGAAAACGCCGGCTGGAAGGTTGCCCGCGTTGCGGTGCCGCCGCGCGAGCGTGGACGTGTCGTCGGTTTGATCGTCCAGACAACCCTGCTGTTTCTGGTGCTGATGGGCGTGCTGTTCCTGCTGCTTCGCCGGATCACCCGGCCGCTCGCGCAATTGACCGGCCGGACCGAGCAATTTGCCGCTACACAGGACGCCGCCGAGCCTCTGCCCGCAACCGGTCCCGCCGATGTCCAGCGACTGATCACCGCGCACAATGCGATGGAGGCGCGCATCGCCGCGCTGCTCGACGAAAAAGACGTAATGCTGGGCGCCATCGGGCACGATCTGAAAACCCCGCTTACTGCCCTGCGCGTGCGGATCGAGGCGGTGGAGGATGAGGGCCAACGGGCCAAGATGGCCGCCGGAATTGAAGACATTACCCGCTCACTCGACGACATTCTCTCGCTCGCCCGGATCGGGCGCGCGCCCGGTGCACCGGAGAATGCTCAATTGAACGCACTCGCCTCCTCTGTGGTCGAGGAGTTCGAGGATATGGGGAAAGACGTCAGCTTTGCCGGCGCGGAGAAGATCACCGCGCCGGTCCATGTCACATGGCTACGCCGGGCCTTGCGCAATCTGGTCTCCAACGCCGTACGCTATGGGGGCACCGCGCAGGTCTCGCTGCTGAGCCAAGATGGCGCGGCGATTCTGCGAGTGGAGGATAATGGCCCCGGTATCCCTGCAGACCAGATGGCCGATATGCTGGAGCCGTTCCGGCGCGGCGAAGCCAGCCGCAACCGCGCCACTGGCGGCGCAGGCCTCGGATTGACCATCGCCCGTGCCATTGCCCAGCAGCACGGCGGATCGCTGGTCCTCACCAACCGCGAAAGCGGCGGATTGCGCGCCGATATCCTTCTGCCTGCAAGTGGCCGTAACGAAATCTAGGCGTCATGCGAAAATGCGTTCATGGAGAAGAACATGACCGCAACGCTCTATGCCGCTCCTTTGTCGCTCTATTCCGGAAAGGCGCGCGCCTATCTCGACTGGAAGGGCGTGGACTATACCGAAGTCCTCGCCACGCCCGATATTTACCGCGACATCATCGTGCCGAATGTCGGGCGGCCGGTGATTCCGGTGATGGAGGCAGAGGACGGCGCGATCCTGCAGGATACGACCCTGATCATCGATCATTACGAGCACTTGGCCGATGGCCCCTCGATCTATCCCGCCTCCCCGCGCCAGCGCCTCGCCGCCCTTTTGCTGGAATGCTTTGGCGATGAATGGCTGGTCATCCCGGCGATGCACTATCGCTGGAATTACAACGAGGAGTGGGTTTACGGCGAGTTCGGCGCGGTGGCCCTGCCCGGTGGGACAGCTGAAGAGCAGCACGCAGTCGGCAAGGAACGCGGCGCGACATTTCGAGGGTTCGTGCCGGTTCTGGGCATCAACGCCGCGACCATCCCGGCAATCGAGGCGAGCTACGAACAATTGCTGCGCGACCTGGATGTGCAATTCTCGGCGCATAACTTTCTATTCGGCAGCCGTCCGTCGATAGGCGATTACGGCCTGATCGGCCCGCTTTACGCCCACCTCTACCGCGATCCGGCGTCGGGCGAGATCATGCAGCGCATTGCCCCCGCCGTTGCCCGGTGGGTGGAGCGGATGGTTCAAGTGAAAACTCCGCAGTCGGGCGATTTCTTGTCCGACGACACTGTCCCCGAAACACTGCAGCCTGTGCTCAGCCGCATGATGAGCGAACAGCTGCCTTATCTCCAGCGCACGTCAGCCATGTTGGGCGAGTGGATGGAGCAAACCGGCGGTGACGAGCCACCGCGCGCGGTCGGCATGGCGCCTTTCACCATCGAGGGCGTGACGGGCGAACGGATCGCCACCCCGTTCAGCCTGTGGATGCTGCAACGCGCGCTCGATTTTCTGGCGTCGCTGGACGGCGCGGACCGCTCAGCGTGCGAAGACCTGCTGGCAAGCGTCGGCGGAGAGGCGCTTTTGTCGTTCACACTCCCCGCCCGCCTGACTTTCGCGGACCACATATTGCGGGTGGAGCGCTAACCGCCCCGGCCTGCGCCCTACCGCATCAACCCGCCGATCAGATTTCGCACGAACCGCCCGGCGGTCGCTCCGCCCAGCGCTGTGGCGACCGTTCCCGCTGCCGAAGTCGCGGCGCTGCGGGTGGGGTTGGCGCGGCTTTTGCGCCCGGTCAGTTTGGCAGCGAGGATCGTGGCAGCGGAACTGGCCGCAGCACCGGCAGCGGCTTTGCCCGCTTTCTCCCACAAGGACGTCGTCTTGCGCGGCCGCTTGGCGACTTCTTCCTTGCCCTTCTCCTCGACCTCTTCTGCCGTGGAAGCTGCATCGACAGCCTTTGCCGCCAACACTTCTTCCGCGCTTTCGCGGTCGACCGCCTCGTCATACTTGCCCTCGACCGGGCTGATCGACTTGATGATCGCGCGTTCTTTCTTGCTCACAGGACCCAAACGGCTGCGCGGCGGCTTCACCAGCGTGCGTTGAACGACCGATGGCGCGCCATCTTCCAGCAGGGTGGAGACCAGCGCCTCGCCCACTTTTAGCTCGGTAATCGCTTCCTCGACATCGAGATCGGGGTTGATCCGGAAGGTCTCGGCCGCCGCCTTGATCGCGCGTTTGTCACGCGGGGTGAAAGCGCGCAGGGCGTGCTGGACACGGTTGCCCAGCTGTCCGGCGACTTCTTCAGGAATGTCGATCGGGTTCTGGGTGACGAAGAACACGCCCACGCCCTTGGAGCGGATCAGGCGCACGACCTGCTCGATCTTGTCCTCCAGCGCCTTGGGCGCATCGTCGAACAGCAAATGCGCCTCGTCGAAGAAGAAGACGAGCTTGGGTTTTTCCGGATCGCCGACCTCGGGCAGTGTCTCGAAAAGCTCGGCCAGAAGCCACAGAAGGAAAGTGGCATACAGCTTCGGGCTGCGCATCAATTTGTCGGCGGCGAGCACGTTGATATAGCCGCGCCCTTCATCATCGACCTGCAGGAAATCGTCGATTTCCAGCGCCGGCTCGCCAAAAAACAGATCGGCCCCTTGCGATTCGAAGCTGAGCAATTGCCGCTGGATCGCGCCTACGCTCTGCTTGCTGACATTGCCGTATGTGCCCGACAGATCCTTCGCATTCTCCGCCGCCCAGGCGAGGATGGCTTGCAAGTCGCCGAAATCGAGCAGCAGCAGGCCATTATCGTCGGCATGGCGGAAGACGATTTGCAGCACGCCTTCTTGCGTGTCGTTCAGATCGAGCAAACGGGCCAGCAGCAGCGGACCCATCTCGGACACGGTGGTGCGAATCGGGTGGCCCTGTTCGCCGTACAGATCCCAGAAAATCGCCGGATTGTCGGAATAGGCATAGTCATCCATTCCCAGCTCTTCGGCCCGTCCTTCCAGCTTGTCAGCATGTTTGAACTTTGGCGATCCGGCCATGGAAATGCCGGACAAATCGCCCTTCACATCGGCCACGAACACCGGCACACCATTGGCGGAAAAGCTCTCGGCCAGCCCCTGCAACGTCACCGTTTTACCCGTACCGGTGGCGCCTGCGATCAGGCCGTGGCGGTTGGCGCGGGACAGGTCGAGCGACTGGCGTTCCCCGTTCCCGCCCAGTCCAATAAAAATGTCACCCATGTCTGTCTCGTGCTCCCCAAGTGGTTTTCTTTTGCGCGGGCCGCTCTATGGCAAACCCAATGGGAGAGCGCCAACCCTTCGTGTTGCTGGACGATGCGCGTTCAGAGGGTGCTGCGGATGCGCAGCTGCTCACGAACCCGCGCGCGCTGTTCGTGGCGCACCAGCCTAATCTGGTGGAGGCAGTGCTTGAAGAAGCGCGCGCATCGCAGGCGCACAATGGCGGGACGCTGGCGGGATATATTGCCTATGAGGCGGGGCTGGCGCTGGAGCCCAGGCTCATGCCTTTGGCTGAGGCGCGCAGCGGTGCGGCTGGCCCCTTGGTGTGGCTGGGTCTGTTCGAGAAATCCGAGACAATGCCCGCCGATGCTGTGCCTGCCTGGCTCGCGGCAGAGGCGGAGAGCGCAGGTGCGCCCGTATCGCTTGGCCCGCTGGAGCCGCAGGTTTCGCCCGGCGCGCATGGCGAGGCGTTCGAGCGGCTGAAAGAGGCCATTGCCGCAGGCGATATCTATCAGGCCAATCTGACCTTGCCTCTGACGGGGTCTTACCGGGGCGATCCGCTGGCACTCTATGCGGCGCTGCGCCCGGCGGCGCAGGCCGGCTATGGCGGAGTGATCTTCGATGGCAGCGACTGGCTGCTCAGCCTGTCGCCGGAATTGTTCGTCTCGCTGAAAGACGGCACAGTCCGGGCCAAGCCGATGAAGGGCACCCGCCCCCGCAGCGATGACGCCGAAACCGATGCGGCACTGGCCGCAGAGCTGGAGACATCGGACAAGGAACGGGCCGAAAACCTGATGATCGTTGACCTGATGCGCAACGATCTCAGCCGCGTGTCGGACGCTGGCACGGTCAGCGTGGAGAACCCGTTCAAGGTGGAGCACTATCCCAGCGTCCACCAGATGGTGACGACAGTCACGGCGCGGTTGCAATCGGGCAGCGACATCTTCGATCTGGTGCGCGCGATCTTCCCCTGCGGGTCGATCACCGGCGCGCCGAAAATCCGGGCGATGGAGCTGATCAACGAGGTCGAACGGGATGCGCGCGGGGCCTATTGCGGGGCCATCGGGCGGATCGATGCCAGCGGTGACGCGGCGTTTAACGTGGCGATCCGGACGCTGCGCCTCTCCCCCATAGAGAACGGCCAGGGCCGCGCCGTGCTGGGCGTGGGCGCAGGGATCGTGGCGGATAGCGAAGCTCTGCCCGAATGGCGCGAGACATTGCTGAAGGCGGGATTTGCGCGCGCCTCCGCGCCGGGCGCGAGCGTTGCGGGGTTCGATCTGATCGAGACGATGCATTTCGATCCCGACAACGGCATCGCGCTGCTGGAACTGCATCTGGAGCGCATGAAGGCGAGCGCGGCGGAGCTAGGCTTCACGTTTGACCGGCACGAAAGCCGCAACCGCATCCAGTCGCTGTGCTTCGATCTGGAGCAAGGCGCGAAAGTCCGTCTGCTGGCTTCACGATCGGGCGAGATATCGTTGGAGGCGGCCCCCCTGCCGCCCGCGCCCACAGCTCCGCTCAAATGCATCATCCTTCCCCTGCCCGTCGATAGCCGCGACTGGCGGCTCCGGCACAAGACCACGGATCGCGGGTTTTACGAGGACGCGCGGGCCGCTGCGCTGGAGGCGGGCGCAGACGAAGCGTTGTTTATCCGCGACGATGGCCTGCTGACAGAAGGCGCGTGGACCAGCCTGTTTGTGGAGCAGGACGGGATGCTGGCTACCCCGCCGCTCGGGCTGGGCCTGCTGCCCGGTGTGCAGCGCGCGCATTTGCTGGCGACAGGCAAAGCGGTGGAGCGCGAGCTGCAGATCACCGATCTCGAACACGGGTTCCTGCTCGGCAACGCCGTGCGCGGGCTGATGCGCGCGGAGCTGATGGTATGATCGATATTCTGTTCGAAGACGGTGAAGCGCTGGTGATCGACAAGCCTTCAGGCCTGTCGATAGAGCGCCCGCGCAAGGGCGGGGCATCGCTGGAGGACCATGTCGAGCAATTGAAAATGGGCTTCCAGCGCCCGCCGGTGCCGGTTCACCGGCTGGACACCGACACCAGCGGCTGCCTGCTGCTTGCGCGCAATCCGAAGGCTTTGAAGCGCTTCAACCGTGCGTTCGAGGAACGCCTTCCGCAAAAGACCTATCTCGGCCTGCTCAGCGGGGTTCCGGCCGAAGCGGAAGGTGTGATCGAGCTGGCGTTGGCCAAGATCAGCAGCGCGGAAAAGGGCTGGCGGATGATTCCGGCGAGGAAGGGCAAACCCTCGCTGACGCATTGGCGGCTCGTGCGCGCGCTGGCGGGCGGCGGCGCTCTGGTGGAGTTCAAGCCCGAAACAGGCCGCACCCACCAGATCCGCGTCCATGCTGCATCGGGTCTGGGCCTGCCGCTGCTGGGCGATCCGATTTACGGCGACAAATCCAGCGGCCCGCGCACCATGCTGCATGCCAGCGCGCTGACGATCCCGCGCGAGGGCAAGCCCGACATCGTCGCCGAAGCACCGATGTCGCCTGATTTCGCGCTGCTTGCTGGCGAGACAAGTGAAGCCGCCAGCACAGAAGCCGATGGATGACACGCTGATCTCTCGCGCCAATGCTCTGGCGGAGGAAAGCTTTGTCGCTGGGTCCGGGCCGGGCGGGCAGAACGCCAACAAGGTTGCCACCGAAGTCCAGCTGCGGGTCAACATCTACAAATTGCGCCTGCCACCGCCCATTTTTGCCCGGCTGCGCCAGATCGCGGGGAGCAAGCTGACTGCTGGCGGCGACCTGCTGATCGTCGCCCGCACCCACCGCACACAGGACGCCAACCGCAGCGAGGCACGCGAGAAGCTCGCCGATATTCTGGAGCAGGCCCACCGCCAACCGAAAAAGCGCGCCAAGACCCGGCTCAACCGGGTCGGCAAGACCAAGCGGCTGAAAGCCAAGAAAGCGCGGGGCGAGGTGAAGGCCAAACGTGGCTCTGTGAAACCCGGCAGCGACTGGTAAAACCGGAGGCGGGACCAGCGTTTTACCTTGACTCGGACGCGCGCATCGGTCAATTGCGCGCCCGATGTGGCGGCGTGCGCAAGCGCCGCCTGTTTTATTTTGGCTCCGTGAACCTCGCGGCGCCCCACAGGAATTTTAGGAAACCACGATGGCGAAGTCCGCAACCGTCAAGATCAAGCTCGTCTCGACCGCAGACACGGGCTTTTACTACGTGACCAAAAAGAACCCCCGCAACATCACCGAGAAGATGGTGTTCAAGAAGTACGATCCCGTCGCGCGCAAGCACGTCGAGTTCAAGGAAGCCAAAATCAAGTAAGCTTCGGGTTCATCTATCTGGCGACTTTCCTGAACAGCGGGATCGATCGTTGGTCAGTGACAGTTCAGCGCTTCGCGGGTAATCGTCGCTGCATGAACATCAAATCCCTTATCGCCAAGCCTGCCGGTGTCGCCTTTGCGGCAGCACTGGCCGTCGGCTTGCCCACCGCCGCGCTGATTGCGCCCGCTACCCCTTTATTCGCGCAGGCCGGACAGCTCGACAGCGCTGTCGCCGCGCTGCGCGGTATCAGCACGATGCGCGCCGATTTCACCCAGACCGACCGCAAGGGCCAGAGCATTGGCGGCGTGATGACGCTGAAGCGCCCCGGCAAGATCCGCTTCGAATACGAGAAGGGTGTGCCGCTGCTGGTGGTCTCCAACGGCAAGTCGCTGACGCTGGTCGATTACGAGGTGAATCAGGTCCAGCGCTGGCCAATCAGCAACTCGCCGCTCGGCGCGCTGCTCGATCCCAATCGCGATGTGAAGAAATACGGCAAGCTGATGCCGACCAGCAATCCCAATGTGCTGAGCGTGGAAGTGCGCGACCCGAAGCGCCCGGAATTTGGCGTCATCACGCTGGTGTTCACGAAGAACTCCAGTGCACCCGGCGGGTGGCAATTGACCAATTGGGTCGCTCTCGACGCACAAAACAATCGCACGACGGTGCGTCTGCGCAATCAACGCTATGGCGTATCGGTATCCGACTCGGCGTTCACCTATAAGGATCCGCGCCGCAGCGGTCGTCGCACGCGCTGAACGCTTCGTCGCCGGATTGCCCCGCTTCTGCGACAATTCGCGACATGCCGTTCACCTAACGGAAAGCGCGGGGGTCATAGTATCTTACTTGTAAAGCGGCGGAGAGACGGGTTTCCCCCCTGTTGCCCTGTCCCTCGGATTGGCCGCTTTGCACCAAGCGTGACGAACGCTGAAACGGAAACCCTCGCACCACTGCCCCCGGTGCGGGGGTTTTTTCGTTTTCGGGCTCCGGTTTTGGTTGGGGACCCTATTATGACGGTCTATTCGTCAGGCCAGCCAAACGCGCTGCGGATGATGTGATAGATGCGGTTCTGCTCGATCACACCGCGCACACCGTCCGCCCCTGGGCCAGAGCCATAGAGCGCGACATCCTCGCCCGCATGGGTTTCGGAGCCGGTGGGGATCGCGGCCTGCTGCTGCGCCATGACGCCGGTTTCGGGAATTTCCCGCTCGCCCGAAATGGCGCCCGGTCCATTGGCATAACCCAGCGTGGTGTAAGGCTTGCCGTCCTCCGCCAAAACCAGTTCACCCTCTCCGCTGCCCGAATCGGGCGGGGATACGACATGGCCGAGGATCGGATTGCCGCGCTGCGGATACCCGGCAATGGTGAACACATGGCTGTGATCGGCGGTGACCATAATCAGCGTTTCTGACGGGTCGGTATTGTCGATGGCGTGCTGGATGGCCCGGGCGAACTCGACAGCCTCTTCCAAGGCGACGCCGGCGCGGCCCCAATGGTGCGCGTGATCGATCCGGCCGCTTTCTACCATCAGATAATAGCCATCTGGATCGCCACCTAGCCGGCGAATCGCATCCGCGGTCATCTCGGTCAGGGTCGGCTCGGTGGAGGCGCCCTCGCGCTCTGCCATGTAGGTCATGTGGCTGGCCGAGAAGAGGCCGAGCACCGGCGCGTCGGCGGATGCAGCGGCCATTTCGGCAGCGGTGCGGGCAACGGTTCCGCCGGTCCTTGCCGCCCAATCGGATGGCAGATCGGCCGATGCCACCCCGCGCCTGCCGCCGCTATCAGCCCCGTAGAAGGCCGCACTCCCGCCGCCCAGAGCCACGTCGAAATCGGCTTCGACCAGTTGGGTGGCGATGTCCCGGCATCCAAAGCCTGCCTGCGCATCAGGGAAGGCGGCGTCCGCTTCCCAATCGCGGCTGGTGCTGCGGGCATAGACCGAGGCAGGTGTGGCGTGGGTCAGCCGCGCCGTGCTGACAATGCCCAGCGCGAGCCCGCGCTCTTTTGCTTCCTCGCCCAGCAGCGGCAGCGCATGATCGGCAGCCGTCCGGCAATCGCCCTTGTCCGCACCCGGCCCCACGCCCAGCATCCCTATCCGGGTCTTCACGCCCGAATGCATCGCCGTAGCGGTGCCCGCGCTATCGGGAACCTGCGCATCGGTGTTGTAGGTTTTGACCAGCGCCACATTCTCGAACCGCTCGAACGGCAGGACATATTCCTCCCCCGTCTGGCCCAGTTTCTGCCCGGCATAGATGCGCGCGGCTGTGATGGTGCTGATGCCCATGCCGTCACCGATAAACAGGATCACGTTCTTGGCTTTTGCTGGCTTGGGCGCCTCGCTCGGTGCCGCAGCAATCGGCGCTGGGGCTTCCTGAGCATAGGTGGCGCATGCGCCCAGCGGCAGGGCTGCGGTAAGAACGAAAGCGGAAAGGGCAGTGCGCATGCTTGGTCTCCTTGGATAGCATGCCATAGCCGATGCGCGCCGATTATGACGAGGGCGCGAAACGTCTTTTACGCGCCCGTTTACATGGCCAATGGGGTAGCCACTTGCATGGGTTGCCGCAGAGACGCGCGCGGCCTATCTGCGGCCCCATGCTGTCCGTCACCACCTGGAACATCAATTCCGTCCGCTTGCGGATGCCGATTGTCGAGAAATTCATCGCGTCCCACGCGCCGGACATTCTCTGCTTGCAAGAGATCAAGTGCCAGGAACACCAGTTCCCCTACGAGGCGTTCCGCGCGCTGGGCTACGAGCATTTCGCGGTGCACGGGCAGAAGGGGTATCACGGCGTCGCCACTGTCGGCAAAGTACCCTTCACCGAGTTTTCGCGGCATGACTGGCAGGACAATGGCGAGGCGCGCCATGTCGGCGTGCAGCTGAGCGATGGCGCTGGCAGCAAGGGCGGTGCGGGCACCGTCATCGAGAACGTCTATGTCCCCGCAGGCGGCGATATCCCGGACCGCGAGCAGAACCCCAAATTCGGCCAGAAGCTCGATTTTCTCGAGCGGATGACGCGCTGGGCGGAAACAATCGACAGCCCCACGTTGATCGTTGGCGATTTCAACATCGCCCCGCTGGAAAGCGATGTGTGGAGCCACAAGCAACTGCTGAAAGTCGTCAGCCACACGCCGCTGGAGGTGGAAACGCTGCAGGGCTTCATGGATGCGCATGGCTGGAAAGATATCGGGCGCGAACACATTGCTGCGCCGGAGCGGTATTATTCCTGGTGGAGCTATCGCAGCAAAGACTGGCGCAAGGGCGACCGCGGGCGGAGGCTCGATCATATGTGGGCCAGCCCGCAGCTCGCCGCGCAGGCAACCGGGCACAGCGTTTACGAAGACGCGCGCGATTGGGAAAAACCGAGCGACCACGTGCCGCTGACGACGGAGTTTACTTTCTGAGCGCTGGCGCGCCTTCTGGAATCCAGCCGTCACCGGCACGCCGCGTGGCGCAGGCGGTCGATGCGCTGCGCCATGGCTGGCCGCTCGCTGTCGATCTGGGTGCGGACGAGACCCTCATCCTCCAGCCGATCGAAACGGCAGCGACAAGCGGGCTGCAATCCGGCCGCCTGCTGATCTCCGCCGCCCGCGCTGCCACGCTGAAACTGGCCAATCAGCGCGAGGCTGCTGTGCCCTATGCTCCGGTGCTGATCCGGGGTGCTGACGGGTTTACGCTGAGCGATGCGATGGCAGTGGCCGACCCCGCGCTCGATCTCGCCAGCCCGATGAAAGGCCCGTTCCGCGCCGATCCGCTGGAGTGGGCCGAGACTGCACAGGCGGTGCTGGAACTCGCGCGGATCGCAGGCATTCTCCCAGCCTTCATGGTCGCGCCCGCTAATGCGGGCGAAGCGCAGCCCTTCGCGCCGGCCGATCTGGAGGCGTGGAGCGATCCTGCACAGCTCTCGATTGCCACCCGCGCGCGGCTGCCGATTGCCGCCACACAGGAACAGGACGATCCGAGCGAGATTGTGGTCTTCCGCAAGGCAGACGATATGCGCGAGCATTGCGCGCTGATCATCGGCAAGCAGATGGCCGATGCCACTCCGCTGGTGCGCCTGCATTCGGAATGTCTGACCGGCGACATTCTCGGCAGCCTGAAATGCGATTGCGGACCTCAGCTGGACGCCGCGCTGCATGCCATGGCGCAAGAGGCTGACGGCGGCGGATACGGCGTGCTGCTGTATATGCGGCAGGAAGGGCGCGGCATCGGGCTGGTCAACAAAATGCGTGCCTACCGCCTGCAGGATCAGGGCTTCGACACGGTGGAGGCCAACGAGCGGCTGGGACTGCCCGACGAGTCGCGCGATTTCGCCACAGCGGCCCGAATGCTGGCTTTATTGGGGATTGACCGTATCCGACTGATGACCAACAACCCGCGCAAGGTCACGGCCTTGGAACAAGAAGGCATCAACATTGCCCAGCGGGTCGCGCATCAATTGCCCGACAATCCACATAACGCGCGCTATTTGGCGACGAAGCGCGATCGATCGGGACATTTGCTCGAATGAACATAACGATCCGCAGCGAGGAACCCGGGGATATTCCGTCGATCGCTGCGCTCGCCAAGGTTTCCGACCGGGACGAGAAGCGGCCCGGCCCCCGCCACCATGAGATTATCGACGGCCTGCGCGCGGATGAGCAACTGTGGCTGTCGCTGGTCGCGGTGAATATGGATCAGGCGGTCATCGGTCATATCGGATTGGCCGAGGTTGCGATGCCGGACGGTGCGCGCGGATGGTACGCGGTTGCGCCCGTTTCGGTCATGCCGACACGTCAAAGCACCGGAATCGGCGGCGCGCTGGTCAACGCTGCGGTCACAGAAGCGCGCAATGCCGGTGCCAGGGGGCTGATGGTCATCGGCCGCCCCGAATTGTCGGCCCGGTTCGGCTGCGCACCGGATCCGAGGCTGAGCGTGGCGAAGGTCGAGCCGGAGCGTTTTCAGATATTTCCTTTCTCCGGGGACGTGCCGACAGGCGTGGTGGTCTATCCCGCCGCCTTCGGTCATGCGACAGGCTGAGGGAGCGCAACATGCAAATCTCGATCCGACAGGAAAGGCCAGGCGATGAGCGCGCCATCCGCACCCTGACCGATGCGGCGTTTAAGGACATGCCCTTCAGCGATGGCGATGAAGGCCCGCTGGTCGAGAAATTGCGCGAGGACGGCGACTTGGTTTTGTCGCTGGTCGCTGTGGATGAAGGGGGCAAAGTCGTCGGTCATATCGGATTTTCGCCGATCACAATCGAACAGTCTGGCGGACCATGGTTTCAGCTCTCACCAGTATCGGTTATCCCGCCGCGCCAGCACAGCGGCATCGGCTCTGCTTTAATCGAAGAAGGTGTTCGCCAGATGACAGAACGCGGCGCACATGGCATCGCGCTGGTCGGCAATCCCGCCTATTATTATCGGTTCGGCTTCACTCTGGAGCACGGGGTGACCCTATCCCAGCAGATGAACCCTGTCCTGCAGATCAAAACCCTGCAAGGCGATCCGCCATCGGGTCAGCTGACTTTGGCGCCTGCTTTCGGCTGACGGCTGCGTTTAGCGCTTTTCGTAGCGCTGAAGTCCTGCGGCGATGTTGTTGTCTTCGATGGTCAGGTTGTGGCCCGACCAGTCCGCCACGAAGGTGGAGTTGCGCGACAGGCCCGGCACGAAGCGGGCATCGTTTCCGGCAATCACCAGACCGTTGGAGGTGTTCTCCGCACCCTCGGGCGCAACGGCGATGAAGGCGGAGTAGTTTTCCTTGTCGCGGCCTTGGACGAACCAGTTGTTGGTGATCTGGCCGACGCTGCCGTTGGAAATGTCGATCATGTAATTGGTCGCGTTGCCAGCACTGTCGTCAAAGCTGGAGGCGGCAACATCGGTGCGTGCGGCGCGGGATTTGACATAGTGGCCGCCCTGCCCGCGTTCGAACCGGCTGCGGGTGACGCGCAGATGCGCGACGCGGCCGATATAAATCGAGTGCGCGCAGCCGCCCGCGCCTTCGCAGGTGCCAAGGCCGGAGAAGGTCGACCGGTCGATAACAATGCGGCTGGGCATGCCATTGGCGGTCAGGATGCCTTGCTGGCTATCGAGGAACCAGCTCTGCGTGATGGTGAGATTGCCTTTTTCCAGGCGGATACCCGCGCCGTTATCATCCGGCACAGCCATGTTCTTGAACACGATCCCGGCGACATTGGCGTCCTGTCCGCGCAGGACCAGCGCGGCTTTGCCTTCGCAGGTGCCACCATCGAACACCACGTCGCCTGCGGTAGAGGCGAGGTATGAGACCGAGCCGCCCTTCTGCACGGCGCAGTCACGATAGGTGCCGGAGCGGATGGCGATGCTGCCCTGCCCGTCGCCAATCGCGTCGACCGCAGCCTGCAACGAGCCGAAGCCCTGCCCGCTTTCCACCACTGTAAACGGCGCTGGCGCACTTTGCGCCATCAGCGCTGCCGCCGGAATCAGTGCGATTGCCGCGGCTGCAACAGCCCCGCCGATCAGCATCGAAGGACGGCTCAGCGGCCTAGCCGGCTCGTATTCCGCAGGGGTCAGATAAGTGGGCGAGTTGAGCGAGGAGTGTGTCATGCTGCCACGCGTAACGAAAAAAGGTTAACGACCCGTCAACCTCTGCAATGGCGTGCCGTCCTAGTGCCGCCGGATACAGTCGAGGAAGCGGTCGCCATAGGCCTCCAGCTTCTTCGCCCCGACACCGTTAATTGTCGCCAGTGCATCGAGAGTTGCCGGACGCTCGCTGGCCATCGCCCGCAGCACCGCATCGTGGAAGATGACGTAAGGCGGCACTTGCCCTTCCAGCGCCAGTTCGCGGCGCAGTTCGCGCAAGGCATCGAACAGCGGATCGCCCACTGGATTGGGCGTGCGTTCGCGCCTGCCGGATCGAGGCGCACGCTTGGGCGGCTGAACAATGGTCACGTCCATCTCGCCTTTCAGGATCGCCTTGGCATCGCCGCCCAGCGCCAGCCCGCCATGCTCGGTCGCCACCAGCGCGCCGCGCGCCTGCAAGGCCCTGGCCACCGGGCGCAGCAGCGCTGCCTCCTCGCCTGCAACAATTCCGAACACGCTCAACCGGTCATGGCCACGTTGCTCGATCCGTTCGTCGCTGCTGCCGGTGAGCACTTTCTGCAAATGACCGAAGCCGAAACTCTGGCCCGTCCGGTAAGCGGCAGAGAGTAACTTGCGCGACAGCTGGGTCGCATCGATCACGCCGGGCGCATCCAGACAATTGTCGCAATTGCCGCACTTGGCCGGCGGGTCCTCGCCAAAATGCCTGAGCAGCAGCGCGCGGCGGCATTCAGGCGTTTCGACCAGCATGGCGAGCGCATCCAGCCGCTTGGCATCGCCGGCCCGCCGGTCATCGGGCAGTTCGCCCAGCCTCTGGCGCGCAGTGGCAAAGTCACCGGCGGCCCACAGCATTACCGCCTGCGCCGGGTCTCCATCGCGCCCCGCGCGCCCGGTTTCCTGATAATAGGCCTCGATCGATTTGGGTACGCTGGCATGGGCCACAAAGCGCACATCCGGCTTGTCGATCCCCATGCCGAACGCGATGGTCGCGACCATCACCATGTCCTCGCTCGCCACAAAGCGTGCCTGATGATCAGCCCGCACCTGCGGATCGAGCCCTGCATGATACGGCAGCACTTCGCGCCCGGTCGCCGCAGCCAGCTTGGCCGCGATGTCCTCCACCTTCTTGCGCGTGGGCGCATACACGATACCGGGTCCCGGATTGTCGGCCATCAGCTGGGTCAGCTGGCGGACTGGATTGTCGCGGTGGCGGACAGTGTAGCGGATATTGGGCCGGTCGAACCCGGCAACGATCAGGCCGCCTTCGGGAATGCCCAGTTGGGCCAGAATATCGGCCTGCGTTGCCTCGTCCGCCGTAGCTGTCAGCGCGAGGCGCGGCACATCGTCGAACCGGTCCATGAGCGGGCGCAGCTGGCGGTAGTCGGGCCGGAAATCATGCCCCCATTCGGACACGCAATGCGCCTCGTCGATGGCGAACAGCGCAATCGGGGCCGCAGTCAGCAGGTCGCAAAAGGCAGGCTGGCTGGCGCGTTCGGGCGCGACATACAGCAGATCGAGCTGGCCTGCGCGGTAGGCGTCCATCGTCTCGCGCCAATCGCTGTCGGCACTGGTCAGCGTCGCGGCACGGATCCCGTTGGCGCGGGCGGAGCGCAGCTGATCATGCATCAGTGCAATCAGCGGAGAGATGACCACACAGGTCCCCTCCAGCATCGCCGCTGGCAACTGGTAGGTCAGTGACTTGCCCGCACCGGTAGGCATGACGGCAAGCGTGGAGGCCCCCTTCAGAACCCGCGACACAACCTCCGCCTGCCGTCCGCGAAAATCGCTAAAGCCGAACAGTTCACGCAGAATCTCGCGCGCCGCGTCCAGCCCATCTTCCGGGCCAACGTCCGAAGGGCTATTTCTTGTGTCAGGGGCGGTCGCTGCGTCCATCTGGCAGGCCATGCCACACATCGGGCTTTCCGCAAGCAGGATGGGCATGTGTTTTCCCCCTTTGCCCGCAGCGCGATGCGCGGCTAGAACAGGCGCACAATCATATAACAATCAGGAGCGCACCCATGAAAACCGTATTGAAAACAGCTTTCGCCCTTACCGGAGCGCTTGCTCTGGCCGCCTGCGGCAGCAGCGATGATGCCTCGGAAGAAGCAATCGCCGACACGGTTGAGATCCCGGCTGACGAAGCGATGGAAGGCGTCACCGCAGAGCCTGTGGTCGACGAGAATGTTGCGCCCGCGCCTGCTCCGGTCGTGGAAGAGGACGAAGCGAGCGATCCCGAGCCGACAGCCGCCGACGTGGCGAGCGCCGAGACTGCCGGCGAAGCCGCCGCCGCGGCTGCCGCAGACGTTGCAGCGATTGCCGCCGGTGCCGCCGCCGCCACGGAAAATGCCGCCGATGACGGGGCAGACGCCATGGAAGACGCGGTCGATGCGGGCGAAGACGCCGTCAACGAAGCGACCGAGTAAAGCGGCGACTGTCTGCCATGATTTCTCGCCACAAAGCGTCGACCGCAATTGCAGCCATGGCCCTGCTCTCCGCCTGTGGTCCCTCGGACAATGATCCGGGGCCGGGCGGGGTCTCGGTGGGTGAGGCGCGCGCGCTCGACGAGGCGGCAGAAATGATCGAAGCACGGCGTCTGCCGCCCGATACGCTGGGCAACGCGGCACCGGAGACAGAAACGCCAGCCGCTGAAGGCGCGCAAGAGGAGCCCACCGAATGATCAATGAAGGTATGGACGCTGACACATTCGCGCAGTTCATCGAGCAGCTGGAGCGATATGTCCGCGAACGCCTGATCCCGGCGGAGAAAGACGTGATCGCGAATGACGCGATCCCCGATGAGATCGTCGCGGAGATGAAAGAGATGGGCCTGTTCGGCCTGACTGTGCCGGAAGATTTCGGAGGCGCAGGGCTGAACACGCAGCAATATGCGAAGGTGGTCAACACCATGGCCTATGCCGCGCCAGCCTATCGTTCGATTTTCTCGATCAATGTCGGGATGTTCAATTCGGCAATCAAAAACGGCGGAACACCCGAACAGCAGGCCGAATGGTGGCCGCGCATTGCCGCCGGAGAAATCGCCTGTTTCGGGCTGACCGAGCCCGGTTCAGGCTCCGACAGCGCGGCCATGGCGACCTTTGCCAAGCCCGATCCGAGCGGCAATGGCTGGGTACTCAATGGCTCCAAACGCTACATCACCAATGCTCCGCATGCCGATGTCGCGCTGATCATGGCGCGCACCGAGAAGGACGCATTGCCGAAAAACGCCCATGTCAGCGCCTTCATCGTGCCGATGGATACGCCGGGGATGTCGACCAGCAGCCCCGACAAGAAGATGGGCCAGTCGGGCAGCCATATCTCGGATGTGATGCTGGACGATGTCCATGTGCCGGGCGAGGCGCTGCTGGGCGGCGA
Organism: uncultured Altererythrobacter sp.; assembly: GCA_947492235.1. Taxonomy (GTDB): domain Bacteria; phylum Pseudomonadota; class Alphaproteobacteria; order Sphingomonadales; family Sphingomonadaceae; genus CAJXSN01. The sequence goes on along the minus strand of CANLLZ010000002.1, from coordinate 906,725 downwards.
GACGGGCAAGGGCTTCCGCTTTGCCATGCAGAGCCTCGACAACGGGCGCATTTCGGTAGGTGCCGCCTCGGCAGGGTATGCCCGCCGCGCGCTCGACAGCGCGGTGCAATACGCCAATGAGCGACAGGCCTTTGGCGAACCGATCGCCAATTTCCAGCTGATCCAGCAGATGCTGGCCGAAAGCTGGACCGAGATTTACGCTGCCGAGGCAATGATGGCCGATGTCACCGCGCGGGTCGACCGAGGCGAGAACACGGTAAAGCACGCTGCCGCTTTCAAGGTCTTCGCGAGCGAAATGTGCGGCCGGGTCGTCGACCGGGTGGTGCAGGTCTATGGCGGCGCGGGCTATCTGGCCGAATACGATGCCGAACGATTCTTCCGCGATGCGCGCATTTACCGGATTTACGAGGGCACGACCCAAATCCTCGAGCTGCAAATCGCCAAGCATATGCTGCGCGAATGGGCAGCGGCTGCCTGACGTGTATCAACTTCTCAATGACCTGAGCATCGTCGAAGTCTCCAGCTTCGTCGCTTCACCCACCGCCGGGCTGTATTGCGCGCAAATGGGTGCAGAAGTCATCCGCGTGGACCATGTCGCAGGGGGCCTCGATTACGACCGCTTCATGCTGACCGAAGAGGGACGCTCGCTCAGCTGGGAAAACCTCAACCGCGCCAAGAAATCGGTCGCGCTGGACCTGCGCAGCGGCGAAGGGCGCGAGCTGTGCGCCCAGCTCGCGGGCCAGACGGGCCAGTGCATCACCAATCTGCCGGAGCGCAGTTTTCTGGGCCACGCCGCGATGCAGGCGCACCGTCCAGACAATCGCACTGACATGATCAGCGTGCGGATCATGGGCTGGCATGACGGGCGTCAGGCGATGGATTTCACCGTCAATGCGGCCAGCGGGTATCCGCTGATGGGCGGGCCGGAGGACTGGGACCCGGACACCGCGCCGCCGGTGAACCAGATCCTGCCTGCGTGGGATTTCATCACCGGGGCCTATTGCGCCTTTGCCCTGATGGCCGCGCTGCGCCACCGAGATACGACAGGCGAAGGAAGCGAATTGCGTGTACCGCTGGGCGATGTCGCCATCGGCACCGTCGCCAATTCGGGGATGATGGCCGAAATGCTCTATCGCGGCGGGGACCGCGAGCGGCTCGGCAATGCCATCTGGGGCGCGTTCGGGCGCGATTTCCGCAGCAAGGACGGCGTGCGCTTTATGGTCGCCGCGCTGACGGCGAAGCAATGGGCAGGCCTGGTCGAGGCGTTCGATCTGGGCGAGGCGATCGGTGCTCTCGAAAAAGAGCTGGGCGTCGATTTCAATTCGGGCGACGAGCCGCGCTTCACCCATCGCCACCGGCTGTTCGAGCTGTTCCAGAATGTCGCTAGCGGGCTGAAATATGCCAAGCTGGAAAAACGCATGGCGTCGGCGGGCACCACGTTCGAGAAATACCGCACCGCGCACGAGGCCGCGCAGGACCCGCAGCTGGTGGGCGACAATCCCCTATTTGGCCCCTCGCCCGCCAATCCCAGCGGGTTCGAATATCCCGCCCCGCGCAGCTTCGCCAATATCCCGGAGCGCGAGGCGGGCGACCCCGCGCCTGCGCCCTATCTGGGCCAGCATAGCGAAGAAGTTCTGGCCGAGCGGCTGGGCCTCGGCAGCGGCAGTATCGGCGATTTGATCGACCGGGGAATCGTGCGCACCAGCGATAAAAACAACCGATAGGAACCGTCTGATATGTCCAGAAGAGCCGCAATCGTCTCGCCGCTTCGCACGCCGGTCGGCAAGTTCCTCGGCACGCTGGCACCGATGGATGCCGGGCAATTGGGGGCGGTGATCCTGAAGGCTCTGATGGAGCGCAGCGGGATCGATCCCGCACGGGTCGACGATGTGGTTTTCAGCCAAGGCTACGGCAATGGCGAGGCCCCGTGCATCGGGCACTGGTCATGGCTGGCAGCCGATCTGCCTCTGGAAGTACCGGGATATCAGCTCGACCGGCGCTGCGGATCGGGACTGCAGGCCATCGCCAACGCGGCGATGATGGTCGAAACCGGAATGGCCGATGTCGTCGTCGCGGGCGGCTGCGAGAGCATGTCCAATGTGGAGCACTACACCACCCAGGGCCGCCACGGCGCGCGGATGGGCGACCTGACCCTGCATGATCGGCTGAGCCGGGGCCGCGTGATGAGCCAGCCGATCGAGCGCTTCGGTGTTATCTCCGGCATGATCGAAACGGCGGAAAACCTCGCCAAGGACTACGACATTTCGCGCGAGGCAGCCGATGCTTTTGCTGTCCGGTCGCATCAGAATGCGGCGGCGGCTTGGGAAGTGGGCAAGTTCGATGCGCAGCTCGTCCCCATCGATGTTCCTCAAAGGCGCGGCGATCCGGTTACGTTCTCGAAGGACGAAGGCTACCGCGCTGACGCGGACATGGAAACGCTCGGCAAATTGCGCGCTATCGAGGGACGGCAGAACCCCGATGCGATCGTGACTGCAGGCAATGCGAGCCAGCAAAACGACGCCGCTGCCGCGTGTCTGGTGGTGGCCGAGGACAGACTGGAAGAGCTGGGTCTGGAGCCGATGCTATGGTTCGGCGGCTGGGCGGCAGCAGGCTGCGATCCCTCGCGCATGGGCATCGGGCCTGTGCCTGCGGTGGAGCGGCTGTTTGCGCGGCGCGGCTACAGCTGGGACGATATCGGGCTGATCGAGCTGAACGAAGCCTTTGCGCCGCAAGTGCTCGCCGTGCTGAAAGGCTGGGGCTGGAGCGAGAACGACAGCCGCCGCGAGATCCTGAACGTCAACGGCTCGGGCATTTCGCTGGGCCACCCCATCGGCGCGACCGGCGGGCGCATTCTGGCCGACATGGCGCACGAAATGCACCGCCGCGAAGTGCGCTACGGCCTCGAAACCATGTGCATTGGCGGCGGCCAAGGCATTGCTGCGGTGTTCGAGCGCGCGGTCTGACATGGCCGGGTGGGACGCATGGATCGGGCGCGAGGAGCACAGCACCGACCGGCTCGACGAGAGCCTCGCGGCCCGCTGGCTGGCCACATTCGATCTTCCGCCTCAAACGGCCCCAGCTTTGCTGCCCCAGGGCATCCATTTCTGTGTTTGTACGCCCGATGCGCCCACAGCGGCGCTGGGCGAGGACGGGCACCCGGCCCGTATTGACGATGCATCCAGCTTCCTCCCGCCCATCCCCTTGCCGCGCCGCATGTGGGCCGCGAGCGCGATAGAGTTTCGCGCACCGATTGCCGCTGGCGCAGTTATTGCGCGCACCAGCCGCGTTAACTCGATTGCAGAAAAGGACGGCAGCACCGGCCCGCTCGCCTTTGTCGAGGTGGCTCATGAAACGCGGGCCAACGGCACTCTATCGGTGGTCGAAACCCAGACGCTGGTCTACCGCGAGGCAGCGGCGGAGGATGCACCGCTCAGCCCGCCGGAAGCTGGCGAAGGCGCATTCGATCCATCCGTGTGGGACGCGCATCGCAGCCTGACGCCCGATCCGCGCCTGCTGTTTCGCTACTCGGCGCTGACCTTCAACACCCACCGCATCCATTACGATTTGCCCTATGCGCGCGAGGTTGAGCGCTATCGCGGGCTGGTCGTCCACGGGCCGCTGACTGCAAGCCTGCTGCTGCAATTGGCGGCGCTGGAGCTGGGCGAGAATAGGGTGCGGAAGTTCTCATTCCGGGGTGTGTCACCCGCTATCGCAGGCGAGCCGCTGCATCTGGTGATGCGCAGCAGTGATGATGGCTATGAAATGGGCGCGTTTGCAGGCGATGGCCGCCAGATCATGAAGGCCACGGCCTCGATCTGACTAGTCGATCGGATAGTCCTTCAGAGGCTGCAGCACGCCGTAGCTTTCCGTCAGCGGCTCATGGTCCAGTTCGGGAAAGTCCAGCGGTTCCGGCTCAACCTGTGTATCCGGCAGCCGGTCCAGCAGATCGCGCACCAGCGTCAGCCGCCCGCGTTTCTGATCGTTGAAATCGACCAGTGTCCACGGCGCGTGTTCGGTGTGCGTTGCCTCCAGCATCGCCTCGCGCGCCTGCGTGTAGGCATCATATTTCCCCCGCGCCGCGAGGTCGATTGGCGAGAGCTTCCAGCGTTTGAGTGGATCGTCCAGCCGCTCTTTCAGGCGCTCTTCCTGCTTCTCCTGATCGGTCGTCAGCCAATATTTGAATAGCAGAATGCCATCATCGACCAGCATTCGCTCAAACACCGGAGCCTCGCGCAGGAACTTGTCCACTTCCGCGTCGCTGGCAAAGCCCATCACTTTCTCGACGCCCGCGCGGTTGTACCAGCTGCGGTCAAACAGCACGATTTCGCCTGCGCTGGGCAGGTGCGGGACATAGCGCTGGAAATACCACTGTGTGCGCTCCTGTTCGCTCGGCTTGGACAGCGCCACAACCCGGGTCTGGCGCGGGTTCAGGCGCCCGCCAACGGCGCGGATTGCCCCGCCCTTGCCCGCCGTATCGCGGCCTTCGAAAATTACACATATCCGCTGGCCCGTTGTGCGTGCCCAGCGGGCCATGGCCACCAGTTCCTCTTCCATCGGACCAAGCAGTTCCTCGTAGGCCTTTTTCTTAAGCTTCGGCACAGTAAACCCTTCACGAAATTGCCAGCAATCTGCGGCGATGATACCTACATAATCTGCATCATGGCTACACTCGCAAAAACCGATCAGGATTATTCCGTCCTCCCGCACATGCCGGATGACGTCTTCACCGCGCCACTGAAGCGCCCCGAACATGTGGGCGAGGATTGGCTGGAGCCTGCGCAGACAGTCTATGATGGCGACGATGACGCTATCTGGAATGACCTGTTTGCACGCCAGATGGAAGTCTTGCCGGGCCGCGCCGCCACTGCATTCCTGAAAGGGCTGGAGCGGCTGGACCTCAGCCGCGGAGGCGTGCCCGAATTTGCCCGCCTTTCGGCAGAGCTGGAGCCCATGACGGGATGGAGCGTGGTGCCAGTCCCCATGCTGATCCCCGATCACGTGTTTTTCTGGCATCTCGCCAATCGCCGTTTCCCGGCAGGTAATTTCATCCGCACGCGCGAGACATTCGATTACATTCAGGAGCCGGACGTCTTCCATGACGTGTTCGGCCATGTGCCGATGCTGACCGATCCGGTCTATGCCGATTACATGTACGAATACGGCAAGGCCGGGTGGAACGCGATGCGCTACAACCGCCTGAAGGCATTGGGCGCGCTCTATTGGTACACGGTCGAGTTCGGCCTGATCGAGGAAGCGGACGGCATCAAAGCCTACGGCGCAGGCATTCTGTCCGGCCCGACTGAAGCGGTATTCGCGGTGGAAGCGGAAAGCCCCAACCGGATTATGCTGAATGTCGACCGGGTGATGCGCACCGATTATGTCATCAGCGATCTGCAGCCGACCTATTTCGTCATAGAAAGCTTCGAAGATCTCTACCGCCAGACGGTGGAGCGCGATTTCGAGCGGCTGTATCGCAATCTGCCGCCCAGCTTCACCTATGCCAATTCAGCGATCATCGATGTCGATAATTTGGTGCACCGGGGAACGCAGGAATATCTGCTGCGCGGTGGACGGGGCAGCGGAGCTGCGCCGGTATAAGCGGACGCTGGCCACTCGGGAAACAGACGCGACAATAGAAAAGCGGCCCCGGATCGCTCCGGGACCGCCAATCTAACGGTTCAAAACCGCGAAGCGAAAACTTCTTACGAAGCGGCTTCGTCCATGGTTTCGCCTTCTTCTTCCATGGCGTCAGCCGTATCTTCGGCTTCGTCGACCATTGCGTCGGCTTCGTCGCCAGTGATTTCGCCGGCTTCTTCCATCGCGTCTGCTTCGGCTTCGGTTGCTTCAACCATTTCTTCGCCGGCATCTTCCATGGCTTCTTCGTTGGCACCGTCGCATGCGGCGAGGCCGAGGCTGAGAGCGGCTGCGGTGGCGACCATGGCGGTCTTGCTTGTGAACTTCATTTCAATTCCCCTTGATTCGGACGAATCCAAATTTGGACTCGCTTAGGACATGACAGCAGGCTGTACCTTGAGTCCAGCGTCTTAAGAACAATCACCGGATTTCAGTGCGTTGGAACACCCGATAGAGCACGAGACCAATGCCGCTGCCAGCGATACCGGCAAACAGACCAATCGGGCTGAGACTGGTCACCGCCTCGCCGCTGCTGATGGCCAGGCCAGCGAGCAGCGAACCGCCCGATCCAATCAGGATGTGCATTCCCACCCGCTGGGCGTCTTCGATATTGAGGATGATCGTCACCAGCCAGCCGAGAACGGCCCCGATGACGATCAGGATTACCAAACCCATGAAAATTCTCTGCATCTCATGCAGAATAAACGAGAAGACGCTGGGCGCGTTCCGGGAAATTTGCTGCGATGCACCAAGCGCTTCAAATCATAGCAGTAATTCTACGTCATGAACCACGCGATGAACGCTCCTCCCAGCAGAATCCGGTACCAGGCGAAGGGGGCAAAACCGCGCTTGCTGACATAGGCCACAAACGCCTTGATCACCGCGAGCGCCACGACGAAGGCGGCGGTGAAGCCCAGCGCGATCTCGGTCCAGCCAATCGTCGCCTCGCCAGCCAGCAGAGCGGGATCATCGAGGATCTTGACCGTGGCCGCGCCCAGCATAGTCGGCACGGCGAGGAAGAAGGAAAACTCCGCTGCCGTTTTGCGCCCCACACCCATAGCCAGCGCGCCCATGATCGTTGCGCCGGAGCGACTGGTGCCCGGGATCATCGCGAGGCACTGGACACACCCGACCGCCAGCGCAGTCTTGGCGGTCATGCCCGCAACACCGGTATCCTCGCGCGCCGGGATCACCTTTTCCAGCACCAGAATGGCAATGCCGCCGACAATCAGGGCGACAGCGACCACCATCGGTGTCTCCAGCATCGCGTCGATCGCGTCTTTCGCCATCAGCCCGATAATCGCGGCTGGCACAAAGCCGAGAAGAATATTGCGCACAAAGCGCAGCGACTGGTCTTCGCGCCGCAGCAGGCCCATTCCCATATCCCAGAAGGTGCGGAAATAGGCGACCACCACCGCCAGAATCGCGCCCAGCTGGATGACGATATTGAACTGCCGCCATTCCGCCGGATCATACCCGAACCACGCCTGCGCAAGGATCAGGTGGCCGGTGGAGGAAACGGGCAGAAACTCGGTCAGCCCTTCAAGGATGCCGAGCAGGATGGCGGTGATCGTGTTGTCCATAGCGGTGAGGTCCATGGACAATGGAGGGAATGTGTCAACTTTTGATTGGCCTCAAGCGCCGGCGGTCGCATTCGCTCCCTTAGGCTATCCTCGCTCATGCGACCTGAAGGTCGCGTCGCTGCGGCCCTTCGACAAGCTCAGGATGAGCGGATATCCGGTCGGCCTTCGTCGGTTGCTGGTCGCGCCCGAATTCAGTCACAACCCGTGCGATTTGGCGATGCTCTCGGCGCCCTAGGCGACGACAGCGCGCGACCGCGCGCCGCCGCTTATGCGGCGTAGCAAGGGGTGCGGATGCACCCCGCCCGCAGGGTCAAAAACAAATACTCCCGGAGCGCGAGGGTCAATCTACAATCCCCACGCCCCGGTACAGAATTACCTCACCAAATCCGCACACGCTCCTCGGGCGGAATATACATCGCGTCGTCTTCAGTGATGCCGAAGGCTTCGTACCATTCGTCGAAATTGCGCACGATGCCATTGGTCCGGTATTTGGTCGGGCTGTGTGGCCCTCTGCGGATTTGGGTCCGCAGCGCATCTTCGCGGTACTGGCCGCGCCACACCTGCGCCCAGGCGAGGAAGAAGCGCTGGTCACCGGTCAGCCCGTCGAGCACCGGAACCTCCTGCCCCTCTGTGGCCAGCTTGTAGGCGCGGTAAGCCATCGAGAGACCACCCAAATCGCCGATGTTCTCGCCCAGTGCGAGGCGGCCATTCACACAGGTCTCGCCATCATCCAACGGGCAGAACTCGTTGTACTGCGCCACCAGACGGTCACCCAGCGCATCGAAGTTTGCGCGATCTTCTTCGGTCCACCAATTGCGCAGCGCACCGCTGGCGTCGGACTTCGAACCCTGATCGTCGAAACCGTGGCCGATCTCGTGCCCGATCACACCGCCGATTGCGCCGTAATTGATCGCCAGATCGGCATCTTTGCCAAAGAACGGCTGTTGCAGAATGCCCGCCGGGAAGACGATCTCGTTCTTGGTCGGATTGTAATAGGCGTTCACCGTCTGGGGCAGCATGAACCATTCGGTCCGGTCGATCGGTCCACCCAGCTTGGAGAGATTGTCGGCCAGCGCCCACTCGGCAGAGGCCATGTTGTTGGCCAGCGGATCGTCGCCCGAGATCGCCAGACCTTCATAGGTTTCCAGATTGTCGCGGTAGCCGATCTTTGGATCGAAGCTGTCGAGCTTGGCCATCGCCTCGACCTTGGTCGCATCGGACATCCAGTCGATTTCCTCCAGCGATTCGGCCAGCGCAACGCGCAGATTGGCGACCAGCTCGTCCATCGAAGCTTTGCTTTCGGGCGGGAAATACCGCTCGACATAAGACGCGCCCAGCAATTCGCCCAGCATGCCTTCGGTCGCGCTCACGGCACGTTTCCAGCGCTCACGCTGCTCGGGAATGCCGTTCAGCTTGGTGCTGTAGAAAGCGAAATTCGCATCGTCGATCCGCTTGGGCAAGACGGCCGCATTGCCCGAAAGGAAGCCTTTGATCGTCCATGCCTGCAGCACGTCCATCGGCGCGCTCGCCAGCAATTCGAACATCGCCGGCGTGCCGCCGCCGATCTTGGCGATGGTTTCCTCGTCCAGTTCCAGCTCGGCCAGTCGTTCTGCCGACGGGGGCATATCGCCGACAATGAAGCGGTCCGACTTGTCGAAGCCGGTGGTCGCCAGCATCGTGGCGACGGGGAAGGCATCGCTGAGGCCCTGCAATTCTTCCGGCGTCAGCGCGGTGTAGGTCAGGTCGCGATTGCGACGCACAGTGCGGTCCCACGCCACCTTGCGGGCGAAGCTGTCTTCCAGGTCATAGACCTGCTGCGCCATCGCAGCGGGATCGTCATAGCCCGCCTCGGTCATCAGGAAGGTCAGATATTCCTGATAGGCCGCGCGGATCGAGAGGCCCTTCTCAGTCTCGTCGAAATAATATTCGCGGTCAGGCATGCCCAGCCCGCCGGAGCCGACATAGACCGAATAGCGGGTCGGCTCTTTCGAATCGACATTGACGAAACCGCCCAGGGGCGACGGGTAGCCCGGCGTGCTCCACAGCGTGACCAGCTCGGTCAGCGTATCCGCACCTTCAATGGCCTCGAGATAAGGCTGTGCCGGGGCGAGGCCCGCAGCCTCGATGGCATCGGTGTCGAGGAAGGCGTTGTAGCCATCGACGATGCGCTTCTCGTTTGCGGTCAGTTCGGCCACCGGCTTGGCCGTCAGATCGTCGATCACGGCCTTCACGTCTTCGGTCGATTTCTCGCGCAGCAGATCGAATGCACCGAAGCGCGCGCGGTCGGAGGGCAGCGGGTTTTCATCCAGCCATGTCTGGTTGGCGTAGGCGAAGAAGTCGTCGCCGGGGTCAATGTCTTCGGACAGATAGCGCGGATCGAAACCCCATTCTCCGAAGCTCATGCTCGGCTTGGGCGGCTCGGCCATTTCGCCCTCGGGCAGAGTGGGCGTTCCCGGAACCGGCGCTTCTGCGGAGGTTGCTTCGGTCTCGGCGTCCTGCGCACTGGCGAGAGCGGGGGCAGGCGCGGCGAGCGCCAGTGCAAGCACACTGGCGGAAGTGGCGATGGCTGTACGGATCATATCTGGAGCGTCCCCTTGGTAAATCTATCTGCAACAACATAGCCGATATCGGCCAGCAGCGGGTGCATTCGTCGGATGGATATGCCGCCCGTCGATTGAGCGGCACGTGAATGGCGATCAGGCCGCTGCATTCGTGCCCAATTCGTCCGGCGCGTCGAATTGCAGCGAGGCCAGCCGGGCATACAATCCACCGTTCGCAATCAGCTGCGAATGACGGCCCTGTTCAACGATCCTGCCGTTTTCCATGACCACAATCCGATCCGCTGCCCGCACCGTGGCGAGCCGATGGGCGATCACCAGCGTCGTGCGCCCGCGCATCAGATGATCGAGCGCATCCTGCACCAGCCGCTCGCTTTCGGCATCAAGCGCGCTGGTCGCTTCGTCGAGCAGCAGGATCGGCGCATCGCGCAGAACCGCGCGGGCAATCGCGATCCGCTGCTGCTGACCGCCCGACAGGCGCGTGCCGTCTTCGCCCAGAAACGTGTCGAGCCCCTGCGGCAAATCGCGCAGGAAATCCTCGGCATTGGCCGCCCGCGCTGCCTCCCAGATTTCCTCGTCGCTCGCGGCCCAATTGCCATAGCGCAGATTATCGCGCGCATCGGCGCTGAACAGCACGCCGTCCTGCGGCACCAGCGCCATCCGGTCGCGGACATGCGCCGGGTCGAGACTGGTCAGCGGCACGCCGTCAAGGCGCACGGTGCCCGCTTGCGGATCGTAAAACCGCTCGGCCAGTTGGAAAATCGTCGACTTTCCCGCGCCCGATGGGCCGACAATCGCGACCGTCTCCCCCGGTTCGATTTCCAGCGAGAACCCGTCCAGCGCGTTTGCCTCTGGCCGTGTGGGATACTGGAAGGTAACACCCCGAAACGACAGGCTGCCGCGCGCAGGCTCAGGCAGTTTCTCCGGCCGGTCAGGCGGCGCAATGCCGGGATTGGCGACCAGCAATTCATTCAGGCGGCTGGCGGCCCCGGCCCCGCGCAGTAGATCGCCATAAACCTCAGTCAGCGAACCGAATGAGCCTGCGACCAGTCCGCCGGTAATCACGAATGCGGCAATCGTGCCGCCGGAAATCTCGCCCGAGGACACGCCGATGGCCCCGCGCCACATCAGCAGAGTGATGGAGCCAAAAATCAGCAGGATGATGATCGAGGTCATCGCCGCGCGGATTGCGATGCGGCGCTTGGCCACAGTGAAAATCCGCTCCACCGCATCGCCAAAACGCGTGGTCTCGCGCCGCTCCTGCCCGAAGGCCTGAACGATCTTCATCGCCGAGAGCACTTCGGTCACCATCGCGCCGACATCGGCCACCCGGTCCTGGCTATCGCGCGAGACATTGCGCAGCCTCCGCCCGAACACCGTGATCGGGATCACCACCGCAGGGATCACCAGCGTCATCCCCAGCGTCAGCGAGGGCGCGAGGTAAAAGAGATAGGCCGTGCCGCCCAGTGCCATCAGCAGATTGCGCAAGGCGACCGAGACGGTGGTCCCGACCACCTGCTCGATGATCGCAGTGTCGCTGGTCATCCGGCTGCTGATTTCCTTGGGGCTGTTGGTCTCGAAGAAACCCGGCTCCTGCCGCAGCAGATTGGCGTGCACTTTCTTGCGCAAATCCGCCACCACCCGCTCGCCGATCCAGCTGACGAAATAGAACCGCATCGCCGTGCCCAGCGCCAGCACGCCGACAATCATCAGTAGATATTGGAACCACTGGCCGATTTCATCGGGATTGCCACCAGCCGCGAACCCCCGGTCGATGATCAGTTTAAAGCCTGCCGGGATGGCCAGAGTCGCTGCTGCGGTGATCAACAAAGCTATCAGCGCCAGCGCGATCTTCGAGGGATATTTCGCCGTTTCCCGGTATACCATGCGTAGCGGCCCGAGCGAGCGGCTCTTGGGCTCGGGCTTGGCCGAGCCAGCTGGTTCTGATGTGTTGGGAGTGGTCATGTTCGGTCTGTGTGTGGCTATCTAGGCCTTGCGACCGCTTAATTCCACCGTCCCTTAGGCCGTAGTTTTATTGTGCATTGCACAATGAGCCGTGAAGGCGCATGATAAAACGACAGGATGATGCTCCAGCGAGAGCATCCGCAGGGGACGTATTTTGCTTTACAAAGCCTATGAAATGCAACGCAACTGGCTGAATTCGGTCAGCACGATGGCCTCGCTCAGCTCGGAAATGCTCAGCAGCCAGGCCAATCCGTGGAGCTATCTCGGAATTGGCAGCATGACCGCCAATGCGCTCGACGTGGTTGCGCACGCCACCGCAAGTTATGGCAAACCCGCCTTTGGCATCACCGAAATCGAAAAAGACGGCGAAGTCCACAAGGTGGAAGAAGCCACTGTGATGAACCGCCCGTTTGGCGACCTCAAGCGGTTTCGGCACACCGGTTTGCCCGAAGATTCCCCCCGAATGCTGATCGTGGCACCGATGAGCGGGCATTATGCCACGTTGCTGCGCGGTACGGTCGAGCGCATGCTGCAAAGCTGCATCGTCTACATCACCGACTGGGCCGATGCGAAGCTGGTACCGACGCACGAGGGCAGCTTCGATCTCGACGATTATATCGATTACCTGATGGAATTCCTCGAGCATATCCGCGTCGAAGGCGCCAATAAGGGTGGCCAGCGCCCGCACATGATGGCGGTGTGCCAGCCCTCGGTCCCGGCCTTTGCCGCAACCGCGCTGATGAACGCCAACAATTCGCCTGCCGCGCCGCAGACCCTGACGATGATGGGCGGCCCGATCGATACACGGGAAAGCCCGACCACGGTCAACGATCATGCGATGAAGAAGCCAATCGAATGGTTCCGCCAATCGGTGATCGCCAGCGTGCCGATGCAATATCGCGGCGCAGGGCGGCGGGTCTATCCCGGCTTCATGCAGCTCTCGGCCTTTATGAGCATGAATCTGAGCAATCACATGATGAGCCATTACGAGATGTTCAAACATCTGACGGCGGGCGACGAGGAAAGCGCGCAGGCGACGAAGGATTTCTACGACGAATATCGCGCGGTGTGCGACATGACCGCCGAGTTTTACCTGCAGACGGTGGAGGAGGTGTTCCAGAAACACTCGCTGCCCAACGGCACCTTCACCCATCGCGGTGAGCTGGTGGATCTGGGCGCAATCGACCAGACCGCCATCCTCGCCATCGAAGGCGAGCGGGACGATATTTCGGGGCTCGGCCAGACGAAGGCAGCGCTGAAGCTTGCCAGCGGCCTGTCAGAGAAGAAGAAACGCTATTACATGGCCGAAGGCGCAGGCCATTACGGCATCTTCAACGGCAGCAAATGGCGGGAGAAAATCGCCCCGGTAGTCGAGGAATTTATCGCCGCGCACGGGTGAGCCCTATTCGGGCGGCGCTGTTCCAGAAGCATCGCTGCGGCCGAAGACTTTCCGGAAGACCTTTCGCACAGCGAATACCAGCGCAAGGCTGAAAGCCGCGACCACGGCGGCGATCCCCGCAGCGATGGCGGGGTATTCGAACGCCGCCCACAATGCGCCCGCCGTCACCACATCCTCTGCCGTCGATACCGCGATATTGCTGACAGGTTCAGGGCTGGCATTGACCACGCCGCGCGCTCCGGCCTTGCCCGCATGGGCCGCCATCGCCGCGCCGCCGCCAGCCAGAAACGCGATCACCTGCACTGCAGGATCGCCCGGGTCGACCACTGCAAGCGCCAGCAAAGCCCCGCCCACAGGCCGGATCAGCGTGTGGACCGTGTCCCATGCGCTATCGAGCCACATTACCTTGTCGGCGAAGAATTCGGCCAAAGCGCCCAAGGCCGCGACGCCCATCACCCAGGGGTTGGCCAGCACCGCCAGCGCCTCCAATTGTTCAGGCAGCGGCACCAGCCCGCTGCGCATCGCCAGCCCGGTGGCAAAGACCGTCAGATACAGCCGCCAACCGCTCAGCAGACTGACGCTGCCCGCAATCCCGAGGATCTCAACGATACCGATGGGCCACTCTCCTGCTTGAGCCAGCCTAGCGCGCGTTGCCGATAAATGTCATTTCCGACGCGCAATCGAAGCTGCGTGCCTGGCTATCGGCGATCTCGCGGGCACGCTCGTTCGCTTGGGGGGTTTCGCCAGCGATATGCGCAACCCGGCAACCGGGCGCTGAGCCTGAGCCGACCTTCTCGACTGCGAGCACCGTGCGACCGCCGGATTCCATCGACACGTCTTTATAGCGGAAGATGACTGCGAAGGGTTTGCCGCCTTCACTGCGCCATTCCATCGTCGGGGCGATATCGTTGAACGCGCCGACGGTTTCGAACTCGCCCTCCACGCCGACATCCAGATCATAGCGACCATCGCCTGCCACCACCCAATAGGGCACGCCTTCGACCGCGGGGCATTCCCAGATGGCCCACTCGCCCTCCCCCTCTTCGGCCGCGTCAATCTGATCGCAGGCATCGAAATCGAGCTGCGAATAGCTGAATGTGACGCTACCCTCGGTCTCCACAGCTTCTTCGGGAGCCTCTTCTTCGGGGTCTGGCTGATCAGCCTCCACAGCTTCCGGCGCGTTGACCGGTTCTGCAGCCGGTATCCCGGTCTCCTGCTGGCAAGCTGCCAAAGGGAAGACGAGCGAGCCAATAAGAGCAAGGCGTTTCATGTCAGTGTCCCCCAAGACGGCGGTGAACCCGCCCGACGCACTCTAGCCTTAAGTGCCCGCCTCGGGGAACCCTGACGTCAGTGGCAGGTCATGGACGCTGCGGCCATGTCGAGCCGATCTCGGCCGCCTCTTCGCGGTAGAGATAGCGCAGGCCATCCAGCATCACGCGCGGGGCGACCGTGTAGTGGTCTTCGCCAGTGTAGAACTGGCTGTGCAGGTCCAATCCTTCATAACCCCTCAGGCGCAGGCGCTCCACAAACCGCGAAGTGCCGGTCAGAATGCTTCCGACATTAAGGAACCACTCATTCCCCTCCGTCCCGCCTGCGCCGATATAGAGCGTGGCAGGCAGCGCTTCGTTTTCCGCAGCAAAGCGCCCCTCCGCCTTGAACACGGCATCGTCGATATTGGCCATGGCCGGGCTGCCGAGGATCATCTTGTCGAACGCGCCCGGGCGGCTGAACAGCGCATAGCCACCCAGCATGCCGCCCAGTGAATGCCCGTGCAACACATGCTCGCCGGAAAAGCGGTAGCGCTGCGCCAATTGCGGGCGCAGTTCGTCGATCAGGAAGCCGAGAAATTCATCCGCCCGGTGCGGATATTCGGGCAGCGGGACGATCTGGCGCATGGTTTCGCCCGCCAATCCCGGCGGACCGAAACCTTCGCCCGGGGGCGAAAACTCGACGATCCGCTTGCCTACTCCGGCAAGCCCTTCTTCGCTCGGACTGCCCACGCCGATCACGATGACTTCCGGCATCATATTGCCGCTCACCAACAAATCGACGGTCGAAACCGCCATCCGGGTCATCAGCGGATCGTCCAGCACCCACAGCACCGGATAGGTCTTGTCCGGCAACACGCCGTAGCTCGCTGGCAGAGCAATGGTGACCGCGTGGTCATAGGAAAACGCAGCGGCGCGAAACCGCTCCGTCTCCAGGACTTCCATATTGGCCCGCGCGCCCGGAATGGCAGCAAGCTGCGGATTGGCAAGAACAGGTGCGGCCATGCCCCAGCCCAGAGCCGCCAACATCAATCCGAAAAATCTGATCATAATGCCTCGCAAAAAACCCTGCTGAATGCTGCGTTCAAGAAAACGCTAACATCCAGCAGGGCCAATGCACCAATCCGCTCGTCGATCAGGCCGAGCGATCTATCGGTTAAGCGCGTGCTTAGAAGATCTCGAACAGGCCCGCTGCGCCCATGCCGCCGCCGACACACATGGTGACGACTGCGTATTTCGCGCCACGGCGTTTGCCTTCCAGCAGCGCGTGGCCGGTGCAGCGTGCTCCGGTCATGCCGTAGGGGTGGCCGATGGAGATCGAGCCGCCATTGACGTTGAGCTTGTCGTTATCGATGCCCAGCTTGTCACGGCAATAGAGGACCTGCACGGCGAACGCTTCGTTGAGTTCCCACAGGCCGATATCGTCGATCGACAGGTCGAAACGCTCGAGCAGTTTGGGGATGGCGAAGACCGGGCCGATGCCCATTTCATCGGGCTCGGTGCCGGCCACAGCCATGCCAACATAGCGGCCCAGCGGGGTCAGACCCTTCTTCGCGGCGACGGCAGCTTCCATTACCACAACAGCCGAAGAACCATCGGACAGCTGGCTGGCATTACCGGCGGTGATCGTGGTGTTGGGGCCGAGGACCGGCTGAAGCGATGCGAGGCCTTCCAACGTGGTCGAGGGACGGTTGCCCTCGTCCTTGGCGATGGTGACTTCCTGCTCGGAGACTTCGCCCGTCTCCTTGTCTTTCACCATGTGGGTGGTGGTGACCGAGACGATTTCGTCGTCGAACAGACCGGCTTCCTGAGCGGCGGCGGTGCGCTGCTGCGACTGGAGGCCGTATTCGTCCTGCGCTTCGCGGGTAATGCCATAGCGATCAGCGACCGTCTGCGCGGTTTGCAGCATCGGCATGTAGATCGCGCCGTGCATCGCCATCAGCGATTTGTCGGGGGCGACACGCATTTCCGGCGTCTGCACCAGGCTGATCGATTCCTGACCGCCTGCGGCCACAATATCCATCCGGTCGAGCGTGACCTGCTTGGACGCAGTCGCAATCGACATCAGGCCGCTGGAGCACTGACGATCGATGGTCATACCGCTGGTCGAAATCGGGCAGCCGGCCTTCAGCGCGACTTGGCGCGCGAGATTGCCTGCCTGCGTGCCCTGCTGGAGCGCGGAGCCCCAAAGAACGTCGTCGACTTCGCCCGGCTCGATACCGGCGCGTTCGATGGCCGGGGCCAGAGCGTAGGCGCCCAGAGTTGCGCCGGGAGTGGAATTGAAAGCGCCCTTATAGGCTTTGCCCATTCCGGTACGGGCGGTGGATACGATAACTGCGTCGCGCATGGTGATGCTCCTGAAAACTCAAAACAAAGGGGTCGTCACCCCAGCGAAAGCCGGGGCCTCGTTCAGCGAAGGACGACCTTGGGGAAAGCGGTCCCGGTTTTCGCCGGGACGACGCTGGTTACACGAAGTACTGGGTGATCCACTCGCAGATCAAAGCGGGCTTTTCCTCGCCTTCGATCTCGATGGTGATCTCGGCGGTCTGCTGCCACTGGCCGGGGCGCTTCTCGATCATTTCGAGCAGCTTCCAGTGTCCGCGGATGCGTTTGCCGACGCGGACGGGTGCGATGAAGCGGGTTTTGTTGCCGCCGTAATTGACGCCCATCTTCACGCCATCGATCTTGGGCATGTCGCTGTTCGCGCCCAGATACGGAATCATCGACAGGGTCATGAAGCCATGAACGATGGTGCCGCCAAACGGCGTCATCTTGGCTTTTTCCTCGTCGATATGGATGAACTGGTGGTCACCTGTCGCATCGGCGAACATGTTGACCTTTTCCTGCGTCATCTCGGTCCATTCGCTGGAGCCGAGGTTTTCGCCTGTTTTGGCGGCGAGATCTTGCGGGGTCATGTACCTCTCCTGATATGAATGCTGCAATTGCGGGCATTCATGCAGGATGAGCGCGCCTAGCGCAATGCGGGCTCGGCTGCCGCTACGGCAGGCTTGTCCTTGGCAGAGGCAGGCCGAGCGCGCGTGGCCCCGATTCCCCGTTTGGCCGGCGAATCAAGCCGTTTGCAATAGACATGCAGCGCGATTTGCAGTCCGATCAGCATCATGATGAAGGGCTGATAGGCAATGCCCTGGAACAGCGCACCCACCAGATAGATGACGTGCGCATATTGCAGGGCCGTAGCGAACGGCGCCTGCCAGCGCTCCCCGTCGCCGGTACGTTTGCGCCATTTCCGGCGGATCCGCTCCATGTGCCACAGGCCGAGCAATTGCAGCCATGCCCAGACGCCAAAGCCGAGATAGCCTTGCTCACCCAGCACTTCGAAATAGCTGGAATGGAATGCGCGGCCTTCATCGACCACCTTCTTGTATTCGATCGACCTTGTGTTCCCCTCGCCCGTGCGCTGGGGCAGCTGATACGTGAACTTGTTTGCCCGGTAGATGTCGAAGCCCCCGCCGCGCGGGTTGTTCTGGACATATTCCCACGTCCATTCCCACACCGCCACACGGGTGGAGGCGGACTGGTCACCGTCATGGCTGGCAATGGTCGACATCCGCTCGAAATAGCTTTGCGGCAGGAACGGGATCGCCATCATGCCCAGCGAGGCACCGGCAATCATGAACAGCGCCCGGCGCTTCACATCGCGCAGAGCCAGCACCAGCAAAACCGCAATACAGACCAGACCGGTGCGCGCCTCTGTCCCCACCGGAATCAGCAGGCAGGCAAAGACCAGCGCATAACAGAACAGCTTCACCCGCCAGTCGGGCGCAAAGATCGTCCCGTGTTTGGTGAACCACAGGATCAGCGGGATAATCCCGATGGACACCGTCGCCAGAGTGGAGCTTTCATACAGGCCGCTATTGTCGTTCACGAAGAAATAGAGGCTCGCATAGCCGCCACCGCCAGTCGCGGTTTTCATGCCTGCCGAGATGATGATCGCACCCACCGCCAGCACCATTGTCATGGCCGCCGCTTCCAGCCGCAGGCGGGTCATCAGGGTGAAGGGCAGGAAGATCGCGAAGAACATCGCTTTCCACACCCAGTCCCATTTCGCATAGGCGTCTTCCGGGAAGGGCGAGCCTTGCAGGGTGTAGAAGCACCACAGCATGAAAAACAGCAGCAGCCCCTGCCGGAATGTGAAGCGCACGTCTTTCTTGGTATCGGTCAGCAGCCAGCCGCCAAAGGCTGCGCAGAACGCGATCAGCGACAACGGAAACATCTGCATCAGGCCCCAGCCGATCTTATGCGGCGCGAGAATATCGATATACAGATAGGCCAGCACCCAGACGAACGGGCGGCGCACGCCCAGCGCGAAGAAGCCGAGGACAAACAGGAAGAGGGCCGCGTCGAGCATATCCGGTCAGCGGGCCGTCTGCTGTGTCTTGTGGTTGCGGTGAGCGGGCCTGTGCTTTTTGGGGCCGCGTTTCTTGGCACCTTCCTCTGCGCCCTCGCCACGCGCCGCCTCAGCCGCATCGGTCTCCGCCAAAGTCGCCACATCCTCGTGGTCGAGCGTGTCATCGGTCAGCACGCGCAGCAGCCCGATGAGCAGCAGCCCATGGGTCAAAGCGAGGGCGAAATAGTCGATCATGGCGCGCGTGGTGCTCCGGCGGCGGACCAGTGCGGGCCGGTATGGCCTGCCTTTGGTTACCGGTTCGCTACCACTGACGGGTTGACGGGCCGTTAAGCAAACCATGGCAGAAGCGCTCCCCATGACGACACAGCCACGCATCTTGCATGTTCTCGACCATTCGCTGCCCCTGCACAGCGGCTACACCTTTCGCACGCGCGCCATTTTAAAGGCGCAGGAACGCGCCGGAATGGAAGTGCGCGGCATCACCAGCCTGCGGCACAGCGCGAAAGGTCCGATGCAGGAAGAGGCCGAAGGGCTGATTTTCCACCGTACGCCCGATGATGGCGATACCGGCTCGCTTCCGGCAATCAGCGAGATTCGCGAGATCAACCGTCTCGCCAAAGCCATTGAGGAACTGGCGAAGGAATGGCGTCCCGATGTGCTGCACGCCCATTCTCCTGCATTGTGCGGGATGGCGGCTGTGCGGGCGGGCGCACGGCTGGGCATTCCGGTCGTTTATGAAATCCGCGCCTTCTGGGAAGATGCTGCGGTCGGCAATGGTCAGGGACGCGAGGGTTCGCTGAAATACCGCATGACCCGCGCGCTGGAAAACCGGGTGGTGGCCCGCGCCGATGCGGTCTTCACCATCTGCTCAGGCTTGCGGGACGATTTGATCGAGCGCGGCTTTGACGGCGGACGGATCGGGATTTCGCCCAACGGGGTCGATTTGTCATTGTTCGGCGAACCGGCGCAGCGCGATGATGCGCTGGCGGCTTCTTTAGGCATCGATGGTGGTCCGGTGATCGGCTTTATCGGCAGTTTCTACGATTATGAGGGGCTGGACGATCTGATCGCCGCCATGCCGATGCTCCGCGAGCGCCAGCCCGGGGCGCATCTGCTGATGGTCGGCGGCGGGCCGATGAATCAGGCGTTGCAAGCGCAGGCGGCAGCATCCCCGTGCGCCGATGCGATCCATTTCACCGGCCGCGTGCCGCATGAGGAGGTGGAGAAATATTACGCGCTGACCGATATCCTCGCTTATCCGCGAAAACGTAGCCGTCTGACCGATCTGGTCACCCCGCTAAAGCCTCTCGAAGCCATGGCCCAGCGGCGGCTGGTCGCAGCATCCGATGTAGGCGGACACCGCGAATTGATGGAAGACGGTGTCACCGGCACGCTGTTCCCGGCGGACGATCCGGAGGGGATTGCGCAGGCGCTGGCCAGCCTGTCGGCCCGGCGCAGTGACTGGGATGAGATCCGTGAGCGCGCTTACGAGCATGTCGCAGCCCGTCACGACTGGGATGCGGGCATCCATCGTTATCAAAGCGTTTACCATCATTTGCTAGCAAACCTGAAGATTAGGCCCGTTCCGGCCGCTGCCTGAATCGCAGCACCGGCACACGGGCGGCAACAGGAAAGTAGTTTGGGCATGGCACGTAAAAAGCAGAAAGCTGCAAAGGGTGGAGCGCCGATCAGCACTCACCCGGCCTTTCCCGCGATAGTTGCCCTGTGGTTCGCGGCTTTGTTCGGCATTGGCAGCATGGTCTTGCCCGATGCCCTGGTCGAAAACGCCATCGCCACAATCGGCTTGCACAAAATTCTTCCCGCCGCCGCTCCGCCGCTTGGCTTTACAGCACGCGCCATGATTGCGCTTGTGGTCGCCGGTATCGGACTGGTCGCTGGTCTGTTTCTGGCCCGCAAGGTGGCGCAGTCGCAGGCAGCGCCCAAGGAGCGCAGTCGCGACCTGCAATTGAAAGAAGCCGACCGTCACCCCGACGCGCCCGCTAAGCGCCCGATCTCGGCCCGCGCCGAACTGGGCAGCGAAGGTCTCGGCCCCATGGAAGATCCTTGGAAATTCGAAGACGAATGGGCTTCGGATGATGACGATGAGTACGGGGACGACGATGGTTACGACTACGATGAATATGATGACGACGCGTCCTATGACGGTGAGGATGCCGGTGAAGATGACGCAAAAGCGCCTCGTAAGCCCGTGCCAGGTGCACTGCCCGGTCGCCGCCGCGCGCTTTCGGTAACCGACGATTCCGGCCCCAGCGACTACCTTCAGAAGGTCCCTCTCCCCGGCGAAAGCTACGATGATCCTCTCGAGCTCGATATCCTCGAGGAAGAAGAGATCGAGGACATGGCTGCCGAGGACGAAACGGCAGTTGAAGAATTCAATCAGGAATTCGCGTCCTTGCGCAATGATGCGTTTGTTCCGGCACCCGCGCCGCAGCCGCGCTCTTCGCACAGCGAGTCGGGTATCATTGATCCGTTGGCCGACCTGACAGCGCCCGATGAAGGGGACGATGAAGCGGTCGATCATGCAGAGGAGGAACCGGCAGTTGCGGGCGATCCCGCTGCCGTGTTTGCGCAAGCAGAAGCGGCCCAGTCGGCCGGTTCTGTTGACGCTGACTCCGAACAGACAAACGATTTTTCAACCTCCCCAATGCAGGCATCCCCCGTGCAGGCACCTTCGCAAGCACCAGTGCAGGAACAACCGATGACAGAGCCCAATCCGGACAATTTCGCGACCCCAAGCGCGGCGCCTGCCGCTACGCAGGCCCAGTCGCCGGCTTCCCCGGCCTCAGCTGCGCTGTCCGATCTCGGGATGGCCGAGCTGGTCGAGCGTTTTGCCACCGCCATGCAGGCCAAGGCAGCGCGTGACGAAAGCGCGCCGGAAGCATCTGCAGAGGTAGGCGCCCCGTCCCATGCATTCGATGGGGCCAACCCCTTTGCCGATCGCGCAGCCGAGGCCGACCTCGGTCAGGGCGGCGCAGCGCCTTCGATGGCCTCGCCCCTGCCGTTCACGTCGCCTCTCTCGGCTCACGATCCCGAGCCTATTGCGGCGGGATCGGATCCGGCTCCGGCTCCGGAGCCCGCTCAGGAACCTGCCCCGGCACCCACAGCCAAAATGGCACCTGTCGACGATGCTCCGGCCGCCCCGATGGTTTTCCGCCGGTCGGGAGCATCGGAAGAACCCGTAGCGCCCGCGCAGGCAGAGGCTGTGCCCTCCTTCGCGCAGGAACGCGGCATTCCATCAGCGCTGCAGCCCCTCGACCTGCAAGACGAAGATGACGAGGACGACGATACGGCCCATGCGCCGCTTTCGATCGACTTCGCAGCCCAGCGTCCCTTTGCCGACCCGGTTGCGAAGGCACCGGCATCACCGGAAACCAACTCGCCGGATGCAGGTCCGCGCGATCCGCTGGCCGGGCCTGCACCGTCCAATCTCTTTGCCGCTTCCGAGCCTGAAGCCGAAGGTGCCGAAGAAGAGGGCAGCGAAGACGCCTACAGCTCGCTTCTGTCGATGAAGAGCAAGCTGTCGGGACAGGAATTCGTGCGGGTCGACGACGAGGATGACGCAGCAGATTCCTTGCCGGAACCGGTCGTCGTATTCCCCGGCCAGAACGAGAATCGCCAGGGCGAGAGCCGCCCATTTTCACAGGAAGCACAGACTCCGGCCCGCATGTTCGATGCTCCGGCAGAAGCGGCTCAAGGCGGAAACCCCGTACCGCAGCCGACCACGCCTCCCAGCGCCCCTTCCGACCCGACCGAAACCGAGCGGGCTCTGCGCGAAGCGCTCGAGAAGCTGCAGCGCATGAGCGGCGCCGCCTGATCGGGCGATAGGCGGCGCGGCCTGTGCCGCTTAAGCGAACATAATCCGGCTTACCGGATCGGCGCGGCACTTTGCCGTGGCCAAGATTTCGTTCGCCCCTTCGCACTTGCAAAAAACATATCCTGTCGCCAAAAGGATGGCTCGCGACAGTTTCGTACAAGGCTTTGCCGACGAAACGCGTGCTTAATTGCCGCGCGCTGCCCTGAGGGTGTGCTGCACGGCACCTGACAGGAATGGCAATTTATGGTGCACCCCGCTTCGCAGGGCCTCTACGATCCGCGTAATGAACACGATGCCTGCGGCGTCGGCTTTGTCGCGCATATTAAAGGCGAGCGGAGCCACGATATTGTCAAACAGGGACTGGAGATCCTCTCCAATCTCGATCACCGCGGCGCTGTCGGGGCCGATCCGCTACTGGGCGATGGTGCGGGCATCCTGCTGCAAATTCCCGATCCGCTGATTCGCAAATGGGCGGAGACAAACGGCCACGATCTGCCCCAGCGCGGCGAATATGCGGTGGCCATGTGCTTCCTGCCGCAGGACGAGGCGAGCCGCGATTTCGTGACCGAGCGGCTGGAGCGCTTCACCGAGAAAGAAGGCCAGCGTGTGGTCGGCTGGCGCGATGTGCCGGTGACATTGGACGGTCTGGGCAAGGCGGTCGTCGCTTCCATGCCGGTGATCCGCCAATGCATTATCGCGCGCGGGCCAAATTGCGCCGACGAGGCCGCGTTCGAGCGCAAGCTGGTGGTGATCCGCAAGCAAACGCTCAATCCGCTGGCCAAACTGGCGGAAAAGCATGACCTGCCGGGCCTGACGCAGACCTACATTCCCAGCTTCAGCGCGCGAACCATTGTGTATAAAGGCCTGCTTCTGGCGAACCAGGTTGGCACCTTTTTCGATGATCTGCGCGATCCCGACTGCGTTTCAGCGCTGGGTCTGGTGCACCAGCGCTTCTCCACCAATACCTTCCCCAGCTGGCGTCTGGCCCACCCGTTCCGCTTCATGGCGCATAACGGGGAAATCAACACGGTTCGCGGCAATGTGAACTGGATGAATGCCCGCCGCCGGACGATGGAGAGCGAACTGCTCGGCCCTGATCTGGACAAGATGTGGCCGCTGATCCCCCATGGCCAGTCGGACACCGCCTGCCTCGACAATGCGCTGGAACTGCTGCTGGCGGGCGGATATTCGCTGGCCCACGCCATGATGATGCTGATGCCGGAGGCTTGGGCAAAGAACACCCAGATGGAGCCGGGCCGCCGCGCGTTTTACGAATATCACGCCGCGCTGATGGAGCCGTGGGATGGCCCCGCCGCCGTCGCCTTTACCGATGGCCGCCAGATCGGTGCGACGCTGGACCGCAACGGCCTGCGCCCGGCGCGCTTCTGCGTGACCAAGGACGATCTGATCTGTCTGTCTTCGGAAAGCGGCGTGCTGCCGTTCGACGATGCCGACATCACCCGCAAATGGCGCCTGCAACCGGGCAAAATGCTGCTGATCGATCTGGAAGAAGGGCGGATCATCGAAGACGGCGAATTGAAAGCGCAACTGGCCGCCGACAAGCCCTATGCCCAGTGGCTCGATACAGCGCAGTACAAGCTGGAAGATCTCGAGATCGTCGATCCCGAATTTGCGATGCTGGGGCAGGACGAAAATCTGGAAACACCCACTCTGCTGCAGGCTCAGCAGACGTTTGGCTACACGCAGGAAGACATCACGCGCTTTCTTGAGCCGATGGCAGTCAACGCGGACGATCCGCTCGGCTCCATGGGCACCGACACGCCGATCGCCGTGCTCTCCGACAAGAGCCGGATGCTCTATGATTATTTCAAGCAGAATTTCGCGCAGGTAACCAATCCGCCGATCGACCCGATCCGCGAAGAACTGGTGATGAGCCTGCTGTCGATGATTGGCCCGCGCCCCAATCTGCTGGGCAAGGAAGCCGGGACGCACAAGCGCTTGGAAGTCAGCCAGCCGATCCTGACCAATGCCGATCTGGCGAAAATCCGCTCGGTCGAAACCGCATTGGATGGCGCATTCCGCACGGCTACCGTCGACACCACGTGGGACGCGGAGAGCGGCGCGGAAGGCGTGGAGCTGGCGATCAAGGAAATGTGCTGGGCCGCGACCGAGGCCGTGCTGCAGGATGCCAACATCCTGATCCTGTCCGACCGCGCGATGAGCGAGAACCGCATTCCCCTGCCTGCAGCACTCGCCACCTCTGCCGTGCACCACCATCTGGTGCGTCAGGGCCTGCGGATGCAGACAGGGCTTGTCGTCGAAACCGGCGAAGCGCGCGAAGTGCACCATTACTGCGTGCTCGCAGGCTACGGCGCGGAAGCGATCAACCCGTATCTGGCGTTTGAAACGCTGGAGGGCCTACGGGTCAAACGCCATCCCGATCTGACGTCCGAACAGGTCGAGGGCAATTACATCAAGGCCGTGGGCAAGGGCATCCGCAAGGTCATGTCCAAGATGGGCATTTCGACCTACCAATCCTATTGCGGCGCGCAGATCTTCGACGCGGTGGGCCTCTCCAGCGCGCTGGTCGACAGCTATTTCACCGGCACCGCCACCACGATCGAGGGCATCGGGCTGGCCGAGCTGGCCGAGGAATCCATCCGCCGCCACGCGCTGGCCTATGGCGATGATCCGCTCCACACCGAAATGCTCGATGTCGGCGGCATCTACCAGTTCCGCCTGCGGGGCGAGGACCATGCGTGGACACCCACCAACGTGGCGCAGTTGCAGCACGCCGTGCGCGGCGGGCCGGACGAGAAAGGCTACGAGAACTACAACGCCTTTGCCGAATCGCTCAACAATCAGGCAGAGCGTTTGCTGACCATTCGCGGCCTGCTGGAATTCCAGGAGGCGGAGACTCCGCTCGATATCGACGAGGTCGAACCGGCCTCAGAAATCGTCAAGCGCTTCAGCACCGGCGCGATGAGCCTCGGTTCGATCAGCCACGAAGCGCACTCGACCATGGCCATCGCGATGAACCGCATGGGCGGCCGTTCCAACACCGGCGAAGGCGGTGAGGAACCGTTCCGCTTCACGCCGATGGAAAATGGCGATTCGATGCGCAGCCGGATCAAGCAGGTGGCCAGTGGCCGGTTTGGCGTGACCACGGAGTATCTGGTCAATTCGGACGATATCCAGATCAAGATGGCGCAGGGCGCGAAGCCCGGAGAAGGTGGCCAGCTGCCCGGCCACAAGGTCGATAAACGCATCGGTGCAGTGCGCCATTCGACGCCGGGTGTGGGCCTGATCTCGCCCCCGCCGCACCATGATATCTATTCGATCGAAGACCTTGCGCAGTTGATCCACGATCTGAAGAACGTGAAGCCCAGCTCGCGCATCTCGGTGAAGCTGGTGTCCGAAGTGGGCGTGGGCACCGTGGCGGCGGGTGTCTCCAAAGCGCGCGCCGATCACGTGACCATTTCTGGCTATGAAGGCGGCACCGGCGCATCGCCGCTCACCAGCCTGACCCATGCCGGGAGCCCGTGGGAAATCGGCCTCGCCGAAACCCAGCAGACGCTGCTGCTCAACGATCTGCGCAGCCGGATCGCGGTGCAGGTCGATGGCGGCTTGCGGACGGGCCGCGATGTCGCAGTGGGCGCATTGCTGGGGGCAGACGAGTTCGGTTTCTCCACCGCACCGCTGATTGCGGCGGGCTGCATCATGATGCGCAAATGCCATCTCAACACCTGCCCCGTGGGTGTGGCAACGCAGGATCCGGAACTGCGCGCGCGCTTCACCGGCACGCCCGAGCACGTGATCAATTACTTCTTCTATGTGGCCGAGGAACTGCGCGCGATTATGGCCCGCATGGGCTTCCGCACCATTAAGGAGATGGTTGGCCGGGTGGACCTGCTCGACACCCGGCGGGTGGAGCGGCACTGGAAAGCGGACGGCGTGGACCTCTCCCGCCTGCTCCATCAGGTCGATCTGCCCGAAGGCCGCCAACTGCATCACACGCAAACGCAGGAACACGGGCTGGAAGCCGCGATGGACAATGATCTGATCGCTGCCGCCCAAAGTGCCATCGAAACCGGCGAGCCGGTGCAGCTCACCCGCGAAATCCGCAACGTGCACCGAACGGTCGGCGCGATGTTGTCGGGCCGGATTGCGGAAAAGCACGGCCATGCCGGCCTTGCCCCCGATACCGTGCAGGTGAACTTCACCGGTGTGGCCGGGCAAAGCTTCGGGGCGTGGCTGGCCCACGGCGTCACGCTGGATCTGGTCGGCGATGCCAATGATTATGTCGGCAAGGGCCTGTCGGGCGGTCGGATCATCGTGCGTGCCCCCGATGGCGCGCCGCGGTCCCCTGACCAGAACATCATTGTCGGCAACACCGTGCTCTATGGCGCGATTGCGGGCGAGGCCTATTTCGAAGGCGTCGGGGGCGAGCGGTTCGCCGTGCGCAATTCCGGCGCGATCGCCGTGGTCGAAGGCGCGGGCGACCATGCCTGCGAATATATGACCGGCGGCGTGGTGGCCGTGCTGGGCAAGACGGGCCGCAATTTTGCTGCAGGCATGAGCGGCGGCATCGCCTATGTGCTGGATGAGGACGGCAGCTTTGCCGATCTGGTCAATCCGGCGCAGGTCGAGCTGGAACGGATCAGCGGCGAGCCTTCTGCCGACGAAGGCACTGGCCTGCCCCGCCAGCGCCCGCAAAGCGTGCATGATTACGGCATGGGCGACATGCTGCGCCACGATGCAGAGCGGCTGCGCATTTTGGTGGAGCGGCATAAGCTCCACACCGGCAGCGCCAAGGCGGCGGCTTTGCTGGAGGATTGGGACACGGCGCTGACGAAATTCGTCAAAGTCATGCCAACCGACTATCGCCGCGCGCTTACGAACCTCGAAAACGAGCGTGAAGAAGCGGCCTCAGAAGCGGCGGAATAGCAATTGCTGAACCCCTGCCTTCGCGGGGATGACGAACACTTTTTGGGACTAAATTTGCATGGGCAAAGAAACCGG
Organism: uncultured Altererythrobacter sp.; assembly: GCA_947492235.1. Lineage (GTDB taxonomy): Bacteria > Pseudomonadota > Alphaproteobacteria > Sphingomonadales > Sphingomonadaceae > CAJXSN01. The sequence goes on along the minus strand of CANLLZ010000002.1, from coordinate 879,131 downwards.
CTTTCTGGAAATCGAACGACGCGAGCGGGACTATCTCGCGCCCGAAGAGCGCGTGAAAAACTACCGCGAGTTTACCGTCTCGCCGCCGGAAGAGGTGCTGCGGGAGCAGGCCGCGCGGTGCATGAATTGCGGCATTCCGTATTGTCACAACGGCTGCCCGGTGAACAACATCATCCCCGACTGGAACCATCTGGTGTACGAGGATGACTGGAAGAACGCGCTCACCGTTCTCCATTCGACCAACAATTTCCCCGAATTCACCGGCCGCATCTGCCCCGCCCCGTGCGAAGCCGCCTGCACGCTCAACATCACCGACAATCCGGTGACCATCAAGAGCATCGAATGCGCGATTATCGATCGCGGGTTCGAAGAAGGCTGGGTAAAGCCGCAAGTGCCCGAGAAGCAGACCGGGCGCTCCGTCGCGGTCATCGGTTCGGGGCCAGCGGGCCTCGCCTGCGCCCAGCAGCTGGCACGCGCGGGCCATGCCGTCACCGTGTTCGAGAAGAACGACCGGATCGGCGGGTTGCTGCGGTATGGCATCCCGGACTTCAAAATGGAGAAGCATCTGATCAACCGCCGCGCGGTGCAGATGGAAGCCGAGGGCGTGGTGTTCAAAACCAGCTCCGAAGTCGGAGTGGAAGTCAGCTTGCAGGCCCTGCGCGAAAACTTCGACGCGGTGGTGATGGCGGGCGGCGCGGAGGAAGCCCGCGCGCTCGATATTCCCGGCGCTGAAATGCCTGGCGTGCGGCTGGCGATGGAATTCCTGACCCAGCAGAACAAGCGCAATGCAGGCGACGACGAGGTCCGCGCCGCCCCGCGCGGCACCCTGACCGCCACGGGCAAGGACGTAATCGTGATCGGCGGCGGGGACACCGGTTCCGACTGTGTCGGCACCTCCAACCGGCAGGGCGCGAAAAGCGTAACCCAGCTGGAGATTATGCCCCAGCCGCCCGAGCATGAGGACAAGGCGATGACCTGGCCCGACTGGCCGGTCAAAATGCGCACCACCTCCAGCCACGAGGAAGGCGCGAACCGCGACTGGTCGATCCTGACCAAGCGGGTGATCGGCGACGGCGAGGTAATGACCGGCCTCGAATGCGTGCGCATTGAATGGCGCGAGGGCAAGATTCACGAGATCGAAGGCAGCGAGTTTACCCTCCCCGCCGATCTGATTCTGCTGGCGATGGGCTTCACCGGCCCCAAGCGCCGCGGCTTGCTCGACCGGGCAGGCGTCGATCTCGATGGTCGGGGGAATGTCGCAGCCGATACCGAAAACTACGTCACCAGCGAACCGGACATTTTCGCTTGCGGCGATATGCGCCGCGGGCAGAGTCTGGTTGTGTGGGCCATCCGCGAGGGCCGCCAATGCGCCCGTGCTGTGGACGAGGCATTGATGGGGGTATCCCACCTGCCACGTTAATCTGGCGGCCAGTAAGTACTTGCTAACAATACCATCTTAGACCAAGGGAAATTACTTGGTACGTCCCGGGCCTGATCGCACCCGGTATTCGGGATGGGGGTTAATTTGTTGGCTAGGCAAGTAATGCCGCACGGGCTTTTGGCGTGTGCGCTCCTGCTGTGCGCGCCGGTCGCCGCGCAGGATGATGTGGGGGATGAAGCGCGGGACGGAGCAGAGCCTCTCCCCGCCGTTCCGGCTGACGACGCGTCAGAGACCACCCTTCCCGCGTCCCTCTCCACCGCAACACCAGAAACGCTCGCAGCACCGGCTCCCCAATCGGCCGTCGAGCTCGACCTCTACTGGACGCAATTCGCTAGCGCCTACGATGTAAGCGCCGGCGCCTCGGGCGAAACCTATGGCGGCAAGATCGACCTGTTCGCCAAGATCGGCGGCAGCGCTATCGGGCTGGACGATAGCATCTCCATCAGCGCCCATCCCGAGTTTCGCTATGGCAAAGACCCGAACGAGTTCGTCGGCCTGCTGCCGGTAAACACAGCGCTGTTCTATCCCGCCGATGACGGCGAAGTGGTCGATCTTGCAGTCAATGTGACCAAGACTTGGGCGTCGGGCGTCTCGCTCACTGTCGGCAAGCTCAACGCGCTGGATTACGTGGCGCAGATTCCGATCGAGGGCGGCGGCGGGCTGGAGGGCTTCCGCAATCTGGGCATCGCCCTGCCGCCCAGCGCGATTGTCCCGGCCAACCTCACCGGCGCTCTGCTGACCATCCCGACCGACAAGGCGATCTTCCGCCTGTGGGTCTACGATCCCTATTTGCAATCGCAGCGAACCGGGCTGGAAGACCCGTTTGCCACCGGCGTCGGCGGCCTCGCCATGGTCAGCGTGCCGGCCAAGATCGGCGGCAAGCCGGGCATGTATTCGCTGAAATTCACCGGCACCACCCGCACCGGCCCGCCAACGGAAATCCTGCCGCCCGTGCTCCAGCCCATTCCCGGCGGACAGTGGGGCCGGCAAAAAGGCACCGGCAGCGTCACGTTCTCATTCCAGCAATTCCTGACCCTCGATGCGGACAATCCCGGCAAGGGCATCGGCGTTTTCGGGCAGGCCTTCCTAACCGATGGCGATCCCAACCCGCTGGACTGGAGCGCCTTTATCGGCGTATCCGGCGACATTCCGGGCCGCCCGCAGGACAAGGCGGGCCTGACCTATTTCCACTATTCCCTGAGCAACGAGCTGGTCAGCGACCTCTCGCCTTTTATCGCCTTCGAGGACGAATACGGAGTGGAAGCCTTCTACACACTCGGCGTCACCGACTGGCTGCGCGTCACCGCCGATGTGCAATGGGTCAATTCCAGCGTCGCCGCGCGGGGGAACGGGGTGATCGGGACATTCGTGCTGCAAACGCGGTTTTAGGGAGAACCGCCGCAAGCGCTCTTTGGCCAGATCAGGTCAACTGTCTTTCGCAGCATCTTCCCAAGAGGGCCAACCGCGTCCATCATGCCTATCGATATAGTCCGGTGTGACCGGGGTGCACCTAATTTGGATCAGTTTCAGAACCTCTTTTCTATCATCGCTGTCACAGTGATGGCGTTCGCGATGGGATTTGCGATCCGGCGTGGGAGCGTATGCCTGGTCGACGCTTCCCAGCGCGCCGTGGTCAAGGGCAAGACTCTCAAACTGAGATCATTTGCCATCGCGGCGGGTGCAGCGGGCGTCATCATCATTCCTGCCGCATGGGCAGCCCCCAACTTGGTCGCGCTCTATCCGGAAGGCCCGATTACTCTGAAATTGTGCGGAGGCGCTGCGCTGTTTGCAATCGGGGCGCGGTTCAATGGCGGTTGCGCATTTGGCACGCTCTCGCGTCTTAGCGGGGGACAGCTTCGATATCTGGGCACCGTGCTTGGTGCGATTGCCGGGGCGATGCTTGTCAACCAATCCCTGCCGCTGGTGGCAGACAGGCTGTATGTTCAACAGAATTCTTGGGCAGGTCTCGCCGCGTTTGGTCTGTGCGGGCTCGCGGTCTGGCCTGCCTTGAAGCGGGTAACATTCAAAAACGTCGCTGCGTCAGTCGTTCGAAAAGACACTCTGCTACGGCCCACGGGGGCGATGCTGGTGATCGGCTGTCTGGGCGGCACACTGTTCGCTTTTGCGCAGAGCTGGACCTATCTGAGCGTGCTTTCCAGCGAGGGCAGGTTCATTTTTGGCATGACAGGCGAAACCGTTGGCGCACGCCCATTGGCCGCCAGCGGCGCACTTGTCGCCGGTGCGGTTTTTGCCGCCGTCAGATCCGGCCGATTCTCGCCGCGCTGGGCATCCGTGTCGCAATTGACGAGGCACGGCATCGGCGGGATTGCCATGGGTGCAGGCGCGGCGATGGTTCCGGGCAGCAATGGTGTGCTCGTGCTCTACGGGGTCCCATCGCTGTCACTCAGCGCGATTACAGCCTACGCGGTGATGAGCGTAGTGTTGCTGGCGACGTTCTTGCCGGAAAGGTTCAGACAGAAACGCGCGCGCAAGTAATACACTGCGCCGCGCTGGGGTCATGCGCCAGCCTTGCGGGGGCGATTTCCTCGCCGCAGGTTGCGCACCACCCCCACTCGTCTTCGTCCAGCCGGATGAGTGCTGCATCGATGCGTTGGCGTTCTGCGGCGCGGCGGCGTTCTTGGGCCTGTGCCATGGCTTGTTGTTGCATCGCGTCCATGCGTGACAATCGTCCGACACTGTCTTGTTGAAGCGTGACGGGTGCGCGGCCCTCTTCGCCCAGCGCGTCTTCCTGCGCCAATGCATCGCGGCGCGCGATCAGGCGGGAGCGGGCTTCTTCCGGGGTCATGAGCTCTTGCGTCATAGGCCAACCCTACACGAAAATGCTGTCCTACAGCATCGGCGCTGTTGCAGAGTGCCTGTGATGCCCGACTTCAGTACGCCCGCACTCTGGAATGCTCCGAAATCGCGAAAGCCACACCGGCTGCGCATTTCCGGCAACTGTTTCAGCAACATGCAGCGAAGGTCACACTCTTTAGAACAGGGTTTGGCGTTCCTGCGCCGGGCCTGCCCAGTCGATGGTCCCGCGCGCGTTCGCCTCCAGAAACGCGTTGATCCGGCTGAACGGTTTGGAGCCGAAGAAGCCGCGATGGGCCGACAGCGGGCTGGGATGCGGGCTTTCGATCACCAGATGGTGGCCGCTGCGCAGATCGGGAAGCGACGCTGCCTTCTTCTGGGCATGCGCGCCCCACAGCACGAAGACGGTCGGCTCGGTGCGCGCCGCGACGCCCGCGACAATCGCATCGGTCACCGCCTCCCATCCGAGACGGGCATGGCTGCCCGCCTGCCCGGCCTCCACCGTCAGGCTGGTGTTGAGCAGCAGGACGCCTGCCTGCGCCCAATGCTCCAGATTGCCGTGAAGCGGCGGCTCTGCGCCCAGATCGGCCCGCAGTTCCTTGAAGATGTTGACCAGCGATGGCGGCACCTTGACGCCTTCGGGCACGGAAAACGCCAGCCCATGCGCCTGCCCCGGCCCGTGATACGGGTCCTGCCCCAGGATGACGGCGCGCACGCTCTCCAGCGGGGTCAGCTCCAGCGCGCGGAGACGCTGTCCCCTCGGCGGGTAGATCACCTTGCCCGCGTCCTCCTCCGCCTGGAGCCAGCCGCCCAGCGCGCGGGCCTCGCGGGTGGCGAGTACGGGCTCCAGCACAGGCCGCCAGCTTTCGGGAACTGTCGCGATCATCGCGGTACGCTACGCCTTGCTTCGCGCCCGCGCCATCCACTCTTCCCCTCAATCCCCGATACGCCTAGGAGCGCTAGCCATGGCTGTACATTTTCATGAAGAAGACCTCCCCGACGGCGTGCTGCAAAGCGACAGCGCGCTGGCCGTCGACACCGAAACGATGGGGCTGATCACCGCGCGTGACCGGCTGTGCATCGTGCAGATCAGCGATGGCGGGGAAGACGAGCATCTCGTGCGCTTCAATCCCGGCAGCAGCTATGACGCGCCGAACCTCAAGGCGATCCTGGCCGACCGAACGCGCACGAAGCTGTACCACTTTGCCCGCTTCGACCTCGCGGCGATAGAGCACTATCTGGGTGTAGAGGCCGCGCCGGTGTTCTGCACCAAGATCGCCAGCAAGCTGGTGCGCACCTACACCGACCGGCACGGGCTGAAGAACCTGGTCGAGGAGCTGCTGGGCGAGAGCATCTCCAAACAGCAGCAATCGAGCGATTGGGGCGGCCCCGACATCAGCCAGGCGCAGCGCGATTACGCCGCCAGCGATGTCCGGTTCCTCCACCGGATGAAGGTGGAGCTGGAGAAGCGGCTGGAGCGCGAAGGGCGGATGGAGATGGCGCAGGCGGCGTTCGACTTCCTACCCACCCGCGCACGTCTGGATCTGGCAGGCTGGGCCGACAAGGACCTGTTCAGCCACGAAGGCTGATAGACACAGGCGATGAGCGAGCGGATCACCAGCGAAGATGCACGGGCACTGCGGCGTGGACGCCAGCGCTTTGCCGCACCGGGCGGCTTCCATGACAGGCTGGTGCGCGTGCTGGCGGCCGTGCTGCCGATGGGCGTGGGCGTGTTGGCCGCGCTCATGATCATCACCCCGCTGGCCCCGCGCGGTGAGGTCAGCTTCCTGCTCGACCGCGACGAAGTGGCCGTGATCGACGAGCGGCTGCGGGTCGACAATGCGATGGTGCGCGGAACGGACAGCAAGGGCAGGCCCTTCTCGCTAACCGCGGACGAAGCAGTCCAGCGCTCCACCAAGGAAGGCATCCTGCGGCTCGACGATATGGTCGCGCGCATCCAGCTGCCCGAGGGACCTGCGAGCCTGCGCGCACCCAATGGACGCTATCTGATCCGCGACGACGTGGTGGATGTGGACGGCACCTTGCGACTGACCGCCGCAGACGGTTACCAGCTGGCGGCCAACGGCGTCTCAATCGATATCGATGCCCGCGAACTGGTCGGCAGCGGCGGCGTGAGCGGCGAAATACCGGCAGGCACGTTCTCTGCAGATGCCTTGCGGATCAACCTGCCTGACCGCACCGTAACATTGACCGGCAATGCGCGGATGCGCATGGAACCCGGAGCCCTCAGGAGTATGCAATGATGCGCCCGACTGACAGCACGGCCAACAGAAGCCTGACATCGACTGCGCTGCGCTCGGCCATGCTGGGCTTTGCCGCGACGCTGGTGATCGCCACCGGCATCCGGCTGGATGCGCAGGCCATCGCCTCTCACAATTCCAACGCCCCTGTCAGCTATGCCGCAGACCGGCTGGAGCTGCAGGACAAGCAGAACCGCGTGGTGCTGGCAGGCAATGTGGTCATCAGCCAGGCGGCGCTGACTTTGCGCGCAGGTCGCACAGTGGTGAACTATAGCGATGCTGGCAGCCTCTCTATCCAGCGGATCACCGCAACCGGCGGAGTGACCGTGACGCGCGGAAACGAGCGCGCTTCGGGCGAGGTCGCGGTGTATGATTTCAACCGGCGCATCATCACCATGGCAGGCAATGTCCGCCTCGCGCGCGGCAGCGATACGCTGAATGGCGGGCGGCTGACCATTGATCTGCGCAGCGGCGTCTCCAGCGTGGACGGCAGTGCCGCCGGGTCCAGCTCGGTCACCGGTGAGCCGACTGTGAGCACCGGCAATGGCAGGGTGTCCGGTAGCTTCGCGGTTCCGGATTAGGTGCTAGGGCCGGATTAGGCCTTAACTGCTTTGACCGCGATAATCACCGGATAGGCCGGATCGACCGGATCGAGCCACCCGGGGCCGATGTCTTCTTGCGCAATGCCCTGCAGAAAGCAGGTGGCAGCAAAGGCATTGCCGAACACTTCGACTTCGACCTGATCTGGGCCGAACACATCGCCAAACAAGCGCTTGGCCGCTGAGCCGGTGAACGACCAATACCAACCCTCATTTGCCTCGGGACGAACAGGCGTGATGCCCGGCAATGTCGCCAGCAATGCTCCCCCGGAAGAAAGGCTGGCATGCAATTCGCGCACCGCCGACCCGACATCGAACACCATTTGCAACATTTGCGTAACGATGGCGCAATCGAAGGCTTGGTCGGGCAGAGTCCCGGGCGTGCCGAGATCTCCGGTCAGCGTCACACCCGGCCCATCATCCAGCGACAGGACATCCTGCCGGGTAATCCCTTTGCCAAAGCGCTCGCTATATCCGGGATCACCCAATTCAAGCACGCGCCCGCTAATCGCAGCCCGCTCCCGCTCGAGGAAGCGCTCGATATACAGCCGGTCAACCGGAGTGCCGCGGGCAAACCCGAAATCCGCGCTGATCGGCGCAATCCGTCCCAAATCGCCCAGATCAACCTCGCCAGTCGGCGGCTCGACCGGGCCGCGCCTGATCTGTCGCAGCCAGTCGGCAACCGGCCCGGGCAAGAGCCGTATTGCAAGCGCACGCAGCGCCGCTGGTGGGGTCAGGCGCGGGGCGATGCGCATCAGGCGTTTCCGGTCGGACCAGACATCGCGTCCTTCCATATCGGGCCGCCCTGTCCACGCAAGCTCGCTGAACGCAGAGAGCCAATGCTGCTCCCCGTCCAGCCACGCCTGATGCAGGGCCGCATCGGCCCGGTCCGGCTCATGCCTGCGATGCACTGTCCTGGTCCAATCGAACATCGCCCGTGCATTGGCCGAAAGCCCGCCCGCGTGCCGCCGATAGCCTGCCACCACTCCGCCATGCGAAGCGAGAGGATACCGCGCCGCCATGCGAAGATAAGCGTCATAGTCCTCCACCAGCGGCAGCGTTTCGTCGAACCCGCCGATTTCCGTCAATTTCTCCCGGTCATACAGCACCGCCCCGTGCATTCGAATCGCGTTTTCCCTGAGCAGAATCTGCCGCGCTGCCGGGCCGGTTCGCCTCAGCCGCGGCGCGCTGGGCGACCCCAGATCGGCGTCGAGATAGCAGAAAGCCCCGTGCACCAATCCCGCGCCCGGATTGCTGGCAAGCGCAGTCAGGCCCACCTGCAATCCGCCGGGGTAAAGAATATCGTCCGCATCGAGAAACGCGACCGCATCGGCGGTAACCTGCGCCAGTCCGGTGTTCCGCGCTGCGGCCAGCCCGCGATTTTCCGTTCTCACCAAGCGGGCAAAAGGAAACCGGGCGGTCACCGATGCGGGATCGTCCTGCGACCCATCATCGACCACTACCACTTCGTCAGGCGCGCGGGTCTGGTTCGCAATGCTCTCGAGCGCCTGACCAAGGAAGTGCGCATGATTATAGGTTGTGACCACAATGGCCGCGCGCATGCTATCCTCCGCCTTTGCAGGCACCGTGCTTGCAGTGGATGGCATGGTGGAGGACAATAGGGACGTGACCGGCCAGAGTTTCAGGGTGCGACTTAACGGCGATTTGCGTCGCTGCGTGCAATTGGCAGCATCCTATCGCAATCAGCGACTTAAGGCGACGGTGTGAAGGACCACGGATTTATCCTTCCGGGTGCAAGTGCGCTGGTTGATTCTCGGACACCCCTAGGCGCGATTGTTCGCAGCGAAGCGCGCGTTTGGCCGTTAGTGGTCTTCCTGGGCCTGATCGTCAGCCTGCTTGAAGGGATCGGGATTGGCCTTTTGGTGCCGATCGCGGCCATATTGCTGGCGCCATCTTCCACAGAACCCCTGCCGGAACCTTTGGGGGCATTAGCCGAATTCGCAGGCGACATGAGCCCCGAAGCGAGCATTGCGGTTCTCGGCTCGCTCATCCTGATGGCGGTCATTCTGAAAACTGCGCTGCAATCGGTGAATGCACTCCTGATTGCGCGGATCGATGTTGCGATTGCACGGCGTCTGATCGACGCTTTGGGCGCAAGGATTCTGTCGCTCGAATACGCCACCTATCTTGGGGCCGAACGCGCGCGCCTGCTGCATGTGCTCTCGACCGACAGCTGGGCCGTGGCCGAGGCTGCGCGGGCGGGCCTGTCCACCCTTCCCGCACTGGCCGGATTGCTGCTGTTTGGCGGCCTTCTGCTCTGGCTCGATCCGCTGATGCTGGGGCTCGTTGTGGCCGCGGGCCTTGTTCTATGGATGATCCTGCGTCTGATCGAGCGCCGCCAGCGGAGGTTGGGCGCGGCAGCGACGGCCGCCAACCGCGTGCTTGGATGGCAAATGCTTTCGGTGGTCGAGGGTGTGCGCACAGTGCGCCTGTTCGGGGAGGCGAAGCGCGAAGAAGAACGGTTTGCCCGAGCGAGTCAGGACGCAGCCGGCAGTATCCTCGCGGTGGGCCGGCTGGCGGCGCTGACTGGTCCGTTCTCGGAATTGCTGCTTGCGGGGCTTTTCCTGCTGATATTATTCAGCGGGATAGCGCTTGAACGCCCCGCCCCCGCGCTCGCGGCATTCCTGCTGATCCTCCTGCGCAGCTACCCTTATGCCGCAACTCTCAGTCAGGCCCGGGTAGAACTTGCCGCGCGGCACCGCTCCATGACCGAAGTCGAGTGGTTGCTCGATCAAGCGAGCGAAACGCCTCCGCCCGAAAACGCGGCAGTGCCAGAGCTGACGGGCACCCTGGAACTGCGCGAGGTCTCCTATTCCTATCCCGGTCGTGACGGAGCGCTGACTGGCGTGGATTGCGACATTCCCGCCGGATCGATCACCGCGCTGATGGGGCCGACGGGCGCTGGGAAATCGACGCTCGTTTCCCTCATCGCGCGCCTGTCTGAACCAGATGCCGGAACCGTGCTGCACGATGGGTCACCTGCAGAGACCATTCCCGCATCGCTGTGGCGCGCACGAATGGCCTATGCCGGTCAGGACGTCGCGCTGATCGAGGGAACAGTGCGCGAGAATATCCGCTTCGGGTCAGCGGGCGCTTCGGACATCGCCATCTCGCAGGCGGCACAGGATGCCGGGGCTGCTGCGATGATCGAAGCGCTTCCGCAAGGCTATGACACGCCGCTCGGCCCCGGCGGCCGGGCGCTTTCGGGCGGACAAAGACAGCGCATCGCTCTCGCCAGAGCATTACTGCGCAAGCCCGACATTCTGGTTCTGGACGAGGCTACCAGCGCTATCGACGCTCCCTCCGAAGCCGAGATCGTCGCGTTGCTCAGGCGCGGCGAGCATTTCCACACAGCAATTGTCATCAGTCACCGGAGCGCCACGTTGGCGGCCTGCGCCCACGGCATCGTTTTACGCGAGGGACGGGTCACGGAGAGCGGGCCGATCGAAACTCTCGCCTACTTTCAATCGCTGGAACCTGCAGCGCGATGAAGCAGCCGAGTTTCTCGCTTGTCATTCCGACCTACGAGCGGCGTGAGCTCGTCACAGGCGCGCTGCAGTCATTGGCAAAGCTGCAGTATGCCGGGGGCTGGTCCGTCTGTGTGGTCGTCGATGGATCGACCGACGATACCGCCGAGGCCTTGCGCGCCCTCGATCTGCCGTACCCTCTCAACATCATCGAACAGGACAATGCCGGTCTCGCCGCCGCCCGCAATGCCGGGGCACGGCATAGCGAGGGCGACATTCTGCTGTTTCTCGATGACGACATGCGGGTCGCCCCCGATCTGCTTGGTCAGCATGCAGCAGCTCTCGAGCCATCGGTTGTCGCTGTTGCCGGGTGGATCGGGCTGGATGAACAATCCGATGCCGGTTTCATCGCGCAAGGGGTCGGGGAGTGGACCGAGGGAGCGCTCGACGGACCCCGCAAAAGCGATCCCTTCGCGCTTTATGGCGGACATTTTTCTGTCCGCCGTCAGGCGTTCGAGGCGATTGGTGGTTTCGAGGAACGCTACACTTCGAACGGCGGATACGGCCGGGAAGATACCGATCTGGCCGTCCGCTTGCTGAACCATGGCGCAATCGCCTCCGCACCGGATGCAAAGGCGTGGCAGGTGCATAATGTTGCGCCTGAAGTGATGATCAAACGGGCGTTCGAGCAGGGACGAGCTGACATCCATTTTTGCCGGACCCATCCCCACCATGCAGCCGGGCTCCTGTCCGGCAGCGGCGCAGACCGGGCGCTTGACCGGCTGGTGCTGCAATGGCTGGCCCGACTCCCCGGTATGCGCGCTGCGACGAGGTGGTTGGCCAAAGCCCTGAGTGAACCGAAATCGTTCGATATTGCGCGGCGTGTCCATTGGTGGGCGGGGGTTCAGGACGCGGGCGGCGTCCCGTCCAGCAAGCGCGTGCTCGTGCTGTGTTATCACGCGATCGCCGATCATTCGGATGATCCGGTGCTGGCGCCCTATTCGATCCCGCCCGCGCTGTTCCGCGACCATATTCAGTCACTTCTTAGGCGCGGTTTCGACTTTGTCACGGCCGACACTGCGCTGGCCGTAGCGCGGGGCGTTGCGCAGGTGCCGGACCGCTCGGTCCTGCTGACATTCGATGATGGCTATGACGATTTGCCGGCGGCAGTGGACACCCTGCTGGCACCGGATGGCATCCCGGCCCTTGCCTTTCTGGTCTCCGGACGACTTGGCGAGACCAATGTCTGGGATCAACCGGCGGGGGCATTGCCGCGCCAGCTGGTGGACCGGGAGGGTGCGGCAGAATTGCGCCGGTCAGGCGTCACTCTGGGCAGTCATTCCCGCTTTCACGCGGATTTGAGCGGATTGGAACAGAACGACCTCAGGGTCGAGATCGACGGGCCGCGGCAGGATTTTGCAGCGGCGGGTCTGCCGGTCCCGTCCCACTTCGCCTACCCTTTCGGGGAGAAGAATGCCGCCGCCAAGCAGGCGGTGCAGGATGCCGGTTATTCGGCGGGGTGGGGTCTGGCTGATCGCCGCGTAACGCCCGCAAGCGACCTGTATGACCTGCCCCGAGTGATGATGCATTCGACCGACACGCTGTGGCGCTTCCGGTTCAAGACGCGGTTCCCCACGGCTGCGACCATCCTGCGGCACTGGCCTTTCGTGGCCCGTCACTAAGCTCTCCCGAACAACGATCTCAGCGCCTGCCCCAGCTTTCTCCATCGCAGACGCCTCTGTTCGCGGTGAAGCGCCGCCACAAGCTTTGGCTGCCAATTCGCGTCGAGATTTGCCGCATAGCCTTCAAGCCATTTCAGTAGATCAGAGCGCTTTTTGAAATAGAGCCCCGCAGCCTCGGTTCGGGCACAGCAGCTATCATCGTGCTGGCGGTAATCCTGGCACAAAGCGCTGCTGAACAGCACGGGAAAATGGGCGTAGATCTTCGCGAAGAACGCCTGATCCTCGTAGAATCCGGGGAAGCTCTCTTCGAACCCGCCGACTGCTTCATATGCGCTGCGCCGGATGAGTGCGCTGACTGCGGCGGCGCCCCCTTTGCCGAGCGGATACACCCCGAGCAACGCTTCGGGCACCGGGGTCACGCGGCCGCGCACCGCCCCGCAATGCTCAATCCGGTCCTCACCCCCGCGCCAGCTGTCCCAATAGCGGATTGCGCCAGCGGTCATGGCGATTTCGGGGTGCGCGTCCATGATCGCGAGCTGATGCGTCAGCTTATCGGTTGGCCAGCGATCGTCCGCATCGATGAAGGTGACGAATTCCCCCGATCCGGCCGCGGCGCCGATATTTCGCGAGGCGCTCATTCCCAGATTGGCATTTCCGGGATGTGCCAGATAGCTGATCCGCAAATCGCTCTCAGCGGATTCCAGTGCAATGCCTGTGCTGCCATCCGCAGAGCCATCATCGACCAGTACGAGCTCCCAATCGGCGAGGTCCTGCGCCAACACGCTATCGATGGCCTCGCGCAGAAACCGCTCTTCGTTCAGGAAGATGCAGACGATCGTCACGCGAGGCACCCCGCGCTCGCCGTTTGCAGACGGCAGATCGCCAGTGCCTGACTGCGCCATTACTCGGGGGAAATGTTGTGGCGGCGAAACGCCCTGCGTTCGCGGCGTCCCTTATCGACCAGGACAAGTGTCACGAAGCGCGGCAGAAGCACCAGATAGCGTTTCCACAGCCGTTTGGGTTCGGCCAGCAAGCGGTAAAGCCATTCCAGCATCAGGACCCGGACGATTCTGGGTGCACGGCGCTTTCGGCCGGTGTGGAAATCGAACGCCGCTCCGATACCGATCAGGGTTTGCGGCAACTGTGTATGGTTGCGCCACATCCATGCGTCCTGACGCGGGGAGGACAAGCCCACCCACACAACATCCGCGCCTGATTCCCGAATTCGGTCCTGAGTGGCCTGCGCCGATGCGTCGTCCGGATCGCCCATAGGCGGTGTTTCGATCCCGACAATAACAATGCCGGGATATTTTTCCCGCATGATCTCGGCCAATCGCTGGGCCACCCCTTCTTCGCCACCATAGATGTAGTGCTTCAACCCGCTTTCCGCAGAGCGCCTGCAGACGGCATCGAACAAATCGTAGCCCGAGGTCTGCTCGACCGGCAAACCGCGCCGCTTACCGAGCTCCGCAAGCGGCCTTCCATCGGGAGTGATGACACTGGCATCGCGGTGAAGCGGTGCAAGATCGGGATTGTCGCGGATCGCCATCAGGCTTGCGACATCGCGCAAACAGACGAACCGGCCGACGGAATCCTGCGCCCAGCGCTCGATGGCTTCGGCCGTCAGGGTCGGCGTCGTGACCGTCAGCGGCACGCCCAGCACATCGTAGGATGCGAAGTTGTGGGACACTTCATTCATAAGCGTAACCCAACACCTTGAAGTCACGCGCATAGCGCCGGGCGATGATGCTTCGGGCAACCGGACTGGCGGCAGCTCTGCCGCCTTCGGCTTCCGAGCGGTTGGCAATCGCCAGATCGGGAAGCCCGGTCTTGGCCTGAATTTCGGCCCAATCGCTGCGGAGCGTCTCCAGCTGCCCGACGAAGGAATTCTCGGCACGCTGGACAGCCTCGACCGCTCGCGACTGACTCGCGAAATGGCGGTCGGATACGCGGTCGGGGATGCGGGCCACGGCTTGGGCAAACCTGTCGAACGGCAAGCCATCGGCACGAATGTCGACGCCGCCCAAAGCCGCAAACAGGCCGCGATGGAACCTGCGGTGCAGGATCGAGGGGCCTTCTTCTTGCGCGGTCCGCTGGACCTTGTCTCGGTAACAGCTTTGCAGGCGGGCTTCGGGATGGCGAACGAATGTGAATACAAGGTAATTGTATGCGCTGGTCGGCAGGCGGTGATGCGCATGGCCGCGCAATGCCTCGTGGAACGCGGTTTGCGATAGACCCTTCGCGGCAGCATCGGGAAACATCGCCGCCTTGATTGCCGTGCAGGCGACTTTCGCATTCTCGACATAGACAGCGCGGTGCCGGTCGCTGACGTAGTATTCGACCGGGTCGATCCTGCCATGCCGGACAAGCTGCGCGAGATAATCGAGCATGATCACGCAGCCTCCATCATCAGATGCGAGAATTTGTCCGGATTGTCGGCCACGAAGGGCAGCAAGGCTGCATCAGCCGGCGCGCGCTGCTCCAGGTGGTCGCCGGGAAACAGACTGCGCCCCTTGCTGATTGCCTGCGCCAGGCGCGCCAGAGTAATCTCCCCGCTCGCCGCATCGACCAGATCTGGATCATGTTCTTCGGTCCGATGAGCGTAGGACTTCAGCTTCGTGAACGCTGTCTCCGCATCCCCCAGCCACGAATGATGGGTGCCGCGATAGCCGTCCATCAGATGCACTTCGCCGCCCAGCCGGTTCCATTCGCCAAGGCGCCGCAACCGGTCGGATGTACGGCGCATCGTGTTGAAATACGCGCCGGTCATTACGAAAACACGGTAGGCATAATCCGGCGGCGAACCTGGCCATGCTTCGTGGAACCGGGTCGAAAACAGATTGAGGAAAAAGAAGGTGTGCCGCAGCCGGATGGACACGATCCCGTGTTCCCGTGCCGCCGCGACGATCGCCTCTGCATGGCGGGAATCGATGATCTCATCGACATCGGCTAGGATCACGATATCGTCGTCACCTGGCCGGATCAGATCGTGCACCGCATTGCGCTGCATCGTTTCGTTCTTGCGCGCCATATCCTTGCGCCGGAAGAACGGCGCGTAACGGCTGAGGCCCCATTTGTATTCAGGGTGGAAACGGTCGCCGTCGAACTGGTGAATGCGCAGAAAATCATCTGCTTGTAGACCGGAGGAAGCGCGCGCCTGCCCACGGAATGTTCGCGTCGCCTCGCACAAGTGCAGCTCATCCACCCAACGCGCCGCCTCGCCCTGTTTAATCGTCAGGGCGTCGTGCTCGTTGTAGAAGAGATTGAACTCGAAAACTTTCACCCGTTCCACCAGCCGCTTGGCCGCGAGGCCAGCGGGCTTCATGCGAGGTTACGGACCCGGCCTGACTACACGGTAAAGCATCGCTGCTCACCTCGCGCCGTGTGGTCGGCTTTATTTGTATCGTAGCATCGTTATTACGGGTTATCCCTTAATGCAGTGTGGCCTTCCCCAGTTTTTTGTTTAGGACCGCCAAGTGCGCCGATCAGACTTGCCATATGCTGGCCGAGTAGCCCTCGTCTCGGGCGGCGGCTCGGGAATTGGCCGCGCCGTTGCGATGGGGCTGGCAAAGGATGGTGCGAGGGTTGCCATCACCGGCCGAACCGAGGCTACTTTGCAGGAAACAGCGCAATTGTCCGGCGGCCGGATTGATCCGGTGCGGTGCGATATGTCCGATGCAGAGACCGTGGCGCGCGCTATGCAAGAAATCGAACAGAACACCGGCCCCGTCGACATTCTGGTGAATGCCGCAGGCCTCTATACGCAAAGTGCGCTCGCCACCTTTGACATGGAAGAATGGCGCAGGATCATGGAGGCTAATCTGTTCGCTCCGGCCCTAGCTATACATCACGTTCTTCCCGGAATGCTGGCAAGGGATTTCGGGCGCATCGTCACTCTGGGAAGCCGTTCAGCCCATGCCGGCGGGGCCGTCACTTCGGCTTACAGCGCCTCGAAAGCGGGGGTTGAGGGACTGACCCAGAGCGTGGCGCACGAAATCCTGTGGCAGCGCAAAGGCCGCGCCAATGTGCAGGCTAATGTGCTTTATCCCGGGCAGACCGTCACCGGCTTGTTAGGCACGCAGATCGATAGTCCGGAACGCTATCAGACACCTGAGGATGTCTATCCCTTCGTGCGCGCCTTGCTGGATCGCCCGCGCTGGGCGGGAGCCGGACACACGGTGTATCGCCGCAAGATCGTGGCGCGGGGCGGTTGGCGATTGCGAGCCAAGCAATGGCGGGCAAACCTGCAACAGGCACTCGGCGCATGACAGATCCGCAAATGCTTGCCCGCGATTTTGCGAAGCACGGCTTTGTCGGCCCTTTGAGAGCGATTTCAGAGGCAGAGGCCGCCTCGGCTGCGGAGGAATTGCGCGCGGAACTGCGCGATGACAATTACTCGGCCCATGCCCGCCGCAATCGCCATTTCGATCTTCCCTCGGTGCGCAAAGCCGCCACTGCGGAAGCGCTGATCGAAACCGTGAGAGCCGTGTATTCCGGGCAATTGCTGCTGTGGCGCAGCCACGTCTTCACTGGCAGGCCCGGACGCGGCCTTGGCTGGCACAGCGACCGCTTCACAACCTTGCTGGCGGATGCAGAGGATCATTTGACCGCACATCTTGCGCTCACCGATGCGCCAGCGGACAATTGCATGAAAGTTATCCCCGGCAGCCATCTGTGGAGCGAGGAGAAGCGCCAGACAGCCGGATTTCATCTGATCGAGAAGACAGCGGGCACAGGGTATGGCACGCCCTATTATCAACGCATGAGCGACACTCCGGCGCCCCATGCGATACCGCTGAAGCCGGGCGAATTCTTCCTGTTCCACCCCGCCACACTGCACGCTTCGGTCGATCGTCTGGGTGACAACAGCAATCGGAACCCGTTTGTTTCTTTCGCGAAGCGCACTGCCAAATCGGTCGTCAGCCGGTTTGAGGGCAAGGGGCTGATTGCCGATCCTCCCCGCCTCGCCATCGGTTTGAGGTTTTGCGATCCCCGCAACACAATCGCGCGAGAGGCCTTCGATGAAATGAGCGGCCGGGGCACTTCGCCTGTCATGGTTGCAGGGTCCACATGTCCGGAATTTGCGGTCGACTGGCGCTGACTAATTCGCGGCGCTCGAATAGCCATATCGCGCCATGACCGGGGCGCATAAAACGCCTGTCAGCCGGCGCTCCCAAGTCGGCAGTGCAGTTCGCCAGCGCGTATCGAGCACGGGGGCTTCGATCCCGTCAACTTCCCACCGCATACTGTTGCCTGACAAGGCGTGACCAATCCCGCCGCCGGTCGGGTTTCGCGGGGGCGTATCGCCACCGGCAATCTGAGTCACCAGCTCATCCAGCACGCCCGGGTCGGTGCACAGATCCTCATAGCGCACCAGCGCGTATTCTGCGCGGTAACGAAGTTTGCCAGAGGCGATATTAATCGCATTCCATTCGGCGCAGGAACGCAGAACACCATTCTGATGAAGCGCATCGGGGCTGCGCCGGGAATAGCGGCGCGAATACACCACTGCACGCGGATCGCGCACAAGGTGGATGACCACGGTCCTGCCAGACCATGCGTCAATCGCGAGATCGACATGCGCCGGGTCTTTGCTGCTGTCGATCAGATAGTCGCCGGGCCCGAAGGCCTCGGCTTGCGCGTAAACTTGCGACAGTAGCGAGACATATTGTTCCCGAGCTTCGTCATAGCGGGACGAGGGAATTCCCAGCAGCCGATGCGCCCAATGGTGCCGGTTGCGCTCCACCGCATTGCGTAGAGCCTCGGCTTCATGTGGCCCTGTGCCGATTGCTTGTCGCACCCTGCCCAACGCCGCTTGCCAGAATGGGCAGTCCTGCGCCGCCTTTCCGCAGGAGCAAGTGTCTCCGCGCAGGAAACCGCGGCTCCACGCATATTTTACCTCGCCCAATCCCAGCGCATCCAGGCGTCGGGCCAGCAGCATTTCGAGCATTGTGCTGCCCGACCGGCCATATCCGGCGATGCAAACCAGTGTCTTGTCCATCACGGATCGGTCATCCTGGCGTCACCGTCAGGGTGCCTGCGCCCATCGTTCTGCCACTGGGATCGAATCGGCATCGTGGTGACGATAGACCAACCATCCCATCAGCAGCCCGGTGCCGATCATAAAACCCACGCTGGCCAGCGCCACATTGACCATAAGCGATATGGCCAGCGTTGCGAAAACCCAGCAGTCGAAGCCGGAGCTTTGGCGGGCAGGGTCGACCGTGCGGGCGAACATGGCAAACACATAGACCAGCAAGGCCACTCCCCCGAAAATGCCCATCCGGTAGAACGCATCGACATAGGCATTGTGGGCGGTGACATGGATGTAGCCCGTCCGCTCCAAACCGGAGATGACATGCTCCTCTATGCCGATATGGTAGACAGGGCGGATCGTCTCCGTGCCGAACCCGACACCGGTGCCCCAACTGGCCAGAAGCCGCTCATACACATCCCGCCAGAAGAGTAGCCGGATGCCTGTATTGTAGTCCCACCACCATATGGCCTGAGCGTAGAATTGCGCGGCGAAGGCCACCACGAACAGGCCTAGAAACACGCCGGCAGCGATCATCTTTCCAAATTGCGGCAGAGCCAGCAGCGCGATCATTGCCGACACAACGAGAACGGATTGAAACGAGCCAGCCGACAGCAGCAGCAGTGCTGCGACCAGAAACCGCACCAAGGCCGGGCGGTTCTCATTGAACACCACCAGATGGGCGATGATGACCACGGCGATCATATCCGCATTGATGAGCTGCGAGATACCGAACCCGGATCCGTCGGTGGTTCTCTGCCCGGAAAGAGCGAGCGCAATCTTGCTGGCCAAGGCAGCGATCAGAACGCATATTTCCAGCGCACGCCAACCCGGCCTGTCTTGTTCTATCTGCGACCAGATATGCGCGCAGGCTGGCACGAGAGCGACCAGAAACACAGTATAGAATGCTTGCTGGACAATGGCCGATTGCTGGTAAAGCAGGGTGATCCCGCGATGCATTATCCCCGCCCAGGACAGGGCGACGTAGACCATCCCGATAGCCGCCAGCAGGATGAGGGAGAACTGTATGTATCGGCGGCCATAGATCAGAGCGAGAGCCACGGTTGCTGCCGCCGGAACGGCGAGCGCGGCGACACCGGCATCACGCAGCCACGGGAAGAGGCACGCGTAGAACAGCATCAGCGCCGCGAGCAGCAATTCTCCGGCGCTTGTCTGTGCGTGCTCTTGCTGGGGCGGCGCGGTTTCGGCAGATGTCAGTTGCTGGGGGGTCAGGGTTCTCGATATCATGATCGGCTCCCGAGCCCTGTGGCCGGCGCTTGAGCCACTTCCCCCAATGCTGCGCGGTAGATGTCTTCCAACTTGCCCAAATTTATTTCCGCGGTGTGGTGTTGCAGATACGCGCCGTGCGCTGCCTCGGCGAGCCTGCCGCGCTCGTCATCGGAACCCATCAGTTGTCGGACAGCGCCCGACAATGCGTCGATATTACCCGGCTCGACAAGACGGGCCAGCCTGCCTTCCCCGGCAATTTCGCGCAAGCTTCCAAGATCGCTGGCAATCACCGGCAATTTTCGGGCGAACGCCTCCACCATCGTGCGCGGGAACCCTTCATACCAGAGCGAGGGCATAACGAGCAGGCTGGCGCAGCGCATCTTGCCGGCCACCTCTTCCGCCGAGCGATGCCCGGCAAAGCGAACATTGGGCGGTGCCCCCGCTTTCAGTTCAGCCTCCAGCGGTCCGGTGCCAATGATCGTCAGAGCGAGATCAGGAAGCGCACGCCATGCTTCGATCAACTCCCGCACACCTTTTTCTGCCGACAGTCGGCCGACATAAATCACGCCGGTTCGGCCGTTTCCCTTTTCCATCGGCGTCTCCGGCGGAACGGGCGCTGACTCGAGAAAATTGCCCTTCACCACAACGCGTTCGGCCGGTAATCCTCCGGCGATCATCTTCTGGCGGGCGAATTCGGAAAGCGCGATGAAGCGGTGGACACCGTTAAGCCATTGCCGACTGCCGATTGTGGCGCGCTGCATCCGGATGCTGGCCAGTGAGCCAGCCAGAGAGCCGCGATAACAACGATGTATCAGCGCCCATTTCCGGCCACCCGAAACGCATTTCTCGCATACCTCGCCATCGCGCAGGAATGTAGCGGCAGCACAGAGCAGGCGGTAATTGTGGAGGGTCTGCACCACAGCCACACCGCGTCGGGCGGCCGTCAGGTGGATGGTTGGCGAGAGCAGAGGAAAGAAATTGTGGACATGGACTATGCCCGCCCCTGTCTCGTCGAGCAGTCGCTCCAGCCATGCGCCGGACTTTTCGCTGCCCGACGCAGCGGCAAAGCTGGCCATACTCCCCGAGAGGCCCGCTATGTCGGCATTGTCCATCTCGCGCAGCGATGCGTCGTGACCAGCCGATGCCAGCAACGCATATTCGGCGGCGACCACCGCCTCCTCTCCGCCCGTTTGACGGTAGCGATTATGCAGTTTCAGTATCGGAGGAAGGCCGCTCATCGATAATCGCTCCGCGCGCGTTTGCCCGACAGCGTGCGGTAGAGATTGGCGGCCAACAGCAGGGCCTTTTTCCCAAGAACCGTCTGAATGCGGGCAGCGAGGGCTGAGCGGAACTGGAGTGCAGCGAGCCAGTGCGGTCGGATGGGCTTTACCCCCAATTCGCGGCGCGCCTTCTCCACTTCAGCATAGCAAGCCACCCGCGAGGCAACGCTGCTCGACAGGCCACCGGCGGCCATCCGCGCCACCGGAAAGGGCGCATGGAAAAACCGGGTTCGCGGGTCGAGGGCGCTGCGCAGCATGAAATGGGCGTCGCCCGCAATTGCGTAGTCTGCCGAGAACGTGCCGAAAGCGGAAAACAAATGGCGGTGGTGGAGCAGGCCTGTATGCGAAAGCGAAAAATCCGTGGCGAGGTCATGCTGGTCGCCAGGCATGGCTCGTTCGCCAAACCGCTCAATAATCTCGTCACCGGCGACGAATTCGGTGACTCCGAAAACAAAAGCGAGCTGCGGTGCCGTGACCGGAAGCCGGGCGCAGCGCTCGGCAAGGAGGCGCAGGGTGTCGGGAGTGGCTAGCTGGTCGTCCGCACCAAGAAACATAATCCATTCGCCGCGCGCATGCGGGAGGAGCTTGTTCCATGCATCGTAAGGCCCCCCATCGGGTCCAGAGATACGATGCGCCACAAGATGGTCGTTCGCTTCGACAATTGCATGTGTGCCGTCGGTCGATCCTCCATCCGCAATCAGGACCTCGTATAGCCCCGTCTTCTGACCCGCGATGCTATCGAGGCATCGTTGCAGTGTTTCCGCCGCGTTATAGGTCGCGATCAGGATCGAGAATTTCGGAGATTGTGCGCTTGGGTTCATGGCGCGGCCCCGTCCAGATCGGTCCGCGCCCGCACTTGCCGCAGAACGGCCAGCTGGACTGCGCGCGCCAGAAAGGCTGCCGCACCGGGCATGGCAGAAGCCCAGACAGGACCTGCCAGCCATCCGGCCACAAGGCTCGCCACCACACCCAAGATGCCCAGCGGCAAAATTGTGTTGCGGAGAACTTTTTCGTGGCCAAGCAAGGTCAGCTCGGTTCCGGCAGGGCCCAGTACGAGCGCGGCACAGAACCCGGCTGCGGCCCATGGCAAAGCCTGCGCGCCTGCCAAGAAGTCCGGTCCTGCGAGCGCCAGGATGCCAGGTCCGAGGAGGACAATAGCGGCATAGGCGGCGACGCCCGACATTCCCATAATCAGGCGCAGCGAACCCAGCGTTCGGGCAAATCCCGCACTGTCCCCTTCCGCCTGAAGGGTCGCCAGTCGCGGGATGAAGATGGAGGGAATGGTCGCCGTGACGAGGGAGACCAGACCGGCGATCCGCAAGACCAGATTGAGCACCCCGACGTCGGAAGAGGACAGAACCAGCGGGAGAAATGCGATTGCACCCATCGCTGTCAGAAACTGCCCCGTCTCGATTTGCGCAAACACAAACCGGCGCTGCTTCCACGGCGCGGGATCGGACCGCCGGGCGAAGCGGCAGCCGGGAAGCTGTTGTTGGAGTCCGGCGGAGGCAGCAGTGGCGGCTACAGCGAGCGTGGCGATGTAGAGCACTATAGCTCCCCACAAGTCGGCGTCGCCACCGAGCAGAAAGAGAACACACAAACCGATGGCGAGACCGGGCACCAGGACAAATTCGAGCGCGGTTGCCCGGCCCGGCAGCCCCAAGGCCTTGGCCGTCGAGGTCGCGGTTCGGATCGTGAGCAAGAGGAACGCTGCAGCTGCGGCGAAGAGCAAATCCATGATCGCCCCTCCCGCACCGGTTATTGCTCGGAACCCAAGAACACAAAGACCCGAAACGGCGAGAAGGCCGAAGAGACGCGCAGCATTGGCGACCATCATCGAGCGGATGAGTGGCCCGACCGCATTCTTTCTCGCCCGGGCGAGCATGGGGGGGATTTCGTGAAGGACCAGTTGGGGGAAGCCCCACAATGCGATGATTGCCAGACCGGTCGCCCAGCTAATGGCTGCAAAAAACCGTCCTGCATCGCCCGCGCCCAAAAGGGCCGAGAGAAGCGTTGCCAGCGCGAATGACAGAGCGGCGCCCGCCATCCGCAAACCGGTAATAGCCGCCGTCGCGGAAACCTCGCGCATATGGGCCCGTGGGGCACGCATTGTGTGTCCAGCTTCCCTTCGATCCAGTGATTACAGGCATCGCAGGACAGTGCCGTCTTCTCAAGCCCGATTGCGTGTTCCCCCACGGCTCTGGCACATGCGGCTTCTCCGGCACGGCGCCCTTGGATTAATCTATTTGGTACAAATCATTTTCCTACAGAACCTTCGATGTATAGTTGGTTGCCTTCCCGATTCGGAAGGACCCCCATGCCAGCACCCCGTATTACCACCCCCGCCGGTTTCGCTCCGGCTTTCGCGATCGGATATTCCGATCCTGCGAACCGTCTGGTGCAGATCACCGAGGCCAATCCGCTTCCGGTCGCACTTGCAGCCGGCGCCGGACAGGCCGCCGTTCTGGCCGGGACACAATCGACCTCCGGGTTGGCCGGCCCTTTCACGCCCGCAAGCTCTGCTCCGATTGCGGTATCGCTGTCAGGCGATTGGGCAGGCGAGGTGCGCCTGAAAAGGTCTGTCGACGGCGGCGCCACTCTGCATTATTTACGGGTCGTCGGCCTCGATTGGGGCGTATTGACCCAGAACGGAGTCGAGCAGATCTGGTCGGAAAGCGATGGCGAAGCGACCTTCTGGCTTGAGTTCGCTCTGAACTCCGGCTCATGCATCTACCGGGTGTCGCAATGAGCGGGGCCGATGTCGCGGCGCGTGGCCTCGCCGCCCGCTCTCTCGCATTCAATGCGGCGCTGGGCGGCGCGGAAGGCGCGCAATCGGTGGGCTATCGCCGGGATATTGCGGAGGCCATGTTGCGACCCGTCTCCACCGTCATCAGGCAAATGGGCCTGACCCCGGGCGATTTCGGCGCACTGGGCGATGGTATCCATGATGACGGCACTGCTCTCGCTGCATTTGCCGAGACCGTCGGACAGGTCGGCGAAGGTATCGTCCAGCTCGGCAGCGGCACTTTCGCCATCGGCCAGAATGCCAGTGGCGGCTCGCTCAAATGGACCGATAGCCATGGTGGCATGGTCGGGCGCGGGATGACGCGGACAATCCTCTCTAACGTCAATCCCGCAGGCGGGCGGGTGTTCGATTTCGGTGCCAGCTGCAGCCATCTCTATTTTGCCGATATGACATTCGATGGCGGCTTTGGCGCGGGGCTGGCCAACGATCTAGAGCATATCATCTTCCATCGCTGCCGCTTCACCACGCGGCCGGGCCTGCTTGCTAACGCCATGAAGCTGGTGACCGACAACATGTCTGGTGGCATCCACGCCGTCTATTTCGTCGATTGCGAGTTTCGCGACGCGGGGCGCATGAATTTCGAACTGCAGAACCACAACAATGATGGCACCGCCCGCTACGCCGATATCCACTTTGTCCGGCCGCGCATTGTCGGGGCCGGCAAAGTGAATGCTGCGCTGGGAATGGGCCTCAGCTTCACCGGCAAGGGTGACAATGTTACGATTCAAAGCCCCTATTTCGACGGCAATTCCGGCCCGCAATTGGAGAATGCCGGGTGCGACAGGCTGGTGCTGAGGGATGCGATGATCCGCGCGGCAACGGCGCCGGTCGATGTTCCGCCGATCTCCTTCAGCGGGCGGCGCGTGGCCTATAATGCAAACAGCCAATGCTCGATCGACGGGCTGACGCTGGTCAGAGCTGTGGGCGATCCCGGCGGGCGACCAACCATCCAAGGCGAATTGTCGTTCGAAGTCAGCGACGCACTGACCCTGCGCAATATCAAGCTGGCGGTGGCGAGCGATGCCGGGACCAATGGCCGGCATGTTCTGTCCATCAAGGGCACGGGAACCGATGACGATGGCCAGCCCAAAACCTGCGGACCCGTAACTGTCGAGCACTGCGACCTATGGTCAGATGCTGAGAACAGGCCGGTGATCGCCTGCCACACGCTGACCGGCGAACAGGTGATTGCCGGCAACACCATCACCAATGGCAATCCGTCGCGGGTCGGTCCGCTGGTGGCGGCCTTCGCGGAATCCGGAGCCGACGCATACACGGTTCATCTCTCCGCCAACCGGATGGCCGCGGCGGTGCCGCATTCGGCGCAGAGCTTTGTATTCAAGAACAATGCTGCCGCTTTGAAGATAGAGGCCGACAATCCCGGCCTGCCAGTTCGGTCACGCGCCGTTACGACGATCCCGGCAGGCTCCGTCAGCGGGCCATTGATCGACCATGACTTGCCCAATGCTGGCTTGCAATTGTCCGCTCGGCCACTGGGTCCGACTTCAGGTGGCGGCGTGCCGTATGGCTCTCTGCATGCCGGTTCGACCCAGATGCACGCCAATCTGGAAACGCAGGCCAGCGTCGATGTGACAGTGGAGCTGGACCTGACCGCCAGTCTTTGAGGCCCGCGCCTAGCGGTTTGGCGTAGCGCATCGTTGTATGGCCAATCCGCGCGCTTCGGCATAGGCGACGAAGAACCGTGCTTCGGTGCAGCGGATTGCTGCGGCCTCGATGGCTTCCACAACCAGCATGGCGCGCCTTTTCAGCGCTGGCTGCGATAATCCGTCGAGCCCGCCCAGCACGGCGCTGCGCCATCGCGGGCGGTAGGACAACCGCTCGGCAAGTGCTGCATGCCCATCGTCCTGCTCCAGAAGCCGGTCGATGGCGCTGTGAAGAGCCGTGTCCCCTGGCCGCCGGCGCAGCAATGCGTCGAGATGGAGCGCCGCGCGCTTGGCATTGCCGCCTGCTATTGCCTGTTCGAATTGGTAAGCCTGCCCCACCGCGCCGCGCCAGCCGAATTGTTGCCCGATTGCGAAAGTGCCGAAAGCCGCGTCCTGTTCACCGGCAGCGAGCTGTGCCTCGCCCAGAAGGTCCACCGCCGCCGCATCCATCGGCGATTGCCGAACGGCCAACGCCGCGAGAGCAAGCGCGGTGGTGACCTCGCCACGCTCAAGCGCGGTGTCAGCCATGATCTGAGAGCTTCTCCCAGCAAAAGAAGCGGGCACCAGTGCCGATGCGCGGGCATCGAAAATCGCCAGCCGATCCGCAGCGCTGGCGATGCTCAAGCTGGCAAAAATCAGCGCCAAAACCGAGGCTGCGACAAGGCGCGCTCGTGATGTGTTCGCGTCCGTATGGCCCCGCTTAATCAGACTGCCGCCTCGTCTGGGCTATCATAGCGGTAGTAATCACGCCCGTAATAAGCGGAATAGCTGTTGCCGGCGAGCGAGGGATCAAACTTGGTCATGGCCGCCCCGAGGATTGCCGGGCGGACGAAACGCAGACGGCGCAGCGCCGATTTCAACTGCCCGCTGCGCACCCTTCCCGCTTCGACGACGAACAGAACCGCGCCGGTCTGCGCCACCACTGTCGGTGCATCGGCCAGCCCCAGCACAGGCGGAGTATCAAGGATCACCACATCGAATCGGGCACGCAACTCGGTGATCAAATCCTGCAGACGCGGGGTCGACAGAAGGTCGGCCGCACTGACCGGAGAGGGGCCCGCTGTGATCACCGAAAGACCGTCGACCGGTCCGGGCTGGATAAATTCCGCTGCACCACGGTCGGACATCAGATAGTCGGCCGTGCCCGCCTTGTTGGCCATGCCAAGACGCTTATGGATCGACGGACGGCGCAGGTCTGCATCGACCAGAACCACGCTTTTACCCATCCGCGCGAGGCCCTGAGCCAGCGCCATGCTCGTGGTGGTCTTACCCTCGGTCTCTTCTGCGCTGGTAACCGAGAAAGCTGGCGGCAGACCCTCGGGCGTGGCGTAAAGCATGGCTCCACGCAGCGCCATGTAGGACTCCGCCATGGCCGAATTGGAATCGGCCAGTTCGTCGCCGGCATCACCACGCAGGGCCTTGGGCACAACGCCCAGTAGCGGCAAGCCCAGCTTGGTTTCGACGTCTTCGGGCACCCGAATTGCATCGTCGAGCTGGTCCCTGACAAAGATTGCCAGCGCTGCAGCGACCAATCCGCCCAGCAACCCGACCAGAAGGTTTGCGAGCATGTTGGGAGAAGACGGCATCCGCGGAGCCATCGCGGTGTCGATGATCGTCACATTGCTGGAAGCCACACCTGACGACGCATTCAATTGACTATAGCGCTCGAGCAGCTCGTCATAGATCTTGCGGTTGGTGTCCGCCTCGCGCGCCAGAGTGTTGTAACGCACCGATCGATCCTGCTCCGCCAGCGTCTCTCCGCGCAGTTCGCGCACTTGGCTCGCCAGCGCCTGCTCGGCCCGCTGGGCGGCAATGAACTCGGCGCGCACCGATGCCCGCACATTGTTCGCGGCGGTCGACAATTGCCTGTCGGTAATCGCCAGCTCGCCTTGCAACCTCTCGACCGTAGGGTGGCCATCGAGATATCGCTCCCGCGCGGCCTGCAACTCGGTTTCCAGCGTGGCCTTGCGGGTCATCAGAGATTGTACCGTCGAATTGGTCTGCACCCGCTGAGAGGAGAGCAGCGGCGTCGCGCGTTCGGCTTCCCATCGGCCTTGAGCAGCGATCCGCTCCGCCCGCGCGGCATTCGCCGCCTGATTCACCTGTTGCAGGCTGGCCGCAGTGATGCTGGTATTTGCCGGAATGTTTTCCCTGACCTGCGGATCGCGCGAGCGGATCAACCCGGCAGCCCGCGCAAACGCATTGAGCTCCCGCTCCGAGGTTTCCAGCCGCACGCGCGCTTCCTCGAGCTGATCCGATACGAACTCACGCGCATAGGACGAGCTGTCGAACCGGTTCTGCAGCGTCGAGCGGATGTATTCGGCGGCAAAGCTGTTGACGATGCGGGCGGACAGTGCAGCATCGGGGCTGGTGAAGGAGACCCGAACCACCCGGCTGTTCTCTGGCGGTTCGATCAGCAGGTTCTCGCGCAACTGCGCCAGAACGGCGTTTTCGCGCGCTTCTTCGTCAGCCGCGTCGTCAGGCACTGCAGCGCCCATTGCGGTTAGGAAGGTGTCATCCTCCAGCAGCCCTAGTTCTTCCGCAACCTGTTTCGCCAAAGCGCGGCTGCGCAGGACATCGAGCTGGGTGTTCAGGAAACGGTCGATATCCCACGGATCGCTGTCGGCAGTTTCGGTATCCAGGCCTTCACCAAGAATTTGCTGCGCGCGTTCGTCGATCTCCATGCTGGTGGTGGCCGTGTAACGCGGCGTTTGCAGCAGAGTGGCGGCCACGCCGAGCACCAGACCAAGCGCGACTAGGCCGAGCGCCAGCCACACATTGCGGCGCAGAGCCACAATACTTTGACGAAACAGACGCCCGACCGATGTCTCGCCGAACTGGGAAGACTGCGGAATAACTACCGGCAGGTTGGAGGAAGTTGCCATGCTCTAAAACCGCGTAAAGATGCCAAGAATCGGGGCGGCTTGCAGAATATCGCGGTAGGTTCCCTGCAACGAGGAGTACCCGACGACAATCACATCGCCGGGACGCAATGCCGGGTCAGGCATCCGGCCTTCGCGGATCGCCATCAGATCGAATACGCCCCCCTGCCGCTGGCCATCGACCTCGCGAAAGACAACCACTTCATCCAGCTTGGCCGTACGGGTCGGACTGCGGGCGAGAGCCACGGCCGAAAGAAGCGTCAGCCCGTCGCGGTAATCATACATGCCGGGCAATTCGACTTGCCCTTCGATGGTGACGGCATCCTTGATACTGGCATCGAGGTAGACCGCGACCCGCGGGTCTCGCAGATATTGCGCAGCATAGGCGCTTTCGATCGACCGGGCGAGTTCGCTGGTGGTCAGGCCCCGTGCGCGAATTTCCCCCAGCAGAGGGAGATTGAGATTACCCGCGGCGTCCAACACGA
The DNA here is from genome assembly GCA_947492235.1 of uncultured Altererythrobacter sp. Taxonomy (GTDB): domain Bacteria; phylum Pseudomonadota; class Alphaproteobacteria; order Sphingomonadales; family Sphingomonadaceae; genus CAJXSN01. The sequence continues at coordinate 850,465 of CANLLZ010000002.1, read as the reverse complement.
TAGAATCGCGCGACAATTCCGGCTCTTGGAACACCGCCACGCTGACGACATCACCGCCCCGCAGTGCGTAACGCGGAGCAACCGCATCGCTCTCCTCCGGGGCAACTGCAATAGCGGTATACGCGTCAGCGCCTGTCGGAACATCGGGCTGTAACGTCGCCTGACACGCAGCGAGAGCACCCACTGGGATGGCGATAACGGCTCTGGGGCCGAATCGGGCTAAGCGCTTTTTCATGGTTAACGCGACAGTGAAGCAAGCGTCCGCGCAATCAAGACGGCCTTACAAGTTTTGCCACAATTCCGGCAGCGAAGGCGCCAAGCACTGCAAGCGTCATCGTGCGAAGCGGGTAGTCGACCAGCGAATGCGCGGCCAGAACGGCAAGCGTTGCACCGGCAAAAAGCAGGCGACTGCGGATCAGAGGTGAGGCTCCCCATTGCAGCAGCGCGCTGCGCAGCAGCAAGGCAGCAATGGCAAACAGCAGGATCAATGCGAGCAGCCCGCCTTCCAGTGCGAGCTCCAGAAAATCATTATGCGCGCGGTTTATAATTGCCGGCCCCAGCGTCTCGAGCCGCTGGGACGGCGCGAAAGCTTCCTGAAAAGTGCCTAGCCCGGAGCCGACAGGCCAAAACCGCTCGATTGCATGGACGGTGTCAGGCCAGATCTCGGCACGCATATCGCGGGTTGCTCCGAAACGGGCGGCGACTTGCCTGAGGCCGCCAGCATACCAACCAGCCAAGAGCAGACCCATCACAGCGGTTGCAGCTCCCGCGGCCGCGGTGCCCGCAGTTTTTCTGGAAACCGACATCGCCCCTATGGCGACGCTGGCCAGCCATACCATCGCGAGCACGGCCAGAAGTACCACGCCGACGCGTGATCCTGTCATGATGCACGCGGCACCCATGAGCACCGCGATTACTCCTGCCGCTCCGGGGGGAACACGCGCAGGGTTTTTGGTATCAGGCTGGCCATAGGCGAGTGCAAGCAGCGCCAGCACTGCGATAAGGAACAGATCGGCTGCCGCATTGCGGTTGGCAAAGAACCCGGTGACCCAGCCGCGATGGGTCGCTTCGTAAAGATGGCCCACCTGTCCTGCCGACGCGACTTGCACTGCGCCCAGAATAGTGGCCGCCAAAGCCATCACGATGATCGCCCCGATCGCCTTGCGTAGTTGGCTATCAGAGGAGGAGGCTGTCAGCATGAGGACAAGCAGGGGTGGGCCCAATGCCAGCAGGCTGGCCATGGTCTTGTGCGGGGCAATGGAGAGAGGGCGCCAATCGCCGGATGCGTCGACATTCTCCAGCGAGGCTGCGACAATATCACGGCCCGGCAGCGCGTTCCAGACATTGGGCGGCAAGGGAAGAAGCTGAATTGCCGGAAGTGCGAGGACGATGACCACCAGCCACCACGCCGTGCGCCCTGCCCCGTTCGCAAAACATCCTGCCCACAGTGCGGCAACGCCAGTGATGGCACAAGCGATCTGGAGAGCGAGCTCGGGGGCCGGAGACGGGCTGCCCCCGCCGCCCAAGAGCAAGGCGAGAACCAGCAGACCAGCCAGCGCCCATTCGGCAATGGTAGTTTTTACCTTGCTTGCTTGAGGGGCCAGAGGTGCCATTGCATCGCCTGGCTAAAGTATCTTGAGAGCGGTTATCGCCGGTTAGCCGGGGCTAATTCCGGGATTAGCGCCATTGTCACCGCCGCCTGCAGCGACGACGATGCCGACAATCGCGGCGATCCCGGCAAGCGCCGGAGCCAGCCAGCCGAACCCACCACCTGCAGCCGGAGCGGCAACCGGCGGAGCGGGAGGCGCGGGCGGAGCCGGCGGTGGAGGCTGAACCGCTGGCGGCGGTGCTGCGCGAAGTGGCAACAGGCAACCGCGGGTTTGGGCCGCTTGCGCGGTTTGGGCAGTCTGCGCGCCCTGAGCGGCAGTCGCAACTTCAGCGGCAGAACGCGATGCAGCACATGTCGCGACGGCGGAAGTTTGCTGAGAAAGAGGCAACAGAACGCTCACGCGGGTATCGGCATGGGCAGGCACACCGGCCATCGCCAGACTGGCGCAGCCCAGACCAACAACCAACCGCCCTGAAATTATCGCTCTCGCTTGCATCTTATTGTCCTGATCTATTCGGCAGCATTCTATCGCAGAAAACCAGTAAAGATTCAATGTCGTTAGAAAGCCCGTTGATGGACCAATACTTTGGCGGTTGCGAAGACGATGGCGATATCGGTCAGCAGGCTCCAATTGGAGATATATTCCAGATCGGCGCCCAAACGGTGTTGCAGGTCGCTTTCCTGCTCCGTCGCCCCGCGAAAACCGCGCACTTGCGCCAGTCCGGTTAGCCCCGGCTTCAGGGCATGACGTCGCCAATATTCCGGATCGACTTCCCAGAACAGCTTGTCCCCTGCCTGCGAACCCAGAGCATGGGGCCGCGGGCCGACGATCGACATCTCTCCGCGCAGCACGTTGATAATCTGGGGCAGTTCATCGATGCTGGTGCTGCGGATAAATTTCCCGACCTTAGTCACCCGGTCGTCGTCGCGCGCGGTCGACTGCTTGCCGTCGGCGTCCAGCCGGGCAACCTTCATCGAGCGAAATTTCCACATATCGAAGAAGCAATTGCCCTTGCCCAGCCGGCGCTGGACAAAGAAGACAGGGCCCCGGTCCTCCAGCTTGATCGCCAGCGCTGTCAGGATCAGCAGCGGTGACAAAGCTATCAGCGCCGCGGCCGACAGCGCCGTATCGAACGCGCGCTTTAGCACCCGGTCGCGCATGCCCAATGGGCCTGCAGACACAACCAGCGAAAGCAGGCCGTTGTCGTTCTGCATCCGCAGCGGGCGCAATTCGTTCAGCCGTTCGGTCACGATGCCGCCATTGACACCTGCCGAGCGCAAAACAAACGACCATTCCATCCGCCGCGAGATCGGGCAGCTGATCAGCACGCGATCCATATTGGTCATCATCTGGCCGAGCTTGTTGAGCGCGTGCGGATCGTTCGGGTCGGGTCGAATGCCCGGCTGGCTCGCATCCACATGGATCGCGCCCTCCAGCGGAACTTTCGGGCCTCCATCATGGACAACCAGCACATTGGTCAGCTTGCGCCCCCAGGGCTGCCACTGGCCGACAATGGCATAACGCGAGACCACCAGACCGATCGCGGAAATCGAGATGGCAAGAGTGAAAACCGCGCGCGAGTAATCCTCTGCTCGCAGATAGAAGGTAATGAAGCTCAGCAGCGCCGCTGCGATCAGCAGCGACAACACCGCCCGGAACGCGGCGTAATTCCACGCTTCCATAGCTCTCATCGAATAGGCTCGGTTGTAGAGCGCGATGGTCAGGAACAAAGGTGCCATCACCTGCGCCTGAGCCATTGCCCCCGCCCCGGCGAATACCCGGTTGGTGAGCCAGCTGGATACCGCAAAACTGAAGGCCAGGATGCAAATATCAAGGACAAGAAACGCCGCGTAGATGCGCAGGCGCCGTTTCTCCAGCGATTGCACAAGCGGAGTGTCGCCTTCCAGATCGGCTGCTGTCAGGAATGATGGGGCATTCATTTTCAGATTCCACACCCGTCCGGTGCGAAGCCATCCTTCGCGGGCCCGGGCCCGGCAATTCCGACAAACATTTCGCCGGAGGTTGGCCTCCGATCACCATTATTTTGCGTCATGCGGCCGATCCTTCCTACGATCTCCCGCGACCCCGCGCGCTGACCCGCGCAATCTGTGTCAATTCGTGCCTTAGCAGTGTTCCTGCTTGCTGACTATTGCCTAACATTTTTCGATGAAGCGAGGTCAATCGTGCGACGAGCCGGTCCAAATTGGGACCGCGCCAAGTTCCCAGTTGTGCCTGCAAATCAGCAGCTTCCTTGAAAAACACCCGCCGCGCGCGCTTCTCTCCATCAATAAAGCCCGCAATATCGCTGCCACTCCCGAGCCGCGCCGCCAGTTGTGACAATTGTGCCGCACGTCGTTCGACCGCCAAAAGCACGGTCACCGGGTTGATCCCGGTCGCCTCCATCCGCGCCAGTTCTCCCGGCAAAGACTGCGCGCGGCCTGACAGGGCAGCGTTCACAATGTCCATGAAGCCATCTTCCTCAGAAACCGCCCCGATCGCGTCCCAAGCCTCGCGGGTGACATTCACTGGCCGGTCCTGCGCGGCATCGAGATAAAGGGCCAGCTTCTCCATTTCGGAAGCGGCAAGCCGCTGATCCATTCCGGAAGCCCGCGCGATGCGCTCGGCCATGTCGCCTTGCAATCGAAGGCCTGCTCGGTCGGCGAGATCGCGCACCGTGCCGGTCATGGCGCGCATGTCCGGCGGATAGAACATTACCACCAGCGCATCGTCGCGCTTTTCGAGCAGCTTGGCCGTACGCGATTTGTCGGTCGCACCGGTTGCGACGATCAGAACCGGGCAGGCCTCTCCTTCTCCCGTCAGATGGTTTTTAAGCGCATCATGCGCTTCTTCCCCTGCGGCGCGCACGAAAATATGGCGCTTTTCACCGAACAGGGAGCTGGAGCGCGCTTCATCGCCAAGCAGCACCGGATCGCGTTTGATATCGGCGCCCGACAGTTCGATCCGCTCTCCCGGATCGGGCAGGAGCGAATGGATAGTGGCAGCAGCAGCGCTTGCGCCCGCTTCGTCAGGCCCGCAGAAGAAGAACATGTTGCATTGCGACGCAGCAGCTTTGGCGCGTCCGGCGAATTCGAATTGCTTCACCTTCATCGTGCGTTCTGCAGCGCTGCGTTCACTGGTTCTCGCGGCCCAGCAAAGCGATACGGGTCACGACGCGGTCGGCAACTTCGCCCGCCAGCCGTTCCAGCGCGGTCTGTTCAGCGGCGATCACCGCATATTCGCTGGAGACGACATCGATCCCGACATCGGAACCCGCAGTCGCGTCGAGCACGATGGAATCGTCTGCAGTATCGATCAGCTGATAGCGGGCGCGCAGGGTCCGGCGCTCCCGACCGATCGTGTCGTCATTGAGAAGGCCGAAGCCCTCGAGCTGGTCGTCCAGCCGCACTTCGAGGCGGTATCGGGCGCTGTCATCGTCCACGCCCCCGCCAGACTGACCCACGGAAAGCCGGTCGCGCAATTCGTTTGCCACCAGCCATCCGGCGCGCCCCTGTATCGGTGCGACCGAAACATTGGCCAGCGCCTGCCCGGCTGCCCCTGCGGTTCCGCCCGCATACATCGGTTGCAGCGCACATCCGGCCAGCGCCAGCGGAGCCAGCAAGAGGGCTAAGACAGCAGGGGGAGCAGAGAACCTCATCACGTGACGATATTGACCAATCTGTCCGGTACGACAATCACCTTGCGCACCTGTGCCCCGTCGATCGAGCGCTGGACATTCTCGCTTCCCAGAGCAAGCGCTTCCATCTCGTCCTTGGGCAGCCCTTTCGCCACGGTCAGCGTATCGCGCAATTTGCCCTTGTGCTGGATGGCGATGGTCACCTCGTCCTCGACCAGCATGGCTTCATCGACTGCCGGCCAGGGCGCGGCTGACACCAGGCCCTCGCCGCCCATTTCCGCCCAGCCTTGCTCGGCCAGATGCGGCATCATCGGCGCGATAAGCAGCAGCAGCGTGCGGATCGCTTCGCTGCGGGCGGCAGAAGTATCGGCCTTTTCGATAGCGCTGGCGAGTTCGTAGATGCGCGCCACGGCCTTGTTGAAGGACAGCGCCTCGATGTCTTCGGCCACAGCGGCAACCGTCTGATGCATTTTGCGGGATAGCGATTTGTCCTCGCCGCTTGCCGCTCGATCATAGGCACCGAACAGACGCCACGCCCGCTGCACGAAACGCCAGCAGCCTTCGATCCCGCTTTCGGACCATGGCAGATCGCGCTCCGGCGGGCTGTCCGACAGCATGAACCAGCGCACCGCATCCGCGCCATAATTGGCAATGATCGTGTCCGGGTCGATCACATTGCGCTTCGACTTGGACATCTTGATCACCCGGCCGACAGTGACCGGGAAACCGTCGGACTTCAGCTTTGCGCCCTTGCCGTCACGCTCCACTTCATCGGGCGAGAAATAGCTTTGACGGCCATCGTCCGGCGCACGGCGGGAATAGGTTTCGTGCGTCACCATGCCTTGCGTGAACAGGCTGGCAAACGGCTCTTGAAAGTCGATCTGGCCGATATGGCTCAGCGCACGGGTCCAGAAACGCGCATAAAGAAGGTGCAGGATCGCATGCTCGATCCCGCCGATATATTGTTCGACCGGCAGCCATTTGGCGACTTCGGCCGCATCGAAGGGCTTGTCCGCAGGCTGGCTGGCGAATCGCAGGAAATACCAAGAGCTGTCCACAAACGTATCGAGCGTATCGGTTTCGCGTGTCGCCGCATCGCCGCATTTGGGACACGACGTGTGCTTCCATGTCGCGTGGCGGACCAGCGGATTGCCCGGTGTCTGGAAATCGACATCCTCGGGCAGCTCGACCGGAAGATTGTCTTTCGCCACCGGCACCACGCCGCAGGCCTCGCAGTGCACGAACGGGATCGGAGTACCCCAATAACGCTGGCGCGAGACGCCCCAGTCGCGCAGGCGCCAGACGGTTTTGCCTTCGCCCCATTTGCCTTTTTCAGCCCGGGCGATGACTTCGGCGATGGCGGTGTCCACATCCATCCCGTCGAGAAAGCCGGAATTGACAATCACCCCGTCACCCGGCTCGGCCTCGGTGGCGACAGGCTGGTCCGCATCCTCTTCACTGGCAGCAACCACGCGCGGGATCGGCAGTTTGTATTTGGTCGCGAACTCGAAGTCGCGCTGGTCGTGGCCGGGCACGCCCATCACCGCGCCAGTGCCATATTCCATCAATACGAAATTGGCGATGAAGACAGGCAGCTTTTCGCCGGTGAACGGATGCTCCGCCGTAATGCCGGTATCGAAGCCCAGTTTCTCCGCCGTTTCCAAATCCGCAGCCGTGGTTCCACCCCGCTTGCACAGAGCGATGAAATCGCCGGCTTCGGCGCTGCTTTCAGCGGCTGCCTGCGCGACCGGGTGGTCGGCTGCAACCGCCACGAAGCTCGCGCCGAAGATGGTGTCAGGCCGGGTGGAATAGACTTCGCATTTCCCGCCGTTTGACAGATCGAACGCGAATTGCAGGCCTTTGGATTTGCCGATCCAGTTTTCCTGCATCAGCCGGACCTTGTCGGGCCAGCCGGAAAGATCACCCAGCCCATCCAGCAATTCATCGGCAAAGTCTGTGATCTTGAGGAACCACTGGTTCAGTTTGCGCTTCTCGACCTCGGCACCGCTGCGCCAGCCCTTCCCATCGATCACCTGCTCGTTGGCCAGCACGGTCTGATCGACCGGATCCCAGTTGACTGTCGCCTGCTTGCGGTAAACCAGTCCGGCTTCGTAGAGATCGATAAACAGCGCCTGCTCGTGCCCGTAATAATCGGGCTCGCAGGTCGCCAATTCTCTGGACCAGTCGAGCGCAAAGCCCAGCCGTTTCAGCTGCGCGCGCATATTGGCGATGTTGTCCCGCGTCCAACCGCCGGGATGAACGCCCTTCTCCATCGCCGCATTCTCGGCCGGCATCCCGAAAGCATCCCAGCCCATCGGGTGCAGCACTTCATGCCCCGTCATCCGCTTGTAGCGCGCGAGCACGTCGCCCATCGTGTAATTGCGCACATGGCCGATATGGATGCGCCCGCTGGGATAGGGAAACATCTCCAGCACGAAGCTCTTCGGCTTGTTGCTTTCTGAATCCGCTTCGAAAATGCGGGCCTCGTCCCATGCGGCCTGCCAGCGCGCGTCTGCGCTGCCCGGATCGAAGCGGGAAGGAACGGCGTCAGTCATGAAATTGCTCCGGAAGGGGCGATACTATGTGCAGGCACGACTTAAGGCAGGTGCCGTGCGATCAACCCACGGCCTGTCGACGCAATTCGCGCGCCTTGGTCAGGATGATATCCTCGAGTTTCTGCACGGTAGCCGCCTGCACCGGGGCATCGACCCATGTTCCGCCTTGCGCCACCTGACGGCTGGCAGCGACCCTCAGCGCATCGGCGCGCAGATCCTGATCGAGAATCGAGACGGTCAGCTTGACCCGCTCTCCGGGATTGGAGGGATTGGTATACCAGTCAGTCACCAGAACGCCGCCCGCGCTATCGGCCTGCAGCAGCGGCGCGAAGCTGACGGTTTCGAGACTGGCGCGCCAGAGATAGGAATTGACGCCAATCGTACTGATCTGCGCTGCCGCCAGATCGGCAGCCGGACGGTCATCACCGCCGCCGCATGCAGCGAGACCCAAAGTCGCGGTGCCCAGAACCATGGCCCGCGCCAAGGTACGAACGCGCGATTGACCGGCGGTGGGGGCGGCTGCTGTGTCAGTCATCATAGTGATTCTCTCATACTTCGGCGCGAAAACGCGTGTCTTATGTGATGCGTCCTATAGCCTTGCGGGTGGCCTCGGCAAGCGCCGTGCACCAATTCCGGAGGGTCGCAGGCTGCTTTCTGCGTCCGGAGCGTTTATGGCAACTGAATGGCGTGGAAACACGCAGCCACCGCATCCGGGAGTGCTGATTGTGTGCATCGGGACACAGTACGAGGGCAAAGCGCTGTTCAGCTTGTGGAAAAACTGGCGCTTCTAAGGAATGCCCCATAGATTTCGACAGTGTCAGTGAGTCGCCCTTGCGGCTAGCCGATGAGAACAGAACATTTGTGTGCCCGCATGAGGCGGGGCGTACAGGGGAAGAAAGCAAAGCAATGCGCAGCGCGATCAGACAGGCTTGGATGCGGGGCATTGCTCCGCTCGCCGTCGGTGCCGCAATTGTTGCTTTGCCCACCGCAGGTCTCGCGCTTGCCGGGGTCAGTTTTGTTCCCGACCAGGAAGCGCAGAGCGCCCTTCCCTTCACACCCGCCGGCGTCGATCCAGAATTGGCCGAGCGTGTGGCCAGCCGCTACGCCGCTGCGCGCAAGGCGATTCGCTTCACACCCGCAGGTCGCGCCCAGCCGGCGGACCGAACGGTGACCGTGGCCGTCCGTGTCGACGAGCAAGAGGCCCGCGCCATTTCGGTGCGCACCGCTGTCGCTTCGGCGCAGGTCGAACCCGGTCGCCGAACCGTGCAAACCATCGCTCCTTCGCGCTTCGATCTGGGTATCTCACGCGGCTATCAGAGCTTTGCCAAACCCGCTGCGCAGCTTCCTTCAGGGATTGCGAGGGTGGAAATGCCCGATCTGGCCGAGTTCAAGCCGAAAGAAGGCACCGCTCCCGACAAGCCGAGCCGCTTTACGCCGCGCCTCACGCTGGATCAGAGCACACCCGCAGGCCGTTCGCCCCGCACTCTGGAGGCACAGGGTGAGCAATCGGTCGAGCTGGGCGGCAGCTTCCGCGTTTCGCGCAATATCGATCTGACCGCCGGTGTCCGCCTGTCGCAGGACCGCGACCGTCTGGCTCCGCTAACGGACGGTACAGAAGACGATCAGTCGGTCTATGTCGGAACCCAGCTGCGCTTCTGATCTTTTGCAGACCGGGTATTTGAATACGAATGACTGACCCCGCTCCGGCGGGGTTTTTCTTTGCCCGCAAACCCGCCTGACGCTACGTCAAAGGGACAAGCACAGGCAAGGAGCGGAGATATGGCACGTGTCGCAATCGTCACCGGAGGAACGCGGGGTATAGGCCGCGCCATCTGCGAGCATCTGAAAGAAGACGGCTTCACCGTGGTCGCCAATTATGGCGGCAATGACGAAGCGGCGCAGGCCTTCACCAAGGAAACGGGCATTGCAGCTCACAAGTGGGATGTCGGCGACCATCATGCCACGCAGGCCGGCTGCGAGAAAGTGACCGAAGAGGTCGGCCCGGTGGATGTTGTGGTCAACAATGCCGGGATTACCCGCGACGGCACGCTGATGCGCATGACCTATGAAGACTGGCACGATGTCATGCGGATCAATCTGGGCGGCTGCTTCAATATGGCAAAGGCCTGCTTTCCGGGAATGAAGGAGCGCGGCTGGGGCAGGATCGTCAATATCGGATCGATCAACGGGCAGGCCGGGCAATATGGCCAGGTTAATTACGCTGCGGCCAAGTCGGGCATCCACGGCTTCACCAAGGCATTGGCCCAGGAAGGCGCGCGTTTCGACATCACCGTAAACGCGATCGCACCGGGCTATATCGACACCGACATGGTTGCCGCTGTGCCGGAGAATGTGCTGGAGAAGATCGTTGCGAAAATCCCGGTGGGGCGACTGGGCCAAGCCAGCGAGATTGCCCGCGGCGTGTCTTTCCTGTGCTCCGAGGAAGCGGGTTTCGTGACCGGATCGACCATGAGCATCAATGGCGGCCAGCACATGTATTGAAGGGATTTCGGAAATGCAGACCACCACGCACAACCCGACCCCGTGGCTGCAAGGCTTCGGTCTCAACCACGCCGTCGAAGTAACGGGCGCAAGCCGCACGCTTTATGTGTCAGGCCAAACCGCCTCGGCGCCGGATGGGTCGCCCATGCATCCGGGCGACGTTGCCGCGCAATACAAGGCGGCTTGGCAGAACCTGCTCGATGCGCTGCACGCGGCCGATATGGATGCCACCAATCTGGTGCGGCTCAATTTTTACACCACCGATGTGCCCGCATTTATGGCAGCGGCTGAAGAAATCATGCCGATCCACGGCGCAGCGGGATCGCAAATTGCCAGCACGCTGCTCGGCGTATCTGCGCTCTACGATCCCGGCATCATGATCGAGATCGAGGGAACTGCCGTCGCCTGACCCCGCTGATCTGAGCCTTTGGGAGAGGATAGCCCGAGCGGCGCCGGTCAGCCTTTTGTCGCGGAATCAGGTTCAGGGTCAGGATCTCTGGGCGTGAATTCGAACAGAAGCGTCGACCCTGCCCATACGGCCAATGTGATGACCAATTTGCGATCGACACCTTCGATTATCGGGTCGCCAACGAAAAGCAAATAATAGCCGGTCAGCGCAGCGGCCAGTTGCACGGCCGACCACACTTTTCGGCTGGTACTGGAGATGACCAGAATAAACGAGATCATCAAAGCGGTGACGAACAGCAGGATGGCGTAATCCTCAGCTGGTAGCTCCACCATATTGGCGAAATTGACGCCTACGATTGCGCCGAAAAACAGATTGAGTGCGTTAACTGAAGCGCGATACTCTTGCTCTTGCTGGCGGCCAAAACTGGCAAAGCCGTTCCAGAGCTTGGTTGCCCGCGCAATCAGTCCTTTGCTTTGCTTCGCCACTCCCGCTCCTCCTTCGAGCTATGAGAATAGCGCGAAGCCAGGCTCTCCGGAAGTGGGCGGCACAGATCGTCCTGTGCGGCTCAGGAAATGAAATATCCCACTGCGCGCCACTCGCCATTTTCGCGCATCAAAGTAACGGTCTCGATTGCGCCGTTGCGGTTTTCGAAATCGGTTTTGAAGCGCTGGAGTATGTAGCCCATCGGTGGGGCATTCACATGGTCCTGCGAAAGCGGTGTACGGGCCAGTACATCGCCGAGCGGCGGACGGACCTGCTCGGAAGCGGACGTCCATCCCGCCAGCGTATTGGGTTCACGAAACGCTTCGCCGGCAGCATCCCAGCTCGCCTGCCAGTCACCATCGTCGACCAGTGCCAGCCACGCCTGCGCTGCGCCCAGAACTTCGGCATCAGCGGGAGCGGTCTGCGCTGCTTCACCAGACTGAACGGCTTCTTCACCGGGATGGGCCGCAAACGAAAGCGCGATGGCGGTAATAAGAGTTAGCATAATCAATCCTCCTGCAATGAGGGCAGCCCTGGGGGCCACCCACCGGCCCTGTGACAATGCACCTGCCGGATAGGAGGAAAGTGGAGCATCGGCGCCTGCGGTTTCATCCCCCAATTGCGTGTGCGCAGAATTTTCGGGGCTGTCGCTTTCCCGCTCGAGCAGCATCCGGGCGGCTTCCTTGCTGCTGGTGACGCCTAGCTTGCGCCGCGCCGCGCGCAGCCGGTCATTGATCGTGTGCACGGACAGATCGAGTTCGCGCGCCATGGATTTGGCATCGTGACCACGCACGATAAGCCGCAGGGTTTCCTTTTCTTTTTCGCTCAGCAGGTCGGTCGGTTTCGGCATTATGGATACAGCCTAGCTCCTACCGCATCGCCGCCCCACCCCAAAAAATTCGTGGCAGCACGCATGCGAGCGGCTACCATCAGGCCATGAGCGTCCCCTATCATCCACCAGTGAAAAGGTCGGTCGAGATTGCCGGGCACAAGACGTCGATCAGTCTCGAGCCGGTTTTCTGGGACCTGCTGCGCGATGCTGCGGCGCGTGAGAATGTGCCGATCAACGCGATCGTCGCGCGGATCGATGCGGAGCGACTGGCGGCAGCCGAACCGACCGGCCTCGCAACGGCGGTCCGTACCTGGCTGGCCTATTCTCTGGGATTGACGCGCACGGACCCGGCCGATTGACTCTATTCGTCGCCGACCCGCTCGATATCGGCACCTGCCAGCTGCAATTTCTCTTCGAGCCGCTCATATCCGCGATCGAGGTGGTAAATCCGGCGGACCTGCGTTTCACCCTCTGCCGCCAACGCAGCGATGATCAGGCTCATCGAAGCGCGCAGATCGGTCGCCATGACTTCGGCGCCCGTCAGATCGACCGGGCCTTTGACAATCGCCGTGCGGCCCTCGGTTTCGATATTCGCGCCCATGCGCGCCAGTTCGGGGACGTGCATGTAGCGGTTCTCGAAGATCGTTTCCATCAGCACCGAAGTGCCCTCAGCCTTGCACAGCAGGCTCATCAGCTGCGCCTGCATATCGGTGGCGAGGCCGGGGAAAGGCGCAGTCGAGAGGTTGGTCGCCTTCAGTGGACCATCGGCGCGCACGGTCATCCCGTGCTTGTCGCTTTCAATCTCCACCCCGATGCTTTTCAGGGCGGCGTTGGTTGAATGCATGTCCGCCTCGCACGCCCCCTCCAGCCGCACTTCGCCGCCGGTGATGGCGGCTGCGCAGGCATAGGAGCCCGCCTCAATCCGGTCGGGCATCACCTTATAGGTGGCGCCGTTCAATTTCTTCACACCGTGGATCGTCAGATCGGACGAACCAATGCCCTCGATCTCCGCGCCCATGGCCACGAGAAGATTGCACAGATCGACAATTTCCGGCTCGCGCGCGGCATTGAACAGGCGGCTGGTGCCATTGGCCAGCACAGCCGTCATCAGCGCGTTCTCGGTCGCGCCAACCGACACAACGGGGAAGTCGAAATCGCCGCCGGGCAGGCCGCCATCGGGCGCCATCGCCTTCACATAGCCCTGCGTCAGTTCGATGTTCGCGCCGAACGCTTCTAGTGCTTTCAAGTGCAAATCAATGGGCCGGTTGCCAATCGCGCATCCGCCGGGCAGCGACACCGTTGCCTCACCAGCGCGGGCCAGCAAGGGGCCGAGCACGAGGATGGAGGCGCGCATTTTGCGGACCAAATCATAGGGGGCGACATTTGACGTTAGATGCGCGGCCTCGAACGTAACCACACGGCCGAATTCCTCGGGACGTTTGCCCCGGATACCGGTCGAGACGCCAAACTGCGTCATCAGATGCTGGAATCCGTCGATATCCGCCAGTCTCGGCAGATTGCGCAGGGTCAGCGGCTCTTCGGTCAGCAGGGCGCAGGGGATCAGCGTCAACGCCGCGTTTTTCGCCCCCGAAATGGGAATGGTGCCCGACAGGCGATTGCCGCCGCGAATGATCAGTTTGTCCATGGGAGGAGCCTCTAACCGGATTCACGCCCGCGGCAAAGCGTGCCCCGCCCCGCGTGTCATGATAATGCAGTCGTCAGCATACAATTGCCTTCCCTGTCCCCCATGCTAGGCCGATTTCCATGACCACACACAAACCGATCAAGAAAGCCGTTTTCCCCGTTGCCGGTCTCGGCACGCGGTTCCTCCCCGCCACCAAAGCCATCCCGAAAGAGATGCTGCCCATCGTCGATCGCCCGCTGATCCAGTATGCGGTGGACGAAGCGCGCGAGGCGGGGATCGAGCAGATGATCTTTGTGACGGGTCGCGGGAAGACCGCCATCGTCGAGCATTTCGATGTGGCTTACGAGCTGGAAGACACCATGTCCTCGCGCGGCAAGGATAGGTCGGCGCTTGAGCCGACCGGCGCGACGCCCGGCGACATTATCACTGTGCGCCAGCAGGTTCCGATGGGTCTGGGCCACGCAATCTGGTGCGCCCGCGCGATTGTGGGCGACGAACCCTTCGCCATCTTCCTTCCCGATGAATTGATGGTCGCGCATAAGGGCGGCACCAGCTGCATGAAGCAGATGGTCGAGGCCTATGAGGAAGTCGGCGGCAATCTGATCAGCGTGCTGGAAGTGCCGCAAGAGGATGTTTCCAGCTACGGCGTGATTGCGCCGGGCGCGGAAAAGTCCGACACGCTGGTCGAGGTGACCGGTCTGGTCGAAAAACCCCCGGTTTCCGAAGCCCCGTCGAACAAGATCATCTCGGGCCGTTATATTCTCCAGCCCGAAGTCATGCGCACGCTGGAAACGCAAGGCAAAGGCGCCGGCGGCGAGATCCAGCTGACAGACGCGATGGCCCGAATGATCGGCGAGCAACCCTTCCACGCCAAAACCTTCGAAGGCCGCCGCTTCGACTGCGGCAGCAAGACAGGGTTTGTCGAGGCGACCTTGGCGCTGGCACTGGAGCGCGAGGATATGGGCGACGAGGTGCGCGAGATTATGACGCGGTTGCTGGGGTAATCCACTATATTCCATAAGAGCAAAGGCCCGCCCACGGATTGCCGTGCGCGGGCCTTGTATTGAGCCAACATTCTCGTAGGCTCTACGCGGCGTTTTCGATTACCTTAAGCGCCGGGACGCGAGGTTTGAGATCCCTTTGTGGCTGGCTTGGAGGACGAGCCTCCAGACTGAGTGTCCACCGACGTTGCAGACGCCGCCTCAACGGTTTCTGCACCCTTCGTAAGGCCTTCCAGCGTAGAGCCATCGAGCCCCAGCTCTTTCATCAGCCCGTCGAGCACCGGAGCCTGCGCCCGGTAAGCCAGAGCAGCCGACACCGCGTCGGTCGCCAGATTGCCTGAGCCGCCTGACGAACCCGCGCCCGTGCTGCTGGGGGCGCTTCCGGAGCCGCCATTGGTCAGCCCGTCGACCTGCACAATCTTTATCGAATCAATGGCTTCCATCGGTTTGGCGCTTTCGGCGATCACCTCAGGCAAGATTTTCAGCAGAGCCATTTTGGTCTGCAGGCTGATCTGGTCCATCGAGAGGATATTGGCCGCCTCGTTCACGGCCCGCTGACCAGCGGCTTCGACTTCGAAACGCACCCGGGATGCTTCGGCCCGGAGCTTCTCGGCTTCCGATTCGCCTTGAGCCTCCAGCCGGATAGCTTCAGCCTTATTGGAGGCGGCATCGCGTTCCGCCTCGGCTTCGACCTTCACCGAGATTGCCTCCCGCTCGGCCTGCTTTGAGGCTTCAATCAAGTCGATCTTCTTCTGGCGTTCGGCAATCTCGCTTTCGCGCGATGTGGCGACCTGCTCTTCCGCCGCGACCGCCTTGGCGCGCGCTTCATCGGCCTCTGCCTTTGCCTGACTTTCCTCACGGCTCTTGTTTTGGACTGCGATCTGCTGCTCCTGCCGGGCGATTTCAAGCGCCCGCTTCTGGTCGATCCGGGCTTCCTCGACGAGGCGGTCGGCCTCGATCTGCTGGGCATCAACCTGCTTCTTTGCCTCGATCCGGGCGGCTTCCGCTTCCTGTTCGCGTTCGGCCTGCTGGCGCGCAATTTCGGATGCCTGGGCAGCCCGCCGCACTTCGACTTCCCGCTCCTGCTCTAGCCGCGCATATTCGTTGTCGCGGCCGATCTCGAAACTTCGCTGGTCGGCCTCGAGGTTCTTCGTCTCCATCTGGACGCGCGTATCTTGCTCGATATCGTTGCGCAGCTTCTTGCGTGCCTCGATCTGTTCGGTCAGCTTTGTGAGACCTTCAGCATCAAACGCGTTATTGGCGTTGAAATGCTCGATCGACGTCTGGTCGAGCCCGGTGAGTGACACGGACTCGAGCTCCAGACCGTTCATCGCGAGATCGCTCGAGGACACTTGCTGCACTTTCTGCACAAAGTCGGCGCGCTGCTCATGAAGCTCGTTCATGCTCATCCCGGCAGCCACGGAACGCAGCGCGTCCACGAACTTGCCCTCGACCAGATCCTTTAGCGCGTCGGGGATCATGGTCCGCTCGCCAAGGGTCTGCGCGGCCATCGCAATGGCACCAGCGTCCGGGCGGACACGTACATAGAACTCTGCTTTCACGTCGATCCGAAGGCGGTCGAGCGTGATCAGCGCGTCCTGATTGTTGCGTTCGACGGCAAGACGAACCGTGTTCATATTGACCGGCATCGTCTCGTGCAGGACCGGCAGCACCATAGCGCCGCCGTTCATCACGACCTTCTCTCCGCCAAAGCCGGTCCGCACGAAAGCAACCTGCTTCGTCGCGCGGCGGTAGAGCCGCGTAATCGTGAACACGATGATGAGGAAGAGGACGAAGCCTCCGCCGCCCCAGATTGCGATGTCGATCATATTTTCCATTCGTACTCCTTGGTGTTGATCTGTTTCAGTTCCGGGTCAGCGCTGGAGCGCCGGTTCGACCGGCTTGTTGGTGGGCGGGCCTTTAAAGGGTGGGTGAAAGGCGCCGCTCTTCCAGCTTGGCGCCGAAGAACACTTCACCTTCCCGGCGGACCAGCAAGACCTGCTCGCCCTCCACGATGTCTGCGCTATCGTCATGCGGCTCGACCATCACGTAGTGTGGATGGCCATGCATGTCATTCACGCGGCTCCGTGCAGGCGAACCCGCACGCGAAGTGCCGGTAGTTACCTCGGCCCGCCGTCCCACAAGCGAGTCGAGTGTGACTGCGGTTGTTTCGTCACGCGGCAAGATGCGGCCCAGCGGCCTCACCAGAACCGATGTCACGGGAGCGGCAGCAACGGCAGCAAGGACTGCCGCCACCAGAGCATCCATCGGCGCGCCGAGCAGGTTCTCGGACAGCGCTTGCCCGCTCACCCCGATGGCCGCGAAGGCGAAGAGGAATGTGGCCAGCCAGATCGTTAGCGGCACTCGGCCGAAACCGAGCACGCCCGCAATGAATGCCCCGATCCCGCCGCCGGGCAGACCATCGGCGTCAAAATCAGCATCAAGGCCAGCGTCGATATCAGTTCCGATATCGAGGTCGGCATCGCCGGTAAAATCGAGCCCTATAGCTTGCACGGCAGCAAGCAGGACCATGAACAGAAGTGCTACAGCAAAAGGAAGGTTATGGTCGGCGAAAAGACTCATATGAGAATTCCGCAACTATTTGACCAATCAACCAACCCCTTCATTCCCATATGCATTATATAGCAAAAGAGAAGCTCAATAGCCACCGAATTCGGCACAGTCTCGCAGCTATTGGAGGGTCAGCCCGCCATCCACCACCAGCGTCTGGCCAAGCACGTAGCTCGACATAGGCGATGCCAGAAACAGCGCTGCTCCCGCCATTTCGCTTGGCTCGCCCATGCGGCCCAGCGGGATCTTTGCGAGGGCCCCTTCGAGGCGTTTGGGGTGGTCGGTGGTCACTTTCGTCATTTTGGTGGCGACGAAGCCGGGGGCGATGCCGTTGACGCGGATGCCTTCGTCCGCCCACGCGGCGGCGAGGTTTTTGACCAGCGCCACGGCAGCCGCCTTGCTCGCGCCATAGGCGGGATTGCCGATGGTGGCGTGGAAGGCGGCGGTGGAGCTGACTACGATTAGTGCGCCGCCCGCCTGCGCCAGCGCCGCCCGTGTGTGGCGCGCGCAGTCCATGACCGAGGTCATATTGGTGGCGACCACCCGGTCCCACCCCTCGCGCTCGAACTCGGCGCGGCGGTATTCGACCGCGCCCTGACAGCAGACCACGACGTCAAGCGCCTCGGGCAGCGGCGTGGCTTCGATCTGGGCGATGTCGGTGGCGTCGACCTGCGCATAGGAGAGGCCCGACAGGTCGCTGCCTTCTTCATCAGCATAATCGGCGGCAGCGGGTCGAGTGCCCCAGACGGTCACCTCCGCACCGCGCTCCAGAAAGGCGCGGGCGATGCCGTTGCCGATGCCGCTCGAGCCGCCGACGATCAGGGCGCGCTTGCCGGTGAAATCGAGCGGATCGGTCATGATGCGGTAAACCTGATTGGCAGTGTTTTCAGGCCGCTGACGAAGGTCGAGCTGGAGCGTTTCGCCTCGCCCGCCAGTTCCAGCGTATCGATCCGGTCGAGCAGAGCCTCGAACAGGATGCGCATTTCCAGCCGCGCCAGATGCAGGCCGAGGCACTGGTGCGCGCCCGCGCCAAACGCCAGATGGCGATTGGGGCTGCGCGCCGCGTCGAACCGGCGGGGATCGTCGAATTGCGCCGGATCGTGGTTGGCGGCGACATAGTTCATCATCAACCAGTCGCCCTTGGCAATCTTCTGGCCGCCCAGCTCGGTATCCTCCGCCGCCGTGCGCATGAAATGCTGCACCGGCGTCGTCCAGCGGATCGCCTCCTCGACGATGCCTGGCAGCAGGCTGCGATCGGCCTTGACCCGCGCGAACTGTTCCGGGTCCTGCGCCAGCGCGAGCATCGCGCCCGCCGTGCTGGCGCTGGTGGTGTCATGCCCCGCGGTCGCCACGATGATGTAATAGCCCGCCATATCGCGCGGGGGCAACGGTTTGCCATCGACGGTGGCATTGGCAATGACGCTGGCGACGTCATCTGTGGGGTTTTCGCGCCGCGCCCGGGTGATTGTCTCGAAATAGTCCTCGAAATTCTGGACTGCTCCAGCGACCAACTGGACGACCTGTTCAGGAGTCATGTTCTCCATGCCGCTGCCCGATAGATCGGCATCCTGCCCGCCGAACATCTGCTGGGTCAGCATCAGCATGCGCTGCTCGTCTTCCTCCGGTACGCCAAGGATCTGCATTACGACATGCAGTGGATAGGGCGCGGCGACCAGTTCTACGAAGTCCGCCTCGCCGCCCGTTGCCACCAAGCGGTCAACCGTCCGGTGCGCCAGATCGCGGATTTCCCCTTCGATCTTCGCGAGGTTGCGCGGCATAAACCAGTCCTGCGTCAACTTGCGGTATTTCGGGTGCACCGGCGCGTCGAACACCACCAGCGAGTCGACAAGTATGTCGCTGCCCATAGCCTTGCGGCTGAACTCGATGGCGCTGTTCAGGCTGAACACCACCGGCCGGGGATTGTTCAGGAACAGCGCATTGTCCTTCGACATCCGCATCACGTCGTCGTAGCGCGTGATGAGCCAGAACGGTTCGAACACGCCCGGCGTATCGGGCTCGATCCGCGCCACCGGGCTTTGGCTGCGCACCCGGTCGAGCAGGTCGAGCAGCGGGTCCCACGCGGCATAGCTCTGCGGATTGATAACCGCCCGCGCTGTTTCTTGGTCGAGTGTCACCGGCGCGGCCATCAGGAGGCCTGCGCTTTGGCTTCGAATTCATCCCGCAGCTCGCGCTTGTAGAGCTTGCCATTCGCCTCGCGGGGCAATTCGGGGCGGAAATCGAAGAGTTTCGGCATCTTGATGCGGGCGATTTGCGGCTCGAGATATTCGCGCAGTTCCGCCTCCAGCGCCTGTGTATCGGCCGCCGGATCGGCCGGCTGGACTACCGCGACCACCTTCTCGCCCATATCCTCGCAGGGGGCGCCGATGACCCCGGCATCCATCACCTGCTCGTGCGCGATCAGCAGGTTCTCGATCTCCTGGGGGTAGATATTTACCCCGCCAGAGATAATCATGTGGCTCTTGCGGTCAGTCAGGAACAGCCAGCCGCCTTCGTTGACATGTCCGATATCGCCCAGCGTCATCCAGCCCTTGGGATGCATCGCCTCGGCGGTCTTCTCCGCATCGTTGTGATAAGTCGGGATCTTGTCGTTTTCGAAATAGAGCACGCCGTCCTGCCCCGCCGGCAGTTCCTCACCGTCCGGCCCGCAAACATGCAGGATACCGTGCAGCGCGCGCCCGACTGTGCCGGGGTTCTCCAGCCAGTCTTCGCTCTTCACCATGGTCATGCCGATGCCTTCCGACCCGGCGTAATACTCGACCAGAATAGGGCCCCACCAGTCGATCATCGCCTGCTTGATCGGGATCGGCACAGGTGCAGCGGCGTGGACCGCGCGTTGGTGGGTCGACAAGTCGTAACGCTCGCGCTCTTCCTCTTCGAGGCGCAGGAAGCGCACGAAATGCGTCGGGACCCACTGGCTGTCGGTGACCTTGTATTTCTCGATCGAGGCGAGCGCCAATTCGGGGTCGAACTTCTCCATTACGACGATGGTTGCGCCCAGCCGGTGCGCTGTGCTGCACCATGCCATCGGGGCCGCGTGATAAAGCGGTGCGGGGCTGAGATAGACCATACTGCCATCGGCGGGCATCCCGACGCCCATCGTGGCGAGGCCGACGAGCGGATTGATCGCCTTCACATCCGGATCGTCAGGCGGAGCGGGCATAATACCCTTGGGTCTGCCGGTGGTGCCCGAGCTGTACAGCATAACGAGGCCAGCTGCCTGATCGTCGATCGGAGTTGACGGTTGCTGCGCCAAAGCAGCCTCGAGGTCCTCGCTGTCCCCACTGCCCAGCACCAGAACTTCGCAGTCAGCACAGTCGGCGCGTAATGCGGGGAGGCGGTCGGCAAAGGCGGGCGAGGTGAGCAGTAATTGCGCGCCGGCATCCTGCATGATGTAGGAAATTTCGGGTGCGGCAAGGCGGGTGGAGATTGGCACCAGCATCGTGCCGGCGCGCTGCGATCCCCAGACAAGCTGCAGATAGAGCGCGTTGTTCTCCATCAGAAGCGCGAAAGCGTCGCCTTCCTTCAGGCCTCTGGACCGCAGCAGATGGGCAAAGCGATTGGCCATCGCATCCATCTCGCCATAGGTCACCGTTTCCCCGCTTCCCGCCATGATGATCGCGGGATGGTCAGGCTTCGTCTGCGCGTGGGTTATGGGATGCATGATGTCTCTCTCCTGCCATCAGGTTTTAAGCGGCAAGTGTTTGCGGGCAAGCGAAAACGGGCGAGACCCCGCCAAACTGATTGAGAGCGATGACCATTTGATCAGCCAAAGAAAAAGGCGGCAGGATTACCCCGCCGCCTCTTTTGCTCCGCGTCCAAGCGGTAACAGATATCTTTGTATCCCGGCGTTTAGTCGCCGCCCTGACCGCCTTTTCCGGTAGCCAGCTGGAATGCCTGCTGGGCCTGACTTTCGACCATATACGGCATAGGATTCACAGCCTTGCCATCGATCCGCACCTCATAATGCAGATGCGGGCCGGTGGAGCGCCCGGTCGAACCCACATGGCCGATCAACTGGCCCTTCTTCACCCGATCACCCGCCGAAACGAAAATTTTCGAAAGATGGGCGAACCGCGTTTCCATTGACGCGCCGTGATCGATCTTGATGAATTTGCCATAGCTGGAGAACCAATTGGCCCGCTCTACCGTACCATCGGCGGTGGCATAAACGGGTGTGCCCGTCGGTGCAGCCAGATCAATGCCCTTGTGCGCGCGGCGGCCACCGGTGACCGGATGGGTGCGCATGCCATATCCGCTGGTCAGCCGCGCATCGTCCAGAGGCATCCGCGAGGGAACCGAAACGGTGGTGGTAGGTGCCGGAGCGGTTGGCGAACCGCTATCGAGCGATTTCCAGTCTGCGAACAAGCGGCTGAATTGCTCGTCGCCCGTGCCCAGAGGAGAAGATGCCTCATCCACAGCGTCGGTGATCTCGACAGCGGCGGCGGCAGAAGCGCTGGTGGCACTTGCCGGGGCAGACATGCCCACCGCGACAAATGCGGAAATAGTTGCAAAAACGATCTTGCGATCAATCATAAAACGACCCGTCCGGTTTTGCCTCACCGCGGCGTTTTCCGCCGTCTTTCGAAGCATCGATCCAAAGCCGGGAACCATCCCCGGCGTCTGTGGTTAGTGTGGTTGCGGGCAGTAGGTTTACGAAGCAATACCGTAATGAAAGTCGCGCGACAGACCGGCTGCAAACCGCGCCGAGTCGTTGAACGGTGGCTGAATTCGTCCTGTAAAATGTTGGTTCACGAGCGTGTGCCACAGCTCGACCGGCGGAATTCTGCGGACTTTAGCCTGAATCAGAAAGTGCTTTGTCCCGAATCGGACATGGGTAATTTCGTCGTCAAGAATGCGGGCGAGAATTTTCGCGCCGTTCTCGTCTCCGGCGGCACGGACCCGTTCCAGCATCGCCGGGGTAACATCCAGACCGCGCGCCTCCAGCACCATCGGCACCACCGCCAGCCGGGCTGCCACATCATGGGCCGTATCCTGCGCAGCCTGCCACAGCCCATCGTGAACCGGCAAAGCGCCGTAATGGCTACCAAGGCTGCGCAGCTTGCGCTCGATCAGGCCGAAATGCATCGCTTCTTCTGCAGCCACCTGCAGAAAATCGTCGGCGAACTCCTGCCCGCCCTGCGCCCCGAACCGGCCAACCATATCAAGTGCCAGATCGATGGCGACGAATTCGATATGGGCGAGCGCGTGCCACAGGGCGATGCGGCTTTTCTCCGATCCGCCCTTGCCCCGGCGCGGCATTTGCGACGGCGGCAACAGTTCGAGTGTTTCAGGCCAGGCTGGCCGATCAGGCATATACGTGTCGAAAACAGGCGCCAGCTCCCCGCGACGCCATTCCCGCACCAAAGCGCGGGTGGCAAAGCACTTCGCACGCGGATCAGGCGTCAGCAGCGCGTCGCGGATGGCATGGGACAGCGATTGCATAGCGAGAGCTAGAGCGCCTTGGCCGCTTCCAGAACGGCCTCGGCATGGCCTTTGACCTTCACCTTGGGCCAGACCTGCGCGATCGTGCCCTCGGCATCGACCAGCAAGGTTGTGCGGACCATGCCCATATAGGTTTTGCCGTACATCTGTTTCTCGGTCCAAATCCCGAGCTCATCGGACAGGCCACCTTCTTGCGCATCGGTCGCCAGATCGACAGTCAGATCATGTTTTGCGATGAAGTTCTGGTGCTTCTTCGCGGAATCCTTGCTGATCCCCAGAAGCGCAGTTCCCGCCTTCTCGAACTCCGCTTTCAGGGCGGAGAAGTCTTTCGCCTCGGTCGTGCAACCCGGCGTGTTGTCTTTGGGGTAGAAGAACAGCACCAGTTTGCGGCCCTTGTAGTCGGAGCCCTTAACCGTCCCGCCGTCGGGGGTTCCCATCGCAATATCGGGCAGTTTTTCGCCAGCTTCGGCCATCAGTCGATCTCCAGTTTGGTGTTCAGGAATTGCTCCCATCCTTGCGCGACGCATTGCCGCGAAAGCTGGAGCTCTTTCAAGAGGGCCGAAGGGCTTGGCACCCGGCACGCGCTGCACAACACGTCGCCTCGCGCGCCTTCGGGCATGGCGCTATCGGGCGCGAGCAGCCGCATGCCGACGATCAGGCGCGTGAGGAAATCATGCGCATCGGCCAGACCATCCGGGAGCAGTCCCGCGCTTGCCAAGCCATTGATCGCTTCGGGTAGCCTGGGGCTGAGGCCCTTGCGCGATAGCAATTGCTGGTGGTGGATGAGGAATTCCAGATCGACCAGCCCGCCCCGCAGCAGCTTGGCATCGAGCGGTCCCTTGGGCGGTTTATGCTGCGCCATATCCTCGCGCATTTTCAGGACGGCTGCGCGCAGCTCTTCCGGATCGCGCTCCATACAGAGCACGCGATCCAGCTCACGCTCCACCGCTTTGCGCGCTTCGGGCGGGCCAGCCACCACCCGCGCCCGGGTCAGCGCCATATGCTCCCACGTCCACGCGTCCTCCCGCTGATAGCGCGCGAAGCTGTCCAGACTGACCGCCAGCGGCCCCTGCGCACCTTGCGGACGCAGCCTTGTATCGACTTCATACAATGCCCCCTGCGCTGTCGGCACGCTGAGCGCTGCTCCGACTCGCTGGGCCAAACGGTTGAAGTAGAGTGTCCCGCCGAGCGGTTTTTCCCCGTCGCTCTCGGCGGCGAAATCGCCGGTAAAGATCGTCACCAGATCGAGGTCGGAGGCATGGGTCAGCGCGCAGCCGCCCAGCCGCCCCAGCCCCAGCACCACCAGATCACTGCCCGCGATCCGGCCGTGATTCTTCGCAAATTCCTCTTCGGCCATGGCGACGCTGCGTTGGACGGCAGCTTCGGCGACCCGCGAAAGGCCCGCGGCAATATCCAGCGGATCATGCGCGCCCTCGATCAATTGCACGCCGAGGGCAAAGCGCTGCTCTCCAGTGACCACCCGCAGCCGGTCGAGCGCACGTTCGTAATCCTGCGCTACGTCAGAAGGGCGCATAGCCGCCTCCAGCGCCGCGACATCGCCGGGCAAATCGAGCGCCGTCTGATCGATCAGCGCATCCAGCAGAGCGGGCGAGCGGGCAAGCTCGTCGGCCAGCGGCGGAGCAAGCGACAATATCCGCAGCAACTGGTCGAGCAGCCCGGGCCGCGCTTCCAGCAAGCGGAACAGATTGATTGCCGATGGCATGGTCGCCAGCAGTTTCTCCCACCGTAAAAGCGCCTGATCAGGCTCCGGCGTGTCAGCAATCGCATCCAGAAATTTAGGCAAAAGAGAGCGGAACGCAGCCTGCGCATTGGGGCTGCGCAGCGTCCGGTAACGGCCGTCGAGCCACCCCTCGATCCGCTGCCGCATCCGCGCCTTCTCTTTGCTGGGCAACCCATCGGCGTCGGCAATAGCCTCACCCGGCTGAGGGAGAGGCGCGAAGCTTGGACCGGCCCCGACCTGCTCCAGCAATTGGTCGAACAGCGCGCCGACTTCTTTGGTATGGCCCTCCAAATCCGCCACCAGAGCCGCCGCATCGTCAAGACCATCAAGACGCGCGATGCCATCCAGCGCGTCGCCAGAGGGCAGGCTATGGGTCTGCCTGTCTTCCACCATCTGCAAGCGGTGCTCCACTGTGCGCAGGCGGCGATAGCCAGCCGCCAACACATCCGCGTGTTCGCGCGGGACCAGTCCGGCCTCCACCAGCGCCTCCAACGAACGGAACAGCCCGCGATGGCGCAAACTGGGATTGCGGCCGCCATGGATCAGCTGGTGGGTCTGGGCGAAGAACTCGATCTCCCGAATGCCGCCCCGCCCCAGCTTGACGTTGTAGCCCGGCCCCGGTGCCCTCGGCCCGTCATGCGCCTGCCTGATCCGGCCCGTCAGCGCGCCAATCTCTGCAATCGCGCCGAAATCGAGGCTTCGCCGCCAGATGAAGGGATCGATCGCAGCAAGAAATTTGTCCCCCGCTACAATGTCACCGGAACAGGCGCGGGCCCGCAGAAAAGCAGCTCGCTCCCAAGGTAAAGCGCTGCTTTCATAATGGGTCAGCGCAGCCCCTTCCGAGATCGCCAGCGGGCTGACTTCAGACGCCGGGCGCAAGCGCAGATCGACCCGGAAGACGTAGCCTTCGGCGGTGTTTTCCGACAGCAACTGGACAATCTCGCGGGCATAGCGCTGCGCCGCTTCGCCCGGCTCGTCCCGTTCGCGCCGCGCCATGCGGGCCGGATCATACAGCAGGATGGGATCGATATCGGAGCTGTAATTGAGCTCGCCCGCCCCATGCTTGCCAAGAGCCAGCGCGTAGAAACCGGTGTCGTCTGCGTCCTCCACCCGGCGCGCGATGGCCGCCCGAATCGCCCGGCCCAGCGCATCGTCAGCAAAGGAGGACAGCGTATCGGTCACAGTCTCCAGATCGAAGGCACCCGCCAGATCGCCGACCGCCAGCGTCAGCGCCAACTCGAGCCGCTCACGCCGCAGGGCCACGCCTTCCGCCTGCCCTTCACTAGAACGCCCCGCGCCCGAAAGCTTGGCCAGTTCCAGAGCCTCTTCACCGCGCCCCTCGGCCAGCAATTCCTCCAGCTCAGGCCTGCGCGCCAGAGTGCGTGCGAGAAACGGAGCATGCGCCCGCGCCCGCTCCAGCGCTCCCGTCCAGTCCGGCTCTTCCTTTGTCATACCATATGCACTGCCGCTCCCGGTGAATGCTTGCAAGCACCCCACTTGCCCAATGCGCCCGCCTTTGCGACAAGCGCGCCAGAACACACGCCCATCACAGGACACACCACCGCCATGAAACGCATGTTCCTCGCCGCAGCCAGCGCCGCTGCGGCCCTCTCGCTCACCGCTTGCGACGAATTGCCCGATAGCCTGTCTGGCGATGGCTCCGCGCTCGACATTCCCGAAGTGGCCGATGGCGATTTGTCCGAGCAGACCATGGTCGACATCGTGCGCGAGCTTTCATCCGATGAATTTGAAGGCCGGATGCCGGGAACCGAAGGAGGCAAGAAGACGGTCGCCTTGCTGATCGAGAAATACAAAGAAGCGGGCCTCGAGCCCGGCAACAATGGCGAATGGGTGCAGGATGTGCCGTTGGTTGAGATCACCGGCAAGGATTTCGCCCCGCTGACGATCACCAATCCCAACGGCGATGCGGCAGCGGATATTTCGCTCGATTTCGCGACCGACTGGGTTGGCGTTTCCTACAAGGAAGAAACCCAGACAACGCTGGAAGACAGCGAAATCGTCTTCGTCGGCTACGGCATCGACGCGGCCGAGCGTGAGTGGAACGATTATGACGGCGTAGACATGACGGGCAAAACCGCCCTCATCCTCGTCAACGATCCCGATTTTGGCGCAGAAACTCTGGATGGCCCGTTCGGCGGAAAGGCGATGACCTATTACGGACGCTGGACCTACAAGTTCGAGGAAGCAGGGCGCAAAGGCGCAGCCGCCGCGCTGGTCATCCATGACGAAGCCCCGGCTTCCTATGGCTGGAATGTCGTCGAATCGAGCTGGTCCGGCCCGCAGGCCTACGCCCAGCGCGGCGAGAACGCTCCGCCCATGACCACCATGAATGGCTGGGTGCAAAAGAGCGCAGCGCAGCAGATCGTCGAGGCAGCGGGTCAGGATTTCGAAGCTCTCCTTGCCGCAGCGAAGGAGCCGGGTTTCAAGCCGGTCCCGCTCGGCCTCAGCGCTTCGACATCATTCCGCAACGACATCCGCACCTATGCTTCGCAGAACGTCATCGGCATGCTGCCGGGCACCGAACGCGCGGATGAGTATGTGATCCACACCGCGCATTGGGACCACCTTGGCCGCTGCACACCTGCGCCCGATGGTGACGACATCTGCAACGGCGCAGTCGACAATGCGACCGGCACGGCGGCGCTGGTCGCTCTTGCCGAGGCGCATGCAAAGGCCGGTGCCACCGCGCGCAGCCTCGTTTTCCTGGCGGTGACTGCCGAGGAGCAGGGCCTTCTGGGTGCCGATTATTATGCAGCCAATCCTGTATTCCCACTGGCGCAGACGGTCGGCGGCATCAATATGGACGCGTTTCAGGTCGCTGGGCCAGCCAAGGACGTGACCGTTGTGGGCCCCGGCAAATCGCAGCTCGACCTGTTCCTGGAGGCAGCCTTGGAAGCCGATGGCCGCGTCGCCACGCCCAATCCCAAGCCGGAAGCGGGCTACTACTACCGTTCCGACCACTTTGCCTTCGCCAAGCGCGGCGTGCCGATGCTGTATGTCGATGGCGGCGAAGATCTGGTCGAAGGTGGCCGCGAGGCCGGTGCCGCCGTGGCAAAAGACTACACCGAGAACCGTTATCACGGCCCGAAAGACGAGTTCAACGAAGAGTGGGACTGGTCCGGCGTGATGGGCGATCTTAACCTGTTCTACCGCCTTGGCCGCATGATGGGCATGAGCACGAGCTGGCCCAACTGGAACGACGGCGATGAATTCCGCGGCACCCGCGATGCGGATTGCGAGCGGAGCGAAGTGGGCTGCTGAGCCGTTTAGCGAAACGCCCGTTATCTTCGCACCACCCGTCATCCCCGCGAAAGCGGGGACCCAGTGTAATCAGGCTCTGAGCCATTCTGGGTTCCCGCGTACGCAGGAATGACGAAAGGTCTGATTATGGTTTTCGAGCACCGCACCATGCCGCCCGAATGGGCACCGCAAGACTGGCTATGGATCGGCTTCCCGCACGATGTGGAGGAATGGCCGGGTATCTTGCCGCGTGCTCAGGACCAGATTGCCGCTTTCGCCAACGCTGTAGCGGAGAGCGGGCAGGAGGTGCACCTGCTGGTTCGGAACGACGCTAACGAGGCGCGTGCGCGGGAACTTGTCTCAGATAGGGTAACGCTCGAACGCCGCGCCTATGGCGATATCTGGCTGCGCGATACCGGGCCGCTGGTGCGGACCGATGGATCGGCCCTGCGCTGCCAATTCAACGGCTGGGGCGAGAAATACCTGATGGCGGGCGACCAGACCATAGGCGCAGAACTGGCGCGCGATGCCGGATTGCCGGTGGTGGAGAGCGACTGGGTGCTGGAAGGCGGCGCGGTCGATACCGACGGCACCGGCACTGCGCTGACGACCGAGCAGTGCCTGCTCAATCCCAACCGCAATCCCGATCTTTCTAAGGCGGAGATCGAGGCACGACTGGCCCGCGATCTGGGCTTCACCCGCGTGGTGTGGCTGGGTGATGGCCTGATCAACGACCATACCGACGGCCATGTCGATAATCTCGCGCGCTTCGTGGCGCCGGGCACAGTGGCCTTGCCGCGCGCCACAGGCTCGGACGATCCGAACGCCACAATTTACGCGGATGCCGCACAGCGTATCGCCGAAGCGGGGCTGGATCTCGTGCGCATCCCGTCCCCCGGCAGGATTGTGCGTGACGGAACCATCGAACCAGCAAGCTACGCCAATTTTGCTATCACGACGCATCTGGTCGTGGTGCCAACTTTCGGCAGCCCGCATGACGCGGACGGAGTTGCGGCGATTGCCGCGCTTTTCCCGGATCGCACGACAATCGGCCTTGCGGCAGACGCCGTTCTGGCAGGCGGCGGCGGGTTTCATTGCGCCAGCCAGCAAATGCCCGTGTTGCCAGCAAACCTGTAACTCTAAAGGCATAACGTTCGAATACGGTGGCAGACACACTTTGCCACGGACGACACTATGCACACGCCCCTCTGGATCGCAGCCGCACTCGGCGCCCTCGGCTTGACTGCCGGGACGCTCTATGCCGGAAACTCCGCAGACCAATCCGATGCCGCTGCCAAGAAGCGCATGATGATGGAGCAATCGGCCCCTGCCGCTGCAGGCCAGCAGCAAGACGAAAAAACGCCGGTCGTAGTGGAATTTTTCACCAGTCAGGGCTGCTCCTCCTGTCCGCCGGCGGATCGGCTCGCGGCGAAGCTGGCGAAGGAAGACGGCTTGCTCGTGATCGAGCGGCCCGTGACCTATTGGGACCGGCTGGGCTGGCGCGATACTCTCGGCAAACAAGCCAACACCAATCTCCAGCGCGCCTATGCAAGACGCGGTCTGGAGGGGCGCAACGGCGTCTATACTCCGCAGGCAGTGGTCAGTGGGCGTGAAGGGCTGGTCGGTTCGCGCGAGGACGCCTTGCGCACACTGGTGGGCCGCGAGCGGCACCGCGATGCGCCGGACATCATGCTGTCCCGCGCAGTGGATGGGAGTGTGCAGATTGCGGTCGATGGCAAGCCCGGCCAGTCCGGGCGGCTCCAGCTGGTCGGGCTGGACCGAAGCGAGACTGTCAAGATCGGGCGCGGCGAGAATGGCGGGCGCAGCGTGACCTACACCAATGTGTGGAAGGGCGAGAAACCGCTGGGTCAGCTGGCGAACCAGTCACTGGATTACACGCTCGCAAATAATGAGCGGGATATCGACGGCGCCAACGCCTATGCAGTGATCCTGCGCGATGGAGCCGATGGCCCGATACTGGCGGGGAAAATTCTGCCTGACGCCTGACGCCTGACGCTTGGCTCAGTTGAGCAGTTTGATCAGCGCCGCTGCCGCTGCCGCAAACAATGCGAAGGCCACAAAGCCGCGCCACACCGGATCGCTCACCTTGCCGAACGCCTTCGCGCCCAGCCAGTTGCCGACCAGCACCGCCGGGAACAGCAGCAGCGCCAGCACCGCCAGCCGCCATTCCAGCACGCCGATGGCCAGCCCTGCCCCCAATCCCGCCGTGGCAGCGATGGTGAAAATCAGCAGCATGGATGCCTTGGCCATGTGGCGCGGGATCTGCCGCCCGACATAATAGGGCACCACCGGCGGCCCGGGCATTCCGGCAAAGCCCGTCAGCAATCCGCTGACAATGCCGACCCCGCCTGTCACCACCGGGCCCGGCACTGCGGCAGGCCGTGTGGGCAGCAGGATTGCCGCGAAGGCCGAGAGCGCCACCAGAGCAATCAGGAACCGCGCCAGATCGGGCGGAGTGGCGGCGAGCAGCATCAGGCCAGGTGCGGTGGTCACAACGACAATCCCCCCGATCACCAGCGCACTCTTCTCGGCATCGCGCAGAATGGTGCGGATTTCCGACAGGCCGATAAACAGCGCCACGAAATTGGTCGCCAGCACCGCCTCCACCGGCGTCAGCGCGAGCGCCAGCACCGGCACCAGCAGGATCGCCAGCCCGAACCCCGCCAGCCCGCGCACGAAGGCAGCGGCAAACGCCGTCGCCAGCGCCGCGGCGATCTGGACCGCGGTGTAGCCTGCCAGAAGTTCCACTGCGGTCCGGCTCTAGCCGCGCAGATCGGGCGGCGTCGCGGCGTCTTTCAGCATCGCGATGGCGTCATCGAGGCTCATCACGCGCTGTTCCTTCTCGCCCAGCGTGCGGATCGCGACGGTGCCTTCCTCGGCCTCGCGCTTGCCGACGACCAGCAGATGCGGGACCTTGGCAAGGCTGTGCTCGCGGACCTTGTAGTTGATCTTCTCGTTGCGCAGGTCGCTCTCGGCACGAATGCCCGCCGCCTCCAGCTTTGCAGCCACCTCACCGGCATAGCCGTCCGCATCGGAGGTGATTGTCGCGACCACGCTCTGCACCGGTGCCAGCCATGATGGCAGACGTCCGGCGTAATGCTCGATCAGAATGCCGATAAAGCGTTCGTAAGACCCGAAGATCGCGCGGTGGAGCATCACGGGGCGATGCTTGTCGCCGTCCTCGCCGATATAGGTTGCATCCAGACGCTCGGGCAGCACCCGGTCACCCTGAATTGTGCCGACCTGCCATGTGCGGCCGATTGCATCGGTCAGGTGCCATTCCAGCTTGGGCGCATAGAACGCGCCTTCGCCGGGCAGTTCTTCCCAGCCGAACTCCTCGTTCATCATGCCCGCTTCTGCGACAGCGTCGCGCAGTTCCTGCTCGGCCTTGTCCCAGTCAGCATCGCTGCCGAGCCGCTTTTCGGGGCGCAGCGCGAGCTTGATCGCAAAGTTAAAGCCGAAATCGGAATAGACCTCTGCTGCGAGTTTGCAGAAGGCGCGCACTTCCTCGACCACCTGCGCTTCCGTGCAGAAGATATGCGCATCGTCCTGCGTGAATTGGCGCACGCGCATCAGGCCATGGAGCGCGCCATGCGGTTCGTTGCGGTGGCAGCAGCCCATTTCGCCCAGCCGGATGGGCAGGTCGCGGTAGCTGGTAATGCCCTGCTTGAAGACCAGCACATGCGCCGGACAATTCATCGGCTTGATCGCCATCCAGTCGGCATCGTCCTCGACCGTCGGGCGCGCTACGCCGTCGCCCTCGTCATCGACTTCGGGCACCATGTCGGGCACGGCGAACATGTTCTCGGCATATTTCCCCCAATGGCCGGACTGGGTCCATTGGCGCACGTCCATCAGCTGCGGCGTCTTGATTTCGCGGTAGCCGCCGCCATCCATCTTGCGGCGCATATAGGCCTCCAGCTCGCGCCAGATGCGATAGCCTTTGGGATGCCAGAAGACGGACCCGTGCGCCTCTTCCTGCAGGTGGAACAGGTCCATCTCGCGGCCCAGCTTGCGGTGGTCGCGCTTGGCGGCCTCTTCCAGCCGGTGAAGGTGCGCAGTGAGCTGCTTCTTGTTGAGCCAGCCAGTGCCGTAAATCCGCGTCAGCTGCGCATTGTTCTGGTCGCCGCGCCAATAGGCCCCGGCGACGCGCATCAGCTTGAACGCCTGTGGATCGAGCTTGCCCGTGCTGGCCAGATGCGGGCCGCGGCACATGTCGAGCCACCCGTCCTCGCTGCCCGGTTCGCCCGACCAGTACACCGTCAGCTCTTCATCCTCGGGCAGTTCCTTGGCCCATTCGGCCTTGAACGTCTCGCCTTCGGACTGCCATTTTTCGATTAGCTGCTGGCGGCTCCAGACTTCGCGCACCAGCGGCTTGTCCGCTTTGATGATGCGGCGCATTTCTTCCTCGATCGCGGGCAGATCGTCCATGCTGAACGGCTCGCGGCTGTCGGGCGCTTTGACGTCGTAATAGAACCCGTCATCGGTTGCCGGACCGAAAGTGATCTGCGTGCCGGGGAACAGCGACTGGACCGCCTCCGCCAGAACATGCGCGAAATCGTGGCGCGCCAGCTCCAGCGCATCTTCCTCGTCCTTCGCGGTGATCAGCGCCAGCTCGGCATCGCCGTCGAACGGGCGGCCCAGATCGCGCACTTCACCGTCCACGCGGGCAGCCAGCGCCGCTTTGGCAAGGCCGGGGCCGATAGCAGCCGCGACGTCGGCGGGCGTGCTGCCCGGCTCCATCTCGCGCACCGATCCATCGGGCAGGCTGATTTTCAAAAGCTGTGTCATCGGTTTCTCGTCTCAAGTTCGGCGCGCCCATGGCATAGGCGAGCGGGCGCATAAAGTGCAGGATTAGTTGCGGCGTGCCGCGCGCAGCCAGCGCAATGTTTTGCGGGCGTGGGCAAGAGCGGTTGATGGATGCGCCCTTGCCGCGCGGGCAAGGTATCGGATGCGGGACATATCGGGGCGCTGTTCCATCAGTGCAAGCCATGCGTGGGCGCGGGTCTTGGCATCTTTCTCCAGCGGAATTTCACGCTCCAGCAAGGCGTCATGAGCATCGGCGATTGCGGCGGAGCGACGCGTGGTCATGCTGGCGGGGTGGAGGCGGTATTCGAGCAGCTCTTCTTGCGTGGCACAGAACGCGAAACGATGACGCGCGCGCAGCCAGAAATCGTAATCCTCTACTCCTTCGAGGCTTTCGTCATAGCCGCCCAGCTGGTGCCAAACCCCGGCGCGGGTCAGGAAGGCTGCGCCGACGGTGTTGGCGAGGAGCAAGTCCGCACTGCCGCGCGCGCCGTGATGGCCGAGGTGCGCTCCCGACGGGTCGATTTCGCGGTAAGCCCCGTAGGCAATCGCGCAATCGGGTTGGTCTTCGAGCAATGCGGCCAGACGTTCGAGCATATGGGGGAGCAGCCGATTGTCGTGGCTCACCCAGCTGTGCAGCGGGCCAGTGGCGCGGGCAAAGCCGGTATTCAGGCTGGCGGGCAGGCCGCGCCTTTCGGCGTTGCGCAGGATGGTGATCCGGTCGTCGTCTTTTGCCGCTTTCGCCAATATCTCCGGCGTGGCATCGCTCGATGCGTCATCCACGCATATCAGCTCGTATCCGGCAAAGGTCTGGTCGGCGATGGAAGCCAGCGCCTCGCCCAGATAGTCCGCTCCGTTGTGAACGGGCAGAACCAGCGAAATGCGCGGGCGCGTCAACCTTCCGCCAACACCCGCTCGCCAGCACCCGACACAAAGCGTTTGGTGCCTGCGAGGGCGGTGCTTTTCTGGCGCACAGAGCCCAGGAAACGGTATTCGCCCACGGCCTGCGTCGGCGTGAGCTCCACAGCCATATAGCCGCGCTGCGAGGTGTCGGCCCATTTGAGCTGATCGTTGTGCTGGACCACCGCCGCCTCCAGCAATTGCGGCGGGACGCCGGGCAGATAGCCTTCGAAGCCGGGCGAGGTCACCGACTGCCCGGCGAACTCGATACCCGCACGCTCGCCGTCCAGATCGAGATCGAAGGCCCAGGCATTGTGGCTGTCTCCGGCCAACACCAGCAGATTGGCGTTCGCGTCGAGAGCGGAGCGCAGAAGCCGCTCGCGCGCCGCCGGATATCCGTCCCACGCATCCATGTTGAGCGGCAGACCCGCGCGGCTCGCCATGCCCGCCGCCAGCACCCGCTGACGGACGTAATCGGGCATGTCTTCGGTCACGCCGCCAGCCAGAGCGGGCGGGGTGGATACGCTGCCCATCAGCACTTGCTGGGCGAGCACCTGCCACGCCTTGCCCTGACGGGCCGAGCGGGCGAGCCCCGCCGCCAGCCAGTCCTCCTGCGCCTGCCCCAGCATAGTGCGCGCCGGATCGCGATAGGCGCCATCGCGGAAAGCTGTCAGGCTGGCGACCATATCCTCGGGCGAGGTCTTGCCGCCGATAATTTCGCGCAAGCTCGGCGGGCGGGAGCGCGCGGTGAGCCGGGTTTCCAGCCGGAACAGCGTCGCCAGATCGCCCACTTCGTATGCCGCCCAGGGATCGTCCGACACCGGCAACCATTCGCGGTAGGCGCGGATGGCTGCCGCCTTGCGCGCATCCCACGAACCCTCGGTCGCCGGATCGTGGTTTTCCGCCCCGTCGGCATAGCTGTCATTGGCGCTTTCGTGATCGTCCCAGCCCATGATCATCGGATACAGCTGGGTCAGCCGGCGCAGGTCGGGATCGGCGCGGTAGCTGGCATGGCGCAGACGGTAATCGGCCAGCGCCAGCGTCTCTGTCTGCGGGTCGATG
Organism: uncultured Altererythrobacter sp.; assembly: GCA_947492235.1. Lineage (GTDB taxonomy): Bacteria > Pseudomonadota > Alphaproteobacteria > Sphingomonadales > Sphingomonadaceae > CAJXSN01. The sequence goes on along the minus strand of CANLLZ010000002.1, from coordinate 815,969 downwards.
GAGCGCCCCGCCAGCGGCTCGTCGGGGTACCGCCCCGCCTCGTATTCGTAGAAATAGTCGCCGGTATGGACGACCAGATCGAAATCGTTCGCCTCGGCCGCATGGGCATAGGCATTGAAATAGCCGAAGCCGATATTGGAGCAGGAGAACACCGCCATGCGGAAGCGGGCGGTCGGCCCTTCGGGAAGCGTGCGGGTGCGTCCCACCTCGGACATCGTCCCGTCGGGCGCGATGAAGCGGTAGTAATACCAGGTACCGGGCTTCAGATCGGTGACCACCACCTTGGCGCAAAAGTCCCTGTCCGGCCCCGCGGTCACACTCTGGCCGCGGCTGTGGGAGAAGAAATCGAGCGTTTCGCTCAGTTCGACCGCCAGCTGCGTATCCTGCTCCGCCTTGTAGCGGGTCCACAGCAAAACGCGGTCAGGCCCCGGCTCCCCGCTCGCCACGCCGTGGGTGAAGCCGGTCGCCCGTTCCCGCGCCAACAAAGGCGCGCCCGAGCCCGCCGCGCCCAGCATTCCGAGCCCGGCACCGCCGCTTTTCAGCAAAGTCCTGCGGTTCAATTGTGCAGAGGTCGGAGCGGCAGGATTATCGGCTGGCAACATAACAAATTCTCTCCCTACCCGCGCTCTATGACGCGCTGCGATGACTGCAGGATGACGCAGGGAATGGCAAGCACCCGCTCCAATATGGAAAGCTTAGTTGACAAGAACCCGAATCGATGTCAAAGACCCTTTCCATTAAAGAAAGGAACCTTGACCATGAGCAATCTCCTCCTCGCCGCCAGCTTTGCAGTCAGCATGATCCTCGTCGCGCTGGGCGTCAGCCAGGGACAGGTCGACCCGAAATTCGGACAGCTGATGCTGTTCGTCCTGCCCGCCCTCGCGGTTTCGATGACAGCCTCCGGCAAATGCTGCCTGCCCTTTGGCAAGGCGCGCTCGTGATGGCGCAAAGCGAGCCCGGCCCCACGCGCAACTGGGGCAGCCCCGGCCTGTGGCTGGGCTGCATGCTGGCCGCGATCGGCATTATCGCGGGGCTCGCGATCACCGACGCGATTGGCAAATACACCGCCATGCTGCTCCTGCTGATCCCGGCGGGGCTGATGTTCCCGCTGGCCAAGTCCTCTAAACAGAAAAACACGGCCTGCGGCGGAAACAGTGCGGCGCAGAAGCGCTATACAAGGCGCGTGGCGATCTTCACCTCCGCCTATCTGGCGTCGTTCGCCCTGATGACGTTTCTGCAGGAAGCGGGAGAAGTCGCCTACGCGCTTCGTGTCGTTCTTGCCCTCCTGCCCGGCCTTGCGATTCTGGGCGTGCTGTGGGCAGTCGGCAGGCTTATCCTGGAGGAAAGCGACGAATTTCTCCGCATGCTGACCGTGCGCCAGTCGCTGATCGCAACTGGACTGGCGCTGAGCGCAGCGTCCATCTGGGGCTTCCTGCAAGCCGGCGATATCGCACCGCCAGTCGACCTTTACTGGGTCACGATCATCTGGTTTCTGGGACTGGGCGTGGGCGCGATTGTCAACCGCGTGCAATTCGGCACGTGGGGCGCTGTATGAAGAACCGCCTGAAAGTCCTGCGCGCCGAGCGTGACTGGAGCCAGCAGGCGCTGGCCGACCGGCTGGGCGTGTCTAGGCAGAGCGTCAATGCGATCGAGACAGGACGCTACGATCCCTCTCTGCCGCTGGCCTTCACCATTGCCGATGTGTTCGGCATGCGAATCGAGGAGATTTTCCAGCGCGAATGACCTGCAGCCTTAGGCCCGCTTGACTTGGCCCCGCCCCGTCTGGACAACGCGGGAACAGCTTGTGCGGGGAAACAGTGGACATGCAGGATCAACCGGGCGCGGACAGCGCCTTTCAATTCGAAGGCACGTGGCAGGAATTTGCGCCCATTGCCTTCACCAACCTGCTGCTGACGATTGTCACACTGGGCATTTACCGGTTCTGGGCGACCGCGCGCGAACGCCGCTATCTCTGGTCGCGCAGCCGGTTCGTGGACGAGAATCTGGAATGGGCCGGCACCGGCAAGGAATTGCTGATCGGCTTTGCGCTGGCGGCGATCGTGTTCCTGCTGCCCTTCTTTATCATTTCGCAAGTCGCGCAGGCGCTGGTTCTGCGCGGGCAAGAGGCGCTGGGCGGCCTGCTGACCCTCGTCTCCTTCCTCGCGATCTTCTACCTTGCAGGCGTCGCCCGCTTCCGCGCGCTGCGATACCGCCTCTCGCGCACCCGCTGGCGCGGCATTCGCGGGGGCAGCGACACGCAGGGCTGGCAATTCGGCCTGTCCTATATGTGGAAGACCTTTGTCGGGTATCTCCCGCTCGGCCTGCTGGTGCCGTGGTCGATGGTCAGCCTGTGGAACGAGCGCTGGAGCAAGATGAGCTTCGGCCCGCATCAATTCACTTCCGAAGCCGATCAGGGGCCGGTCTTCGTGCGGTATCTGCTGTTCTACCTCGCACCGTTTCTGATGTTTTTCGGGCTGACAATCGGCGGGGCGATGTTCGGTGGCGCGTTTGGAATGATGTCGGATGGCGACGTCGATCCGGATGCCATCGGGGCAGGCTTCATCATCGGCATCCTGCTGTTTGTTTTCGGCTTCTACTTCGTGCTCGGCCTAATCGCGGTCGCCTTCTACGCCGCATTCTACCGTGAAGTGGTCGGCGCGATGCGGTGGAACAGCGTCGGCTTTTCCTTCACCGCGTCGACCAAGGAGTGGATTATGCTGCTGCTCGGCGATGTCGTGCTGGTCGTGTTCACGCTGGGAATCGGATATATCTTCCTGTCCTACCGCCACTGGAAATTCTTCATCACCCATCTGGAGGCAGATGGCGAGATCATGCTGGACGAGTTGACCCAGTCCACCACCGCCACATCGAAGCATGGCGAGGGCCTGCTCGATGCCTTCGATGTAGGCGCGATCTAGCAGATGGAGGAGACCGCCAGCCCGCCCGGCGTACTACCTGCCAACTGGTATGACGGCGTATCGGCTGTGCGGCACGAGGGCACCGCACGGCTGAGCGGCGAGAGCGCACTGGTGCTGGAGGAAGCGGGACAGCCTGCGCTGAATGTCCCGCTTGGCGATCTGGTGTCGGGCGGAGCGCTGGCGTCCCAGCTGCTTTATCAGCGCGTCAGCCAGCCCGATTTCCGCCTGCGCCTGCCGCTTGATCTGCCGCCCGACTTTGCCACCGCCCTCCCGCAGAGGCGCAAATATGGCGGCTGGGTCGACCGGATGGGTCTGGGCAAGGCGGTGATCGCCTTCACCGCCGTCAGCGCCGCCGCCGTCGCCCTGTTCATGACCGCGCCCGAATGGCTGGGGCCGATGGTTCCGCCTGCATGGGAGCGGCAGATCGGCGATGCGATGGTCGGCGATCTGGGCGGAAAGCTCTGCCACACGCCGGCGGGCGATGCGGCCATGGCCAAGATGCTGGCTGCGGTCGATCCCGCAGAGACGAAGGTGCGCGCAGGCGTGGCCAATTCCGGCATGGTCAACGCCGTCGCACTGCCGGGCGGGCAGGTGATGCTGTTTGACGGGCTGGTCCAGCAGGCCGAGACCCCCGAAGAGCTGGCGGGAGTTCTGGGTCACGAGGTCGGTCATGTGCGGGAGCGGCATGTGATGACCGCTATCCTGCGCCAGTTCGGGCTTTCCATCCTGCTGGCAGGCGCGGATTCGGGCATCGGCAACACCGCCTTCGGCATCGCCAGTCTTGGTTATTCGCGCGAGGCGGAGCGTGAGGCGGATGAATATGCCCGCGCGCGGATGGCAGCGGCGGATATTTCTCCTCTGGGGGCCGCCGCGTTTTTCGAGCGACTGGGGGGCGGCAGAGATGATGAGGACGGGCAAGAAAACGGCGAAGAAAACAGCGAAGACGCGCGTGAAGAAAATGCCCTGATCGGCTGGATCGCCAGCCACCCCTCGTCCGGCGAACGGGCCAAGGCTTATCGCAATGCTGCGACCGAGGGCAAAGACTACCCGCCCGTCCTCACCGATGAAGAATTCGCCGCGCTTCAATCGATGTGCGACGAGGATGAAGACGTAGAAGAGTTCGACCTGTTCTGATGACCGACAAGACCCGCTTCCACGCCCTGCCCGATGGCCGCCGAATTGCTTTCCGGTACTCGCCCGCAGCCTCCGGCGACACCCGTCCGGCGCTGGTGTTTCTGCCCGGCTACATGTCCGACATGGCAGGCGGCAAGGCGACCGCGCTGTTCGATTTTGCGCAGGCCGCCGGGCGCGCGTGCCTGCTGATGGATTATTCCGGCTGCGGTGAGAGCGACGGGGATTTTGCCGACGGCACGCTCAGCCGGTGGCGGGACGAGGTGCTGGCCCTGATCGATGCGCATCTGCACGGGACCGTGGTGGTCGTCGGTTCATCCATGGGCGGGTGGCTGATGCTGATGGTCGGTCTTTCTTTGGGTGAACGGCTGGCGGGGCTGGTCGGCATAGCTGCCGCGCCCGATTTCACCGAATGGGGTACGAGCGAGGCGGATAAGGCGACGCTTTCCGCAGGCCGGCCCGTCTTCGCCGACAACCCCTATGGCCCAGAGCCGACGCCGACCCATCCCGGCTTCTTCGCCGACGGGCAGGCGAACCGGCTGCTGGGCGGCTCCATTCCAATCACCGCGCCGGTCCGCCTGCTGCACGGCCAGCAAGACGCCGATGTTCCGTGGGAGGTTAGCGTGCGTCTCGCGGAGCAACTGGCGAGCGACGATGTGGTGCTAACCCTTATCAAGGATGGCGACCACCGGCTCAGCCGTGAACAGGATATTGCGCGGTTGCTGGAATTGGTGGACGATGTGGCATGACCAGACTGTCCGTTCTCGATCTTGTCCCTGTGCGCGAGGGCCAGACCATCGCGCAGGCGATGGCCGCCACTACCGATCTCGCGCGCGCGGCCGAAGCTGCCGGATGCACCCGGTTCTGGGTGGCCGAGCATCACGCGATGGCCGGAATTGCAGGCGGCGCGACGTCGGTGGTGCTCGCCCATATCGGCAACGCCACCTCCACCATCCGCATAGGATCGGGCGGGATCATGCTGCCCAACCACACGCCATTCGTAATCGCCGAACAGTTCGGCACGCTGGACGCGCTGTTCCCCGGCCGAGTCGATCTGGGGCTGGGCCGCGCGCCCGGTGCAGGCCCGGAATTGCAGCGCGCCCTGCGCAAAGATCTGAACGCGGCCTCGCAATATTTCCCGCAGGATGTCGCGGAATTGCAGGCGCTGTTTAGCGGCGAGCCGGAGCTGCCGGTCAACGCCACTCCGGGCCTCGGCGCGAACATCGAAATGTGGATGCTGGGCAGCAGCCTGTTCGGCGCGCAACTGGCCGCCAAGCTGGGACTGCCCTATGCCTTTGCCAGCCATTTCGCGCCCGACCATCTGGACGCCGCGCTGGAGCTTTACCGCCGCGATTTCCAGCCCTCCGCCGCGCTCGCGCAGCCCTATGTCATGCCCGCCATGACGGTGTTCTGCGCCGACACCGAGGAAGAGGCGCAGCTGATCGCCTCCAGCCAGGCGCAGGCCTTCGTCAACCTGCGCACCGGTACGCCCGGGAAACTGCCTCCGCCGATAAAGGATTACCGCGGCACCTTGCCTGCGCCCGCCCGCGCCATGCTGGCGCATATGGATCAGGCCGCCGCCATCGGCACGCCCGATCAGGTGGCCGAGAAAATCGCCGCTTTCGTGGCGCGCACCGGCGCGGACGAAATCATCATGTCGGGGGCGACCTTCGAACCCGAAGCCCGGGCCCGATCGGTTGCATTGACCGTGGCGGCCTGCCGCGAAGCAGTGCCCGCCTGAACCGAACGGGCCCGGGTCTGCCGCCCGGTTTGTTGCAGCCGGGCCAATGGCAGGACGGGTAAAGGTGACAGCGCTTGGGGGGAAGGGAGAGCCCCTGCAGCGAGGGAGACCGTCTGCAGAAACCAGCCAGTTGCGCCGTCACAGTGAGGTTATAGCGGCCGATGCCGGCACGCGGGCGCTTGCCGGGAATTTTTTCACCAGGCCGACAACGCTTGCCGCACCCCGCGCAACATTATAACAAGCAGCGCAGAGTCAGGCCCGAGCCCGGACCTGTCAGGGAGCATGCTGCCCGATGGGTTCCACAACTGCCGCCGCCAATCGTTCCGACCCCGCGCTGGACACTGCTTTGCAGGCCGCACTGGCCAAGCGTCTGAAGGCCTCCCTACTGCCGGGCGACGCGCCCTTCTCGAAAGCCGAGCTGGATGCGGCATCGCGGTTCCTGCTGGGGGCAGCGATCCAGCGTCCGGCGGATGAAACGGCCCTGTCGCTGGCGTCGGAAACCGGTGAGCGGCGCTTCCTGCGCATCGCCATCGTCAATAACGACATGCCGTTTCTGGTCGATTCGGTCGCCGCCACTCTGGCCGGCCACGGTCTGGTCATCGATCGCCTGATCCACCCGGTTTTGCCGGTGGAGCGCGATGCGGACGGCGCGCTGACCAGCCTGTCGCCCAAGAGCAAAACGCCCTTGCGCGAATCGATGATCTATCTGGAAACAGACCGGGTCGATGCCAAGACGCGGCGAACAATCGAGAAGGCACTGCGCGAAACGCTGAACGATGTGCGGGCCGCAGTGCGCGACTGGCCTCAGGCTCAGGAAGCGATGGCCACCGATGCCCGCGCAATCCGGGCCAGCGAAGCGTCCTCTCCGGAAGCCGAAGAAGGCGCGGCCTTGCTCGAATGGCTCAACAGCGGGATGCTGACCCAGCTGGGCCATGTCACCCGCCACCGCGACGGCAGCCACTCCGACCTGCTGGGCATTTGCCGCCGCAGCGCAAAGCAGATCCTCGCCGAAGAATCCTACGAACGCGCGTTTGCGTGGTTTGATCGCAAGGGCGACACGATCCGTCAGCCGCTGGTGATCAAGGCGAACCGCGTGTCCAATGTCCATCGCCGCGTGCCGCTGGACCTGTTCATCGTCCCGCGCCGCGATGCCAAGGGCAAGACCGAGGCCCTGTCGATCCATGCCGGCGTATGGACCAGTGCCGCCTTGGCCGCTCCGCCCGCTGCCGTGCCGCGCCTGCGCGCGCAGATGGCGTCGCTGATGGAAGAACTGGATTTCGATCCCGGGGGCCATGCGGGCAAGGCTCTGGTCCACGCGCTGACCAGCCTGCCGCATGACTTGCTGGTCGGTTTCGAGACGCATGATCTGGAGCGCATTGCCACCACCATGATGAGCCTGGTGGACCGCCCGCGCGCGCGGATCGCTTTGGTCGAGGCACCGCTGGCCCGTCATATCTTCGCCTTCGCATGGCTGCCCCGCGACACGATGTCGACCGCGCTCCGCCACCAGATCACCGCGATGCTGGAAGAAACCACCGGCGCCAAACTGCTCGATTGGGGTCTGGAAGTAGAGGGCGGCACGCTGGCCATGCTGCGCTTCGTGCTCGACAACCGCGCCCATCGCCGCAAAGTGGACGAGGCCGTGGTCGAGGAACGGCTGCAGGCGATGCTGCGCGGCTGGGGAGAGGCCGTCGAGACCGAGCTGGGCGAAATGGTCTCCGCACAGCGCGCAGCGGCCCTCACCATGCGCTATGGCAGCGGCTTCTCCGCCGCCTACCGCGCCCGCTACGGCCCGCGCGAAGCGGCCATGGATATCGACTATCTGCGCCGTCTGTCGGGCCGCGAAGGGGCCGAGGACGGTGCCGGAGAACGCAGCGCGCGGCTGTATCATCTCGACGGCGATCCGCAGGACCGGATGCGGCTGAAAGTGTATCAACACCAGGGCAGCCTGCCGCTATCCGATGCGGTGCCCGAGCTGGAGAATTTCGGCTTCCGCGTGATGGAGGAAATCCCCAATCCGGTGGAAGGCGGTGAGCTGGGCACGGTGCATGATTTCCTGCTGGAAACCCTGCCCGGCATCGACAGCGCCACCGTGCTGAAGCGGGCGGACCAGATCGAACCGGCGATCACCGCCGTGCTGAACGACCGGGCCGAGGATGATGCGTTCAACCGTCTGGTGGTGGCCGCCGATATGGGCGCGCGCGAGGCGGAATGGCTGCGCGCGATCTACCGCTATCTGCGCCAGACGGGCATGGGCTTCACGATCTACACCGTAGTCGATGCCCTCGCCCGCGCGCCGCAGGTGACGCAGGCGCTGCTCGGCCTGTTCACCGCGATGCACGATCCCGCCTTCGCCGGAGATCGCGAGAAAGCCATCAAGGATGCTCAAGGCGCGATCAAATCCGGACTGTCCAAGGTGGCGGCGATCAATGACGACCGCCTGCTGCGCCTCTATCACGGGGTGATACTGGCCATGCTGCGGACCAATGCCTTCGCGGGCACCGGTGCCGATGCACAGGGCGGCCAGATAGCGCTCGCCTTCAAGCTGGATTCCGCGAAGGTTCCGGGGCTGCCCCGCCCGCTGCCGTGGCGCGAGATATTCGTCTATTCCCGCCGGGTGGAGGGCATCCATCTGCGCTCCGGCCCGGTGGCGCGCGGGGGCCTGCGCTGGTCCGACCGGCGCGACGATTTCCGCACCGAAATTCTTGGCCTGATGAAAGCTCAGCGGGTGAAAAACGCGGTCATCGTGCCGAGCGGCGCGAAGGGCGGATTCTATCCCAAGCAATTGCCCGATCCCTCGACCGACCGCGAAGGCTGGGCCGCCGAGGGGCAAGCCAGCTACGAAGTGTTTATCCGCACGCTTCTCTCGATCACCGACAATCTGGATGGCGACAAAGTCCTGCATCCGGAAGGCGTTGTGATCCGCGACGGGGCCGACCCCTATTTCGTGGTCGCGGCGGACAAGGGCACTGCCAAATTCAGCGATGTCGCCAATGCCATCGCGATGGAGCGCGGTTTCTGGCTGGGCGATGCCTTCGCCAGTGGCGGGTCCAACGGCTATGACCACAAGGCGATGGGCATCACCGCGCGCGGTGCATGGGTGTCGGTCCAGCGCCATTTCAGGGAAATGGGCGTGGACGTGCAGACCGATCCGGTCAGCGTGGTCGGCTGCGGCGATATGTCGGGCGATGTGTTCGGCAACGGCATGCTGCTGTCCAAATCACTGCGCCTGCTGGCCGCGTTCGATCACCGCCATATCTTTATCGATCCCGACCCCGATCCGGCGAAAAGCTGGAAAGAGCGCAGCCGGATGTTCGCCCTGCCCCGCTCCAGCTGGGACGATTACAACCGCGACGTGATGTCCAAGGGCGGCGGCATTTTCCCGCGCAGCGCCAAGTCGATCAAGCTGAGCAAAGCGGCGCAAAAGGCACTCGGCGTCGATCAGGCAGAATGGGACCCCGAAGCGCTGATCTCCGCAATCCTGAAAGCTCCGGTCGACCTGCTGTGGTTCGGCGGCATCGGCACCTATGTGAAGGCGGAGACGCAGAACAACATTCAGGTCGGCGATCCGGCCAATGATGCCTTGCGGGTCGATGCGCGTGATGTGCGCGCCAAGGTCATCGGCGAGGGGGCCAATCTGGGCATCACCCAGGCGGGCCGGATCGAGTTCTCCCTGAAAGGCGCGAGCGGCACCGGCGGACGCATCAACACCGACTTTATCGACAATTCGGCGGGCGTCGATTGCTCGGACAACGAGGTGAATATCAAGATCGGTCTGGCCGCCGCCCAGCGCAGCGGCAAGCTGAGCGAGAAGCGCCGCAATACGCTGCTCGAATCGATGACCGACGACGTCGCCGAGATCGTGCTGGAGGATAACCGCCTGCAAGCGCTCGCCCTCTCGATTGCCGAGCATGGCGGCGCGGGCACGACCGGTTCCTTCATTCGCCTGATGGAAACGCTGGAGGAAAGCGGCGATCTTGACCGCCAGACCGAAGGCCTGCCCGACAATGAGACCCTGGTCCGCCGCGCGGGCGATGGCAGCGGGCTGACCCGTCCAGAATTGGCGGTCCTGCTATCGAGTGCGAAACTGGTGCTGCAGGATGCCATCGAGGACAGCACGCTGCCCGATGATCCGGCCATGCACGAACCGCTGGTGGCCTATTTCCCGTCTGCCATGCGCAAGAAATATGCGGGCGAAATCGGCGACCATCGCCTCAAACGTGAAATCGCAGCCACCGGGCTGGCCAACCGGATCATCAACCGGATGGGGATCATCCATCCCTTCGAACTGGCCGAGGAAGAGGGCGTCAGTCTGGCCGAAGTCGCCGTGGCCTTCGTCGCCACGGAACGCCTGCTGGGGATGGAAGCGCATTGGAGCGCGCTGGAAGAAGGCGCCATGCCCGAGGCGACACGGCTGCATCTGTTCGATCAGGTCGCCGCCGGGATGCGCCTCCATATGGGCGACGTGCTGCGCGCCTGCGGGGACAATACCAGCCCGTCGGACATTATTGCCGCGCTGGAAAAACAGGTCGGTGATCTGACCCATGGCACCGACAATCTTCTGGGCGAGGAAAACCGCCGTCGATCGGCCCAGATGCGCTCCGCATTTACCGCCGATGGTGCGCCCAAGGAAGCAGCGGCCGCAGCGGCCCTGCTGTTCGACCTCGACGGGATCATGGGCCTTGCCCGCCTGTCGCGCGATCTCGATGTCGATCCGCGCTCGCTCACCTGCGCCTTTACCGAACTGGGCGAGCGAATGGGGCTCGACTGGGCGCAGGGTACGGCTGCGCTGATGAACCCCTCCGATGTGTGGGAGCGCTTGCTGGTCGCAGGCCTCGCGCGGGATTTCCAGCAGATGCGGTTCGATTTCCTGAAGCGCCTCTCGCGGCGCAAGGGGGCGAAGGACGATCCTTCTGCAGCCGTGAGCGATTGGGCCGAGAACAATGCAGCGGCGATCCGGCAATTCGGATCGATGATAGGCCGCGCGCAAAGCCACACGCCGGTCGCGCCCGCCATGCTTGCGCAAATTGCCAGCCAAGCGCGCAATCTCCTGGCACGGTAGTCTGCTGCTTGCTTGACCAAAGCTTCTGCGCAGGACATTCCCGCGGGCATGAACCATGCAGATGTCGTCATCGTAGGATCGGGCCATGGCGGGGCACAGGCCGCCATCGCTCTGCGTCAAAAGGGGTTTGCCGGCAGCATCGCCGTGCTGACCCGGGACAAGGAACTGCCCTACGAGCGCCCGCCGCTGTCGAAGGATTATCTCGCGGGCGAAAAGCCGTTTGAGAAAATCCAGCTGCGGCCGGAGAAATTTTGGGCCGACAAGGAGATCACGCTCCTGTCCGGGCGGACGGTGACGCTGATCGACGCTGCGGCCAAACAGGTGGAATGCGGCGATGATTATGCGATCGGCTATGGCAGCCTGATCTGGGCCGCCGGGGGCAATGCCCGCCGCCTGCCCTGCCCCGGTGCGGACTTCCGCAATGTCCACACCATCCGGGGACGCGCCGATACCGACCGTCTGCGCGCCGATATTGAGGGCGGGGCCAAGCGCGCGGTGATTGTCGGCGGCGGCTATATCGGGCTGGAAGCCGCTGCGGTGATGCGCAAGCTGGATATCGAAGTCACCGTACTCGAAGCGCAGGACCGGGTGCTGGCCCGCGTTGCCGGGCCGGACCTGTCCGATTTCTACGCCGCGGAGCACCGCGCCCACGGGGTGGACCTGCGTCTCAATGCGCAATTGGAAGCAATCCTGGGCGAAGGCGACCGTGCCACTGCCGTGAAGCTGGCCGATGGCGAGGAAATCCCCGCCGATATCGTCGTCTTCGGAGTGGGTATCGTGCCCTCCATCGGTCCGCTGATTGCAGCGGGGGCCGCCGGGTCGAACGGGGTGGATGTGGACGATTTCTGCCGCACCAGCCTGGAGGATGTCTACGCCATCGGCGACTGCGCAGCCCACGCCAATGATTTTGCCGGAGGCGCCGTGATCCGGCTGGAATCGGTCCAGAATGCCAATGACATGGCCAATGTCGTCGCCGCCGCGATCTGCGGCGATGCCAAGCCGTATCACGCGGTCCCGTGGTTCTGGTCCAACCAGTATGATCTGCGCCTGCAAACCGTCGGACTGTCGCTCGGCTATGACGCGACGGTCCTGCGCGGCGATCCGGCAGAGCGCAGCTTTACCGTGGTCTATCTGCGTGAGGGCCGCGTGCTGGCACTCGACTGCGTCAACCGGACCAAGGATTATGCGCAGGGGCGCAAGCTGGTCGAGGCCGGGCTGGTCGCCGCGCCCGAAGACCTCGCCGATATCGAGCGTCCGCTGAAAGAACTGCTCTAGAGAGCCGAGAGGCGCGCGGCGGCCCAGTCGGCTGCCTCGGCCACCACCGGATCGGCGTCGCTGCGCAGCGCCTCGACTGGCGCGGATAGCGCCGCATCCGCACTATTGCCCGCCGCAATCAGGCAGTTGCGAACGAAACGATTGCGCCCGATGCGCTTGATCGGAGAGCCGGAGAACAGCGCCCGGAAGGCCGCATCGTCGAGAGCCAGAAACTCCGCCAGCTGCGGCGCGATCAGCTCTTCGCGCGGGGCAAAGGCTTTGTGCCGCGCGGCGCTATCGGCGAATTTGTTCCACGGGCACACCGCCAGACAATCGTCGCAGCCATAGATGCGGTTGCCCATGGCCGCGCGGAATTCCTCCGGGATGGGGCCGGCATGCTCGATTGTGAGATAGGAAATGCAGCGCCGCGCATCGAGCTGATAGGGCGCGGGAAACGCATCGGTCGGGCAGGCCGTCTGGCAGGCATTGCAGGACCCGCAGCGATTCTCGTGCAGCACATCGGGCGCGAAGGGCAGCGTGGAGTAAATCGCCCCCAGAAACAGCCAATTGCCGTGGATGCGGCTGACGACATTGGTGTGCTTGCCCTGCCAGCCCAGCCCCGCCGCCTCGGCCAAGGGCTTTTCCATCACCGGCGCAGTATCGACGAACACCTTCAGAGCGCTTTCCGGTTCACGCTCCACCAGCCAGCGGGCGAGCGCCTTCAGCGCCTTCTTCACCGTGTCGTGATAGTCGCGGCCCTGTGCATATACCGAGATACGCGCCCGGTCGCCCACACCCTCCAGCGCCATCGGATCGATGTCCGGCGTGTAGGCCATGCCCAGCGCAATCACGCTGCGCGCCTCGGGCCACATGGATTGCGGGCCCTGCCGCACATCGGCGCGGTCTTCCATCCAGCCCATATCGCCGTGGTGCCCCGCCGCGATCCAGTCATGCAGCCGACGCGCGCGCTCCGGATCGTCCTGCGCCGAGGCAAATCCGACCGAGACAAAGCCCAGCTCCTTCGCCCGCTGGACGAGCGCAGTACGCAGTTTATCGTAAGCGTCAGAGGTTGCTGCGGTGTTTACCATAGACAGGGGCCATCCCGTTCACGCCTTGGAGGTAATTGCCCGCTCATGGATGCATCGCTAAGCCAAGCCCCGGCCATGGGCAACGATACTCTCCCCACAGACGAACTCGACGAGGTTGCCGCACCGGCCGCTTCGCAGGTTCTGGCGTTGGAGGCGCGCGGACTGGTCAAACGGTTTGACGGCGTTGCAGCGGTCAACGGCGTGGATATCGCCGTGCCCCAAGGCGCGATCTACGGCATTCTCGGCCCCAATGGCGCGGGCAAGACCACCACGCTGCGAATGCTGCTGGGAATTATCGACCCCGACGAAGGCGTGCGCCGGGTGCTGGGGCACGAGAAGCCGCACGAAATTGGCCGAATGATCGGTTATCTGCCGGAAGAACGCGGGCTGTATCCGACGATGAAATGCGTCGATGCCATCGCCTTTATGGGCGCGCTGCGCGGCGTTCCGCAGCCCGAGGGCCGCCGGCGCGGGCGCGAGTTGATGGAAGCCCACGGGCTAGGCCATGCAGCGGACAAGCAGATCCGGATGCTTTCCAAGGGCATGGCGCAAACCGTGCAATTGCTCGGCACGCTGGTTCACCGGCCCCGGTTGGTGGTGCTGGACGAACCGTTCTCCGGCCTCGATGCGATCAATCAGGGCAAGCTCGAGCGGATGATCCGCGCGCTGGCCGATGACGGGGTAACGGTGATTTTCTCCACCCACGTCATCCACCATGCCGAACGACTATGCGAAGGCGTCGCGATTATTGCTGGCGGCAAGGTCCCTTACGCCGGATCGGTCGATGAAGCGCGTGACCGTATTCCGGCTCAGGTGAAGCTGGAGACCAAGGCAGGCGACGGCGCATGGCGCAGTGCGCTGCCCGCAGACGCACGGCACGAAGCGAAAACCGCTACGGGCGGCGAGGCGAGCCATTTCTGGTATTTCCCGCTGCCGTCTACCGGCGTGGAAACCTTGCTGCGCGCGCTGATCGAAGGCGGCGCAGGCATTCTGTCGCTGTCGATCGAACGCGCCGGTCTGCATGATGCCTTCGTCGAAATTGCCGGAGAGGCCGCGGCCAAAGCCATGGAAGCCGACGCCGCAGGAGCCGCAGCATGAGCACGCCATCTATGCCGGCCTCCGCCGGTCGTCTCTCGCTGCTGCAAGCCGCTTTCGTGGTGGCCCGGCGCGATTTTCTCGCCATTCTGCTCAGCAAGGCGTTCATCTTCTTCCTGCTTGGCCCGCTGCTGTTTGTCGGCATCAGCGTATCTGCAGGGTCGCTCGCCAATCGCGCTGCGGAAAGCGTTACTCCGCCGCGCATGGCCGTGGCCTTGTCCGACGCGGGCGAGCGCGCAGCGTTGGCCCGGTCGCACGCAAAGCTTGCGGATCTGATCACTCTGCCGCCGATTGAAACGATCGAAGACGGGCGGACAATCGACGAACTGCTGATCGATCAGGAAGGCAATTTCGGCGGCGTGCTCAGCGGCACTTTGGCAGAGCCGGAATTGACCGGTGCCGGAGCCAATATCACGGGCTGGAGCGGCGAAGTCGCTCTGCTGGCCGCAGAGGCGGCCGAAGCGATGGGCGGTTCTTCGGCCGGCAATGCGGCCGATCAAGTGCCCGAAATCACGCTCTCCCCGCGCGACAACAGCGTTGCGGCAGAACGGCGCAGCAACACCGCGACGGCAACCGCTTCGATCACCATGCTGTTCCTCTTGTCCATGCTGCTGGCAGGTATGGTCTTGTCCAATCTGGTGGAGGAAAAAGGCAACAAGATTATCGAAATCCTCGCGGCCTCCATCCCGATGGACGCGGTGTTTCTTGGCAAGCTGTTCGCCATGCTGGCGGTGAGCTTTGTCGGGATCGCGCTCTGGGGAACGGTCGGCCTGACGCTGGCGGCTGTTGGAGCGGGCGATATGACCTTGCCCACCCCGCCCGCCATTGGCTGGCCGCTCTTCGCCCTGCTGTTTCTGGTGTATTTCGCGCTCGCTTACCTGCTGATCGGATCGATCTTCCTGACCGTCGGCGCGATGGCCCCGACGGTGCGCGATGTGCAGACGCTCTCGCTGCCCTCGACCATTTTGCAGGTGTTGATCTTCTTTCTCGCCAGCTTCGCCGTGGCCGATCCGGGCAGCACGGTGGAGCGTATCGCGATGATCGTGCCGATGAGCTCGCCCTATGTGATGCTGGCGCGCGGGGCGATGTTCGACACGCTGTGGTGGCACGTGGCGGGGATCGCATGGCAATTGCTGTGGGTGGCCATCTTTGTGAAAGTCGGCTCCACCCTGTTCCGCCGCAAGGTGATGCAGAGTGGGCCATCGGGTGGCGGAAAAAGTCTGTTCCGACGCAAACCCGCCTGATTTGCCGCTTTCCCAGCACCTTGGCCCGGGCCTGAAAAGGAAGAACTAGGTCGCAGATTGAAACGCAGTATTGACTCCCATGTCAGTAGCGTCAGGATGGAACCTAACGAGGTGCCGTAGATGCACCCGATCTGTTGGAGAGTGACAATGGCGACCCTGGCCCCCGAGCGCACCGAATGGACCCGCAGCCCCAAAGCGCATGAAGCGTTGCAGAAACATTTTGACGACCACCCGGAAGCCAAACCGTCGCATCCCGAGAAATACGATACCAGCCGCAGCGACATCTATGTCGACAACACATGGCCGCCGATTTTCGCCGAGATGCGCAAGGAAGGCCCGCTGCACTACATCAAGGAAAGCCCGTTCGGCCCCTATTGGAGCGTGGTCGGACACAAGGCGATCCAGCACGTCGAGGCGCTGCCGGAACTGTTCTCCTCCAGCTGGGAACATGGCGGCATCACCATTCTGGAGCGCGTCGATGACGAAGACATGGCCGACGAGGAGCGTTTCGAGCTCCCGATGTTTATTGCCATGGACCGCCCCAAGCATACCGGCCAGCGCCGCACTGTAGCGCCCGCTTTCAATCCCGGCGAAATGAAGCGGATGGAAGGCGAGATCCGTCAGCGGACCGGCGAATGTCTCGACTCGCTGCCCAAAGGCGAAGTGTTCAACTGGGTCGACAAGGTATCCATCCCGCTGACCACCGGCATGCTGGCGATCCTGTTCGATTTCCCGTGGGAAGACCGCGACCTGCTGACCTTCTGGTCCGACTGGTCGGGCGATACCGAACTGATGCTTGCCGGCCCCGAAATGGAAGAAACCCGTCGCGGCATCCAGATGGAAATGGCCGCTTATTTCCAGCAGCTCTGGGCGAAGAAATCGCAGGAAGAACCCGGTGCCGATCTCATTTCCATGATGATCCATTCCCCGGCCATGAACCAGATGAGCCCGCAGGAATTCATGGGCAATCTGGTGCTGCTGATCGTCGGCGGGAACGACACGACGCGCAACACGATGAGCGGCATCGTCCACGCGCTCGACAAATTCCCCGACCAGCGCAAACTGTTCGAACAGAACCCCGATGTGATCCCCAATGCGGTGCAGGAATGCATCCGGTATCAGACCCCGCTCAAGCATATGCGCCGCACGGCCAGCGAAGACACCGAATTGTTCGGCAAGCAGATCAAGAAGGGCGACAAGGTTGTCCTGTGGTACAATTCCGCCAATCGCGACGAGACGGTCTTCGAAAATGCCGACAAGCTGATCCTCGACCGCGAAAACGCCCGCCGGCACCTCGCCTTCGGCTATGGCATTCACCGCTGTGTCGGTGCGCGTCTTGCGGAATTGCAGCTGCGCATCCTGCTCGAAGAAATGCATGCCCGCCGCATGCGGGTGCATGTCGCGGGCGATGTCGAGCGCGTGCGGGCCAATTTCGTCGAAGGGTTCCGTGTGCTCGAGGTGGAGCTCTCGACCTTCTGACAGTTGGCCGCCAAGCGGCACGGCCATTAGGCGCGGTAACTTTTCACCGGTCTCGTGCGTATATCCAGCGCGAGACACTGAAGGACCCGTGACAATGACCGACCTTGGCAAACCCCATACGGCAATCAGTCGCCGCTCTCTCATGGGCTGGCTGGGCGCTGGTGTATCTACTCTGGTGCTCGGCGGATGCGGGGTCGATCCGGCAGAGGCCAAAAGCTTTCCCGTGCGCCTGTCGGAAGCGGAATGGCGCAAGAAGCTGACCCGCGCTGAATTCGCCGTGCTGCGCAACAAGGGGACGGAGCGCCCCTATTCCTCTCCGCTGGACAAGGAGAACCGGCGCGGCACGTTTGTCTGCGCAGGCTGCGGCAACCGGCTCTATTCCTCGAAGACCAAGTTCGACAGCGGCACCGGCTGGCCCAGCTTCTATGCGCCGATCGACAAGGGCGCAGTGGGCACATCGCGCGATTTCAAATTAGGCTATCCCCGCACCGAAGTGCACTGCGCCGATTGCGGCGGGCATTTGGGGCATATCTTCAACGACGGCCCCAGGCCGACCGGGAAGCGGCATTGCATCAACGGTATCGCAATGGATTTCCGCCCCGGCTAAGCGCTTGGTTCCGCTAGCTGCCCGGTGAAATATTAGCCGGAAGCTTCTGGAGACGCGCCGCCAATCTCGCAAAGTCCGCCAGCGCGAATGTCCGCTCGAACACCAGCCCGTGCAGATGATCGCGCTGCCACAAAACCTTGGCATGGAGAGGGTCAGGCAGGCACTGGCCCTGTAGCCTAACGAGCAGCTGCGGCGCCCACACTCCGTCGCTTTCAACACAGGCACCCTGCTGCGAGATGTTGCGGATCGTCACCTGTGTGCCCGTCTCGCCGCTGATGATGGCAGCAGGCATTGTCAGGTTGATCCGCATCGGTCGCTTGGGAAAGGGGCCGTGCTCATAGACCAGCGCGTCGAGATCCTTGGCCTCGCAGAAGGCATATCCTGCCTCGTCGCCGGTGTTCCAGGCTTCTTCGATCGGGAAGCGCTGGCCTTCCCACAATTCGATCGAGCAGGCCTTACCTTCAGGAATTCTATGGAAAGCCCGGATGCGGATGCCGGTGGCGCTCACATCGCGGACAATGCACAGGATCTCGACCCCGTCGATCGACAATTTCGCATTGCGCAGCATCAATGCGACGCGCGGTGCCTCGCGCTGCTCGACCGAAGCGGTCTGGTCCAGTTCCAGTTCCGGGCCTATCAAGCCGTGCATGGGATCCCCTTGAGTTTTCATCGTGGGGACAACCCTTAACCGGGTCTGCCTGCCCTATGCCTAGCGAGCGGGTAGGGAATTTTACGGGGTCTGATCGGCAAACGGGGATGGTGCGGGTGGCGGGACTCGAACCCGCACGTCCAAAGGACAGGGGATTTTAAGTCCCCGGCGTCTACCATTCCGCCACACCCGCATTGCGTGCCGATGCCAGACGCACCGCACAATACGGGCCGTTAGCGCAATCGAAGGCGCCCGCGCAATCGCGCAGAGTGTGCTGTCTGTAGTGGTGCCGGAATGGAACCCGCGCGGCCGGAAAGCTCTATTCGTTCAGGCCTTCGCGCATTTCCTTGCCCGGCTTGAAATAGGGCACGCGTTTCGCAGGGACATTGACCGCTTCGCCAGTACGCGGATTGCGGCCGACCCGTGCGGCGCGTTCGCGGGTGGAAAATGCTCCGAAGCCGCGCAATTCGACCCTGCCGCCTTCGGCGAGCCTTTCGGAGATCTCGTCGAAAAAGATATCGACCACCTGCTCGACTTCTTCGGCCCGCAATTCGGGATTGTCCTTCGCCAGCGCCTGAAGGAGTTCGGAACGGATCATGCTATTCTCCGACGCTCTGAGGGAGGGGCGCCTTTGGGTTTGACAGCGGGAATCCCACATTCCCGGATCGGATGCCGCAATAAGCGGCAACAGGGGCGCGACCTGCAAGCGGGTATGCCAGACTTGGGGCGGGGGCGCAATTACCGGTGTGGTTCCTTGTTGAGGCCTGCGGTCAGGCGGACGCAGCCTCGGCCTTTTTCGCCCCCGATCCCGGCGATGTACCTGCGTTCGTTTGCGGCATGGAGAGCGATTTGGGATCAATATCCAGCCGCGCCATGCGTTCGGCGATATCCGGCCATTCTTCGGCCAGAAAGCGTTCGCGCTCCGCATCGCGCAGCTTCGCCGCCGCACCGCGCACGACATACATGCCCACGCCGCGCTGCACCGCCACCAGACCATCGGCCTGAAATTGCTGATACGCTTTCGCCACCGTCAACGGGTTGGCGCCCTGATCGGCGGCAAAGGACCGGACGGAAGGCAGCATTTCGCCCTCGCGGTAGCGGCCTTCGATAATCGAGGCGGCGATCAGATCGCGCAGTTTGAGATAGACGGGCCGGGAATTGGTGCTCATGGGTGCATCGCTGCCATAATACACCGTGTCACGTCAAGGTTTGCATGCCATTTCGCAGGCGCGCTTTCAGGCGCTTTGCCGCGCGTAAAGGTGGTTTCGACTGCAATCGCTTCTTGAGCGATGCGATTTCGCCGCTAGGGTGCGCGGCTTGGACCAGACCTGCGCAGAGCAGGCGGGGTTGCACTGGACGGGGAGGGCTGTGGCCCAATGTACGAGTTGATTTTCACCTTCGATTCCGCATTCGAGATGTGGGCATTCTGGCTGGCGGTTGTGGCGCTAGCAGGCTTTCTGCTTGGCGGGACGTATATCGTCACCCGGCCGCAGCCGGAATTCGCCGGGCACCCCAAGGGTTTGTTCCTGCTGTTTCTTGCGGAAATGTGGGAGCGTTTTTCCTATTACGGGATGCGCGCGCTGCTAATCTTTTACCTCGTCCAGCACTGGATGTTCTCGGACAGCGAAGCCTCGATCATCTATGGAGCGTATACCGCTCTGGTCTATATCACACCGGTGGTCGGCGGATATCTGGCCGACCGCTATATCGGCCAGCGCAAGGCAGTGCTGTTCGGCGCGGTGCTGCTTACCTTCGGCCATTTCTTCATGGCGTTCGAGGGCACAGGTGGTCAGGACGATCCGACCATTAACGTGTTCTGGGCCGCTCTGGCGCTTATCATCGTCGGCTCGGGCTTCCTGAAAGCCAATATCTCCGTAATCGTTGGGCAGCTGTATTCGCGCACGGATATCCGCCGCGATCCGGCCTACACCATCTTCTACATGGGCATTAATGTCGGTGCGGCGACTGCCTCGATCATTTGCGGCTATCTCGGCCAGACCTATGGCTGGGAATACGGCTTCGGGCTGGCCGGTATCGGCATGCTGATCGGCCTTGTCTTCTTCGTTCTCGGCAAGCCGCTGCTGATGGGCAAGGGCGAGCCGAAAAACCCCGCAAGCCTTACCGGTGGCAAGGAATGGGGCATCTATGGTGCGGGCCTTGCCATGGTCGCTCTGTGCTGGGCCGCAATCCAGTATCAGGAACTGGTCGGCACGGTTCTGGGCGTCTTTGGCGGCGGTCTGGTGCTTTACGTCCTGTTCACTGCAGTTACGAAGCTGGCTCCCGAAGAGCGGGACCGCATTTTTGCGGCCATGTTCCTGATCCTGACCTCGATCGTTTTTTGGGCATTGTTCGAGCAGGCTGGCTCCAGCCTCAACCTGTTCACCGATCGTCATGTCGACACAGCAGGCGTCAATGCCTCGATGTTCCAATCGATCAATGCGATTTACATTGTGCTCTTGGCACCGGTGTTTGCGATGATGTGGCAGAGCCTCGCCCGCAAGGGAGCGGAACCCTCCACCCCAATGAAATTCGGCCTCGCCGTAATTCAGGTGGGCCTCGGCTTCCTGGTGCTCGTGTGGGGCGCGGAAAGCGTCGGAGTGAACGTACCGACTCCGGTGATCTTCATCTTCCTGATCTATCTGCTGCACACCACCGGTGAGCTGTGCTTGTCGCCTGTCGGGCTCAGCGCGATGAACCGTCTGGCACCCTCGCACATGGCATCGCTGATCATGGGAACATGGTTCTTCGCATCCGCGCTGGGCAACTTTGCCGCCGGCCTGATCGCTGCGGCGACGGGGGCGGAAAGCGTCAGCGAGGAAGCTGGCAAGCAACTGGTGCTCGATGTGTACAGTACGGTTGGCTGGTATGCCGTGGCCATCGGCGTAGGGGTCATGGTCATCAGCCCGCTGGTCAAGAAGCTGATGCATCTCGACACACTACAGGACGATAGCATCGACGATGCGCTCGATGGGCAGGCCGGTGCCGGGCTGGAGCCGCAGGAAGGCGGCGTCCATCCTTCGACCCGTTCTTGAAGGCTGCCAAGGTGCGAACACAACAGACGCAAGCAAAGGGGCAAGACACATGAGAGCGAACGCACTTCTGGCCATCGGGGGTGCGTTCGCGCTCTCCGCTTGTGCCACGACGGCGGGGGCAGACAGCGCCTCTGCCAGCGATGGCGACAAGTCCTACGACATTGCTGAGGTCCCCTTCCCCTCCACTTACGAGCCCTATCCCGGCACGCCCACCGCGCTGGTGGGCGCGACCGTCTATGACGGCGCCGGCGGGGTCATCGAGAATGGCGTGGTGCTGTTTAGCGGCGGCAAGGTCGTCGGCGTGGCGGAGGAGCTTTCGACCGAAGGCTACACCGTGGTCGACGGCACTGGAAAGTTCGTCACCCCCGGCATTATCGATATCCATAGCCATCTGGGCGATTACCCCAGCCCTAGCGTCTCTGCCCACGCCGATGGCAACGAGGCCACGGCGCCGACCACAGGCGATGTCTGGGCAGAGCATTCGGTCTGGCCGCAGGATCCCGGCTTCAGCCGCGCCATGGCCAATGGCGGAATAACTTCGCTGCAAATCCTGCCCGGTTCCGCCAATCTGATCGGCGGGCGCACGGTTACGCTGAAGAACGTCTACAGCCGCACGGTGCAGGGTATGAAATTCCCCGGCGCGCCCTACGGCATGAAGATGGCCTGCGGCGAAAACCCCAAGCGGGTTTACGGCAACAGAGGCCGCAAGCCCTCCACCCGGATGGGCAATTTCGCGGTCAACCGCCAGACCTGGTTCGACGCAATCGCCTATGCGGAGGGGGACCGTAAAAAGCGCAATCTGGAGAATGAGACGCTGGCCGGTGTGCTGGACGGCGAAATTCTGGTCCACAACCATTGCTACCGCGCCGACGAGATGGCGCTGGTCATGGATATGGCCAAGGAGATGGGATACAAGGTCAGCACCTTCCATCACGCGGTCGAAGCCTACAAGATCGGCGATCTGCTGCGCGAAAACGAAGTGTGCTCCGCCATCTGGGCCGACTGGTACGGCTTCAAGATGGAAAGCTATGACGGCATTCCCGAAAACGGCGCGCTGCTGCAACAGGCGGGCGCGTGCGTGGTCATCCACTCGGACGACGAGAACGGCATCCAGCGGCTCAATCAGGAAGCCGCCAAGGCACAAGCCGCAGGCGCGCGTATGGGGATCGCCATTCCCGACGCCGAGGTGATTTCGTGGATCACGCTCAACGCGGCCAAGGCGATGGGCATTGATGACATGACCGGTAGCCTGGAGACCGGCAAGATGGCCGATGTCGTGCTGTGGAACGGCGATCCGCTGAGTGTGTATTCGCGGCCCGAGAAGGTTTGGGTCGATGGCACGCTGATGTTCGATGCGATGGATCCCAAGCGCAAACCGGTGAGCGATTTCGAGCTCGGCCAGCCGGGTGAAGGAGATGTGAAATGAGCGCTCTTCGCAAAGCAATTCGCATCGCGCTGACCGGCACCGCCGCAGCAGCCCTCGCCGTTTCTGCCTCGGCGCAGGACTTCGCCATTACCGGAGCAACTGTGGCAACCGGCGACGGCTCGCAGCCGGTCGAGAATGCCACCGTGGTGGTGCGCGGCGGGAAGATCGTCGCGGCAGGCGCGGGCGTCAGCGTTCCTGCGGGCGTCGCCGTGCTCGACGGCACCGGCAGCTGGGTCACGCCTGGCATCTTCATGCCGCTCACCGATCTGGGCCTCTATGACGTGGGCGCGGTCAGCAACAGCAACGATATCCGCGCGGGCGACAGCCCTTTCAGTGCCGCGCTCGATGCTTCGACTGCGGTCAATTATGCCTCCCAGCATGTCGCGGTCAGCCGGGTCGGCGGGGTGACGCGGGCGTCCATCACCACGGCCCCGGCAGGCTCGATCTTCGCCGGGCAAGGGGCAGTGATCGACACCGGCAGCGATCCGCAGCCGGTGGTGAAGGCGCGCGCGTTCCAGATGGTGGCACTGGGCGAGCGCGGCGCGCGTCTGGCCGGTGGCAGCCGGGTCGCCGCCTTTGCCGAGTTCGCCAATGCCCTGCGCGAGGCGCGCGATTACGCGAATGGCCGGTGGGACGCGGAGAGTGCCCATTTAACCCGCTCCGACGCTGCCGCGTTGGGGCCGGTGCTGAGCGGCGCGCAGCCGCTCTATATCTATGTCGAGCGGGCTTCCGATATCCGCGCCGTCATCGGTTTGCAGAGCACCTATCCCAATCTCGATCTGGTGCTGGTTGGCGTGAGCGAAGGCTGGCTGGTCGCGAATGAAATCGCCGCGTCCGGCATTCCCGTGATTGCCGATCCGCTGGACAATCTGCCGTCCAGTTTCGAGCAATTGGCGGCGACGCAAAGCAATGTCGGTCGGATGGTCGATGCCGGCGTGAAGGTGGCGATTGGCGGACTTTCGGGCGGCATCACCGGCCCGCGCACGGCCCCGCAATTTGCCGGCAACCTTGTGGCGCTGTCGAGCGTCCCGGGCGCAACCGGGCTGAGCTGGGGCGAGGCTCTCGCTTCGATCACTTCCATACCGGCCGCCATTTCCGGATATGCCGGTCGCTACGGCGTGCTCGCACCCGGAGCGGCGGGCGATGTGGTGGTATGGGATGGCGATCCGCTGGAGGTCTCCTCCGCACCGGTGCGCGTCTTTATCGACGGGGTGGAACAGCCGCTCAGCAATCACCAGACACGCCTGCGCGAGCGGTACCGCGATCTGGATGAGAGCGATCTTCCCAAAGCCTATGACTGGTGACACGTCGATGAGAACAACTTTTATTGCCCTTGGCGCTGCGGCGCTGGCCGTGGGCGCAGTGACTTTCGCCCAAACGCCCGAACGCCCGCAAATGTCGATGGAATGGCACAGCGCGCAGCAGGCGGCGCTGGCGACACGGGCTGCCTCGGGCGAATGGCGCGCGCTGGAGGGCGGCCTCCTGTGGCGCCGCATAGAGGGCGACGGAACAGGCGCTAAGCCCTCTGTCGATGACACGGTCACAGTCCACTATGCAGGAACATTTATCGATGGCGAAACTTTCGACAGTTCCTTCGATCGCGGCACGCCTGCAACCTTCCCGCTCGGGCGGCTGATCCCCGCATGGCAGATGGCAATCCCGCAAATGGGCGTCGGTGACACCATCGAAATCGCCTCCCCAGCAACGCTTGCCTATGGGCCGGTCGGTAGGGGTTCCGATATGCCCGGCGGCGCGACCCTGCTGTTCAAGGTCCAGCTGATCGGCATAGAGGGCCAGACTGGACATTAGGTTTTATTATGCTACCTAGTTTCCTCTGATGGGAGAGGAACCTTGGATCATGCACTGCTAAACCTCGTCGCCGCCAATGTGGCGTTTGTCGGAACGCATTTCGCGCTGTCGCACCCGCTACGCGCGCCCATTGTGCGTGCCATCGGCGATGGCGGCTTCCAGATTCTCTATAATCTCGTGGCTGCGGCAACGCTGGGGTGGGTCTATCTGGCCTTCACCGCCACCGATGGCGGTGCGCCGCTGTGGGGCGGGTTCGGCGACGGGGTGTGGATCGCCGCGAGTGTGCTGACATTTCTGGGTTCGGTGCTGTTTGTCGGGTCCGTCGTCCGGCCCAATCCTGCTCTCCCCACGCCCATGGCGGTCGAGCAGGCTGCGGGCGAGCCCCAAGGTGCGCTGCGCGTCACGCGCCATCCGATGATGTGGGGATTTGCCCTATGGGCGCTGGCCCACCTCATCGCCGCACCGACGCCGCGCACGCTGATAACGATGGGAGCCATTGGCTTCCTCGCGCTTGTCGGGGCGAAAATGCAAGACGCCAAGAAGCGCGCGCAGATGGGTGAGGCCTGGGCAAACTGGGAAGCGCAGACAAGCTATGCGCCCCGCCTGTCGCAAGTCGGCGCCATCGGCGTGGTGCCGTGGATCGGCGGAGCGCTGAGCTGGCTGGCGATTTCCTATGCGCATATGTCCGCAGGCGGCATTGCGGCAGGCGCGTGGCGCTGGCTGGGTTAGGCTAGAGAGACCAATCTTTGCGCGGCTCATCACCGGCAAAAAGATGGTCGGATGCCCACGCTCCCAAAGCCACATAGACCGGTTGGAGGTCCTTGCCCGCCTGCGTCAAAACATACCGCGCGCGCTTTGCATCCGGGGGATCGCGTTCCAGCAGGCCCGCTTCGCATAACAGCGCAAGCCGCGATGTCAGCGCAGCGCGGCTGATTGGCAGGCGCTCGAGAAAGTCGGCAAAGCGCTCAACCCCCAGCAACGCCTCGCGCATTACCAGCATTGCCCACCGGTCGCCCAGAACCCGCGACGCGCGGCCAATCGGGCAGGGTGCGGAGGATGGCTGGTACGATTTCATGGCTTGACCACCTATCCTGCTTGCGCCGGGACAAGGCAAGCTCCATAAGGTCTGCATTACAGACTTCTTGGAGAAGGCCATGACCCACCCCCGCTTCGAGAGCCCCGAACAATCCATCGAATATATGAAGCGCGTCGCTGTCGGGAAATCCGGCTTCTCCCGCTGGCTGGGGGTCGAGCCGCTCAAAGTGTGGGAAGGCGAAGCCGAACTGGCGCTCGACATGCGCGAAGAGCTGACCCAGCACCACGGCTTCGCCCACGGGGCAATCGTTGGTCTGATGGCCGACAATGCCTGCGCCTGGGCCGCAGCCAGCGCCGCGGGTGACGTCGTGACCGGCAGCTATACCATCAATTTCCTCGCCCCCGCTGTGGGCAAGCGTCTGCTGGCCAAAGGCACGGTCGTGAAGGCCGGGCGCAAACAGGTGATCGTGCGCTCCGAGGTTCGGACGGAGCTGGAAGACGGCGAAACCAAACTGGTCGCCGTGGCGCAGGCGACGGTCATCCCGACGGGGGTGCCGGGGGTTTAATCGCTCTCCAAGCCGCTAACAAACCGGTCGATCTGGGCCATCACTGCAGGATCTCCCATCAACCCATGCCCTTGGCCGGATGTTTCCTTCAGCACGATATCCGGTCTCGCCCCGGCCAGTATTCTGGCCCTCTGCAGGGGTATCAACGTGTCATCGTCCGCGTGCATGATCAATGTGGGCTGGCCCGAACCGCGCAGTGCCGAGACATTGTCATAGGTCGCTTTCAAAAGAACGCTTGTCGGTGCCCAGCGAACTTTGCTGGCGACAAGTGCGCGCAAGCTATCGAATGGTGATACCAGAATCAGTGCCTTTACCGTCCTCTCGCTGGCCAATTGCGTCGCCACACCGGAACCGAGAGAGTTGCCAACCAACACCACTTGGTCGGGCGCAAATCCCTGGCCCTCGGCGTAATCCAGCGCAGCGCGTCCGTCCCGAAACAGACCTTGTTCCGAAGGGCTTCCGGGGTTGCCCGAATATCCGCGATATTCGGCGGCAAGAAGCCCATAACCATCGGCTAGCAACGGGCGAAAGACATCTCCCGCATTGCGCCATTGATCGCCGTTCCCGTGAAAGAAGACAATCATCGGCTTGCCGCCGCTGGGTTCGGCGAACCCTGCTTCCAATTGAAGCCCGTCGGATGTCTGATAGGTCACCGCCTGCAAGCCGTTGGGCGTATCAAGCCGCGTAGGCTGGATCGGATAGATCAACCGATCCTGAAATGCATAAAGCGCCGCGACGCCGAGGAGCCATAGTCCCAGCGCGGACAACAACAGGTACATGATGCGGCGGCCCAAAGCCTTCGCCATGCGGAGGTTAAGCCCGCGCCTCTTCCACGCCTGCCGAATTATGCCGCAGCGCGGTCAGTACTGTATCCACGATATGCGGGGCGTTGAGGCCGGCTTCGTCATACTGTTTCATCGGATCGTCGTGATCGATAAAGGTGTCGGGCAGGCGCAGTGTGCGGATTTTGAGGCCTGTATCCATAAGCCCCTCGTCCGAGGCATGGGTCAGGACATGGGCGCCGAGGCCGCCGATGGCGCCTTCCTCCACCGTCACCACGACTTCGTGGCTGCGCATCAGCTTCTCGATCAGATCGGTGTCGAGCGGCTTGGCAAAGCGCAGATCGGCGACCGTGGCCGAGAGCCCCTTGGCTTCCAGCTGATCGGCGGCCTTCAGGCTTTCGGCGAGGCGCGTGCCGAGAGACAGCAGCGCGACCTTGGTGCCTTCGCGCACGATCCGGCCTTTGCCGATTTCCAGCATCTGCGGAACCTCGGGCAATTCCACGCCCACACCGTTGCCGCGCGGATAACGCAGGGCAATCGGGCCGTCGTCATATTCGGCGGCGGTGTAGGTCATATGGACGAGCTCCGCCTCGTCCGCCGCGGCCATCACCACCATGTTGGGCAGCGTGGCGAGATAAGTAATGTCGAAGCTGCCCGCATGGGTCGCTCCGTCCGCACCGACCAGTCCGGCGCGGTCGATGGCAAAGCGCACCGGCAGATTCTGGATCGCCACATCGTGGACAACCTGATCATAGGCGCGCTGCAGGAATGTCGAATAAATCGCGGCGAAGGGGCGCATGCCCTGCGCGGCAAGCCCGGCGGCGAAAGTCACACCGTGCTGCTCGGCAATGCCGACATCGAAGCTGCGCTCAGGGTGCGCGGCGGCGAATTTGTCGACCCCCGTCCCGCTCGGCATCGCGGCGGTAATCGCGCAGATGCGTTTGTCCGTCTCGGCGAGCTTGGCCAGCGTTTCGCCGAACACGTTCTGATAAGCCGGCGGCCCGGGCTTACCCTTGGCCTTTTCCCCTGTGACCACATCGAATTTGGGCACGCCGTGATATTTGTCGGCGCTGTCCTCGGCGGGCTGGTATCCCTTGCCCTTGGTCGTGACGACATGGATCAGGACGGGGCCCTGCTCGCTGTCGCGCACATTTTCGAGCACCGGAACGAGATGGTCGAGATTGTGCCCGTCAATCGGCCCGACATAATAGAAGCCCAGCTCCTCGAAAAGCGTGCCGCCCGTCACGAGGCCGCGCGTCAGTTCCTCCGCTTTGCCGAGCGATTTGTGCACCCGGCGCGAGAGTTTCTTGGCCATTTTCGAGGCCATGCTGCGCAGGCCGAGATATTCGCTGCTCGACACCATGCGCGCCAGATACGCGCTGAGCCCGCCGACCGGCGGCGCGATCGACATGTCGTTGTCGTTCAGGATCACGACCAGCCGGTTGCCTGCCTGCTCGGCATTATTCATCG
Organism: uncultured Altererythrobacter sp.; assembly: GCA_947492235.1. Classification (GTDB taxonomy): domain Bacteria; phylum Pseudomonadota; class Alphaproteobacteria; order Sphingomonadales; family Sphingomonadaceae; genus CAJXSN01. Next base: position 787,581 of record CANLLZ010000002.1, on the reverse strand, counting down.
CTTCGTAGGCCATCCCCGCGCTCATCGCGCCATCGCCGATCACCGCGATTCCGCGCCCCGGGGCATTGTTCAGCTTGTTCGCCACGGCAAAGCCCAGCGCTGCGCTGATCGAGGTGCTCGAATGCGCCGCGCCGAACGGGTCGTATTCGCTCTCGCTGCGCTTGGTAAAGCCGCTGAGCCCGCCGCCCTGCCGCAGGGTGCGGATACGGTCACGCCGCCCGGTCAGGATCTTGTGCGGGTACGCCTGATGGCCAACATCGAAGATCAGTTTGTCGTCCGGCGTGTTAAACACATAATGGATTGCCGTCGTGAGCTCGACCACACCCAGTCCGGAGCCGAGATGGCCGCCGGTACTGCCGACCGCGCTGATCATCTCCGCGCGCAATTCATCCGACAGCTGGCGCAATTGGTCCGGAGCCAATTTACGCAGATCATCGGGAGTATCAACGGTGTCGAGCAGCGGCGTATCGGGCCGTGTGTTGTCAGGTCGTGAAGTCATAGGCTGCAGTGCTTACACCGGACAACACGGCCTGTCGATGAACGAGAACAGGTGAAGTTGTCAGGCGCATTCGGCACATAGGCCGCGCAGCTCCACCACCGGTCGGACATCGGCAAAGCCCTTGTCCCGGCCCGCCTGCCGCAATGCGCCAGTCAGCGCGTCATTGTCGAAATGGCTGGCCGTGCCGCAATCGTCGCAGATCAGGAAAACGCAATCATGGCGGCAACCCGGGTGGGTGTTGACAAGGAAGGCATTGGCGCTCTCGATTCTGTTCGCGAGATTGCCGCTGACGAAGATATCGAGGATCCGGTAGACGCTGTTGGGCGCGACCCGGCTGCCGCGTTTGGCAGAGAGATTATCCGCGATGTCATAGGCGGATACGGGGCGATTGTGGCGCGCCAGTTCCTCGAACACTTCGGCCCGCATACCGGTCCAGCGTTCACCGCTGGATTCAAGCGATGCCTTGGCCGCCTTCGCCAGTTCCGCGCCTGCGAGTTCCCGATGTCCCGATGCGTGCGTAGTGCTCATGGCCCGGTATATAGCGATGCGCGGCCCGGTGCGCCACTCGCAGTGTTATCCAGCCTAGTTCCGGCGAAAAGCGGAACGGTAATGCTCGGGATAATATTGCGCCAGAGCGCGGACCTTGGGCTTGTCCCAGCGCAGAATGTATCCGTGGCGCGGGTTCTTCGCCATGAAGTCCTGATGGTATCCCTCCGCCGGATAGAATGTCTTGGCGGGGGAGATGCCGGTCACGATGGGACGCGACCATTTGCCCGACCGCTTCATCTGGGAAAGATAGCTGGCAGCGACCTTGCGCTGCTCGGCGTTCACCGGGATCAGCGCGGCGTTGTAATGTGAACCGCGATCAGGACCCTGGCGGTTTTTCAAAGTTGGGTCTGCGACGACCGAGAAGAATATCCGCACCAGCTGGTCATAGCGCACGACTTTGGGGTCGTAGGTGATTTTGACCGCCTCGACATGATTGGTGAGGCCGTTGGAGACGAGCTTGTAATCCGCCTGCCGTTTCGAGCCGCCGTGATAGCCGGACACGGCGCTGGTCACGCCCTTCACATGGCTGAACACGCCTTCAACGCCCCAGAAACAGCCACCGGCAAAGATCGCGGTTTTCAGGCCGCTGGATTCCTCGGCAATGACGGCGGGTTTGGGGGCCTTGAAATGGTTCTCCGCCGCGATGGCGGTTTCCTGACAGCCGCTCAGCGCCAGACCGGCTGCGGCGAGGAGCGGGAACACAGCGCGGCGCATTATTGCACCGTCGCGGCGATAGCCTGCGGAATGGCGGCAAGATCACCGCCGGTCATTTGGGCTCCAACCAGCATGGCTCCGATCAGGAAGCCGATGGCAAAGCTGCGGTAAAGGTCGGGTCGGAACAGGCCCATGGCGAAGTCTTTCGTTTCATCTGTTGATCGTGTGCCACCGGATGTAGTGTCCGGTCGCTTGCATTCAGGTGAATGCCACGCTGGATGAACAGTCATTCGCGGTGAACCGTGTTTGGGTTACATTTTTTTGGGGGACCCTGCGGGCGGGGTGCATCCGCACCCCTTGCTTCCTCGCTCATGCGACCTGAAGGTCGCGTCGCTGCGGGCGGCCAGTCGGCCTTACGGGGCCTCTCGGCCCCGAACCAATCCAGCTCGCGAGCGGTCTAGCATGGGTCGGTCCGCGACCAGCGGACCGCAAGGCCACGCGGCCGCCCCGCAGGTGCTCGATGCGGCACGCATCGAAACTGCACCGAGGACGCGCGCCCGGATGGGCGTGCGAAACACAGACTAATGCCGGAAATGCCGCATTCCGGTGAACACCATTGCGAGGCCATGCTCGTTGGCGGCAGCGATCACTTCGTCGTCGCGGATCGAGCCGCCCGGCTGGATGATCGCGGTTGCACCGGCTTCGGCGGCGGCGAGTAGGCCGTCGGCGAAGGGGAAGAATGCGTCCGACGCAACCGCGCTCCCCACGGTGCGCGGCTGGTCCCATTCGTATTTCTCGGCGGCTTCGGCAGCCTTCATCGCCGCGATACGACTGGAATCGCGGCGGTTCATCTGGCCTGCGCCGATGCCCGCCGTCGCGCCGTCCTTGGCATAGACAATCGCATTGGATTTGACGTGCCGCGCCACGGTCCATGCAAACAGGCAGTCTTTGAGTTCCTGCGGCGTCGGCTCGCGCTCGGTGACGACTTTCAGATCGCTTTCCGAAATCGCGCCATTGTCGCGCGACTGGACCAGCAATCCGCCGGTGATCGGCTTGATTGCCAATCCCCCACGGCGCGGGTCGGGCATTTCGCCGGTGATCAACAGACGCAGATTCTTCTTCTTGGCGAAGACCGCGCGCGCCGCATCGTCCGCGCCGGGGGCGACGACCACTTCGGTGAAGATCTTGGCAATGGCCTCGGCGGTGGGGCCATCCAAGGGCCTGTTAACCGCCACGATGCCGCCAAAAGCCGAGACGCTGTCGCATGCAAGGGCGCCTTCCCAGGCGGCCAGCAGCGTCGGGGCCTGCGCCACACCGCACGGATTGGCGTGTTTGACGATCACGACAGCGGGATCGCCGCTGGAAAATTCGGCACACAATTCCAGCGCAGCGTCCGCATCGGCCAGATTGTTGTAGCTCAGCTCCTTGCCCTGCACCTGCTCGGCCTGCGCGATCCCCTGCGCGTGCGGGCCGACAGGGGTGTAAAGCGCCGCCTTCTGGTGCGGGTTCTCGCCATAGCGCAATTCGGTCGGCGCACGCCCATTGATCGCCAGCATATCGGGGAACATCTGACCTTGATCGGCGAAGGCAAACCACTGGCTGATCATCGAATCGTACGCCGCCGTCGCGCCGAAGGCCTTCGCCGCCATGCGTTTGCGAAAATCCATCGTGGTCGCGCCGTCATGAGCGGCCAGTTCCTCACCCAGAGCGCCGTAGTCGGCGGGATCGGTCACAATCGTGACATAGCGGTGATTTTTAGCCGCAGAGCGAACCATACTCGGCCCGCCAATATCGATATTCTCGATAATCTCGTCCCGCTCCGCGCCCCGCATCACGGTGGCCTCGAACGGGTAGAGATTGACCACCACCAGATCGATTGCGCCGATCCCGTGCGCCTCCATCGCGGCAGCGTGATCGGCATCATCGCGCACCGCGAGCAGTCCGCCATGGACCATCGGATGCAGCGTCTTGACCCGGCCATCCATCATTTCGGGAAAATCGGTAATCTCGGAAATGTCCCGCACGTACAAGCCCGCGTCGCGCAGCATTTTCGCCGTGCCACCGGTGGAGATCAGCTCCACACCCGCTTTCGCCAGCTTGCCCGCAAGGTCGGCCAGACCGGTCTTGTCGGACACCGAGAGGAGCGCCCGCCGGATCGTAACGTCAGCCATAGAAATTCAGTCCCGTTTGAAAATCACTCTGCCGCAGGCCGCAGCTTTATTGCGGCATACGCTTGAACAGCCACGAGAAGCTCCCGCCGCTGCGCGATGTCAGGCCGTGCAGGATCAACTGCTCGATGGGCTGGGGGCGGCCCTGGCCATCGACCCACATGCTTTCCTCGATACCCAGTTCGCCGCCCGCATCGCCGGCCACGCGGAATTGCCATAGCCGCCCGTCAGGCAGGCCCAGACTGGCCCCGCGCTTGTCTTCGCTCAGCCGCAGATCGATGCCGCGCCCGATATGGAAGCGGATGGCAAAGCTGATCTTGCCGCGCTTGCCTTTCTTGCCTGCCGGAACCAGCACATCCTCGCCGCGGAGTTCGCTGCCATCGTCACGCAGCACCAGAATGCGGCGGTGATGCAATCCGTAGCGCGCGCCATAGCCGTCATGGCTCGCCTCGATCCGCGTCGCGCCGCCCTGATTGGTTCTCAGCATCCGGCGGTCGACTTCGACTTCGTTGACCCCGCTGCCGAGCTGCCCCTTGATATGGACAGCCGTCGAATTGACGTCATCCAGCACCAGCGTGGAGTGTGCCGCCGTCGCGCGCAGGCCCTGTTCGATGCGGTGGGGCACCATCCCGCCTGCGAGCGCAGCCCCGCCACAATTGACGATTATCCGTTGGCCATTGTCCGACATCTCGAATGCCAGCGTGCTGGCGCAGCCGGTGCGGGCATGGCGCGGCAGCGGCGGAGGCGCAGCGTCAAATTGCAGAACGGTCTTCGCGCCGGTTGCCCGCTGATAGCCCCATTGCCGCACATCCTTCAGCGGCCGCGTGCGCACGCCGCTGGCACGGACCAAAGCCGCGACTTTCTCGGCTGACGTCGCTCCGGCGCCCTGCCAATTGCCCAACCCCGCCTCGCCATGCATCAGGCCGAGCAGCGGCGGCACAACCAGCTCCATCATCGTGGCGATGGCTTCGGGCGGATCTTCATCCACCGCGCGGTAGCATGCCGTCAGCTCCACCAGCAGCGCCAGCGTATCCATCTGCGCCAGAGGGCTGCGCGACAGAACGCCGCCATCTTCGGCAATGCAATCGCCCAGTGCGCGCGCCAGTCCGGCCTCGCCAAAAAGACGCCGCGCGCGGCCATCGGGGATAAGCAATCCGGCGGCCACAATCGCGGTCCAGCCGGTTATTTTGCCGATCCCGTCCTGAGCCTTGCCGACATTGCGGTCGAGCCAGCGCGCGGTTTCGGCGATTGCGTCCAGCATCGGGCCGCGCAGCTTGCTGTCGTCCAGCACCAGCGGCGCATGGATCAGCCAGGCGAGCAGCCGGTTGCCGACATGCTCGACATCCCATGCCGCCGCCTTGCCAGGCTTCGGATTGGCCTTCAGCCACGCCTGAGCAATGCGCGCGGCCACCGGAGCGGCCTGCTGGCGCGGACAAGCGCCGGCCAGATCGCGCATCCATGAAAATCCGTGCACCACGCGCTGGAACGGCGGCGTCAGCCGGGCAGAGGACGAGGCAAAGTCCATCTGGGTAATCGGCGCCTTCACCCCGTGGACCAGAAAATGCCCGGCCCGCAGTGCCACGCCGCTAGCCCGGTCGCCGGTGAGCGGGCTTTCCACAACAGCCAGCAGGCCGCGTCGCTTGCCCGGACGCTTCAGCGGCGAGGCCAGCGTATGGCCGGGCACACCCATACGATAGGCAAAGCGCAGGAAACGGTCCGCAGCGCCGAGCGAGGGCGCAGCCAGATCGCTCGGCACCAGTGCGCGCGAAGGCTCCAGCACGCGGGCCGTGACTTCGCGCTCCACTGTAGGCGCCTGCTGCTCGACCACCAGCGAATCCTTGGCCAGCGCCTCTTCGCCGCTCTCTGCGCCACCACCCAGCGGGATCGCCAACTGGACATCGCCTGCGTCCGCCTGGCCGCCGGATGCGAGCGGCTCACGCTCCAGAGAATCGGGCCGGTCGGTCATGCGCCGTTTCCTTTCAGGGCAGCGATATTGGCTGCGTATTGGTTGGGGCCGCCCTTGAATGTGGCAGAGCCCGCCACCAGCACATCGGCCCCCGCTGCAACACATTGCCGCGCGGTTTCCGGATTGACCCCGCCGTCGACTTCGAGATGGATATCCCGCCCGCTGGCGTCGATCTTGGCGCGGATTGCGGAAATCTTTGCCAGCTGGCTGTCGATGAAGCTCTGCCCTCCGAAACCGGGATTGACGCTCATCACCAGGACCAGATCGATCATGTCGATCAGATTATCGAGCACTTCTACCGGGGTGCCGGGATTGAGCGAGACACCCGCCTTTTTGCCCAACGCCTTGATCGCCTGCACCGTGCGGTGGATATGCGGCCCGGCTTCGGGATGGACGGTGATGATATCCGCCCCGGCATCGGCGAATTCCTGCAGATAGGGATCCACCGGACTGATCATCAGATGAACGTCCATCACCTTGTCAGTATGCGGGCGCAGCGCCTTCACCACCATCGGCCCGATCGTAATATTCGGGACATAATGCCCATCCATCACATCGACATGGATCCAGTCGGCACCGGCCTCGTCGACTGCACGCACTTCCTCGCCCAATCGGGCAAAATCGGCCGAGAGAATGCTGGGAGAGATGAGCGGCGTTGGATGCGGCATAAGGTTTTTGTGGCTTTCGCAGCGATGGGTACCCCTAGCGGACGGGCGAATCGGGCAGCAATGACCGGGCGTTTCCTTATCCACATCGGTCATACGTGTTTGGCACAGGCTGGGGCTGCTCCCGGCTCGCTCAACGCCAATTCACCCGCAATTCAGCGGCCTGCCGCTATCACGACGCCATAACTCACGGACTCGTGGCGCCCGGCAAAGGAATTTGAGACATGAACACATTGGTCAAACGCAGCGCCGCCGCGACATTGGGCGCGGCCCTGATTGCCAGCGGCTTTGCCGTTCCGGCGAGCGCGCAGTACCGACAGAAAATTTCCAACGATATGGGCAAATGCGCTTCGGGCGCGGGCCCGGCCGTGCGCGTGACGATCAGCGGCGTCAAATCGTCGAGTGGCCGCGTGCGGGTGCAATCCTATCGCGGCACGAAGGCGGACTGGCTCGAAAAAGGGCGCTGGATCAATCGTATAGAAGCTCCTGCCCGCGCCGGAACGATGACTTTCTGCATGCCTGTACCGGCCGCCGGTACCTATGGCATTGCGGTGCGCCACGACGTCAACGGCAACGGCAAGACCGAGATTCGCGAGGATGGCGGGGCGATGTCGAACAATCCCTCGATCAATATCTTCAATCTCGGCAAGCCAAGCTACAAGAAGACCGCCTTCAATGTCGGCAATGGCGTCACCTCGATCAGCATCAATATGCGTTATTTCTGAGGGCTTTCAGCCTTCGCCGATCGCTTGGCGCGCAGCACTCTGATCAGGGCTCCGGGTGCGGCGAGTAGCGGATAACGCTCGGCAAATGGCGTCACTTCCAGCGCAACGCCGGTGTGCCGCTCGACCTTCCACGCACCATATTTCGCCGCGCCTTCGAAGGTCGTGGTCGCCTTGGCCAGCCGCAGCAGATTGAGCGCCTTGCCCAGCCGCTGACGCTTGCGCCACCATGCCAGAATACGCTGCCGCTCGTCCTTCGCAAGGCGCGGGGTGAGCACCTCGCCATCCTGCGAAAACGCCAGTCCATCGGCGACCCAGGCGGCAGGCAGCAGCCCCTCGAAATGCTCGGCATTGACCGCCAGAATCGAGTCCTCGCGGCCCGCTCTCTCCACCCGGAATTCCGCCGTGTAGGTAGCCTGAAACAAGGCCCGCCAAAAATCCGCCGCCGGCCCGCTTTCGGGGCCAAGCGCAGCGGCTGCGCGGGCGGCGGTGCGGGCGGCATCTGACAAGGCCGCCAGTACCGCATCGCGATTTGCCTCGTCCGCCGCCCAGATGAGCGCGCTCGGCTGGACGAACCGCGCCCAGATCGTGGTGTCGCGGCTTTCGCCCCGAGCGGCAACAGTGAACTGCCCAAGACTCATGGTCGCGGCCTTTGCGCGCAGGGTTTCGCCGCCCTGTTCCATCTCGTGATAGCTGACGCGCGGCCATATCCGCTCGCGTTGCGGGCCGTCATGCAGCAGGTAGAAATCGAGGACGCCCTCGAGCGAGCCGGTGCGCAGATTGGAGCCGTAGAACAGCACGGCGCTGGCCCTCGCCTCCTCCGCCAAAGCCTGCCCGAATGCCGCCACTTCGCCGCGCACAGACCGCGATGCGGCTTGCAAAATGCGGGACTCCAGCGGCCCGCTCACGGCACCACGAAGGTCAATTCCGGCCCCGGCGTCACCCGGTAACGCCCCGGATCGAACCTTTCCCCGTCGAGGATGAACCCGTCCCCGAAATCGAGCTCCAGCTGGTCCGTGGAATGCCGGTGAATGCCCATGGCCTCCAGCGTATCGGGTCGCCAGCCTTTCAGGAACGGCGGCAAAACAAGCGCCAGACGGCGTCGCAGCAAATCGACGGCGAAAATCCGGATCGGCCCGGGCAATTCGCTGAACGGGTCGAGACCTGCCGGAAAACGCGTGAGGGTCGAAGCAAACAGCGCGCTGCGGCGGCCCGGTTCGCCATGGCCGCTATGGGCGAGCGGCGTGCTATCCTGCCCCAGCCGCACGTCCATTTGAGCCCCCCGCCGCCACGGATTGCTGGCGGTGCCGAACAGCGCCTGCGTGAAGCCCCACACCGCCGTGGTCACCACGGCAAGGTTCTGGAACGCCCCGAGTTTGTGCGCGCCCTGCCCGCTATCGATTGCAGCAACAAATGCGCCAGCACCCAGAATGAAGCCCAGCCTGACAAGCGCGTCCTCCACGTCGCCGAGCGGTTCCACAACCAACGGACGCCGCGTCAGTTTTCGCCCGTCGCGATGCGCCAGAATGGCTTCTTCCAAGGTCCATTCGCCGGGCATCTCCAGATCCATGGTCAGCGCATTGGTCTTGCCGCGCGGCAGCACTGCGAGATCCGGCCACTTGTCGCCAAACACCATATTCCCGCCGGTCAGCGCATCGCGCACCGTCCCGTCGCCGCCATTGATGACCAGCAGCTCCACTCCGCTATCGACGAAGCGCTGCATCGCGTCCTTCAGATCGCGGCGGCGCTGGGGCTGCTCCACGCGGATCACGGGATGATCGACTTCGCGCGGGGTATGGTCGCGATTGCGATGGCTGCGCGGGTTGTACAGCACGCCGGTAACCGGGAGCCCCGGCTCTTCGGACAGCCGGGCATTCAGGTCAGGGCGGGGATTTTGAGCCATTGCTGCCCGCCCGCTTAACCGATCATGCACATGCAGCGCCAGCCTTGTCGTCCGCTTTCACCAACACGCTTTACCTCGGAGCGGAACCGATACAGGCTGAAGCCCAAGAGGCCGGACGATTCGCACACGCAGCCCGTGATGCGGCGGTGACAGGCCTCATATTCGAGGATGCCCATGATCGATATCGAAACTGCCGACACCTTTGGCGATGCGCTGGCCGTGCATGCACGCGAGCAGGGGGATGCCCCCGCGCTGCGGTTTGGCGAACGCATGACGACCTTCGCCGAATATGACCGGCATGCCACCCAGATTGCCAATGGCCTGGCGGCGATGGGTCTGAAGAAGGGCGACCGGGTGGCCTATCTGGGCAAGAATTCGGATCAGGCGGTCGAGCTGACACTGGGCGCAGCGCGGGGCGGTTTTGTCTTTGTGCCGGTGATCTGGCGGCTTGCTCCGGCGGAGGTCGCATGGATTCTGGAAGACAGCACCGCGCCGGTTCTGTTCGTCGAAGACGCGTTCAAGGACGTCCCGTTTTCAGGCAAGAAAGTGCTGATGGGGGATGATTTCATCGCCTGGCGCGATGCCCAGAGCACCGATCCTGTCACTACGCCCGTCAGCCGCGAAGACGCGGTCTTGCAGCTGTATACCTCGGGTACCACGGGCCGCCCCAAAGGCGTCGTGCTGAGCCACTGGAACGGAATGAACCTGCGTAAGCCGCTCAAGGAGAACAACATTTACTGGTATTGCGCGGAGCCGGGCGACACCGCCATTCTCGCCATGCCTTATGGCCATATCGCGGGCATCGGCACCTCGATGAATGCGGCGCAGGCAGGCGTGGAACTCATCATGCATGCCGAGTTCGATCCGGCGCTGACCATCGCCGATATTCGCAAATACAAGGTCAAATGGATCTTCCTCGTGCCTGCGGCCCTGCGCATCATGCTGGCGCATCCCGATGCCGAGGGGGCGGATTTCTCCTCCGTCAAAGGCCTGACCTATGGCGCCTCGCCCATCCCCCTCGATCTGTTGAAGGAAGGCGTGGAGCGGCTCAAATGCGAATTCGCCCAGCTCTACGGCATGACCGAGACATGGGGCACGGTGGTCAGTCTGGCACCGGAAGACCACAAGCCGGGGCGCGAAGACAAAATGCGCAGCGCGGGCAAACCGGTGCCGAGCGTGGAAATCGCCATTCGCGGCGAGGACGGGCAGCACTTGCCCGCCGGCGAGATCGGCGAAGTCGCCATCCGAAGCGATTGCACGATGATCGAATATTGGAACCGCCCGGAAGAGACCGCCAAGACCCTGACCGAGGATGGCTGGCTGCTGACAGGCGATGCCGGAATTCTCGACGAAGACGGCTATCTCTACATTCAGGACCGGATCAAGGACATGATCATCACCGGCGGCGAGAACGTCTATCCCGCCGAAGTGGAAAGCGCGCTCTACGGGCATGACGGCATTTCCGATGTGGCCGTCATCGGCGTCCCGGACGAGAAATGGGGCGAGGCCGTCAAGGCGGTATGCGTTGCTAAGCCAGATTCCGGCGTCGATGAAGCGGCGATCATCGCTTACGCGAAAGAACGCATTGCCGGGTTCAAATGCCCCAAGACAGTGGATTTTGTCGAAGCCCTGCCGCGCAACCCGTCAGGCAAGATCCTGCGCCGCGAATTGCGCGCGCCCTATTGGGAAGGGCAGGAGCGTCAGGTCAGCTAAGGCGCTGTTGCCATTTGCGGGTCAGCGGGGCTGCCTTACACTCGCCCGCTCGACCAGCATCACCGGGACGCGCGTCTGGAAGGCGGGCGGATCGCTCGCCAGCGCCCGCTCGACCAATTGGCGTGCGGCCTCGGCGAAATCAGGCTCGATGGTGGTGAGCGGCGGATTGCTGTGCTGCCCGCTATCGACCCCATCGAAGCCCACCACGCCCACTTCCTCCGGCACCGCGCGCCCGGCCGCAGACAATGCATCCAGACCGCCCAATGCCAGCGCATCGCAGGCAAAGAACAATCCGTCGAACGGTGTATCCTGCGCCAGCAATTGCTCGACCGCCAGCCGCCCCTGCGTACCGCGATCGGCATCGGCGGGCGGCTCTATTGCCGTATGACCAAGCCCCGCCTGCTCCATCGCCGCAACATAGCCGCGATACCGTTCGCCAAACTGCGGCTGGTCGCCCTTCGTCGGCCCGACAAACAGGATGGCCCGGTGCCCTGCGGCCATCAGCCGCGATGTTGCCAGATGCGCCGCGCGCGAATTGTCCGACCGGATCTCTCCATTCAGTTCGAACGGGGACGCCCAGCTGGCAATGTTGGTCCGCTTCAGCAGAGGCTCGTGAAAGGCCCAGGCCGGCTCGTTGACAGTGGTACCGATCAGGATAATTCCGTCCGCCTGCCCGCTTTCGATGTGGTCGTGATAGAACTGTGCAGGATCGCATTGAAACGACACCAGCGCGTCGAGCCCGCGCGCCGAGGCTTCGGCGCAGACCGCACCCAGCAGCTTGTAATGAAACGGATTGATCGCGCCGGGCGCAGCGCCTGCCCGCCCGATCACGATCACAGCCACCGTGCCGGTGCTGCCGCGCCTGAGCCGGGCCGCATGCTCGTTGACCCGGTAATCCAGCGCCCGCGCCGCCTCGACCACCCGCGCCCGCGTCGCCTCTGTGATGGTATCGCAGCCGGACAACGCACGACTGACGGTCGACTGGCTGACCCCGGCGGCCTCCGCCACATCGATAGACGTAACCCGCCGCGCTTTTCTCACGCCCTCTCCCATAGAGGGCGCGATACTGCGCCCGGCGAATTAGGGCAATACGGCGATATGAAGGAATGGCGCACCCGAGAGGATTCGAACCTCTGGCCTCTGCCTTCGGAGGGCAGCGCTCTATCCAGCTGAGCTACGGGTGCCTTGCGGTAAGTCTTACCGGGGCGGGCCACTAGCAAAGGGCTTTGCCGCGCGCCAGTGGAAACGTCTTTCGGAGCGTCGGGGCGTACCCCGACGAGCGGCCCATTAGCGATTTGGCAAGTCGATATCGGCTATGGGGCTTCGCATGAACGCACCGTTTTCCGCTACCGGGCCTGCCGAACACGCCCCGACGCCGCGCCGTGCGGGCGCCCCTTCCATGAGTGTGGAGTGGGCAGCCTTGCAGGATGCCGCCGCTGCTGTGGCGGCAATGGCCAATCTCGCTGCCGAGCGGGTGAGCCCGGAAATCCGCAATTTCCCCGCAGTCATTCGCGACATTGGGGGGGAGCGGCTGGAATTGGCGGAGCGGAGCATTGCCGATATCGGCGCTATGATGCGACCCGGCCTCACCGCCTTGCTCGCGGTGCGCGCTCGCGGCCAGGACGCGACGGCTCCCGCCTTGACGCTGTGGCAGGAATATCATCACGCGCGTACGGCCTTGCTGGCGCTGGTGCCCCAGCAAAGCGATCACGGGCCGCGCCGCTCGGCAGGATAATTCCGCACTTTCCCGCTTGATAAAGTTCCCTGTCTGTTCCAGACACTGGGCATGTCGGAATCACTACTCATCAAAGATGGCGCGACGGCTCTGGGCGGGGCTGGGCTGACGGGCCCCAATCTGTGCCGCGGAATATCGCGCATGTTCGCTCGCAATGGAATCTGGTGTCTTGCGGAAATGCCGCTCAAGGGCGGCCGCCGGGCCGATCTGATGGGCATCGATGCGAAAGGCCGCGTTACAATTGTCGAGATCAAGGTCAGCCGGGCCGATCTGCTGGGCGATGCAAAATGGCCCGATTATCTTGACCATTGCGACCGGTTCTATTGGGCCGTCTCTCCCGAAATCGACCGCGCGCCGCTCGATAGCGAGGCATTTCGCCCCGATTGCTGCGGGATCATCGTGGCCGATGCCTATGATGCGGAGATTGTGCGTCCTGCCCCTACCCACCCGCTGGCCGCCGCGCGGCGCAAGGTGGAAGTGGAAAGCCTCGCCCGCACGGCGCTGCGCCGAATGACTGTGGCTGCCGATAGCGAATGCGCGCCGTGGGGTGCAGGGGAATAACGCCTTTTGCAAGGGAGTGGGCTTTAGGCTCTCGCGGGCTCCCGTGAATGCAGCTAGACAGGCCCCGTGATGACCTCGCTTCTTGCATCCCTACTTGAATATCCGGTCGCGGCGATACTCTGGTCGGCCTTCGCCATGACGGTGATCGTCGCGGTGCGCTATATGATAACCAGCGGGGTGTTCGCTTGGCTGACGAACCGCGTGCGCCCCGGCTATCACGCCGCGTTGGGCCCGCAGGTCCGGCGCGAGATTGCCTGGTCACTCGCCTCCGCCGCACTCTACGGCGTGCCCGCAGGCGTGATCGCGTGGGGCTGGCAGACGCATGGGTGGACGCAGGTGTATACCGGATGGAGCGATTACCCGCTGTGGTATTTGCCCCTGTCAGTCCTGCTTTATCTGCTGGCGCACGACACGTGGTTCTATTGGACCCACCGGTGGATGCACGCGCCCCGCCCGTTCAAGATCGCCCACGCTGTGCACCATGCCAGCCGTCCGCCCACCGCTTGGGCAGCGATGAGTTTCCACCCGATCGAGGCGCTGACCGGCGCAGTGGTGATCCCTGCGCTGGTCTTTCTGATCCCGATTCACGTCGCCATGCTGGGCGTGGTTCTGGGGATAATGACCGTGATGGGCGTGACCAACCATATGGGGTGGGAGATATTTCCCCGCACTCTCGTTCATTCAAGAGTAGGGGATTGGCTGATAACAGCGAGCCATCATCAGCTGCACCACGAGAAATACCGGTGCAATTACGGGCTGTATTTCAGAGGATGGGACAAATTATGCGGAACGGACGGGGGATTGGCCGACGCGTATCGGCGCTAGGATGCGTGCTCGCAGGCGCGCTTTTGGCCGGCAATGCTGCGCCGCAGGTGCATGACGTCACAGTGGATGTGACCGATTTGCGCAGTGCGAAGGGCGAGATCCTCGCCTGTTTGACGTCAAGCAAGAAGCATTTTCCCGATTGCGAAGGTGACGCCAACGGTTTCGAGGCGCGCACTCCGGCCAATGGCAAAGCCCGCATCGTGTTCCGCAACGTGCCGGCGGGGACCTACGCCATTGCCTTGCTGCATGACGAAAACGGTAACGGCAAAGCCGACCGGGCGCTGATGATGGTGCCCAAAGAAGGCTTCGGCTTCTCCCGCGATGCAAAGCTGCGGATGGGTCCGCCCCGCTTTTCCTCCGCCGCATTTCGGGTCACCGACGCCGATGTGCGCCAGACCATTACGATGCGGTATCTGTTCTGAGGCCACGAGCGCGTATGCCGTCGCCCCGCTTTTTGGCGTCAATCCTGGCTTGATATCGGTCTGCCGGGGCGCTTGCGCTTAACGGTATGTTTACCATGCCCCTCCATGGGTGGTGCTGAAGGACCGGAAACGGTTCGGTTAAGCAACGCCAGGGGCACAGGAAATCATGGACACGCTGCGCGGCAAATTCGGTCTATCCGCTTGGGATGAAGAGAGCCTGGAAGATTCCGGTGCCGATGATTTCGGTCTCGAGGATACAGACGAGAACCAGGAAATCGAGACACCGCCTTCGCCGGTCGGTCAGGACGAGCGCCGCATGCAGGTGCGCGCCTATAATTTCTGGGCCGGCATGCTTCAGGACCGCAGCCTGCCATGTATCGAAGATCTGGAACCGGAGACGCAGAGCGATTTCGGGCCGTTTAGCGTGTTGCTGGATTTCACCTCGGGTATCGAGAACCCCGCCGTACCCTTTATCGGTGAAAGCCTGGCCGGCGAATGCGACGCCGCAGGCGAAATCGAAACGCTGGCCGATGTGCCCAGCCGATCCCTGCTGAGCCGTATTACCGACCATTACATGCAAATTTTGGCCAACAAGGCTCCGATCGGTTTCGAAGCCGAATTCGTGAATCAGCGCGGCTCTACCGTGCTCTATCGCGGCATTCTGCTCCCCTTCTCCAGCGATGACGACACCATCGATTTCATCTACGGCGTCATCAACTGGAAGGAAGTGGCCGACCAGATCACCACCGACGCTCTGCTGCTGGAAATCGACAACGCGCTCGAAGAAGCTTCCGAACAGGAAGGCGGCCGCGTGCATGCCGATGATCCGATTGCCGATTGGGCCGATGGCCCCGGCATGGAAGTCAGCGGCGACATCGATGCCGACCTGTCGCGTCCGGCCGAGACCGATATGCCCATGCCGGAATTGGACAGCTCCGATCTCGACGCATCTGATCTGGACGACTCCGGCCTCCCGATGCCCGGTTTTGGCATGGGAACTGACGAATTCGCTGACGAGCCGGAAGACCAATCCGCTTCGATGTCCGCTCGCCTCCTGTCCGGCGGCGAGAGCGCCGACGATGATGATGGGGAAGACAATCCGGATGACTGGTCGACCCCGCTGTCGAGCCTGATCAAACCCAAAACCGAGCGCCCGAAAAAGCTGGCGCTGGGCTCTCTGCTGCACGGTCATGACGATGACCATACCGAGCAGGAAGAAAGCTACGACGCTTCAGGCGACGATGTGGCCGCAGATTTTGGTGAAGACGCCAGTGCGCCGATACCCATGCCTGTAGGGTTTGGTGACGAAGATTTCGCAGATGAAGGCAGCGTTGAAGTCAGCGCCGATGTCAGTATCGAAAGCACGGACGACGTTCCGGCACCGCTCGACCTCGATGCTTTCGAGACCGTTGCTCCCGAATCCGGCGAGAGCCAGGCCGCTGACGAATCGCTTGGCCTTTACGATTGCCTCGCCGCTGCGCGCGAATTGGCGCAAGCCGCGCGCCACAGCGAAGATCGCAGCCGCAACGCTTTGTACGCCGCGGTCAGCCGCGCCTATGATGTCAGTCTGGCGGCCGAGGAAGCGCCGGAAGACTTTGAAGAACTGGTCAGCGAAAACGGCCTGACCGTGCAGGAACGCGCGCCGATGACTCCGGTCGTCAAACTGGTGTTCGGGGCCGATTACGACAAAACCCGTCTGACCGAATATGCCGCCGTCCTGTCCCACGCCCACCGGCTGGAACTGGAGCGCGGTGCGCTAAGCGAGTATCTGACCAGTGCCGATGGCGGGTTGAAGGGCGTTGTTCAGGCAGAGCGCCGTTTGCGCCGCGAGGAAGCGGGCAAACCGGTCGCTGCACCGGGCGACATGCGCGAAAGCCTCGCCAAGAAGCTACGCGCTTTGGACACCAGCGCGCTGGACAACATTTCCAGCGACGGCGCAGAATTCGGCGTGGTGATGATCCGCCGCTTGCCCACGGGTGAAGTGGTGCTGGTGGGCGAAGTGGAAGACGACATGAAGCTGACCGAACAGGTTGGCCGCAAACTCGTCGGCTGAAACCGGGCAAGGCCGAACAGGCACAACCGGACAAACCGCTCCCGAAAAGTGATGGCCCTGCGAGGGGCTATGCCGCTGGCCGTGGACGCGCTAGCGGGGCCGTATGCCCCTGTTTCCCAGCGCCCCCGCTCGCCTGCAGCCCTATTACGGCTATCGCACCGCAACCAGACTCTACGTCTCGGCCCGCGCCTTGCGTGCGGACAAGGCCAGCTTCGACAAGAGCGGCCGGTTGCAGGCCATGCGCACCATGATTGCCCAGTTCGCTTCGCACGAAGTCGAGGGCCTCGATGTCCGGCTCGAATTGGAAATCGGCGATACAGGCAAGCACAGCTTCACCGCGCAAACCGACAAGGAGGGCCACGCCCGCTTTGCCATCGACCTGCCCGATGTGTGGAGTCTACCCGAAAACACCGCATGGGACGTTGCCGCGCTCTACTGGAGCAATGAAGAGGGCGAGCACTGCGTCAATTGCCACATTCTGGCGCCGGGCGCGCGCGCCGATCTGGCCGTCATCTCCGATATCGATGACACCATTATCGAAACCGGCATCACTGGCGGCCTGCGCAGCGTCTTCCGAAATTGGCGGCGAGTTTTGCAGCAAATGCCGGAAGAACGCGTCGCCGTGCCGGGGGCCGATGTATTCTATTCCTCCCTTGGCGGAGGGCGGGTTCTGGCCGCCGATGAAGCAGGCACCGGAGACCGGATCCCCGCCACGCACCGGCCGTTTTTCTACGTCTCCTCCAGCCCGTGGAATCTCTACAGCTATCTGGTCGCCTACAAGAAAGACCGCGACATCCCGCTCGGCCCGCTCTTCCTGCGCGATTGGGGCCTCAACAGCGACACTTTCGGTTCGGGTAGCCACGGATCGCACAAGACCGATGCCATACGCGGCATTCTGGCGGACTATTCCGAGTTGCGGTTCGCGCTGATCGGCGACGATTCGCAGGGCGATCTGCCCGCCTTTGGCGAGATCGTCGAGCAGCATCCCGGGCGGATTGCGGCAGTGTTTATCCGCCAGACGGGCGGAGAAGCGTCGCCCGAAGAGATCGCGGCCAAGGCAATTATCAAGGGCGCAAGTGTCCCGCTATGGATGGGCGATGGTTACGGCGATATGCAGGGTTTTCTCAAAGCTGCGGGGGTGTCGGCGGCAGGGGATACCGCGCGCATCCTGCAAGCGACTGTAAAGGCGGAAGATGCAAACTAGGAAACGGCCCATGGTATGGATTCTCGCTGCTGTTGCCCTCGTTCTGGTAGGCGGCGCGATCTGGTTCGTGACCGTCGGCTCGCGCTCGGTCGCGACGCTGGACCGGGTCGATGCGCTGTATACCGGCGGGGCCGCCGAGCTGGCCGCCGGCCCGGTGCAATTTGGCGATCATCCGCAACAACGCCTGTTCGTGCACCGCCCGCCCGCAGGCGCCGACAGTGACGGCCCCCTCCCGGTAATGGTCTTCATCCATGGCGGCAGCTGGCGCAGCGGCGATCCGGAACCCTACGCCTTCGTAGCGCGCAATTTCGCACCGCAGGGCTATGTCGTGGTGCTGGCGGGATACAGGCTTGGCCCGGACGGACAGTTTCCCGGCATGGTCGAGGATGGCGCGGCGGCCTTACGCTGGATTACCCGGAACATTTCCGATTACGGCGGCGACCCTTCGCGCATCGCTGTAACCGGACATTCCGCCGGGGCGTACAACGCGATGATGCTGGCGCTCGACACACAGTGGCTGGAAGCGGAAGGTCTGGGCGCAGACACGATCGATGCGGTGGTGGGCATTGCCGGCCCGTACGATTTCCTCCCGCTCGACAGCGATTCGACCAAAGCAGCGTTCGGCCATGCGGAGCCGCTGGAGCAGACCCAGCCGGTCAATTTTTCGCGCCCCGATGCGCCCCCTGTTCTGCTGATGACCGGCGATGAGGACACCACTGTTCTCCCCCGCCACGTGCCGTCCATGGCGCAGGCGCTGGCCGAGGCCGGAGTTCCCGATACCCGCATCCACACGTCGGTTATTCCCGGCCTGGGCCATATCCCCATCGTCATGGCACTGGCCACTCCGTTCGAGAAAGATGGCCGGGTCAAACGCGAGATCGGCGCGTTCCTAGACCAGACCATCGGCAAGACTGCCGAGACGCAGCGCTCTTCGCTGGCCGCAAGCGCCGCCCCTCCTTCAGCCGCCATTCAGGCCGAAAACGAGTAAGCTAAACCCCATGCGCATTCTCACCAATATTGTGGCGCTGTGTGCGCTGATTGCCTTCACCGCCCAGCCCGTTTTCGCCCAGTCGATCCTGCGCGATGCGGAGACCGAGGCGCTGATGCGCGACATGGCGGCACCACTGGTCGAGGCATCGGGTCTGGAGCCCGGCAATGTCGATATCGTGCTGGTCGGCGACCCATCCATCAACGCCTTCGTAGCGGGTGGTCAGGTGGTCTATCTGCATTCCGGCCTGATCGATGCGGCGGACACCGCCAACGAAGTGCAAGGCGTGATCGCGCACGAGCTGGGCCATATCACCGGCGGCCACATCACCCGTTTCAGCGAAGGCGCGCGCGGCGCAACCGGCGTTTCCATCCTCTCCCTGCTGATTGCAGTCGCCGCTGCCGCAGCCGGAGCAGGCGATGCTGCCATGGGCGCCGTAATGGCCGGCCAGCGGGCGGCGCTTGGCAAGTTTCTCGCTTTCACCCGTGTGCAGGAATCCAGCGCCGATGCCGCGGGCGCGCAGTTCCTTTCCGACGCGGGCATTTCGGGCCGGGGCTCGCTCGCGTTTTTCGGCAAACTGCAGAATCAGGAATTCCGCTATGGCCGTAGCCAGAGCGACGAAGCCGGGTTCACCCGCACGCACCCGCTCTCCGGTGACCGGATTGCCCGCCTGCGCGAAGTCTACACCGCCGATCCCGCTTGGGACGCGCCCGACGATCCTGAATTGCAGGCACGCTTTGTCCGCGTGAAGGCGAAGCTGTCGGGCTACATTGAAGAGCCGCGGAAGACGCTGAACGATTTCCCGGCCACCCGCACCGATGTCCCAGCGCGCTACGCACGGGCCTATGCCTATCACAAGGATTCGCGGATGGACATGGCGCTGGAGGAGGTCGACGCGTTGATCGCGATGGATCCGGAAGACCCCTATTTCCTCGAGCTGAAGGGGCAGGTCCTGCTTGAGTCTGGCCGCGCTGCCGAGGCGCTCGCCCCGCTGCGCAAAGCCACCGAGCTGACCAATTCGCAGCCGCTCATTGCCTCGATTTTCGGCCACGCTCTGATCGCGACCGAAGACGAAGCCAATCTACAAGAAGCCGAGAACGTGCTCCGCGCCGCTGTCAGCCGCGACCGCTACAATCCCTTTGCATGGTACCAGCTGGGCAAGACCTACGCCGCGCAGGGCGACATGCCGCGCGCGCAACTGGCCACCGCCGAGCAGCAGGTGCTGAACCGCGATTACGGGCGCGCGCTGCAAAGCGCTCTCTCGGCGGAAGCGACCCTGCCCGAAGGGTCTTCCGACTGGCTGCGGGCGCAGGATATCACCCTGCAGGCGCGCGCCGCGATGGAACGCATCCGGGACGAGAGCTGATCGCCATGAGCAACAGGTGGGGAACAGTGGCGCTGTCAGGCGTGGTTGCGCTGGTTGCCGGTTTTGGCGGAGCGGCCCTGTATCACGCGACCGGAATGGGCGACGCCCAGACACGGAACTTTCTGGTCGCCAATCCCGATATTCTGCCGGAAATGGCCGATGCGCTGCAGCGGCAAGACGCGGAAAAGCGGCTGGCCGAGGCAGGCGACGGCGTGATGCAGCCCTTTGCCGGTGCGGTCCTGGGCAATCCCGAAGGCTCCAAGACGCTGGTCGAGTTTTCGGATTACAATTGCGGCTATTGCCGTCTCGCCCGCGATCATGTCGACGCGGTGATTGCGGCCGATCCCGAAGTGCGGGTGGTGGTGCGCGAATGGCCGATTTTCGAAGGCAGCGAGCAGCCCGCCCGGATGGCACTGGCCGCAGCCAAGCAAGGCAAGTTCGCCGAATTCCACGACGCTTTGTTCGCGCAGGACAGCCGCGATGATGCAGCCATTGCCCGCGCGGGCGCAGTGGCGGGGCTGGATATGGAGCGCGCGCTGAGCGATGCCGCCGGTCAGGATATCAGCGTAGAGCTGGCCAACAATCAGGCGCTGGCGCAGCAACTCGGCTTTGGCGGCACGCCCAGCTGGGTCGCGGGCGGTCAGGCGTTCGAAGGCGCAGTGGGTCAGGAACGTCTGGCAGAAGCACTGGATGCAGCGCCCGACGACGGCGCGTAATGCGATTGCGCTCATTCGCCTCGCTGGCGTTGGCAGCTGCGACCGCCACACTTGCTGCGCTTTCGCCTGCTCAGGGTGCAGCGCAGGAAAGTTCCAATGCGCTGTCCACTTCCATCCCCGAAGATTTCGCAGAGCTGCGCATCAAGGACGAACGGGTCCAGCGGCTCGGCTACCGGCTGGCCGTTGCCAACGCGCCCTATTGTGAGACCACACGCCCCAGTCTCGGACTGCTGCTGCACGATATTGCCGCTTATGGAGAACCTGATCGTTTGCGCAGCGCGCTGGGCCTGACCGGCGATATCGCCGTGCAGGCGGTGGTATCGGGCGGTCCTGCGATAGAACTCCTTTCCCTCGATTCGACCATCGAGTCCGTCGCCGGAACGCCAGTATCCGCCGTGCCCTTCGACCGGAAACGCAAATGGTCACGGATGACGGAGCTCAACGCGCTGCTCGACCAGAGCCTCGATAGGAGCGGGACCGCCAGCTTCGGGCTTGCGGACGGGGAGACCGTCACCATCACCGGCACCCCAGCCTGCGCCAGCAGCTTCGAAATCGGCGCTATCGGCAAACGCGCGGTGGCCGATGGCAGCCGCGTCGTGATCGGCGAGAAATTTCCCGGTCTGGACTATGCCGACCCCGAACTCGCCGCTGTCATAGCGCACGAGCTGGCCCATAATGTCCTCGCCCACCGCGCTTTGCTGGATGCACAGGGGCGCAAGCGGAAGCTGGTGCGCGCCACCGAACGCGAAGCCGACCGGCTGGCCCCGTGGCTGCTCGCCAATGCGGGTTTCGATCCGCAGGCAGCCTTGCGCTTCATGCAAGCATGGGGGCCCGACCACAGCGGCGGATGGCTGCTGCGCAAGCGCACCCATGACGGGTGGGACGAACGCGCCGAGATGATCGCCAACGAAGTCGCCATCGTCCGGGCACGGCTGGATGCTGACGGCATGGCCGACTGGAAGACGCATTTCCAGCGCGAGCCGGAAACGCAGATCGACTAGATTGCGGCAGGTCCGGAGGAGCTTACGCTTGCGCTTCCTCTTCCATCGCCACTTTGTACATGCTCTCGCGCGGGCGCGCCATCACACGGCGCACCATTGGCTCGAAGAATTCCAGCGGTTCGCTCTTGTAGTCGGGGTCGAACGCGGCCTGATCGTATTTCTCGCAGAACACCCGGCACGCTTCGTAATGCTCGTGGTCCTTGAACGCATCGCGCGCATTCTGGTCCATGCCGAGGTGGTGGAAATAGTAATAGCCCTGGAAGGCGCCATGATTTTGGCAAATCCAGTAATTCTCCTCGCTCACAAACGGCTTGAGGATCGAGGCGGCGACTTCGGGGTGATTGTAGCTGCCCAGCGTGTCGCCGATATCGTGCAGCAGCGCCATCACGACATATTCCTCGTCCCGTCCGTCGCGGTGGGCGCGGGTCGCGGTCTGCAGGGAATGCTCCAGCCGGTCGACCGGAAAGCCGCCAAAATCGCCATCGAGCAGGCGCAGATGGTCGAGCACACGGTTGGGCAGACCTTTGGCAAAGGCGCGGTATTCGCCGCCGATGATTTCCCAGTCCTCCTTCGTGCCTTCCTTCATCTCCGTGAAGGCGGCCCGCGCGGCTCCATGTTCTGCCACGCCGTGCGCCGCTTCGACCTGCAATTTCGTGTCCTCGACACCCATCATCATCTCTCCTGCCTTTAAGACGCAAAGTGCCACAGACGGGGCAAATGCGCAAAACCTCTCTGACTTGCGCGGCCATTTGCGCTAGAGTGCCCGGACGATGGCGGTGTTACCCTTCCGACCGACACGGTTTTTCGAGAACAAAAACCGGGCGTTCTGGAACCTGCAGCTGGCAGGCTGGGGCGGCGCATTCACGCTGCGCGCTGTCTCGGGCTTTGCCGGCGGGCAGGAATTATCGTTCTTTGCCGTCATTCTGATCGAGGCGATTACCGGGCTTTCGATCAGCCTCATCCTCTCGACCGTGTTCCGCCAATTGCTTGGCCAGAAGCCCGTGGTGACCTGGGTTTCCACCGCTGCGGTTCTGGCGGTATCCGTGGTGGTGTTCGCCTTCATCCAGACCTGGGTGATCGACCTGACCCGGCCGGACAATTCCGAATTTGCCTCGCTGTTTATCGGCTATTCAATCTATCCGCTCACCCTGCTGGGCGCGTGGTCGGCGCTGTATTACGCAATCAATTTCTTTCTGCAGATCGAGGAACAGGCGGACCAGCTGGAACGGTTGGAAGCGCAGGCCACCGCGGCCCAGCTCGCCATGCTGCGCTATCAGCTCAACCCGCATTTTCTGTTCAATACGTTGAATTCCATCAGCACCTTGGTGCTGCTCAAACAGACCGATCCGGCCAATGCTATGCTGACCCGGCTCAGCAGTTTCCTGCGGCATACGCTGATTACCAATCCCAGCGGAAAGGTGACGCTCAAACAGGAAATCGCCACCATCCAGCTTTACCTCGAGATCGAGCGGATGCGGTTCGAAGACCGCCTGCGCACCGAATTCGATATCGAGGACGAGGCCGCCAAAGCTTGCCTGCCGGCCATGCTGCTGCAACCGCTGGTGGAAAACGCAATCAAATACGCTGTTGGTCCACAGGAGGAAGGGGCGAAGATTACTCTGCGCGCCAACCGACCCGTCGATCGTTTGCGGATCATCGTCAGCGATACCGGCCCGGGCTTGCAAAAACGGCGCAAGGGCGATGTCGAAGGCACTGCGCGCGGCGACGAGCCGGGCACCGGCGGCACGGTGTCCACCGGCGTTGGGCTTCCCAATATCCGCGACCGGCTGAGCCAGGCCTATGGCAGCGACCATCTATTCGAAATTCGCTCGCCCCCCGAAGGCGGTTTCTCGGTGCTGATCGAAATTCCCTATGAACGCGAAGAGCCCGACGAGAGCGCCGAACCAGCTCTCGTGCCGCCGTCGACTGCTCCGGCTGCATCCCCGCAATCTGCCCCGCAACCCGAACCGGCTCCTGCAGCCTTCGCCGCGTCCGGGAAACCCTCACCCGCCCCGTCCGTTGAACCTTCAACCCCCACAGCCGCGCGCCACCCCCAGACCGGCCGCGCAACCGGAAGATAGACCATGGCCATACGCACGATCCTCGTCGACGATGAAAAGCTCGCCATTCAGGGGCTGCAATTGCGGCTGCAGAAATTCGACGATGTCGAAATCATCGAAACCTGCGCCAATGGCCGCGAGGCGATCCGCGCTATCAAGACGGAGAAACCAGACCTCGTCTTCCTCGACATCCAAATGCCCGGCTTTGATGGCTTTTCCGTGGTGAAGGGCGTGATGGAAATCGAACCGCCGCTTTTCGTCTTCGTCACCGCCTATCAGGAGCATGCAATCCGTGCGTTCGAGGCCAACGCGGTCAATTATCTGATGAAGCCGGTGGACGAGGACAAGCTGGCCGACACTCTGGAGCGGGTGCGCATCAGGCTGGCCGAGAAGAAGAGCAGCGAGGAGGCCGAAAAGCTCAAAACCGTGCTGGCCGAGGTTGCCCCCGATGCGGCGGAAGAACTGGAAGAGGGCGAAGGGGAAAGCGCCGACCGGTTCGAGAAACTGATCAATGTGAAGGATCGGGGCCAGATCTTCCGCGTCGAAGTGGATTCGATCGAGCATATCGAAGCAGCGGGCGACTACATGATCATCTCCACCGGAGACAATTCGCTGGTCCTGCGCGAGACGATGAAGGATCTGGAACGCAGGCTCGACCCGCGCAAGTTCCAGCGCGTGCACCGCTCGAAGATCGTCAACCTGAACCAGGTGCGGCAGGTTAAGCCGCATACCAATGGCGAGTGCTTTCTGGTGCTGGACTCAGGCGCAGAGGTGAAGGTCTCGCGGTCGTATCGGGATGTGGTGGCGCGGTTCGTGCATTAGTTTGTTTCATGCCCGCGCATCCGCGCGGGCGTCCTCGGTGCCTTATCGACCTTTCAGGCCCAGCACCTGCGGGCGGGCGGTCGCCCTTGCGGAGCCTTTCGGCTCCGATCATTTTCGGAAGATCAAGACACGACCACGAAACCCCGTTCGTGCTGAGCTTGTCGAAGCACTGCTCTTTCTTCTAGCGCAGTTTTCAAAGATAAAAGAGCAGCCCTTCGGATGCGTAGCTCTTGCGCAGCAGCACCGGCTCAGGGCGAAGGGAGTTATTTAATATGACATGGAACCTCGCCGGCTTCGACCTCCCTGCCTTTGTCCGCTCCACGCTGGACGAGGACCTCGGCGCCGGCCTCCCCGGCGGCGGCACGGACGTTACCGCGACCAGCGTCATCCCCGCCGATGCGCGCTTCTCTGGCGTGATGGACAGCCGCGATGCGTGCTCTATTGCCGGACTGCCGATAGCGGAGGCGTTTTTCCGCACGCTTGATCCGGACGCGAAAATCGAAATTCTGGTCGAGGAAGGCGCGCAAGTGACGCCCGGCACCGATCTGATGCGGCTGGAAGGCAATGCCCGCGCCCTGCTGACGGCAGAGCGCAGCGCGCTCAACACCGTCCAGCACCTGACCGGCATCGCCACAATGGTGCGCGAATATGTCACCGCGATGGACAATCCCGATTGCACCCTGCTCGATACGCGCAAGACCATTCCCGGCCTGCGTATCCTTGAAAAATACGCTGTGCGGATGGGCGGGGGCAACAATCACCGGATGGGCCTGTGGGACGCCGCGATGATCAAGGACAACCACATCGCCGTCGCGGGGAATGTCGGCGAGGCGGTGCGTCGCGCGCGCGATGCGGGGGTGAAAGACATCATCTGCGAAGTGGACCGGATCGACCAGATCGAGCCTGCGCTGGAGGCCGGGGCCACCCGCCTGCTGCTCGACAATATGGAACCGCCAACCTTGCGCGAAGCCGTCGCGCTCGTTGCCGGCCGAGTGCCGACCGAAGCGAGCGGCGGCATCAATCTGGCAACCATCAAGGCCAAGGCCGCGACCGGCGTAAACTATGTGAGCGTCGGTCGCCTGACCCAAAGCGCACCTGCCGCCGATATCGGATTGGACTTTACGCCGCTGTAACTTCTACAGTGTCGCCCACTAAAAGCGGCCAATTGGCTTAAGGGGGACACTATGAAGCCGGATTCCATCAGGAAATTCGATATCCTTTACTGGGCGTCTGTCCTTGTCGGGATTGGCGGCGCGCTGCTGGTGTGGGACGAGAGCGTTGCTCTGGTGAACGCAGAAATGGCAGCTTCGGGGATTGAAGATATGGGCGCTGCCGCGATGATCGGCAGCCTTGCATTCAGCCTGCTGATCAGCGGCGTCTTGTGGATGCTGATATCGGTCATGCGGGTCGAGGTTGTGAAGTGGGTGTTGGCGATATTCCTTGCTTGGGGCGCGATTTCGCTCGTCATGCAGATGGCCGTGACCCCGCTGACCAGCATGATCACCGGCATTGCCAGCACGGTGTTCTCGCTCGCTGCACTGTATTTCCTGTTCCAGCCCGATGCGAAGGAATGGTTCGCCGAGAAGCGCAATCGGAAATAGGCGCGTGACACGCCCTGCACGCTTCGCCTGTGCGGCAATCGCCGCTGCGAGCTTGGCCCTGCCGGCCGCGGTCACTGCGCAGGCCTATCAATGCAAGGCGCCGCCGCGCATCAGTGTGCCTCCGGTCAAGCAGGATGCGCGCACCCGCCAGCTGCCGGTCGCCGGCTACACCATGGCGCTCAGCTGGAGCCCGGAGTTCTGCCGCACCCGCCAGCGCAGCGGCAGCCACGCCAGCCAGTGTTCGGGGCGCAACGGGCGGTTCGGCTTTATCGTCCACGGTTTCTGGCCCGACGGGCGCAGCACCTGGCCGCAATATTGCCCCACGGCGCAGCGCCCCCAGCCTGCGACGGTCAAACGCAATTTCTGTATGATGCCGTCTGCCAGCCTCGCCGCACGGCAATGGGCCAAGCACGGCAGCTGCATGACGCGAAAGCCTGAGACGTATTTCAAGGTCACCAATATCCTGTGGAGTAGCTATCGCTGGCCCGATTTCGACCGGATTTCGCGCGAGGACGACCTGACCGTGGGCCGTATCCGCGAAGCCTTCGCCAGCGCGAACAAGGGCTGGGAGCCGAACATGGTCGGCGTCAAGCTGAACCGCCGCGGCTGGCTGGAAGAACTGCGCCTCTGCTACGGCAAGCGGTTCAGGCCAAGAGTGTGCCCGAGCCGGACGTTTGGACCAAGCGACGGGGTGAAGGCGAAGATTTGGCGCGGGATGTAACGCAGGTAAATTGACGAGCTCGCACCAAGGGAGGCCCAATGCCTGAAAATTTCAGCCTTAGGACAGTACATCGCTATTCAGCGATCGTCATCATTGCCTTCGTCGCCTTGCACCTGCTCAACCATCTCGTGGGCCTGGCGGGCCAGCAGCAGCACATCGATTTTATGGCGGCCATTCGCCCGATTTACCGCAATGCCGTTATAGAACCCCTGCTTCTGGTTTGTTTGGTTCTGCAGATGGCCACGGGCCTCAGGATAGTCATCAAAGGTCGGCGAAGCAGACATGGCGCGATTGCCTGGACGCAGGCATTTTCGGGCCTTTACTTGATCTTCTTCCTGCTGAACCATGTCCTGGCAGTTCTCGCCGGGCGCCACATTCTGGATCTCGACACAGATTTTCGTTTCGCCGCCGCCGGGATTCACGCACCGCCGTTCGAGTGGTTCTTCATCCCGTATTATTTCCTAGCCGTAGCTGCTCTGTTCACACATCTTGGCTGCGCGGCCTATTGGTCTTTGCACAGCAAAAATGCCGCTGCCGGCTCAATCGCCTTTGCCGTTTTGATCGTGAGTGGCATTATTTTCGGCGGCGCTATCGTCGCAGGGCTCTCCGGTGTGCTGTTCGACGTCGAGATACCCGCAGAGTATCTAGCAACTTACAAATTCTAGAAGGGCCAAGCTCGGCTCACCGCCGCCCCCTAAAAAACCCGCGTAGCATCTCCCCCGCCTCCGCCTCACCCATGCCCGAATACACCTCCGGCGCGTGGTGCGTCTGGGCTTGCTCGAACACAAGCGCGCCGTGCTCGACGCCGCCGCCTTTGGGGTCGCTCGCGGCGTAGTATAGCCGGGCGATGCGCGCATGGGCGATGGCTCCGGCGCACATCGCGCAGGGTTCCAGCGTTACATAGAGGTCGCAGCCTTCAAGCCGTTCCTGCCCCAGCGCCTGCGCCGCACGGCGAATCGCCAGCACCTCGGCATGGGCGGTCGGGTCATTGAGGCCACGCGGGGCGTTATGCGCCTCGGCGATGACCTTGCCATCCCGCACCACCACCGCACCCACCGGCACCTCGCCAGCCTCCGCCGCCAGCCGCCCCTGCGCCAGGGCCGCTTGCATTGCGGGCGGGATGGGCCATTTGGTCATGGGTACGCGCTAGCCCCGCCGGGACCGGATAGGCAAGCAATCGGTTGACGATTCGGCCATTGGCGGGTAACTGCGCGCCTTTCCCGGCTCTCCACGCGTCATGCGAGGCGGTGCCGCTATCCATTTTTGCAAAGAGATTTATCATGTCGCGCATCTGCGAACTGACCGGCAAGGGCCGCCTGACCGGCAACAATGTGAGCCACGCGAACAACCGTACCAAGCGCGTGTTCCTGCCCAATCTGCAGAACGTCACGCTGCTGAGCGAGAAGCTAGAGCGCGGCTTCAAGTTCCGCGTGTCGACCCACGGCCTGCGTTCGGTCGAGCACAATGGCGGGCTGGATAACTGGCTGCTGAAGACCAAGAACGAAAAGCTCAGCACCCGCGCACAGCGCGTGAAGAAAGAGCTCAAGAAGGCTGTCGCTGAAGCTTGATTTGTAGTGCGGGCCGGACATCCGTCCGACCCTTGCGGCACCAGCCCACTCCCCCGCCCAACCACCCGATAGCGTATCGGAGAATGATCGGGTGGTTGGGCGGGGGAGTGGGCCGGAACCCAAGCGCAAGAAAGCGCGCAGCGATTTCTTAAAAGACGCATTTTTCAAGGCGCGCCGGGTGGCCAGCGCGCCTTTTGCTGTGTCCGAACGCGCGCGAGCTAGTCTCCCGGCAGCGACCCGTCCCACGCCAGCTCCATCAGCAGCGTGTTCTGGAATTTCGCGGTGTTGTCGTCGGAGATCATCCACAGAGTCACCGGAAACGAATCACCCATCACTGCCAGCCCTTCGAAATTGTCGGTCGGCAGCGGCGGCTCGAAGCGCGCGATTTCCGTTCCGCGCCACACGCCATCCTCGCTGATATCCGCCGGATCGGCCACCACAAGGCGCGCCAGAAAGGTCGGCGGCAGGCTGAACGTGTAGGTGCGCATCAGGATCAGCACACGGCCATCGGGCAGCGCCGCCATATCGGTGGGCCGGAACCCCGCAGGCCCCCGAAAATCGAACGCCGTCGCCTTGGCCCCCTCCACCGGATCGCCCTCGAACAGCAGGCCATTGCGGTTCTGCTCGTCCCACGCCTCCGAACCCTCTGCCAGCACGATAAACCGTCCATCGGGCAGCCGCACCAAAGCTTCGGGCCCTTTGTTCGCGGGCCAGTCTTCCAGTGCCTCGGGCTCCGCCACATCTCCGGCAGACACCTCGTCGGCATAGCGAACGATGGTATTGAGATATTCGTATGCCGCCCAGACGCGCCCGCTCGCAGGATCGATTGTCAGCGCTTCCAGATCAATGCTGATCTTGTCATCCAGCGGGTCCTGTCCGCCAAACGGTGTCATTCTGCCAGCGACCGGAGCGCCATCCGCCAGCGTGATGCGCAGCGCCGCCCCCTTGTCACTGCCCGACAACAGATCGCCACCGGGCAGCGCGACCAGCCCGGAATAGCCGCCGAACAGCGAATGGCGGCTGCTCAGCTTCCACACGGCCCGCACCTCCAGCGCTCCGATGCGCGACTGGTCCACAGGGACGCGCGTAGCGACAAGTCCGGCATCCAGCACGGCAGCCGGACGCGGACTGCGCACCCATGTGCCGGGCGCAAGAGCCAGCGCGACCAGGCCCAGCAGGATCAGTTTTTTCAGGGAAGGGCGTTTCACGAATTCCCCCTTAGGCGAAGGGGGGCTGCGTTCAAGCTTAGCTGCATACCGGCGTGCGCGCCCATGACCACGCCAGTGACCCCGCCAGTGAGCCCGCGCGCGACCATACACTTGTCATGCAGACACAGAGGGCTAGTATCGCCGCTCTTCAGCCAAACGAGGTTCTCATGGCCGCCCGCATCCTGTCTCGCCTACCGTCACGCTTTGCCCGCGTAACCTGCCTTCCCGCCGCTTTTGCTCTTGGCATCGCTGCGCCCGCTTTGGCGCAGGACGACGAGGATGGACCTGACACGCCTGAAGCGGTGCAGAAGCTGTATGATTGCCGCGCTGTCGCCGAGCCGATGGAGCGGCTGGCCTGCTATGACGCGCAGGTCGCGGTAATCGAGGCGGGCGAGGAATCGGAAGAGCTGGTCTTTGCCGACAAGGGCCAGATCCGCGAAGCACGGCGTGGCCTGTTCGGCCTGTCACTCCCGCGTATTCGCCTGTTCGACGGCGGTGAGGAGGACGAGTTCAGCGAAATCACCACGACCATCACCCGCGCGACGCGGCGCGGCGATGGCAGCTGGTTTTTCGAAATGGAAGACGGCGCAAGCTGGGTCCAGAACGACACTTTCCGGATCTACAGCGACATCAAGCCGGGCACCGAGGTCACGATCAAAAAGGGCGCGCTGAGCAGCTATTCGGCGAAGATCGGTAACAAGCGGGCCATCAAGGTGAAGCGCGTTCAGTAAGGCGCGCTTCCCCGCATCGGGGCCCTGCCAGGCCTAGGGCATGGGGCCGGTAAACAGCAGCGGATCGAGCCGCGCGTCGTGCCATTTCAGGCTCCAGTGCAGATGCGGCCCGGTGGCGCGGCCCGATGCACCGACATCGCCGATATGCTGGCCCTGCTTCACGCTCTGGCCTTCCTCGACCACAATCCGAGAGGCGTGGAGAAACGCGCTGTTGAGCCCTGCCCCGTGATCGATGATGATCAGATTGCCTTCCAGGCTGAAGCCATTGCGGGCCAGCACCACCACACCGTCTGCCGGAGCGACAAATGGCACGCCATTGCCGGGTGCGATGTCGATGCCGGAGTGATAGCTGCCCGGTTCGCCGCGATAAATGCGCTGGCGGCCAAAGCGGCCCGAGATACGGCCAGTGACGGGCCAGACAAAGTCCTGGGTCCAGCCATTCGCACCCGTTTCCTTCGCGCGCGCGCCTTGAATCGCATTCCATTCCGGCTCGCGCTTCTTCCACCAAGCTTCGCTGGTGCCGCCGCCGCGCTTGGCGACATTGACGCGCTCGATCTGCCAGCTGCGCGGGCTGACCGTGACGGGTGTGCTGACCTGCCCGCCGTCGGCCATGACCGTGTGGAGGAAGACTTGCGCGCCCTCGTCACGGTCGAACGCGGCGAAAAAATTGCCATTCTCGTCAATCTCCAGCGGGGTATCGCCCAGCCGCGCCGAAACGGTATTCATGGGAACAGTGCCGCGGACAAACCCGCCCTGCGTCAATTCGCCCTGAAGGCCGATGATCTGGGGTGTCTGCACCGCCGCCGCAGTCGGAGCGGCAAGCGTTTCAGGCATAGGCTGCGCCGTTTCGGCGCTGGCGATTGCCTCGTCTTCCGCATTGGCAGCGTTGCAAGCCGCCAGCAGAGCCACAGCCGACGCTGCGGACACGGCGGAGGAAAGAAGGCGCATCATTCGGCCTCCAGCAGACGTTTCGTGGCGATCTCGCACGACGCATAGGCTTCCTGATGCTCGGCGCTCCAATAGCGCAAATCTTCCAGCGCAATCAGTTCGCCGCTGACCGCGCAGGCGACATGGCGTCCGGCTTTCAACACGCGGAAAGAGCTGGCTTCGTAGCGGAGTGTGGCGAGCTGGTCGCCCGAGGACATCAACATGGCAGTGCCTTTAGCAATCGGTTTTCAATCGAACAAACCCTGCTGCGCGTCGCTGGCCGCCGGCGGTTTGCGTTTGGTCTTGGTCTTGCGCGGGGGGCGCGGCGGATCCGCAGCCGATATATTCCCAGTCCCTACAGCAAGAACCCCGTCTCCAAACTGAATGGACAGCGCCTCCGCCGCCTCGGCCTGTGCCTTGCGCGGCAGCAATTTGCCCTCGCCGTCATGCACCAGCGCGTAGCCGCGCCGCAGGGGAGCTTCGTAATCATAGGTCGCCAGCAGCCGGCCTATCCCCTCCAGGCGCTCGGCACTGCGCTGCAACTGCGCCTCGAGCGGGCGGCTGGTGAAGCGCACTGCCGACAGAGCGCGGCCTGCGTCCTCCAGCTTTCGGCCGAGCAAACGGCGGGTAAACCGCGCCTGCACCTGGCCCAAATTCTCCCGCCCCTTGCCTGCGCGGTCTTTCAGACCCCGCCGGAGCCGTTCGGTAAGATCATCCAGCCGTTGCGCCTGCGGTTGAAGCAATGCGTCGAGCGTGGGCATGCGCTGTACACGCGCCTCCAGCCGCTCCCGCCCCAGAGAAACCGGCCGCAAGACACTTCGCTGCTGCCGCGCCCCGAAATCACTGAGCGTTGCGGCGAGTTCAGCCCGCACCGGCACCGCCATCTCCGCAGCGGCCGTGGGAGTAGGCGCACGGCGGTCAGCGGCATAGTCGGCCAGCGTGGTATCGGTTTCATGGCCCACCGCGCTGATCACGGGGATCGGCGATTCGGCGATGGCGCGGACCACCTGTTCTTCGTTGAAGCTCCACAGATCCTCGATCGAGCCGCCCCCGCGCGCCACGATCAGCAGATCAGGCCGCGCGACCGGACCGCCATTTGCGATTGCGCCAAAGCCGCGAATAGCCGCCGTCACCTGATCGGCCGCGCTTGGCCCCTGCACCAGAACCGGCCAGACGACGACATGTGTGGGGAACCGGTCAGCCAGACGGTGCAGGATATCACGGATCACCGCTCCAGTCGGCGAAGTCACCACGCCGATGGTGCGCGGCAGAAAAGGCAGCGCCCGCTTGCGCTCGCGGGCAAACAGCCCTTCCGCCTCCAGCCGCAGACGGGTTTTCTCCAGCAGAGCCAACAGCGCGCCTTCGCCCGCCAGCTCCATCCGGTCCATCACGATCTGGTATTTGCTGCGGCCGGGATAGGTCGTCAGCTTGCCGCTGGCGATCACTTCCAGCCCGTCCTCCGGCTGGAAAGGCAACCGCCCTGCATTGCCGCGCCACATGACCCCGTCGATTACCGCCTTTTCATCCTTCAGGCTGCAATAGAGATGCCCTGAAGCTGCCCGCTTCACGCCCGACAATTCACCGCGCAGCCGGACGAAACCGAACTGGTCCTCGACCGTGCGTTTGAGGCGCGCCGACAATTCGGACACGCCCACAGGCTCGGCGTTGTCGCCCGGTTGGGTTTTCGAGATCAGGTCGGACATGCTTGCGAGTTTGGCACCATGGGAAAAACAAGAACAGTGCTTCGACAGGCTCAGCACGAACGGATAGGAGAGGTGGCTCTTTAACCCGTTCGCCCTGAGCTTGTCGAAGGGCTGCCCTTACTTTTGCGCGAGGTTACCGCGAATGAACATCCTTCTCATCGGTTCGGGCGGGCGCGAGCATGCGCTGGCGTGGAAGCTGGCGCAATCCCCGTCCTGCACCAAACTGTTCGCCGCGCCCGGCAATCCCGGCATTGCGGAGGAAGCCGAGCTGGTCGATCTAGACGCGGGCGACCACGCCGCCGTGGTAGAGTTCTGCTCGGTACACACTATCGAGCTGGTAGTCATCGGGCCGGAAGCGCCTCTGGTCGCCGGACTGGGCGACGATCTGCGCGCCGCCGGCATCGCGGTATTCGGCCCGGACAAGTCCGCTGCCCAGCTGGAAGGCTCCAAGGGCTTCACCAAGGATTTGTGCGCCCGCGCCGATATTCCCACCGGCGGCTATGTCCGCACTGCCACGCTCGCTGATGCCAAAGCGGCGCTGGATGGCTTCACCGCGCCTTACGTGCTCAAGGCCGATGGTCTGGCGGCGGGTAAGGGCGTGGTGATTGCCCCGACGCGCGAAGAGGCCGAGGCCGCGCTTGCCGATATGTTTGGCGGGCAATTTGGCGACGCGGGCGCAGAGGTAGTGATCGAGGAATTTCTGGACGGGGAAGAGGCGAGCTTCTTCGCTTTGACCGATGGCGAGACGGTCCTCCCCTTCGGCACAGCGCAGGATCACAAGCGCGTGGGCGAAGGGGACACCGGGCCGAACACCGGCGGAATGGGTGCCTACTCCCCCGCGCCGGTGTTGACAGAAGAATTGCAGGCCTGCGTGATGCGCGACATTGTCCAGCCCACGGTCGACACACTGCGTGAAGAGGGCACGCCCTATTCCGGTGTGCTCTATGCCGGGCTGATGCTGACCGCTGAAGGTCCCAAACTGATCGAATACAATGCGCGCTTCGGCGATCCGGAATGCCAAGTCCTGATGATGCGGCTGGAGGAAGATCTGGCCGCACTCATGCTCGCCTGCGCCAGCGGGACACTGGGCGAATGGAGCGAAGCGAAGTTCTCCGACCAGACCGCACTGACTGTCGTGATGGCCGCCAAGGGCTATCCCGGCACCCCGGAAAAGGGCGGCGTGATCGATCTGGGGTCAGCCGAAGCGGATGGCGCGAAAGTCTTTCATGCAGGGACGAGACTGGATGGCGACCAGCTCGTCGCCAATGGCGGCCGCGTGCTCAACGTCACCGCGATGGGCGGGAATGCGACTGCGGCGAAGGACGCGGCGTATCAGGCCGTCGACGCCATCACCTTCGAAAGCGGCTTCTGCCGCCGCGACATCGGCTGGCGCGAGGTCGAGCGGGAGGATCGTGCATAAATCGCATTAGCCTCTAGTCTGGTAAGCGAAATCTGAATATTGTTCTTTTTTTGTTCGCGAGAGATCCATGTCCGAGCTAGAGCCAGTTCACCTGCAGGAAGACGAGGATACCGGAGACCGCTTTCTGGTATATTCCGATGGAACCGGAACGCACGTCGAAGTGAATTATTCCGGCGACCAGCTATGGATGACACAGGCCCAACTAGCCTCGCTATATGGAAGAGACATCTCAACAATATCAAGGCATATCAACAACATACTGGAAGAGGGAGAGCTAGATTCTACTTCTTTGCAGAAAACGCAAACAAGTATGGGGCGGCCAGCCGTACTTTATAGCCTCGATATGGTGATCTCGGTCGGATACCGAGTCTCATCGAAACAAGCGACGCTCTTCAGAAAATGGGCCACCGAAAAGCTGGTCCAGTTTGCGACCAAGGGCTTCGTGATCGATGCTCCGAGACTCAAAAACCCCGACAATCGGGACAGGGTTGCCGAACTTCGTGAGATCATCCGCGATATTCGCTCTGACGAAGCAAACCTGTACGGCGAGCTTCAGCGGGTCTGCGCCATGTGCCAAGACTATGACGGGAAGTCCGAGACATCGAGGGAGTTTTTCAGAAATACCCAAGCCAAGCTTGTGTATGCTGTGACCAGCAATACTCCGGCTGGAATTATCAATTCACGCGCGAAAATTTCGGACGACAACATGGGTCTGCAAACCTGGCCGAACGAAAATATTCGCAAAACAGACGTGACCGTATCGAAGAATTATCTGGCAAAGGCAGAGATCAGAGAGCTTAATCGGCTGACTACGATCTTGTTGGACATTTTCGAGGATCAACTGGATATGGGGCGACTAACACTGATGAGCCAAGCCGAGGCCCTGCTCGATAGGCAATTAAAAGATTTGGGCCGCGTCGTCCTCACTCATGGTGGGCAGGTTCGAACCACAGACGCACGCCGCAAAGCGGAAAAAGTCTACGGTGCCTACAAAGAAAAACAAAAGCTGGCTCGGCGTAAGGCGGCCGATGCGGCAATCTCAGAAGTAAAAAAGGCTCAGGACAAACTACCGCGGTCTAAGCGATAACGCGCGCCCCTACCCTAATTTCTCCGCCATCAGCGCTTGCATATCCACCTCGGGGCGCGGGCCGATGTGGCTGATGACTTCGGCAGCGGCGATTGCGCCGCGTTTGAGACAGGTTTCGAGCGGCAGGCCCTTGGCGTGGCCTGACAGGAATCCGGCGGCGAACTGGTCGCCTGCGCCCGTGGTATCGACGACCTTGGCAACCGGCTCGGCGGCCACTTCGGCGCGTTCGCCGTCGGCTATGGCGACCGCGCCATGCTCGCCCTTGGTTGCCACCAGAACCGGAACCTTGCCGGCCAGCGACGCCAGTCCGTCTTCGAAATCCTCCTTGGCGGTCAGCGTTGCCAGCTCGCTTTCATTGACGAACAGGATGTCGATCACGCCGTCTTCGATCATGGCGCGGAAGTCATCGCCGTGCCGGTCGATCACGAAGCTTTCGCTGGCGGTGAATGCCACTTTGCGCCCTGCAGCGCGGGCCACGTCGATGGCGCGGCGCATGGCTTTACGCGGCTCTTCCGGGTCCCACAAATACCCCTCGAGATAGAGGATCGCCCCGTCCGCAATCACGCTCTCGTCCAACGCATCGGCGGGCAGGAATTGGCCCGCACCCAAAAACGTGTTCATCGTCCGCTCGCCATCGGGCGACACGAAAATCAGGCAGCGGCCTGTGGGCGGATCATCCTGACGGGCAGGCGTATCGAAAGCGATGCCAGCGGAGCGGATATCATGCGCGAAGACTTGCCCGAACTGGTCGTCCGCCACCTGCCCGATAAAGGCGCATTTGGTGCCGAGACTTGCCAGACCGGCCAGCGTGTTGGCCGCGCTGCCGCCCGATTTCTCGGTCGCCGGGCCCATCGCTTCGTAGAGCTTGTCCGCCCCATCCGCATCGACCAGCGACATGCCTCCACGCGCAAGGCCCAATTCCTCGATCACCGCATCTTCGCAGGGTGCGAGGATGTCGACAATGGCGTTGCCGATGGCGACAACGTCGTATTTCGGATTGGTCATGGGGGCGGTCTTCCGGTTGTTTGTGCGGGGACTAGATATGTCCGCCTGCCCCTAGCGGGCGGGGCCCTGTTCGCCAAGTCTCAGCGGGCCAACATGCATGTCTGCCAGCAATTGACTTTGGACGCCGCGCCCACGATGCGCTGCCTGCATGGTGTCGTTCCCAGCCTCCTTCGCCCGCGCCGCGCGGCAATTGGCCGATCCCGCCATTTTGCGGGTTCTGGTGAAGAGCATGGTCGCCACGCTGGGTGTGTTTGCCGCGTTGGGCGTGGCGCTCTACGCCGTGCTCCACCTCCTGCTGACAGAGGCCGGATGGGCCCCGGTAAACGGCGCAATGGTCGTGCTGACCGTGGCCGCGACCATCCTGCTGGGGTGGCTGCTGTTCCGCATCGTGGCGCTCGCCGTGATCCAGTTCTTCGCAGAGGATATCATCCGCGCGGTCGAGGCGCGGTATTATCCCGGCGCGGCGCACACCGCGCGCACGATAACCTTCCGCGAAAGCCTGAAGGACGGCGCCCGCGCAGGGCTGCGGGCGCTGGGCGTCAATCTGCTGATCCTGCCGGTCGCGCTCGCCCTGCTGTTCACCGGCATCGGCACCGTGGCGCTGTTCTGGGCGGTTAATGCGTGGCTGCTGGGCCGCGATCTGCAAGAGCTGGCATGGGCGCGGCACCGCCATGACCGGACCGAGCCTGCGCCAATCGGCGGCGGAACGCGCTTCCTGCTCGGCGGAGCGATTGCAGCCCTGTTCACAGTGCCTTTCCTAAACCTGCTGGCCCCTGTAATCGGGGCCGCCGCCGCCACCCATCTGGTGCAATCGGGCAGGACCGGGAGAAGCCAAGCATAATGCGCAGAATTGTTGCCCTTTCTCTGATGCCACTCGTGGCCGCCTGCGCGACGACTGTCCCGCCCGGGCAAGCCGGCACCGCTAATGCGCCCACGGCCCAGCCGGGCAACCCCACACCCCGCGTCAGCGTGCCGGTGCCGAGC
Source organism: uncultured Altererythrobacter sp. (assembly GCA_947492235.1). Classification (GTDB taxonomy): domain Bacteria; phylum Pseudomonadota; class Alphaproteobacteria; order Sphingomonadales; family Sphingomonadaceae; genus CAJXSN01. Next base: position 750,034 of record CANLLZ010000002.1, on the reverse strand, counting down.
ACAAGGCCCACGGCCCCGGTGGGCGCCTTCATTCCGCCCCGGGTGATGAATGTGCCGGGGCTGGAGGGCGTCATCGGCCAGTCCGCTGCAGGTTTGCAGGCACAATTCGGCCCGCCGCGGCTCGACGTGGTGGAAGGCGATGTGCGCAAATTGCAATTTGCCGGCGAGCCCTGTGTGCTCGATGTCTACCTCTATCCCGCAAGGCCCGGAGCGGAGCCCACCGCCACCTATGTCGATGCGCGGCGCAGTTCCGATGCGCTGGACGTGGACCGCGCCGCTTGCGTCCGGGCGCTGAAGGGCATCTGAGCCTCGCGGGTAACACCGAATTAACGATGTTCTGCGAAGGCTGTGGGGAAACAGAACCACAGGTCTTGGGGACCCCCTTCGCATGAATATGCAATTTTCAGAGCTTGCCCGCGCCGTTGCCGCCGATCGCCATGTGTCGCCGGAGGAAATCCTCTCGCTGCGCCGTCTGGGTTGGGGCGACGGGCTGATTACCCGCGAAGAGGCCGAAGCGATCTTTGCCATCAATCACGAGATTGACGATCCCGACCGCGAATGGGTCGATTTCTTTGTCGAAGCGCTGACCGAATTCGTTCTCAACGGCACCGAGCCCAAGCATATGTGCGATGCCGAAGAGGCCGATTGGCTGATCGCCCAGCTCGACGCCGATGGCCAGTTGGAAACGATGGCCGAACTGGAACTGATGGTCCGCGTGGTCGAACGCGCGCAGAACGTTCCCGAAGCGCTCAAAACCTATACGCTGCACCAGATTCAGGAAGCCGTGCTGAGCGGCACTGGCCCGACCCGCTGCGGCGGAGAGCTGTCCGCCACCCATATCAGCACCGCTGAATGCCGCCTGCTGCGCCGGGTGATCTTCGCCAGCGGAGGCTACGGCCCCGCCGCTGTCACCCGCCATGATGCGGAAATGCTGTTCCGGATCAAGGACGCGACGCTCGGCCACGCGAACGCGCTGGAATGGGGTCCGCTGTTTGTGGACGGGATCGCCAATTATCTGAAAGGCTTTGGCTTCAAGAACGCCCAGATCAGCCATGGGCGCATGAAGGAGCTGGAAGCCTTCATGAATGACAATCGCGCGAATGTCGGGCGCTTCATGGGCGCGATGGTTCGCGAAATGCCGCAGGCGCAGAACCATTTCGGAAAAATCTTCGGGCGCAAACAGGGTTCAGGCTCGCCCGATTACACCGCTCAGGCGGCCTCGGGCGAACTGGTCACCGGCGACGAAAAGGCTTGGCTCGACAGCATGATCGAAGCCGATGGCGAACTGGATGTGCTCGAGCGCGAATTGCTCGACCGGCTGAAATCGGAAGACTGATACGAAGGTCTGGCCGAACCGGAAACGGGCTTCCGCCCCCGGCAACCCGACCTAGACCATAAAGCTTTCGCCGCAGCCGCACGCGCCTTTGGCGTTCGGGTTTTCGAACACGAAGCCCGCGGTGAAATCGTCCTCCACCCAGTCCATCGTGCTGCCGATCAGATACAGAACGCTGGCGCTGTCAATGTAGAACGTGCCGCCCGGCGTTTCGATCTTTTCGTCGAAGGCCACTTCCTCGGTCACATAGTCGACCGAATAGGCAAGGCCCGAGCAGCCGCGCCGCGGGGTCGACAATTTCACACCGATTGCATCATCGGGCGCTTTCGCCATCAGCTCGGCAACCCGCGCCTCTGCCGCCTTGGTCAGGATAACTGCCGCAGGGCGTTCGCGAAGTGTGCTTTCCGCCATTTTAGAGCATCCCCAATTCGAGCCGCGCTTCGTCGGTCATCTTGTCGGGGCCCCATGGCGGATCCCACACCAGATTGACTTCCGCATCGCGCACGCCGGGCACGCTCGCGGCGCGCAGTTCAACCTCGCCGGGCATGGTTTCGGCGACCGGGCAATGCGGCGTGGTCAGCGTCATGGTGACGGTCACATCGCTCTCGTCATCCACCTCGACCCCGTAAATCAGGCCCAGATCGTAGATATTGACCGGAATTTCGGGATCGTAAATTTCCTTCAGCGCAGAAACGACCGCCTCCTGCAATTCGCCGCCAGCGCCGCCGGGGCCAGCCTGTTCGGGCTTTTTCTGCAGGAACCCTTCGAGATAATCGCGCTTGCGCTCCATCGTCTGTTTTGGCGTTTCCGGGGAATCCTCGACAACATCCTCGACTCTGGCGCGCGGCGGCTTGGGCGGCGCCTGCGTCAGGACCTGCTCGTTGGGCGCGGGCGCTGCCACGAAATCCTTCTTGTCCGGGCTTTCTTCGGTCATCTTCTCGTATCCTAGCCGAAAATCTTCTGGGTTCGCTCGATACCGCGCAGCAGCGCTTCGATATCGCTCTCGTCGCTGTACAGGCCGAAACTGGCCCGCGCGGTGGCCGGCACGCCGTAGTGATCCATCAGCGGCTGGCAGCAATGGTGCCCCGCCCGGATCGCGACATTCTCTTCATCCAATATGGTGCCGAGATCGTGCGGGTGAACCCCCTCCATCAGGAAGGAGACGATCCCCGCGCTTGTGTCCGGGCCGAACAGGCGGATCGAATTGAGGCGCGACAATTCCTCGCGCGTTTTCGCTGCCAGCGCCGCTTCGTGCGCAAACAGGCCTTCCATGCCCGCTTCGCCCGCGACTTTTTCGACATAGTCAATCGCGGCGTGCAGCGCGATGGCTTCGGTAATCATCGGCGTGCCGGCTTCGAAGCGCTGCGGCGGCGGAGCATAGGTTGTTTTCTCGAAGGTCACGCGGTCGATCATCGCGCCGCCCCCCTGCCATGGCGGCATCGCGTCCAGCAGCTCCTCGCGCGCCCACAGCACGCCGATGCCCGTCGGTCCGTAGAGCTTGTGCGCGGAGAACACGAAGAAATCGCAATCCAGCTCGTTCATCGCCAGCCGCATCCGGGGCGCGCTCTGGCACCCGTCGAGCAGCAGCTTTGCGCCAACCGCATGGGCAGCCTTCGCCGCGCGCTTCGCTCCCAGAATCGAGCCGAGCACATTCGAGACATGGGCCAGCGCGACCATTTTGTGTGCGGGCGTGAGGTTCGCCTCGAGCCAATCGAGATCGATCAGGCCGTCTTCGGTGAGCGGGCAAATATCGATCTCCGCACCGGTGCGCTCCGCCACCATTTGCCAGGGCACGATATTGGAGTGGTGCTCCAGCTGGGAGAGCATGATGCGGTCGCCCGCCTTGAGGCTCGCCCCTCCCCAGCTGTTCGCGACCAAATTGATCCCCTCTGTCGCGCCGCGCACGAACACGATCTCGTTTTCCGATTGCGCGCCAATAAAGCCCGCAACGCGCCGACGCGCCGCTTCATAGGCCTGCGTCATCGCGGCGGAACGGCCGTAGACGCCGCGGTGCACCGTGGCGTAATCGCGGCCCAGCGCACCCGTCATCGCATCGATCACCGCCTGCGGCTTCTGCGCCGTCGCGCCGGTATCGAGATAATGCCAGCGATCGCCGTCCGCCGTCAGCAGGCCGGGGAAGTCACCGCGCACATCGAGTTTCGGGGCAAGAGTTTGCGTGTCCGTCAAAGATGCGCCTCCAGCTTGGCCAGAGCGACATCCATCAGGCGTTCGCGCTCCGCATCGTCATCCAGCGCAACCAGCGCATCGCCGAGAAACGCCTGCACCAGGAGACGCCGCGCAGTTTCGGGCGGGAGCCCGCGCGCCGCCATGTAATACCGCGCCATCTCGTCGAGCTGGCCAACCGTCGCACCGTGGGCGCATTTCACATCGTCGGCGAAAATCTCGAGCTGGGGCACAGCATTCACGCTCGCGCCTTTTTCCAGCAGCAGGCCTTTGAAATCCTGCGCTGCATCGGTTTTCTGCGCGTGGCGCACCACATCGATCCGGCCGAGGAAGTTGCCGGTGGCCTTGCCCCAATGGACACTGCGCACCGTCTGGTTGCTGGTCGCTTCGGGCTCTGCATGGATCACATGGCTGACGAATTCGCGGGTCGTGTCGCTGCCGCCGACAGTGATCCCGCCCATTTCGAAATGAGCGCCGCGTTCCAGATGGACGACCGCTTCCACACGGCCCAGCTGCGCCGCCGCAATCACGCCGAACACTTCGCAGGTAGCGCCTTCGCCGACTGTGATCCGCAGGCGGCGCAATTGCGTGCTGTCACCCTCCGCGATGGTCACGATCTCGTGGTGGCTGCCGTCGGCGGGCACGTCGATATCTTGCCAGTCCTCGAACGTGCCAAGGTCCAGCGCGGCCAGCGCATCGGTGTCCGAGTAGCGCCACGCCTCGTCACGCCGTGTCGGGAGGGTTGCTGCCTCAGGCATTGGCGTTCTCTGGAGCCATCACCGCGTCATAGCCCTCTTCCTCCAGCCGCAGCGCGAGGTCGGGGCCACCCGTCTGAACGATACGTCCGGCGGCCAGAATGCTGACCTTGTCGGGCTTCACCACGTCAAGCAGGCGCTGGTAGTGGGTGATGAGCAGCACGCCCTTTGCGGGATCGCGCATGATCGCATTGATGCCCTCGCCCACAACGCGCAGCGCATCGATATCGAGGCCGCTATCGGTTTCGTCCAGCACCGCGAATTTCGGGTCCAGAATGCCCATCTGGACCATCTCGGCGCGCTTCTTCTCGCCGCCGGAGAAGCCCACATTTACGTTCCGCTTGAGCATTTCCATATCCATGCCCAGCAGCCCGGCTTTTTCTTTCGCCAGCTTCAGGAACTCGCCGCCGGTCAGCGCTTCTTCGCCACGGCCTGCGCGCTGGGCGTTCAGGGATTCGCGCAGGAATTGGACGTTGGAGACACCGGGAATCTCGACCGGATACTGGAAACCGAGGAACAGCCCGGCTGAGGCGCGCTCGTGCGGCTCCAGATCAAGCAGGTCCTGCCCGATGAATTCGACACTGCCGCCGGTGACTTCATAGCCTGGACGCCCGCCCAGCACGTAGGACAGCGTAGACTTGCCCGCGCCGTTGGGGCCCATGATCGCATGGATTTCGCCCGCAGCGACTTCGAGGCTGAGGCCGTTGAGGATTTGCTTGTCCGCTACAGTGGCGGTGAGATTTTCGATTTTCAGCATTAGTGGTCTCGTCTGTTACGCGGCGGGCCGTTCCCGTCGCGGTCGTAGCGCGGCTTGGTCTGGCGCGGATTGCTGGCGTTGTGCTCGCGGCGGGCCTGTTTCTTGTCGGCAATCCGCATCCGCATTCCGGCGGTGATGCGTTCGAGCACCGCGTCCATGTTCTCGAGGATATCCTCGGCCTTGATCCGCATCACGCGGATGCCGACGCTTTCGAGGCTCTTGTCGCGGCGTTTCGCCAGAGTGTCGTTCTGATCCGGCTCGTCGATACAGATCGCCATGCCCAGATTGTGGCAATTGAAATCGACAATCGCGCTGCCGACCACCGCATGGCGGGTAAAGGTGTAGCGGCCCAGATCGGCCCCGGTGAACTTCGCCGACAGCGCCTTATGCGCAGGCGAGGAATGCCGCCGCATTTCGCGCGCACGATCATGCAGCGCATCGAGCCGTTTGTCGGAAATCTCCCACCCGCGACCCTTCTTCTTGAGCGCGGGTGCGGCGTCGTCGGTTTCGGACGGATCGCGGAGTTGGAGGGTCTTGCGGTCAGTCATTTTGAGTCGGCATCGAGGGTGGTGGCGCTACGGGCACTCGCCCATTAACGGTCTTACAACCCGGCGACACTTCGGATTTATATCCATAAGTCACGCAGGGACGCATCTCATCGGTGATCCACCCATTCGCTTCGTAAACATAATCGAATGCGGCGCTCCCGAGCGTTTGAGCTAGAGAAGATTCAATGGCTGCAGTTGACGGGTTAGCTTCAGATTCCGCAAGGCGAGAAGGCGAGGATGGCTCGTCTTGGCATTTGCTATGCGCTCTGACGCCGGCCCATATATATGCCTTCTGGGTATTCTCCGCCGCCCCGCCTTGCGCGTAAGCCGCCTCTTCAACGCATTTCGCATAACCTACAGCGCGGCGATACATTTCAGATGTAAGGCCCGATTTGCTGCCGCCTAACAGGCGCAGCAACGCTGTCCCACCGATCAAATTGTCTCGGAAATCATTCAAATCTCTTGGATACTCTGCTCCTTTGATATCCGGGAGTTGCTTGGACCCGACACACGCCTCGACTTCCTGTGACGGTGATGCCGAATCGACACACAGAAAAACCGGCTCAAGTTCGTTCAAGGTGGGTAGGAGACTGAGCCTTTCAGGCTCTTCGGCGGAGCACCCTGACGCTAGCACGCTGAAAATACCAATGGCCTGTAAATGGCATCTAATCATCACCCCACACTCCCCTCGAGCGAGATTGCCAGCAGCTTTTGCGCTTCAACCGCAAACTCCATCGGCAACTGCTTCATCACGTCCTTGGCGAAGCCGTTGACGATCAGAGCCACGGCCTCTTCCTCGTCCAGACCGCGTTGCTGGGCGTAGAACATCTGGTCGTCGCTGATCTTGCTGGTGGTGGCCTCGTGCTCGATCTGCGCGGTGGGGTTCTTTACCTCAATATAGGGCACGGTGTGTGCGCCCGACTGGTCGCCCAGCAGCAGGCTGTCGCACTGGGTGAAATTGCGCACATTCTCCGCATTCGCGCCCACGCGGACGAGGCCGCGATAGGTGTTGTCGGAATGCCCCGCGCTGATGCCTTTGGAGATGATCGTGCTGCGCGTTCCGGACGCGTTGTGAATCATCTTCGTGCCGGTATCGGCCTGCTGGTAATTGTTCGTGACCGCGACCGAGTAGAACTCGCCCACGCTGTCTTCGCCGTTCAGCACGCAGGACGGATATTTCCACGTCACCGCACTGCCGGTTTCAACCTGCGTCCAGCTGATCTTCGACCGCGCGCCCTGACACAGGCCGCGCTTGGTCACGAAGTTGTAGATCCCGCCCTTGCCCTCGGCATCGCCGGGATACCAGTTCTGGACGGTGGAGTATTTGATCTCCGCATCTTCCATCGCGACCAGTTCGACCACGGCGGCGTGGAGCTGGTTTTCATCGCGCATCGGCGCGGTGCAGCCCTCCAGATAGGACACGTAGCTGCCCTTCTCCGCCACGATCAGCGTGCGTTCGAACTGGCCGGTGTTCTCCGCATTGATGCGGAAATAGGTGCTCAGTTCCATCGGGCAGCGCACGCCTTCGGGGATGTAGACAAACGTGCCGTCGGAAAAGACCGCGCTGTTAAGCGTGGCAAAGTAGTTGTCGCGCTGCGGCACGACCTTGCCGAGCCACTGCTTCACCAAATCGGGATATTCGCGGATAGCTTCGGAGATCGAGCGGAAGATCACGCCAGCGCGCATCAGTTCCTCACGGAAGGATGTTGCGACGCTGACGCTGTCGAACACCGCATCCACGGCAACTTTCTTCGCGCCCTTCACCCCGGCGAGAACTTCCTGCTCACCAAGCGGTATGCCGAGTTTGTCGTACACCCGCTTTATCTCCGGATCGAGATCATCGAGCGAATCCAGCTCAATCTTCTTCGTGGGCGCGGCGTAGTAATAGGCGTCCTGATAATCGATCTTGGGATAGCCGAGCTTGGCCCAGTTCGGCTCCTCCATCGTCTGCCAAAGGCGGAACGCCTTCAGTCGCCAGTCGAGCATCCATTCCGGCTCGTTTTTCTTGGCCGAAATGAAGCGGACCGTGTCTTCGTTCAGACCCTTGGGCGCGAATTCCTGCTCGATATCGGACGACCAGCCATGCTCGTACTCGGCAGCCTTCGCCGCCGCGTCATGCGCGTCCTGATCCTGGAGTGGCTGATCCTGAAGGGGCTGATCGGGAGCCTGCTGATCCTGAAGGTCGAGATTATCGCTCATGCCATTTCTTCCTGTGCCGCACGGGCACTCATCGCTGATTGTTCCGCCGGACTGCTAATGAGGCGCGAGAGCGGGATATCCGCCAGCGCCCCGCGCAATGCATCGTTGATGACCGGCCAGTGCGCCTTCACACTGCAGCTGTGATCGACCGCGCAATCCGCCCCGTCGATGCAAGCGGTCAGCGCAATCGGGCCTTCGACTGCCTCGACAATATCGGCGACCGAAATAGCCGCCGCCGGACGGGCGAGCTGCAAACCGCCGCCGCTACCGCGCGTGGAGTTGAGAAGGCCCGCCGCCGCCAGCTTGCTCACCACCTTCTGCACGGTTGGCGCAGGCAGGCCGGTTTCCGCCGCCAACTCAGCCGCAGACACACGGCTGAAGCCGCAATGCCGCGCCGCAGCGGACATTGTCACAACAGCATAATCGGCAAGGTTGCTTAATCTCATAATCGACGGCGCATCGCTAATCGGACCAATTTGTTCCGATTTCATCTATGGGCGCCGCGGGCCGGTTTCAACGCAAAACCGACTGTTGCGAGTCGTTAGCAATTACGGGGCGCTAGCCATTGGCCGCCTCTGCCGAGATAAGTCCCGTGAACAGCGCGCCATTGCCATAGCCTTTGACGTCCAGCGTCCGCTCGGCCAGCGACCCGGTGCCGTCCTCGGTAAAGCGCGACGGCGTGCGCCCGGTATATTTGCGCAGATCACGGATCAGATGCGCCTGATCGTAATAGGCGTCGAGAATCTCGGTCTCCAGCTCCTTGGGCAGATCGGGCGAGGTCAGATAGGTCGCCGCCCGGATCGCGCGATAGCGCTTGGCCAGTGTGACAGGCGGGCGCCCGAAATAGCGGTTCGAGAGGCGCTGAACCGTGCGCGGTGACATAGCTAGCGTGTCCTGAAGGTCTTCCAGCGAAGGACTGAACGAGCCACCCAGCCATTCCAGCATATCGGCAATGAACCGGTCGTGGTCTGCCGGCAAAGGTCGCAAGGCCTCGGCCAGATGGTTGCCCAGAGAGCGCGCGACATAGGCGGTGTCGGCTGTGCCCTCACGCATGACATCGACCAATTCGTTGATCCGTGCAGCGGAAAAGGGCGAGAGCGCGCTGTCCACGGTCATGGGGCGATGGCTGGTCTCGTTCACCGGCAAGCCGGTGAGCGCAGCCCAGCCGCGCATATTAAGCGACACCCCGATCATGTCCGCCGGGCCATCAACGATGAACGGAACCGCCTCGTTGAGCTGGGTCACGAAGAACGGCCCGCTGATCGGCCCGTGCCGCCCGTCGGGGAAATCCATGAACACCCCGCCCTTGCTGAACAGCATCAGTTGCGGCGAGTAGGACGGCATGATGTCATGCAGCTTCCCCGCGCCCGATTTGAACGTGTAAAACGCGTTGGCATAACCATGCAGCGCAGGGGGCATGGCCGCGAAACCGAATTCGAACGGAGGCTCTTTTTGGGCCACAGACTTGCTCTTTGTGCTCCTGCTTACCCGGCCTTCACCGAAGCGACCCAGGCATCGACATTCTCTTCCATGATCGACAGGGGCACGGGGCCACTGGTGAGAATGACGTCGTGGAACGCGCGAATGTCGAACCGGTCGCCCAACTCTTCGCGTGCCTTCTCGCGGACTTCCATGATCTTCAGCTTACCAATCATATAGGCCGTCGCCTGGCCCGGATAGACGATGTAGCGCTCGATCGCCTTGCGGATATCGCCATCGGGATTGGGCGTGTTGACCGTCAGATATTCGATCGCTTCCTCGCGGGTCCAGCGTTTGTGGTGGAGCCCTGTGTCGACCACCAGCCGCGCAGCCCGCCACAGCTCCATGCCGAGCCGGCCGAAATCGGAATAGGGATCGGTGTAAAAGCCCATCTCCTTGGGCAATTCTTCGGAATAGAGCCCCCAGCCTTCGGTGTAGGCAGTCACTCCGCCAAACCGGCGGAAGGGCGGGAGATCACCCATTTCGGTCTGCAAGGCGCGTTGGAGATGGTGGCCGGGCGATCCCTCGTGATAGGCCAGCGCCTCCAGCTCGTTCTTCGACATGTCGCGCAGATTATAGAGGTTCACATAATAGGTGCCGGGCCTCGAGCCATCGGGCGCAGGGCTCTGGTAAAATGCCTTGCCCGCACTCTTTTCGCGGAAGGCCTCGACCGGCTTTATCACCATCGGGGCTTTGGGAAGCTTGCCGAAATATTCGGGGAGCCGGGCCTCCATCTTGCGCAGCACGGCATTGGCATCGGCGAGATAATCTTCGCGCGTGGTGTAGAAGAACCGGTCATCGTTGCGGGTGAACTGGAAGAAATCCTGCAAGCTTCCTTCAAAACCCACTTGCGCCATGATGGCTCGCATCTCGCCATGAATGCGCGCGACATTCTCCAGCCCGAGCTCGTGGATCTGGTCGGCCGTCAGGTCGGTGGTCGTGTAATTGGCGAGCAGGGCCTCGTAGTAGGCCGCGCCTTCCGGGAAGCGCCAGACGCCATCATCGGTCGGGGCAATCGCCTGCTGCCGCTTCATTTCCGCCAGCAGCCCTTCGTAAGCGGGCTGGGCCGAGGTTTCCCAGACAGCGACCGAATCCGCAATGAGGCCGGACTTGGCCGCATCGTCGATCTCCAGCTTCCCGACTTTTTCCGCGAAATCAGCGAGAATCGCATTGTCGAGCCCTGCCGACAGGAGATTCTCCACGTCCGAGATGACGTAAGGGTAGACCCAGTCCGGCGGCATCACGCCATTGCCCGCCCGTTCGCGCGATTGCGAAACCAGCTCGCCGATACCCGGCCCGATCCCTTCGATCCGGCTGATATACGCGCGCGCATCGCTGACATTGGTGATGCGGTGGATATTGATCAGAAAGGCGGGCAGCTGGCTCTGCGCGCCATTCATCTGGTCGAAAATATAGCCGTATTCGCGAAACGGGAACAGCGAGGCGCGCCGCTGCTCGACCGCCTCGAACAGGCGGTAGGACAGCGCATCCTGCTCCGGCAGAGCATCGACATCGAACTTGCCGCGCATCTGCTCTGCAGTGAATTGCAGCAGCTCGAAAGATTGCCGGTCGGCGGCCTCCGAAAAATCGCCCCACTCGCCGTAATCTTCATCGCGGATGCCGCGATAAGCCTTGGAAATGGGGGACAATTCCAGCGAGGCGGCGTCATAGGCCTCGAACAAAGCGCCGATATCCTCGGCCTCGGCAATCGCGCTCGCATCGACGCTTGCGGTTTGTTCCGGTGCCACAGGAGCGGCAACGGGAACGGCCTGCGCTTGCCCGTCAATGCCTTGTGTGGTGGCGCAGCCAGCCAATGCCACACTCGCCGCGCCTACTGCCCAGATCGCTTTCATCGCGCCCTCCTGTTTTTGTGGTTAGGGCGACTGATGCATCATGGCAGGCCGCGATGCCAGCCAGAAATCGTGACAATTGTGATCGGGAATGCCGGATGGCGGGCAAAAAAAGGGCGGCCCCGAGAGTGAACTCTGACGGGCCGCCCTAAAAGGAAAGAACTCTCGCATCGCTGCGTCAGAGCCCTTCGGGTCGCCTCAGCTTGCTAGTGATTCGCCCGCAGGAATGATTGTATGGAAACGACAATCCGGTTTTTGCCTTTACATTTTGTTCAAGAATGGGCCCGCTCGACAGTGCCCCGCAGCTTCGTCATAGGCTGGCGGACATGCTGTTCGATCTTCTCCGCCCTGCGCTTTTCCAGCTGGACCCCGAAAAGGCCCACCGTCTCTCAATCGCAGCCCTGAGCAAAGCACCGCTGCGCGCCCCGAACCGCGCAGACAAAGCGCTGGCGTGCGAAGTGGCCGGTATCCGCTTTCCCAATCCGCTGGGTGTGGCAGCCGGGTATGACAAGGATGCCGAGGTTCCCGACCAGCTGCTCGGCCTGGGTTTCGGCCATGTCGAAATCGGCTCGGTCACGCCCCGCCCGCAAGAGGGCAATCCGAAGCCGCGCCTGTTCCGGCTGGTGGAGGACAAGGCCGTCATCAACCGCATGGGCTTCAACAATGCGGGCGGCGAGGCCGTCGCCGCGAGGCTGAAAGCACGCGCAGGCAAGCCGGGAATCGTCGGTATCAATGTGGGCGCGAACAAGGATTCGCCAGACCGCATCGCCGATTATGCGGCCATGGCCCGCCTGATGGCGCCGCTGGGCGATTATCTGACAATCAATATCTCCAGCCCCAACACGCCGGGTCTGCGCGCATTGCAGGATGAAAGCGCGCTGACCGGATTGATCGACGCCGTGTTTGGTGCGCTCGATGAAGTGCCGGACGACAATGATCTGCCGGTTTTCCTCAAGGTCGCGCCCGATCTGGAGCCTGCCGATATCGACGCCATTGCCCGGATTGCGCTGGAATCGCGGCTGGCCGCGCTGGTGGTTTCCAACACCACTCTTGGCCGCGAGGGTCTGCAATCGGCACAGCGCAGCGAGGCGGGCGGCCTGTCGGGCGCGCCGCTCAAGGATCTGGCACTGCAGCGGCTGCGCGATTTTCGCAGCGCGACCGGTGCAGGCATCCCGCTGATCGGGGTCGGCGGTATCGCCAGCGCGGACGATGCTTGGGAGCGGATCAGGGCAGGGGCCAGTCTGGTCCAGCTGTATAGCGCGATGGTCTATGCTGGTCCCGGGTTGGCCCGCACCATCACGCGCGGATTGAAGGGGCTGATGAAGCGCGACGGGTTCACCACCATTGCCGAGGCGGTCGGAACGCAATAGCGGTGAAGGCATGAATACACGCGTCCCGCTCATCGCCCTTGTTGCACCCTTGGCTCTGGCAGCTTGCGCCACAGCGAGCCCTCCCGCCGAGCAGCCGAGGCCGGAATTGCTGCCCTCCCAGCCGCAGGCCGAAGATCCATCGCAAGGCTTTGCCGGTGCAGTCGCCACAGCCGATTTTCGCGCGACGGCCGCGGGTGAGGAAATTCTCGCTGCTGGCGGAACGGCAACCGATGCCGCGATTGCCATCATGCTGGCGCTGACCGTGGTCGAGCCGCAAAGCTCCGGCATTGGCGGTGGCGGCTTTCTGGTGCGGGGGACACCGGACGGGCAGGTCACAACCTATGACGGGCGCGAGAAAGCACCGTCTGCCGCAACGCCCGACTGGTTTCTGGACGCAGAAGGCGAGCCGCTTCCCCGCAAGGAAGCCACGATCAGCGGGCTGAGTGTCGGCGTGCCCGGCAATGTCGCGCTGGCCAAGCTGGCGCATGAAAAGCACGGCAAGCTCGACTGGGCCACGCTGGCCGCCCCCGCCATCCGGCTGGCGCGCGACGGCTTTGTGGTAAACCCCCGGCTGGTGACGGTGCTCGAAGGGCGGCTGGACCGAGCGGGTTACGACCCTAAGGCACGCGCGACTTTCTTCAACGCCAATGGCACGCCAAAAGCCGTCGGCACCACCATCCGGCAGCCCGAATTGGCCGCTACACTCGAAAAACTTGCCGCAGAAGGTCCGGACGCTTTCTACCGGGGTGATTTCGCAGCCGGTCTGGCAGCGCATGTCGCCGCCGATACGCCGCGCCCGCAGGGCATGACGGCAGCCGATGTGGAAGCCTATGCCCCCGCCGTGCGAGAGCCGGTGTGCGGGACCTATCGCGGTTACAAAATCTGCGGAATGGGTCCGCCATCGTCTGGCGGCATTGCCGTGCTCCAGATCCTCAAACAGCTCGAACGCTTCGATCTGGCCAGCATGGGCCCGCGCTCCCTCACCGCGTGGCACTTGTTCCTTGAATCGCAGCGCCTCGCCTATACCGACCGCGAGCTCTACACAGGCGATGCCGATTTCGTGGACATCCCGGTGAAAGGGCTGGTCAACGATGCCTATCTCGCCAGCCGGTCGCTCCTGCTCGATCCGGCCAAGCGCAGCGACGATTTTGTCGCCGGAACCCCGCCCCGCGCTCCGCAGGCCCGCGCGGTGGGACGGCATTATCCCGAAAGCGGCACGACCCATTTCGTGACCATCGGGCCGGATGGAACCATGGTCAGCTACACCTCCACCATCGAAGGCGCGTTCGGATCGGGCCTGATGTATGGCGGATTCTACCTCAACAACGAGCTGACCGATTTCAGCACGATGCCCGAACGGGACGGCGTGCCGGTGGCCAACCGGGTCGAAGCAAACAAGCGCCCGCGCAGCTCCATGTCGCCCACAGTCGTCTACGACCCCGAAGGCAAGCCCTTCCTCGCGGTGGGCGCAGCTGGCGGACCGACCATCCCCATCCAGACCGCGCGCGCGATCATGGGCGTGATCGATTTCGGCCTGTCGCTGGACGAGGCTCTGGAACAGCCGATGATCATGGGCTTTGGCAGCCGCGTGATTGTAGAGGAAAACAGCTGGCTGCAAGAGGCCATCCCTCGGCTGAACGCGCTCGGCCACAGCGACATCGTGACCAGCGATTTCCTTTACCGGACCAACGCCGCTCTGCGCACGGATGACGGGTGGAAAGCCGTGTATGATCCGCGGCTCGATTCCGTTCTCAGGCTCTCCGGCGCGGAATAGGCGAGCTTGTCGCTAGGGCACGGGGAGCCTAAGTGCAGCTTCGAGCGTTAACAAAGCGCCGTAAAATCCGGGACCGGGAGCAACAGCTTGCAGCTAAGTGATATCGAAGAGACGACCAGCCTCGTCGAACTGTTTCTCAAACGCGCCGATGCGGCGGGCGACAAGCCGTTTCTGGGCGCGAAGAAGGATGGCCAGTGGGTCACGCGCAGCTGGCGCGAAGTCGCCGACGAAGTCTGCATTCTGGCAGAAAATCTGCGCAAGCTCGGCCTGACTGATGGCGACCGGGTCATGCTGGTGTCGGAAAACCGCCCCGAATGGTGCATCGCCGATCTGGCGATCATGGCCGCCGGCTGCATCACCGTACCCGCCTACACCACCAATACCGAGCGCGATCACGTCCACATTCTGGATAATTCCGGCGCGCGCGCGGTGATTGTTTCCAACGAGAAGCTGTCCGCCCCGCTCATCCCCGCGATTTTCCGCACCGGCATTGCCGAGCATATCATTCCGATCGACGGGGTCCGGTCCTATCAGGGCGGCAATCTGGGCTGCCATGGATGGAGCAGCATGGTGGAAGGCGATGCCGCCGCCGCGCGCGCCGCCGTGGACGAGCGCCTCAAAAGCTTCACCCGCGAAACCACCGCCTGCATTATTTACACCAGCGGCACCGGCGGAGCGCCGCGGGGGGTCAAGCAGCATCACGGCATGATCCTGTGCAATGTCATGGGCGCGGCCGAAATCCTCGTCAGCGATTTCGGGCTGGACGAGGAAGAGCGCTTCCTCTCCTTCCTGCCTCTCAGCCACGCTTACGAGCATTCGGGCGGGCAATTCCTGCCCATCGGGGTCGGTGCGCAAATCTATTATGCCGAAGGGCTGGAGAAGCTCGCCAGCAATATCGAAGAGACACGGCCCACCATCATGGTGGTTGTCCCGCGCCTCTTCGAAGTGCTGCGCACCCGCATCATGAAGCAGGTCGCCAAGCAGGGCGGCGCAGCCAATTACATGATGGACCGCGCGCTGCAGATCGGGGAACGCAAGGCAGAGGGCAAACGCAAGCTGCTCGATCGGCCGATGGATTTCATCCTCGAGCGCACGCTGCGCCCCAAAATACGCGACCGTTTCGGCGGGCGGATCAAGGCGATGGTGTCGGGCGGAGCCCCGCTCAATCCCGAAGTCGGCATCTTTTTCGAAGCGATGGGCCTGACCATGCTGCAGGGGTACGGTCAGACCGAAAGCGGCCCGGTGATCAGCTGCAACCGCCCCGCCGCCGGGATTGCGATGGACACGGTCGGTCCGCCAATGCGCGGCGTGGAAGTGAAGATTGCCGAGGATGGCGAAATCCTGTGCCGCGGCGAGCTGGTGATGCACGGCTATTGGCAAAACGAGGCCGAGACGGACCGGACGCTGATTGATGGCTGGTTACACACCGGCGATATCGGCCACATCGACGAGGCCGGAAGGATCAAGATCACCGACCGCAAGAAAGACATGATCGTCAACGACAAGGGCGACAATGTCGCGCCGCAGAAGATCGAGGGGATGCTGACGCTGCAACCCGAAATCGGGCAGGCGATGGTGAGCGGGGACAAGCGCCCCTATGTGGTGGGTCTGATCGTGCCCGATGCCGAATGGCAGCTGGAATGGTGCCGCGCGCAGGGCAAGAAATTCGATTGCAGCGAAGTGCAGGCTCTACCCGAATTCAAAACCGCCGTGCGCGCCGCCGTGGACCGGGTGAACAAGGAATTGTCGGTCACCGAAAAAGTGCGCCAGTTCGCCTTTGCCGACGAACCCTTCACGGTCGAAAACGAAGAAATGACCCCCAGCATGAAAATCCGCCGCCACAAGATCCGCGAGCGGTATCAGGAGCGGCTGGACGGACTGTACCGTAGTTAGAGCCTAAGCCGCCTCAGCCTCGACATATTCGGGGAAGAAGCACGGCTGCGCATCGCTCCAGCCGGGCGCGGTGGCGGCGGCTTCGCTCAAGGATTGCAGCAGCATACGGCGGCGTTCCGGGGCAATGTGCGGCAGGGCTGCGGCGCCGACAAAGGCGCTAGGCAGCCATGGACGTGCGGTGGCGCCCAGCAGGCGCTCGTACAGAAAGCGGAAGGCGGAGAAACCGTCGATCCGGTCTTGCGACAGATCGAAGGCGGCGACGCGGGTCAGCGTGCCAATAAAGCCGTCAATGCGGTCTTCCTCGCCGTGGGTAGGCAGGTCTTCGCGCAGGCGCTTCAATTCCTGATAGGCGACATATTGGCGGCGGATAGCGGCGTTCTCTGCCGCATCGCGGGCCCACATCTTGAACGCGTCGCACCGCCCCAGCCCGACATCCAGACTGCGGCGGATATAGCGTTGCTCGGCCGCGGTGAAGCTGGCGAATTCGCGCATCTCGGCGATGGTCAGCGAAGCGTTCTGCGTATGGGCCATGGGCGTCCTGTCTCCTAATGTCGGAGACCTGTTTCGCCCAATATGGTTAACGGCCCGTAAGCGAGCGCCGGTTTTTCGCCCTCAATCAGGGCCTTCAATCAGGGGCGTCGGGGAGCTTCGTGACCAGCAATTTGTCGATCTTGCGGCCATCCATCGTGTGAATCCCGAAGGACCATCCCTGTTCGGTGAAGCTTTCGCCTTCCTGCGGCAGGTGCTTCAGCACGGCGAGCGCGAACCCGGCGGCGGTCGCGAATTCGCGCGTGTCGTCATATTCGATGCCGATCCGGTCGGACAAGGCATCGGCCGGCATCGCGCCGGAGACCAGCAAGGACCCGTCGGCCCGCTCGACGATTTCGGGAATGTCGCCCTGGTCCACATCGCTGGCGAACTGGCCGACAATGGCGGTGAGCAGATCGACCGGCGTCACGATCCCGTCGAGGTGGCCATATTCGTCATGCACCATCGCCATCGCGATATCGGCCTGCTGGAGCACGCGCAGGGCGTCGAGCGCATCCAGCTGGTCGGGCACAATCTCCGGTTTGCGCGACAGGGCGGTAAGATCGACCGGCAGGGCCGCCAATTGCGCCGCGAGAACCTCGCGCACTTTCACGACACCCAGAACCTTGTCCGGGGAGCCCTGTGCGACCGGCAGGAGCGAGTGTGGGCTGGCAGCAATCTTGGCCGATATGGCCGCTTCGTCATCATCCAGATCGAGCCAGTCGAGCTCGGTGCGCGGGGTCATCATTTCGCGCACGGGCCGGTCCGCCAGACGCACCACGCCGGTCAGGATAGCACTTTGCTCTTCCTCCAACACGCCGGTTTTCGTGGCATCGGCGAACAGCATGTGGAGCTCTTCCGCCGTCACGCTGGCCTGCCCGCCGGGGCGGATGCCCATCAGGCGGATAATCAGCCCCGAAGACGTATCCAGCACCCATACGATCGGCGCGGCAATCAGGGCGAGCCAGCGCATCGGGCGGGCCATCACCACCGCAATTGGCACGGCGGCCCGCAAGGCCAGCTGCTTGGGCACCAATTCGCCGATCACTAGGCTGAAATATGTCGTGAGTGCAATCACCAGCGCGAACCCGGCCTGCCCCGCATAGTCGGTCGGCAGACCCAGACGCTCCAGCCGTTCACCCACCGGACCGCCCAGACTGGCACCGGAATAGGCACCGGCAATAATGCCCACCAGCGTAATGCCGATCTGCACGGTGGAGAGAAATTTGCCCGGATTGGCCGCCAGCGCCAGAGCCATGGCGGCCCCGCCACTGCCCTTGTCCGCCTTGCCCCGCAACGTCGTAACCTTGGCAGAGACTATCGCCAGTTCCGACATGGCGAAGATGCCATTGATGAAGATCAGTCCTGCGATAATCAGCAGGTCGGGCCAGGGAAACGGTGTCACAGCGGGCCTGCGCTAGCACAATTGCTTCGCCGCGCCAGCCTGCTGAATCGATGTTACCTTCAGATACAGATCACCGAGAATGCATTCAGCGTGGGAACAGGAAGCACGGTCCAAAGTTGGTGGGGTGAACGGTGCGCGGATCAGCGGGCCGGATATCACCAGGGACGGCTGCCGTCCGCAGACCCCTGACCGGGTCCCATATTTGGGGAAGTATAATGAAAAAGAATCGCATTCTCGCAACCGCCCTCGCCGCAACGTCGGTTCTCGGCCTGTCCGCCTGCGTCACCGATCCGAACACCGGCGAACAGAAAATCTCGCGCACCGCGATCGGCTCCATTCTCGGCGGTACGGCCGGCTATCTGCTGGGCGACGTCATCGGCGGCTCGACAGCCCGGATCATCGGCGCAGGCATCGGCGGCAGCGCCGGTGCCGTGATCGGCAAGCAGTTCGACGACCAGATCAAGGAACTGGACGAGATGACCGAAGGAACCGGCGTCGACGTGACCGAAATCGGTGACGGCGAAGCCATTCTGGTCAACCTGCCCGATGGCGTGACCTTCGCGGTCGATTCCTCGACCATCACGCCCGCATTCCAGGGCACGCTGGACGTGATCGCCAACAGTCTGATCAAATATCCCAACAGCCTGATCGATGTTTACGGCTTCACCGATTCGACCGGCTCGGATTCCTACAATCTCAGTCTGTCGCAGCGCCGGGCCACGGCGGTGGCCGATTATCTGGCCGCCCGCGGAGTGGCGCGTGCCCGCATGGCGACGCAGGGCTATGGCGAAGACCCGCGCTACTTCAAGGCGTCGAACGACACGCCCGAAGGCCGCGCGCAGAACCGCCGGGTGGAAATCAAGATCACCCCGATCAGTGAGCAGGATGTGGCTCAGGCTCAGGGCGGCTAAGCCCCCTCAACCTCTCCAACAATCGGAAGGGCTCGCAGCGATGCGGGCCCTTTCGCGTTTCCGGAACAGTTTCAGCCAGCGCGATCAACCGCGCGGGCGCGCAGCGACCACTTTGGCCCGCTCTGCCAGATGCTCGGTCACAGCTCGATGTATGCCCGGCGCGCTCGCGACCAGTCCGAAACTGCGCGGATCGCGCTTGTTGTAGCCAAAGGGTTTGCCGAAAGCGTCGCTGACCGCTGCCCCGGCCTCGCGCGCAATCAGGGCAGCCGCCCCCAGATCCCATTCGAAGCCCCAGCGCAGCGTTGCAATCAGGTCTGCCTCATCGGCCGCCACCATGGCGACCCGCAGGGCGATGGAATTGGGCTTCTCGACCATGGTCATCAGACGGTCTTCCTTCATCAGCGAATCAGCCGGAATGCGCGCGCCTGCCAGTGTCTCGCGGCGCGAGGCGACCAAAGTTTCTCCATTGCGCTGCGCGCCTCTGCCCGCGACCGCCAGCCATTCCTCCTCTCGCGCCGGAGCGCTGAGCATGCCGATCAAAGGCCGCCCTTCGCTGACCAGAGCAACCGACACGGCCCATCCGGTACGCCCGCGAATGAAATCGCGCGTGCCGTCAATCGGATCGACGAGCCAGATCAGGCGGTTCTCCATCCGGGCCGGCGAATCGACGGTTTCTTCCGAGAGCCAGCCGGCAGAGGGCAGCAAGGCGCTGAGTTCCCGGCGGAGAAATTTGTCGACTGCCAGATCGGCCTCGCACACCGGATCGCCGGGCTTTTTCTCCCACGAATGCAGGTCATGGCCACTGCCGGGCCAATGGGAATGGGCGATCTCGCCCGCCGCGCGGACGATCGCGGCAAAGCGGTCGTGGTCAATCATGTGCAGTCCCCCGCAATTGGACAGGCCGGAGACACTTTTCAAGCCGCCTCATCCATGCAAAGGCACGTCGCCAAACAGCCCATCTCCCCAGACGACCATTTTCACGAGGACCCTCCATGAACATCCACGAATATCAGGCCAAGGAACTGCTCTCCAAATACGGCATCGGCATCCCCGCCGGACATGCCGCGATGAGCGTGGAAGAAGCGGTCGAAGCCGCCAAGAAACTTCCCGGGCCGCTTTACGTGGTGAAGTCGCAAATCCACGCCGGCGGGCGCGGCAAGGGCAAGTTCAAGGAACTGGACGCCGATGCTAAGGGCGGCGTTCGTCTGGCCAAGAGCATCGAAGACGTCGAATCCGATGCCCGCGACATGCTCGGCAACACGCTGGTTACGATCCAGACCGGTGACGAAGGCAAGCAGGTAAACCGCCTGTATGTGACCGATGGCGTGGATATCGAGCAGGAATACTACCTCGCCATGCTGGTTGACCGGGCGAGCGGTCAGGTCGCCATGGTCGTGTCCACCGAAGGCGGCATGGACATCGAGGATGTGGCGCACAATACGCCCGAGAAGATCACCACCATCACCATCGACCCGGCACAGGGCTTCATGCCGCATCACGGCCGCGCGGCTGCCTTTGCCCTGAAGCTGGAAGGCGATCTCAACAAGGCGTGCCAGAAGCTTTGCGCGCAGCTTTATACCGCATTCACCGATCTCGATGCTGAAATGCTGGAGATCAATCCGCTGGTCGAGACGAAAGACGGCCAGCTGCTGGTGCTCGACACCAAGATGAGCTTCGATGGCAATGCGCTCTATCGTCACAAGGACGTTGAAGCGATGCGCGACGAGACCGAGGAGGATCCGGCAGAAGTCGAAGCCAGCCAGTACGACCTCGCCTATATCAAGCTCGACGGCAATATCGGCTGCATGGTCAATGGCGCTGGCCTGGCCATGGCGACGATGGACATCATCAAACTGAACGGCGCGTTCCCGGCCAACTTCCTCGATGTGGGCGGCGGCGCGACGACCGAGAAGGTCACGGCGGCATTCAAGATCATTCTGAAAGACCCGGCGGTCGAAGGCATTCTCGTCAACATCTTCGGCGGTATCATGCGCTGCGATACCATTGCCGAGGGTATCGTTGTGGCAGCGAAGGAAGTCGATCTGTCGGTCCCGCTGGTGGTCCGTCTGGAAGGCACCAATGTTGCCAAGGGCAAGGAGATCCTCGAGAATTCGGGCCTACCCATCGTCAGCGCCGATGATCTGGGCGATGCCGCGAAGAAGATCGTCGCCGAGGTGAAGCAGGCGGCCTGATTCGCACATTCATCCCTTATCGTAGCGCGCGGGGCTCGACCTGCCGCTACGGAAAGGGGGCGGTCTTTGGGCTGCCCTTGACGTAAACGTAAATGGAACGCAAACACGCAGCGTTCATTGATTTATAAAGCGGTCCCGCCCTTTGACGCGTGCCCGACCAAGACATCCGCAAGGAAGGAAAACCCATGAAAATTCTCGTCCCCGTCAAACGGGTGATCGATTACAACGTGAAGCCCCGTGTGAAAGCGGACGGCTCCGGCGTCGATCTGGCCAATGTCAAAATGAGCATGAACCCGTTCGACGAAATTGCCGTGGAAGAGGCGATCCGTCTGAAAGAAGCAGGCAAGGCCGAAGAAATCATCGCTGTGTCGGTCGGCCCGGCCAAGGCGCAGGAAACGCTGCGCACCGCGCTCGCCATGGGCGCCGACCGCGCCATTCTGGTCGAGACCGATGAAGAGGTCGAGCCGCTCGCCGTCGCCAAGATCCTGAAGGCGATCGCCGACGAGGAAACGCCGGGCATCGTGATGCTGGGCAAGCAGTCCATCTCCGACGACAGCAACCAGACCGGCCAGATGCTCGCCGCCCTGATGGCCCGCCCGCAAGGCACCTTTGCCAACACGGTGGAGGTCGATGGCGACAGCGTTACCGTGAAGCGCGAAATCGATGGCGGTCTGCAGACGGTCAAGCTGACGATGCCCGCCATCGTCACCACCGATCTGCGCCTGAACGAGCCGCGCTATGCTTCGCTGCCGAACATCATGAAGGCCAAGAAAAAGCCGCTCGATAGCAAAACGCCCGCCGATTACGGCGTCGATATCGCGCCGCGCCTTAAGACGACCAATGTCTCCGAGCCGCCCGTGCGGCAGGCCGGCGAGAAGGTCGAAGACGTCGATGCTCTGGTCGCCAAGATCAAAGCCCTCGGCATCGCCTGAGCCTTACCAACGCAACTTTTTTCTAAAGGACCCATAGGATGAAAACTCTCGTTCTGGTCGAACATGACAACGCGTCGGTAAAGGACGCAACGCTGGCGGTAGTGACCGCCGCTTCCAAGCTGGGTGAAGTGCACCTGCTCGTCGCCGGCTCCGGCTGTGCAGCAGTGGCTGACGAAGCCGCCAAGATCGCCGGTGTGGGCAAGGTGCATCTCGCTGATGACCCTGCTTACGAAAACCAGCTGGCCGAAAATGTCGCGCCGCTGGCCGCCGATCTGATGGGCCACCACGACGCGTTCCTCGCGCCGGCCACCACCAATGGCAAGAACATCGCTCCGCGCGTGGCCGCGCTGCTCGACGTGATGCAGATTTCGGACATCCTGTCGGTAGAAGGCGAGAAGACCTTCACCCGCCCGATCTACGCAGGCAACGCCATCGCCACGGTCGAAAGCACCGAGGACAAGCTGGTCATCACCGTTCGCGGCACCGCGTTCGAGAAGGCGGCCACCGAAGGCGGTTCGGGCACAGTGGAAGCTGTTTCCGGCCCGGGCGATGCGGGCACCTCCAGCTTCGTGGGTGAAGAAATCGCCGAGAGCGACCGCCCCGAACTGACCAGCGCCAAGGTCATCGTCTCCGGCGGCCGCGCGCTGAAGGATGGCGAAACCTTCGAACAGATCATCACGCCGCTGGCCGACAAGCTGGGCGCAGGCATCGGCGCATCGCGCGCTGCCGTCGACGCGGGCTATGTGCCGAACGATTATCAGGTCGGCCAGACCGGCAAGATCGTCGCCCCCGAAGTCTATATCGCCATCGGTATCTCCGGCGCGATCCAGCATCTGGCAGGCATGAAAGATTCCAAGACGATCATCGCGATCAACAAGGATGAAGACGCGCCAATCTTTCAGGTCGCCGATATCGGCCTAGTCGCCGATCTGTTCAATGCAGTGCCGGAACTGACCGGCAAGCTCTGAAACAGCGCGATCTCAGTAGTTTGAGATCAAAGACACAATTGTCCCCGGCATCGCGGCTTGTTAAGAAAAGCCATGATGTCGGGGATTTTTGTGTCTTTTGCCAGATCGACGCGCACTGTCGTTGCCTTTTTAGCCGCTGCTTGGCTTTGCCATGGAACCGCGCTCGCGGAGGATCCGCAGGATACGGTGGTGCTCAGCCCTGCGTCCAATTGGCACCTCGACTATGGTGAGGATCGCTGTCGCATGATGCGCATTTTTGGCGAGAGCGACCAGAGTACCGCGCTCTTGCTGGAGCAATTGTCTCCCAGCAGTTACGTCGATGTGGTGATTGCAGGAAGACCGTTCCGCAAATTCAGCAAGCGGATTGATGTCAATCTTCAGGCGGGCCCGAACTTTGCTGCATACGAGAGAGAGGTCCAGTTAGGGGACTTTGGTCGATATGAGCCTGCCCTCTTGTTCGGCAGCATCGCGCCCGAATTGCCCCCCGAGCTGCAGGTAGCGACATCCGGTGACAAAGACGCAGAGCCGCAAGAGGAGGCTGTGATGGTCGCACCGGGCGCACAGGCGCTTTCCAAAGAGGTCGGCGATCAGATTTCGTGGCTGGAAGTTGTACAAAGAAACCGGAAAGTCCGCCTTGCAACCGGTTCGCTGGGGCCAGCATTTGATGCGATGAACAAATGCACGGACAATCTTATGCAAAGCTGGGGCATTGATACCTCTGAATTCGAGGAGGTCGTGATGCCGGCGCGGTGGGTCAATCTGAAGGATGTCGCTCGAAAAATTCAACGGGATTATCCCAGCAAAGCCCTGAAACGAGGCGCTTCTGCCAACTTCCGAATGCGACTCTTCATTGACGAAACGGGCAAGGTTACCGACTGCAAAATGCTGGCCCTGACCAAAGATGATGGGTTCGGGGATGCCCCGTGCAGAACCATGACCCAGGATGCGGTTTTCGAGCCTGCGCTCGATGCGCGAGGACAGCCAGTGAAGAGCTATTCCATGCAAGGCCTGAGATACGTCGCCGGTTGATATCCTTTTGCGGTCGATCACCCCGCCGCCGCCTTCGCGCAGTTCCGAAACGTCCGGCGCACGATCTGCCGCCGTCTTTCGCGTTCTTTTGCCGGAAGTTCCTGACGGCTCTCCCTCTCGAACAGAGCCTCCAGCACGATCGCGCGTTCGTCTTCCGGGCTGTCGATCCGGTCCATCAGCCGCGTCAGAGCGCGCCGCGCGGTCATGTCCGACGCAGCCTGCTCCACCCGCCCGTGGCTCGCATCATCGACGATCTCATACACCGCCTGCCCTTCGCCCGTGGACAGGCCCTCCAGCGATACGGTGTGCGCACCGGCAGCCTTCGCGCTGTCGCGCTGGTCGAGGCGCACGCGATGACGGAGCGATTGCAGTTCACCCCGCATCGCCCATGTCACGTGGGTGGAGAAACTGGCCTTGGCGGAGTCGTAGCTTTGCACCGCGCGGTGGATTGCAATGGCACAGGCCTGCCGGGCATCATCCTCCATATCGCGCAGGCCATAGCGCGCGGTCAGATGCTGGATTCGCGGAGCGAGCAAGAGAAAGATGCGGCGGTGCAAATGGTCGAGCCGATGGCGGTCATGGCGGTGGTCGCGGGATGAGCGAGTGCCATCCGCCACCTGACGTTTGTCAATTGCCTGGGCTTCGAGAACCGCTTCTTCGAGCGCGTGCTGTGCGGCCTGCGGCATATCCCTCTCCCATCACCCGGTGCGAGCATGGGATGGAGCGGGTGGCCCTGCAGTATGGCCAACGGAGGCCTAGGTATTGACGGCTAGGGGAATGGACTGCGGCATGGGTTTACGAAGCGGCAATTGCCGGGTCTCGCCGGTCTGCATCAGCCGAGCCAGCGCGCGCAGCGCGTCGAGCGCTGTCGGGATATCGCCTTGCCCCAGCGCCGCCACATAGCGCGAGCAGTGGGCCTGCGCGGGTGTCGTGCGCATCATGGCGACCAGCGTATTGAGCGCCGCAATCATTTCGCTGCGCTGCGCCGCGAGAGCTTCCGGATGGCTTTCGAGGTGCACGGTCTCCCGGTACAATTCGCCCAGCGCGCGGCAGATGGCAGAAGCATCGGCGCGGGCGACAGAACGCACGATGCTGGCCGAGGGGCCGAACCGCAGGCGGCAGGGCGAGCGCGCCTCTATCAGCGCGCCATTGACGAAAATCTGCTCGCCGGAGCGCAGGGAAAGGGTCTGATGCGTGGCGTGGGGTTTCTGGGCCATACGCTGTTGTAGAGGGATGGAGCGATTTGCGGGCGCTCGCGGTTCAGTGGGTCTGTGCGACGCCTGTAGAGGGCCGGTCAGATCAGGACATCCAGCGTGTGGATCGTCATCCCGACCAGCCCGCCGACCAGCGTCCCATTGATGCGGATGAATTGCAGGTCACGGCCCACCGCGCCCTCCACCCGGTCAGTGACAGTCGTCGCATCCCACCGCTTGACGGTTTCGGACACCAGTTGAACGATCTGCTGGCCATAGCGCGTGGCGACACCGACTGCCGTGCGCCGGGCAAAGCGGTTGACCTGCATTTGCAGCCGCTTGTCCTGCTTCAGAGCATCGCCCAGCTCTTTCAGGCCCTTGCGCATCTCGCCGCCCAGAGCGCTATCGGGATCACGGGCGCGGCGGATCAGCGAGCGGCGAATCCGCTCCCACACGCCCAGCCACCATTCGGCGACCGCGGGGTTTTCCAGCAGATCGCGCTTCATCTCTTCCACCCGTTCACGCGTGACCGGATCGTGCTGCAGATCCTGCCCCAGCTTCTCCATCCCTTCCTGGATTTTCTCGCGCAGGGGATGGTCAGGGTCTACCAGCACTTCGGCCAGCAATCGGTAAAGGCCATCCAGAACCGAGGCCGAAATCCGCTCGTCGAGGCCGGTCCAGCGCAGCACTGAATTGGCGCGCTGGCTGATGATATCGCGCACCGTTTCCTCATTGTCCTCCAGCGTCAGACCGGTCCAGCGGATCACTCCGTCCATCAGCGGCAGATGGCGATTATCGGCGATAGCGTTCTCGAGCATCCGGCCGAGCAGCGGAGCCACGTCGATCTTCGCCACCTGGGCCGCCAGCCCGCTGCGCACCTGCGTGCCGAGCCGGTTGGGGTCGAGCGATTCGAGGATTTCGGCAAACAGCTCTGCCGCGCCGCCGGTAATGCGCGATCGGGTGCCGCCCTCTGCATTGGCCTCCGGATCGACCAGAAATTCACCTGCAGCGCCCGCCACGTTCATGCCTTGCATGCGCCGTGCGACCACAGCGGGGGTGAGGAAATTGGTCCGCAGGAAATCCGCCATCGTGTCGGCGATGCGGTCCTTGTTGTTAGGGATGATCGCAGTGTGCGGGATCGGCAGGCCGAGCGGATGGCGGAACAGCGCCGTGACCGCGAACCAGTCCGCCAGTCCGCCGACCAGAGCAGCCTCGGCAAACGCATTCACGAAGCCCCAAGCCGGGTGCAGATCGAGCACCTGCTTGGTCGCGAGGAAGATGCTGCCCATCAGGACCAGCATCGCCGTCGCGGTGATCCGCATGATGCGCGCGCGGTCAGGCGGGATGGGCGCCATACCGGGTGCTATTGCCAACCGCGTCTTCACTCCGCAGGCACAGGCCCCGGATGGTTCGGATCAGCCGTATCGGTCAGATTGTCGCCGTCCTTATAGGTGAGGAACTTCGATTTCATCCACGGACCGAGGCGGCGCTCCAACCCGTCTGCGAGACTGAAACCGGCCGGAACGATCAACAGGGTCAGCACGGTCGAGAGGATCAACCCGCCGATCACCACCACGCCCATCGGTTGACGCCACGCCCCGTCGCCGGAGAGCGAGATGGCCGTCGGCACCATGCCCGCCGTCATCGCCACTGTCGTCATAACGATAGGCTGCGCACGCTTGTGACCCGCATCGACAATGGCATCGAGCTTGCGCCGTCCGGTCGCCATTTCCTCGATTGCGAAGTCGATCAGCAGGATGGAGTTTTTGGAAACGATACCCAGCAAGAGCAGGATCCCGATCAGCACCGGCATGGAGTTGGGCTGGCCGATCAGCCAGACAAGCAATATTCCGCCCAGCGGTGCCAGCGCAAGCGACCCCATATTGACCAGCGGGCTCATCAGGCGCTTGTAGAGCAGGACGAGCGTCGCAAAGACCAGCAGGATACCGGCAATGAGGGCGACGCTGAAATTGTTCATCAGCTCGACCTGCAGCTCATCCTCGCCCACGGCATCGCGGATCACGCCTTGCGGCAGCTCGGCCAGAGTGGGCAGCGCGTTGATCTGCTCCATCGCGTCGCCCCGCAAAACACCGCTGGCCAGATCGGCGCCGATAAAGACGCGGCGGTTCTGGTTGTAGCGCTGGATGGTCGTCGGCCCTGCGCCGAACGAGATATCCGCCACGCGCCCCAGCGGGACCGAGCCGCCATTGGCAGTTTGCACCGGCAGATTGCGGATGGTGTCGAGGTCCTCGCGCGAATCTTCGGGAAGTTTCACACGGATAGGGATCTGGCGATCCGACAGCGAGAATTTCGCTGCATTCTGCTCGATTTCGCCGATTGTAGCGATGCGGATGGTCTGGCTGAGCGCAATCGTCGTGATTCCCAGATCGCTGGCAAGCTCTGGCCGGGGGCGGATAATGATTTCGGGACGCGGCACGTCGGCGGTGATGCGCGGGGCATTGACCAGTTCGAGCCCCTTCATCTCCTCGACCAGCTTGGAGGCTGTGTCGCTCAGCGAACGGGGATCGGATCCGGCCAGCATGATGGTGATGTCGCGGCCACTGCCCGGACCGCCTGGGCCGCCCTGCGACTGGAAGCGCACGCGTGCATCTGGGATCTTGGCGAGTTCGGGTGCAAGTGCGCGCTCGAACTCGTAAGATTTGCGTGCGCGGTCTTCCTTCAGCGTGATGTAGATCGTCGCATTGCCTTCGCGCACGCGCTCCAGAGCGCGTTCCACTTCGGGCTGTTCATACAGCAGCGCGGCCACCCGGTCGGAGACTCGCTCGGTCGATTCGAGCGTCGTGCCGGGGACCATCTCGATTTCCACTCGGCTGTTGTCGTTATCGGTCTCCGGCTGGAACTGGAACGGCAGGTTCGCAAACAGCAGGACGGTGAGCAGGAACGAGAAATAGCCGACCGTCAGCACCCAGATGCGATGGTCGTAAAAGCGCGCTTCGAGCCAGATCCACGAATTGCGGATGCTGCCACCCATGATCCGGGGCAGGACGCCCAGGAGGCGCAGAAGGAGGAGTCCGGCCAGGAAACCCAGCAGCGAAACGAAGCCCAGCAACAAAACATCGAAGACGCGCTTTACGCCGAAGCCGATCCCGTCCTCGGTATTCTCGAAGAGGGCTCCTGCTAGCGTGCCGGGGATGTCGAGCTCTGCGAGCGCGTTCCACGACATGAAAACCGCCGCGCCGGGGATCACCAGCATAGCAATGAACAGGAGGAAGGCAGTGATCGTGTAGAGCCAGCGATGCTTCGGACCGGGCAGACCGGCCCGCATCGCGTGCATCTTGCCGCGGTCGAGCGACCAGCGCAGCACGCGCATATAGCGGTCCATCCACTTTCCTTCGCCGTGCGCGCCATGGCCCTTCGACTGAAGAAAATACGCCGCCATCATAGGGGTGATCATGCGGGCAACCGCAAGCGACATCAGCACGGCGGCCACAATGGTCAGGCCGAAATTCTGGAAAAACTGGCCGGTGATGCCGGGCATGAGGCCGACCGGCAGGAACACGGCAACGATACACATCGAAGTGGCAACAACGGCCAGGCCGATTTCGTCTGCCGCGTCGATACTCGCCTGATAGGCGGTTTTGCCCATCCTCATATGGCGCACGATGTTCTCGATCTCCACGATCGCGTCATCGACCAGCACACCTGCGACCAATCCGAGCGCGAGTAGCGACATCTGGTTCAGGTTGAAGCCGAGCAAATCCATAAACCAGAAGGTCGGGATGGCCGAGAGCGGGATTGCGACCGCGGAAATGATGGTCGCACGCCAGTCGCGCAGGAAGAAGAACACCACGACCACGGCGAGGATGGCGCCCTCGATCATGGCCGCAATCGAGCTTTCATACTGGTCTTCGGTGTACTTCACCGTGTTGAACAGCGGGATGAAGGTGACGCCCGGGTTTTCCGCCTCGATCTCGGCGATGACCTCTTTCGCTTTCTCGTAAACGGTAACATCGCTCGCGCCCTTTGCGCGGCTCATGGCGAAGTTCACCACTTCCTTGTCGCGCACCTTGCTGATCGACGTCCGCTCGCTGAACCCGTCGCGCACCGTCGCGACCTCGGCCAGCTTGATCGTCTGACCCCCGGCCACGCGGATCTGGCGCTGGGACAGCTCGTAAGCGCTCTCGTTATTACCGAGCACGCGGACCGACTGACGGGTGCCGCCCACTTCCGCCACGCCGCCGCCAGCATCGATATTGTCGAGCCGGAGCAACTGGTTGATCTGGCTGGCCGTGACGCCCAGCGATTGCATTTTGGCCGGGTCGAGAATGACCTCGATTTCGCGGTCGACCCCTGCGAAGCGATTGGCCTCGGCCATGCCCTCGATAGAGAGAAGGCGCTTGGCAACCGTATCATCGATGAACCAGCTGAGCTGCTCGATCGTCATGTCGTCGGCTTCGACCGCGTAAATGCCAAGGAAGCCGCCCGCGACATCGACCTTGTTGATGCGCGGTTCGAGAATGCCATCGGGTAGGCTGCCACGGGTGGCGTCGATGGCGTTCTTCACCTCCGACACAGCATCGTTGACGTCGGTGCCGATCTCGAATTCGACGAATGTGTTCGAAGACCCTTCGCGTGCGGTCGAAGAAATGTTGCGCACACCGCTGATCGAGCGGACCGAGGATTCGACCCGCTGGGTGATCTGGTTCTCGATTTCGGTCGGGGCGGCGCCCGGCTGCGAGATGCTGACATTGACGCCGGGGAACTCGATATCCGGATTGTTGACCACGTCCATCCGGGCGAAGCTGAGCATCCCGGCAAGCAGCAGCGCGGTAAACAGGACGAGCGGAATGACCGGGTTGCGGATCGACCAGGCCGAGATGTTCCTCAGGTTCATGAGATCGCTCTTTCCCGCTTTCGCGCGCTTATTGCTCGACCAGTTGCGGTGATATGGACTCGCCTTCGGTCAGGAAGCCGCCTGCCCTCAGCACCACCTGCTCTGTTCCATCAAGGCCATCGACAATGGCAATACCGTCATTGGTCACCATGCCCGTGGTCACAGCCCGGCGCGTGGCCTTTTTCTCCGGCCCGACAATATAGACGAAACTTCCATCTTCATCGGACTGGACGGCGGATTCCGGCAGCATCGGCGCGACAATCGTGCCGCTCTTGATCGATGCGGTGGCAAAACCGCCCGGACGCAATTCTGCGGCGTAGGGCAAGGCGATGCGGGCCGTCCCCTGACGGTTCTGCTGATCGATCGTCGGGGCAAGCTGCCAGATCTGGCCATTGAACTGCTTGTCAGTGCCGGCCGGAACGACGCTCGCCTGCACGCCGGTCGACAGCCGGGCCAAATCGCTTTCGCCCACGCGGGCCAGCAATTCCATTTCCCCGCCGCGCGCGATCCGGAACAGCGGAGGCGAGCCGGCGCTGACCGTCTGGCCGGGCTCGACATTGCGCTCCAGCACGAGGCCCGACACCGGGGCCACAATGTTCAGCCGCGCATTGCGCGCCTGCAGCTCAGCCAGCTGCGCCTGAGCGACGCCCACGCGTGCCCGGGCGGAATCGCGCGTTGCAGTAAGGCGGTCGACATCGGCTTTCGAGATAAAGCCCCGCTCGACCAGTTGCAGCGCGCGGTCGAGATTGCTCTGCGCCAATTGCGCATCGGACCGTGCGACTTCGATCTGCGCGGCCTGCGCGCGCGCCTGCTGGTTCTGCACTGAGCGATCGATCGATACGAGGACTTGCCCGGCATTGACCCACTGGCCCTGATCGACCGACACGGCAACCACGCGGCCACCTTCGCCGACCACGCCCACCGGCACATCGCGCCGTGCGGCCAGTGTGCCCGTTGCAGAAATCGTCCCTTCGATGGTGGCCTGACCCGGTGCGATCACCGAAATACTGGGCGCCTGATCATCGCGGTCCGCCGCCGGGGTCGCCGCACCGTCGCCAGCGGTCACGAAATAATATGCCGCTGCGATGATGCCTGCGAGAATGATGGCAATGCCGAGCCAGATCCACAGCGAGCGGGATTTCTTCGTCACAGGCTCCCCATCCAGACCAATGGGCACGCCATCGATGCGGGGCGCATCCTCATTGCGGATCCTTGTCGACTGATAGTTCATAATTCGCCTGCAAATGCTTCCGCGAGTGTATTAGACAGGTATATCACCTTGCGCAATCCCCATAACGTGGGCCCGCGCGCCTTGGCAATCAGGCCCTCTACCAACCGCGCAATCGAGGGGACGGACAGCACAAAGAGCGCAATGACCCGGGGGTCAGCGCTCAACAAAAAAGGGCTGCCCCGCAGGACAGCCCCTTCGTTCTTTCGCAAAGCGGCTGATGCGTTAGCGCACGCGGCCACGCTGAACGAGGTTGATGATGCCGAGCAGGACAACAGCACCGACCACGGCAATGATCAGGCCGGTCAGACTGAATTCCTGAATCGACCCGCCAATGCCGACGAACCCGGCAATCACGTTGCCGATGACCGAGCCGATAATGCCTACGACGATGTTGAGGAAGATGCCCATAGAGGCATCGCGGTTCATGACCATGCTGGCCAGCCAGCCAGCAATGCCTCCGACAATAATTGCGATAATCCAACCCATTTTAAAACTCCTGTTGCGTTTGTGCTCGACATTCAAACGTGCCGATGCCCTTCCCGTTCCGGACAAATCGTGTGCCGGAATGCGGGAGGCTTACAGGATTAGGTCGGTATTTGCCTAGCGCGTTAGTATTTCAGCTGGCGCTCGTAGAGGTCGCGGTAATGCTGGATGCGCGTCACCCGCAGACCCTGCATGCCCGAGCGGTCGACCGATCGCTGCCACGAGGCAAATTCTTCCAGGGTCAGATTGTAGCGTTCCAGCACTTCGTCCAGCGTCAGCAGCCCGCCATTGACGGCGGCCACCACTTCGGCCTTGCGCCGGACAACCCAGCGTTTTGTCTTGGGGGACGGCAGATCATCCAGGGTGAGCGCTTCACCCAAGGGGCCGATGACCTCTGCCGGCCTGATTTTCTGGTTCTCGATCATGGTGCCTCTCGGTCGACATGCGCCGCGTCGCTTACGGCGTCGGCACACATTGCCGCGGTTGATTTGCTGCCCGATAAACCAACGAGGTTAATTGGGCGTTCATTCGTCGAATTCTGATCGCTGGCCGTGCCGGGTTTTCCCGTACCTGCGGTAAGGAAGCTTCCGCCAGTGCGGGGGCGCACCGGCTTGGCGGAGCGAGTCAGTACAGCACGCACATCCCGCGCAGCAGCCAGCCGCGCGGTCAATTCAGGCCATGCAAAGGCGCGCAATTGCGCCGTTTCGCCAGCTCTGCCGGCGGTGCCGGTAGTGTCTGTAAGGGGTGTCGTGCTTTCGAACATGACACTGCCAATAGGGCCTGGTGGTCAACATCAGGTAAAGCGAGGCTTTACTGCTGGTTAGGATTACCGGATCGGCGCCAAGGCACGGCACGCCGCGCCTGTACAACGCCAGCACAGGGCGCACATAACGGGCCGGGACAGTGCGTCTGACCGCCTGCTGCGACAGGCTTTGCGCAATGCTCCCGGCGCGCCTATATGCCCCTCATGCTGAATGCGACGACCCTTCCTGCACCTCAGGCTGCCGATCTCTTCGACCTGCCCGGCCCTATGGCGGAGCGGCGGATCGTGGTCGCCATGTCGGGCGGTGTGGATTCGTCCGTTGTTGCGGCACTGGCCGCGCAAAGCGGTGCGGAAGTGATCGGCATCACGCTCCAGCTGTATGATTACGGCGCGGCGACCGGACGCAAGGGCGCGTGCTGCGCGGGCGACGATATTGCCGATGCGCGGGCCGTCGCCGACCGGCTAGGCATCGCGCATTACGTCTTCGACCACGA
The DNA here is from genome assembly GCA_947492235.1 of uncultured Altererythrobacter sp. Taxonomy (GTDB): domain Bacteria; phylum Pseudomonadota; class Alphaproteobacteria; order Sphingomonadales; family Sphingomonadaceae; genus CAJXSN01. The sequence goes on along the minus strand of CANLLZ010000002.1, from coordinate 716,908 downwards.
AAGCGCGTTTCGCGAGGACGTGGTCGAGCAATTTGCCGACGATTACCTCGCCGGAAAGACACCCGTCCCCTGCATCCGCTGCAATATGGGGCCGAAATTCACCGACCTGCTGCGCATGGCGCGCGAGCTGGGCGCGGATTGCCTTGCCACCGGCCATTATGTCCGGCGCGAAACGGGCGCCGGCGGCAGCGAGTTGCACCGCGCCGTCGACCCGGCCCGCGACCAGTCCTACTTCCTCTATGCGACCACGCAGGAACAGCTCGACTTTTTGCGTTTCCCGCTGGGCGGCCTGCCCAAGTCGCAGGTCCGTGAGCTGGCCGAGGGCGCGCAGCTGCGCAATGCGGCCAAGCCAGACAGTCAGGACATCTGCTTCGTGCCCGACGGCAATTACGCGAAAATCGTCAAGGCGATGCGCCCCGAAGGCGGCCGCAAGGGCGCGATCGTCCATGCCGCCACGGGCGAGAACCTGGGCGAGCATCCGGGCGTGGTGCACTACACCGTCGGCCAGCGGCGCGGGCTGGATATCGGCGGGCAGCCGGAGCCGCTTTACGTCGTAGGGATCGATGCCGAGACTGCGCAAGTGCGGGTCGGCCCGAAACGCATGCTGGCCGTTTCCGAAGCGGTGCTCATCGAAACCAACCGCATCGGCCCCCTGCCCGATAGCCCGCTGACGGCCAAGGTGCGCTCGCTATCGAAGCCGGTGCCGGTCACGCTGGACGGGCCACTGGGCGATGGCGCATCCACAACCATCCGCTTCGAGACACCGGAGCTGGGCGTCGCACCGGGACAGGCGGCGGTGATCTATGCCGGGCAGCGCGTCATCGGCGGAGGCTGGATCGACCGGACGAGCGGCCCAGAGTGATGGGGCCTGAATGAAGCCGCCGCGCAATCGCAATGGACGGATCAGCCCGTGGGCCCTGGGCTTGTTATTGGCGGTCACGCTGGCGCCGATTGCCTTGTATTTGCTGCCCGATCTGAACCGCATTGCCGAGCCGCAGTCGCGCCCGCCGACATTCGGGATCACGCTGCTCGATATAGACAGAAGTGTCACCGAAAGCCCGCCGACACAGGGGATGGAGCTGAACGCGGAGTCGTTCGGCACCGTAACCCGCGCTCCGGCCGTCCGCGCTCCCATGGTCGATCCGCGCGTCGGGCGCGGAACAAGCGGTCTTGCGGTGGAGCCCGGCGTCGCCCGGTTTATCCGGGCATGGCCATCCGCATTTCTGGTGGACGAGGGCGTTCGCCCGGAGGTTTCGACCCTTGCCCTGCGCCCGGAGGATTTTCCCGGCGGCGGGCGGCTGGTGCTGCGCGATGGATGTTTGCGCATCGTTAAACAGGGGTGGGAAGAAGAGCGTCTGGCAATCCCCTTCCAACACCTTGATATCTTTCGCGATCCCGAGGGGTATCTGGCGGTAGGCCAATCCGGCGGGGCGGAGGAATACCGACTGAGGATCGGCGAGACGGGCGGCCACATCATGGTGAGCCCGGTGGAAGACGGGTATCTGGAAGGCATTGCCAAACTGCGGCAGCACTGCGGCGACGCGCCTGTTGCTCTGCTCTATCAGGTGAAGAGACTGCCCGATTGCTCGGCAGATTTCTTGCGCACGAGCGAAGCGGAAGGCGTCAAATACAGAGCGGCTTTCGAGGCGCAGAAAGAGGAGTCGCTGGCGTGTCAGCGCGGTAACGAAGAGCGCGCGGCGAAAGAACAGCAGGCTGGAGGGCCACGCACCCCGCCAGTGCCGTGCCCACCTTTCCTTAGCCCGCCCCCGCCTCCGGAAGCGGTGGGTGGAGACATCTGCCGCCATCCCGATACGCCGGTTCCGGAAGGCCCGTGACGCACCTTCGGTGAGGCTCCGCTATCCCTCCCACCGGTCGAGCACGCAGCCATAGCCATCGCGCAGGCGGGCTGTATCGCTGGTGATCAGCGGGAATGTCGCAGTCACGCTGCGCGCTTCCTCGTCCTCGCTCAGCATGACCAGCTCCATGCCGGTGAGCAGGTCCTTCTCGCAATCGGCCAGATCCCGGCCCGCAACGAAGCGGCACGAGCAGGCGACTCGCGCCGAGTAGGCCGTCCCGGCACTGGCATAACCGGTGATCGGCGTGCGGAAGGCTATGAAAACTCCGCCCAAAATCAGAGCGAGCACCAGCAAGACCCACGACCAGCGCCGTCCCTTGCGGGCCGAACCTGCGGCAGAAGGATTGCGTGGGCGGGAGGCGGGTTTTGCCATTGCGGGGTCTGGTCCATCATGCGAATGCGCTGCGCATCATGCCGACACGCCGCTGCCCCCCTATCGCCTTGCCAACCGCCTTGCCAACCGCCTTTATCGGGGCAGCGTCGCTGCTGCTGAGCGCCTGCGATAGCGATCCCGCAGAACCGCCGCCGCTAAGCGAGGAAGCCTTGGCCGCGATTGCCCCCGATCCGGGCGCGCCGAACGATCAGCTTGCCCGCCAGCTGGACGAGCTGTTCACGAATGACGCGGTGGGCGAGACACGGGCTGCTGTTGTCATGCATGGCGGGCAGATTGCGGCCGAACGTTATGCCGATGGATACACAGCCGACACCCGCTTTGTCAGCTGGTCGATGGCCAAGACGGTCACTGCCGTGATGATCGGGATGCTGGTGGCCGACGGCAAGCTGTCGCTGGACGAGAGCCCGCCGATCCCGCGCTGGCAGAGGCCCGGTGATCCGCGCGGCGAGATTACCCTGCGCCAATTGCTTCAGATGCGCGCCGGTCTGCGGCACACGGAAGCAGGGAACCCGCCCTACGAATCCTCCGAAGTGCGGATGCTGTTTCTCGATGGCCGCGACAACATGGCCGATTATGCGACGTCGCAGCCGCTGGAGGCAGAGCCGGGGCGCGAGTTCGAATATTCCAGCAACACAACAGTCATTCTCGCCGATATCGCCGCGCGCGTCCTCACTGATGGTAGCGACGATCCCGAAACCCGCCGCAAGGCCGTCGCAGAGTTTCTCGAAGCGCGGATGTTCGGGCCGCTCGGCATGGAATCGATGGTGCCCGAATTCGATGCCGCGGGCACGTTGGTGGGCGGTAGTCTGATCCACGGCACTGCGCGCGATTGGGGGCGCTTCGGGGATTTCCTACGCAATGAAGGGTCCTATCGCGGATCGCAGCTGGTGCCGCGCAGCTGGATCGCCTTCATGACCGAGCCCAGCCCGGCTTCGGGCTTCTACGGCGGGCAGACATGGCTCAACCGCGAATCAGGCATCGACCGGGACGATTCGCTGGTGGACCGGGGGCCGGAGACCCTGTTCGCAGCCGTCGGCCATATGGGGCAGTATGTGTTGGTGTCGCCCAGCCAGAAACTCACTCTGGTCCGGCTGGGCCATTCCGATCAGGAAGAACGCAAGGCGCTGATCGCGGAGATGCTCGACGTGGTGGAGCTCTATCCAGAGACCTAAACAGTCACCTGAAATGTGCCCTCGACCACGGTCACGCATTCTCCGCCAAGCCACACCCGGTCGCCCGCATCGCTACGTTCCAACCGGCAGACCAGATCGCCGCCCCGCTGTGATGCCTGATGCGCGGTGAAGCTGTCACGGCCCAGCCGGTCCGCCCAGAACGGGGTGAGCGCCGCATGCGCAGAGCCGGTAACGCTGTCCTCGTCCACGCCCGCTCCGGGCACGAATACCCGGCTGACAATGTCGGTATTGTCTCCAGGCGCGGTGCAGGCGAATTGCTCCACTCCAAACTCGCCCAAAGCCCTGAGGTCCGGGTCGAGCGCGCGGACCTGCGCTTCATCTTCGAACAGGAAGATATTGTAGAGCGTGTCATTGCGGTGGACGAGCTGCGGCTCGGCCCCAAGCAGCGCGACCGCTTCCGGATAGGCTTGCGGATGCGTGGCAATGGCGGGAAGCCCGACTTCGTAGCTCTCGCCCGTGCGCGCGACTTCCAGAATGCCGCTTTTCCTGGTGCGAAACCGCACATGGTCGCCGCCATCGCGGGTGAGCAGCACATGCCCGCTGGCCAGCGTCGCGTGGCCACACAAAGCGATTTCATATGTCGGCGTGGTCCACCTCAGCTCCCAGTCGGCCTCGCCGCTATCGTCCTTCACCACAAAGGCCGTCTCGGCGAACATGTTCTCGCCCCCGATGGCAATCAGCACATCGTCCGGCAGCCATTCATCCAGCACCATGACGGCGGCTTGATTGCCGGAGAAACTGCGCCCCGCGAATGCGTCGACATGCCAATAGGGGTGGCTGCTGGAAATTGTGCTCACGGGGTGTCGTCCTCCAATTCTTCAAATTCATCTGTCTCGACCAGCGGATTGTCCGGCTCGTCGACGTGGCCTTGTGGGTCGATATGGATCAGCAGTTCGGTGCCGGGAAAGGCGTCAAGCAAATCCGCCTCGACCCGGTCAATAATGTCATGCGCTTCGCTGACCGTCATGGTGCCCGGCAGATCGACATGGAACTGCGCGAAATCCCGGTTGCCTGCCGTCCGTGTGCGCAGATCGTGCAGGTTCGAAAGCTCCGGATGGGTAGCCGCACGCTCCACAAAGGCGCGGCGTTTCTCCTCCGGCCATTCACGGTCCATCAAATGGTCGACCGCCTCTTGCGAGGCGCCCCACGCGCCGTAAGCCAGCCATGCCGCGATGCCCAAGCCAAACACCGCGTCGGCCTTGCCCCAGCCGATCTGCGTTTGCAGAACGAGCGCCGCGATCACCGCCAGATTGAGCAGCAGGTCAGCCTGATAATGCACGTGATCGGTGCGGATCGCGACCGAGCCGGTACGCGCCAGAACGTAGCGTTGCCACGCAAGCAAAGCGAAGGTCAGCGCAATCGCTACCAGCGAAACACCAATGCCGGTCGGAGCTTCGCCCACCGGCGCGTCCTCTATCCATTGCTGGATGCTCCTGACGGCCAGTGCAAAGGCAGACAGCGCAATCAGAACGACCTGCACAATAGCGGCAATCGCTTCTGCCTTCCCATGGCCGAAACGGTGATTCCGGTCCGCCGGCATGGCCGCGTAAATCACGCCGAATAGCGTCACCAGGCTGGCCACCAGATCCAGCGCGCTGTCGGCCAGACTGCCGAGCATGGCGACCGAGCCGGTGCGCGCAGATGCCCACAGTTTCAGCGCGACCAGAACAATCGCGACGCTGATGCTCGCAAAGGCAGCGCTGCGGGCGAGCCTGCCGCGTGCCGACAAGGCCTCTGTGCCCGTCACGGATAGAGCAGCGTGTCCGACCAGCCCTGACCGGCGCGCGTGAACAGGCGGCGGTCATGCAGGCGGCCGGGGCGATCCTGCCAGAATTCGATGGCTTGCGGGGTGACGGTAAAGCCAGTCCAGTGCGGCGGACGCTCTACCGCGCGGCCTTCGAACTCGGCCTCGGCGGCGGCAAAGCGCTCCAGAAATGTTGCCCGGTCATCCAGCGGGCGCGACTGTTCCGAAGCCACGGCCCCCAATTGCGACTGCCGACTGCGCGAATGGAAATAGGCGGTTGCGGTTTCAGGCGACACTTCGCTCAGGGGGCCTTCGATGCGGATTTGCCGTTGCAGGCTTTTCCAGTGAAACAGCAGCGCGGCCTGCGCATTGGCGCGAATTTCCCCGCCCTTGCGGCTCTGTGCATTGGTGTAGAAGGTGAAGCCTCCCTGCTCCCCGATATCGGGGCCATGGCCCTTCAGCAGGACCATCCGCACCGACGGCGCCCCATCCGGAGTCGCCGTTGCCAGCGCCATCGCATTGGGATCGTTCGGCTCGCCCGCCTCCGCCTCCGCCATCCACGCATCGAACAGTGCGAAGGGGTCGGTGACGGGAATTGCGCTGTTTTCTTGAGGGGTTTGGGCTTGCGACATGATGCACTCTTCGAACGGGGAATATGCAGGCGTGGTAGGCGAACACGGCCCCGCTGCAAAGCCGCGAGAAAGGCATCGAGCCTTGCATGGCGCGCAACCGGACCTTAGCTGCAATCTATGGCCGATCCCTACGCTACATTGGGCGTGTCCCGTACTGCGTCCGAGAAGGACATCAAGAGCGCCTATCGCAAGCTCGCCAAAGAGCTGCACCCCGACACCAACCGCGACAATCCGGCGGCGGCCGACCGCTTCGGCAAAGTGACGCAGGCCTACGATCTGCTGTCCGACAAGGACAGGCGCGCGCAGTTCGACCGGGGCGAGATCGATGGCGACGGGAATCCGACCCATCCGTTCGGGGGCGGTGGTTTCGGAGGCGGCGGCTTTGGCGGCGGGGCCGGTGGAGGCTATCGCAGCCAGCAGGGCGGCTTCCGGGCCGAAGATTTCCAGGGCTTCGGCGGCGGCGAGGCCGACCTCGGAGATATCTTCGAAGGCCTGTTTGGCGGCGGCGCGAGAGGTGGCGGCGGATCGCCCTTCGGCAGGCGCAGCCCGCCGCCGCCGCAAAAAGGGGCCGACATCAATTACCGGCTGCGCGTGCCGTTCACCGATGCGGCTACACGGGCCGATCAGCGGATTACTTTGTCGGATGGCAAGACCATCGATCTGAAACTGCCTGCCGGGGTGGAAGACGGCACGCAGATGCGCCTGAAGGGCAAGGGCCAGCAGGGTCCGGGCGGCGCGGGCGACGGGTTGGTGACGATCTCGGTCGACAGCCACAAATTCTATGAGCGAGTGGGCGACGATGTCCGGCTCGACCTGCCGATCAGCGTCGACGAGGCGGTCAAGGGCGCGAAGGTCAAGGTGCCCACGGTCGATGGCCCGGTGATGCTGACCGTCAAGCCCGGCCTGTCCGGCGGGACGGTTATGCGGCTGAAAGGCAAGGGCTTTTCCAAGAAGGCGGGCGGGCGCGGCGATCAGCTCGTCACCTTGCGCATTACACTGCCCGATGACCTCGACTCCTTGACCGAGGCGCTGGGAGACTGGACAGATCCGGGGAACCCGCGCGCATCGCTAGGCGTTTGATTTTTCATGCGTAAGTGGAGCGAAATCACGGGTCCGGGGGACAAATTGCCCGACCCGCAAGATCGCACTGTCCGCTCCCTCACTCCCGAAGACCGCCGTAACGAAGCCATGCAACTGCAAGGCAGCGTCCGCCAGAAAGTCGCCACCAAAGTCGGCCCAGGCACGCGGATATTCGAAGTCACCAAACGCGTCGCCGTGGGCACCTTCAATGATGGCTTCATCCATGCCGGCAACCTTGCCTATCTGGCGATGCTGGCGATTTTTCCCTTCTTCATAACCGGCGCGGCCATCTTCTCCGCCATCGGTGAAGAAAGCGAGCGTGCGGCGACTGTGAATGCAGTCCTGGTCGCCCTGCCCCCCGTCGTGGCCGATGTCATCGAGCCGGTCGCGCGCAATGTGATCGAGCAACGCTCCGGCTGGCTGCTATGGGCCGGTGGTCTGGTCGGATTGTGGACCGTCAGCGGCCTGATCGAGACAATCCGCGACATGCTGCGGCGGGCCTATGGCACCGAGGCAACGCAGGCTTTCTGGAAATACCGCCTGCTGTCGGCGGGCGTCATTCTGGGGGCGGTTGTGCTGCTGATGGCGTCGCTGCTGGCGCAGGTCCTCATCGGTGCGGCACAGCAGGTAATCGATGCCTATTTCCCGCTGCTGACCGATCTGCTTGCCAGCCTCGCGCTGGCGCGGTTTGTACCCGCTCTTGGCCTGTTCGGGTCAATGTATCTGCTGTTCTACACCCTCACACCCGGCGATTATCGCCATCGCCGTTATCCGAAATGGCCGGGAGCGCTCATCGTGACCGTCTGGTGGGTTGCGGTGACCATCGCGCTGCCGGTCGTCCTGCGCCAGTTTTTCGCATACGATCTGACCTACGGATCGCTTGCCGGGATGATGATCACGCTTTTCTTTTTCTGGCTGGTCGGACTAGGTATGGTGGTGGGTGCGGAACTCAACGCCGCGCTCGCCGAACCGCCCGAAGAAGAGGACTTTATCGGGCAGGCCGATAATCGCAGGCGCGCAGCCGACCGGGCCGCCACCGCCGCTAACGAAGCCACGAGAGAAGGTGCCGAATGACCGGACTGATGCAAGGCAAGCGCGGGCTCATCATGGGTCTTGCCAATGACAAATCGCTCGCTTGGGGCATTGCCAGGCAATTGTCCGAGCAGGGGGCCGAGCTGGCGTTCTCCTATCAGGGCGATGCGCTGGCCAAGCGCGTAAAGCCGCTCGCAGAGCAGCTCGGGAGCGACATTACCTTCAACTGCGATGTATCCGACATGGACTCGCTCGACGCAGCGTTTGCGACACTTGCAGAGCACTGGGACAGCCTCGATTTCGTGGTCCACGCCATCGGCTATTCGGACAAGAACGAGCTGCGCGGCAAATATGTCGATACCAGTCTCGATAACTTCCTGACGACGATGAACATCTCCGCCTATTCACTGGTGGCCGTGGCCCAGCGCGCGGCGAAAATGATGCCCGAAACGGGCGGAAGCATCGTGACACTGAGCTATTACGGTGCCGAGAAAGTCATCCCGCATTACAATGTGATGGGCGTTGCCAAAGCCGCGCTGGAAGCCAGCGTGCGCTATCTCGCCAATGATCTGGGGCCGGACAATATCCGGGTCAATGCGATCAGCGCCGGACCGATCAAGACGCTGGCCGCCAGCGGCATCGGCGATTTCCGCTACATCCTGAAATGGAACGAATACAACGCGCCGCTGCGCCGCAATGTCAGCATCGACGATGTCGGCGGGGCGGGCCTGTATCTGTGCAGCGACCTGTCATCGGGCGTCACCGGCGAAGTGCACCATGTCGATGCAGGCTATCACACAGTCGGCATGAAGCAGGAAGACGCGCCGGATATCGAAACCACTTAGGCCGGTTGGCTAGGACGGTTGGCGCGTCCAGTCGGCCAGAACGGCGCTGGGCTGGTATTCCGGCACAAGCCGGGCGAGCAAATCGCGCGCCGCCTTGGGATCGCCTGAGGCGATGGCGCTGCGCATCTCCTCCAGCCGCTCCTCCAGTTCGGCCAGCGGCAGAAAGCTCTCATTCGCGCGCATGATACGGGGATGCTGAGATTCCTGCGCATTTTCGCCGATCAGCAGTTCTTCATACAATTTCTCTGCCGGGCGCAGACCGGTGAAGCTGAGCGCAATATCGCCATCGGGCGTGTCGTCATCGCGCACCGTCAGGCCCGACAATTCGATCATGTTGCGCGCCAGATCGACGATCCGCACCGGCTCGCCCATATCTAGGACGAACACATCGCCGCCGCGCGCCATCGCGCCGGCCTGCAGGACCAGCTGCGATGCCTCCGGGATGGTCATGAAATAGCGGGTGATGTCAGGGTGAGTGATGGTCACCGGACCGCCCGCGGCAATCTGTTCGCGAAACAGCGGAATGACCGATCCGGAAGAACCCAGCACATTGCCGAACCGCACCATGGAGAAAGTCGTGGCGCTACCCTCGCCCGCAGCTTCTTGAAGCGCTTGCAGAATCATCTCCGCCAGCCGCTTGGTCGCGCCCATGATGTTGGTCGGGCGCACGGCCTTGTCGGTGCTGACGAGGATCAGATTGGCGACCCCGTGCTGCTGCGCCAGACGGGCGACGGTGTATGTCCCGAAGACGTTGTTACGCACACCTTCGAGAGCATTCTGCTCGACCAGCGGGACATGCTTGTAAGCGGCGGCGTGGATAACCGTGGCGGGCTGCCAATGGGTCAGTATCTCCGCCATCCGGCGCTCGTCACACACAGACGCGAGCAGCGGGATCAGCACGGGGGCGGGATCGTCTGCCTCGCCCTGCCGGTCCAGCGCCACCATCTGGGCAAATTCCTGATGCGCAGTGTAGAGATTGAACTCACTGTGATCGACCAGCAGCAGGCAGGCCGGAGCGTTCTTCAAAATCTGGCGGCACAGCTCGCTGCCGATAGAGCCGCCCGCGCCTGTCACCATCACCACCTTGCCGGTGATATTCTTGGTCAGCAACGCCTGATCGGGCGGGATCTGGCTGCGACCGAGCAGATCCTCGATCCCCGGCTCGCGCAGATCGCCAACCGAGATGGTGCCCCGGGCGATATCAACCATGCTGGGCAGAGTGCGGACATGCACTGGCAGCGGGCGCAGGGCCTGCAGCACCTCGCTGCGCCGCACTCGCGTGGCCTGCGGCATGGCGAGAAGCACGTCGTCCACTTTCCTGCGCTCGATCACATCGCCCAGCGCATCGGGGGAATAGATGGTCACGCCGCGCAGGGTCGATCCGGTCAGCGATGTGTCATCATCGACAAAGCCGACCAACTGCATTTCGCGCGCCGTGGCGATGGCTCCGGCCAGTTCGCGGCCCGCTCGCCCGGCACCGTAAATCAAGACGCGGGTCGGTTTGTCGCCCACAAACAGCGCGGTATAGCTTTCCTCGAACAGCATCCGGGCCAGTAGCCGCGATCCGCTGACCATCAGGAACAGCAGGATCGGCTGGATCAGGCCGATGGTGCGCGGCACGCCCTGCACCCCGATCAGTGTGTAGATGATCGCGAAGGGGATCGAGTAGATCAGAACCGCGCGGCCAATCGCGAAGAAGGCCTCTGCCCCGGCATAGCGGAAGATCGCCCGGTAGAGCCCGAACACCACGAACAGCGGCAGGGCAAGCACGACCGAAACCACTGCCGGATGGAGCTGCATTCCGAAGAAGGGTACCCAATATCCGACCCGCAGATAGACCGCGAGCCAGACCGAAAAGACGCAGATGGTGATGTCCACCGCGAGCGCGAGCGCGCGCTTTGCCGAGCGCGGCATAGCCAGCAGCATATCGGTCAGCCCGTCTATGCGGCGTTTGGCGGCCTCCACCATCAGGCTTTGTCCCCATCATGCGAGCTGCTGTCGCGCGGCTTCGCCACGGTGGCCGCATCACCCCGGCCACCGCCCAGCGCCGTGCTGACGATCAGGCGCACATCGCCGAGCGGGCGATCCACGGTAAAATACTCGGCCTCATAAGTAGCGAGACGCACCGGATCGCTCATATCAATGCCGGCAATCTGGGCGGGACCTGTGACTCCGGGGCGCAGCACAAACAGCCCGCGGGAAGCACGTTCTTCCAACAGCTCTGTCTGTCCCGGCAGGCAAGGGCGCGGGCCGACCAGACTCATATGCCCGGCAAGCACATTCCACAGCTGGGGCAATTCATCCAGCTTCAAGCGCCGCAGCAATGCGCCGAGCCGCGTAATGCTGGCCGCGCCCACCTGATGGCTGGCGACATTGGCAGTGCCGGTGTGCATCGTACGCAGTTTGAGCATGTCGAAAGGCGCTTGGCCCTTGCCCACGCGGCGCTGCACAAACAGGGGGGAGCCGGGGGTTTCCAGCCGGATGGCCACCAGCAACACTAGGCATACAGGTAAGACGACAACTGCGAGCGGAACCGCAACCAGAAGGTCGAATAGCCGCTGGAAGGGCATCGGTCTGGGCATCTTCTTAGGCTGCGGGCGCGGCTGTGCTGCGGTGTCATGCGCGGAGGAGTGTTCCGGCGGGGAAGAGGGGGCTTTGCTGACCATAATGCGACCCGGGCCGACTTACCGACCCGCTTTGGCCCAAGTAAATGGCATCGGAATGCTAATCAAGCTTACGAGCCCTCACTCTGCAAGTCGGCCTTTGTGGGCGCGAACGGTCCCGGTGCAAAACCGAAATCGGCGGCCGCGGCGCTGTGATCGAAGTCCTGATCCTGATTCATCCGCACCGCCATATCCGGCGTCCATTTGCGGAAGCGAGGGAGCACTTTCAGAACGCGCACAGCAGCCGAGAACAGTGGCAGAGGGATCGAAGGTGTGCGCGGCTTCCGCCCCAGCGCCGCAAAAATCCGTTCCACCATCACACGGTAGGGAAGAACTTCTCCGCCGGAGATGTTGTAGTCCCTGCCCGCAGCTGCGTCGCTTACGCCCGCTTGCAAACACGCTGCAGCAACGTCGCGGGCATGGATGGGCTGGCGCAAACCCTTCGCCGCGCCGAATAGAGGGAAGAAGCCAAGCCGCCCGATCATCCGCGCGATCTCGGTCACATTCTTGTCCTGCCCGTTGCCCCAGATCAGCGTCGGGCGCAGGATCGTGCAGCCGATCCCGGAGGCGGCACAGGCTGCATGGACGCGGGCCTCGGATTCTTCGAACAGCTTCCAGTCGGCCTGCTCGCTCTCGCTGGAAGAGGTCTGCTTGGTAAAGCGGCTGGTGGTCGACAGCGCGACCAGCCGGTTCACGCCTGCCGCCTTCATCGCGGGGATATGCTCCTCGATCACCCAGATATGCGCGACGCACAGGGCGAGCGGGATGCCCGCTCCGGCTAGCTCATCCAGCTGTGCAGTGGCGTGCCAGCGCACACCCTCACTGTCCGCAGGCAGGGCTTTGCGCGTCAGAGCAATCGCCTCGCGGCCGCCTTTCTGTGCGGCGGCGAGCAGCTCCTCCCCGACCAGACTCTTGGCCCCGAGGACGACGACTTTCTCAGATTTTGTTGCGGTGTTCATGACGGGGCCTGCCGTTAAGCGCCTTGCCTAGCGCTGTCCACGTCCGGTAGAGCCGAAGCGGTCGGGGCGAGGCCCCAAGCAACAGCAAAACGGCTCCCGGTGCGGGGCCATTCGAATGGGCGCGATCACACATGAAGGGCATTATCCTCGCAGGCGGCAGCGGCACGCGGCTGTTCCCCGCCACCATGGCCATTTCCAAGCAATTGCTGCCGGTGTTCGACAAGCCGATGATCTATTATCCGCTGTCTGTGCTGATGCTGACGGGCATCCGTGAGGTACTGATTATTTCCACCCCGCGCGACTTGCCGATGTTCGAGGCATTGCTGGGCGATGGTAGCGCCTTCGGGATCGATTTGTCCTATGCTGTGCAGCCCGAGCCCAACGGACTGGCCGAGGCCTTCATCATCGGGCGGGATTTTGTGAATGGTCAGCCAAGCGCGCTGATCTTGGGCGACAACATCTATCACGGCGACAAAATGGGCGAGAAGTGCCGCGCGGCTGCCGACGAGGCACAGGCGCGCGGGGCCAATGTCTTCGCCTATCATGTCGACGATCCAGAACGCTATGGCGTGGTCGATTTCGACGCGAGCGGCAAAGCAACCTCGGTCGAGGAAAAGCCCGCCGAGCCCAAATCAAACTGGGCCATCACCGGTCTCTATTTCTATGACAAGCAGGTGTGCGATATCGCTGCCGGGATCGAACCCAGCGCTCGCGGCGAGCTGGAGATTACCGACGTCAACCGGCACTATCTTGAGCGCGACGCCCTGACGGTCAGCCGGTTGGGGCGCGGCTATGCCTGGCTCGACACCGGCACACATGATTCGCTGCACGAGGCGAGCGCCTATGTCCGCACGCTGGAGCATCGCACGGGCATTAAGATCGCCTGTCTGGAAGAAATCGGGCTGGAAATGGGCTGGATCGGCGCAGACGATGTTCTGGCGCGGGCCGCAGGTTTGGGCAAAACAGGCTATGCCGATTACCTGCGCCGCCGCGTGGCAGAACTGCACCGATAGGGGCGCAACGGCCAATGCCGCAGACCGATTTTTCTCCGACAGCCGATCTGAACGGTGCGCGCGTCCTGATGAGCGCGCCGCATTTCTTCGGCTACGACCGCGAGATCGTGGCCGAGCTTGAGCGGCGCGGTGCTCATGTCGACTACGTGCCGGACCGCCCCTTCGATGCCCCTTTGCTGAAAGCTGCAGCCCGCTTTTCGCGCGCCGCTGTTCTGCGCCATACGCGGAAAGTCTGGCGCGAGGCATTGGAGGGGTTTGGCGATGTTCAGTACGACTACGTCCTGATCATCAACGGGCAGACCTTGCCTGAAGATGTGCTGGCAGATCTACGCAGCAGCCAGAAGGGCGCAACATTCCTGTTCTATATCTGGGATTCGCTGGAGAACCGGGGAAGCGCGCTGCAACTGCTCAGATATTTCGACCGGACAAGCAGTTTCGAAATCGACGCCGCGCGGGCCAATGGCATGCGTTTCCGCCCGTTGTTTTTCGCGCCGTCGTTCGCGTTGAGCGCCGATGGCGATGCGCCTGCAATTGGGCACGACATCTCGTTTCTCGGCACGGCACATTCGGACCGGTATGCCATCGTGAAATCGATCGATGCCTCTCTTCCCGCAGAGATCCGGCGGAAATGGTTTCTCTATTTGCAGGCGCACTGGGTCCTGACAGCGTACCGGATCACCAATCCCGGGTTTCGCGGTGCGGATGCGGACGACTTCAGCTTCGAGGCAATGGGGCGGGAGGATGCGAAAGCGGTCTTCTGGGCCTCGCGCACCATCCTCGATATTGAGCATCCGCGTCAGAAGGGCCTGACGATCCGCACGTTCGAAGCGCTCGGCGCGCGGCGCAAGCTGGTGACCACCAATGCGGAAGTCCGCCGCTACGCATTCTTCGATCCGGCGCTGGTGCAAGTAATCGACCGGGCCGCACCGGTGGTCGATGCCGAATTCCTCACCGCCCCTGCCCCCGCATTGGACGCAGACCTCTACCAGCGATACAGCGTCGCAGGGTTCGTGGACGAGCTGTTTGACCCGATCGACCGGTCGACCAGCCATTTGAGGGAGGCAGCATGAGCGGAGAAATGGCCCAGACCACACGCCTGTCATTGCGCACGCTCCTGAAATCCGATCTGGAGCGGTATTGGCATTATTACGGGCGCCCGGGGACCACGCCGCGCACATGGAATTTGTGGCGCAATTTCCTTATTCCGCGCTGTGCTCCGGTGACGCTGTACCGGCTCGCCCATTCGGCCCATCGGCGGGGTCTGCGTCCGATTGCGAAGCTGATTACGTGGCTCAATTTCTATCTTTATGGCTGCGAGTTTTTGTCCGAATGCGAGATCGGTCCGCATTTTTTCATGCCCCACAGCCAAGGATCAGTGATCGGCGCTCTGAAGATCGGGTCGTACGCAGTGATCTATCATCAGGTCACTATCGGCGCGAAATCGATCGATCCGGGCAATGGCGACCGGCCGGTGATCGGCGACCGGTGCTTTATCGCCAGCGGGGCCAAGATTGTCGGCGTGCTTACACTGGGCGATGATGTGACGGTGGGGGCGAATGCCGTGGTGACGAAATCGGCGGGCTCGCAGGTGGCGCTGATGGGTATACCCGCGACCGAGAAACCGAAAGCACTCCCACAGGATTAAGCGCCTATTCGCATCTGTCTGCTAAGGCGCGGGTCCATATTAGCGAGGGTTTATGCGGGTTCTGATCACAGGTGCAGCGGGCTTTATCGGCGCGGCTTTGGCGGCGCGGCTGCTCGCACGCGGCGACAGCGTGCTCGGGATCGATAATCTCAACGATTACTATCAGGTATCGCTGAAGAAAGATCGCCTGGCGCAACTGGGCAATGGATTCGCCTTCAAACAGGTCGATTTCGCCGACAATGCGGCCCTGACCGCGGCACTGGCAGGCGAAGCGTTCGACCGGATCGTGCATCTGGGAGCGCAGGCCGGTGTCCGCTACTCAATCGAGAACCCGCACGCCTATGTGCAGTCCAATCTGGTCGGCCATGTGAACATGCTGGAAGTCGCCCGCGCGCGCGAAGTGCCGATGGTCTATGCCAGCTCCTCCAGCGTCTATGGCGGCAATGAAAAGCTGCCTTTCTCGGTCGAGGACCGGGCGGATCACCCTGTTTCGCTCTACGCAGCGACCAAGAAGGCGGATGAATTGATGAGCGAGACCTACGCGCATCTCTACCGCATCCCGCTGACCGGTCTGCGCTTCTTCACGGTCTACGGGCCATGGGGCCGACCGGACATGATGCTGTGGATGTTCACCCACAAAATCCTGTCGGGCATAACCATTCCAGTGTTCAATAATGGCGATATGTACCGCGATTTCACCTATATTGATGATATCGTTTCCGGCGTCGTCGCTTGCGTAGACAGCCCGCCCGCCGATGATGGCGCGGTCAAGGCAGGCGGCAGCGTGAAGCCGCATGCCCTCTACAATATCGGCAATCACCGGTCGGAGAAGCTGATGGATGTGATCGCCGTGCTGGAAGATGCCATCGGGCGGAAAGCCGAGATGGACATGCTCCCGATGCAGCCCGGCGATGTGCACAAGACCTATGCCGATATCGAGGCGATCCGGAGTGACTTGGGATACGAGCCGACTACCAGCGTTGAAATCGGCGTCCCCAAGTTTGTCGATTGGTATCGCGGGTATCACGGGGTCTGACTACGCAGGCCTCACCCCTAAAACCGCTCTTGCTGAGCCTGTCAGAAGCGAAGCTGGCCTGAGGCCAACTACCGCATTATCTTCGAGTGCCGCCTTTGCCAAAAGAAGGGCAGCCCTTCGACAAGCTCAGGGCGAGCGGGCTTCTTGGGACGCTCATTAGCTCGCCAGTCGCAGACCCGGAGCCGCAGACTTCACCTGCGCATCGGGCCAGATACCGCGCGTATCGTACACAACGGCCCCGGCGCGTTCCTCTGCCGGGATCACCTTGAACACGTCATGGTCCACCAGCACGATCAGCACGCTGCAGGTTTCCAGCGCCGTGTCGATATCAACGAGAGCAGCTTCGCTGCCATCAAATTCTTTCGGCAATTCAGCGGCATAGGGCTCCACCACGCTGATGCGTGAGCCGTAATCACGGGCCAGGGCCGCCGCGACATAGCGCGCGGGGCTCTCACGGAAATCGTCGATATTCGCTTTGAAGGCGAGGCCTAGGCAGCCGATCTGCGCGCCCGGATTGCCTTCCACCAGCTCTTTGGCACGTGCCAGCACGTGGTGCATCTTCGCATCGTTCACCTCGCGGGCCTGGCGGATCATTTTCGCCTGTTCGGGCGCGCCATGCACGATGAACCAAGGGTCCACCGCAATGCAGTGGCCGCCAACACCGGGGCCAGGCTGCAGGATGTTCACACGCGGGTGACGATTGGCGAGGCGGATCACTTCCCACACATCGAGGCCCTGCGCATCGGCAATCATGCTCAGCTCGTTGGCAAAGGCGATGTTGGTGTCGCGGTAGGCGTTCTCGACCAGCTTGGTCATTTCCGCACTCGCGGCGTCGGTGGTGACGCACTCACCGCGCACGAACCGCTTGTAGAAAGCCAGCGCCTTGCGCGCACAGCGCGGCGTGATCCCGCCGATAGAGCGATCATTGCGGATCAGCTCTTCGAGGATTTTGCCGGGCAGGACCCGCTCCGGGCAATAGGCGATGGAAATGTCCGGCGTTTTCTCGCTCAGGCCCGGCATCGCCAGGTCCGGACGCAAGCCCGCAATCAGATCGCGCATCGCCACAGTCGTGCCGACCGGCGAGGTCGATTCCAGAATGATCGTATCGCCCGCTTTCAGCACACCGGCGACTTCGGTTGCCGCGCTCATCACATAGCTGGTGTCGGGCGTGTGGTTGCCGTCCTTGGCGAAGGGCGTGGGTACGGCGATCACGAAAACATCGGCCGGCTGCACCTGCGTGCTGGCTTTCAATGTGCCGCGCTGGACGACGCTGCGCACCAGACCATCCAGATCGACTTCCTCGATATGGATTTCGCCGCGATTGATCGTATCGACCACGCTCTGGGTGATATCGATCCCAGTCACGGGGCAGCCGCTGCTGGCAATCACGGCTGCTGTGGGCAGGCCGATATAGCCGAGGCCGACGACGCAGACGTCCGGTTTGTTTTCGCCGATCATGATAGTGCGGTGCTTCCTGCTGGTGACGTTTCTGTCCGTCAGCCTTGGCAGGGCAAGGTAAAGATTGCGGTAACGCTGGGGGCTTTGGCGGCTATTTGGCCAGCAAATCCGCAATCCGCTGTGCCGAGTGGCCATCGCCAAACGGATTATGCGCCTGCGCCATGGCCGCATAGGCCGCCGGATCATCCAGAAGACGGGTGACTTCGGTCACAATCGTATCCGCATCGGTGCCGACCAGCCTGGCCGTTCCGGCATCGACGCCCTCGGGCCGCTCGGTCGTCTCGCGCATGACCAGCACGGGTTTGCCGAGCGCGGGCGCTTCTTCCTGCACCCCGCCGCTATCGGTCAGCATCAGGTGCGAGATATCCAGCAGGCGGGCAAAATGCGGATAATCGAGTGGTTCGAGCAGGGCGACATTGTCCATTCCTGCAAGCTCGTCATTCATCACCGCACGGACATTGGGGTTGAGGTGCACGGGGAAGATGATCGCCACGTCGTCACGGGCTGCAATGCGTTTCACCGCATCGGCAATGGCGCGCATGCCATCGCCGAAATTCTCGCGCCGGTGGCTCGTCATGCCGATGATTTTCTTGCCGGCAAAGCGCGCCTCGACATCGGCCAGGCCACTCGCCAAAGCAGGCTCGGCCTCCACTTTCGCCGTGATCCAGTGGAGCGCGTCGATCACCGTGTTGCCGGTGACGTGAACGATGGCAGGATCGATATTCTCGCGCAGCAGGGCAGCCTGCGACACTTCGGTCGGGGCACAGTGCAGCGCGGCAAAGCTGCCGATGACCTTGCGGTTCACCTCTTCGGGCCATGGATGGTAGATGTCGCCGCTGCGCAGCCCTGCCTCCACATGGCAGACCGGAACCTTGCGATAGTACGCCGCCAGAGCGCCGCACATGGCGGTGGCGGTATCGCCCTGCACCACGACATAATCGGGCTGCACGCGGCCCATCACTTCGCCGATACCGGTCAGCAGGCGCGCGGTGAGCGCATCGAGCGTCTGGTCCGGCTGCATGACATCGAGATCGTCATGCGGGGTGATTCCGGCGATCTCGAGGACCTGATCGAGCATTCCGCGGTGCTGGCCGGTCACGAGCACGCGGCTGTCGAACCGCTCGTCTGCGTCCAGGGCATGGACGAGCGGGAACAACTTAATAGCCTCCGGGCGTGTGCCGAAGATGGTGAGGATTGTGCGTTGCGGGCCGGAATGGGTGCTCATCTGCCCGCCATTAACCACGATAGGTTAAGGCATGCCTAGCCTGTATCAGAAAACTAGGGGGAGCCAGTCCCGATGCAGTTCAGCTTTCGGGCGGCAGCGCCAGAGGCTCGACTTCGCGGTCCGCCGTCGCAGCCGGCGAATCAAGCGTTTCGTCACCCACCGGGGCGGCGCGTTCCCGCTCCAGCCGCTCGAGATATTCGCGCTCGATCGCTTCGACTTCGGCCTGTCGGATGGCGGCGTCTTCGTCGATTGTCGAAAGCCGTTCTGCGCGCGCTTCGGCAATCAACTGGCCAAAACGCACGCTGGAAGCCTCGCGCTTCTCGCCATAGGCGATGTCGATCAATTCCTGCGTGCAGCCGGTATAGCCAGCCGCTCCGGTCGGGGAGCAGGACAGAGCGCCGAAATCGCCCACGAATTCAAACGCCTCGACCCGCTCGGCCCAGGCCGTGTTGGCGGGGTCGCTGCTGAACCGCAGGCTTTCGGGAATACGAAAGCGTTCGCTCTCGGGCAAACGCGCGACAACCACGATCTCGTCCGCATTGGCGGGCGGTTGCACTTCGTCATCACCGTAAACGATGACCATGTTGACCCGGTCGCCGCCCTCGTCCTGCGCAGCGGCTGGGGTGGCCATGGCAATGCTTGCTGCGGCGAGAGAGAGAAAAATGGAATGCGTCTGCATTGAAAACCCTTTCACAGGCGAAAGGCCCGTTGGTGTCTGTTTAGCGCATTATTCGCTGAATATCATCTGAAGTGCGCACCCATCGAGCGAACGAGCCGGTGGGACGGTTCCCGCTCAGATGCGCTGGCTCACCTTGATCGCTGCCTTGCAGCCCAGCCGGATTATGCCCGACAAGAGAGGATATGCCGGGGCCTTTTCGGCGCCTGCCTCCAGTGCAGCATCGAGATGCTCGCGCTCATCCTCGCGGAACCGCTCGATCATTCCGGCGAGCTTGGGATCGGCTCCGGTTTCCTCCAGCCGATCCAGTTGCTCGGAATAGTGCTTGTCGATCTCTTCCTCGACAGCGGCGGTGCAGGCCATAGCGGCTTCCGGACCCATGAGTGCAGTGGCCGCGCCCAAAGCGTAGCCCGCCGCATGCCAGAACGGTTGCAGCGCCGTCGGGCGCACACCGCGTTCGGCCATCAAGGCATCGAATTCCTCGCGGTGAACCGCTTCCTGCCGGGCCATGGCGCGAATTTCGCCCGAATGCGGCCCGCGGTCGCCCATCACGGCCAACTGACCCTCGTAAATGCGCGTTGCACCAAATTCGCCAGCCTGATCGACCCGGATCATCCGGTCGATCTCGTCCTTGGTCATCGCCGTTGTCATGCCGCGTGCTTGCCCTTCCGGCCGATCAGCCACAGGATCACGCCTGCCGCCGCCGCCGATATCAAAAAGTTCCAACCTGCCAGCGAAACGCCCAGCAAGTCCCATGGTGCCTGATCGCACCGCACAATCGGCGCATTCATGATCGAATCGAGCACATCTTCGCCCGGCCCGGCCGTCGTGGCGCAGCCGGTGATGCCTTCCCACCAGCCATACTCGACGCCGGCATGGAACAGCCCGATCAGGGCGGAGGTCAAAATAGCCAGCGCGGCAAAGCCGGTCCATACGCGCGAAGGGCCTATGAAGCTGGCCCCTAGGCCCAAAGCTATCGCGGCAAAATGCGGCCAGCGCTGCCACCAGCACATCTCGCACGGATAGAGCCCGAAGCCGAATTCACCGAGATAGGCCCCGGCCAGAAGCAGGGACGGCACGGCCAGCGATATCTGGCGCGCGAGCCGGACATTGGGGGTTTCGGTCATGCCGCCGGTTTAGTCCCGCAGGGCTACGGAGCTGGGCGTGGTGCGGCGCAGGGTTTGCAGCGCATAATGCAGCTGGAAATCTTCAATACCTTCCGCCTTCAGTTCGTCGGCGGTCTTGATGAAGCGGGGATCGATCGTCTTGTCGTTTTCCAGCTCCTCGTCCTTCAGGCCCAGCTCGTTGACCAGATGTCCGCGCAAATCGGACTCGCGCATCTGATACTTGGTCCGCCGCGCCAGATCGGGATCGGACAATTGCGGCACGCGGATATCGGGCTTAATTCCGCCTTCCTGAACCGAATGGCCCGAAGGCGTGTAGTAGCGCGCCGTGGTCAGCTTGAGCGCAGCGTCACGGCCCAGCGGCAGCAACGACTGGACGCTGCCTTTGCCGAAACTGCGCTCGCCCATGACGAGCGCGCGGCGGTGATCCTGCAAAGCGCCTGCGACGATCTCGCTGGCCGAGGCAGAGCCTGCATCGATCAACACAACCACCGGAACACCGGCGGCCATATCGCCGCGGAACACGGTTTCAGAGCGATAGAGCAGGTTCTCGGAACGGGTGCGCCCGCGCTGCGAGACGATGGCGCCACTGTCGAGGAACAGGTCGGACAGCGCGACGGCTTCATCCAGCGAACCACCGGGATTCGAGCGCAGATCGAGCACCAGACCGTTCACCCGGCCGGTCGCCTCCGCCTTGATCTTTTCCCATGCGGCATAGACGTCCGACCCGACATCGCGCGAAAACTCGTTCACGCTGATATGGCCGATATTGCCTTCTTTCAGCTCGTGGGTGACCGGCTCCAGCTCGATCACGCCGCGCGTCACGGTGACGTCGAAGGGCTCGTCACGGCCCGGGCGGAACAGGGTGAGGGTGATGTTGGTGCCCGCCTGCCCGCGCATTTTCTGCACCGCATCGTCCAGCTCGCCGCCATAAATCAGCGTCCCGTCGAGATGGGTGATGAAATCGCCGGCCTTCACGCCCGATTCTTCGGCCGGGCTGCCACGGAACGGGCTGATGACCTTCACCGCGCCATCATCCATGATGACCGACAGGCCAAGGCCGGAATAATTCCCGTCAATCAGTGTTTCGAGACGCTGGAGATCGCTGCCGTCGAGATAGGCGGAATGCGGATCGAGACTGCTGAGCATCCCGTCGATCGCCCCGCGCACCAGCTTGTCGTTGTCGACATCATCGACATAGGCCGCCTTGATTTGCTGATAGGTCGCGAAAAGTTTGGCGAATTCAGGCCCGGCGCGGCCATCGACCTGCGCGAAACCGGCGGTGGTCGCAGGGATCAGCGCAACAGCGGTAACCAGAGCGGCGGAGCGAACAATCGGGGCAAACTTCATCGGTGCAATTCTCCAAGAGAGTGCGGACACTATCGCGCAAAAGGAGTGAACGGAAGATGAGGATTTTGGCCAGCCTGCCAAAGACCGTGTCCCGGATGGGGGCGGCGCACGGGCCATCCGCTAATGCCGGCCGGGCGATCAGCCGACATAATCGAGCGGATTGACCGGCGTTTCACCGCGCCTCAGCTCCAGCGTCACTTCCGGATCATCGACTCCGGCGACGCCCAGCGGCGCGCCGGCGACCAATTCTTCGCCGACATCCACATCGTTGCGGGCGAGGCCGGTAACCAGACTGGTCCAGCCGCCGCCATGCTCGATAATCACAATCCGGCCAAATCCGCGATAAGGGCCGGAAAACGCCACCCGACCTGCGGCAGGCGCGATGACCTGGGCACCCGCGCGGGGCGCGATGGTCACCCCTTCGGAGCGGATACCTCCGGGCGTGAGCGAGCCAAAACCGGTGATGGTCCGGCCTGCGACGGGCAATTGCAGATCAACCGGAGCAAGCCGCGCCTGCGGGGTCGCCGTTGCCGGAGATGCCGGAGTGGCCGCTTGCGTGCTCCCAGCCGCTCCAGTCCGCGTGCCGGGCTGCGCAGGACGCAAAACCGGCCCGGCAAGCGCTGACAATTCTTCGCGCAGCACAGCATTGGAGGACAATTGGCGCATCAGGCCGGACAGATCGCGCGCCTCTTCGGACAGCGCCAGCGCCCGGTCGGTCTCCCGCGCTGCGGCCCCGCTGGCCTGCCGCGACACAAGTCGCTGGCGGCTTTCCAGTGCGGCCAATTCGCGCTGCCGTGTGGCCAGAACCTGTTCCTGCTGGCGCAGCGCGGCGATGCCCTGATCCGCCTCCGCAGCCAGAGCCTGCCCACGCGCAATCGAGCTGCGCAGCGCCGCCGTGCGCTGCCGGACCTGCGGAACAGTCGAATCCAGCAAAGCGCTCAGATAGACGGTTTCCCTCAGCGATCCGGGGCGCAGCGCCGAGAGAGCCAGCGGGCGGCGAGCGAAGTTCTGGAGCGCTGCAGTAAGCCGCACGAGCGGCTCACGCCGGGCGGCGAGCTGGCGGTCGAGCTTCTCCCGCTCCGTCGCGATCAGCCCCAGCCGGGCTTCGGCCGACACGATGCCCGCTTCGGCCTGCTGGATGCGCGCCGCCAGCGCAGCGGCTTCCTGCGCGGTTTTTTCCGCTTCGGCAGTGGCTTTGCGAGCGGCTTCTTCCAGCTTGGCTCCGCGCGTCGCAGCGCGCTTGGCCTCGGCCTCCGCCCGCACCATCGCGGCCCGCGTCGCCTCCGGATCGTCCAGAACACTGCCCTGCTGCGCCGTGCCGGGCACAAAGGTCAGCGCCAGCAATGCAGCGCCGGTCAGTGAGGCAAAGGTCAAAAAGGCGATGCGGTTACCCATACGGCGAGCCTGCCCGATGATAGGGGTGGCCTGCAAGGATTGTCGTCGCCCGGTAGAGCTGCTCCATCAGCATCGCGCGGGCGAGCAGATGCGGCCAGGTTGCTTTGCCAAATGCGAGCAGCAGGTCGGCCTCTGCGCGGTCTTGCGCCGAATGCCCGTCGGCTGCGCCCAGCACGAACCGTGTCTCGCGCATCCCGTCATCGCGCCACCGGCCCAGCGTTTCCGCCAGTTTTTCCGAGGGCAGATCCTTGCCACGCTCGTCGAGCAGGACCGTCCGATAGGGTGTCTGTGCTTCTGGAATGCGGCCACCGGTTTCGGGCAGTTCCGTGAGCTTCACCGGCCAGCTCAACCGCTTTTCGTAGCGCGCAACCAGCTCTGCCTCGGGAGAGCGAGCGATTTTTCCGCGAGCGATGATGTGGAGGAGCATTATTTTAAAGACCCTGCGGGTGTTTTTGTTTGAGCCCAGCGGGCGGGATGCATCCGCACCCCTTGCTACGCCGCATAAGCGGCGGCGGGCGGTCGCCCTTTGCGAAACCTGCCGGTTTCGGACCATTCCAAGCCGCTGGGCTGAGCCTGATCACCCGCGCCATCACCAAGAATCCGTTCGCCCGGAGTCTGTCGAAGGGCCCGGTTTTCTCGGGACGCCAGCGCGTGTGGAAAACATTGTCCCCCCTCGCTTCACTGTCCGACTAAAGCTTCAATCCCCGCTCTCGTCGCCAAACGCCCACATGCGTTCCAGATTGTAGAAGCTGCGCACTTCGGGGCGGAAGATGTGGATCACCACGTCTCCGGCATCGACCAGCACCCAATCGGCAGCGGGCAGACCTTCCAGTCGCACCGGCCCGTGTCCGGCTTTCTTAATTTCCTCGGCCAGCTTCTGCGCCATGGACGCGACCTGCCGGGTCGAGCGGCCCGACGCGATGACCATGTGATCGGCGATAGAGCTTTTCCCGGCGAGCGGGATCGAGACCATTTCCTGCGCCTGATCGTCGTCGAGCTGCTTGATGACGAGCGCGTGCAGCGAGCCGGGCTCGGCATCGGGAAGCGGGTTAGCCTGCAATGCGGCTATCGGGGTTTGCGGATCGGACATATCGGTATGCGCCTGGTTCATCGGCGAAGTGGTTACTCCTGTCATTCGGGAAAGATGGGGTGCGGCAGCGCGAATTGCGAATCGGGCAGTTCAAGCGTCCGTCGCCATGGCTTGATTGCCGCCAGTGATGAGTTGGTGCGTGACTTGATCGCGCAAGGGAGCCTGGCCCAGCCCGGATGCCCAATCCGGATCGGCACGGCGAATGGCCGTGGCCGAGCGCGGGTCAGGATCGAAACGCATCATGATCAGTGCCGGTGCACTCCATTTGGCCCTTTGGCGAAAGCGGGCTGGCGACACTCGGTGGTCTCCCAGCCAGGCCATTGCAGGGCTGGCAATAGCAGCTGCATCATAGCCGGGCCGCGCGATTGTCGCAATCGGCATGGTGCGGGCGATGGCGCGCCAGTCTTTCCAGCGGTGAAAATCGGCCAGATTGTCCGATCCCATCAGCCATACAAAATCGCGCTTCGGGAATCGCCTTGCGATGCCCTTCAGCGTGTCGATCGTGTAGCGCGTATCCAGCTCGCGCTCTATCGCTGTCACCCGGATCGGTGCGCGCCGCGCCATCTTCACAGCACTGCGGTAGCGGGCCTGCAACGGCGCCATGCCTGCCTTGGGTTTAAGCGGGTTGCCGGGAGAAACCAGCCACCACACCTCGTCGAGCCCCAGCGCCTTCTGCGCGAACAGCGAGATTCTCCGGTGCCCGCCATGGGCAGGATTGAAGCTGCCACCGAGCAGACCGGTCCTGAGGCCCATCAGGCGCGCACCCCTGTGCGAAATCCGCTGCCGTCGAAAGATCTCATCGCGTGATGCCTAGCAAGCCGGTCCTTCCGTGTCATGACAGGAGGGCCGCGAGGGACTTTCCCGTGACCTTCTTTTACAAGCGCGACGCTGCGGAATTCTGCGAATCCGGGCCTATCAACGTTTTCGAGCATGGTTAATTTCCCGGCGTTTCAACGCCTCATCGCGCGACTCACTCGACTCGCCCTCGGAATCCTCCCTGTGATTCGACCTTTGGGAATTCGTCGCGTATCGGCCCTCCCCGTCATTATAAAAAATAAGACACGGGGTCATTTTGCTTTCAGGACAGGACAGCGGCGGTATCGCCCGCCGATTGGCGAACCTATTCCCAGAGCGTGAGTTCTTCATGCGCTCGCAAGGGAACGTGCGCTTCATCAAGGTTTCATCGCGTCTTCAAAAGATGGTCGCGGGCGGCGTTGTCGTTGCTCTGCTCGTCTGGGCGATCAGCATGGGCGTGATGAGCTGGCTGCAATATCGCGCCGCCGCCGACCGCCTTTCGTTGCTCGAACGTGAAGCGCAAGTCGCCACCGCTGCTGAGCGGGTCGAGGCGTATCGCGATGATCTGGGATCGGTGGCGTCGGATCTGGAACGTCGCCAGACCTTTATCGAAGACATGGTCGATGCCTTGCCGAGCGATGCGAAAGCCGGCGAAACTGTGACGGATTCGACCAGCGAAACGTCCAAGACCGTCGATCAGGTGAGTGCCGCTCTTCCCGAAGCGAAGGCTTTGGCCGAGCTCGAAGCGCGGCAACTGGCTTTTGTCGAGAGGTTGACCCGTTATGCCGACCGCCGGGCAAGCCGCGCAGAGCAGGCCATTCGCAAGGTGGGCCTGAACCCGGCAGTGATGCTGTCCGGTGCCGATCAATCCGCGATGGGTGGCCCGCTCGAGCGTTTCACCCAGAGCGGTGAAATCGACCCCCGCTTCGAGCGTCTTGGCCTGAGCCTCGCGCGGATGAGCGCGTTGGAGCGCGGGCTGAAGGGTATTCCGCAGGTGTCGCCTGCCAATGTCGCGGCCGTCACATCCAGCTATGGCTACCGCCGCGATCCGTTTACCGGCGCAGGCGCAATGCATTCCGGCCTCGATTTCCGCGGGCCTACCGGCACGCCCATTTATGCCGCTGCACAAGGCACCGTCAGCTTTGTCGGTTACAAGGGCGGTTACGGCAAGACGGTCGAGATCGAGCACGGAAACGGCCTGATGACACGCTACGCCCATATGTCGCGTTTCAACGCGGTTGTCGGCCAGCGCATTGCCGCAGGAACGACCATCGGCGCGATTGGCAGCACGGGTCGCTCCACCGGCCCGCACCTGCATTTTGAAGTGCGTATCAATGATCGCGCGGTTAATCCGCGCCCCTTCCTGGAGGCAGCCCCCGATGTTCTCAAAGAAGCCCGACGATCAGCCGGCACCGAGGCCCGCACCGATGGCTAAATCCAACAGCTCCGGCAGCTTCTCGGTGATCGGCACTGATGTAACGATCACCGGCGACGTGACGGCCACCACCGAACTCCACGTCGATGGCACGATCAATGGGGACATTTCCTGCGCCTCACTCGTGCAAGGCGAAGGCAGCAGCGTCAAAGGCGGCATCAAAGCCGAAAGCGCGCGGCTTGCCGGCGAAGTCGATGGCTCCATCGATGCACGCGAGCTGGTCATCCTGCGCTCTGCCAGCATCAAGGGCGATGTGCATTATGATGCGCTGACCATCGAGCAGGGCGCGCAGGTCGATGGCCGCTTTGCTCCGCGCGGCAGCGGCAATGCCAAGCCGCAATCACCGCTCGCTTCGAAAGCGCCGGCAGGAGCCAAGGACAGCGGCGATCCGCAGCTGTCCATCGCCACCTGAAGCAATCAGGCGGCAGATAATTTCTGGTTAGAGGACCTCGGCTCTGAGCGCCTTGCGGTCCAGCTTGCCGATCATGGTCTTGGGCAATTCCTCACGGATCACGATTGCGTCCACCCGCTCGTGCTTGCCCACGCGGCTGTTGAGCCATTTGGCCAGTTCTTCGCCAGACGCGTCAGCACCGTCGCGCAGGGTGATGTAAGCACGCGGTGCCTCGCCCTTGTAATCGTCGGGCACGCCGATCACGAGCGCCTCTTTCACCGCGTCGTTTTCCAGCAGGACATCTTCGACCTGGCTCGGGAAGACCTTGAAGCCCCCGACCGCGATCATGTCCTTGATCCGGTCCACAATCTGCAGGAACCCTTCATCATCCACGACGGCAACATCTCCGGTGCGCAGCCATTGCTTGCCGTGATGCTCGACAAAGACATCCTTCGCAGCCTCGGGCCGGTTCCAGTATCCCGACATCATCTGCGGGCCGTGCAACGCCAATTCGCCCGGCTCGCCGTCCGGTGCGATGGCAGCCGGGTCTTCCTTGTCGAGCAGCAGAACCTCTGTCTGCGCCACAACTTGGCCGATCGTGCCCGGCTGACGGATCCCGGCATAGGGGTTGACCGAGACCACTCCGCTGCTCTCCGTTAGGCCATAGCCCTCGACCATCCGCACGCCGGTGCGCTCTTCCCATTGCTCGCGCAAAGGCGCAGGCAACGGAGCGCCGCCGGAGATGCATACTTTGAGCGAGGAGAGATCGGTCTTGGCAATATCGGGGTGATCGAGCAGCGCCTGAAACATGGTCGGCACGCCGGGAAAGCCGGTGCAGCCATATTTCTCGATCGTCTCGAGCACCTGCTTGACTTCGAACCGTGGAACCACAGCGATAGCCCCGCCGCTGGCCACCGCGTGATTCAAAAGCGCGGTGTTGGCGAAGACGTGGAACATGGGCAGTGCGCCCATGAACACTTCGTTTTCCGGATTGTCGAACGGATTGATCGCGGCGACCTGCTGCGCGTTTACCGTCAAATTGGCGTGGGTCAGCATCGCGCCCTTGGGCGTGCCCGTGGTCCCGCCGGTATATTGCAGCAATGCTAGATCGGTCGGTGCCAGCGGTTGGTAATCCGGCAGCTCGGAATCGAGCCACCAGCCCCAACCCGCCTCGACCATCACATCGTCCCAGCGCCAGATTGCCTCGCCATAGCGGACGGAGGCGATCTTGCTACGGGCGAACAGCTTCATGCCGATACGTTTGGCGGTAGGGAGCATCGATGCGAGTTCACCGACCACCAGTGTTTCCAGCTGCGAAGCCTTCAGGACCTTCTCCGCCGTGCCATAAAGTTCCGGCACATCGACTGTGACCAGCACTCTGGTGCCGCTATCGGCAACCTGCTGCGAAAGCTCATCGACCGAATAGAGCGGCGAGAAGTTCACCACCACCGCACCGGCCATCATCGCACCGTAATAGGCGGCAACGTAAATCGGGACATTGGGCAGGAACAGGCCGACCCGGTCGCCGCGCTTGATGCCGCGTTCGCGCAAACCGGCGGCAAAGGCGGTGGCCTCTGTGTAGAGCTGCGAATAGCTGTACGTCCGCCCCATGAAATGCAGCAGCGGCGCGGACAACCGCTCGGCCGTCGTCGCTGCGAACATTTCGGGCAGCGTCGTGGGTTCGAATTCTATATCCCAGCCAAGGGGATGGTGGTTCGGTAGCTTACTGACATCCATGTCAGCACGCATGGCAACGGGCGGCCCCTTGCGCAAGGTGAAAGGGCTCTAAACACCCGCAATCGAGCGTTTTTTAGCCCGCAGCGGGCGGATCGCCAGCTTCTTCCTCGGCACGCTTGTTGGCGAGCCATTCAGCCGCTTCGGCTTCCTGCACGGCCTCGGCCGCCGCTTTCTCGTTCGCATCGCGCTCTGCGCGCAGCTCTTCGATCAGTTTTTCGCGGTCGCTGGTATTGCTCGCGGCAACGGCCTCGGCATCTTCGGCCAGACCGGCCTTCTTCGCAGCCTTCGCCACAACCGCATCCAGTTCGCGCTGCGAGCACAGGCCCAGCGTCACGGGATCTTTCGGCTGGATGTTCTGGATGTTCCAGTGGCTCCGCTCGCGGATCGCGCCGATGGTGTTGCGGGTCGTGCCGATCAGCTTGGAAATCTGAGCATCCGAAACTTCCGGATGGCTCTTGAGAATCCACGCGATGCCATCGGGCTTATCCTGCCGCTTGGACACCGGGGTGTAGCGGGGGCCCTTGGTGCGCGTCACTTCGACCGGCGCCTTCTGCATGACGAGCGCGTAGTCGCTGTCCTTCTCGCCCTTGGCGATTTCCTCCTGCGTCAACTCGCCCGAATGCAGCGGATCGCGCCCGGTATATTTGCTGCCCGCCAGATCGTCCGCCATGGCCTGCACCTCAAGGATGTGCAGCCCGCAGAATTCCGCAATCTGTTCGAAGCCCAGCCCGGTATTGTCGATCAGCCAGGTGGCAGTCGCATGGGGCATCAGGGGTTTGGGTTGATCAGCCATTTCGGGTTCCCGCAAAAGGAGGGTAAAAATAGAAGGGCCGCCCCTTTCGGAGCGGCCGCTTGGCGTTCCATCTAGTCGGTCACGGCCCTCAGGGCAAGCAATTGCGCGCTTTGGCGTTCGCCAGCGCCGCTATTCGGGCGCGACATCCAGCACGATTTTGCCGATGTGATCGCCCGCTTCCATCCGCGCATGGGCGGCTGCGGCCTCTGCCAGCGGGAAGCTGCGGTCCATCACGGGGCGGATGGTGCCATCCGCAACCAGCGGCCAAGCATGCTCGGCGATCTCGCTGCACAGCGCCGATTTGAAGCGGTCGGAACGCGGGCGCAGGGTCGATCCGGTGAGCGTCAGACGGCGGCTCATAATGAAAGCCATGTTGAGCTCGGTTTTCATTCCGCCCAGCACCGCAATCGTCACATGTCGCCCGCTCTCGCACAACGCCTTGAGGTTGCGGGGCACATAATCGCCCGACACCATGTCGAGGACGATCTCCACGCCTTTCCCGCCGGTGATGGCCTTCACTTCCTCGACAAAATCCGCCGCCTTGTAGTTGATTGCGTGATCCGCCCCCACGTCGCGAGCAGCCGAGCATTTCTCATCGCTGCCGCAAGTGACGATGGCCGTCATCCCGAACGCCTTGGCCAGCATGATCGCCATAGTGCCGATGCCACTGGTCCCGCCATGCACCAGAAGCGTTTCGCCCGGCTTGGCACAGCCGCGCTGGAAGACATTGTGCCATACGGTGAAGAGCGTTTCCGGCAGCGCCGCAGCTTCCTTGAGCGCCAGTCCATCCGGCACCGGCAGACAATGCCCGGCAGGGGCGGTGCAATATTCGGCATAGCCCCCACCCGGTGTCAGCGCAGCCACCTGGTCGCCAATCGCATGGTTTTCAACGCCTTCACCCACCGCCACGACGTCACCCGCCACCTCCAGCCCCAGCAGGGGCGAGGCTCCGGTCGGCGCGGGATAGTGGCCGGCGCGCTGGATACAATCCGGACGATTGACCCCGGCATGGGCGACGCGGATCAGCACCTCACCGGCTTTCGGTTGCGGCGTATCGACCTCGGTCAGCGCAAGAACCTCAGGCCTGCCCGGTGCATCGAAGTGGATTGCGTGCATCTGCCCCGGGATTGCCATGCCGATTGCCCCTGTGATTGCTGCCCAAATGCACCGATCATTGCTGAAACGGGTGCTTTCGCGATTGATTAGGGCGCAAGGCCATTGACAGCAAGCCATGCGTCTTGCGACATCCTGTTTTGCAAACGGAGGGCCCGATGGAAGAGGATGACCGCCCGCGCCCACAGGGCGATGCTGCCAGCAAGTTGGCGGTCGAGGATCTCGGCCCCTATTCGCAGGACGAGCTTTCCGAACGCATCCGCCTCCTGCAGCTTGAAATTGCCCGTGTGGAGCAGCACCGCGCCCGTGCGGACCAGCACAGAACCGCGGCAGACGCCCTGTTCAGCCCGAAGCGGGCGAGTTGATTGCCTGGCCGATCCGCGCTGACGACACGACCCCGGCCTTGGGTCCCCATGGACTCTGCGACGACAGACCCCATATTCGTTCGGTAAAGCGTACCGAAACGCGCCGCTCCCCCCGGCGCCTCTGATGGCCGCGCTAACCCTATATTAACCTTGAAGGTTCAGATTTTCTTCATGCCCAGCTTTGCCTCAAATCTCGAAAAGACCCTCCACAACGCTCTCGCCTTCGCGTCGGAGCGACGGCACGAATATGCCACGCTGGAGCATCTGCTGCTCGCGCTGGTGGGCGATGACGATGCCGCCGAGGTGATGAACGCTTGCGGTGTGGATATGGGCGAACTGGGCGATGTGGTGCAGACCTATCTCGATCAGGAATACCAGTCCCTGCAAACCGACGAAGCCGCCGATCCGCAGCCGACCGCCGGGTTCCAGCGGGTGATCCAGCGCGCGATCCTGCATGTGCAATCGGCGCAGAAAGACACGGTGACCGGCGCAAATGTGCTTGTCGCATTGTTCAGCGAGCGCGATTCCTATGCCGTCTATTTCCTGCAGCAGCAGGATATGAGCCGGCTCGATGCGGTCAGCTTCATCAGCCACGGCATCGGCAAGGGCGGCAAGCAGATCGAATCCAGCACGCCGTCGGGTGCCGATGATGGCGAGGCCGACCAGAAGGGCGATGGCAAGGGCAAAAAAGAAACCGCGCTCGACCAGTTCACCGTCAATCTCAACCAGAAGGCGGAGAACGGCAAGATTGACCCGCTGATCGGGCGTGGCCCCGAGGTGGACCGGACGGTCCAGATCCTGTGCCGCCGGAGTAAGAACAATCCCCTTTATGTCGGCGATCCTGGCGTCGGCAAAACCGCCATTGCCGAAGGCTTGGCGCGCAAAATCGTCGAAAAGGACGTGCCTGAGGTCTTGGAAGATGCCGTCATCTACTCGCTCGATATGGGCGCATTGCTGGCAGGCACGCGCTATCGCGGCGATTTCGAGGAACGGCTGAAGCAGGTCGTCTCTGAGCTGGAGAAAATGCCTGAAGCCATCCTGTTTATCGACGAGATCCACACGGTGATCGGTGCAGGCGCGACCAGCGGCGGGGCGATGGACGCGTCCAACCTGCTGAAACCTGCCCTGTCCGGCGGGACGATCCGTTGCATCGGTTCGACCACCTACAAGGAATTCCGCAATCATTTCGAGAAGGACCGCGCCCTGCTGCGCCGGTTCCAGAAAATCGACGTGAACGAGCCGACAATCGAAGACACGATCAAGATCCTGAAAGGCCTCAAGAGCGCCTTCGAAGAGCATCATAAGGTGAAATACACGCCCGACGCGCTGAAGACAGCCGTCGAGCTGTCGGCGCGCTACATCAATGACCGCAAATTGCCCGACAAGGCGATCGACGTGGTTGACGAGGTTGGTGCGATGCAGATGCTGGTCGCCCCCAGCCGCCGCAAGAAAAAGATCACCGCCAAGGAAATCGAGGCGGTCATCGCGACGATGGCCCGCATCCCGCCCAAATCGGTCAGCAAGGACGACAAGGCGGCGCTGGAAAATCTTGAGCGCGATCTGAAGCACGTTGTGTTCGGCCAGGACGCGGCTGTGCACAAGCTGTCCACCGCGATGAAGCTGAGCCGCGCAGGCCTGCGGGATCCGGACAAGCCGATCGGCAGCTTCCTGTTCAGCGGCCCCACCGGCGTCGGCAAGACCGAAGTTGCCCGCCAGCTGGCCAGTATCATGGGTATCGAGTTGAAACGCTTCGATATGTCCGAATATATGGAGCGTCACAGCGTCAGCCGCCTGATCGGCGCGCCTCCGGGCTATGTCGGTTACGATCAGGGCGGGCAGCTGACCGATGCAATCGACCAGAACCCGCATTGTGTATTGCTGCTGGATGAAATCGAGAAGGCCCATCCGGACCTGTTCAACATCCTGCTGCAGGTGATGGATAATGGCCGCCTGACCGACCACCACGGCAAGACGGTCGATTTCCGCAATGTCGTGCTGATCATGACCACCAATGCCGGGGCCGCGGATATGGCGCGGCAGGGTATCGGTTTCGGCGATGTGTCGAAAGAAGATGCCAGCGAGGAAGCGGTCAAGCGCATGTTTACGCCGGAATTCCGCAACCGTCTCGATGCGGTCGTGCCCTTCGGCTATCTGGGCAAGGACACCATCGCGCGCGTGGTCGACAAGTTCATCCTGCAGCTGGAAATCCAGCTGGCCGAGCAGAATGTCGACATCCAGTTCGACGACGATGCGAAGGAGTGGTTGGGCGACAAGGGCTATGACCGCCTGTTCGGCGCGCGTCCGATGGGCCGCCTGATTCAGGAGCGGATCAAGCAGCCGCTGGCGGAAGAACTGCTGTTCGGCAAGCTTGCCGATGGCGGCGAAGTGCAGGTCAGCATCAAGGACGGCAAACCCGCTTTCGAGCTCACCCCTGCGCCGCCCAAGGCCAAGCGCCAACCGCCGGTACGCAAGAAAAAGCCGGCGGCCAAAAAGCCCGATGCGGACGCGGGCGGCGATAGCTAAGCCCAAATTCGCAATGGTTCAAAAGGGGCGCGAACCGGGAACGGTTCGCGCCCCTTTCGCTTGAGTATCCTATGAGCGCGCCCTTTTCCTGGATCCGGTCCGAACCGTGGGGCATCCATGTCGTGCCTGCCGATGCGTGGGTCGATCCCGGCAAAGCGGTCGCGCGGGCGCTGGTAACCCATGGCCATGCCGACCATGCACGCGGCGGGCATGGAGCGACCGTCGCGACCCCTGAAACACTGGCGATCATGAAACTGCGCTACCAGACCGGCGACGGCCCCTCTGGCGGCGAGACCACGCCTGTTCAATATGGCGAGACAATCCGCCTGCCGGGCGGCGTCGATGCGACCTATATCCCCGCAGGCCATGTGCTGGGGAGTGCGCAAATCTTGCTGGAGCATGCTGGAGAACGGGTGATCTGCACCGGCGATTACAAGCGCCGCGCCGATCCCACCTGCCCCGCCTTTGAAGTGACACCTTGCGATATCTTCATCACCGAGGCGACCTTCGGGTTGCCGCTCTTTACTCATCCCCCGATCGAGGGCGAGATGGCCAAACTGCTGGAACGGCTGGCAGCCTATCCCGATCGCTGTGTGCTGGTCGGAGCCTATGCGCTTGGCAAAGCGCAGCGGGTGATCGCGGAATTGCGCGCCGCGGGCCATCATCAGCCAATCTATCTCCATGGCGCGATGGAGAAAATGTGCCGCCTGTATGAAGAACATGGTGTTGAACTGGGCGAATTGCGACTGGTGGCGGACACTCCGAAGGACGACATGCGCGGGCATATCGTCATCGCCCCGCCGTCGGCGCTCAATGACCGTTGGAGCCGCCGTCTACCCGACCCGATCACAGCCTTCGCCAGCGGATGGATGCGCGTTCGCCAGCGCGCGCGGCAACGCAATGTCGAATTGCCATTGGTCATCTCCGACCACGCCGACTGGAACGAGCTGACCCGCACCATCGAGGAGGTCGATCCGCAGGAAACATGGATCACGCACGGCCGCGAGGAAGCGCTGCTGCGCTGGAACCAGCTGCACCAACGCCGAGCGCGGGCACTGGCCTTGGTGGGCCGCGAGGACGAGGACGAGTAGCGGTGGAACAATTTGCCGCCCTTCTGGATGCGCTGGTTTTCACCCGGTCACGCAACGAGAAATTGCGCCTGATTGCCGAGTATTTGCGCGCGACGCCCGATCCTGACCGCGGCTGGGCTCTGGCGGCGTTGACCGACGGGCTCGACTTTCCGGCGGTCAAATCCTCCACCATCCGCAACATCATGAAGGAGCGCATCGACCCGGTCCTGTGGTCGCTCAGCCGCGATTTCGTCGGTGATACGGCGGAAACCGCCAGCCTGCTCTGGGAAACCGCGCAGATGGGCGAGAACGGCGACTCCGCGCCCCCGCCCTCGGTCAGCGAAACGGTTGCCGCGCTGGAAGCAATGAACCGCAAGAGCGTGGTGACCGAATTGCCCGCCCTGCTCGACCGGCTGGATCCTTCGGGGCGCTATGCGCTTCTCAAACTGGCGACAGGCGCGATGCGGATCGGCGTGTCGAGCCGGCTGGGCAAGGTGGCTTTTGCGCAAGCCTTCGATGTATCGGTCGACGAGGTGGAGGAGTATTGGCATGCCCTCACCCCGCCTTTTGCCGAGCTGTTCGCCTGGGCCGCCGATGGTGATGCCCCGCCGGACATCGCCAATATGCCGACCTTCCGACCCTTCATGCTGGCCCATCCGCTGGAGGAAACGGTGGTCGATATGGCGGACTATGCGGCCGAGTGGAAATGGGACGGCATCCGCGTGCAGCTGGTCCATGTTGCCAATGACTCGGGCGGCGAGACCCGTGTCTACTCACGCAGCGGCGATGATATTTCCGCGACCTTTCCCGAAATGCTGGATGCGCTGACCATTCCAGCAGTGCTCGACGGCGAGCTGCTGGTCCGCGGCAATGTGCAAGGTGGTGAAGCTGGCCCGGATAAGCAAGGTGGCGCGGCCAGTTTCAATGCGCTGCAACAGCGTCTGGGGCGCAAGACCGTCAGCAAGAAGATGTTGGCCGAAAGCCCCGCCTTCGTTCGGCTATATGACGCGATGGTGATCGAGGGCGAGGATGTGCGCGCGCTGGAATGGCAAGATCGCCGGCGGCGGCTCGAAGAATTCTTGCCCAGACTGCCCGCCAGTCATTTCGACATCAGCGCAATCGTCGAGGCGGAGAGCTTCGAAGCCCTGGCCGAAATCCGCGAGGGCACCCGCGACGATGCCATTGAAGGGCTGATGCTCAAACGCCGCGACAGCCCCTATATAGCCGGGCGCAAAACCGGGCTGTGGTACAAATGGAAGCGCGACCCGCTGCTGATCGACTGCGTGCTGATGTACGCCCAGCGCGGCAGCGGGAAACGCTCCAGCTTCTTCTCCGACTACACCTTCGGCTGCTGGAACGGCGACCCCGATATGGGCGCGGAACTGCTGCCAGTGGGCAAGGCGTATTCCGGCTTCACCGACGAGGAACTCAAGAAGCTCGACAAGCATGTCCGCAGCAAGACGGTGAACCGCTTCGGCCCGGTGCGCGAGACTGACAAGAGCCTGGTGTTCGAAGTGGCCTTCGACAGCGTGCACGAGAGCAAACGCCACAAGAGCGGGCTTGCGATGCGATTCCCGAGGATACACCGGATCCGGTGGGACAAGCCGGTGCATGAGGCGGATCGGATCGAGAGTCTTCGTTCGCTAATCAGAGATTAGGGGGTCTCTGCGCACCCGCCTGGACTGGCAGCCCACTGGGTTCAGGACCGGTCGCCGCCTGCGCGTCTTAATCCGCTCATCCTGAGCTTGTCGAAGGATCGCACTTGTCCTTTTGGCGCTTCGTCACACAGCCGAAGCCCTTCGACAGGCTCAGGGCGAACGGGTTGTGTAGTGGGCGCACATCGAAACACCGTCCGATAAGTTAGAATGGCCCGGGGCCGAGAGGCCCCGCAAGGCCGACCGGCCGCCCGCAGCGGGCGCAGCTTGTTGCGCGTCTAGCAAGGATGCTTGCCCGGATGGGCGAGCGAACAGCAGAAAAGTAACGCGACGCGACTCCCGCCGCCCTGACGTCAGCTTCCCAGCGCTGCGTCCACGGCCTTCGCATGCTCTTTTGCGTTGTGCGCATAATGCGCCGTCCCCATGCGCATTCCGGCGATGGCGGCCTCGGACAGCTCCTTCATCGGCTTGGCGGGCCTGCCTGCCCAGAGGGTGCGCGGCTCCATCACCTTCCCCTCTGTCAGCATCGCGCCCGCTGCCAGCATGGCGTCGCTGCCGATCACCGCCTTGTTCATCGCAATCGCACCGAGACCGACAAAGCCGCGATCCTCGATCGTGCAGCCATGGACCATTGCCAGATGGCCGATCAGCACATCGTCGCCGATAATCAGCGGAGAGCCGTCGGGATCGCCCGGCCGCTCGGGGTCGCAATGCAGCACGCTGCCGTCCTGCACATTCGACCGCTGGCCGATCACGATCCGGCTGACATCGGCCCGCAGCACGCAATTGTACCACACCGAGCTGTCTTCCCCGACCTCTACATCACCGATGATCGTGCAACCCGGCGCAATGAAGGCGCTGTCGTGAATGCGCGGGCTTTTCCCGTGGATCGGGACGATATTGACGCCGGGTCTGGTGGTCATTGCGAATTCTCCCATTGCTCCCTTGTGAGCGAATACTGGATCACGGGGCTGTCGTCAGGTTCATAGGCGGGATCGTCGAAATCAAGATCCTGACGCCGTGCCATTCCAAACTTCTCCATCAATCGCCAGCTCGCTTCGTTCGAAAGGCTGGTGAGCGCGACCAGCTCTGGCGCGTCGTGGCGCGTGAATGCCCATTCGATTATGGCCGTCACGGCCTCGCCCGCATAGCCCCGCCGCCACCGGTCGGGCCGGATGGCCCAGCCGATTTCGTGCATGCCCGTATTGGGGGCAAGCGGATTGTCGACCCGCTTCATCCCCGCCTGCCCCACAGGCTCGCCGCTGGATTTCTCGATCAGCAACATGAACCCGAAGCCCTCGCGGGCGAAACCGGCCATCGACTTGGCCTGCTTCGCCTCGATCTCGTGCAGTTCGCGCACGCCGCCGATGTGCTTCATGATCTCCGGAGAGTTCAGATAGCGCGCATGAAGCTCCGCATCGCCCTCACCGAACTGGCGCAGGATCAGCCGCTCTGTCTCCAACACAATGTCAGCCATTGGCGGCATCGCTGCGATTGAGAACATACACCACCTGGCGGCAGAACGGATGGTCGCTGGCAATGGCCGGATGATCGAAATCCCGTTCCGGGTAGTGCCTGAAGCCGAGCTTGCCCATCAGATTGCGGCTCGGCTGATTGGCAGCGGAGGTGTATGACACCAATCTGGCCCTGTCGGTGGTTTGCCAGAACCAATCCGCACAGGCGCTCGCCGCCTCATGCGCGTATCCACGACGCCAGTATGCTTGCGCCAGCCGCCAGCCGATCTCGATCTCACCCTGCACCGGCGTATTTTCCGGACACGAGGAGAAGCCCGTAAATCCCAGAAACGCGCCGTCGCTCTTCCGCTCAAGGGCGAACAAGCCAAAGCCGTGGGTCCTGAAGTGCAGGGCGATGCGGTCGACCAGTGCATCGCTTTCAGGGTCTGTCAGCGCGGACTGGAAGTAGCGCATCACTTCGGGATCGGCATTCATCGCCGCAAACGGTTGGCGATCTTCCTCTCGCCATTCGCGCAGGATCAGCCGCCCGGTCTCCATCCCAGTTTCAGGCGCAATATCAGTCATCGGCGGCTGCGCGGCGCATTGCTGCCCATCGTGCGCGGTCCATGCGGTAAACGATGATCGTCTCGCCCACGGCCCAGGAAGCACTGTCGGGGAAATCCATATCCTCGCGCCGCTCCATCCCCAGCCGCTTCATCAAGCCCCAGCTCGGCGCATTCTCGTCCACCGTCAGGGCGATGACATGCGGCGCGTCGAACCGCTGAAACGCCAGATCGAGCGACGCCTGCGCGGCTTCTTTGGCATAGCCATGGCCCCACGCATCCTCGCGCAGGCGCCAGCCGGCTTCGAAATCGCCAATCGGCCCCTTTGGCTCGTTGCATCGCTTCAAACCACAGAAGCCGATGATTTCCCCCGATAAATGCCCGCCGTCGCGGCGTCGCTGCGTCACCCAGAAGGTGTGGCCGTGCTCGCGCTGGTAGAGTTCGAGCCTCTGCCGTGCCCGCTGGCGGCCCTCGGCGTCGGCCAAACCGCCCAGATGACGTGTTACGTTCGGCGTATTGAGATGCCGCCAGAACGGCTCCCAATCCTCCTCGCGCCAGTCACGCAGGATCAGCCGCCCGGTCTCGTGGTAGAACTCAGCCATTCAGCAGCCGCGCCGCCAGGGGCGCGTGATACGTCAAAACGCCGCTGCACCCGGCGCGCTTGAACGCGATCAGTTTCTCCATCAACAGCGGCTCGCGTTCGCCCACACCGGCGGCGACGCCCGCTTCGATCAGCGCGTATTCGCCGCTCACCTGATAGGCGAAGACCGGCACTTCGAAGCGTGCCTTGGCGCGGGTGATGATGTCGAGATAGGCGAGCCCTGGCTTGACCATCACGCTGTCCGCGCCCTCGGTAATGTCCATCGCAATCTCGCGCAGCGCCTCGTCGCCATTGGCGGGATCCATCTGGTAGCTCTTTTTGTCGCCCTTTAGACGCCCGCCCGACCCCACGGCGTCACGAAACGGCCCGTAGAACGCCGAGGCGTATTTCGCAGCGTAGGACATGATTTGCACATTGGGGTGGCCGTTCATCTCCAGCCCCATCCGGATCGCGTGTACGCGGCCATCCATCATGTCCGACGGAGCGACGATATCCGCGCCAGCCTCCGCCTGCGCGACGGCCTGATCGACCAGCACGGCGACCGTATCGTCATTCACGACATAGCCGGAGGCATCCACCAGCCCGTCCTGCCCGTGCGTGGTGTAGGGATCGAGCGCGACGTCGGTCAGGATGCCCAGATCGCCGCCCACCGCATCGCGCACCGCTCGGATCGTCCGGCACATCAGATTGTCGGAATTGTAGGCTTCCGCCCCGTCATCGCTGCGCTTGCCGTCGGGTGTGTTGGGAAACAGCGCGATGCAGGGAATGTCCAGATCGACCGCCTCTTTCGCCCGCGCGACGATCCCGTCGATCGACCAGCGCGACACGCCGGGCAGGCTGGCGACGGGCTCTTCTGCGCCCTTCCCCTCGATAATGAACAGCGGCCAGATCAGATCGGCGCTGGTCATCACGGTTTCGCGGTGCAGGGAGCGGCTCCATGCAGTGGCGCGGGTACGGCGAAGGCGCATGGCCGGATAGGAAGCTGTCATGACGGCAGTCTTTGGCACGAAACCGCGCGAATTATCAATCAGCAGGGCGCGCCATCTCCGGTGCGTCCAGCTTGTCGATCTCGCGGCGCACTTCCACCTCTTGCGGGCCGCTGGGCGCAAGGTCTGTCAGCGCAGCGCCCGCCTCGACCGTCTTCAAAGACGCCAGGCGGCTGCGGAAACGGCGCAATTCGTCGCCGTTCAATTCGGAGCGGGTGACATAACTGACCGACGCCGGATTGATCTTCCGGTTCCCGCGATACATTTCGTAATGGAGATGCGGACCGGTGGAGAGGCCGGTCGAACCGACATAGCCGATCACCTGCCCGCGCCGCACCGATGCGCCGTTTCGCACTGCA
Source organism: uncultured Altererythrobacter sp. (assembly GCA_947492235.1). GTDB lineage: Bacteria > Pseudomonadota > Alphaproteobacteria > Sphingomonadales > Sphingomonadaceae > CAJXSN01. The sequence continues at coordinate 676,659 of CANLLZ010000002.1, read as the reverse complement.
ATACGGCTCATATGGGCATAGCCTGTACCCAGCCCGCCGGCATGGTTCAGCCGGACGAAATTGCCATACCCGCCCTTGCGCCCGGCATACACAACCCGGCCGTCCGTCACGGCGCGAATGGGTGTGCCATGCCCCGCGCGGTAATCCTGCCCCGAATGCATCCGGCGATAGCCAAGGATCGGGTGGCGGCGCATGCCGTAACGCGAACTGACCGCCCCCGGCACGGGCCGGACCATTCCTGTGCGTGTTTCGCCTACGCCGGAAGCTTCGTAGAATTTTCCTTTGTCGCCCCAACGCATCAGCTGGGTGGTCGATTTCCCGCCCCGGTCAACACCGGCATACATCAGCTGGCCGGCCTGTCGCTCGCCCGTTTCGGCGCGGCGATAGGACAGGATCATGTCGAAGGTGTCGGTGGCGCGAACCGAACGGTCGATATCCATGTGGCCGCCCAGCGCCTTCAGATAGGCCTGCACCGCGCTGGGCGGAGCGCCTGCCGCGCGGGCCGAGCGGTAGAGGCTGTTGCCCACCGTACCGCGAATGCGCAGCGGGGTTTCGTCGATGGCAATCGGCTTGCGGATCAGCGCGAGACCAGCAGGGCCGCGTTCCACTTCTAAGGCAAGATCGAACCGCGCCCGGAAGGAAAGCGATTCCAGCGCCCGGGGTTCCCCTTCGGCAGCGCGGCGGCCGAGTGTGATGTCGAGCTGCGTACCGGGTTCGATATCGCCAATCGCAATCGCCCGGGCAACCAGATCGGTCACCCGGCTCGCGTCGGATCGGCCCACTCCGGCGCGCTGGAGCATGCGGCTGAAACTGTCGCCTTTCGCCAGAGTGGCGACCAGCTGGATTTGCGGACGCTCAGGCGCGTCTGCGAGCGGCCGCACGGCCTGCGTTGCGCCCATGCGTCGGCCCGAATCGCTGCCCAGAGCGAACGGCATGATCGACTGGCTGCGAAATTCGTCCTGCACATCCGTATCCGAAGGCATGGCGGGCGCTGCTTCGAGCGGAGCAAAGCTGGGCCAGAACGAGATGGCCGCCAATCCCAGTCCGAGCATCGTGCCCAATCCGCGCCACCATCGGCGACTGCCGATATTGTCGGCCAGGCTGGGTGTCAGATCCAGCCGGTCGAGCTTGGCAGAGGTGTCGACCACCCAAGCGTCCAGCCGCGCATTGAGCGATGCTGTCCGGCGCAGGAGGAAGGAACCCTGTTCGGGAATGATCTGGGCATGCGACAGGGTCGCGCCGCGCCATCCGGCATCGCCTTTCCCGTCCTGCGGGCTGTCGTCCGGATGACCACCGGCATCGGATGTTATCCGCTCAGCGTACATTGGCCCTTTTTCTGCAAAGGGGTCGGCAGACGTGTTTGTGGGTTTTGTGCGACCCGACCCGTCTGATCCCCATGCCAAACCTCACTGCCGAATTAAAGTTAATGCCGGTTTAATGTGCGACCAGCGGACTCCGGTGGACGACGAGTTGAAAGCACCGGTTTCGCGCCTTGCAGCGGGCCGTTTGCAATGCCACAGACACAGTGTGAGCGACGCCCCGATCAAGGCGGTCCTCGGACCCACCAACACCGGCAAGACGCATCTCGCGATCGAGCGGATGTGCGGCCATTCCAGCGGGATGATCGGTTTCCCGCTTCGCCTGCTGGCGCGTGAAGTGTATGACCGCGTGGTGGCGATCAAGGGCGAAAAGCAGGTCGCGCTGATCACCGGCGAAGAGCGGATCGAGCCGCCGAATGCGCGCTATTTCCTGTGCACAGCGGAGGCGATGGACCGGACTGGCGGCGGCCATGCCTTTGTCGCACTGGACGAAGCGCAGCTCGCTGCCGACCGCGAGCGGGGGCATATCTTTACCGACCGTCTACTCCATGCCCGGGGTCGCGAGGAAACGATGCTGATGGGGGCCGCCACGCTGGAGCCGGTGCTGCGCCAGCTGGTGCCCGAAGCCGAAATTACCGAGCGTCCGCGCTTTTCCACCCTCACCCATATCGGCCCGCGCAAACTGTCACGCCTGCCCCCGCGCAGCGCGGTCGTCGCGTTCAGTTCCGAAGGGGTCTACACCGCCGCCGAAATGCTCCGGCGGTATCGCGGCGGCGCGGCTGTGGTGATGGGCGCGCTCAGCCCGGAAACCCGTAACAAGCAGGTCGAATTGTTCCAGTCGGGCGAGGTCGATTACATCGTCGCGACCGACGCCATCGGGATGGGCCTCAATCTCGATCTCAACCACGTGGCCTTTGCCGCACTGACCAAATTCGACGGGGTGCGCAAACGGCGACTTGGGCCGGCCGAACTGGCCCAGATTGCCGGACGCGCGGGCCGGCACCAGCGCGACGGGACCTTCGGCGTGCTGGGCGGCACGTCCAACAAAGGGCGCGGTGCTCCGCTCGAGCTGGAAGAGGAAGAGATCTACGCGATCGAGGAGAACGCCTTTGCGCCGCTGACCCAGCTCTATTGGCGCAATGCGGAGCCGCGTTTCGATACTTTGTCGGTGCTGATCGGCGATCTGGAAGCGCGCCCGATGGTCGGCACCTTGCGCGCGGCGCCCGAAGCCATTGACCTGACGGTTCTCAAAACCCTTGCGGACGAGCCCTTGGCCGACGGCGTCAAAGGCGCGGGCAGCGTGCGGCGTTTCTGGGAGGCGTGTTCGCTGCCCGATTTCCGGCAGGCCGGGGCCGATCAGCATGCGCGCTTTGTCGCCCGGCTTTGGCGTGACCTGCAAAACGGGTATATCGGGGCAGACTTTGTGCCCGCGCGCATTGCCGAGCTGGATCAGGTGCAGGGCGATATTGCCACATTGCAGGGGAGGATAGCCGCGATCCGATCCTGGGCCTATATCTGCCAGCGGCCCGACTGGGTGCTGGCGCGCGACGAAATGGCGGCACGCGCCCGCGCGGTGGAGGCCCGCCTGTCCGACGCGCTGCATGCGCGGCTGACGGAGCGTTTTGTAAACCGGAGGACTGCGATCCTGATGAAGAATATGGGCCAAGACTCGAACCTGCTGCCCGTCTCACTGGAAGATGACGGCACTTTGCGGGTCGAAGAGGCAGCGATCGGGAAGGTCGAAGGCTTCCGCTTTGTCGTCGACACGCGTGCAGGCCATGAGGACCGGCGCATGTTGCTGGCCGCGGGTGAGAAAGCCCTTCCCCGTATTCTGGGAGAGAAAGCTGCTTCTCTGCGCGCTTCCGAGTTCGAGAATGTCGAATTGATGCGCGGCGAGATCCGGCTGGACGGGCATTTGCTTGCGACGCTCGATCTTGCCGCCGACCCTGCGAAGCCGCGCCTGAGCCTTGCGCGCGAGCTCGATGTCCTGCCCGATAGCGAGCGTGCGCAATTCGAAACGGCGCTGCAGACCTGGACCGAAGCGCGGCTTGCCCCGCTGGTGGGCCTGTCGAAGCTGGTTGCCGCAACACGCGATCCCGACGCGGGATCGCAGGCGCGCGCGCTGTTGCTGGCGCTGGTGGAAGGGCATGGTTACGCCGCGCGCGACCGTGCGGGGATCGAGCATTTGCCCAAGGAAATGCGCCCCTTCCTGCGGCGTCTGGGCGTCACTTTCGGAGCGCTGGATATCTTTGCGCGGGATCTGCTCAAGCCCGCCCCGCGCGAGGCGATGCATGCCGCCGGAATCGACCGCAGGACGCTGGAGCCGGCGATGCGCGCCGTCTTGCCGGGGCACGGCAAAATGCCCTCCGGATATCGCGCGGCAGGCGATCAGTATGTCCGCGTGGATGTTGCCGAGAAGCTATTGCGTGCGGCGCATGAAGCACGCGCGAAGGCCGCCGATGGAAACCGGGGCGGTAGAAAGGGTGTCTTCCTCAATCCTGCGCTAGCGATTTCTACCGGGCTTACATTGGAGAGCTGGCAGCGTCTGCTCGGCGCGGCGGGTTTCCGCCAGCACAAGGCCAAGGCTCTTGCCGATGGGCAGGCAGGCCCTCCCGCACCTGACCAATGGAGCTGGCGGCCCGGCGGCCAGTCCAAGAGCAGGCACAAGCCGCAGAACTCGAAAGGGAAGCAACAGGATAAGTCGAGAGGCCATTCCGGCACAGGGAAAGGCGATAAGCGGCGTCATAACAAGACCTCGAGCCCACCGAAGAACCCTTCAACGGGTCCGGCGACCGGAAAGGCGTTTGCCGGTCTTGCCGATCTGATGAAGCCCTAGGCCGCGAATGCGGCTCGACCTTCTGCTCTGCCGCCTCCGGTTCGCCCGGACCCGCAGCATGGCGCAGGCCAAGGCGCTCACCGGCCATATCCGCATCAACGGCACCCGCGTCCGCCGCGCAAGCTATCCGGTGAGCGTGGGCGATGTTCTCACTCTGCCGCAGGCCAAGAGCGTGCTGGTCTGCCGCATCGAGCGCCTGCCGGAACGCCGCGGACCGGCGGAAGAGGCACAATCGTGCTATCTCGTGCTTGACCCCGACGGGATAAGCGATTTAGCACGCACGCAACATCAGGCACACGCAAGGACCGAGCGCCCATGACTTATGTCGTCACCGACGCATGCATCAAATGCAAATACACCGACTGCGTAGAGGTGTGCCCCGTGGATTGTTTCTACGAAGGCGAAAACATGCTGGTCATCAATCCCAGCGAATGCATCGATTGCGGCGTGTGCGAGCCGGAATGCCCGGCGGAGGCCATCCTGCCCGACACCGAAGACAATCTGGAAAAATGGTTGGAGATCAACACCAAGATGTCGGCCGAATGGCCCAACATCACCAGTCAGAAAGAACCGCCTGCCGACGCCGACGAGCATAAGGGCGAAGAGGGCAAATACGAGAAGTTCTTCAGTGAGGCACCGGGCGAAGGCGACTGACGCTTCGCCTTTCGGGGGCCGTCATTGCCAGCTCTGGCCTTCTAACAAATCACCGTCTCGCCCAGGCCTTTACGCTTCGGTGAGCGAAGACTCGCAATTTTTGCAAACTCATGCTATATAATCAGCACACTGCGCGGGTTTTGATCTTGCGCAGAACGGTTTGTTGAAAGGCAGGATACCCCCGACAGCGTTGGAACTGGCCCGGCTCATGCAGCTTTCGCATGGGACACGGGGCTTTGACGCAAAGCGCTTTCAGGCTCTGCCGAATGGAAAGGAATGTTCATGGCCGCCAAGGCACCTGCCTTCGACGTAGGCGATTACGTTGTTTATCCCAAGCACGGCGTGGGCCGCGTGATGGAGCTGCAGAATGAAGAGATCGCCGGCATGCAGCTGGAGCTCTACGTGCTGCGGTTCGAAAAAGAGCGCATGACTCTTCGCGTGCCGACCAACAAGGTCGAATCGATCGGTATGCGCAAGCTTTCCAGCGACAAGACGCTGAAAGAGGCGATGGAAACGCTCAAGGGCAAGCCTAAGGTCAAGCGGACCATGTGGAGCCGCCGGGCCCAGGAATACGAAGCGAAGATCAATTCCGGCGAGCTGGTGTCGATTGCCGAAGTGACGCGCGATCTGTTCCGCCCCGACGATCAGCCCGAGCAGAGCTATTCCGAGCGGCAGATTTTCGAGGCTGCCTCCAGCCGCCTCGCCCGCGAACTGGCCGCGATGGAAAAGACCGACGAGCCGACCGCGCTCGAGAAAATCCTCGAAATCCTACGCGAGCACGCTCCGCAATATTACGAGAGCGACGACGACGACAAAGCGTAAGCGCGCTTCTCGACCAGCGGCCGATACAGGCCGATGAAGGGCCGTCCCGCAGGGGCGGCCCTTTGTGTGTCGGCTTGCCATGTGTCTGTTAGCGTATTATATCGCTAATACACATTTTGGAGGGACCGATGCTCAACCGTTTCATGAAATCGCTGGCGCCCGTTGCCGCGCTGCTTTTCGCCACCGCGACAACCGGTTGCGACGGCGTGGATATTTCCATTGGTGATGGTGACGCCGTGCCGCTCGCCGAGCTCGACATGAGCGGCCCCGCGCCGACCGAGATCGTCTTGGCGGGGCCGGATAATGTCATCGTGACCGAAGGCGACACGCTGGATATCACGGTCGAGGGCGACAGCGATGTGACCGAGGCGCTTCGCTTCTCGCGCAGCGACGACGCATTGGCCATCTCCCGCAAAGGCAATAGCTGGGGTGACGAGAAGGCCACCATCCGTGTGACGATGCCTTTGCCCAGCAGCATGGTGCTGGCCGGTAGCGGATCGATCGAACTGCCGGGTATGGCCGGCAGCGCCGATGCCACCATCGCCGGATCGGGCAAGGCCCGCGTCGCGGCCCTGGCGGCCGAGCGGATGGAAGTGACGATCGCGGGATCGGGGTCGCTCGACGCCGAGGGAACTGCCGATCGCCTCGAACTGACACTCGCCGGATCGGGCAAAGCCAATATGGGCGGCCTTAAAGTCGAACGCGCCGAAGTGAATATCGCCGGGTCGGGCAAGGCTGGTTTTGCGTCGGACGGCAATGTCGAGGCCAATATCATGGGTTCCGGCACGGTCGATGTCGCCGGGAATGCAACCTGCGAGATCAATTCGATGGGCTCGGGCAAATTGCGCTGCAACAAGGGCACGGTAAAGGCCAAGGACAAGGATACTGCCCCCAAAGCTGCGGCCGCGCCCGCCGCACCAGCAGCGCCCACCGCACCGGATGCTCCGGAAGCGGCTGCTGCGCCGTCCTCGGCCGATGCGAGTGTCGCCGAGGCAGAGCTGCGCGCGGCGCAGGCCGAAGCACGCGCTGCACGGGCCGAAGCCGATGCGGCACGCGCCGAAGCGAACGCCCTGCGGGCGCAAGCGGGCGGGGAGTAGTCGCACTCGCGGTCACGATAGGGTAAGGACTAATGTGTCAGGCGGTTTCGCCTCAGGAGAACACCGCCATGCGTCAGCCCTTCCCTACTCTTTCCAGCCGCAGCGCTGTCATGCGCTTTGCACTGATTGTCCCCGCCGCTTTGATGATGCAGGGATGCCTCGCGAAAACCGCGCTTGATGTGGTGACTTTGCCGGTCAGGGCTGCGGGCAAGGCCGTGGATGTGGCCACCACCAGCCAGTCCGAAGCGGATGAGAAGCGCGGGCGCGAAATCCGTCAGCGGGAGGCGAAGCTGGCCGAGCTGGAACGCCAATATTCTAAAGAACGCGCGCGATGCGAAGGCGGCGATGCCGGCGCCTGCGCCGATGCGCGTGAGACCTATGCGGAAATCCAGGCGATCCTGCCCACCGTGCCGCTCGAACCGCGCTGACTGGCAAACCGCCTAGGCGGCAGCCCGCTTCAGCCGGTCATTGATCGCTGTTCCCAAACCTTCATACGGGATCGGCGCAATTGCAATGCACGCCTGCCACGACTGCGCGGCCAGGTGAAGCCCCGCGTAAAGCCGCGCCGCCGCCTCTGCCAGATCGCCGCCGGGTGAGAGCGACCAGTCACCGGCCACTTCGCCGAAGCCAATAAGGAATTCATCCGCCCGCGCCGTCTGCGCATCCAGCCGCACCGGTTTGCCGGGTGCATAATGCCGCGCCAATTGTCCCGGTGCCCGGATCGTGTCTCCTGCATCCACTGGCCCTGTTCCCGTCACCGCAGCAAGTTGGTCCACAGCGATCGGGCCGGGCCGGAGCACCGACCACCCGCCATCGCGCTCCACCGCCACAATCGTCGATTCCAGACCGCGCTCGCAGGGGCCTGCATCCAGAACGGCGTCGATCCGTCCGTCCAGCGTGGCCAGCACATGGCCAGCCCGTGTCGGGCTGACCGTTTCGCTGCGATTGGCCGATGGGGCCGCCAGAGGAGCGCCAAGCCGCGCCAGCACATCGCGCATAACGGGGTGCGCCGGGCACCGCAGGGCAATCGTATCGAGGCCGCCCGTCACTGCCGGCGCAAGGCCTGCATCTGCACGCAGCGGTAATACAATGGTCAGCGGCCCCGGCCAAAACGCCGCAGCGAGCGACCGTGCCCTTTCGTCCCACTCGGCAAGCGCCTCTGCTGCCGCCATATCCGGCACATGCACGATCAGCGGATTGAACGACGGGCGGCCCTTCGCGGTATAGATCGCGGCCACAGCATCCGCATCATCGGCTCGCGCCGCCAACCCGTACACCGTCTCTGTCGGAATCGCCGCAAGGCCACCCCGCCGGAGAATCTCCACCGCCCGCGCGATTCCCGCATCATCGGCATCCAGCCGTTCCGTAGCGCGCTTGCCGGTCATGCCCGCGCGCTATATTCGCCCCAGCAACAAGCCAAGAGGAAATGCACGTGACCCCCTATTCCGCCGCCACCCAGGATCAGTTGCTGGCCATCAAGGTAAACGCCGGGATCGCAGATCTGGCGAGCCACGAACGCTTTGCCGCGGCCGAGGCCGATATGGTGGAAGCGATTGTCGGCGGGATCGGCGAATTCGCGGCGGGCGAATGGGCGCCGCTCAACCGGATTGGCGATATCGAAGGCGCAAAGCTGGAGAACGGCGTGGTCCGCCTGCCCGAAGGCTTTAAAGAAGCGTATGACGGCTATGTTGAACAGGGCTGGAATGCGATTTCAGGCCCGGTGGAGCATGGCGGGCAGGGTCTGCCCTTCACGCTCGCCTGCAACGTGCTGGAAAATCTCGGATCGGCCAATTACGCCTTCACTCTGCTCCCCATGCTCTCGGTTGGCGCGGTCGAGGCGCTGGAGCATCACGGCAGCGAAGCGCAACAGGCGAAATATCTGCCCAAGCTGGTGTCCGGCGCATGGTCGGGCACGATGAACCTGACCGAGCCGCAGGCGGGCAGCGATGTCGGCGCGCTCCGCTCCACCGCCACCCCCATCGAAACGGGCGAACATGCTGGCAAATGGTCGATCAAGGGCCAGAAAATCTACATCACCTTCGGCGATCACGAGATGGTCGAGAACATCATCCATCTGGTGCTCGCCCGCACACCGGACGCGCCCGAGGGAAGCCGTGGCATATCGCTGTTCGTGGTCCCCAAATACCATGTGAATGACGATGGCTCGCTGGGTCCGCGCAACGATCTGCGACCGGTCAGCCTGGAGCACAAGCTGGGCATCAACGCCTCGCCCACCTGCGTGATGAGCTATGGCGACAATGATGAATGCATCGGCGAGATGGTCGGCGCGGAAAATCGCGGGTTGGCGGCGATGTTCACGATGATGAACAATGCCCGGATCAATGTCGGCGCGCAGGGCGTACAGATCGGCGAGCGCGCCACGCAGCAGGCGATGGCCTATGCCCGTGACCGCATTCAGTCGGCCCGAGCCGGTTCGCCCGACAAATCGCCGGTCGCCATTCTGGAGCATCCCGATGTGCGCCGGATGCTGGTCCGCATGAAGGCGCTCACCGAAGGGATGCGCGCGCTGCTCTATTACACATCAGGGCAGGTCGATCGCGGAACACTGGGCGACGAGAACGCCAAGATGCGCGCCGAGGTGCTGGTCCCTATGTTGAAGGCGTGGGCGACCGACACGGGAATCGATGTCGCCAGTCTCGGTGTGCAGATCCATGGCGGCATGGGCTTCGTCGAGGAAACCGGCGCGGCTCAGCATTACCGCGATGCGCGGATCGCCCCGATTTACGAAGGCACCAATGGCATTCAGGCGGCTGATCTGGTCACCCGCAAGCTGGGCCTGGCCGGGGGCGAAGCGCTAATCGGTCTGTTCGAAGACATTGCCCGCGATGCACCCGACGAACCGGCGCTGTTTGCGCTCGCCGGTGAGTGCGCGGGTATCGCCCGGTGGATGCGCGAAGGAGCCAGTCTGGATGACCGTCTGGCAGGTAGCGTGCCCTTCACTGCTATGGCGGCGGTGGCTGTCACCGGATGGCAGTTAATGCGGCAGGCGCAGGCGGTTGCCGCAGGCGAAGCGCCGGCCTTGGCGAACAGCAAGCCGGTGACGGCCCGATATTTCCTCGATCACGTCGTGCCGGAGGCGAGCGGTCTCAAGGCCGCTGCAACGGCAGGCGCAGGCCTATTCTACCAATTGGACGCCGACGCGCTAACCGGCTGAGCGTTAATGCCTGAGCGTTACTGGCCGCCGATGGCGTTACGCTCGCGGGCAAAGTCTTCCGAGAAGCTGGCCGCCGGATCGCCGCGCAGCTCGATCTGCGGGCGCAGCGATTCGGTCTGGAACCGGGCGATGGCAGCGGCAGGTTCTGCGCCCGGAGCAATAACGCGCCAGACGATGCCGGCCGTATCGTCGGTGACCAGCAGCGAACCGTCGGCGGCCCATTCCACCCATGTCGGACGGCCTTTGGTGGTGCCATCGTCATTGAGGAAACCGGTCAGGACATTCACCGGCTTGCCCTGCGGATTGCCCCGCTCGTCAAACGCGACATAGACCACATCGTAGCCCGAAGGCGGCTTGCGGTTCCATGATCCGTGGCGGGCAATGAAGGCCCCGCGCGCAAAGTCCGCGCCCATCCGGTTGCCTTCCGCGCTGAACACCAGACCCAAAGCCGCTACGTGGGGCCCCAGCGCGTATTCGGGACGGCGGGCATATTCGGTAAGGTAGGCCGGCATCGGCGCATCGACACGGGTATCGACGTTGTCCTTCCAGTAGACCCACGGCCAGCCATATTGCGCGCCGACCGGCACATTGGTCAGGTAATCGGGCACCAGATCCCCGCCCAGCATGTCGCGCTCGTTCACGGTCGTCCACAGCTCGCCCGACATCGGGTTCCAGTCCAGACCGTTGGGATTGCGCAGGCCGACAGCAAACTGGCGTGATTGGCTGGTCTCCAGATCATATTCGCAGATCATCGCGCGGCCTTCTTCGACCTCCATGCCCTGCTCGCCGATATTTGAGACAGAGCCGACCGCGATGTAAATCTTGGTGCCTTCGGGGTTGAGCTCGATATTGCGCATCCAGTGGCCACCGCCCGGAGGAAGGTCCATCAGTTTGCGTGGTTCACCCGTCAGCGCGGTGTCGCCCAGCGCATAGTCGAAGGCCAGCAGCGCATTGTGATTGGCAACGTAGAGCGTGCCGTCATTCCACGCCATGCCGGAGGGCGAATCGAGTGCATCGGTCAGCACCTGCTTCACCTCCGCTACGCCGTCGCCATCCGCATCGCGCATCAGCACGATCTGGTTGGCCGAATCCCCGACCGCGCCGGCCTGGCTCATCAGTTTCTCGGCAATCCACGCCATGATCCCGCCATCGTCTTCGGATTTCGGCGAGCGGGTCAGCGTGACCAGCACATCGCCATTGGGCAGAGCGTGCAGAACCCGCGGATGATCAAGCCCGTCGGCAAAGCGCTGCACCACAAGGCCCTCGGCAGCGACGGGCAGCTCGCCATCTTTCCAGCCGACCGGTTTGGCAATCTGCACGGTCGGGAACAGGCCGCCATCGGGCTCGGTCAGCTCCGGATCGGTCCCGGCAACCGCATCGACCGACAAATCGGCGCTGCTTCCGCGGGTTATCACAAACAGGGCAATCCCGATGATCAGGATGATGGCGAGAATGGCGAGGAGGATTTTGCGACGTGTGCTCATAGGCCAAGCGATACGCACAGCGCGCGCGCACGGCAATGACTTCTCGCAAAGGCAGTCATTTGCGCGCTAAAGACCCCGCCCATGTACGATTTCAAACCCGACGAAACCGCCGCCCCGGCAGAGCGCTATCGCCAATTGGGCCAAGCTGCGCAGGCCCTGATCGAAGCCGAAAGCGATGCGGTGGCCAATATGGCCAATATCGCTGCCCTGCTGTGGGAGTTCATTCCGCGCATGAATTGGGCGGGCTTTTACCGCGTGGTCGATGGCGAGCTGGTGCTCGGCCCGTTCGTGGGGCGCCCGGCCTGTATCCGCATCCCCATGGGGCAAGGCGTCTGCGGCGCAGCGGCGGCCACCGGCGAAACCCAGTTGGTGGAGGATGTGCACGCCTTTCCGGGGCATATTGCCTGCGACGCGGTAACCCAGTCCGAACTGGTGGTCCCGGTGATCCGCGATGGCAAGGTGATCGCGGTAATCGACTGCGACAGCCCGGAACCGGCTCGCTTTTCGGAGGAAGATGCGGCGGGACTGGAAGCGCTGGCCAGGGATATTGCGCACTCCATTTAGCGCGCGATTTTCATTGCGATTCAGGATGCCAGGCCAGCACGGTTAACACAGGGGCCTTTTGCCCCGAAACGGGACAGCGGCCCGCCAGCCCGCTGACTCTGCGGCACACGATGGTAGATTTTCTCTTAACGGCAAGGAGTCGCCCCATTCTGGTGGTTGTCCAAAGCGCCGATTGATGAAGGGGAAATACCATGACGATCCGCCAAAGTTTCGCCGCCGGGACGGCGCTCGTCGCTGTTGCCGTCGGAGCATCGCCCGCCCTTGCGGCGCAGGAAATGTCCTACGAACAGACCGAATATGAATTCGCCCAGCCGCTGCCGGCTGCCGAGGCGCAGACCGTGTTCACCAGCGAGCCTGTGGTTCAGGCCATCCCGGCGCCCACAACCTATCGCACGGCATCGCCTTATCCGGTGAGCTATGAGCGGGAAGTCGAAGTGGTGCGGCCCGCTTCCTATCACGGCACAGTCGAGAATGGCGGATACACCCCGCCGATGCCGGGGCATGCACAGCCAATCCCGCAGCCGGTACCCCAAACAATCCCTGCGCCGCAGACGCACCAGACGCATCAAGTGCCCACGGTTCCGCAGCATTACCCCTCGCAGCCGCATGCGCATACGCAGGCTCCGCACTATCCCGCACAGCCCGTCGCGCATCACGGCGGCCCGCCGCTGCCGCCTGCGCCCAGCTTCGATCGCAGCGGATGGCTCGACAATTGTGAAGATGAATTGCGCCGCCGCAAGAATCGCGGAGCGACCACCGGCGGCCTTCTGGGCGCAATTGCCGGCGGGGTGATCGGTAACCGCGTCGCTGATAGCGAGCGCCTGGGCGGAACGCTGATCGGTGCCGGTGTCGGCGGTCTGGCCGGGCTGGCCATCGGATCGGCTATTGGCTCTGCAGTGGGCGGCAATCCTTATCTGAAAGAGTGCAAAGCCTATCTCGAGAACTGGGAGCGCGGCGGCTACGGCCAGGGTGGCTATGCTCAGGGCGGATACGGCCAGCACGCGTACGGCTACGGCTATGGTCATCAGGGCTATGCCTACGGCTACCAAGCCTACACCTATGTGCCTGCCATGGCCTATGTGACGACCTATCCGATTTCACGGCCGGTCATCCGCGAATATGTCACCGAGGAATGGGTCGATGTGCCGGTGGAGCATGTCGAGTACGAGACAGTGACCGTGCACCACCCCGCACCGCAGCCGGTCCGCTATATCAAGCAGAAGCCGGTTACCCACGTGAAGTACATCAAGGGGCAGTAACACCCCCGCAAATCTTCGGATCAGGAGCCGGGCGCGCCCTCTTCCACGCTCTCGCCAGTGGCGATCGTGAGGGGCGGTCCGGCTTCCATCTTTATGGTGCCCAGCCGCGCGATTTCATCCGGCTGACCCACACGGATCCCGCTTTCCAGATCGGCCTTCACTTCCAGTCGCCGCGCCATGCCGGGCGCAACCCGCAGGCGATAAGTGCCATAGGGCACGCGGTCGAACAGGAAGAACCCGTCAAACTCGCTGACCGTTTCGGACACGACCTGCCCTCTTGCATCGAGCAGCTCCAGCTGGACGCCCTGCATCTCGTACCCGCTGGTGGACAGCAGCAAGCCCTCGACCTCTCCCGAACGCGTCACCGGCAGCTCCACCGAAAGCGGCACGCCCGGGCGCGGGACAATCACGGTGCCGACAGAGCCCGGAGCGAGATAGGGATCACCCAGCGATCCTTCGTCGAGGCGAACCAGAATCGGTTTGTAGGGCTGCAGCCCATCGATCAGTGTGCGGCCATCCTCATTGGTCGGTTGCTGGCTGATGCGCATGCCCGCAGCGGCATCGACTTCCGGCAAGAAGGGCTCCTCCTCACCGCGCACGCCATCGCCGTTTTCGTCGAGGAACACGCTGACCACTGCCTGCCCGCGCCGGGCAATCCGGTCACTCGTCACACGCACCCCGCCATTGGCCGGGTCAGGTCCCAGGCTGAACGCAAGCGACAGGCCTGCCCCGAAAGCGCCCGCCGTGCTGTAGCTGGTATTGGCCGTCATCGCGAACTGGTCGAACAGGCGGGTGAAGCCGAGATTGAAGAAGCCGGTATCGGACTTGGGCAGATAGTCGACATTGACCGACAGATCCGACCGCTCGCCGACGGCTTTGCGGGTGGCGACACGGACAGAACGCAGGCCGGTGTCCCGCCCCCCAAGCCCGATTTCCGCCGATCCCCTCAGCCGCAGCCCGAATACCCGCGCATTGGCCAGCAATTTCAGCTCGGTCTGGGTGTCCAGCTCGCCCGCCACAGCATCATCCGCAATCTGGTGCGACAATTGGCTGGTGAGGCTTAACCCTCTGAAATTAAACGATGTTGCAGCGCCCAGCTGGGTTGCCGAGGAGCCGTTCTTCAGCGTGATCCGGTTGACAGATGCCTGTAAAGGCAGGGAAAATCTCCCCAGCCGCAGCGAAGTATCGGCGCGCAGGCCGAACTGATGCGCCGTGCCGGGCGCGACAAATTCGCTTTCGAACCCGCCATTCACCCACAGCGCATTAGCGCCGAGGTTGAACCGGCCCACCCGGCCCGCAGCCGCCGCACGCGCGGCAAACGCCCCCGTATCATCGGCGGCACCCGTCGCCTCTATTTGCCAGCTGCCAAGCGTGCGGTTGAGCGTTGCCTCCGCGTAGTTTCGTCTTCGCCCGCGCAGGGAAATACTGTGGACGCCCGCCGCAATCGAAGTCTGTTCGTCGATCCCGTGCTCCAACCCGGCCCCAAGACGCCATGTCCCGCGCACTTGCCCCGGAATTGTGGCTTGTGTGCCGATCTCTAGCAGGCTGGTGTTGTCCTGCAGCGCGTGGGCCCAGTAATAGGTCTTGCCCGGCTCGATCGTGTTGTACCCGACGGGCTGCGACGTGCGTTCGCGCTTCTCCTGCCCTTGCGGCCCGTACAGCACGACTTCGAAATCGTTGCGGCCATAGAACAGCTCGACATCCTCGAATTCATACCGCCCGTCGCGGGCCTCCGCCTGAAACGCGATCAGCTGGCCGTTGCGATAGAGCTCTGCATCCCATCCCGCCGGCAGAGTGCCTCGCAAGACGGTGGTGGTGAACAAATTTGTCCGCCCCAGCGGTTGATTGGAGATGTAGGCACCGCGCCCGACGCCGCCAAAGGCGGTCAAACGCCCCTGTTCGCCGGTAACATCGCCCGCGACCACTTGCGTCGCCTTTAACGGACCAAGAAGATTGCCATCGGGATCCTGTCGGAAGGCCCGCACACGCAGGGATTGGGGTTTGAGCGAATTGTCGGAAGCCAGGCGGGCTTCGACGCTGGCACCCAGCAGCTCGCCTGCGGCAAACAGCTCATAGCGCCCCGTCACATTCGTCCCGTTGCCGCTGACCTTGCGCGCGTCGGTCCGCGCAACAACATCGACCGAGGGCGTGCGCCAGACACGGTAATCGGCATCGGCGCGGGGATATTCGGCGAGATCGAAGCCATTTTTCTTCGGGCGAAGTCGCGCCGCGCGACTTCTGCGCTCGATCGCCTCGATAAAGGGGAGTTTTGTGTCGCTTTCGAGCGAAACCACCGCATTGTATATGTCGGGCCGGAACGTCACACCGAACCAGCGGGACAGCGCCCCTGTTTCGACGCACCAGCCCTCGGGCGTATCGGTAATGTCTCCCGCCACCGGCGCACGACCATTGTTCACGTTTTGTACCGTGCCAGCCGCCCGGTCGAGTGTGAAAGACTGATCTTCGGAGAACAACCAGCCAGTTGCGCGGCGCGACTTCTTGTCGAGCCGGACCGGCAGGTCGAGCGACTGAATGACGTCGGCCAGATCAAGGCAGATATCGTCGCCGTCGTTGATTTGGTAGCCGCGAATTTCGAGTGGCATGGAATAGCTGCCGACTTTCATCTGCAGCATCAGAAAATCGTCTTCCTCGACGGCGAATCCGCGCGCGCCATCCTGCGCGAATGCGGGAGAGGCCGAAACGCCGGAAAGCGCTGCCGCAAATGCTGCGGCAGCGCCCATTCTCCCTAAGGGAGTGTCTCGCAAGATGTGGCGGATCGACATCGGGGTGGGCACTTGCGGAGCGTGGCCGGGAAGTCCGGGGGGCTCCGCTCGCGCTCCCGGGCTTTAACCCAGATCCGTATCGATTGCGGCAATCACATCACCACCACGCTCGGGCGGTTCGCGATATTCCAGCCGGACTTTGCCGCGCATGACCGCAGCTTGTTCCTCGCTCAGGACCACATTGACCATCCGGCGGTCGAGTTCGGGATAAACCGCCACTCCGCGTGCGAGAAACATGGGTTCCCCGCGCGCCGGAATGGCAACCAGATCGCCAAACACCGAGGCATCGCCCGAACGCTCGATCGCGAAGGACAGGATCGGCCGTCCGTCATTGGTCTGGAGCATGCGGGCCGTGTCGATGGCGGCATTGGCCTGAACCTGGCCATGGCGGATAATCAGCGGGATGGTCACCCCGTAAATCGGGATGAGCTTCACCGAGAGTCCCTGTGCCGGCGTGCCGTCGGACACGGCAGGACGGGGCTTGGGAATGGCATTGAAAGAGAGATGGACGCGGTATTCGCCATCGGGCAATTCCGCGTCGGGACGCGCTGCGATCCGCACCGCCTGCGGTTGGCCGGGGGGCAATTTGATGCGCCGGGGAGCGTACCGGACCATAGAAAGCGCCGCAGCTTCCAGTGCGTTAGCTTCTTCCTTGGAAACCTCGACGAGATTGCCATCAGGGCCCATCCGGCGCAGCACCATACCGATCCGGTAGGTGGCTTCTTCGCTGCCGATATTGCTCAGGATTACCTGCGCGCCGCGGCGACCGTCGAGAATCACACGCGTCGGCGCGACCAGCAGGTCTCCCTGTGCACTCGCGGGAACCGGCGCAATCGCTGCACCGGCAAGGAGGGAAGCCATGGCAATCTTGGTGGCATGGCGGGCAAGGCGGTTGATCATGATTCTCGTGCTCCCTGGGCTCACGCGGGAAAGGCGCGAGCGGTCAAGAACAGTTCCTATCTAAAGAGGGTTAACAGCCTGCTAAGCTGGGCCTGTGGGCGGTCGAGCGATTGAAACAAGCGGCTGAAACGACAGAGGCCGCGCGCTTTCCAGCACACGGCCCCCGTTTTCGTTCGTGTGCCCCGGCAGGGGCAGCAGCGATTAGTTGTAGTTCACTTCAACCGTGAAGGTGTGCTCGTACAGGCCCGGCTCCTGACCGGCGACCAGAGCGATCGAACCACCGACCGGGAAGGTGGCCGTGCCGCCAGCGAGCAGAACACCGTCATACTGGACGAAGATCGGAGCACCGGTGATCGGATCGAAAACCGGAACACCCAGGCCATCAACAACCTGCGTGGTCGAATCGAGCTTGGCGTTGGTTTCGAACTCGGTGATGTCAATCGAGTGGACGGTCACACCGTCATCGAACTGCAGTTCGTCGGTAGCTGCCGAAGCGTCGGGCAGCGTGATGCTGACAGCCTTGCCGTCGGAGCCCGAGACTTCGAACTCGGCAACGTCGGTCGTGCCGGAGCAGACAGCGGCGGCTGCCGGGCAGCTGATGGCGCTACCATCGGAAGGTACGGATACGGTCCCGGCGCCGAGAACGACGATCGAACCGAAGTCGAGCGAACTGCCTGCAACATTGGTCAGCGTCAGGCCGGCCAGAATTTCAGCGCGAGCGTCGGCGTCAGCCTGGTTGGCGTTCGGGTCACCAGCAGTCTGAGCCATGGCAGGCATGGCTGCGACAGCGACAGCGGCAACAGCGGTAGCGGCAGCGCCGCGGAAAAACGTTTTCATGGTAAAATCCCTTACAAATTTGGTCTTCAGTGTCCCTGGACGGGGACAAGCTGTGACCGGCCCCGTTCGAACGGGTCTCCATCCGTTCGTGGACTTTAGGTAGAACTACCAAGTAAGGGTTTTGTTGGTGGACATGGTTAACGCGTGAACGGTTTTGCGTTAACTTTTTGGACCATACCTCAAATAATTTCAGTGGTTTAGATATCCCCGCCAGTCAGACGCTGGCAAATCAGATCCAGCTGATCGAGCGTTTTGTAACGTATTGTCACCGCGCCCGTACGGGGATCGGTGTCCGTTTTGATACGTACCGACAGGCCGAGAAACTCCTCCAGATGCCGTTGGACCGCCGCTATATCGGCGTCCTTTACGGGATCGCGCGAGGGCGTTTGCGCTTTGACCGCGCTTTTGCCCGGGGCAATCCCGCCCTTGGCCAGTTTCTCCATGTCGCGCACTGAGAGGGAACGCCGCACCGCATCGCTCGCCAGCGCAGAGGCTTCTTTATGGCCCACAAGCGCACGGGCATGGCCCATGGACAGATCACCGCGCTCCACCAGGTCCACCACATCGTCCGGCAAAGTCAGCAATCGCTGAAGGTTCGCCACATGGCTGCGCGATTTGTCGACCATGCTTGCAATGTCGCTTTGGCTCAGGCCCTCCTCGTCAGCGAGACGGCGATAGGCGCGCGCCTCCTCGATCGGGTTGAGATCGACGCGCTGCAGGTTCTCGATCAGCGCCAGCGCCATAACCTCGCGCTTGTCCAGATCGCGAACCAGTGCCGGAATTTCGTGGAGACGCGCCTTTTGCGCTGCCCTCCACCGACGCTCGCCCGCGACGAGCTGATATTTGTCGCCCGAGAGCGGGCGCACGATAATCGGCTGGATAACGCCGCGCTGGGCGATTGACGCAGCGAGCTCGTCCAGCGAAGCCGGATCGAAGACGGTCCGTGGCTGGCCGGGAAGCGGCTCGATCGACGCGACAGGAATCGAGGCGAGGCCATTTCCAGCGGGCGCTTCACGCGAACCGGATGCCGGCGCACTCCCCTGCCCGCTCGTTACCAGCGGTTCTTCGCGCCGGGTTTCGCCCATCAGGGCGCCCAGTCCCTTGCCAAGCTTCTGCTTGCGGTCGGCAGCCTTGCGCGGAATGGGCGAGAGATAGATTGGCTCGTCGGACTTGCTCATGCGGCTTTCCTCTCTTCAGGCAGGCGTCCGATCAGTTCCCGGGCGAGCGCCATGTAAGCGCGGCTGCCAGCGCAGGCGTGGTCATAGACCAGTGCCGGAAGGCCATGGCTTGGCGCTTCGGACAGCCGGACATTGCGCGGAATGACGGATTCGAACACCAGACCACCTAGGCAATCGCGCACATCATCGGCCACCTGATCGGTCAGGCGGTTGCGGCGGTCGAACATGGTCAGCGCAACGCCGATAATTCCGAGATCGGGATTAAACCGCTGTTGCACGCGCTCAACCGTCTGCAAAAGCTGGCTCAGGCCTTCGAGCGCAAAGAACTCACATTGCAGCGGCACCAACAGAGTGTTCGCCGCCCCCAGGGCATTCAAGGTCAGCAGCCCGAGTGAAGGCGGGCAATCAATGAAACAGATATCGTGGCCGGTATGCCCATCCAGCGCGGCCCGCAGGCGGTCCGTGCGGTCCGTTACGGATACCAGCTCCACCTCCGCTCCACTCAAGTCGACTGTGGCAGGAAGCACGTCGAGCCCGGGAATGCTGCTGGGCTGGATGCATTCTGACAGCGGAACCTGATCGACCAGTAATTCATAGCTCGACTGCGCGCGATCTTCAGTCGATACACCCATGCCGGTGGAGGCGTTTCCCTGCGGATCGAGATCGATCAGCAGCGTTTTCCATCCGGTGGCGGCCATGGCCGTCGCGATGTTTATGGCGGTGGTGGTCTTCCCCACCCCGCCCTTCTGGTTCGCAATCGCAATCCTGATCATCGCTTTCCTTCCGGTTTGATACGCCCCCGACCCACAAGAATGGCCGCATCCCCATCTGTCGCCGATTGTTCCACGTGAAACATCTGGCGGCTGCGCTTTTTCAGCGCTTGCAATTCCTGCGCCGCCGACCGGCCCTTCGGCAAGACCCATTCTGTCCGCACAGTGGAAAAGGCTGCGGATAGGTTGAGGAGCTTTTCCAACGGAGCGAAGGCTCGGGCCGTGACAACATCCACGGGAAACGGTTCGATCAACTCCAGCCGCTGGCCATGCATGCGGCAATTCGCAAGGCCCAGAGACTCGATTGCAGACCCCAGCCATTCCACCCGCCGCTTGCGGGATTCGACCAAATGGATCGTCGCTTCGGGGCGCATGATTGCCAATGCAAGGCCGGGGAAGCCGGCGCCGGAACCGAGATCGAGCCACGCGCCTGTTTCACGTGAAACATGATCAACGATCTGCGCGCTGTCGGCAAAGTGCCGGACCCACACCATTTCCAGAGAGGATTTCGACACCAAGTTCTGGCGGGTGTTCTCCTCGGCAAGAAGATCGGCCAAACGCTCGAACATGCCGAGCCGCCCATGCGGCATACGCTCGTAAATGAATGCGCGCGCCCATTCTTCGGTCAAGTCTGCGCTCACGCGGCGACCTTTGCGAGACGCTTTGCGTGCACCATCAGCACCGCAAGCGCTGCGGGGGTCACACCGCGAACACGGCCCGCCGCCGCCAATGTGTCCGGCCTTGCCGCGGTGAGCTTTTCGACCATCTCGTTGGAGAGACCCGCCACATCGCGATAAGGGAAATCCGCCGCCAGCGGCACATTCTCGCTCGCCCTCAGGTCGCGCAGCTCCGCATCCTGCCGTTCCAGATACGGGGCATAGGCGGCATCCTCGGCCAATTCCGATGCGAGCGCATTGTCGATACCGCCCCCAAGGTCCAAAGCCGAGGCAACGTGTGCGAAGTCGACTACAGGGAAACGCAACCATTCGCGTGCGGGGCGCTTTGCACCATCATCACGGATTTCCGCTCCGGCGTCGATAATAGCCCTCGACGAAAGAGTGGCGTCCAACTGGCCCTCGATTGCAGAGCGCTCGATTTCGCGCTTCTCGAACCAGCGCATGCGCTCTTCACCCAGACACCCGATCTCCAACGCGATCGGGGTCAGGCGCGTAGCAGCGTTGTTGGCCCTCAGCCGCAGACGATACTCGGCCCGCGAGGTCAGCATGCGATACGGCTCACTCACCCCGTGCAGGGTCAGATCGTCGATCATCACTGCGATATAACTGTTGGCGCGGTCCAGCGCGGGACCCGGTTTCTCCAATATTGTGGCCGCCGCCGAAAGGCCCGCCACCAGGCCCTGTGCAGCCGCCTCCTCATAGCCCGTGGTGCCGTTGATCTGGCCGGCGCAATAGAGCCCCGGTACCTCGCCCACCATCAACCCACGGGTGAGCGCTCGCGGATCGATATAGTCGTATTCGACGGCATAGCCCGGCACTGCCATCTCCACCGCACCGAGACCATCCATGCTGCGCAGCATGGCAAGCTGGACATCAACCGGCAGGGAGGTGCTGATCCCGTTGGGATAGACCGTGGGCGAATCGAGACCCTCGGGCTCCAGAAAAACCTGATGCCCGTCTCGGTCGCCGAAGCGGTGGATCTTGTCTTCGATCGACGGGCAATAGCGCGGGCCCTGTGCATCGATCGCTCCGGAAAACAGCGGCGAGCGGTCCAGATTGGCCCGAATGACATCGTGGCTGCGCTCGTTGGTGCGTGTGATCGCGCAGAACACTTCCGGGTTTGTGCGCGCCTGCGTGAGGTCGGACATGGTCCACCCCTCCCCGTCAGACGGCTGCTCCGGCAGCGAAGCCCAATCAATCGTCCGGCCATCAAGCCGCGGCGGAGTCCCTGTCTTGAGCCGCGCCATCGGCAAACCGAAGCCGCGCACCTGCTCGGCCAGGAGCGTCGCCGAATCCTCTCCGACACGCCCGCCAGTCAGGATCTCCTCGCCCCGGAACAGCTTGCCGCCGAGAAAAGTCCCGGTGCACAGGACCACCGCCTGCGCGTCCACGGCCGACCCGTCAGCCAGAACTACGCCGCGTGCCTCCCCGCCGGATAGCTGCAACGCCGCCACCTCGCCCTCGATGACCG
The DNA here is from genome assembly GCA_947492235.1 of uncultured Altererythrobacter sp. Classification (GTDB taxonomy): domain Bacteria; phylum Pseudomonadota; class Alphaproteobacteria; order Sphingomonadales; family Sphingomonadaceae; genus CAJXSN01. Next base: position 654,833 of record CANLLZ010000002.1, on the reverse strand, counting down.
AAAGCTCGGCCTGTCCCTCGACAATCTCCTGCACCGCAGCCCTGAAAAGCTTGCGGTCCGCCTGAATGCGCGGCCCCCACACGGCGCTGCCTTTCGACCGATTGAGCATCCGGTAGTGAATCGCCGCAGCGTCAGCCGCACGGCCAATCACTCCATCAAAGGCATCGACCTCGCGGACCAGATGCCCCTTGCCCAATCCGCCAATTGCCGGATTGCAGCTCATCGCGCCGACCGTGGCACCGTCGAACGTGACCAGAGCCGTGCGCACACCCATGCGCGCAGCCGCGCATGCCGCCTCGACACCCGCGTGCCCGCCACCAACCACCAGAACATCGAACTGAGCGCTCATAGCGCCCCTATAACGCCGAACTCCGCCGTGGCCCACCGGGATTTCCGGGATGTTTCACGTGGAACATCTCACTTCCCGATGCAAAACCGCCCGAAAAGTGTGTCGAGCATGTCCTCGGTAGCGACGGTCCCGAGAATGCGATCGAAGGCGAAGCGGGCTGTCCGCAAGTTTTCTGCAGTCACGAGGAGATCGTGCGCGAAGCCTTCAGACAAAGCCCGCTGTGCCTCGGCCAACAATTCGGATTGCCGCTGGTTGACGGCATGTTCCCCCGGTTTGGGCAGCATGGTGCGGGCTGTTTCGCCAAGATCGGCCAGCAATGCAGTAATGCCCTCCCCCGTTAGTCCCGACACCGTGTGACGTGCATAGGACTTACCACTACCGCCCTCGTCACACCGTGTGGCAATCTCCCACGCTCCTTCTGGGCCCTCGCCCTCCGGACCGAGCCAGAGGATAATGTCAGCCCGCTGCACTTCCGCCTCTGCCCGCGCAATGCCGATGGCCTCGATGCTGTCCGGCGTATCCGTTCGAAGACCCGCCGTATCGACCAAAACAAAAGGAATGCTATCGATAGCAACCGGCCGCTCGATTGCGTCGCGCGTCGTACCGGCAATGGGCGAGACGATTGCAGCATCGGTGCGCAGGATTGCATTGAAGAGCGTGGACTTCCCGGCATTCGGAGGGCCAGCCAGAACGACCCGGATCCCGTCCTGCAACCGCTCCACCTGCGGGCGGCCCAACAGAGCCGAAATCTCTTCCTCAAGCGTAGCCCAGCCATCGGCAAAGGAAGCGGGCAACTCCCCCACATCATCCTCGTCCGAGAAATCGAGCGCACTCTCCACATGCGCGGACAGCACCAGCAAACGTGACCGCCAGTCCGCGAACAGCTGCGACTGCCCGCCGCCCGCCGCATCCATCGCCACCGCGCGCTGAAGCTCGGTCTCTGCCGAGAGCAAATCCGCCAGACCCTCGGCCTGCGCCAAATCGAGGCGGCCATTGGCAAAGGCGCGCTGGGTAAACTCTCCCGCTTCCGCAGCCCGCAAACCAGTCAGCCCGGCCAATCGCTCCAGCAGCGCCGCGACGACCGCGCGACCTGCGTGACAATGGAGCTCGGCGCAATCCTCGCCGGTGGCGGTCGCCGGGCCGGGAAACCACAGAAGCAAGGCCTCATCGAGCAGGCCACCTTCTGCATCCCGCAGCTTCGCCAGGCTGGGTCGGCGCGGCTCTGGCACTCTGCCCGCGAGGGCCTTCAGCGCGTCAGCCGCGTTAGGCCCCGAAATGCGGATAACCCCGATGGCGGCGGGCGGAGAGCCACTCGACAGGGCAAAGATCGTATCCATGGCTCTCGCAATAATGGGCCGACAGGCGCGCGATCAGTCTGTTTTGCCTTTTGGTTTCGGCTTCAAAGCGCCGCCGGCCGCCATGCTGCCTTCGACGAAATTCTGGAACATTTTCAGACCCATCTGGCCCATCGGAGCAATCGACTTGGCAATGTCCTGCAGCTGATCCGGACTGGTCACGCCCTTCATCGCCTTGGTCACCGTGTCGACATAGACGGCGTTGGCCTTGCTCACATCGGGGAGCCCCAGAAAGGCGCGCGCTTCCTCTGGCGTGCAGTCGATTTCCACGTGGACCTTCATGGCGTTTCCTCCGTTTGTATTTCTGTGACCCGTTTATTGGGTTGGCGGGAACGCTTTAGCAAGCGATACCCGCCCCATATGCCCTGACCCACCGATCAAGGAGTTTCCGTGATGACCAGCACCGTTTCCATTCCGACCCTGTCCGGAGGTGACGAATTCTCTGCCTATGTCGCGCGGCCGGCCGGTGACCCCAAAGCGGCGATCATCGTAATCCAGGAGATTTTCGGAGTGAATGCCGGGATCCGCCGCAAATGCGATCTGCTGGCGGAGCAAGGCTATCTCGCAGTCGCGCCAGACCTGTTCTGGCAATTGGAGCGCGGCATCGAGCTCGATCCCGATGTCGAGCCAGAATTCAAGCGTGCTCTCGACCTGATGGGCCAGTTCGATCCCGACGAGGGCGTGCGCGATATCGAAGCGGCGATCCGGTGGGCGCGCGCCGAAACCGGCGGCAAGAAAGTCGGCGCGGTCGGTTACTGTCTTGGCGGGAAGCTGGCCTATATGACCGCAGCGCGGACCGACAGCGATGCCAGTGTAGGCTATTACGCGGTGGGCGTGCCGGACATGCTGGGCGAAGCGAAAGCCATTGCGAACCCGCTAATGCTCCACGTCCCTGAGGAAGACGGCTTTGTCGACAAGGCCGCACAGAAGGCGATGCATGAGGGGCTGGACGATCACCCCAAGGTGACGCTCCACGATTATCCCGGTCTCGACCACGGCTTTGCCACCCAGTTCGGTGATCGCCGCGACGATGCCGGGGCAACCCTCGCCGACGAACGCACCGATGCGTTCTTCGCGCAGCATCTCGGCTGAGGCAGCGCATGTCCGAGATGATCCCGTGGCGATATGTCACTCCGCTGACCCTGCTGGCGCTGTGCGGATTGGCTCTCTGGCTTTGGCCATGGGGCCTGATCGTCGCCGCCCCGCTCGCACTGCTTGCCGTGTGGGATTTCTTCCAAGCGGATCATACACTTAGGCGCAATTACCCGCTCGCCGCCCGCATCCGCTGGATCATGGAAGATTTGCGCCCCTTCGCGCAATCCTATCTGGTCGAAGGCGATCTGGAAGGCCGCCCCTTCAGCCATCAGGCCCGCGCCCTGATCTATGCCCGCGCCAAGGGCGACCTCGACGCCCACCCGATGGGCACCGAGCTGGATGTTTACTCGGACGAATATGAATGGATGAGCCATTCCATCGCTCCGGATGCCAGCGCGCCTGATGAATGGCGGCTCGACATCGGCACGGATACCTGCGCCAAACCCTACTCCTCCGCCCTGCTCAACATCTCCGCGATGAGTTTCGGATCGCTGTCGGCCCGCGCAATCGAGGCGCTCAACGCAGGGGCAGCCATGGGCAATTTCGCCCACAACACCGGCGAAGGCAGCATCAGCAAATATCATCGCGCACCCGGCGGCGATCTCATCTGGGAGCTGGGCAGCGGCTATTTCGGATGCCGGGCCAAGGATGGCACCTTCGACCCCGCCCAGTTCATCGACAATTCCGCCTCCGATCAGGTGAAGATGATCGAAGTCAAACTCAGCCAAGGCGCAAAACCTGGACATGGCGGTGTGCTGCCCGGCGAGAAAGTCACCGAGGAAATCGCCGAAGCGCGCGGTGTTCCTGTCGGCGAAACCGTTACCTCTCCCGCCGCCCATTCGGCATTCTCGACCCCCATCGAAATGCTCGAATGGCTCACGAAACTGCGCGAATTGTCGGGCGGCAAGCCGGTGGGCATCAAGCTGTGCGTCGGCCAACCGCATGAATTGATGGCGGTGGGCAAGGCGATGCTGGAAACAGGGCTTCACCCCGATTTCATTACGGTGGACGGAGCCGAAGGCGGTACGGGCGCAGCCCCTCTGGAGCTGTCCAACAGTGTCGGCATGCCGCTGCGCGAAGGGCAGATCTGGGTGCGCAACATGCTGGTCGGCACAGGCTTCAAGGAGCGGGTCAAGATCGCCGCTTCTGGCAAGATTCACTCCGGGGCGCAAATGGCCAAAGCCTTCGCGATTGGCGCTGACTGGTGCAACGCCGCGCGACCTTTCATGTTCTCACTGGGATGCATTCAATCGATGCAATGCCATACCGGCCACTGCCCGACGGGCGTCGCAACCCAGATCGCGTGGCGACAGGAAGGACTGGTTGTCGAGGACAAGGCCCCCCGCGTTGCCCGTTTCCAACGCCAGACGCTGCATTCTCTGCGCGAAATTACCGTCGCGATGGGGCTCGATAATCCATGGGCCATCGAACCGCGCGACATGCGCGAGAGGGTCAACGGCGCACGCTCCGATGCTATCGACCGGATTTACGCCTTCGTTGAGCCGGATTCGCTTGCACAGGACCCGGACAGCACCAAGCTTGCGCATCACTGGCATGCCGCGCGGGCCGACAGTTTCAGGAGAGCCGCATGACCACGACACAGCAAGCCCTCGCCGAATGGCACCAACTCGCCACCGCGCCCAATCCCGAACGACTGGCCAGGCTGGTCCACAAAGACGCCGTGTTCCATTCGCCGGTCGTTCACACCCCGCAAGCCGGGCGCGATCTTGTCGTCGCATACCTCTCGGCCGCCGCCCAGACGCTGGGCAGCCAGGACTTCCGCTATGAACGCGAACTGGTCGACGGGCAGAACGTGATGCTGGAATTCACCTGCAGCATGGACGGAGTGCATGTGAACGGGATCGACCTCATCCGCTTCGACGAGGATGGAAAGATCATCGATTTCAAGGTGATGGTGCGGCCACTCAAAGCCGTCAACAAGGTATGGGAATCGATGGCCGCGCAGCTTGAGCGGCAAAAGGCGTAAGGCCTTTTGCTTAGCTTGCCGGCCCTTCGAGAAATTCCGTCACGATCTGCATAATCGCATCCGCTTCCGGCTGGCCCGCGAGATTGTTGCGGATGGCTTCCATTGCGGGAACGCCGGCGAACGTAATCAGGCGCTTCATTTCCCAGTCCGAGAAAAGCCGTTCTCGCGCGGCTTCACGAGCGAGTATTTCGATTGAGTGATGGCGCGGGTCGCGATTGAGGTCTTCGATCAGTTTCTCGATCTTGCCGGCTGGCCCCTCGATCAACTGCAGGAAGCGGTCTTCGTCATACAGCAGAAAACCGGTGATTTCGCGCGCCGAATTCCGCCGGGCAGAGGTTTCGACAATGTCGAACACATCACGCGCCCCGACACTTTCGCCCGCTCTGCTGCGATAGATCAGTCTTTCCATGATCCTATCCGTCTTTCCCTGACGCTTTCTCTGCGCTCGTCACAAGTCCCGAACCCGGGAGAATTGCTCCCGGTTTACTGGTTCATCGTATCGAAGAAATCTTCGTTGGTCTTGGAATCCTTCATCTTGTCGAGGAGGAATTCCATCGCATCGATGGTGCCCATCTGCATCAGGATACGGCGCAGGACCCACATCTTCGAAAGCTTGTCCTTCTCGACCAGCAGCTCTTCCTTGCGCGTGCCGGACTTGCCGACATCGAGCGCCGGGAAGATACGCTTGTCGGCGACCTTGCGGTCAAGCACGATTTCGCTGTTACCGGTGCCTTTGAACTCTTCGAAGATCACCTCGTCCATCCGGCTGCCGGTATCGATCAGCGCGGTGGCGATGATCGACAGCGAACCGCCTTCCTCGATGTTCCGCGCTGCACCGAAGAACCGCTTGGGGCGCTGCAATGCATTGGCATCGACACCGCCGGTCAGCACCTTACCGGAGCTGGGGACGACGGTGTTGTAGGCTCGGCCCAGGCGGGTGATCGAATCTAGCAGGATCACGACGTCGCGCTTGTGCTCGACCAGACGTTTCGCTTTCTCGATGACCATTTCGGCCACCTGCACGTGGCGCGTTGCGGGTTCGTCGAAGGTCGAGGAAATCACCTCACCCTTCACGCTGCGCTGCATGTCGGTGACTTCTTCCGGGCGTTCGTCGACCAACAGGACCAGCAGGAACACTTCGGGGTGATTGTCGGTGATCGCCTTGGCGATGTTCTGCAACAGAACGGTTTTACCGGTACGGGGCGGCGCAACGATCAAGGCGCGCTGGCCTTTGCCCTGCGGCGAAATGATGTCGATCACACGGGCGGATTTGTCGACCACAGTAGGGTCCAGCGTGTCGAGCGACAGCTTCTCTTCCGGGTAAAGCGGCGTGAGATTGTCGAAATTGGTCCGCATCCGGACCGCGTCGGGATCTTCGTAATTGACGCTGGTGAGTTTGGTCAGGGCGAAATAGCGCTCGCCTTCCTTGGGCGCGCGAATTTCGCCTTCGACGGTGTCACCGGTGCGCAGGCCCGATTTGCGGACCTGGTTGGGCGACACGTAGATATCGTCCGGACCGGCAAGATAGCTTGCCTCGGGGCTGCGCAGGAAGCCGAAGCCATCCTGCAGCACTTCGATGGTGCCGATGCCCATGATCTTTTCGTTGTAGTCTTCGTCTTCGGCCAGTTCGCGCAGGATGCAGAACATCAGATCCTGGCGCCGCATGGTCGATGCACCTTCCACGTCCAGTTCTTCCGCCATTTTGACCAGATCGGCCGGCGCTTTCAGTTTCAAGTCTTTGAGATGCATTGGTATTTCCGTATTTTGGTATTTCGTAGAAAGGCCGGCACTTCCATTGGGCTTGGAGAAAGCGGGAAGCGGTGGGGAGGCAGCACATGCGCCTCGCGACCGACAGCCGGTTGATGGAGTTCGAATTAGGCGCGCACGCTCCCGCCGTCAATCGCCAGAATTGCGCTGTTTGCTTTGATGCCTGGTCAGAACGGTTTGACGATCACCAGCACCACCACCAGCACGGTAATGATGGCCGGAACCTCGCCCCACAGACGCAGGGCCTTCTCGCTCAGGGGGCGCTCTCCCCGCGCCATGGCTTTCGCCTTGGCACTGATAAATCCGTGATAGCCCGACAGCGCCAGCACCAACAGTAGTTTGACATGGAACCAGCCCTGCGTATGCGCGCCAATCGCGGACATCAGCAGCAGGCCCAGAACCCAAACCACGATGATACTCGGGATCAGGATAACCCGCTTCAGAGTCTGGGTGCGATGTGCCCACAGCGCTTCATCGTCAGACCCCGCAGCAGAGGCGTGCATATACAGCATCTGGCGTGGCAGGATGAACAGGCCCGCCATCCAGAAGATCACGAAAATGATGTGACCGGCCTTCAGCCAGTAATACAGCGTTGCGAGGATTTCTTCCATGCCCGCGATTTAGGCGCTCTTGCCGCCCGCGTCACCCCGTAATCGGGTCCCGGGCCCCTACCCCTATCCGCGCCAGCCCCGGACAGCAGCCACCAATGCCTCGACATTGTCGATTGGCGTGAACTGGCCGATGCCGTGGCCCAGATTGAAGACATGCGGCCGCTCGCGCAACGTTTCCAGAATGGTCACGGCCCGCGCTGTGATCGCTTCGGGCGTGCTCATCAGGATCAGCGGATCGAGATTGCCCTGCACGGGCATACCGGCGGGCAGGACCTTATCGGCCCAGGCCGGATCCACCGTCTCATCGAGGCCAATCGCATCGACGCCGGTCTCGCGCGCGTAGTCGGCGAGCTTCTCACCTGATCCCTTGGGGAAACCGATGATCGGCGTGTCGGGATGCAGCGCTTTCAGGCCTTCGACAATCCGCGCATTGGGCGCGATGACCCATTTTTCGAACTGGTCGGGGGCAAGGCTCCCTGCCCAGCTATCGAACAATTGCACCGCTTCGGCCCCGGCCTTGATCTGGCCTGACAGATATCCGACCGAGCTTTCGATGATCGCATCGACGATTTCCTGCATCGCCGCCGGATCGCGATAGGCCATTTCGCGGGTGGCATGCTGGTCGCGGCTGCCCTCGCCCGCCACCATGTAGGTTGCGACAGTCCACGGACTGCCTGCAAAGCCCAGCATGGTCGTCTCAGGGCCCAAAGCAGCGCTGACCTTGGCCACGGTCCGGTAAATCGCGTCAAAGCGCTCTGGCACCGCTTCCAGGCTGCTGAGCGCATGGTCCACCAGCGTGGGCGAGAGCTTGGGACCTTCCCCTGCCAGAAATTCCAGCTTCTGACCCAGCGCATGGGGCACGATCAGAATGTCGGAAAACAGGATCGCCCCGTCGAACCCGAACCGCCGGATCGGCTGCAAGGTCACCTCGCACGCCGCATCGCTGTCATAGACGAGATCGAGAAACCCGCCCTTCTCTGCCCTGAGAGCCCGATATTCCGACAGATACCGCCCGGCCTGACGCATCAGCCAAAGCGGGGTTTCCTCGGTGCGCTGGCCGCGCATGGTTTCAAGCAAAATTCCGGGCATCGAGGGATGAGTCCAATCAATATAATATTATTAATAGAATCTGATGTTGTATGTTGGCCCTGTGGAAAGCGGGGACACAGGGTTCCTGCCCGAATTCTCACCAGTTTTCCAGCCGCTCGTGGCCGGGCGACTCGGCAGGGCCATTGAGTCAATCGAAAGCTGTGCACACTGTCCCCGCACTGTCGACAAGCCAGCGTTCCTGCCCACAACCCCTCCGATGAAAACCAAGGTAGCGGGGGCGGAATCCCATCCCCCGCTTGTCCGCCAATTGCTCCCGTGGTTTATGCGGGCACTTGTCCACACCCCCTGATCCCCTCGGGAGAAGGGCATCCCTCGATGGAAAGGCACCCGTCTCTGTCACGCATTCATCTCCATCTGCTGTCCGATTCCACCGGCGAAACGCTGGAGATGATCGCCAAGGCGGCGCTCGCCCAGTTCGAGACTGCCGATGTCGTGCGGCATTTCTGGCCGATGGTGCGCAGCCGTGCGCATCTCGACCGGATTGTGCCGGAACTCGCGGCCAGCCCCGGCCTGGTGCTCTATACGCTGGTCAATGCCGATACGCGAAAACGGCTGGAGGAAAGCTGTCGGCAAATGTCGTTGCCCGCTGTGGACGCGCTGGAGACGGTGACCGTCGCGCTGGAAGCGCAGCTGGGCGAGGAAGCGCATGGTCGTCCGGGTCGCCAGCACCGGATGGATGCGGCCTATTTCGAGCGGGTCGAGGCGATCCAGTTCACCATCGCGCATGATGACGGGATTGCCCACGAGAACTGGGAGCAGGCCGATATCCTGCTCGCCGGGGTGTCGCGCAGTTCGAAAACGCCGACCAGCATCTATCTCGCCAATCGAGGCTACAAGGTGGCGAATATTCCGCTGGTGGTGGAAAGCCCGCCGCCCCCTGCCCTGTATGAATTGAAAGGGCCGACGATTGTCGGACTGACCACTGCGCCCGAACGGCTGGTCCAGATCCGCCGCAATCGCCTGCTGACGCTGAACGAACGCGAGCAGACCGATTACATCGATAACGAGCGGGTGAAAAAGGAAGTGCAGTTCGCCCGGCGTCTGTTCTCGGACAACAACTGGCCGGTGATCGACGTGACGCGCCGCTCGATCGAGGAAACGGCGGCGGCAATCATTCGAATCCACAATGAACGCCAGCGCCGGGTCAAACCGGGCGAGAAGCCCATATGAGTGGCACTCTGATTCTCGCGTCGAAAAGCGCGTCGCGTCGCGCCATGCTGGACGATGCCGGTGTCGCGTATGAATGTGTGCCCGCCGATATCGATGAACGCGGGCTGGAAGCGGAGATGGCGGGGGCTGATCCTGCTGAGATTGCGCAAGCCCTCGCTGCTGCCAAGGCTGCTGAGGTATCGGCCGGGCAGAAGGGGCGCTGGGTTCTGGGAAGCGATTCGCTGGTCGAGGTAGAAGGCCGCCGGTTCGACAAGCCGGAAACCCGCGAACAGGCGGCGGAGCATCTACGCTTCTTTTCCGGCAAACCGATGCGTCTGCACAGCTCGGCGGCTCTCGCCAGGGACCGCGCGATCGATTGGGTCGCACCCAGTATGGCGACCTTGCATGTGCGCGCATTGTCGGACGATTTTATCGAGCATTATCTCGATGCCGAATGGCCTGCGGTCAGCCACTGCGTCGGTGTGTTCCGGATCGAAGCGCGCGGCGTGCAATTGTTCGAGCGGATTATCGGCGAGCACTTCACGGTGCTGGGCATGCCGCTCCTCCCGGTGCTGGGCGCGCTGCGCGAACGGGGCCTGCTGGAGACATGAGTGCGCGCTACGCCGAAGTGATCGGCGATCCGATCAGCCAATCCAAATCGCCCGCAATTCATGGCTTCTGGCTGGGTGAGCTGGGTCTGGCGTCGGATTATCGCGCGACCCGTGTGCAGGATGGGGAGTTGCCGGATTATCTGTCCAGCCGCCGCGCCGATCCCGATTGGCTGGGCTGCAATGTCACCATGCCGCATAAGCAGGCGATCATCCCCTTGCTTGACCGTTTGCATCCCTTGGCGAAGCGCGTCGGCGCGGTGAACACTGTGGTGCGCGCCGGAGATGGCGCGCTTGTAGGCTACAACACCGATGTCGCCGGGTTTCTCGAGCCGTTGCAGAGTGTTCTGGCCGAGAAACACCTGTTCCGCATGGCGCGCATTCTCGGCACCGGCGGCGCAGCGCGGGCGATAGTTGCGGGGCTGGCGCAGGAAGGCTTCACCCTGGTGGTTGCGGGCCGCAATCCGGCCAAGGCGCGCGCTCTTCTGGATGAACTGGCTCCCAATGGAGAGCACCACACGCCCTCTCTCGATCACTTTGCCTCCGAAACCGATTTCGCATTCGACGACCGCGAGGGCTGCTGCGATCTGATCGTCAACGCGTCGCCGCTGGGCATGCGCGGACAGCCGCCGCTCGCTTTCGATTTCAGCCACGCGCCGCCGGGCTCGATTGTCTACGATATCGTTACCGATCCGCTCGACACCCCGTTTCTGAAGGACGCCCGCGCCGCTGGATTGCACACCGTGGACGGCCTCTCGATGCTGATCGGACAGGCCGCGGCGGCGTTCGAGAAATTCTTCGGCGTCCCCGCCCCGCGCGGCAGCGACGACCGCTTGCGTGAAAGGCTGATGCGATGACCAAACCCCTGATCCTCGGCCTGACCGGCTCCATCGGCATGGGCAAATCCACCGTGGCGCAGATGTTTGTCGATCTGGGCATTCCGATGTTCGATGCCGATGCCGAGGTTCGCCGTCTGCAGGGGCCGGGCGGAGCCTTGCTGCCCGACATCGAAGCCGCGTTTCCTGGTTCGACCGGGCCTGACGGTGTGGACCGCGATGCGCTGGGCACTCTGGTGTTCAACAATCCGGAGAAGCTCGCTGTGCTGGAGGGGATTGTGCACCCCGCCGTGGCCAAGGTGCGGGCCGAATTCATGGAGGCGCATAGGGATGCGCCGATGGTGTTGTTCGACATCCCGCTCCTGTTCGAGAAAGGCGGATTTACGGCGGTCGATCACATCGTGGTCGTGTCCGCACCGGCCGAGACCCAGCGCGAACGTGTGCTGGCCCGTCCGGACATGACCGTGGAAAAATTCGAGAAAATTCTGGGGCTTCAGGTACCGGACGCCGAAAAACGCGACCGCGCCGACACGGTGATCGACACCGGCCAGTCGCTGGAGGCGACGCGCGCCGAGGTTGAAGCCCTGGTGGCGCGCCTTTCTGCGAACTGAGTGCACCAGACCCCCTTGCCAGCCGCACATCTTGGGCCGATAGTCTGTGCTACATGCGTGAAATAGTATTCGACACAGAAACCACCGGACTCGACCCGAAAAAGGGCGACCGAATGGTTGAAATCGGTTGCGTCGAGATGGTCAACCGGATGCCCACCGGCGAAACCTTCCACGCCTATTACAACCCGGAACGCGACATGCCGGCAGAGGCCGAGGCGGTGCACGGTCTGTCGGCGCAGTTTCTTTCGGACAAGCCTCTGTTTGCCGACGGCGCGCAGGCTTTGCTCGATTTTCTCGGCGATGCGCCGCTGGTGGCCCATAATGCCAGCTTCGATTTCGGCTTTCTCAATGGAGAGCTGGCGCTGTGCGGGCGCGAGATCATCGATCTGGACCGGATGGTCGATACCGTCACCATGGCCCGGCGCAAATTTCCCGGAGCCAAGGTCTCGCTCGATGCCTTGTGCACCCGCTTCGGCGTAGATCGCAGCCACCGGGTCAAACACGGCGCGCTGCTCGATGCCGAGCTGCTGGCGCAGGTCTATGTCGAGCTGACCGGCGGCCGCCAGATCGGGCTGGAGCTGGCGGCGGAAGAGGTTACCGCCGCAGCGCAGCCTTCGCCGATCGCCGCGCGCGCCGTCAATCGCGAGGTCCGCCCTCCCCGCCCGCATTCGGCCAGCGAGGAGGAACTATCCCGCCACCGATCATTTCTCGAACAAATGGAAAAGCCTCTCTGGGCAGGCTGACGAGATATATTCTCAAGATACGGGCGAACCGTCCCGGATCAGCCCCGGCAAAAAAGACAAGACAAGCAAGGAGTGCCCACCATGGATATTCGCGTTTCAGGTCATCAGGTCGAAACTGGCGCCGCGCTGCAGGATCACGCGCGCGACCGGATGGAATCGATGGTCGAGAAGTATTTCAGCCGGGCCATTTCCTCGCATGTCACCTTCGGCAAGGCCGGTGCGGGCGCGTTTTCCTGCGACATCGTGCTTCATGTGATGCAGGGCCTGATCCTGAAAGGTCATGCCGAGGCGCATGATGCGCACCAATCGTGCGACAAGGCGGCAGAGAAGATCGAGAAGCAGCTGCGTCGCTACAAGCGCCGTCTGAAGGACCGCCACGAGCAGGCGGATCACGCGATTCAGCAGGAAGAAGCAGCGTACCGGGTCTTCGCCACGGCAGAGCCCGACGAGGTCGAGGAAGAAGTTGGCGAGGATGGTCCGCTGATTGTAGCGGAAACGAAAGTCGACATCCCGGAGTCCTCGGTGGCCGATGCGGTGATGATGCTCGATCTGCGGGACACCGCCGCAATGTTCTTCAAGAATGCGGGAACCGGGCGGCACAATATGGTCTATCGCCGCCGCGACGGATCGGTGGGCTGGGTCGAACCGCATTAAGCGCATCGGGTTTGAACGGCGTTTTGACGACAATGCAGAGGTCTATGTCCGATGGCGGATGAAAACGCGGATCGACTTCAGAGTGGAGCACAGTCGCATTTTCGCGCGCTGGAGCAGCTTTACAGCTCCGCGCCGGTGAACCGGCTGTTCGAATCCACGCTGGCGATCGAGAAGGAAGGCCATGCGCGGCTGGTGTTTCAGGTCACGCCGCAATCCTATCACGCGGCGGGCGCGGCGCACGGGACGATCTATTTCAAGATGCTGGACGACGCGGCCTTTTATGCCGCCAACACCATGGTCAGCGATCGTTTCCTCCTGACGACTTCGTTCAACCTGCATTTTACCAAGCCCGTACGCGAGGGCGAGGTGGTGGCCGAAGGGCGCTGGGTCAGTGGAAGGCGCCGCGTGCTGGTGGCGGAATCGCGGCTGGTCGATGCCGAAGGCGACGAGATCGGACGCGGGACCGGCACTTTCATGCGCTCGCACATCCCGCTGGCCGGATTGGCGGGATACGACCCCGCAAAATCGCCTGATGAGTGATTCGCGGCTCCCCGCTCATTTGGAAATCGGGGCGATCCGGCGGCTGATAGAGGCGCAGGGCGGGTTTGCGAGTGTCCTGTTCAAAGGCGAACGCGACGCCGGGACGATCATGCTTTTAACCATAGAAAATGGCACAAGCGCGCAACTTTACGAAAGGATGCCGCAGATGGATGGGTCGCGGCAATGGACCCTCTCTCTGCCAAAAGGTATTGAAACTTATAAGGAATTTTCCGAATATTGCCGGAAAAGACACGCTTCCGATCCCGACCTCTGGGTTCTTGAGGCAGACATCGCTGATCCGGCACGCTTCATCGAAAGCCTGTCTGCGTTAAGTTGACTTAAACGCCCGTCCGCCTACTTGGCCGCCATCTTCTGACAGCGCAGGCGTTTCGTTCCGGGCATTTCGGCCCGCGAGATAGCACGCAGACGGGGAGTGGCCGGCAGGCCAAAACAGACCAACCCAACAATTGCATATAACGCAAACAGGTCTTCGCCTGCGCCAGTGCTCGCTCACCGCTCAAAGATGACAGTTTCATGAGTCGCAAGACCCACAAGATTTCCCTCGCCGCAATCGCGGCTGGTATGGTTCTAACCTTCGCAGCCGTCGAAGGTTCCGGCGCAAACGCCGAAGACGCAGAACAGGTACAGGTGCAGACACCTGTCGCTCTGGTCGACGAAACGGTTCCCGTTTTCGTGGCCGAGGAAGTGGTTCAGCCGCTTCCCGAAATTACCGAAGAAGAAGAGGCCGAGCCCGAAGTTCAGGAGCCGGCCCCTACTCCGTCAGCCGGTTCCCTCCGCGAGATGATCGCAAAGGTCGAGGCACCCGCCACGCTGAGCGACGAGCTCGAATGCCTGGCCGGCGCTGTCTATTTCGAATCGCGCGGTGAGCCGATCGACGGCCAGCTGGCTGTGGCTCAGGTCGTGATCAACCGCGCCGATGCGCGTGCATTCCCGTCCAGCTATTGCGGCGTCGTTTATCAGCGTGCGCAGTTCTCTTTCGTGAAGAATGGCCGGATGCCCCGCATCAACCGTGGTTCGTCCGCGTGGGTCAAGGCCAAGAAGATCGCCACCATCGCCCACCGCGGGCTGTGGGAAAGCCAAGCCGACGACTCGCTCTATTTCCACGCGAAATATGTCAGCCCGCGCTGGGCCCGCGTGAAATCGCGCCGCGCGACGATCAGCACGCACATTTTTTACCGCTAACCCCAAGGGGGCAGATCGCCTCCGGGTCGCAAGAAGGGCCGCTGGTTCCAGATGGGACCAGCGGCCCTTTTCGCGTCTGGACTTAAGAGTCCGCCAATTCGACCCAGACAGGCGCATGATCGCTAGCCTTCTCCCGGCCGCGATGCTCCTTGTCGACTCCCGCCGAAATCAACCGGTCGGCGAGCTCGGGCGAGAGCAGGCAGTGATCGATGCGAAAGCCATGATCGCGCTGCCACGCGCCGCGCTGGTAGTCCCAATAGGTCCACACCCCGCCGCGCGGATTGAGCGTGCCCAGGGCATCGGTCCACCCGTCGGCCAGCAGCCGCATATAGGCATCGCGCGATTCCGGCTGGGTCAGCGCATCATCGGCCATCGCGCGCACAGAAAAGGTGTCCTTCGCCTCCGGGATGACATTGTAATCGCCCAGCACGATGGCGGGTGTCTCGCTGTCCCACAGGGTCCGCATCCGCGCGCGCAGGCGCTTCATCCACTGCAGTTTGTAATCGAATTTCGGCCCCGGCTGAGGGTTGCCATTGGGCAGGTACAGATTGGCGATCCTTACCCCATGAACCTCGGCCTCCAGATAGCGCGATTGCTCGTCCGCCTCGTCATCATCGCTCAAGAGCGGCAGACCGCGCATGGTTTCAACGGGCTCGACACCGTCCGCCAAAATGGCAACCCCGTTGAAACTCTTCTGGCCGTGCCAGATCGCCTTGTAGCCGATCTTTTCGAACGCATCGGCGGGGAAGCCCTCGTCCTGCGACTTGATTTCCTGCAGGCAGGCGACGGTGGGCCGGGTTTCTTCCAGCCATTCCAGCAAGCGCGGCAGCCGCGCCTTGATCCCGTTGATGTTGAATGTGGCGATGCGCATGGCGCGCCTAATGCCCGATGCGGGGCCCTGCGGTAAACCTAAATCCCGCCTGACTTAAACCCCAAACGAGGATCCGCAGCCGCAGCCCGCCGCAGCCATCGGGTTTTCCACCTTGAACGCCGCTCCGCCGAGCGACTCGACGTAATCGACCGTACTGCCGGCCACCAGATCGAGGCTGACCGGATCAATCACCAGCCGCGCATCGGCGGTTTCGCTGGTCAGATCATCCGCATCCGGCCCGTCGGCCAGTTCGAACTTGTATTGAAAGCCGGAACAGCCGCCCCCTTCGACAGACAGGCGCAGGACCGCCGGTTTGCCCTGCTTGTCCGCAATCCAGGCAATGCGCGATGCGGCAGCTTCGGTGAGTTGAGGTGTCTCGGCCATAGGCTTTATGTAGGGTCCTCGGCTGGCGTCCTCAACCACTTCCCTTCAAGCGGTCTGAATATAGGACCGCATGGATTCAGCATCGCGCTCCACCTCGTCCATCCGCGTCTTCACCAGATCGCCGATCGATACGAATCCGATCAGCGCGCCGCCATCCACCACCGGCAGGTGCCGGATGCGCCGCTTGGTCATCAGCTCGAGCGCGTCGTCGATTTTGTCGGTCCGCGTGACGGTGATCGCGGGCGACGTCATGACCTCGGAGACGGGACGGTCCAGACACAGCGCCCCCTCGCTCGCCAGCCGGTAAATCACGTCGCGCTCGGAGAAAATGCCCACCACGGCTCCGCCATCGACAATCGGCAGCGCGCCAATGCGCTTTCCGGCAAGCAAACCTACCGCCTCGCGGACAGGTATCGCAGGATCGCATGTCAGGATATCGCTCGCATCGCGGTGCTGGATGATTCGCTCGATTGTCATGGACGTCTCCTTTCCCTCGTCGTCAGAAGATGCCACGAAGCGGGACAAATGGCGAATCCGGCGATTGACGCAGGGCGCTCCGCCGAAAAGGAAGGGATGCAATGACCCCGAAATCGCCTTTAGAGGATCCGGAAACGGCAGCCTATGCGTGGGCGCGCTATCGCCGCATCATGCGGTTCATGTTCCTGATCACCGTTGGTGTGGTCGCGATTGCCGTGGCGCTTCTCTACACCCGTGAAGGCGACATCTCGGTCCATTTCTACATTGCGGTCGCGCTGGGGATCGGTTTCACCATGCTGCTGGGCAGCGCGTTGATGGGCCTCGTCTTCCTGTCTAATGGCACGGGCCATGACGAAGCGATCGACGACCGGTTCGAAGAAGAGCGCAAGCGCAACAGTTAAAGCGTGTCTTCGGCTTGTTCGAGCCGGAACTCCTCCACCGGCACGCCGCCGATGAGATGCTCCTGCAGGATGCGCTCCAGCACGGCTTCGGTGCAGGAATGGTACCAGACATTGCCCGGCTGGACGACGGCGATGGGCCCCGCCGCGCAGATTTGCAGACAATCGGCCTTGGTCCGCTGAACGGTGCCCCCTCTGCCGACAAGGCCCAGTTCCTTCATCCGGCGCTTCAAATATTTCCAAGCCCGCTCGCCCTCGTCACGGCGGCAGCATTTCTGCTTCTCCGAGACGGCGCAGAGGAAAATATGCCGCTCGATCCCGCCTGCGCCAATCTTGGCGAATGCGTTGACGGCCTTCTCGAGGCTCTTTGATGGATGGGTCATTCAGGCAGTGCTGGCTGAGGGGATGACAGACGCGGCTGGTCTGCTCAGCCCTTCTTGCCGGCAATCCGGCTGATTTCGGCCTGCACCATTTTCTCGACCATTCCGGGCAGATTGGCATCGAGCCATTCGGCCAGCATGGGCCGCAGCATTTCGCGCACGAGCCCTTCGAGCGAGGTTTCGCCGCTGCGGACAATCTGCGGTGCAGCGGGCGGGGTGGCCATCATCGCCAGGGCGGCGAGATTGTCGCGCATCGCCTCGCTTGCTGCATCGGTCAGCAGGGCATCTGCGTTTGCATCGCGGTCTTCGTCAGCCTCGACGTCACCCGATTCGACCAATTCTTCTTCGACCAGCTCGTCTTCCACCATGGCATCGTCCAGATCGAGCACCTCGTCGGCTTCTTCCTGAACGACCGGCTCGGGCGGGTCCTGCTCGTCGGCAGCGCGTTCGCGGCGGACGCGGGCTTCAGCGGCCATGGCGCGATTATCGCGCGCGATAACCTTCTTGATCGATTCAAGAATCTCTTCGACCGATGATTCGCCCGGCTGAGGCATTGTGCTTATTCCCCCGTGTCGGCGGCTGGTTCAGCCATATCCGCAGTGGGTGAAACAATCGCATTCGCGGCCGGAATGTCAACGGTGCGTGTCGCCACCGGAACGGGATTTGGGTCACGCTGCCAATCCCACCACTGGCCCTGCACCCGCTCGAAATTCACAGCCGGATCATACAGCGCCCCGCCTTCCAGCCCGAGATCGCGTGCCTCGGCCAGACCCATCGCGGCGAGCAGGGTGAAACCGGCGACATAGGCGTTGCGCCGGGCGGTTACCAATTGCGTGCGCGAAACCAGCAATTCCTGCTCGGCATTCAGCACATCGAGCACCGTGCGGTTGCCGATCGAGTTTTCCGCCCGCACGCCCTCAAGGCTCAGCTCCGCCGCCGAAACCGCCGTGCGCGAGGAATCGATGATCGCCAGCGCTGCGCGGTAGCTCGCGAACGAAGCACGGACCTGCGCAATGACATTGCGCTCGGCGAGGATGATCTGCTCCAGCGCGGCCCCTTCGCGGGCCTGCGCCTGACGCTGCAGTGCGGCGGGACGACCGCCCTGATAGATCGGGATGGTGAATTGAACACCAGCATTGGCCGTCACTTCGCGCTGCGAAAACTGCGCCGAGGTGGGCCCGCCCAGAGTGCCGAAAAAATCCGAATAGTCGGCCCCGGTGAAGACATTCACCCGCGGCAGACGGCTGGACCCGGCAACGCGCACATCGAGCCGCGCGGCATCGGCCCGCTCGCGCGCGGCGATCAGATCGGGGTTCCGCTCCAGCGCGACATCGACCGCCGTATCGGGATCGGTCGGCAAATTGGGCAGGGGCGGCGGGGGCTGCAGGGCGACCGGCGCTTGGCCGACTAGTCGGATATAGGTCTCGCGCGCGCCGATCAGATTGGACTGCGCGCTTCGCAAATCGCCCTCGGCCAGCGCCAGACGGGACTGTGACTGGGCCACATCGGTGCGGGTCAGATCGCCAATTTCGAACCGGTCGCCGGTTGCCTCGACATTGGTGGCCAGCACCTGCACCTGATTGACGTTCAGGCCGACCAGCGCTTCGGCCTGCAGCACATCCATATAGGCGGCCACGACCTGGCTGAAGACAGAGCTTTCGGTGCCGCGCAAATCGGCCCGGCCTGCGGCGACCCGCTCCTCGGCGGCCAGCACCGAATTCTTGACCGCACCGCCCTGATAGATCGGCACGGTCAGATCCGGTCCGACAGTCAGATTGCGCGACGGGGCGGTAAAGCTGTTGGCCGAAGTGATGAGAAATTCGACATGCGTGCCGGCAATCTGCGCGCTCGGCCGACCGGCGGCTTTCTCGATCGGCACGCCTTCATCGGTGGCGCGTTGCTGCGCACGGGCGGCCTGCAATGTCGGGTTGGTTTGATAGGCCTGCGCCAGCGCCTCGCGCAGCGTATCGGCATGCGCTGGCGTCGCCAGTAGCGAGCTGCCGAGCAGCAATCCTGCCAGAAGGCTGCGACCTGTCATTCGTTAAAAGCTCCATTCCTTCGCCCGGGCAAACATCGGGAACGCGGGCAGGGCAGTATCAGCCACCATGTCGAAGGCGATCCGGTCACCGGTGCGGCGGCCCACGGCCAGGCGGGAAACGCCGTTCTCTATTATGCCGGCTACGATGCGCCCGGCAGGATCCAGCGTTTTCACCAGCGCCTTGGGCACATCTTCCAATGCGCCATCGACCAGCACCAGATCGAAATCCTTCTTGCGCGATTTGCCGCCGGCCAATGTCTGGGCGTCCAGCGTCTCGACCGAGGCGACCAGCGGGCGGAGCAATTCGGCCAGATATCCGGTGCCATGCTCGATCACCAGAGCGCGGTCGGCTGCTCTGGGCCGGGCTTCCATCAGCATCCGGCCATGGGCCACCGGCGATGCAAGAAAGCGCCCGTCGCCCAGCGGCAGCGTGCGATCGACATAGGCGGTGTTGCGGACCGATTCCGGCACAAAATCTTCGCGCGGCACCGTCCCCATCCGTTCCAGAACGAAGGTTTCGTTGATGCCGCTGGTGCGCAGCTGGCTGTTGATCATGGCGCGTCGGGCGGATTCAAAATTCATAGGACCTCTGAAGGGTGTATTACAATAACAACACAGTAGGTCAATGCCATAGTATCAATGCCGCCTGCTCGCCAAGTGCTTTGACCCCTAAGGCGACCTCGGCGTAAGGGGAGGCAGGTTCGACTGACAGGAGCATACCTTCGATGAGCGACATGGTGACGATTACGGAAAACGACCTCATCGAGAGCGTTTGCGACGCGCTGCAATATATCTCTTACTACCATCCGATGGACTATATCCGCGCTCTGGGCGAGGCGTATGAGGCGGAGCAGGGCGCGGCGGCAAAGGACGCAATTGCGCAGATTCTCACCAACAGCCGGATGTGCGCCGAGGGGCACCGGCCGATCTGTCAGGACACCGGCATCGTCAATGTGTTCGTCAAATGGGGGCAGGAGTGCCGCCTCGACAGCAAGCGGGCACTGCAGGACGTGGTCGATGAAGGCGTGCGGCAGGCTTACAATCACTCCGAGAACAAGCTGCGCGCCAGCATTCTCGCCGATCCGGCCTTCACCCGCCGCAACACGCGCGACAACACGCCTTGCGTGCTCAGCGTGGAGATGGTGCCGGGCAATACCGTCTCCATCGATGTCGCAGCCAAGGGCGGGGGCAGCGAGAACAAGTCGAAATTCAAGATGATGAACCCCAGCGACAATATCGTCGACTGGGTGGTCGAGCAGATCCCCTCGATGGGTGCGGGCTGGTGCCCGCCGGGTATGCTGGGCATTGGTATTGGCGGGACGGCGGAACGCTGCGTTGGGCTGGCCAAGGAAAGCCTGATGGATCCGATCGACATGGGCCAGCTGAAGGCGCGCGGCGCGCAAACCGATATCGAACAGCTGCGGATCGACATCTTCGATGCGGTCAATGCGCAAGGCGTTGGCGCGCAGGGGCTGGGCGGTCTTTCCACCGTGCTCGATGTGAAAATCCACGACTGGCCCTGCCACGCGGCGGGAAAGCCGGTGGCGATGATTCCCAATTGCGCCGCCACCCGCCATGCGCACTTCACGCTGGATGGCAACGGCCCCGCTTATCTGGAGAAGCCCGATCTGGACCAGTGGCCCAAGGTCAATTGGCAGCCCGATGCCTCGGCCAAGCGGGTTGATCTGGATGCCCTGACCCAAGAGGAAGTGAACAGCTGGCAACACGGTGACCGCCTGCTGCTGTCGGGCAAGATGCTGACCGGGCGCGATGCCGCGCATAAGCGCATTCAGGATATGCTCGCCAAAGGCGAAGAGCTGCCTGTCGATTTCAAGGGCCGGGCGATCTATTATGTCGGCCCGGTCGATCCGGTGATGGGGGAAGTCGTCGGCCCAGCCGGTCCGACCACTGCGACACGGATGGACCGCTTCACCGAAATGATGCTCGATCTCGGTCTGCTGGCGATGATCGGCAAGGCGGAACGCGGGCATGATGCGGTGGATGTTATCAGCCGCTACAAGGTCGCCTATCTGATGGCGACGGGCGGGGCCGCCTATCTGGTCAGCCGTGCGATCAAGGAAAGCAAAGTCGTGGGCTTCGAGGATCTCGGCATGGAAGCGATCTACGAATTCACCGTGCAGGACATGCCGGTAACGGTCGCTGTGGATAGCGCGGGCAACAATGTCCACACGCTTGCCCCGGCGCAGTGGAAGAAGCGGATTGCCGAGGAGAATCTGCTGCCCACCGGCTGATTCGCGCGGAAAATGGCCTGAAGGACTTCGACAAAGGGGCTTGCCCGCTCGACCGCTGTTCTGGCGCTGGAGGGCTGTGTGGGGCTAGGGCGGGATATGTTTTCGCAAGCAGCCCTAGCGCCCGACACCACGGACCGCCTGTCGCCCCGCCTCGTGCTGGCCAGTATTGTCGGCCTGTGGCTGTTCTATTTTGTGATGGTCACCCTGCGCGGCTCGATCCTCGGGCTGGAGCTGCAGGCCGAGATGATGTGGCGGCGCAGTCTGGTCAGCGTGGCGGGTGTCGCCGTCACCTGTGTCCTGTGGATGGTTCTAAGGCTCGTCGACAACCGCACGCTCGGCTGGAAAGTCGCTGTAGCGATGATTGCTGCGCTGCCCGCCTCGATCCTGATCGCTCAGATCAACCAGTGGGTGTTTGCGGATCTGGAAGGAAAGCTGGTCGAAAAAGTCGGCGAGCGTGAAGGCATCAAGCTCCGCAAGGACGAGGCGGGCAATGTCCTGATCGATATTCCCGGCGTTTCCGGTCAAGTTGACGAAACCTCGCCCGATGGCGAGCAGCGGGTCGAAACTGTCACGGTCACGCTCCAAAGCGCGCCCACCGGCTTCGACAAATGGCGTCAGATCAGCGACATCGCGCTGGGCCGCTATTTCCTCCTGATTGCGTGGGCCTCGCTCTATCTGGCGCTTCTCGCAGGCGCACAGGCGCGGGCGGCGGAGCGGCGGGAAGGCGAATTTCGCCGCGCGGCCAAGGCGGCCGAACTGCGCTCCCTGCGCTATCAGGTAAACCCGCATTTCCTGTTCAACACGCTCAATTCCCTGTCGTCGCTGGTGATGACGGGACGGACCGAGCGGGCCGAGGACATGATTCAGGCGATGAGCAATTTCTATCGCCATTCTCTGGCAGACGATACCACAGCGGACGTGCCGCTGGCCGACGAATTCGCCCTCCAGCGGCATTATCTCGATATCGAGGAGGCGCGCTTTCCCGATCGGCTGGCGACCCGCTTCGACCTGCCTGCCGGGCTGGAAGAATGCCGGGTGCCGGGCATGATTCTCCAGCCGCTGGTCGAAAACTCGGTGAAATACGCCGTCGCCCCGGCCAAGCGCACCGCGACAATCGAAATCTCCGCCCGTGCCGAGGGAGACACCATCATCTTGCGCGTTGCCGATGACGGGTCGGGCCAGGGCGTCGATATCGGCGTTACGCCGGGATTCGGCATCGGCCTTGCCAATGTGCGCGACCGGCTGAAAGCCCGCTTCGGCGACCGCGTGACAGTGCGCTCCGGCCCGGAAGGCGATGGCTATGCGACCGAAATCACCCTGCCCAAGGATTGCCGATGACCGCCGCAACCGACTCCAGCGAAACGCCCATGCGCACATTGATCGTCGATGACGAGCCACTGGCCGTCGAGCGGATGCAGGTGATCTGCGCCAAGCTGGACAGTCTGGCAGTGGTCGGCACCGCCAATGATGGCGAAGCGGCCTTGCGCCTGTCCGAGGCTCTGCATCCTGATCTGGTGCTGCTCGACATGACCATGCCGGGGATGGACGGGCTGGAAGTCGCGCGCAGTCTGGCCACGGCCAAGGGAGACAACAGTCAGGGTCCGGCAGTGATCTTCGTGACCGCGCATGACAATTTCGCTGTCGAGGCGTTCGATTGCGATGCCGTCGATTATGTCCTGAAGCCTGTCGCCAAGGACCGTCTTGCCCGCGCGATTGACCGGGCTCTGGAACGGCGCGGCGCCACGCGGGAAGCGGCAGAAAGCCAGTGGCTGCAGGAATTGTGGGTCCCGCACCGGTCCGAACTGATCCGGCTGGAAACCTCGCAAGTCAGCCGGGTGGATGCGGAGCGCGATTATGTCCGCCTGCATGTCGAGGACCGGTCCTATCTGCTCCTGCAGACGATTGCCGGGCTGGAGAAGAAGCTGGACCCGGCGCAATTCATCCGCATCCACCGCTCCACCATCCTGCGCAAGGATGGCATTCGCGGGCTGCGCCATGACGGGCTGGGTGTCTGGTCGGTCGAGCTCGACAATGGCGACGCCTTGCGCATCGGGCGCACCTATCTGTCCAAGGTGAAGGCGATGGCCGGGCGCTAAATCGCTGCTCTTCGTGCCACTCGCCTGATAATTTTCCGAAAGCAAAAAAGAACCCGGGCCGGGGACTGAGTCCGGCCCGGGAGGAGCAGCCTTACAGGGGAGCTAGGCTGCGAGAGAGTGTGCGTGCCGCGGCTCAGCCGGTGCGCTGGCCCTGCTCGACCGCGATTGCGAAGGCCTGGGCAGCGCTGGCCCGCGCTTTGCTGACGCAGCGCCGTGCTTCGGCGGTTGCCAGCGCGCCGTTCGCCGGAGCGGACGAAAACTGGCAAACCTTGCGGGCTGCCGCGTTGATCCGGCGGTCCAGTGTCTTCTGGCCCTCGACCGTCGCGAGGTTCAGGTCGGCATGCTGGACGACGATTGATCCTGCCGGGGCGGGCGATCCTGCCGAGGCGGGAGCGGCGAGAACAGCAGCGGCTGCGGCGATGGTAACAAAAACGGTCTTCATTATCCTTCTCCTTGGGTGCGGGCTCTCCTGGGGGAGGAGGGGGGAATTGAACCCGCCCGATTGGTAATAGGGGAAAGGGGTGCGGCGCGCGCCCGACCTTCGATTGGGCGCGTCACCGGGTCGACTGCGGATGCAGCGTCCCGACCGATGGATTAGTCTTGCCGACGAAGCGCTCTTTGCAATCGACCGGCGAATGGCCATGTTGGAGCGGATGGCAATTCTCGCAATATTCCTGCTCGGCATCGGCAATTTCGCCATGCACAAGGCTGTTCTGGAAAGCGGCCACCCCCTAATCGGACAGGTTCCGTGGTTCGTCCACATGATGGGCGGGCGCGTGACGCTGCTGTTCGAATTTCTCGTTCTGCTCGCCGCGCTGCTTCTGGCGGCCAATGGCTGGCCGGGTCTGGCATGGGGCTATCTGGCCTATTCAGCGCTCAACGGGCTGGCCGCATGGCTGATCCTGACGCGGCGGGTCTGAGGCACCCAGTGACGGCAACCGTGACCGCTACGCGCCTGTTCCACGTCAGCGATGTGCATTTCGGGGTCGAGAACCCCGAGGCAATGCGCTGGTTTGCTGGTGCAGTCGCGGCCGAGCAACCGGGCGGCGTGATTTGCACCGGCGACCTGACCCAGCGCGCGACTCACGCGCAATATGACGCCGCTCGCGAATGGTTCACGGGGCTAGGCGTGCCGGTCATGGTGCAGCCGGGCAATCATGACATGCCTTATTACAATCTGTGGGAGCGGTTCCGACGGCCCTACAAGCGCTTCGGCGCGCTGGAGCAGGCGGTGGGGGCGCGGCTTTCCTTCGACCATGCGGTCATCATCCCGCTCGACACCAATGTTCCCGCCCAGTGGCGCTGGCCATGGTCGGACGGGGTGGTGAAAGCGGCCAAGCTGGAGGCGACGCTGGCGGATCTCGGCAGGCTGTCAGGCGATCCGCGGGTCAAGATTGTCGCATGCCACCACCCCCTGCTGCCCAAGGCAGACGGCGAGACTAACCCGACGATTGGCGGCGATGAAGCTTTTGCTGCGCTTGCCAAGGCGGGCGCGGACGCGGTGCTGAGCGGCCATGTCCACACGCCGTTCGATATGGAGCGCGCGCGCGGCAATCACGCGATGCGCATGATCGGGGCAGGCACTCTCTCCACCCGCCTGCGCGGTGCGCCGCCATCCTATAATGTCGTGACGATCGATGCCGATGGTGCAGTGACGGTGGAGCGGCGAGACTTCACGCTCGATTGACCAAGCCTTTGCCCGCCAACAAAAAGGGCGACCCCCTTGCAGGAGCCGCCCTCTCTTGGTGATGTGGTGGCCCATAGGGCCCAGCCATTAACGCTTCGAGAACTGGAAGCTCTTGCGCGCCTTGGCCTTGCCGTACTTCTTACGCTCGACCACACGGCTGTCGCGGGTCAGGAACCCGGCGGCCTTGATCGTGCCGCGCAGTTCGGGCTCGTACTTGCTCAGCGCCTGGCTGATGCCGTGCTTCACAGCGCCGGCCTGACCGGACAGACCGCCGCCGCGCACGGTAGCGACCACGTCATACTGGCCCTGACGTTCGGTAATGGCGAAGGGCTGGTCGAGGATCAGACGCAGCGTTGGACGTGCGAAATAGGTTTCCTGATCCTTGCCGTTGACGGTGATCGTGCCCTTGCCGGGCTTCACCCAGACGCGGGCAACCGCATCCTTGCGGCGGCCGGTAGCATAGGCGCGGCCCTGCTGGTCCAGCTCCTGCTCGCGCAGCGGCGTAGCGGGGTTGTTGGCAATCGCTTTCGCATCCGCATCCGGCGCATCACCGGCAATCGCGCCGAGATCGGCGAGATCGGTGACGGTTTCAGCTTTCGCTTCAGGAGCAGCCTCAGCCGTTTCCTCAGCCTTGGGAGCTTCCGCCTCGGCACCCTTGGTTTCGGGCGTTTCGGTGTTCTCTTCGGGAGTCTTCTTATCGTCGGCCATTATGCGGTAGCCTTGTTCTTGCGGTTCATCGAGGCAACGTCGAGCGTCTTCGGCTTCTGGCCGTCATGCGGATGCTCGGTGCCGTTATACAGGTGCAGGGCGCGCATCTGGTCGCGGCCCAGCGGCCCGCGCGGGATCATGCGCTGCACAGCCTTTTCCAGCACACGCTCGGGGAAGCGGCCTTCCAGCACTTTCGCCGGGGTCGTTTCCTTGATGCCGCCGGGGTGGCCGGTGTGCTTGTAATAGGTCTTGTCGGTCATTTTCTTGCCGGTGAACTTCACCTTGTCGGCATTGATGACGATCACGTGGTCGCCGCAATCGACATGCGGGGTGTAGCTCGGCTTGTGCTTGCCGCGCAGAATGTTCGCGATGATCGCGGCCAGACGGCCGACAACCAGATTTTCGGCATCGATAATGTGCCAGTCTTTTTCGACCTCTGCCGGTTTGATCGACCGGGTCGCTTTGGTGAGCGCCTTCATGGCTGGTAAGTCCTTATGTCTCTTGTCTTGGATACGAACCGCAAATGGTCCGTCAGCGCAGCGTGCGGGCACCTGCGTGATCCGGGCGGCCAAATGGCTGCGAAGTGCGTCTAAGTCAAGCTGGAAGCGGGATTGGCTCAAGGTAACATGATACCGTGCGTTTTTGCGCGGGTTAGCCGATCGGTGTCAGAACCCAGGTTTCGACCGATTCGCTGGTGGTCTGGCCTGCTCTGGTCACGACGCTGCGCCGCGCGGTCTGCAACAGTCCCGTTTCCGGATGGGCAGTGGCCGATTGCTCGATTGTAACGCTTCCCGCAGAGCCATCGGGCAGAGTGATGGCAATGGTTTCCGGCCCTTGCGGGGGAACAGGATAGAGCAGATCGCGCGGGATCCGCCCGAGATGCTCGGCCGAGGCAGCAGCCACCTGCGCCACAAAGCTGCGCATGGCATCGGCGGCAGCCGGATCGGGCTTCAGTGCCGTTATGATCGCTGCGGCGGCTTCCTGCATTTCCAGCAGGGTGCCTCCGCTCTTCTGCCCTGCCGAGGGCTGGATCAGACCGTCAGGGCTCATAACCAGCGGGAACATGCCGGTTTCGACCCGCTTTTCTTCCAGCCGGGCCAGCGCCGCAAGGGCAGGCGGCGCGTCGACCGCAACGCGCGACTGCTCGCCATCCATCCGCAAATCGCCCTGCTGGGCCACGAAGCGAACCGTCCAGCATCGCTTGACGCCCAGAACGGCCCCGTCTTCCAGCGACCGTACCAGCTCGCGGCAGAGTTCATGCGGACCCTGCGGAGCGATTTGTGCAGACAGAGGCTGGTGCAATCCGCTGGCGAGGAGAGCGGCTGCCGCCAGACCTATGGCCGGGATTTTCACGCGGTCCGGCCAGCGACATGCGCGGCCCAGGCGAATGCGGCGACCAGCAATGCCCCCACCAATTGGTGGGCGACGGCGATCCACAGCGCCACGCCGGTCATCACCGTCGCTATGCCGAGCACCATCTGCACGCCAAGCAACGCGTTGAGCGCCGCCGAGGGGTTGCGGCTGAGCTTCTTCACGTGTCGCGCGAACAGCAGCACAGCGACAAACGCGACCCACGCCCACCAGCGATGGAGGAAGTGGAGCAGATAGGGATCATGGGTGACGGCCCAGAACAGACCCTTGGCTGTGTCATATTCCGGAATGACCCGCTCCTGCATCAGCGGCCAGGTGTCCGACGCATGGCCGGCATTGAGCCCGGCAACCCATGCGCCGAGCAGCAACTGGATAAAGAGTATGGCGGCTGCAATGATCGCGAGGCCGGTCAGCCGGGCGGGGCGCGCATCCTTCATCTGGGCGAGCCGCCGCAGGTCCAGCGCGGTCCAGATCAAGCCGGCAAGCGTGAAGAGCGCGGTAAGCAAGTGGATCGAGAGCCAAAAATGGCTGACATCGGTCATTTCGCCCGACAGGCCGGAGCGGACCATGAACCACCCGAATGCGCCTTGCAGCCCGCCCAGTGCCAGCAGCGCGAGGAGCCGCGGCTTGTAGCCGGCGGGGATCATCTTTCGGACCCAGAAGAACGCCAGCGGGAGCGCGAAGGCCAGCCCGATCAGCCGCCCGATAAAGCGGTGAAACCATTCCCAGAAGAAGATAAACTTGAAATCGGCCATCGTCATGCCAGCCGGACCCGCCTCGAACCGATATTCCGGTGTCGCGCGGTACAGGTCGAATTCGGCCTGCCACTGCGCCTCTGTCAGCGGGGGCAGGGTTCCCGTGATCGGCTGCCACTGGGTGATCGAGAGACCCGATTCGGTCAGGCGGGTAATCCCGCCGACCATCACGATTCCGACAATCATTGCCGCCACGACAAACAGCCAGCGCGCCAGCAGATCGGGGCGCGCGGACGATGCGTAAGCGGGTGTGCCGGACGGAGCAGGGGCAGCGGTGGTGGCCATGACAGGCTTATTGGGGGTGCGGTGCCCGGCTTGCAAGCGCGGCCAAAGGGTATGGGACCAATGGCCAGTCCAATGCCTGGCCCAATGGCTGGCCCAAGGGCCGCACTTGTATCATGATACACTATACCATATATCGCCCGCACGATGAGTCGTCCCATCAATCCCATGCGCCAACGGCTGGACCGGGCTGGCATTGTCCTGTCGGGCCTGTGCGCAGTGCATTGCCTCGCCAGTATTGCCGTGGTCTCGGCGCTCGGGCTGGGCGGACAGTGGTTCTTCGCGCCGGAGATTCATCGCTGGGGGCTGCTTGTGGCGCTGATCGTTGCCGCAGTCACCATCGGCTGGGGCGCCATGCGCCACCGCCGCCGCGCGCCTTTCGTTGTCGCCATGATGGGGCTGAGCTTTATGGGCGGGGCTCTGGCCGCGCCGCACGGGCTGGAAGAGGCGGTCCTGACGATTATCGGCGTCGCGCTGGTATCGCTCGGCCACATCCTCAATCTGCGCCCGCACTTGTCTGGCCAGCGCTGAACGCTATCTCGCTCCCATGAGCGACACCAAAACCCTCACCGTCAACGGCGACAGCCGCACCACCTCTGCCGCCACCATCGCGCAACTTGTCCAGGAGCTGGGCCTCGCGCCGGAGAAGGTCGCGGTGGAGCATAATGGCGTCATAGCGCCGCGTTCAACGCTCTCGGATGTGACCCTCGGCGAGGGCGATTCGCTGGAGATCGTGCATTTCGTGGGCGGCGGAGACGCGGCGTCTGGCGACGATACATGGTCGGTCGCGGGCCGCACTTTCACCTCGCGCCTGATTGTCGGCACCGGCAAATACAAGGATTTCGAGCAGAACGCCGCCGCGTTGAAGGCGAGCGGGGCAGAAATCGTCACCGTCGCTGTGCGGCGCGTGAATGTCAGCGATCCGGGCGCGCCGATGCTGACCGACTTTATCGATCCGAAAGAGACCACCTATCTGCCCAACACCGCGGGCTGCTTCACGGCGGACGACGCAATCCGCACTCTGCGGCTGGCGCGCGAGGCCGGGGGCTGGGATCTGGTGAAGCTGGAAGTGCTGGGCGAGGCCCGCACGCTCTATCCCGACATGCGCGAAACGCTGAAAGCGACCGAAGTGCTGGCGAAAGAAGGCTTCCATCCGATGGTCTATTGCGCCGACGATCCCATCGCCGCGCAACAGCTGGAAGAGGCGGGCGCGGTCGCCATCATGCCGCTCGGCGCGCCGATTGGAAGCGGGCTGGGCATCCAGAACCGCGTGACCATCCGCCTGATCGTCGAAGGCGCGAAAGTGCCGGTGCTCGTCGATGCGGGTGTCGGCACGGCCAGCGATGCGGCGGTGGCGATGGAGCTGGGCTGCGATGGGGTGCTGATGAACACCGCCATTGCCGAGGCGAAGGACCCGATCCGCATGGCCCGCGCGATGAAGCTCGCCGTGGAGGCGGGGCGCGATGCCTATCTGGCCGGGCGCATGGCAACGCGGAAATATGCCGATCCGAGTAGCCCCTTGGCGGGGCTTATTTGATTTACGAACCCGCATCCGCGGGTTCATCCTCGGTGCTGTTTCGACCCGTTCCGGGTCGAGCACCTGCGGGCGGGCAGTCGCCCTTGCGGCCCGCTGGTCGCGGGCCGGAGCAGCGCTTGCCGCTGAAGCAATAGATAAAATCCCGCTCATACTGAGCTTGTCGAAGGATCGCACTTTTCTTCTAGCACTTGGCTTGAAACCGGGGCCCTTCGACAGGCTCAGGGCGAACGGATCTGGGAAAGAGCGCCCTATAAGACGATAGAGGCTATTGGCTTAGAATGGTTCGGGGCCGCGAGGCCCCGCAAGGCCGCATGGCCGCCCGCAGTGACGCGCCCGTCAGGGCGCATGAGCGAGGAAGCAAGCGGGGCGGATGCCCCGCGCCCGCAGGGCCAAAAAGACAAAAAAGGTAATTCCCGGCTTAGCCGGGTATTACCGCTTGCGCCGCCTGACCGTCGCCCTCTGGCGCGGCGATGATGTCGCGGGTTACGCGGCCCTTGGCCACGGTGTTGGTCCGCTCGCTGCCGACAGCCGAGCGGATGCCCGGTGCCGCTTCGCCTGCGCGGTCGAGAACGCTGGTTTCCACGCTGGAGCGCGGGGCGGGGCCGCCGAACAGAACGTCGAGCGCCTGCTCGCTGGCCGTTCCGCCTGCCGGGCGCGGCGCGCCTTCGGACGGAGGCACGAGATTGAAGTCCGGCGGAACCACCAGCGGTGCCTGACGCTGCACGGCAAACTCGTCCGGACGATCCCGGTCCAGCAGACCTCCTCCGCCGCAGCCCACCAGGGCCAGGGTCGAAAGGCTGAGAATAGCGGGCTTCAGGGCATTACGCATCAGTTGGTCTCCGGAAGACGCAGGCCTGCTATCGGGCAGGGCTGGCGTCCTTTGGTGTGTCCTCTTCACTGTCGCGCAGGAAGAAGGAGCGGGCAAGGATTATCAGCACGCCGATGGTAATCGCGGCATCGGCGACGTTGAAAATAAGGAAGGGGCGGAACTCGCCAATATGCAGATCGGCATAGTCGATCACATAGCCCCAGGTGTAGCGGTCATAGATATTCCCCAGCGCGCCGCCGAGGATCATCGACAGGCCGAGAATGTCGCCCATTGCCCGCTCGCGCAGCATCCAGACGAACACCACCCCGGCGATCAGCGCGGTCACCAGCACCAGCATCCAGCGCATTTCCACGCTGGTTGCTTCGAACATGCCGAGCGACACGCCGAAATTCTGCGTCCAGCGCAGGTCGAAAAACGGGATCAGCTCGATCACGCCTTTCTCGCGCAGCTCCAGCGGAACGCGCACCAGCCATTTGATATACTGGTCCACCGCGCAGATAATCAGCGCGATTCCGAGGCCGATCAGGCGGTTCTTGGTGAAGATGCCGCTCATCCCACCACTCCTTCGCAGCGCGAACACAGCGCGCCGTCTTCTGCCACGGAGGGCAGCAGACGCCAGCAGCGTCCGCATTTGTCTTCGGTGGAGCGGGTGACCATCACCTCTCCTCCATCGCTGCGCGTGACTGACGCGCAAATGAACAGCTCTGCCAAAGCTTCGTCCGAGAAGCCTTCGGGAACATCCGCAGCGGGCACAGTCACGTCCGCCTCATTGCTCGAGCGAATGGTTTTTTCGCGCCGCAGCGGCTCGATGGCTTCGGTTACGCGTTCGCGCAGATCGCGCAATTTGGCCCAGCGGTCGCCGGTAATCGGCACCTCGGGCACGGGCGGCCATTCGAGCAGGTGCACGCTGCCGCCTTCGGGGTAGCGCGTGCTCCACACTTCCTCGGCGGTGAACACCAGCACGGGCGAGACATAGCGGACCAGCGCGTGGAACAAAATGTCCAGCACGGTGCGATAGGCGTTGCGCGTCGTGCTGTCCGGCCCGTCGCAATAGAGCGTGTCCTTGCGGATATCGAAGAAGAAGGCCGAGAGGTCCTCGTTGCAGAAATCGACCAGCAGGCGGGTGTAGGTGTTGAAGTCGAAATCATGCACCGCCTGCTTTAGCTTGCCGTCCAGCTCGGACAGCAGGCCGAGGACATAGATCTCCAGCTCCGGCACTTCGCCCGTATCGCCCGCATCGCCGATAAACCCGTCCAGCGCGCCGAGCAGATAGCGGAAGGTGTTGCGCAGGCGGCGGTACTGATCGCCTACGCCTTTGAGGATTTCATCCCCGATGCGGTGGTCTTCGGTGTAATCGACGCTCAATGCCCAGAGGCGGATGATGTCCGCGCCGTATTGCTCCATCACCTTGTTCGGATCGGTGGTGTTGCCCAGCGATTTGGACTGTTTGTAGCCCTTGGAATCCATCGTGAAACCGTGGGTCAGCACCGCTTCATAGGGCGCGCGGCCTCTGGTGCCGCAGCTTTCCAGCAGGGACGACTGGAACCAGCCGCGATGCTGGTCACTGCCTTCCAGATAGAGATCGGCAGGGCTGGTCAGTTCCGGCCACTCGTCCGATTCCAGCACAAAAGCGTGGGTGGAGCCGCTGTCGAACCACACGTCGAGAATGTCGGTGACCATCTCGTAATCGTCGGGCTCACGATCCGGCCCCAGAAATTCGGCGGCGCGGCTTTCTTCCCACGCATCGACGGTATCGGCGGCGATGGCCGTCTGGATGCGGTGGTTAACCTGGGGATCGACCAGCAATTCGCCGGATGCGCGGTGGACGAACAGGGCGAGCGGCACGCCCCATGCGCGTTGGCGGCTGATCAGCCAGTCGGGGCGGCCTTCGACCATGGAGCGCAAACGGTTGCGGCCCTTCTCCGGCACGAAGCGCACCCGCTCGATTTCCGACAGAGCGCGCTCGCGCAGGGTGGGGGCGGCGCACAGGGTCTCGTCGGCGGGATCAATCGCGCCG
Source organism: uncultured Altererythrobacter sp. (assembly GCA_947492235.1). Classification (GTDB taxonomy): domain Bacteria; phylum Pseudomonadota; class Alphaproteobacteria; order Sphingomonadales; family Sphingomonadaceae; genus CAJXSN01. The sequence goes on along the minus strand of CANLLZ010000002.1, from coordinate 622,133 downwards.
CCTTCGCCTTCCCAGCCCTTTTCGGCCTGCGTCTTGGGCGTGATGTGCTCCAGCGTCTCGTCGATCGCGATGAACCATTGCGGGGTGCAGCGATAGACGACTTTGGCCTTGGAGCGCCACGAGTGGGGGTAGCTGTGTTGGTAGTCTGCGCTTGCGCTGAGCAGCGCGCCTGCCTCGCGTAAGTCGGAGCAGATCGGCCCGTCGGGCGAGTTGAACGGCTTGTTGATGACGCTGCGGCGGCGGTCATCCTCTCCGCCCAGCCACAGCCAGTCGTCGCGGTAGCGCCCGTCGCCCATGACTGCAAAGACGGGGTCAATGCCGTTCGCCTTGCACAGGTCGAAATCGTCCTCGCCGTGATCGGGGGACATATGGACGATGCCGGTGCCGCTGTCGGTGGTGACGAAATCGCCTGCGAGCATAGGGCGCGGCTTAGCGTAGAACCCGCCGAGCTTGTGCATCGGGTGGCGGACAATGGTTCCGGCGAGGTCGGAGCCTTTGCAAGGCTTTTCCTCGTCAGTTTCTAAGAACAGTGTGGCCTCCAAATCCCCAAATTCGTCGAGATTCAGTGATTTGAGAGCGTATCGCAGACGGTCTTGCAAACCTTCACGCAGGTCTACAGCGAAAAGCAGGGGTCGAACGAAGGCTTCGCTGAAGCGAGGATCAGTCACGACCCTCTTCATGCCCATGTCGGAAATATTCTCGAACCTAATCGAACCCAAGGTGTATTCAACGTCCGGCCCGCACGCGAGCGCCTGATTGACCGGGATCGTCCAAGGCGTCGTCGTCCAGATCACTGCATACGCGCCGACCAGTTCCGGAATGCCGCTCTCAACAATCTCGAACGCCACATCGATCTGAGGGCTGTCGGTCAGGTCCTGATATTCGACCTCGGCATCGGCCAGCGCGGTTTCTTCCACCGGGCTCCACATCACCGGCTTTGCGCCGCGATAGAGCTGGCCGGTTTCGGCGAATTTGTGCAGTTCGGCGACAATCGCGCCTTCCGCTTCGGGGCGCATGGTAAGGTAGGGTTTGTCCCACCGGCCCTGAATGCCCAGCCGCTTCAGCTGTTCGCGCTGAACATCGACCCATTTCTGGGCGTATTCGCGGCATTCCTTGCGGAATTCCTTCGCCGGAACGTCTTTCTTGTTCCGCTTCTTCTTGCGGTAGAGCTCCTCCACCTTCCACTCGATCGGCAGGCCGTGGCAATCCCAGCCCGGCACATAGGGGGCATCCTTGCCCATCAGGCTTTGCGAGCGGACGACCGTGTCTTTCAGAACATGATTCAGCGCATGGCCAATATGCATGTCGCCATTGGCGTAGGGCGGGCCGTCATGCAGGATGAACTTCTCGCGCCCGGCGCGGGTTTCGCGCAGTTCCTCGTACAGCTTCTCGTCCTGCCAGCGGGCCAGAATACCCGGCTCCTTCTGCGGCAGACCCGCCTTCATGGGGAAGTCGGTCTTCGGCAGGAAGACGGTGTCTTTATAGTCTGGCTTGTTGTCAGGCATGATGGGCAGGGCGGTTAGGGCATAAAAGTGCGCGGATAAAGCCTGCTTGTCAGGGAGTCTCGCCAAGCTGCGTGAGGACATTGCGCAAGGCGGCGTGCCAGTCGGGTCGTTCGAGACCGAATGTTATGCGAGTAGAATTGCAGTTGAGGCGTGAATTGAGGGGCCGGGCAGCGGGCGTGGGGTAGGCGCTGGTGGGAATATCCTCGACGGTGACGGGCTTACCGTTTTCCTCGAATATTGCGCGGGCAAAATCGGCCCATGTCGTGTCGGGAGCGCCGGAAAAGTGGGTGATTCCCGCCTTTTCCGGAGCCTCGATCAGCTGATGCGCGATGCTGTGGCAGGCGGCGGCGATGGCGCTAGCCGGGGTCGGCCCGCCATGCTGGTCGGCGACGATGGTCAAATGGTCGCGGCTTTCCGCCAGCCGGAGCATGGTTTTGACGAAATTGTTGCCGTGGCGTGAGAAAACCCAACTGGTGCGCAGGATCGCATAGACCCCGCCCGCTTCGCGTACCGCGTCCTCGCCCGCCAGCTTCGTCCGGCCATACGCGCCCAGCGGACCGGTAGGATCGGACGGGGCAAACGGCGTTTCACCCGCCCCGTCAAACACGTAATCCGTTGAAATATGGACAAAAGGCACGCTCTTGTCCGCCGCGGCCCGCGCCATCGCGGCGGGCGCGTCTGCGTTGATGACGCGCGCTGCGGCCTCGTCCTCTTCCGCGTTGTCGACAGCAGTGTAGGCGGCGGCATTGATGACGGCCACGCACTCGGTCTCGCGGATGATTTTCGCGCAAGCATCAGGATTGCTCAAATCCGCTTCGGCCCGCGAGAGCGAGCGCACGCCTTCCAGCTTTGTCAGCTCAATGCCGACTTGCCCGGTGTTGCCGAAAACAAGGATTGTCACCCGATCAACCCTTCGTGCCCAGCCGCTCACCCACACCGCTGCGCTCCTGCAAGGCGCGCCACCAGTCTTCGTTTTCCAGATACCAATCGACTGTGGCCGACAGCCCTTCCTCCAGTGTCACGCTCGGCCGCCAACCCAGTTCGGTGCGGATGCGCTCCGGGTCGATGGCATAGCGCATATCGTGGCCGGGCCGATCGGTAACGAAGGCGATCTGCTCCTCGCGCGGCCCATTGCCGGGGCGCTTTTCATCCAGCAACCGGCAGATCGTGCGCACAATGTCGATATTCTTCGCCTCGTTCTCGCCGCCGATATTGTAGGTTCTTCCGACGACGCCCCTGCCCAGCACGGTCAGCAGCGCATCGGCATGATCTTCCACATACAGCCAGTCGCGGACATTCTCGCCCGCACCGTAAACGGGGATTTCCTCACCCGCGAGGGCGCGAAGGATAACGACCGGGATCAGCTTTTCGGGGAATTGGTAGGGGCCGTAATTGTTGCTGCAATTGGTGACGATCACCGGCAGGCCGTAGGTTTCGCCCCATGCCCGTGCCAGATGGTCGCTGGCAGCTTTGCTGGCGCTGTAGGGGCTGCGCGGGTTGTAGGGCGTGTCTTCGGTGAACATGCCCGTTGCGCCCAGCGAGCCATACACTTCGTCGGTCGAGACATGGTGGAAGCGAAAGGCTTCCGGCTTGCCTACCTGCGTCCAGTAGGCGCGCGCCGCCTCCAGCAAATGGAACGTGCCCATCACATTGGTGTCGATAAAGGTGCCGGGTCCGTCGATCGAACGGTCGACATGGCTTTCGGCCGCCAGATGCATGATCGCATCGGGCTGAAACCCGCCGATCACCCGGTCAAGCGAGTCCCGGTCGCGAATATCGACCTGCGCGAAGCTGTAGCGCTCGTTCTCCGCTACGCTCGCGAGATTTTCGAGACAGGCGGCATAGGTCAGCGAATCCAGCGCGCAGACGTCATGCCCCGCAGCAATGGCCTGCCGGGTTACGGCCGATCCGATAAATCCGGCAGCGCCGGTGACGAGCATTCTCATGGGTCAGTTCTCATAGGTGAAGGGCGTGCCCGTTTCGGCGAGCGAGGGCGCAGCGGCGTCCTTGGCCGACAGCACGGCGGCTTCGCGGGCGATACCCCAGTCGATGGCTAGATCGGGATCGTCGAAGCGGATCGTGCCATCGCATTCGGGCGCGTAGAAATCGGAGCATTTGTAAAGCAGCTGCGTATCCGCCTCCAGCGCCACAAAGCCATGAAGGAAGCCCGCCGGGATGAAGAGCTGACGGCCGTTGTCCGCCGACAATTCGACCACGACATGCTGGCCAAACGTGGGCGAGCCCTTGCGGAAATCAACCGCGACATCGCGCACCGCTCCTGCGGCGACCCGGACCAGTTTCGCCTGTGCATGGGGCGGTGACTGGTAATGCAGGCCGCGCACCGTCCCCGCCTCGCGGCTGAGCGAGTGGTTGTCCTGCACGAAATCGCAGGCGATCCCGGCCTCGGCCAGCGCGCGTTTGGAATACACCTCGCTGAACCACCCGCGGTCATCGGCGAAGCGGCGCGGGGTGAGGATAAGGCAACCGGGGAGGGCGGTTTGTTCGACTTGCATGAAAGATGAAGGTCCTGAGTCTTGATTAGCCGGCGGGCGCGGCAGGCGGCAGCGAATGCGGCCGGGGATGTGACTGCGGGCCGTGCGCTGGCGGAACGTAAGTCGGGCGCGGCCCTGGCCGGGGCAAGCGGGCGGCGCGCTGCTGGGCGATACCGTAAATCAGCGCGGCATAGACAATCGAGAAGGACGGCGTCGCCAGATAGAGCTGCCCGAGGAAGCAGAAAAACGCCGCCGCCGTCAGAAGGCCCGCCTGATGGCCCGAGAAATCGACCAGAAACCGTTTGATGAACAGGAACAGGATCGGGAGCGAGAAGAATCCTGCCTGCACGAAAATAAGCCCGAAGCCCGAAGCCGCGCCGCCTTCCGACAGATTATACACCCAGCCATTCTCGACCAGAATGCGCGCACGCATCTCCAGCCATGCCTGCCACGAAATGCCCGAAGGCAGGAGGCCCGCGCGCATTGTTTCCCAAATGGGCAAGAAGATCCCGCTCAGCCGGGCATTCGCACTGGCATCGGCCACCAGCACATCGAAACCGCTATAGAGGAAGCGGTCGACCAGCTGCACCAGCCGCGAATCGCCCGAAAGCAGTGCCGGCAAAAACGTGCTCAGCAGCATGCCGACTATGGCGAGCACGAAGAACCAGCTGCGCTTGAGCGGAGCGCTCGCTGCCCAGATTATCGTTCCCACTGCAAGCGCCATCACCGCAAATGACGATCCGGCAAGCAGGACGGCCCCGCCCAGCGCCAGTCCGACAACCACCCGGTTTCCCCGCAACAGCATCAGCGCGGCGGCCATACTGATCAGGTGTAGGGCGTGGTGGGTCGGCTCCGGTGCGAAACCCAGAACCCCGCGCCCCGATGCGGCGATATTGACGCTCAAATCCTCGCTCTGCGTAACCAGAAAATTGAGGAATGTCAGGCTGATAAAGCGCTGAATCGCACCGACAATGACCCACGCAATAATCGCCCATGTCAGCAGCCGCCGGGCGGTGGCTGGCCTATTGCGCATCACATAATAAAGTGGCGGGACAACCAGCAGAGGCGTCAGGTAACTGACGAGATAGAGCAGTTCGCGCGGGTCCAGTCCCTGGGGAACCTCGACGAAAAATATCACCAGTCCGAGCACCGCCAGATAAATCAGCGCGAGCCGGTCATTCCGCGGAATCTGCAGCAGCGAAAGCGGCACAAGAGCGAGAAACAGCGCGCTGAAGATAATCGCATACGGCTGATTGTACGTTTCCAGCGGGTAGAGCTGGGTGAACGGAAACATCGCAAACACGAAGACAGCAAGGGCGATGAAATAGGCCATGTGTCGGGACGGTTCGCTGGTTCGCTTTGCAGGTTGGGGCAGATTGGAACGAAGGCGTGCTCTATAGGCCAGCCACTCCCTGCGCGCCACCCCGCGCGCTGCAGAGCCATGCCCGAATGGCTCCTGCGCTAATGGCTCTGCGAAGGCCCCCGGTCACGCGCACGGCGCAGCCCCAGATATGCGCCCAGCATATACAATGCGCGCAGACCCTCTCCAGCTGCCACGCTCGCGACAAAGCCGGGCACACCCAGCGCCATGGCCGATGCCACCAGAAACCCGCCATAGGTTACGGCAGTCGACACGATTGCCGCACGCAGCACGTGCCGCTCAGCATCGAAGGCGAGCAGCACGAAGGACAATTGCATGTGGAACGCGGCCAGCATGGCGATGGTGGTCAGTCCGATGGCCAGCACGCCCAGATTGTAAGTCGCCCAGAATTGCGCGGCTTGCGGGATCTGCAGGCTGATCAGGAACGCCGCGAAGGACCCCGCCGCCAGCACAGTGAGGAGAAAGGCGGGCAGCTTCAATTGCCGCAGCAGCCCGGTCTCGCCGCGCCGGGCCAGCTTGATGACCAGCGGCCCCTCGCGCTGGGCGACCGATCCGGCAAACATCTGGGCGATCTGCACGAAGACCATCGCCACCGCATAGGCCCCCGCCGTGGCAGCATCGGCGATGAGCGCAATGAACCCGCGCCCGCCAAAGGGCACGAGGCTGCCGATCAGGTTGGAGGAATAAAGCTGTTGGCCCTCACGCACTGCTCCCGCTGTTTCCTCGAACGCATTGGCCGCGTCATGTGAAGGAGCAGCAAACCGGCGCCGTACCCTCAGCCAGGACCAGAGCGCGACCAGCGCCTGCGCAATCGCTTCACCGGCCAGCGCCCATTCCCACCCCGCAAGCATCGCCAAAGGCGCGGCGATCAGCAAGGCAAGGCCGGAACGCGCCGCCGTAAACGCGAGCAGCAACCGCATGGAGCCGATCGCGCGCATGCCTGACGCGGTGAGGAGCAAAATCACTCCGGGCATAACCAACAGGGCGGCCAGCGCAAGCCCGGTAGCAGTCGTTTGCGGCAACCAGCCCGCGACAGTCCCTAAGCCCGCCAGCCCCAGCATGACTATGGCAACAATGCCCCCGCGCAAGGCCAGCAGGCGGCTGGCCGAGGCCTGATCGCGTGCCAGAAAAGCGAAATCCCCCTCCTCCCACGCCCGGGGCCATGCCTTTGTCGTGCGTTCTATTCTGCCGAGACTGATCAGGATCGTCGCGACGACGGCCACGCCCATGAAGACGGCATATCGGCCAAACGAGGCCGGCTCGAGCAGCGCTGCCAGCAGCAGGGTCTTCACCAGACCGATGGCCGCCGCAGCCGAGATAGCGACGGGGAACAGCAGGGCGGGGGAGAGGCGCGGCAAAGTGGTCTTGGCCCCCGTGCCGCTCAGCCCAGCCCGACGAGGCGGGCGAGCACTTTTTCGTCGAGATTTGGGCGCAGCGCCACGGCCCCTTCCAGAATGGCCTGCGCGTTGTCGGTCACGGCGCGGTCCGGCTTCGTATAGGGCATGTCGGAATTGAAGGTGAGGAACACCGCCATCCGCTCACGCTGGCAGCGGCTGCCATAGTGATAGCACGCTGCGGGGTCGACAAAGACGGTGGAGCCCGCTTCGCCGTAAAACCGGTGGATCTGGCCATCGCCCAGTTCCGCTTCGAAGGTCGGGTCGTCGATCCGGCGAATAATCGGTGAACCCGAAATCCGGCGCGTATCCGCCTTGTCCACGAACACAAACGGTCCGGCGTCCTCGTCCAGCACATCGTTCAAGTAAGTGATCGCGTGAAAACTGCGCGAATCGTCGTAATCGCGGTGCCAGAACTGGCTTTCCGACAACGCGCCGCCCGGTCTGGCGGGGGAATAGAGCAGGTTGATCCCGTCGAGCCGGCAGCGCCCGCTGAAATAGTCGATGGCGACGTCGATTACGTCCGCGCGGAACACCCATTGGAGCAGCGGATTGCCCGCATTGTAATCCTCGGCCCGTGCGAGATTGACATGCGGACGGCCCGGCGGAATCTTCTCTGGAGCAGGAATGCGCGGCTCGTAATAGGCTCTGGTTGCTGCGATCAGCTCGGCGGGCATGAGCGGCCCTTCAGCGTGTCCCGTGCGCTCCACTTGCGTGCTGGCCGCGGTCTTCCCTCCCGCCACGGGGGAGCGGAGCCGGTCCGGCCCGATAAATCGCAGACGGCCCGCCTTGCGCACGGGCACCAGCCGCCAGCGCAGGAAGCTCGCCATGCGGCGGAACATGCTCCGCTGGCTGCCGGACTGCGTGGTCGCCATCATGGGTTGGCCTCCTTCGCGTCCCGGCCTTGCGGCAAAGCGACACCGGGCCCTGACCAGGCCTGCGAGACCGCATCGGAAATCTTGCGCGCCGGGCAGCCAGCATAGGTTCCGGGCTCGGTAATATCGCGGTTCACCAACGACATCGCGCCGATCACGACATTGTCGCAAATCGTGACCGGGCCGATCACCACGCTGTTGCTGCCGACCACCACATTGTCACCCAGATCAAACACCCGCTTCTCGGCATGGCGGGCGAGATAGTCCGGGTCATCCGGGGCGCGGCCGACGAATTTCACTCCGGCATTCACCACCAGTGTCCCGCGCGAGCGCAGGCCGTTTCCCCCCAGCAACACGCCGACCGGGTGGCCGATGCGCAGATCGGGCACGAACACGTTACGGCTCGCGACATCCAGACTGTAAAATACCAGCACCAGCCGGTCGACGATCATCGACAGAGGCAGGCCCAGCAACGGCAGGCGGTTGCCCAGCCAGTGCCCCAGCCCGATCCAGAACCGGATATGCGTGGGGAGCGACCACAGGGCCAGCAATGCGCGTTTCATGCTGCTGCCCCCTCCTCTGCGGCCACTTGCAGCAAGCGGTCGATCATTTCGCTGGCGCGGGGAATGTCCGTCCGCCCGCGCATGAATTGTCCCTCTACACAATGGCGGTTGAGAAAGTCGCCATACCAGCTTTGCAGCGCCTCTTCACCTGACCTTGGACCTGGCGCCTGCGCATCCCAATCGACAGCAAAATTGTTCCAGTCATCGACCGGAGTGACGCCCGGCATGCCCCGAAAATGCGGCTGACCGACGACGAATGCTGGGCGGCCATGCATCACAGTTTCCAGCACTGCGGTGGACCCGATGCTGACCAGTGCGCTGGGCCCTGCGAGCAGATCGGCCATTTTCACCGTGCCGTGAATGCGTTTGACCCGCGCATTGGCGAGCAGATCTTGCCATTTGTCCTGTTGTAGCGCGCCCGGCTGCGAGGGGTGCTCCTTCAGCAGCAGATAGGTGTCTGCGGGCAGATGCTCGAACGCCTCCATCGCCAGCGCCAGCTGGTTGGTGAAGGACGACCAGTAACTGATGACTGCTTCGGGCTCGTAATGCAGCGGATAGATGACGCATTTCGCACTCGACGCCGCGATGTCCTTCGGATCGTCATATTTCGCTGTGATCGAGGCCGCGAGGCTGCTGGCCATGAAATCATGCGGCCAAGGATCGGCATCGAGGAAGGTTTCTGCTGTCACTAAGCGCCGCCGCATGCCCATCGCGCCATATTTCGCCGCTGCCTTCAGGGGGCGCAGTACACCGCGATAATTGTGCAGATAGGCAGGCAGACCGGCATCGCGCTTGCGCTGCGCGATATGCGCGGCGACTTTCGCGGGCCCGTCGTCCAGCAGGCCCAGCGTGATCGGCCGGTCCTGCATGGCCCCGCGCGCGAACCAGATGTGGCCCGGCACCCAGCCAACATTGAAATGCGCGCCCAAGCCACCTTGCGCCGTGACATAGCGGTCCAGCGCATCGTTCACGATCCCGCTCACCGGCTCGTCCAGCAGCAGGCCAATCGGGCCTGCCTGCGCCAGAGCATCTTCCAGCAGTTTGACGCCCTGCAGGATGTTGGCGATCTTAGGCAGGTCCATCCGCGCGACATAGCGATCACGCCGGACGAGCTTCGCGAGCGTGTGAAAGCGCTCATCGCGGACCGGCTCCATCGCCTCGGCAGCGGCAAGATAATCGCCCAGCACGAACACACGCCCCACCGGGTCGTTGGCTTGCACTTGCTCGGCTTCGGCCCGTTTGCTGACGATGTAGAAACGGGGCCGCTCGCCTGCCTCGCCGGTCAGCGCTGCGCCCAGCCTACTGAATTCCTCGGCGAGGAAATCGCGCGCATAGAAGGCGATAGCGGAGAGGGGGGCAGGCTGGGTCATGATGGTGCTGGCTCAAGCCGATAGGCCGAGGGTTACGCGCCTGCAATATTCAACCGCGCAATGCCCGGGTGCGGCAGCAGGCAATCGGGGCCCCATGGCGGGATGGCGCAGGTAGCTTGGCGACCGGCCTTCAGCGCAATCACCATGGCCATCGAGTGCAGACCCGCGACTTGCGCAGCGCCTTGCAAAGCGGCAGAAATGTCGCCGGACGTATCGAGCGTCCATCCGGGATGCACGGCTAGCCAGTCGGCATATTTGCCGGCAGGATCGGACGGGTGGGGGCGCAACCGGACGTTGGCTGCCGCTGGTCCGCCATGCTCTGTAAACCAGTCGAGCGCCTGAAATTCGCCCGGTATGCCTCGCCCCCAATCGCTGCGCGCTGGCTCGCAGACGAACAGGGTGTCGCCCTCTTCTGGCGTGGGGCCTGCCTCTGCTGCCTGCTCAGCCAGATAGGTATTGGGCCACAGCGTTATGGTTTGATCGGGGAAGGTGCCGCGGGCGATATCTTCTGCGAGCGCGTCCCCGACCACAATCGTGTCGGGCAATACCGTCTCGCCCTTCCGTTCGAACCGCGCGGCATAGTTCACCCAATGGTCGACCACGGCGACGCTGTGGGCGTTGCCCCTCGCCAGAATTCGGGCCCGGTGCTCCCAATCGCTGGCCCAGCCTGTGCCGCTGAGCACGCAGGCCGCGCCCTCGATGGCTTCTTCAAGACTGCAAGACGAAGTCGTGCCGAACCGCGCTTCCCAGATTGCTTCTGCCGGGCCACTCACGCACACAAAGTCCGGCGGAGAGCCTGCGCTGGCGCACCAGCTGGCGATCATGTTCGCCGCGCCCGCATCATGGGCCACAACCGCCAATGGGCGGGGAAGGCTGTCGATGGGGGAAACCTCAGGCGGCGAAGCGGGCATAGAGCACGATGTCCATCGGCGCGCCGTCCACGATCTCGTGGTCCTTGCGCGTCGCCTCCAGATGCATGCCGGAGCGTTCGAATATTCGCACCATGCCGCGATTGCCCGCAAGCGTTCCTCCGGTCAGCTTGCGCGTGCCATTGGCCAGTAGCCAGTCAGACAGCAAATCCCACGCCGCTTGACCGTATCCGCCACCCCAGCGCGAGCGCTCGCCGACCATGATGCCGATATCGGCCAGCCCATGATGCGGATTGCGATAGGCGGTCATTGTGCCGATGGGGATGTCATCGGCAGCATCGCGGATCGACAGGAACAGGTTGGGAGTGCCTGCAAAACTGGCGAGATACTGCTCGCAGCTTTCGGGCGTGTGCTGGCGAAACCGCTGGCTGGAAAACCGTGTCACTTCCGGATCGTTCAGCCATCCCAGATAGGCGGGCGCTATGTCGGCCTGCGTGAAGGCGCGCAAAGTCACTTTCCCGTCCGAAAGGCCCGGAAATTTGCTCATCCGCGCAGACTGTCCAGCTGACTCCAGACCTTGCGGAAGGCGTCGATCACCAGTTGCACTTCGTCTTCGGGGAACTGGAACATGCACAGGTTCAGCCCCAGAAAATCGCCGTCATGCAGCCGCTCGGCGACAGGGCAGGTGCCGGTGTCATAGGTGAAGCTGCGGTCCTCGCGCAGGGACCACGGATGCCCGCCGGTACCGTAAGCGATCTGCTTGGTGAAAATCGGCAGCCGGTGAACGTTGACATAGCCCGGCATCAGCCCCGGTACGCCCTCGGCCTTAAGCGCCTCGATCAGGGCAGGGCGGCCCACTTCGCGCGCTGCGCCGTCCAGCGTCAGGCCGTAAACGTAATACACATGCGTGCTGTAATCCGCGACGAAAGGCGTAGAGAGGCCCTCCAGCCCCTCCAGCCCGGTATTCAATTGCGCGGCCACCCGCTGCCGGTCGGCAATGCGCTCTTCCAGCTTGTCGAGCTGGCAGCTGGCAATTGCCGCCTCGATTTCGCCCATTCGGAAATTGTAGCCGATCATATTCGCAAGGCTGGCCGGATCGTCTTGCTGCACCACCGATTCCGCGTGATTGCGCAGTAGCGCCAGCTTCTTCGCCAGTTCGTCGTCATCGGTGACCAGAATGCCACCTTCGCCGCAATGGATATGCTTGTGATAATTGAGCGAGAAGCCACCGATATCGGCCCGCGTGCCGGTCAGCCCGTCGCCGCGCTTCGATCCTGGAGCCTGCGCCGTATCGCCCAGCAATTTCAACCCGTGCTTGTCGGCAATCGCCTTCAGGGCGTCGACATCTGCGCTCTGCCCGAAGATATCGACCAGCATGATCGCCTTGGTGCGCGGCGTGATCAGCGCTTCCACGCAAGCCGGGTCGATATTGAAGGTGCGCGGGTCGATATCGGCAAAGACGGGAATCGCATTCCAGTGCAGGATCGCCATGGCGGTGGCGGACATGGTCCACGGCGTGGTGATGATCTCGTCGCCCGGCTCAACGCCAATCGCACCCACCTCGGCAATCAGCCCGCTGGTCCAGCTGTTGACGCCCAGCGCGTGTTTGACGCCGAAATACTCGGCGGCTTTCTTCTCGAAAGCCCGGACATATGTGCCGCCCATAAAGCCATCGCCCGGCGCGCCGATATAGGCCGACAAAACTCCGCTGCGCACCACGCTTGCGGCGGCTTCTTCCTCGGCAGGCCCCATGCTCTTGAACGGCTGCAAGGGGCTGCCGATCACCGGTGTTCCGCCGTGCAGGGCCAGGGGCTGGGTCATTGTCGTTCCTTATCCGGATAGTGCCGCGGCATTAGCGCCGCGAGGGGGCGGCCTTCAAGCCTGCCGTTCAGGTTTGGGTTGCCCGTGTTACCCGCTCCATCAGGCTGGCGGCAAACAGGCTGGTTTCCAATGTGCTGGGCAGGGGGCTGTCTGTGTCCAGGAGCGCCTCCAGATTGCGGTAGGTTCCGTCCAGCATGGCTTCACGGTGAAGCTCGGCGTCGGGGTGCGCCGTCGCGGGGGCAAGATGATGGAAGCCCGGGTAATCGGGATTGGGCACGGCCAATTCCTCACGCAGTTCCAGCCCGCTGCGCACCACCGACAGGCGGCGGTCGGCAAACACCGCAGAAATCTCGATGCAATGATAGGGCAGATCCATCCCGCTTACGGTCACGCGCGTGACCCCGATGCGGAACCCGAAGGAGGGATTCTCAGCATCGCTCGCCTCGATCCAGTCGAGCTCAGGGGCCTCGTTGATGCCGAGAACCGCACCGATCTGGTCGAGCATATGCACGCCATTGACCGCAAGGCCCCGGCTGTATGTCGCATTGACGGCGACCGGCGCCCGCTTCGCCGCCGCAGCCTGCAGCGCAGCATATTGTGGCAGGCTTCGGCGCAGATAATTGACACCGATGCGGGGCGGATTGCCCATTCTGCGCCACCTTTGCAGCAGCGCCTTATGGTCGGCGAGCGCCAGCGTGACCGGCTTCTCCACCCACAGGAAACGCGCATTGGTGTCCAGCAGACGCTCGATATGGGCTGCGTGATGTTCCGAAGGCGAACACACCGACACACATTGCGGAGACAGCGCCAGCACTTGTTCCAGGTCACCGCTGACCAGTGGATCGCTCGGGCCTTGATAGCCGCTTGCAAAGGCTTCACGTGCCGCTGCGTCAGGCTCGTACACCGCCACCAGATGCGTGGCGGGGTGCCGGTCGTAACAGGCGGCGTGGCTGACGCTCCGCTCGCCGTCCCATGCGCCGCCATCATAGCTCCAGCCGATCCGGCCTGCGCCCAGTATTGCGCACGGGATGAGTGTGGTCTGGCTCATAGGAAACAGCCTAGCCGCGTTTGAGGAACCCGGCCAATTCCTGCGTGGCCTTTTCACTCCGGTCTTCTTCCACCGGTTGTCCCAGCGCCCAGTCGACCGTGCGCGAGAGCCCCTCGGGCAAGTCGACTTCGGGAGTGAAACCCAGATGCTGCTCCATCCGCGCAATGTCTGCGTAATTGTGGCGGATATCGCCGGGGCGGAACCTGCCGGAGATTTTGGAGCTGTTCGGCCGATCCATTTTTGCTTCCAGAAGCGCGACCATTTCGCTGACCGTATAGGCTTTTCCCAGCCCGACATTGATCGCATCGGGCGCAGCATCGTCCAGCGTAAGCGCCGTCTGGAACGCCCGCGCGACATCCTCGACAAACACGAAGTCGCGGCTTTCCTCGCCATCCTCGAAAATGTCGATCTGGCCTTCCTGCCGCAGGATATTGGTGAAAATCGACAGGATGCCGGTGTACGGGTTCTTCAGCGATTGGCCCGGCCCGTAGACATTCTGCAGGCGCAGTCCGTGGAACCGGATGTCCACGCTCTCACAGGCGATCCGGCACATTTGCTCCTGCGCCAACTTGGATGCAGCATAAAGCGAACGGGGATCCGCGGGGTCACTTTCATGCGTGGCAACCGGCACCAGCGGCGTGCCATCGGGCGCGGTAAAGTCGAATCGGCCTGCGTCCATATCGGCCACCGTCCGTGCAGCGGGATAAAAGCGCTGCGCAGCTGGATCGGCTTGCTCCCCGGCCATCACATATGCGCCCTCGCCGTAAATCGAGCGGGACGAGGCCAGGAGCAGGCATTCGGGCCGCAATTCCGGCGTCTTGACGATTTCTTCCAGCAGAATCGCAGTGCCGGTGACATTGGTCCGGTAATACCGCTCAATCTCGTACATCGACTGGCCGGTGCCGGTCTCCGCCGCCAGATGGATGACCGCGTCGGCCTTCTTGGCCAGAGCGGCGCGCAGCACGCCCGGCTCGGCGATGTCGGCCTGCACAAAAGTGACGGCATCATGGCCGGTTATGTCAGGATAGGTCTCGCCCTCGGCATGCACCTGGGGGCTCAGCGTATCGACAATGGTCAGGCGATGGCCGCCCTCGGCCAACAGGCGGCGGGAAATTGCGCGGCCGATAAAGCCAAGACCGCCGGTGATGAGAATATGCATATTAGATTGTGCCCGGTTGGAATGGGTTGGGGTCAGCTGGCCGCCGCGATGCGGATGGATTCGACTGCAATGTCATAGCCTTCCGCATCGTCGACCGCTTCGGCCTGCACTTCGATCCAGCCAAAGGCGCAGCCTTCCCCCGGCACTGTAAAATTCCCGACCGAGTTGCGCTCGGTCAGTGCGACGTCGGCAAACTGTGTGCGTGCGCGGTTGGCACAGCGCATGGTGACGCTGGCGGGAGGCTCGCCTGTATTGGTGAGCCGCGCCTGCACCGTCATCGCGTAACTGCCGGGCGCGAGAGCGATCAGCCGCCGCGCCACCGTACCGCCGGAGCGGGCCATGGCGCTGATCCCCAGCTCGCCCAGTTGCGGATCGTAATAGCCGCCATATTCGCCTTCGCTGACGACATCCCACGCAAATGGTGGCAGGCCGCCTGACTCGGTGAAGTCGAATGTCAGCGTTCCACCGCTGGTCAGGCGAGCAGGCTCGGTGTCGCCCAGCTCCGCTGCCAGCGATTGCGCCGCATCCAGCTTGCCCGCCTCTGCCAGCGCAAACAGGAAAGCGCGGTCAAATCCGGGCGGCGTCTCTAGCCCAAGCCGGTGCGCGCGCGCCCGCAACTCCGCGCCATTGTCGAAGGCCGCCGGTTTCCGGACGAGCGACCACCAATATTGCCACGCCCAAGGCGGATTGTCGGACAGCTCGGCCTCGATCGCGGGCACAGCGCCTTCGATAGCGGTCGCATCGGCCAGGCCCGGCATGATCCGGTCGCGCGCCTGCACATTGCTGCGGAATAGCTGGTCGGCGGAGCGCATCATCGGCCCCAGCTGTTCCCTGTTGCCGTAATCGAACAGCTGCCAGAGATTGGCGAGCGTCTGGCGCTTGTCGAGTTCGCTAAGGATGGAGAACATTTCCCGCGCACGGTTCGCATCGCCGGTTGCCGACGCGTCGAGAGCCAGCAGGCTCAGGGCGTAATAGGCGGAAGGCTCCTTCGCGAAGGCCTGACGGGCGAGGGCGCCATCTTCCGGGCGGTAAGCGCTGTCGATTTGCGTCAGCTCGTCGCCGATTCGCGAGGCAAAGGCTGTTTCCGCCTGCTGCTCGAAAGTCAGACCGGGTGTGGGCCATATTTGCTCGGCGACTGACGGATTGCGCAGTTTGGTGGCACCGCCAATCGCCGCGCTCATCGCGAGCGCCGCCAGTGGCAATGCCAGCAGCCAGACAATCAGTTTGCGCAAAGCAGACCCCTTTCGCGCCGGATCAGGCTACCGCGTCGGCGCCGCGCTGGCCGTCTTTGCCGTATCCATAGCCATAACCGTATCCGTAGCCATAGCCGTAGGCCGCGTCGGCCTTGTCCAGCTTGGTAACGATGCCGCCGAATATCGCGGTGCCCGGCAGACTGATGCGGTCGAGCGCGGATTTGATCTCACGGATACGCACGCCGCGCGCTTCGACCATGTAAACAATGCCTTCCACGGCGGAAGCAAGCAGCGGGACATCGGCCAGACCCAGAACAGGCGGCGAATCGACGACGACATGATCGAACTGCGCCGTCATGGCGCTGACCAGATCGGCCATGCGCTCTCCGCTCAGCAGCTCAGCCGCGTTGGGCGGGCGCTGGCCGGCAGACATCACAGACAGGTTGGGATTGTCGCTCTGGCGGATAAGTTTCGCCAGATCGTTCTCGCCCGTCAGATAGGTCGAAAGGCCGCGCTCGTTATCCATATCGAACACGCCGTGGATCGACGGGTTGCGCATGTCGGAATCGATCAGCAGCACGCGCTTGCCGGTGGTCGCCATGATCCGGGCGAGCGCGACAGCAGTGGTCGTCTTGCCTTCGTTGGGGCGGGTGCTGATCGTCAGGAATGATTTCGGCAATCCATGCTCGGTGGCGAAAGACAGGCTGGTCATGACCGACAGATACGCTTCGAACGGAGCCGATTTCCGGTCGCGCAGCTGATCGAGAATATCGCCCTCGGCAAATTGCGGCACGGCGCCGAGGAACGGAATGCCAAGGCCGTCCGTCACATCGTCCGACGAGGTGACCGTCTGGTCCAGCTGGTTGCTGATGAAGACATAGGCGGAAGACAGCGCCAGACCGGCAATCAGGGCAAGCGCCAGATTGATCGGAATGCTGGGGCTGGAAGGCGAGGTCGGGACGCTCGCCCGGTCGACAATTGCGATATTGTTGCTGCCGACGCTGGCAACGCCGATTTCCTTGTAACGCTGGAGCAGCGAATCATACAGCTCGCGGTTGGTGTCCACTTCGCGCTGGAAGATGTTGTACTGGATCGAATCCGCCTGCTGGGTCGTGAAGTCGCCCTTCAGCTGATTGACCCGCGCCTGCAATTCGCGCTCGCGCTGGAGCGCTTCCTGATAGGATGTGTTGCTCGACTGACGCACGCGGCCTGCCTCGGCGGCAATCGCGGCATCCAGCGCTGCCACTTGGGAAGTCAGCGCTTCGACGGCCGGATAGGCAGGTTCGAACCTGGCGAGCAGCGCAGCGCGTTCGGACGCGGCATCGGCCCGGCGGGCGCGAAGCTGCGACAAGGTGGCATTGGTGACGTCGGCCTCATTGGCGTTGCCCGCCTGCCCGGCCACGCTTTGTGCACGGATGCGGTCGGCCGTGGCCTCTGCCAAAGCGTCGTTAAGCGCCTGCAGATCGGCATCGACCAGCGTGCGCCGGGAGCCTGCCTCTTCGCCGGTGCCGCCCAGCGCCACGATGGATTTGTCGGTCGCGTAGGTGACCAGATTGCGCTCGGATTCCTCGAGCCTTTCGCGCAATTCTGCCAGACGTCCTTCGAGGAACTGGCGTGCCTCGGCGGTGGAATCGAAGCGGCGATCCAGTGTCGCCGCAGTAAACTGCTCGACCCAGGCATTGGCGATATTGGCCGAATAGGCCGCGTCGGGGCTGGTGAATTTGACGTCCACCAGGCTCGATCCGCGAACGGGCTCGATCGAGACGTTGTCGAGCAAAATGCGCCCAGCCTGCGCCACGCGGGCGCGGCGTTCTGCGGCAGCGGCATTGCCACCCGCGCCGCTCGCACCCGCAATCTGCGCGCCGAACATCTCGTAAAAACGCGGATCGCCCGACAGGTTCAGGCTGCGCGCCACCCGCTCGGCCAAGGAATCGGATTCCAGCAGCGCATACTGCGTTTCGTAGAATTCGATGCTTTGCGAGTAATCCTCGGTCTCCACGCCCTCGACGTTGGAGATATTGTCGGTCTTCCGGCTGATTTCGATGCGCGATTCGGCGGTGTATTCGCGGGTCATCAGCAGGCTGATCACCACTCCGGCGAGCAGGCAGGCGATGATGATCGCCGCGATCATCTTCCAGCGGCGGGCGATCATGCGCCACAGCGCCTCGAGATCGATCGTGCCGAAACCGTCTCCGGCATAGCCATAGTCGCCCTTTACAGGCGCACCGCTACCATAGGGGCCCTGGTAAGGGTCGGGCTGGCCCGCAGGCGGATTAGGATAGGTCGTGGCCATCGCCTCAGGTCTCGATCAGCGGAACAGGATAATGAGCGGGGTGGTAAGCAGCGGCGACGCGGCAAGCACATCTTCAAACATCCGCCGCTGGGGCGAATCGCCGACAATCACGATGTCGTTGGCAAACACTTCGGGATCTTCATAATTGCCCCGGCGGATGGCCCCCAGATTGTACAATCCGGCATAGGTCCGCCCGTCGACATCGCGGAAGATGATCACGTCATCCAGCTTGGCATATTCGCTGGTGCCCGAAGCGGTCGCGATGGCGCGCATCAGGGTGAAGCGCCCGACCACGGGATAGATACCCGGCTCGTTGACTTGCCCGTCTACCGTCACGGTCTGACTGATTGTCTCGACCAGATTGACGGTCACCTGCGGGTCACGCACGAAGCGCCCGCGCAGCCGGCTGTCGACGAGCGCGGCCAGCTGGTTGGGCGTTAGGCCTGCTGCCTCGACGGTGCCGATCAGCGGGAAGGACAATTGCCCGCTGGCATCGATCTGGACATCGCGCTGCAAGTCCTCGACCCCGAATACCTCGATCCGCAATTTGTCGAACGGACCGACGAGATAGGGGCGACTGGCGGCGACCAGATCGCTGCTTTTCGGCATGGGCAGGGCATCGCCGACCACGGATGTGACGTTCGGGCTGCTGCCGACAGTCTTGTCCCCCGCGCAAGCAGCGAGGGCGGCGACACCCATCAGAACCGCAATACGGCGGAAGAAAAAAAGCAAACTCATAAAAGCGACCCGAATACCGAAAGACGGCCCCTTGCACACAAGGGAGCCGGACCTAAGAATTCGTCCTTAATGGGCGGCGGCGTTTATGGCAACGCGCGAGAGGCCAGTGATTGCCCCGTGTTCGCGCGATGCGTTGCTAGGGCCTCTTCTCGCCGGATGCGAAAATAGCGATGATTACCGCCAACAGCGCCATCATGATCGGCGTCCGCAGCGGATAGTCGACCGCGCTGGCCAGCACGAGTTGCATGACGAAAAGGACCGCGAGGCGCTTGGTCGCGGCATCCGACATGCGGAAGCCGAGCGATCCCCCGGCTTGCGGGTAAGGGTTCGAGCTGGTCCGGAACGCCGCCAGCCCGCGCACGATCATCCACACCGCCAATGCGCCGGCGATCAGCACCGCCGGGATGCCTCCTTCGATGACCCATTGCAGGAGATCATTATGCGCCTCGTTGAAATATTTGGGCTGGAGCATCTCGACCGGCTCGTAAGCACGGAATGCAAACTCGAAGCTCCCGAAACCGGAACCCCAGGGCAGCATGGCGCGGGCCATTTCGATCAGGACCGGCAGCACGCGGCCGCGGTTTTCCTGCAATGGATCGCCTTCGATCAGCCGGTCGAGGGCCTGAGTCTGCTGGGTGGCAAAAATCACGCCCAGAATGAGCGCCAGCCCGGCAGCATAGCCCGCCGGAACCAGATATTTGCGCCACTGTGGGCTCAACTGTGTGCCGCCCGATTTCGTTTTGGACCTGGACCGGTTGACCCCATCGCCGCGAAGCAGGGCGGAATCCTTCACGAACAGGAAGGACGCGATCACCGATACGCCGGTGATGACAAGGCCTGCGCGCGAGGCAGCAATGAAACCGTGCAGGAACAGGATGACCGCAAATCCGGCGATTACGGCAAGTTTTAGTGCGAGCCACGGGCTGCGGCGGGTCAGCGTCCCGAAATACCACGCCAGCCCCAGCAGCATCATGCCGCCCATCACCGCATTGTGGTTGCGATTGGCGAACAGGCCGACGGGAAAACCGCCGCTGCTGATGCGGTAGAGATGCAGACTGTCGCCGGATGGCAGTGCATATTGCACGAAGCCATAGAGAATGCTCAGCAACGACAATGCGCCCACGAGCAGCAATGTTCGCGCCCGGTTGCGATTGTCCTGCACCGCGATCAGCAGAAGGACAGCGGCCGGAATGGTCAGCGAGAACAGCGCATTCAAAGTCCCCTCGACCGACAGGGTCATGGGGCGCGCAAAAGGCTCTATTCCGGCAAGCTCTTGCAAGCGGGCATAGGGTTCGCGCCCGGGCAGAGCGGCCCACCAGTCGAACGGGATCGGCACCAGCTGAAGCCCCATCCACAGCGCCAGCAGGGCCAGAAGCCCCAGCGGCACGGCAAACTCGCGCAATTGATCGATCCGCGCGACCGACAGCGCATAGGCTCCGGCGAGGACAGCAAGCGGGCGCAGCAGGATCAGGTGAATCTCGTCCTCGCGCGATGCTCCGCCGAGAAGGAATACGGTAACCAGAAACGCCGCGAGCACCAAGAAGCGCCGCCGTGCGATTGCCGTCTGGGTGGTCAGAACAGGAAGGTTGCGAGAAGCCATTGTGATCTTTGCGACAATACCCTGCCAGGCCGGTTAGCCAAGCAAGTCCCATTGCATGGGCGTGCCGCGAGTGACATCGCGGTTGACCCGTTTGCCGATCAGGAGATCGAAGAATTTTGGCGGCATACCGTAGCCGGGTCGGATCGCGCGCAGGTTTTCTTCGGTCAGAGTGTCCCCGGCCTTCATGTCCTGCGCAATATAGAGCGACCGGCGGAATGCCTTGCTGGCTTCCTCGGCCTTCGAACCGCCATAGCTGACTTTGCCGAGCGACTGCCATGCCCGCTCTGTTTCATCGCGCAGGGATTGCAGCTCGGCCGGTTCCAGCGAGAATGCGCTGTCCACGCCGCCATCGGCCCGTGCAAGAGTGAAATGCTTTTCCACGAGCACAGCGCCCAGCGTTACGGCAGCGGCAGGCACACCAACGCCCATCGTGTGGTCGGAAAGGCCAATCAGACACCCGGTCGCCGCCGCCATGTTGGGAATTGTGCGGATATTCGTGTTGTCGGGCGTCGCGGGATAGGTGCTGGTGCATTTCAGCACGACCAGCTGATCGTTGCCCTCACCCTTGGCCGCCGCAATCGCCTCGCCGATCTCCTCCAGCGTGGCCATGCCGGTCGAGATGATCATCGGCTTGCCGGTGCGCGCAACTTTGCGGATCAGCGGCAGGTCGGTCATTTCGAAGCTGGCGATCTTGTAAGCCGGAACGTCGAGCGTCTCCAGAAAGTCCACCGCGCTCGCATCGAAGGGTGAGCTGAAGCAATGGATGCCCAGCGACTTCGCGTGCTCCATCAGCGGCCCGTGCCAGTCCCACGGGGTGTGTGCCTCGTCATACAGATCATAAAGCTGGCGGCCCGCCCACAGGCTTTTCTCGTCCTCGATCACGAAGCCGGGGCCGTCATAATCCAGCGTCATGGTGTCGGCGGTATACGTCTGCAGCTTTACCGCATCTGCGCCGTTTTCCGCTGCAGACGTGACGATCTCCATCGCCCGGTCGAGCGAGTTGTTATGGTTCCCGCTCATCTCGGCGATAATGTAAGGGCGCGCGTCGGGGCCGATTTCACGCCCGGCGATAGAGATGGAAGCGGCGGTCATTGGCCTTGAGTTTTCATGCGATTGCGCCCGATTGGTCTTTGAGGGGGCGCTCATAGAGCAGCGAGCCGATGGGCGCAAAGCCTGCGCGTTTGAAGATCGCTTGCGAGGGCGCGTTACGCTCGTCGATACGGGCCAGCAAACGGGTTGCGCGCGGCTCGTTCTCGATCAGCCAGCGCCTCCCGGCCTCCAGTGCCCGGGTGCCCAGCCCCAGCCCGGTCGACGCCGGATCGAAGTAGATCGAGACCGTGGCGGAACCGTCTGAAGCAATATCGTATCGCAAGACGCCGACTTCGCGCGAGCCGAGGCTTACGACAAGCAAATGGCGGTCCGGATCGGCCACGGCGGCGGTCCACCAGCGCTGGTGCGATGCCCAGTCAATTTCCCCGGGGTCGGTCGAGAGCGCCCGCGTTTCGGGGGCATTGCGCCAGGCATAGGCCTGCTCTGCGTCTTCACTCCGTGCGGCCTGCAGATCGAGCGGTGTGAGCGCAGCCGCAACCCGCAAGGCTCCGCGACCGTCGACCAGATTGCAGGAGGCGTTGGCATAGCTGGCGCGGCGGGGGGCGTTATTCAGCAGATCGCTGATTTCGGCAGCTAGTTTCACAGGATCGATCGGGCTGGCACCGTGAAGATGCAGCACATCTTTTTCCGCAAGAGCTGGCAGTGAGGCACGCTGATTGTCGGCGGTGATTGCCGCGATGGTCGGCGCGGCTGCCGCGCATCGCTCCCACGTCGCGCCGCCACCTGCGCCGATTTGCAGACCATGCCGCGCCATGAACGCGGCGAGGTCGGGCAGATCGACGCTGAGCGTCCAGCTGGGCTGCTCCTGAATCGCTGTGCGCAAGGCTGCAAGGTGCGGATTGGCCGAGGTTGCGACCACTTCGACCGTGCCTTCGAAGCCGGATAGTGAAATTGCCTCTAATACCCTCGCCGTCGCGCCATTTGCATCGGATGCGCCCATGAACACTCCGATGCTGGTCACTTTGTCAGTGACGGGCGCCAGCGGGGCGTCGGCGAAATTGGGATCGAGCAGGGCGTGGCGCGGTCCTGTCAGGAGAACGGAATCGTCGCCCCTCAGGACCGAAGCGTATTTCTCCGCATGGTTCGCGTGCCAATTGTGGTCGATCAGCCAATCGGCTCTGATGGGCCGGTCGGCCAGATCGTCGATCACCGCGATCTGCGCTCCGGTGCCTGCGCGCACGGCATCGTGCCAATCCGCGCTCAGGCTGTAGTGGTCGACAATCACGAGATCGGGGGCGAAATCATGCGCTGCTGCTTCCCGAACGGTCGCGGCTGCGTCAGGTGTCTGATCGGTGATTTCGGGCAGCAGAACGATCTGCTCGTCCGCGATGCCGAGCGCTGCATAATCCAGCCCCAGATCGCGCACGGCAAAGCGGCATTCCGCGCCCAGACTGGCCAGTCCGTCCGCCAATGCGCGGCAACGCCTTGCGTGGCCGCCGCCCATGTCGGGCGATGCATCGACCCGCAGCAGGACCTTCATCGGCTCGCGTCGGCACCGCGCTGGCGCAGCGCTTCGAAAGCCAGCTCTGCCCGGTCCCAGTCCTCCGGCGTGTCGATATCGACCACCCGCCATTCCGGCAGCACCACGGTGTGCGCGTCGAGATGGATCGTCCCTCCGGCCAACCATGTGTCGGCGTGCGCCCAGTAGAACTGGCCTGCATCGTAATAGGCCGGCTCCAGATCCTGCGTGCGGGTCAGCGCGTGTTCCGGCTGAAACGGCGCAGACCGGCCGGTGTCATCGCGCCGCAGCGCCCGCTGGATCGCGCTGGGAAATTCGGCGACAGGGAAGGCATATCCGCCGCCGCCACCCGCTTCCAGTACATCCAGAGCGCCCGCAATATCGCCGGCATCGATCAGGGGCACACCGGGGTAGATGCAGGCGATTTTGTCCAGCTCCCACCCCAGCCCGCGCAGGGTTTCGATAGCGTGTGCGATCACCGGCACTGTGGGCGTGTGGTCGTCGGCCAGTTCCAGAGGGCGGGTAAAGGGCACCTCGGCCCCGTATTCCTGCGCAATCCGGGCGATCTCTTTATCGTCGGTCGAGACTACGACTGTGTCACACACCCGGCTGCTGCGTGCCGCTTCGATGGCATAAGCAATCATCGGCTTGCCCGCGAACGGCTTGATATTCTTGCGCGGGATGCGCTTCGATCCGCCGCGTGCGGGGATGATCGCAATGTTCATGATGCCCTCACAGCACGGCGCCGCGAATGACCTCGGCCACGCGGTCCTGCTCTTCATCGGTCATCGCCGGGAACAGCGGGATGGTGACCGCACGCTCGTAATATTCGACCGAAGCAGGGAAATCGCCGCGCTTGAAGCCGAGCTGCTCGTAATAGGGGTGCGTGTGGATCGGGATGTAGTGCATATTCGCCCCGATCTCCGCATCGCGCAGCGCAGCGAACAGGGCGGCGCGGTCGCATCGAGCGCCTTCTGCCAGCTCGATCACATAAAGGTGCCATGCGCTCACCCGGTCGGTGATCCGCACGGGCAGTTTTAGCGGCAAATCGGCCAGTATCTCGTCATACCGGTCCGCGCGCGCAATGCGCTCCGCCTGCATGGTGTCGATGCGGCTTAGCTGCGACAGGCCCAGCGCCGCCTGCACATCGGTGATGCGGTAATTGTAGCCCAGATCGATCTGCTCGTAATACCAGCCGCCTTCGCTTTCCCGCTCCATCTGATCGGGATCGCGCGTGATGCCGTGACTGCGGAGCAAAGCGATGCGTTTCGCGAGCTCAGGGTCGTTGGTTGTGACCATCCCGCCCTCGGCAGTGGTGACGATCTTCACCGCGTGGAAGCTGAACACGGTGGCGTGGGCATGTCCGCTGCCCACAGGCGCCCCTTTATAGGATGCGCCGGTCGCGTGGCTGGCATCCTCTAGGATTTTGAAGCCGTATTGATCGGCCAAAGCGCGGATGTCTGCCAAGTCGCAGGGCAAGCCGGAGAAATCGACCGGGATCACGACATCGGGCAATGTGCCATCGGCCTGCGCCCGTTCCAGCTTGGCCGCTAGCTCACTGGTCGACATATTGCGGGTCGCCGGATCGATATCGACGAAATCCACGCTCGCGCCGCAATAAAGCGCGCAATTGGCGCTGGCGGCGAAGCTGTTGGGACTGGTCCAGACACGGCTTCCGGGGCCGACGCCCATGGCGAGGCAGGCGATGTGCAGCGCGGCCGTGGCGTTGGACAGGGCGATGGCATGCGCGGCCCCGTGCCGCTTGGCGAACGCCTCCTCGAAATCGGTAATGGCCGGGCCTTGAGTGACGAAATCGGAGCGCAGAACGTCCGTCACCGCGTCGATATCGGCCTGGGTAATCGCCTGTTTGCTATAGGGTATGAACGCCATGGCTTCCGGTCCTAGCGCAAAGCGCAGCTGTCAGTCGACGGAATTGCCGACCACATGCTCGTCGATCAGATCGCGCAATTGCTCAACGGTCAGGAAATCCTCGTTGTCGCCGCTGTTGTAAGCGAAACCGGGCTCGACCCGCGTGCCGCCGTTGCGGGCATTATACGCATCGATATCCATCTGCACCGGCAGAATGGCGTAGAACTTGCCCAGATCGACGGTGTTGAAACTGTCGGAGGCGGTGATCATTTCCTCGTGGATTTTCTCCCCCGGACGCACGCCGACAACCGGATGCTCGCAATCCGGCCCGATGGCCTCGGCGACATCGGTAATGCGGTAGCTGGGGATTTTGGGGACCAGAATCTCGCCGCCCTCGGCATTTTCTAGGCTCCACAGCACCATTTCCACTCCGTCTTGCAGCGAGATATTAAAGCGCGTCATCCGCTCGTCGGTGATCGGCAGGGTGCCGGTGGATTTCTTGTCGAGGAAGAACGGGATCACCGATCCGCGGCTGCCCATGACATTGCCGTATCGCACGACCGAGAAACGAATGCCCCGGTCGCCCTGAATGGTGTTGGCGGCCACGAACAGCTTGTCCGATGCCAGCTTGGTCGCGCCATACAGATTGATCGGCGCGGCGGCCTTGTCGGTCGAGAGGGCAACCAGTCGTTCCACGTCGGAATCCAGGCACGCTTCGATCAGGTTCTGAGCGCCGAGAATGTTGGTCTTGATGCACTCGAACGGATTGTACTCCGCCGCCGGCACCTGCTTCAGCGCAGCGGCGTGTATCACGATGTCGATCCCCTCCAGCGCGCGGCGCAGGCGGGCTTCGTCGCGCACATCGCCGAGGAAATAGCGCAGGCCGGGATATTTCGACTGCGGAAATTCCTGTTGCATCTCGAATTGCTTCAGCTCGTCGCGGCTGAAAATCACTAGCCGCTTAATGCCGGGATACCGCTCCAGCACGGTGCGGACGAAGGCCTTGCCGAACGAGCCGGTGCCGCCGGTGATGAAGATGGATTTGTTTTCGAGCATGATGGGGTGCGAACCGTGGGAAGAAAGGATTGAGGCATTGCCGCGCGGCCTTGCGCCCCGCGTATTTCATGGCGCGCCCTAGAGCCTAAGCGGCGCGATTTTGCAAGCTCAGCCCTAGCGCTGCGACCGTCTCTCGGAAAGCGCACGCGCGGTCGCATCGATCTCTGCCTGCCGCCGCGTGTCGAAGCGGGGATAGAGCGCAGGCAGAATTGCAAAAGCATCATCGACCCACAAATAGCCGTTGAAGGTCGAGGGCACTTCGCCAATCTGCTCCGGCAAATCGATCCCTGACAAGGGGTCAGCGCCGGGTGCCGAGATGACGACATTGCCGCCCTCCGCTTCCATGCGTGCGAGCAGGCGGTTGGGCCAGCCCCAATACACAATCTGGTTATCCAGCCGGATCAACAGGGTCTTGCCCTTGCAGCTGCCGGGGAGAAGGCCGGTCCAGCCGGTCAGGACATAGTCGCGGCTGCAGGCCTCGGCCTCATCTGGATTCCACGCCCAGACATCGGGATGGCGGGCGCGGATGACGGCCAAGGCTTCGGGGCTGCCGAGAAATCCGTCCCGTTCCTCGGCGGGATCGCGGCCTGCTTCGGCCAGACTGTCCAGCACACCTTCGGTCAGACGCGCATCGGCCGACGTCAGATTGAACATCAGACGCGCATGGCGGGTCAGCCGGGACAACAGGTCGTCCAGACTGGCCGGGTCGGCATCCCCGCAGGCGGGGTCCACGGGAAGCAGAATCGCTCCGTCGGCGCCCTGCTCAACACGTACTTCAACCATGGCCGCGCCCAGCTTGTCGGCCCTGAGGATGCTTGCGAGACTGTTGGGGGCGAACCCGTGATAGGGCACAGACCCCGCGCAGCCGCTGGCTGGACCCAGCCCTGCAGCCGTCACCAGCTTCACGCCGCCCTTTGGCTCGGGCGCGAGCCACTGCGCGTTGAGCACGGTCAGGCCGAGGAAGGCGACCGCAAAAATCGCGCCGATGCGAAGCAGCCAACGCTTCACGCGAGCAGCTCGCGCGCCCGCGCGCAGTCGCGCTCCATCTGTTCGATCAGATCATCCAGCGAATCGAACTTGGCTTCTCCGCGCAGGAAGTGGTGGAAGGCCACTTCGATTTCCTGCCCATATAAATCGCCGGAGAAATCGAAGAAATGCGGCTCCAGCAATTCCTTGGGCGGTTCGAATTGCGGGCGCACGCCGATATTGGCCGCGCCTTTCAGCACTTCTCCGGTGGAGAGGATTTTGCCGGTGACCGCGTAGATGCCGTAGCGCGGGCGCAGATAGCTTTCGATATCGAGATTGGCTGTCGGGTAGCCGATTTCGCGGCCTCTCTTGTCGCCATGCTGCACAATGCCGCGAATGGCGAAGGGTCGGGTCAGGAGTTCGGTTGCGGTGGCGCAGTCGCCTTGGCGCAGCGCCTCGCGGACCCGGCTGGAGGAGACGGGTGCATCGCCGTCCGCAACCGGCGCGACAGCGCGGTGCGACAGGCCGACCATCGCGCCATAGCCGGACAGCAGATCGACATTGCCCTTCGCGCCTTTGCCGAAGGTGAAATCCTCGCCTGTCACGATGCCATGCGCGCCCAGCCGGTCGACCAGAATGTCGCTGATGAAATCGCTCGCCTCGGTTCCGGCCAGATCGGCATCGAAATGGAACACCAGCATCGCCGCTGCTCCGGCCGCGATATACAGCTCCTGCCGCTGTTCCAGCGTGGTCAGGCGGAAAGGCGGCGTGTCGGGCCGGAAATGACGCACCGGATGCGGGTCGAATGTTGCGACAATGGCAGGGCGGCCTTCCTCGCGTGCCCAGCGGATCGCTTCGCCAGCCACCGCCTGGTGGCCCCGGTGAAACCCGTCGAAATTGCCCAGCGCGATAATTGCGCCGCGCAAGGGTGCCGGCACAGGCTCGCGGTGATCAAGCCACCTCATTCGCTCTCGTCCCGAGCCGGACAGCGATAGGTCATGAAGGAGAAGGCC
Organism: uncultured Altererythrobacter sp.; assembly: GCA_947492235.1. Taxonomy (GTDB): domain Bacteria; phylum Pseudomonadota; class Alphaproteobacteria; order Sphingomonadales; family Sphingomonadaceae; genus CAJXSN01. Next base: position 594,359 of record CANLLZ010000002.1, on the reverse strand, counting down.
GGACGCTCGCTCTCGGACGGATAATCCTCTTGCCCTTGCAGTTCCCATCCTGCGCCCAAAGGCTTCATAAACGTGTCGCCGGAGAAATCGGCGTGGATCGCGGTGAGTTCAACGCGGTCCGCGAGTGGGCGGAACACATCATAGACTGCAGCGCCGCCGACAATCGCGATGTCGGTCTCGGGATCGTCCGCGCGTGCTTCGGCGAGCGCTTCTGCTACGGAGCCGACGATTTGTGCGCCCTCCGCCTCGAAACTGTCGCGCCGGGTCAGCACGATATGTTTGCGTCCCGGCAGAATGCCCGGAAGGCTCTCAAAGGTTTTGCGGCCCATGATCATGGGCTTGTTCATGGTGAGCGCCTTGAATCGCTTGAGGTCCGCCGGGATATGCCACGGCAGCTGGCCATCCTTGCCGATGGTGCCATTGGCAGCGCGGGCGTAGATCAGGAAAATCTCGCCCATCAGTCGAGCATCCCCATCAATCGAACTTCAATGTGGTGGTGTGACCCATCTTGCGCCCGTCGAGCGCGCGGGCTTTGCCGTAGAGGTGCAATTGAGTGGCAGGGTCCGACAGGGTCTGGTGCGCGGTGTTCGCATCTTTCCCGACGATGTTGCGCATCACCATGCCGGGCGCGATGGTGCGGGTATCGCCCAGCGGCAGGCCGCAAATCGCGCGGATATGGTTGATGAACTGGCTGGTCGCTGCGCCTTCGGTGGTCCAGTGGCCCGAATTGTGCACCCTGGGGGCCATTTCGTTGAATACCGGCCCGCTCGCGGTCGCGAAGAATTCCAGTGTCAGCACGCCGACATAGCCGAGCGCATCGGCCACCTGACGGGACAGATCGCGCGCCTTCTCCACCTGCAAGCCCACGCTATCGGGCGCGGGCAAAGTGGAGGTAGCCAGCATACCGCCCTCGTGAACATTATGCGTGCTGTCCCAGAACACCATCTCGCCACCGGCCCCGCGTGCAAGGATAACGGAAAACTCCGCCTCGAACGTCACGAACCCTTCGTAGATTGCAGGCGTATCGGGGATCGACACGCCTTCTGCATCATGGGCTGACTGGATCCGCCACTGGCCTTTCCCGTCATAGCCTTCGCCGCGAGTCTTGAGGATGCCCGGCGCTCCGATCCGGTCGATGGCTTCGACCAGATCGCTGCGACTATCGACGGTGGCATAGGGCGCGGGCTGCCCGCCCAGCCCTTCGACAAAACGCTTCTCGTTCAGCCGGTCCTGCGCCGTTTCCAGTGCGCGGGCACCCGGCACAAGCTTGTCACCCAGAGCGGCCAGCGGGGCGACGGGTACATTCTCGAATTCCCATGTCACCACATCGCAGGCCTGCCCGAAAGCGGCCATCGCCTGCGCATCGTCCCATTTGTTGCGGAAGACATCGGCGCACACATCGCCTGCGACGATTTCCTTCTCCGGGCTGTAGGCGATGCAGCGATAGCCCATTTGCGCGGCTGCAATGGCCAGCATCCGGCCCAATTGGCCGCCGCCCAGGATGCCGATGGTGGAGCCGGGTTTCAGCATTAGGGGTTCGTAGGCCGGTCGGCGACGGCGTCGCTGCGGTTGGCGCGCCATGTCTTCAGCCGCTCGGCGAGCGGCTGGTCGGAAAGGCACAGAATGCTCGCCGCGAGCAGGCCCGCATTGGTCGCGCCCGCCTCGCCGATGGCCAGCGTTCCGGTAGGCACACCGGCGGGCATCTGGACGATGGAGAGCAGGCTATCCATGCCCGACAGCGCCTTGGACTGAACCGGCACGCCCAGCACCGGCAGATGCGTCATCGCGGCGATCATGCCGGGCAAATGGGCTGCGCCGCCTGCGCCCGCGATAATCACCTTCACGCCTTCGCTGGCGGCACCCCGGGCAAACTCCACCATCCGGTCGGGTGTGCGGTGGGCGGAGACGATGCGCGCCTCGTGCCGCACTTCCAGCTCTTCCAGAACCTTGGCAGCGCATTGCATGGTCGGCCAGTCGGACTGGCTGCCCATCACGATCATCACGTCCGGTGTGTCAGTCATCGGTGCTTCTCCCCCGCGCGCAGGCCTACCGGTCTTTCAGGTAATAGCGCGGGCCCGGCGTCATACTATCATCGAATTCGTAAACGATGGGCTGACCTGTGGGAATCTCCAGGCCGGTGATATCATCATCCGAAATGCCCGACAGATGCTTGACCAGCGCGCGCAGGGAATTGCCATGGGCAGAGATGATTACCGGACCGCCTTCTTTCAGCACCGGAACAATTGCGCTCTCATAGTAAGGCAGCACCCGCTCGATGGTCAGTTTCAGGCTTTCGGAGGCCGGCACGTCTACTCCGGCGTAGCGCGGGTCGGAGGACAGATCGAACTCGCTGCCTGCCTCCAGCGCAGGAGGCGGGACGTCATAGCTGCGCCGCCAGATATGCACCTGCTCGTCACCGTGCTTGTCGCGCGTTTCCTGCTTGTTGAGCCCAGTCAGCCCGCCATAGTGCCGCTCGTTCAGGCGCCAGTCTTTGGTTTCGGGGATCCACAGCCGGTCGCATTCTTCAAGCGCCAGGTGCAGCGTGCGGATCGCGCGGCTCTGGAAAGATGTGAATGCGCGCACCGGCAGCATATCGGCATGCTGGCTGAGCAGCTTCCCCGCCTCGCGCGCTTCGGCGACGCCCTGATCGGTCAGGCCGACATCCCACCAGCCGGTAAACCGGTTGGCGAGGTTCCACTCGCTCTGTCCGTGGCGGACAAGAATCAGTTTGGAAGTGGGGCTGGACACAGACTTGGGCTCCATTGGTCATCAAGAGCGCGCTGCGTTAGCCTGCGCCATCTTCATTGGGAAGGGGTGCAGGCGGCTTCTTATTGGCCACTCTTGTCGGCCATTTTGCTGGCAGTGTCGCTTTGCCCCATTTCGCGGGCCTGCGCTTTGCGGCGGCGCAGGTTCTCGCGCAGCTTGGCAGCCATGCGCTCTTCGCGGGTGCTGGCTTCTCGGGTTGTAGTGTCACGGGAAGGGTTGTCGCTCATTTGGGGGTCTTGCCAATTGCGACCGTCTCGCTCAAGCATTGCTTGACTTGAGGCGCGCATCAGGCAAAGGGCGCGCCTGCCTTTCAACGGGCACTTCCGGAGCCGCGGTAGCTCAGTGGTAGAGCGCACCCTTGGTAAGGGTGAGGCCGAGAGTTCAATTCTCTCTCGTGGCACCATTTTCCCTTCGGTCAAATGCCGCCACGTCCCTTGGATTTTCGGCCTTCGGCCTGAACGGGGCACCATTTTTCCAACCATTCCCGACAGCCCAAGAAGGACATTCATCGAATGCCTGCTTGAAAAGAAATGCGCGGGGATTCATGCCGGTGGCATGAGCGAACAGGAAATCGACACGCCCGCCCCTGAAGCGCAGGATGATGCGCTGACCCGGCTGCATCCCAATCATGAGAAAGCGATGCGGGTGCAGGGTGTGGGCTTTGCGATTCCGGCTCTGGTAGCGGCGGGTATTGCCGATTGGGCACTGCCGCTTTTTCCCGGCGCCATCTTTCTGGTCGTGCTCGGCATTGCGATTGTTCTGGTGCTGCGTTTGCCCCATCGCCGCTTCACCGCGCGCGGATTTGCCATGAGCGATGACCGGTTGCGGGTCGTGCGCGGGCTGCTGTTCCGCTCCGATACCGTTGTCCCGTTCGGGCGCGTGCAGCATATCGACGTCGATCGCGGTCCGCTGGAGCGATATTACGACCTCGCCACCCTGACGCTGCATACGGCGGGCAGCCATAATGCTTCGGTGCACTTGCCCGGCCTGAACCACGACGACGCGCTGGCCATGCGCGAGACGATACGCGCCCATATCAAGCGTGAGAGCCTGTGAGCGAGGAGACCTTAGAGCATTCCGCGCCAGCCGAGGGCGCGCCGCAGCGGACAGACCCGTTATCCTTCGCGGTCAAAGCGCTGATGTTGCTGCCGCAGCTGGCCATCCCGCTGGCGTTTGCGTTCTTCAGCATCACCCGCGAATCGGGACTCGAGGACCTTGGCGGGATTACGCTGATCCTCTTGTTGATTGCTGCACTGATCGCTCTCAATCTGGGGATCGCCTGGCTGCAATGGCGGCGATTTACATACCGTGTCGGCCAAAACGACATCCGGGTGGAAAGCGGTATCCTGTCGCGCGCTGCCCGTTCGGTCCCATACGAGCGCATTCAGGACGTCAGCCTCGAACAGAAATTCGTCGCCCGCCTGTTGGGGCTGGTGGAAGTGCGCTTCGAGACGGGAGCAGGCGGTAAGGACGAGCTGACATTGGCCTATCTCTCGCAGGCTCAGGGCGCCGCGCTCAGGGAGCTGGTGCGCGAGAGGCGCGACGGCGTGGAGCTCCCGGAAGCGGAAAGCGAATCAGCGCCCGCCGAGGCAGAGAAAGCGGGCGAACCTCTGTTTGCCATGGGTCCGAAACGCCTGTTCACTTTCGGTCTGTTCGAATTCTCTCTCGCTCTTGTCGCTGTGCTGGCGGCGGCGGTTCAGCAGCTTGATTTCCTTCTGCCCTTTGAGCTGTGGGATGCCGATTTCTGGATCCAGACCTTTGCCGGGCCGGGTCAGCAATTGGCTGCGGCAGGGCCTGTGCTGCAGATTTTCGGGGTCCTGGCGCTCCTCGCCACGGTGTCGGTCGCAGGTGTCATTACCGGACTGGTGCGCACATTCTTGCGCGATTGGGATTTCCGGCTGGACCGCACCACCAAGGGATTTCGCCGCCGCCGGGGCCTGTTCACCCGCACCGATGTGGTGATGCCCGCCCACCGCGTGCAGGCGCTGCGCTTTACCACCGGCATTGTGCGTCGCCGATTCGGTTGGCGCGGGCTGAAATTTGTCAGTCTGGCGCAGGATAGCGGAGCGGCGAATCACGTGGTTGCGCCGTTTGCCCGCGATGCCGAGCTGGTGCCCATTGCCGAGGCAGCTGGCTTTACGCCTCCGCCCGATGATCTGCAGTGGCGGCGCGCTGCCAAGGCGCACCGGATTGCCAGCGCTGTTATCGAAGGCGGCATTCTGGTGCTGATCGGCATTGCCATCGAAATCGGGTTGGTGGTGTTCGATCTTGATCTATTTCCATGGCAGAAACTGGCCGGGCTGATCCCGGTTGCCTTCGGGATTGCTGCGGCGAGCTGGCAAATTTTCCTGTGGCGCTACGAACGGCACGCGCTGGGCAAGAGCCAGCTCTATATTCGGACCGGCTGGCTCGCCCCGACGCTCAGCATCGGGCGGCGGGTGAAACTGCAAACGGTGGAGATTTCGCAGGGGCCGGTCGCCCGGCGGCTCGGTTTCGCCACGCTGCATCTGGGGCTGGCGGGTGGTAAGCTCGCGATACAAGGCATTCCGCTGGAGCGCGCGCGCAAATGGCGCGAGGCGATCCTACGCAGCATTGCGACCAGCGATTTCTCCGAGCTGACCTAAGTCCGCCAGCTATGCGCGCAAATCCGCCCAATCGGGGTTCTCGTCGAACTTCTTTGCGACATAGGAACATTGCGGCACGATCTTGAAGCCGTGCTCGCGGGCATCGGCCACCAGACGCTTCACGAGATGCCCGGCCACGCCGCGCCCGCCGATTTCGCGGGGCACGATGGTGTGGGTGGCCACGCGGATATCGTCGCCAGCGCTGTTTTGCCGCGGCTCCCATTCGAGATGCCCGGTGGCGGTCTCGCCGGCGACTTCGGCGACGTATTTGCCGCCTTGCCCTTGGGCGTGGTGCGTGATGGTTACGTCTGCTTGATCGATGCTCACGGATGATGCTCCTTCTTGCGCTCAACGATGCGGGGCGTAAGGGCGTTCCCATGAGCCATTCGCCCTCTTCACCCGCCCGCTTCCTGTCGGACAATGCCGCCACGGTGCACCCTGCTTTGTGGGATGCAATGCGCGCGGCGGATGAAGGCGATGCGCCCTATGACGGCGATGCCTTATCGCGGCGGCTGGACGACGCTTTCGGTGCTGTTTTTGAGCAAGAGGTTGCGGTGCTGTGGGTCGCTACGGGCACAGCAGCCAATTGCCTCGCCCTCTCGGCGATGGTGCCGCCGCATGGCGGAGTCGTGTGCCACCGCGAGGCGCATATCGAGATGGACGAGGGAGGCGCGCCCGGATTTTACCTGCACGGGGCCAAGCTGATGCTGGCCGAGGGCGAGGGCGCGAAGCTGACTCCGGGGGCCATCGCGGCGGTGATCGACCCGATCCGCGACGATGTGCATCAGGTGCAGCCGCACGCAATCTCCGTGACGCAGGCAAGCGAATATGGCCGCAGCTACCGCCCCGGAGAGCTGGCGGCGATTGGCGCACTTGCACAGCAACGCGGGCTGGGCCTGCATGTCGACGGCGCGCGGTTCGCCAATGCGGTGGCGCATCTGGGGTGCACTCCAGCAGAGGCCGTTGGCCCGGCGCAGGCGCTCAGTTTCGGCTGCGTCAAAAACGGCGGAATGAATGCCGAAGCGATCGTGTTTTTCGATCCCGGGCTGGCCGATGTAGTGCGCTATCGCCGCAAACGATCGGGCCATTTGCAATCCAAGGGGCGCTATCTTGCCGCTCAGTTACTGGCGATGGTGGAGGGCGATGTGTGGCTCAGCAATGCCCGTGCGGCCAATGATGCCGCGCAGGCGATTGTCGCCGAGGCGAGCGAGCGGCTGATGCATCCGGTGGAGGCCAACGAGGTCTTCATGCGCTTGGATGCGGCCGAGCGCGAGGCTTTGCGGGCGCAAGGCTTCGAATTTTATGACTGGGGCGCAGATGCAGCGCGGTTTGTGGCCAGCTGGGACAGCGACCAGAGCGCAGCGCAGGCTCTGGGCAAGGCCATCGCGGCGCTATGACATCACCGCAGCAGGCCATGCTTAGCTGGCGGGTGGCTATCCCGTTCCTTTTGACGGGGACGATCTGGGGCTCGACCTGGTTCGTCATCACCGGACAAATCAGCGGCGTTCCGGCGGCGTGGTCAGTGTTCTACCGTTTCGCGCTGGCAACGCCCGCTCTGTTTCTCGTCGCGTTGTTGATGAAACGCCGCTTGCGGCTGACAGCGACGGAGCATCGGCTGGCGATACTGGTCGGTATATTCCAGTTCAGCGGCAATTTCCTGTTTGTCTATCACGCCGAGCTCTATGTCACGTCCGGCATCGTCGCGATGATGTTCGGGCTGTTGATGGTGCCCAATGCGTTGCTGGCGCGGTTCTTCCTCGGCGAACGCCAGCAGGGGACATTCTGGCTCGGCAGTGCGGTCGCGATTGTCGGGGTTTCACTGCTGTTGCTGCATGAATGGCGCGCCAATCCCGATGCGGGGGTGATTGGTGGCAATGTGGCGCTGGGTATCCTGCTGGCGATGCTGGGTATTGTCGCCGCTTCGGTGGCGAATGTCATTCAGGCGAACCCTGTCGGGCGCGGCGTGCCGATGGTCAGCCTGCTTGCATGGGCGATGCTGTACGGGACGCTCTTCGATCTCGGCTTTGCGCTGGCGACCGCTGGCCCGCCACCTGTGCCGACTGGCACGCAATACTGGACGGGGATCGTCTATCTCGCGCTGATCGGGTCGGTTGTCACCTTTCCGCTGCATTACAATCTGGTGCGCGAGATCGGGGCGGGGCGCACGGCCTATAATTCGATTTTGACGATCTCTGTTGCGATGCTGATTTCGACTTTGTTCGAGGATTACCGCTGGACCGGCCTGACGATCGGCGGGATGGTGCTCGCGGTTATCGGCATGGTCTTGGCCCTGCGTGCGAAGCAAGCGCCCAAGCCTTAGATGAGCGAGCGCAAACCCTCGCGGTAAGTCCGATATCGCGGCTCCCACCCCAGCACGCGCTTGGCTTTGCCGTTCGCGACCCGGCGGTTTTCCGAGTAGAAGCCCAGCGCCATTTCCGAGAGATGAGCCTCTTCCAGCGTCTGCAGTGGCGGAGGCGCGACACCCAGCAACCGGCACGCTTCTTCCGTCACGGCATTGCCGCTGGCAGGCAGATCATCGCCGAGGTTGTAAGCACCCGCCGGTGCATTGCTCTTGACCGCCGCGACCACGCCGCTGACGATATCATCGACATGCACGCGGCTGAACACCTGTCCGGGCATGTCGATCCGCCGCGCGTTGCCCTCCTTCACGCGGTCCAAAGCACTGCGGCCGGGGCCGTAAATACCGGGTAGGCGAAACACCCGCGCGCCCAGTTCCATCCAGCGCGCATCCGCATCGCTGCGGGCGCTACGCCTGCCTGTTCCGGTGGGTGATGTTTCGTCCACCCACGCACCATCCTGATCGCCGTATACGCCGGTCGAGGAGAGATAGCCGAGCCAGGTTTGCCCCAGATCGCCAGCGTAGGTTTCGAGCACTGGATCGGTGCCGTTTTCCCGGTCCGGTGGCACGGAAGACAAAATATGGCTCGAAGCCGCCAGCGCCGCGCGCACTGCGTCGCCATCGGCAAAGTCAACCGTGCCATCGCTGCCCGTGGCCACAACGCTCCAGCCGTCGCTCTCCAGCGCCGCGGCAATGCGTTTGGCCGAATAGCCGAGGCCGAAAATGAACATTTGCTTCATAGGCAGGTTCTACCCATTTGAGAGCTTCAGGAAAGAGAGTAGCTGACACCTTATGGATATCGCCCGCACCCCCTCGACCGCCGATGGCAACCCGCAATTGGCCGATGCGCCCCCGGAGCCAAAGGAACCAGCGATTATCCGGCGGGAGGATTACACGCCGTTCGCGTGGCTGGTGCCGACGACCCATCTCGATTTCGATCTCGGGCTGGAGCGCACTAAGGTTGTCGCCACTTTGCAGGTCGAGCGGAATCCGGCGGCCGATCCCTCGCCGACCATCCGCCTCAATGGTGACGGACTGACACTGGAATCGCTGCAATGCGATGGCGCGGAATATACTGGCTGGACCATGGAGGGCGATGACCTGCTCGTCACGCTACCGGGCGAAAGCCATGAATTGACCATCACCACGATTATCGACCCCAGTGCGAACAGCGCGCTGATGGGCCTGTTCGCCTCCAACGGGATGCTGTGCACGCAGTGCGAGGCGGAAGGCTTCCGCCGGATCACGTTCTTCCCGGACCGGCCCGATGTGCTCTCCAGCTACACCGTCCGGATGGAGGGTTCGAAGGCCGAATTCCCGATTCTGCTGGCTAATGGCAATGAAGTGGAAACGGGCGATGCGGAGGATGGCAGGCACTATGCCGTGTGGCAGGACCCGTGGCTCAAACCGTCCTATCTCTTCGCGCTGGTCGCCGGCGATCTGGTAGCGCGGCGGGACAGCTTCACCACCATGAATGGCCGGGAGGTCGACCTGGCTGTGTGGGTCCGCGATGGCGATCTGGACCGGACCGAGCATGCGATGGAATCGCTGAAAACCTCGATGAAATGGGACGAGGAGACCTTCGGGCGCGAATACGATCTCGACATCTACAACATCGTGGCGGTCAGCGATTTCAACATGGGCGCGATGGAGAACAAGGGCCTCAACGTCTTCAACACGAAATATGTGCTGGCCGATCAGGACACCGCGACCGATGGCGATTTCGATGCGGTCGAGGGTGTGATTGCCCACGAATACTTCCATAATTGGTCGGGCAACCGCATCACTTGCCGCGACTGGTTCCAGCTGTCGCTGAAAGAAGGCTTCACCGTTTTGCGCGACCAGCTTTTCTCGCAGGATATGCAGGGCGAGGCAGTCAAGCGGATCGAGGATGTGCGGATCTTGCGCGGCATCCAGTTCCCCGAGGATTCCGGCCCGCTGGCGCATCCGATCCGGCCCGATTCCTACCGCGAGATCAGCAACTTCTATACCTCCACCGTCTACAACAAGGGCGCCGAGGTCATTCGGATGATGCGGGTGATGGCGGGCGAAGCGGCCTTCCGCGCAGGATGCGACCTCTATTTTGATCGCCATGACGGCGAGGCCGCGACCTGCGAAGACTTCGTCAAGGCGATGGAGGACGGAACGGGCCTCGATCTGACGCAGTTTCGCCTGTGGTATCGTCAGGCGGGCACGCCCAAGGTCGAGGTTTCGTTAGAGCATGAGGGCGATACTGCCACGCTGAAGCTGACCCAGACCGTTCCGCCCACTCCGGGCCAACCGGCCAAGCTGCCTATGCCGATCCCGCTGAAGATCGCGCTGCTGGACCGTGAAACCGGCCAGCATTCGGGCGAGCAATTGGTGATGCTGGATGCACCAACCAAAACGCTGCGTTTCGATGGCTTTGCCTCTGCGCCGGTCCTGTCGGTCAATCGCGGCTTTACCGCGCCGGTGTCGATCGAACGCACCGTTCCGCGAGACGATCTGGTGTTCCTCGCCGCGCATGATGATGACAGTTTCGCCCGCTATGAGGCGATGCAGGAGTTGATGGTCGGCGTGTTGCTGGACGCGGTGAACGGCACCGGCGATGCGGCGGCGGGCCGTCAGGCGGTCGCGACCGCGCTGCGGGCGATTCTGACCGACGATGCGCTGGACGATTCGATGCGCGGCGAATTGATGCTGATGCCCAGCCAGACCTATCTGATGGAGCAGATGCTGACCGCGCAGCCGGGCGCAATCCATGTCGAACGCGAAGCGCTGAAGGCCTATCTCGGGCGCGAACTGGCGGCGGAACTACACGCGCTTTACGAGCGGGCGGAGGCGGTGCCCTTCGGCATGTCGCAGGAAGCGCGCGGTGCCCGCAAGGTGAAGACGCAGGTGCTGATCTACGCCGCCGCGAGCGATCCGGCCAAGGCTGCCGAGCTGGCGGCGCAGCAATATGCAGCGGCCGACAATATGACTGACCGGCAGGGCGCGCTGATGGTGCTGTGCGGGCTGGAGGGGCCGGAGCGGGATGCCGCGCTGGCCGATTTCTACGAGCGCTATCGGGGCAATCCGCTGGTCATCGACAAGTGGTTCGCGCTTCAGGCGGGCTCGCTCCACCCCAATGTCATCGCGCATGTGAAGGCGTTGGCCGATCATTCGGACTTCACGTTGCGCAACCCGAACCGCGTGCGCTCGCTCTATATGGCGTTCGCGGCCAGCCCGCATGCCTTCCATAGCGAGAGCGGCGCGGGCTATTCGATGATTGCCGACCTCATTCTGGCACTCGACCCGATCAACCCGCAGACTGCGGCGCGGTTCGTTTCGCCGCTGGGCCGGTGGCGGCGGATGGAGCCGGGCCGGGCCGCGCTGATGCGGGCGGAGCTGGAGCGAATCGCTGCTGCGGACACGCTCTCGCGCGACACCTACGAGCAGGTCAGCCGCAGCCTTGGCTAATCGCTGGAACGAGACCGACGCGCCGGTTTCCCCGATCCGCGCCGATGCGTTGGACGGTATACCCCACGGCTTCCTGACCCGCGAGGGCGGCGTTTCCACTGGACCGGTGGCGGGCCTGCAATTCGGGATGGGCGCAGGCGACGATCCCGCCAGTGTGGCCGAGAATCGTCGCCGGGCGGTCGCCTCCATCCTGCCGGGTGCGCAGCTCGCTATGCCGTATCAGGTGCATAGCGCCGATGCGGTGGTGGTCGAGAGGCCGGTGGAGGGTGACGAGCGCCCGCGCGCCGATGCTCTGGTCACTGCAGTTCCCGGCCTGCTGGTCGGCGTCGTCACTGCCGATTGCGCGCCGGTACTGCTCGCCGACCGCAAGGCCGGCGTGGTTGCCGCTGCCCATGCGGGGTGGCGCGGCGCTGTGGGCGGAATTCTGGAAGCCACACTGGAGGCGATGGAAAGCGTTGGCGCGCGCCGGGCCGATATCGCCTGCGCGATCGGGCCATCCATTGCTCAGGCAAGCTACGAAGTCGGGCCAGAAATGCGCAGCGAATTTGCCGAAGACGACGGACGCTTTTTCGCTGCCGGGAAAAGCGACCGCCAGCATTTCGATCTGGAGGGCTTTGTGGCCGCACGGTTGCGCCAAGCCGGGGCCGGAGTAGTCCAGCCGCTCGGTCTCGATACCTACACGGATGAAGCGCGTTTCTACTCTTTCCGCCGTTCGACTCACCGCGGCGAAGCGGACTACGGACGACAGGCGGCATTGATCGGGTTGCATTAAGCGCGATATCAGATGCGCTAAAGGCCATTGGCATTGCACGGCAGAGCGGCTAGGGCCGCCCCGCATTCGGGGAACCGTTATGCGTAGGGGCTGTATTTACGTTAAGCGCAATGCAGGCCGTTTGAAACAGGTCGGGCGATCCATATTTTTGTCGCCTGCTGATTAGGGTAGGAATTGATGGCTGATACGTCAGGCACAGCAACTGCAGAAACCGTCGCAGAGCATGACGGCGATGACGGAGTCCGTCGGCGCGATTTCATTAACATTGCGGCGCTCAGCGCAGCCGGTGTTGGTGCATTGGGCGCGGTCTATCCACTGATCACCCAGATGGCCCCCTCAGCTGACGTGCTTGCCGAAAGCAGCACCGATGTGGATGTCTCGGCTATCGAGCCGGGTCAGGCGATCAAGGCCGTGTTCCGCAAGCAGCCGCTGTTCGTGCGCCGCCTGACGCCCGAAGAAATCACTGCCGCCAACGACACACCCACCAGTTCGCTCCGCGATGCCGAAAGCCTCGCCGACCGGACCAAGGAAGGCCACGAAGACGTGCTCGTCACCATGGGCGTGTGCACCCATCTCGGCTGCGTGCCGCTGGGCGCTGCCGAGGGCGAGGACAAGGGCGAGTTCGGGGGCTATTTCTGCCCTTGCCACGGTTCGCAATTCGACACTGCAGGGCGCATTCGCAAGGGCCCCGCACCGACCAATCTCGAAGTGCCGGATTATGAATTCACGTCCGACACCACCATCCGCGTAGGCTAAGCGCTAGAGAGAATGAAATTATGAGCTTTCCCTGGGCCAAGCAGTACACCCCTGCCAACGATTTCACCAAGTGGATCGACGAGAAGCTGCCTCTGCCGCGCCTCGTCTACAATGCCGTGGGCGCGGGCTACCCCGTGCCGCGCAACCTTTCTTACATGTGGAATTTCGGCGTGCTGGCGGGCTTCTGCCTTGTCTTGCAGATTGTCACCGGTGTCATTTTGGCGATGCACTATGCGCCCAACGCGCTGGTCGCCTTCTCCAGCACCGAGCACATCATGCGCAACGTCAACTGGGGCTGGATGCTGCGCTATGCCCACGCCAACGGGGCGAGCTTCTTCTTCCTTGTGCTCTATCTGCACATTTTCCGCGGGCTCTATTACAGCTCTTACAAAGCGCCGCGCGAGATGATCTGGCTGCTTGGCGTGGTGATCTTCCTGCTGGTGATGGCCACGGCCTTTATGGGCTACGTGCTTCCTTGGGGGCAGATGAGCTTCTGGGGCGCGAAGGTGATTACCGGCCTGTTCGGCGCCATCCCGCTGGTGGGTGAGCCGATCCAGATCTGGCTGCTTGGGGGTTATGCGCCCGACAACGCCGCTCTGAACCGTTTCTTCAGCCTGCACTTCCTGCTGCCCTTCGTAACGGCGGGTGTGATCATCCTGCATATCTGGGCGCTGCACATTCCGGGCTCGTCGAACCCGACCGGCGTTGAAGTGAAAAGCGAGAGCGACACGGTGCCGTTCCACCCGTATTATACGGCGAAAGACGGCTTCGGACTGGGCGTCTTTCTGATCGCCTATCTCGCCATGGTGTTCTTCCTGCCGAACTTCCTCGGCCATGCGGACAACTATATCGAGGCGAACCCGCTGGCCACGCCTGCGAACATCGTGCCGGAATGGTATTTCTGGCCGTTCTACGCGATCCTGCGGGCCTTCACTTTCGACTTCATTCTCCCGGCCAAGCTGTGGGGCGTGATCGGAATGTTTGCATCGATCCTGCTGTGGTTCATCCTGCCATGGCTCGACCGGTCGCCGGTCCGCAGCGGTCACTATCGCCCGCTGTTCCGCAAGTTCTTCTGGTTCGGCCTGATCCCGTGCATTCTGGTGCTGGGCTATTGCGGCGGTGCCCATCTCTCGACGTTCACGATTCTGGCCAGCCAGATCGCGACGGCGTATTATTTCCTCCACTTCCTGGTGATCCTGCCGCTCATCTCGTCCTTCGAGAAGCCCGAGCCGCTGCCCTATTCGATCACCGAGGCCGTGCTGGGGTCCGACAAACAGGCAGTGCTGGGTGAAAACGCCCAGCCCGCCGTCTGAGCGAATTAGGAAAGAGTTTTACTATGGTTCGCCTACTCGCAATCGGTGCAGGCCTGCTCTTCACTTTGGTGGTGATGGTCTCCTTCGTGGTTGACGCCTACAATGCCGCGACGACCGAAACGCCCAAGACCGCTGAAAAGGTCTTCTATAAACCGGCCGAGGCTCCGGCAGGGGGCTGGTCGTTTGCAGGGCCGCTCGGCAAGTGGGACATCGCCCAGCTCCAGCGTGGCTACAAGGTCTACAAGGAAGTGTGCTCGGCCTGCCACGGCATGAAGTTCATCGCTTTCCGTAATCTTGCAGAGCTCGGCTACACCGAGAATCAGGTGCGCGCAGAGGCGGCTACATGGCAGGTTCCGGGCGTCGATCCGGCGACCGGTGAGGCGATTATGCGCCCGGCAGAGCCGACCGACTACATTCCCTCGCCCTATCCAAATGACGTTGCGGCGGCTGCGGCCAACAACAACGCCATTCCGCCTGATCTTTCGCTGATCACCAAGGCGCGCAAGAACGGGACGAATTACGTCTACTCCCTGCTGTCGGGCTATCAGGAAATCCCTGCTGAACTGACCGAGCAATTCCCCGAATTCTCGACGCCCTTCGGCCTCTATTACAACCCGTATTTCAAGTACCTCAACATCGCGATGGCGCCGCCGCTGATGTCCGATGGGCAGGTCACGTATGATGACGGGACGGAGGCCACGGTTCCGCAAATGTCGGAAGACGTGACGGCATTCCTGACCTGGGGCGCCGAGCCGACAATGATCAAGCGCAAGCAGACCGGCTGGCCGGTGATGATCTTCCTCGTCTTCGCCACGATCCTTGCATGGATGGCCAAGCAGCAGATCTGGTCGGCTGTGAAGCCGTCCAAGCGCAAGGACTGATCTCTCGCTGCGGGTGATCCTGCTTTGCGAAAGCATCGGGCTATGAGCCCGCACGAACTGCGCGCCATCATCCGCACGGTGCCGGACTTTCCGAAGCCCGGCATCCAGTTTCGAGATATCGGCACATTGCTGGCGCATCCCGAGGCCTTGGGTGCCGCCATCGAGCATCTGGCCGAGCGCTCGCACGGCGCACAGGCCATTGCCGGCATGGAGGCGCGCGGATTTATCTTCGGCGCTGCCGTGGCCATCCGGCTGGGTGTGGGCTTCATCCCGATCCGCAAGCCGGGCAAATTGCCGGTCGAAACGATCGGCGTCGACTACGATCTCGAATACGGAACCGACCGGCTGGAGCTGGACCCGTCGACCATGACACACGGCGCGCGCGTCGCGATTGTCGACGATCTGATTGCCACCGGCGGCACTGCCTGCGCCGCTGCGCAATTGCTGCGTCAGGCCGGGGCGGAGATTGACCGGGCGGTGTTTGTGATCGACCTGCCGGATCTGGGCGGGGCGGCAAAACTGCGCTCCAGCGGCGTCGAAGTCGAAGCGCTCATCGCATTCGACGGGGAATGACGGGTCCACGGCGCAGCCGTCTAAACCGCTGAAAACTCTGGAGGGTATAGCGCCGACCCCCGATACGCTGTAGGCTCTGCCATTGCGGCGTGACTGATGCACCGTTTTGAGGAACTCTGATGGAATCGCAAGCGCTCGTCATTGCAACAGTCGGTGTTCTGGGAATCGGTGCCCAATGGGTCGCGTGGCGCACGGGCTGGCCCGCGATTGTCCTGATGCTGCTGGCTGGCTTTCTGGCCGGGCCGGTCTTCGGCATTTTCGACCCTGAAGAAACCTTCGGCGATTTGCTGGAGCCGATGATCGGCCTCGGCGTGGCCCTTATCCTGTTCGAAGGGGGCCTGAGCCTCGACCTGCGCGAATTGCGCCATTCGGGCGATGGCGTCTGGCGACTGGTGGTGTTCGGTGTCCCGCTCGGCTGGCTGTTCGGAGCACTCGCCGCCTATTATGTAGCCGGTCTTGTCTGGCCGGTCGCCATCCTGTTCGCCGGAATTCTGGTGGTGACAGGGCCGACCGTGGTGATCCCGATGCTGCGGCAGTCCAGCGTGCAGACCCGCCCAGCCTCGACCCTGAAATGGGAAGCCATCGTCAACGACCCCTTCGGAGCGCTGGCAGCGGTCATTGCCTACGAATATTTCCGCATCGCCGCCGAGACTCCCGGAGCCTCGGTTTTCGAAGTCGTGCCCCCGCTGATTTTCGCTGCGATTATCGCCGGATTGCTGGGCTTTGCGGCCGCCGCCGCCATTGCTTGGGCTTTCCCGCGCGGCGCGGTGCCGGAATATCTCAAAGTGCCGGTGCTGTTCACCACGGTGATCGGTGTCTTCGTCATTTCCAACAAGATCGAGCACGAGGCCGGGCTGGTCGCCGTGACGGTGATGGGCATCGCACTGGCCAATATGAATGTCTCCAGCCTGCGCAGCATTCATCCATTCAAGGAAAATATCGCCGTCATTCTGGTGTCGGGCATTTTCATCCTGCTTTCGGCCGGTCTGGATTTCGAAGAGTTGCGTGATTTCGAGTGGCGCTTCGGCCTGTTCCTTCTCGCGCTTCTGTTCCTCGTGCGTCCGGCCACGGTGTTGCTCAGCTTGCTTGGAAGCTCGGTGCCCTGGAACGAGCGCCTGTTCCTCGCATGGATTGCCCCGCGCGGCATTGTGCTGGTCGCCATTTGCGGCCTGTTCGCGTTGCGCCTGAACGAGCTGGGCTATGGCGATGGCTCGATCCTTGTGGGGCTGAGCTTCGCCGTGGTCGTCACCACTATCATCGCGCATGGATTCACGGTCGATTTCGTGGCCAAGCTGCTCAAGGTGAAGGGCGATACGCGGCCCGGCCTGCTCATCGCGGGGAGCACGCCGTGGACCATTGCCCTCGCCAAACAGATGCTGGAGCTGAAGACACCGGTCATGATCGTCGATTCGAGCTGGCAGCGCCTCGCCGCCGCCCGCCGTGCCGGTCTGCCCTATTACCACGGAGAAATCCTGAACGAAGCGACCGAGCATAATCTCGATCTGGGGCCTTATCAGGTGCTCGTCGCGGCAACCGATAACGAGGCCTATAACGCGCTGGTGTGCAACGAATTCGCGCACGAAGTCGGTCGCGATTCCGTCTACCAACTGGGCGATTCGGATGACGAGGATCATCGCGCTCTGCCCGAAAGCTTGCGGGGCCGGTCGCTGTTCGAAAGCGGGTTCGGAGTCGGCGATGTGCAGGAACGCCAGCAGCAAGGGTGGGTGTTCCGCCGCACAAAGCTGTCCGACCAGTTCGATTTCGAGGACGCGCAGGAGAAACTGCCCGATTCGACCCATATGCTGCTGTTGCTGCGCGAAAGCGGGCGGATGCGCTTCTTTACCCACGCTGCCCGCCCTGAGCCACGCGCGGGTGATGTCATCGTCTCGTACAGTCCGCCGCAGCCGAAAACCGCGGATGAGATGACCGCCAAGCGCGAGGCGCGCAAGGACAGCAAGAAACCGAAAGATAAGCCGAAGGATGGGGGCAGCGGCCCGCGTCCCAAACCGGCATGACAATGAGGAAGAGTATGACACTCCGCACGCTTCTCGTGGCCACGGCAAGCCTCGCACTCGCCGCATGCGCGGATGCCGATCCGGCTCCGGAGCCCAAGGCAGATGTCGAAGAGGCCCCGAGCGCAAATACCGGAGAGCAAGCCTCCATCATTCGACCCGATATCGAGATTGCGCGAACGCTGGAGCTGGAACCGCTTACGCTCACTCTTGGATTTGGCGATAGCGGCACGGAATTGACCGGCGAAGGGGTCAACGCGCTCTCGGAGTTGCTGGAAAGCCCGCAAATTGCGCAATTCGATGGCGCGATTACTTTGCGCGGCCACAGCGATGCGGGGGGCAATGATGCGCTCAATCTGCGCATGTCACAGGAGCGCGCTGATGCTGTGGCGCAGTGGCTGGTCGACAATGGCGTGGCCGAGAGCCGCATCACCACCGTTGCCTTTGGCGAGCAAAATCCGCTGGAGCCGAACGCCTTGCCCGATGGCACGCCAAACGAGGCCGGGCGCGCGGCCAATCGACGGGTCGATATCCATGTTGCGGTGCCCGAAGGGGCGACTATTCCCGCGCCAGCCGAACCCGAAGCGCCAACCACCGAACCGGGCGCGACAGGCAGTCTGCTCAGGGACCCTGTGGGAAGCTAGAACCGGCGACGGTGCGTCGAAATGGTTGACCTACCGCCCCTGCCGGTGGCATCGGCGTTTCTCTCGGATCGCGGGTATAGCATAGTGGTAATGCTCTAGCCTTCCAAGCTAGCTAGAGGGGTTCGATTCCCCTTACCCGCTCCAGAGACCGCACCCGGCAAGGACCAGGTCAAAGGCCGAATGCCTCCAGACAAGCTGATGACACCCGGCCCCTGCGACCCTTAGGTGCGGCCCTCGCGCCGGCCCATGGGGACGGCCTCAGGACGCGCCCTATAGGGCTGCTCTTGCGAGCAATGATTGTTTACCACACTTTCCGAATGTTACGCGTCACCTAGGTAGGGGACAGGCGCATAAGCCCTTGGTCAGGCTCGATTAATCCATGCCTTCTAGGTTCATCCAACAGCAAGATTATCAATCAATCTTGTGCTCCCGATCCGGGCCGCCACAAGCAGCCTTGCGGGTTCCTCGCCCAGCTTTTCCAGCACCTGCAGCGAACCTGCATCCGCAAGATTGGCATAGTCGACACTATCGAAGCCGGAGGTCAGCAAGACCTCGCGCAGGGTCGCCATCGCTGTGTCGGCGGGCGCGCCCATTTCCATCTCGGCCTTGGCCAGCTGCATGGCATTGGGAAGTGCAGCGGCGGCCGCACGCTGCGGCGGGGTCAGATACCGGTTGCGGCTCGACATGGCGAGACCGTCGGGCTCACGCACAGTCGGCACGCCGATAATGTCGGTGACATGCGGGCGGGTAAGATCGAGATCGCGCGCCATCGCGCGGATGACTGCCAATTGCTGCCAGTCTTTCTCCCCGAACAGCGCCACATGCGGCAGCACCTGATGGAATAGCTTGCAGACGACAGTGGCGACTCCGTCGAAATGGCCCGGGCGGTTTGCACCGCAAAAGCCTGCGCTCACGCCCTCAACCGCGATGGAACTGGCAAAGCCTTCCGGATACATCTCTCCCACAGTCGGGGCCCATAAGAGCGAAACGCCCTCCTTCTCCAGCATGGCGCTGTCCTCGGCCAACTGCCGCGGATAGGCATCGAGATCTTCGTTGGGGCCAAACTGGGTGGGGTTGACGAAGATCGAAACCCCAACGTGATCTGCGTGCTTTGCCGCCTCGCGCACCAGCGTCAAATGCCCCTCATGCAGCGCCCCCATGGTGGGCACCAGAGCCAGGCGGGCGCCCCCATCGGTCAGCGCGGCAACCTCTGTTCTCAACATGTCCAGTCGTTCGATTGTTTGCACGGATTCCAGCCCTTCGATATGCCAAGCCCTGTAATAGCGCTGGCCCGCGCCCGATACCACCGCGAGCCACACAATCCGAAGGACCCGTCCGCGTGACCCGAAACCGCCCCCACCGCATTGTTTTCGCAAATGAAAAGGGCGGCACCGGGAAATCGACTACAGCGGTGCATGTTGCGGTCGCGCTGGCCTATGGCGGGGCCAAGGTTGCGGCAATCGATCTCGATCCCCGTCAGCGCACGATGGACCGCTATCTCGAAAACCGCGCCGAAACCGCCGCGCGTCGCAAGATCGAGTTACCAACGGCCACCTGCGCTGTGTTCGACGGCGATGACGTGGATGCGCTTGAGGATCTCGTTTCCAGCCATGCCGCAGAGGCCGATTTTGTGCTGTTCGATACGCCGGGCCGTGACGATCCGATGGCGCGCCATGCCGCCACGCAAGCCGATACGCTGGTCACTCCGCTGAATGACAGTTTTGTCGATTTCGATCTGATCGGACAGGTGGATGCGGAGACGTTCAAGGTCCGCCGCCTCAGCTTCTATGCCGAACTGATCTGGGAAGCACGGATGAAACGCAGCCGCGCGACCATTGACGAGCAGCGCGGCGAAATGGACTGGGTCGTGGTGCGCAACCGCACCGGCCATGTCGAGGCGCGCAATATGGCACGGATCGAGCGAGCATTGACCGAGCTCAGCAAGCGAGTCGGATTTCGTATCACTGCCGGCCTCAGCGAACGCGTGATTTACCGCGAATTGTTCCCCAGCGGGCTTACGCTGCTCGACAAAGGACATCTGGGCGATTTGGGCACCAGCCATCTGGTTGCGCGTCAGGAACTCAGGCAATTGCTCAAGGGTCTGAACCTTCCGACCATTCCCAATATGGCGCGACAGCTCGAACCCGCCTAAGGTCACCGCCAATGATGCGGTTTCTGATCATTGTCGCTGTGTTGTCGCTCGCCTGCCGGGTCGTCTTCGGACGCTGGCCGTGGCAATATTTGCGGGCCCGCTCGACCCGGGCGCAGGCGGTCTTCAATGCCCGCAAACTTCTCTCTGTGCCGGCCAACGCCAACAAAGCTGAAATACTTGCCGCGCATAAGCGGCTGGTCGCCATGGTCCATCCGGATCGCGGCGGCACCAACGCACAGGTCCACGAGGCTTCGGCCGCGCGCGACCTTCTCCTCGATGAACTCCCAGATGAAGGCCCGACCCAATGAGCCATACGTTCAATCCGACCATCCTGCGCGAATACGACATTCGCGGCATCATCGGCGAAACGCTTGAGGCCGAGGATGCCCGCGCCATCGGGCGCAGTTTCGGCACGATGATGGTGCGCGCCGGCGGCAAGACCGTGGCGGTGGGCTATGACGGACGGGTCAGCTCGCCCATTCTGGAGAGCGCGTTGGTCGAAGGCCTGACTGCCAGCGGCTGCAACGTAGTGACTATCGGCATGGGTCCCACCCCGATGCTGTATTATGCCGAAGCTTCACGCGAAGAGGTGGATGGCGGCATTGAAATAACCGGCAGCCACAATCCCGCCAATTACAACGGCTTCAAAATGGTGTTTCAGGGCCGACCGTTTTTCGGGCAGGACATCCAGGACCTCGGCGCCATGGCCGCTGCCGGAGACTGGCTCGACGGAGCTGGCGAAGTCACTGATCTGCCCATTCTCGACGACTATATAGACCGGCTTATGGGGGCACTGGACGGGATCGACCATGACAGTCTGGCCGGGCTGCGCATCGGCTGGGATGCCGGAAACGGCGCCGCCGGTCCCGCGCTTGAGAAGCTCGTTGCGAAGCTCCCTGGTGAACATCATGTCCTGTTCGCTGAAGTTGATGGCAATTTCCCCAATCATCATCCCGATCCCACTGTTGAGGCCAATCTGGCCGACCTGCGCACTCTGGTCGCCGACAAGAAGCTCGACTTCGGTGTGGCTTTCGACGGCGATGGCGACCGGATCGGCGCAATCGACGGCGAGGGCCGCGTGGTCTGGGGTGACCAGCTACTGATGATCTACGCCGAGGATCTATTGGGGAGACTACCTAACGCCACGATTATCGCGGATGTGAAGGCGAGCCGCGCGCTGTTCGATCATGTCGCGGAGCATGGCGGGACGCCGGTGATGTGGAAGACCGGTCACAGCCTTATTAAGTCCAAAATGAAGGAAACAGGCGCTCCGCTGGCCGGCGAAATGAGCGGCCATGTGTTCTTTGCCGACACCTATTACGGCTATGATGATGCTCTGTATGCCGGGCTGCGCCTGATGGCGGCCTCGGCCAATCTGGGCAAATCGGTCACGCAGTTGCGCGGCGCGATGAAGCCGATGATCAACACGCCGGAAATGCGGTTCCAGGTCGACGAGTCGCGCAAATTCGCCGCGATCGACGAAGTGAAGGCGCGTCTTGCCGACAGCCCCGCAGATGTCGACAGCACCGACGGTGTGCGCGTGACCACCGATGACGGCTGGTGGCTGCTGCGGGCCTCGAATACGCAGGATGTGCTGGTCGCCCGGGCAGAAAGCGATGATGAAGCCGGTCTGGAACGCCTGATGGCCCAGATCGACGAGCAGCTGGGCCTGAGCGGTCTGGAGCGCGGCGAACAGGCGGGGCATTGAAGTCAAACCGAGGGAATTCGCAATGAGTCTGAAGACGAGTATCGGATATGTACTCTGCGCGATGGCATTGGCGTATGGCACTCCCGCTGCTGCGCAAGGACAGCATGCAGGCGAAGAGGAACGGGTGTTTGACCTTGCTCTTTCCACCATGGTCGACTCGATGGCCACGATGTTCCCTGACGCGGAACCATTGGACCTTGAGCAAGTCGCCCGCTTACCGGCTGCCGCAGCTATCGTTGACATCATGGTCCCTACTGGAACCTACGCGACAATAATGGAGGTATCGGCTAGTCCGATGCTCGAGGGTATGACTGCCGGAATTGGAAGTGGACCGCTGGTCACTTTACTTGCCGCCAGTAATCTCACGGACGAGGAGCTTGAGCAGCTCGATGAGAAGTCCTTGCTGAAAATGCGGTATCTCATCGATCCCCTTTTCACGGAGAAGCAGGAGCTTGTGTCCAGCGCCATGGGGGCGATCATGAGCCGAATGGCAGACAGGACTGAGCCAATCTTCAAAGCAGGTTTGGCAAGGGCCTATGCCACCCGCTTCGATGATGAGGAGCTTGAAAGGATCGCTGGTTTTTTTAGGACGCCTGCCGGATCGAAATTTGCATCCCAGTCCGTACTCATAGGTGTTGATCCTCAGGTTATGGGTGTAATGCGACAAGCATTTCCGCTGATGCTTGATGAACTCAAGCCGGGCATGGAAAAACTGAGGACTCAAATTGCCGAGCTTCCGCCGATACGTACGGCAGACGAAATGTCGGACAGTGATCGTCAGTTTCTTGCCGAGTTACTGGGAGTTGATCCGGAGGACCTTGACCTTTCGGTGCTGGGCCAACGGGGCGAGGAATAACATCGTCGACGGACGGGTGAGAAGAGGATCTTTCAAATGCGCTTCGTAAGAACTTTTGCTGCAACGTTGATGTCATTAAGTTTGGGGTTCAGCGCGCCGCTCGCGGCACAAGACTGGTCGAGCACTTCTTCCGAAGAAATGTCGGCCGAGGATATGGCTGCATTCGGCCAGATGATGGGCGGCATGTTCGCGCCCGAGCCCTTGACCGAGGAACAGACCGCGCGGTTGCCGCTCGCCAACGCTGTGGTGAGCAAGATGCTGCCGCCCGGCTTCTATGAAGAACTGATGGGTGACGTCATGGGTACGACCTTGCGGCCCATCCTTTCGATGTTTTCCGGCCCGGAGATGATCGTGATGAGCAGCGTCTCGCTCGATCAGGGTCTGCCGGAATTGTCCGATGGCGAATGGGCGGAGCTCGCCGAAACGCTGGACCCCGCCTACGCCACGCGTACCGACACGATGATTGCCGCCATGACGTCCGGTATGGGCGAGATGTTTGCGGTGATGGAAGGGCCGATGCGCGAAGGCATGGCGCGGGCCTATGTCACGCGCTTTACGACCCGGCAGCTGGAAGAGATCGGAGCGTTTTTCGATACGCCCACAGGGGCGCTCTATGCGCGCGAATCGATGGCGATGGCGGCGGACCCGCAATTCATGTCGTCGATCATGGGTTCCATGCCGCAGATGATGGGCCAGATGGGCGATTTCGAAGCCACTATGGAAGCTGCGATGGCCAATGTGCCTGAAGCGAAGACCTTCGACCAGCTCTCCGGCGGCGAGCGCGAGAAAGCGGCGCGCCTTCTGGGCATCAGCGTCGAGCAATTGCGGGCCGGCATGGCTGCGGCTGCCGAGGCCAAGGATGCAGACGAGACCATGGAGTATGAAGGGGAGTAAAAGGGGGAGCAAGAAGCGCCGACTATCGGGCCGCTGTTCTCTGCCGGTCAAATATGCTTGATCGGCGCGTGATGCTGCTGCCCGCCCTTCCCGCATGTCTGTAACCCCGCCCGAAATCGAAGCGTGGTTCTCCAGCCGCGACTGGCGCATTCGCCGGCACCAGACCGCAATGCTGGAAGCCAGCGATGCGGGGCAGCACAGCCTGCTGGTCGCGGACACGGGCGCAGGCAAGACGCTTGCCGGGTTCCTGCCGACCCTGGCCGCCTTCACGCCCTCGCGGCTGGCGGGGGCAGAGTCGCCGGAGGGCCTGCACACGCTCTATATCTCGCCGCTGAAGGCGCTTGCCCATGATGTGCAGCGCAATCTGGTGACGCCGGTGGAGGAAATGGGCTTGCCGGTGCGGATCGAGACCCGCAGCGGCGATACACCGTCCGATCGCAAGCGTCGCCAGCGTGAGCGCCCGCCACACATTCTGATGACGACGCCCGAATCGCTCTCTTTGCTGTTGAGCTATCCGGAAAGTGCGACGCTGTTTGCGGGGCTCAAGCGGGTGGTGGTGGACGAGATTCACGCTTTCGCGACCGGCAAGCGCGGCGACCTGCTGGCCTTGGCGCTCTCCCGCCTGCAGGCATTGGCGCCGGATATGCAGCGCGCTGCCCTGTCCGCCACCGTCGCCAATCCGGAAGCCTATCGCGGGTGGCTGGCCCCATGGGGTGATATCGACACAGTGACACTGGTGGAGGGCGAGCCGGGCGCGCCTGCGGAGGTCGAGATTCTGCTGCCCGATGAGGAGCGCATCCCGTGGGGCGGGCATGCCGCGACCTGGGCAATCCCCCAGCTGACCGAGGTGATCAAGGCCAACCGAACCACGCTGGTCTTCACCAACACGCGGTTCTTGGCCGAGTTCGTGTTCCAGAACCTGTGGGACGCCAATGAAGACAATCTCCCGATCGGTATTCACCACGGAAGCCTGAGCAAGGAAGCGCGCCGCAAGGTTGAGGGCGCAATGGCGCGGGGCGAATTGCGCGCGCTGGTGGCGACGGCTTCGCTCGATCTGGGGGTGGATTGGGGC
Organism: uncultured Altererythrobacter sp.; assembly: GCA_947492235.1. Taxonomy (GTDB): domain Bacteria; phylum Pseudomonadota; class Alphaproteobacteria; order Sphingomonadales; family Sphingomonadaceae; genus CAJXSN01. The sequence goes on along the minus strand of CANLLZ010000002.1, from coordinate 569,539 downwards.
GATATCGATTGCGTTGTGCAGATGGGGGCACCCAAGGGATCCAGCCGCCTGCTCCAGCGCGTCGGGCGGGCCAATCACCGGCTCGACCAGCCTAGCCGCGCGCTGCTGGTGCCCGGCAACCGCTTCGAGTTTCTGGAAGCGACCGCAGCCAAGGATGCGGTGGATGCGGGTCAGCGCGATGGCGAGGATTTCCGCCCGGGCGGGCTGGATGTGCTTGCACAACACGCGATGGCTTGCGCCTGCGCGGGACCATTTGATGAAGCGGAGCTGCTGGCCGAAATCCGCTCCAGCCTCGCTTATGCCTGGGTGGACGATACGATCTGGCAGCGCGTGTTGAACTTCGTGGCGACCGGCGGATACGCGCTGAAGGCCTATGATAAGTTCCGCCGGATCGTGCGGGAAAAGGACGGGATGTGGCGCCTGGCCCATCCGTCGCAGGCCGCCCGGCACCGCCTGAATGCCGGCATCATTATGGATGGCGAGATGATCTCTGTCCGGTTCCGCAATGGCCGGTCACTGGGGCGGGTGGAAGAGCGGTTCGCCGCCCAGCTTTCGCCGGGCGACACCTTCGCCTTTGCCGGGATGGCGCTCGAGGTGGAGAAAATGAAGGACATGGAGGTGACCGTGAAGGCCTCCTCGAAATCGGCGATGATCCCGTCTTATGGCGGCGCGCGCATGCCGTTGACGACGCATCTGGCGGACCGGGTGCGGGGTATGCTGGTTGACCGGGCAGGGTGGGGCCGTTTCCCCGACGATGTGCGCGAATGGCTGGAGGTGCAGGACTGGCGCAGTGAAATGCCCGGGCCCGACAATCTGCTGGTCGAAAGCTTCGTGCACGGACAGCGGCATTACACTGTCTATTACACTTTCGCCGGGTGGAACGCGAACCAGTCGCTCGGCATGCTGATTACCAAGCGGATGGCGGATCGCGGCCTGATGCCGGGCGGGTTTGTGGCCAATGACTATTGCCTCGCCGTGTGGGGACTGAAGCCGGTGAAGGATCCCTTGCCGTTGCTTTCGCCGGATATTCTGGCGGACGAGTTTATCGACTGGGTGCAGGATTCGCATCTGCTGCGCCGGTCCTTTCGAGAAGTGGCGGTGATCGGCGGGCTGGTCGAGCGCCAGCAGCCAGGCAAGCGCAAGAGCGGAAAGCAGGTCACCTTCTCCACTGACCTCATCTACGATGTCCTTCGGAAATACGAGCCGGAGCATGTGCTGCTAGAGGCCGCATGGGCCGATGCGCGCGAGCGGATGACCGATGTCGGGCGCTTGGCAGATGTGCTCGAGACAGCGGCGGATCGGCTGGTGCATGTCGAGCTTGACCGCGTCAGTCCTCTGGCAGTGCCTGTCATGGTCATGATCGGGCGCGAGGCCACCCCGCAAGGCGCAGTCGATGACGAGCTGCTCCTGGAGGCGGAGAGCCTCGCAGGCGCCGCTATGCGTGTGGATGAATTGCCCGGCTAGCGTCGCATGTCCACGAATGGCGGCTTGGGTGCGGCGGCGTGTTCCAGAAAAGGTCTTCTAGGGCCTTACGAGTTGCGCGGGCGGACCCAGCTTCTCGCTAACGACCGAATGTGCGGTGCTGATCGTTGCCAACAAACGCAAACCGTTCGATCCCGGCATCTTTGATCAAAGCAATGGTTTTTGCCGATCGATCATAGCTTGCATTGGCATGCGGTTCGAAGCGGACGGTCGCCATTTCGCCCAGTTCAGAAGTGGCAGCCAATTGGTTGAGAAGCGCGTCGTCGCCCATCGCACGGCCATTCCAGAACAGCCCGTCGGTTGCGCTGATCGATACCGTGTTCTGCTGTGTGACCGCAAACGGGGCATCGCCTGAGGGCAGCGGCACTTCCAGAGAATGCTTGGTCAGCGGCATGGTCAGGAGAATCATGACCAGCAGCACAAGCAATACGTCGATCAGCGGGGTCATATTGAGCTCGCCGGTCGAGCGCGGCGGCAGGGGGCGGTAGGGGTTTGTGCGACGCATCATCATTCTCCCTCTCGTTGAAGATACAGTGTATCATGATATGCGAGGGGAATGCAAACGAGGCATTGGCAACCGGCGCTGGGCATTTGGTGAACGGCAATTTGCAAAGGTGTGATTATGGCCACCAACATTCTCTCCCGATCGAGGGCTCGGCGATCAGGGACCGGTACTGGCACAGGCACAAAAAAAGGGGCGGATCGCTCCGCCCCTTTCGGTATTTATCAGCTCGCAAATGCTGCGGTTATTTGCCGAAGCTGCGATATTGCTCGTTGCCGACGAAGCCGAACCGGGTGACGCCCGATCCTTTGATGACGTTCAGCACGCGGGCCGAAAGGTCATAGCTGGCCGAAGCCTCGGGTTCGAATTGCAGTTCCGGCTCGGGAACGATGTTCTTGGTGAACTGCAGATTGCGAACCAGCTCGTTCTGGTTGATCGCCGTACCATTCCACAGAATCTCGTTCGCCTGTGTGAGGACGATCTTGTTCTGGTCCGGCTCGATCATGTTCTCCGGCGGAGGGTTGGGATCGGGCTGCGGAAGGTCGATATTCACCGCATGGGTGGCGACCGGGATGGTGATGATGAACATGATCAGCAGAACGAGCAAAACGTCGATCAGCGGAGTCATGTTCATGTCCAGCATCGGCGCGCCGTCGTCTTTGCCGCCTGACATTGCCATATGCGTTACTCCTTAGTTCTCTGTGGCCCGATCAGCCGTTCGGATCGACCGGGTTGGAGATGAATCCGACAGTCGGATAACCGGCTGCCTGAACATTGTAGATGGCCCCGGCAACGCAGCGCCACGGGGCGTTCTTGTCACCGCGAATATGGACCTGCGGAATAGCTTCCGGATCGTCCATGATCGCTTCGGGCCCGCCCGCACGCTGCACAATGGCATCGAGACGGCTGAAAGCCTGATCGTAGAGTTCTTCCGATGTCACAGGGGTGACATTGTTGAAATAGATCCGGCATTGCCCGCCGCGCGATGCGCCCTGGAAATTGCCTTCCCCGGCGGCCACGCCAGCTTCATCCGTCGTACTCACAGTCAGGAGCAGGTTTTCCACCTTATCCTTCGACTCGACCGACTCCATGATCGGAATTTCGAGCTTCTCAATCGTCTGAATGGCGACCGGAACTGCGATCAGAAAGATGATCAGCAACACCAGCATCACATCGACGAGCGGGGTGGTGTTGATGTCCGACATCGGCGTTTCGCCGCCTGCCATCGAAATTGCCATGGTTACTTCCTATCCGTGTACCGAGTAAGTTTCGAGGTTGGCGGGCGACCCGTTTGGGCCGCCCGTAACCATCCTTACTTCTTGACCGTGGTCGTTGCCGGCTTGGCGGCCGGCTTTGCAGCAGGCTTGGCCGATGCAGCAGTCATCACCTGCGGCTTGATTGCGCCGTTGGAGTTGATGTTGGCCAGCAGGTCGGTGGAGAAGCTGGAGAGCTTCTCGGCGATCCGGCGGTTGCGGCTCTGCAGCCAGTTGTAGGCCAGCACGGCGGGCACCGCGACGAGCAGACCGATAGCGGTCATGATCAGGGCTTCACCAACGGGGCCGGCGACCTTGTCGATCGAGGCCGAACCGGCGAGGCCGATGTTGATCAGAGCGCGGTAGATACCGATCACCGTACCCAGCAGACCGATGAACGGTGCGGTTGCACCCACCGATGCGAGGAACGGGAGACCGCCTGCCAGCTTGGCATTGATGCTGTCTTCGGAGCGCGAGAGCGAGCCGTGCAGCCAGTCATGCGCTTCCAGCTTGTCGGTCATCTTGCCGTGCTTGTCGTCGGCTGCCAGAGCGTCGTCGACCAGCTGGCGCCATGCGCTGTTCTTTTCCAGCTTGGTTGCGCCGTCACGCAGCGTACCGGCCTTCCAGAACTGCGAGCGGACCTGCTCGTACTGGCTGTTGATCTTGCGCTGCTCGAGGAGCTTGGTGAACAGAATGTAGAACGAACCGATCGACATGATCACGAGAACGCCGAAGATGAACCAGGCGATCGCACCGCCCTGTTCCATGGCTTCCCAGAAACCGAACTGGTTTTGCGGTGCGGCTTCCCCGGCCGCTGCGGTAAGAATTTCAAAGGTCATTGTTTCAGTCCTCTCGGAAAAAGAGATAATTCAGAAGGTTGGGCGTCAATCCGGCAATACGTACCGGATCGATTGCGAAGTTGTGGAGCTAACCGGGTTGCCCGCATCGTCCAGCGCCGGGTTGTACCGCGCGTAACGCTGCATACCCCGGCACGCGGCCTGATCGAGTGCACTTGAACCCGATCCACCAGTAACCGTGCAGGCAGAGACCCGCCCGTTCGCACCCACAGTGATCCGCATCGTCACAGTACCCTGTTCCTCGGCGCGCAGAGCACGCGAGGGGTAATCACCCTGAATACGGCCAGCCCAACGGTTGAGGTTGTCAGGCGAAGCAGCCCGTGCCTGCGAAGGCGGCGGGGGTGGCGGTGGCGGCGGCGGAGGCGGCGGAGGCGCGGCAGCCGGTGGTGCCGGCGGCGGTATGACTCGCGCAGGCGGCGACGGCGGCGGAATGGTCTGCACCGTACGAATTGGCGGCGGATTAGGCGCAATGCTAATCGGCGGCGGGGGCGCAACCGGCGGCGGCGGTGCCACATCCGGAATTTCTTCGGGCGGTGGTGGCTCTTCTTCTGGTGGCGGCTCATCCTCGATGTCCACCGTGGTCACCCGCTCAACGACCTTCTTGGCCGCTTCGTAGGCAAGTCCGGTGACGAGAATATAGCCGATAGCCACATGAATAAGAGCAACGATGATGATCGCAATTATGCGATTACCGCTCATCTCTTGGTCAGCATAGGCCATGCAGTCGCATCACTCCGTCTGCACCGGGCATCGCCCGGCAGGTTCAACCGGGCATGAAAACCCGGCAATTTATAGTCGAACCCGGTGCGCAAACCGTCATGGAGTTGAGGTGTCGACCCCTCCTCCGGCTGCTTGCCGGGGTTTGTCGTGAGGAGCCGATTCTGTGTGTCGCCTTCCCCAAGACCAGCGCTTTCCTTAGCATTCAGCGGCACGCGCGCAAACGCTTTCTCGGTTAAGCCGCAATTCACTGGTCGCCTTGTTCTAATGGATGCACCCGGCCAATGTTCCCTATGCTAAGGGGGTACGCCCTCTTGGAGATGTCGATGTCACGCCCGCCCACGCCCCATTCCCCAACTGCGCCTGTGTGGCTGGCTGCCGCCGCCCTTGCACTCTCCGCCTGCACGGCGGTGGGGGCGCAGGAATTCCCCAGTGCGGGATCGGCCCCGATGCAGCCGACTTATGCGGACTTGGCCGATCTTTCCGACGGAACACCGCTGGTTCTGCGGGCCGAAATCAAGCGCCAGGCCGAAGTCGACCGCGAGCGGGCCCCCGGCCTGCCGATGGACCAGGCGCGGCTGTATATCGAGGCAGAAACGATCTCTCTGATTGCGGGCAGTGTGCCGGTCGGCGAATCGCTCAAATATCTTGTAGACGTGCCGCTGGATGCGCGCGGCAAGGTACCCAAGCTTAAGAGAAGCGAGGTGATCCTGTTCGCACGCCCGGTGCCGGGCCGCGCTTCAGAGATCCAATTGGTGACCCAGTCCGCACAATTGCCGTGGTCAGCCGAGACCGAGCAGCGCCTGCGGCCCATCTTGGCCGAACTGGCCTCCTCTGCCGCGCCTCCTCGCGTCGATGGCGTGCGGGATGCCATGTCGGTCGCGGGTAACCTGACGGGCGAATCGGAAACGCAACTGTTCCTGAGCACCCAGAGCGGTCGCCCAGCCTCCATTACGGTGGTCCGCCGGCCGGGGATGGAGCCCGGCTGGGGCGTTTCCTGGACCGAGATTGTCGATCGGTCTGCCAGTCAGCCCGCCCGCAACACGCTGCCATGGTACCGCTTGGCTTGCTCCTTGCCAGCCGCTTTGCCGGTGGAGGCGAATTTGTCGAACACCGAGATAGACCGCAGCCGCGCGGCCCGCGATTACGCCTATGTAATCGAGTCGCTGGGCCCATGCCCCCGCACGCTGTGATGCAGCGTGACTGACGCTCGCAATAATAGGGTCAGACTCGACATGGGATAGGGTTCCTCAATTCCGGCTAGAGTCAGGCCAAGATTAACTGCGTGCATAGCAGGCGATAGGGCCGCTAGAGGCTGGCAGCATGAGCGAGAATGAAAGCGAACCCTCTGCCCGCCCATCGGGACACGCCAATCTGACAAGCCAGATGCCATTGCGTCTGGGCATTGCCGGTCTGGGCACGGTCGGTGTCGGTGTCATCCGCCTGCTGGCTGAGAACCGCGAACTGATAGAGGCCCGCAGCGGGCGTGCAATCGAGGTGGTCGCCGTAACCGCGCAAACCCGCGCAAAAGATCGTGGGATAGATCTTGCGCCCTTCGCCTGGGCGGAGGCGATGGATGATCTCGCGCAGCGCGACGATGTCGATCTGGTGGTCGAGCTGGTCGGCGGATCGGACGGGCCTGCCCTGGCGCTTGCGCAGGCTGCCTTGCAGGCCGGCAAGGGCGTGGTCACCGCAAACAAAGCAATGATTGCGCATCACGGCCACGCGCTCGCCACGGCAGCCGAAAGCAGCGGCGCGCCCTTGCGGTTCGAGGCCGCAGTCGCTGGCGGCATTCCGATCATATCGGGCCTGCGCGAGGGCGCATCGGGCAATGCGCTCAAGCGGGTCTACGGCATTCTCAACGGCACCTCCAATTACATCCTCTCCCAGATGGAATCGTCCGGGGCCGATTTTGCGGAGACACTCGGCGATGCGCAGGCGCTGGGCTATGCCGAGGCCGATCCCGCCTTCGATATTGACGGGGTCGATGCGGCGCACAAGCTGGCGATCCTGTCGGCGCTTTCCTTCGGCACGCAGGTCGATTTCGACGGGGTGGAAATCGAAGGTATCCGGCAGGTGCGCGCCGTGGATATCGCCCGGGCCGACGCTCTGGGATTTGTCGTCCGGCTGATCGGTGTCGCCGATATCGAGAACCAGCCCGGCGGTGTGCCTCGCCTGCTGCAACGTGTGCGCCCCTGCCTTATTGCCAAAGATCACCCGCTCGCTCCGATTGATGGAGCGACCAATGCCGTAGTCGCGGAAGGCAATTTCTCGGGACAATTGCTGTTTCAGGGCGCCGGGGCGGGCGAAGGACCGACCGCCAGCGCGGTGGTGGCCGACATTATCGCCATCGCACGCGGTGACCGGACACCGCCGTTTTCGATTCCTACCGGCAGTCTGCGACCAGCGACCCGTGCCGATTCGGGCGCACGCGTCAGCCGGTCCTATCTGCGCTTTACCGTCGCGGACAAACCGGGCGTGCTGGCGGAGCTGGCCGCAGCCATGCGTGATGCCGATGTCTCGATCGAAAGCCTGATTCAGGACGGCTCGCCCGGTCAGGACGGCGTCTTGATCGCGATGGTGACGCATCCCGGGCCGGTGGCCAATGTGCGCAGAGCGGTGGCTGCGGCGAAACAGTCGCCCAGCCTGACAGGCGCCCCGTTGGTGATGCCGATCCTGCAGAATTGAACGCCTGAACACTTCGGCTCCACACAACAGCTTTACTCGACAGGGCCGCGCCCCCTGTCTAAGCGCGCTGCAACACCGCATAGTAGCTGACAGGATCTGCCCGAAATGACCGAACCAACCAGTGGAAACGAACTCGACCGCGTCCTTGTGATGGAAATGGTCCGGGTGACCGAGGCGGCGGCCATTGCCGCATCGAAGCTGATCGGCCGCGGCGATGAAAAGGCCGCCGACGCTGCCGCTGTCGAAGCGATGCGTGAAGCCTTCGACCTGCTTTATATGGACGGCACTGTGGTGATCGGCGAAGGCGAGCGTGACGAGGCGCCGATGCTGTATATTGGCGAGAAAGTGGGCGGCGCACCGGGCAAGGGTCCGAAGATCGACATCGCGCTCGATCCGCTGGAGGGCACCACCATCACCGCCAAGGCCGGCCCCAATTCACTGGCCGTTCTGGCCGCTGCGGAAGAAGGCTGTCTCCTGAATGCGCCCGATGTCTATATGGACAAGCTGGCCGTGGGGCCGGGCTATCCGGAAGGCGTGATCGATCTGGCAAAGAGCCCGACCGAAAATGTGCAGGCTGTGGCGGCGGCCAAGGGCGTCGAGCCTGCAGACATCATCGTCTGCGTGCTGGACCGTCCGCGTCATGCCGAGTTGATCGCGGAATTGCGGTCGATCGGTTGCGGTGTCGTGCTGATCGGCGACGGCGATGTTGCCGGCGTGATTGCGACCACGGACGAAGACACCACGGTCGATATGTATATGGGGCAGGGCGGTGCACCCGAAGGTGTGCTGGCGGCAGCGGCGCTGCGCTGTGTCGGCGGCCAGTTCAACGGACGGCTGGTGTTCCGCAATGATGACGAGAAAGCCCGCGCCCGCAAATGGGGCATTCCCGACGAAGATTTCGACCGCATCTACAAGCTCGATGAACTGGCGAGCGGAGATTGCATTTTTGCCGCCACCGGCGTGACGTCGGGCTCGCTGCTCGAAGGCGTTAAGCGCAAGCGGGGCGGGATCATGACCACTGAAAGCGTCGTGATGCGCGCCTCCAGCGGCACTGTCCGGTGGATCAAGGGCGAGCACCGGATCTGATCCGAACGCAGTGCCGCCCCTTGGTGACGGGAATATGGGAATACCGCAGCCCACTCTGTTGCAAAATGATGACCGCAGCGTAAGCCGCAGACATCACCACCAGCGCAGGAAATACTCCGCATGAAAATCATGGCCGCCAATTCGAACCTGCCGCTGGCCCGGGCCATCGCGGCCTATCTCGAAATGCCGCTGGTCGATGCGGGGGTTCGCCGATTCGCTGATGAGGAAATCTTCGTCGAAATCCACGAAAACGTGCGCGGCGAAGATGTGTTCGTGGTGCAGTCCACCAGCTATCCGGCGAATGATAACCTGATGGAGTTGCTGATCGGGATCGATGCGCTGCGCCGCGCTTCGGCCCGGCGAATCACTGCCGTAATCCCGTATTTCGGCTATGCCCGGCAGGACCGGAAGCCCGGCCCGCGCACGCCGATTTCGGCCAAGCTGGTCGCCAATCTGATTACCGAGGCAGGGGCCGACCGCGTGCTGTCGGTCGATCTGCATGCGGGTCAGATTCAGGGCTTCTTCGATATCCCGACAGACAATCTCTACGGCGCGCCGGTCATGGCAGCCGACATTCAGGCCCGCTACGGCGATCAGGATCTAATGGTCGTCTCGCCCGATGTGGGCGGCGTTGTGCGCGCCCGTGCACTGGCCAAACGGCTGGACAATGCCCCGCTGGCCATCGTCGACAAACGCCGCGATCGCCCCGGCGAAAGCGAAGTGATGAACATTATCGGCGAGGTCGAAGGACGGCATTGCATCCTGATCGACGATATCGTCGATTCGGGCGGCACCTTGTGCAATGCGGCGCAGGCCTTGCTCGACAAGGGCGCGACCAGTGTGGCGGCGTATATTACGCACGGCGTGCTGTCGGGCGGCGCGGTGGCGCGGGTCAATGGATCGGCGCTGAAGGAACTGGTCATCACCGATTCGATCCGCCCGACCGACGACGCGCTGGATTCGGACCGCATCCGCATCCTGACGATTGCTCCGCTGATTGGCGAGGCGGTCCGCCGGATTGCCGATGAAAGCTCGGTCAGCTCGCTGTTCGACTGAGAAACGCGTCCGGCCCGCCTAGATCCAGGGCCGTTTCGCACCTTCGTCCAGCCGGCCCAGTTCTTCCAGCCGCCGGGCTTGCCGTTGCTCCAGCACGATGGTCAGCAGAGGGCGCGGTTTGGAACGGAATTTTTTCGGCGTCACACCGAAGAATGCCGAAAACTCGCGGATCAGATGCGACTGATCGAAATAGCGCAGCATTAGCTCGTCTTCCTCGGCATCATCGGCCACTCCGCAGAGCAGTGCCGCCAGATCGAGCGCCCGCGCGCGGCGGAGAACTCTCTTTGGCGGAATGCCGAAATCGCGCCGAACCGTGCGCTCCAATGTCCGCAAGGCGATTCCCTGTTCCTCGGCGAAGTCGGCGGGCGAAATGTTCGGATCGCGAAAAGCCTGCAGCTCGAATGCGGTTGAGACTGGATCGGGCGGTGGCGGATCATTTTTGGCAATAAAGCGGCGCATCGCCTCCTCCATCGCCAGCGTCCATTCGGCCGGCGAATGGTCGCCCGAGTGAATTTCGCGCAAATCGTCCTGCAGCAGGCCAAAAGTATCTTCCGGCGCAATCCGGTCCAGCATGTCGGCGCAGGATCGGCCGGTCAGCGCAAAGAGCGCGCCTGCCCGAAGGCCAAATCCGGCGGAAAAGACATGCCCTTCACAGGTGAGCGGCATGAATTTGGAATGGGGCCCGAACAGCAGGACCTGATCTTCGTATTGTTTCCGGCCCTCTTTGCTGGTCGCTGTCCATCTCGCGCCGAAGATTGAGCGCACATAGGCGAGGTCATTGACCATGCCGCAGGAGATGACGGTGTCGGGCATAGTCGGGATTTTGGCTGCCACCAGCCGCCCGATCCACGGATCGAGATCATCTGCCGCGCGCCTGTTTTCCGACAGCGGCTGTCCGCCATCTCTGGTCACTGCGGCGAGCCGACGCGTTGCGATCACGCCGGGATCGACTGGAATTTCCATCCTCTGCGCCCCTGTCCTGCGCATTGTTTGCGCTCTCAAGGCCGATCCGGCAAGCTTTCAGGCGAATTTACATTGACCTGCGCGGCATGGCTGCTGCCCAATATGGCTTAGGAAGCCTGCGCATTGACCGGTCGAAACGGGCGGCGCATCCATGGCCGCACGGCGCCGGGTTCTATCCTGTCCAGCAATTCGAGCCGGCGGGCTTGCCGGATTTCGAGGCTGAGGGTGAGCAAGGCCTGGCGTTCCTGCGCAAACTGTTTCGGGCTGGTTCCGAAGAAGGAAGAAAAGTCGCGGATCAGATGCGCCTGATCGAAATAGCGCGCGAGAAACTCGTCCGCTTCTTCCTCGTCAGCCACGCCGCACAACCGTGCCGCCAGATCGAGTACGCGGGCACGGCGCATTATGTGCTTTGGCGAAAGCCCGAAATCACGCTTGCATATACGTTGCAGGGTCCGCAGTTCGACACCATTGGCATCAGCCAGATCGCGCGTGGTAACATTCGGATTGGCAAACGCGGCTTCCTCCACGCGGCGCGTCAATTGATCAGGCTGTTTGATATCATTGCGCTCAATATGATCGGCCAGCCAGCTTTCTAGGCGAGCCAGCCATTGCTCCGGCTCCAGCTCCAGATTGTAGAGTCCCGTGACGCTTGAATCGGAAATGCCAGCCTCTTCTATCGGACGAAGCCGATCGACCAGTGCCGCGTCCTCGATGCCGAAGAGGGCGCGCATGGCGCCGGGCCGAAGCATCAGGCCAGCGACTTTTACGCCCCCGGCATAGCGCAGCGGCATGGCTTTGGTGTGCTGTCCGGTCAGGAATGTCTGGTCGCGTACTGCCACCATTCCGTCGGCGGTCCCGACATTCCAATCGACACCCACGGCGGTGCGCAGATAGGATGCGTCGTTGCACAGCAGTCCGTTGATCGGGTGACGGGTGGGCTCGTAGGCATAGGCGACCATTGAGCGCCCGATCCACGGGTCAAGACGCGCATCGGGCCTGCGGTTGATCGACAGCGGCACTCCGTCTTGCGTGCGACCTGTTTCCGACAGCATTTCCGGGCTGTAGGATTGGCGGTTCAAATCCGTCTGGCGCTCCGTTCCCTTCGCAGTCCGATCTGCTTTTTCGCTTTCACCACCGGTCATGCCGCGTGTTCATAAGGGGCGAGCGCGGCTTGTCACGCATTCAATGCTTGCCCGAGCGCGCCGTGCGTGGAACCAGCGCGCCCATGACTGAACAGGATTTTACCCTCGCCAACCGGCTCGCCGATGCTGCCGGTGCCGTCATCCGCCCGGCATTCAGGGGTGACTGGTCGCATGAGCGCAAAGCCGATGCTTCGCCCGTGACCGAGATCGACCAGGCGGCAGAGGCTGCCATGCGCGCCATTCTGGAAGCAGAGCGCAGCGATGACGGGATCATTGGCGAGGAATACGGCACGCGCAACGAAGGTGCGGGGCGGCAATGGGTCCTCGACCCGATCGACGGCACGGTCAGCTTTATGGCGGGTCGCCCGATCTTCGGCACGCTGATCGCCCTGTTGCAGGATGGGTGGCCCGTTCTGGGCATTATCGACCAGCCGATTGCAGGCGAGCGTTGGGCGGGGCGAATCGGGCATGGCACGACGCTCAACGGCCTCCCGGCGAAGGTCCGGCCCTGCAAGGAATTGTCACAGGCGACGCTGGCTTCGACAGGTCCGCAATATTTCTCCGACAGCGAAGCAGGAGCTTTCATGTCGCTCGCCGCGCAGACCTCGCAGCAGGTGATTTGGGGCGGCGATTGCTACAATTACGGCCTGCTGGCTTCAGGCCATGTCGATATCGTGTGCGAGGCGGGCCTGAAACTGCATGATTATGCGGCTCTGGTCCCGATTGTGGAGGGTGCAGGCGGGATGATGGCCGATTGGCAGGGCAATCCGCTGGATGCCGATAGCGACGGGACGGTTATCGCTCTGGGCGAACCAGCGCGGCTGGAGGATGTGCTGGAAGCGATGGGATAGCGCCCCCGCTGATGGCAAAGCTTGCATTGCGCCCGCAATCCGCTATCTGCGCGCACTTCACCGACACGTGATTCATCCGCCGGTCTGGCCGTTAGGGCTGCCAGGGCTGGTCGGGACGTGTCTCTTGAATCGACTTCCGACAGGAGATGAAAATGCCCAAACTGAAGACCAAAAGCGGTGTGAAGAAACGCTTCAAGATCACCGCAACCGGCAAGGTCAAGCACGGCGTCGCTGGCAAGCGTCACCGCCTGATCAGCCACAATTCGAAGTATATCCGCCAGAACCGCGGCACCGAGGTCCTCGCCAAGTGTGACCAGAAAGCCGTGAAGAAATGGGCCCCTTACGGGCTCGGCTGAAGCAGGAGTACTGAGAAATGCCACGCATTAAACGCGGCGTCACCACGCGCCAGAAGCACAAACGTCTCCTCGATCAGGCCAAGGGCTATCGCGGTCGCCGGAAGAACACCATTCGCGTTGCGCGTCAGGCGGTCGAAAAGGCCGGCCAGTATGCTTACCGCGATCGCAAGGTTAAGAAGCGCAGCTTCCGCGCCCTGTGGATCCAGCGCATCAACGCAGCTGTCCGCGCCGAAGGTCTCACCTATTCGCAGTTCATGCACGGAGTGAAGCTGGCCGGGATCGAACTGGACCGCAAAGTCATGGCCGATCTGGCGATGAACGAAGAAGCGGCGTTCAAGACGATTATTGCTCAGGCGAAGGACGCGCTCCCTGCCTAAGGGATAACGCAATACAGATTGCGAAGGGGCGGCTGTGACACTGTCACAGCCGCCCCTTCTCGTTTTGTCGCTGCTGTTCTCGAGCAATGATGGAAGAAATCGACCTGAAGGGGGGCACCCCGGCAAATTCGCTTGGCAATAACGTGCCTTGCTCTAGAAATGCGGCAAATCAGATACGCGCCTGCGATGGCGCTGGAGGATCGCACATTGGGGCGCGACGACGCGCAGAACCGGATAGGCTATGATCAGCGCTTTTTCGCTGCGCCTGAAGGTATGGATGGCTGCTTTACCGCAATCACCCGTCTCACGATCACCGTGCCCGAAGCGCTGAGTGGGCAGGAGCACATGCAGCCCGAATGGGCGACTTTGCGCTTTTTCGATCCCCCTCCGACTGGTTTGATAGCAGCCAATGGTAGCCATTTCGGCTCTGCGCGTGCGGTGGCCAGCGGGCCCTCCACCTCGCCCAATTACTACCGGGCGCAGGACGTGCATTGCTGGGGCATTGGCTTGCTGCCGCTCGGCTGGGCACGGCTGATGGACTGCGATGCGGCCCCGCTTGCCAACGGGCTGTTCGACATCGAAACCCATCCCGCTTTCGCTGCCTTTGCACCATTGGCTCAGAAATTGCGGGACACGCCGCATCATGATGATGAGGTGCAATATGCGGTGATTTGCGAACACTTGCAGTCGCTTGATCGGCCGGACAGCGATGCGAGCGCAATCAACGCCGCACACGCCGCCCTGCTCGATCCGGCAACCAAGAACGTGGGCCAGTTTGCCGAGCGCTCGGGCCTTTCGACCCGCACTCTCGGGCGCCTGTGCAATCGCTTCTTCGGGTTCCCACCGGCCCTGTTGCTGCGGCGGCAGCGCCTGATGCGCAGTCTGACGCAGTTTATCATGACCAATGGCCATCGATGGAGCGACACGATCGACGACAGTTTTGTCGATCAGGCCCATTTCGTGCGGGAATTTCGCGCTTTCATGAAAGTTTCGCCTAACCAGTATCTGGGGCAGATCGGTCCCATCCTGCGTGCCGGGATCGAAAGCCGGGCGCAGGCTCTGGGCCGCCCCGTCCAAACAATGGAACCTCCGGCTTAAGCCACGGGCACATTCGGCGCGGCTCAACCGGGGGCGGCTCGGGCGGTTTCGGCCTTTGCCTTGCTGGCGAATTACGGGTAGCGGGCATCCGCTATGACTGAACCAGATACACGCCGCGACGAGACCCTTCTCGCAATTGCCAAGGCCGAGACGATAGACGCTCTGGAAGCGCTGCGCGTGGAGGCGCTGGGCAAGAAGGGCTGGGTCAGCGCGCTGCTCAAGACGCTGGGCGGGATGACGCCCGAAGAACGCCAGACGGAAGGCCCGAAGATTCAAGGCGTCCGGGCTGCCATTGCCGACGCAATCGCGGCGCGCAAGGCGGAGCTGGAAACAGCGGAACTGAATGCACGCCTTGCCAGTGAAACGCTCGACCTGACGCTGCCCGCGCCTGCTGCGCCCAAGGGCAGCGTGCACCCGGTCAGCCAGGTAATGGACGAGCTGGCCGAAATCTTCGCCGATCTGGGGTTTGCCGTGGCGACGGGTCCGGAGATCGAGGACGACTGGCACAATTTCACCGCGCTCAACATGGCGGAAACCCACCCTGCGCGGGCGATGCACGATACATTCTATTTCCCGGATCACGATGCTGACGGCAACCGAATGCTGCTGCGTACCCACACCTCGCCGGTTCAGATCCGCAGCATGGTCAAGCAGGGCGCACCGATCCGCATTATCGCGCCGGGCCGCGTCTATCGCAGCGACAGCGATGCCACCCACACCCCGATGTTCCATCAGGTGGAGGGGCTGGTGATCGACCGCGATATCCATCTCGGCCACCTGAAATGGACGCTGGAGACCTTTCTCAAGGCGTTCTTCGAGAGGGAGGATATCGTCCTGCGCCTGCGCCCCAGCTACTTCCCCTTCACCGAGCCCAGCGTCGAAGTCGATGTCGGGTGGAAGGATGAGAAGGGCAGGCGAGTGCTGGGCGGTGACGGCGATGCGCCGGGCCATGGCTGGATGGAATTGCTGGGCAGCGGGATGGTCAACGCCCGTGTGCTGGAATTCGCCGGGCTCGACCCCAGTGAATGGCAAGGCTTTGCCTTCGGCGTGGGTGTCGACCGGCTGGCAATGCTGAAATACGGGATGGACGATCTGCGCGCCTTCTTCGACGGCGATGGGCGCTGGCTCGATCATTACGGGTTCAGCGCGTTCGATCAGCCGACCCTTTCCGCAGGTGTAGGAGCGAAAGCATGAAGTTCTCGCTCGAATGGCTGAAATACTTCCTCGAAACCGATGGCTCGGTCGAGGACGTTGCCGCTGCGCTCAACCAGATTGGCCACGAGGTCGAAGGGATCGACGATCCGGCAGAAAAGCTGGATGGCTTCCGCGTGGCCGAAGTTCTGACGGCTGCAAAGCATCCCGATGCCGACAAGCTGCAAGTGCTCAGCGTCGATACCGGCGAAGGCACTCCGTTGCAGGTCGTATGCGGTGCGCCGAATGCGCGTGCGGGCATGAAGGGCGTGCTGGGCCTGCCCGGTGCGGTTGTTCCGGCGAACGGTATGGAGCTCCGCAAGAGCGCTATTCGCGGCGTCGAGAGCAATGGCATGATGTGCAGCGTGCGCGAGCTCGAGCTGGGGGAAGAGCATGACGGGATTATCGAGCTGCCCGCCGATGCGCCGGTCGGTCAGAGCTTTGCCGAATATCACGACACCAGCCCGGTATTCGACGTTGCGATCACGCCCGACCGTCCCGATTGCATGGGCGTGCAGGGAATCGCCCGCGATCTGGCGGCGGCTGGCCTCGGTACATTCAAGCCGGTCGAGCCGAGCGAAATTGCTGGCGACTTCCCGTGCCCGATTGAAATTCGCACCGATGATCCGGCGGGTTGCCCTGCTTTCTACGGCCGTGTCATTCGCGGGGTCGACAACAAGGCAGCCTCGCCGGAATGGATGCAGCGCCGCCTGATTGCGGCGGGTCAGCGGCCTATCTCGGCGATTGTCGATATCACCAATTACCTGATGCTCGCCTTCGGGCGGCCTGCCCACGCCTATGATCTGGCCAAGCTACGCGGAGCGGTCATTGCCCGCCGCGCGAAGGACGGCGAGCAGGTCGAGGCCCTCAACGAGAAGACCTATACGCTCGATGATAGCATGACGGTCATTGCCGACGACAAGGGCGTGCATGACATCGCCGGGATCATGGGCGGCCAGCATTCGGGTGTTACCGAAACGACCACCGATGTTCTGCTTGAGATTGCCTATTTCGATCCGGCATCCATCGGCGTGACCGGGCGCAAGCTGGGTCTGGCCTCGGATGCGCGCACCCGGTTCGAGCGCGGTGTCGACCCGGCCTTTCTCGATGATGGCTTGGCCATCATGACCTCGCTGATCCAGCGCATTTGCGGTGGCGAGGCCAGTGAAGTCGTCCGTGCAGGTTCACCGCCTAGTGAGGCGATGACTCTCCATTTCGAGCCGGACCTCGTTCGGAGATTGGGCGGCGTGGATATCGCCGAGGAAGAGCAGCTGCGCATTCTGAAGGCGCTCGATTTCGATATTGGCCACAAGCAAATCGGAGACGGCGCGACCCGCTGGCAGGTCACTGTCCCGCTGCGCCGCCATGATATTGAAGGCACAGCGGACCTTGTCGAAGAGGTTGTCCGGATTCACGGGCTCGACAAGGTGGCCAGTGTCGCCCTGCCGCGCGCCGAGGGTGTAGCGCGGCCCACCGCTACGCCGCAGCAATCGCTGGAACGCAAGCTGCGCCGCGCGGCTGCTGCCAGCGGTCTGAACGAAGCCGTCACCTGGTCATTCCTGCCGGTGCCGGAGGCCGAGCATTTCGCTGATGGCGTGCCCCTGTGGGTGCTCGACAATCCGATCAGCGAAGACATGAAGGCAATGCGCCCGTCCATGCTGCCGGGCCTGCTCTCGGCGGCCAAGCGCAATGCCGATCGCGGTTCTGGTACCGCGCGCCTGTTCGAAATCGGGCGGCGCTATTTTCGCGGGGAGAGCGGCGCGAGCGACGAGAAGCCGACGCTGGGCGTGATCCTGGCTGGCGAGAAAACACCACGTGGCTGGGCCACCGGAAAAGCCTTACATTTCGATGCCTTCGATGCGAAGTCCGTTGCTCTCGAACTGCTCGAAGCGGCGGGTACTCCAGTCGGCAATTTGATGGTGATGGGTGATGCCGGCGAACAGTTCCATCCGGGCCAATCCGCCACCTTGCGCCTCGGCCCGAAGAATGTGCTGGCCCGCTTTGGCGCGCTGCACCCGGCCACGCTCAAGGCGTTCGACATAGATGGGCCGGTCGTCGCGGTCGAGATTTTCCTCGATGCGATCCCGGCGAAGAAAGGCAGCGGCGGTTTTGCCCGCGCTACCTACGCACCGCCCGCCTTGCAGGCGGTAACCCGCGATTTCGCATTTCTCGTGCCGTCCGAATTGCCGGCTGGCGATTTGCTGCGGGCGGTGAGGGGCGCGGACAAGAAAGCCATCACAGGTGCGCGCATCTTTGACCTCTTCGAAGGGCAGGGCGTGCCGGAGGGCAAGAAGTCCATTGCGCTGGAGGTCACCATGCAGCCGGGGGAAAAGAGCTTCACCGATGAAGAGCTGAAAGCGATTTCCGACAAGGTCGTGGCCTCCGCCGCCAAGCAGGGAGCAGAGCTGCGGGGATGATCCCGTAACCCCCGTTCGCCCTGAGCTTGTCGAAGGGCAGGCAGGTGGGCACGGGTGCTTCGACAGGCTCAGCACGAACGGTAATTTGCAATGACATCGACCACGAATTCGCCCGAAAACAGCAGGCGCACCTTTGCCATCATCTCGCACCCCGATGCGGGTAAGACCACGCTGACCGAGAAGCTGCTGCTGACCGGGGGTGCGATCCATTTGGCAGGCGAGGTCAAGGCGCGCGGGGCCGCGCGGCGGGCGCGCTCGGACTGGATGAAGATCGAGCAGCAGCGTGGGATTTCGGTCACTTCCAGCGTAATGACATTCGAGCGCGAGGGACCTGATGGCGAGACCGTCACCTTCAACCTGCTCGACACGCCGGGCCACGAGGACTTCTCCGAAGACACCTACCGAACGCTGACGGCAGTCGATTCCGCAATTATGGTGATCGACGCCGCAAAAGGGATCGAGCCACAGACCCGCAAACTGTTCGAGGTGTGCCGGCTGCGCAATGTGCCGATCATCACCTTCGTCAACAAGGTTGACCGCGAGGGACGCGATCCATTCGAGACGCTGGACGAAGTGGCGGACATGCTGGCGCTGGATGTCAGCCCGCAAACATGGCCGATCGGAATGGGCGGCGAGTTCGAAGGCGTGCTGGACTTCGCCACCGGCCATGTCGCGCGGCCCGAAGGCGGCTCAAAGGAATTTCTCGGCACGTTTGACGAAGACCCTGCCATCCCCGAACGGTTTGCCGAGCAGGCTGAGCTGGCGCAGATCGGCTATCCCGAATTCGACGCCGAGGCGTATCGCAATGGCGACCTGACGCCGGTTTATTTCGGCAGCGCTCTGAAGAATTTCGGGGTCATCAAGCTGATCGAGGCCATTGCCGAGCACGCCCCGTCGCCGCGCCCCCAGCCTGCCGGGGACGCATTGATCGAGCCCGCGCATGACGAGGTCACCGGCTTCATCTTCAAGGTGCAGGCCAACATGGACCCCAACCACCGCGACCGGATTGCGTTCATGCGGCAGGTGTCGGGCACTTTTAAACGCGGGATGAAGCTGACGCCCAGCGGTCTGGGCAAGCCTATCGCCATTCATTCGCCGATCCTGTTTTTCGCGCAGGACCGGGAGATTGCCGACACCGCACAGGCGGGCGACATTATCGGCATTCCCAACCATGGCACACTGCGGGTGGGCGACACGCTGAGCGAGAAAGACGCGATCCGCTTTACCGGCCTGCCCAACTTTGCGCCGGAGATCCTGCGGCGCGTGCAATTGCGCGATCCGACTAAGACCAAGCAATTGCGCAAGGCGCTGGACGATCTGTCCGAAGAGGGCGTGATTCAGGTTTTCTACCCGGAGCTGGGCGCGCAGCATATTGTCGGCGTGGTGGGCCAACTGCAGCTGGAAGTGCTCGTGTCGCGGCTGTCGGCGGAATACAAGGTGGAGGCAGGGCTGGAAGCCGCGCCCTTTGCGACCGCGCGCTGGGTCTCGGGCGACGAAGCGGCGCTGGATGAATTCGAGCGCTTCAATCAGGCGAATCTCGCGAAAGACCGCGACGGCGATCTGGTGTTCATGGCCAAGAGTCCCTGGGATGTCGGTTATCAGGAAGAGAAGAACCCGAAGCTGACATTCTCCGCCACTAAGGAACGGTGACAAAACAGGCTGGCGCGCCTAGCCTTTGTTCATGGCTGAATTCTTCGACGCGCTGACCGATGATCATACCGCCATGATCGCCCAGCAATCCGTGTTCTTCGTGGCAACGGCGGCGGCGGATGCGCGGATCAATCTCAGCCCCAAGGGCTACGATGCCTTCCGCATCCTCTCGCCCACGCAGGTGGCCTATCTCGATCTCGGCGGATCGGGGAATGAAACGCATGCGCGTCTGACTGCGGACGATAATGGCTCCGGGGGGCGGATCACCATCATGGTCTGTAATTTCGAGCAGCCCGCGCTGATCCTGCGAATATATGGACGCGGGCGACCTGTGCTGCCGCAAGATGACGGGTGGGAGGTGTTGGCAGAACACTTCACGCTGCTTCCCGGCACTCGGCAGATTTTCGTGATCGACATTGAGAGCGTGCAGACGAGTTGCGGTTGGGGCGTGCCGGTGATGGCATTGGAGGCGGAACGCCAGACTCTGCTGAAAGCGCATACGCGTCTCGACGGCGATGCCTGGGTCGAGAAAACCACCGGGCGGACCAGCAGCATTGACGGCCTGTCGACACGAGCCACCGATCGCTACATCGAAGGCGCGCCCGGCACCCGTCCGGAATGACGGGTCACGCCCCGTGCAGTTGAAATTCGCGAGCTACAACATTCACAAGGCCGTTGGGGCTGACCGCAAGCGGGATCCGATGCGGATCATCTCTGTCCTGCGCGAAATCGACGCCGATGTGATTGCCTTGCAGGAAGCGGATTTGCGATTTGGTGAGCGCGCCAGCGTCTTGCCACGCGCAGCTTTGCAAGACACCGACTGGAAGGTGGTCGACGTGGCGCGGCGAGCACGCAGCATTGGCTGGCACGGCAATGCATTGCTGGTGCGGCGCGGGATCGAGATCGTTCGGGCGCAGGCGCTCGTGCTGCCCATGCTGGAGCCGCGCGGGGCTGTATGCGCCGATCTGGTGGCGGAGAGGAAGCACTTCCGCGTTGTCGGGATGCATCTTGATCTGTCCGGTTTCCGCCGCCGCGATCAGCTGCATGCGGTCATCGATCATCTCGCCTGCGCGCGCCCGAAATGCCCCGAAGTGGTGATGGGCGATTACAATCAATGGCAGCTGTCACGCGGTGCGATCCGCGCGTTTGACAAGGGCTGGCGAATGCTCGCGCCCGGGCCGACTTTCCCCAGCGGACGCCCGATTGGCCGCCTGGACCGGATTGCGATATCGGAGTCATGGAGAGTGGCAGAACAGGAAGTTCACCGCAGCGCCCTGTCACATGTGGCCTCCGACCATTTGCCGGTAACAGCGATGCTTATTCTGCCCAAAAATTAGGCGACGCCTATTTTATGAGCACTGCAGCCCATTGGGCTGCTCAAGAATCCCTTGAATCCTGCCGAAATGTTAACTGGCACACCTCTTGCTGCACTTGCGAAGAGCGGGATTGTCTCCCGCAATATTCGCATTGGGCAAAAGGGGTGCGCCATGAAATTCATCATCGCCGTCATCAAGCCGTTCAAGCTGGACGAGGTGCGTGAAGCACTCGGCGGCATTGGCGTGGCGGGCATGACCGTAACCGAGGTTAAGGGCTTCGGACGGCAAAAGGGCCAAACCGAGATTTATCGCGGGGCCGAATATTCGACCAACATGCTTCCGAAAGTGAAGCTGGAAATCGCAGTGGGTGACGATCTGGCTGCGCAAGCCGTCGAGACCATTCAGCAGACCGCCGGGACCGAGAGCATCGGCGACGGCAAGATTTTCGTCTTCGATCTGGGCAGCGTCACGCGCATCCGCACCGGTGAAACCGGGGAGACCGCGCTGTGATCAACGCATCCGATACCAAGGGGGTAACCACCATGCGCCTCAAGCCATTCGTTACCGTTGCCGGCCTCGCGGCTGTTGTAACGGCCACTTCAGTCTCCGCCGCTGTTCCTGCGACCGATGCAGCGGCGGAGGCTGTTGCTGATGCTGTCGGCGGCGGCACTGCCTACATCCTCAATACGCTTCTCTTCCTGATCGGCGGCTTTCTGGTCATGTGGATGGCCGCAGGCTTTGCCATGCTGGAGGCCGGGCTGGTCCGGTCCAAGAACACCTCCACCCAGTGTCTCAAGAATATTGGCCTGTATTCGATTGCGGGCCTGATGTTCTGGGTCATCGGCTACAACATTGCCTATCCGGGCTTTGGCGAAGATTCGCTCGGCCTGTTCGGCATCGCCGGCGGCTCATACGGCATGCAGGGCGTTGGAGAAGCCGACCTGGACACCGGATATTCGGTAGCATCCGACTGGTTTTTCCAGATGGTGTTCTGCGCCACCACCGCCTCGATCGTTTCGGGCACCGTGGCCGAACGCGTGAAGATCGTTCCGTTTTTTATCTTCGTCACCGTGCTGACCGGCATCATCTACCCTGTGGTGGTGAGCTGGGAGTGGGGCGGCGGCTACCTCGATTCCGCATGGGGCTTCAGCGACTTTGCTGGTTCCACGCTGGTGCACTCGACCGGCGGCTGGGCCGCTCTGGTCGGCGCTTTGATCATCGGCTCGCGGGCCGGACGGTATGGCGCGGACGGCAAGGTCAATGTGTTCCCGGGCTCGAACATTCCGCTCGCAACGCTGGGTACGTTTATCCTGTGGCTCGGCTGGTTCGGCTTCAACGGCGCATCGCAGCTGGCGATGGGCACCGTTGGAGACGTGTCGGATGTGTCGAAGATCTTCGTCAACACCAACATGGCCGCTGCCGGCGGCGTGGTGGTCGCGATTGTCCTGACGCAGCTGCGCTACAAGAAAGCTGACGTGACCATGGCACTCAACGGCGCACTGGCCGGTCTGGTGTCGATCACGGCAGAGCCGCTGGCGCCCACGGTCGGTCAGTCGATCCTGATCGGCGGTATCGGCGGGGCCATCGTGGTCTTCACTGTCCCGCTGCTCGACAAGCTGAAAATCGATGACGTGGTTGGCGCCATCCCGGTCCACCTTGTGGCTGGTATCTGGGGCACGCTGATCGTTGCCTGGACCGGCGATGCGACCTTCATGGGCCAGCTGGTCGGTGTGCTGCTGACTGCAGTGTGGGTCAGCGCAGCGTCCGCCGTCATCTGGCTTGCTCTCAAATACACCATCGGCGTGCGGCCGACGGAAGAAGAAGAGCAGACCGGCCTCGACCACGCAGAAATCGGCGTCGAAGCCTATCCCGAATTCGCTCGGGGCACCTGAGCGCACCTCATTGGTGGGCCGGGCGGACCCTCTCCCCCGCCCGGCCCACCGATCTTTGTTCCTCCTGCGAACAGATAACTTATGAGCCGGGGCGTAAGAGCCTCGGCTCTTTTTTTGTAGCCTCAGGCGCCGGCGGTCGCATTCGCTCCCTTAGGCTATCCTCGCTCACACGCCTTTCAGGCGCGTCGCTGCGGGCGGCCGGTCGGCCTTTGTCGGTCGCTGGTCGCGACCGAGATCATTGGAAAATTATACAGATTGGCGATGATATCGGCGCCGTGAGGCGACGACAGCGCGCGACCGCGCGCCGCCGCCCCTGCGGCGTAGCAAGGGCTGCGGATGCACCCCACCCGCAGGGTCAAAAAACAAAAAAATCTCAACACCCGCCACACATCACGCGCGCTCTCGGAAGAAGCGCTTGCCGAAGTCCGGCGAACCCTCTCAGCCTACTCCGCCGCCATGACGAAATCGGCGCATCTTTCGCCGATCATGATGCTGGGGGCGTTGGTGTTGCCGCTTATCAGTCGTGGCATAATCGAGGCGTCGGCGACCCACAGGCCGTCCACGCCGCGTGCCTTCAGCTTGGTATCGACGACCGAGTTCTCGTCCGATCCCATGCGGCACGTGCCCACCGGGTGATAGACCGTGTCCGCACGGTTGCGGATCAGCTCGTCCAGCGCGTCGTCGTCGTTCAGATCGACTGCGTGCCGGTCTCTCGGCGCGTAGCCGGACAGTGGCGGTGCATCGACGATCCGGTGGGACAGGCGCACGCCTTCCCGCAAAGTCGCAATGTCGCGGTCATCATCGAGGAAGTTGGGGTCGATCCGGGGGGCATCCTTCGCGTGAGCGGAATTCAGCCGCACCGTGCCGCGGCTCTCTGGTCGCAGGACACAGGCATGGAGCGAGAAGCCGTGCCCCTTCACCTTCTCGCGCCCGTGATCTTCCAGCATGGCGGGTACGAAATGCCACTGGACATCGGGCGCGGGGGCATCCGGCATGACGCTCCAGAACCCGCCGCTTTCGGCATAGGGAGAGGTCATGATGCCGGTGCGCTTGCGGCGATGCTCGATAATCGCCTTGGCCATGCGCATCGTGCCTTCGACGCTGTCACCGATGGG
Organism: uncultured Altererythrobacter sp.; assembly: GCA_947492235.1. GTDB lineage: Bacteria > Pseudomonadota > Alphaproteobacteria > Sphingomonadales > Sphingomonadaceae > CAJXSN01. Next base: position 545,530 of record CANLLZ010000002.1, on the reverse strand, counting down.
CTCGCGGCTTTCGGTTTCCCAGCTGGAGACGTAATCGATATGGTCCTGCAGATCGCTGCCCACGGCGGGGCGGTCGACTTCGACTGCAATCCCGTGCGATTTCAGATGCCCGGCCGGGCCGATGCCGGACAGCATCAGGATCTGCGGGCTGTTGAACGCACCAGCCGACAAGATCACGCCCTTGCGCGCCGTAAGCGTTTCGGTGCGCCGTCCCCGTTTGACGACTACACCGGTGACCTTGCCGCCCTCGATCACCAGCTTTTGAGTCTGCGTGCCCGTGCGGATGTCGATATTGGACTGGTCGCGAATCGGCTCGACATAGGCGCGGGCGGCGGACCACCGCTCGCCGCCGCGCTGGGTGACCTGATACATGCCGAACCCGGCCTGGCTGTCATCGTTGAAATCGTCGTTCTGCGGCAATTGCAGCTTGGTCGCGCTCTCGACAAAGGCCTTGCTGACCGGATTGGGATAATGCTGGTCGGAAACGAACAGTGGGCCGCCCGCGCCGTGATAGTCATCGCCGCCACGCTCGTTCGCTTCGGATTTCTTGAACCATGGCAGCACGTCGTCATACGACCAGCCATCACAGCCCAGCGCCGCCCAATTGTCGTAATCATACCGGTTGCCGCGAATATAGACCATCGCGTTGATCGCGCTCGATCCGCCCAGACCCTTGCCGCGCGGTTGATAGCCGATGCGGCCATTCAGGCCCTTTTGCGGGACAGTGTCATAGCGGTAATTGGCGTTTTTCAGCAGGAACGGCATCATGCCCGGTGTCTTGACCAGCATGTTGTTGTTGCGTCCGCCTGCCTCGACCAGACAGACCGAGCGCGTGCCGTCTACAGCCAGCCTACCCGCGACGGCAGACCCGGCGGAACCGCCGCCGATGACGATGTAATCATATTGGCTCATTGAACCTCTCCTCGACCGGAGGGGTTAGTGGGCGCGGGCCTGCGCTTCAATCGGCATTTGGTCGGGGGTCTCGGCTTGCGGACTATTTGCCAGCCGATTGCGCTCCATCCAACGCCGGCGAATCGTGTCCGAAGTCTCGCGGCTGCCGTCATGGGTCCAGCCAGGCTCGCGCAGCAGATAGGACAATTTGTGCCGCCACGGGCTGCGCCAGATATCGCCCAGCATTCCGATCCATTCATGGAACACGGCCCAGAGCAGGTTGAAGCTGCCCAATTGCTTCACGATGCCGTAGCGGATGCGCTCCTGATCGGGCAGCTCCTCCTGAAACGTGCCGAACATCCGGTCCCACACAATGAACACACCGGCATAGTTCCGGTCGAGATAACGCGGATTGGTCGCATGATGCACGCGGTGATGGCTCGGCGTGTTCATCACCGCTTCGAACCAGCGCGGCATCTTGCCGATCGCCTCGGTGTGGATCCAGAACTGGTAGATCAGGTTGAAGCCCCCGCAGATCGCGATCATCGCCGGGTGGAAACCGAGCAGGGCCAGCGGCAGTGCAAACAACAGGCCAAAGGTGAATGCGCCGGTCCAGCTCTGTCGCAGGGCGGTCGAGAGATTGTAATGCTGGCTGGAATGGTGGTTCACATGGCTTGCCCACATCCACCGGATGCGGTGGCCCGCGCGGTGAACCCAGTAATATTTGAGATCGTCGAGCACGAAGCACAGCGGCCAGGCCCACCATGCCCAGCCGACATCGAACAGCCGGTACTCATAGGCCGCAATGAACACCGCGGCGGCGAACCCGCCGAACAGCAACCCGGCGACCGTGCTGCCAAGGCCGAAACTCAGGCTGACCAGAGTGTCGCGTGGCTCGTAAGCGTCGGGGCGGCGCATGCGGGCCCAGATCATCTCGATCAGGACCAGCGCCACGAAGCCCGGCACAGCATAGTCGGTGGGAGAAAAGTCAGGCATGGTCTGCATCCGATAGGCGATTGATCGCGTCGGCCCAAGTGTTCGCATCCTCGATTGCCAGCACCACCGTGCCAAAGCGCCGCTCCCCGCAATCGACGTCCAGCATGATGTCGTCCCCATCCTGCAGGATCCGCGCGGTCGCACCGGCCCCCAGAATACGCGCTGCGATATGCCCGCCATGCGGGCGCAGCACCATGATCCCGCCCCTTGCGTCCTGCGCCAGAGCGGCGATCCCGTGCCGGTCGCGCGCGATGGCAACCGGTTCGTAGCCATCCTCCGCCTGCCCCGCCGCCAGCCGGACGGCTTCGTCGCTATCCAGCGTGGGCCGCGCGCCCAGACCCAGCTTTCCGGTCAGCCACGCAAGCACAAGGATGGCCAGCAGAGAGCCGCCGAATTGCAGAACCACCGGAGAGAACAGGTCGGTCATCGGTTGGACTTCCGAACGGTTTTGCCGCGCGGATTACTCGCTGCTCCTGGCGGCGAACATATCCATGGCCGGGCGGATGGGTGACATGTCATAGCCCGCCTGCGCGGCCGCTCTGGTCACCGATTCGGGATCGCCCCCGCAGCTTGCCTGAGCGAGCGACCAGAGGAAGGTGGAGCGTGTGCCCGAGCGGCAATAGGCCAGCACCTTGCCCCCGGCACCGTCCAGCGCCTGCGCCATAGCCTCCACTTGCGGCTGGCTGAAGCCGGCCGAGGTAACGGGAATAGCGCAGTAATCCAGCCCGATTTCTTTCGCCGCAGCCTCTATCACTGCACCATCGGGCTGACCGGCCTCCTCGCCGTCGGGACGGTTGTTGATCACTAGCGTGACCCCCTGGTTCTTTGCCAGAGCAAGCTCTTCCGGCGCGATTTGCGGGCTGGCGAAAACCGTATCCGAAAGAGTTCTGAAATCGGCCATCGGGTGAGTCCTTGGGATAATGAGCGAAAGTATGCCGCTGGAAGTAGCACGTAGCGCCCATGCTACAATCGCAAATCATTGCCCAGCTTGCAGCAAATCCGACACAATTCTCCGCGATAGATGAGCCTCACGTTAATTCATTCGCGCAGACATGGCTTTTGCGCTACGTAGATCGTGCATAACTGCGGGATTCGGCCATCCGGGACCTCCGGCTGCGGGATTTTGCGAATTGGCGCACTGGTTACCGTCCCGGGTGCGCCTTCATTGATGAGCGGACGGACGATTAAGGTACTAGACGAGTTATGGGTTACGACAGAGGACGTCGCAAAGGTCGCGACAAGCGGGACAATATCGGCGAAGACAGCTTCGATCCGTTCGGCGGAGGCAGCGGTTTCGGCGGTAATGACCGTGGCGGCGATCGCGGCGGCTATGGCGGCGGCGGTGGCAACCGGGGCGGCTATGGCGGCGGTGGCGGCGGCTACAATAGCGGCGGTGATCGCGGCGGCTTCGGCGGCGGCGGCGGCGGCGGCGGTGGCGGCGGTTTCAACCGTATGCCCGCCCAAGTTGTCGGAACCGGCAAGGGAACGGTAAAGTTCTTCAACGTGCAAAAGGGCTTCGGCTTCATCCAGCAGGATGAGGGCGGCGAAGACGTCTTCGTGCACATTTCTGCTGTCGAACGTGCCGGCCTCGAAGGCCTCGGCGAAGGTCAGGGCCTTGAATACAATCTCGTCGATCGCGGCGGCAAGGTTTCGGCACAGGATCTGCAGATTGTCGGTGATGTCGTCGAAGTGCAGGGCGGCGGAGGCGGTGCGGATCGCGGCGGTGCACCCCGGCGCGAGCTGACCGGCGAGAAAGCCACCGGCACGGTCAAGTTCTTCAACTCCATGAAGGGCTTTGGCTTTCTGGTCCGCGATGACGGCCAGCCCGATGCTTTCGTGCACATCAGCGCTGTCGAGCGCTCCGGCCTGTCGCAGATCAACGAAGGCGAACGCTACGAATTCGATCTCGAAGTGGACCGACGAGGCAAGCATTCGGCGGTGAATCTGGTGCCTGCACAAGGCTGATACCTGACCACCTTCGAAGGCTGTTTGACCGTTTGCGCGGCGCGGCCTAAACCCAATCCAAATGGCGGCTCCTGAGGGGTCGCCATTTGTGTTTCGCGTACCACCTATTTGTCCCGAGGATTTCGACGATGTCCATCACTCCGCTCATGCCTGTCTATCCGCGCTGCGGCGTTCGCCCCGTGCGTGGCGAGCATTGCCACCTGATCGACGAGGACGGGACCCGCTATCTCGACTTTGCGAGCGGGATCGCGGTGAACCTGCTCGGCCACAGCCACGAAGGGCTGATCAGCGCCATTCAGGAGCAGGCGGCCACGCTGATGCATGTCTCCAACCTCTATGGCAGTCCGCAAGGTGAGGCTCTGGCGCAGCAGCTGGTCGACAACACATTCGGTGACACGGCATTCTTCTGCAATTCGGGTGCCGAGGCGGTCGAAACCGCGATCAAGACCGCGCGCGCCTATCACCAGCACGAAGGCGGCGACGAGAACCGCACCGAACTCATCACCTTTGCGAACGCTTTTCACGGCCGGACAATGGCCACGATCAGCGCCAGCAACCAGACCAAGATGCACAAGGGCTTCCGGCCCTTGCTGCGCGGCTTCATGTATTCCGAGTTCGATGATCTCGATGCGGTGAAGGAACTGATCAACGAGCGGACAGCGGGCTTTCTGGTCGAGCCGATCCAGGGTGAGGGCGGCATTCGCCCGGCATCGCAGGAATTCATGACGGGCCTGCGCGCATTGGCCGACGAACATGATCTGATGCTGGTGCTGGACGAGGTGCAATGCGGCGTGGCACGCACGGGCAAGCTCTATGCTCACGAACATTACGGGATCGAGCCCGATATTCTGGCCACTGCAAAGGGGATCGGTGGCGGGTTCCCGCTGGGTGCCTGCATCGCGACCGAGAAGGCGGCGCGCGGCATGGGCTTTGGCACCCACGGCTCGACCTACGGCGGCAACCCGCTGGCGATGGCGGCGGGCAAGGCCGTGCTCGACACGGTGGCGAACGAGGAGTTCCTTGCCGAAGTGACCGAGAAGGGCGAGCGTATCCGCACCCGGCTGGAGCAGTTCATCGGCAATTATCCCGACCTGTTCGAGCTGGTGCGCGGTAAGGGCCTGATGCTGGGTATCAAGATGAAGGTCGAAAGCCGGCCGTTCTTCGTGCACCTGCGCGATAACCATCAATTGCTGATGGTGGCTGCTGGCGACCAGACGTTGCGGGTGCTCCCGCCGCTGGTAATCGGCGATGCAGAGATCGAGGAGTTCTTTGACAAGCTGTCCGCAGGCGCGGCGAGCTATGCGATTCCGGAAGCTGCGTGATGTCTGAGACACGCTCGCCCCGGCACTTTCTCGATCTGTCCGATGCAGGCGCCGATGCGATTGCCGCGATGATCAATGACGCGCAGGACCGCAAGGCTGCGCGGCGCGATCTACCCAAGGGCGCGGCCGATGCCGATGCTCCGCTGGCGGGCCGCGTGCTGGCGATGATTTTCGAGAAAAGCTCGACCCGCACACGCGTCAGCTTCGACATAGCGATGCGCCAGCTGGGCGGCAGCGCGATCGTAATGGAGTCGGGCAGCATGCAGCTCGGCCGGGGGGAAAGCATTGCGGATACTGCGCGGGTGCTAAGCCGGATGGTCGATGCAATCATGATTCGCACCGACGATCACGCGAAGATCGAGGTGCTGGCGGCCAATGCCAGTGTGCCGGTTATCAACGGGCTGACCGATCGGAGCCACCCCTGCCAGATCGTCGCTGACCTGCTGACAGTGATCGAACACGGCAAAGCCCTGCCGGGGCTGGAAGTCGCCTGGCTGGGCGACGGCAACAATGTGCTGCATTCCATTCTCGAAGCGGCGGGCCTGATGAAATTCAACGTGCGGGTCGGTTGCCCGTCCGGTTACGAGCCGGAGGCGGAATTTGTCCGTATGGCCGAGGCCGGGGGCGCGCGCGTGGATGTGACCGGCGATGCGGTCGCGGCTGCCAAAGACGCCGATGTGATTGTCACCGATACGTGGGTTTCGATGGGCCAAGAGCATGCCTCGGCCAAGCTGGATGCGATGCAGCCGTTCCGCGTTGATGAGGCGCTGATGGCGCAGGCGAAGCCCGATGCGCTATTCCTGCACTGCCTGCCCGCCCATGTGGGCGACGAAGTGACGCAGGATGTGATCGAGGGGCCGCAATCGGTGGTCTTCGACGAAGCAGAAAATCGCATTCATGCGCAGAAATCGATCCTGCGCTGGGCATTCGGCCAGCTGTAGCGGGGACGGGCAACAGCAGCTTGGGGGTGGTAGCGGGCCGGATCGTCCCCATATCGCCGCCATGCTGACCACCACCGAAACCTATTCCGACAGCTTGCTCGGCTTCTCCATTCCTGCACGCGATGCGCGTGGACGCGGCGTGCGGCTGGATGATGTCGTCGATGTGATCTTGTCCGCACACGCTTACCCCCCTGCCATCACCCATTTGCTGGGAGAAGCGCTGGTGGTGGCCGCGCTGATCGGCGGCACGATCGATAAGGGCGAGGGCCAGCTGACCTTGCAGGCGCAGGCGCAAAACGGCGCGGTGCGTCTGCTAGTCTGCGATTATCGCGGCGGCGAATTGCGTGGCTATGCTGATTTCGATGCGGAGCGCGTGGCTTCCCTTGGGCCGACCCCCGAACTGGAGGCTCTCTTCGGAAGCGGGCATCTGGCGATTACCTTCGACATGAATGACGAACGGGGCCGCTATCAGGGCATCGTTCCGCTCGAAGGCGCGTCACTGGCCGCCGCATGCGAGGCCTATTTCGTCCAGTCTCAGCAAGTGCCGACTTTGATTCGCGTGGCGGTCAATGCGGGCGTGGACGGGGTGCGGGCAGGCGGCTTGCTGATCCAGCATCTGCCGCAGGGAGAGCAGGGCCGCGAGCGGCTGCATGTGCGCCTCGATCATCCCCATTGGGAGCATGTCGCCATATTGGGCGGCTCGGTCAAAGATGCCGAATTGCTCGATCCCGACCTTTCGATGGAGGCGCTGGTCTGGCGTTTGTTCCACGAGGAAGAAGAAGTTCGGGTCACGCCGGGCGAGCCGATTTCGCGTGGATGTCGCTGCTCGGTAGAGCATTATGAGAGTGTGATTTCCGGTTTCCCCGCAGCGGAGCGCGACGAAATGCGCGACGAGAACGGAAAGATCGTCGTCGATTGCGCGTTTTGTTCAAAACTGTTCACGCTGGAGGCCTGAGCCCGTGCGCGGCGAATTAGCGCTTGGGGGCACACCTCGCTTGGGCTAGCCGAGGCCGCATGAACACGACGACTTCTCCTGCCGCTGTGGTCCTCCTCTCGGGCGGACTGGATTCCATGGTGAGCGCCGCGCTGGCCCGCGATCAGGGCTTTGATGTTTTCGCGCTTACGATCGATTACGGCCAGCGCCATGTGCGCGAATTGCAATCCGCGCGGGCGATTGCCAAGCAGCTTGGCCTCGCGAAGCACAGCGAAATTGCGCTCGATCTGCGCAGCTTTGGCGGATCGGCGCTGACCGACGATATCGATGTGCCCAAGGGCGGCGTGGGCGATGACATTCCCGTCACCTATGTCCCGGCGCGCAATCTGGTTTTCCTCGCCCTGACCACCGCCTTTGCCGAAGCGAGCGGGGCTAACGACATTTTTATCGGAGTGAATGCGCTCGATTACTCCGGTTATCCCGATTGCCGCCCCGAATTCATCGCCAGTTTTGCCGAGACGGCGCGGCTGGGTACCAAGAGCGGCGTGGAGGGAGCGCCCTTCACAATCCATGCCCCGCTGCAGCATATGACCAAAGCGGATATCGCCCGCGAGGCGCACCGTTTGGGTCTCGACCCTGCGTGGAGCTGGTCGTGCTACGACCCGACACCAGACGGCATGGCCTGCGGAGAATGCGACAGCTGCCGCCTACGCAAGAAGGGTTTTGATGAAGCCGGACTTGTAGACGGCACGGTTTACGGCAAGAACGGGTAAACAGTGCATCCGGCAATCGGGGCCATCCATCGGGAGACGTGATTTGACGGCGGAAACCAACCAGGCCGAGCAGCCTGACGTCACGGCACCGGAAGCCGATGCCAAGGTCCCGGCCTATAGCTGGTATGCCCTTGGCGTTCTGGTGATCGTCTACGTTCTCAACTTCGTCGACCGGAACATCATTTCGATCCTGGCGGAGGATATCAAAGCCGATCTGGGTCTGCGCGACGACCAGATCGGGTTTCTCTATGGAACCGCCTTCGGCGTGTTTTACGCTCTGTTCGGTATCCCTTTGGGTAAGCTGGCAGACAATTGGCACCGCGTCCGGCTGATGACGGCGGGTCTGTTCATCTGGTCGGCCTTCACTGCCCTGTCGGGATTTGCCAAGAGCTTCACCGCGCTCAGCGTTGCTCGGATCGGCGTGGGCGTGGGCGAGGCGACCGCCAGCCCCAGCGCTTATTCGCTGATCTCCGACTGGTTTCCGAAGAAGATGCGCGCAACCGCGCTCGCGGTCTATTCCTCCGGCCTCTATATTGGCGGCGGTATCTCGCTGCTGATCGGCGGGGCCATCGTCGAGAACTGGAACGAGGCCTATCCAGTCGACGCCCCGCTGGGACTGGCGGGGTGGCAAGCGGCGTTCATCGCAGTCGGTTTGCCCGGTATTCTGCTGGCTTGCCTCGTCTTTACCCTGCGCGAGCCATTGCGCGGCCAGAGCGACGGCATCATCACGCCGCCTGCGAAGGATCCGTTCCGCGGCTTTGCGCGCGAACTGGTCGCTGTCATCCCGCCCTTCACGTTGATTGGAGCGGCGCAAGCGGGGCCGAAAGGCATTGTCACCAATCTGGCGGGCATGCTTGTCATCGGTGGGGCCGCCTACGCATTGGCTGTCGCGACGGGCAGCTACCAGCAATGGATCGCCGTTGGCATCGGCTATTATGCGATCTTCTCGTGGGCTTCGACTTTGAAGCGCCGCGACGAGGCGGCTTTCAAGCTCATTTGGGGAACACCGGCGTTTCTGACGACAATCCTCGGCTACGGGATGGTCGCCTTCATGTCGTACGCCGCCTCGTTCTGGGCGGCGCCTTACGCTATCCGGATTCTCGGCGAAGCGCCTGCAATGGCTGGTTTCTGGATCGGCGGCCCGGGTGCCGTGGGCGGTTTTCTTGGCGTGATCCTCGGCGGTGCCGCTGCCGATTACCTGCGCAAGAGAAACCCGGCCGGCCGACTTCTGGTGGTCGCTTTCGGTCTCGTGGGGGCGGCGCCGTTCCTGTTCCTGATGTTCACGACCGAATCGACGTTGGTCTTTTATGTCGCCGCCTTCTTCCAGTCCGTCTTTGGCAGCTCGGCATTGGGCGGGGCTGCGGCTACTTCGCAGGATCTCGTCCTGCCACGGATGCGCGGCACGGCGACGGCGACATTCTTCCTTTCGACAACCTTGGTGGGCCTGGCGCTTGGCCCGTATATGGCCGGACAGGTTTCGACGCTCAGCGAGAGCCTCTCGACCGGGGGGCTCAGCCTGCTGATCGCGGTGCCGATCGGATTGGTGCTCCTGTTGGTGGCGTATCGCACGGTGCCGGAGGCGGAGCGCACTCTGATCGAGCGCGCCCGTGCCGCAGGCGAGGATGTCTAGGTTAGACTAGCTTTTTGTGAGGACGCCGCAGGCGATGCGGGGGCCCGCATTGCCTGAAGGCTCGCTGGTCCCGTCATCGGGGTCGGCGTGGATTATCACGGCTGTTCCGTCGGTATCGAAGATGTAGCCTTCGATTTCGGCGCGGCTGCCGCGCAAATCGACCGTCGTGGTCACCGTGCCTGACGAGGGTACCGAGAGATTGGGCAGGTCGCCCAAATGGCTGCCATCGTCATCGTCGAGCCCGTGCCCTTCATTGGTCGGGTTTAAATGACCTCCGGCGGAGGTGAAGTCCGGACGCTTGCACTCGCCCACCGTGTGCAGGTGAAAGCCATGCTCACCGGGTGTGATGCCGGTGGCGGCGATTGCGAGGGTGAGCGTATTGCCATTGGCGAGGAGCTGCGCGGTTCCCGCAGGAACGCCATTGGCCAATGTCAGCCGGGCCGAGGCGACGCGCTCTGTCGGGATCTGGTCAATCGACTGACAAGCGGTGAGCGCAAGGGCCATCGTGGCTGCAACCGAAGCCTTGGCAATAGCGGATGCGGTGGCGGATGCGGGTGCGCGCAGGCTGTTAGGTTTGGTCGTATGGATGGTCATGCGGGCATTCCTTCGCTGGAGACTATGCCCACACAACGAAAAAGGGGCCGGATTGCTCCGGCCCCTCTTCATTTTCTTCGCTGCTGCGAAACTTACATGCCCGAACCCGGACCGTAAGTGATTTCCACGCGGCGGTTCTGCAGTTCGCGAACACCGTCTGCGGTCGGAACGCGGGGCTGCGATTCGCCGAAGGCTTCGCTGCTGATCCGCATGCCCGGAATACCGCGACCCGTCAGGTAATCGGTAACCGAGGAGTTACGACGCTCGGCCAGGCCGATGTTGTACTGCACGCTGCCCGAACGGTCGGTGTGGCCTGCCAGCATGACCGAAGCCGTGCCGCAATTGGCGTATGCCGAAACCGCGTTGTTCAGGATCGTTGCTGCTTCCGGCGTGATATCCGACTGATCCCAGTTGAAGAACACGATGTACGGACCCGTGTTGCACTCAGCGACCGGCGGAGGCGGTGGCGGAGGCGGCGGGGGCGGCGGAGGCGGCGGTGGGGGCGGCGGAGGCGGAGGCGGAGGCGGCGGAGCCGCACCGAAGTTGAACGCCAGCGTACCCAGAAGGGAGTGCGAACGCGACTGCGCGCTGTTCGTCCGGCCAGCACGGTCCAGTACGGACACGCCCTGTGCGGTGAACATGCGATACTTCAGGCCAACGTCGATCGTGTCGGTCAGCGGAGCGCGCACACCAGCGAGCAGCTGGTAAGCGAAGCCGGTGTCCGAATCGTCGAAGCCGTCAGGAACGTTCGTGTTGATCGTCGCGCCGATGTCGGTGCGAGCTACGCCCAGACCACCACCGATGAATGCCTGAAGGCCGTCATCGGGACCGAAGTCTGCGAGAGCGTTGATCATGAAGCTCAGCGAGCTCGTGCTGCCGTTGGCAGGATAGATACCGTTCGAAACGAAACCGGTACCATTCGTGCCGCCACCGGGAAAACCACGGTTGCCGACAGTGACACCTTCGATGTCAGCTTCACGATAGCTGGCTTCGGCTTCGAGGCGAACGCCGCCGAAGTCGTAACCGACGATACCGCCGAAATCGAAACCTTCGTCGTGACCGAGTGTCAGATCGTCGGCCTGGCCATTAATGTCCAGATCGATGTCCTGCATAACAGTCACGCCGCCGTCGAATTCGACGTACCACGCATCTTCGCGGGCATGGGCCGGCACAGTGAGTGCCGTCGATGCCATCGCCATTCCAATGACGAGTTTCCGCATTACAAATTCCCCTTTTAAAGCGAAATGGAGCCACCAAGAGGCCCCTCATCTAACTTTTGAACAAAGGCGAAGCAAGCAAACATCCATGTGATAGTGTTGCAAGAATGCCGCGATTGGCTGTCTTGCGCCACAAAATGCCTGAATTCTCCGTCCTGTGGGGTGCTAACGGCGCATCACCAGCGAAGTTCCAGCGATTTTCGATTTCTGCGAAAACAAGTCGATTCAGATGATTCCCGATTGCTCCAATGCGGCCACGAGATCGGCGATGGCCGCCCGTGCTTCGGTGTCCTGCGTTGCGCCACCATCGATTGCAGCCGGGCCTTGTGGGCGCTGCCACGCACCGTCGTAGAACAATGTTGCTTCGGCCGATGTGTCATAGCAGCGCTGGCCGATGACCGGCTCCACAAACGCCCAAGCATCATCAATCCGGCACGCGACCGACCCATCATGGCCTTCCCAGCTGCCGGTTGCCGATGGAGCCACAAGCCAGCATTCGCCTTCCTCCGCGGTGGAAGGCGGCGTGTCCGATTCGCCCCCCACTGTCATATGCAGCACCGCGGAAATCCGGGTCAGCGCGTCGTTGACGGTGAACTCCTTCTGCGCCTGTCCGGCGAACAGCAGAGGCAAATCGAATCGGGCGGTGCGCGAGGTGTAGGTTATGGGCTGGGTCATCGGGTTATCCTTTGATGGGGGAAGCTCGGCATATGGAGGAGGCTAAAGTGTGGTGAGGGTTAGCGGAGTGGAGCGGGCGAAGGTGCCTTGCTGCTGAACCCACAGGGTTTTTCCCGCATGGGCTGCAGAAAGCTCGCTCACCTCGGCGGCAGAGAGATCGAGCCGTCGTTCGCTGACCTCCCAGCTGACCACGGGCGCATCCACGGGGCCAATCCCGACCAGATAGCTTTCGGTTTCCTCGACCAAAGGAACATCGACAGCGTCACGCCAGACCCATGCGCCGCGCGCGCGGCGGGTCCAGCACAGGGTGAGGCCACCATCGCCAGCCCGATAGGCCTGCCCGTGAACAGGCGTCAGCGGGTGCAGCGAAGAGCCGGGCCGGGCAATGTCAGCGACCACTGGCTCTGCATCGCCCAGCCCGCTGGCAGCGATGGCGGGATCGGCGTTGCTGGCTAGCGCGGGATCGAGCGACACCAGGCGTTCATCCAGCAGCACGGCCAGCGCGCCACCGCTGTGGCCTGCCATCGCCGCCGCCTCCGTTCCGCCGCGACCGCGTAGCAGTCCTTCCAGCCGCCACTGCCCGCCGCCGAGCGGTACGGGCACAGCAAACTGCACGATCTCGGCGCCAACCAGCAGACGATTCGCGCCGCCCGCCAAGTCCTGCATGGTGGCGGGGGCCAGCCGGGTGTCCGGCCCAGTAAAAGCCACTTCCAGCGAGGCATTGGGTTCGAATCGCAGGGCTCGCGACGGGCCGAGCGGCGCGGCCAATGTGCCTTGCAGCGCATCGCCCCGGGCGGAGCCTGCGGGCTCCAATCCGTTGTCTTGAACGGTGAACAGCGAGGCTCTGGCAGAAGACGAGCCGGTGGTGACGGCGGCAAACATCTGTGCAGTCCCCGCGCTGCCATTGCCATCCCACGGCAAGCCAAAGGCGGACAGGGTCGTCGGTCCGGCCTGCACATCGCCCGGCAAAGAAATGCGGCCCGGATCGGTGGCCGCGATGGCTCCGTCGGGGAAAGAATGCCGGACCAGTTCAAGCTCGACCGCGCGCTCCCGCCATTCCCATGCGAGCACGCGGTAATGGCCTGCGCGGCCGGGCAATGTGACCAATTGGCCGGGGCGGATCGCAGGGTCGAGCTCGGCCATCCGCCAGGCAATCGTCTCTGCGGTAGCCGCGCCGCGCCGTGCAGCCTGCGCGGTCAGCACCTTGGCCGCCGGGGCCGCAATCGTGGCGGGAAACTCCACAATGGAGGCGCGCCCACTGGCCGCGCGCCCATCGAGCCGCTGGACGCCCGGTTGGTAGTCGCGCGCCGGATCGTAGTGCCTTACCCCGGCAATTGTGGCCCGTGCGCCGTCGGCACGCTGCGTAGCCAGACCTCCGGCCTGTCCGTAATCCTGGCCATCCCATGCAGCAACGCGGTCCTGCGGAAGGGGCAGGGCGGTGTCCGCACCGAGACGGGAAACCTGCGCAATCGACAGCCTGTCGCCCGAGGCATCAAAGGCTAGTGGATACAATTGACCGACCGTTTCAAAATGCTGCGCCAACGACCCTGTTTCTGCCGCATACCCGGCAAGGCCCGCGAAAACGCCATCGGCTTCGACCGGTTCAGGAAGCGAGGCAGGCGTAGGGCTGGTCAGCTGCGTCAGCCGGACATCGCCGGAACCGGCAACGATTTCAAAGGTCAGGGCGGGGATGCGATTGCCGAAATCGCCCAGCTGCAAATCCTCGAACACCGCATAGGCAAGTCCGCGAAAGGCCGGGGCGGACGGGCCTTCGGCAGAGGCGATCAGCGGGTCGGTGTTCTGATCGGCAAAGCCCTTATGCAGCCGGAAAGTGCCGCCAGTCTTCAGATCACCGGCGGCCCCGCGCAGCAGATTGCCATCGGCCCAGATGCGCCCGACGCTCTCGATCGGGCTGCTGGAAAGCGCCACGGCGAAGGAACTGGAATAGCTGTAGGTCGTGGTGCCCGGCTGGCCCTTTCCGGCGCCGCTGCTCTCGCTGCTTTCCACAAGTTCGGTGGCCCAGATGATCGTCCCGCCGCTGCGCGAGGTGCCGTAATGGCGGGCCACCGGATTGCCATAGCTGGAGGTGGTGACATCCAGCTCCTTGAGGCGCGGCCCTTCGCGGGTGCCGGTGCCGATAATGGCGCTGTCGATCTGGCGACCGGCCAGCGCGCCGAGTGCGCCGCCAAGCGGCCCGCCCAGCGCAGTGCCGACGGCGGTAAGAAGAAGCGTTGCCATATACCGGGGTGTCCTTTGGCTGGTTCAGTCGAAGCGCCACCGCGCGAGGGCAGGCCATGGCGGTGTGCCGGGCGTGCGAACCACGCGGCGAAGGCCCGCATGGGCGTGAATGAAGGAGACTTGCGAGGATCGCCGCATGCTGGAATGCTCGATAATCAGCAGGTGGTGCTGGCCCGAACCTAGCGCGCACAGGACGATGTCGCCGGTGCGATCGGGAAACTCCGGCTCGTCAGTGCGCTGCGCCGGGACCTCGCCCAGTGCGTTTAGGAGCGGTGCAATGGAGGCATTACGGAGCCGGTAAGAAAGCGGCGTGTCGAGCGCATAGCCCGCGCCCCGCATGGCGGCCTCGATCAGGCCGACACAATCGAGCCCTGTGGCCGGATCGCGACCGTGGAGGCGGAAGGGCGTGCCTATCAGTCGTGCGGCGGCGGCGGCGAGTGCTTCGCCCTTTTCGCTCATTGCGCGCTCAACTTGGCGAGCCGTAGCGGGCCAGCAGATCATTGCCGGGCAGGAACGGCTCGCCCTGAAAATTGGCGGCATTGCCGAAGCGGGTGGAGCAGGTGGCGAGCGTATGGTCGCAGCCTTCTCGCAAGGTGACCGGTGCTCCGACCATTTCGACCAGACCAGGCGGAGGATCGTCCAGCTTCAGCCATCCATTATCGATGCCGAGCACTTCGCACCTCTTGCCGATATGCGCGCCGCTCAGCCAACGCAGTTCGCCCGACACAAACAAGGCCGCGTCGGTTACGGAGACGCGCACCGATCCGGCTGTGCCATCGGCCTCGGTAATCTCGGCATGGTGGGTTAACCGTGCCGCAGACAAAGTGCAGCCCGGCCCGCAAAATTGTGCGCGGCAGGAGGGGCTTGTACGCACGGGTTCGCCCGTATCGAGCACGGCTTTCGCGGATTGCAACTCGGCGATGAACGCCCCGTCTTCCTGCGAGACCGAGCCCAGCGTGCCATGAAACAGGGTCGCGCTTTCGGTTGTTTCCCAGTCGACTGCGCCAACTTCGACCCGCGCATTGTCGTACCGGCCCTGCTGCAAATCCTCTTCCGAAATGCTCCAATGGCCGAGCGGCCCCTGCATCTCTGCGCTGTCGCCATCGATCCGTTCGGTTTTGCGCAGCGAGGCGGGCAGAATGCCGGGCGCGGCGCGGTGAAGGATGCCATCAAACGTGATGTCGCGGTCATGGCTGACAAAGCCCAGAGCGACCCCGTCGGTGCGTAAAATCCGCCAGAAAGTCGCAACACCTTCCAGTTCGGACGCGAAGAAGACCCGCCCGCTCATACTGCCTCGCGCACTTCGATCAGCGGGACGGACGGGGCCTCGCCGGCGGCATAATTGGCACTCGTCACATCCAGCCTGTCCTCGGCAAAGCGCACCGGCACATCGAACAGGAAGCCTGCCGTGATGGCCGCGCCTTGGGGCGGTGCTTCCTCGAACAGCAGCACTCCGCCTGCTTGCAGGCTCCAGCCAGTCACTTCCGCCCCGTCCACGGCCACACGGACCGTCTCGGCACGCGGGCGCGTGATCCGGCGAATTTGCGCTTCGTCGAACCCGCTCGGGGAATTGGCACCATAGGATTTGATCAGCGGGAAGCGCGCCGCCAGCCCGTCGCCGGTCGCGATGGTCTGGTCGAGCGGACCGGGCGTACCGGTCATGGCGTTGGAGCTGAAATCGAACGGATCGGACAGACGGAAAGCGCGCGCCGCCCCGCGCCGGGCGCGGAAGAACGAGATCAGCGTGCCCAGCTCCTTCTCGCTGCGGATGCCCGGCCCGACATCGAAGCTGAGCCGCGCGTCAGACCACAGCGAGCTGCGCCGTTCATGGCCTGATGCGGTCACTGCAACCGTGGTCGAGAATTCCGGGCTGACCCCGGCATCTCGGCCCAGAGCCAGCGGGTAGAGAACGTCGTCATAGGCCTGCATGGTGTCATCCTCCTGAAAGGGCAATCGGGTGTATCCGTCGCGCGCGACCTGCGGCAGCGCCCAGACATAGCGCTGGGCCACGCCGCGTTCCCGCGCTTCGTCCAGACCCGCGTCGATGATCGGCCAGAAGCGCGCTGCATCTTCTGCAAGCAGCACAAAGCCGGAGAGATAATCCTGCCGGTCCAGCGGATAGCCGAGCCGCTGATCGACAAATGTGTAAGCGGCCCTGCGCAGGCCGTCGGCTCCGCCGGTCAACCAGTCGTAATCTTCGAGCTGGAGCCGGTCGAAAGCGGGAAAGGCCCACTCCACCGGCAGATTGGCGCGCCGTGCTTCGGGCATGGCAGGGTCCAGAATGGTCGGCGTGAAGGCCAGCAGCAGGATCTCTGCCGGACCGCTGGCCGCATCGCGCACCGCCTGTCCCAGTGCGGCGGTGGAATTCGCGAGCACAGTGCCTGCCAAATCGAGCACCTGTTTCTGGCGGAAATTGAAACTCGCCGTCATGTCGTCGACCAGCGGGAGCGATCCGAATTCCGCCAGAATGATGGCGCGCATGGCCGTGTCGTATAGGCAGATGGAGGCGGTGGCGGGGATGATCCACCACCATGGCTCGCCGATCTGGAACAGCACCGGCAAAGCTGCGGTCTCTTGCAAAGCGACGAACCGCGCGGCGACGGATTGCAGATACGCCATCGCGGGCGCGCTTGCCGGAGAAAGCAGCGCGGAAGGCGGGACCCAGCCGGTGCGGGCGTAATTGCCCTGACGGTCCTGCTGTTGCCAGTCGAGCGGACAATGCCCGGCAAACAGCTCGTAAGAGAGGGAGGCGATCGGGTTGATGCGCGCCTGTTTGCACGCTGCGAAGAACGCCTCGTGCCAGCGGTTGGCGGGGGTGCACAGAGTGCCCGTCCGGTCGACCAGCAAATCGTCGCCATCACGTTCCAGCCGGAAGAAATGGCTCATCCCGACATAATGGACCAGCCGCTCCCGGTAGCCGAGGCCGATGATGGAGCGCAGCAGCCGTTCGGGCGTCTGGTTGAAACTGTCGTCATAGGCTGTGGCGATGCGTTCCCCGTGTTCGGGCAGCATCACATCGCCGATGGGCAGCACGGCATGCTCGCCTTCGCAGCGTATCGCGCTCAGCTCCACCCAGCCATCGGCCCGTGCGGGCAAAGGCTGGTCGCTCCCTTGCCCAAAAGCGGGCGGGACGCAGGAGATGAACATCCGGTCGATATCGGCGGGGTGCACCGCCTCGCCCGGCAGGACGAAGCCCGATTGGAGCGAGGAGAAGGGCAGGCTGATCTGCGCATCCTCCGGCGTGCCCGAGGCGTAGTTCCACAGCCGGACATACCAGCTGCGCGGAGTGCCCGCAGCGTCGCGGCCCTCGATGGTCAGCGTCGGGCCATTGACCGCATCGAGCGCGATGACACCGCCCGACCGCCAGCGGAAATGCAGCACGGTGTGCGCATAATCGCGGTTGGTGTCGTAGCCGAGCAGCGGGTGATCGAGCGTGTCTTCGCTCTCCCAGATCAGCCCGGCGAGCTCGCCCTCGTTGTGAAACTCCAGATCGACCCGTAGCGAATCCGCGCCGGTGGTGACGACGCTGGCCATCATCGGACGGGGAAAATTGACCGTCCAGAACCGCGGATCGAAGCGCTGGATGTAGTCGCTTTCCTGTCCTTGCCGTTTGCTCGCCAGCCAAAATGCCATCTCAAACCTCCCGCAATGCTCTCGACACCGCACTGGCGACCTGGCGGCTCGAGCGCTGCATTGCCGTGGGGGCCGAGGTCCCGCGTTCGGCATTCAGACGGATCGCGACATTGACGCTGCGTCCGCTGGAAGCGCCAGAGGTGCCGGAGCCGGTTTCTACCCGGCCCGCGCTGGTCGGCACGAACAATTCGGGTCCGCGCTCGCCGACGATATAACCGCGTCCGGGGGAGACCGGCCCGCCGGTGGCGCGTCCGGGCAGGCCGAATAATGCGCCCAGCGTTCCGCTGAGCAAGCCGCCCAGCCCGCTGTTCGATTCACCGAACAGCGAATCTAGACCGAGATTGAGGGCCTGCGAAGCTATCTGGTCCAACGCAGCGCTGGCCGTTCGCTTCAGGTCGTCAAAGCCAAGGCTTCCCTTGCGCAAGGCGGTAAGCAGCCCGCGCTCCAGAACGCCGCCAGCCTTCTCGAACCCTTGCACCAGAGTGCCGTCGAAGCTCGAGCGCATCTGGGCGATATCGGCCTGAAAGCCTTGCGTGCTGGCGCGAACCTCGACCAGCATTTCGTCGATCGGATCATCCATGGCGGTGCCTTTTGTGTGTGTCGGTTGCGGTCATGCGGTCGATGTCGGCCCGTGAAACGGTGTTGTGTGGCGCTGTGCCCTCAGGGGGGCTCAGGCACAGCGCCAATTCGGCCGGAGTGGCCGACCAGAAGTCTTGCGGTTTCCAGCCAAGGCCTTGCGCAGCGAGCCCCGCCAGACGCGGCACGCTCTCCGCCAATCGCTCTTGCATTGCGGGTGGCTAGCCCTGGCCCTGAAGGATCGCGCCGAGCAGGGCGCGCAAGGGCTTCGCGCAAGCGGCGAGCCCCGCTTCCATCACGGCGGTGCCGAGTGCGTCGCGCGTCAGGTCCTGCCGCTGTGCAAGGCAGTGCCAGAACAGCGCGGTCATCTCGGAGAGCCGCAATTGCCCCTCTCCCGCCCGCTCGACCAGCGCGAAGAGCGGGCCCAGCTCTTCCTCTGCCGCAATCAGCGCGGTGAAGGTCGGGCGCAGCAAATGCGGAGTGCCGGCTATCACCAACTCGGCCTCACCGCGTAAGCTGTTCGCGCTCATGCGGGCAGCACCGGACCGGAGCTTTCCAGCTGGAGCGTGTAATTGCGCTCGCCATTGAAATCGCCGGAATAATCGAGCCGCTGGATCAGGAAGCGCCCCTGCATCCGTGCGCCGTCTTCGAAGCTTAGCTCGTAATCGGCGACCGTGCCGGACAGCGCTTCGGACTGGATCTGAGCTTCGGCTGCGGAGCCGAGAAAGATGCCGCTGGCAGAGACACTGACCGAGCGGGTGCCCGCGCCGGAAAGCAAATCGCGCCAGCCGCCCGAGTCCTTGTGCGTGACGACGACGGTGTCGCCATTGATCGACATTTGCGTGGTGCGCAGACCAGCGACGGTTTCATAAGCCGGTGGTTGTGCTCCATCGGAAATCTTGAGGAGGAAGGCGGAGCCTTTTTGTGCAGGCATTGGGGGAGGTCCTTTCGGGCGTGGGTTTTGTAGGATGATGTTGCCGGGTTCGCGCAGAGAGCGCGGAGAATCGCAGAGATTTTGCGCCAGCGGCGAAGCCGCTTTGGAACTGCAGCGGTGAGACGCAATGCGATGCGCAAAAACGAAGCGCGGCTTTGCCGCCAGCGAGACATCTTTGCGTCCCTCTGCGCCCTCTGCGCGAAACAATGGCGGGCACCGAAGCGTGAGAAGGGCGTCAGGCAGCGAGGCAGCGGAAACGATATTCCACCAGACTCGCCCGCTCGTTCTTTGCGCGGCGTTCGGTTCGAGCGCGCAGGAACTGGATGCCGGCGATGGAGTAGGCGCTTTGCTGGTCGGGGAGTGCCTCGACCCGCGCTTCGATCTGCCGCAGCAGATCAGCCGCATCGCCCGGCACATCGCTGCGATGGCGCAGCTCCAGCGCGACGCGGATTTCGCGGCCCGTGTGGGTCTTGCTACTCCAGTCGACAGACGCACTGGCGACAAGCGCGAGCCACGGCATCGCGGCCCGGCTGGTCTCCGCCTCGTCCACCAGATTGACCGCTGCGGTAATCGCGGGATCGCCGCGCAGCCAGCCGATCAGGGCGGCACGCAATTGGGTTTCCATAGGGCTATTCCTCGAACATGTCGGGCCACAGGCCGCGCGGATCGCGCGGCAGCGCTGCGGTTCGGCGGGCGTTGACAGCCTCCACCGCCAGCCTCGCGGCACGGGCGGCAAGGCGGCGGGTGAGCGCTGCGGCGGGCGGGCGGATACGGGTGTCGATCACGGCGCTGTTCAAGTCAGGCGCATGATGCGCCACGGCCGCCACAGGGCAGCAACGGCGGCGGGCGGTGAGGGGCGCGGGTCATCCTCGCGCGCCCGGTAGTAATGCGCGGCAAGGCGCAAAATGCCGTGGCGCAGGCCATCGGGCAGGCTGGCCCAGTCGGGCGAGAGGCCGGCGACAAATCGCACTGCGACACGGCCCGCTGCGCCAGGCCGGATCACGCGGATACAAGCCGTCCCGTCCGCGCCCAGCTCCACGGCCCACGCATCGGAGGCGAGCGGGAAGCGCGGTCCCTCGGCTGGAATGCCCTCGATCCCAAGCACGGCCTGAACCGGCTGCGTGGGCACGCCCTGCCAGTCTGTGATGACGGGCAGGATCGCCTCCGCCTCGACGCTGATGGGGACGATCCCGGTGAACGCTTCACACGCCTCCAGCGCAGCGCGCAGCAAGTTCTCCAATTGCGGGTTCTCGCTGTCGCGTGTGACCGCGAGCCACTGGCGCAATTCATCGAGTGCCCCCGCCATGACGGGGGGCACGAGGGTGGTTTTTGGCATAAGGGTCGTCCCTGTATGGGGAGGGTAGAAAGGTCGGGCCAAGGTTCCCGGTCGGGCGTTTTTTGTTTCATGAACCCGCATCCGCGGGTTCGTCCTCGGTGCTGTTTCGATGCTGCGCATCGAGCGCCTGCGGTCGGGCGGTCGCCCTCTGTCGGTCGCTGGGCGCGACCGAGATGAGTCCGACATTCGTAGCTGGCGATGGTATCGGCGCCGATAGGTGACGACAGCGCGCGACCGCGCGCCGCCGCTTATGCGGCGTAGCAAGCGGGGCGGATGCCCCGCGCCCGCAGGGTCAAAACAAAAATCAGCGATCCGGGTGCAGCGCCAGTAACCAGCACTACACCCGCAACCGCTCGGGCCTTACTCCTCGATCCGCAGCAGCTTGATCGCGCTGCTATCCAGCACCTGCCCGCCCACGCGCTTGGTCGCGTAGAAGTGGACGAAGGGCTTGTTGGTGAACGGATCGCGCAGCACCTGCGTAGCGCTGCGTTCTGCAATCAGATAGCCGTGGCGGAAATTGCCGAATGCGACGGGGAATTCGCCCGCGCCGATATCGGGCATGTCCTCCGCCTCGACCACCGGATAGCCGAGCAAACGGTCGGGCTGGCCATCGACCAGACCCGGCTGCCACAGAAACGCACCGTCGGCGGTCTTCAGCTTGCGGACCTGCGCCAGCGTTGCCGAGTTCATCACGAAGCTTGCGCCCTGGCGATGCCCGGCTTTCATCGTGTGGACCAGATCGATCAGCTTCGCATCGGGATCCGTGCCAAAACCAGCCGCATCGCCGGTGCCGATATATTGCAGGCTGCCAAACGCGCGCGCGCCGTCTTCGGCGGTGGAGAAGGGCGCGGAGAGGAACCCTTCGGGCTGGTCCGATCCCGACCCGGAAACGAAGGCAGCCCCTTCGGCGCGGGCGAATTCCATGGCGATCTCGCTCGCCAGCCAGCTTTCCAGATCGAAACCGGCATCGTCCAGCATGGTCTGGCTGGCCGCCGGATTGGCATAGAGATCGCCCGATGGCGGCGCGATCTCGGCAAATTCCGGAGTTTCGGTTTCGGCACGGGCCGCCGTTTCGGAGACCCAGCCGCTGGCCGTGCCGCCGGTGCTGACGAGCTTGCGATAGCCCGCGCTTCCGGTCTGTACGACTTGCGCGAGGCTGCGGATCGGGCTGATCTCGGTCAGCTCGCGGGCAATCATCGCATCGATGACGCGCGGCACGGCATAGCCACCATCGCTGGGCGTAACCGTATTGAGCGATTTGAGCTCGTGCGTGGAGCCGCGCCGCAGATAGCCATCGACGAAGCCTTTTACCTCGGGCGTGGCGGTGACTGCTCCGCCGATTGCGGGGCGCGACGCGACGCGTCCGATGCGGTCGACGCGGGCTTTCACCTCGTCGACATCGCTGCGCAGCGCGGTGACATCGGCCTCGGTCTTGTCCTGGCGGGCGGCAATGTCGAAGCTCTGCATCGCAGGGTCTGGGGCGGGGTCGCGGGCTGTTTCTGCAGCGGAAATGGTGGAAGTGATGGTGTCCATATTGGGTGCCTTTCCTGGCGTTGGGGGGTGGGGGGAGTGTTTGTTGTCCGCACGCCATCCGGCGTGCGAAATCCTCGCGCCTGCGGCGCTGCGGGCGGCCGGTCGGCCTTGCGGTCGGCTAGTCGCCGACCGAGCTCCGCCACGGGGCTGAACCCGCGAAGGCGGTTTCAAGTAATGAAAATCACCCGCGCCTGATCTTGCAGCGGGTGAGTAACCAGACTGACCTCAAACAGGTCGATTTCGTCCAGCTGCCGGCCCGATGGCTCTTGGCGGCTGGCCCGCGCGCGGTAGCCGAAGCTGAGACCGTCGACTGCGCGACCCGCAAGGAGGTTCGCGGCGCGGCTGTGGGGATTGTCGATTCTCGCAACGACCCGCAGGCCGCGCGCATCTTCCTCGGCGCGTTCGATCCATCCAATTCGCTGCTCCGGGTGGTGCTGCCAATAGAGCGGCAGGGGAGTGTCGCGTTCCCCCAGCGTGCGGACGAAGGCGCCCGGGTGGATCGTATCGCGCGCGGCGTCGGGCGTGCCGAACAGGGCAGCGTAGCCGGCGAAGCGCATGACCGGCGAAGTCATCGGACCATCTCCGGCACGCCCAGCCTGACGGCGATGCCGATCAGCAGCAGCGCGAACATCCCGCGCATGATCCAGTCGAGCGCCGCCTTCAGCGCGCCGGATTTCGTGTCGCGCCATGCGCCGAGCAGCTCGCGCAATTCGTCGATATCGTCTTGGGCGTTCTCATCGGCCAGACCCATTCGGCCGAGCGCCCGGGCCGCGCCCGCTTCGCTGGCTTCTTCGACAATCGCGCGCAGGGTGATCAGATCGCTTACCCCCGCACCATCATCGCGGGTGGCCTGCGCAATCAGCCGCGCAATCATGTCCTCCGATGGCAGAGGGCTGTTCTCTATCCGGCTCATTGCGCAGCTCCTGTGTCCAGACCCAGCATCGTCCGCTTCTCCTCGTCTGAGAGGAAATCGGCGGCGGTGACCTGGCTCCATAGTTTTTCGCGGTCGTCGGCCAGTGCGGGGACCCGGTCGAGATCGACCGAGAGGCTGGTATTAGGGAACCACGACGACAGACCGCCGGCGATGCCCGACAGGATTTTGCCGGCCAGCGGCAGCAGGGTCAGCCGCCACAGCGCGCGATTGGCTTCGCGGTAATTGGCGTAAGTGTTGTCGCCCGGCAGGCCCAGCAGCATGGGCGGCACACCAAACGCCAGCGCGATATCGCGGGCGGCGGCGGCCTTCAGCGTGGCGAAGTCCATTTCTGCGGGGCTCATCGCCATGGATTGCCAGCTCAGCCCGCCGTCCAGCAGCATGGGCCGCCCGACATTGGTTTCGCCTGAGAAGGCACGGGCCAGCTCGTCCTTCAGCCGTTCGAATTGCTCCGGCGTCAGCGAAGCGCCCTCGCTGGCATCGTGGACTAAGGCCCCGCTGGGCCGCGCCGAATTGGCCAGCAGCGCGCGGTTCCAGTCGCTCGCGGCGTTGTGGATCGCGACCGCGCCATGGGCGGCGGCGAGGCAGCCCGCCCCGTAATGGTCATCGCCCGGATTGAAGCTGCGCAGATGGATGATTTCGGGCCAGCCATTGTCATCCTCCAGCGGCACCGTGATGGTGCGTTCCGCCAGCCGGTATTCGTAAGCGCAGGGCCAGCCATCAGGTCCGGCGACAACGCTCACCCGCTCGGGCCGCAGGGCGAACAGTTCGACCGGCTTGCCGCCCGCATCTTTCATGATCTGGACATAGCCATTGCCATGCAGTGTCAGATGCGCGGCCAGCGTTTCGATCAGGCTCTGTCCCGCAGAAGGCGCATTGATCAGCGCGGCAAGCTTCGTATCGGTCTCGCCCAGCGGCGCGCTGCCCACCCCCTCGGCAACAATCCGCACGGCGCGCTGGGCCACTGGATTGTCGATAAAGCCGCTCTGCAGCGCGCTGGTGTAGTTGAAGGCAGAGCGCCCGGTTCCAGCTTCGAAAGCCGTCGCCCAAGGCGAGACATAGCCGCTGGGAATGGCGCGGTTCAACGGCACACGGGCGCCGCCCCCGCCCTTGAAGGCGGAGTACAGGGTATCGAGAAAGGACATAGGAAATCTCCGTCATCCCCGCGCAGGCAGGGATTGCGTGAAAGTGGGTCGGAAAACGCGGTCGTTTACAGGCGGGCTATAGGGCCCGGATGGTGGGAGAGGCCGTGCGCCCCAGCATCAACTCACTCAGCGCCCATACCAGCGCATCGGCGCGGTCGGGGCTTCTGCCGGGGCCTTCGTAGCTGCCGCCTGCCATCAGGCCGCAGAGTTGGTCTTCGAGCGGGCCGAACAGGCCGGCGTGCTGAACGCGGCCTGCCTCGTATAGAGCTGCGACAGGTTCGGCCCTTGCGGCCTTCCCCCGGCTAGCGTGGACCAGTTTGACCGGCAGCGAGATATCCGCAGCGCGCAACACGCTTTCGACCATCGCGCCGCCCTGATTGGCTTCGGCCACCACCCGGTCGGCACCCCACAGGGATGCGGTGTCGGCGACGGCCCGCGCCCAGCGTTCGGGGCTGGCTTTCTCTACCGTCGCATCGGCGAGGATAGCCGCGTTGCCTCCGGCATCCACGCCAGCGACCACGATGCCGCAAGCATCGCCGCGTGCCGAGGCCGGGGGATCGACCCCCACCACCAGCCGCACCATGGCAGGCGGCACATCGCTGCGGCAGCGCTCCAGCAAAGTGCGGCTCCACAAAGCGCCTTCGACATCGCGCAGCAGTTCCCCTTCCAGTTCTTGTCGCCCGAGGGCGCTGCCGCCAAACTGGCGATAGACCGCTGTCAGGAAATTGGCCGAGAGATTGGCCGCGTTGTCCAGCGTGCTTCCGCCGGTAATGGCAATGGCCGCTTCAGCCGTTTGCGCCTCGTCGACCAGACGCTGGACGACCGGCACCGCTCTGGGCGTCGTGGTCACAACCGTTTGCGGCGTGTCGCCCAGCCGCAGGCCGAGCTGCAGATTGTCCCAGCAGCGGAGCGCGCGATTGCTCGAATTGTCCCATTTGGCCAGCTCGTCACACCAAGCATGGCTGTGCTGCGGCCCGCGCAGGCTTTCCGGTTCAGCCGCAGAGAACAGCTGCGCCTGTGCACCTCCCGGCCAGCGCAGCCTGCGCAAGGAGGGTTCAAATACCGGCACGCAGCCGGGGCTGGCGATGGCGATCAGGCCGCTATCGCCTTCCACCATCACGGCCCGCGCTTCGCCGAGCGACGCCGCCACCAGTGCAATGCGCGCGGACGGGTGGTTGATGGCGATATTGCTGACCCATTCGGACCCGGCCCGCGTTTTGCCAAAGCCCCGTCCGGCCATCATCAGCCAGGTAGCCCATTTCTGGCTGGGCGGGCGCTGCCCCTCATGGGCGAAATTGCTGAAATCGGAATTGAACCCGTTGCGCTCGTCCTGGTTCAATGTGCGAATGAAGGAGAGCTTTTCCGCAGGTGTTGCTTCGGCATAAAGCTCCCCGCGTGACTTATTGTCCGTCATGGGCCTCCTTCGCTTTTCGCTTGGCGACCTGCTGGCGCAGCTTTTCCACCTTGCGCTCGATGGAGGCGCGCACCTCGGCTGCGGTCACATTCTGCCGCTGCGCATGTTCGCGGGCAAAGCTGTCACGGTGGGCGGCGAGAAGGCGCAGTGCATTGGTGATATCCATCGGGCGGCCCGGATCGGGATCGCGCAGATGGCCCAGCACTTCCATTTCCAGATTGGTGTATCCTTCGAACAAGGCGGCCTGCCAGCTTTGCGCAAAGGCGGGATTTTTGCTGCGCTCGCGGTAAACGGTGGAGACCGGGATATTGGCCTCCTGCGCTGCCTTCGTGATATTCGAGCTGTCGGCCAGCGCGCTCAAAAACGCGTCTTTCCAGCCGCCATTGGCCGGCACTTCGATCAGGTTCTTCTGTGCGTCGCGCGCGGCTTTGGCAGTCAGCTTGCCGTCCAGCGCATCGCGCCATGCGGTTGCAAAGGCGAGGTTGCGGTTGCGCTGGGCGTAGATCGTACCGGGCGTCTTCCCGGTCGCAGTCATGGCATCGCTGACGATCCGAGTTTCGACCAGCGTTTCGAGGAAGACCGGGATCCATTTAGGGCCGGGGATCGGGTCACGCATCATTTCCTCCCGAGAATTGGGTTGTGGCGCGAGTGAGCGGGCCGGGCGGACACAAGAAAGGGCGGAAAGCCTGTGCAGCTCCGCCCTTGTGTTTTCGCCATCGGGAACGTTGCCCGTTCCGACTCGGTCTATCGCGATGTTCCAGTTGTCTAGGCCAAGAGCGTTACGATGTCAACAAAAAAGAACCAAATAGGTTAGTATGACGAGCATGCCTACCGGATTGCGCGCTCCATCTGCCTCGCCTAGAGGCGCAGCCGAACAGATAGGGCGAGAATCGATGCTGCGCGGTTTGTATAACTGGACAATGGAGAAGGCGGCGCACCCACACGCGGTGTGGTGGCTGGCCTTTTTCTGCTTCATCGAAGCGAGCTTCTTCCCCATTCCGCCGCATCCGCTGCTGGGGCTGATGTGTCTGGCAGAGCCGAAAAAGGCGATCCGCTTCGGGCTGGTCGCGACCTTTGCTTCGGTGCTGGGCGGCCTGTTCGGCTACGGCATCGGCTATTTTCTGTTCGACGCTGTGGGCGTGCCGCTGATGGCGGCAATCGGTCTGGCCGACAGCCTGCCAGCAGCGCGCTGCACGTTTGACGAATACGGAGTCGCGGCTGTGATCATCGCGGCCGCAACGCCGGTGCCGTTCAAACTGCTGACGATTACCGCCGGTTTTCTCGGCATGTCGCTGATACCGTTCATTCTGGCCAGTGTGGCGGGACGGGCACTGATCTTCCTGACGGTGGGCATCCTGTTCCGCGCCTTCGGAGCGCCGATCAAACGGGTGATCGACAAATATCTGGGCACGGTGACGACGGTGTTCGTCGTGTTGGTCGTGGGCGGGATCCTCGCCATCACCCAGCTGGGCGGAGACGAGGACGAGGCCGACCCCTGCGCTGCCACGCAAAGTCCCGCTGCCGAAAGACTCACCTTGAACTGAGCGGCGCTGTAGGGCTCAGCCCATCATCGCATGCATTGCGGCGGGCGCCATGGCGGCCACCAGAAACAGCATCGACACTAGGCTGAGCGCGGTACCGCCCAGAGTGGTGAGGGCGCTACGGTCGGCGGAAAGTGCGAGGGCAGTCATGGTCGTTTCTCCTGTGAATGTGACAGGAGTTTCGCCGGGTAAGGCGACCAGGTTACACTTGCCCCGTCAGATGATCCCGGTCTTCTTGCCCGCCGCTTCGAACATATTCAGGATCGTGCCGACTTCTTCGTCGCTATGCTCGGCGCAGAGCGAGCAGCGCAGCAGGGTCATATTGGCAGGGGTAGCCGGCGGGCGCGCCAGATTGACGTAGAGCCCTTCTTTCAGCAGCGCTTCCCACATTGCCGCGCCCTGCACCAGATCGGGCATGATGACCGCGATGATCGCGCTCTCCGCCTCCTCGGTTCCGATGGTGAAGCCGAGATCCTTCAGTCCCTGATGCAGGCGCTTGGAATTTTCCCACAAATGCGCGCGCTTGTTGTGGCCTTCGACCTGCAGCTTGCGAATGCTGGTTGCAGCCGTGGCGACGACGCTGGGCGGCAGGGATGCGGTGAAAACATAGGGGCGGCAGACCAGCCGCATGATCTCGAACTTCGGGTGGTTCGAAACGCAAAAACCGCCAACCGTGCCGACGCTTTTCGAGAAGGTGCCGATGATGAAATCGACATCGTCCATCACGCCCTGCGCCTCGACCACGCCGCGCCCGTTCTCGCCGATGAAGCCCATCGAATGCGCCTCGTCGACCAGCACCATCGCGCCGTGTTCCTTGGCGATGCGGACCATTTCCTTCAGCGGGGCAACATCGCCCAGCATCGAGTAGACGCCTTCCAGAATAACCAGCTTGCCCGCCCCCTCGGGAACCCGCTTCAGGCGCTTCTCCATCGCCTCGATATCGTTGTGCTTGAACGGCACGATCTCAGCATCGCCCAGTTTGCACCCGTCATAAATCGACGCATGGCTGTCGATATCGAGGATGATGTAATCGCCCTTGCCCGCGATGGTCGAAATGATGCCGAGATTGGCAAGGTAGCCGGTGGAAAAGACCATCGCGTGGTCCATCCCGTAAAAATCCTTCAGCGCGTCTTCGCATTCCTTATGGCCCTGATAGGTTCCGTTAAGGACGCGGCTCCCCGTGGTCCCGGTGCCATAATCACGCAGAGCCTGATTTCCCGCCTCGATCACCTGCGGGTCAAACGTCATCCCCATATAGTTATACGTGCCGAGAAGGATGGTGTCGCGCCCGTTGCAGATCGCGCGGGTCGGGGAGAGCACCTTCTCCATCACCAGCGCATAGGGGTCTTGCTGTCCGGTGGAGAGCAAGCCTTCCCGCATCTGGATCAGGGGATCGAACTTGCTGAAAAGGTCGGGTTCACCGCCCTTCAGGTTCTGCGGCTTTTCCGATTGGGCAATGCCTTCGCTCATCGTGATCAGTCCCGCTGCTTGTGGACGGCGTCGACCAGCTGGCCGTAGGTTTCGATTTCCGCCTGCTGGTTCATTGAGATGATGATGTCGAACTCGTCCTCAATCGCGGCGACGAAATCCATCACGGTCAGGCTGTCGAATTCCAGATCGCCCTGAAAGGTCGTCTCCTCCTTGATGTCGACGCCCTTCTTGTTGAACGGCTCGATCTGAGCGCGGATGCGGGTGTCGGTGTCTGCTCGGTCCATGACGGGTCCTTTTTTCGGGCGGGAGATTGCCCTGCCGGTTTAGCGCAGGGCGCTAGCGTGCTTTGGGAAATGGGTAAAGCTGGGCGAATGTCCACGCCATTGACAGCGCCTTACCGTGGATTGCGTATGCCCTAGCCGGTGGGCGATGAAGCGGGGCTGAGCAAACGATCCACCGCCATACGGAACGGACCAATAGAAACGGGCTTGGAAAGATATTCGTTAGCGCCTGCCCCGCGAATCTGTTCCTCGTCGCCCTTCCCGCCATAGGCAGTGACTGCCAAAATGGGCACGTCTTGAAGCGCCGGGTTCTTCCGCAAAGTAAGGATCAGGTCCAGGCCGGAGATGTTCGGCAGCTGGATATCCATGATCACCAGATCGGGCGCGAACTTCAGCGCTGTGCGCAACACTGCCTCGCCATCGGCGCAGCCTTCCACTTCGTGCCCGCCCGCGCGCAGCACGTCGCAAAACAGCTTCCGGTTGAGATCGTTGTCCTCGACAACGAGGATACGCTTTGCCACTGATCGGCTCCTTCAAAACTTACCGTCCATTACGCGACCGCCAAGGGGTGTGACAATCATGCAAAGCCCGCAAGAACCCGAAGCGCTGGCTCTGGGCGCGCTGGGTTGGCTGCTGACGGACGAGAAACGCGCGGATCGCCTGCTCTCGCTCACCGGCCTGACGCCGGATATTCTGCGGGAACGGCTGACCGACCGGTCGGTTCAGGCTGCAGTACTGGAATTTCTGACCAATTATGAACCCGATCTTCTGGGCGCTGCCGAAGCGCTGGATGTATCGCCGGAAACCCTGATCGACGCCCACCGCAAGCTTGGCGGCGCGATGCACAGCTAATGAGATATCTTCGATGACCTACAATCCGGATGGCCGCCCGCTCATCATTTCCGATTGCGACGAGGTGCTGCTGTTCATGGTGGAGCCGTTCAAGCAATGGCTGGACGAAACACAGGACATTGCCTTCCATCTGGAGGGCAATGATTTTTCCAATGCGCTGCGCGACAAGGCGACCGGCGAGCCGGTGGAGCAGAAAGAAATCTGGCGCCTGCTCAACGGGTTTTTTGATACAGAGATGAGCCGGCAGGAACCGATCCCGGGCGCGGTCGAGGCGCTGACCGCCCTGATGGACCACGCCGATGTGGTGATCCTGACCAATTTGCTCGACGAACGGCGCGAAACCCGCGCGGCGCAGTTGCAGGCGGTCGGCATCGAGGCGAAAGTCTACACCAATCAAGGCCCCAAAGGCCCCGCGATCGCTGCTATTCTCGAAGAATACAAACCCAGCCACGCGATCTTTATCGACGATCTGGCCCAGCATCACGGATCGGCCAAAGAAGAGGTGCCGCATGTCACCCGCCTGCATCTGTGCGGCGAGCCCAGCCTTGCCCCGCATATCACTTGCGGCGAAAAGGCGGGTCACGCCCATGCCCGCATCGATACGTGGGACGAGGCTTTGCCATGGATTATGAGCCGGTTGGAGGAAGCAGCATGAATATCGAAGCCCGCCTTGCCGAACTCGGCATCGTCCTGCCCGAGGCAGCAGCGCCGGTGGCCAGCTATCTGCCCGTCGTGGTGGAAGAGGACATGGCTTACGTTTCCGGCCAGCTTCCGTTCGTTGACGGCGAGCTGGTGACCGGGCGGCTGGGCGAGGATGTCTCGCTTGAGCAAGGGCAGGCCGCCGCGCGTGCCTGCGGGTTGATGATTTTGGCGCAGCTGAAAACCGCAATGATCCCGCTCGACCGGGTGAAGCGGGTGGTGAAGCTGGGCGGGTTCGTCAGCTCGACTGCCGATTTCACGGATCAACCCAAAGTCATTAACGGGGCATCCGATCTGATGTTCGATGTGTTCGGCAATCATGGCCGCCATGCCCGCGCCGCTGTCGGCGTGCCGGTGCTGCCGCTGGGCGCTGCTGTCGAAGTCGATGCGGTCATCGCCCTCTACACCGACAAATAAGACCTTGGCGGGCTCTGCCGACCCGGAGCGGACGCGGTGGCTGGGCGAGTGGGCCTATGCCCACCGCGGCCTGCACGGCGTAGGCCCGGACGGGGCTTCACGAATTGAGAACGCACCTTCTGCTTTCGCCGCCGCCATTGTAGCGGGAGTGGGGATAGAATGCGATATCCAGCGCAGCGCCGACAATGTCCCCATGGTGTTCCATGACTGGGACTTCAAACGCCTGATCGGCCGGCCGGACCGGGCGGAGGCGCTGACCGCGGCAGAATGGAAACGCTTGAGTTATTTGGAGCACGAAGACGCGCCGATCATGCTTATCGATTTGCTCGACATGGTCGGCGGTCGGGTGCCGCTGCTGATCGAAATCAAATCCAAGGCGGGCTATGATGTGGAGACCACCTGCCTGAAAGTCTGCGATGCGTTGGCGGGATATTCCGGCCAATACGCTGTCATGAGCTTCGACCCGAGAGTCTCGCGCTGGTTGCGCCGCCACTCCCCACAGACCGTGCGCGGTCTGGTAATCCGGGAGGACGAGAAGGGCCATACGCAGAAGGAGTGGCAGCGGCGGCTGGCGCTATGGACCGCAAAACCGGACTTTATCGCCTATCATATCGACGCCTTGCCCAGCCGGTGGGTCGCAGCGCTGCGGGCGCGGGGCATGCCGGTCACCACATGGACCGTGAAAAGCGAGGACGAACGCGCGCGCGCCAAAGCTCACGCCGATGCAACCATTTTCGAGGGTGCCGTCCCGCAATGAGCGAGCTGGAGCTGTCCGCCCGTCTGCTCGGCTCGATCAACAATGTCGATGCGCGCGATTGGGATGCCCTCAACCTTTCAGACAATCCCTTTGTCAGCCACGCCTTCCTATCGGCTTGCGAGGATTCCGGATCGGTCGGGCCGGGCACCGGCTGGCAGGCTGCGCCCATCGTTCTGGAAAGCGCGTCTGGGGCGCTGTTGGGTGCTCTTCCTGCCTTCCTGAAGGGCCATAGTCAGGGCGAATATGTCTTCGATCACAGCTGGGCCGATGCGTATGAGCGGGCCGGGGGCAGCTATTACCCAAAGCTGCAGATCGCCGCTCCGTTCACGCCCGCCACCGGCCCGCGCCTGCTGCTGGCCGATGATGGGCTGGCCCCTGCGCTGCTGGGCGCGGCGGCGCAGATTTGCGCGCAGAACAACCTCTCCAGCGCCCATGCAACCTTTATCGAGCCGGAACAATTGCCGCTGTTCCAGGATAATGGCTGGCTCCTGCGCAGCGATATCCAATTTCACTGGCACAACCGGGGCTATGACAATTTCGACGGATTTCTGGCCGATCTGGCGAGCCGCAAGCGCAAGGATTTGCGCAAAGAACGGGCCAAGGCACAGGCCGCAGTGGAAATCCGGCACCTGTCCGGCAGCGATATCACCGAAACCGATTGGGACGCGTTTTGGGTGTTCTATCAGGACACTGGCGCGCGCAAATGGGGCACGCCCTATCTGACCCGCGAAGCCTTCACACTGATGGGCGAGCGGATGGGCGACAGACTGCTGCTGATCATGGGATACCGGGATGACGCGCCAATTGCCGGGGCGCTCAACGTGATCGGGCGCGATGCGCTTTACGGCCGGTATTGGGGGTGCACGGAAACGATCCCGTTCCTGCATTTCGAGATTTGTTATTATCAGGCGATCGACGCGGCAATTGCGCGGGGGCTCTCCCGCGTGGAAGCGGGCGCGCAGGGCGGGCACAAGCTGGCCCGGGGGTATGCTCCGGTGGAAACTTGGTCGGCCCACTGGATTGTCGATTCAGGCTTCCGCGAGGCGGTGGCCGATTTTCTGGAACGCGAGCGGCAAGGCGTCGCGACCGACAAGATATATTTGAACCGCAGGACGCCCTTCAGGAAAGGCGACTGACGAGGGTTCAGGCGGCTCGGCGTTCGGCGCTCAGCCATTCGCGGGCCTGACGCTGGGCCTCGGCAATTTCGCGGGCGGTCATTTCTTCGGCGATATCCGCGCGGCACCAGCCGGCTTCTTCGTGGCCTTTGGATGCGGCCAGATTGAACCATTTGTGCGCTTCAACCAGATCGCAAGGGCAATCATGGCTGCCGGTCGAATACATCACGCCCAGATTATACAAAGCGGCGAGATCGCCAGCTGCTGCTTCGGCCAGACCGCGCGCGACGGCCAGATTTGGCGCGTTCTCGGCGGTGGCGTCTTGGGCTCTTTCGATTGTGGTAAATTGCATATCCCGATTTCCCTGTTGTTGTGGCGGACTTTCTAGCGTGTCCGGCCAGCAGGGTTCTTACCGATCATAGTCAACAAATGGTTAACGGTGTAAAACGATGTAACGTTCTCGCCCCCCTTTCCGGCCCTCACTTTGATCTGTTTCTGCATCCGTTCGGCAACGCTTAATCCGCGATTTGCAAGGGGGCGCACAAATGGAACAAACGCCGCTTGCGGGACATTGGGGCCATACGTATAGGGCGCGCATCGAAGGCTGCAGGACAGAGCCGGAATACCGGACGGCAGCTTTACGAACGGGTCGCGCGCGCAAGGGGTTTATTTCGAGAGGACGCCATGGCTGCATCTGCGCCTAAAGAAAGCGATATCCTGGAAGAGGCCAAGCGTTCGCTTGATGCCGTTTACGTTCCGTCGGACGACGAACCCTATATGAACGCGAAGCAGCAGGCCTATTTCAAGGAGCTGCTTCTGCAGTGGAAACGCTCCATCCAGGACGCGGCCGGGGCCACCCTGCAATCCTTGCAAGACGGGCCGATCCGCGAACCCGATCCCAATGACCGCGCCTCCAGCGAGAGCGATTGGGGACTTGAGCTGCGCACCCGGGACCGCCAGCGTAAGCTGATCGGCAAGATCGATGCGGCCCTGCGCCGGATCGAAGAGGGCGAATACGGCTATTGCGACAAGACTGGCGAACCCATTGGTCTGCGCCGCCTTATCGCCCGTCCGGTCGCGACCATGACGGTCGAGGCGCAGGAAGCGCATGAACGCCGCGAGAAGATCTCCCGCGACGATTGAGGCTCGAAGGATTGAGCGAAAATCGTGGCATTTCAAAGCTTGTTCACAGCGCCCAATCCGCCGGAATTGGCGGGTTTTCATTCTTAAACCTTCGTTAGTCTTTCCCGATGTAAAACGCGTGCTCACAGGTTGAACCTGCTTGGGCCGAGTGCGCCGGGCGAATGCAAGGAGCGCGTCTTAACGATGTCCGGTGTTGATACCCGTCATATTGCACGCGACAGCCTGTTCCTGATGGCCGAAGTCCGGATTGAGGGCGAGAGTTCGCCGTTCCGTGTGAAAGTGCGCAATCTGTCGAACGGCGGCATGATGGCCGAATGCGACCGGACCGGGCAAACGCCTGTGCAAGGCGGCACCAAGCTGTCCGTCAATCTGCGCAATATCGGCCAAGTAGAAGGCACGGTCGCATGGGTTCAGGAAAACCGCTTCGGCATCGCCTTTGCCCGCGAGATCGACGCGGCCGAGGCGCGTGCCAAACCGAACAATGCGAACGACAGCGACACACCGCGTTACGTTCGCCCGGCCAGCCTGCACCCTTCTGCGGCGGGCAATGGCAACTCCCTGCGCAAAATCTGAACCTGACGCGGGCCTGCCGGGGTGCTAACCCGGCACCATGACACACAAGCGCTTTCTGGCAATTATCGGCATTGTGGCTGGCTCAGCTGCGCTTGCCGCTTGCTCTGAAAGCACCGGCGCACTGGTCGATATCGCTGTTGTCGAGACGACCGAGACTTTGTCGGTCGACGGAATGCGCTTGTCTTATGGCCAGCAATTGGTGCGCGGGGCGAGCTCCGAGGGGCTCGTCACGCTCGATGCCAATGGCGACACGGTGCCGGCTCTCGCCGAGCGCTGGATCGTTACCGACGATGGCCGCAGTTTCATCTTCCGCCTGCGTGAGGCAAACTGGAGCGATGGCAGCGCCGTCGATGCGCAGAGTGTGCGGGCCGAAATGCTGCGCCAGATCGCTGCACTAGAAGGCACCTCGCTTGGCCTCGATCTGGCGATGATCGACGATATTCGGGCGATGACCGACAGGGTGATCGAGATCCGTCTAAGCCGCGCCATGCCATCTTTCCTGCAATTGCTTTCCCAGCCGGAATTCGGATTGCGCCGGGGCAATGCGGGCACTGGGCCGATGCGCGCGACCGCCGGTGATGACGGCGTGTTGCTGACCCCGATGCTCCCTGAAGAACGGGGCCTGCCCGCAGAGCGCGATTTCGCGGAGCGTTCGCGCCCGCTGCGGCTGATGGCGCTGGCCGCGCCGCAGGCAGTCGAAGCGTTTAATGAAGGGGATGCCGATCTGGTCGTCGGCGGGACATTGGCTACTCTGCCGCTCGCCGAAACCGGTCCGCTTTCGCGCGGCAATTTGCGGCTCGACAGCGCGATGGGTCTTTTCGGTCTGCAAGTCACCAATCCCCGCGGATTTCTGGAAACGCCCGAGCGGCGCGAGGCGCTGGCCATGGCCATCGACCGGTCGACGCTGCTCGATCCCTTCAACCTTACCGACTGGCCGTCCACTACGCGGATTGTTCCGGTGGCGATGCTGGCGGAAAGTGTCGGCGATGACGTGGAGAATGTCCGGGAAGAACGCTGGGCCGGGCTGGAGCTGGAAACCCGCCGGTCGCGCGCCGCCCGCCGGGTTGCGGAATGGCAAGCCTCGTCCGGCAGCGAGGCGAGCGTCGCGATTTTCCTTCCTGCCGGTCCCGGCTCCGATCGGCTGTTTAATCGGCTGGCGGCTGATTTTGCCACTATCGGCGTTACCTCAACCCGCGCACCCGAAAGGGCGGAGGCCGATCTGGTGCTGGTCGACCGGCTGGCCCGCTATGCCGCGCCGCGATGGTTCCTGAACCAGTTCCACTGCGCCATCCAGCGCGCCGTATGTGTGGAGGAAGCCGATACGTTGTCCAGCGAGGCGCTCGGCAGCGAGGAAACACCGCAAAATCCTTCGCTGTTGGTCCGGGCGGATGCGCTGCTCATCGAAACAAACAATTACATACCGCTGGGCGCGCCGGTGCGCTGGTCGCTGGTTCGCGGGGGTTTGAACGGGTTCAACGAGAACCGCTGGGCCAGCCATCCCTTGTTGCCGCTGGCTGTCGACCCCATATTCTAGGGCAGGAGACACTGCCAATGGACCGCCCCGGAATGGAAGAACCGCGCGAGACGATACGCCCGCAAGCCATGGGGCTGGACCTGCCCACCGGCAATGACCCGGCCTCTATCCGCCGCCGGATCGAGGCGATGGAGCAGCTGCTCGAACGCAGCTTCCGCATTCCGGGCGTGAATTATCCGGTCGGGCTGGATTCAATAATCGGACTGGTGCCGGTAGTTGGCGACTTCATCGCCGCCGCGATGGGAGCATATATTGTGTGGGAGGCGCGCAATCTGGGCCTGCCCAAATGGAAGCTGTGGCGCATGGGTGGGAACATTGCATTCGACAGCCTGCTGGGCGCAGTGCCGGTGGCAGGCGATGCCTTCGATCTGGTGTTCCGTTCCAACACGCGGAACCTGCGGATTATCAAGAAGCATCTCGATGCGCATCATCCGGCGCAGCGCACGATAGATGGCTGACCTTGCGCGCTGCCTGCGCTAGGCAGGCGCCATGCCCAACGACGTATCCTACGCCAGCTACCTCGATCTCGACCGCATTCTGTCGGCCCAGCACCCGGCCTCTGATGCGCATGACGAGATGCTGTTCATCATCGTTCATCAGGCCAGCGAGCTGTGGCTGAAATTGTGCCTGCACGAGCTGGAGCTGGCGCGCGAACATATCGCGAAGGATGATTTGCGGCCCGCCTTCAAGATGCTGTCCCGTGTCGCCCGGGCGCAAGGGCAGTTGATCCAGAGCTGGGACGTGCTGAGCACGATGACCCCGCATGACTATTCGACAGTGCGCCCGCATCTCGGCAATTCCAGCGGCTTCCAGAGCGCGCAGTACCGGATGATGGAATTCCTGCTGGGTGGCCGGAAGGTCGATATGGTGAAGCTGCACCAGTCCACGCCCGATGTGGCGACGCGGCTGGAGGCGGAACTGGCGCGGCCGAGCATTTATGCGGTGGCGGTGAAGCTGCTGGCGGATCGGGGTTTTGATATTCCTGCCGAGGTTCTTGCGCGCCCGCTGGATGCCACGTGGGAGCGCAGCGAGGCCGTGGAGGCGGCCTGGGCGGAGATTTACCGCAATCCCGACCAGCATTGGGACCTCTATGAACTGGCCGAGAAGCTGGTCGATCTGGAGTATCATTTCCAGCGCTGGCGGTTCGGGCATTTGAAGACGGTCGAGCGGATTATCGGCTTCAAGACCGGCACCGGCGGCACCCCCGGCGTGCCCTATCTGGCGGGCGTGCTGAAGAAGGCGTTCTTCCCCGAATTGCTGAGTGTCAGGACGGCACTGTGAGCACGCGCATCTGGGATATTTCGCAGACGTTGCGCCCTACTAATGAACAGGGGGGCCTGCCTGTGTGGCCCGGCGATACCGCCTTCGCTTTCGAGCGCACGTGGCGGATGGACGAAGGTTCTCCGGTCAATGTCGGGCGGATGACCATGAGCACGCACTCCGGCACCCATGCCGATGCTCCGCTGCATTACGACGCGGAAGGTTTGGACGCGGCCAGCATGGATTTGGCTCCTTTTATCGGTGAATGTTTGGTGGTCGATGCGCGCGGTGTCTCGGGCGAGATCGACGTCGCCGACCTGCCGCATTTAGACAGCGCGGACCGCGTGCTGTTCCGCCAGTGGGATGCTTTCCCGCACGAGGAATGGCGCAGCGACTGGCTGCCGATAGCGTCCGAGACAGTTGAGTGGCTGGCGCTGCAAGGCGCGAAGCTGGTCGGCACCGATGCGCCCAGCGTCGATCCGCAGGACAGCAAAACGATGGATGCGCACCGGGCGGTGGCGAAGCACGATATGCGCATTCTGGAAGGACTGGTGCTCGATGATGTGCCGGAGGGGCGTTACGAGCTCATTGCCTTGCCGCTGAAGGTCGGCGGCGGCGATGCGGGGCTGTGCCGTGCGATTCTAAGGGAACTGCCATGACTATGCTGGAGCGCGCGCGCGAAATGGACGCGGCGGACCCGCTGGCGAAATATCGCGACCGGTTCGATCTCCCCGATGGTGTGATCTATCTCGACGGCAATTCGCTCGGCGCTCTGCCCAAGACGACGCCCGAACGGCTGGCGCAGGTCATGCACGACGAATGGGGCCGCGACCTGATCAAGAGCTGGAACACCGCAGACTGGATTTCGCTTCCCCAGCGTGTCGGCGGCAAGATTGCTCCCTTGATCGGGGCCGAGCCGCATGAAGTGATCGTGGCCGACAGCGTCTCGGTGAACCTGTTCAAGCTGATGTCGGCGGCGCTCGCGATGCAGAAGGGGCGCAAGGTCATCCTGAGCGAACCAGGCAATTTCCCTACCGATCTCTACATGATTCAAGGGCTGGAGAAGCAGGGCCTCGCCACGCAGCGGCTGGCGGACCGCGACGCTATTATCGAAGCGCTGGATGAGGACGTGGCGCTGCTGCTGCTGACCCACGTGCATTACAAGACCGGCCAGAAATACGATATGGCGGCGCTGACCAAGGCGGCGCATGAGGCTGGCGCGCTGGTGCTGTGGGACCTCTCCCACACCGGTGGCGCGATGCCTGTGGAGCTGAACGAAAGCGGCGCGGATTTCGCGGTTGGCTGCGGGTACAAATATTTAAACGGCGGGCCCGGCGCACCGGCCTATGCGTTTGTGGCGGAGCGGCATCAGGACGCGCTGGAACAACCGCTTAGCGGCTGGATGGGCCACGCGCAGCCCTTCGCCTTTGACGATGATTACCAGCCTGCCCCCGGGGTCGACCGCCTGCTCTGCGGTACCGCCCCGATCCTGAGCGTCGCGGCGCTGGAGGAAGGCGTGGACCTCGTCGCCGAAATCGGCGTCGACCGGTTGTGGGAGAAGTCTCAGGCGCTGAGCGGTTTCCTATTGGTATGCTTAGAAGATGCGGGGGTCACTACCCGTGCCGTTCGTGGTGAGCCTGTCGAACTACGAACTTCGCGCCAGCCATCGTCCTTCGGCAGGCTCAGGACGAACGGGGTTCTGGAACTCGTCAGCCCCGGAGATGCAGACCAGCGCGGCAGCCAGCTGAGTTTCCGCCACGAGGACGCCTACGCCCTGTGCCAAGCCCTAATCGCCCGCGGCGTGATCGGAGACTTCCGCGCACCCGACGTCCTGCGCCTAGGCTTCGCGCCCGCGTATCTGCGCTTTGAAGATATGGCCGAAACCGCGCGGCACTTGGCCGAGGTGCTGGAGAGTGGGGAGTGGCGGCAAGCCGAGTTCAGCGAACGAGCAGCGGTGACTTGATCGGAATTTCCAGATTTCAGATTTAGGCAAGAATAGAGATGCGCTCCGAGAATCGCTTTGTTCCGATAGCTACTCCGATAATGTAGAGGAAAAACACGGCGATATTCGCCAGGTCGTTGGGGTCATGTAAAGAAAACAGGCCGGAGAACATTATGCCTCCGATCATAGCCGCAAAACCGAACAAGCAAATTGCATAGGTCGTGATTATAGCGATCTTTGCGTTGGCATGCTTATCTGATCGTTTGCCTACCAGCAGCCCCAACATCACAGTCCAAATTTTGCAATGTAATATCCCGACGAAAGCCCCAGCTGGTAGAGCGACAACGAGTGCGATGGCAAACTCGATCAAGCCTCCAGCTCGATGTCCCAGTAGAGCCAGTCCCGCCACGTTTCGTGCAGGTGGTTTGGCGGGAAGCTCTTGCCGTATTGCTGCAACTGCCAGCTGGTCGGGCGGATCGGGGCGCTTTGGAGGGTCATGTGGGCCTGTTTCGGCGTGCGCCCGCCTTTCTTCATGTTGCACGGCGCGCAGGCGGTGGCGATGTTCTCCCACGTCGTTTTGCCTCCGAGCCGGCGGGGGATCACGTGGTCGAAAGTCAGCGTGTCGGGGCTGCCGCAATACTGGCAGGCAAACCGGTCGCGCAGGAACAGGTTGAAGCGGGTGAAGGCCGGGAATTCGGAGTGCTTCACATATTGCTTCAGCGCAATCACGCTGGGCACCGCCATATCCAGATTGGGCGAATGCACCTCGCGCTCGTAACTTTCGACGATGGTCACCCGGTCGAGAAACACCGCCTTGATCGCCGTCTGCCACGGCCACAGGCTGAGCGGGTAATAGCTGAGCGGGGTGTAATCCGCATTGAGCACCAGCGCGGGGCAAGCGCTCAGATTGCGGGTCGGATCATCCGCTGCACTGCGCAGGCGCGCCTTGCTTTCGATCAATTCGGCTTTGAACACGTGGGTGTTTCCTCTTCCGATCTGGACCGAAAGCACCATTTACGGACTTAAGCGTCAACCCTGTTACAAATGGGGTATCCCCGAAAAACTATTCTCGCTGCGAACAAGAGCATACCCCCGACCCGTTCGCCCTGAGCTTGTCGAAGGGCCGTTCTTTCTTCAGGTGGAACGCATGCCACAAGAAGGACAGTGCTTCGACAAGCTCAGCACGAACGGTAACTGGGGCCGGAGCTGATATGAGTCTGGTCACCCGCTTTGCGCCCAGCCCTAACGGGCCGCTCCATTGGGGGCACGCTTACAGTGCGATTGTTGCGCATGATCTGGCACGCGATGCGGGCGGGCGGTTCCTGCTGCGGATCGAGGACATTGACGGCCCGCGCAGCCGCCCGGAAATGGCGGACGAGTTTCGCCGCGATCTGGAATGGCTGGGGCTGGAATGGGACGAAGTGCCGCCGCAATCGACGCGGGGGGCGCAGTATCAATTGGGGGCGCAGCGGTTGGGGGAGATGGGCTTGCTCTACGCATGCACGTGCACGCGCGCAGAGATTGCTTCTGCGGCCAAAGCAGTGGGGCCAGAGGGTCCGGTCTATCCCGGCACCTGTCGCCACCGCGGGATATCGCCCGATGGCCCAGCAGCGCTCAGGCTGGATATCGCCAAAGCGCTTGCCATCACCGGTCCGCTCACATGGCACGATGCGCTGGCGGGCGAGCAAAAGGCCGACCCGCTGGCGCTGGGCGATCCGGTGCTGGTGCGCAAGGAGCTGCCGGCCAGCTATCACCTCGCTGCCACGCTGGATGATGCCGCCGACGGCGTGACACTGGTCACACGGGGCCGCGATCTGTTTGCCGCAACGCATATCCACCGCCTGCTGCAGGCGCTGCTCGAACTGCCGGTTCCGCGCTGGCACCATCACCCGTTGCTGCTCGACCCGGAAGGCCGGAAACTCGCAAAACGGCGCGGATCGAAGGCGCTGTCCGACCACCGGAAAGCGGGCCAAGACGGGCGCGACTGGGCGCAAAAGGTCCGTATGGGCGAATGGCCATGTGGAAATCGGCTCGAAAGCGCCTAGATACTGCCCATGCAAACCATACTCGTCATCGCCATCGTCATTCTCGCCATACTGGTCGTCGTATCGCTGGTGCGCGGGATCGTCGCCTTCCTGAAGACAACCAAGGTCGATCTGGAATCGGGCGAGACCGAGAACGTCACCGAGATGCAGGTTCTTCAGAACAAGATGATGTTCAACCGGATCAAGTATCAGGCACTGGCGGTTGTCGCGGTGGCAATCCTGCTCGCGCTGACGCAGTAGGCCCGCTAGGGCGGAGCTATGGTCAAGCTCAACAAGATATACACCCGCACCGGCGATGATGGCTCTACCGGCCTTGTGGATGGATCACGCCGGGCCAAACACGATGCACGGATGGTTGCCATCGGCTTGGTAGACGAGGCGAACAGCGCCATCGGGCTGGCTGCTGCATCTTTGGGCGCAGGCGATCACGCCGATATTCTGTTCCGCGTTCAGAACGATTTGTTCGATCTGGGAGCAGATATTGCGACTCCCGGCGAAGACTTCGAACCCGGCGAGATGACGCTGCGCATGGTGCCTGCCCAGACCGAATGGCTGGAAACAAGCATCGACGCGCTCAACGACCGGCTGGAGCCGCTCACCAGTTTCGTCCTGCCCGGTGGCAGCGAAGCGGCGGCCCGCACCCATGTTGCACGAGCCAGCGCCCGCGCGGCAGAGCGCGGCGTGACAGCGCTGGCGGAGGCCGAACCGGTTAATC
Source organism: uncultured Altererythrobacter sp. (assembly GCA_947492235.1). Taxonomy (GTDB): domain Bacteria; phylum Pseudomonadota; class Alphaproteobacteria; order Sphingomonadales; family Sphingomonadaceae; genus CAJXSN01. Next base: position 503,547 of record CANLLZ010000002.1, on the reverse strand, counting down.
CGGCGGCGCTGGCTTATATCAATCGCCTGTCCGACCTGCTGTTCGTGCTCGCCCGCGTGCTCAATGATGATGGCAAGGCGGATGTGAAGTGGGTGCCCGGCCAAAACAGGTGAGCCGGAACGGCTAGCCTTCCCGTCTTGGCCCCGCTAACAGCGCCGTTTTGCTGCACTTGCGAAGAGACGGGAAAACATCATGCAAACAATCGGGGTCATCGGGGCCGGACAAATGGGCCGCGGCATTGCGCAGACGGTTGCCGCGCACGGGATGAAAGTATTGCTGGCCGATATCGATCTGGCAACCGCGCAGGCGTCCTTGGACGTGATTGACAGCGGGCTGGGCAAGCTGGTCGGACGCGGCAAGATGGAAGTGGCCGAGGCAGAAAGCCTGATGGGCCGGATCAGCGCAGTCGCCGATTACACGCCCATGGCCGATGCCGACCTGATCATCGAAGCGGCGACCGAGAAAGAGCCAATCAAGCAGGCGATTTTTGAAAAGGCGGGCGAGATCCTGTCGCAGGGCGCGATCCTCGCTTCCAACACCAGCTCCATCCCGATCACCCGGATGGCCAATTACTCCGCCGATCCAGAGCGGTTTATCGGCCTGCACTTCTTCAATCCGGTGCCTGTGATGGGTCTGATCGAAGTGATCCCCGGACTCGCTACCGATCCGCAGGTTACCGAACGAACTGTCGCTTTCGCCGAGGGTCTGGGCAAACAGGTCGTCCTTTCGCAGGACGAGCCCGGCTTCGTGGTCAACCGCATTCTGTTGCCGATGATCAATGAAGCGGTGTTCGTGCTGGGCCAGTCGACCGCCAGCATCGAGGATATCGACAAGGGCGTGCGGCTGGGCCTGAACCATCCGATGGGCCCGCTGCAACTGGCCGATTTCGTCGGACTGGATACCTGTCTCGACATCATCATGGTGCTCTACAACACCACCGGCGACAGCAAATATCGCCCCGCGCCGCTGCTGCAGAAATATGTCGAAGCGGGTTGGCTCGGCCGCAAGACCGGCAAGGGGTTTTACGACTATTCGGGCGAAATGCCGGTCGCGACGAGGTAGGTTTTGCATCCGCCCCTCCGGGCGGACGTCCTCGGTGCTGCTTCGATCCGTCCCGGATCGAGCACCTGCGGGCGGGCGGTCGCCCTATGGCGAGCCTCGCGGCTCGCGCTTGGCCAATAAGTTGGAACGTCCCGTGCTCCCTGTCCGTTGGTTGGGCAAAGGAGAACACAAATGTCCAACACCGACACCGCCGAACCCTTGAGTCAGGAACAGCGCCAGGCCGGGCTCGCCCCCGAAACGCACAATGACGAGCAGGACGATCACCGCAATCAGGCGCAGGAAGTGGCGGCGCAGGCCAAGCAAGTGACGAGCGAGACGACCAGCCCGACGGAAAGCACCAAGAAGGCCGACAGCTCGGACCCGATCGGCTCCTCAGAGCAGGACACCATCGATCATATGCGCGATATGGAAAGCTCGGGCCGCGTGGATATGGATGCTTATGCGGGCGAGCCGAACCATGACGACAATGTCGATAAATTCGGCCAATCCGCAAAGCTCGATGGCTTGCGCGGCGACGGCACGTAATTAGCCGCCGCTGAGTGGTCCTGCATCGTGCAGGACCCATAAAGCCATCGCGAGCAGGACAGCGCCTGCCGACACGCCCCAGCCTATCCAGCGAATGCTGGGTATCTGGGGCGCGTTCATTTCATGCGCGGTCAGGCGCTCGAAGGTGCGGCAAGCCCGGCGCTCGGCAGTACAGGCCACCACTGCGCCGAGCAGTATAAACGCCGTTGCAATGGCCCGGGCGAGCCACGGCGGGTCGAATTCGCCAAACACGGCGCGGAAAGCGAGGCCGATGCCGATGGCGGCAAAGGCCGTCCGCATCCATCCTGCAAAAGTCCGCTCCATCGCCATGATATTGCGGTCTTCGGCCAGATCGGTGCGTTCGGATGCGAGATCGTTGCTATCCTCGCCATCATGCTTGGACGGGGCTTTGTCTGGAGTGCTCATGCAGCTTCAACGCATGAGACAGCAATCAGGGTTCCTGAACCTCGATTACAGCGGGTCCGGCTTCAGCTTCGCCTGCTTCGTCATCCTCGGCGACAACCGCGACCACTGCGCCCTCTGCCGGATCATCGGCGACTGGCGAAGGGTCATAGCCCGATGCGTCGTCGATCAGGCTCTCGTCATCAGCAAAGTTGGCAGGGGATGGGGGAGCGGCCGGAGGCGCAGCCTGCGTGTTTCTGGCGGGCGATGGAGCAGGCCGAGCAGGCGGGGCCTGCCCTGCATCCGTTGAACCACGGGCTTTCTCTGCCAATGTCTGCGTGGCGTGGGACAGCGCACCCTCGTTCTCGTCCGTGCCGACCAAGCCTGCAACACCGGCAAGCACAAGCCCGACAATGGCAAGCGCTGCAACGCGCGGGGAGAGTATCTGGCCTGACATGAACGGCACGCTAGCCGGTAACGCGTTAAGCTTTGGTTGCGGTCGCTTGGGCTGGCAGGTCAGGCCCGCTTAGTTCTCGTCCGACAGCCGCTTCAGCTCGTAAAGCTTCTCCAGCGCCTCGCGCGGGCTGAGCGCATCGACATCGAGCGCGGCGAATGCCTCGGCCAGCGGATCGAGCTGCTCGCCCGGATCATCGGCCAGAGCAGCGGCAAACAGCGGCAGATCGCCTAGCCCTGCGGCCAGACCGCCCGTTTCCTCGCGGGCCTTTTCCAGCTTCTCCAGCACCGACTTCGCCCGCGCGACAACCGGCGGCGGCACGCCTGCCAGCTTGGCCACGGCCAGGCCATAGCTACGGTCTGCGGGGCCGGTGGCGAGTTCGTGCAGCAGCACCAGATCGCCCTTCCATTCACGCGCGCGGACATGGTGCAGGCTGAGCGCGTCGCAGCTTTCGGCCAGACGCGACAGCTCGTGGTAATGCGTGGCAAACAGGCAGCGGCTGCGATTGGTTTCGTGCACTGCCTCCACCACCGCCCATGCCAGCGCCAGCCCGTCATAAGTTGAGGTGCCGCGCCCGACTTCGTCCAGAATAACGAAACTGCGTTCCGTTGCCTGGCTCAGGATCGCAGCGGTCTCGACCATTTCGACCATGAAGGTGGAGCGGCCCCGCGCCAGATTGTCAGAGGCGCCGACGCGGCTGAACAGCCGGTCGACCAGCCCGATTCGCGCGGCGCTTGCGGGTACGTATCCGCCCGCTTGCGCCAGCAGCACGATCAGCGCGTTTTGTCGCAGAAAGGTCGATTTGCCGCCCATATTCGGGCCGCCGATCAGCCACAGCCGGTCATCGGCGGCCAGCGTGCAATCATTCGGGACAAACCGCTCGCCCGATTTCGCCAGCGCGCTTTCGACCACCGGGTGACGGCCTGCCTCGATGTGGAGGCAGGGTTCTTCGAGAATCTCGGGCCGCGCCCAGTCGCCCTCCGCTGCCCGCTCCGCCTGTCCGGCAGCAACATCGATCCGGGCGAGAGCATCGGCGGTTCTGGCAATGGCTTCGCGGCTGGCGGTGACTTGCTCCACCAGCTCCTCGAAATGCGCTTCCTCGGCCGCCAGTGCCCGCCCGCCTGCCTCGCTGATCCGTCCGGCTTCCTCGTGCAGTTGCAGCGAGTTGAACCGCACCGCCCCGGCCATCGTCTGGCGGTGGGTGAAACCGCTGTCGGGTGCCATGAGCGCGTCGGCGCTCTTTGCCGGAACCTCGATGAAGTAGCCCAGCACGCCATTGTGCTTGATCTTCAGCCGCTCGATCCCGGTCTCGCCGCGATAGCGGGCCTCCAGCGAAGCAATCGCGCGGCGGGCATTTCCCGACACATCGCGCAGCTCATCGAGTGCCGCATCGAAGCCTGAAGCGATATAGTCGCCATGGTCGCGCGACGTCGGCGGAGCAGGGACCAGCGCGCGCTGCAAGTGATCGACCAGTGCCCCGTGTCCGCCCAATGCGGGCAGCAGAGCGTCGAGCAAGGCGGGCCGGTCCTGCTGGTTGGAGAGATAGTCGCGCAGCCGCCGGGCTTCGGAGAGGCCATCGCGCACTTGGCCGATATCGCGCGGGCTACCCCGTCCTGCCACAATGCGGCCCAGCGCCCGCCCGATATCGGGCACGCCGCGCAAAACCTCGCGCAGATCGGCCCGTAGCATGGGGTCATCATGGAAGAACCGGACCAGAGCGAGCCGTTCGTCGATCGCCTGCCGCTCGCACAGGGGCGCGCCCAGATCCTCCGCCAGCTGCCGCGCGCCTGCACCGGTTACACAGCGGTCGATGGCGGCCAGCAGGCTCCCCTCGCGCCCGCCATTCTGGGCGGTCAGGATCTCGAGGCTGGAGCGGGTGGCAGCATCCATCGCCATATGCGCGGTGCGGCCCCGCGCAACCGGCGGCAAGAGCAGCGGCAGTTTGCCGCGCCCGGCATGGTCGAGATAGGCAATCAGTCCGCCCGCCGCCGCCAGCATGGGCCGCGAGAACTGTCCGAACCCGTCCAATGCCGCGACCGAGTGGATGGCTCTCAGCCGCCGTTCCCCGTCCTCGCTCGAAAATTCGGTTTTGGCGCGCTCGAACGCGTCCGCCGGGGCCTGCGCCCAATCCTCCGGTACAACCGTCTCGCTCGGACCCAATCGCGCCAAGGCAGCATCCAGTGCATGCGGCTCGATCTCCTCCAGCACCATGCGCCCGGTGGAGATATCGACCGAGGCCAGCCCGACACTGCCACGCACCTCGCAAGCCGCTGCCAGCACATTGGCGGCGCGCGGCTCCAGCAGAGCGTCTTCGGTCAAGGTGCCCGCCGTCACGAAGCGCACAATATTGCGGGCGACCAGCACTTTGGACGCGGGCTTGCCATCGGCCTTGGCGCGCGCTTTGGCTTCCTCTGGCGTTTCGGTCTGTTCGGCAATCGCCACCCGGCATCCGGCCTTTATCAGCCGCGCGAGGTATCCTTCGGCGGCATGCACAGGTACGCCGCACATCGGCACCGGCTCGCCGTTTTTCTCCCCACGGGCCGTCAGCGCGATGTCGAGAATACCGGCGGCCAATTTCGCGTCGTCGAAAAACAGCTCGAAGAAATCGCCCATCCGGTAGAACAGCAAGCAGTCGCCCGCTTCTTCTTTCAGCGCGCCATATTGCGCCATCATCGGGGTCAATTTGCCTGCCACATATCGGGCGTAGCGGCACCTCCGGCGATTCGGGAGTCGCCGCGCTCACGCTTTCCCCTATCGCCGCACCCGCGCCCGCGTTAAGTGCCGCACCAAATCAAGCAAAAGGGTTGCCGCATGGCCGACGAGACTAGTCCCAACGAGAAGCAGGCTGGCTTCACCGCGCGCGAAGCGCTGTTCTACCACGAGACGATCCGGCCCGGTAAGATCGAGATCATCGCCAGCAAGCCGATGGCGACGCAGCGGGACTTGTCGCTTGCCTATTCGCCCGGTGTTGCGGCTCCGGTAGAGGCGATTGCGGCGAACCCGGCAGACGCGGCCAAATACACCGCGCGCTCCAATCTGGTGGCGGTGATTTCCAACGGTACCGCTATCCTCGGCCTAGGCAATCTGGGCGCGCTGGCGTCCAAGCCGGTGATGGAGGGCAAGGCGGTGCTCTTCAAACGCTTCGCCGATGTCGACTCGATCGATATCGAGCTCGACACGGAAGATCCGGACAAGTTCATCGAAGCGGTCGCGCTGATGGAGCCGAGCTTTGGCGGGATCAATCTGGAAGATATCGCCGCGCCCGAATGCTTCATTATCGAGCAGGCTTTGCGCGAGCGGATGAACATTCCGGTGATGCATGACGATCAGCACGGCACCGCGATTATCGCGGCGGCGGGCCTGATCAATGCCGCCCATCTGACGGGACGCGATCTGAAGGATTGCCGCATGGTCGTGAACGGGGCGGGAGCCAGTGCGCTGGCCTGCACCGCGCTGATCAAGGCGCTGGGGATCCGCCACGAGAACGTCATCGTCTGCGACCGGAAGGGCCCGATCTATCCGGGCCGCGAGAATGTCGACCAGTGGAAGAGCGCGCATGCCGTCCCGACCGAGGCGCGCAGTCTGGAGGAAGCGCTGGAGGGCGCAGATATTTTCCTCGGCCTGTCAGCCGCCGGTGCCTTAAAGCCGGAATGGGTGGAGAAAATGGCGGACAATCCGATCATTTTCGCCATGGCCAATCCCGTGCCGGAAATCATGCCGGACGAGGCCAAGGCCGTGCGCCCCGATGCGATCATCGCCACCGGGCGCAGCGATTATCCCAACCAGGTCAACAATGTGCTGGGCTTCCCCTTCATCTTCCGCGGCGCGCTGGATGTGCGGGCCACCGCCATCAACGAGGAAATGAAGATCGCCGCCGCCAATGCGATTGCCGAGCTGGCCCGCGAGCGGGTGCCCGAGGAAGTCGCCGCGGCTTACGGCATCAACCACCAGTTCGGGCAGGATTACATCATCCCCGCCCCGTTCGATCCGCGCCTGATGGAGGTCGTCTCCAGCGCCGTGGCCAAGGCCGCTATGGACAGCGGTGTGGCGCAGGACAGGATCGAGGATTTCGACGCCTACCGCACCAGCCTGAAAGCGCGCCTCAACCCGACCACATCGGTCCTGACGCGGGTGTACGAAGACGCGAAGGCCAACCCGAAGCGGGTGGTGTTTGCCGAGGCGGAAGAGGAAGTGATGCTGCGCGCAGCGATCCAGTTCCGCGATTTCGGCTATGGCGAGCCGGTGCTGGTAGGCCGGACGGAGAAGGTGAAGGCCAAGCTGCGCGAGCTGGCGGTGGACGATCCCGAAAGCTACATTATCGAGAACTCCAAGACGTCCGACAAAGTCCCGCAAATGGCGGAGTATCTCTACAAACGCCTGCAACGGCGCGGCTTTACCGAGCGCGATGTGGGCCGGATGGTCAATCAGGAGCGGAATGTCTTTTCTGCGCTGCTAGTCGCGCTGGGCCACGGCGACGCGATGATTTCGGGCATGACGCGGACCTTTGCGCAAACGGCGCGCGAAGTGAATCTGGTGCTCGATCCCAAGCCTGATGCGCTGTCGTTCGGCATTCATATGATGATCGGCAAGCATCACACCACCTTCATGGCGGATACAACTATCAACGAACGACCTTCGGCCGAGGATCTGGCCTTTATTGCAAAGGAAACCGCTGCGGTGGCCCGCCGCATGGGGCACGAGCCGCGGGTCGCGTTCCTCTCCTATTCCACCTTCGGCAATCCTTCGGGCAAATGGCTGGAGAATATCCGCGATGCTGTGGCCATTCTGGACGCAGAGGACCCCGGCTTCGAATATGAGGGCGAAATGGCGCCCGACGCTGCGCTCAATCCCAAGGTGATGGAGCTCTATCCGTTCAGCCGTCTGTCCGCGCCGGCCAATGTGCTGATCATGCCGGGCCTGCAATCGGCCAATCTGTCAGCCAAGCTGCTGCGCGAACTGGGCGGCGATGCCACCATCGGCCCGATGCTGATCGGGATGGAGAAGCCGGTCCAGATCGCCCCGATGACCGCGCTGGCCCCCGATGTTCTAACGCTGGCCGTGCTCGCGGCGGCGGGGGTCGTGGGGTAGGGTCTCTAATTTCCTTCGACAACGATGGAGCATGCACGGGGGCGGGGCTCCATCAGACAATTGAAGCCAATTTTTGATCGCCCGGGATCCTAACTTCCCGCGTGCAAGGCAAGCAGATCAAGAGCATTGTCACGCATGGTGTCGCTACGCTTGAGTACATCGTCCAAGCTGTAGGCCAGACGAATGTCCGGCCGTACAGCTTCATCAATTGACAGGCTGGGCGCAGCGACATCGAAGCGCATTCTGGCCACGGTGTAAGTAATGCCGGAATGACTTGCCGCCAGACGGATTTTTCCGTCCGACGTTGATTTGCCACCTCCTGACGGCTCTCCGATCAGCGTCGCAATATTGTTTTCTTTGGCGAGCGCGAGGAAATGCGACACTGATGACACGGTTAGCCCGTCCATCAATATATAGGTTGGCCCCTCGAAACCTGTGCTGATCGGACGCTGCAATTCCTGCAGACCTTCGTTGCCCCGCGGATCCGACATTTCGTTGTCGAAGTAAGCGAATGGCTCTTTGGCCAAGTGCCGCAACAGATAGCTGCCAACCAGACCCGACCCACCCAATACACCGCGCACATCGATCAGGAGGCCTGCCCTGTTGCTTGCTGCCAGATCATCAAATGCTGCTGCGGTGAAATCTGCAAATATCTGCCCATCACTGCCGTAATAGTCGAACGAACGGATGGTCATAATCCCAATATTGCGCTGTTCGTCGATCGAGTAGCAAAGGGACTCCTGACACTCCGCCTGAGGACTAATGATTGGCTTTGGACTGAAATCCTCAAGCGGGGCGAGCGTGATGGGCTTCGTGTCCCCACGCACGGTAAGCTCGTAGGATTCGGCGAAATTCAAAGCATAAGTGAGGTAGGATGTTGCGTAGAAGTTGAACGCGGGCTCCTTGAAATTCGGGATATTGGTATCGGCGCCGATATGCGCGAATATCTCGTTTCTCAGATCGGCCACGGAGATGCCGTTAATTGACACGATTTCCTGACCAATCGAAAGCTGGTCGGCGTTGGATAGCGGGTCCATGACAAACAGGCGTCCGCCATACATGCGGACTTCAACCGGGAAACGTTGGCCCACCTCGATCAAAGCGTCTTCTTGATTGAAATGCGGCATGCTGGAATGCGCACAGCCTATGCTGGAGAGTATTCCACTCATCGCCCACAGCAGGTCGGCCCGATTTGCGTTCTCATCTAAAGATGCGGTCCCTTCTGCGACCAACTCATCGAAGCGCTCTTCGGAAATCACGCGGAAAGGCCGTGGGTGGTGAAGTTTGATGTTGCTTGCCAGTTCGGTAAGATCCTCGCGCATCAGGGCGGGACTCATCTTCAGGACCGGCGTCGCCTCCTCCTTCGCCTCAGCTTGGAAAATCGGCAATGTCAGGCACGACAAGGATGCAGTGGCAGCCAGCATAGAGGCGAGAATTCTTGATTTCACCGGGGTATCTCCGTTTAGAAAATCGCATGGTCCTGCTATGCGACCGCGCCTGCGAAGTCTTATCGATTTCGCGCTTAAACCTGTCGATTTCGCGTAGCCCCCTCGAGGAGATATGGATTTGACCCGATGGCCGCGCGATTGTCTTGGGTGTCAGACACATGATCCTGTTTGATGCGATATTCCGGTATTCGGGTACTGCACTGCTCATCATCTTGGCGCTTTTGGCCTTTAGACGTGCCCAGAATTCTCTTCCGCACCTGTTTCTGTGCCTGTCCAGCATCAGCCTGGCAGGCTTGTTCATGGGCTACACGCCTGAAGCACTGACCTTGCCGGACGTTCTTCTGGTGCCCGCCAGACTTTTGGATGTGCCGCACCTGGTCTTCATCTGGCTGTTCGCTCTGTCCCTTTTCGAAAAGGATTTCAGGGTGCGCCCATGGCACTGGCTGGTTGGAACGGTGTTTTGCTTGCCGATTATAGTAGCTCGCATTTTTCAATTCACCGAACTGGGGCCCTTCCCCTTGTGGGCTACGGCTTTGTCGGGCGTGTTGTCGTTCGGTATTGCCTTGCACATGATTGTCACTGTGTTGCTGGGGCGAACAGATGACATGTCGTCTCAGCGCCGAGCAAGCAGGGTCTATTTCTCGGCGATGATTGCCTTTGTAATTGTCGCCGCAGCCGCAATAGAGTTGATTCTTGTGGGAGAGTGGGCCGTCTACCTCCGGACGGCGAAAGTGCTGACAATCTGGCCTTCGATCGTTTGGACAATGGTGTGGCTGGTCGAGCTAAGACCTGCGGCTTTCGCCTTCGATCCCCCAGCCAGAAAGCGGCTGCATGATCCGGAAATTGTATCAAGACTGCATGACCAATTGATCACCGAGATGCAGATCAAAAAAGCCTATCGAGAACCTGATATTACGATACTGATCCTGGCCAAAAGATTAGCGGTAACCCAGCACAGTTTGCGTGAATTCATCAATTCCCGCTTGGGCTTCAAGAATTTTAGTGATTTCATTAACAGCTACCGCATTGAAGCCGTCAAAAGCGCCCTATCCGATCCAGATCACCAGCATAAATCTGTGTTGCAGATTGCGTTGGACAATGGATTTAGCTCACTCTCGCCATTCAACCGAGCCTTCAAAAACCAAGTGGGTTTGACGCCCAGAGAGTTTAGAGAAGCACAGCGCGAGCGTCGGGAAGCGCGTTGATAGGTCAGCTTTTCTTGCGGAAGCGGAAATACCAGACCTCGTGCCCGAAGGTGTTGCGCGCTTTGTGTTCATAGCGGGTTTCGCACCAGCCTGAGGGGCGCTTTTCGAAGCTTTCGCGGTTCTCGGCGACCCATTCGAACTGGTCGGTAAAGCGCCGCATCACCATCAGCGCGTGACGCAGATAGATGTCGTGATCGGTGCCAAAGCGGAACTCGCCGCCCGGTTTCAGCTTGTCGGCGATCATCTGCACCGGGCCGTCATTCATCATCCGCCGCTTGGCATGGCGTGCCTTGGGCCATGGATCGGGATGGAGCAGGTAGGCCATGGTCAGCGCGCCGTCGGGTATGCGGGCGAGCACTTGCAGCGCATCCCCGTGATGCAGGCGGATATTGGCGAGCGCCTGCGCCTCGATATGCCCCAGAGCCGCTGCGACGCCGTTGAGATAGGGCTCGGCACCGATCAGGCCGTGATTGGGCAGCAGGTCGGCGCGGTAGGCGAGATGCTCGCCCGCGCCGAAACCGATTTCGAAATGCAGCGGGCAGTCTTCGCCGAACAAACGTTCGGCGGTGACCGGGCCTTCTTCCGGCACGGCGATTTTCGGCAGCAGGTTTTCGACCAGCTGTGCCTGATGCGCACGCAGGGGTTTGCCGATGGACCGGCCATAGAGACGGTTAAGCGTGGTGGGGTCGCCGGGTTTGTGCGCTGTCATGCTGGCAAGCGCATAAGAAAAAACCCTCCGACCGCAAGGCCGAAGGGTTTTCCCCGTCATTCGGGTAACGAATGTTTTTATCTCTATTGCATCGCCCGGGATGCCGGGAGGCGAATATCAAGCGGCTTCGGCTTCTGCCTCCGGATCGCGCAGCACATAGCCGCGGCCCCAGACTGTCTCGATGTAGTTCTCGCCGCCGCATGCGTGGCTGAGTTTCTTGCGCAGCTTGCAGATGAAGACGTCGATGATTTTCAGTTCCGGCTCGTCCATCCCGCCATACAGGTGGTTGAGGAACATTTCCTTGGTCAGCGTGGTGCCTTTGCGCAAGCTGAGCAGCTCGAGCATCGCATATTCCTTGCCGGTCAGATGGACGCGGGCGCCGTCGACTTCGACGGTTTTCGCATCGAGGTTCACGGCCAGCTTGCCGGTGCGGATGATCGACTGGCTGTGGCCCTTCGAACGGCGCACCACAGCGTGGATGCGGGCGACCAGCTCTTCGCGGTGGAAGGGCTTGGTCACGTAATCGTCGGCACCGAAACCGAACGAGCGGATCTTGGAATCCATCTCGGCAATGCCGGAGAGGATCAGGACCGGCGTCTGCACTTTGGCGACGCGCAGTTTCTTCAGCACGTCATAGCCGTGCATGTCGGGCAGGTTCAGGTCCAGCAGGATGATATCGTAATCATACAGCTTGCCGAGGTCCAAACCCTCTTCGCCGAGATCGGTCGAATAGACATTGAAGCCTTCCGTCGTCAGCATCAGCTCGATTGCTTTTGCCGTAGTCGGCTCGTCTTCGATCAACAGTACGCGCATCGGGTATTCCCCCTGAAACCTGGTAACATGTGTCTTGTGCCCCGAGAGGCCGGTAACCCCCCGTCAAGAGGTGTTGCCATGGATTAACCACAAAAGGTCTGAATGAAAAAGGTTAATATAGCGTAAACCCGCCTGACTCCACGAGTCGCGGGGTACTGGCTGGTCGAGCTGTTTGTCTGATCTTTGGTCGATGTGCCAATCCGCAGTCAGGCGGAATTTTTGTTTGGACCCTGCGGGCGGGGTGCATCCGCACCCCTTGCTACGCCGCATAAGCGGCGGCGCGCGGTCGCGCGCTGTCGTCGCCTACGGCGCCGATATCATCGCCAGACCGCACGAGTTGTGACTGATCTCGGTCGCGACCAGCGACCGACAGAGGGCGACTGCCCGACCGCAGGTGCTCGATGCGCAGCATCGAAACAGCACCGAGGACGCACCCGCGGATGCGGGTGCATGAAACAAACAACCTCAACGCCCGACACACTTCACGCGCGCTCTCGACTAAGCGCCTCTCGCCACCCGCAGCTACATCGCAGCCAGCTTCTTCGCCCGCCTCCGCTGCACACTAGAGCCGATGCCCATTGCCTCGCGATATTTCGCCACTGTCCGCCGTGCGATATCGAAACCTTCGCCTTTCAGCAGCTCGACCAGCTTGTCGTCCGACAGGATCTTCTTTGGCTCCTCGGCATCGGTCAGCGCCTTGATGCGGGCTTTCACTGCCTCGCTCGAGGCGCCTTCGCCCTCGCTATTGGTGACGCCGCTGGTGAAGAAATATTTCAGCTCGAACGTGCCGCGCGCAGTGCTGATATATTTGTTGCTGGTCACCCGGCTGACCGTGCTTTCATGCATTTCGATCTCTTCGGCCACTTCGCGCAAGGTGAGCGGTTTAAGTTTCGAAACACCCTCTCTGAAGAAGCCTGCCTGCTGCTTAACGATTTCGGCGGAGACGGCGAGAATGGTCTTCTGCCGCTGATCGAGCGCATTGATCAGCCAGCGGGCGTCGGCCAGTTTCTCCTTGAGCCAGGACTGGCTGGCCTTGTCGGTGCAGCCGTCTTCCAGTTCCACAGCATATTCGCGGTTGACCACCAGACGCGGCAGGGTCGCGGGGTTGAGAGTGATCTTCCATCCCCCATCCGCGCCGCCTTCCTCCAGCAATATATCGGGGACAACCGCGCTGGCCGTGCTGCTGCCGAAAGCGAGGCCGGGCTTGGGATCATATTGTCGCAGCTCGCTGAGCATATCGGCGAAATCTTCGTCATCGACATCGCACATGCGGCGCAGGCGGGGCAGTTCGCCCTTGGCCAGAAGATCGAGATTGTCGATCAGCTTGGCCATACAGGGGTCATACCGGTCCGCCTCCTTGGCCTGCAAGGCAAGACACTCGGCAAGGCTACGCGCGCCCACACCGGTGGGGTCGAGCGACTGGACGACATAGAGCGCGTCCTCCAGATCATCGATACTCGCGCCCAGTTCATGGGCCACCGTGCGCAAATCGGCGGGCAGATACCCGGCGTCGTCCATCTGCCCGATCAGATGGCGGGCGATCAGCTCCTCGCGCGGATTGGCGGCGATGCTGCCGACCTGCTCCAGCAAGTGGTCGGCCAGCGAGAGATCGGCGCTGGTCCGTTCCTCGAACGGGGCTGCATCGTCGGCCACCGAAGCGGCACCGCCGCTGCCCCATTCCCCGTCGCCGGTATCGCGGTCCCGGTCCAGCGCATTGGCGTTGATGTCGAGCGCTTCATCGCCAGAGCCGGCATCGGAGGATGTTTCGCCCGGTTCCTGCGCATCGGGAGTGTCGTCGCCTTTCTCCCGCGATACCTCGCCCGCTTCCAGCAGCGGGTTCTCTTCCAGCGCCTCGGCAACGAAGGTCTCGATTTCCAGATTGGACGCCGCGAGCAGACGGATGGCCTGCTGCAATTGCGGCGTCATCACCAGCGATTGCGATTGCCTGAGATCGAGGCGGGGGCCGAGCGCCATTATGCTTGCTCGCTAAAGCTCGGACGGGTCCGGCCCGCTCCCCCGCCCAGCCACCCGATCATGGTCCCGTACGGTATCGGGCGGCTGGGCGGGGGAGCGGGCTGGCACCGGGCACCAGCCTTCAGGCTGGAGGAGAAATCCATCACAGCTCGAAATTCTCGCCAAGATACAGGCGCTTCACATTCTCGTCTGCGACCAGTTCCTGCGGCGTTCCGGCGAACAGCACCTGCCCGCCATAGATGATGCAGGCCCGGTCGACGATCTCCAGCGTCTCGCGGACATTGTGGTCGGTGATCAGCACGCCGATACCGCGCGTTTTCAGATCGGCGACCAGATCGCGGATATCGCTGATCGACAGCGGATCGATCCCTGCGAACGGCTCGTCCAGCAGCATGATCGAAGGCTTGGCCGCCAGCGCGCGGGCGATTTCGCAGCGGCGGCGCTCCCCGCCCGACAGTGCCATGGCAGGCGATGAGCGGAGACGCGTGAGGCCGAACTCGTCGAGCAGACGTTCCAGCTCGGCTGAGCGCGTCTGCTTGTCGGGCTCGGCCATTTCGAGCACGGAATTGATGTTCTGCTCCACCGTCATCCCGCGAAAGATGCTGGTTTCCTGCGGCAGATAGCCCAGACCCAGGATCGCGCGGCGGTACATCGGAAGGTTGGTGACATCCTCTCCGTCCATGAGGATGCGCCCGGCATCGGGGCGGACCAGTCCCATGATGGAATAGAAGCACGTTGTCTTGCCCGCGCCATTGGGGCCGAGCAGGCCGAGCACTTCGCCTTTGCCAACCGTGAGCGAGATATCGCTGAGCACCGCACGCTTGTCGTAAGCCTTGGCAATCGACACGACTTCCAGTCCGCCCTGCGGGATCGGCGGAGCAGCCCCGCGTTCCAGCCGGGCGTCGTCCTGCATGGCGCTTTCGTTAATTGCGGGGCCTGTTTCGCTCGTGCTCATGGTTACTTCGTTTAGCAGCGCTGGGCTGTCGCAAAACCCCGTTTGTCGAAAATTGGCAGGCTTTGTGCATGGCGCATCCTCAAACCCGCTGTGACAATTGCGCATGGCCGCAACTATCTTGCGAAATCCTTACCCGCTCTTGATCTAAACCCCCGCCTTTGGGATAGGTTGGTGCGAGAGAGAACATGGGGAGAGAGTCGAATGGCAAAGGCTATCGACGATACAGGTCGCACCGCTGCGGCGGATTCCGGCGTTTCGGCACAGGCCGGAGGCCGTGACTGGCGCAAATCGATGAGCGATAATGTCGCTTACGCCTTGCTGGTTTATACCGGCCTGCAGATTTTCGTGACTGTTGGCGCCTTGAAAGAAGGCACATCGACGATCCTGCCCTATCTTGCACTGGTGGTTCTGGTGGCCGCGATTATCCCGGCCTGCCGCGCGTTTGAGGCACGGTGGAAATACCGCAGCGATGCCGATGCGGCGGACCCTGCCCTGGCCGGCGAGTTCCGCCGCGACCAGTTGTTTCTGTGGGTTCTGGCCATCGGGCTGCCCTTCCTCCTGACCGGTCTGTTCAAGGCGTTTCTTGCGGTCGGCTGACGGTTTCGGGAACTGACTGCCCGTCCCGCTCGCTTTGAGCGGGATGAGAGATAATTTTGCCAGCTTTTTGAAGCATGTCGCGGCGGCGTTTCTGCTGCTCGTCAGCGCGCCTTTGGCTGCATTGCCTATGGGCGCACCGGACGAGGCCGCCGGTGAAGCCGCGTCTGCCGTGGCCGGAGACATCGCTGCGCCGCCTGAGGAGGGCACAGACATTGCGGTCAAAAACCGCATAGCCAATATTTTCGATGAGCTGCCCAGCCTGGCGGGCGTGGGATATGACGTGCAGGCAGGGGTCGTCACCCTGTCGGGCCAGGCCCCCGATGCCGAGGCTATCCAGCGGGCCGAAAATCTCGCCATGCGCATCGACGGTGTGGTGACGGTTCGCAACGAAATCGAGCGATCCGCCACCGTCACTGACGGGATCGGCGTGCTCGACGGGTTGGCCGACAAGGCGAAGCGCTGGATGGAGATGCTCCCGCTGATCGGACTGGCCGCACTGGTCGGGCTGCTGATTGCGCTGGCAGGATACGCCATCGCCGGGTTCCGCCCGCTGTGGAACCGGATCGCGCCGAATGGCTTTCTTGCGGAACTGATTGCCAGCGCTATCCGGTTTATCCTTGCGGTTCTCGGCATCGTGGTGGCGCTCGATATCATCGGAGCGGGGGCATTACTGGGCGCGGTGCTCGGCGGTGCCGGCGTGGTCGGTATCGCGCTGGGCTTTGCCATGCGTGATACGATCGAGAATTATGTCGCCTCGCTGATGCTCAGCCTGCGCCAGCCATTCCGGGCGAACGACCATGTGATGATCGACGACAAGGAAGGGCGGATCATTCGACTGACCAGCCGCGCCACCATAATGATGACGCTGGACGGCAACCATTTGCGCATTCCCAACGGGCAGGTGTTCCGCGCGATCATCCTCAACTACACCACCAACCCGCAGCGCCGGTTCGAATTCGATCTGGGCGTCGATGCGGATGACGACGCGCAGGCGGCCCGCCGTCTGGGGCGCGAAACCTTGCAGGCATTGCCCTTCGTGCTGAACCACCCGCCAGCCGAGGCGCGGATTGTCGAAGTGGGCGATTCCAATGTGCTGATCCGCTTCATGGGCTGGGTCGACCAGCGCGAAGCCGATTTTATCAAGGCCCAGAGCCGCGCCATTCCGGCGGTGAAGGTCGCGCTGGAGGAAGCTGGCTTCGGCCTGCCCGAACCGATTTACCGCCTGCGCTTCGACCCGCGCACCACGCCTTTGCCTTTCAGCAACATCGAAAGTGAAGGAAGCCAGAAACCGGACGCACCGTCGAAACCGTCCCCCCGGCCCGCTACTTCCAGCGATCCTGCGGATGACGATGTGCGCCCAAGCGACGAGATTGCCGAGATGGTCGAGGCTGAACGAGCCGGTCCGTCGCAGGAAGCCGATCTGCTCGATGCCGAGCGCCCGACCGAATAGCTAGCCTTTGCTCTTCGCCAACTTGATCGCATCGAGCACGACCTGTCGCGCTTCCTCTGCATCACCCCATTTGCCGATCCGGACCCATTTTTCGGCTTCCAGATCCTTGTAGTGGGTGAAGAAGTGCTCGATCTGCTGGAAAATGATCGAGGGCAGGTCCTTGGTCTCGCCGACATCCGAATAATACGGGAAGGTCGTGTCGACCGGCACGCAGATCAGCTTCTCGTCGCCGCCATGCTCGTCTTCGAGGTTGAGCACGCCGATGGGCCGGGCACGCACGACGCAGCCGGCCATGAACGGGCTGCGCGCAATCACCAGCGCATCCAGCGGATCGCCATCCGGGCTGAGTGTGTGGGGGACAAAGCCGTAATTGGCGGGATAGCGCATCGGTGTGTGCAGGATGCGGTCGACGAACAAGGCGCCCGATTCCTTGTCGAATTCGTACTTCACCGGCTCGCCGCCAGTGGGCACTTCGATGATGACATTCAGGTCATGGGGCGGATTGGTCCCGGTCGGGATCTTGTCGATGCGCATAATGGTGCGCGCTTTAGTCGGCATTGTGCAGGTGCGAAAGGGAATTCTCGGCTTTTGGTTCGCGCAGAGAACGCAGAGGAGCAAAGGTCGCAGAGAAGTGGCGCGAGTGAGCGCCGCAGGTATTGGAATGAAGCAATCATCATTGCCTCGGCGTTGCAAAATAGATGCGGCTCCGCCGCAGGCACAGTGCCTCTGCGCTCTCTGCTCCCCGCGTCCTCTGCGCGAACCGCCTTCTTTCTTCTTTAATCTGGCCAGCGCGTCGCCTAATTGCGCGGCTATGAGCAAGAACAGCCAGCCCAAGACGCCTCAGGCCATTCGCGGGACGCAGGACATTTTCGGCCCCGATGCGGAGGCGTTTGCTTTTGTCGTCGAGACGTTCGAGCGGGTGCGCAAGCTCTACCGCTTCCGCCGGATCGAGATGCCGGTGTTCGAGAAGACCGAGGTGTTTGCGCGTTCTCTCGGCGAAACCACCGATGTCGTGTCGAAAGAAATGTACTCGTTTGACGATCGCGGCGGCGAATCGCTCACCTTGCGCCCCGAATTCACCGCAGGGATTGCCCGCGCGTACCTCACCAATGGCTGGCAACAGCACGCTCCGCTTAAGGTCGGCACGCATGGCCCGCTGTTCCGCTACGAGCGCCCGCAAAAGGGCCGCTATCGCCAGTTCCACCAGCTGGATGCGGAGATCATCGGCGCCGCTGAGCCGCAGGCGGACGTGGAATTGCTGGCCATGGCCGACCAGCTTTTGAAAGAGCTGGGGATCGAAGGCGTGACGCTGCATCTCAACACGCTGGGCGATGGCGACAGCCGCGAGGCGTGGCGTGCCGCGCTGATAGACTATTTCAGCGCGGTGAAAGACGAGCTGAGCGAAGATTCGCAGGAGCGGCTGGAGAAGAACCCCTTGCGGATTCTCGACAGCAAGGACCGGCGCGACCAGCGCTTCCTTGCCGATGCGCCGAAAATCGATGCGTTTTTGAGCGACGATGCGAGGGCGTTTTTTGAGGCCGTCACCAGCGGGCTGGATGCAGCGGGCGTGCAATGGGTCCGCGCGGAAAATCTCGTGCGCGGGCTCGACTATTACCGCCACACAGCCTTCGAATTCATTCCCGACCAAGGTAGCGCCGCCGCCGAGGCTTTGGGCAGCCAGAGCACCATTCTGGGCGGCGGACGCTATGACGGCCTGATGGAGAGCCTCGGCGGCCCCGCCACGCCTGCGGTCGGCTGGGCAGCGGGGATCGAGCGGCTGGCGATGTTGGTGGGGGACCGGTCCGAGCCGAGGTTAGAGGCGATGGTCCTGGTGGAGAATGACGCCGGAATGAGCGCGGCGTTCCAGCTTCTTGCCCAGCTTCGGGCTGGGGGCATCGTGGCTGATATCATGGCAACGGGCTCGCCAAAGAAGCGGTACGACAAAGCGGTGAAGCAGCAACCCCAACACATTCTACGGGTAGATGAGCGCGGCTATCACGGTATTTCAGGCGAGGGCGACACGAGTAGGATTGTTAAAGCAGTGAATGCCGCACCCACGTCACCCCGGACTTGATCCGTGGCCCCGCTTGCTTTCGGACCTTGGCCAAAAGAAGCGGGATCCCGGATCAAGTCCGGGATGACGAAACGAGTGAGCGCAGCGAGGCCGGTCGTGCGGCAGCGAACTTGCGGAAAGACTTTCCTACGCGCCCCCATCGTGCCTATGTCCGGCCCTCGTTTTGAAAATCCGGAAAAAAATTCCCTCCCAAATGCCCTATCTGTCACCCTACTCTGCTTTTTCACTGTCTTTTCAGCTATATGGTGTGGGTGACACCGGGGTGACGCGTATCACCCTGTCACGCCGGGTGGCACAGCAATGACCATCCCCGACGACCGCCTTCGGCAGATCGCCGACCGCTTTGCCGAGCTGGAAGCGCGCATGGCTTCGGGTCAGCTGGAGGGCGATGAATTTGTAGCTGCGAGCCGCGATTATGCCGAGCTGGAGCCGGTCGCACAGACGGCGGCGCAGGTGCAGGCGATGCGGGCCGAGATTGCGGAGCTGGAGGACATGCTCGCCGATCCGGAAATGAAGGCGATGGCAGAGGAGGAGCTGGCCTCGCTCCGCACCCAGCTGCCCGAGGCCGAGCGCACGCTTTCCATCGCCATGCTGCCGCGCGATTCCGCCGATGCGCGGCCCGCCATGCTGGAAATCCGCGCAGGCACCGGCGGTGACGAGGCGGCTCTGTTCGCAGGCGATCTCTACCGGATGTACGAGAAATATGCCGGCGAGCAGGGCTGGAAGGTCGAGCCTGTCAGCATGAGCGCGAGCGAAGTCGGTGGCTTCAAGGAGATCGTCGCCAATGTCCGCGGCATCGGCGTGTTTGCGAAACTGAAATTCGAAAGCGGGGTGCACCGTGTGCAGCGCGTGCCGGTGACCGAAAGCGGCGGGCGCATCCACACCAGCGCAGCGACCGTGGCTGTGCTGCCCGAACCCGATGCGGTGGATGTGCATATCGAGCCGGGCGATCTGAAAATCGATACCTATCGCGCCAGCGGAGCGGGTGGCCAGCACGTCAACACGACCGACAGCGCGATCCGCATCACGCATGAGCCGACCGGACTGGTGGTCACCTGTCAGGATGGCCGCAGCCAGCACAAGAACAAGGAAAAGGCGATGCAGGTCCTGCGCGCGCGCCTTTACGAGCAACAGCGCGACGCGGCGCAGGGGGCCGAGGCCGAAGCGCGCAAGGCGATGGTTGGCAGCGGCGACCGCTCCGAACGCATCCGCACTTACAATTTCCCGCAAGGGCGCGTGACCGATCACCGGATCGGGCTGACGCTGCATAAGCTGCCGGAGATTATTGCTGGGCCGGGTTTGGGAGAGCTGGTCGATGCGTTGATTGCCGAGGACGAGGCCAAGCGGCTCGCGGCTCTGGCCGAGTAGTTTGGGCCGCGTGACCCGATGACCGTGGCCGAGGCGATCAGAGCAGGCGCAGACCGGCTGGCGGCCGCTTCCGACATGCCGCGCATGGATGCCGAGTGGCTGATGGCTGCGGCTCTGGACTGCGACCGGAGCCAATTGCTGGTCGCGCATATGCAGACACAAGCGCCAGAGGCTTTCGATGCGCTTGTCGAGCGCCGCGCCGCAGGCGAGCCATTGGCCTATGTAATCGGCACCCAGTCCTTTTTCGGGCGGGATTTTGCGGTCTCGCCCGATGTGCTGATTCCCCGCGCCGACAGCGAGGCGGTGGCGGCGGCTGCGCTGGAATTGCTCCCTGATGGTGCGCGCATTCTCGACTGCGGCACGGGGTCCGGGGCCTTGCTGCTTACGCTGCTGGCCGAGCGCGAGGACGTGACTGGAATCGGTATCGACAGCTCCCCTGCTGCACTGGCCATTGCCCGCGACAATGCACGGAAACTGGGCGTCGAGGACCGGGCTGACTTGCAGCGTGCGGACTGGACACAGCACGGCTGGGCGCAGTCGCTTGGGCAATTCGATCTGGTCATCGCCAACCCACCTTATGTGGAAACGGATGCCGAGCTGGATGCGGGCGTGCGTGATTACGAACCGCACAGCGCTCTGTTTGCCGGTGAAGACGGGCTGGATGATTACCGCATTCTGGTCCCGCAAGTGCCAGCACTGCTGCGCGCCGGGGGCGTGGCGGTGCTTGAAATCGGCTATCGTCAGGAGGCTGCCGTGCGCGCGCTGTCGAACGATATCGGGGCACACTGCGAACTGGTGCGGGATCTGGCGCAGCGGCCACGCGGCATGGTTTTGCGGTTTGGCCGAGTTCAGGGGGGTGAAGGTTAAGGGGGGTTGGCAAAGCCCAAGGGACGGGCTAGATCAGAACCAAGACTGGTGACGAGCGCGTATTTGCTCCCTCGGTCTTGATCCAACATTTGCGGCGGATTCCTCGGCACCCACGGTGCTGGTCTATGCAAAGCAGATGCGGAGCCGCGTTCTGAGGCCAGCATGGCGGGCGCGGCGAGGGGCTTTGCGGGTGCGCCCCGAACGGTAGCGCCCGATAATAAGGAAGAGCATTCCTTGAACAACCAACGTAATAACAATCGCCGCCGCAGTCGTAACAATAATCGCAACCAGGGCGGTGGCGGCAATCCCAATGCGATGAATCGCATCGACAGCCGCGCGCGGGGCAATGCGCCCCAGCTGCTGGATAAGTACAAGAAGCTTGCCCAGGACGCGCATCATCACGGTGACCGGGTGCAGCAGGAATACTATCTGCAATTTGCAGACCACTATTTCCGTGTGATTGCCGACAACAAGGCCCGTCAGGAAGAGCAGCGCGCCAAGCGGGATGCCGAGCGCGGCAATGACAAAGGCAATGATCGGGCCGGTGAGCGCTCGCAAGACAATGAAGGCGACGAGAGCGGTGACGACAATCGCGAGAATGGCCGTCGCCCGCGCCGCAATTCGCGTTCACGCGGTGATGCTCAGGATAGCAATCGTGACGACCGCGGCGATAGCCGGAATGAAGATCGCGGAGACTCGCGCCGTGGCAATGGCCACGACGACGATGCGGCGGAGCACACGGAGGCGGAAGCCGAGAAGCCGGCCCGTCGCCCGCGCAAACCGCGCGCCAAACCGGCAGAGGCCGATGGCGAAATCGATGCAGCAGTCTTGCCGCCCTCTATTTCGGCCGAACCGTCTGAGGAAAAGCCCAAGCGGGCACCGCGCCGCCGCAAGCCCAAGGCCGACGATGCGGATGGCAATGACACGTTGAGCGTCGCCAGCTGATCCGGCAAAGTTCCGGGTGCTGCTGAGCAATGGTCGGGCAATCGGACAGCGGGGCGGAGATGCCAGCCAGTTCGTGGCTTGATAAGGTGCTCGGCTGGCGCCGGCTTACAGCTTTGGTCGCGGGCGCGATCGGGGCGGTCGGTTATCCGCCCCTTGGGCTGTGGCCCGCCACACTCGCCAGTATTGCCGTGCTCATCTGGCTCGTGCGCGATGCGCCACGCTGGAAAGCGGCCGCGATGCGGGGCTGGCTGTTTGGCGTCGCCCACCTGACCATCGCCAACAACTGGATCGCCACTGCGTTCACGCACCAAAGCGAAATGCCGGCCTTTCTCGGCTGGATCGCCGTGCCGCTGCTGTGTCTTTACCTCGCCATCTACCCCGCGCTCGCCAGTGCCCTCACCCACCGGCTGGCGGCGAGCAAGGCTGTGCCGGTGTTTGTTGCCGTCTTTGCAGCGCTGTGGATCGTTACCGAATGGCTGCGTAGCTGGGTGTTTACCGGCTATCCCTGGCCACCGCTCGGCCTTGCGCTGCTTGGCCCGTTCGACCGCCCCGGCTGGGCTGCCATATTGCCCTTTACCGGCACCTATGCGCTGTCCGGACTGGCCTTGCTGTTTGCCGGGGCCATCCTGTGGGCGCTGGCGGGGAGGCGTTGGCTGGCGCTTGCCGGCACTACGGCTGTGGTCATCGCAGGAAGCTTCTGGCCCGCCGGGGAAGAGCGCGAGGGCACCTTGCGTTACACTCTGGTGCAGCCGAATTTCGATCAGGCAACACTGAACGACCCACGCCAGTATGAGCCGTCCTTTCTGACCATCGCAGCGCTCAGTGTCCGCGAGCAGACAGACGAGGCGAGGCTGGTCCTATGGCCCGAATCCGCTCTGCCCGACTATCTGCGCCCCGGCTATCCGCTGCGCTATTACGTCGCCACCACGGCGCGCGCCGATCCGGAATTCGCGCGGCAGCGGGTTGCCGATGTCATCGGTGAGAACAGCCTGCTGCTGGCCGGCGCGACCGATCTGGAAATCGGCACCGACGAGACGGGGCGCGAGCGGGCGCTGGGCGCGTATAATGTCGTCACCGCGCTCGACGATCAGGGCGATTTCGCTGGCAGTTACAGCAAGGCCCATCTGGTCCCCTATGGCGAATATCTGGCATTGCGATGGCTGCTGGAGCCGCTGGGCGCGACCCGGCTGGTGGCAGGCACGATCGACTTCATTCCCGGCCCCGGTCCCCGCACGCTGGAGCTTGGCCAGTATGGCAATGCCGGGATCCAGATTTGTTACGAGATTGTGTTTTCGGGGCAGGTGACGGATCGCAGCGATCGCCCTGATTACATTTTCAATCCCTCCAATGATGGCTGGTTTGGCGCGTGGGGCCCGCCGCAGCATCTGGCGCAGGCACGGCTTCGCGCCATCGAGGAGGGGCTCCCTGTTCTGCGCTCCACCACAACAGGCATCAGCGCAGTAATCGATGCGCGCGGCGTGGTGCGGCAATCGCTCGGGGCGCAGGAACGCGACAGGCTGGACGGGTTCGTGCCGCCCGCCCACGCGCCCACATGGTTTGCCCGCGCAGGAAACTGGCTGCCGCTGGGCTGGGCCTTTTTGCTTCTGGTCGGCGCTCTCACTGCCTCTGTTATTGCCACGCGCCGCGCGTCTCGCTAAGCCGACATATCAAGACATAAAGCTATCTTTATATGTGAGGTTCACAGGCATCATGCGCAGCAATTATCTCTTCACGTCCGAAAGCGTTTCCGAAGGCCATCCGGATAAGGTTTCCGACCAGATTTCCGATGCGATTGTCGATCTGATGCTGGCCAAGGACCCCGAATCCCGGGTCGCGTGCGAGACCATGACTACCACGCAACGTGTTATTCTTTCAGGTGAAATCCGCTGCGCCCCGATGTATGATGAAGCCAACGAGGCCTGGGCCGTGAATGGCGGCTGGGCACCGGGCGCGAAGGAGGAGATCGAAAAGGCGGTCCGTTCCACCGTGCGCGATATCGGCTATGAACAGGATGGCTTCCACTGGAAGACGCTGACCTTCGAGAATCACCTGCACGGCCAGTCCTCGGAAATCGCGCAGGGCGTCGATGCCAGCGGCAACAAGGATGAAGGCGCCGGCGACCAGGGCATCATGTTCGGCTTTGCCTGCGATGAAACGCCCGACCTGATGCCGGCACCGCTCGATTACAGCCACAAGATTCTCGAACAGCTCGCCGAAGACCGCAAAAGCGGAAAGGCCCCGTTCCTCGAGCCCGATGCGAAGAGCCAGCTGTCGCTGCGTTATGAAGACGGCAAGCCGGTTGCCTGCACGGCGGTCGTCGTCTCGACCCAGCATGGCAAGGGCTATGACGAGGGCGAGAAGGAAGCCGAGCTCAAGGCTTATGTGAAAGATGTGGTCACCGCGATCCTGCCCGAAGGCTGGCTGAGCGATGCAACCGAATGGCACATCAACCCCACCGGCGCTTTCGAGATTGGCGGGCCTGACGGGGACGCCGGCCTGACCGGACGTAAGATCATCGTCGATACTTATGGCGGCGCGGCCCCGCATGGCGGCGGCGCATTTTCGGGCAAGGACCCGACCAAGGTCGACCGCTCGGCGGCTTACATTACGCGCTACATGGCGAAGAATATCGTTGCCGCCGGTCTTGCCAGTCGCTGCACAATCCAGCTCGCCTATGCGATCGGCGTGTCGAAGCCGCTTTCGCTCTATGTCGATACACACGGCACCGGCTCGGTTTCTGATGAGGCACTCGAAACCGCGCTGGCAGGTATCGAGAAGCTGGGTGGTCTGACCCCGCGCGGCATCCGCACGCATCTCGGCCTCAACAAGGCGATCTACCGCAAAAGCGCCGCCTACGGCCATTTTGGCCGGACAGCCGATGGTGATCACTTCCCGTGGGAACGGACCGATCTGGTCGACGATCTGAAGGCGGCTGTGGGATAAGCCGGGCTGCTACCTAGTTTGCCGGAGTATGCGCTCCCTTTTTGGGCGACGGCGTTTCCAGCGCCAGTTCCGCATCGGAGAACGTGAAGGGGCTGCGCACTCCGGCGATGCCTTCCAGCTCTATTTGCATGCCGCGCGCCTTGACCTGCGGGTCGGCGAAAACCTGATCGATTGCATTGATCGGTCCAGCAGGGATGCCTGCCGCAGCGCAGGCGTCCAGCAGGTCCGCACGGGTTCTATGCGCTGTTGCCTCGGCGATAATGGCGTCCAGCGCGGTACGGTTCGCCAGCCTGCCCTCATTGGTGACGAAGCGGGCATCTTCCAGCAGGTCATCGCGCCCCAGCGCGCCCAATAACCGCCGGAACAGGCCGTCATTGGCAGGCGCCAGCACGATCTCGCCATCGCTGGTCGGGAACACACCATAGGCACTGACCTGCGCGTGCTCGTTGCCCATGCGCGGCGGGTTATCGCCGGTTGCAAACAGATGCATTGCCTGACTGGCGAGCATTCCGACAGAGCAGTCGAGCAGAGCCATATCGACATGCTGTCCCTTTCCGGTCCGCTCCCGCATCGCCAGCGCAGACTGGATCGCAATGACCGAATAAAGTCCGCAGGTGAGGTCGGAGATGGAGACTCCCATTTTCATCGGCTGCCCACCGGGCTCTCCGGTCAGCGCCATGAAACCGCTCATTCCCTGAATGACGAAATCGTAGCCGGCCTCTTCCGCACGCGGCCCGGTCTGTCCGAAGCCGGTGATCGAGCAATAGACTAGGCGAGGGTTCGCAGCACGCAGCGACGGATAATCGAGAGCGAATTTCGCCAGCGCTCCGGTCTTGAAGTTCTCGATCACGACATCGGCTTCAGCAGCCAGTGCTTTGACCTGCGCCAGGTCTTCAGCCTTTTTGAAATCGGCCACCATGCTCCGTTTGCCGCGATTGCAGGCGTGGTAGTAGGCGGCCTCGCGCACCGTCTCGCCGTCCGGTCCCTCGCGCTCGATCCATGGCGGACCCCAGAGACGCGTGCCATCGCCTTCGGGGCTCTCGATCTTTATCACATCCGCGCCCAGATCGGCCAGCGTCTGCCCTACCCATGGCCCGGCCAGAACGCGGGCCAGTTCGAGCACTTTCAGCCCCGCCAGAGGCGCGTTCGCGTTGCGCGATTCATCCAGCCACATGGGTGCGCTATTCCTGCTCGAGCAGGCGAGAGAGCCCCTCGACCGCGGCAAGAAACTCCTCGCGGAAGTCCATCACCACCTGACGGCTGGAACGGACATCTTCGACCAGCCCGACGCCCTGACCGACAAAATAGCTGACCAGATCGCGGGCCTCCGCATTGCCAGCGGCTGCAGCGCGCTCGACGCGGGCAAAAGCGGGTTCGGAAACCATGCCCATCAGCGGCATCGGCAGCGTGCCTGGGCCATCCTCGGCCTCCCAAGCCTCGTGCCATGCGGTCTTCAACTGGCGGGCCGGTTTGCCGGTCCGGCTGCGGCTGCGCACCGTATCGCGGCTGCGCGCGGCGACCATTTTCTCGCGAAAGGCTTCGGATGTTTCCGCTTCCGGCGTGGCGAGCCAGACGGAGCCGGTCCACGCGCCCTGCGCGCCGGCCGCCATCATTCCGGCCATCTGAGCACCGCCCATGATCCCGCCAGCGGCCAGCACGGGAATGTCGTGCCCGGCGCGGGCAAGGGCGCGGACGACTTCGGGGATCAGCACCAGTGTCGAAACCTCGCCGCAATGGCCGCCCGCCTCGCCGCCCTGCGCCACGATGATATCGACCCCGGCTTCGGCCTGACGGATGGCGTGTTCCTTCGCGCCCACCAATGCTGCCACGGGCACGCCGCGCTTTTTGCCCTCGTCGATCATGGCGGCAGGCGCGATGCCCAGCGCATTGGCGATCAGCCGGATGGGGTGGCGGAAGGCAACCTCCATCAGCGCCAGCCCGTTCTCTGGCGTAATACCCATCCGCTCGCGCAGGATCGGCATCTCCGTTTCCGGAGCGATGCCGTATTGGCCGAGCACCTGATTGGCGAAGCTCTGGTAAGAAGGATTGATCGCCTGCGCGCGGCTTTTGTTATC
Organism: uncultured Altererythrobacter sp.; assembly: GCA_947492235.1. Classification (GTDB taxonomy): domain Bacteria; phylum Pseudomonadota; class Alphaproteobacteria; order Sphingomonadales; family Sphingomonadaceae; genus CAJXSN01. The sequence continues at coordinate 476,593 of CANLLZ010000002.1, read as the reverse complement.
CGCCAGTCCAGCGACTGACGGGTCGATCACTTCGGGCACCAGCACGTCGACACCGTAGGGTGCACCCTCGACATGCGCGTCGATCCAAGCCAGTTCTTCTTCGAGAGCTTCGGGATTAAAGCGGGTCGCGCCCAGCACCCCGAAACCGCCCGCTTTGCTGACAGCGGCAACCACATCGCGGCAGTGAGAGAATGCAAACAGCGGAAACTCCGCGCCGGTCATTTCGCAAACGCGGTTCATCGCCATGGCAGCGCCTCCTGATCAGCTCTCGTAATGCGCGGTGGTCTTTGCCGCGATCTCGTCCGCTGTCACGCCTGGGGCGATCTCGATCAGTTTGAACGCGCTGTCATGATCGGGCCGGTGGAACACGCCGAGGTTGGTGATGATCATATCGACGACATTGGTGCCGGTCAGCGGCAGGGTGCATTCGGGAATAAACTTCGCGCTGCCGTCTTTCGCGTTGTGGTCCATCACCACGATGATCTTCTTCACCCCGGCGACCAGATCCATTGCGCCGCCCATCCCCTTGATCATCTTGCCGGGAATCATCCAGTTGGCGATATCGCCATTCTGGGCCACTTCCATCGCGCCCAGCACGGTCAAATCGATATGGCCGCCCCGGATCATGGAGAAGCTGGTCGCGCTGTCGAAATAGGCGCTCTGCGGCAGCTCGCTGATGGTCTGCTTGCCGGCGTTGATCAGGTCGGGATCAACCTCGTCGTCGTAAGGGAAGGGCCCGATGCCCAGCATCCCGTTCTCGCTTTGCAGCGTGACCGTCATGCCGTCCGGAATATGGTTGGCCACCAGCGTGGGAATGCCGATCCCGAGATTGACGTAATAGCCATCGCGCAATTCCTGCGCGGCGCGGGCGGCCATTTGATCGCGGGTCCAGCCTTGGGTTTCGGACATAGGTTTTCCAGTCTCAGTCGAGGGGTGTCGGGGCGAGGAACCAGCGATTGCCGACCAGCCGTTCGAGCGTGACCGCATCGTCGGGTGTGCGCAGGTAATCGTAGAGTTCGTCGAAATCGGATTTTTCGTCGCCGAGTAGAGCCACGATGCAATGCTCGTCAGCAAAAGCGCGGCGGCGGGTCTGTTTGCGATCCTGAGGATAGCGCATCACGATAAGGCGATCTTCGGCAGCGGGGTCGAGGTCCGACAGGATCAGGCGCGTGCGGACCTCGCCGGCATGATCGGCGGTGCGCCCTGTGACCCAGAAAATCGTCACCCCGCGCGCGCGCAGAGCCGAGACGACCCGTGCCAGCGGCGCGTTCAGCGAGGGTTCGCCGGCAAGCGGTACCAGCCCGTCCGCCGGATCAATATCGATCATGACTGCCGGCGGGCGAAAGCCGCAGGGCAAGGTGTCGGCATCGAGCTTGCCGGGATTGCTGAGCAACGCCGATTGCCGTTCTTCTCCCGACAGCGGGTCTTGCGAGACTTGCGACAGCACGTAGCCGAAGAACGGATCGTAGGCGCGATTCCCTGCCAAAAGCCGGGCCGCCAGCCCGCCTGCGCTGGCATCGCCGGGCCTTGGCAGCGTTGTCGAGGCGATCAGCTCGACTTCGGGCGCCTCGGCTGGCGCGTTGAGGCTTTCCAGCAGGGCGCGGCTGGCGGGAAGCAAGGTCGGTGCGGGCTCGCCAGCCGGTGCAGGGGTGGCTGCGATTGCTGCAGGAGCGTTTTCCACTGGCAGCTTTTGTGCCGAGCGGACCTCGGCACCGCGGGTGTCGGAGATAAAGCTGGGATTGGCCTGCTTGGTCACCAGCAGGCCTCCCGCCAAAACAGGGATCGCCGCTGCCGCGCAGCCCTGGAGCACAAGGGCGGCTGCGCCCAGCAGCATCATGCGCAAGAGTGGCGAAGGACGCAGCATGTGACCCTCAGGCAGACTCGCGTTCGCGCACGGTTCGGAATTCGATCTTCTTGTCGTAGGGTGCGCCCACGATCATCCGCTGGACGAAGACGCCGGGTAGATGGATGCAATCAGGATCGAGCGAACCGGTGGGGACAATTTCCTCCACCTCGACCACGCAGACCTTCCCGCAGGTTGCGGCGGGCTGGTTGAAATTGCGCGCGGTTTTGCGGAACACGACATTGCCTGTTTCGTCCGCCTTCCACGCCTTGACGATCGACAGGTCTGCAAAGATGCCTTCTTCCAGCAGATAATCTTCCCCGCCGAAGCTTTTCACTTCCTTGCCCTCGGCCACCTGCGTGCCCACGCCGGTCTTGGTGTAGAAGCCCGGAATGCCCGCCCCTGCTGCACGCATGCGTTCGGCCAGTGTCCCTTGCGGGCAGAATTCCACATCCAGCTCGCCTGCGAGAAACTGGCGCTCGAATTCCTTGTTTTCGCCGACATAGCTGGCGATCATCTTGCTCACCTGCTTGGTGCGCAGCAGCTTGCCGATGCCTTCATTGTCGATCCCGGCATTGTTGCTGGCAAAGGTCAGCCCGGTCACGCCGCTGTCGCGGATTGCGTCCAGCAGCCGTTCGGGGATACCGCACAGGCCAAAGCCGCCACTGGCGATCAGCATATCGTTGCGAAGAATGCCGTCGAGGGCAGCGGCGGCATCGGGATAGATTTTGTTCATTGGGGCTCCATTGCGAAGGCGACGTAATACGATGCGTGCCCGTTCCTGTCACCCCTAGCGGGCCGCATCGCCAGGCAAGGAATGCGCGTCTTAATTGCAATTTGCGCAACACACATTGTGCCTTTCGCACTTGCACAAAACCATGCTGCACCGCACATAGGGCGGGCCTTTACAGGCATCCTCTCCCAAACTTTTCCAGCCCGGCGGGTTCTCCTGCCGGGCTTTTTTCTTGCCCGTTTTGGCCGCGACCCCTGCGGTTAATCGGCCCTTTGGTATGCCTACCCATTTGAAAGCACGGGGAAGGCCCCCTAGCTAGGCGTTCAGACACACGGACACGATACCAGAGGATACCCCATGGCCGACGGCGAAAGCGCGACACAAGAGAAGCAGGCAAGGCTGCAGGTCGCCGCCGCGCGGCAGGAAGAAAGCGGTCAGGGGATTGCCCGGATGCCGCGCAGTGCATTCCAGACGCTCGGCGTTACCGAGGGCGATGTGGTGGAGATCCAAGGCAAGCGGACCACGGTTGCCATCGCCATGCCGGCCTATGACGAGGACCAGTCGCTGGAGGTTGTCCGGCTGGACGGATTGCAGCGCGGCAATGCCGAGGCCGGATCGGGCGAGCATGTGATTATCCGCGCCGCCGAATCGCGTCCCGCAACCCGCGTCGTTTTCGCCCCCGCCAACCGCGAGATGCGCTTGCAGGGGCCAACCCAGGCTCTGCAACGCAATTTCTTCCGCAAGCCACTGCTCGCAGGCGATCTGGTCGCCACAACTGGTCAGCAGCCGGTCCAGAACATGCCGCCCGAAGTGCGCCGGATGTTCAATGCGCCGGCTTATGCGCTGACCCAGATCCGCCTGTCAGTGGTCAGCACGGTGCCCAAGGGCATCGTCCATATCGACGAGAACACCGAGGTCGAGCTGCGCGCCGAGTTTGAAGCTCCGCGCGATGCGCGTGCGGTGGTAAACTACGACGATGTCGGCGGGATCGACGATACGATCCAGCAATTGCGCGAGATGGTGGAATTGCCGCTGCGCTATCCCGAACTGTTCACCCGGCTGGGCGTCGATCCGCCAAAGGGCGTGTTGCTGCATGGCCCGCCGGGCACCGGCAAGACGCGGCTGGCGCAGGCTGTCGCCAATGAATCCGACGCAGATTTCTCGATCATCAACGGCCCGGAAATCATGGGCTCCGGCTATGGTGAGAGCGAGAAACGCTTGCGCGAGGTGTTCGAGAAGGCAGCCAAGAACTCCCCCGCAATCATCTTCATCGATGAAATCGACTCCATTGCTCCCAAGCGGGACTCGGTCGCCGGCGAGGCGGAGAAGCGCCTGGTCGCGCAATTGCTCACTCTAATGGATGGTCTGGAAGCGCGCGCCAATGTGGTGGTGATTGCCGCGACCAATCGCCCCGATGCCATCGACGAGGCGCTGCGCCGTCCAGGCCGTTTCGACCGCGAGATCATTATCGGCGTGCCGGATGAAAAAGGCCGCCGTGAAATTCTCGCCATCCATACACGCGGCATGCCGTTGGGGGACCGCGTTGATCTCGGCGAATTGTCGCGCATGACCTACGGGTTCGTCGGGGCGGATATCGCTGCGCTTGCACGCGAAGCGGCCATCGATGCCGTGCGCCGGATCATGCCGCGCCTCGATCTGGACGAGCGCACCGTGCCGCAGGAAGTCCTGGAAGACTTGTGCGTGACGCGCGAGGACTTCCTCTCCGCCCTCAAGCGCATCCAGCCCAGCGCCATGCGCGAAGTGATGGTGCAGATGCCGCAAGTCGGCTGGGACGATATTGGCGGGGTCGATGATTCGATCGAGAAACTGAAGGAAGGCATCGAGCTTCCGATGAAAAATCAGGAAGCGTTCCGCCGCTTGGGCATCCGCCCGGCCAAGGGCTTCCTGCTCTATGGCCCGCCCGGCACGGGCAAGACGCTGCTGGCCAAAGCGGTTGCGAAAGAGGCCGAGGCCAATTTCATCTCGATGAAAAGCAGCGACTTGCTGAGCAAATGGTATGGCGAGAGCGAACAGCAAATCGCCAAGATGTTCCAGCGCGCCCGCGCAGTGGCGCCTTGCGTCGTCTTTATCGACGAGATCGACTCGTTGGTCCCCGCACGCGGATCATCGGGGATGGAACCGCAGGTGACCGGCCGCGTGGTCAACACCGTGCTGGCCGAGATGGACGGGCTGGAGGAATTGCAGTCTGTCGTCGTGATCGGCGCCACCAACCGTCCCACACTGGTCGATCCCGCTTTGTTGCGACCGGGCCGGTTTGACGAGCTGGTTTATGTCGGTACGCCCGACAAGAAAGGCCGCGAACAAATTCTCGGCATTCACACCTCGGCCATGCCGCTCGCAGACGATGTGTCACTGGCCGATGTCGCCGCCAAGACCGACCGCTTCACCGGCGCGGATCTGGAAGATGTCGTGCGCCGTGCGGGCCTGAACGCGCTGCATCGCGAGGGAGCAGAGGTGTCCGAAGTGAACGCGGCAGACTTTGCCGAGGCGCTGAAAGACAGCCGCGCGACCGTCACCAGCAAGATGGAGGCGGAATACAAGAAGATGCGCGGCGAGCTGAAGAAACGCGCCGCAGAAGCCATGCCTATCGGCTTCGTGCATGAAGGCATGGTCGAAAGCACCCGCGCCAAAAAGCACGGGCAGGTGACGGACAAGAGCTAAGCCAGAAGGGGCGGTTCGCGCATTGGGCGCGTCCGTCTTTTCCTAGGGTTCGCTAGGTTCAGGGGCCTTGTCGGTTCCGCCCGGCACTTCCAGCCGGTGCCGGATCAGCGCTTCGGGCTGATGCTGATTGAGCCATGCGATCATATGCTCCCGCGCTGCGCAGCGCAGGTTGAACAGATCGGCCACCGTATTGGCGCTCACCGCCATGCGGACTTCGACCGATTCGGGATAGGCTTCGGTCACGAGCACGCTAACCGTGCGCTTGTCCCACAGCGGATGGGCCTCGACGAAGCGGGTGAATTCCTCCCGGATGGGTCCGATATCGGCAATCGGATCGAGATGCAGGAAAACCGGCCCGGAGAGCGATTCAGCGCGCCGGGTCCAGTTCTCGAACCCGTCATCGAGGAACTGGTCGGTCGGAATGATCACCGCCCGTTCGTCCCACGTCCGCACAATGACGAAGCTCATCTTGATCTCTTCGACCCGGCCCGTGTGTCCATCTATCACCACCAGATCGCCGATCCGGACAGGCTCGGTAATGGCCATTTGCAGGCCCGCAATCAGCGATTTGAGCGCGGGCTGGGCCGCCGCACCGATGGCTAGAGCTGCGAAACCGGCAGAGGCCAGCAGCGTGGTCCCGATATCGCGCACGCCCGGTATGCCGAGCATCATCAGGCCGATGGTTATCACGACAATCGCTATGGTTGCGGTGCGCGATAGAATCGCAATCCGTGTCCGCCGACTGCGCATCGCGACCGGGTCCTCGGTATGCTCCAGCCGCAATTCCAGCGCGGTGGAGAAACCCTTCACCAGAGTATAGGCGATCCAGCCGAGCAGAGCGGGCCGGAGGAACCGAGCAAAGGGCTCCCACAGAGAACCGAGAAGCGCGTTCTGCTCCGCTGCAATCGTCACCGCAATGGCGAGCACCGACCATTTTACCGGCGCCCGCATCCGGTCGACCACAATGTGATCGGTTTCGCTGGCGGACAGAGCCGTCAGCTTGCCGACAAGCGCGAACAGAGCGCGATAAAGCAGATAAGCGACCAGCAATGCCGCCACCAGAACGGCAGAGGCGACCAGAACCGCGCTCCAGTCGACTTGCCAGCTTCGGATATCGAAATTCTCGAACATGCTCGCGCCCTATGGTTCGCCGCCCCTCAGCACAAGCGCTGCGGGGTTATCCTGCGTCTAATGCGCGGCGTCCCAACTTGCTCCCGTGCCGATCTCGATGCCCAGCGGTACGCTTAGTTCAACCGACGGGAGCGAAGCCTCCGCCATGACGCGCTCGATCACCGGGGAGGCAGCGGCAATGTCGCCTTCCGGCAGTTCGAACACCAGTTCATCGTGGACCTGCAGAAGCATCCGCACATCGGGCAGGCCTGCATCGCGCAGCGCCGGGAGCATGCGCACCATGGCGCGCTTGATGATGTCGGCGCTGGTCCCCTGAATGGGGGCGTTGATGGCTGCGCGCTCGCTGCCCTGCCGTTCGGCCTGGTTCTTGGAATTGATCCGCGGAAACCATGTTTTGCGGCCAAACAGCGTCTCGGAATAGCCGCGCTCGCGCACCGTCTCCAAGGTCTCGGCGATATAGCGCTGGATACCGGGAAAACGTTCGAAATAGCGGTCGATCATCGCCTGCGCTTCGTCCGCTTCCACGCCCAGACGGCCCGCCAGACCCCAACGGCTGATGCCATAGAGAATGGCGAAGTTGATCGTCTTGGCCTGTGCCCGCGTGTCGCGGCTGACCTCGCCATACATTTCCTGCGCGGTGCGATTGTGAATGTCTTCGCCCTTCGCAAAGGCGTCCTTCAGCGCATCGACATCGGCCATATGCGCCGCCAGTCGCAATTCGATCTGGCTATAGTCGGCCGCCAGCAGCACGTTGCCATCCTCGGGCACGAAAGCCTCGCGGATCTGGCGCCCGATAGGCGTGCGGATGGGAATGTTCTGCAGGTTCGGATCGGTGCTCGACAGCCGCCCGGTCTGCGCGCCGACCAGACTGTAACTGGTATGCACGCGCTGCGTATCGGGATTGATTGCGGCCTGCAGGGCCTCGGTATAGGTCGAGCGCAGCTTGCTGAGCTGCCGCCATTCGAGCACTTTGCTGGCAATGTCGGCGCCGCTCGCATCAAGCTTTTCCAGAACGCTCTGATCGGTGGAGTACTGCCCACTCTTTCCCTTCTTGCCGCCCTTGTAGCCCATCTTGTCGAACAGGATTTCGCCCAATTGCTTGGGGCTGCCGACTGCAAACTCTTCGCCGGCAATGGTGTGGATTTCCTTCTCCAGCTTGGCGGTTTCGGTGGCGAACTCTTCCGACAATTTGGCCAGACGCGCACGATCGACTTTGATCCCTTCGCGCTCCATTCCGGCTACGATCGGAATCAGCGGACGGTCGACCCGCTGATAGATGCTCGTGCCGCCTTCGATAGCGAGGCGGGGCTTCAAATGCTGGTGGAGCCGCCAAGTAACGTCGGCATCCTCGGCTGCGTACTCGGTCGCTTTATCCAGCGGGACTTCGCCGAACGGGATCTGCTTCTTACCCGTGCCGCACACATCTTTGAAGCTGAGCGGAGAATGGCCGAGATGGCGCACGCTCAGCTCGTCCATGCCGTGGCCGCCGCCAATGCCGCTTTCGCCGCGGCCCGCATCTAGCGCAAAGCTGATGACCATGGTGTCATCGATCGGCGCGACATGAATTTCGTGGCGGGCCAAGACATTCAGATCGTATTTGATGTTCTGGCCGATTTTCAGAACCGCATCGCTTTCCAGCAGCGGTTTGAGTGCGGCGAGAGCTTCATCCAAGGGCACCTGCTCCGGTTTCTCGGCGAACATGTCGCTGCCGCCGCCGCCTTCGTTGAGATGCGCCAGCGGGATATAGCAGGCTTCGTTCGGCCCGGTCGAAAGGCTGATGCCCACAAGATCGGCCTGCATCGCGTCGAGCGCGCTGGTTTCGGTGTCCACCGCAATAGTGCGGGCCGCGAAGCACTGCGCAATCCAGTGGTCGAGCCGTTCGCGGGTCTGGACCGTTTCGTAAGCCGAGCGGTCGATGGCGGGGAAATCGGGCAGGGCCTGGCTGGTTCCGGCAGGCGCGGCATCGGCGCCGGGCTTGTCAGCCTTGGCGGGGTTGAGATCGTTCTTGCGGTCAGGGCTGCCCGATCCGGCATCCAGCCGTCGCAGCAGACTGGTGAAGCCATGCGTGGTCAGAAATTCGGCCAGCGGTTCGGGCGGCACGCCGTCGAGCTTCATGTCGCTCAGCGGAATAGGAAGCTCGCAGTCCTCTTTCAGAGTAACCAGCACCCGGCTGAGCTCCGCATCGGCGCGGTGTTCCAGCAGGCGCTCCTTGAGCTTGCTCTTCTTCATGTCTTCCGCAGCATCCAGCGCGCCGGTCAGTGAGCCGTGTTCCTGAATGAGCTTGGTCGCGGTTTTGGGGCCGACGCCGAAGATGCCGGGAATGTTGTCCGCCGTATCGCCCATCAGGGCGAGAACATCCCCGACCAGTTCCGGCCCGACTCCGAACTTCTCGGTCACTTCCTCGACCCCGATCCGCGCGCTCTTCATCGTGTCGAGCATGTCGATTGCACCGACACCATCGCCACCCGGCCCGACCAATTGCATCAGGTCCTTGTCGGAGGAGACGATGGTGACATCGAACCCCTCGGCTGCCGCTTTGCGGGCGTAGCTGGCGATGACGTCGTCCGCTTCGACGTCGGGTTCCTCGATGCAGGGCAGCGAGAATGCCCGAGTCGCATCGCGAATCAGTGGGAATTGGGGCACCAGATCTTCGGGCGGATCGGGACGGTTGGCTTTGTACTGGTCGTAAATCTCGTTGCGGAAGGAATGGCTCGACTTGTCGAGGATGACCGCAAGGTGTGTCGGGCCGTCGGCCTTGTCCAAATCTTCGGCCAATTTCCACAACATAGTGGTGTAGCCATAGACCGCGCCGACCGGCGTCCCTTCGGGATTCGTCAGTGGCGGGAGACGGTGGTAGGCGCGGAAAATATAGGCGGAGCCGTCGACCAGATAGAGATGCTGTTTGTCAGTCATAGCGCCTGCTAGCAGCGCAGGCCGTGCAGGTCAGCCGGGATTTGCACCGCGAGCGCGGCGGGACAATCGCCTGAAAAATGGCGGAAATCCGGCGAAATTGTGCCAAATGTGGCAAAATTTAGGCGAAATGTGGCAAAAAGGCTTGCGTTGCCACAAAGCCGCCACTATTTAGAGTGTCGAAGCCACCCATGTGGGGGAGGTTTCGTCGGCCAGCCCAGCAGGGCAGGACGGCCACCCACTCGATTGAGTTAAGGAACTAATATTATGCGTAAAATCGCTATGATCTCCGCTGCTGCAGCTGCTGCACTGACCCTGGCTGCTTGCTCGGAAGGCACCACCGACGCCGCTGAAGGCGCTGTCGACGGCGCAATGGCCGACGCAGAAGCCAACGTTGACGCGATGGCTGAAGGTGCCGAAGGCGCCATGGAAGACGGCGCGGACGCCGTTGCTGAAGGTGCCGACGCAATGGTCGAAGGCGCTGAAGAAGCTGCTTCCGACGCTGAAGAAGCCATGGAAGAAGCTGCTTCCTAAGCTTTTCTGCTTACGAACAAAGAAGGGCGGTACCGTGAGGTGCCGCCCTTTCTTTATGTGCGCTGCTTTTCTCTAGCCGCTGGTCGGACTGACCGGCTCAGCCGCCCGAATAGGTAGCGCCCGCGTAATTGCGGCCACGATTGGCGATCATCCCGTCATACAGCGCCCGGGCAATTGAGGCGATCTTGCGTTCGCGGTTCAGTTTTGCCCCCTGGCCGGTCACGTAAATTGCGACTGCAATCGAACGCCCATTCGGCCCGCGAATGATGCCGACATCGCTTGACGTGTTGTTCAGCGAACCAGTCTTGTGCAGCACCTGCGCGTCAGCCGGCATCAGAGCCGGGATGCGCCGCGTGCCGGTGCGGGTCCGGCTCATCGAAGACAGGATCACCTGCCGGCTGCCTGCCGACAAAACCCGTCCGTTATTGAGCGCCGCAAGCATACGGACGATATCGCGCGGCGTGGCGCTGTCGCGCAGGTCGATATAGCTTGCCGGGTCATATTCCCCGTCATCGCGCACCAGCGTCGCAATATCGCGATCAATGCTGAAATTGCGGAAACCGTTCCGCCATGCCCAGCTGTTCACTGCGCGCGGGCCACCAACCACATCCAGCAAGGCGTCGGTCGCCGAATTGGATGAGCGCGTGATCATGATTTCAATGAGGTCGCGCGCAGCCATATAATTGCCGCGCCGTACCGGAGCAGTGGGCGAGCTGTATTTCTTGGAACGCATGGGGATCAGCAGAGGGAATTCGCTGGAAAGGCTCCACCGGCCCTGCTCCACGCCTTCGAGAAACGCAGCGGCCACGGCGATCTTGCTGGTCGAAGCCATGGGGAAACGCTGGTCGGCAAGGACCATGACCTCTTCGCCGGTGCTCAGGTCAATTGCGGCAACGCCAATCCGCCCGTTCGAACCATCGGCCAATTGGGCAATCCTACGCTCAAGCGCGGTATCATAGACAGCCTGAAAGCTTTGCGGGGCCCGCACCTGCGTGCCGAATGTCCGGTCGAATGCAGACTCCAGATTGGTTGTCTGGGCGATGGCGGGGGAAGCCGAGAAGCCCGTAAGAGCGGCAGCAGCAGCGAAGAATGTGAAAATTGCGCGTTTCATGGGGTCCAGATGTAGCAATCGTATGGTTGGCAAACACTTAACGGCTCTTTGTGGTCGCGAAGCAAGGCCTCAACATCGCGAAGCGCGCAAAGGACACGACGAACGACTCCTGATGCGCGACGGGCCGAGTATTCCTATCGACCCGCTCCGGCGCACAGCTGCATCAATTGGCGCGTATCTGGATGATTCTCCTGCGCGCATGACGCACAGCCTCGACAATTTGTCTCCACTTTGCCCGGTTGCAATGATCGAACTGCCAAAATGTTGCGTTGTATTGCTCCGCAGGTGCTGCGAGCAGAGACCGCAATGTCGATTCAACTGACCGATCTGACCGCTGGCTTAACCCGGGCGCTGGCCCGCGCCGACATAGGGCCGCCCGAGAACATCATTCGCCTTACAGGTGGGGCAACGATGGAAAGCTGGCGGTTTACGGCGGGCGGGCTCGACTATGTCCTGCGCCGTGCGCCGACGCTGGAGTTTCTTGCGCAGCGCCCGTTTGGCCATGATACGGAGGCTGCAATCATTCGCGCGGCTCATGCAGCGGGCATCGCCGCACCCGAGGTCGTGGCCGAACTGGAGCCCGGCGACGGGATCGGTAGCGGTTTCGTGATGAAGGCCTTGGCCGGCACCCCCGATCCCAAAGCGATTCTGACGATGGACGAGCCGGACCGGCTGTTGTCCGAATGCGCGGCCCAGCTGGCGCAGATCCATGCGCTCCCGATTGCCGATCTCCCGCCCGACTTACCGGCGCTTGATCCCGTAGAAGGCGTTGCCGATTTCACCGCGCAGTTCGAGGAAGCGGGCGGAGACCGGCCGATCATCGCACTGGGTCTTCGCTGGCTTAAGGACAACATTCCTAAGCCCGTGGACCCCGTACTCAATCACGGCGACTACCGGGTCGGCAATCTGCTGGTCGAAGACGGTAGGCTCACCGGCGTGCTCGACTGGGAACTGGCCCATTTGAGCGACTGGCACGAAGATTTGGCCTTTGGCTGCATGACCGTCTGGCGCTTCTCGCGCATCGACCGGCCTGCGCTGGGTCTCGGGACATTGGAGCAATATTTCTCCGCCTATGAAGCTGCCGGCGGGAGAAAGGTAGATCCCGAACGGTTCCGTTTCTGGCTGGCCTATCGCACCGTCTGGTGGGCGTTGGGATGCCTCAGGATGGGCGGACAATGGCGCAGCGGAGCGGACCGCAGTCTGGAGCGGGCACTGATTTCCCGCCGGACCGGAGAGCAGGAGCTTGATCTGCTCCTGCTGTTGGAGGGCGAGGCACCGGATGCGGAGAAAGCGCATGCGCTACCGCGTTCGCCCGGCACCGAAACTTTGGCAGGGCAGGCCTCTATCGGCGAACTGGCCACGGCCATCTCGGAATGGCTCGCCACGGTCAAACCGCGCATGGAAGGGCATGACCGGTTCCAGCACGCGGTGGCCCGCAACGCGCTGGGCCTGATCGCGCGGGAGGCCGAGGCTGGCGCGGTGGGGTCCGATCGGGCGCTGGCGCAGCGATTGCTCGATGGCAGCGCGGGTCTGGAAGACAAGGGGTTGCTGGCGAGTCTGCGCCGCCGTGCGCTCGATACAGTCTCGACCGATATGCCAAAATATCCGGCACTGGCCGTCGCCCGGGCCAGGTGGCTCGTCGAAGCGTGAAAGCCATTCGTACCGATACCTGCCCAATGCTGCCTTGACCGTGCGAACAGAAAAAGGCTTTGTGCGGTCAAGAGAATTCAAGGGACCTTATATCATGCCGCTCACCTTTCTTCGCGCGTCCACAACTGCTTTGCTTCTTGGCACCTCCGCCATCGCAGCCGCCCAGTCCGCTCCGATTGTGCAGCCCGGCGCGCCCGGTGCTGCGCCCAAAACCCTGACCAGCGACGAAGCGACCAGGCTGGCCGACAACCGGTATTCCCCAGCGGATGTCGCTTTTATGCAAGGCATGATCCATCACCACTATCAGGCGGTACAAATGGTGGCGCTGGTAGAGGACCGGACGAACACGCCTGACATCGTCGCCTTGGCGAAGAAGATCCGCGCCTCGCAGGAAGACGAAATCACCTTTATGCGCGGCTGGCTGACCGAGCGCGGCGAAGATGCGCCCGATCCTGCAGAGCATGCGCGCCATGCGGCTATGGGGCATTCCATGCCGGGTATGAGCGGGATGAAAATGGCCGGAATGGCGACACCTGCCCAGATGGCGGCGCTCGCGAATGCCAGCGGCACGGAATTCGACCGCCAGTTCCTAACCCTGATGGTGGCCCATCATGATGGCGCCTTGACGATGGTGGAGGATTTGCTCGAGCAGCCGGGCTCTGCCTATGATCCGGTGCTGTTCGATTTCACAAATGACGTGGTGACCGACCAGAAGGCGGAAATCGAGCGGATGAATGGCCTGCTGGCTGGTCTGTCCGGCGATCCGCGCGCCAATCTGGCCGCCGGTTTCCGCGACGCAGGCGAAGCGATCTCGGGCCTGCGCAAGCTGGTCTCGCTGGAGAAACCGGCAGGCTTCTTCGACCCGGCGAACCCCGCCGGTCTTGCTCCGCCCAAGCCGAAGAAGGACAAGGATGGCGACCAAGAGGGCGCCGACGAGACAGCCGAGGGAGAGGAAGGCAAGACGCAGTTCTCCGAGCGCTCCCCGCTCCTGAATTTTGCCAACACCGATCTTGCGTTCAGCGGCGATATGCTGGTCGCGGGCAATTATCACGGCTTCAACATCTACACGCTGGATGCAGAGGGCGTGCCCAGCCTGCTGAGTTCGGTCGTCTGTCCCGGCGGGCAGGGCGACATCTCCATCGCGGGCGACCTGCTGGTCATGTCTGTCGAGCAGACGCGCGGGCGGGTCGATTGCGGCCGTCAGGGCGTTGCCGAAAAGGTCAGCGAAGAGCGCTTCCGGGGGCTTCGCATATTCGACATTTCGGACCGCACCGCGCCGCGTCAGGTCGGGCAGGTGCAGACCTGCCGGGGCAGCCACACCCACTCGATCGTCTCCGAAACTGCCGAGACATTGCTGGTCTACAATTCCGGCACGTCGGGTGTTCGCGATGAGGAAGAGCTTGCCGGTTGCATCGGCAATGTCGCGGGCGATGACCGTACCGCGCTGTTCAGCATCGACGTGATCGAGATCCCTGTGGCGGACCCGGCCTCGGCCCGCATCATCGACAGTCCGCGCGTTTTTGCCGACCCCGAAACCGGCCAGATCGCGGGGCTATGGCGCGGCGGTGATCATGGCGAGGGGACGCAGGACACGCGTGAGACGAACCAGTGCCACGACATCACCGCCTACCCCGCTCTGGGGCTGGCGGCGGGCGCCTGTTCGGGCAACGGCATCCTGCTCGATATTTCGGACCCCCGCGCGCCCAAGCGGATCGATGCGGTGACCGACAAGGGGTTTGCCTATTGGCACTCCGCCACCTTCTCGAACGATGGCACCAAAGTGCTGTTCACGGACGAATGGGGCGGCGGCGGACGGCCCCGCTGTCAGGCCAGCGACCCGCTCAACTGGGGCGCGAATGCAATCTACGAAGTGGTCGACGGCAAGCTGGAATTCCGAAGCCTGTACAAAATCCCAGCTCCGCAGAGCGACAAGGAAAACTGTGTCGCGCATAACGGCTCGATCATTCCCGTGCCGGGGCGCGATATCTTTGTGCAGGCGTGGTATCAGGGCGGTATCAGCGTGATCGACTTCACCGATGCGGCCAATCCGGTGGAGATCGCCTATTTCGATCGCGGCCCGATTGACGAGGAGCAGCTGGTCACCGGCGGATACTGGTCGGCCTATTGGTACAATGGCCGCATCTACGGCACCGAGATTGTGCGCGGCCTGGACGTCTTCGCGCTGGAGCCGAGCGAGTTTCTGACCGCCGAGGAAATCGCCGCAGCCGAAGCTGCCAGCATGGGCACCACCTTCAACCCGCAAACCCAGACACGGGTGACGTGGGATGACGAGGTCAAGGCCGCTGCCGAGGCAAGCCGCAAGGGCGGATGATTGAAGGGGGGAGCGGCATTTCTATGCCGCTCCCCGTTCTTTGACGGTTCAGCCGCCCTTTTGGCTGGCGATCCAGTTGTCGACCTGCGTTTCCAGAATGGTCAGCGGCACGCTGCCGCCGCCCAGCACGGTGTCGTGGAAGCCGCGAATGTCGAAATCATCGCCCAGTTCGGCTTCCGCCTTGGCGCGCAATTCCTGGATCTTGATCATCCCGATCTTGTAGCTGGTCGCCTGACCGGGCATCACCAGATAGCGCATGACTTCCGAGCGAACAGCGGTTTCGGGGATCGGTGAGTTGGCAAGGAAATAGGCCACGGCCTGCTCCTGATCCCAGCCCTTGGCATGCAGGCCGGTGTCCACCACCAGCCGGATTGCGCGCCACATCTCGGTCGTCAGGCGGCCGAAGTCGGAATAGGGATCGTCATACGCGCCCATCTCCTTGGCCAGCAGCTCCGAATATAGCGCCCAGCCCTCGCCAAAGGCAGAGATGAAATTGCCCTGACTGCGGAATTTCGGCAGGCTCTCCAGCTCCTGCGAGATCGATACCTGCATATGGTGGCCCGGATTGCCTTCGTGATAGGCAATCACTTCCAGCGTGGTGATCGGCATGGCGCGCATGTCGGAAAGGTGGGCGTAATAGGTGCCCGGACGGCTGCCATCGGGCGTGCCGGGGCGATAATGCTGCGCTGCGCCGGGCTGTTCGCGGAAGGGCTCGACCCGCTTCACCACCAGATCGGCCTTGGGCAGCGTGCCGAAAAACTCCGGCAGGCGCTTGTTCAGCTCCTCCAGATGCCCTTCGGCGGCGTCGATGTAATCCTGCGCGCCCTTGTCGTCCTGCGAGAAGTAGAACTGGTCGTCCTCGCGCAGGAAGGTGAAGAAGGCCTGCAGATCGCCCTCGAAGCCGACGCTTTCCTTGATCGCCTCCATCTCGCTGCGGATGCGCGCGACTTCGCTAAGGCCGATTTCATGAATTTGGTCCGCCGTCAGATCGGTGGTCGTCATCTGGCTCAGGCGGTAATTGTAGAACACCGCGCCATTGGGCAGTGCGGAGACGCCCTGCGCCACTTCGCTGGTGTTGCCGATGTCACTTTCAAACCACGCGATGATGCGGCCATAGGCGGGCTGCAGCGCTTCCGTTAGCGCGGAGCGCGCTTCAGCCCGCAAGGCATCGGACCGGGCCTGATCTATCGCGCCGGCTTCCACCAGTGAGGCGAGCTTGCTGTCGGTCGCCGACCAGAGCGCGCTTGCCTCGCCATCGGTGAAGGGCGCGCCGGTGGTAATCTTGCGCGACTGGTCGATAACGCCTTCATAGGCAAAGCGGGGCGGGCGCACACCGGCCGCAGCATTGGCCTGCGACTGGGCAAGCGACTGGTCCAGCGCGCGGGCGCTTTCCCTCAGGCGAGAGATAAAGGCGACCATGTCGCTCTCGCTCTCCACCCGGTGCTGGTTGATCAGGAAGGTCGGATAGAAAGACTGCGTACCATTAAACTGGTGCAACACGTATCGGTTCTGCCTGAACGGGACGCCGGCCTCTGCTGTGGCGAGGTTCCATTCCCACATATCCCACGAAATTTGGCCTTCGGGTGTGAGGTCGTCGCGGTTGAAATTCGTCTGCATCTCCGCCGTCGCAGCCCGCATCCACGCCAGATAGCGGTCTTCCGCCGCAAGGCTGGCATCGTCGATTTTGTCGTAATCGGTCTTGCGGCCGAGATAGGTCTGCTGGATCGGGCTGAACGCGAGCGCCTCTTCGAACTTGGCATCGAACCAGGTGTTCAGCCGCTGTGTGATTTGTTCGGCAGTTTCGGTCGGCGCGGCAGGAGCCGTTGACGCTGGCGCGGTGGCCACAGTTTCGGCTGCAGGGACGGTCGCACAGGCGCCGACCAGTGCAATCAGGGGCAGGGCGAAAACGCGGTTCTTCATAGCGGTGTGTCCTTGACCAGGCGGATTTGTCCGCGCGGTGTGGCATGCCAGGCCGGTCTTGCCAATCGGGCCTGTCTCACGCCCCTGTATCTCAGGCCCCCAATGCGTGCCGCACATCCTGAACGAAACTGGTGCGTTTGATCCCGTGATACAGCGTGCTCGCGGCAAGTCTGCCAGCTCGCTTCATCGGCCTGCGCACCTGCAGCATCAGCACCACGCGCGGCTCGCCCGTCTCGTTCCAAACCTCGTGGGGATGCGTTTCGTCGAAGACCAGCCATTTGCCTTCGGTCCAGCGCACGGTTTCCTCCCCGACCTGCATCTCGCAGCGGCCCGCTGCCCGCGGGACGATCAGCGGCAGATGGCAATTGAGCCACGCCTTGGTCAGCCCGCGATGGCGCGGCACATGCGCGTCGCCCGCCATGATAGAATAGAATGCGACGACGAGGCCCGGCACTTGGTCGATCAGCGCGGCGGTCTGGGGGCAGGTCTGCCGGTTGGCTTCAGAGCGAAACCCATACCCTTCGAAGAAAAAGCTCTTCCATTGCGGGCCGCTCGCAATGCGCCGGTGGTCGGGAGATATTTTGCCGAAGGGCGGAATCTTTTCACGCGAGGAAAGCAGAGCTTCGGCTTCGCTCTGGATGGCACGCCAATGCGGCTGCATCTGCGCAAGGCCGGGCACTTGCGCTGGCGGCACGATCGCGCTTGTGTCGATTAAAGACTGGCGTTGGAACCAGCGGTTGACCGGATCGCGCAGGCGCTTGCCATACCGGATGATGGCCGATTGTTTTGGGCGCACGAAGGTCGGCGGGGCCTCTGCGGCCTCACCCTGTGATGTGGCGACCCTCTGGTCGTTTCCAACCGCCATATCGCCGGCGATAATAGCGCAAACGCGTCTGATTTTCAAAGACCGGCCGGGCCGCCGAATCGTCGCAGGCTGGGATCAACTCAGAACGGTTGTCAGAGCCTGCTCGATCTGCTCCGCCGTATAGGGCTTCACTACCAGGGGGAGATTGCCGAACTCCGGCGGAATTATGTCGCGGCTGCCATAGCCCGAGGCGAAGAAGAACGGGATACCGCGCTCGGCCAGTCGTTCGGCGATCGGCAGGCTGGTTTCCTGGCCCAGATTGTAGTCGAGCATGGCCACGGAAATATCGCCTTCCTCGATGGCCGCCAGCGCGGAATGCGTGCTCGCTGCGAGACTGACTTCGGCCACGCCCAGATCGCGGATCTTGTCCTCTGCATCGATAGCGATCAGCATGCTGTCTTCGACCAGCAGCATGTGACAATCATTGAGCGCGACCTGCTGCGGCGTCGGATGGGCCTTGTCCTTGGCGGCAGGATTGTGTGCTGCCGCTTGTTCCTCGACGAACTTGGCCGGGACGACAAAGGTCGCCTCTACCCCGCCCGGCTTGTAGGAAATTTCGGCCTCACCGCCCAATTCGTGCGGGATGGAGGTGCCGATTATGGTCGTGCCGAAACCTTTGCGTGTGGGTGCCTTTACAGCCGGGCCGCCTTGTTCCTTCCAGGTGAAGGACAGGTCATTGTTCGCCAGTAAGGACCATTCGATCCGCAATTTGCCACTGTCGCTGAGCGCGCCATATTTCGCTGCATTGGTTGCCATCTCGTGCATGACGAGCGCGAGGATCGGAATGGCTTCGGGTAGGATCGACACCTCCGGCCCCTCCAGCACAACCCGCCTTTGCTCATTATCGAGATAGGCTTCCAATTCTGTCTTCATCAGCTTGGTGAACGCAATCGGGCCCCAATTGTCGGCGGTGAGCAGGTCATGCGCATTGGCCAGAGCCTTCACCCGGCTTTCCAGCGTATCGATGACTGCATCCAGATTGCCACCTTCCCTGCGCGACTGCGACATAAGTGCGCGGATCAGGGCTAGAATGTTGCGGACACGGTGGTTTAGCTCGGCAATCAGCAGTTTCTGCTGATCACCGGCCTTGCGCTGCTCCTCACTGGCGGCATCGGTCAGGTGCAGCACTACTTCGAGCAGGGTCGTGCGCAGGGCTTCGGCCACGCGCACTTCGGCTTCGGTGAAGGGGGCCGATTGCCCGCGCACCAGCTCGCGAAATTCGGCGAAGCTTTCGCGCGGGGTCAGGCGGGTCCCGAACTCGCCATGCTCGGCAGTCTTTTCCTGATCGCCAGCCCAACGGATCGATTCCACCTGTTCTTTCCGGAACAGGATCATGTGATCACGCGGGCGGCGGGAAATGGGAATGGCCAGAAATCCCGCAACCGCGCTCCTGTCGGGATCGATGGCGGGCACGAACCCGGAAATCTTGGCCGAATGATGGATCGTCTGCGCGTCCTCGCGATTGAGCGCTTTCACCAGCTCGAGAAACTCGTCCTCCGACGGGGTCAGCCCGGCCAGCGACGTGACGCCTTCAACCATCACGCCCACACCGTCGCAGCCAATCGCGCGGGGCATCAGTTCGAGCAGCCAGTCGGCATCGAGCAATTTCGACGAGTCCTTGGCAGCGGCCGTCATCAGCCGGTTGGAAACGTGCCTTGCGGTATCTTCCTTGGCCGAGGCTTCTGCGCGAAGCCGGCTTTCCAGTTGCAGCGAGAATATCTGCCCGAAGAGCTCGGCGGCGCTGCGTGCTGCGAAGGAGGGTACGCGCGGGCTCGCATGGTGGCAGGCGATCAGGCCCCAGAATTTGCCATCGACAATGATCGACACGGACAGCGACGCCCGCACGCCCATATTGCGCAGATATTCCAGATGGACCGGCGACACTGCCCGGTACAGTGCCATGGAGAGGTCCAGCGGCTGCCCTTCGCCGACCTTTTCGACCGGAATAGGCTCTGCATGCGCATCGGCGATGATGCGGAAAGTATTGCGCACATAGAGCTTGCGCGCCTGCTCAGGAATGTCGGTGGCAGGGAAGTGCAGACCAAGGAAACTGTCCTGTCCGTCTGCCTTGGATTGGGCCACCACTTCGCCGCTGCCATCGGGGGCGAAGCGATACAGCATGACGCGGTCATAGCCGACCAGAGCGCGGAATTGACGCGCGCCTTCATTGAGCAAAGCCTGCACCGATTTCGCATCGCCCAGTTTTCCCAGCACGCCCCTTGTCGCCGAGGAGACTTCGGTCTGGTCTTCCTTTGCCGGTTCGCACTCGACAATCACGCTCTTGCCGGAAAAATGCACGGCCATGTCGTACAGGCTACCGTCTCCGAATAGCGGCAAGGCAAAGACCCGCTCGATCGCATCATCGCCGCGCAGATTGGCAATCTTGCTGCGCAATGTGGCGAAGGCGTCCTCGGTGAACACGTCCGATAGCGGTCTGCCCAGCAATGCGAGGGGGTCTTCGCCCAGAAATGGCGCTGTATTGGCGGCGCGGGTAATCAACCAGTCGGCGCTGAGCGCGAGCAGGAAACCCAGCGGCTGGATACCGCCGGGAATATGGATCGGTTCGCGGTCGCAATTGGTCAGGCTCAGCGGTTGGTTGAGCGGCGTCAGATCATTCATCGGTTTTGGGGTTCCATTCGTCGGGCACTCGTCTGGAAAGCAGCAAACGCATGGCGCGCGCCGCGCTCCGCTTCGTCTATCCAGCAGGAGCATCCATGATGCTGGGGGGCAGCAAGCGCCCGATCGTCGAGCGCATCGCAAAAGCGGCGCCAGGACCGGTCTGCCGATTGCCCGCGTGTGAGGTATGATCGGGGCAAGCCGGTTCTGATGCGCGCACCGAGAACCTGTCCGCCCAGCGCCGATCCCTCGATCACATATTGGGCACCCCATGCCTCGGCATTCGACAGCGGCTGTATGGCAGAACGCCTGGAAGTGCTGGCCGCCTCGCCCAGACCATTCAGATCGGCTCTGAGCAATGGAGCCCGCGATCGCCATTCAGACCACCCCTGACCGGCGACCGCCTTTTCCAGACTATCCAGCGCGGCGAGATGGGCCCGCAGGAACGCAGTGTAATGATCGGCAAAGGTCAGATCGAAGCGCGAAAATGCTTCTTCGGTTTCCAGATGGCAGTCGGCTGTGCGCTCCCGCATCGCAAATCGCGCTGATTTTTGGGTGCCCGCCGCTGGCCTTCTGTCGTGTTCGGCATCCAGAATTTTGTTTAGATTCAACGGAGCGATAGACCTCATTCAAGGGAAAAAGCCCTTTAATTGAGTGTGATAGCCAGATTGTACACTTACGTAAACAGGGTGAAATTTCTCGCACCCGCGAAAAAAGGCCCGGCAGGATCGCTCCCGCCGGGCCTCTTTTGTTGTGCGTCCGGTTGGACAGAAAGTGAGTGGCTTAGAAGCCGCCCATACCGCCCATTCCGCCCATTCCGCCCATATCGGGCATGCCGCCACCTGCAGGCTTGTCTTCCGGAATTTCCGAAATAGCCGCTTCGGTGGTGATCAACAGACCGGCCACAGAAGCCGCATCCTGCAGAGCCACACGGACAACCTTGGTCGGGTCGATCACACCGGCCTTGACCAGATCCTCATAGGTATCGGTCGCGGCGTTGAAGCCCTGCGTCTCGTCATTTTCGCGCAGCAGGTTGCCCGAGATGACGGCGCCATCATGACCGGCATTGGTCGCGATCTGGCGGACCGGAGCGATAATCGCCTTGCGGACGATATCCACACCGCGCGTCTGGTCGTCGTTCTCGCCCTTCAAGCCTTCGAGAGCCTTGGTGGCGTAAAGCAGCGCAGTGCCGCCGCCAGGGACGATGCCTTCTTCGACGGCTGCGCGGGTAGCGTGCAGCGCATCGTCGACACGGTCCTTGCGTTCTTTCACTTCGACTTCCGACGCGCCGCCGACCTTGATCACGGCAACACCGCCGGCCAGCTTGGCCAGGCGTTCCTGCAGCTTTTCCTTGTCGTAGTCGCTGGTCGTATTCTCGATCTGCGTGCGGATTTCACCGACGCGGGCCTTGATGTCGGATTCGTCACCGGCACCGTCGACAATCGTGGTGTTGTCCTTGTCGATGGTGACGCGCTTGGCTTCGCCGAGCATGCCGAGGGTGACGTTTTCCAGCTTGATGCCGAGGTCTTCAGAAATCATCTCGCCCTTGGTCAGGATCGCGATGTCCTGCAGCATGGCCTTGCGGCGATCGCCGAAGCCCGGTGCCTTAACCGCAGCAACCTTCAGGCCGCCGCGCAGCTTGTTGACCACGAGGGTCGCCAGCGCTTCGCCTTCGATGTCTTCCGCAATGATCAGCAGCGGACGACCCGACTGGACAGCCGCTTCGAGGATCGGGAGCATCGCCTGCAGATTGCTGAGCTTCTTTTCGAAGATCAGAATGTAGGGATTGTCCAGCTCGACGGTCATCTTGTCGGGGTTGGTGATGAAGTAAGGCGACAGGTAACCACGATCGAACTGCATGCCCTCGACAACGTCGAGTTCAAATTCGAGGCCCTTGGCTTCCTCGACGGTGATCACGCCTTCCTTGCCGACCTTCTCCATGGCTTCGGCGATCTTCTCGCCGACTTCCTTGTCGCCATTGGCGGAAATGATGCCGACCTGGGCGATTTCCTGACTGCCGGACACGTCCTTGGAACGGCCCTTCAGGTTTTCCACGACCTTGGCAGTGGCCATGTCGATGCCGCGCTTCAGGTCCATCGGGTTCATGCCGGCAGCGACGGCGGTCATGCCTTCGCGGGCGATCGCCTGGCCCAGAACGGTCGCGGTGGTCGTGCCGTCACCGGCGAGATCGTTGGTCTTGGACGCCACTTCGCGCAGCATCTGCGCACCCATGTTCTCGTACTTGTCCTTGAGCTCGATTTCCTTGGCGACGGTGACGCCATCCTTGGTGATGCGCGGTGCGCCGAAGCTCTTGTCGATCACGACATTGCGGCCCTTGGGGCCGAGCGTCACTTTAACGGCGTTAGCGAGCGTATCCACGCCCTTGAGGATGCCTTCGCGGGCATCGCGGCCGAACTTTACGTCCTTGGCTGCCATGTTGGTTTCTCCTGAGAAATTCTAAAATTGGGAAAGAAAAGCGGGGTGCGGGCTATCAGCCCATCACACCCATGATGTCGCTTTCCTTCATGATCAGCAGGTCTTCGCCATCAAGCTTGACCTCGGTGCCGGACCACTTGCCGAACAGGACGCGGTCGCCTGCTTTGACGTCGAGGGGGGTAACCGTGCCGTCTTCGGCCTTGGTGCCGGTGCCGACGGAGACGATCTCGCCTTCGCTCGGCTTTTCCTGTGCGCTGTCGGGAATGATGATGCCGCCGGCGGTCTTGGCGTCGGCTTCGATGCGACGGACCAGAACGCGGTCGTGCAGCGGACGAAATGCCATAATATGACCTCTTGAATTAGAGTGAAAGAATATGCGTTGGCACTCTTGATTGGTGAGTGCCAGCAGCGCGCAAATGGTGATGCGCGGTCGGGGAGTCAACGGCTGTCTGGCGAAAAAAGTTGCGCCGGGGCGGGGCGCATTCGCTGGTCTGTGCCTGTGGTCAGCCAGCCTGCACCGGCTGCGTGTCCCGCCCGGCCAACTCCAGCCTTTCGCGCATCAGCCAGCGGCCGGTCAGCAACAAAGTGGCAAAGGTCAGCCCGACAGCAAACCCGATCCAGATGCCCGTGCCCTCCAGCGGGGTGTAAAAGCCGAGATAATAGGATGTGCCAAAACCCGGCACCCAATAGCTGAAAATCGCCATCCACATTGGGACGCGCGTATCCTGCAGGCCGCGCAAAGCCCCGGCCGCCACCACTTGCAGCCCGTCGACCAGCTGGAACAGCGCCGCGATCACGATATATTGCAGCGCGAAGGCCGTCATTGCGGCATTCGTGGACTTCGACGTGTCGATATAGAGGCCGAGAATGGTATCAGGCATCAACACCATCAGCGACGCAGTGAACGCCATGAAGGCGACTGCCATCAATAATGCCACAGCGCCCGCGCGCTTGATCGCTTCGTGGTCGCGAGCACCATAGAAATAGCCCACGCGGATCGTTGCCGCCTGGCTAACGCCGAACGGAACCTGAAAGGCAAACGCCGCAATCTGCAGTGCTATGGTGTGGCCGGCCAGCTCTGAATCGCCGATCAGTCCCATCAGCAGCGCCGCACCGCCAAATAATCCTGCTTCGGCAATGGTGGTAAAGAACACCGGTGTGCCCAGCACCACCAGCTCGCGCAGCCGGTCCCATTCGGGGCGCCAGAACCGGCCCCAGATGACATAGCGGCGAAGCCTGCGGTCGCTTTCAATGGCGACACAATAGGCCAGCAGAATGAATATCGACGTGAAGATCGTCGCGATGGCCGAGCCCTCGAGCCCGAGCGCGGGTGCCCCCAGATTGCCGAACACCAGCGCATAATTGCCCAGCGCATTCACGCCGATGGCCAGCGCGGTGATCGCGGTGGCGAAGATCGGGCGGCCCAGCGCGGAGACGAAATTGCGCAGCACGCTGGCCATCAGCAGCGGCACGGTCGACCACAACACGATGGCCATGTAATCGAAGGCGCGCGCCGCCAGATCCGGCCGTTGCCCGGCTGCCAGCAGGATCGCTTCGGTCTGGCTGAGCACCAGCATCACCAGCACGCCGCAGATAGCGCTCAGCCACATGCCCATGCGCACACTGCGGCGCACCTCTGCAATGGCGTAGCGGGACCGGCCAAGCTCGGCCGAGATCAGCGCAGCGACCATGCTGACCAGCGTGATCGTGCCCCAAACCAGAATGCTGAACAGCGATACCGCGAGGCTGGAGGCCGCCAGTTCGAACTCGCCCAGGCGCGCGACGAAGAACACGTCGATGGCCCAGATCAGCATTTGCAATAAATTGGCGAGCGCCAGCGGCCAGCTCAGCCGGAAGGTCGCGACAAACTCGTCACGCCAGCCGTTGGCGGGCATTTCCCGCAGCTCCGGCAGGGCGCCATCGCCGCTGGTGAGCGGGGGCAGGGAGGCGGGGGCGTCCGACATGAAGGCGCGCAACTAGGCCCGCAGTCGGGGCGGGGGCAAACCTTTTCCCACATCCTGCATGACAGCGCTGCCCAATCCGCCCGAACTCTTCAGCGTCACGCAGGCTGTTCAGCTTGGGTTGGCCCAGGCTGCCATACTGCGCTTGTGTTATTCGGGGGATAGCTGCACCGTCAGGGCGTCGCGTCTCTCCGATTTAGAAAGTCACCGCCATGCGCTTGATCCTTCCCGTTCTTTCCGCCGCACTTCTTTCCGCCGTCCCTGCTCAGGCACAGGCCGAGGACGAGGTGCTCGATTATCAGAGCGCGATGCGGTGCAGCGCCGTGTACGCCTTCATGTCAGCGATGGGTGAGGACGAACAGGACGCGGAGACCATCGCCGCGATGGACGAATTCGGCCAGCGCTGGTTGATCATGGCCATGGAGCGCGACGGTGAAGACGGTACCCGCGCGATCGCGGAGCTGGAGCCGGTAGCCGAGGCTCTGGTGAGCAAGGTCGAGGAATTGGGCGAAGCCGAGGGAGAGGCCTTCCTGATCGATCACCTGACCCGCTGCGACACGCTGGAAGAAACGAATAGCGTAGAATTTTACGGCATCGATTTGGAGTAACCGGGTATGACGGGTCGCACCGGCGCTACGGCGCTTTTCGGCATTGCGGGAACCGCGGCATTGGCGGCGCTGGCATTACCCGCCTCCGCCGAGGCACAGGAAGTTTATGGCGGGGTCTATGCCCACGCCGTGGACACGCCCTTCACTTTCGATACGGGCGAGGGCGGGGTCGATCTGCAGGCCGGCTATCGCTTCGCGCCGATTGAAAGCCTGTCTGCCATCGGGTCTCCGGAGCCTTATGTCTTTGCCTCGGTCAATCTGGATGGCGACACCAATTTCGCGGGCGCCGGTATCGGCTGGAAAGCGGAAATCGGCACATTCTATCTCCGCCCCGGCGTAGGTCTGGTCATTCACGATGCGCCCGACCTGCGCGTCGATCCCGCCACGCGCATCCGCACCGATCTGGGGAGCCGCATCCTCTTCGCGCCCGAGATTGCGATTGGCGCGCAGGTTTCAAAGCGGGTTTCTGTTGAGGCGAGCTGGGTCCATATCAGCAACGCGCAGATCTTCGACAGCGACCAGAATCCGGGGATCGATACGATCGGGCTGCGGGTGAATTTTCGGCTCTAGTCTGTTTTCCAACGCGGATAATCAGCAAACCATCTTGTCAATCAGACCAACGGCCCGCTGGATAAAATCTCTCACCAGATCGAGGTCCATCGCCGTGTTCTGGTCGCCCTGTCGTGCAGCCAATGCCTGATTGACGATTTCTTCCTCGGTTTGGTGTTGCTGCCACCACAATCCGCCTTCTGTTTTCGAGCGGATCAAGCCGGTTTTCGCCGCGCATACCGACCGCGCCGCGTTCAATACGGCGTTCTCAGGCGAAGGCCCGTTTTGCGGGTTGCCAAGATTGTCTCGGTGCCAGCGCAATTCTTCGAGCAACGCGTGACGAAGAAGATGACGGCTGACGCTTTTGAAAATTTGGGCAGCAGGCGATCCGGTTAACGCCCTGCCGCTCTGCCCGCAGAGTGTAAGATTGATTATGATATCGCTGGCGGTGCCGGGCGACTCGACAAGGGTCACCCATTCAGCGCCGGTGGAAACAGCAAATTCGAATGGAAAATCCAGATCGGGTGCCTGCACGACTCTTTCATCGCACAGGATAAGTTCCAGGCCCTTGGCCGGAACTGGGTGTTTTTCGTGTGAAAGGATGTCCGCCAAATCCGCCCTTCGGGATTCGCCGATGCAACCGGAAACCAAGCCCAATATATCGATATCACTGGTTTGCGGGTGGAAATCGTTCTGAACAGCAGACCCGTGTAGGTAAAGTCCGATCAACTGATCGCCGAGTACGTTCGTGACCCTGCAAGTCACGCCATCGAGATAAGCTTGAAGTGCGGCGTTCTCGAGCGAAGTGTCGGGCATGCGCATAACGCTAGGATGCGCCGGGGCTATCGTCGAGTGCGATGAAACGGCAAATATACCGCGAGGTGACCGGCCGCAGCCATTGCCACTAAGTTCAATGAAAAAGGGGCGGCACCTTGCGGCACCACCCCTTCCTTTTGCGGGCGCTTCAAGACACCCACAAAACTTGAAACGAAGCTTACTTGAGCGAGCCCAAGCAACCTCGTGAACTCAATTACTTGAGCTCGACGGTACCGCCGGCTGCTTCGATCTTGCCCTTGATCTCTTCGGCTTCTGCTTTCGCAACGCCTTCCTTGATCGGCTTGGGTGCGCCTTCGACCAGAGCCTTGGCTTCGCCCAGACCCAGACCGGTGATTGCACGGACTTCCTTGATGACCTGGATCTTCTTGCCACCGTCGCCGGTGAGAACCACGTCGAATTCGTCCTTTTCTTCAGCAGCGGCTGCGTCGCCACCACCAGCGGCCGGGCCTGCGACGGCGACGGCTGCTGCGGCGCTCACGCCCCACTCTTCTTCCAGTGCCTTGGCCAGCTCTGCAGCTTCCAGGACAGTCAGTTTGCTCAGTTCTTCAACCAGCTTGGCAATATCGGCCATGTTGTATCACTCCAAAATAATCGGCGGGGCGCAGCGTCATGCTGCAATCGAACCCCATTGAATGTCTGCTATTCGCGTTGAACCGCTTATGCCGCTTCCTTGGCGCCATAGGCACCGAAGACACGGGCAAGCTTGTTGGCGGGCGCGTTGACGACCTGGGCGATTTTCGTCGCCGGGGCGTTGACGAGACCGACAATCGTGCCACGCAGCTCGTCAAGGCTCGGCATCGAGGCGAGCGCCTTGATCCCTGCTTCGTCGAGCACCTGTCCGCCCATGCTGCCGCCGACGATTTCGAGCTTGTCGTTCGTCTTGGCAAATTCGACGGCAGCCTTGGCGGCTGCGACCGGATCTTCGGAATAACCGAGAGCGGTCGGCCCCGTCAGCATGTCTTCCATGCCGGCATACGGGGTGTCTTTCAGGGCGAGCTTGGCGAGGCGGTTCTTCGCAACCTTGTAGGATGCACCGGCTTCACGCATCTTCCCGCGCAGATCGGTGGATTGCTCCACCGTCAGGCCGAGATTGCGGGTCACGACGACCACACCAACCTCGTTGAAGACTGCATTGAGCTGGGCAACCGCATCGGCTTTTTGCGAACGATCCATGCCATACTCCTTCACTATGGCCATCCGGGATGGCTCCCGAACGACCGGCTACGTTTGTCCAAGGCACAGCCTGAGCTGCGCCAAGGGCGAGTCCGCTTGTCGAAGGGAAGGAGGTGGTGCGAAAGGGCACCGGAAGCGTGCGGTATGACACCGCGCGCGAAAATCTCTTTTCCCATCTCGGCTGGAAATTAAGAAGGGCGAATATCCCTCACCAACTGTCTCGGACGGATGACCTTCACGCCGAGGCGCATTGGTCGATGCGGGCCACTAAGGAATTGGGCCGCTGAGTCAAGCGCTATGTCAAGCTTTGGAAGGTCGTATCAGGGCCACACCCAGCCAGATAAACCAGACGATCTGCCCCAGACCGAAGATCGAAGTGAGTTCTTCCGATAGCGGCCAAGCCGTCGCCAGCCCGACTAGTCCCAGTGCAATGCCAAGCCATGCGAGAGGCCGCGAGAATGTGCCCGTCTTCAGCGCTATGATGCTGACGAGGATCGACCATGCGCCGCCGACGAACTCGATTCCTCCGCCAAGGCCGTTCTGGACCGTGCCGACCGCCGCCCAGATGGTGGCCGCGCTCTCGGCGTCGTCCGCTGCAATCTGCATCACGGATTGTATCCCGGTGATGCTGACCATGCCGCTGGCAAGCAGCAGCGTGGCCCACGCCAGACCAAAGCCTGCCGCGACCAAGCTGGCGCCGCGCATAGTGTCTCGCATCCTTTCATACAGAGCGCAGACCAGCACGATGAGCGCGGAGCCGCAAACCAGATAGAGCACTATCATCGCCAAGGTGAGCGCAGCCCAATTGTCGGTGGCGAAGGCCAGTCTGCCCGCCAAACCCTCATAGCCCGACGAATCAAGGACGAAGATAAACAGCGCGAACCCGAACAGATAGGTCGCGGCAATGGTGAGCGAGGCGAGGCCTCCGGCTTTTGCAAGTGTCAGGCGCATTATCCGGCCTCCTCGGACGGGGTGGAAATGATTACGGGCTCGCTTTCGTCCGGGAGCAGGCTCGCACCCTTTCGATCAGCAGCGTGACGCGCTGCGAATATCATGCTCCCCGTCATCGTGAGCGCGAGGAAGCCGGTGACGACCGAATCGAAGGCCATGATGATCCAGTCCAGCCAATGGGGCGTCCACAGGATCGCCGCGTAGCCCAGTCCATAATGCAGGGCCATGAGCGGCAAGACGCCCGCCAGAAGCAATGCGACGGCGTACCAGAAGGAACCGGTCATGATGCGGAACGAGCGGATCGGGCCGATCCGCGCATTGCCGAGAGGCCAGGCGATCATCCAGCAGGTGAAATAGATGCCGAGGATCGTGGCAAAAAGCGACAGTCCACCGCTTGCAAGACCGGCTGCGTTCCCGTCGAGCCCCACCATTTGCGGGAGGCTCCCTCCGAACATCTGCCAGTAAAGCTGCGCAGCGCTGATTGCGGCAAGAACCAGCCAGAGGCCGATCGCCGGCCACGCCAACCTGCGTGCCTCGACTGCATCGTTGCCGAACATCACGAAGCGAACGAACCAATATCCCGGCAAAAGCAGCGCCAGCGTCTTTGCAAACCCGAACTGCATCCGCAGCGGATGATCGGCTGCGGCAGCGGCGCCTTCTTCGCCCGTATACATGCCCGTCTGCATCTCGACGACATGCTGCGCGAACTCGACCAGCACCGGAATGAGGAACAAGAGCGGGCACGCCAGCATGAACGCCCATGCGCTGGTGTAGAGAGCCTTGAAGTCGGATTTCATCACAAGCCCTTCGGTTCGTATGCGAGCAGATCGCCCGGCTGGCAGCCGAGTTCGCGGCAGATGGCTTCGAGCGTGGTGAAACGAATGGCCTTGGCCTTGCCGGTCTTGAGAATCGACAGGTTGGCCTGGGTCAGCCCGACCCGCTCGGCCAGCTCCGTCTGGGTCATGCCCCGTTCCTCAAGCAGCCGGTCAAGATGGACGGTGATGGAATTGCCACCGGCCATCAAACCGTGCCCTCCAGCTCTTCGCGCATGGCCCGGCCTTCCTCGAAAATGCGGGCGAGGATGAACAGCAGGCCGGAAACGAGCCAGATCGAGACAGACGGCGACCACCCCAGATATTCGCCGGTTTGTTCACTCACCTTCACCGAAGTCAGTCCGAAAACGAGGTCGCCCACGCTGATGCCGAGCATGCACAGCGCGATCGTCCTGAGCGTCGCAATGCTGGAGGGCGAGAAAACGTCGCCGGTTTGAAGCTCGCGGATCATCCGGCGCAGCCGGGTGAAGATGACATGCGCCAGCGGTACGGTGGCGAGCGTGACCGCGCAGGACACCCAGAGCCATGTGACAAGCGCGCCCGTCTGCTGCGGATCGAACTCGGTTTCGATCTTGGCGGGCAGGGCGTCAGGCTCGATCGCGAGGAACGCGAAGAGGAGCACGAACATCACTCCCAGCGCCCAGTTAAGCGCGTTGAGAAAGCCGAGCGCGATATGCGCGGTGCGAAGCATGGGATATGCCTTTCAATGTAAGTTATCGTTTTTCGATAAGTGGGATTTTCCTTATCGTCAATCAATAATATCGAAAAACGATAAGCAAAACCGTTCCGCTGTTTGACAAATCGCCGGCCCGATCCTATCTGCACCCCATCGCGCGCTTCGAGCACGGCCTGTCCAGACGCGGGGATTGGCCACGGAAGGAAGCCGCGAATGCCATAATCGCGACGTTTTGAGACGAAAGCTGCAGCCCGCAGGCCTGGAAAGGCTATGCGAATCGCTGCGGCCTTTTGCTGCGTCTGGCGATCATGGCTTTTCCCGTGACGGACATATTTTTACCAAGGTCGGCGGGATTTCCCCTGCCGTCCGGGACGAGAGAAGGCGAAACTCCTCCATGGCGACTAAAGCGAAACGGCCCACCCGCAAACAGACGGGTACCGCGAAGAAGCGCATCCGGAAAATCTTCGGCGACATCCACGAAGTCGTGCAGATGCCGAACCTGATCGAGGTGCAGCGCGAGAGCTACGAACAGTTCCTACGCTCCAACAAGGCGGAAGATTATGTTTCCGGCCTCGAAAAGACGCTGCGCAGCGTGTTTCCGATCCGCGATTTCGCCGGCACCGCCGAGCTGGACTTCGTCGACTACGAACTCGAACCGCCGAAATACGACACCACCGAATGCCGCCAGCGCGGGATCACCTACGCCGCGCCGATGCGGGTGACGCTGCGCCTGATCGTGTTCGAGGTGGATCAGGAAACCGAAACCCGCTCCGTGCTCGATATCAAGGAGCAGGAAGTCTATATGGGCGACATGCCGCTCATGACGGGCAACGGCACCTTCATCATCAACGGCACCGAGCGCGTGATCGTCAGCCAGATGCACCGTTCGCCCGGTGTGCTGTTCGACCATGACCGCGGCAAAACGCATTCCTCGGGAAAGCTTCTGTTTGCCGCCCGCGTCATTCCGTATCGCGGCAGCTGGCTCGACTTCGAATTCGACGCCAAGGATGTCGTGAACGTCCGGATCGACCGCAAGCGCAAGCTGCCGGTCACCAGCCTGCTGTTTGCGCTAGGTCTGGATAGCGAAGGCATCCTGCATCACTTCTACGATATCATGACGTGGGAACGCGCGAAAGACGGGTGGAAGATCCCGTTCGACGCGGAAAGCTGGCGCAACACCAAGCCGAGCTTTGCTCTGGTTGACGCCAAGACCGGCGAGGAAATCTTCGCCGCCAACCAGAAGATCAGCCCCCGTGCCGCCAACAAGGCTGCGAAAGACGGCCTGACCACGTTGCTGCTGCCGACCGAGGAAGTAATCGGCCGCTACGCCGCGCGTGACATGATCGATGAAAGCACCGGCCGCATTTATGTTGAGGCTGGCGATGAAATCTCTGTCGAGCATCTTGAAGCGCTTGACGGCGCAGGCATCGACAAGCTCGACCTGCTCGACATCGACGAGATCAATACCGGCCCGTGGATCCGCAACACTCTCGCCGTCGACAAGGCCGAGAACCGCGACGAGGGCCTGGAAGCCATCTACAAGGTGATGCGTCCGGGCGAGCCGCCGACCAAGGAAACCGCCGAAGCGCTGTTCGAAGGCCTGTTCTTCGATGGCGAGCGCTACGACCTCTCCGCAGTTGGCCGCGTGAAACTGAACATGCGTCTGGAACTGGACGCCGAAGACACCGTGACCACGCTGCGCAAGGAAGACATCCTGGCCGTGGTCAAGGAAATGGTCGACCTGAAGGACGGCAAGGGCGAAGTCGACGACATCGACAATCTCGGCAACCGCCGCGTGCGTTCGGTCGGCGAGCTGCTGGAAAACCAGTACCGCGTCGGTCTGCTGCGCATGGAGCGCGCCGTGAAGGAGCGCATGAGCTCGGTCGATGTCTCGACCGTCATGCCGAACGATCTGATCAACGCGAAGCCCGCAGTGGCTGCCGTGCGTGAATTCTTCGGCTCTTCGCAGCTGTCCCAGTTCATGGACCAGACCAACCCGCTGTCCGAAGTCACCCACAAGCGCCGCGTGTCCGCACTCGGCCCCGGTGGTCTGACCCGAGAACGCGCTGGCTTCGAAGTCCGCGACGTTCACCCGACCCATTATGGCCGCATCTGCCCGATTGAGACGCCGGAAGGCCCGAATATCGGTCTGATCAACTCGCTGGCGTCGTTCAGCCGGGTGAACAAGTATGGCTTCATCGAAACGCCCTATCGCCAGGTGAAGGACGGCAAGGTCACGAGCGACGTGATCTACCTCTCCGCGATGGAAGAGCAGAAGCACACCGTGGCGCAGGCTTCGGCCGAGCTGAACGAAGACGGCAGCTTCGTCGAAGAGCTGATCTCGGCTCGCCAGAACGGTGATAACCTGATGGCTCCGCGCGAAACCATCACGCTGATGGACGTTTCGCCCAAGCAGCTGGTCTCGGTCGCCGCATCGCTCATTCCGTTCCTGGAAAACGATGACGCCAACCGCGCTCTGATGGGCTCGAACATGCAGCGTCAGGCCGTGCCGCTGGTGAAGGCGGAAGCCCCCTTCGTCGGCACCGGCATGGAAGAAACCGTGGCCCGGGACAGCGGCGCTGCGATTACAGCCACCCGCGGCGGTATCGTCGATCAGGTCGATGCGACCCGTATCGTGATCCGTGCGCAGGGCGATGTCGAACCCGGCCAGTCTGGCGTTGACATTTACACGCTGCAGAAATTCCAGCGTTCGAACCAGAACACCTGCATCAACCAGCGCCCGCTGGTGAAGGTGAACGACGTGATCGAAGTGGGCGATATTATCGCCGACGGTCCGTCGACCGATCTGGGCGAGCTGGCGCTGGGCAAGAACAGCCTCGTCGCGTTCATGCCGTGGAACGGCTACAACTACGAGGACAGCATCCTCATCTCCGAGCGCATCGTGAAGGACGATGTCTTCACCTCGATCCATATCGAGGAATTCGAAGTCATGGCCCGCGATACGAAGCTTGGGCCGGAAGACATCACCCGCGACATTCCCAATGTCGGCGAGGAAGCGCTACGCAACCTCGACGAGGCGGGCATCGTCTATATCGGCGCCGAAGTGCACCCGGGCGATATTCTGGCCGGCAAGATCACGCCGAAGGGTGAAAGCCCGATGACGCCGGAGGAAAAACTCCTTCGTGCCATCTTCGGCGAGAAAGCCAGCGACGTGCGCGATACCTCGCTCCGCCTGCCCCCCGGTGTTGCCG
The DNA here is from genome assembly GCA_947492235.1 of uncultured Altererythrobacter sp. GTDB lineage: Bacteria > Pseudomonadota > Alphaproteobacteria > Sphingomonadales > Sphingomonadaceae > CAJXSN01. Next base: position 443,030 of record CANLLZ010000002.1, on the reverse strand, counting down.
GGACGGTGGTCGAAGTGCGGGTGTTCAACCGTCACGGTATCGAGATCGATGACCGTACGCGTGCCATCCAGAACGAGGAAATCGAACGCCTCAAGAAGGACAGCGCCGACGAACGCGCCATTCTCAACCGGGCGACCTATAACCGTCTGGGCGAAATGCTGCTGGGCCAGACCGCGTCTGCGGCGCCCAAGGGCATCAAGAAGGGCGTCGTGATCGACAAGGATCTGCTGGACACCGTCGAGCGCCACGAATGGTTCAAATTCGCGGTCGCCGATGATGGCCGTCAGACCCAGATCGAAGCGGTCAAGAGCCAGTATGACGATGCCGTCAAACTGATCGACGACAAGTTCGAAGACCGGAAGGAAAAGCTGGAGCGCGGCGACGAGCTGGCTCCGGGCGTCCTTAAGATGGTCAAGGTCTTCGTCGCGGTGAAGCGCAAGCTGCAGCCGGGCGACAAGATGGCCGGCCGTCACGGCAACAAGGGTGTAATCTCGCGCATCCTGCCGGAAGAAGACATGCCGTTCCTTGAGGACGGTACGCCGGTCGATATCGTGCTGAACCCGCTGGGCGTGCCTTCGCGTATGAACGTGGGGCAGATTTTCGAAACGCACCTGGGCATGGCTGCTCGCGGGCTTGGTCAGCAGATCACCCATGCGCTCGAAGAGTGGAAACTGGCCAACCCGAATGCCAAGCAAGACTACGCCAAGGCGACCCCGCCGGACGCCGTGGTCGAGCGGCTGAAGGAAGCTTACGGCGAGGATTACCACGCCGAAATCGAGAAGCGCAGCACGGAAGAAGTGGTCGAGCTGGCAGGCTATCTGAAGGACGGTGTCCCGATGGGTACGCCGGTCTTCGATGGCGCGCGCGAAGGCGATGTGACCACCTATCTGGAGAAGGCGGACCTGCCGGGCTCCGGACAGGTGACCCTGTTCGACGGCCGCACGGGCGATGCCTTCGACCGTCAGGTGACCGTCGGCTACATCTACATGCTGAAACTGCATCACCTTGTGGACGACAAGATCCACGCCCGTTCGATCGGGCCGTACAGCCTCGTCACCCAGCAGCCGCTGGGCGGTAAGGCGCAGTTCGGCGGACAGCGCTTCGGTGAGATGGAGGTCTGGGCACTGCAGGCCTACGGCGCGGCCTACACGCTGCAGGAAATGCTCACTGTGAAGTCCGATGACGTGATCGGCCGGACCAAGGTTTACGAAGCCATCGTCAAGGGTGACGACACCTTCGAAGCCGGCATTCCGGAAAGCTTCAACGTGCTCGTGAAGGAAATGCGCAGCCTCGGCCTCAACGTCGAACTGTCCTCGCTGTCTGACGGCGATGACGATGACGACGGCATGCAGATCGCGGCGCAATAGTGGTGGGCCGGGCGCAGGGGCTTTGCCTCATGCCCGGCCTGACCATTCGCTGACCCAATTTCTCCCCCTCAAGGGAACGACAAAATGAACGAACTGACCAAATTCACCAACCAGCTGGCAAAGCCGGAAACCTTCGACCAGATCCAGATCGGGATCGCGTCGCCAGAGCGTATTCGCAGTTGGTCCTTCGGCGAGATCAAGAAGCCTGAAACGATCAACTACCGGACTTTCAAGCCGGAGCGCGACGGCCTGTTCTGCGCCCGCATCTTCGGCCCGGTGAAGGATTACGAGTGCCTGTGCGGCAAGTACAAGCGCATGAAGTACAAGGGCGTCGTCTGCGAGAAGTGCGGCGTCGAAGTGACCGTGACCAAGGTCCGCCGCGAGCGGATGGGCCATATCGAGCTGGCTGCACCGGTCGCGCATATCTGGTTCCTGAAGTCGCTGCCTTCGCGCATCGGCCTGCTGCTCGACATGCAGCTGAAGCAGCTGGAGCGCGTGCTCTATTTCGAGAGCTACATCGTGGTCGAGCCGGGCCTGACGCCGCTGGAGAAATTCCAGCTTATGACCGAAGACGAACTGCTCGAAGCACAGGATGAATATGGCGAAGACGCCTTCTCCGCCGGCATCGGCGCGGAAGCGGTCAAGATCATGCTCATGGAGCTCGACCTCGAGCAGGAGCGCGACGATCTGATGGAAGAGCTGGCGACGACCAAGTCGAAGCTGAAGCCTGCCAAGATCATCAAGCGTCTGAAGGTCGTCGAGAGCTTCATCGAATCCGGCAACCGCCCGGAATGGATGATCCTCGAAGTCGTGCCGGTCATTCCGCCGGAACTGCGCCCGCTGGTCCCGCTGGATGGCGGCCGTTTTGCGACGTCCGATCTCAACGATCTCTATCGCCGCGTCATCAACCGTAACAACCGCCTGAAGCGCCTGATCGAACTGCGTGCGCCCGACATCATCGTGCGTAACGAGAAGCGCATGCTGCAGGAAGCGGTCGACGCGCTGTTCGACAATGGCCGCCGTGGCCGCGTAATCACGGGTGCCAACAAGCGTCCGCTGAAGTCGCTGAGCGACATGCTCAAGGGCAAGCAGGGCCGCTTCCGCCAGAACCTTCTGGGTAAGCGCGTCGACTATTCGGGCCGTTCGGTCATCGTGACCGGTCCAGAGCTCAAGCTGCACCAGTGCGGCCTGCCCAAGAAGATGGCGCTCGAGCTGTTCAAGCCGTTCATCTACGCGCGCCTCGACGCCAAGGGTCTTTCCATGACCCTGAAGCAGGCCAAGAAGTGGGTCGAGAAAGAACGCAAGGAAGTCTGGGACATTCTGGATGAGGTCATCCGTGAGCACCCCGTCCTGCTGAACCGCGCGCCGACGCTTCACCGTCTCGGCATTCAGGCGTTCGAGCCTGTGCTGATCGAGGGCAAGGCAATCCAGCTGCATCCGCTCGTCTGCTCGGCCTTCAACGCCGACTTCGATGGTGACCAGATGGCCGTCCATGTTCCTCTTTCGCTGGAAGCCCAGCTGGAAGCGCGCGTGCTCATGATGAGCACCAACAACATCCTCTCGCCTGCCAACGGCAAGCCGATCATCGTGCCTTCGCAGGACATGGTGCTAGGCCTCTATTACCTGTCGATGGAACGACAGGAGAAGAAGCCCGAATTCGTCGAAGACGAGAACGGCAACAAGGTCGAGAAACTGCCGCGCTTTGCCGATATGGCCGAAGTGCATCAGGCGCTCGAGACCAAGGCTGTCACCCTGCACACCCGCATCATCACCCGCGTTCCGCAGGCCGATGAGAAGGGCAAGATCGAGATGAAGCGCTTCATCACGACGCCGGGCCGGATGCTGATCGGTGAATGCATGCCGAAGAACCACAAGGTTCCCTTCGACATCGTCAACCGCCTGCTGACCAAGAAAGACATCGGCGACGTGATCGACGAAGTCTATCGCCACACCGGCCAGAAGGACACGGTGCTGTTCGCCGACGCCATCATGGCGCTGGGCTTCAGCAACGCGTTCAAGGCGGGTATCTCGTTCGGTAAGGACGACATGATCATTCCCGACAGCAAGGTCGGCATGATCGAGAAGGCCAAGGCTGAAGTTGCTGATTACGAACAGCAATATCAGGACGGCCTGATCACCCAGCAGGAAAAATACAACAAGGTCATCGACGCTTGGAGCAAGACCGGCGACCAGGTGGCCGACGCCATGATGGAAGAGATCAAGTCGCAGCCGATCGACAAGGACGGCAAGGAAGCGCAGATCAACTCGATCTACATGATGAGCCATTCCGGTGCGCGTGGTTCGCCAGCGCAGATGAAGCAGCTCGCCGGGATGCGCGGCCTGATGGCGAAGCCTTCGGGCGAGATCATCGAGACGCCGATTATCAGTAACTTCAAGGAAGGCTTGACCGTTCTTGAATACTTCAACTCGACCCACGGCGCGCGTAAGGGCCTGGCGGATACGGCGTTGAAGACGGCAAACTCGGGTTACCTGACGCGCCGTCTGGTAGACGTGTCGCAGGACTGCGTGATCGTGACCGAGAACTGCAAGACCGAGAACGCGCTGGAAATGCGCGCCATCGTTCAGGGTGGTTCGGTCATCGCATCGCTGGGTGAGCGTATTCTGGGCCGCACCGTGGCCGAGGACATCGTCAACGCGGCGTCGGGCGAAGTGATCGTGAAGAAGGGCACTCTGGTGGACGAGCCGATGGTGAAAGCCATCGAGGAAGCCGAAGTGCAGGTCGCCAAGATCCGTTCGCCGCTGGTCTGCGAAGCCGATCAGGGCGTGTGCGGCACGTGCTATGGCCGCGATTTGGCCCGCGGTACGCCGGTCAATATCGGTGAAGCTGTCGGCGTGATTGCCGCGCAGTCCATCGGTGAGCCGGGCACCCAGCTGACGATGCGGACCTTCCACATCGGCGGTGCCGCACAGCTCAACGAAACGAGCCACCTCGAAGCCATTTCGGACGGCAAGATCGTGTACCGCGACATGCCGACCATCGTGGACAAGAAGGATCGCATCCTGTCGCTCGCCCGTAACGGCGAACTGGCGGTGATCGATGCCGAGGGACGCGAACGCGAAATCCACAAAGTGCCTTATGGTACCGTGCTGATGCACAAGGATGGCGCGAAGGTGAAAGAAGGCGACCGTCTGGCAGAGTGGGATCCGTTCACCCTGCCGATCATTACCGAGCAATCGGGCGTCGTGAAGTTCCAGGACCTTGTCGACGGCACGACCATGGAAGAGCGCGTGGATGACGCAACGGGCATCGCCCAGCGTGTTGTCACCGAGAACCGGGCAACCGGGCGCAAGAAGAAAGAAGATCTGCGTCCGCGCCTGACCCTCCTGGGTGAAGGCCAGAGCGCCGATGCCGACGAGACCGAAGCACAGCGTTACATGCTGGCGCCGGGCACGTCGCTGTCGGTCGAGGACGGCCAGACGGTCGAGGCCGGCGACATCCTCGCCCGTGCATCGCGTGAAGCCGCCAAGACGCGCGACATCACCGGCGGTCTGCCGCGTGTTGCCGAACTGTTCGAAGCGCGCATCCCCAAGGATGTGTCGGTCATTGCCAAGATTTCCGGCAAGATCGAATTCGTTCGCGAATACAAGGCGAAGCGCAAGATCGCCATCGTCCCCGAGGAAGGGGATCCGGTGGAGTACCTGATCGCGAAGACGAAGGTCATCGACGTTCAGGAAGGCGACTTCGTGAAGAAGGGCGACACGCTGGTTTCGGGCAGTCCGAACCCGCACGACATTCTGGAAGTTCTGGGCGTGGAGGCTCTGGCCGAATACCTCGTCGACGAAATCCAGGAAGTGTATCGACTCCAGGGCGTGAAGATCAACGACAAGCACATCGAGGTGATCGTTCGCCAGATGCTGCAAAAGGTCGAGATCACATTCGGCGGCGACACCACGCTGCTGCCGGGTGAGCAGGTCGATCTGGAGGAAATGCAGGAAGCCAATGCCAAGCTGACGCGCAGCAAGAAGCCCGCCACCGGCGTGCCGATCCTGCTGGGAATCACCAAGGCATCGCTCCAGACGCGTTCCTTCATCTCGGCCGCCTCGTTCCAGGAAACGACCCGCGTTCTGACCCAGGCTTCGGTCGAGGGGAAGAAGGACACGCTGATCGGTCTGAAGGAAAACGTGATCGTCGGACGTCTGATCCCCGCCGGTACCGGCGCGGCGATGAACCGCGTGCGCGTCACCGCCTCCAGCCGCGATGCCGCGCTGCGGGCACAGTGGAAGAAGCAGCAGGAAGCCCTGCTCGCTGCCGAAGCTGCCAAGCAGGAAGCGGCCATGGCAGACGCGCCAGCCGCCGAACCGGCAATGGACGAAGAACCCGCCGGTGAAGTGATGGACGCAGCCGCAATGGCAGCAGCCATGGGCGGCGCGGACACACCGGTGGAGGAAGCTCCCGCCGAAGAGCCAAAAGCCGACGACGCCGAGTAATCGGTTTCGAGCGTGCAATAAAAAGCCCCGCCGGAGCGATCCGGCGGGGCTTTTTTCGGATGGAGCTTGTTTACGGGACGGGCGACATCAGTCCTGCACGTAGACCCGCCGTTCGGAACGGACCGGGATGTCATTCACCTTACCCAGAATGAGGTTTACTGGCACATTGTAGCTGGTGCTGAGTGTTACATATTTGGTGCCGTTTGTGGCGGTGCCATGGGAAACACCCAGCACGACAGAGACGGTGGATTCTTCCTTCAACAACGCATCGTCGAACAGGGCCTGCAGCTGGGTGTCGCTGGGGGTGGGGTATATCGCCGCTTCGCGTGCTGCGACCTCCACCGCATTGTTGACGGAGTTCTGCGCGAAGAAATAGATGCCGATATTCATAGCGCCGACCAGCAGAGTGATCAGAATCGGTGCCACAAGCGCGAATTCCACCATCGCCGCACCGCGCGTATTGCGGGCTATCCGTTTGCAAAATGTCATGGTGCCGGTATCCGCACCACTGCCGTCCCGGTCAGGGCCGTACTCGGCACGAAGTCGGCAATCCCCTCGATAGCCAAGATAGGCTGGTATGTATCGGTGACAGCGATCTGCATGTAATTCGCCTTGTTGTCCGATGCGCCGGGGCACGAACCATAGGTCGATTGCTTCGCCTGATTGCACTCGGTCCATTTGGTGACGCTGATTGCTGCGGGATCGAGACCGCTGACGGCTGCGACTTCGGTCGACACTTGGGCATCGGTGGGCAAATTCTCGCCATTGGCAATCACGAAATCGGCACCCGATTGCGCGTATTGCTGCAGATTCATCTTGTAGCCGAAGCCGAGGACGAAATCGATGGAGGCCAAGGCCATCACGGTGAGCACAGGCAGCGCCATCGCCAACTCAATCGTGGCGGTGCCGCGTGCATCGGGGCGCAGTTTGCGGAAGATATAGCGCATCATCAGCTCACCAACCTGATCGTGCCGTCACCACCGAAAGCGGCAGCGCCGCCGCCGCCGGGGCAATTGTTCGATACGCTGGTGTTCCCGGTGAATGTCGCAAACAGGGCAACGATCTGGAAGCACGGGGTTTCGATGCCTGCCGCGCCGCTGATATCGCTGTTGCCGATCATCGTGACTTCGACGGTCGGGGCGTAAATTGCTCCCTCGAAGCTGGAATCCGAGTTACCGGTAATTTTCAGGCCATTGTTCTTCGCGGGCGTCCGGGGGTCCTGATACATCAATACGCCGGCATATGTGCCGCTTGTGGGTGCAGACAGGTTGATCGTCGCGCTACCGTTCGCCCAGAAACTGCCGATCTTGCCCGAATTAAACGGCGTCTGGGTGTTGGTGAATATCAATGTTACGCCGGTACCCTGCAGTGTAGCCTTGGCCGATACCGAGATACCGCTCGCACCGATCAGATATGTTCCGGGGCGCAGCGTAACGACGCCATCGTTGATTTGCAGACCCTGATAGCAAATCGTTCCGCCGGCCGTCGGACCAATGGTGACTGAAGATTTGATCAAGGGGTAGCTATTCGGCGAACAACTCGATTGGGCATTGGGCATTGGCAATTTGGAGGCGAACGGATCGCTTACCTCATTGATGCCATCGTTGACCTTCGTATCACCCGTGATGTTGGCACCTTGGGTGACGGTTCCCACCGCAGAAAGAGCACCTGCCTTCAGATAATCGCTGGTGGTCGCATCGAAGTCGGAATTGGAGGCAAGGCCGCAATTCATGTCCACGGTGGAGCTGCCCGTGATGCTGACACCCGTGCCCGATTTGTCGAGCGTGATGACGCAATTGGGAACGGTCTTGGCGTTCTCGGCAATCGCCTCCACCGTGATCTTCGGGGAGGCCTTCAGGAACATCCCGGAGAAGGGCAGAGGTTGTGAAGTGCTCAGGACCACGCGGACCTTGTCGTCGTCATCCTTGAAAGGGCCGACCGTTGGCGCGCTTTCGATCGCGTCGGTATCGAAAGCGCGCAAATCGTTCTGAGCCAGGGAGCGCTCGACATTGATCTTGACCGGATGGCCATCGGCGAGAGCGCGGGCACCGGCCAAGGCGCCCAGATCGGCTGCCGTGTGAAGCTGCCGTTTCCAGACCACCCATTGTGCAACATCCACGCCCAGACCGATCGTGCCGACCATGGGGATCATGGCCATGCCGACCAGCGCAAGGGTATTGCCTCCGGTATGCCGGAGGAGCGATGCGATCTTCCTGCGAAGTGTTTGGCGACGTGTCATAGTTTGTATCTTTTTATGTGGTTATGCACCCTATAACCCGTCGGTGCTCACGCCCGATTGCCGCACGTGGTTAGTTTTGAGTTAATCCTGAACGAATCTTAACTAGGGGATCGCCCCGATCCTGCGGCTTTCCTTGCCGTGCCCCCGAATTGGCCAGAATCTTTGCAGCAAGTCCTATAAACCATCGGCTATGGCTCGCCCTGCGTGGCAGCATCAGCTAGTCCGAATCGCATGACAACGATCACCCGCTTCGCTCCCTCGCCGACAGGCCGCCTGCATGTCGGCAATATTCGCACGGCGCTGCACAACTGGTTTCTCGCGCGCAAAAGTGGCGGGAAGTTCATGCTGCGGATCGATGATACCGATGCCGCGCGCAGCCGGGAGGAATATGTCGATGCGATCCGTGCCGATCTCGCATGGCTCGGTATGGAGCCCGACGGAGAGGAACGACAATCGGAGCGGCTGGCGCTGTATGAAGCGGCGTTCGAGCGGCTGAAAGAAGCGGGCCGCGTCTACCCGGCCTATGAAACGTCGCAGGAGCTGGAACTGAAGCGCAAGGTGCAACTGGGGCGGGGGCTGCCGCCGATCTATGATCGCGGCGCGCTGGCTCTGACCGATGAAGAGCGCGCAGCGAAGGAAGCCGATGGCATTGCCCCGCATTGGCGCTTCAAGCTGGACCATGACGCGCCGATTGCGTGGGACGATGGCGTGCGGGGAAGCGTGAAGTTCGACCCCGCGCAATTGTCCGACCCGGTGATCCGGCGCGCCGACGGGAGCTGGCTTTATATGCTGCCGAGCGCGGTCGATGATATCGAGATGGGTGTCACCGACGTGCTGCGCGGGGAAGACCATGTGTCGAACACCGCCGTGCAGGCACAGATGTTCGAGGCACTTGGGGCAACCCCGCCTCGTTTCGCGCACGAGGCGCTGCTGGTTGGGAAGGAGGGCAAGCTGTCCAAACGCCTGGGCTCGCTGGGCTGCGATGCGTTTCGGGAGCGCGGGCTGGAGCCGGAAGCTCTGGTGGCTTTGCTCGCACGGCTGGGCACATCGCAGCCGGTGGAGCCGATTGCCGACAGGCAGACGCTGGTGGAGAGCTTCGATCTCTCGACCTTCGGGCGCGCGCCGGCCAAATTCGACGACAGCGAGCTCGACCGGCTGAATGCGGCCATCGTTCACCAGATGGATTATGCACACGTATCGGATCGCCTGCCAACCGGAATGGACGAGGCGGGTTGGCATGCGGTGCGCCCGAATCTGGCGACCGTGGGCGAGGCTGGTGATTGGTGGAAGCTGGTAACTGGCCCGATCGAGCAGCCGGAATTTTCCGAGGAAGACCGCACCTATCTCGCGCAGGCGGAGCAGACGCTGGAATGGGGCGAGGACCCGTGGGGCGCGCTCACGGGCAAACTGAAGGAAGCAACGGGCCGCAAGGGCAAAGCACTGTTCCTGCCGCTCCGCCAGGCCCTCACCGGTATGAACCACGGCCCCGATATGGGGGAATTGCTGCCGCTGATCGGCGAGGCCGAGGCGCGAGCGCGACTCGCGAAACCTAATCCCGGTTCGTGACCGGCGGCCTCAATTTGGACAGATTGGCATTGGAAAACTCTCTCGATAATTGGGAGAGAATTTATGACACCTCGTCGGACCCTTCTGGTCGCAGGCCTTGCTGCCGCCGCAATGGCGATACCGAATGGAGCGCAGGCGCAGGCTGCTGATGGCGCATCCGCGGTCGATGCAATGCCAATGCCGCAGGTGACAATCTACCATCTGGAAGGCCGCAGGTCCGAACGGATCGTTTGGCTGATGGAAGAATTGGGTCTTCCTTATGAGCTGGAATATGAGCGCGGCAGTCTGGCCGGATCGATGGCCAAGGTGCGCGCTCTGGGCCACGAAATGCCGATGGTGCCGACGGTTGTCATCGGCGATCAAATACTCGTTGAATCCGGCGCGATTATCCAAACGATTCTGGCACGCTACGCTCCTGGCAAGCTGACGCCTCCGCTGGAGAGCGACGACTATGCGGCGCACAATATGTGGATGCATTACGCGGAGGGGTCGTTGGCAGCGCGATTGTTCAGCGATTACCGCGCGTGGCGGACAACTCCGCCGACCGTCCGGTCACGCTTTGTAGACAGCGAGGCGGTGGTACAATTCTCGGAAAATTATCTTGAAGACCATCCTTGGTTCGGCGGAAAAGAATTTTCGTCCGCTGACATCATGATGTTCTTCCCGCTCAATGTCGCGACCGGCTTGAACCTTGTTGATGCAGAGAAATTCCCGAACGTCGCCGAATGGAAAGCCAAGATCGAGGCTCGTCCGGCCTATCAGCGGATGCTCGCTGCCGCACGCCCCGATGGAATGATCGGCAGTTTGCCGCCGGTTGAGCAGCGCCCGCCTTCCGAGCGTTAGAGGGCGGTTTTCGGCATGGCGCTTTTACCCGCCATGCTTCTCCAGCTCATCGCCGCTCAGCGTCACGATATGGAGCAGATTGGTGCTGCCCGGTGTGCCGAAGGGAACGCCGGCGAGTGCGATCAGTTTGCTCCCCGCCTCGCCAAAACCGTGGCGCAGGGCCATGCGTTTGCCCTTGGCGATCATCTCTTCAAAGCTGCCGATATCCTTGGTTGCCACGGCGTGCGCGCCCCATAGCAGGGCAAGCCGCCGGGCCGTGCGCATCGATGGCGTCAGCACCAGCATCGGCACGCTGGGCCGCTCGCGGGCCACACGGCGGGCGGTGCTGCCCGATCCGGTGAAGACTGTGACGGCACCGATCTTCACCGTGTCGGCGATGGTCATGCAGGCATGGCTCAGCGCGTCGGCAGTCGTCGGGTCGGGCGGGGTTTCGAGGAAGCGGACACGGCCCATATAATCGGGATCGTTCTCAACCTTCGTTGCGATCCGGTGCATGATGGTGACGGCTTCTTCCGGCCATTCGCCCGCTGCCGTCTCCGCGCTAAGCATTACGGCGTCGGCGCCGTCATAGACAGCATTGGCGACGTCGCTGACTTCGGCGCGGGTGGGGCTGGGGCTTTCGATCATGCTTTCCAGCATCTGCGTGGCGACAATCACCGGCTTGCCCGCCGTGCGCGTCTTGTTGACGATGGTCTTCTGCAGCGGAGGCACATCTTCCGGGTCCAGCTCGACCCCCAGATCGCCGCGCGCGACCATGATGCCGTCAGACAGCTCGATAATCTCATCCAGCCGCCGGACCGCCATCGGCTTCTCGATCTTGGCGCATAGCGCGCCGTATCCGCCCATCAGGCGGCGCGCCTCGGCAAGGTCTTCCGGACGCTGCACGAAGGACAATCCAATCCAGTCCGCCCCTTGCTCCACGGCAAAGGCGAGATCCTTGCGGTCCTTGGCCGTCAGCGCAGGGATCGGGATTTCCGCATCGGGCACGTTCACGCCCTTGCGGTCGGAAATTACGCCGCCGACTTCGGCCGAGCACAGGATGGCATCGTCGTTGGCCTCGATCACCCGCAGGCGGATTTTGCCGTCATTGATCAGCAGGCGCTGGCCCTTTTCCATCAGGCCGAACAGCTCGGGATGGGGCAGGCAGACACGGGTTTCGTCACCCGGCTCTTCATTGCGGTCGAGCGTGAAATGGCCGGAGTGCCGGATCACCGCTTTGCCATCCTTGAACTTGCCAACCCGCAGCTTCGGCCCCTGCAAATCGCAGAAAATCGCGATGGGGCGGTGAAACTCTTTTTCCAGCTTGCGGATCGCGGCAATGGTCTTCGCATGCTGGGCGTGCTCGCCATGGCTCATATTCACCCGGAAGGCATCGACGCCTGCCCTGAAAAGGCGGCGCAGCATTTCCGGGCTGTTGCTGGCCGGGCCGGTGGTCGCGAGTATCTTGACCTTGCGGCCACGCGGGTCGAGTTTGACGGAGCTTTCGTCGGGCGCTTGGCGGTTTTCCATGAGGAATACGCTATGGCACCGCCATATTTCAACTCAAGGACCAATGCGCATGGATACGAATACGAACGACCCGCTGGACCAGCTCGATGACGCTGTGGCGGCCGCTGCGTTCCGCCGACTGGTGCGCCATTTGCAGCATCGCCATGATGCGCAGAACATCGATTTGATGGGGCTTTCCGGCTTTTGCCGCAATTGCCTGGCGGACTGGATCAGGGATGCCGGTTATGACGGTGACAAGGCTCAGGCGCGAGAAGTGATCCACGGAATGCCGATGGATGAATGGAAAGCCACCCGGCAGACCCCGGCTACCGAAGAGCAATTGGCGCGGATGAAAGCCAGCGTGGCGAAGAACCAACAGGATTAATTTTGGGGGTCGGTTCACCCGCTCCGGCAGCCTCGCTAAAGCGCAGGCAACTGATTCTCTCAATCCCATTTCCGGAGCACTATAATGGCCGATACCGACGCCAATTCCACCGATGACCGCCTGCGCCTGCTGATCGAGCGGATCGAGCGGCTGGAAGAAGAAAAGAAGGGCATCGCCGACGATATCCGCGATGTCTATGCCGAGGCAAAGGCCGTGGGTTATGATCCGAAGATCATGCGCCAGATCGTGCGCCTGCGCAAAATGAAGCCGGATGATCGCAGCGAACAGGAAATGGTGCTCGATACATACAAGAACGCGCTCGGTATGGTCTGACCCTGATTGGTGTATTAGATAGATGACACACTATTGGAGGACATCATGGCAGGACCCTGGAAAGACGCGCGCGGCATTATCGTAACGACAACCCCGACTATCGAGGGGCGCCCAATCGAAGGTTATCTCGGAATAGTTACAGGGGAAGTAATCGTGGGCGCCAATGTGGTGCGCGATATGTTCGCCAATATCCGCGATATCGTCGGTGGGCGTTCGGGGAGCTACGAGCGGATCCTGAGCGATGCGCGCAAGCAAGCCATCGAGGAGCTGCAGGCGGAATGCGGTGCGCTGGGCGGCAATGCTGTGGTTGCTGTCGATCTGGATTACGAAGTGATCGGCGGTACCGGTTCCATGCTGATGGTCAGCGCCAGCGGCACAGCAGTCAAGCTGCCGGACTAACCCGCTGCGGGCAGCGCCTCACCCATCATCAACACCAGTAGAACCGCGGTGCCATTGTGCATGGCATGGAGCAGAATCGCGGCCCACAGCCCGTATTGGACGCGGGCATAGCCGAACAGCGTGCCTGCGATGAACTGCGGGAGGACCAGCGGAAGCAGGACATACAGCGCGCCCTCCTGATAATTGGTCAGATGGACGAGCGCGAAGGCCAGTGTCACCAGCCAGAAAATGCCCGGAAACCCCCGCGCGAACCAGCGCATCGGACTGCGCTTCCGCCAATGCCACAATGCGCCGATGGCTGCCGGCAGCAAGATTACCATGACGACAACGATGGCGGATTCAAACGCAGCCTCGTCAAAAATGTTTTCTGGCTGAAGATAGAAAGCGACTGCGCCGAGCAGACACGCCGCCACATGACCAGGCCTGCCCGATAGCCAGCCGCGGAAAACCAGCTCCTCAGCCAGCGGAGCACCCAGAACGATGATGGCGATGAAACCGGGCGTCAGCTCGATCTCGTTCAGAGTGTTGGCCGGAAACTCAAACCCCGTCGCGACCACCGCCAGCGCGATAATCCCCAGCACGCTCATCGCCGCGAAATCGACTGTGTATAATCGCAGCACGCCGCGCAGCCCGTCCATCCCGAAACCGGTGGCGCGGTCGGGAGCTACCGGCCGCCGCAGGAAAGCGCGCAGCGGCAGGCGGCCTTCATCGCCCAGATGTTCCGCCGGAGCGGGCGCATGACCATCATGCGCGGCAAGGGTTGAGGGAGACGGGGTCATGCGGCTATTGGCGGTCGCCTAAACGTTTTCCTCTTACGAACTGGTATACGCAACCCATGGCAGGCCATTCCAAATTCAAGAACATCATGCACCGCAAGGGTGCGCAGGACAAGAAACGCTCCAACCTGTTCTCCAAGCTTTCCCGCGAAATCACCGTCGCGGCCAAGATGGGCACGCCCGATCCCGATATGAACCCGCGCCTGCGGCTGGCGGTCAACACGGCCAAGGCGCAGTCCATGCCCAAGGACAATATTCAGCGCGCAATCGACAAGGCGAGCGCAGGCGATGATGAGAATTACGAAGAAGTCCGCTACGAAGGCTATGGCCCCGGCGGCAGCGCGATCATCGTCGAGGCGCTGACCGACAACCGCAACCGCACCGCCACCGCTGTGCGCACCGCCTTCAGCAAGAACGGCGGTAATCTCGGCACCGAAGGCAGCGTGGCGCATGGTTTCGAACGGCTGGGCTATATCGAATATGGCGCCGATGCGGGCAGCGAAGACAAGGTGCTGGAAGCGGCGATGGAAGCGGGCGCGGAGGACATCTCCTCCAGCGCGGACGGCCACGAAATCTGGACCGCCGCAGAAGACCTGCACCAGGTGTCCAGCGATCTGGAAAAGTCGCTCGGCGAGGCCAAAGAGGTGAAGCTTGCCTGGAAGCCGAACATTACGGTCGACATGGACGAAAAGGGCGCGAGCACGCTGCTGAAGCTGATCGACGCGCTGGACGATGACGACGATGTCCAGACCGTGTGGGGCAATTACGACATTTCCGACGAGGTGATGGCCAAGCTGGACGTCTAGCGGCCAATGCTGATCCTCGGTCTCGATCCCTCGCTAAGCTGTACGGGCTGGGGCGTGATCCGGGTCGAGGGCAGCCGCCTGGCGCACATCGCCAACGGTCAGGTTCCGACCAAGCCGAAAGCGCCGATGGCCGAGCGTCTGGACCATATCTATGCCGGGATCGCGGCGGTGATCGCTGCACATGCCCCTGACCGTGCGGCAGCTGAGGAAGTCTTCGCCAACAAGAACGCCCAGTCGACCCTGAAACTGGCGCAGGCGCGCGGCGCTGTGCTGGCAGCGTGCGGGGCGCGAGGTCTTGCCGTGAACGAGCATGCTGCGCGGCTGGTCAAGAAGGCGGTTGTCGGCACCGGGGCGGCAGATAAAAATCAGGTTCAGGCGATGCTGAAGGCGCTTTTGCCCGGGGCGCAGATTGCCGGAGCCGACGCTGCCGACGCGCTCGCCGTGGCCATTGCAGATGCCCATCTGGCGAGAGGCTGAGCGCGCTTTATGTATCTGGTCGTGTTCCGCAATCGCAAACGCGCCGACATCGATGCGGATGCCTATGCCGAGGACGCAGCGCGGATGGAGGCTATGGCAGCGCAGCGCCCCGGCTATCTCTCCTTCAAATCCTATGTAGCCGACGACGGCGAGGTCATCGCGATCTCCGAATGGGAAACGCGCGCTGCGGCCAAGGCATGGCGGGCAGAGGCGCACCACGCGGAAATTCAGGCGCGGGGGCGGGCGGAATATTACGAAAGCTACACGGTTATCACCTGCGACAATCCGTGGACCCACAGCTTCCCATGAAGGCACGCAAAAACACTCTGTTCGGCCTTCCTTCATCTGCCGGTTTGCAATGACCCTGTCATGAGCGGCTGCTTGTCTTGATGTCTGATCAGTCTTTCCAAACCTTCCATTTTCAGGGTTCCCCAATGACCATTCAGTTTTACGGCATTCCCAATTGCGACACGGTCAAGAAGGCCCGCAAATGGTGCGATGCTAACGACATCGAATACGTCTTCCACGACTACAAGAAAGAGGGCGCAGAACCCGCCAATCTGGAGCGCTGGGCCGACGCGGTGGGCTGGGAAGTTTTGCTCAACCGGCGCGGCACAACGTTCCGCAAGCTGGACGATGCGGACAAGGCCGACATGACCCGCGAGAAGGCGATTGCGCTAATGGTTGAGCACCCGAGCATGATCAAGCGCCCCGTCGCCGAGCACGAAGATGGCGCACGGATACTGGTCGGCTTCACGCCCAGCGAGTGGGAGAATGGGTTTTGCTGAAACTGATCGGAGTTCTGGCGCTGGCGCTTTCGCCGGTCGTGGCAGCGGCGCAGGACGGTCCGCTCATCATCGCACATCGCGGCGCGAGCGGCGAGCGGCCCGAACACACACTTGCGGCCTATGAGCGCGCCATCGATCAGGGGGCCGACTATATCGAGCCCGATCTGGTGGTGACGAAGGACATGGTGCTGGTTGCCCGGCACGAGAACGAAATCGGCGGCACTACCGATGTGGCCACCCGCGACGAATTCCGTGACCGGCGGCGCAGCAAGATGGTGGATGGCGAACTGATATCGGGCTGGTTTGCCGAGGATTTTACCTTGGCCGAACTGCGGACACTGCGCGCGAAAGAACGTCTGCCCGGTATCCGCCCGGCCAATACCCGGTTCGACGGGCTGTATCCGGTGCCGACCTTCGCCGATATCGTGACGCTGGTCCGTGCCAAAGAGGCCGAGACGGGCCGGACCATCGGCATCTATCCAGAGCTGAAACACCCGACCTTCCTGTTGCAGGATGCGGGCATCGATATGGTCGATCTGCTGGTTGCCGAGCTCCGCCGTTCGGGTTTCGACGGCGCGGACGATGCGATCTTCGTTCAGAGCTTCGAGGTCGAAGTCCTCAAGCGGCTCGACCGGATGCTGGATGTCAAACTGGTGCAGCTGGTGAAGGACACGGGCGGTCCGGCCGATCTGTCCGGGGTCACTTATGCGAATATGCTGTCGCCAAGCGGATTGGCCGAGATAGCCGCCTATGCCGACGGGATCGGCGCGCCTGTTCCGCTTTTGCTCGGTCCCGCTGGCACTGCCTTGCCCCTGATCGATCAGGCGAAGCAGGCCGGATTGCAGGTCCATGTCTGGACGGTCCGCAAGGAAAATGCCTTTCTGCCCGAGCAATTGCGGGGGAGCGGCGGCCCTGCGCAGACCGGCTGCGACGAGTCGCTCTACGCAACCATTGCCAGCACTGGCATCGACGGGGTGTTTACCGACGATCCGGGCCGCATGGCCGCGCCCGATCCGACGAACAACCTGGTCTGCATGGGCGGAGGTTAACGCGGCGGCGGCTAGCGCGGTCTAAATTTTGCGCACGCTCATGATGTAGTTGAGCGAAAGATCATCCGACAGGTGCAGGCCCTTGTCCGGGCGCCACGCTATCCCTTGCGTCTCGCACACTTGCAGCCCGAGAACGGCCAGCATCGGCTCCAGCTCGTCGGGCGTCACGAAATCGTCCCAATGGTGCGTGCCGCGCGGTATCGCTCCGCTCATCTCGGCGGCCCCGACCAGCAGCAGGCGGCTGGCGGCGGTGCGGTTGGGGGTGGAGAGGATCATCAACCCGCCATCGGCCAGCCTGCCTGCCAGCTGCTCCAGAAACGCTGGCTTGTCTGCCACATGCTCCAGCACTTCGAGCGAAGTGACCATATCGAACTGTCCTAGCTTGGCTTCGCCCAACTCGCCCGCCCGGTAATCGATGCTCAGGCCAGCCCCTTCGGCATGCGCCTTCGCTGCCGCAATATTTTCCGGCGCGGCGTCCAGCCCCGTGACCTCTGCGCCCATTCGTGCCAGCGGTTCGCACAGCAGCCCCGCGCCGCAACCGACATCCAGCGCGGTCTTCCCGGCAAGCGGCCGGGGATCACGAACATCGCCGCCCCAATGCGTGTCCACCGCCTTGCGCACAAAGCCCAGCCGCACCGGATTGAGCTTGTGCAGCATGGCCGAGGAGCCGCGCGGGTCCCACCAGTCTGCCGCCAGCGCTCCGAAATGCGCCGCTTCGTCGGGGCGGATTGTTGGGCTGCCCTTAGAATTGCTTGGGGCTTCAATTGTTGCATCAGTCATGCGCCCTTCGTAACAGCACGCGGGTAAGCCGACCAGCGGGAGAGTGGCGGGCACATGGCGCGCATCGTGATGAAATTTGGCGGCACGTCGATGGCCGGGACCGAGCGCATTCGCCGCGTCGCGCAGATCGTGCGCCGGCAGGCCGCGCCCAAGCCCGACGGCACACGCGATGAAGTCGTCGTCGTCGTCTCCGCCATGGCGGGGGAGACCGACCGGCTGGTCAATTTCGCCCGCGAGGCCCACGCGCTGTATGACCCCGCCGAGTATGACGTGGTGGTCGCCAGCGGCGAACAGGTCACTTCCGGCCTGCTCGCCATGACCCTGCAATCCATGGGCTGCAAGGCGCGCAGCTGGCTCGGCTGGCAGCTGCCCGTCCGCACGGTAGAGGCGCACGCCAAAGCGCGGGTCGAAACGATCGACGCCGAAGCCTTGCTCGCTTCCCTTGCCGAAGGCTCCATCGCCGTCATCCCCGGCTTTCAGGGGCTGAGCCACGAGGGCCGCATCACCACCATGGGCCGCGGCGGATCGGACACCAGCGCCGTGGCCGTCGCTGCCGCCGTGAAGGCCGACCGCTGCGACATCTACACCGATGTCGACGGGGTCTACACCACCGACCCCCGCATCGTGGCCCGCGCCCGCAAGCTGAAGGCGGTGACCTACGAGGAGATGCTGGAGCTCGCCAGCGTCGGCGCGAAGGTCCTCCAGACCCGCTCCGTCGGCCTCGCCATGAAGGAACAGGTCCGCGTCCAGGTCCTCTCCAGCTTCACCGACGAAGACTCCCCCTCCGCCGACGATCTGCCCGGCACGCTGATCGTATCCGACAGCGAAATGGACGCCATCCTCGAAAGGAACGACATGGAACGCCAGCACGTCACCGGCATCGCGCATGACAAGAACGAGGCCAAGATCATCCTCACCCGCGTGCCCGACGAACCGGGCGCCGTGGCCGAGATATTCGAACCGCTGGCCGCCGCGTCGATCAATGTCGACATGATCATCCAGAACGTGGGCCGCGACAAGGGCGAGACCGACGTCACCTTCACCATCCCCCAGACCGACCTGCCCCGGGCGCAGGCCCTGCTGGAGGACCGGCGCAGCGCCATCGGCTTCAACCGCATCATCACCGACAGTCACATCGCCAAAATCAGCGTGGTCGGCGTGGGCATGAAAAGCCACGCCGGCGTCGCCAGCACGATGTTCCGCAGCCTGTCCGACCGCGGCATCAACATTCAGGCGATCAGCACCAGCGAGATCAAGGTCAGCGTGATGATCGACGAGGACGAAACCGAACTCGCCGTCCGCGTCCTGCACACCGCCTACGGGCTGGATGCAGCCGAAGAATGATGTTGGATTCGCTTGACGCTTTTGACAGGGTGTCAAGCAAATCCATCAGGGAAAAATTCGGTAAATCAGGCGCTTGCGAGAAATCTCCAGCTTGACACATTGCCTGCCGTTTTTTCGAGAAACGCCCCCGCGCGTGCGTAGGCGCCAGCGGGCCGTCCCCACGAGTCGGACAGGTTCAAAGCAACGCTAGCGGGCGGCGCGCGTGTAGGAAAATTGTTTGGCTTGCGGTGCTTGCGACAGCGGCTAGGGTCGCCTCATGGGGGAATTGCGTGACCGTTAAAGACCTGATCGAGAAATGGAGCGGCACAGCAGGCGGGGCGGAAACATCCAATTTTCAGTCCTTCGTCACCGATTTGACGGAGGTGCTCGGAATTGAACGCCCGGGCATTGCCGAAAAAGGCAGGCTCGGATCCTATGAATACGAGGCCAGCGTGCCGGGCGGTTCGTTCCGTTCCACGAAAGGCACTGGTTCGGTCGATCTCTACAAGCGCGGGCACTTCATCATGGAGGCCAAGCAAAGCTGGATCAAACAATCCGATGCGCCCTTGTTCGAGGGCACCGATGACAAGCCGCAAGCCCCGTCCGGCGCGCGCTACGATCTGATGATGCGCGATGCGTGGCTGCAGGCGCGCAACTATGCCCGCAACTTGCCGTCGAACGAGCCGGTCGCCCCGTTTCTTGTCGTGTGCGACGTGGGCCGTGCGTTCGAACTTTATGTCGATCCGGCGGGCAATGGCCGCGATTATGAATTTTTCCCCGACCGGCAGACCTATCGCATCGAGCTTGCCGACCTCGCTAGCGAGGCGGAGGTTGCGCAGACAGGCAAGACCCCGCTCGAACTGATCCGCGCCATCTGGGAAGCGCCCAAAAGCGTCGATCCGCGGTTTCAGTCGGCGCTCGTCACCCGCACTGTCGCGAGCAATCTCGCAGAGGTCAGCAAATATCTCGAAGAGGGCATCCGCATCCGCACGGAAGACCCGCGTCAGCGTGCGATCGAGATCGAGGAATCGAGCCTGTTCCTGATGCGTGTGCTGTTCTGCATGTTCGCCGAAGATATTGGCCTGCTTCCAACGCGCAGCTTTGAGGAGTTTCTGAAAGAAGCGGAAGGCAATGACGGCTATTTCGCCAACGGCTTGCGCGATCTGTTCGAGAAAATGAACAGCGCCGATCCCGGCAACCGCTTCTCCATGGCGCTGAAAACCGACGTTCGCTATTTCAACGGCGGCCTGTTCGAAGATAGCAAAACCTATCCCCTCGGCGGTTTCCTCGTCCACAACCTTTACGAAGCGGCGCGGCAGAACTGGCGCCGGGTCGAACCAGCGATCTTCGGCACTCTGCTGGAACAGGCGCTGGACGCGGGCGAGCGGGCCAAGCTGGGCGCGCATTACACGCCTCGTCCGTATGTGGACCGGCTGGTCCGCGCTACCATCATGGATGTGCTCGAACCGGAATGGGAAGCGCTGCAAGCCGAACACGAGGGTGATGAGCCTGCGCTGCTCGAAGCGGCGCTCGGCTTCCACGAAAAGCTCGCCACCACCCGCGTGCTTGATCCGGCCTGCGGCACGGGCAATTTCCTTTACGTGGCGATGGAGCTTTTGCAGGCGCTGGAAGCGCGCGTGATCGAGCTGGTGCAGAAGCTCGGCGGCGAGGTGCAACCGCGCGTCGGCCCGCAGCAATTCTACGGGCTTGAGCTGAACCCGCGCGCGGCCAAGATCGCGGAGCTGGTGCTGTGGATCGGCTGGCTGCGCAACAGGCTGCGCGACGATCCTGACGCCGTGCCGGAACCGGTTCTGCAACGCAGCGCCAATCTCAACATGGGGCGGCGCGGGCGCTATGACGCGGTGCTGCGGCTGACCGAAACCGGCCAGCCCGATTTCGAAAACCCGGTGATGGCGGAATGGCCGGAGGTCGATTTTATCATCGGCAACCCGCCTTTTATCGGCGGGAAGGATCTGCGCGAGAAGCTGGGCGGCGACTATGCCGAGGCGATGTGGAAGGCCAATTCGCGTGTGCCCAAATCGGCCGATTTCGTGATGCAATGGTGGGACCGCGCGGCGCATACGTTGGTGGCCGATGGCAGCCCGCTCAAACGCTTCGGCTTTGTCACCACCAATTCAATCACGCAGGAATTTAGCCGCCGCGTGATCGCGCAATATCTTCTCCCCTCCTCTTCAGAGGAGGGGCCGGGGGTGGTGGAAAAAGCCGAGGTGCGGGAGAAACCGGGCAAAGCGCCTGGCCAGCACCACCCCCCGACCCCCTCCTCTAAAGAGGATGGGGACAACGCGCTCTCCCTCATCCTCGCCATACCCGATCACCCCTGGACCAAAGCGACGAAGGACGCCGCGGCCGTCCGCATCGCCATGACCGTGGCCGAGCGCGGCGCGGGTGAAGGCAGTTTGCGCGAAGTAACCGGCGAATCGGCGCTCGACAGCGACAATCCCGATATCGCGCTGTCGCGGGTAGGCGGGCGGATCAATGCCAACTTGACGGTGGGTGCGGATGTTACGTCAGCAAAGCCGTTACTGGCCAATGAGAGCTTAGCGTCGCCCGGAGTGAAGCTACACGGCTCCGGTTTCATCGTCACCGAACTGCAAGCGAAGGAGCTGGGCCTCGGCAAGCGCGAGGGGCTGGAAAAGCATATTCGCCCCTATCGCAACGGGCGCGACCTGTTGCAGCATTCGCGGAATGTCATGGTGATTGACCTGCTCGGGCTGACCGAGAAAGAGGTGCGTCAGCGTTATCCGGAAGTTTACGAGCATCTATTGCGAGAAGTGAAGCCGGATCGAGATAAAAATCGCCGCGACAGCTACAAAAAGAACTGGTGGATTTTCGGAGAGCCGCGCCGCGATCTTCGACCAGCGCTGCAAGGTCTTTCACGCTATACCGCGACGGTGGAGACCTCCAAGCACCGCGTGTTCCAGTTTCTCAATACGTCGATCGTCCCGGACAATATGCTCGTCGCCATCGGCAGCGACGACGCATACCACCTCGGCGTGCTGCAATCGCGGATACATGTGGAATGGAGTCTGCGGGCGGGCGGGATGCTTGAGGACAGGCCGCGCTACAACAAATCCAAGATATTTGACCCCTTCCCCTTTCCCGACGCCAGCGACACTCAGCGCGAGGCGATCGCTGACCTTGCCGAGGAACTCGACGAAACTCGTAAACTCGCGATTGCCGAGACCGACAAGCTCACCATGACCGAGCTGTATAACCTGCGCGAAAAGCTGCGCTCGGGCGCGGAGCTCTCTGACAAGGACCGTCGCCGCGCGACCGAGGCGCGCGCGGGGATTGTCGACCGACTGCATGAACAGCTCGATGCCGCGGTTGCCGATGCCTATGGCTGGGGCGAGGAATGGGCGGCAGGCCAACTCGGCCCGTCCGAGATTGTCGCCCGGCTGGTCGCGCTCAATCACGAGCGCGCCGCCGAGGAAGCGGAAGGCCACATCCGCTGGCTGCGCCCCGATTACCAGATACCCCGCTTTGCGCCGGATAAGGACTGACGCTTGCTAGGCGCGGGCCGCTCCCCTAACCGCACCCCCATGACCACTTACCCCAAAAGCCACGCACTCATGCAGCGTGGCGCTGAGTTTCTTGGCTGCGAGCATGCGGTGCTGTGCGGCGCTATGTCCTGGGTGAGCGAGCGCAATCTCGTCTCGGCCATTTCCAATGCGGGCGGCTTTGGCGTGATTGCCTGCGGGGCGATGACGCCGGAGTTGCTCGATGCCGAGATCGCCGCGACCCGCGCGCTGACGGACAGGCCCTTTGGCGTGAACCTCATCACCATGCACCCGCAGCTGATGGAGCTGATCGACGTGTGCGCGAAGCACGGCGTCACCCATGTGGTGCTGGCGGGCGGCATCCCTCCCAAGGGCAGCGTCGAGCGCATCAAGGAGAGCGGCGCGAAGGTCATCGTCTTTGCCCCCACGCTGGCGCTGGCGAAGAAGCTGCTGCGATCAGGCGGCGATGCTCTGGTGATCGAGGGGATGGAGGCGGGCGGCCATATCGGGCCGGTCTCCACCAGCGTGCTGGCGCAGGAGTTCCTGCCTGCCTTGGCCGAGGATCACCTGGTCTTCGTCGCCGGGGGCATCGGGCGGGGCGAGGCGATCGCCGGCTACCTCGAGATGGGCGCGGTCGGCGTGCAGCTGGGCACGCGCTTTGCCTGCGCGACCGAGAGCATCGCCCATCCCGATTTCAAGAAGGCGTTCTTCCGCGCCAATGCCCGCGATGCGGTGGCCAGCGTTCAGGTCGATCCGCGCCTGCCGGTGATCCCGGTGCGCGCCCTGAAGAACAAGGGCACCGAGGAGTTCACCGCCAAGCAGCGCGAGGTTGCCGCTCTGGTGGACAATGAGGGGCTGGAGATGATGGAGGCCCAGCTGCAGATCGAGCATTACTGGGCAGGCGCGCTCCGCCGCGCGGTGGTCGATGGCGATGTGGAGAACGGCAGCCTGATGGCCGGGCAGAGCGTCGGCATGGTCAAGGCCGAGGAGCCGGTGGCGGACATCATGGCTTCGCTGATGGACCAGTGCGAAGCGGCTCTGGGCCAGAGACACGCAAAGCGGTGAGCGAGCCGCTCGTCCTGCGGCTGGCCTGCGCGGATCGCCCCGGCATCACGGCGCGGGTGACGTCCTTCCTGTATGAGCGCGGCGGCAATGTGCTGGAAGCGCAGCAATTCAATGACCGCGAGAGCGACCGCTTCTTCATGCGGGTGGAATTCGATCCGGGGGATGTGCGCGCCGACACGCTGCGCCGAGACTTCACCCCGCTGGCCGATGAATTCGCGATGGAGTGGAAGCTGGTCAGCCGCGACCGCCCACGCCGGGTCGTGCTGATGGTCAGCAAGTTCGACCACTGCCTCGCCGACCTCCTCTATCGCTGGCGGATCGGGGAACTGCGGATCGAACCGGTCGCGGTCATCTCCAACCATCCGCGCGAGGCAGTGACCGATACGCAGATCGGCGACATCCCCTTCCACCACCTGCCCGTGACCCGCGAAACCAAGCCCGCGCAAGAGGCGGAGGTGCGGCGGATTGCCGAGGAAACGGGCGCCGAACTGGTCGTGCTCGCGCGCTATATGCAGATCCTCTCGGACGAGCAGGCGGCGCATTTTGCAGGGCGGTGCATCAATATCCACCACTCCTTCCTCCCCGGCTTCAAGGGCGCGAAACCGTATCACCAGGCGCATGCGCGCGGGGTAAAGATGATCGGCGCGACGGCGCATTACGTGACGACCGATCTGGATGAAGGGCCGATCATCCATCAGGATGTGGAGGCGATCACCCATGCCGACACGCCCGAGGCGCTGGTCCGCAAGGGCCGCGATATCGAACGCCGCGTGCTGGCCGAGGCGGTGCGGCTGCATGTCGAGGAGCGGGTAGTGCTGAACGAAGGCCGGACTGTCGTATTCTGAGGAGCCGAATGTATGAGCGGGATTGATCTGAGCGCCCCTGATCTCACTGGCCGCGTGGCGCTGGTAACGGGCGCATCTTCGGGCTTTGGCGAGCGGTTTGCCCGCGTGCTGGCGGCGCATGGCGCGAAGGTGGTGCTGGCCGCGCGGCGGGTGGATCGGCTGGAGGCATTGGCGGACGATCTTGGCCGCGAGAATGCTCTGCCCGTGGCGATGGACGCGACCGATGCAGAAGCGCTGGTGGCGGCGGTCGAGGCGGGCGAACAGGTTTTTGGCACGATCGACATCCTCGTCAACAATGCCGGCATTCCCGACGCCCAGCGGGCGCACAAGATGAGCCTTGAGCTGACCGACCGCGTGCTCGACGTGAATTTGCGCGCGCCGTGGGTGCTCAGCTGCGAAGTCGCCCGGCGGCTGATCGCGGCGAAGAAGCCGGGGCGCATCGTTAATATCTCCAGCACCGCGCATTACCGCTACGATGGCGGCGGCGCGGCGCTGTATGCAGTGACCAAGACCGCTATTGCCCGCATGACCGAGGCGCTGAGCGTGGAGTGGGCTTACGCCAATATCAACGTCAACGCGATTGCGCCGGGTATGTTCGTGACCGAGATGACCGACGGGATGTTCGAACGCATCGGCGACCCGCGCCCCGGCCTCGCCCGCCAACGCGTGCCGGAACCGGACGGCCTGGACACCAGCCTGCTCTATCTGGTCGATCCCGCCAGCGAATGCGTGACGGGCGCAGTGATCAAGGTCGATGACGGACAAAGCGCGCGGATGGCACTGAAATAGAAGAGTTTTACCCCTTGGTTATCAAATCCGTTTAACCATGCCTCCTGCTATGAAGGGGGTAATCTGCGATGTTTGACGGGGATTTCGAGCTTGTCCGGCTGGCCGCATTTCTTGGCGTCATGCTGCCGGCTCTGGTTGCCAATATCCGGACGGGGCAGCTGCCGAACTGGAGCGTCGGCCTGATCCTTGTCGCCGGTGTTGTCCTTGCCTTTTTGCAGGGCGGTGAAATTCCGTGGATCTTCTGGATCGCCGGTGTTGTGGGCGGCGTGGCGCTGTTTGTGGCGCGGGTGGTGCCTGCCGGGGTGGTGAAGTTTCTGATCGCCTTCCTGCCGTGGTTTTTCGATCCGTCGGCCTTCCTGATCTTTTTCACCGTCGGTTTCCTTGCGACCGTGCTGTATGGCAAGGTTGCGGGCCGCACGGATATCCCGATTGCACCGGGGTTCTTCGTCGCCGGTCTGGGCGTGTTCGGAATGCCGCTGTTGGGGTGAAGGCACGTCGTTTGGGAGAGCGGGAATGATTGTCGAGCGGCTGGACCATGTAAACATCATCACCGACCGGCTGGCGGAAACGGCGCGGTTCTACGCCGAGCTGCTCGATCTGGAGGAACGCGACGGCCCGCCGCCATTGAAGCCCGAACAAGTGCGCTGGATGTTTGATGCAAACGGCATCGCCGTGCTGCATCTCAATTCGGTCGACTGCCCGCGCGCCTATGACCGCGAAGTGGTGCAGGGCGGCGCCACAGGAGCGATCCACCACGTCGCCCTGCGCTGCGGCGAGTTCGACACGGTGAAGGGACGGCTGGACCAGCGCGGCGCGGACTACACCGCCAACGAAGTGCCCGCTGCGGGGCTGAAGCAAATTTTCACCGCCGACCCGAACAACGTGCTGCTGGAGCTGAACTTTTTCGAGGCGGGTTAGCGCAAGCCACAATCAAATCGCCCCAAGGTTTGGCAGCTGGGTGATCAGCGCTCGCCGGGTCCCATTGCTCTGCCATCAGTGCGTGCGCAGCGGCTTCATCCATCCCTTGCTCTAGGTGCAGCAGATAGAAGAACGCCGATACGCGGTAATTCATAATGCAGTGCACGTGGACCGGACCCTCTGCCGTCTCGATTGCCTGACAGAATGCGGCATACTCATCTGGCGACGGGGCGTCGAAAGGCACAGGGATATGCGTGTATCCAATGCCTTGCTCGGCCAGCAGCGCCGCCTCGTCCGCTAGTGCCTCCGGATGGTCGTCGAGCGCCAGATTGATGACGTGGCTGACGCCGATGGCCGCCAGCCGGGCGGGGTCGCCTGCTTCCAGCTTGCCCGATGTCGTTACGTCGTCCGACAAGCGCTGCCATGCGCGGATGTCGGACGGTTCGGCGTTCACACCGCTGGGGAGTGGGCCATCAACTCCCGTCATTCTCCATCGCCTTGTCCTCGTTTGCGCGGCTAATCACGTACTCCCGGATCGCGTCCATTTCGTCCTTGCTGAGCGACTCCGCGAAGCTGGCCATGCCGTTATCTTTCAGCAGGCCGTCATGGACCACGGCCATCCAGCTGGCTTTGTTGCCTAGCGTGCCGGAGCGGCGGAGGTCTGGCAGGACGGTGGAGCCCACCGCGCCCGGCGCGTGGCATACGGCGCAGTAGCGGGCGTATTTCTCGGCTCCCAGAGCGATCACTTCGGCGCTTGCGCGGCTTGATGGCGGGTCGAGCGGGATGTCGGCAAGCGCGGGCGGCGGGGGCAGTTCGCCCTCTGCGCCCAGTTTGAACACCAGCAGGCGCGATACGTTGCGCACCGGCGCCTTGTTCGCGATCAGGTCGCCATCCACGCTCAGCGCGTAGGCGCCGCCCCAACCGGCCAGCACGGCGACATATTGCTCGCCGTCCACGGTGTAAGTGACGGGCGGGGCGACGATGCCGGTCTGTGCGGCGAAGCTCCATAGCTCGGTGCCATCAGCCGCATTGAAGGCCTTCAGGTCGCTGCCTGCGGTGCCCTGGAACACCAGTCCGCCAGCGGTGGCCAGCAATCCGCCGTTCCATGGTCCGGGATGCTCGACGGTCCAGCGGGCTTTCTTCGCCACCGGATCCCATGCGACGAGCATACCGCGCAGCGTGCCTGCCACTTCCTTGCGGAAGCCCAGATCGGGCGGCAGATCGCCCGCGCCGAGATTGAAGCCTACATTGAAGCCGCGCGCCCGGTCGGGCTTCCAGTCGGCTTCGGGCGCGTAGACCATGCCTGCCTCGAAGGCCGGGATGTAGACGAGGTTCTCGCCCGGATGATAGGCCATCGGGTGCCAGTTGTGCCCGCCCAGCGCGCCCGGCGTGACCATGGCGGGCTGACCCGTCTTGTCGATCCGGGTTTCGGGGTTCTCGATCGGACGGCCGTTTTCATCGATGCCGGTCGCCCAGTTGACGGTCACGTAGGGATCGCCGCTGATGAACTCTCCGGTCGCGCGGTCTAGCACGTAGAAGAAGCCGTTCTTGGGCGCCTGCATCAGCACCTGACGTTCCCGCCCGTCGATTTCCATGTCGGCCAGCATGATGTGCTGCGTGGCGGTGAAGTCCCATGTCTCGCCCGGCGTGGTCTGGTAATGCCAGACATATTCGCCGGTGGAGGGCCGGATGGCCACGATGCTGGAGAGATACAGATTGTCGCCTTCGCCCGTCCCGTCTTCGCCGGGGCTGCGATAGGCGCGGTTCCACGGGGAGCCATTGCCCACGCCGATATACATCAGGTCCAGATCGGGGTCGTAGGCCATCGCATCCCACACAGTGCCGCCGCCGCCAATGCCGTCCTCGCCGGTCAGCGTGTCGCCGCTCCAGGTCTTGGCGGCGTCTTGCAAGTAAGCGTCGGAGTTTTCGTCCTCGGTCCCGTCGGGCACGGTGTAGAAACGCCAGACTTCCTCGCCATCCGCCGCATCATAAGCCGCGACGTAGCCGCGCACGCCGAACTCCGCGCCGCCATTGCCGATGATGACCTTGCCGTCGATCACGCGCGGTGCGCCGGTGACGGTGTAGCTTTTGGACTGGTCGACAGTGACCGTTTCCCATTCCACCTCGCCCGTATCGCGGTCCAGCGCGATCAGGCGGCCATCGAGCGTGCCGAGGAACAGCCGGTCGCCCCATGTAGCGAGGCCCCGGTTCACCACATCGCAGCAGGCTTTGACGGCCGTTTCGCCGGGCACTTCGGGGTCGAAGCTCCACAGCGGCTCGCCGGTGGCGGCGTCATAGACCTTCACCTTGCTCCACGCGGTGGTGATGTACATCTTTCCGTCCATCACCAGCGGCGTGGTTTCCTGACCGCGCGCGGTGTCCATATTGGCGGACCATTCCAGACCCAGCTCGCCGACATTCTCCGTGCTGATCTGGTCAAGAGGGCTGAAGCGCTGCTCTTCGTAATTGCGGCCGTAGCTGATCCAGTTTGCGCCGTCGGCCTGCGCATTCAGCAGCCGCGCCCCGTCGATCCCGCCATTGGCCGCCGGATCGAAGGCTTCCTCGCACGATCCCAGAGCCAGCGGCAGCAGACACGCGGCAAGCGCAGCAGTGGCAAATTTCTTCATGTGTTTTCCCTCTCCCCGCTCCACTTAAAGTAGAGCTAGCGCCTTGTTAGGTCGCCATATGCAACCCTTCCTGCCGCGAACCGGCGCGCATGTCCATCACGGGATTTGATCGGCCTTGTGCAGGGACGGGGAGGGACTAGGCTGCGCGCAATTGGAAAAAGGACCGAGCGACCATGTGCGATGAAACCACTCTGCCCGAAGACGGCAACACCGGCTGGCAACTGACACGGCGGCAGTTTGGCGCGGGGCTGGGGGCGGGCACCGGCGCGCTGGCGCTGGCTGGCTGCACCGGCATGGTCAGCGAGGGCGAGGATGCACCCACCGCCAGCGGCCTCGTTGAAAACACCGTGGTGATCGATACGCCCGATGGCGATGCCGACGCATTCTTCGTCCACCCTTCCAGCGGCAAACACCCGGCGGTGATCCTGTGGCCCGACATTGCCGGCCTGCGCGAAGCGAAGCGGATGATGGCCCGGCGGCTGGCAGGCGAAGGCTATGCCGTGCTGGTGGTGAACCCCTATTACCGCGATGTGAGCGGCGAGCAGTTCGAGGATTTCCCCGCCTTCCGTGCGGCAGGCGGTTTCCAGAAAGTCGGCCCATGGCGCGATCGGCTGTCGAGTTATGCCGTGATGCGCGATGCCACCGCATTGGCCCAATGGCTGGATGGTCAGGAAGCGGTCGATACGGCGCGCGGGATCGGCAATCAGGGCTATTGCATGGGCGGGCCTTTCACCGTCTACAGCGCCCACGCGGTGCCTGCGCGGATCAAGGCGGCGGCCAGCTTCCACGGCGGCGGTCTGGTGCGCGAGGACGACCAGAGCCCGCACCGCCTGCTCGCCGAAACACCGGATACCGGATATCTCTTCGCCATCGCAAAAAACGATGACGAGAAGGCGCCGGGCGACAAGGGCGCTTTGCGCGAAGCCGCCGATGCAGCGGGCGTGGCCGCCGAAGTGGAAGTCTATGCCGGCGATCACGGTTGGTGCGTGCTCGACAGCCCGGCCTACGACAAGGACGCGGCAGAGCGCGCATGGGGCCGGTTGCTCGCGCTGTATTCTGCCAATCTGTAATCACACCGCGCGGACCAAGAAGCGTCAAAGCCTTGGCGCGTCGGACCTGTTGGGCTAGCTTGCGCGCAAGGAGATAAACGCAATGGAATTTCTGCTCGGCCTCGTCATTTTCGTCCTGATCGTATTCATCCTGCTGGGTGTGCGGGTCGTGCGGCAGGGCTTCGTCTATACGATCGAGCGGTTGGGGAAATTCACGCTGGCGGCGGAGCCGGGGCTGCATCTCATCATCCCGTTCATCGACCGCGTCGGGCACAAGATCAACATGATGGAGCAGGTGCTCGATATTCCCGGGCAGGAAATCATCACCGCCGATAACGCCATGGTCGGGGTGGATGCCGTGGTGTTCTTCCAAGTGCTGGATGCGGCCAAGGCGGCCTATGAAGTCAGCGGACTGCAAAATGCGATCATGGCGCTCACCACCACCAATCTGCGTACCGTCATGGGCAGCATGGATCTGGATGAAACGCTGTCCAAGCGCGACGAGATCAATGCCCGGCTGCTGAGCGTGGTCGACCATGCGACCTCGCCCTGGGGCATCAAGATCACCCGCGTGGAGATCAAGGACATCCGCCCGCCGCTCGACATCAGCGAGGCCATGGCGCGCCAGATGAAGGCCGAGCGCCTGAAGCGCGCCGAAATCCTCGAGGCCGAGGGCGACCGCGCTTCCAACATCCTGCGCGCAGAGGGCGACAAGCAGTCCGCCATCCTGACAGCGGAGGGCAAGCGCGAAGCCGCCTTCCGTGACGCCGAAGCACGCGAACGGGAAGCCGAAGCCGAAGCGAAAGCGACGCAGTTGGTGTCCGACGCCATCGCCAGCAGCGGCAGTCAGGCGATCAATTACTTCATCGCGCAGGAATATACGAAGGCCGTGGGCAAGTTTGCCGACAGCCCGAATGCCAAGACCATCCTGTTCCCGGTCGAGGCGACCCAGCTGATCGGATCGCTTGGCGGGATCGGGGAGCTGGTAAAAGACGCGGTGGGCGAAGGGCTGGTCAACACCACGCTCGACACCAATGGCACGCCGCTGCCCAAGGGGCGCGCCCGGGCCAGCGTTCCGCGCGCCGGTGACAAGAGCTAGGCGCGCTGGCGATGCTTGACGGGATAGAACCGCACTGGATCTGGGTTGCGCTGGGGCTGATCCTCGCGGCGGCGGAAATGCTGGTGCCCGGCGTGTTCCTGATCTGGCTGGCCATGGCGGCGCTCGCCACCGGCCTGCTGACCTTCATGTTCGATCTCGGCCCGGTGATGCAGGTCGTCCAGTTCGTGACGGTGGCGCTGATCACCGTGTTCAGCGCAAAACGTATCTTGCGTGACCGGCCGATTGCCAGCTCCGATCCACTGCTCAACAACCGGATGGGGCGGCTGGTTGGCGAAACCGCCACCGTGACCGTGGCGATCAGCCATGGAGCCGGCCGCATCCATGTCGGTGATAGTGACTGGAGCGCGCGCGGGCCGGACCTGCCTGTGGGGGAACGGGTGCGGATTACCGGTAACGAAGGCTCGGTCCTGCTGGTGGAGCCGCTGGACGCCGGTCAGCAGGTGATAGAAGGGTAGAGGCCCCCCGCTTGCCTACATCTTCCCGGCATTCGCCAGCTTGTCGGAGAACCGGCCATGCTTGCGGTAATGGGTCATCCAGCGATCAAGAAACAGGTCGAGCGGCGCAGGCTCTATCCCGAACTCCTTGAACCCCGGCAAATCGCCCGAGACAGTGCTGCCTTGCTTCAGAAGGGTCCACTGGTCGGTCCCCATCGGCGTGCCGGGCAGCGCGGCAAACACGCCCGAAATGGCATCGGGCATGGGGATGAAGGCGCGATTGCGGCGCTGGCCATCGGCGATCCGCTGGTTGATCTCCATCATCGTCAGCACTTCCGGCCCGCCCAGTTCGTAGGTCTTGCCGCCATGCTTGCCCGGATTTTCCGCCGCCAGCGCAACCGCCTCGGCGCAGTCATCGACATGGACCAGCTGCAGCTCCGCCTCAGGCCCGAACACCGGCAGCACGGGCATCATCTGGATCAGCCCGGCGAACATATTCAGGAAATTGTCGTCCTGCCCGAAGATGATCGAGGGGCGCAGCACGGTCGCCTTGGGGAAGGCTTCCAGCACCAGCCGTTCACCGCGCGCCTTGCCTTGCGCATAGCCGGTCGGGCTGTCTTCATCCGCCCCGATCGCGCTCACCTGCACCATGGCAGAGCAACCCTCGGAAGCAGCCGCTTCGGCAATCGTGCCCGCCGCATCGCCCATCAGCTTCAGCAGATTGCCTTCGAAGGATCCGACCAGATTGATCACCACGTCGGACCCCTGCACGCAGGCCTGCACGCTGGCTTCGTTCAGGATATCGCAGCGGGCAAATTGCAGCTGCCCCAGATTGGCGAGCGGCTTCAGCGTAAACGCGGTTTCAGGATTGCGGCTGGCAATCCGCAGCCGCGCGCCGCGCTCCAGCAAGGCCTGCGCGACATGCGCCCCGAAGAAACCGCTGCCACCGAAAACGGTGACAAGCTTGCCGTGGAGAGAGGAGCGAGCGGGCATTGGTGGTGTCCTTGAAAAGGGGTCTGTTTGCTGTGGGGCGCTTTGCCCGAACCGGCGCGCGCGGGCAACCGTTCCCAAAGACCGGCGTTCCGGGCCGCAGAATAGGGACGGAGTGGGGCAGGCCGGGGGCGGAGCGCGAGGCGGGCGGCCGCCCTTGCATGGGACCGCTGGCAAATCGCCTTCGATGCAAGAAGTGTTGTTGACATCCCGCCAGCCCGTTGGCTAGTGGCCCCCACTTACCGGCGACCGGATGCGCAAGAGCACCCGCCCTCGCCCGTATGCCCAGATGGCGGAATTGGTAGACGCGCATGCTTCAGGTGCATGTATTCGCAAGGATGTGGAGGTTCGAGTCCTCTTCTGGGCACCAGTAGCTTCTTCGTGAAATATCGCGATCAAGCGGAAATCTCTGAAAATCATTGAGAAATCTGGGTTCGAGCTTCGTGCTTGATCGCCGAGGATTGCGTAAATCCGCGTGCTGCGGGGGTTCAATTTGGGGGTCTTTTTCGTGTGACCCCCAAACTCTAATCTGCGCTTAGCTGCTTCAGAGAATCGATCTTGTCCGACCACCACTGCATCATCCTGACGCGTTCGTCCCAATACAGGGTTCGATTGTAAGCCTTTCGCACGGCATTGTTGTCTTCGTGGGCAAGAGCCTTCTCAATCGCATCGGGGTGGAACTCGTTGCTCTCGTTTAGCAGTGAACTGGCGGTGGTGCGAAATCGATGTGCAGTCATCACGCCAGCGTATCCCAGCCGTTTGAGCGCGCCGGTGACAGCGTTCTCGGACAATGGCTTTTTCGGGTTGAAGCTTGGGAACACGTATTCGCTGTAAGCTGCAACGTCTTCCATCGAGCGAATGATTGAAATCGCCTGTCGCGAGAGGGGCACGCGGTGCTCGCGGCGCATCTTGGTCTGATCTGCTGGTATCGTTCAGATTGCTGACTCTAGATCGAGATCTTCCCATTTCATCTGGCGTATCTCGCCGGGGCGCTGGAAGAGGTGTGCCGAGAGCCTCAGCGCCGCGTTGGTCGAGGCGAAGCCCGCATAGCCATCGATCGCTCGAAGCAGCTCTCCAACCGCCTTAGGCTTGATCACTGCGGGGTGATGACGAACTTCTGGCGTGGCCAGTGCTCCCTGTAGGGCTGGAGCTGGGTTATTTTCTGCGCGACCCGTTATGATTGCGTGTTTCAGCACGCGTCCGGCGAACGAACGAAGCCGACGGGCTGTTTCTCGCCGACCACTTTCTTGCACCTCGGTCAAAGCGTCGAGCAGCAGCGGCGCAGTAATTTCGCTCACCGGCACCCGCCCAAGTTTCGGTTCGAGCAGAGAGAGCAACCATTCAGTTTTCTTGCGGGTCGCTTCGCTAAAGGCCCTGTCGCCATCATTGACGCGCTTTGCGATGTATTCGCGCGCAATCGATGCAAAGGTGTGCTCGGACGCGAGCTTCGCTTGGAGCTTTTGCTCCCGACGCTTCTGAAGCGGATCAACGCCGTCAGCGACCGACGAGCGAGCCTCATCTCGCTTTGCGCGGGCTGCTTTGAGGCTGACATCGGGGAAAGGGCCGAAGCTGATCTTTTTCTTTTGGCCCTGATACGAATACCGCAGATGCCAAATCTTGGAGCCGTTCGGCGAGATTTGGAGATAGAGCCCCCTCTCATCGTGAAGTTTCCATGCCTTTGACTGCGGCTGCGCAGCCTCGACCTCCTTGACTGTCAGTGGCATTGCGGCGCTCCGCCTTGGACGGCGTGGCGCTGGAGAAGCGCCTCGACGGACTCCGCAGAGATCAGCGTCGAGCGGCCTAGCTTTATCTTCTGAAGCTCCCCATCACGGAGGAGTTTGTGGATGGTGGTCTTGCCGAGGCCCAGAGCCTGGGCAACTTCGTCAATTTTGTAGGTCATGCGTTGCAAATAGGGTCATCCTTGTATGCGATTACGATCATGCGCGTTCGTGCGCACACAACTGCGATTGCAGATGTGGGTGTTAAATAACACGCATTTTCAGTGAGTCAAGACATTTGACACGCATGCGTGCTGTATGCCATGCGATGGGTATGGAAAACGATTACCCCCTCGCGGACACCACTGCTGCCCGCATGCTCGCTGAAGGTCTTGCCCGCGCGAAGGATGAGCGCGGATTGAGCATCCGCCAGATTGGCAAACAGATGAACTACAAGACATCCGTCGTGCTTAGCCACATGGCGAGTGGCCGAGTGCCAATCCCGATTGATCGAGCAGAGGAAATGGCGACTATCATCGGCCTCGACAAACGTGCTTTTCTCCTCGCGGTTCTGCATCAGCGGCATCCCGATGTATCTTGGCAAATGCTAGCAGGCCCATCGAGCTCGAAGAAGATTGACTACCTCCAATATGAGCTAGAGTCGGCGCTCGGCAGGCCATTGTCAGAACTCACTGCCGAGCAGCGTGCAGTGATGCGGGAGGTTGCAGCGGAGCACTCGCCCGCACGCCGCTGGTTGTCAGTGCATGAGCTTCACGCGGTGGAGGTGATGCGAAGGTTGTTTCCAAAGATGGGCACAGAAGGGGTGCCCGGCAGCGATCTCGGAGCGATTGAGGCGC
Source organism: uncultured Altererythrobacter sp. (assembly GCA_947492235.1). Taxonomy (GTDB): domain Bacteria; phylum Pseudomonadota; class Alphaproteobacteria; order Sphingomonadales; family Sphingomonadaceae; genus CAJXSN01. The sequence continues at coordinate 408,029 of CANLLZ010000002.1, read as the reverse complement.
TTCTCGCAGACAACTAGGTCTTGAGGCATTCTATCCAACACGCATTTTCCGTGGACAGCGTGTGTTATGCGGCATATACTATGCAGTATGTATAACACGCACGAACGGCGCCGAGAGCGCGCATCCATCGTCGATTGGGCTGCTAACGACAACTACACCCATGCGATCACCCTCAACACTGACCGAGAGCTTTCGCTCGCGCGCATCAAGGACATCTGCTCCACGTTCTGTCACCAGTTCGACAAGCATGTGCACGGCCAACGCAATATGCGCCGCTTCCCCCTCGATCTCCGCATGCGCGGAATCTTCTTCCCAGAGAACCTCTCGACCAACGCGCATCTGCACGGCGCAGTCGATCTCTCGGCTGCAATGCGGATCATCGGCAATGATTGGCGGCTGGAACAGGAAGTAAGGCGTGCCTGGAAGAAGGCGACGCGCGGAGCCGGGTCGGTGGACCTGAGGCTCGCAATGGATAGCGGGTGGTTCAGTTATTGCACAAAGCGCGGCCATGACGACCATTTCTTCGCGGCAGACTTCCACCCCCAATAACTTCACCTGACATACCCGCCTCGATCGCGGGGACTGTGATCCAGCCGTCGGCGGGCAACCACAGAGACCGAAAAGGTAGTCGCCGACATCCTCGGCGGCATTCCTGAACCTATGGAAAGTATGGTTATGGAATCCCATGGACCGAAAGGACCAAGGAGTGAACGTAACCATACTTTCCTCTTCACATGGATGATCATGGTCCGCATGCAGAACATGCTCTCCATGGACCTCATGGTTTAGTTGGAATGGAAGTTGACGAATGCCGGCGAAAAACACGATCTCCGAGCAAACATGGAATGAGCAGGCCGCTCTCTATGAACTCGGCTTCAAGCATGGGAACCAGATAGCAAGAGAGCTTGGGGTGTCTCCGCAGACCGTCTCCCGCCAAATGAAACGTCGGGGAGCGGAGAAGGGCTCAAGGGTCAACGAAACCATACAAGACCTGGAGGCGGCCCTCGACCGAAAGGCGCGGTGTGCTGCGCTCATGGACCTCTCTGACAGCCAACGACGACGGAAGGTTGTGGAAGAAAACCTGGAGGCTGTGGGAAAGATGGTTGCCGCTCTGCTCGAAGCCGATCGGCAAGGCGACCTTACACTGGTGGCTCCGGCGATTGATCGAATGGCATCCACGCTCGGTCAGAAGCGAAAGCGTAGCAGGTAAATCAATTGGGTGCCTTCATCGCAGTTACCGGCAATTTCTCTCTCGGCACGTTTTTGCCCATCACTTGGAACCATCCTGATCCGCAGAACTCCGCCGTTCCCCAGCTCCGCATTGGAACGGCCATGGTTGACGACTCAACTTTTTGCGGTGTGCAGTTCCCATCTGCGCCAAAGCATTGCCCACCCGACTTTCAACCGGGGTGCTCATAGACCTGCTGCATTACCAACAGCAAAAAGGTCTACCCCATGCGTTTTCAACTCTTCGAGATTACCATCCAGCGTGTCGATTACTGTGCAACCGCATACGTCGTCGCCCCTTCAAAAGACGTGGCTTGGTTGACGGTCATTACCCACGAGGAAGAGCTTGGACTCGAACACGAAGACCTCACTATCCGGCGGTTCGACGACAGGATCGACGAAGAACTGGAGCTCGGCCTCGACTGCCTCTTGGAGAACGCGCCGGTGGGCTTCGCCAGCTTCTGCGAGCTGGGCTGGGTGGCACACACCGCGCCGGTGCAAGAGCTGAAGCTCTTCCGCACGATCGATTGCGAAGGCAACAACGTCTACGCGATCACACCCAACATCGACATTGCAGTCTCGGTGTTCACCACCGAACTGCGCATTCCGAAAGGCGAGACGCGGCTGCTGCACATCTCGGACGGCATGGCTGATCTGCCAGAGGAGATCATGCGTAACCTGCCACGCCTTTTGGAGTTTGGCCCTATCGGCATCGCGGTGTTCGACGGAGAAGAGAAGCGGTGGTTCGTCTGCTAGGGAAAGGGCCTTGTCGTGAGCTGGTGTTCCTTTTCAGGGCAAGATCATCCATCGCCAGTCCTTCAGAAAGAGTGACCTTCACTTCGCCCGCACGATGGGATCATGCCCGGCTCCAAGCGGCAATTAGGAAGTTGCCAATCTATCGAGAGTCGTCGTGCACCGAATTCTATGTGAAATGATTGGCTTCGGCCGATGGTCTGTTTGTAGCAACAGCTTGCTGGAGGATAGGTCTACGCGATGTCGTCCAAAAATTCGCTACCCGGTGCGATGCCGGTTACGAGCAGTCGATCGCGCGCACGCGTGCATGCCACGTAAAGCAAGTGTCGCTCCGTCTCATAGATGCTTTCCATCTCGGCGACGTCGCCGATCGAGGCAAGACGCTCTGGATCGGGGATAACGTCTTCGTCGCAAGCCATCACCGCTACCGCTCGAAATTCCAGCCCCTTCGCGTCATGCATGACAGTCACGATGGGTGTCTCGGAAACCGGTGATGCGGCAACAGCGTCTTCAGCGGCCTTCCGGGCACGAGCAACCTGATTAGGGCTGCGAACCAGCAACGCGATTTGTTTCAAGGGAATCCCGGACGTGATGCACCGTTGAAGCCAACCACTCACGAATTTCACCTCGTCTTCGCCGCCGTCAGTCAGCTGAACTTCCGGAATGGGACCATCAAAGATTGACACCGTGCCACGCCGACCCTCTTCCACGCCATCTAGATCCGTAATCGCAGACGGAAGCAGGCGATCGGCCATTGCTCTTATCTGGTGCGACGTGCGGTAGTTCACCTTCAGCGAATGGCTGCGACCGCGAATGTCGAGGCCGAGCTTCGCCCAGCTAAAAGGCAGCCGGAATATGCGCTGCCCGATATCGCCGGCAAGGAAGAGGGCATCGCTTCGCCCCTTGCCCACCGACGCGAGGAATCGGACCTGCGCAACTGTGAGGTCTTGGGCTTCATCGACGATGACATGATCGAATGGAATGGTGCCACCATCCTCAAGCCATCCAGTCAGCTGGTCGTAGATCATCGCACGGGTGACCAAACCGCGCTCGGTCATGCGGGTTCGGACGTGGTCGAATACGGTCCACGCTGCCTCCCGCTGCTTGGGACCCAATCTGGTGCGGCGGCCTATCCGGGGAAGCGTGGCGTAGCTGTCGGGGTCGGTCACCCCCCACGCATCGACCAGCTCTTGCCATTCCTCGAAAAGAAATTGCGGCGTAAGATCGCCTCCAAGGCCCGCCGATACGGCTTCTTCAATCAGCTCCCGTATCCGGCCATGGTCGACAAGATCTGGGTCGCCGAACTGCTGGCAATACAGCTCCACCGCAGCTTCATCGAGCGGCCGGACCGTAATGCGCTCACGCAACTCGGGAACAGCCTGCGTCTGGGTTTCGAGCTTTGCGAACAGGGCTAGAGAAAGCTCTGGGGAGAAGGTGGTGAGGAGAACGCGCGCGGTCTCGCTCTGCTCTGCAAGATGCACGGCGCGATGGAGTGCCACGATGGTCTTGCCCGTTCCCGCTGATCCGGTAACGCGGGTCGGGCCGGTCACCTCTCGGCGCACGAGTTCACGCTGCGCCGGGTGCAGGAAGACTGCCCATTTCTCGAAGGGGGCATCAAGCGCCGCGGTGAGTTCGTCGACATTGTCGAACACGCGGAAGCGGCGCTGCGCGTCGGGATGGGCGTAAGGATCGGCACCCGGTTCGGCAGGAGTGACCGTGTGATCCTCAAGTTTTCCGCCTGTCGCGAAATCATAGAGGGCTTCTGCGGCCTCCGCCGGAAGTCGGTCGAAGAGGCTGTCGATTTCAGCCTCCGGCATCTCCTGCACATGGCTTAGCCATTCCCGCGGCACGCCGACATCGAGGAGCTGGTCGTCCGTCAAAGACCAGAAGGGCTGCACCACTTCTTCAGCACTATCCGTCGCGCTGGTATAGTTACCGTATTCGGGCTCGGCTTTTTCCTCACCCTCGATCACTTCCACGATCTGCATGGCGCCAGAACGTTCGTGGGGAATAAATTTCCGTCTCTCGGCCCAGCGGTAGGCATCATTGTGATGTCCGACGTAGGCAAGCAGATTATCATCGCCATCACGCCGCAGGATAATGCGCAAGTCCCGCGAGACACGCGCTGACCAGACCTTGTCGTCTCCTGCCCTGGTCAGGCGTTCCAGGCTGAGCCCGGTGCCCTTCGGATCCATCATCAGATCGACGGTCGTGATCTTGACCTGCTTTTGCTCCTGATGGGTGAGCTTCCCGAGCGCGTCAGCGAAGGTTGAGGCGTATAAGAGGGTCATATCTTCCCCTCGGCCCGCAGCTTTGCATCCCGCTTGGCCTTCTCTGCCAACCTTTGCTTATGCTTTCCTGCTCGTGCCGCGGCCTTTTCGGCCCGTTGGGCGGCTACGTATTCGGGCGAGTTGAGCCGCTCATATTCGGCTCTTCTGGCGTTGGCCTGATCCCGTGCCGCAAGCATGCGGCGATAGAGCGAACCGTGCGACGTCTTGCTTAAAATCTCCTGTATTTCCGCTTCGTTCAGTTCTCTTCCCAGCCAGCGCAATAGAAACTCGCTGGCATCCGGATGAGCTTCCGGAGATATGTCGCGGAGGGCCCGCCCCAATCTAAGCGCAGAATCGCGTTCGAGATTGACTGCATCGACTGCGCGAAGAGCCGCTTTTCGAAACTGACCTGAACCGCACGTCGTGCAGCCCCACCGGCAGCACCAACGCTCGGCCTTGGCTCGCGAGAGAGCGGACTCGAGGTTGCTCACACCTCCAGCACCTTCATCACCTCGTCCCCAAGATGGTTCACTACTTTCACGGCTGCACGGCCGTCCTTCGGCTTCACAAACGGCCGTGATCGCACGCGGTTGAGGCTGTCCCAGGCTTCCTGATCCACCTCTGCCTTCAGCGTTGTCTTCAGCGCCTTGTAGGGGTCGTTCGCGCCGGGGAAGTAGGCGTGGCGGACGAAGAAGCTCTCGTAGTTGTAGTCGGTATCGATGAACCACACGGCGATGTCGTCGGCGTCGCCGCTTTCGATCTGGCCGCCCTTATACATATCGACGCCCATCACCTCGATGCTGACCATTCCGTCGCCTTCATCGTGAACCTGAATGTCAGGTTCGCCGAATACGGTGAACAGGTTGCCCGCCCCCGTATTCGCAAGGTCGGGCATGTGCAGGTCGGGATTGATGCGCGCCTGTAGGACGGTGAGCGGCCCCATTTTGGTGACCTCGCCCGCATGGGCATCGAAGTTGAAAGCCGCCGCAATCAGAATGTCGAATCCATTTTCCTGTGCCTCTCGTGCAGCGGCGACAACTTGAGGGCGCGTGATAGTGCCGTATTCGGGGCCGACGAATATGGCAGCACGACGGGTCGGACCGGCTTCGGTTTCCTCTTCGTCCTCGGCTTCCGTCAACGATTTCTGGCGCACTGTGCCCTCGGCGACGATCCATTCGCCGGGCCAGAGCTTCATGCTTTCGAATACGAGCTTGTCGTCCTTGGCTCGCTGCTGGACGCCGGAGCGCTTGAGGTTTTCGAGCACCATTTCCGCGAAGTCGGCGCGTTCGCCGCTCTCGCCTTTCTTGGCTCTGCCCTCGGCCGCCTCGATCTCGTCAAAGAAACTGTCGTCCACGTCCACAGCTGGCACGCGGTGGGGGCTCAGGCTTTCGACTGTGAAGGGCCCGGCCACGCGGACACGGGACTTGTCCTCGTAGGGCTGGTCGTAGAGATATTCGGTGTCCGCCTTGGCGGCGATGCTGGCGTCTACTTCCTGCTGGCGCTCGATGCGCTGCTTCCACCATTCGGCGTGAAGCTTCTCGCATTCCGGGTCATCCCACGGATCGACCGGGTGTTCGGGCAGCGTGTCGAGCGTGTAGTCGCGCTCCAGCTCATCGTTCAGCTTGGTGAGCCATTTAGTCCGCGTCGCTTCGGAGGTGCCTTCGTTGCGCGCCTTGTCCAGCGCCTTCACCGCGGCGTCCGGCCACGGCGCGCCGGGCTCGCGCGGCATGGTCCATTCCTCGAAAGGAGGGAGGTCGGGGTCGGAGCCGTCTCGGCCGCGCATCGCATTGATCTCGGCTCGGAGGGGTTCGAGCTTCTCCTGATACTCCTCCCAGATCGTGTCGATCTCGGCGTTGTTGGCGATGCTTTTGAGCGTGATGTGCGGCACGCGCTTGTAGACGAAGCCCTGGCGGATGCGGCCCTGCGTCGGCGTATCGCGCGGCGGGAGCCTCGTGATCTCGCCTTCCTTCACCTGCCCCTCGCGGCTGTCGGCGAGCAGATACCAGGGATAGCGTGCGCCCATGATCCGCGCCCGGGCGAGCGCGAGCGCCACCCGGCTGGTGTCGATCGTGATCCACCGCCGCCCCCATTGCTCAGCGACATATGCAGTGGTGCCCGAACCGCATGTGGGATCGAGCACCAGATCGCCGGGATCGGTGGTCATCAGGATGCAGCGTTGGACAACCTTCGGGGATGTCTGAACCACATAAATTTTTGGGTCAGCGTATCCGGAGATGATCGTATCGTCCCACGAGCTAGTAAAGGTCATGATCGGAAAATCGTCAGCAAAGCGCTTGTAACGCAAGCGCTTGCCATAGGCTGCGAGGCGATCTGCCATAAGCAGTCGTGGCATCCCACTACGTGAAGCTTTCCAATGGGTATTCGGCGGAAGTGTATATTCGCCCCCGAAAGCGGGAAATGGATAAGTGCCCATTTCACTCGCACCCTGAGAACTCATATCTCCGGGCATGAACGCTGGATCGCCCAGCTCCGAAGCTGCACGGAAGTCATCGGTGCCAGTGTATTGGGTGTCCAGCAAACTGGCGGGCTTCTCGTAAAATGGCTGTCGATATTTTAGACGTTCCTGATCCCGTGCATACCAAATGACGTAGTCATAGATGTTCTCGAGATGCCGCGCTCCAGTTCCAGACGTTTTCTTGAACTGAATCTGAGAGATGAAGTTCTCTTCCCCAAACACTTCGTCCAACAGCGCGCGCACGCGGTGGACGTTCTCGTCGCCGATCTGGACGAAGACGCTGCCGCTCTCGGTCAGGAGATCGCGCGCCACGGTCAGGCGGTCGCGCAAATAGGTGAGGTAGGAGTGGATGCCGTCCGCCCAGGTGTCGCGGAAGGCCTTCACCTGCTCGGGCTCGCGCGTCAGGTGGTCGGCCTTGCCGTCCTTCACGTCGCGCGATGTGGTGGACCACTGGAAGTTGGAGTTGAATTTGATGCCGTAGGGCGGGTCGATGTAGATGCATTGCACCTGGCCCTTCAGCCCCTCGCGCTCGGCCAAAGATGCCATCACCTTCAGCCCGTCGCCCAGGATCATGCGGTTCGACCAGTGCTGGTCATGCGCGTAGAACTCGGTTCGCGCCTCCGGATCGACGCCGTTGAAATCGGCGAAGAGATCGGGCGCGTCGTCGGGTTCGTCGCGCTGGCTGGCGCGCTTCAGATCCTCGATCAGCGCCTTGGGATGGATCTTCTCCTGGATATAGAGCGGCGGCGCCTCGACGATCAGGTCCGACCAGTCCGCCACATCCTTCCCCCGCCACACCAGCTGCGGATCGAGATCGCGATTGCGCCGCTCGTAAGCAACCTCGATCGGCCGCTTGGTCTCGGCATCGACAAAGGTTTCGAGCTCCGCCGTGGGCGCGTTCTTGCGCGTCGCCTCGTCATGCGTAAGCGTGTCGACTTTCAGAGGTTTCTTGGGTGCACGAGCCATTAGTCAGGTCCAAGGATTGAGGATGTTACAATTCATGTCGGCAAAATCCTTGTCGTTACGTGTTACCACCACCATGCCAGTCGCTACTGCTGTAGCTCCGATTAAAGAATCCCGGTCAGACCTCTTGTTCGGGACATGCATTGGCGCGCATGCTCGGGCAGCAGCGAGATCGACAGGCAGAATTCTACCTTGGTAGCTCGGAAGAACTTGATCTTCATACCAAGTGCGAAGGACTGCACCTTGAGACTGATCTTGGGCTTCCTTCAGGAGTATTCCATACTCCAATTCCCAAATACTAATTGCTGAAAGAAAAAGCTGATCGATCGGCTGCTGATCTGCCCAAGCGACGAGGGACGGATTTGCATTTCTAGTTTTTCGAAGCTCAGAAATAACATTGGTGTCGAGAATGAACATTAGTCGAATTCCACCCCTTTGAAGAAGTTTTCCAATCTCGGCGGATCAAACTCGATGTCATCGTCAGGACCAGGTTGCTTAATTGCAGATAGTAGGGATCGGGAGTTGCTACCGGTCACCCCGTCGATCCATTCAGTGATGACGCCCTCAAACTCGGTCTGGATCGTCCATTTGTCGGTGAACTCGGCAAAGGCCCAGCGCCCCATTGTCCCGAGGTTGTTTACCCCGGGCACCCAGTAGGTAGCCATCGTGCCGGCCTTGTCTTTGGCGTCCTCATTACGGAAACCCTTGATCTCGACGACGAGATTGAGCGGGTCGTCCACTCCATTTCCATCGTCAATTTTCAGGATGAAATCCGGTCGATATCGTCGCGCCTCGCCGCCTGCGCGATACGGCACTTCAAAGCCAAGATTGTGGTTCTTCACCCATGCCAACACACGTGGGTGCGCATCGGCAACACGGCAGAATTCCAATTCCCAGTCGCTATCGGCGATGGCGTAGTTGACGTGGCATTTTTGACCGGTTTCGTATCGGTCTTGGCTCGTATTGAAACCGACGTTCCGGGTTGAACCTTCGCGGTTGTAGGGATCGAGCATGGCGATCACCCGGTTGCCGCCTTCGGCTCCGCGCGTAATCGCCGCCATGATCCGATCGGCCACCCGGTCCGCGATGTCGTAATAGAGCAGCTGCGCTTGCTGGGTGTTTCCCTTGCAAACGAGATGTTCGCTCATCCAGCGTCGCACGATCTTGCGCATTTCCATGATGAGCGCCGGGTTCGGGACCTCGCCATCCTCGGTTAGACGGCGCCGGACGATGCGATCCGCGAGGCGTAGCTGAATCGTTGCCGGGCGAGTATCCGCGAGATGATCCAGGTTCATCTCGGCCTCTTCGCCCACGATCCCCGAGTTCACCGTCTGCGCGGCCCCGACTAGATCAGGGGTTAGCTCCAGCGTCGAGTCATCGGTGAATTCCGCCCGGAGCGTATCGCGCGGCAATTCCGTGCGGTATCCCTCGACTCGTGGGAAGCGGATTTCGACGTTGTCGCGCTCCGGGCTGATTGCCTCGACACGCACCATCGGTGGCGGTGGCTTGATTGTGGCGTTCTGAGGCTGCGCTGTGAAGTCGAACGGGATGCCGAAGATGTCGGCGTATTCGACGTCAAAGCGATCCTCGTCGTTCAACCGGTAGGAAACGCGGCGCAGCGCGCGACCGATAACCTGCTCGCACAGGAGCTGCGTTCCGAAAGCGCGCACGCCGAGAACATGCGTGACCGTATTTGCATCCCAGCCCTCGGTGAGCATCGATACCGATACGACGCATCGTATGGCCTCGCCCAGCTGACCGGGACGACCGACTGTGTTCATGACTTCGCGAAGGATGGCTGTATCGTCGATCTTCTCAGCAGCAGCCCTGTCGCCGGTGCGCTGGACCAGCTCTTCCTTGAATCGGGCAATTTCGGGCTCTGCAGCAGTCATGAACTCGGCACTGATCGCCTCGCCGCTTTCGATCTGCTGGCTATCGATGAGCAAAGTCCGCATCTTAGGCAGGGCCACCCCATCCGGGTCGAAATTGCGGAACAGCTTACATGCGCCTGCCATCAGGCGCTTGTTGCCGTCCTTGTCCTCGATTTCGTATCCCGCGATGTAGTCGTGAACCAACTTGCTGGTTGCCGTGTTGTTGCAAACTACGATGAAGACCGGCTCTACGCCGAGACCGTGTTCCTTCCAGGTCTCAAAAGTCTTTTCGTAGTGCCCGTATAGCGCGTCGATCGCGGATAAGAGTTCGTTGGGAAGCTTCTGGGGATCATCGAAGCCGGACTTAGCCCGGCCTTTCTTGGGGAGCTTCGTCCCGACGTGCTCCCAGAGGTTGCGGAACATCGGTGTGTCGCCGCCCTCCACGTTGTCCATGATGGGCACGCGCGGCAATTTGACAATCCCACACTCGATCGCATCCATGAGCGAGAAATCGCTCATCACCCAGCCGAAGAGCGATCCCTCCCTGTATCCTGATCCCCGAAGGAAGAATGGCGTCGCCGACAAGTCGTAGACCATGTTGAGGCCAAGCGTCCGCTTCACGGCTTCCAACCCGCTGATCCACAGGCGAGCGGCTTCGTTGGCTTCCTTGGCCTCCGCCTTTTCGTCGCCTTTGAGCGCCTTTTCTTCTTCTGGTGATAGCGGGCGCTCGCGATAGCAGTGATGCGCTTCGTCATTCAGCACGACGATGTTCTTCATGCCCATTAAGGGCCCGGCCACCCGTCGAAGCATCGATCCGTCGCTCTCCTGCTTGGGCTCGGTGGCCAAAGCGGCTTGCTGGACCTTGTTAAGGCTTACCTCGTCCTTCTTCTTGAAGGAGTGGTAGTTGGTGATAACGATCTTTGCCTGGCCGAGATCTCGGAGCATATCCTCCGGAACAATGTGACGAGTGCTGTAATAGCTCTCGGGATCGTTCGGCTGAAGGACGCGCAAGCGATCCTTGATAGTGATGCCAGGGGCGACAACCAAGAAGCCCTTGGAGAAGCGCTTGGCATTAGGATGACGAACGGCGTTAAGCGTGTGCCATGCAATAAGCATCGCCATAACTGTCGTCTTGCCGGCACCCGTCGCCAGCTTCAGCGCCATACGAACGAGATCGGGATTTGACGCCTCGTTGGCTGCGAAAAGATGCTCCCAGTAGCGCTGCGCGGTAGCGAGCTTCGCCTTGCGCCCCTTGTGCTCAGGCTTGCCCGCCACTTCAGTCAGCCAGATCACTGTCTCGACCGCCTCGATCTGGCAGAAGAAGGGCGGGAGCGGCATTTCGCCCGAGCGCCAGTGGCGCAATAGACGCGCAGTCGTAGGCGTTACTTGCCACTGACTCTCGGGGAGTTCGCGCCAGGTGTCGACGGCCTGCCGGATACCGTTGATGATTTCTGTCGGATCATAGATATCGCCCTGCGCGTCCGCGAAGATGTCAGCTTGGGCTGCGCTCTTGCCGCGTGTCGCCCTTGGCTTCGGTATCGGAGTAGTGAGGTCGCTACGGCGTCGACCACTTTCGACGATACCGGTCGGCTGACCTTCATCTGTCAACTGCCAGTGCCGATCTGGCCGCCTGTATGGCGAGTTGAGTATAGGCGAATCGAAAAATGCCGCGGTGCTCAACGTTGGTTCCCCTTATCCTCTTCTCGTTGTCAGTCATAACCACCGCGATTGGGCAGAATTACATGCTCATAGCGAGCTGCATATTCGATATCTATGAAACGATGGAGTCGTCGCATGGCAAGAAAATTATGCTGAATCTACGATGTTTTAGCCCACCTCAACGGTAGACCGCTCCGCATCAAATGCGCATGCCCCTCCGAGGTGCCTCACGGCGTTCACGTAGCGTATGTTAAGTGGACGTTCCTGATTGTGAGACGCTAAGCTGCGATGACTTTCGAGCCTAGTCTTCACGTCTGACTGGTTCGTCGCGCCTTTGCGCAGGCGATCGATCGTGATCTTCTTGTTGCCAACCTCGGTCAGATACTGAAGCGCAAACTACTCACGCTCGAACGCCTCTACGGCGAGCTAGGATACGGCTTCCTCGATCTCGACGGGGGTTCATGCTTACATCCTTCCTGCGACTATTTCGCATCGCCAAGCACGAGAAGTATTGCGCCCGCGAATAAGTAGAATCATAGAGTTGTGAACGACTTGTGTCGTTCTACAGTTCTGGGGGTCGTATGCCGCTCACTCGCGCTTCAATAGTCGATGCACTCACCGCTGAGCGAGCGATCAGCATGCAAGGGGCGCCGTTTGAAGTGCTGGATGCTGACTGGGAAGAGAATCTGATTGTGCTCTCGGTGAAGCTGGGGAAATCGCGCCACAAGCTGCCGCTCGACGAAGGCCTGGAAGGTGCTCGCATTCGATGGGGGCCAGAGCTGGATGAAGGCGGCCTCATCAAGATGGTCGATCCTGATAAAGAGCGAATCGTTATCCAGCTGATCGAGGGCCGCATGCCGGAGGCAGGCAAGACCGCGTGGGTCTTCCAGAACGACTTTCTCGGCCCCCTTATCGATATGTGGAACGGCCCGATGGCGAGTCTCGCTGCAAAGCGACTTAAGCAATCGAAAGATGACCTCGCCCCCCTTCAACCCGTCAAGCCGCTCCCCGACGATTACAGGGATCTTCGAGAACGGCAGGTAGAAGCCGTGCAAAGCGCGGCTTATCGCTGCTCAATCGTCATTGGTCCGCCGGGAACGGGTAAGAGCTACACGATCGGCGCATTGACCTCCTACCTCCTTCGGCGGTTCCCCAAAGGGCGCGTCTTGGTCGTTGGACCGACGAACGTTTCCGTTGATACGGCGATTCTTGCGATAGATGATTGGCTTCAGCGGTTGGGACGCCATGATCTTGCAGGGCAGGTCAAGCGCATCGGTGCTCATTTTGACCCCACGAAGTATGCTGAACGACCGCATTTGCTCGCCGAAGGCATCGCGGAGCGCGTGAACGAGTATCTTCTTCTCGAAGCGACAGAGCCGCCAAAGGCGAAGATTGCTGAATACGTAAAGTGGAAGGACCAGATGGCCGCCGCGAGAGCGGGCTTGGGCGCTGACATCGAGGAGAATGCGGCTGGTGCGCGAGTCGTCGGTGTCACGGTTGCCACGGCTATCCGGTGGCATGAATATCTACGATCTCCGGCGTTTCCGTTCGTTCTGTGTGATGAAGCATCGCAGGTCCTGGGGCCAGCGGCGATGATGATCACTACTCTCGGTCAGCAGACTATATTCGCAGGTGACCCCAACCAGCTTTCCCCGATCGCGCGCACCGAAAACAAGAGTGTGCGTGGCCGGCTTACACGCACTGCATTCGACATCTTCTCTCACGTGAAAACCACGCGGCTCAATGAACAATCGCGCATGACGCAAGCGATTTGCACAGCGATCGGGACAACATTCTATGACGGTGATCTGCGCGTCTGCCGGAAGGCTGCGCGCGATGCCGAGTGGAAGCGTGAGCGCAGTGCTTTTTATGTCGATGGTCGAGAGGTGCCCCGCATCTGCTTCGACGACGTCGGTGAGCCAGCAACCTACTCGACCAAGTATGGTGGCTTCATTCGCTACGACTCTGCGCAGCTTGTCCTGAATGCATGCGACAAGCTCGCAGGGTCTTACGTAGACCCAAGCGACATCGTAGTGCTCACACCGTTCCGTGCGCAGGTCGCATTAATCCGACAATTTCTGCGTCGCAACCATCCCCAGATCAGCGTAAGCACTATTCACCGCGCGCAAGGGAGCGAAAAGACGCTCGTGATCGTGGACCCGGTCGATGCATCGAGCACCTTCTTCAGCGGCGCCGAAGGAAGGCGGCTCATCAATGTCGCAATCTCTCGCGCTAAAGCGCACGTAGTCATCCCGATCCACGCAGGAGACCTAGCAAACCCCTCCCTGAAGAAGATTCACACGCAATCGACGAAGTTCTGGAACAAGGCTGGCAAATACGCGCTGCCCTTTACCTTCCGGTGAGCGTGGTAGAGCACAAGGGGTGAGCAGGTAGAACCGGGACAGCAATCTTTATAGAATTAGAAGTCCAAGAGCCACGCGCACGTCGTCATCCTGATGCTGCCAATCAGGCGGTATTTCGAAACTCCCTGCCATCCACCGGCAGCATTGTTATGATCCCTAGCCAAATCGGTCAGGGGGTCAGTCTGGGGTTCAGTCCTCGATTGCTTCCAAAAATATATAAAATATTCAAAGTGCTATTCTGAGCCTGTGATCCCTCTTCTGGGCACCACTCTTACGCTCCATAGCATCTCGAAAATCACTCGTGACGGCGGCAGCGCATTGTCATTGGTGATGCTGTTCCGATTGTCCTGACGCAATGCGTTGGTTGGCGTCCGGTTGGCCATCAATTCATGGCTACGAAGCCACCCGGTTTGGGGAATCGGATGCGACTCGCTGCCGCGCGCAGTGCCGAAAGTCACAAGCGCTATCAGTTCATAAACACCGGACCCGCATCTGGCGCGCCCGTGCGCTCGTCTGATCGGCTTTGCGTGCAAAGCCTCCAGCAGTGTTCGCCCACTCTATTCAATGCCCACGCCGCCCGGCACCTTGGCAAAGCCCTAGCCCAAATTGGTATGACAGAAATTTGGCAACAGGTATCAACAACCGGTTGACAAACGTGGTCTAGACAGTATCCCACCTTCCACAGATAAAAGTCTGGGAGGGAAATTCAGATGTCGAAGACCGCTTTTGGCGGCCGTGGGGCCGCATTCAATTCTCGTTTTGTTGCAAAGATCCTCACCGGCACGGCCCTGACCGCGCTGGCGCTGCCGGGCGTTGCGCATGCTCAGGAGGCCGATGAAGGCGTGGCCACCGATAATGGCGATGTCATCGTTGTTACCGGCATTCGCAGCTCGCTGCAGAGCGCTCTCTCCGAAAAGCGCAATGCAGACAGCCTGGTCGAAGTCATCCAGGCTGAAGATATCGGCAAACTGCCTGACCAGAACCTCGCAGAAGTTCTCGAAAACGTCACCGGCATCCAGATCACCCGTACAGCCGGCGTGGGGACCGGGGTCCAGATTCGCGGTACCAATGACAACCGCACGGAAATCAACGGCGTGTCGACGGTCGGTTCGGGCACGGGCCGCGGCGGCATCAATTTCGAAGACGTGAACGCCGCGATCATTTCTTCGGTCGAGGTCATCAAGGCTCCCGAAGCGAAAACGATCGAAGGCTCTGTCGGTGGTACGATCAATCTGCGGACGATTCGCCCGCTCGACCTGACCGAGACGCTTCTCGTTCTGCGTGCGCAGGGCGAATACAGCGAGCTCTCGGAAAGCGTGACCCCGCGTATTGCAGGCAGCTTCGGCAAGGCCTGGGATACCGAGATGGGCGAGATCGGCATTGTTCTCGCCGGCAGCTATTCGGAGCAGGAAGCGACATCGTTCCGTCCGCGTGTCGACCGCGACAACCGCGTTCTGGCGAACACGGCCCGCACATCGGCCGGTGCTCCGGGGCCGGACTTCCCGTATCTCGGCATTCAGTTCCTCAACCAGGAGCTGGAGAATTTCGAATACGAGACGATCAACTTTGCCGGGACCCTGGAGTGGGCGCCCAGCAACAATGTGAAGATCTTCTTCGATACGATCATCAACGATCAGGAGCGCCGTCAGGACAGCTCGCGCGTTCAGGGTTCGGGCGTGAGCGCCGTTATCCTGACCAACGTCCCGACCGCTTTCGAAACCATCAATTTCGGTTCGCTCGGCGGGACCGAGCTGGGCAGCATCGAAGCGGCGCTGGCCGGCACGATCGAGCCCAATCTCAACTTCGATCCGGCCGATCCGGAGTATGACAGCAACGATCCCAACCTGCGCTTCTCCAGCGATACGGGTGCGCGTCTGACCGACAGCAAGATCTTCCGTCTGGGCGCGGACTTCGAGCGCGGGCGGTTCTCCGGCCGGGTCGAGGCGTCGACATCGCGTTCCGACACGACCAATCCGAACCTCAGCACCACGCTGAACTTCATCAACCCGAACGCGCTCTATGATCTGTCGAGCAACGACAACCCGGTGCCGTTCATCTACGATCTGTCGGGGAATTCGCTGACATTCGGGGTGAATTTCGACTCCCCGTTTGCTCCCACGGTTGCCGACTTGCTGAACCCGAACAACACGGTTCTGGATGCGGTTTCGGCTGGCAACAACCGGACCGAGAACAAGGAAGATGCCTTCCGTCTGGACGGATCGCTTGATCTGGAAGACCTGACGGGCTTCTTCACCTCGTTCGATGCAGGCTATCGTTACAGCAAGAAATCGACCGATTTCGATCTCGTCCGTTCGACCTTCGGCACCGGTGATCCGCGTCGTTCGGTTCTGGGCTCTGCAATTGCCGATCTTATCGTGCCGGGGCCGGACAATTTCGGTGATTTCGACGGGCGGGAACTGGCGTTCCGCAACTTCGTGCTGATCGATCCCAATCGCGCATTCTCGGACCGTGAAGCGGTCTTCGCGACCCTGCAGGCTGCCCTTGCAGCGACTCCTGTCGGCATAGAGCGCGCGGCCAATGGCGATTCTCCGCTGCTGGGCGATCTCGATCCCACTTCGCTGGGCAATCTGGAGGGTTCGTTCGACATCTCCGAGACGACCCACACCGTTTACGGTCAGGCCAATTTCGAATTCGGTGTCGTGCGCGGCAATGCGGGTCTGCGCTGGGTGAGCACTGACATTTCGTCGCGCGGTAACTCGATCCTGAACGGCGTAGCCGTGCCGGTGAGTTCGGGTGGCAGCTATGTCGAATTGCTGCCCCGTATCAACCTGGTCGCAGACGTGACGCCCGACATCGTGATCCGGGCCAGCTACACCGAGGACATCAACCGTCCCGATTTCGACCGCCTGTCGCTTTCGACCGAATTCCCGACCGGCCCCAACAACACGGTTGTGCAGGGCAATCCGGGCCTCGCTCCGGAAACGGTCCAGTCGTTCGACGCGTCGGTTTCGTGGTACTTTGCGCCGGCATCGGTGCTGAGCGTGGGCGTATTCCACAAGGAGCGTACCAACCTGTTCGTTACGCAGGTGGAAGACGTCGCGCTGGATGCAAATGGTTTCCGCGACATCACCGCGCCGTGTGAAGGCGGCGGCGTGTTCAACCCGCTGCCCGACCGCAACGTGCTGTCCAACGTGCCCGGCAACGGCCTTTGTGTCCCGTTGGAAACAACCATCAACGATCCCGGCACGACGACCCAGACCGGTATCGAAGTGGCTTTCCAGTACGATCTGTCGCAGTTCGAAGATACGCTGGGCTTCGCATCGGGCTTCGGTATCATCGCCAACTACACCTATCAGGACTTTGGCGGCGGCGAAGCAACCAACGCGAACTCGTCGCGCGGCGGCCAGATTTTCCAGGCGATCAATCCGAACCTGACCTTGCCGGTCGAGGCGGTGCAGGGTCTGCTGGACTTCTCGCCCCACGCCTACAACGTCACGCTGTATTACGAAAAGTACGGCCTCTCGGCCCGCGCCCGTTACACATGGCGTGACGAGTTCCGGACTCTGGATACAGCTGGGGGCGCAAGCCTCAACTCGACGCTGGGCTATCCGGTTGTCACCGATGCCCGTGGTCAGCTGAACGCCAGCATCAACTACGACATCAGCGACAATCTGAGTGTCGGGGTCGAGGGCGTCAATCTGACCAAGTCGAAGATCAACCAGTATTGCGTCAACAACGGTGCATTGCTGTGCTTCCAGGGTCTGCCTGATCGCCGGATCACCTTCGGCGCGACGCTGAAACTGTAAGCGATAGGAAGGCGCCGGATACCGGGTCGCGGCCTTCCTCTCCCAAGGCGTCCCGCCGTCTCTCACCCTCTCTAGGAGATGACGGCGGGACTGCCGAATTGGTTTTTCCCGAAAACGTGTCTAGGAAAATTGGTATACACACACGCAATTGATCCGGAGCTTGAGAATTCATGGCCGCGAAGCGACTTTTCCAATCCGTAGCCGAGCAGATCGCAGCGCTGATCGATAGCGGTGCCTATCCTGCCGGAACCCGTCTGCCGGGCGAGCGCGAGCTGGCCGAAAAGCTGGGGGTCAGCCGGGTGACGATACGCGAAGCGGAAATTGCCTTGCAGGCGGTCGGCCGCTTGGAAATCAAAACCGGTTCGGGCGTGTATGTGAGCGAAAGCGCTCCGATGCGTGACGAGCGGCTTCCTGCCGCCAGCGCTTTCGAAGTGACCGAGGCGCGGCTGCTGGTCGAAGCTGAAGCGGCGGCATTGGCCGCGCGCAACATCACCGACGAGGATATTGAAAAGCTGGGCGCTCTGATCGACCAGATGGCATCGGGCGGGGAAGATGCCGCCAACGAAGCCGATGAGAAATTCCACCTGACCATTGCCGAAGCGTCCAACAATGCGGCGATGGTCCATACGATCAAATCGCTGTGGCGGATGCGGGAAGAAATTCCCGAAGTGAAGGCAACCTATGAAGCGGTCTGCGTTCACGATGCGGAAACCCGGACCGACGAACACCGCGCGGTGTACGAGGCGCTGAAGAACAGGGCTCCGATCGATGCGCGCAATGCCATGCGCGAGCACTTCCACCGTCTGCTGGAGACGATGCTCGAAGCGACCGAACGCCTGGCCCTGGCCGAGGTTCAGCAGCAAGCCAACGAGAGCCGGGAGCGCTTCCTCGCAGGCGCCAAGATTGGCTAGGCCAATTGGCCAGACAAAAATAGATTTATATCAGTCCAGATTGATTGACACACCGCCTTTTCCGGTTATGGTCACGCCATAACAAGAAGGAAGGGATGGGGAGATGGCAACAAGGCTTGGCCTTGTGTGTATAGCTGCGAGCCTGATCGGTTCGCCGGCTCTTGCGGAGGACCTGCTGGTCCGGACGCAGGCCGCTTACTCTGCCGCTCTTGAACAGGCCGAGCCCGGCGATACGATCATCCTCGCAAATGGCGAATGGCGCGATTTCGATATGGTCGTGCTGGGCAATGGCCGCGCCGATGCCCCGCTCACAGTCACCGCCCAGCAGGCCGGCAAGGTGTTCCTGACGGGCCAGTCCAGTCTGCGCATGGGCGGCGAACACCTTGTGGTGTCGAACCTTGTCTTCAAAGACGGCTACAGCCCGCGCGGTGAAACGGTCTCCTACCGGGTCAGCGACGCAGTGCTCGCCAGCAACAGCCGGGTTACCGGCGTGGTCATTGACGGCTTCAGCAAGCCTGACCGGTACGAATCCGATTATTGGGTCGGCATTTATGGCCGGAACAACCGGTTCGATCACAACCATCTCTCCGGCAAAAGCAATAAGGGTGTGACGCTGGCTGTCCGCCTCAACAGCGAGGAAAGCCGCGAGAACAACCACCGGATCGATCACAATTATTTCGGCCCGCGCGCAACGCTGGGTTCCAATGGCGGCGAGACCTTGCGGATCGGCACCAGCGCCTACTCGATGTTCAATGCGAACACAGTTGTAGAGCGCAATGTGTTCGACCGGACCAGCGGAGAGGTGGAGATCATCTCGTCCAAATCGGGCGGCAATGTCTTCCGCGAAAACGTGTTCCTGCGCGCCAAAGGCAATCTGACCCTGCGGCACGGCGACAACAATGTGGTCGAGCGCAATGTGTTTCTGGGCGACGGGCAGGATTACACCGGCGGAATCCGGGTGATCAATCGCGGCCAGACGGTGCGCCAGAACTATATGGAGGGCTTGCGCGGCGCAGCGTTTTCCAGCGCGCTGGCGGTGATGAACGGCGTCCCCAATTCGCCGGTCAACCGCTATGTCGAAGTGGAAGGCGCGCGCATTTCGAACAACACGATTGTCGATAGCGCGGCCATCGGTTTCGGCATTGGCGCCGACGAGGAGCGCTCGGCCCGCCCAAGCAACTCGACCTTCACCGCCAACCTGCTGGGCGGCGCGGATGCGGGGCCGTTTGTCGAGGCATTCGACGATATGTCGGGCATCGCGTTTGCGAACAATCGCGTGATTCAGGGCCAGGTAGACGCAGCGCTGCCCGGCCTGCCTGTTGCTCCTGCGGAATTGCAAAGGGCAGGCAATGGCTTGCTCTATCCAGTTGCTGCGGAGCTGGCCTCGATCGGTGCGCCGTCGGACCTCGCCCCGGTGGCGCTGGCCGAAGTGGGCGCGCCCTATTATCCCAAGGCGGAAGAGCGTGAGCCGTTCGGCTTTGCTGGCAAGACCACACGCGTCTATCCCGGCGGCACGTCACTGTTCGACGCCATCGCGCAGGCCTGCGCCGGTGAGGTCCTGCTGCTGACGCCGGGCGATTATGTGCTCGATCGAACCATTGCGCTGGACAAGCCACTGACGCTGCGCGGCGACGCGGCGGATACTGCGGACAGGCCCGTAATCCGCTTCTCGCGCCCCTCACTGATCGAGCTGCGCGAAGGCGGCGATCTGCAGCTGCAAAACCTGGTTATCGATGGTGAGCTCGCGCCGGATTCGGTCGGCAATGCGGTCATCCGCACATCGACCTTCCCGATCCAGTCGAATATCGACATCGAGCTGGATGGGGTCGACGTCCGCGGATTGAACGTCAACAAGTCGTTCCATGTGTTGGCACTGGGCAAAAGCTCGCTCGCGGACCGGGTAAAGATCACCGGCAGCAGCTTCACCGATATTTCCGGCGCGGTCGTCCTCGCCGCTGCCGAGACCGAGGATTACGGCCAGTACAATGTCGACTATCTCGACATTTCGGGCAGCAGCTTCACCGATATCGGCGGCCCGATTGCCAATATCTATCGCGGCGGACGCGACGAAAGCACCTTCGGGCCCAATGTCACGATCACCGGCAATACCCTGACGAATGTCGGCAGCGCGGCGACCAACGGGACGGGCGCTTCGATCAATCTGCACGGTGTCCAGATCGCCGATGTTTCGGGCAATGCGGTCAGGGCCTCCGCGCCTTTGCGGGTCGTCCATACGGTCGGCACACCGAAAACTTCGATCCGGGGCAATGTCTTTACAGGCACCCCTGAGCCCGTGCTTGAAGAGCTCAATTTTGGCGGCGCATTCCGCGCCGAAATGTCCGGCAATGTGGCCGGTGGAGGCGTACAATGATCGCCCGGCCTTCGGCCCGCCTGACGCTCGCAGCCCTGCTCCTGCCTGCGACGAGCGCCTGTGCCACCAGCGGAGATGTGGCCGCGGCAAATGTGCCGGCAGCGGCGTCGGCACAATCCGTGGCGGAGGCTGCTCAGGCAGAGACGCTGCCGCCGCTCTTCGCCCTCGAAATGCAGCGGGGCGAGGAATTTCTCGCCGGCATGATGGAGCAGGGCGTCGTGGTGCCGCTGCCCAAGGATCCCGGCGGCGGATACACGCACGAGCAGCACAAGCGGAACTTCCGCGCCATCTATCAGGGCGGCCAGCTCTACCGCATCACCGGCGACGAGAGATACCGCGCCTATGTGCGCGATATGCTGCTGGCTTATGCCGACATGTATCCCGCGCTGGGCGATCATCCCGCAAAGGCAAACCAGAATGTCGGGCGCCTGTTCTGGCAGGTCCTGAATGATGCGATGTGGCTGGTCCACAGCGTGCAGGGTTATGCCGATATTCGCGCAACCCTGACACCGGCAGAGCGCCAGCGGATTGACGACAATGTCTTCCGCCCGGCGGCGCGCTTCCTCTCGGTGGATTCGCAGCGCACATTTGATCGCATCCACAACCACGCCACCTGGGCGACGGCGGGTGTCGGCATGACCGGCTATCTGCTGGGCGATGATGATATGGTCCAGCGGGCCCTGCTCGGTTCCGACAAAAGCGGCGAGGCCGGATTTCTGCGCCAGACCGAACTGCTGTTCTCGCCCGACGGATATTATACCGAAGGGCCGTATTACCAGCGCTTCGCATTGCTGCCGTTCATGGTGTTCGCCGATGCCATCGCCAAGAACGAGCCAGAGCGCAAAATCTTCGCCTATCGCGACGGCATTCTGGTCAAGGCGCTGCGGACCACGATCCAGCTGACCTATGGCGGCTATTTCTTCCCCTTCAACGATGCGATCCGCGACAAGAGCCTGAACACCGCAGAGCTCTATGAAGGCGTGGCCATCGGTTATGCCAACACCAAAAATCCCGATCTTCTGTCCATCGCCGAATTTCAGGGTCGGACGGTCCTCAGCGCAAACGGATTGACGCTGTCGCGCGATCTCGCCGCTGGCCGGGCCGAACCTTTTCCCTTCCGGTCCCTTCTTCTCTCCGACGGGCCGGAAGGGAAGCAGGGCGCCGTTGCCGTGTTGCGCGATGGCGAGGGGCCAGACCATATGGCGCTGGTCGCCAAGAACAGCTCGCAGGGCATGGGGCATGGCCATTTCGACAAGCTCAGCTGGCAGCTTTACGACAAGGGCAACGAAATCGTGCGCGATTACGGCGCGGCCCGGTTCCTGAATATCGAGGCGAAGGAAGGTGGCCGCTATCTTCCCGAGAACGAAAGCTGGGCCAAGCAGACCGTCGCGCACAATGCGCTGGTGGTCGACCAGACCACGCATTTCGATGGCGATGCCAAAGTCGCGGATAGCCTCGCGCCGGAGCAGCTCTATTTCTCCGACAGCGACGCATTGCAGATCACCACGGCGCGGATCGACACGGCCTACCCGCAAAGCCCTGTTGCCATGCTGCGCTCGCTTGCTCTTCTGGAAGTCGATGGACTGGCCGAGCCGGTCATCATCGATGTCCTGCGCGCCTCGGGGGATGGCGCGCGAACTTTCGACCTGCCGCTGCATTATTCCGGCCACATCATGGAAACCGGCTTCGACGTGACGCGCAATGTCGCGGGCCGCCCGGTGCTGGGTGACAGCGACGGGTACCAGCATATCTGGGTGGATGGCACTGCCGTGCCTCGGGCGGGCAAGAGCCACATGACATGGCTGCTGGACGGGCGCTTCTACAGCTACCGCTTCGTGCCGCGCGATGGGCTGCAAGTAATCCTCGCCGAGAGCGGGGCGAACGATCCGAACTTCAATCTGCGCCGCGAGCCGATTGCGATCCAGCGGGTGAGCGGCGTCGATGCGGTGACCTTTGTCAGCATGATCGAGCCGCATGGTCTCTATGACGGCGCAACCGAGCAAACCATCGACAGCCGCAGTCTCGTCGCGTCGCTGGAGCACATCAAGCAGGGCAATAACGACATTGTGATTGTGGAGACGAAGGGCGGCGCGAAGACGGCTCTGGCGATCTCTTACGACACCGATCCCGCGCGCCGGCACAGCGCGACCATCGACGGTGCTCCCGTCAGCTGGACGGGCTTCGCTGCACGGATCGAACTTCCCGGGGAGGGGAACTGACATGGCCACCAAAATGCGCGAGCAAAGCGCCGCCTTCGTCAAGGCGGACACGATACCGAAAGAAAATCTGGGCGGCGGCATATCGCGCCAGATCCTGGGCTACGGGCCTGATCTGATGGTGGTGCGCGTCTGGTTCGACGAAGGCGCCGTGGGCGAAGTCCATGCGCATCCGCACAGCCAGTCGACGCTGGTGGAAAGCGGCAAGTTCGAGGTGTTCGTCGACGGCCAGAAGCAGGTGCTGGGCGCTGGTGATGCCTTCTATATCGCGCCGCATCTGGATCACGGCGCGGTCTGTCTGGAAGCCGGGGTGCTGATCGACACGTTCAGTCCTGCACGCGAAGACTTTCTGAACGCAGGAGACCCGGCATGATGAAGGGCAAACTTCGTTACTGGATCGTCATGCTTGTCGCATTGGCGACGATCATCAACTACATCGACCGCGGTGCGCTGGGCTTCCTGTGGCCGGAGATCTCCGAAGATCTCGGCATGACGAAGGAAGAATATGCGATCATCCTCAATGTCTTCACCTTTGCCTATGCGTTCGGCCAGACCTTGTTCGGCAAGATATTCGACTGGATCGGCGTGCGGCTGGGCTTCGTGCTCTCCATCGTCGTCTGGTCCGCCGCGACGATCCTGCACGCTTTTGCACAAGGCCTGCTGAGCTTCGCCGCCTTCCGCGCCATTCTGGGTGTATCCGAAGCGGGCAACTGGCCCGGCGCGACCAAGGCCAATGCCGAGTGGTTCCCGATCAACGAGCGCGCACTGGCGCAGGGCATCTTCAATTCCGGTGCCGCAATCGGCGGTATCGTTTCGGCCCCTATCATCGGTCTGCTGTTCGTGTTTCTCGGCAGCTGGCAGGCGACCTTTGTGGCCATCGGTGCGCTGGGCTTCCTGTGGCTGATTCCCTGGTTGATCGTCTACAAATCCGGCCCCGAAGCGCACCCGTGGATCAGCGCTGAAGAGCGTGAGTTCATCCTCACCGGGCAGCGCAACACGGAAACCAACGAAACCGCCGAATACGCACCCGGCTCGGCAGAGATCCTGTCGCGCAAGGAAAGCTGGGGCGTCATCATGGCGTCGTTCTTCCTCGATCCGATCTGGTGGTTGTTCGTCGGCTGGCTGCCGCTGTATCTCAACGAGACATACGGCTTCGGCGTAGAGGAAATCGCGCTGTATGGCTGGATCCCCTATGTCGGGGCGATGTTCGGCGCGTGGTTCGGCGGCCTGCTTGCCCAGAACCGCCTGAAGGCCGGCTGGACCGTCAACAAGGCGCGCAAGAGCGTTATCACACTGGGCGGGCTCATCATGCTGGTGTCTCTGCTGGCCACGACGCAGGCATCGACACCGCTCTTCGCAGTGTTGCTGATGGCGGCGATCCTGTTCGGCTTCCAGACGGCAGTCGGCAACATCCAGACGCTGCCGAGCGACTTCTACAGCGGCAAATCGGTCGGCACTCTGGCGGGTTACGCCGGTACCGCGGCCAAGCTTGCGGTGGTCGCTCTCAACTTCCTGATCCCGGTGATTACCGTGAACAGCTACGCCCCGGCCTTTGTTGTCGGCGCTGCGCTGGCCATCCTGACCGTCCTTTCGGTCTGGGTGCTGTGTCCGGATATCAAGCCGCTCAAATCCAAAACAATCTGATCATATTTTCCAACCGACGGGGCAAACCATAATGAAATTCCAAGGCAAAACTGCGATCGTAACCGGCGGAAGCCGCGATATCGGCCGCGCCATTTGCGTGAAGCTGGCTGGCGAAGGCGCAAATGTCGTTGTCAATTACAACAGCAATGAAGGCGACGCAGATGCAACGCTGGCGGCCATCGAAGCGGCTGGCGGCGGGAAAGGCATCAAGGTGAAGGCCGATGTGACGAAAGCAGGCGATGTCGCTGCGCTGGTCAAGGCTGCACAGGATGCCTTCGGTGAGGAAATCCATGTTCTGGTGAACAATGCTGGCGGTCTGGTTGCCCGCAAGACGCTGGATGAAATGGACGAGGAGTTCTTCAACTTCGTCATGCAGCTCAACGTCACCTCGGCATTTCTCGCGACCAAGGCGGCGGCTCCGCATATGAAAGAAGGCGCGGCCATCGTGAACCTTGCCTCGCTGGCTGGCCGGGATGGCGGCGGCGGCGGCGCGATTGCCTACGCCACATCCAAGGGCGCTTTGATGACCATGACCCGCGGTCTGGCCAAGGAGCTGGGGCCCAAGGGGATCCGCGTCAATGCGCTGTGCCCGGGAATGATTGCCACGGCCTTCCATGACAAGTTCACGCCCGATGCCGCGCGCGAGAATGTCGCCAATTCCACGCCGTTGAAGCGTCAGGGTCGCCCGGAAGAAACCGCCGATGCCGTCGCCTATCTGGCATCGGACGAAGCCTCGTTCATCCACGGCGCGAATGTCGACATCAATGGCGGGCTCGCTTTCTCCTGACCGCTTAAGAGAACACCGTTATGGATGTGCAATCCGAAATCGACCGCAGGTTGTCTGCCGCCCCTGTCGTCCCGCTGGTCTCGGCGGACGACACTCAGGTGGCGGTTGAAACGGCCAAGGCTCTTCAGGATGGCGGGCTCAGCGTCATCGAGGTCGTTCTGCGCAGCGATGCCGCGCAGGCCTGCATGGAAGCGATCATCGACCAGACCGAGGGCCTGATCGTCGGTGCTGGTACGGTGTTGACCTTGCAGCAGGCGCAATCGGTCGTGGCATCGGGCGCGCAATTTGTGGTGTGCCCCGGCCTGGTGGACGAGGTGGTGGAATACTGCCTCGATCAGGGAGTGCCGGTCTATCCGGGCACCATGACGGCGGGCGAAGTCCAGCGGGCCTATGCGCTCGGCCTGCGGGCGGTGAAGTTCTTCCCCGCGACGCTGGCGGGCGGGGTGCCGATGCTCAAGGCGTTCGGTTCGGTCTTTCGCGAGATGCGTTTCATGCCGACCGGCGGCGTATCGGCCGGCAATCTCGCCGAGTTTCTGGCGCTGCCCAGCGTGCTCGCCTGCGGTGGCAGCTGGCTGACACCCGCCGATGCAATTGCCGCTGGCGACTATTCCAAAATCACCGATCTTGCCCGCGAAGCCGTCGCCATTGCTGCGGACGCGCGCTGATCCAAACCCAAAGACGAGAGAGTCCTCCCCATGGCTGAATTCCTATCCTTCGGTGAAATCATGCTGCGGCTGAAAACGCCCGGCCACGAACGTTTCTTCCAGTCGCCCTCATTCGAAGCGACCTTCGGCGGAGGCGAGGCCAATGTCGCCGTCGCGCTGAGCAATTACGGACTGGATGCCGGTTTCGTGACAGCATTGCCGGACAACGATATCGGCGAAAACGCGATTATGGAGCTGCGCAAGTTTGGCGTCGATACCGCGCATGTCAGCCGTTCGGGCGACCGGGTCGGGATCTATTTTCTGGAGACAGGTTCGAACCAGCGCCCCTCCAAGGTGGTGTATGACCGCGCCAATTCCTCGATCTGCAATGCCGGCATGGACGAGTTTGACTGGCCGACCATCTTCAAGGGTGTGAAGTGGCTGCACATCACCGGCATCACGCCCGCGCTCAGTCCCTCGGCGGCGGACCTTTCCATGGCCTGCGTCAAGGCGGCGAAGGAAGCGGGCGTCACCGTATCCTGCGATTTCAACTTCCGTGGCAAGCTGTGGAAATACGGCAAGACCGCGCCCGAAGTGATGCGCGAGCTGGTGAAATATGTCGATGTCGGCATCGCCAATGAAGAAGACTGCCAGAAGTCGCTCGACATCACAGTGGATGTGGACGTGGAATCGGGCGAGCTGGATACAGCGAAATACGAAGCGCTGGGCCAGAAGGTGCTGGATATCTATCCGGAGATGCACACCATCGCGATTACTCTGCGCGAGAGTCTGAGCGCGGATCGCAACAATTGGTCGGCCTGCCTGCGCACGCGGGATGGCGGTTTCAAGCTGTCGAAGAAATACGAGCTGACCGATATTGTCGACCGTGTCGGCGGCGGGGACAGCTTTGCTTCTGCGCTGATTTACGGCCTCAACGCCTATGAAGACCGGCAGCAGAGCCTTGAATTTGCCGTCGCGGCGAGCGCGCTGAAACATACGATCATGGGCGATTTCAACCGCGTGACGGTGCCCGAAGTTGAAAAGCTGATGAGCGGGGACGGATCGGGCCGCGTCCAGCGGTAAGGCGTCGCTCCGCCTCCGGGCGGCTGGCTGATCTCAGCCCGCGCGTTCGAACAGGCGGACGAGAGCCATTCCTGCGAGCATCGCTGCGACAAATATTGCTGCCGACACTGGTTCGATTACCAGCGCAGCGATTCCCGGGCCCGGACATAGCCCGGCAATGCCCCATCCGACCCCGAACAGCGCCGATCCGCCGATCAGGCGCGGGGTCAGATCGCTGGTGCCGGGAAGGGCGAAGCCGTCTGCGAACAGGGGCCGGGCCAGCCGTGGCTGGATGCGCCATGCGGCAACCATCACCAGCACTGCTCCGCCCATCACGAAGGCCAGCGTCGGGTCCCAATCGCCCAGCAGGTCGAGAAAGCCGCGCACTCTCGCCGGGTCGGTCATGCCGCCCAGCGCCAGACCGGCGCCGAAGATCGTGCCCGATAGAGCCGGAACGAGGATACGCCCGCTCATGGCAGCACCACCAGACCCAGCGCGTTCATCACCGCGACGGTGGCAAAGCCTGTGACCATGAAGGTCAGCGTGGCCACTATCGAACGCTGCGAAAACCGGCTCATCCCGCACACGCCGTGCCCGCTGGTGCAGCCGCTTCCCAGGCGCGTCCCGATCCCGACCACCAGTCCGGCCAGCGCCAGAATCCATGGCGAGGCGAAATTGGCAGGCAGGCCGCCATTGGCGAGCATCACCAGCAGCGCGCCCGCAGGCAACCCGATCACGAACGCCCAGGCCGAGCTGCGCGGCAGGCTGCCATCGGAAAGGCCGGTCGCGCGGGCTGCGATCCCGGATATGCCTGCAATGCGCCCCATGCCGAGCAGCATCAGCGCCGCTGCGAGCCCGATAAGGACGCCTCCTGCAAGCCCTGCGAGCGGCGCGGCGTCCGGAAAGCCGGGCAGCATCATACCGCGTTCACCGGTATCTTGATGTAGCTCACACCGTTATCCTCCGGCTCCGGCAGGCGGCCGCCCCTGATATTCACCTGCACCGATGGCAGGATCAGACCCGGCATGGAAAGCGTCGCATCGCGCGAGGTGCGCAGGGCGACAAATTCATCCTCGGTCACACCGTCGCGCACATGCACATTGCTGGTTCGTTGCTGCTCCACGGTGGTCTCCCACGCATATTCATCGCGCCCCGGCGCCTTGTAATCGTGGCACAGGAACAGCCGTGTCGCGCCCGGCAGCAAGAGCAGGCGGCGGATCGAGCGGAACAATTGCCGCGCGTCTCCGCCCGGAAAGTCCGCCCGCGCCGTGCCGAAATCGGGCATGAACATCGTGTCGCCCACAAAGGCCGCATCGCCGATGATGAAGGCCATGTCGGCCGGAGTATGACCCGGCACATGCAGCGCGATGCCCGCGATCGTGCCCAAGCTGAACGTCTCGCCATCGACGAACAGATGGTCGAATTGCGAACCGTCCCGTTCGAAATCGGTGCCCGCATTGAACAGTTTGCCGAAGACATCCTGCACCTGGATGATCTCTTTCCCGATAGCGAGTTTCCCGCCGAGCTTTTCCTGCAGATAGGGCGCAGCCGAAATGTGATCGGCATGGGCATGGGTCTCGATCAGCCAGACCACGCTCAGATCATGCGCAGTCACATATTCGATGATCCGCTCGGCCGAGCCATAGGATGTCCGCCCCGACGCCGCTTCGTAATCGAGCACCGAGTCGATGATCGCCGCTTCCCGTGTGGCGGGATCGTGCACCACATAGCTGACGGTGTTGGTCGCCTCGTCGAAAAAGCCCGCAATCGAGGGGCGGCGCTTGGCATCCTGCTGGGCTTCAGCGATTTGGCTCGTGGCGGCCTCCAAAGCTGTGTCATCCGGGTTCATGGCTTCTCCCCAAATCGATAACCTATCGATCAGGCCGGTGCCTTACCGCGTTTGGGCTCCGTTCGCCAAGCTGCGCCCGGTATATCAGGCGGCCCTGACCAGCTTGCCCGGCCGCGCGCCGGTCGACTGGTCGAACCGCCGGATGATCTCGCCCGAGACGATGGTCGCGTCATAGCCGGTGGCCCGCTGGTGCAGCCGTCTGCCCCCTGCGGGCAGATCGCGGACGATTTCAGGCAGATGGAGCCTGAGATTGTCCAGATCGATCACATTGATATCTGCCTTGCCGCCCACTTTCAGCAGGCCGCGATCCGGCAGGCCGACCGCGCGCGCCGCCTTGTTGCCCAGCATATGCACCGCCTCTGCCAGCTCGAAGTGCAGCGGGCCGTCGCCCTTGACGAACTGGGTCAGCAGATAAGTGGAATAGCTCGCATCGCAAATCGCGCCGTAATGCGCGCCGCCATCGCCAAGGCCGGGGATGCAATGCTGGTGGCTGAGCATTTCGTGCGCGCTGTCGAGCGTGGCGTTCTCGTAATTGCCGAGCGCGGCGAGAAACAGCCCCTTGCCTTCCGTTTCGAGGATACGGTCATAGGCGATTTCCTGCGGAGTGCAGCCTCTGGCCGCCGCTTGCCCTGCCATGCTCATCTCTGCAGGAGGTGCGTAATCCGGCGGGTCGTCCAGCGGAAACAGCCAGCGCCAGTCGCGGGCCAGTTCGTTGAACGGGTGGCCTTCCTCGAACTCCTCCGTGATCAGCGCGGCGCGCAAATCGGGATCGCGCATCGCTGCGACTTGCTCCGCGATGGAGAGGTCCGCAATTTTCGCCCAGCTGGGGCACAGCACGAAGGGGTGCACGGTCAGCTCCAGCCCCGCGATCAGCCCGATGGGGCGGGGCATGATCTGGGCCGTTGCTTGCCCGCCTCTGGCGTTGGTTTCCTCCAGCATGCCCAGCACCTTGCGCCAGCGCGGCGGCGCGTCATTGCCCGAGGCAAGCGTGAAGGTCGCGGGCCGCCTGGTGGCCGATACCACGCGCTCGATGACCTGATATTCGCGGTCCCACCCCTGGAATGCGTCGAGCACAATCTGGAAGGTGCCGCTGCCCGCATCGGCCATCCCGCTGCAAATCGCCTCCAGCTCGGCCACATCCGCCTCGAATGTGGGGATGGAGTCGCCATCGGCGGTTTTGTGGATCGACAGGCGGGAGGAGGCGAAGCCCAGCGCGCCGGCCCTGATCGCTTCGCTGGTCAGCTGCCTCATCAGCGCCAGATCGTCGGCATTGGCAGGCTCGCGCCCCGCGCCCCGCTCCCCCATTGCGTAGACCCTGAGCGGGGAATGCGGAAGATAGGCGGCGACATCGATATCGCGCTTCCCGCGCTCGACCGTGTCGAGATATTCGGGAAAGGTCTCCCAGTTCCACGGCAGGCCATCGGCCATCACCACGCCGGGAATATCCTCCACCCCTTCCATGACATTGATCAGCATGTCGTGATCGGGCGCGCGGCAGGGCGCAAAGCCGACGCCGCAATTGCCCATGATCGCCATGGTGACGCCGTGCGAGGAGGAGGGGCTCAGTTCTTCTGCCCAGATGCACTGGCCGTCATAATGGGTGTGCACATCGATAAAGCCGGGCGTGACGATGCGGCCCTTGGCCTCGATTTCCTCGGCGCCTGTGCCGGGGACCGTGCCGATGGCGGTAATCACCCCGTCTGCAACAGCAATATCACCGGTGAGCAGATCGCCGCCCGTGCCGTCGGCGATGGTCCCGCCGCGGATAACCAGATCGTGTTCGTTGCTCATAGCGCAGGCCTTTCGGCGCAAGGATTTCGCATCGGGCCGGGGCAGCGGCAACTCGCACAAATGCTACGCGGTGCCATGCAACCGGCGCGATTATGCGGTTGCTATGCCGAGGGGCATTGCGCAAGCTGCCGGCCAGCGTTCGATTGCCGGGGGAGCTTTTGCATGAAACGACTACTGTGTTCGGCGGCTCTCGCAGCCACTCTCGCCACATCCGCTGCCGCCGAGGACGGCCCCCGCCTGTTTACGGCAGAGGACGTGTTCGATCTGGAATGGGCGGACTCGCCGGAGATTTCACCCGACGGGACGCAGGCGATCTATGTCCGCCGGTCGAACGATATCATGACGGACCGCACGGTCTCGCAGGTGTGGATTGTCGATCTGGATGGCTCCTCGCATCAGCCCCTGCTGGCCGACGGGGGCTCCTACCGCTCGCCTGTCTGGTCGCCGGATGGCAAGCGCATCGCCTATATGAAGCGCACTTCAGGACGCACCGGGCTGTATGTGCACTATCTGGATAGCGGCCGCGACGCGCTGCTCGGCACATTCGGCGAAGGGCCGGGCGACCTGACATGGTCACCCGATGGCACGATGCTGGCTTTCACCATGGCGGTGAAGGGGAAAGCCGAGAAACTGGTCAGCAGCCCGAATAAACCCGAAGGGGCTGAGTGGGCCGAAGCACCCAAGCTGATCGACCGCGCGCGCTATCGCTCGAATGGAGCAGGCTTCCTCGAACTCGCTTACGACCATGTGTTCGCGATTCCCGCCGACGGAGGCACCGCGCGCCAGCTGACTAAGGGCGATTTCAATCACGGGGGCAGCCTGTCCTTCAGCCCCGACGGGCAGGAAATCCTTTTCTCGGCCAACCGCAACGCGGATTGGGAACTGCAATCGCGCGAAGCCGATCTGTTCTCGGTCAGTGTCGCATCGGGCGCGCTGACCCGGCTCACGCAGACCCCCGGTGTGGAGACCAGCCCGCAAGTCTCCCCCGATGGGCGCTCGGTCGCTTTTCTGGGATACAGCAATGCGCGCGAGCCATTCGTGCCGACCAATGTGTTCCTGATGGACCGGGCAGGCGGGAACGTCCGCAATCTGACTGAAGGGCTCGACCGCCGGGCGGGCAATGTCCAATGGCTGGGCCGGAGCGAGATTGCTTTCACCTACCAGAATCGCGGCGTGAACAATATCGGCGTGGTCAGCACCAGCGGCCAGCGCCGCCTCGCGGTGGAGGGCATTGGCGGGACGACCATCGGGAGGCCCTATGTCAGCGGCACCTATGATGCGGGGCCCGGCGGAGCGCTGGTCTATACCAAGGGCAGCGCGCAGCGCCCTGCGGACCTTTATTCCACGCGCCGGGGCCAGACGCGTCAATTGACCCGGCTGAACGAAGATTTGCTCGCCCACCGCGATCTGGGCGAGGTGCGCGCGTTTACCTATGCTTCTTCGCTCGACGGACTGGCCATCGATGGCTGGATGATCACTCCGCCGGGCTATCAGGCGGGCAAAACCTATCCGCTGATCATCGAAATCCATGGCGGGCCGCATCTTGCCTACGGGCCGCATTTCTCCGCCGAGCTGCAACGCATGGCCGCCGCCGGATATGTCGTGATCTACGACAATCATCGCGGCTCGATCGGCTATGGCAGTGAATTCGCCAATTTGCTGAAATACAAATATTCCAGCCCCGACGATTTTGCCGATCACATGTCGGCGGTCGATTGGGCGATCAACAGCGGCTTCGCGGACAAGGACAATCTGTTCATCGCAGGCGGTTCGGCGGGCGGGATCGCGGCGGCCTATGCCATCGGCCTGACGGACCGCTTCAATGCAGCCGTGGCGGCCAAGCCGGTGATCAACTGGGTTTCCAAAGTGCTGACGGCGGACAGCTATATCGGCCAGATCGCCAACCAGTTCCCCGGCCCGCCATGGGAGCATCTGGACCATTACTGGGAGCGGTCACCCCTCTCTCTGGTCGGCAATGTCGAAACGCCGACCATGCTGATTACCGGCGAGGAAGATTACCGCACGCCAATCTCGGAAACCGAGCAATTCTATCAGGCGCTGCAATTGCGCGAGATACCGAGCGTTATGGTGCGCATCCCCGATACCAATCACGGCATTGCCGGGCGGCCCTCGCTGCTCAATGCGAAGACCGATTACACGCTGGCTTGGTTCGAGAAATACCGCGTGGATCCAGGGGAGGCGGAACCGGCAGCGACGGGCGATTGAGACTCGCCGCGCCGCTCAGTTCGATACAAGCGTGAACTGCACCGGTTCCGGACCGGAATTGGCCACCGTGATCTCGTAGCGGCCTGAAAACAGCGGGATCCACTCGCATCCGGTTTTGCCCGAGCCGGAGGGGCGCAGGCAGACCGGTTTGCCATCGGACTGACGTATCTCCAGCCGCAAGCCGGACCGCGCTGCCGCCGGGCCCTGTCCCGCAAGCGCGACTTTGGCCTTCTTGCCTGCCAGATACAGCTGCGTGGTGACTTTGGCAGAGCCTGCCGCAACTGTGCCGCGCTGGTAGGACGGGCCAAGCACCCGGCCACGCATCGGCGGAATGCTCGCGGACGGATCAAGCGCGCGGGCGGCGGCGAGCCAGCGGGTTTCGAGAGCAACCTGTTCCCCGGGGGCTTCCTCCGGCGCATCCACGCTTGGCCGTGCACCGGCGCGGCGTAGCGCCTTGATCCCGTCCAGATAGTCGGCTGCGGCAATCGTGCCTTCCGCTTCCAGTGCGCCAATTGTCTCGATGGTTTGCACAGTCCGCACGACCGGATCGTCCGCTGCGACCGCCTCGCCCAGCGGCTCGCTATCGGCAGAAGCCAGCGGGGCGGGCGTTGTCGCGCATCCGGCGCACAGGCCAGCCAGCACGGCCACGATTGCGCGTTCAAGCATCTTAGCGCTCCCTCTTGCCGACAACAAACACCGCGCCGGGATTGTTGTCCAGCACGCGGATGGTCAGGCCGTGCCGCCGGGCAATCGCTTGCGACAGGGCCAGCCCCAGTCCGTGCCCGTTTGTATCGCTC
This sequence comes from uncultured Altererythrobacter sp., assembly GCA_947492235.1. Lineage (GTDB taxonomy): Bacteria > Pseudomonadota > Alphaproteobacteria > Sphingomonadales > Sphingomonadaceae > CAJXSN01. The sequence goes on along the minus strand of CANLLZ010000002.1, from coordinate 374,382 downwards.
TCGGCCCGTTCGAAGCGCTGGAAAATTCGTGTTTTCCAGTCATCGGGCACGCCGGGGCCGGTATCGCTCACCCGAAGCTCCGGCCCCTCGCGCAACGACAGATGCACTTCGCCGCCAGCGGGAGTGAATTTCAGCGCATTGTCGAGCAGGTTGGACACCAGACGCTGCAGCATGGGCCGGTCGCCAGCCAGCGTGACGCCGGGCGCGATATCGCTGGTGAAGCGTACGCCCATATCCTCCGCGCTGTCGGCAAACAGTTCGGCGATGCTGGCGGTGGTCTCCGACAGATCGACCGGCACCAGCCCGATCCGCTCGCCCGAACGCGCCTCGGTCACGGCGATATCCAGCAGGCCTTCCAGCAGCTGGACCAGATCGCGGATGTTCGCGCGCGCGGCATTCAGCGCTTCGGCAGATGCGTTCTCCGGGCCATCGGCCAGCGCGGCCAGACGGTTATCGAGATGCACCAAAGGCGTGCGGATTTCGTGGGCGAGATGATCGTTGACTTGCCGCTGGCTGGCCAGCAGCGCGCCGATCCGGTGCTTCAGCGCCAGCGCATGGGCGGTCAGCTCGCCCAGCTCGTCGGGCGGGCCGGTTTCGGGCAGGTCAGGGGCGCTCGCCCCGTCGCCAATCGCCCGGAACATCGTGTTGACCCGGTCCACCCGCGTCCTGAGCGTGCGGGCCGCGAGGAAGGCCCAGAGCAGCAGGGCTGCCAGCAACGCCGCCGCCGCCAGCGCAAAGCCGGTGCGGATATCCCGGCGCATCGCGGTCTGCGCGGCGAATTCGTGGCCCACCACCAATCGCACGCCCGGCTCCAGCATGGTCGCCTGCGCCAGTACCGGACCGCCGATACCCGGCCCTTGCGGCGTGATGATCGCCATTTCCGATGTCTCGGCAGAGATTTGCGGCCAGCGCTCCAGATCGCCCGCCAGCTTGCGCCCGTCGCCCGTGCTCAGGAGGTAATGCCGCGCGTCCCCTTCGGCGGCGGGCATAGCCAGCCGGTCCGCGATCCGCGCGCTCAGTTCCGCCTCGCCGGAGGTGACATAGATATCGACCAGCCCGGCGAGATCGGTGGCCACCGCCTGCTCCACGATCTGCCGGCTGGAGGCCGCCGTCGTCCGGTCGACCACCATGAAAAGCACGCCCAGCCCGGCCAGCCCGACCAGCAATGTGCCAGCCAGCCAGCGCCAGACCAGCGAGCGCTTGGCAAAGGCAGGGGCACGGGGGATAAGCGGGTCGTCCATCGCTCAAACAGCGCGCAGCCGGTAGCCCGATCCCCAGATCGTCTCCAGCACCGGACTGTCGAAACCCTGCTCCAGCTTGCGCCGCAGCCGCCCGACATTGACGTCCACCACATTGGTCTGCGGATCGAAATCGAGGTTCCACACATCCTTCAGCAGCATGACGCGGGTGACCACCTCGCCGCCATTCTGCATGAAATACCGGAACAGCTCGAACTCCTTCGGGCTGAGCGCGATGTGCTTGCCCTGGCGATAGGCCGCGCGCGCCTTCACATGGCATTCCATATCGCCGAACAGGATGATCGCGCTGCTCCCTTCGCCCGACGCACGCCGGTGCAGCGCGCGCAGGCGGGCCAACAATTCGTCGGCGGCGAAAGGTTTGGCCAGATAGTCATCGACGCCTGCATCCAGCCCCTCGACCCGGTTTTCCGACCGGCCCAGCGCCGACACCATCAGCACCGGCACTTCCGATCCGGCGGAGCGCATTTTCGAGACGATCTCGATCCCGCTCATATCGGGCAGCATCCGGTCGAGCAGGACGACATCATAGTCCCCGCCGCCCAGCGCCTTCAGCCCATGCGCGCCATTGCCCGCATGGTCGAGCACCAGCCCCTCGCGCTCGACCATCGCCGCGACATCGCTGGCCTGCTGGCTGTCGTCTTCGATGTAGAGAATGCGCATGGGGTTGCTCTGCTGCGATGTTCGATGGCCTGTATTAGACCAGACCGCGCCAGACAGAAAATTACAATTGCTGTTACATAATGGCGCGTTAAGCTCGCGCTTCCCACATTTCTGGCGAAGCATGAGGAGAAACCCCATTCGCAAGCTTACGCAGGCCGCAACATTACTGGCCGGAATGTCCGCACTGGTCGCTGTTCCGCTATCGGCGCAGGAGACCGCAGAAGATACGCCGGTAGAGGCTCCGGCAGAGGGCTCGCCCGCAGCGCTGAAAGCCGCCGCCGAGGCGATCGATCCGCTGGGCCAGGCGGCAGAGGCTGTGGCCGCATGGGAGCTTTATCTCAAGGCAGTCGAGGCAAGTGATGGGCCGGTGACCGAGCAGGCACTGGCGCTCAACAAAATGGGCGATTCCCGTTATTACAGCCAGGATTTCCCCGGCGCGCTCGAGGCTTCGCTGGAGGCCAAGCGGCGTCTGGAGGAGGCGGGCGAAACCGATGGCGAGGCGATGGCCAGCTCGCTTGCCAATGTGGCGACGTTTTACGATGCCAATGAACAGCCTGAAAAAGTCATTCCCCTACAGGAGCAGTCGCTTGCCATCCGGCAACGGATTTATGGCGAGAGCCCGCAGGGGCTGGAGCCGGAAGATGCCAAGGCGCTGGGGCTGGGCTATCTCAATTATGCCTCGGCGCTGTATTCCCGCGGAAGGTTTACGGAGGCGGCGACCTATATCGATCCCGCGATCGACGGATTGGTGATCGGCGGATTGGAGGACGCTACGCTGTTCTTGTCGATGACCAGCGGGGCGAACATCCTGATCGACGCAGGCCGTTCCAGCGATGCGCTGGCCATGGCGCAGCGCGGCACCCAACTGGCGAATGAATTGCTGCCCCCGCGCCACCCCTTTACGGGGATCGCACAGGCGTCTCTGGCGCGCATCCTGCGCGATACGGACCGGTTCGAGGAGGCCGAGGAACCGGCCCGCAATGCGCTCGATATCCTCAATGAAGGCATCGGCCCGACCCATCCCTACACGCTGACGGCGCTGCACAATCTGGGCGTTATCTTGGCCAATCTAGGCCGTTTTGAAGAAGCAGCGGAGTTGACCACATCGCGATACGAGCTGACGCGGGAGGGTGACCCCGGAGAGAGCGTGATTTCGATCGTCACGGCATCCAACGCCCTTTGGGAATCGGGCGATGCCGAGCGTGCGCTAGAGCTGGCGCGGGTCGGCGGCGAGTTGGCTGCGGGCCTGCCGGTGGAGAACGAGAAGGCCCTGCGCGGGCTGGACACTCTTTCGTTGCGGCTGGAAGAACAGGGCGATTATGCGGGCGCGCTGGAATTGCTGGACCGGCCCAGGATGACTGGACGCATGCAGGATGTTGGTGACGCGGTGGATGCTCCCCGCATGATCCGGCGCGGGCTACTGAATATCCGGCTGGGCAATGCCAGTGCAGGCTGGCCGATGGTCGAACAAGCCACTGCGGTTCTGACCGATGCGATGCTCGATCAGGCCGAGCGGCTGGAATTGGGCGCCGATCTTTCCAGCTATTACGAGCCGCTAATGCAGATTGCCGAGGCCGCAATTGCGGCGGGCAAGCCGGAAGCGGCATTGCAAGCCTTCGAGCTGGCCAGCTGGGGCGTCAATGCGCGGGCGCGGCAATTCCTCGCGTTCAGCGCCGACCGGTCGGACAATCCCGAACTTGCCGCACGGATCGACCAATTGCGCACCGACCGGGAGCGGCTGCGGGTTCTGCACCGCGAATGGACCAGCCTGCTGGCATCGGGCAATGCGGAGCTGGCGAAGGAGCGCAAGGCGGCCATCGACACGCTGACACCGCAAGTGGAAGCTCTGGGCGCGGCGCTGGAAGAGGACGTGCCCGATTTCGCGCGCTGGCTCCATCCCGCGACGCCTGATGTGGCCGAGATGACGGCGCGATTAGAGGCTGATCAGGCGATCCTGATTGCCATGCCTGCCCGCCACCGGACGCTGACCATGGCCCTGGCCGCCGATGGCGTGACGATGGCGGAGACGCAAGGCGGGCGGCCCGTCATCCGTCCGCTGGTGGCGCAGTTGCGCAGTTCGCTGGATGGCGACGCGCAGGGTGCAGGCGATTTCCCGTTCGATGCGGCCAAGGCGCTGAACGACCAGATATTGCCGCCACAATTGGCCGCCGCGCTGGCCGGAAAGACGCGCGTTTCGGTAATCACCAGCGATGCCTTATCGCGCATACCCTTTGCGATCCTGCTGCCGGAACTGCCCGGTGGCACGGTGATGGATGTGAAGGACGCCGACTGGCTAGCCAAGTCCCATGCTTTCTCGACTGCGCTCACGCCATCGGAAGCCTTTGACGGCGGGCCGGGCAATGCTGTGGGCGCAGGTTTTCTGGGTGTTGGCGCTCCGGCGCTCGCCGGGGACAGCGGCGCGGCAGTGGCCGGGGCAAGCCTTTATCGCGGTGTCTCGGTGTCGCTCGACGATGTGCGCGCTCTGCCCGCTCTGCCCGCGACCCAATCCGAAGTGACGAATGTCGCAGCAGCCTTCGACGCCAAAGAGCGCACCATCCTGACCGGCGCGGAAGCGACCGAGGCACGCGTGCGAAGCCTTGGTGAAGACCGGCGCTCGGTTGCTTTGTTCGCCACGCATGGATTGCTGGCAGGCGAGATCGGGGGCCTGCGCGAACCGGCGCTGGTGCTCACTCCGCCGCAGCAGGCGACGGGCGCTCACGACGATGGCTTGCTGCAAGCCAGCGAGATTGCCCGGCTGGGTCTGGCGGCGGATCTTGTGATCCTCTCGGCCTGCAACAGCGCGGCGGGCCGCAATGCCACCGCGCCAGCCTATACCGGCCTCGCCAATGCGTTTCTTACATCGGGCACACAGTCGCTGATGCTGTCGCATTGGCGGGTGCGGGATGATGCGGCGGCGCGCCTGACCGTCGATACGCTCGGCGCGGCGCGCGGCGGGACCGATCTCGCTATCGCCTTGCAGCAGGCGCAGCTGGCATTGATGGCCGATACCGGTGTGGCGGGTGCGGCGCATCCGTCGGTCTGGGCGCCCTTCGTCCTGATCGGCGAATAGCGCGCACAAAAAAAGGCGCGGGGCCCTGATATCGATCAGGCCCCCGCGCCAGTCCTCCGTCGCCGGGTCGCTTGCAACCTGCTACTGCAGGTCTTCGACGGAAACCCATCCTGTGTTGCCGTAACTGTCGCTGACTTCCACAAACAGGCCGTCCTTCTGGCCTGTCGGGGTCAGCTCGGTTCCGGCGCGCAGCGAACGCACTTCGCCGCTCAAAGTGTTGGCCGCTTTGTAAAGCTTGCTGTCGGCGGCCACGGTGTAGGTCGTGCTGACAGTAGCGGTCGGGGCCGCTGCCGCTGCACCGGTCGCCACCGTCAGGGCGCCGGCCTGCGACACCACATTGTTGAATGCGATGACAAATGCCTCGGTCAGCATCCGGCCGTCTTTCTTGCTGGTATAGCCGCTGGAACCGGTCGCTTGCTGCACGCCGTATGCCCAGGTGCCGGTCGGCACGCGGCGGAACGACAGGCTCGATTTCTTCACTTCGCCGCTGCCTGCGACCAGTGTCATGCCGTTGGCCGGGCTGATCACGCGGATACCCGCCGCCACGGTTTTCTTCTTGCCGCCAAAGCCACCAAACGCGCCCAGCAATGCGCCGCCCATCGGCACTTTGGAGAGGATCGTGCTGGCGGCGCCGGAGCGCAGAAGGCCTTCGGTGGCGGCTGTCGTCGCCATCTGCACGCCGCGGTCGACCTCTTCCTTGTCACCGGCGATGACGTTCAGAAGGAAATCGGCCTGTCCGCCGCTGGCAGTATTGTGCGGGGTGAAACAGCCGCTTTCATTGGCCAGCGCATTCACCAGATCGCGCGGTGAGCTAAGGCCGTATTTCGTCCAGCCCTGCGTGTCGCCATCGACCACCGCGATGGTGCCGTAGCTGCCTTCGCATTTGACCAGCTCGACTTCGTCCTTGGCCATGGCGGGTGTGCCCATCATTGCCGCGATCCCTGCCAGCAGCAGTGCCCGTGATTTGAAACCTGTGTGAATCATTGCAGTCATCCTTCCGTAACCCGGCGCTTCAGATGCGCTGGAAGTGTGATGCAGCAATTGGTGGGGCACGGGGGCGACAAGGCCGGTTAGGTCGATGACAAATGCTGTTATGAATGCGGTATCGGCGTCTTCGCGAGCCGCTATCGCGTCTTGCGCTCAAGGGTGGCATAGGCTGTGGCGCATTTCGGCGAAGACCAAGCGGAGACCATTTTGACCGACTTCCTGCTGCTCGCTTTCATTTTTCTGGTTGCCGGGATCGCGGCGGTGCCGATTGCCTCTCGGCTGGGGCTGGGATCGGTGCTGGGCTATCTGATCGCCGGTATCGCGATCAGCCCGCTTCTCGCCTTCCTTCAGGTCGATATCATCGCGATCCAGCATTTCGCTGAATTTGGCGTGGTGATGATGCTGTTTCTGGTCGGGCTGGAGCTTGAGCCGAAATTGCTGTGGTCGATGCGCGGGCGGCTGCTCGGGCTTGGCGGAGGGCAGGTGGGTCTGACCACGCTGGTGGTGATGGGCGTAGCCATGGTGCTGGGCGAGGTGTGGTCCGTGGCGCTGGCCATCGGGCTGGTGCTGGCGCTCTCCTCCACCGCGATTGTGCTGCAGACTTTGGGCGAGAAGGGCCTGATGAAAAGCGATGGCGGGCAATCGAGTTTCTCGGTCCTGCTGTTTCAGGACATTGCCGTTATTCCGATGCTGGCGCTGATCCCGCTGCTAGCTCTGCCCGAACTGGCGGGCGCGATGGGGCACGGGGCTGAAGGAGACCATTCGGGCGGATCGTTCAGTCTGGTCGAGCACCTCCCTGCTTGGGGAGCGGCGCTTGTGACATTGGGCGCAATCGGCGCGGTGATTGCCATCGGTTATTATCTGACGGGGCCGGTGTTCCGGTTCGTGTCTGCGGCCAATTTGCGCGAGCTGTTCGTCGCCGCCGCGCTGATGTTCGTGATCGGGATTGCGCTGCTGATGTCGCTGGCCGGCCTGTCGCCCGCGCTCGGCACTTTCCTTGCTGGAGTGGTGCTGGCTACCAGCGAATACCGACACGAGCTGGAAGCCGATATCGCGCCATTCAAAGGCCTGCTGCTGGGCCTGTTTTTCATGACCGTGGGGGCAGGCATCAATTTCGGTCTGCTGATGGACGGCCCGCTGGCGATCATCGGCCTTACGCTGGGCCTGATGGCGGCGAAGGCGGCGGTGCTCTACCTGCTGGCGGTCACCTTCAAGATCACGGGTTCGGATCGCTGGCTGTTCAGTCTGGGGCTGGCGCAGGCCGGGGAGTTCGGCTTCGTGCTGCTCTCGCTCACCGTGTCGAGCGCGGTCCTGCCGGTCGAGCTGGCGGACCGTCTGCTGCTGATCGTGGCGCTGTCCATGCTGCTCACGCCGCTGCTGTTTATCCTCTATGACAAAGTCATCGCGCCGCGCCTGCTGCGGGCCGAGGCGCGGGCGATGGATACGATCGAGGAACGCTGCGAAGTCATCATCGCAGGCCATGGCCGGGTCGGCGGGATTGTCAGCCGGATCCTGCGCGCGTCGGGCTGGTCGCCGACCGTGATCGATTTTAGCTCGAAACAGCTGGAAATGCTGAAAAGATTCAACACCCATGCCTATTTCGGGGATGCCACCCGGCCCGATATGCTGGAGGCAGCGGGCATTGGGGAGGCCAAGCTGTTCGTCATCGCAATTGACCAGAAGGACCAGACCACCCAGCTGGTGCGCCACATCACCAAGCATTATCCGCATGTCCACATCGTGGCGCGCGCGGTCGACCGCGAGCATGTGTATGACCTCTATTACGCCGGGTGCCGTGACATCATTCGCGAAACCTATGACAGCTCGCTGCGGATGGGCCGATCAGCGATCGAGGCAATGGGCTATAGCCGCGATCAGGCGGAGCGGGTTGTCGGCAGCTTCAACGCAATGGACCGGGAGGTCATGCTGGAAGCGGCGCAGCATTACGACCCCGCTCTGCCGACGATGGAGAACGAGACCTATATTGCCGAAATCAACCGACGGCGCAGCGATTGGGAGGGGCAGCTGCAATCGCGGCTGGCCGCGATTCTGGCCGAGCCAAAGGGCGGGGAAGGCTAGGGGCCGGGCTGGCGCAGCCAATCGAGTATCGTGTCGACGCTCTGTATTTCGGCGTATTTCTTGCCGAGGTCGGACAGGTTGGCATCGTGCGTCGCGCTGTCCCGGTCGGCGCAGGCGTCTTCGGCAATGATCGGGATGAAACCGTATTGCAGCGCGTCGAGCGCGCTCGCCCGCACACAGCCCGAGGTGGAATAGCCCGCCACAATCACCGTATCGACACGCAGATCATACAATTGCCTATCCAGCGCGGTGCCGAAAAAGGCGGACGGGTATTGCTTGGTAAAGACCGGCTCACCGTCTTGCGGGGTGAGCGCTTGCGGGAATGCGCCCAGCGGGGAGCCTTCGACAAAGGCCGAGAGTGCGGGCACTTTGCGGAAGAAATGCCCGCCATCCGAACCGTCCGCCTTGTATGCGACATTGGTGAACACAACGGGTGTGCAATTCTGCCGCGCGCGCGCAAGCAATCGGGCCGCCTGATCCAGCGCCGCTTGCGCGGTTTCCAGATAAAGCGGCGAAGTCTCCTGCAGATAGGCCTCCACCATATCGACCAGCAGCAATGCGGGCCGCTCGCCCGGCTGCAAATGCCCGGCGAAGGCGTCAGCATGCGCGACTGGCTCGGCAGGGTCCGCCGTCATCAGAGTACGCCTGCCGCTGCCATCCGTAGGAAATCGCTCTCTTCCCAGCCATTCAGCGCGCCATAGATTTCGGCATTGTCCTGCCCAGGCGTCGCTGGAGCGGGGCGGCGGACAGAGGAGGGCGTGCGGCTGAATTTGGGGAAGGCGTTCTGCATTTTCAGTGGCCCGCGCGTCTCGGTCTCGACTTCGATGATCGCCTCGCGCGCCTTGAAATGTGGGTCCTCCAGCATGTCGGGCGCGCGGTAGACCCGGCCTGCGGGGATCGAGTGCTCGATCATCAGGGCATCGACTTCGTCCACGGTCTTGGTCGCGGTCCATGCATTGACCAGATTGTCGAGCTCGGTCTGGTTTTCGCCGCGCGCCAGATGGGTGGCGTATTTCGGGCTTTCGGCCAATTCCGGCTGCCCCATGGCGACCGCGAGCCGCGCAAAGATTGCATCGTTGTTGGCCCCGATCATGAACGGGCCGTCCTTGCACGAATAGACATTCGACGGCGCGATGCCGGGCAGGATGGAACCGGAGCGTTCGCGGATAAAGCCGTTGTGATCATATTCGGGGACCAGCCCCTCCATGACCTGCAACACAGCCTCGTACAGCGCGGTATCGACCACCTGACCCTTGCCCGTCTTCTCGCGGGAATGCAGCGCGGCCAGCACGCCCATGCAGCCATAGGTGGCGCACAGCGTATCGCCGATGGAGACACCCATGCGGGCAGGTGGGCGGTCCGGATCTCCGACGACATAGCGCCAGCCGCCCATGGCCTCCCCAATTCCGCCAAAGCCCGCACGGCCCGAATAGGGTCCGTCCTGCCCATAGCCGGACATGCGGGCGATGATCAGACGCGGATATTGCTCCAGCAGAACATCGGGGCCAAGACCCCAGCGCTCCAGCGTGCCGGGCTTGAAATTCTCGATCAGAATATCCGCCGTGCCGATCAGTTTGCGGACAAGTTCCTGCCCCTCCGCCACGCGCAGATTGGCGGTGACGGATTTCTTGTTGCGGGCGATGACTTCCCACTGGACCTTTTCCTCGCCCTGGCCCCAATCGCGCATAGGATCGCCCTTGCCGGGAGGCTCCACCTTAATGATCTCCGCGCCCATATCGCCCAGCAGCTGCCCGCAGAACGGGCCAGCGAGAAGCTGGCCGAGCTCCACCACCCGCAAGCCAGCCAGCGCGCCTGTATTGGCGCCCTCTTTCGTCTGGCTCATTCTGCGGCCTCCGCGATTGGCTCGCTGTGCCATTCGGGCTGGATCGGCGCGGGCAGGCCGGTCTCTTCCTCGCAAGCTTCGCGCAAGGCTTCGATGCCGGGGCCGTAATCGAACAGCTTGGGCTCGCCGCGCTGGGCTTTCATGTCGCTGCGCAAGGCGGTGGTGGCTGCCTCGTCCACAGTGCCATTGTCCAGCATCACCACGCCATATTCGCGCGCGCCCTCGGCGGTCAGCAGGCCTTGCTCGATTTCCAGCGCGACCAGCGCCGGGTCACGCTCGAACGGGTCCCCCCATCCGCCGCCGCCCCAGGTGATGAAGTGCAGCTGGTCGCCATCGCGGACCTCCACATCCTCCACCTTGTTGCCGACAATTTCGGTGGTGCCGTCGGCGCGCTCCAGTATCTTTTTCGCGCGCTTGCCCGGCAGGCCGCCATTGACGCCCCATGGCGGCACGAACCAGCGGTCATCGTGAATGGCAATGCGGCCATCCGCCAGGAAGCGATAGGTCATGCGGATACCGTTGCCCCCGCGGTGCAGACCAGCGCCGCCGCTGTCGGGCTCGGTCTCGTAACGCTCGATCCGCATTGGGAAATAGCGCTCCAGAAACTCGTTGGGCACATTGGTGAAGCCGGGCCACAGCGAGTGCCCGTCCGGCCCGTCGCCCAGCGGGCGGCCGGGTATCCCGCCAAAGCCGATCTGGAACAGCTGGAACCACTCGCCCGATTTGCCTTCCCGATTGTCATTGCCCGAATAGAACAGATGGGGGGAGGAACTGAAGCCTGCAGCATTGAGGAACTCCGGCGTTTTCTGGCCCAGCAGACCGCCGAGAATATCGAAAATACGGCCCAGCGCGTGGGTGCGGCCCGACAGGGCGGCGGGAAATTCCGGCTTGAGCAGCGAGCCCGACGGAATGCGTACATCGATCAGATCGTAGAACCCGTCATTGAACAGGATCTGCGGGTCGAACACCATGATCATGTAGATGCCGAAGAACATCTTGAACATGTTCTCGTTGAGGAAGAAATTGATCGAGGCGGCGGATTGCGGATCGGTCCCGGCGAAGTCCAGAATGACCCGGTCGCCTTCGCGCCACATGGTGCATTTGATCTTGTAAGGGCCGTAGCCCATTCCGTCATCGCAGATGTAATCCTCGAAGCTCACCGGCTCCTCGGCAATGGCCATGGCGAGCAATGATTTCATCGCGCGGTAATTGCGATCAAGCAGGGCTTGCGTCGCCGAGTAATAGACATCCGGCCCGAACCGGTCGGCCATTTCCACGATGCGTTTGGAGGCAACCCGGCACGATGCGATCAGCGCGTTGAGATCGGCCTGGCACCAGTCGGCTTTCCGCGTCTGGTGCATCACCAGTTTCATCAGGTCTTCATTATATTCGCCCTTCTTCCAGATTTTCACCGGAGGGATGCGCACGCCTTCTTCGAAGATCGAATGCGCTTTGATCGGCATGGAGCCGACGACTTTCCCGCCAATGTCGCTCATATGGCCGAACATCGCGGTGTATGCGATCAGGCGGCCTTCGTGGAACACGGGCAGCATCACCAGCCAGTCATTCGAGTGGCTGATTGCTCCGCCGCAGCTATACGGATCGGACAGGAAGATCATGTCCCCGTCCTCGATCGTGCCGTCAAAGGTTTGCAGGAACCCGTCGATAAAGCTGCCGAACTGGCCGACAATCATCTTACCCGCAGGATCGGCAATCAGCGGGAAGGCATCACCCTGCTCGCGAATGCCGGGCGACATCGCGGTGCGCACCAGCGTCGCGTCCATCTCGATGCGTGCATTGCGCAGGGCGTTCTCGATGATGTCCAGCGTGACCGGATCGATCTCTACCGTATCGAACGGCGTGGTGTTTTCCTGAATGAGCTGCGCAGGCATTATTTGCTCTCCGGATTGATGAGGATGTTGCCGACCGCATCGATGGTGGCGACGCATCCGGTTTCAACGAGTGTGGTGGAATCCATTTCGGTGATGATGGCGGGGCCGGGGATGGTGTCGCCCTGTTTTAGCTTGGCGCGGTCATAGATTGCGCCCTGCTGTTCCTTGCCGTCCATCCACAGCGTGTGGTCGCGGATCTTGGCGTGGGCGGGATTGCCGTCGCCTTTCTCCAGCTCGGCGGCAGGCAATTGCGGGGCCTCGCCCAGCGCCACCGCGCGCAGATTCACGATTTCGTGCGGAGTATCCATGTTGAACGTGAAGAGGCGGTTGTGCTCCTCGTCGAAGCGCTGGAGGATCGCCTCGATGCCGCCTGACCGCAGCGTCTCTGGGTCGATCGTCAGCGGCACTTCGAAAGCTTGCCCGGCATAGCGGATATCGACTTCGAATTGGCTGGTGATCTCGCCTTCGGGCACGCCGTCGCCGAGCAATTCGGAGCGGGTTTGGGCCGACATTTCGTCGAGCACCGCGATCAGCTCCTCGACCTTGGTATCGCTGGCGAGGCGGCTGAAACTGCGCGCGGTTTCGGTCCGCATGCGGGTGGTCGCATCGCCCAGAGCGCACAGCACGCCGGGGGATACGGGCGAGATCGCCGGCCAGCTGTCCATCAGACGGGCGACCGCATTGACATGCAGCGGACCTGCCCCGCCAAAGCCCATCAGCGCGAAATGGCGCGGGTCGTAGCCCTGCTGAACCGAGATCATCCGCAGTGCGCCAAACATGTTCTCGTTGACGATGTCGATGATCCCGCGCGCGGCCTCCATCAGGCCAATGCCCAGCGCGTCGGCGATTTTCTGGACGGATTTCTCTGCGCCCGCCCGGTCCAGCTTAAACGATCCGCCCAGCAGGTCTTCGGGTAGATAGCCCAGCACGACATTGGCGTCGGTCACGGTCGGTTCCTCGCCGCCCTTGCCATAGGCGACAGGGCCGGGGACCGCGCCCGCCGATTGTGGGCCGACCCGCAGCGCGCCGGTGAGTTCGGGGACGTAAGCGATCGAGCCGCCGCCTGCGCCTACGGTCTTCACATCAAGCGCCGAGGCGCGAACAGACAGATGCCCGACTTCGGTCGTGCGTTCGCGGCGCGGCTCCAGATTTTCGATCAGAGCCACGTCTGTAGAGGTGCCGCCGACGTCCAGTGTCAGGATGTTGTCGAAACCGGCATTCTTTGCGACCCAAAGGGCACCAGTAACGCCGCCGGCGGGGCCGGACATGAGGATGTTCACGGGATGCTCTTCGGCCTTCTCCGCGCTCATCAGTCCGCCATCGGAACGCAGCAGCGACAGATTGCCCTGCATCCCCGCATCGGCGAGGCCGGTGCGTAGTTTCGAAACATATTTGCCTACAACGGGGCGCACCGCGGCGTTGGCCACGGTGGAAAGCGTGCGCTCGTATTCCTGCATCTCGGGCAGCACTTCATGGCTGAGCGAGACGGGGATGTCGGGCATCAGTTCCTCGGCGATTGCGCCGATGCGCTTCTCGTGTTCACCATTCACATAGGCGTTCATCAGGCTGACGGTCAGCGCCTCGACGCCTTTGACCTTCAGCGCAGCGATTGCTGCACGCACGCCGTCTTCGTCTAGGGCACGTACTTCCTTGCCATCGGCGTCCATGCGGCCGCCAACTTCGAGCGTATCTTCCAGCGCGGCAAGCGGCTGCGGCTTGGGCCAGATGATCCAAGCGGCAAGGCCGCCGGGCACGAAACTGCGCGCGATCTGCAGGATGTGGCGATAGCCTTCGGTCGTGATCAGCCCCACGCGCGCGCCCTTGCCTTCCAGCACGGCATTGGTCGCCACGGTCGTGCCGTGAAGAAAGTACCCGATCTCGCTCGCGTCGATCCCGGCGGTGCCAGTGATCTCAGCCACGCCGGTCAGGATACCTTCGGAGCTGTCATGCGGGGTGCTGGGGGTTTTGTGCCGCCAGAACCCGCCGGTTTCATTGTCGAACAGCAGCAGGTCGGTGAAAGTCCCGCCAACATCGACGCCCAAGCGATAACGCATCAAACAGCTTCCTTTTCGTGTGTTTGTTCGGATTGTTGAGCGGGGAAGGGGCCAGCCTTCGCCGCCATGGCGGACAGCGGTCTGTCCATGATTTCCCCCAGCCAGCGATTGGCCGCGTGAAGTTTCGGCTGATCGAGCCCGGTGGCAATTCCGGCCCGCTCCAGCATGTAAGCCACATCTTCGGTCGCCACATTGCCCGCTGCGCCCGGCGCAAAGGGGCAACCGCCCAAGCCGCCCAATGAAGCATCGACCGTGCGCGCGCCTGCCTGCACCGCCGCCCAGACATTGGCGAGGCCGGTGCCGCGCGTGTTGTGGAAGTGGACCCGCACCGGCAGGTTCGGCAATTCTGTGCGCAACCGCTCGACCAAGCGCGCGACATGGGCGGGATTGCCCACGCCGATCGTGTCGGCCAGCGCGATCTCGACAGGCCCGGCTTCGGCGATGGCGGTGGCCATGGCGATCACGCGGTCGCCGGCCACTTCGCCCTCGAATGGGCAACCGAAACTGGCGGCGATGGTGGCTTGCGCGGTTTTGCCCGACTGGCGGGCGAGGGCAATGATCTCCTTCGCAGCCTCGACCGACCCGTCGCTGGTCTGGCCCTGATTGCGCATTGCAAAGGTATCGGTCGCAACGGACACTGCGCCCAACTGGTCGATCCGCCCGGTGGCCAGCGCGCGCTCTGCTCCGCGCTGGTTCATGACGAGGCCGATAAAGGTCACATCTTTCCGGTCCGGCAGCCCCGCGCACACATCCTCGGCATCGGCCATTTGCGGCACGGCGCGCGGATTGACGAAGCTGGTCACCTCGATCCGCCGCGATCCGGCGGCGATGGCGTGGCCGATCAGAGCCAGCTTGTCGGCGGTAGAAATGGCCTGCTTCTCGTTCTGCAACCCGTCGCGCGGGCTGACTTCCAGCATCTCGACGGCGCCTATGCTCACGGAGTTGACACCATCAACTGTATACATTCCAGACATTACGAGCTTCTCCGGGCCGGAGCGGTATCGATCGCGGAAAGGCCGCCATGCGCATCGGCATAGGCGTGGAACGCGCGGCGAATATGCGCGCCCATGATATCCTGCGCCCACAATCCGTCCCGCCGGGCAAAGGCCGCGAGCAATTCGCCGTGCTCGCGGTGGGACCGGCGCAATTCCTCGGCCCCATAATGATGCGCGGTACGCCAGACGATCGGCTGCTCGACCAGAGTTGCCAGAATGCCAGCCAGACGGGGGGACGCGGCGGCCTCGACAATCAGCGCGTGAAACTCGCGATTGGCATCGAGATAGGCGTCTACATCGGCTGTGTCGCGGGCCACAGCCTCGCTGATCGCTGTGTCGCAGCGGCGCATTTTCTGCAGGATTTCGGGCGTCATCCGCTCTGCCGCCCGGCGCGCTGCAATGCCTTCGATGACCGCACGCAGTTCGAAAGCGTCGGCCACTTCATCGAGCGACCATTCGGCTACGAAGCTGCGCTGCGATTCGGTCCGCTGGATCAGCAATTCCGCTTCGAGACGGTTCAGGGCCTCGCGGATCGGTGTGCGGGATACGCCGCATTTCTCTGCCAGCGCTTCCTCGCGCAGGGGAGCGCCCGCCGCCAGCTCGCCGGAGAGAATCAGGTCTCTGATGACCGAATAGGCTCTGTCCGATGCTTTCGACACGGCTGCTCTCCCTAAGGCCCCCTGATGACGGCTTTCTCTGGCCCGAATGGGCGCAGGCCCTAAAAAACTTGACCTGTGCATTTTGTATACAATACATGCCGCATTCATCAAGCCCGGTTTGCGAGCGGCGCATCGCCGCAGGAATTTATCGCAGCGGGTGGCCCGGACCGAGGGCCGGACAGCAACGGGAGCAGTCAATGCGGATTTCGAAGCCTTTCCTTCTCGCCTCAATCGCAGTTGGAGCGCTCGTCTCCGCCCCCGCCGCCGCGCAGGAAGCCACCGGTGCCGGTGCGCAAGCGGATGCCGGGGCCGATGCCGGGGCCGATGATGGCGTCATTATCGTTACCGCCCGCCGCCAGTCGGAAACGCTGCAGGATACGCCCGCCTCGGTTACCGTGCTGACAGCGGATGCGCTGGAGAAGACGGGCGCGGACAATGCGTCTGACTTTGCCCAGCTCACCCCCGGCGTGACCATTGTCACCGGGACAGCAGAGGCTGGCGACACGCAGGTCAATATTCGCGGCATCAACGGTGCGCGCGACGCGGAAAGCTCCATCGCTCTGGTGGTCGACGGCATTCTGAAAACCAACACCGCGCAGCTCAATCAGGTGCAGGGCACGCTGCGGCAGGCGGAAATCCTGAAAGGCCCGCAAGGCGCGCTGTATGGCCGCAACGCCGCGGCGGGGGCTGTCGTGCTGCAAACGCTCAAGCCCGGCAGCTTCTTCGAGGGCGCGGCCAACCTCTCTTACGCCAATGAGAAGACCATCGAAGGCACCGCGCATATTGCCGGGCCGATTGCCGAGAATCTGGGTTTCGTCCTGTCCGGTTATTACCGCACGACGGACGGTTTCTTCACCAACACCTTCCTGAACGACAAGGTGGTGGACGATCAGGAAGTGTGGACTGTCGATGGCCGGGTGGTGGCGGACCTCTCGCCCGCTACCGAGCTGGACGTGAAGGCCCGCTATTCGCAGCTGCGCGGCGCGTCGATCAACTTCAACGCCTCGTTCCATCTGCCCAATTTCGCAGGCGTGAACCCGGCCTTTTACGAGGACATCAACACCCGCGAGTTCGGCTATCAGGGCAATATTCGCCCGACCAACAGCCAGGACAGCTTCGATGTCTCGGCCAAGATCGAGCATCAATTCGATTCGGCCATCCTCACCGCATGGGCGCTCTATTCCGACATTTCGCAGGAGCTGACGGCAGACGGCACCTCGGCTGATTTCGCGCGCTATATCAGCGCCGTCGATCCGGCAGGCGCAGCGGCGGTCAATTCCTGTTTCGCCTCGACCGCGAACCTTACCGGTTTCCCGATCAACCAGCCCGGCTTTATCGGACAGATCCCGGTGCCGTTTATCTTCGCGCCGGCCAATGGCTCGACCTTCGGCGCGTACAGCCCGACGACCTGCGACGGGACCCAGCTGCAAACGCGCGACCAGAAAGACATCAGCGCGGAAATCCGGCTGGCGTCGGATACGGGCGGCCCTCTCAGCTGGCAGGTCGGCGCGTATTATCTCAATATCGACCGCGAAGTGGGCGTGAGCCTGGGCGCGGATACCGGTGCAGGCGTGAGCCGCGAGCTGTTCAACGCGCCGGGCAGTTCCAACCCCACATCGCTCCTGCTGGCCGACGGATTCGATACCAATGTCTACGCCGCGTTTGCTTCGCTGGAATATCAGCCGAGCGAGAAGTTCTCGGCCGGACTGGCGCTCCGCTACGATATCGAAGACCGGACCACATCCTCGCTGGTCCCGACCGGCGCGATCGATCCCTTCACCGGCGGCCCGATCAATCCGGGGCAAGCCTTCGGCCCGCTGACCGACAAGGACGCGACCTACAAGCAGCTGCAGCCCAAGGTGACGCTCAGCTACCGCCCCACACCCGATGTGAACATCTATGCCAACTGGGGCATCGGCTTCAAATCGGGCGGCTTTAACAATCAGGGTTCTGCGGCGCTTGTCGATGCCAATTTCAACCAGTTCATCGGCGCAAACGTCACCATCCGCGACGATTACGACAAGGAAGTGTCGAGCGCGTTCGAGGTGGGTGTGAAGGGCAATGTGTGGGACGGGCGTCTGACGTTCGATCTGGCTGGATATTACACCGAAATCGACGACATGCAGTTCTTCGAATTCTTCGTCGGCAGCTTTGGCCTGCTGCGCGTGGTGTCCAATATCGACGAGGTCGAGGTCTACGGCGCAGAGCTGAATATGACGGCGGAAATCGTCGATGGCTGGCGTCTGTTCGGCGCGTTCAATGTGACCGAGAGCGAGATCAAGGCCAACAGTTCACGGACCTATACGGTCGGCAACAAATCGCCCTACACCGCCGATTACACGATCAATTTCGGCAGCGAGATGGACGTGCCGCTGAGCAATTCCATCGATCTGCTGGTGCGGGCCGATTACCGCGTGACCGGCCCGACATGGTTCCACACGGTGCAGGATCAGACGCGGCCCACGCTGTTCTCCGGTCTCCTGCCGATCTCGGCCTTGGCCTTGCCCGGCTTCGTCGGCGATGCGCGTTATGATGTCGCCCAGCGCGATGCTTTCGGTGTGTTCAATCTGCGCGCCGGGATCGACACCGGCCAGTTCAGCGTGACCGTCTTCGCCGAGAACCTCTTCAACGAGAAATATATCAACGAAGCCATTCCGGCCATCGAGTTCGGCGGATCGTTCATATCCCCCGGGGCACGCCGTCTGATTGGCGTGGAGATCGGCGCGAAGTTCTAACGCGCCGCCGTCCCTTCGGATCGCACCGGTGTGGCCGATTGCATTTGCGTGCAGTCGGCCACATTGCTTTAGGCTAGGGCTTTAGGCGAGAGCTTTAAGTGAAGGCAGGAGATCGCCGGATCTCGAGAATGGGGAAAGTTCGTATGCGGGGTGACTGGATGGGCCGGATATTCGCGTTTCTGGCGGCGGCACTCTGGCTGGTGCAGCCGGCGCAGGCGCAGTCTTATCTCGACGCCGATTTCGACCCCGCGATTCCCACATTGACCGAAACAATCGGCCATGCGCCGGGCGAGCGCATCACGTCCCCCGCCGAGACGCTGACCTATCTGCGGGCGCTGGCAGAGGCCGCGCCGGACCGCATGAAAATCGTCCGCTATGCGACCAGCTGGGAAGGCCGCCCGCTGCATTACGTTATCCTCACCGCACGCGAGAATATGGCGCGGCTCGATGCGGTGCAGGCCGATTTGGCACAGATCGCGGCGGGCCGCGCGTCCAACGGGCAGGCGCTGCCGGTGACGTGGCTGACCTACGGCGTGCATGGCAACGAGATTTCCTCCACCGATGCCGCGCTGATGATGGCCTACCACCTGCTCGCCGCGCGCGGGGACAGCCGGGTGGAGAGGATTCTGCGCGAAAGCATCGTGGTGCTCGACCCGATGCAGAACCCCGATGGCCGCGCGCGGTTCGTCAATCATTTCCGCACCGCCGTGGGGATCGAGCCCGCAGCCGACCGTCAGGCGGCGGAGCATGACGAGCCATGGCCCAGCGGGCGCGTGAACCATTACATGTTCGATCTCAACCGCGACTGGTTCACATTGAGCCAGCCCGAAACGCGGGGCAAAGTGGCCGCCATCCGCGCGTGGAATCCGGTGGTGGTGGTCGATGTCCACGAAATGGGCGGCGACCAGAGCTATTTCTTCAGCCCTGCCGCGCGCCCGCTCAATCCCAACATTACCGCCGCCCAGCGCCGGTCCTACGAGGTGATCGGGCGCAACAACGCCGCGTGGTTCGACCGGATGGGCGAGCCCTATTTCACCCGCGAGGTCTATGACCTGTTCTACCCCGGTTACGGCGACACGTGGAACACGCATCACGGGGCAATCGGCAGCACTTACGAGCAGGGCTCTGCGCGCGGGCTGGTGTTCCAGCGGCGCGATGGCACCGTGCTGACCTATGGCGACGGCGTGCGTAACCATTTCATAGCCAGCTTCTCCACCGCCGAGGCTGTGGCGGACAATGCCGCCCGGTTCCTGAACGGCTTTGCCGGATACCGCGCGGCCAATAATGGCGGGGCAGCCGGGCGCGGCCAGTATGTCATCGATCTGGGCCAGCGGCGCTGGAATGCAGAGGCGCTGGGCCGCAGGCTGACGGCGCAGGGCATCACCGTGCTGCGGCGCTCCGGCCCCGCAAATGCGTGCGGCAGGTCTTATCCCGCAGGCTATCTGGCCGTTCCGCAGGCCCAGCCCGCTGCGCGGCTTGTGCGCAGCCTGCTCGACCGCGATACCCCGCTTCCGGCCGATTTCCTGTCCGAGCAGGAACGCCGCCGCGACGATGGTCTGCCGCACGAGCTGTATGATGTCACCGCATGGTCGGTCGGGCTGATGTCGGGCGTGGATGTGGCGCTGTGCGGGGGCGCGGCGACGGGCGCGAAGCTAAGCTCCGATGCGCCCATCGAGCCGGTGGCAGAGGGCGGCGGCAGCTTTGCCGTTGCCGTGCCGTGGACCGATAGCGGACAGGCCCGGCTGGTCATCCGTGCCCTGCGCGAAGGGCTGGACGCGCGCGTCACGGACAAGAGCTTTACCAAGGACGGGCGGGTCTTTCCGCGCGGAACGGTGCTGTTTCCCGCCGGTGCCAATGATGCCGAGGCCCTCGCGCGCCTGAGCCAATTGTCGCGCGCAATTGGGGCGCATACCGTGGCGCTGGATTCCAGCTGGGTCGAGGATGGGCCGAATCTGGGCAGCGAGTCCTTTGTCCGGCTGACTCTGCCCAGAGTGGCGATTGCGTGGGACGAAGGCATCTCGCAGCTGAGTGCAGGCGCATCGCGCTATGTGCTGGAGCAGCGGCTGGGCCTGCCCGTGGTGCCGATCCGCACCCACCGTTTCGCCCGTGCCTCTCTGGCCGGATATGATGTTCTGCTGGTCCCCGATGGCAGTCCGGCTTCGGTCATGGGTGCTGGCGGGATGAGGACCATCCGTGAGTTTGTCGCGCGGGGCGGCGTGCTGGTGGCCATCGGCAACAGCGTCGGTGCCTTTGCCGGCGGCGATGCGCCGCTGCTGTCGGTGCAGCGTGAAGCCGCTCTGGGCCGCGAAGTGTCAGGCGCGGACGAGGAAACGGAGAAGCAGAGCGGGCTTGCTGAGGCGGAGGAAATCACCAGCGATGCGCAATACCGCGAAGCGATCCGGAACGAGAAGGCCTTGCCCGACACGCTGCCCGGCGCGCTGCTCAATACGGTGGCGGATCGCAGCCATTTCCTCTCGGCTGGGTACGATAATGGCGCGGTGGTGCTGGCCAGCGGCTCGCAGATCTTCACCCCGCTGGACCGGTCCAAAGGCATCAATGTCATGCGCTTTGCCGCAGCCGACGCGCTGATCGCGAGCGGCCATGTGTGGGACGAAAACCGCCGCCAGCTGGCCTTCAAACCCTATATGATCGCGCAGCCCACGGGCGGAGGGCTGAGCATCGGCTTCGCCCACGATCCCGCCACGCGCGCCTATCTCGACGGGCTGGACCTGTTGCTCGCTAATGCGGTTCTGGTGGCCCCCTCGCGTGTGCGTTGAAGGCGGCGCTAGCCTCGCTCGAACACCGCGTGTTCGCCGAGGTCCACGCTGCCCCGTCCCGCGATAATGTCAGCGTAATGGCCGGGCAGGGTATCGCTGCCGGTGGAGGGGGTGGCGTGAGCTGAATATGCGCCGGTTTGCGGATCGAGGACCAGCATGGATTCGGTGGCGTAATACCGCCCGATCCGCGCCAGCTCGGCTTTGTCTGCGGCCTTGCGCGAAACCTTTCCCAGCAGGCCGAGCACGGCAATGATGGCATCGAGCAGGGCCACCGGCACGCGGCGGATGCGCGGCTCTTCTCCCATTAGGCCGAACAGCGCTTCCGCCTGATCCAGCGGCGTGATGGCCGGACCCGGGCCGCCGATGGGCAGGATGGCATTATGGCGTGCCGGGTCGGTAATGCATTCCGACAGGTACCGGCCCAGATTGCGGTCGCTGATCGGCTTGCAGGAGGTAAGCTTGCCGTCGCCGAACACCAGAAACGGCTTGCCGCGCTGCACGCGGCCTATCTGGCCGGACAAGGATTTGAAAAAGGCCGTCGGGCGGACAATCGAATAGGTCAGGCCGGATTCTTTGAGTGCCTTCTCGAATGCCAGCTTTGCGTGCTGAAAGGCGAGGCGGGGCTTCTGGACGCAGATGGCCGAGAGCAGGATCATGTGGGGGATGCCCGCTTCCTTCGCCGCCTCAAGTATCTGAACATTGGCCTGATAATCCACCAGCCAAGCATCGTCCGGCAGGCCAGTGCGCGAGGCGAGACAGGAGACGGCGACATCGAAATGCTCGCCGCGCAAAGCCTCCGCTGCGCCGCATTGTGTGCCGACAATGCTTGCTGTCCGCATGTCTGCTCCATCCCACTCGCCCGGTCTGTCAGAGCCGGATGATTGCGGGCGGACAACGCCCACCACATCGTGACCGGCCTCCACCATGGCTTTTACCGTCGCGCGTCCGATCGTCCCGCTCGCGCCGAATACGATAACCCGTTTGGGCGCACTGGAGGATGCGGCTGTGCTCACATCCCACCGGTATCAGCAGGCGCGTTCCCGTCAAAGGCGCGGATAAGGCATGTGGGGAAGAGCGGGCGGGCCAGAGCAAGCGCAGCGATTGACCGCCCCCGCGCGAATGATACAACGCCAGCCCATGTCCGTCTTTCCGTTCAGCGCCATAGTCGGCCAGCAAGAAATGAAACAGGCGCTGCTCATCGCCGCCACCGATGCCCGGATTGGCGGTGTGATGATCTTCGGCGACAGGGGCACTGGCAAATCGACCGCTGCCCGTGCGCTCGCCGCCACCCTGCCGCCGATCACGGCGGTGGAGGGGTGCCGCTACAATTGCGCGCCGGAAGATCGCGGATCGTGCCCCGATTGCTGCTCCAGCAAACGGGTGCGCAAAGTGCCGGTGCCGTTCGTCGATCTGCCGCTGGGATCAACCGAAGACCGCGTGCTGGGCACGCTTGATCTGGAGAAAGCGCTGTCGGCAGGCGAGAAGCATTTCGAACCCGGCCTGCTGGCCAAGGCCCATCGCGGCTTCCTGTATATCGACGAGATCAACCTGCTGGAGGATCACGTGGTCGATCTGCTGCTGGATGTCGCCGCGTCGGGTGAAAATCTGGTCGAGCGCGACGGGCTGAGCGTGCGGCACAAGGCGCGCTTTGTCTTGATCGGCAGCGGTAACCCGGAAGAAGGCGAGCTGCGCCCGCAATTGCTCGACCGCTTCGGCCTGTCGGTCGAAGTGCGCACGCCGGACACGATTGCCGAACGGGTGGAGATCATGCGCCGCTGCGATGCGCAGGAGCGGGGACCGAAGAAATTCGCGGCCAAGTGGAAGGCCGACGATGCCAAGGTGCTGCGCCAGATCGACCGGGCGAAGAAGGCTTTGCCCAAGGTGAAGGTGCCTGCAAAGATTCTCAAAAGCGCGGCGGAATTATCGCAGGCGGTGGGGGCCGACGGTCTGCGCGGGGAACTGACCCTGATGCGCGGGGCGCGGGCACTGGCGGCGCTGGAAGGCGCGCCCTCTGTCACGGTGGACCATCTGAAATCCATCGCTCCGCTGGCCTTGCGGCACCGCTTGCGGCGCGATGTGCTGGATGAAACGGGCTCCACCGTGCGGATCGAAATGGCGCTGGCCGAGATGTTCGGTTGAGTGAAGACCGTTCGATTGCGGACAGCCTGCTGGCAGCGCAGGCCTTCGCGCAGTCGCCCCATGCCTTTGGCGGAATTGTGCTGCGCGGTGCGGGGCCGGTGCGGGATCGCTTGCTGGCTCAAATGCTCCCTGCGCTGGAGCCGCGCATGCCGGTGGTGCGGGTGCCGGTCAGCGCCGATGCCGAACAGATGCTGGGCGGGCTGGACCTGACGCAGACTTTGGCCACCGGGCGGGCCGCGCATCGTCCCGGCCTGATCGAACGCGCAAGGGGCGGCGTGGCGATTGTCTCCATGGCCGAGCGAACCGACAGGGGCATCGCGGCGCTTCTCGCCCAGTCCATCGATAGAGGCGATTGTGCGGTCATCCTGCTCGATGACGGGCTGGATGCGGATGAAGCGCCGCTCGCCACTTTGCTGGAGCGCGCAGCCTTTCATTGCGATTTCTCGCGGTGCAGGACGCTGGATTTCGAGTGGGCGGAAGAATGGCAGAATGCAAAGCGCGCTCGCCCCCTGCTCAAGGGTCAGCGCGAGGCGCTTGCTTTGACAGCGGCGGCGCTGGGC
This sequence comes from uncultured Altererythrobacter sp., assembly GCA_947492235.1. GTDB lineage: Bacteria > Pseudomonadota > Alphaproteobacteria > Sphingomonadales > Sphingomonadaceae > CAJXSN01. The sequence continues at coordinate 350,673 of CANLLZ010000002.1, read as the reverse complement.
ATCCATTCGGTCCGACCCGTCCTGATGGCCGAAAGTTATGCCCGTGGAATTGCAGGTGTGCGGGGGCTGGGGAAAGCGGGGGAGCCGGAGCTGGAGGCGGCGATCCGGCTGGTGCTCGCCCCGCGCGCCACGCAGCGGCCCGAGATGGAGCCGCCCGAACCACCCGAACCGCCGCCGCCTGATGGCGCGCCGGACACCGCCATCGATCAGGGCGAGGAGGAGCAACAATCGCAGGATTTGCCGTTGGAAGACCTGCTTCTCGCGGCCGCAGCGGCCTCTATCCCGGACCATATTCTGGACGGGATCGACAAGGGTCTTACGCGTCCCAAAGGCGGCTCTGGCGGCCAATCGGGCAACCGCGAGTCATCGTCCAGGCGCGGGCGGCCGCTGGGCGCGCGACCCGGCATTCCCGGCGACGGGCGCAAGCTGGCCCTGATCGACACGTTGCGCGCCGCCGCCCCGTGGCAGGCGATCCGTAGGGAAAACGCAGGGGATTCCAACACAGCTGGGCAATCACTCTACATCCGAAAATCCGATTTGCGCATCCGCCATTTCGAACAGCGGCAGGAAAGCCTGACAATCTTCGCCGTCGATGCCTCCGGCTCCTCGGCCATGGCCCGGCTGGCCGAAGCGAAGGGCGCGGTCGAGCTGATGCTGGCTCAGGCCCATGTCAAACGCTCGCAAGTCGCGCTGATCGCATTCCGGCATAGCGGAGCGGAAATTCTGCTCCCGCCCACCCGCTCGCTCACCCGTGCCCGCCGCGCCTTGTCGGGATTGCCAGGGGGTGGGGGCACGCCGCTTGCCGCCGGATTACTGGAGGCGCGGCTGATGGCCGATGCGTCGGGCAAGCGCGGCCAGACTCCGATGATCGCCCTGCTGACCGACGGCAAAGCGAATGTCACTCTGGACGGCGAGCCCGACCGCGCCCGCGCCATGGCGGAGGCCGAAAATGCCGCCAAAGGCATCGCCGCTGCGGGGCATCACGCGGTGGTGATCGACATCTCGCCCCGCCCGCGAGAGGAAGCCGCCGCTCTGGCAGAGGCCCTGCGCGGCAAGTATCTGGCGCTGCCCTATGCCGGCAGCGCGGCGATGGTCGAGGCAATTGAAAGCGTGGCCGAGAGCGTGTCGGCATGAGCGCCCGCTATCCCGATTGGGAACGGGACGGGGCAGACTGGCCGAACAGAAGCGCCAGTTCCTTCGTCGCGGCAGAGGGCTATCGCTGGCACGTCCAGATGATGGGCCCGGAGGAAGGGGATCGGGAGGACGCACCCGTCTGCCTCCTGCTCCACGGGACCGGCGCGGCGACACATAGCTGGCGCGATCTGATGCCGCTGCTGGCCAAGAAATACCGCGTGATTGCGATGGATTTGCCTGGGCATGGCTTCACCCGCCCCAGCCACCGGCGACGCGTGACATTGCCGCAGATGGCGGCGTCCATCGGCGTGCTGCTGGATGTGCTGGAAGTGGAGCCGGACCTGATTGTCGGCCATTCCGCAGGGGCAGCTATCGGTGCGGAATTGCTACTGGCGCGCGGCTGGCATGCGCCGCTGGTGGGCCTCAATCCCGCGCTGCTGCCGTTTCCGGGCCTCGCCGCAAAACTGTTCCCGCAGCTTGCCAAAATCCTGTTCACCAACCCGCTGGTGTCGATCATCTTTGCCCGCATGGCCCACGCTCCGGGAGAACCCGAGCGGTTCCTGCACAAGGCAACCGGATCGACGATCGACCGGGCGGGCAACCGGCAATACCGGTTGTTGCTCACCCGATCCGGCCATTGCGACGGGGCTATCCGGATGATGGCAAGCTGGCGGCTGGAGCCATTGCGCGACCGGCTCCACGCCCTGAAAGCGCCCGTGCTGCTGATCCATGCGACGGGCGACACAGCCATCCCGCGCTCCGCCGTCCAGCAGGCTGCGGATTTGATTCCGCAATGCGAGTATCAGGAGATGCCCGGTCTCGGGCACCTTGCGCATGAGGAGCAGCCGGAGCAGACTGCGCAGATGATCACCGCGTTTGCAGACGCCGCCAAAGGCTGAGGGGGGACGGACAATGGAAACCAGCTTCGCAGACAATTTCGGCTGGATCGAGATCGTCTTTTCCGGTGCGGTCGCGCTCGGCTTCGGCTTCTACCAATTGTGGTCGGTCAACCGCGAGATTGCCAAAGACAAGGAAAAGGCCGCAGCGGAGAAGGCCGCCGAGCAGCAGGACGCGGCCGACTGACCCTAGACCTCTCGCGGCATCTTGTATGGCAGCATGAACTGCACCACCGGATGGATCAGGCGATTGAGGGAAATGCTCTCCTGCACCGCCGTCACCGGCTTTCCGAAGATCCGCATCGACAGCGCAGAACGGGCGTAAAAGGGCGAATCCTCCCACGTCCTGAGCACCGAAGCATGGCCCCGGTCGGCGCGTGTCTGGCGCTTCATCGCCCATAATGTCGGCGGCAGCGGGGCGACCAGCGGCAGTTCCTCCTCATGCGGCGTACCGTGCTGGTCAAACCGCAGCGCGCTGGCGAAATGGCTGCCATCGCGGCGGGTGCCCTCGTAGATCACCGCCACATCGTCCCCGGCATGGGCGCGCGACCAGTGCCAGTCGCGAAAGCCATCCTCGATCGGTTCGCTGCCATGATTGCCATCCAGATAGGCGCTGCCGGACCAGCTTATGTCGGGCCGGTCCATCGCCACATCGATCCGCGCGCGGGGCGCAATCGTGTGCCAATTGTGCTTGCCCGCAGCATCGAGTTTGAAGGAGCGCGCGTTCAGCACTTCCGGCGTCAGGACGATCCGCCCCTTCACGCGCCGCCGCCATGGGATGCCCAGCCGGATATCGCGCTCTTCTATGTCGATGATGAGCTTGTCGTCCTGCCACCGCATAGCGCTCGGCCCGATTTGTAGGTGGTCGCGCGCCTGCGATGTGTCCGCCGCGCCGCGTTCGGTCATCACCCAGCGCGCGCCGGTTTTGCCGTAGAGCGCGATATTGAGGCAGCTGTGATCGAGAGGAATATCCCGGCCCGATTTCTTGTAATAGGGCGAAAAAACGCTGCCGATGAAGCCGATTATCGTCAGCCCGTAGCGGCCGTCTGCGCTGATGGCGTCGACATACCACCAGCGATATCCCCCCGGTGGTACCACCGCGTCGAAATACGGTCGGACAGCACGGCTTCGCTTGCCAGTGTCCCTGACAAGGCGGCCATCGGGACGCCCGCGCCAGGATGGGTCGCCCCGCCCGCGCAATAAAGCCCACGGATCTTCGTCCGGCAGCCGGGCCTGAGGAAGGAGGCCGCCCATCCGTGCGAAGCCCTGCCATAAAGCGCCCCGCCGGTCGCCGGGAAGAGTTTCGAGAAATCGCTCGGCGTGACGAGCCTGTGCTGCATCGGCGTATCCATGCCTGCCGGGTCCAGGTCCAGTCCGCAGGCTCTCAGCCGCGCCATCATGTTCGACGTGCATTGGTCTTTCTCCCCGGCGGTGTAATCGTGAATGTCGCCATTGGCCGGTGCGTTGACGATGATCTGGAAACGCTGCGCGGTGCCGCTTGCGCTGTCGCTTGGGCTGTCCTCGCCATGGTCCAGCGCACAGACATAGGCGGTGGGATCGGTGGGCACCTGACCCGCTTCGATCTGCGCAAATTCGCGGGCGTAATCGGGCGAAAAGAAGACGTTGTGATGTGTCAGCGGCAGGCCTTGCGGCTTGGCTTTGGCCAGCCAGACCATTGCCGAGAGCGACCGGTCCTTTTCGGCCATCGGTTTTGCGGCCCGTCTGAGGTCCTCCCCGAACACGCCTGCACCCAGAGCGGACGGATCGGCATTGCAGATCACCGAGCGGGTTGGGATATGCTCGCCGCTTTCCAGCGTGACACCGCTTACGCCTTTGCGGCTTGTGTGAATGCCCGTGACCTGCGCGCCATAGCGAAACCACACGCCGTTCTGGCGGGCGACCGCCTCCAGCGCATTGGCCAGCGCGGTCATGCCGCCCTCGATGGCCCAGACCCCTTGCTGCTCGACATGGGCAATCAGCATCAGCGTGGCGGGCGTGTGGAAGGGAGAGGAACCGCAATAGGTGGTGTATCGCCCGAACAGCTGACGCAGGCGAGGATCATCGAAATGCTCGCCCAGCACCTTCCACAGGCTCTCATACGGGCGGATCGCCAGCAGCGCGCCCACCCGGTGCAGCCCGATGCGCCACATCAGATTGGGCGGATAGGGCTTCGACGAGCGCAGGAAGGGCTTGTCGAGAATGCCGAAAATCCGCGCGGCCTCGGCGGAGAAACTGCGGAAGCCTGCCGCGGCCTTCGCTCCGGCAAACTCGCCCACGGCCTCCGCGCTGCGTTCGGGATCGGCGAACAGGTCCAGATGGCCGGTATCGTCCCACGCATGGCGCGCGAGCCGGTCGGCTCTGGTCAGGGTCAGATGCTCGTCGAGCGAAGCGCCAGCCTCTTCGAAGATATTCTCGATCACCGGGCGCATGGTGAAGACGGTCGGCCCGGCATCGATCGGCACGCCTTCGACCTCTAATTGGCGGACCTTCCCGCCGGGCTGCGCTTCCTTTTCCAGCACTGTCACAGGCACGCCGCGCGCAGACAGAATGGCCGCACTGGTCAGCCCGCCAATGCCCGCTCCGATGATGACTGTAGGCGCTGCCGCCACGCATCCTCCCTTGTCTGCGATCGCTTGAGTTGATCGCTTTTGTTTGACGCATGCGTATCGCAAGTCCACTCAAATGGACATACGTTTATGTCAATATTGGTAGACCTTTCTTCGCAGACACTGTCTTGGCGCACCCGCTGGGCGCTCCGGCGCAACCGGATATTGGGAAGTGCGCGCTTTCAGGCATGGGCTGCAAAAATACCGGTTTTCCGCAGTGTCGCGCGGGCCAAGGCGGCGGGGCAATTCGATCTGATTGCCGGCTTCGTCTACACCCAGATCACCTATATTTTCGTGCAGTCCGGCCTGATTGGCTTTCTCGGTGAAACCCCGCGCACCCTTGCCGAAGTGACCACATTTCTCGAAATGCCACCCGCAGCAAGCGAGCGAATCCTCAAGGCGGCGGCTGCCCTGAAGCTGTCCGAGTCGCCGCAAAAGGGCCTGTGGACACTAGGCGAAACGGGCGCGGCATTGTCGGCCAATGAAGGCGCGATGGCGATGATCCGCCACCACGCTTTGCTCTATCGCGATCTGGCCGACCCGTTGGCCCTGATGACCCAGCCGGGCGGAAACGGCAGCGAGCTTTCCGCCTTTTGGACCTATGCGTCGAAAGGTGCGGGTATCGAGCAAGGAGCAGCCCCGTATTCGGAGCTAATGCGGGCAACGCAGCCAATGGTCTGGCAGCAGATTATCGGGCAATATCCGTTCGATACGCATCAGCGCATGCTCGATATCGGCGGCGGTTCGGGTGCATTCGCGGAGGCAGTCGGCACCGCCACGCCGGATCTGGAGCTCGGCATTTTCGATCTGCCCGATGTGGTCCCCCTCGCGCAGGCGCGTATGGCCGGAACAGCTCTGGCGGGGCGCGTCAGCATCCATCCCGGCAGCTTCCGGACTGATCCGTTGCCCGCCGGTTTCGACCTCATCACCTTGATCCGGATTGTGCACGATCATGACGATGAACCGGCACAGGCGCTGCTGCACGCGTGTCAGCAGGCACTGCCCGCAGGCGGCCGGCTTTTGATTGTCGAGCCGATGGCCGGGACGCGCGGGGCTGAAGGCATGGGGGAGGCCTATTTCGGCATGTATCTGTGGACCATGGGATCGGGCCGGCCGCGGACCATGGCGGAGAATATGCGGATGGCTGAAAAGGCGGGCTTTTCCGCCATTAAGGAGCTGAAAACCCCGCTGCCGATGATAGCCAAAGCACTCGTCGCAACCAAGTGACAGACCGCATGACGCGTTGCATGATAATCCGAGTGTCCAGTTTAGTTGACAATTCGTATTGTTAAGGTAGTTTACCTCCTGTCGGATTCCCTGCCATCAGTAGCGGAATCGCCGGAGGGGAATGCTGCAAACTTCTGCCATCATACTTGACGCACCGGGACGTTTGGCGATGCGGGAAACCGCGCTCAAACCCATGGAATCCGGCGATCTTCGCGTGGATATCCAATGGAGCGGCATCAGTACGGGCACGGAGAAACTCCTCTGGACAGGGCAAATGCCAAGCTTCCCCGGAATGGGATATCCGCTGGTCCCCGGATACGAGTCGGTCGGCCGAGTCGTGGAGGCCGGGGCGGAAGTCGGCGACCGGATCGGTGAGTGGGTCTTTGTCCCCGGTGCCAATTGCTACCGCGACGCACGCGGATTGTTCGGCGGATCGGCCAGCACGGTCATCATCCCCTCGGCGCGGGCGCTGCCGATTTCAGAAACGCTGGGCAAAGACGGCATCCTCTATGCGCTCGCCGCCACGGCATTGCACGCCGTTGCCCATGGTGAGCCGCCCGAACTGATCATCGGTCACGGGGTGCTGGGCCGATTGCTCGCCCGCCTGACCATGGCTGCGGGCGCAAAACCGCCTGTGGTGTGGGACACCAACACCTGTCGCCAAGAGGGTGCTCAGGGTTACAGCGTCATCCACCCGGATGATGATGACCGGCACGACTACGCCACTGTCTATGACGTCAGCGGCGATGCGTCCTCCATCGGTGATTTTATCGCCCGGCTCGCCAAAGGCGGGGAGCTCGTTCTCGCCGGATTCTACAACCAGCCGATCAGCTTTGCCTTCCCGCCCGCCTTCCAGCGCGAGGCGCGCCTGCGCGTCGCTGCGGAATGGCAGCCGGAAGATATCGCCTCGACCGATGCCCTGATCGCCACCGGCGCGCTCGATCTGTCGGGCCTGATCACGAATGTCGAGCCGGCTGCGAATGCCGCAACGGCTTACCCCGCCGCCTTTGAAGACACCGATTGCCTGAAAATGGTGCTCGACTGGAGAGAAACTGCATGAGCGTGCTTGATATCGACACATTGCGAGCCGAAGCCGCGCAGGAGCCTGATCCGGTCCACACCGGCGAGGTGAAATCCGAAACGCAGGTGATCGCGATTTACGGGAAAGGCGGGAGCGGCAAGAGCTTTGCGCTCTCGAATCTCAGCTACATGATGGCTCAGCAGGGCAAGCGGGTTCTGCTGATCGGTTGCGATCCGAAGAGCGACACGACCAGCCTGCTGTTCGGTGGCAAGAGCTGCCCGACCATCATCGAGACCTCATCGAAGAAGAAGCTGGCCGGTGAGGAAGTCACCATAGAAGACGTCTGCTTCCAGCGCGACGGTGTCTTCGCGATGGAGCTGGGCGGCCCCGAAGTCGGGCGCGGCTGCGGCGGGCGCGGCATCATTCACGGGTTCGAATTGCTGGAGAAGCTGGGCTTCCACGAATGGGGCTTCGACTATGTCCTGCTCGATTTTCTCGGCGATGTGGTGTGCGGCGGCTTCGGCCTGCCGATTGCGCGCGACATGTGCCAGAAAGTCATCGTTGTCGGATCGAACGATCTGCAATCGCTCTATGTCGCCAACAATGTCTGCCACGCGGTTGAATATTTCCGCAAGATGGGTGGCAATGTCGGCGTGGCCGGCATGATCGTGAACAAGGATGACGGGACGGGCGAGGCGCAGGCTTTTGCCGAGGCGGTCGACATCCCCGTGCTCACCGCGATCCCTGCGGATGAAGATATCCGCCGCAAGAGCGCCAATTACCAGATTATCGGAAAGCCTGGCGGCGAATGGAGCGGGCTTTTCGAAGAGCTTGCGAAGAACGTCGCCGAGGCACCGCCGCGCCAACCCTCTCCCCTCGACCAGGATGGCCTTCTCGACCTGTTCTCGCCCGAAGATACGGGTGGAAATGTCGAGCTGATCCCGGCCACCCAGGCCGATATGCGCGGCGGCACTTATGAAGAGAAGCCATCCCTCGAAGTGATTTACGACGAGGTCTGATGCGTGACTGACGCCTTTGCCCCTCCTGCCTCGCGCCAATCGAACCGATCCCCGGACCGGATCGATCTCGCTTCTGCTGCTCCCGCCGAGGGCAGCGGCTGCCATGGCGGCGCGGATACCATGCGCGAGGCAGCGAAGAAGGCAGGCCAATCCGAAATTCTCGACCAGTACGAGAAAGACTACCCCCTCGGCCCGCACGATCAGCCGCAGAGCATGTGCCCGGCGTTCGGAAGCCTGCGCGTCGGCCTGCGGATGCGGCGCACAGCCACGATCCTGTCGGGCTCGGCCTGCTGCGTTTACGGACTGACCTTCACCTCGCATTTCTACGGTGCGCGGCGCAGCGTCGGCTACGTGCCTTTCAGCAGCGAGACGCTGGTGACCGGCAAGCTGTTCGAAGACATCAAGGAAGCCGTCGAGCAGATGGCCGATCCTGAGAAATACGACACAATCGTTGTCACCAATCTGTGCGTGCCAACGGCCAGCGGCGTGCCGCTGCGCTTGCTTCCCGACGCGATTAACGGCGTGCGTGTGGTCGGCATCGACGTGCCGGGTTTCGGCGTGCCAACCCATGCAGAGGCGAAGGACGTTCTTGCCGGTGCCATGTTGAAATATGCCCGCGAGGAAGCCGAGCAGGGTCCTGTGGCCGCGCCGAAAGAACGTGCGGACAAGCCATCTGTTACACTGCTGGGCGAGATGTTCCCGGCGGACCCTGTGGGTATCGGGCATATGCTTGCCCCCCTCGGTCTGGCTGCTGGCCCGGTCGTACCCACCCGTGAATGGCGCGAGCTCTACACCGCGCTCGACGGTGCCGTGATCGCCGCGATCCACCCGTTTTACACCGCCAGCGTGCGCGAGTTTGAAGCGGCGGGCCGCAAAGTCGTCGGCTCTGCACCCGTGGGCCGCGATGGGACAGCCGCCTGGCTGAAAGCCATCGGCGAGGCCACCGGAGCCTCCGCAGACCAGATTGCCGACGCGCAAAACGCCATGCTCCCCGCGATTGACGGCGCTCTCGCCGCCAAGCCGATCAAGGGCCGGATCACCGTTTCGGGCTATGAAGGCTCCGAATTGCTGGTCGCGCGCCTGCTGATCGAAAGCGGCGCGGATGTGCCTTATGTGGGCACCGCTTGCCCGCGGACCAAATGGTCCGATCCCGACCGCGAATGGCTGGAGGCGAAAGGCGTGCGCGTCAATTACCGCGCGAGTCTGGAAGAAGACATTGCCGCGGTCGAGGAATTCGGCCCGGATCTGTCCATCGGCACCACGCCGGTGGTGCAACATGCCAAAGCCAAGGCCATCCCGGCGCTCTACTTCACCAATCTCATCTCCGCCCGCCCACTGATGGGTCCGGCCGGAGCAGGCAGTCTGGCGCAGGTAATCAATGCCGCAATGGGCAACAAGGATCGCTTCGCCCGGATGACCGAATTCTTTGAAGGCGTCGGCGAAGGCTATGCCAGCGGCATCTGGTCCGAAACGCCGACAGATCGCCCGAAGTTCAAAAAGAAATACGCTGCGCAAAACGCCATGGCTGCAAAGGCAGCAGAGGCGGTGGGCACATGAGAAAAGCTTGCCCGCCACCAGCCACGTTCGCCCTGAGCCTGTCGAAGGGCGCGCGCCAAGCCCAGCGTGCTTCGACAAGCTCGGCACGAACGGAATTCAAGGGAGGGTCCACCTTATGACCCTCATCCTCGATCATGATCGGGCGGGCGGCTATTGGGGTGCCGTCTACGCCTTCACGGCGATCAAAGGTCTACAAGTGATCATTGATGGTCCGGTCGGGTGCGAGAACCTGCCTGTGACATCGGTCCTGCATTACACAGACGGCCTGCCGCCGCACGAATTGCCGATTGTCGTGACGGGCCTTGGCGAGGAAGAGCTGGGCAAGACCGGTACCGAAGGCGCGATGCGCCGGGCCTGGCAATCGCTCGATCCCGATCTGCCCGCTGTGGTCGTGACCGGCTCCATCGCCGAGATGATCGGCGGCGGCGTGACGCCCGAAGGCACCAATATCAAGCGCTTCCTTCCGCGCACGATCGACGAGGACCAGTGGGAATCCGAAGACCGCGCGCTGACGTGGTTGTGGACCGAGTTTGGCCCAAAGAAAATGCCCGCACCGCGCAAGCTGGCCGAGGGCGAAAAGCCCAGAGTCAACATCATCGGGCCATCCTACGGCATGTTCAACATGCCCTCCGATGTGGCCGAAATCCGCCGCCTTATCGAAGGGATCGGCGCCGAGGTGAACATGGTGTTCCCACTGGGCAGCCATCTGGCCGATATCCGCAAGCTGGCCGATGCCTCAGTCAATATCTGCATGTACCGCGAGTTCGGCCGGAACCTGTGCGAGAAGCTGGAGCGGCCCTATCTGCAGGCCCCCGTTGGCCTCGATTCCACCACCAAATTCCTTCGCCAGCTGGGCGAGATGGCCGGCCTCGATCCGGAACCCTTCATTACCCGCGAGAAGCACACCACGATCAAGCCGCTGTGGGATCTGTGGCGCTCGGTCACGCAGGACTTCTTCGGCACAGCGAATTTCGGGATCGTCGCGAACGAGACATACGCCCGCGGCATCCGCAATTTCCTCGAGAACGATATGGGACTGCCCTGCTCGTTTTCCTTCAGCCGCACCGCCGGGGTGAAGCCCGACAATGAAGCGGTGCGCGCAGCGATTTTCGAGAACCCGCCGATGGTGGTGTTCGGCAGTTACAATGAACGCATGTATATGGCGGAGGCTGGCGCGCGTGGAATTTTCATTCCCGCTTCCTTCCCCGGGGCCGCGATCCGCCGTCACACCGGAACGCCCTATATGGGGTATTCCGGTGCGACATATCTCGTGCAGGAAGTGTGCAATGCGCTGTTCGATGCGCTGTTCCACATCCTGCCGCTGTCCACCCAGATGGATGCTGGCGAGGCGACGCCCGCAAAGGCCGGTGCGCGGCCCGATATTCCGCTGGAATGGGACGAGGACGCCAAGCAAAAATTCGATGCGATTGTCGAAGCGCAGCCGGTTCTGGTGCGCATTTCCGCCGCCAAGAACCTGCGCGACGCAGCCGAACGGGATGCCCGTCTGGCGGGCGCGACGCATGTTTCTGCCGACCGGCTGGCGGCAGTTTTACTCAAAGGGGAAAGCGCATGATGCGTCGCGCTTTCGCCCCAACAGATTTGCCGGGCCTGTGCCCGGCATCCGCAACCTGGACCGCCACGTTGGCAGGCCGGGAAATACCCGTGGGGGGCGCCTCTGGCGGCTTGCAGGGGCCAATAATGGAGATGGAATATGAGTGAGGAGAACGACCGCTTCGGTCCGGGGGCTTACCTGACCCCGGAAGAAGCCAAGGAGTTCCACAAGATTTTCGTGTCAAGCTTCATCGGCTTCACGATCATCGCGATCATCGCACACGTTCTGGTGTGGATGTGGCGCCCGTGGTTCCCCGGCGTGAACGGCTATGCGGCACTGGATGATGGCATCCGTGTAGCACAGGCCACGCTCGCACCGCTGTTCGGATAGGAGAAAGACTATGTGGAGACTTTGGTTAATTTTCGACCCGCGTCGGACACTGGTCGCACTGGCGATCTTCCTGTTCGTCCTTGCGCTCCTGATCCACTTCATCCTGTTGAGCACTGACCGCTTCAACTGGATCGAAGGACCGGGTGCCGGAACCGACACCGCCATGATCGAGCAGTCGGAACGACTCACCTGATCATGGCCCTATTGGAGGTCACGGCGCGAAAGCGCCGTGCCTCCCACTGGGTTATCAATCGACGGGTCTGGCGCAAAACAGGCCCGAAACCGGGGACCGCTCCCAAACCGGATGCGGCTCTGAATCTGACAACCGTCGCCCGATGGGCGGCAAGCATGAGCGCGCAGGGGAAATGCCATGTCGCTGTTGAGTTTCGAGAGAAAATACCGGGTCAGGGGTGGCACCCTGATTGGCGGCGACCTGTTCGATTTCTGGATCGGGCCGTTTTACGTCGGGTTTTTCGGGGTCGTCGGCGCGATTGCGGCCATTCTGGGCACGGCGTTGATTTTCTATGCGGCCTCTCTCGGGCCGACATGGAACCCGTGGCTCATATCAATCAATCCGCCTGACCTGTCCTATGGCCTCGGCTTTGCGCCATTGGCCGAGGGGGGCTTCTGGCAAGTCATCACCATCTGCGCGATTGTCGCCTTCGTTTCGTGGGCGCTGCGCGAAGTGGAAATCTGCCGCAAGCTGGGCATGGGCTATCACGTGCCGATTGCCTTTGGTGTGGCGATTTTCGCCTATGTCACACTCGTGGTGTTCCGCCCGTTCCTGATGGGCGCATGGGGGCACGGCTTCCCCTACGGCATTTTCAGCCACCTCGATTGGGTGTCCAATGTCGGATACGCCTATGTGAACTTTCACTACAATCCGGCGCATATGATCGCGGTGACGTTCTTCTTCACCACCACGCTGGCGCTGGCGCTGCACGGCGCCCTGATCCTGTCGGCGGTCAATCCGGCCAAGGGCGAGAATGTGAAGACGCCGGAATATGAAGACACCTTCTTCCGCGACTTCATCGGCTACTCGGTCGGCACCATCGGCATCCACCGGCTGGGCCTGTTTCTGGCGCTGAATGCCGGTTTCTGGAGCGCGGTGTGCATTATCATCGCTGGTCCGTTGTTCGAAGGCGGTTGGCCGGAATGGTGGGAATGGTGGCGCAACATGCCGATCTGGTCGTGAGGGGGATGAGCGATGCTAAATAGATATCAGAACATTTTCACCCAGGTTCAGCTGGAGCACGCGCCGGAGATGGGCATTCCCCTGTCGGGTGTGGAGCGCAGCGAGCGCACGCAGGACACCGGTTTCAGCTACTGGATGGGCAAGTTCGGCCAGGCACAGATCGGCCCAATTTATCTGGGCTGGCTGGGCATCGCCTCGCTGGTATGCGGGTTCATTGCTATCGAGATCATCGGTCTGAACATGGCTGCCTCCGTCAATTGGAGCCCGACCGAATTCCTCCGCCAGTTCTTCTGGCTCTCGCTCGATCCTCCGGGACCGGAATACGGCTTCTCGCCCTTTGTCCCGCTCAATGAAGGCGGCTGGTGGATCATGGCCGGTTTCTTCCTGACAGCCTCGATCCTGCTGTGGTGGGTGCGCACCTATCGCCGGGCGCGCGCGCTGGGCATGGGAACGCATGTTGCCTGGGCCTTCATGAGCGCCATCTGGCTGTATCTCGTGCTGGGCTTCATTCGCCCGTTCTTCATGGGCAGCTGGTCGGAGGCGGTCCCGTTCGGGATTTTCTCGCACCTTGAATGGACCAACAATCTGTCGCTGCTGTACGGCAATCTGTTCTACAATCCGTTCCACGCGCTTTCGATTGTGTTCCTTTATGGCTCGGCCCTGCTGTTCGCCATGCACGGGGCGACGATCCTCGCAGTGGGCCGATACGGTGGTGAACGGGAACTGGAGCAGATCACCGATCGCGGGACGGCTTCGGAACGCGCCGGTCTGTTCTGGCGCTGGACCATGGGCTTCAACGCCACGATGGAATCGATCCACCGCTGGGCTTGGTGGTTTGCAGTGCTCTGCACGCTGACCGGCGGCATCGGCATTCTGCTGACCGGCACGGTGGTCGACAATTGGTACCTGTGGGCAATCGAGCACCATTACGCGCCCGATTACTGAGCAGGTTTCAAGCCTCAGCACGAAGAGCCCGGCCTTCCCCAGAGGCCGGGCTTTTTCGTCTCTGGGCCACTGCCAAAGCGGACAGTCGCAGCGGCTCTGCTTAAGCGGCATATTGGTCGCGACACAGGAACGGGAGTGCGTCAATGGATCTTCAGCTGGCAGGCAAACGGGCCGTGGTTCTGGGCGCGAGCAAAGGCCTTGGCGCGGCGATTGCGCAGGAACTGGCCGACGAAGGCGCGCATGTCCTTGGCGTGTCGCGCAGTGCGCCCGATAATCTGGATTGGCCGATGCTGGGCGTCGATCTCGCCGCTTCCGATGCGGCCACGACCATCGCCGATCACGCACAGGCCAAGCTGGGCGGGGTGGATATTCTGGTCAACAATTGCGGCGGGCCGGTTCCCACGGCAGCGCATAAAACGGAGACATCCCAGCTGACCGATGCCATCCAGCCCATGCTCCTGACCATTACGGAGCTGACCCGTCTGGTCTTGCCCGACATGCGCAGTGCCGGTTTCGGGCGTATCTTGAGCGTCACTTCTGCGGGTGTGCGCGAGCCGATCCCCGGTCTGGCGCTATCCAACACTATTCGCGCAGCGCTGCATGGCTGGATGAAGACGCTGGCGAAGGAAGTCGCTGCCGATGGTGTGACGGTCAACATGCTGATGCCGGGGCAGGTCGATACCGACCGGCTGCGCTCGCTGCACCAGAACATCGCGCGGCAGGCCGGGGTGGAGCCAGAGATGATCTCCGCCAAGTCGGTAGAAAACATACCGGCAGGGCGTTTCGGAGAGCCGCGCGAATTCGGAGCCGTAGCCGCGTTTCTCGCCAGCCCGCGCGCATCCTATGTCACGGGGGCGGAGATCCCGATTGATGGAGGTTTTTTGAAATCCTGACTTTGCCGGTCAGCCCGTGGCGATCAGCTTTTTCCGAGCATCGCCCGGCGACGCAGATCATACAGATGCACCGGAAAGGCCGCGGCCAACGGTATCGAGATATAGGGCCATGCCATTCCGGTGAGCGCGGCGCGCAGGGCCACCATCATCAGCACGGCAGGGACCAGCGCGGGCAGAATATCGGCCCAGCTTTGCCCGCGCCATTTCAGCCAGAAAGCCTCGGCCACAAGTACCGCCAGAACCACATCGACCGCGCGTCCGCTGGTGAAGAAGGCCTCCACCGGCGCAGGCCTTATCCGAAGGGACCGTTGAGCTGGATGACCTGATAATTGAGCAGTCCGGCGATGGTCACCCACACGAGGTACGGCACCAGCAGCACGCTCGACAATTTGGAAAAGCGGCCGCAAAACACGATCAGCCCGGCGATGGAAATCCACAGCAGGATCAGTTCGTAAAATGCCCAATCGGGCCGCTGCATGCGGAAGAACAGGAAGCTCCACAGCAGATTGAGGAAGCCGTTAAAGGCGAACATGCCGAGCATAACTTCGGCGTCGCGGCGCGTTGGCGCTTTCTCCCAGCCCAGCACACCGGCAATCGCGATCAGTGCGAAAATGGCGGTCCAGATGACCCCGAACATATAGCCGGGCGGTGCCCAGCCGGGCTGTTGCAGGCTGTAATACCAATCGTCCAGAACCGTGATCGTGCCACCGACCACAGCTGTGCCGAGCGCCAGAACGGCGGCAATGACGATCGGGAGAAGAGACGCGCGGCTCATGCTTTGGCGGGTTTCAATCCCAGCAAATGCGCGGTGTCTTTCAGGAAGATACGGACATGGGCCATGGGATCTCGCTTGACGAGTTCCTTGTTCATATAGGCTTCCCACGTCAAGCGCTGCACATCGGGATCGGCGCACATTTTTACAAAGCTCTCGCGGCGTTTGTCGCTGCTGTACCAGAAATACTGCATGATCCCGAGGATCCAAAACACCCGGCCATGCGCCTTCATAAAGGCCTTGCGGGCGCCCTTCAGCGCCTTCGGATTGCCGGTGGCGAGAAATTCATCCACCGCATTGGCGCTCAGCCGTCCGGCACACATGGCGTAATAAATGCCTTCACCCGAAGACGGTGCCACAACGCCCGCCGCATCGCCTGCGACCAGCACATTGCGGCCATTGTCCCAGCGTTTGAGGGGTTTGAGCGGAATGGGCGCGCCTTCCTTCCGCACGGTTTCCCAATCGGAAAAACCGGTCTCCTCGCGCATGATGCGGGTTGTCTCGCGCAACGGAAAGCCCTTGTTCGCGCTGCCCAGGCCTATGCTGGCGGTTTTGCCGTGGGGGAAGACCCATGCGTAGAAATCGGGCGAAAGATGGCCCTGATAATAGACATCGCAGCGGTCCGGTTCGTAATCGGCGGCCTGCTGCGCTGCAGCGCCCTCGGGAACTTTGACGATCTCGTGATAGGCGAAGACGCATTTCACATTTTCGCCATCGGGAATGCATTGCCGGGCCACGCGGGAGCGTGCGCCGTCCGCACCGATCACGCAGCGTGCGGTGACTGTGACCGGCTCGGCGCTGCGATCTGTGCGGTAGGTGAGGGTGGCGACGCCGCCTTCGCCGTCCTGCACGGTCTCGCAAGTGCCGGTGACGCGGGTTGCACCGGCATCGGCGGCACGGGTCCGCAGCCATTCGTCGAACTGGTCACGGTCGACCATGCCGACATAGCCATCGCCGCACGGCATGCTGACCTTGTTGTTCGACGGGGCGATGATCCGCGCGGAATTGGCATGCGCCACCAGCAGCGATTGCGGAATGTCGAAATCTTTCAGCAGGCGCGGGGGAACAGCGCCGCCGCACGGCTTGATCCGGCCAGCCTTGTCCAGCAGCATCACCTTGTGGCCCTGCATGGTCAGGTCATGCGCGGCGGTGGCCCCGGAAGGTCCGCCGCCCACGACAATGACGTCATAATCGGTTTGAGCGCTCATACTGCTAACCCCTTTTCCTGCCCCGATGGCCGGATCAATGTGGTGCCCGTGGCAACCAGTGCAGCGGCGAGGAACAGCAGCGCCTCGACCGTGAAGACGATCTGGAAGGCGCTGGCATCCTGCCCTGTGAAACTGCGCAATTGATCGACCAGCACGGCACCGGTCAGTCCGCCCGTGCCGAAAGCTATCGCCTGCGCCGCGCCCCACACGCCCATCCGCGTGCCTTCGCCCGAGCTGCGGCCCTTGCTGGCGAGGCCGAGCATTGCTCCAACCGCAGCGACGGCAAACACGCCATTGGCAAGGCCGAGGCCGAACACATTGGCGACCAGCGGCCACGACGTCCCCTGCGTTGCGGCAAACGACAGCCCGGCCAGCATCAGAGCCGATCCGAGGCACCCGGCGACGATCCAAATTTTGAGGTTCTGGCCAAAGCGTTTCGCGTAGAGGCTGCCTCCGACCCCGCAGAGCAGCATGCCGACCAGAATGCCGCTGTGCTGGATGCCCGAAAGCTGGGTCGATTCCCCCGGGGTCATTTCGAAGAGGAACCCTGCGAATGGTTCCATGATCAAATCCTGCATCGAATAAGCGAGCATCGAAATGAACACGAAATAGGTGAAGCGGCGGGCCTCTTTTTCGTGCCAGATTTCGCGCAAGGCATCGGGAAAGCTCTGTGCCGGCTGCGACGGGCTGGCCTGCTCTACCGGCGGATTGCGCGCTTCCAGATTGTGCAGCGCAAGCATGGCGAGGCAGAACGCGACAAGCACCACGATGCTGGTAACAATGGCGAGACGCGGTTCGCTAAACGGATCGAGAAACGCGCCGGACAACCCTGCGGCAATGACAATCCCGGCAATCATCATGGTCCAGCTGATGGCAGCCGCAGCCGGCTTGCGATGGGGGGACACGCGCGATGCCAGCAGGGCGAGCAGCGCCGTGCCCGACATACCCACCCCAAAACCGATCATCGTGAAACTGGCGATAGCAAGCAGCGCTGCGCCGATGCCCGGATCGGCCATCATGATCGTCGCATCGACCGCCAGCACCGCTCCAAGGGCAAGAATGCTCATCCCGCCGATGATCCACGGTGTCCGGCTGCGCGAGCGGTCCGATTTGTGACCCCATAGAGGGCGAGTGAGCTGGACGCCGTAATGCCATGCGACCAGCGCAGCCGGGACAGCGGCAGCGACCGAATACTCAACCACCATCACCCGGTTGAACAGCGAGGTCGCGAGCATGACCATCGCGCCGATTGCCGCTTGCACTGTGCCGAGGCGGACGATGCCGAACCAGCCGAGGCCCCGATTGTCTGGTGCGGCACCCGCATCCGGAATTGCTGCGACGCTCATATATATCCCCCCAGACCCAAAGCTGCGGCCAGCATGCCGAATACGTAGAGCGAGACGCCGGTCGCATTGTACCAGGGCGCAAAGCGGCGCGGGTCGCGAACCAGACGGACCATGCAGGCCAGTTGCAAAGCGAGAAGCGCCGACACGGCGATGCCGGACAGCGTGAATTGCTCGGCAAGCAGCAGCGCAATCACGGCGAGTTGCGACAGCGCGATCACCGCGCAGGCGATCATCGCGGCGCTGGGCACACCCAGTGTCACCGGCAGCGATTTGAGGCCCATCTGCGCATCGCCATCGACGGCCTTGAAATCGTTCAACGTCATGATGCCGAACGCGCCCACACTGTAGAGCAGCAGCACAGCCAGCACATTCGTGCCCGGCAAGGCAGCCAGCATCACGGCAGCGCCGGTGAACCATGACAGCCCTTCATAGCTCAGGCCGCAGACCGCCGGCCCCCACCATCCGCTGCGTTTGAAGCGGAAGGGCGGGGCGCTGTAGGCCCAGCCGAAAAACAGCGCCACACAGGTTGCGGCGAAAACCCAGAAGCCGAGCATTGCTCCGAGCGCCAGCGAAAGCGCGGTGCCCGCAAGCGCGAGCCCGACCGGCCAGCGTCCCGGCACGCGGCCCGAGGGGATCGGGCGATCCGGTTCGTTGATGGCATCGACATGCCGGTCGCACCAGTCGTTGATGACCTGACTGGTGCCGCAAACAACCGGTCCGGTCAGCACGATACCCGCCAGCAGGAAGCCCCAATTGTCGCTCAAGGAAATACCGGAGGAGACCACGCCGCATAGAAAGGCCCACATCGGGGGAAACCATGTGACAGGCTTGGTCAGAGCGACGACATCCTTCAGCGCCGGAACGCGGGGGGATGCAGCGGGAATCGTCAAATCCGACATTTGGTGAGGCTATGCCTCGCGCACCATAGTGTCAAATTTTTTGGACACTCTAATTGTCGCCTGAAGCAGCCGTCAGCCGATCAGCTTTTGTCGGAAAGATTCCCGAGGCCGTGGCGGTGCAATTTGGAATAGAGACTCTGGCGGCTCAGTCCCAGGATCTCCGCCGCAGAGGCGCGATTGTCAGAAGTGTGGATCAGCGCCGCCTCGATGCACATGCGCTCGATCAAATCGCTGCTCTCGCGCACGATTTCCTTCAGCGGCCTGCGCCCGACCAGTTCGGTCAGCTGATCGACAGAGCGCAATTCCTCACCCGATCCGGGCAAATCACGTTCCCGCCGACCGACTGTGCGGACCGAGTATCCGAACAGTGGCTGGTCCTGCTCGATCATGATGGCAGAGATTTCGACCGGCTCCTCGCCGCCGCTCAGATCGTTGACCACAGAGCTGAAATTGCGGACATTCTGGTGATCTTTCAGCTGCTTGCGCAGCAGGTTCAGATCGACATCGGGGCGTCCGATAAACCGGTTGAGCGATACGCCGACCAATTGCTCCTGCGATCCGGCCTGCACCAGTTCGGCAAAGGCGCGGTTGGCCACGACGATTTCCTGCTTGCTGTTCGCCAGAACGAACGCATCGGGCATCTGCTCGACCGCATCGAGAACGTAGCGATCCGATTGCCTGCCGGGGACCCGGTGTTCCCCGTCATCGATATTGACCAGCCAGTACTGTTTTCCCGATTGCCGGAAAGCCGACATCGTCAGCCGCACAGGATCGCCCTGACCGGCGAGCTGGATACTGACAGGATCGGACACATTGCTGACCGACGCCGCGCCGATATGGGCGACCAGCGCATCGCGCGATTCCTCGGCCACCAGACTGGTCAGCGATTTGCTGTCGAGACTGCCCGGAGCGGCATTGACCAGACTATGCAGCGCGCTGTTCGCCTGCTGGATGCTGAGATCGTCTGCATCGACAATCATCACCGGATAAGAGATGTTGTCGAACAGGAGGCGATAGCGGGTCTCTGTCTGGCGCAGATTGAGGTAATCGCGCTCCATCGATTGCTGCGTTCGCAGCAGCCGTTGTTGCAAGGCGGAAACGACGCGCAAATCGCGGCCGACGGCAATCGTCCAAGGGCCGCTTTCCGGTTTGATCGTGCGATATTTGACGGGAATATCCTCGCCGTCATGGTGATGGTTGACCTGCCGCCATTTGGTATCGAGCCCCTGCCTTGAATCGAGCATTCGCTCGATTTTCGGCTGGCTTTCGACGGTAACCGTCTCGGCCCATTTCTTGCCGATCCAGCGGTTGGCGAGCTGATATTCCTTGCCGCTGAATGCCACGTCGCGGATGACATTGCTTTCATCGATGGCCAGCATGAAGTCACCGGCGCAATAGGCGAGCTCTACGAAATCATCCTGGCTGAAGCCTGCGAACATCGCATCCGCATCGCTGAACGGGGTGCGCTCATTTCCAGAAGTTCGAAGGTCCATGACCGGGCCGACCTATGCCAGAAGATCAGGCGCTGTCGCCTCTAAAGGGACCAACCGGTTAGCCAGCTCGATCGCGGTCACAGCATCGGGCGCAGTGCCGTCGGCACCGCATGCGCGCACCAAATCGGGATTCTCGTTGATCAGCCGCCCGCCGAGCATGACGCACACTCCGGAATTTTTGGATACGGACCGGATCGAACTGACCAGACCTGCGATCTCTTCGCTAGGGCAGTCATTGCTGAGGGTCAATCCGACCAGATCGTAATGTCGTCCGGCAAATTTTCCGGTCAGCTCGGAGCGTGTGGGCTCCATCAAAATATCGGCATCCCAACCCGCGCGCTGGAAGCATTCTGCCACCATCAGAGTGCCCAGACTGTGCTGTTCGCCCGGCATGGTCGAGAACAAGGCCGACCGGCGACCTTGCCCGGGTTTCCCGCTTGGGGGGATGCGCAGGGTCAATTCGCGCAAGACTTCCTGAATGCGCCACAGGCCCATCGTGACATCGACGAAATCCTCGCTGTCTTCCTCCCAAAATTCGCCAAGACGGCGGGCGGAGGGGGCGAGAAGGTTGACATAGATTGCTTCCACCGAGCTCCCGGTGGCGAGGCAATTGTCGATAAAATCGAGCAGTTCGGACGCTTCGCTATTCAAAGTCAGATCGGTGAAGGCTTCTACATCTTCTGCCGAAATAGGCCGCTTGCGCTCGGTACCGATGGTTTCCGCGAGGCCTTGCTTGCCGATCCGGCGGGAAGGCTTGCCTCGCCCTGCAATCAGCTTCGGGATCACGATGTTTTCAAGCAAGACGGACAGATCGAACGCGCCTTTGGGATCGTGTACAATCGTGCAGACATGCGGCTCGGCTGCGGTCTCATCAAGCTCCCGCGCAGCATCGTTCTTGCGGCCGCTACGCCAGTCGACGTATTTCGAACGCAGTTCCTTCATGCTGAAAACCGAGGCCATGGACAGGCTCTCCCACCGATTGGGGCGGCATAATATAACGCCGTCCCGGCAGGCAGTTTTCTGCTCTGCGCGAGTCGCAGGCTATGGGAAAATCCCGCGCTTGGCAATTATCCTGTGTCAACTTTTCTATATGTCCAAAAAACTTGACACTTTGCTCCGGCAGGCCGTAGTTTCCGCAGGGTATAGTGGCGGGAGAAGGTCAGCTGTCCAAGAACGGACCAGACGCATTGGCGCAAAACGCCGGAAATGCTGCGCCTGAGAGCGAAAAGCACGGTCTTTACACGCCCGAGCAACGCAAGCGCCGTGACGAGTCGGTCTGGACCACGATTCAGGGTGCACTCGCTCCGATCCAGTTTCTTATCTTCGCCGTCAGCCTTGGTCTGGTGGTTCGGTTCCTCGCCACGGGCGAGGGCGAAACGGCGGCGGAGATTTCCATCGTTCTGAAGACCTGCGCGCTTTACGCCATCATGATCACCGGCTCGATCTGGGAGAAAGTGGTCTTCGACGAGTGGCTGTTTGCCAAGCCGTTCTTCTGGGAAGACGTATTCAGCATGGCGGTGCTGGCGCTGCACACGGCCTATCTGGTGATGCTCTTCACCGGCTGGGGCACCACGCACCAGCAGATGTATGTCGCTCTGGCCGCCTATGGCACCTATCTCATCAATGCCGGCCAGTTCCTCTGGAAGCTGCGCCTCGCGCGTTTGCAGGGGCGGCAGAGTGAGCAAGACAGCATTCGGCTGGCGGTAGCGGCATGAACGCGCCCGCTGCCTTGAAGGCTCCCGCCGGTTCAGATTGCGCGCCCGTTCTGAAAGAGCGCGGCCAGCGCGAAGTGTTCTGCGGCCTCACCGGGATCATCTGGCTGCATCGCAAGATGCAGGACGCGTTCTTCCTTGTGGTCGGTTCGCGCACCTGTGCGCACCTGATCCAGTCCGCTGCGGGCGTGATGATCTTCGCCGAACCCCGCTTCGCCACGGCCATCATGGAGGAGCGGGATCTCGCAGGTCTGGCCGACGCCAATGAGGAACTCGACCGGATTGTCGACCAGCTCCTCGCCCGCCGCCCCGAGATCAAGTCGCTGTTTCTGGTCGGCAGCTGCCCGTCCGAAGTAATCAAGCTCGACCTGTCGAAAGCGGCCCAGCGGCTCTCCACCAAGCACGCGCCGCAGGTCCGCGTGCTCAACTATTCCGGCAGCGGGATCGAGACGACCTTTACGCAGGGCGAGGACGCCTGCCTCGAAGCGCTGGTCCCGGAAATGCCGGTGCTGGGCGCAGATGCGCCCGCCAATCTGGTGATTGTCGGCTCCCTGCCCGACATCGTCGAGGACCAGTTCAAGCGCCTGTTCGCAGGCATCGGGATCGATCATGTCGCAAGCCTGCCGGAACGCGCGGTTGCGGATTTGCCCGGCGTCGGCCCCAATACGCGCTTCCTGCTGGCCCAGCCTTTCCTGAATGACACGGCGCACGCGTTGACGAAGCGCGGGGCGCACCGGATTGATGCGCTGTTTCCGTTCGGGGTGGAAGGCACCAGCAACTGGCTCCACGCGGCAGCGGCGGCGTTCGGCATTGACGCCGCGCATGTCGATGCAGTTATCGCGCCCTATCAGGAGCGTGCGCGGACGGCCTTGGCCCATCAGCGCGAGCGGCTGGCGGGCAAGACCATCTTCTTCATGCCGGATTCGCAGCTGGAAGTTCCGCTGGCGCGTTTCTTGGCAAACGAGCTGGGCATGATCCCGCTCGAAGTAGGCACGCCCTATCTGCACACCGCCCACATGGCGCAGGAACTGGCAGCGTTGCCCACTGGCGTGCAGCTGAGCGAGGGGCAGGATGTCGACAAGCAGCTGGACCGGGTGCGCAGTGCTAGGCCCGACCTGACGGTGTGCGGGCTGGGCCTCGCCAATCCGCTTGAGGCCGAAGGGCTGTCCACCAAATGGGCGATCGAGCTGGTCTTCTCCCCGATCCACGGTTTCGACCAGGCGGGCGATCTGGCGGAGCTGTTTGCCCGCCCGCTGCGCCGCCGCGATGTGTTGAAGGTATAGCGCGATGCAGCTTTCCGTCTGGACATATGAAGGCCCGCCCCATGTCGGCGCGATGCGCGTTGCGACGGGGATGAAGGGCATTCACTACCTGCTGCATTCACCGCAGGGCGATACCTATGCCGATCTGCTGTTCACTATGATCGAGCGGCGCGACCAGCGGCCGCCGGTAACCTACACAACATTTCAGGCGCGCGATCTGGGCAAAGATACGTCCCAGCTTTTCCAGGACGCGGCCAACGATCTGATCGAGCGCTACGCCCCCGATGCCCTGCTGGTGGGTGCATCCTGCACAGCCGAACTCATTCAGGACGATCCCGCCGGGCTGGTCGAAAAGATGGGTCTGCCGCTGCCGGTGGTGCCGCTGGAGCTGCCCAGCTACCAGCGCAAGGAACATTGGGGCGCCGCAGAGACGTTCTACCAGATTGTCCGCACGCTGTGCGACAAGACCCGCACTGCCAGCGACCCTGCCGGACGCCGCCCGCTCGCCAATCTGCTTGGGCCGACCGCGCTGGGCTTCCGCAACCGCGACGACATAGTCGAAGTCACCGGCCTGCTCGACAAATTGGGCGTCGATGTGAATGTCGTCGCCCCGCTAGGCGCGAGCGCGGCCGATATCGCCCGGCTGGGCGAGGCGGATTTCAACATCGTCATCTATCCCGAAACTGGCGATCTGGCGGCGGATTATCTCAAGCGAGAATTTGGCCAGCCAGCCATTCGCACGGTTCCCATCGGCGTAGGCGCAACGCAGGATTTCGTCCGCGAAGTCGCGGAGCTGGCAGGGACCGATCCCGAGCCTCTGCTGGCCGAGGGCCTCTCGCGCCTGTCATGGTGGAGCCGCTCGGTCGATTCCAATTACCTGACCGGCAAGCGCGTTTTCATCTTTGGTGACGGCACGCATGCAGTGGCCGCCGCGCGGGTCGCGTCGGAGGAGATGGGATTCAAGGTCGTCGGCCTTGGTTGCTACAACCGCGAATATGCCCGCGATGTGCGCGCCGCGGCAAAGACATACGGTGTCGAGCCGCTGATTACCGACGATCATCTGGCGGTCGAAAGCGCGATCGAGGCGGCGCAGCCGGAGCTGGTGCTGGGCACCCAGATGGAACGCCACATTGCCAAACGCTTTGGCATTGGCTGCTCGGTCATCTCCTCGCCGGTCCATGTGCAGGATTTTCCCGCGCGGTACTCGCCGCATATGGGCTTTGAAGGCGCGAACGTGCTTTTCGACGAATGGGTCCACCCGCTGGTGATGGGGCTGGAAGAGCACCTGCTGACAATGTTCCGCGACGATTTCGAATTCAATGACAGCGCCGTGCCCTCGCATCTTGGTCCCGGCCATTCAGTGCCGCAGGAACAAGTCGCCGAGCCTGCCAACGATTCTGAAGCGGTGTGGAGCGATGACGCGCAGCGGGAGCTAAAGAAAATCCCGTTCTTCGTGCGCGGCAAGGCCCGCAAGAACACCGAGGCCTTTGCCGCCGAACGGGGCGTCGGGACCATCGAGCTGGAAACGCTCTACGAAGCGAAGGCACATTATGCCCGCTAGTGCTGTCTCGAACTCCCCCGCCGTTCGGGCTGTGATCATCACGCTGGACAATCATCTGGCAGGCGCCGTCGAGCGCGCGAACGAGCAGCTGGCGCGCGATAATGTGACGCTGTCGCTCTATGCCGCGTCCGACTGGGACCGCGACCCTACCGTTCTGGAGCGCGCCAAGGCCGACATCGCGCAGGCCGATATCATCATCGCCACGATGCTGTTTCTGGAAGACCATGTGCGGGCAATCCACCCGGCACTGATGGAGCGGCGCGAGCACTGCGATGCGATTGTCGGGCTTATGTCGCAAAGCGATATCGTCAAGCTCACGCGGCTCGGCAATTACCGGATGGACAAGCCCGCCAAGGGTCCGCTGGCGCTGCTGAAGAAATTACGCGGATCGAAGAAGCCGGGTGGCAGCAGCGGTGCAGGCCAGATGCGCATGCTGCGCCGTCTGCCCAAGATCCTGAAATTCGTGCCCGGCTCGGCGCAGGATGTGCGGCAGTATTTCCTGACCATGCAATACTGGCTTGCCGGATCGGACGACAATGTGGTCGATATGGTGCGCGGCCTGATCGACCGCTACGCCAGCGGGGAACGCGCCAGCCTGCTTGGCACCATGCCGGTCGATGCCCCGCGCGAATATCCCGAAGTCGGTGTCTATCACCCGGCCATGAAGGGCCGGATGGCCGAGAGTGCGGCGAAGCTGCCGAAGAGCCGCAAAGCCAAAGGCACGGTCGGCGTCTTGATGCTGCGGTCCTATCTGCTGGGCCGTGATACGGGCCACTATGACGGAATGATTGCCGCCCTTGAGGCGCAGGGTCTGAACGTCATTCCCGCCTTCGCCAGCGGGCTCGATGCGCGGCCCGCGATCGATGAATTTTTCATGCGAGACGGCGAATGCATCGTCGACAGCGTGGTCAATCTCACCGGCTTCTCGCTGGTTGGCGGCCCGGCCTACAATGATGTGGACGCTGCGGTGGAGGCACTGACTGCGCTCAACGTGCCCTATATCGCGGCCCATCCGATCGAGTTTCAGTCGCTGGAACAATGGGGCGCGGGCAAGCAGGGTTTGCTGCCGCTGGAAACCACCATGATGTTGGCCATTCCAGAGCTGGACGGAGCAATTGCGCCGAGCGTGTTCGGTGGACGCGCGGATGGGTCGCCCGAGGGCTGCACCGGCTGCGCGCGCAATTGCCATTTCGATGCCGCAAGCAGCGTCCGTGCGATGCAGAGTTGCCCAGACCGGGTGGAAGCGCTGGCAGCCAAGGTTCAAGGCCTCATCCGTCAGCGTCAGTCCGAAAAGGCTGCGCGCAAGCTGGCCATCGTGCTGTTCAACTTCCCGCCCAATTCCGGTGCAACCGGCACGGCGGCGCATCTGGCGGTGTTCGAATCGCTCCACGCCACGCTCCGGCGCTTGCAGGCGGAAGGTTATGACTGCGAAGCTCCGGCCACGGTGGACGATCTGCGCGAAGCGATCCTGCACGGTAATGCCCAGCACTATGGCGCTGATGCCAATGTCGCCGCGCGGATCAGTGCCGACGATCACGTACGCGCCGAACCGTATTTGAAGGAAATCGAAGCGCAGTGGGGCGCGGCGCCCGGTCGCCAGCAAAGCGACGGGCAAAGCATCCATGTCTATGGCGCGCATTTCGGCAATGTGTTCGTCGGGGTGCAGCCAGCCTTTGGCTATGAAGGCGATCCGATGCGGCTGCTGTTCGAAGGCGGCTTTACACCGACCCACGCATTCTCGGCCTTTTACCGCTACATCCGCGAAGATTTCGGAGCCGATGCGGCGCTGCATTTCGGCACCCATGGCGCGCTGGAATTCATGCCGGGCAAGCAGGCCGGAATGAGCGGCGATTGTTGGCCGGAACGCCTGATCGGCGATCTGCCCAATTACTATCTCTACGCGTCGAACAACCCCTCGGAAGGCATCATTGCCAAGCGGCGTTCGGGCGCGACCTTGGTCAGCTACCTTACCCCGCCACTAGCCGAGGCAGGGCTCACCAAGGGCTTCGGAGAATTGAAAGCGCTGGTCGAACGCTTTCGCACCAGCGATCCTGCCGATCCCGAACGCGCAGAGCTTGATACCATGATCCGCGATGCGTGCGACGAGCTGGATATCGGTGTGGGTGATATCGAGACACTGGCCGGCCGGGTTTACGAGATCGAGCGCGAACTGATCCCGCATGGCCTGCATGTCTTTGGCGGAGCAATGTCGCCGGAAGAACGCGGCGATCTGGTCGATGCGATGTTGGCTGCGACCCCGGCACTGGACCGGGCCGAGCTGGAAACGACGATCGATGCGAATGATGAGCTGGGTGCATTGATGCGCGCGCTGGATGGCAATTACGTGCCGCCTGCACCGGGCGGCGATGTGCTCCACAATCCCGAGGTTCTCCCGACGGGCCGGAACATCCACGGCTTCGATCCCTTCCGCCTGCCCAGCAGCTTTGCCTGCAAGCAGGGCGCGGCGCAGGCCGAACAACTCTTGGCGCGCCATGCTGCCGGCGGCGCGGCTCTGCCGGAAAGCATCGCCATGGTACTTTGGGGTACGGATAATCTGAAGAGCGAAGGCGCGCAGATTGCGCAGGCCATGGCGCTGCTCGGCGCGCGGCCCCGGTTCGACGATTATGGCCGTCTGGCCGGTGCGGAATTGATCCCGCTGGAAGAGCTGGGCCGACCGCGCATCGACGTGGTGGTGACGCTGTCCGGCATCTTCCGCGATCTGTTGCCGCTGCAAACCCGGATGATTGCCGAGGCGACCTATCTGGCGACCATGGCCGATGAGGCGCCGGAGCAGAACTTCGTGCGCAAGCACAGCCTCGCGCATCAGGCCAGGCATGGCTGCGATCTGGAAACGGCCGCTCTCAGGGTCTTCTCGAATGCACAAGGTGCCTACGGCGCGAATGTGAACATGATGATTGATGGCGGAGCGTGGGACGATCCCGAAGAACTGGCCAGCATGTTCGAAACCCACAAAGGCTATGCCTATGGCCGCACGGGCCAGCCCACACAGCACCGCGAGCTGCTCGAAAGCGAGCTGGCGCAGGTCGACCTGACCTACCAGAATCTGGAATCGGTGGAGCTCGGCGTCACCGATATCGATCATTACGTCGATGGTCTGGGCGGCATGAGCAGGGCGGTCGAGAAAGCGCGCGGCACGGCGGCCCCTGTCTATGTGGTCGATGCGACGCAGGGCGACACCAAAGTGCGCACACTGGGCGAGCAGATCGATCTGGAAACCCGTACCCGCATGCTCAACCCGAAATGGTACGAGGGCATGCTCAAGCATGGCTTCGAAGGCGTGAAGCACATCGAAGGCCATGTGACCAACACGATGGGCTGGTCCGCCACCACCGGAACCGTGTCGCCATGGGTCTATCAGCAGATCAGCGAGACCTTCGTGCTCGACGAAGACATGCGCAAGCGCCTGTCCGCCCTCAATCCCAAATCCTCGGCCCGCGTCGCAGAGCGCCTGCTGGAAGCGACCGAACGCGATTTGTGGACCCCCGATGCCGAAACCCTCGCTGCCCTGAAAGCAGCAAGCAATGATCTGGAGGACCGGCTGGAAGGCCTGGTCCCCGCCGAGTGAACTGGAGAGAAAAGCCATGACCCTATTCGACGGCAGCGACGCACCCGCAGACGGGGAAGGCAGCGTACAAGTCGCGCTCGACCCGAAGGACGAGATCAAGGGCGCTAAGGTTTTCGCGGTCTATGGCAAGGGCGGGATCGGTAAATCGACTACGTCCTCCAACCTCTCGGCCGCCTTTTCCAAGCTGGGCCACCGCGTGCTGCAGATCGGCTGCGATCCCAAGCATGACAGCACCTTCACCCTGACCAAGAAGATGATGCCGACGGTGATCGACGTTCTGGAGGAAGTGGATTTCCACGCCGAGGAACTGCGCACCGAGGACTTCATGTTCGAAGGCTATAACGGCGTGATGTGCGTGGAGGCGGGCGGCCCGCCGGCGGGCACGGGGTGCGGCGGCTATGTCGTCGGGCAGACGGTCAAGCTGCTCAAGCAGCACCACCTGCTGGAAGACACCGACGTGGTGATCTTCGACGTGCTGGGCGACGTGGTGTGCGGCGGCTTTGCGGCCCCGTTGCAGCATGCCGACAATGCCATTGTCGTGGCGGCCAACGATTTCGACAGCATCTTCGCGATGAACCGGATCGTTGCGGCGATCAATGCGAAGGCCAAGAATTACGATGTGAAGCTCGCCGGAGTGGTTGCCAACCGCTCCGCCGCAACCGACGAGATCGACCGGTTTGCCGATGCCACCGGCATGCAGCGGCTCGCCCATTTTGCCGATCTCGACGCCATCCGCCGCTCGCGCCTGAAAAAATGCACGCTGTTCGAAATGGAAGACAGCCCCGAAGTCGAGGCGGCCCGCGAGGAATATATGAACCTTGCGCGCAAGCTGTGGGACGGGGTCGAGCATAGCGAAGCGACGCCGATGAAAGACCGCGACATCTTCGAATTTCTGGGCTTTGAATAATGGCCCATAGCGCGATCTCTTCCACCTATGCCGAAAGCCGGGGACGGCTGGAGCAGTATTTCGACCAGACCGCGCGCAAGGCGTGGGAAGATCTGACGTCGGATGTGCCGGTCAGCGGGATCCGCGCCACCGTGCGTGCAGGCCGCGATGAAATGCGGGGGCTCTTGCTGTCGACCCTGCCGACAGACATGCATGGGATGCGTCTGCTCGATGCCGGATGCGGTACAGGCGCTTTGGCAATTGCAGCGGCAGAGCGCGGCGCGGAAGTGGTTGCGATCGATGTGTCGCAGGGGCTGATCGACGTTGCTGCGCGGCGCGCGCCGGAGGGCCTTTCGATCGATTGGCGCGTGGGCGACATGCGCGATCGCAGCCTGGGCATTTTCGACCATGTCATCGCGATGGATTCGCTCATCCATTACGAGATGATGGATGTTGTCGGGGTGCTGGACGCGTGGAGTGGCCGGACCAATCACATCGCCTTCACCTTTGCTCCTGGAACACTGATGCTGCGCGCCATGCATATGGCGGGCAAGCTGTTCCCGCGCAGCGACCGGTCCCCTGCAATCAAACCGATTGCAGAAGAAAGCCTGTCCCGGGCGATAGATACCGCTTTGCCGGAATGGCAAGTCGATTTCACGAAGCGTGTGTCGAGCGGGTTCTACAAGTCGCAAGCCATGGGGGTCAGCCGCCGGTGAACCAGCGCCCGCCATCTGCGAATTTCTGGCAGGCCGTGGGCACACGGTTCCTGCCCTTCGCCGATGCGGCCAGTGAAGCTCTGCCTCTATCCCGGATTCTGCGCCTCGCCCTGTTTCAGGTAAGCGTCGGAATTGCAGCGGTGCTACTCAATGGCACGCTCAACCGTGTGATGATTGTCGAGCTGGGGCTGCCGACATGGATTGTCGCGCTGATGATTGCCATTCCGCTGCTGATCGCGCCGCTGCGCGCGCTGATTGGTTATCGCAGCGATACGCATCGCTCGGTCCTCGGCTGGCGACGGGTGCCCTATATCTGGTTTGGCAGCATGGCCCAGTTCGGCGGGCTCGCGATCATGCCCTTCGCGCTGGTTCTGCTGACCCGTCCCGACACGTTCACAGCCGGTCTGCTGGCAGGTTGCCTTGCCTTCCTGTTGACCGGTGCAGGCATGCATGTGACGCAAACTGCCGGCCTCGCGCTGGCGACCGACATTGCCCCCGAGGCCAAGCGTCCCGGCGTGGTCGCTTTGCTGTATGTGATGCTGCTGGTGGGGATGATGCTGGCCTCCTTCACCATCGGCAATTTGCTGCTCGATTTCAGCTCCACCCGGCTGATCCAAGTCATTCAGGGCGCTGCGGCGCTGACGATGGTGCTCAATATCACAGCGCTGTGGAAACAGGAGCCGCGCGGCTCGGCCCGCGCCAAAACTGCTGCTCCCGCGCCGGCGTTTTGGGACATGTGGAGCGCGTTCACTGCCATGCCCAATACCAAGCGGCTGCTCTGTGCCATCGGTGTGGGGGCAATGGCATTCTCGATGCAAGACGCGTTGCTGGAACCCTATGGCGGCGAGATACTGGGTCTTTCGGTTGGTTCGACTACCGGTCTGACAGGCGCGTGGGCGATTGGCGCACTGATCGCTTTCGCCTTGTGCGCCAATCGCCTGCCGACCGGCTCCGACCCGCTGCGTCTAGCAGGCTTTGGCGTCGTCTTCGGGATTGGCGCTTTTCTGATGACATTGTTTGCCGGTCCGCTCGGGTCCGTAGCCCTGCTGTTTGCAGGCGCTGCGGCCATCGGGTTCGGCACGGGGCTCTTTTCGGTCGGGACGATGATTGCCGCCATGGGCCTGGCAAAGGACGGCTCTGCCGGAATGGCACTAGGCGCATGGGGCGCGGTGCAGGCCAGCGCTGCAGGGGCTGGCATCGCGCTGGGCGGGCTGATCCGTGATGGCATGACGCAGGTCGCGCTCAGCAGTGCGATGGGCACGACACTCGCCGACCGCACCACCGGATACGGCACGGTTTATGTTCTGGAGGTCATTTTGCTGCTGGTGACCTTGCTGCTGCTGGGGCCAGTGGTCGGCAAGCTGGCCCGGATCAATCAGGAAACCACAGCAGGAGGGCCGCACGCGTTTGGCCTGAGAGAATTCCCGACCTGATGGGCGGGTACAAGAAAGTGAGTAGGGAGGTCTGAGATGGATGACGTAAAGATAGTGGGCACGTTCGACGTGACGGAGATGGTGTTCCTCGCCTTCGTCCTGTTCTTCATCGCGCTGTTATTTTACCTGCGCCGCGAGGACCGGCGCGAGGGATATCCGGTGGAGGATGAAGTCACCGGCCGGATCGATCGGCCCGGCGGCATCCTGACCACGGGCAGCCCCAAGACCTTCAAGATGCCGTTTGGCCGCGACGATGTGACCACCCCCACCGGCGGGCGGGAGAAGGTCGATGTGGCGGGTGCACGCACCTTCCGCTCGCCCGGCGCGCCCTATTACCCGACCGGCAATCCGCTGGAAGACGGTATTGGCCCGGCTGCATGGGCGGACCGCGCGAAACATCCCGATCTGGATGCAGAAGGCCGCAACCGCATTGTGCCGATTGGCATTGCTTCGGGAATTACGGTGCACCGGAAGGATCGCGATCCCCGCGGCATGGCGGCCATCGGTGCGGACGGCGAAGTGGCCGGGACAATCACCGATATCTGGGTCGACCGGGCCGAACATCAGGTGCGCTATCTGGAAATCGATACCGGCGCGAAGAAAGTGCTTGCCCCGATGGGGATGTCCAAAGTGAAGGGCAAAAAAGGCCAGGTCATTATCGACGCGCTGAATGCTGCCGATTTTGCTGCTGCGCCGGTGCCTGCCAAGGCCGATGAAATCACCTTCTACGAAGAGGAGCGGGTGATGGCCTATTTCGGCGGCGGGTATCTCTATGCCAATCGCGCCCGTCAGGAGCCGATCCTGTGAGCGAATACGACCACGAACCGGTTCGCGGCCTGCCCGAGGCCTTGCCAGAGGGCGAGCACATCCTCTGGCAGGGCGCACCGGACTGGAAAAGGATGGCCAGATCGGCACTCCATATCCGGCTGGTGCTGCTGTATTTCGCGGTCATCGGCGGGCTGGCCGTGGTGCAGGGCGATATGCCCACGGCCGGCGCGATGCTGGTTTCCGCGGTTATCGTCACCGGGTTTTTGACGCTCTACACCTATGGTGTAGGCCGCACGACGGTGTACACTTTGACGAACAAGCGGATCGTCCTGCGGATCGGCGTGGCGCTGAACAAGTGCATCAATATCCCGCTCAGCGAGATTGAAACCGCCGATCTCAAAATGCTTGGCGGTGATACCGGCAGCATTGTCCTGAGCCTGAAGGGCATGCCGCGCATGGGCTACACCATGCTGTGGCCCCACGCTCGCTCGCTCCGCTTTGTCCGTCCGCAACCCATGCTCCGCGCCATCCCCGATGCCCGGGGCGTGGCAAAGCAATTGTTCGATGCGACGGTGCAGTTGCAGCCCGTTGTCAGCGCAAACGACGCAGCACGCCACGCACCGCTCCAACCCGAAATGGAAGGCCTCACCGCATGAGCGCTGCGCACGACCATGATCCGACGGTGCCGCGCCCGGTCCTGATTGGCGTGGCGGCATTGCTGCTGACCATTCTTGCGCTCACTGCCGCAGTCAGCTTCGGCGTGCTGCCCAAGGAAGGCGACCCTGAACTGTCGCGCGCCGCCGCCAATATCGCTCCGGCCGAGCAGCGCGAGCTGCGCTTTGCCGACCGCGAGGATGGCGCGGTGGTCGTTTCCGATGCGGCAACCGGCGAAACGGTGAAGATCATCGGCTTCGGCGAAGAGGGCTTCACCCGCGCGACCATGCGGCGGCTGGCCAAACGCCGGGCGCATGCCGGTGTCGGAGCAGAGCAGCCCTTCACGCTGATCCGCTGGGAAAATGGCGCGCTTTCCTTGCGCGACCCGCAAACGGGCGCGGAGGCGGAGATTTACGGGTTTGGCGCGGATCATGTCGCAGCTTTCGCCGAAATGCTGGAAGGCACGAAATCATGATGGGCTTCCTGACCGCTGACACATTCGAGACCGGCTGCCGGATAGAGATCGAGCAGAGCCCCGATCACTTCCACGCCCATGTGAAGTTGGACGGCAACGTCCCGATTTATCCCGGTGACAGCGTGCAGGTGCATGGCGAACCGGTGATGGTGTCGTTCGGCGAGAAAGTCAGTTTTCAGCGCACGGCCACGGTCCAGCGGGCCAGCGCTCTGAAACGTGCCTGGACCAAGCTCTCCGGCCATTTCGAGATGGCCGAACTTTACGAAGTCAGTTTCAACCCGGGAAGATTGTGATGAACGCCCAGACCAAGATATCCGCTGCCCGTTCGGCCCCGCCCAAAGCGTTGCAGGACGTTCCCGACACGATGGATATCGCGCAGCAGGACACGGTCCTCGCGCCGCGTTTCTACACCACCGATTACGACGCGATGGACAAACTGGATGTCTCGCTGGTGCGCCAGGAATGGGACGAACTGATGGCCGAAATGGTCGGCGATCCCAACAAAAAGCACTTCAAGAAAACAGACGCTTTCGACGGCGTGATCGAAGGGCTGGAGCCGGAACTGCGCAAGGAGTTCATCGACTTCCTCGCCAGTTCGCTCACATCGGAATTTTCCGGCTGCATCCTCTATGCCGAGATCGCCCGCCGGACGAAGAACCCCGACATGAAGCAGCTGTTCAAACTGCTCGCTCGCGACGAGAGCCGCCATGCCGGGTTTATCAACGAAACGCTCAAAGGCTCCGGCATCGGGGTTGATCTCAGTTTCCTGACCAAGACCAAGAAATACACCTATTTCCGCCCGAAATTCATTTTCTACGCCGTCTATCTGTCGGAGAAGATCGGTTACGCCCGCTACATCACGATCTTCCGCGAACTGGCCAAAAACCCGCAGAACAAGTTCCACCCCATTTTCGACTGGTTCGAGGAATGGTGCAATGACGAGTTCCGCCATGGCGAGGCCTTTGCCCTGCTGCTGCGGGCCGATCCCAAGCTGCTGAAGGGCCACAACAAGCTGTGGATCCGTTTCTTTCTGCTGTCGGTCTACGCCACCATGTATGTGCGCGATCACAACCGCCCGCTGTTCCATCAGGCGCTGGGCGTCGATCCGGCGGAGTATGGCTACAAGGTCTTCTCCATCACCACCGAGATCAGCAAGCAGGTCTTCCCGATCGAGCTGGACACCGATGATCCGCGTTTCCGCGCTGCGATGGAAGATTTGCGGCTGGCTTCGAACGGCATCGAAGACGCCAAGGAGCGTGGCGGCGTTGGGGGCCAGCTGTCGAAGATCAAGCATACCGCCAAGGCCGGTTACGCCTTTACGCGGATGTATTTTATGCGGCCCCGCGTGAACGAATTGCCGCAAACCGTCAGGCTTGCCCCCGCATGGTAGGGTTCGCGGACCTTGGACTGCCTTTTGCCGTGGTGATTGCGCTATGGTTCGTCAGCACCGGCCTTGTGGCGATGCTGAACCACCGCCTGCGCCAGTCGCTGGGCCGCGCGCTGATTATTTCCGGCGTATGCGCTATCGGCGGCTTGTCGCTGGTGGTGGTGACCAGCAATTCCATGGCCGAGTGGGCTGTCTACGCATCGTTCGTAGGCGGCTTGCTAATCTGGAGCTGGCACGAAATCAGCTTCCTGACCGGCGCAGTCTCCGGGTCGCACCGTGAACCCTGCCGTGCCGGGGCGCGGGGGTGGGAACGGTTCTCCGCCGCAACCATGGCTCTGATCCATCATGAAATCGCGCTGGCGATGACAGCGGGCCTGCTGCTTTCGCTGGCGGCGTTCACGGTCAATCCGGTCGGGGCCTATACGTTCGCCCTGCTGCTGATTTTCCGCCTGTCGTCCAAGCTCAACATCTATTGGGGTGTGCCCAATATGAGCGACGAATTGCTGCCGAGGCACATGGAATATCTCAAAACCTATTTCGGGCCGAAGCGGCTGCGGCCATTCCTGCCGGTGAGCATCGCTTTGATCATGGCGATGGCTGCCGGTTTCGGGTGGGCCGCATCGGCGGCCACAACTTCGGGCCTGATGGTCCAGAACGCGCTGCTGTGCTGCCTGTGTTTGCTGGCCGCGCTCGAACATCTGTTTCTTGCATTACCGTTTCGCGATTCCGCTTTGTGGCAATGGGCCCTGGACGGAAATGCGGCGCGTGACGAAGTTTGAATTGGGGGTCTTTGAAGATGGATTACGAGACATTTTTCGGCGGTGAACTGCAGTCCGTGCGGGATGAAGGGCGCTACCGCGTCTTTGCCGAGATCGAGCGCAAGGCTGGTCAGTTCCCGCAGGCCAAACGCTATGTCGATGGCGAGACCAGCAATGTCACCGTCTGGTGCTCCAACGATTATCTGGGCATGGGCCAGCACCCCAAAGTGCTGGAGGCGATGCACAACGTGCTGAACGAATGCGGCGCGGGCGCGGGCGGCACGCGTAATATCTCCGGCACCAATCACCATCATGTACTGCTGGAAAACGAGCTGGCCGATTTGCACGGCAAGGAAGACGCGCTGCTGTTTACCAGCGGCTATGTTTCGAACTGGGCGGCGCTTGGCACGCTGGCCGCGCGGATCCCCGACTGCATGGTCCTGTCAGACGCGCTCAATCACGCCTCGATGATCGAAGGCATCCGCCATAGTAAGGCGGAGCGCATGATCTTCGAGCACAATTCGCCTGAAGACCTCGACCGCAAACTCTCCACGCTCGATCCTGATCGTCCCAAGCTGGTGGCGTTTGAAAGCGTCTATTCCATGGACGGCGATATCGCCCCGATCGCCGAGATTCTCGACGTGTGCGAGAAGCACAATGCGATGAGCTATATCGACGAGGTGCACGGGGTAGGCCTGTATGGCGAACGCGGCGGCGGCGTGGCCGAGCGTGAAGGGCTGATGGACCGGATCACGGTGATCGAAGGGACACTGGGCAAGGCGTTCGGCGTGATGGGCGGCTATATCGCGGCGTCGAAAAACCTGTGCGATTATGTACGCACCTTTGCCAGCGGGTTCATCTTCACCACCGCTTTGCCCCCTGCGATTGCGGCAGGCGCCTGCGCCAGCATCAAACATCTGAAGGTCAGCAATGCCGAGCGCGAGCGGCAGCAGGAGCGCGTCGCCAAGGTGCGCGCAGCGCTGGACCGGATGGGTATCCCGCATCTGCCCAATCCCAGCCACATCATCCCGGTGATGGTAGGCGATGCACACAAGTGCAAATTCATCAGCGACTGGCTGATGGAGAACCACGGGATTTATGTGCAGCCGATCAATTACCCGACCGTGCCGCGCGGTGAAGAACGGCTGCGGCTCACCCCGTCGCCGGTGCACAGCGACGATGACATCGACCGCCTGCTCACCGCGCTGAGCGATATCTGGTCACAGTGTGAACTGGCGCGGCGCGACGTCGCCGCCTGACAGCTTCGCCTTCACCCAATAAAAAAAGGGCCGGTTTCCCGGCCCTTTTTCTTGTCCAGAAGACGTTCGCGATCAGGTCGGGCTCTTCAGATAAGCAATGATATCCGCGCGCTTCTGCGCATCACGCAGGCCGGGGTAGATCATCTTGGTGCCCGGAACCACTTTCTGCGGATCTTCGAGGTAGACATACATCTGCTCTTCGGTCCAAGTGATGCCGCTGTTGGCATTGGCCGGCGAATACTCGTATCCCTCGACCGAGCCGGCCTGGCGGCCGACGATGCCCGCAAGCGATGGGCCGGTCTTGTTGACGCCTTCCTCGACAGCGTGACAGCTGCGGCACTGTGCGAACACAACGCGGCCCGCAGCAGCATCGCCGGTCAGGCTGGCAAAGGCGATACCATCGGTTGTCGCCATCGCGCCGCCTTCGGCAGCAGCCGTATCGGTGGTCTCTTCAGCCGGAGCTTCTTCTTCGGCCGGGGCTTCTTCTTCAACCGCCGTTTCTTCAGCTGGCGCCGCTTCTTCTGCCGGTGCAGCGGGCTCCGCCTCGCCGCCGCCGCAAGCTGCTGTCATCACTGCCAGTGCAGTAACGCTCGCCAATGTCGTAAATTTACGCATGCTCACTCCCTTGTTAATTCCCAAGATCCTCTCCGGACGAAGGCTAAACCAGAAAGGAACCGGTTGAAAGGGGATTTATGGAGGTAGTGTGCGGGCGACAGACTCCCCGCTAAGCCTCCCTCAATCTGACTCCAGATCCGATTGCTTCAGAACGGTCCCCCGCGTCCGGTGTACGAAGGCGTAGATCAGGGCGATGACGGGCAGCGTAACCGCTGCGATCACGATCTCCGTCTGCGATCCTGCCGGCCACGCCGCAGCCCCTTTGACGATGAAGGCAATCAGCCCGACCAGATAATAGGCAGCGGCAATCACGGACAATCCCTCGACCAGGCTCTGCAAGCGGAATTGCAGCTGGATCGACCGCTCCATTCGTTTCGTCAATGTCAGGTTCTGTTCCTTGATCCGTGTGTCGACCCGCACATCGAGCGTGTGCATCACCCGCGAAATCCGCTCCGCAATGCGCGCCAGCCGGTCGGTAAAGACAGAGCATGTGCGCGCGGCAGGGACCAACCGGCGCTCGGTAAATTCATCGAGGCTCTGGTGATTGGCGACGGAGCGCACGTCCAGCGCCGCCAGCCTGTCGGCCGCGATTTCGGCATAGGCGGCCGTGGCGCTGAGGCGGAAACTGGTGAGCGAACGAATGACCTCGAGCCGCGAGGAGATTTCGATGAGCTCCTGCAGAAACGCATCGTCCTGCTCGCCATCCTTTGCCTCGGAGACGCGGGCTGCGTGCTCCGACAGGTTCTGCTCCACAGCATCGACTTGCGGCCCGTATTTCTGGACTTCGGACAGGCCGAGCAGGGCCATGTTCCGGTAATTGCCCAGTTCCTGCACTCGCTGGATAATCCGCCCGCGTTCTCCGTCAGAGACATCGGCGGCGTCAACGATCAACCGGCCATAGCCATCGGGCCGCAGGCCGAAATCGGACCAGATCCGCAAGCCCCCGCTGATGTCGCTACAGACCAGATCGCCCATATCCACATCATGCCGCGTCAAAAGGTCGCCGATCGCGTCGCGGTCCGGCACAACGAAAATCCGTGTCGCGCGGACGACTTGTCCGGCCCACTGCTCCATCCAGGCAATGTAGGGCGCGCGGTCCTCTTGCGGGCACTCGTTCTGGAAGATCAGCGTGAGCGTAGTCGCTTCGGTGTGGCGTTCCCAAAGGAAGAAAATGCCCGGCTCCGCGTTGCCGCTGGCATTGCGTCTGGCCTGCCGCCACTCGTCGAACTTCGGGCGTCCCTCGGTAAGGAGTGCGCTTTCTTCTTCGCGCCCTTCAGCATCGACCAGCAACACGGCCTGATAAATCTCGCAGCGTGATGGGACAGGGACGAAACGACGCAGATGAATTTCATCGACGGCCCATTGCCGCAGGGGATGATCCTTCGTCCGCATTGGCCGGTTCCCCCTCTCGATTGCTCCCAATTCCGGTGGCAATCGTGCACGAGCAAGCGGCTCTTGGCAATTCAACGCTTTCTGGGCGGCCCGGCAGTGTTTACCGAGGACGAGGACAGAGTCGGCGCTGCCGGATGCCGAAGAAAAGGATCAATGGCTTCATGACCACGAATGCGACCATTTTTTCAGGGTGCATGCCGGCGCTGATGACGCCGTGCGATGCGGCGGGTGTGCCCGATTTTGGCGCACTGGCGGCGAAGGGCGCGGAACTGATCAAGGCGGGCATGTCGGCGGTCATTTACTGCGGATCGATGGGCGATTGGCCGCTGCTCAGCGATGAACAGCGCTGCGAGGGTGTGGAGGCGCTGTGCACTGCCGGGGTTCCAGTGATTGTGGGCACGGGCGCTCAGAACACACGCGCCGCTGCGGCAATCGCGGCCCATGCGCAGTCGGTTGGCGCGTCGGGTCTGATGGTCATTCCGCGCGTGCTGTCGCGGGGCAGTTCGGCGGCGGCGCAGGCTGCGCATTT
The DNA here is from genome assembly GCA_947492235.1 of uncultured Altererythrobacter sp. Taxonomy (GTDB): domain Bacteria; phylum Pseudomonadota; class Alphaproteobacteria; order Sphingomonadales; family Sphingomonadaceae; genus CAJXSN01. Next base: position 311,527 of record CANLLZ010000002.1, on the reverse strand, counting down.
TGAAGCCGTCCTTGCGGCCGCGCCCGATCTCCCTGCGGTGATCTACAACAGCCCCTATTACGGGTTCGAGACCAAGGCGGAATTGTTCACCAGCTTGCGAGTAAAACATCGCAATCTGGTCGGTTTCAAGGAATTCGGAGGGGCAGCCTCACTCAGCTATGCCGCCGAGAATATCACCGCGGGCGATTCCGATCTGGCGCTGATGGTCGGCGTCGACACGCAGGTCTTTCACGGCTTCGTCAATTGCGGCGCGCAGGGCGCAATTACAGGTGTGGGCAATGCTCTGCCGCGCGAGGTTCTGCGGCTGGTCGAGCTGTGCCAGCAGGCTGCGGCGGGCGATGCCGAGGCGCGGGTGCTGGCAAAGGAACTGGACGATGCCATGCACGTGCTGGCGACTTTCGACGAAGGGCCCGATCTGGTGCTCTACTACAAGCATCTGATGGTGCTGGAAGGCAGCGCGGAATACGCCCACCAGCTTTACCCTTCGGACCGGCTCAGCCCGACGCAGCAGGCCTACCTGGAATATCACTGGAAGCTGTTCCGCGATTGGTGGGCGAGTTGGCCCGGCGCGGATTTTTAATCCGGTGCGAGTGATCGATTCGCACACCGGCGGCATGCCGACGCGGGTGATCGTGGAGGGCGGCCCCGATCTGGGTAGCGGTTCTCTGGCGGAGCGGAAGCTGCGCTTCGCACAAGAATTCGACGCGTTCCGAATGCAGGCCATTCTGGAGCCGCGCGGGCTGGACGGTGCAGTTGGCGCATTGCTGTGTCCGCCATCGTCGCCCGAGGACGGATGCTGCACCGGCGTCATCTTCTTCAACAACACAGGCTATCTGGACATGTGCGGCCACGGCTCCATCGGGCTGATGGTGACGCTCGCCCATCTGGGCCGCATCGGCGCGGGCAGGCACCTTCTGGATACACCCGTTGGCGTGGTGAGGACCGAATTGCTCGGCTCGAACACCGTCTCGCTAGAAAATGTCCCTAGCTACCGGCTGGCCGAAAATGTCAGCTTGCAGGTCGATGGCTTGGGCGAGGTGACGGGCAGCATCGCATGGGGCGGCAATTGGTTCTTTCTTGTCGAGAAGGCTCCCGTGCCGGTGGAGCGGGACAACATTCCGGCCCTGACCAAGGCGGCGACCAGCATCCGCCATGCGCTTGTGGCGCAGTCGATCACAGGAGCGGATGGCGCGGAAATCGATCATGTCGAGTTCTTTGCAACGCCCGCGCGCGGCCCGGAAGGCACGCACGCAAACAGCCGCAATTTCGTTCTCTGTCCGGGTCTCGCCTATGATCGCTCCCCATGCGGGACGGGGACCAGTGCGAAGCTGGCCTGTCTGGCTGCGGACGGAAAGCTGGCACCGGGCGAGGAATGGATACAGGAGAGCATTATCGGCAGCCGCTTCCGCGGGTCCTATCGGCGCGATGAGGCCGGGCGGATCATCCCGACGATCATTGGCGATGCGCATATCACTGCCGAGAGCCAGCTGATCTTTCAGCCCGGCGATCCTTTCCGGGAAGGGATCGGGTAAGGTGTCGCAGCCCGGCGAGAGCGTGATCATCATCGGAGGGGGGATCATCGGGATCGCCTGCGCGCACTACCTGTCGCGCGCGGGATACGGGGTGACGGTGATCGAACAGGGGACGGTCGCCGGAGCGTGCTCGCACGGCAATTGCGGGTATATCGCGCCGAGCCACGTCCTGCCGCTGACGACCCCCGAGGCCATCGGAGAGGCACTGCGATCTCTGTTCAATCCGAAGGCGGCTTTCCGGGTGAAGCCGCGTGCCGATCCGGCATTTCTGAAGTGGCTGTGGCAGTTCGCGCGGCGCTGCAATCGCGGCGACATGCTCAGCGCGGCGGCGCATTTGCATGCTATCCTGCAATCCTCTGCAGCGGAGTACGCCGCGCTGCTGAGCGATGATCCAATGGACAGCCAGTGGCGCAAGGCCGGGCTGCTCTATGTCTTCGAAACGGAGGAGGGGCTCGCTGCCCATGCCGAAGAAGACCGGCTGCTGACCGAGCATTTCGGCGTCTCGGCCCGCAGGATCGAGGGGGCGGAATTGCCGCAATTCGACGGTGCGCTGCGGTCGGGGCTGGCAGGCGGTTTTCTCTACGAGGACGACACCAGCGTGCGCGCCGACCGGCTGAGCAAGGGATGGCGCCGGAAGCTGGAGGACAGCGGCGTGCAGTTTATCGAGCATTGCAGTTTCGAGGGGCTCGAGAAGAGCGGGCCCATCATCCGCAACATCGAAACATCGTGCGGCCCGATGCAGGCGGACCACTATGTTCTGGCGACCGGCGCCGTCAGCACGCGGCTGGCGCGGCATTTCGGGGCGCGCCTCCCGATCCAGCCGGGCAAGGGCTATTCGATCACCATGAAGGCGCCGGATAATGGCCCGCGCCACCCGATGCTGCTGCCTGAACATCATGTCGGTATAACGCCTTTCGATGACGGGTTCCGGCTGGGTTCGATGATGGAGTTTGTTGGATACGATACCGCGCTTCCAACTACGCGCCTGCAGCAACTGCGCTCATCAGCGCAGCCCTATCTGCGCGACGAATTGCCCGCGACCAATCTCGAAGAATGGTATGGCTGGCGGCCGATGACATGGGATAGCTTACCGGTCATCGGCCCTGTGCCGGGAATGGACAATGCGCTGTTTGCCACCGGTCACAACATGCTGGGCATGACACTGGCCCCGGCGACCGGGCGACTGATTGCGGAGATGGTTGCCGGACAGGTTCCGCATATCGATCCCACGCCTTACTCTCCGAAACGCTTCAACTGATTGCTGGCGAAAGAACCGAACCCGTATGACCCAGACCGCCTTCCCCCCGCCGATTGGCAATCCCGAACGCGCACAGCGGATGGACGCTCTGCGTGCAGCCTTGGCACGCGCGGGGACGGATGCAGTGATCCTGACGCCCGGCCCCAATCTGCGCTATTTTCTTGGCGAGGCGTTTTACGAGAGCGAACGGTTTCACGGCGCGCTCATCACCAGGCGGCGTGCGATCTTTGTGGCTCCCAAGTTCGAAGATACAGCCATCCTCGCCAAACTGCCGGTACCGATGGAGATGGCCTATTGGGAGGAGCATGAGAGCCCCTACGATCTGATTGCGGGCTTACTGGCGGCGCAGAATGTGCGGGCATGCGCGCTCGATCCGCAATGCTCATACGGCCATGCGGCCCCCATCGCGGATGCTTTGGCGGCGCTTGATACTCCGGCGCGGTGCGGCTCCGCGGCGCCACTCATCGCGCCTCTGCGTGCCTGCAAATCGCCTGCGGAACTGGCTCTGATGACAGCGGCAAAGCAGCTGACACTGTCGGTGCACCAGACCATCTCCGGCTGGATCAAGCCCGGCATCAAAGCCAGCGAAGTGCGCGCAGAGATCGACCGGCTGCACCGCGCAGGCGGGGCGGACAATGGCAATTCGTTCTGCGCCGTGCAGTTTGGCGAGGCGACATCGCACCCGCATGGCGTGCCCGGTGACCCCGCCCTGCAAGCAGGGGAGCTCATCCTGATCGACACCGGCTGCACGCTGGATGGCTACAATTCGGACATCACCCGCACCTACGCGCTGGACGATGTGGGGAGCGAGATCGAGACCTTGTGGCAGGTGGAAAAGGATGCGCAACAGACCGCCTTCGACCGCGCCGCGCCGGGTGTGCCGTGCGAGGAGGTCGACGCGGCGGCGCGCGATGTGCTGATCGCGCATGGTCTGGGGCCGGATTATAAGCTTCCCGGCCTGCCCCACCGCACCGGCCACGGGATCGGCCTGGAAATCCACGAAGGCCCCTATCTGGTTCGCGGTGACACAACTCCGCTTGCCGAAGGCATGTGCTTCTCGAATGAGCCGATGATCGTGGTGCCGGGGAGATTCGGCATTCGTCTGGAGGACCATTTCTATATGACGGATACCGGCCCGCGCTGGTTTACGGAGCCGCAGCACAGCCTTTACCAGCCCTTCGGCTAGAGATGACTTGCGCATTGCGGGCCAACGCCGCACGGGGTTCGGTGTGAGCACGACACGATCCTACGCCATCATTGGCTGCGGCATGATGGGCCGCGAACACATGCGCAATATCGCGCTGGTGGACGGGGCGGAGCTGGTCGCGATTGTTGATCCCGATGCCGGATCTCGGCAGGCGGCGGCAGAGCTGGCCGAGGAACTGGGCCAGACCTTTGCGGTGTATGAGGATACGCAGGCGCTGTTTGCCTCTGGCATACCCGACGCCGTCATCATCGCCTCGCCGAATTTCACGCATTATGGCGTGATGCAGGAGGTCATGAAATACGGCCCGGCCATTCTGGTCGAGAAACCCTTCTGTACCACGGTCGCCGATGCCGAGGCGCTGGAGCGGCAATTGCAAGCCTATGATCCGCTGGTGTGGGTCGGGCTGGAATATCGCTACATGCCGCCTGTCGCGCGGTTTATCGAGCGGGTGCAAGCGGGCGAGGCGGGCGATGTGCGGATGCTGACCATCCGCGAACACCGGTTTCCATTTCTCAAGAAGGTGGGCGACTGGAACCGCTTCAATCGCAATTCGGGCGGCACTCTGGTGGAGAAATGCTGCCATTTCTTCGACCTGATGCGGCACACCTTGCAGGACGAGCCGGTGCGCATTTTCGCCAGCGGCGCGCAAGATGTGAACCATCTGGACGAGGTGTATGATGGCGAGGTGCCCGACATACTCGACAACGCCTATGTCATCGTCGATTTCAAACGCGGCGCGCGGGCGGTGCTCGATCTGTGCATGTTCGCCGAAGGGGCCGAGCAGCAGGAAGAGATCATCGCGGTGGGCGAAGTGGGCAGGCTGGATGTGACTATTCCGGCCGCCAAAGTGCGCTGGTCTCCGCGCGACAAGAGCGGGGTGCAGGTGGAGCATGTGGAGACGCCGCCGGATGCTCTGGCCGCTGGCGATCACCATGGCGCGACCTATTTCCAGCTGCAGAATTTTCATGCTGCATTGGTTGGCGGAGGCGCGCCTGCTCTTAGTGCATTGGACGGACTGAGCAGTGTTGCCATGGGCGCAGCGGCGCAGGAATCCATTGCCACGGGGCTGCCGGTGGCGCTCAATTTCGAACCCGAAGGATAAATATCGTGCTGGAAGACATGCCCCCCATAGGTTTCGGCCTGTGGAAGATAGCGCCGGAGGATTGCGAGGCCACGGTGCTGGAAGCTGTCAAGGCAGGCTATCGCCATTTCGACAGCGCGGCGGATTACGGCAACGAAGTCGAAGTCGGGCGCGGGATAGCGGCGGCGATTGCGCGGGGTCTGGTGACGCGCGAGGAGCTGTGGATCACCTCCAAGCTGTGGAACACTTTCCACGCGCCGGAACATGTCGCGCTGGCCTGCCAGAAATCGCTCGATGATCTGGGGCTGGACTATCTCGACCTTTACATGATCCATTTCCCCATCGCGCTAGACTTTGTGCCCATAGAGGAACGCTATCCGCCCGAATGGCTGCACGATCCCGCCGCTGACGAGCCAGTGATGAAACCAGCGCGCGTGCCCCTGCACGAAACATGGGGCGCGATGGAGAAGCTGGTCGATGGCGGGCAGGCGCGTCACATCGGTGTGTGCAATTATAATACTGCGCTGATCCATGATCTGATGCGCTATTGCCGGATTGCGCCTGCAGAGCTGCAGGTGGAATCGCACCCCTATCTGGTGCAGCCAAAGCTGATGCGGCTGGCGCGCGACTACGGTATCCACGTCACTGCATTCTCGCCGCTGGGTTCGCTGTCCTATGTGGAGATCGACATGGCGGGGCCGGGGGACAGCGTTCTGGCAGAGCCTGTGGTGGTCGCTGCAGCGGATGCGCATGGCAAGACACCGGCGCAAGTGGTGCTACGGTGGGGTATCCAGCGGGGCAATGCGGTGATCCCGAAATCCACCAATCCGGGACGTATGCGGGAGAATTTGGCAGTGACCGGCTTCAGCCTGAGCGATGCCGAGATGGCCGCGATCGACGCACTGGATCAGGGGCGGCGATTCAATGACCCGGGCGTGTTTTGCGAGGCTGCTTTCAATACCTTCCACCCCATTTACGATTGAGGTTCCGGCGATGAGTGCATTTCCGCATGTGATCGAGGCGCAAGGCGATCTGGCCGCTTATATTGGCGCAAACAAAGGCGCAGTGGACGATCATCTGTCGCAGGCGGGCGCGGTGCTGTTTCGCGGCTTCGATGTGCCCGACGCGCAGGCCTTCGACGCAGGCATGGCGGCCTATGGCGAGACGAACTTCACCTACGCCAAATCGCTCTCCAATGCGGTGCGGGTCAATGTGACCGAGCGGGTCTTTACCGCCAATGAAGCCCCGCCCGAAACGCGCATCCATCTGCATCACGAGATGGCGCAGACGCCGATCTATCCTTCCAAGCTGTTCTTCTATTGCGAGATCGCGGCGGGCGAGGGCGGAGCGACGCCGCTGTGCCCTTCGGACATTGTGTATGAGCGTCTGCTCACCGAAGATCGGTCGCTGGCGAAAGCGTTCGAGGAGCGCGGTGTGCGCTACTCAAATACGATGCCCGCTGCTGACGATGCAGGGTCAGGGCAGGGCCGCAGTTGGCGCAGCACGCTGGGCGTCGAAACGTGCGACGAGGCGGAGGCACGGCTGTCCGATCTTGGCTATGACTGGGTATGGCAGGAGGACGAAACCCTGCGTGTCACCACGCCGGTTTTGCAGGCGGTGCGGATTTTGCCCGATGGCCGGAAGACCTTCTTCAACCAGTTGATCGCAGCCTTTCGCGGCTGGTCCGATACCCGCAACGAGGCGACCAAAGCCGTGCGGTTTGGCGACGGCGAACTCATCACGGCCGACCACATGGCCGCACCCATCGCTTTGTCCGAAGATCTGACTTACGACCACGCTTGGCAGGCGGGCGATGTGGTGCTGGTTGACAATTTTCTGGTCATGCACGGGCGCAAGCCGTTTGTCGGCAAGCGCCGGGTTTTGGCTTCGCTGGTTGCCTGATCAGGCAGGGGCCACCGCGCGCTGACCCTTCGCTGCCATCACCCAGACCACCAGATTGCCGAGCACCAGCGCTGCCATCAGCACCGCTAAGAGTGCGCCTCCACCTGCACCCGCCAGCCCCAGCGGCGAGAACAGCAGGTACAGCGCCACAACACACGACAGCAACGTGAAGGCCGTCGGCCGCGCAAACCGCCACGGGGTCATATCCACCTTCTCGTTATGCGGCGGCACATAGGGCTCTGCCTGCGGGCGCAGCTTGCCGGCCAGCAGCATGATGCCGACCTCGATCACGAACAGGATGGCGTAGAGGTGGATGAAGTGCAGCGTGACCACATCGGCCAGCACGAACCGTACCAGTCCGTAAGCAAGCACATGAAACACGATCACCAGCTTCGCGCCCAGCGCAGGCACGCGGGCGGTGAACAGGCCAACAATCACGATTACTACAGTCGGTATGTTGTAGAACCCGGTGAAGATCCGCACGATCTGCCACAAGCCTTCTTCCGCGTAGTATAGCATCGGCGCGACCCCGAAGGAGAACAGCGCAATCACCACGCTGGCGATCTTTGCCACCCGGACCAGATGGGCGTCGCTGGCCGGGGCTTTACGCAAGGGCGCATAGACATCCAGTGTAAACAGCGTCGCCGCACTATTGAGCAACGAGTTGAACGAACTGAACACCGCGCCCAGCAGCACAGCCAGAAAGAGCCCGGTGAGTGCTGACGGCAGCACATCCTTGATCAGGCGCGGATAGGCCTCGTCGATCGAACCCATTCCCGGTCCGTAGAGGTGGAATGCAATGACCCCGGGGATCATCATCATGAAGGGCACCAACACCTTGAAGAAACCTGACGCGAGCACGCCCTTCTGCCCATCCGCCAGCGACCGCGCGCCCAGCGTGCGCTGGATCACATATTGGTTCGTGCACCAGTAAAACAAATTGGCGAAGATCATGCCGGTGAAGATTGTGCCGAAAGGGGTGGGATCGTCAGGTCCGCCAATTGCGTTCAGCTTTTCCGGATGGTCGGACACCAGCCGTGTGAACCCATCGCCGAAGCTGCCGCCACCCAGCATTATGATCCCCAGCACCGGCACCAGCAGGCCGATGAACAGCAGGCCAATCCCGTTCAGCGTGTCCGACACGGCAACAGCCTTCAGCCCGCCCAGCACGGCATAGGCGGCCCCGGTCACGCCGATCACAATCACTGTGAGCCACAGCGCAGGCACGGTCGACAGGCCAGTCATCAGCGGCACATCGAAAAACTGCATCACCGCTAGCGAGCCAGAATAGAGAACCGAGGGAATTGTCACGAGGCCATAGCCCAGCATGAACAGCACCACCGACATCCGCCGCACTGTGGGGTCGAACCGGTCGTTCAAAAACTCGGGCAGCGTGGTGAAGGCGCCAGCGAGGTATCGCGGCAGGAAGACAAACGCCATCGCGATGGTCGCAACAGCCGCGGTCACTTCCCACGCCATGCTCGACATATTTGCGCCATAGGCTGATCCGTTCAGCCCGATCAGCTGCTCTGCCGACAGATTGGTCAGGAGTAGCGATCCGGCAATGAAGGTAGCGCCAAGCCCGCGTCCGGCGAGGAAATAGCCGTCCTTCGTTTCGGCCGTCCCGCGCGTTTTCAGCCAGCTAATCCAGGCGACTAGCGCCATCACGGCGACACAGCTGGCTGCGGTGTAGAGCAAGCCTCCGTCCATTCCCGGTATCCCCCTTCCAACCCGCGAAACGCCCTAGGTGACAATTGCGCCGCTGGCCATCCGCGCGCGCCACACGGAACCTATGCCTAGTCATATTACCACTTGAGGCCGCCGCTCCGCGCGCACAGCAATCGGGGCGCATTCCAGCCAAAGACAGCCAAAGGATACAGTCTCCATGGTCCAGAACCGCAAAGTCACCCTGAAAGAATACGCCGTCGAATGGCCGACGCAGGACAATTTCGCGGTCGAGGAAGAAGCGCTGGGCGATCCGGTAGAGGGCCACCTGATCGTCAAGAACCATACGCTGTCGGTCGATGCGTGGATTCGCACCACGCTAAGCGATGCCGGAATGCACACCACTTCTGCGCTGGGGGATACAATTCGGGCGTTCGGAGTGGGGCAGGTTGTGGCGAGCGGAGACCCCGACTGGGCCGTGGGCGACTGGGCTTACGGAATGCTGTGCGCGCAAAGCCATGCGGTGGTGCCTGCTGCCGAGATGAGCAAGGTCGAGGTCGGCAACCAGATCGGGCCGGAGGCGCATGTCGGGCCGCTGGGGATCACCACCGGGCTGACCGCATGGGTCGGCCTGTGCGCCGTCGGCGAGGCGGCGAAGGGCGAGGTAGTTGTTGTCTCCGGCGCGGCAGGTGCGGTCGGATCGTGTGTGGTGCAAATCGCCAAGGCACGCGGGTGCCATGTGATCGGCATCGCGGGCGGGCCGGAGAAATGCGCATACCTCACCGATCAAGTCGGCGCGGATGTGGCGATCGATTATAAGGCCAATGACAAGGACGGCGGTGTTCGCGCTGCGCTGGCCAAGGCTGCACCCGATGGCGTGGACGTGTTTTTCGACAATGTCGGCGGCGATATATTGGACGATGTGCTCGACAACCTGCGCCCCACCGGCGGCGCGCGGGTGGTAATCTGCGGGGCGATCTCGCAGTATGAAGACCTCGACAATGTGCAGGGCCCCAGCCTCTATCTGCGGCTGGCCGAGCGCAATGCCAGTATGCGCGGGTTCGTCGTAAGCTATCATGCTGCGCGCTTCCCGGAAGCGAGGGCGGAAATCAGCGATCTCATCCGTTCGGGCGATTTGCAGCTGGAAGAGCACGTGGTCGAGGGAATCGACAATTTCCCGGAGGCGCTGATGATGCTGTTCAGCGGCGGGCACCGGGGCAATCTGGTGGTCCGGGCCTGACCACAGCGGGCCCGTCTATTTTTCTGTCAGCAGGCGAAGCACACGGCGCACGGTTTGCAGATCCTCCTCCGAGACGTCTGCAGTGTCCGAGCGCTCCAGCGCCTGAAGCACAAATTCTGTCGCCAGAGCCAGCTGTTGGCCTTCCGTTGCGGAATTGACGGTGCCGCCGTCGCGCGGTCGGTGATCGGCATAGCGGCCCCCGTGGAATAGCAACGGGGCTTTATCGCGCGCTTCGAAATCGACCACCTCGCCGACCATGATGATGTGATCGCCGCCATCATATTGGTGGCGGGTCGCGCACTCGAATAGGGCGGCGTGTTCTGTGAAGACGGGCGAGCCGAGCTTGCCTGCCGACCATTCGACCCCGCCAAACTTGTCCGCACCGGTACGGGCGAAGCGGTTCGATAGCTCTTCCTGACTGGCGGCCAGCACATGCACCGCGAAATGCCCGCTATTGCAAAAGGCATCGCGCGACTGGCTGTTCTTAGCCAGCGACCACAGGACTAGGGGTGGATCGAGGCTGACCGAGTTGAAGCTGCTGGCGGTTACGCCGACCGGCCGGTCCTGATCATCCAGCGTGGTGGCGATGGTAACGCCCGTGGCGAAGGACCCCAGCGCCTCGCGAAAGGCGCGCTGGTGGCTAGCATCCATGGCATCTTGTGAAGGGGGCGCGGCAGTCACAATGGTGCATCTATGCCGGGGCGCGCGGCGGTTCAACGGGCAATCGTGCGCGGAAGCAGCGGGCACCGCCGGCAGGCGCGGCAAATAGCAATTTCACCAGTTACCCTTTGGTCAGTGCCCGATAAGGAAGACACCAACACTTCATCCGCACAAGGGACACTGGGCCAATGCTGAGCGCGAACGACGGAAAAGCCATGCTGGAAGGGGTCAAAATCGTCGATCTGACTACCGTCGTCTTCGGCCCCTATTGCACGCAATTGCTGGCCGATCTGGGTGCGGATGTCATCAAGGTGGAGGCGCGCGGCGGTGACACGTTTCGCTATGCGCAGAAATGGGCGAAAACTACCGGCATGGGGCCGGGCTTCATGGCGCTCAATCAGGGCAAGAAATCGGTCGAGCTGAACCTGAAGGACGAGGGCGATCTGGCCAGCATGAAGGCCCTGCTGGCCGACGCGGATGTGTTTGTCACCAATGTGCGGGGCAAGGGGCTGGAACGGCTGGGGCTTGACGAACCGGCCGTGCGCGCGCTGGTGCCCGATATCATCTACGCCCACTGCGTCGGATTTGCGCAGGATGGGCCGTATGCGGATTTGCAGGCCTATGACGATGTGATTCAGGCTTTGTCGGGCACCACCACTTTGCTGCCGCGGGTGGATGGCAACCCCCGTGCGCGCTACCTGCCCAGCCTGATCGCGGACAAGATTGCCGGCCAAACCGCAGCCTATGGCGTGCTGGGGGCAGTGGTCCACCGGCTGCGCACCGGCGAAGGGCAGAAACTCGAGATCCCGATGTTCGAGGCATTCACCAATTTCATGATGCAGGAGCATCTGAGCGGCCTGACTTTCGATCCGCCCAATGCGCCGGCCGGATATGCCCGCCAGCTGGATCCGGACCGCCAGCCGTTCCCGACCAAGGACGGGTATCTCTCCATCGTGCCCTATACCGGCAAATCATGGGACCGCGTGTTCGAGGTGCTGGGCGATCTGGAATTTCTCGATGATCCGAAATTCGCCGACGAGCGGGGACGGTTCAAGAACGGCGCGCTGCTCTACCGGCGCATGGCGGAACTGACGCAGGGGTTCACGACAGACGATCTGGTCCAGCGCTTCCAGGCGGCCGACATTCCGGCCCAGCCGGTGCGCGATCTGGAAGATGTCATGGATGACCCGCATTTGCAGGCGACCGATTTCTTCCAGCGGTTCGAACATCCGACCGAAGGCCCGATCCGCATGATGCGCCCGCCTGTACGGTTCGGCGCGGATTTCGAGCCGAGGCGCGGCGGCGCCCCGACACTGGGGCAGCACAATGACCAGCTGAAAAGCGGGTAGCAGTCGTCAAAAATGGCAATTGCCGCGCGAGGCTGTTGCGAGGATTGTGAGCGCTTATCCATTCGGAGACTAATCCCGTGTCACGTGAACAATTGCTCGAAATGAACCGCTCCCTGATCGCCCATGGCGAGGCGGGGACGCTGGAAATGACCGATGGCGTGATGAAAGTCCCCGCCTCCAGCTACACCGATCCTGAGCTGTTCGAGCGCGAGAAAGAGAAAATCTTCAAGCGCTTGCCGCTCATGGTCGCACCGTCCTGCGAATTGCCGGAGCCGGGGGATTACAAGGCGATGGACATTGCGGGGGTTCCGCTGCTGCTGACCCGCAAACGCGATGGCAGCGTCGGCGCTTTCCTCAATATGTGCACGCACCGGGGCAATCCGGTGGTTGAAGGTACGGGCAACGCCACGCGCTTCACCTGCGGCTATCACGGCTGGACCTTCAAGAACGATGGTGATCTTGTAGGCGTTGCCAGCCCCAAAGATTTCGGGCCGGTCGACAAGGCCGAGCTGTGCCTGAAGCAGTTCCCTGTGCTGGAGCGCGCCGGGCTGATCTGGGCGACGCTCGATCAGAACTCCACACTGAGCATCGAGCAATATCTGTGCGGCTATGACGAACTGCTGGCAGCCTTCGGGTTCGAGGACTGGATCCTGTTCGACCAGCGCACCTTGCCGGGACCGAACTGGAAGACGGCCTATGACGGCTATCTCGATTTCTACCACCTGCCGGTGCTGCACAAAGACACCTTCGGCGCGGATTTTTTCAACCGCGCAAATTATTTCGCCTGGGGCCCGCACCAGCGGCTGGCCAATCCGTCGCAGTTCGCCCAGCGAACCGGCAGCGACGAACAGCTGGATCTGACGAAGATGCCGGAAGACGAATGGCCGATCGACGCGCTGGTGCAGGGCGTCTGGACGATCTTCCCGCATATCTCGATTGCCAGTTTTTATGGCGGTGGCGGGCGCGGGGCGATGATCAGCCAACTCTTCCCGGGCGAGAATGTGGGCGAGAGCTTTACCACCCAGTACTATGTGATGGAGCGCGAGCCTGAAAACGACGAGCAGCGACAGGGCGCGCAGGACCAGTTCAACTTCCTCGAGATTGTCGTCCGGGACGAGGACTACACCACCGGCAAACGCCAGCACGATGCGTTGATGAGCGGGCAAATGGATCACGTCCTGTTCGGACAAAACGAGGGCGGTGGTCAGGCCTTCCACGGCTGGGCGGCCAAGCTGACCAATGCCACCGACGAAGAGCTGGTCGAGATTTTCGCGGCCGAGAACGCAGTGGCCGAAGCGGCGGAGTAACCCTCAGAAGGCGAAAGGGCGCTGCGGCTGCGTAGGTCCTTTCGCTGTCGGATTGTCGTTGAGTGCCAGTTCGACCAGTGCGGTATCGAAAAATTCGTGCAGCTCGGTAATCAGGCCATCGGTGATGGTCATGATCTGGCAGTAGGTCTGCAAATATTCATGGCCGTTATTGCCCATGCCGCCACCATACATGATGCCCACAACGCGTTCCCCGTCGGCGCACATGATCTTCCATTTGCGGGAAAACTGCACGGTAGCCGGGTCCAGCTTGCCGACTACCATGTCGGCAACCAATGGGCCAAAGCACTCCGCCTTGCCTTCCCAGCGACCTGATACCGGTGTCTGACCGACCAGATTAAAGACAACATGGTCAGCGTGCAGCGCGGCCAAGTAATCGAAATCGCCATCAGCCAGCGCCTGATAATAGGTCTCTGCCAGCGCGATATTGGCGGCGCGTTTGTCGGTCATGGATTGTCCTCCAGCACTTGGTCGGGGTTCAACTATTGAGCGGTGTAGCCCCCGTCGACGACCAGTTCTGCGCCGGTGACATAGGTGGATTCGTCGGAGGCGAGGAACAGCACGCAGTTCGCTATATCCTTTGGTTCACCCAGACGACCGGCGGGAATGGCGGCTTCGATGGCTTCGTAATTGACCTCGTTCGCCGCGCCGCCCGCCTTCTGCATATTTGTGCGGATGATGCCGGGATGGACGGTGTTGACCCGGATGTTCTCGGCAGCGGTTTCCAGCGCGACCGATTTGCTCATCATTTTCACCGCGCCCTTCGAGGCGGCATAGGTCGAGCTCCCCCGAAAGCCGACCAGCCCGGCGACGGAAGACAGGTTGATGATCGATCCGCCGCCACTCTTGCGCATGGCGGCTACACCGGCCTGCGTGCCCATGAAACAGCCGGCAACATTGACATCGAACTGCCGCCGCAAACTGCCCAAGGCATTGTCATCACCGACGGCAGCGATTTCCAGAATTCCGGCATTGTTGACTAGAATATCCAGCTTCCCATGCTGGTTGGTGATGGCTGCCACGACCCGATCCCAGTCTTCCTGCGACGTCACGTCCTGAGGCACAGCGTCGCATGTTCCTCCGGCTTCGCGGATCAGGGCGGCGCTCTGCTCCACCCCGTCCCGGTCGACATCGGTCAATACAACATGCGCGCCTTCCTCCGCCAGTCGTTGGCCGATGGCGTAGCCGATTCCGGGGCGCGAGGCCCCGCCGGTTACAAGTGCGATCTTCCCTTGAAGGCGGTGCGCCATCCGGTCAGCCTATCCAAATGCCGGGCGGTGGTTGCTCTCGCTCCAGTCCTGTTTGGGCACCCATTCATCCATGGTTTCCAGATTGCCTTCCAGTTCGGGGAAGCGCTCGTAGACATGGTCCATCTCGACCGCGAACGGTTTGGTTGGCGCGCTGTTGTTGTATTCGTAGAACGCGGCAATCCCGTCGGCGAGCTCCTTGCGCTGTTCTTCCGGCACTCCGTCACCGCCGGCACTGGCCAGCAGATCGCCAAATTCTCGCGGGGTGCAGGGATCGTATTTGATCTCGTGGCCGAAATGATCGGTCAGAATGGCGGCGACTTCCTTGCCTACCATGCGCTTCGGCCCGCCGATATTGATCCACGCGCCTTCCATATCGGGTCGTTCAAGACTGGCGAGCATGAACCGCGCCACGTCGTCGAGGCTGATCCAGTTGGCCTCCAGTTGGGGGTTGTGCGGATAGACGTAGCGGTTCTCGTTGACGATGAAGGGCCGCGCCCAATTGGTCAGCAGATTGTCCATGAACAGTACGCTGCCAAAAACGGTGCCCGGCGCGCCAGAGCGCCACAGTGCATTGATGCCCGCCGTATTGCCTGCATAGGTGAAGGCGTCGCCCGGCTTATCGGGAATCCAGCTGGAGGTGTTCCACACAACACGCTTCACATCCAATTCTGCCGCCGCCTTGCCGACATCGCCGACCAGCGTTGCGCGGTCTGCGCGGGCCTGCAGCGGATGCGTGTAAAACACGAAGTCGCTGCCTTCGAGCGCGTGCTTGTAGGTGCCGGTGTCATACAGATCCATCGGCCGCACTTCGACATCGTCGATGCCGGGAATGTCGTAACCCGCAAAGGGGTCTGCCTGACGGCTGATGGCGCGCACATCGTAGCCCGCTTCCAGCGCCTTTTTGACCTGCGCGAGACCTTGCCGCCCGCTCGAACCGATGACTGTGATGAGTGCCATTGCCGCTCTCCTGATCTGTATGTCGATGCCAACCCTGATTCTGCCCTGATCCTACGACAAGCGGGTCTGGAGGGCGCTGGACAGATTAGATAGCGGGCCGGGCACCGCACTTCGTGGTAGCGAGACCCGCATAAGACACGGGAGTTTGGGAGGGACTATGAAGACCCGCTATTGGCGTCTCGATGCGCGGCCTCAGGGCAATGACTTCGCCTCCGCGCTTAATCTGGTCGAGCACGATCTTGGCCCCTGCGGCGATGGCGAGATCGTGATCGACAACCGCTATCTTTCCATGGATGCCGGAACGCGGATGTGGATGACCGACCGCACCGATGGCTACCAGCCGCCGCTGGAACTCGGCGTCCCGATGAGCGGGCTGGTCATGGGGCCGGTGCTGGAATCCCGTGCCGAGGGTTTTCAAGAGGGTGACTGGGTACGCGCATTCGGCACGTGGGCCGATTTCAGCCGCGTCGATGCGGTGATGTCGGGCGCGATGGTGCTGGACCGCGATGTGGGCGATATGCGCGATCATCTGGGGCCTCTCGGGATGAACGGCTGGACCGCGCTTTGGGGCGTGGAAACAACCGGTGCAGCCAAGCCCGGCGAGAAGGTTCTGGTGTCGGCCGCTGCGGGTTCGACGGGACTGCTAGCGTGCCAGATCGCGCAGATTCTGGGTGCCGAAGCCTACGGTATTGCGGGTGGCCCGGAAAAATGCGCGCTGCTCCAAGATCAATACGGCGTGACCGAGGCGTTCGATTATCGCAGCGATGATCTGTTCGGCAGGCTGGCAACAATCGAGAGCGGGATCGACGTCTATTTCGACAATGTCGGCGGCGCAATTCTGGAGGCGGTGCTGGATAATATGGCGCTCTATGGCCGTGTCGCGGTGTGCGGCCTGATAGCCGAATACACCGATCCCGCGCGCGGCGGCCCGGCCAATTTCGATCAGATCCTGATGAAACGTCTGCGGGTCGAAGGGTTCTTCTCGCCCGACTTTATGGCCAATGGGCCGAAATTGACGCAGCGCCTGAAAGGCTGGGTTACTGAAGGGCGCCTGTCGCTGCCCTATGACGTGACGCCGGGGCTGGAGAACACGCTGGATGCCTATGCCAAGCTGTTCACCGGCGGGAATGTCGGCAAGGTATTGGTGGAGCTGGAAAAATGATTCCTTCGATTGAAGACCGCGAAGCCATTCGCGACATTATCGCGGCCTATTGCCATGCTATCGACCGGCGGCGCTGGGACATCATGCCCGGGCTGTTCCACGAGGATGCGACCTTTGCATTCGGTCCGCTGGTCGGGGACTGGCGCAGCTTTGTGGAGCAGGCGCGGGGCGTGATCGACGATTGCACCCACACGCACCACCATCTGGGGCAGGTGCTGTTTGGCCAGATAGCGGACGGCGTCGTTCACACCGAAACCTACATGTCTGCCATGCATATCATTCCGCCCGGCTATCCGCTCACCGATGTCTTTCCGGCACGCGATGAGGAATACGCCGCGGTGATTGCGGGCCGTTATATCGACCGGTTCGAGAAGCGTGCAGGTGAGTGGCGGATCGCGCAGCGCACCGGCGTTTATGACTGGCGCGAGTTTCGCGATATCGGCGAGGCCTCGCTGACCAATCTGCCGGGAGAGGCGTGCGGTCAGCACGATGACAGCGATCCTTCGACCCCGGCAGCGGCGCACTGGCGCGGATGACTAAAACGCCGGTTTCGGCCGCAGGATCGTGAACACCCCGCTCATTGTCATCAGAACTTCCTCCCCGCAGCGGATGGTGCCGCTGGTATAGGCGATGCGCCCGCCCATCCGGTCAATCCTTGCGTCGGCCTCCAGCCAGTCGCCCAGCTTTGCGCCGCTCAGGAAGTTGGTTGTCAGCGAATTGGTCACTACATTCAGCCGCGGCATCTCGCTGGCGTGCACCTGATAAGACAAGGCCACATCCGCCAATGTCGTCAGCACGCCGCCATGGGCCAGCTTCACATAATTGATATGGCTGTCCCCCACGCGCAGGCCGACCCGGGTGAAGGTATGCCCGTCTTTCTCCACTTCCTTGAGGTAATACGGCCCCGCCACATCGAGGAAGCCAATGGCGAAATTGGCCGGTGAATAGCCGTCCGGAATGTCGCTCATAGTCTGCCTTCCTCCTCGCGGACCCGTCTGCGCCATCCCGTCTCTGGCGGGCACTATGGTTTTTGCCAATGGCCGCGCTGCGCCGCGCGCCTAGACATTTCAATGAAAGAGCGATGGAGAAACCAATGGCGCCGATGGCCGAGCCGGAAACGATACCCGATGTTGTTCGGGCCCATGCGCGCGAAACGCCGGATGTGGCAGCTTTCACTTATGGCGAGGAGACCATCAGCTTTGCCGATCTGGAACAGGGCGCACGGCGCGCGGCCAATGGTCTGAAATCGCTCGGCGTCAAAGCGGGTGAGCGGATAAGCTTTATCGGCAAGAACCATCCGCTCTATTTCGAAGTGCTGCTGGGCGCGGCCAAGATCGGTGCGGTGATGACGCCGGTCAACTGGCGGCTGGCGGGGCCGGAAGTGTCCTACATCCTCGACAATTGCGAAGCGCGCATAGTGTTTGTCGGCGAAGGCTTTGGCGAAGTGGTCGACCGTGTCCGGGCCGAGAACAAGCGGATCGAAACCGTCATTGCCATCGATGCGCCCGATGAGGCTCCGATAGATTACCGGACATGGCGTGATGGCTTCCCCGCCGATGACAGCGACTTGAAGCTGACCGCCGATGACGATCTGTTGCAGCTCTACACGTCTGGCACCACGGGGCGGCCAAAGGGTGCGGTGATGACGCATGGCTCCATCCTGTCCTCGCGTGACAGCACGGGTGAAGCCGAAGAGCTACGCCCATGGCAGGAGCCGGTCGAGGGCGATGCGACCCTGCTGGCGATGCCGTGTTTCCATATCAGCGGTACAGGGACGGGGCTGGGCACACTGGTTGCGGGCACGACTTCGATAGTGTTGCCCGAGTATGATCCGACCAAAGCGCTCGACCTGATCGAGAATTACAACATCTCGAAAATCTTCATGGTCCCTGCCGCGATCCAGATCATGCTCAACCATCCGCGTGTGAGCGAGGTGGATTTCTCGCGGCTGAAGATCATCACCTACGGTGCCTCGCCCATTCCGCTGGAATTGATGAAGGCGGCGATGGACCGGTTCGGCTGCGGGTTCGTCCAGATGTACGGGATGACCGAGACCAGCGGCACGATCGTGGCGCTCGATCCGGAAGATCACGTGCCCGAGGGCAGCCCGAAAATGCGCTCTGTCGGAACCGCCTTGCCCGGTGTGGAGCTGAAGATTGTCGACGAGGATGGCAATACGCTGCCGCCCGATACGGTAGGCGAGATCGCCACAAGGTCGAGCAAGAATATGAGCCGGTACTGGAACAATCCGGAGGCCACCGCTGCCACCATTGATGCCGATGGCTGGCTGCTGACCGGCGATGCGGGCTATATGGATGAAGACGGCTATCTCTATATCCACGACCGAATGAAAGACATGATCATCTCCGGGGGAGAGAATATCTATCCAGCCGAGGTGGAGAACGCTGTCTACTCCAATCCTGCAGTCGCGGATGTCGCGGTGATCGGTGTTCCCGATGACAAATGGGGCGAGGCGGTGAAGGCCTGCGTGGTGCTGAAAGACGGTGCGGAGCAGACCGAGGCGGATATTATCGCCCATGCGCGGGAGCATATTGCCGGCTACAAATGCCCCAAATCGGTGGACTTCATCGACGCCCTCCCGCGCAATCCCAGCGGTAAGGTGCTGCGCCGTGAACTGCGCGAACCCTATTGGAAGGGCAAGGACCGGGCGGTGAACTGAGCTTGGCAAATCGCCCCGACTTGCCGCCGCGCCAGCTGGCCTATTTCGTACCCGACATCGACGCGGCGGCACGGGCGCACAGCAAATCTTTCGGCTCCGGTCCCTATTTTGTCGCTCGAAATGTGCCGCTGTCCAGCAGCATGCATCGCGGCGTAGACCAGACTTTCGATCATTCCTCGGCTTATGGCCAATGGGGCGATGTGATGCTGGAATTCGTCCAGCAGCACGGCGATGATCCCAGTGCGTGCCATGATATCTATCCCGTCGGCAGCGGACGTCACGGGCTGCATCACACAGCTCTGTTCGTGGCTGATCTGGACCGCGCGATTGCCCGGTTCGAGGCGGACGGTATGCCCTTGGCGCAGCTGTCCGAAACGACCAGCGGGGCGCGCTTTGCCTTTGCCGATGCCACCGCCACGCTGGGCCATATGATCGAACTTTACGAGCCGTCGGAATTGCTCACCGGCTTTTACGGCATGGTCGCAGGCGCAGCGGACGGCTGGGACGGAACGCAAATAATCAGGGAACTGGGCTGACGCAGAGCAATAAGGGGAGAGGAACATGCCGGGAGAGGCACACACAATAATAGAGCGGTTCTGGCGCATTCAGGACGAGGGCGACTACACCAAACTCGCCCCGCTATTCGCCGAGGATGCCGTGCTGGAGGACCCCATTTGGGGCCGGTATGAAGGGCGTAAGGCGATCCTCGGTTTCATGACCACAATGGTGGCGGAGATGGGGGAACGCAAAATCAGCTTCACCGTCGATGAAATCTGCGGGGACGAGCACACGGCATGGGCGCGTTGGACCATGCATTCGCCCGATGGCGACCGCGGCGGGGTAGGCATTTACAAGGTGCGCGGCGGGGAGATGATTTACTACCGCGACTACATCGACCCGCCCGTGGAGAAGGTGACCAAGAACGGTTGAGCCGTCACATCGGACGATAAAGCGGATGGCCGCTCTCGGCGATTTTCAATGTCGGTAGCGGGAAATCGGAATTGGGCGTGAAGCCCGGCTGGTCGGTCAGTCGGTGTTGCCAGTCGAGGATATAGGTCCGCGCCGAAACCCGCCATTCCATTCCGCTCTCGCCCTCGCGTTTTTCCCATTCATCGAGATAACGCCCGCCGAACATATTGCCGGCCAGCGTCTTATCCTCCTGCACCGAAGCGCCTGCAAAAATGCCGTAGCATTCGCTGCTCGCACTTGTTTCGGAATTCAGCTTGATGATCAGGCCGCTGAGCATGTGCCAGCGCCTGTCGGAGTTGCGTTCCGTCTGCATCACCACCGGCAGAAACTCGTCCGCCCGTCCTTTGAAGAAGCCGTAATCGATGGCGGCATCGGGCCAATAGCAGCTCGCCTGTCCCTCGTCGTCGATCCAGTCGAGCGTGCGGGCATAGCGGGCGACGACTTCGGTGATGGCCTGCTTGTCGAGGAGCGCCTGTATTTCGGGGTCCCGGGTCATGCGCGGCCCTTCCACCAGTCGGCGATGCTGATCGGGTAGCGCTCCTGCGCGGTGCGCTGATCGTCCGTAGCATCATCAGGCAGCGGTGGATCCTCGGTGCGCGCCAAACCGCTCCCGCCTCCCTGCACAGGGTCGACATATTCCAACCGGATGTCGGCAATAACATCGGCGAAATCTTGTGTTTCGTGGTGCTCGCTCATCTGGTGATGGTAGAATGCTTCCTTGTCCCGGAAGGACAGTAGGCAATACCAGAAATTGGGTTCCTGCCCCTTCCAATATTCATAGCGCACCACGCCCTCTTCGTGCTCATGCGTTGCAGAAGCCATCGTCTTGAGGATGCCTTCCCACTTCTTCTCCTTGCCGGGCTTGATCCAGATATGGGTGAGCAGGGTGGTCATGGGTCAGGCTCCTTGGGATGGGGTCAGATTGAGCTGCAAATCCAGCGCGCCGAGCATAATGCCCGGCTGGTGGCGAACGGTGTGGCCGGGCACGGCTTCGATGGCGTCCAGACGATCGCACAGGCGGTTCCAGGCAATCGTCTGCTCCAGCCGCGACAGACCTGCGCCGGGGCACACGCGCGGCCCTGCGGAGAAAGCGAGATGGCGGGTCACGGCTTTGCGCTCCAGATCGAGGGTGCGCGGATTGTCGAATTCCTGCGGGTCTACATTGGCCGCTCCATAGCGCAGATGCAGCGTCGATCCGGCGGGCACGGCGACGCCTTGGAATTCCTCGTCCTGTGAGGTGATGCGCGTGGACAGGCCCTGCGTCGGACTGCGCAGCCGCATCGCTTCCTCGATGAAGGGTCGGATGAGAGCTCGATCGCCCTTCAGCCGGTCGAACAATCCGTCATGCGCGCAGACCAGCCGGGCCTGCTCGCAAATCGCATATTGCGTCGTCTCCAGCCCGCCGATCACCATGGCATACACAACGCCGTTGGTCTCTTCGTCGGTCAGCTTGCGGTCCAGAGCCTCGTAGTGAACCTGTGTCAGGAAGCTGATCATATCGTCGGCGGGATGCGCGCGCTTCTCGCGGACCTTCTCGCGGACATAATCGGACATGCCAGCGAGCAGGCGGAACTTCTCCGCCGTCTGCTCCGGCGTCAGGCGGTTGTTGTGCCCGCAGCCATGGACGTAAGACATGACCTGCGCATTGCCCCAGATTTCGAGCCGTGGAATGTCTTCCAGCGGAAAGCCCAGCACGCTGGCCATTGTCCGTTGGGGCAGGGGGCGAGCGAAACCGGCGACGAAGTCGACCGTCTCGCCGGCTTGCGCCTTCGCCAGACACGCACTCAGCAAATGATCGACATGCGCCTCTACCATCGCGTGATGCCGCGATGCGCCGGGGCCGACCCATGGATCGGTCAGCTCCTTGCGATGCGCGCGCCACAGCTCCTGCGTCGGGCGAAGCGTGACCATCGACTGCACCATGGCGTCGAGGTCGGGCATGGCAGTTGGCAATTTCCCCGATTGCTGGATCTGCGCAATCAGCAGGTCGAGCGTCGGGGGAAAACGCGTCCAGTCCTTCACCACGCGGGAAATGTCGGCGTGACGGGTCAGGATGAAGGCATCGCGGTCGGGCGTCAGGCCTTCTCCCGGAAGGCGAAGAACTGGCGCTTCATCGTGCAGAATGGCGTAGGCATCGTACCAGTGCTCGGGCGCGCCAGGGGCGAACAGGTCGACATCCTGCGCCGATCGCGGGCAGCTGACTGTATTGCCTGTGTGCTGGCTTTCCATCGCCTCTCCTCGCGGCAGGCAGGGCCACGCTTTGCCGCGCGCTCTATCGAATCTGCCAATTGCCGCCGGTGCACTATCCCCGCAGCCTTGCCCTTATGACCACGCGCGTTTTTGGGAGGGCCTGACAGCATGAGCCGCATCGAGAAGTTGCCGCCCGAGGAATGGGACCCGCGGATTGCCGCGGCAGTCCAGCCTGACCAGCTGACCGATCTGGAACAGGGCCTGACGCGCTATTTTGCCCATTGTCCCGAGCAGGCTCTGGGCCTGATGCAGTTTGGCGGTGCGTTGAAGATGAACCGCTCGCTGCCGGACAGGCTGGTGGAGCTGGTGCGCTTGCGCGTCGCTTTCTTCAACCAGTGCCGCAGCTGTATGGCGATCCGCTATTCCGATGCAGTCAAAGACGGGGTCGACGAAACGCTGGTCTGCTCGCTGGAACAACCGCAGGAGGCGAAGAATCTGACGCCTTCCGAGAAGGCAGCGATCCGGTACGGAGAACTGATGGCGAGCGACCACCTTGCCATCGACGAGGCGGTTTACGACGATCTCCGGCAGCATTTCACCGAGGCACAGATTGTCGAGCTGGGTATGACAGTCGCCTTCTTTGTCGGCTTTGGGCGATTGGCTGCGACCTGGAAAATGGTCGAGGAATTGCCCGAAGCTTTCCAGAAAGCCGAGGCCATAGCGCCGTGGGGCGAAGAAAAGATCGAGGTGCGATAATGGCGACGACGACACAGAACGACACCGCCGCGCCGCAGATCAATCTGTTCGATCCGCAGGTGCAGCAATGCCCCTACGAGGCTTACAAGACGCTGCGCGACGAGGCTCCCATCTATCAGATTCCCGGCACGCCGATGTTTGTCGTCAGCCGCTATGACGATGTCCGCGAAGTGCTGATGGACCCGGTGCGGTTCCGCAGCACGGCAATGGACCAGAGCACCCGCAATTCCCCGATTGACGTGGAACGGGGGAACAAGATCACGCAGCGCTTTTCGGAGAAAGGCTGGGTGCCGGCCCCGGCTCTCGCCGCGCGGGACGATCCGAACCACAAACAGATGCGCGCGATGTTCAATCAGGCGTTCAAACCGTCCAAGATCAAGGAGATCGATCCGCAAGTCGAAGGGCTGGCCTATCAGCTGATCGACGAATTCGTGGGCGATGGCCATTGCGACTGGGTGAAGCAGTTCTGCATCCCCTTGCCGCTGTTCATCATCGGCGAACAGATGGGCGCGAAGCGGGAGGATATGTGGAAGATAAAGGGCTGGACCGATGCGTTCTTCCACCGCATCTCGATGATGCTACCCGAAGACCGACACATGGAGATGATCGACCGCGAGATCGAGGCGCAGCATTACTTCCAGCCGATCTTCGAACGCCTGCGCGCAAACCCCGACGACAGCCTGATCAGCGTGCTGGTCAACACCGTGATCGAGGAATGGGGACGCCCGCTCAACGATAACGAGCTGCACGCCGAGATGATGGCGGACACGTTTGTGGGCGGGTCCGAGACGACGACCAATGCGCTGGCTGCGGGCATGAAGCTGCTGATCGAGAACAAGGATGTCTGGCAGCAGCTGAAATCCGATCCCGACCGCTACATGAAGACTTTCGTGGAAGAAGTGGTCCGACTGGAAAGCCCGGTGCAATCGCTGATGCGCTTTACCCATGAGGACGTGGAGCTGGCGGGCGAGACCATTCCGGCGGGCTCTGTCATCAACGTCCGATATGCCGCTGCCAATCGCGACGAGCGCCAGTTCGAATGTCCGGAGAAGATCAATCTCGAACGGCCCAAGGCGGGCAGCCATATGGGCTTCGGCTCAGGCGTGCATCACTGCCTTGGTGCACCGTTGGCGCGGCGGGAATTGACCTGGGGCTTCACCGCCGTGGTCGACCGTTTCGAGGATATGTGGTTCGCGGACGGGAAGAACGACTTCACCTACCACCCGCACTTCCTGCTGCGGAGCCTGAAGGAACTGCATATCGAGTTCGAACCGAAGAAGGGGTGAGGCTCTACAAATTGTCCCGCTGGGCCGCTGCCTGCCCGGCGATTACGCCAAATGTCAGCGCTGGGCCCAGCGTACCGCCAGCACCTGCGTAAATTCCGCCTGTGGGGCAGGCGATGGCATTGCCTGCGCCATAGAGGCCGGGAATAGGCTCGCCATCGTGGCGCAGAATGCGAGCCGACCCGTCGGTGCGCGGGCCGCCATTGGTGCCGAGCAGCCCCATGTGGATTTCGACGGCGTAGAACGGGCCTTGCTCCACCGGGCCGAGCGTCACGGCTTTGCCCTCGCGGCTGCGGTCGCCGTAGAAATGGTCGTAGGCGCTGGTCCCGCGTTCGAAGTCGGGATCGTGGCCAGCGCGGGCGTGGTCGTTGAAGCGAGCGACAGTGGCTTCCAGCGCGGGGCCATCAATGTCCAGCTTCTCTGCCAGTCCACCGAGCGTGTCGGCGCGCAGCACCCAGTCTGGAATCGGCTCGTTCGGCATCCGTGTGCCGATCGGATAGCGCTCCACATATTGCGCATCGAACACCAGCCATGCGGGCAGGTTCTGGTAATCATAGCTCTGCGGATCGAATGCATGGAAGGCTCCCGCAAGCGCCGAATAATTCGCCGCCTCGTTGCAGAAGCGTTTGCCAGCGCGGTTGACCATCAGAGAATGCGGGCAGGTGCGCTCGATCAGCACCGGCTCGGCGCGCTGCTGTCCCTCGGCCCATTCGCGGCCGGGCGGGGCGAGGGTGGGCGCCCACCAGGCCTGGGTCATATTGCCCAGCTTTGCCCCGGCGGCCATTGCCAGCGCATGGCCTGTGCCGGCGGCGGATGGCGGAGAGGCAGGTGCATCCATCGGCCCACGCAGGAAAGTCTGGCGCATTTCCTTGTCCCACTCGAACCCGCCAGTGGAGAGCACGACGCCGCGCGCAGCGCGTATCTCGGTACCATCGGCCAGCAACACGCCGGTGATCCGCCCGTCCTCTTCCAGCAGGCGCGCGATTTCGCAGCCGGTCCGTGGTTCGATCCCGCGATCCAGACAGGCCTTCAGCATCCGGCCCACCATGGCCTGACCAAACCCGCGTTCCTGATTGGCGATGCGGCGGCCCATTTCTTCCGGCTCCACTACGCCGGTGCCGCCGCCCAGCGGGGTTTCGCGCAGCATCATGGGTTTCATGTCTTCGATCGCGGTAATGCGCCCGGCCCAGTCGCCCAATTCGCCCAAGGCAAACAGGTCATGGTCGAGTGCCCGGCCGCCTTCCGGCTTGGCGCCGGGGCGGTCGAGATAGTAGTCAGGATAGCCCTCCAGCAGCGCGACCTTCATCGCGCCGATATCTTCCAGAAACGCCAATGCTTCCGGCCCCCGGTCGACGAAGGCTTCCAGCGTCGCGTCCACCAGATCGCCGTGATCCAGACTGCGGAAATAGGCCAGCGCCTCCTCCCGGCTGTCCGCCATACCCGCGGCGCGCATCCGGGGATTGTCTGCCACCCAGATAACGCCGCCTGAGACGGCACCGGTGCCGCCAACCCGTTCGTCGCGCTCCAACAGAGCAACCGACGCCCCGCTCTCATGCGCGGCGAGAGCTGCTGTCATGCCCGCAGGCCCGGCGCCGAGGACGATTACATCTACATTTTTCATGGCGAACACATCGCGGGAATGACGGCCCAGCGGCAACCCATCAATTTGGCAAGGTGCGCGCCTCCGCGTGGCCCGCTAGGCCACACGCCAACAAGGAGAATGCGCGATGAAACTCGAAGGCAAAGTAGCAGCGATCACTGGCGGCACAGCAGGTCTGGGGCGCGGCATTGCAGAAGCGTTTCTGGCCGAGGGTGCCAAGGTCGCGCTGATGGCGCGCAATCCCGAAAAAGGCGCGAAAGTCGTCGCGGAGCTGGAGGCGGAGTACGGCGCAGGCAAGGCGGTATTCATTGCTGGCGATGTCATGCAGCAGGCCGATGTCGAGGGTTTCGTCGACGGGGCTATCGCAGCGCATGGCACGCTGGACATTCTGGTCAATAATGCGGGCGGCGCGGGTGATCTGCAGCCGTTCCAGAACCTGTCGGACGAGACGTTTGACGAGACGATGAAGTGGAATGTCTATTCCACATTCTGGGCCAGCCGCCGCGCTCTGCCGACAATGCTGGATAAATCCGATGGCCGGATCATCAATATCAGCTCTATGGAGGGCAAGCATGGCAAGCCGGTGCTGACGGCTTACTCCGCGGCCAAGCATGCGGTGAACGGGATGACCAAATCGCTCGCGCGCGAGGTCGGCGCGCAAGGCGTAACCGTCAATGCGATCTGCCCCGGCCTCGTCATCACCGATATCATCAAGAACAACGGCCCTGAAACCGCTAAGGCGATGGGCATGGAGTTCGAGGAGATGATCGACACCTTCGCTCAGGAAGCGGCGATCAAGCGGCCCAATACGGTCGAGGAAATTGCTGCGATGGCGCTGCTGCTGGCATCGAAAGAAGGCGCAGGAATTACCGGTGCTACGCTCAGCGTGGATGGCGGGACGGCGCAATATTAGCGGCCAGTATTGGGGGCTACCCGTCTAGAATGCCGTCCAGCTTGTAAACGCGGCGCGCGTTCTCACTCAGAAAGGCGGGCCAAGTCGCATCGTCGAGCGGGAGATCGTCCATCTCGGTGAAGATCCGCTCGTAGCTGATGCCGGGATAATATCCCGCGAACAAAACCTTGTCCCGCCCGCGCTTATTCGCGAACTCGAGCACATTGCGGGGGTAATGCTTGGGCGCCCACGCGCTGGTCGAGTAATAGAGGTTGGGCCATTTCAGCAGCAGCTTGACGCATAGATCGGTCCATGGATCGCCGCCATGGCGCATCACAATACTGAGCTCCGGGAAGAAATACGCGACCTCGTCCAGCAGGCCGGGATGCTGGCATTTGTAGGGCACACGCGGGCCGGGAACGCCGACCAGAAGGTTGATCGGCAGGCCCAGCTCCGCGCATTTGGCATAGATCGGATACCACCGCGCATCGTCCAGCGGCACTTGCGGATTGAGCAGGCACGCCGCCCCCGCCGCAGCCACGATATTGGGATGCAGCTTCACCGTGGCTTCCAGTGCCCGCACGCCCTTCATGCCCAGCAGCGGATTGACCCCGACTTCGCCGATGAAGCGGGTGGGGTAGGCCTCGAACAGTGCCAGCGCGGTTTCGGGATATTTCGGGTGCACATGGATCAGCGCGCATTGCACGCCGTGCGCGTCCATCATCGCGACGATTGCGTCGGCGGCCCTCTGCTCCCCCATCCGCTCGCCCGCATCCTTGAACAGATATTGCGCCGGATGGTGCGAAAATTCCTCGGAGCCTCTGTCGCGCAGCAGCTTCTTTGCCTCGCCCATGCCCATGCCCGCTTTGCCGGTGGGCAATTCCATCATCAGGTCGACAATGCCGATACCGGCTGGGCGCGGCACCGGATCAGCTTTCGGCCAATTTGGCCATCGCCGCGCCGACAGAGGCCTCCAGATCGGTCGCTTGCGGATTGCCGCGCAGGGTCAGGCCGCCATTGGGCTGGATGTTCTGTCCGGTAAGGAAAGCTTCGTCGGTGCACAGCCACAGGCAGGCATTAGCGACATCTTCCGAAGTGTTCAGACGGCCCAGCGGATAGCGCGGTACGAACGCATCGACGATGCCCGGCGTCTGGAAGCTTTGCGCGGTCATCGGGCTTTCGGTGAAGGCGGGGGAAACGGTGTTCGCCTTGATCCCGTACTTGCCGTAATCATTCGCCACGCATTCGATCAGCGCCTCCGATCCGCGCTTGGTGCCGATATAGGCGGCGTGGTTGTTGATCAGAGCCTTGGTCGTGGCAGAAGACAGGCTGATCAGCGATCCCCCCTGCGGGTCCTGCGCCATCATCTTCTCGATAAACGCCTGCAGGAAATGGTGCACACCCTTGAACTGCAGATCGACGATCTGGTCGAGCTGTTCTTCGGTCGTATCGACGAAGGATTCCAGCAGACCCCAGCCGGAGCAATTGATGGCTGCATCGACCCGGCCCATGTCGGCCACCGCCTTGTCGGCCATCGCGCGCACCTGGGCCTTGTCGGTAATATCGCACAGCGCATAGTGCCCGCCAATGTCGCTGGCGAGCGCGGCCAACGGCTCCTCGTGCCGTCCTGCGACCATCACCGTGGCACCTTCGCTGGCGAACAGACGGGCCATCACCTGGCCCATATTGCCCTCGCTCGCTGCGCCCAGAATTACTGCCTTCTTGCCGTCCAGCCGTGCCATCGCTCATCTCTCCATTATCTCATTGTGGCGACCACCGTAGGCTGCGCAGGGCAAAGGCGCTCTTGCCAAAAGTGACCATTGTCGCTGCCCCGCCTGCTGGCCGATAGCGACAGCATCAAAGGAGAGCCTGCATGTTCACTGGACCGCTGGAAGACCGCATCGCGATACGCGAGCTGAATGACACCTATGGCGATGGCGTGGTGCGGATCGACGCCGATACGTGGGGTTCTGTGTGGGCCGATGATGCCCACTGGAACCTGATGGGCCATGAGACGAACGGCAAGGAAGCGATTGTCGGTTTCTGGACGCAGGCGATGAGCGGGCTGGAATCGGTCAGCTTTACCGGCGTGATGGCGTCTTGCGAAATCGATGGCGATACCGCCACCTCGCGGGTGCAGACGCAGGAAATTCTCAACCCAAAGGATGGCGATACGCGCGTCGTCGGCGGGCTTTATGAAGACAAGCTGGAAAGGCGCGGCGGGCAATGGCTGTTCACCAGCCGCATCTTCAAGATCGTTGCCGAATACACACCTCCCAAAAACTAACGCTTAAGGCTGATTGAACATGGCGAAAATCGTAATTTCCGCGCAGGTCGACCTGCCTGCCGAGAAGCGCGACGAGGCGCTGCGAACCGCGCAGCCCTTTATTGACGGCGCTTTGTCGCAGGACGGCTGCATCCATTATGACTGGAGTGCGGATCTGAACAACCCGACCCGCGTCAATGTGTTCGAGGAATGGGAAAGCGAGGAAGCGCTGGCCCATCACTTTGCGAACAAGGAATATGCCGGAATGCTGGCCCATATGGGCAGCTTCGGGATCGAAAATGCGGTCAGCAAGAAATACCGCGTGGATGCGGAAGGCCCTGTCTATGGCAGCGAAGGCAAGCCGACCGAGAAGTTTGAATAGTCACATATGAAGCTGCTGGGGGCGGTGTTGGCCGGTGGGCAATCGCGCCGGTTCGGGAGCGACAAGGCTGAGGCATTGCTTGAGGGTCGCAGGCTGATTGACCTTGTCGCGGATGCGCTCGCCCCGCAATGCGCGGCGCTGGTCGTGTGTGGTCGGGTAGACCATGCGTTCACCTGTTTGCCCGACCGTCCGGGACCCGGCATCGGTCCGCTAGGCGGGCTTGCCGCTGCACTGCATCATGCTGCGTCGCAGGGGTATGATGCAGTGCTCAGTGCCGGGTGCGATGTGCCGAACCTGCCGGGCAATCTTGCACAGATTCTGTCAGGTTCTCGCGGCGACGCATCCATTGCCGAAAGCCAGCCGGTAATCGGGTTTTGGCCATCCGGGCTGACCGTGCCGCTGGAGGGTTTTATCGCCGACGGAGGCCGCGCGCTTTATGGATTTGCCGAGCATGTGGGCGCGCGGTCGGTCGTGATCGATCCGCCACTCGCCAATGTGAACAGGCCGGAGGATTTGCCCCGGCCTAAGTAAATTTAGAGCTTCAGCATCTGTTTGCCCCGGTTCTTGCCGGTGAACAGCCGCTTCAGTGTCTCTGGCGCGTTTTCGAAGCCTTCCTGAATGTCTTCCTGATAGGTCAGCTTGCCGTCCTGCACGAAGCCTTCGATCCGCTTACGGATGGCTGGAAACTCCGCCATCCAATCGATTACGATAAAGCCGGCCATGCTCGCGCGGCGGAAGATCAGGTTGAAATAATTGCCCGGGCCAGTGGGTGTGCCGCCGCTTTCGTACCGGCTGATCCCGCCGCACACGACCACCCGTGCTCCGGTGGCGATATTGGCCAGCATATCGTCAAGGATCGCACCGCCGACATTGTCGAAGATGACATCGACACCGCGCGGGCAATGCTGCTTGATCTGGGCCTTCACATCGTCGGCCTTGTAATCGATCGCCGCGTCATAGCCGCCTTCTTCGACCAGCCATTTGCACTTCTCCGGTCCGCCCGCGATCCCGACGGCGCGGCAGCCCGCGACTTTCGCCAATTGTCCCACCACAGAGCCGGTTGCCCCTGCTGCACCAGAGACCAGCACGGTATCGCCAGCAACCGGTTTGCCCACTTTGAACAGCCCGCAATAGGCCGTCATGCCGGTGGTGCCCAAGACCGAGAGATGCGCCGTCGGTGGCAGGTCGGTATCGACTTTGAACAGCCCCTCGCCGTCATGCAGGCAATATTCGGTCCAGATATTGCTGCCGAAAATTATGTCGCCTTTCGCAAACTTGCCGCCATTGCTTTCCACGACTTCCAAGATGGCACTGCCGCGCATGACATCGCCGATATTCATTGGGGCCACGTAGTCGGCGATGTTCTCCATCCAGCCCTTCATGGCCGGGTCGAAGCCGAGGTAATGCGTCTTCAGCAGCATCTGCCCTTCGTCCGGATCGCCGATCTCTGTTTCGACCAGCTTGAAATCGCCATCTTCGATGCCCCGCCCGCGGGGGTGATCGTTCAGCAGCCATTGGCGCGATGTGGTGGGCATGGGTTGTCTCCTTGAGAAGCCTGTATCTGTCTGGCTGCCCTAATCGTGGGGAGCGCGCCTGTGCACCACGGGCAAAAGTGTCAGTCGGTCCGGCCCGGCTTCTCTGGTAATTCGACCACCATCACGAGAGGACCGAGACGATGGGTATCCAGACACACAAGACTTTCTGCCGTTTTTGCCATGCCAATTGCGCCATGCTGGTCGATGTGGAGGACGGTAAGGTGCTTTCCGTGCGCGGCGACCCGGACGATCCGGAATATGGCGGCTATACCTGCAAGAAGGGCCGCGAACTGCCCGACAGCCACAATTCCGAAGACCGCCTGCATCACAGTCTGGTGCGCGATGATGCGGGCAATTTCCAGGAAACACCGATGCCCGAAGCGCTGGGCCATGTGTCCGATGAAATTCGCCGGATTATCGACAAATACGGGCCAGACGCCGTTGCCATCTTCATGGGCTCGGGCGGATACCAGAACAGCTCTGCCTGGGCGGCGAGCTACAGCCTCGCGCAGGCCATCGGCACGAAGCATTTCTTCACCAGCGTGACGCTGGATCAGCCAGCCAAGGTTTTCACCACGGCGCGCTATGGCCGCTGGGAAGGCGGGGTGAACAGTTTCGCCGATGCCGATGTGGCGTTCTTTATCGGCAACAATCCGATCGTTTCGCACTATGCGCCGGTCGGCGGCGTCCCGCCCTTCAGCCCTTCCAAGCGTATTCGTGACCGCAAGAAAGAAGGCCTGAAACTGATCGTCGCCGATCCTCGTCTCGCCGAGGTCGGCCAGCTGGCCGATTTGCATCTGCCCGTGAAACCGGGTGAAGACCCGGCATTGTTGGCCGGTATGCTCAACGTCATTTTCGAAGAAGAGCTGTATGATCGCAATTTCGTCTCCGCCCATGTGGACGGTGTCGAGGAACTGAAAGAGGCTTGCGCAGCCTTCCCGCCCGATGTCGCGGCAGAGCGTGCCGGGGTCGAAAAGGAGCAATTGGTCAAGGCAGCGCGGATGTTCGCAAAGGCGGACAAGGGCTGCGCGGTGACTGGCACCGGCCCGGAAATGGCCGGCAATGGCACGCTGACCGAATATCTTGTCAACGCGCTCAACACGCTCTGTGCGCGGTTCAAGCAAGAAGGCGATCTCGCCGCTGCCCCTCGCGTCTTCACGTCGCCGCGCGCGCCGACCCGCGCGCAAGTGGCCGATCCGGTGCCGATGTTCGGCGCGCCGGGCATGGCCAAATCGCGCTTCCGCGGACTTGGCCAGCTGGGTTTCGAAATGCCCTGCAATGTGATGGCGGATGAAATCCTTACCCCCGGCGAGGGGCAGATTCGTGCGCTGATCTCGGTCGGCGGCAATCCGGAGGTCGGATTCCCCAACCAGCTTAAGATGCGCCGGGCGCTCGATGATCTGGAACTGTTCGTCCAGATCGATCCGTGGATGAGTGCCAGCGCACGCCGTGCGGATGTGGTGCTCGCCCCCAGCCAGTGTCTGGAGCGCGAGGACATCACCAACCTCTCGGAATGGTGGCACGACCGCGCCTATGCCCGCTACACCGAAGCGCTAGCGACGCCTCCGGGCGATACGATCGACGAGTATGAAATGCTCTGGACCATCGCGCACAATCTGGGCGTGCAGATGGAATTGGCGGGCGGCGCGGTGCCAATGGACGAATGTCCGCCGAAGGAAAAATTCCTCGATCTCATGGTCGAGGGGTGTCTGGTTCCGCCGAGCAAGGTGCGGGCCGATGCGCAGGCCGATGGCGGCGCGGCGCAGGTCTACGACGATCTGCACCCCGTGGTCAGCCCGGCCGATCCCGACAGCCAGAATCGCTTCGATCTCGCGGCTGGGGCGATGCCGGAGGAGCTGACGCAATATGGCAAGGATGCAGCGTCCAAAGCCGGTTTCGATCTGCGCCTGATCTCCCGCCGGTCCAAGGGGCGGTTCAACTCGATTGGCCAGCCGCTGAAAAACCTCGGCAAGAAAGTGACGACCAACCCTGCCTATATCCACCCCGATGATATGGCGGCGAAAGGCATTGCGGAAGGGGACATAGTCGAGATCACCAGCGCCCATTCCAGTATTCACGGCGTGGCAAAGCCCAGTGACCGCGTGCGGCGCGGGCTGATATCCATGGCGCATGCCTTCGGTGATGCCGATGCGGGCAAGCACAATGTGCGCGAAATCGGCGGCTCGACCAACCGGCTGACCAGCGACGAGGTCGATTACGATCCGATCACCGGCCAGGCCCTGCAAAGCGCCATTCCGGTGCGGATCGCGGCGGCTTAGCGCAAGAACACACCGGCCCCTTTTCCCGCTCATCCAGAGCTTGTCGAAGGATTGCTCTTTTCTTTTGCTGTCGGGCAAGAAAGCAGGTCAATCCTTCGACAAGCTCAGGGCGAGCGGCCTCTCTTTGGAGTTCAAATATCCATGCCTGATAATCGCCGCTTCCTCCTGCAGCGCCGCCCTGATGGCGAGCCTGTTCCCGAAGATTTCGAGCTGGTCACCCAGCCAACTCCGGAACTGGCGGATGGCCAGTTTCTGATCCGCAATCACTACGCTTCGCTCGATCCGGCGATGCGTGGCTGGATGGATGCCGGAGGCAATTACATGCCGCCCGTGCCGCTGGGCGATGCCATGCGGGCCTCCACCATCGGGGTGGTCGAGGACAGCAAGGCGGCAGGATTCGAGAAGGGCCAGTGGGTCATGGGCCTGAACGCGATCGAGGAGTATTCGGTCGGCCAAGTGGGCGGCTTTACCCAGCCAATTGATCCTTCACTGGTGCCCAGCGTCACCAATTATCTGTCGATCTTCGGCGCGGTCGGGATGACAGCCTATTTCGGTTTCCTCGAAGTGTGCGAGCCGAAGGAGGGCGAGACTGTGCTGGTGACAGGCGCGGCGGGCGCAGTTGGATCGCTCGTCGGGCAATTGGCGAAAATCCATGGCTGCCGCGCGGTCGGCATTGCCGGAGGGCCGGAGAAGTGCGCCAAGCTGACCGAGAAATACGGCTTCGACGCGGCCATCGACTATAAGGGCAAAGACGAGGAAGCGCTGACCAAGGCGATCGCCGAAGCCGCACCCGATGGTGTCGATGTGATCTTCGAGAATGTCGGCGGGATCATTCTCGATGCAGGGCTGATGAACCTCAACCTCTATGCCCGGATCGGCCTTTGCGGTCTGATCAGCGAATACAACAAGCCGCCCGTTGGCGCGCGCAATCTGTGGCAGCTGATCGTCAACCGCGCCCATATCCGCGGGCTGCTCGTGGCCGATTATGTCGAACGCTTTGGCGAAGGCGCAGCCAAGATGGGCGAGTGGGCTGCAGCCGGTAAGCTGACCATCGAAGAGCATGTCGATGAAGGCATCGAGGGCACTTACGACAGCTTCATGCGCCTGTTTGCCGGGACCAATCAGGGCAAGATGATCCTGAAGCTGATTTAGCCCGGTGACTGGCAGTCTTCTCGTCCTGTCCTGGGGGCACCCCTACGAGGCGGAGCCCTTTGATGAGCTGATCCACAATCTGGGCGATTGGGATGTGACACACCTGCTTCATCCGGAAGCGGAGGAGGCCGTCGCTGGCGGGGCCGCACGGGATGCCGACGCTGTGCTGTTCTACGATATGGGCGGCTACACTTTCGCCGATAACTGGGTCACTTCCCGTCCGCCGTCCGAAGGGTTCCGGCGCGCGATTGTCGAGCGTTTCGAGAGCGGTCGCGGCGCGGTGGCCATGCACCACGCGCTGGCCGGCTGGGCCGACTGGCCCGAATGGCATGAGATGCTGGGCGGCCGCTTTCTCTATACGCCCGGCGAAGTGCGCGGAAAGAAAGTGCTCGATTCCGGCTATCGCCATGATGTGGAGTACAACGCGCAGGTCGTGGCGCGTCATCCGGTGACAGAGGGTCTGCCCGACAGCTTCCCGGTGTGCGACGAGCTGTATCTGGCAGAAATTTTCGAAGAGGATGTCGAGCCGCTTGTCCGCTCCGACTACGCGTTCACGCGCGACAATTTCTATTCTGCGGCGCTGGGCATTTCCGGGACGATGTACTCCAATGAAGATTGGGAGCATCCACCGGGCAGCAATCTGGTCGCTTGGCACAAGCAGGTGGCCAACGCTCCGCTGGTCTATCTCCAGTTTGGGGACAGCCCGGTCACATACCGCAACCCGCATGTCCGCCAGATGCTGGCCAACGCCCTCAAATTCATCGGAGAAAAACCATGACCCCGACCGAGACCGTCGAAGCCTTCATCGCCATGTGGAACAATGGCGACTTTGCGGCGATGGAGGGCGTGTTTACCGACGATGCCGTCTACCACAATATTCCGATGGAGCCGGTCACAGGCAAGGCTGCGATCATTGCGGTCATCAACGGCTTCATGGCCGATGTGAACCATTGCGACTGGGAGACGCACCACATTGCGGCCAATGGCGGTGTGGTTCTGACCGAACGGACCGACCGGTTCATGATGAACAGTGGCAAGGTTGCCGCTGTCCGCGTGATGGGCACGTTCGAGATCGACAGCGATGGTCTGATTTCCGCATGGCGCGACTATTTCGACAGCGCCGAGATGGCCCGCGAATTCGGCATGGGTGCTCCGGGCGACGGTTGAGGCAGGCTGCCTAACAATTTCACGTATCGCTCTTGGCGGCAGGGGCGGGCAGAGTCGCGGCAATTGAACTCTGGAGTGCCGTTTCGTGAACAAGCCCGTTGACCCCGCCACATTCTTTGCGCCCGAAGTCCTGACAGACCCGTTCGACTATTACCGTCAAATGTTCGACGACGGCGTGAAAATGCGGCAATTCCCCGAAATGAACACACATGTTGTGTTCGATTACGCGCTCTGCAGCGAAGCTACCGGGCGACCGGAAGAGTTTTCCAACGACTTCGCCGGGATGATGGGCGCGGAAGACGAGGAAATTCAGGAGATATTGAAGGACGGCTGGGACAATCCTGCGACGCTGCTCACCGCCGATCATCCGGTCCACACCCGCAATCGCAAGCTCGTCAATCTCGCCTTCTCCGCCCCGCGCGTCAACGCGATCGAGGAAGACATGCGGACCAAGTCGATCGAGCTGATCGAGAAGATGGCCGACAAGGGCAAAGCGGAGTTCGTCGAAGAATTTGCCATCCCCTTGCCGGTGGCGATGATTGCCCAGCAGATCGGTCTCGACAACGATCCCAAGCAGGTAAAATACTGGTCCGATGCTGCGGTCGACCGGTTCAGCCAGATGGTCGGGCGTGAACGGCAACTCGAATGCGCGCGCAGCTTCGTGCAGTACCAGAAATACATGAAGACCAAGATCGACGAGCGCCGCGCCAATGGCGGGGACGATCTGCTGACCGATCTGGTCGAGGCGCGAGTCGAGGGCGAAACTCCGCTGACCGACGAAGAGATCATGTCGATCATGCAGCAATTCATGGTTGCCGGTAACGAGACGACGACTTCCACCATTGCAGGCGGACTGCTGCAACTGATCCGCAACCCCGACCAGATGGAGAAGGCAAAGGCCGCTGCTGGCGGGCGCGATCCCAAGCTGATCGGCAATCTGGTGGAAGAAGCACTCCGCTACGAAACGCCGACCGCCGGCATGTGGCGCGTGGTTACGAAGGATACCGAATTGGGCGGCGTCGAGCTCAAGCAAGGCAGCATGCTGCAGCTGCGCTATGCCGCCGCCAATCGCGATCCAGCCAAGTTCGAGAACCCCGACAAGTTCGACATCGAGCGCAAGAATGCGCGGGCGCATCTGGCCTTCGGCAAGGGCCCGCATATGTGTGTGGGTAACATGCTGAGCCGTAAGGAAATGCTGGTCGCATTCGACGAGCTTCTGGAGCGGCTGGACCATTTCGAAGTGGATGATGAGAGCGGGATTACGGTCCTCCCCAACATCCTGCTGCGCGGCATCACCAAATTGCCGATCAAGTTTCAGCGAGCGGACGCTGCCTGAGCCATGAATTTCGATCTTTCCGAAGAGCAGGAGCTCTACAAGGCGGCGGTTGAGCGCTTCACCCAGCCGGTCGATACCGAGTGGCGGCGCACATTGCGTGCGCTGGACGGTGGCTATGATCCCGCACGGTGGCAGGGCCTTGCAGAATTGGGCCTGATTGCCCTGGCTGCGCCTGAAGCGGTGGGCGGCATGGGCGGCTCATCGCTCGATCTGGTCGTGATCGCGGAAGCTCTGGGGCGCGGCAATTCGCCTGATCCCTGGCTCGAAAACGGAGTATTGCCCGCGCGCATTCTGGCCGAGGCCGGGCGTGAGGCGGAGCTGGAGAGTGTCATTTCCGGAGAGCGGTTGGCCGCCTGCGCTTTGGCCGAGCGGGGCCAGCGCTTCAATCTGGCCGCCGCGCATATGAAGGCCAGCGGGCAGGGGGATATGATGTCGCTGACCGGCGAGAAAACCGCTGTGCTTGGCGGTGCGCGGGCTGATCTGTTCATTGTGTCAGCGCTACTCGATGGCGCGACGACGCTGTTTCTCGTCGATGCGGACGCGGAGGGCTGCGAGAGCCGCAGCTATCGGATTGCCGATGGATCTATGGCCTGCGAATTGAAGCTGACCCGCGCTCCGGCCATCCGGCTGGACTGCGATGGCACAGCGCTAGCCCGCATTGTTGATGATGCTCGGCTGCTGGCTGCGGCGGAAATGCTGGGGCTGGGGCAGCGGTTGCTGGATGACACGGTCGCCTATGTCAAAGAGCGCGAGCAATTCGGCGTTGCCATCGGCAGTTTTCAGGCTCTGCAGCACCGGCTGGTCGATTGCTATGCCCGGATAGAGCAGGCGCGGTCCATGCTGCTGCGCGCGGCTATGGGCGACCGCGCCGACCATGCTGCCTGGCGCAAGGCTGCGGCTGGCGCGAAGGCGTATGTCGGCACTCAGGCGGATCACGTCGCGCGCGAGGCAGTGCAGATGCATGGCGGGATGGGCGTGACAGACGAGCTTTCCATCGGCCACGCCATGAAGCGGGTTCTGGTACTGAACACGCTGTTCGGGGACACGGAAACGGCCCTCGTCGATTATGCACAAGCGGCCTGAGGAGGCATCCATTGAGCGCACTCACCCCGATCGATCCCGCCCTATGGAGCGCCGATGACCAGCCCCATTTGATGGGCGGTAAGCTGCCTTCGGGCGAGATCGTCTTCCCGATGCCGATGGGCGATGCAGCCAGGGACGTCGAACCTTACAAGCTGTCGCGCCATGGCAAATTGTGGTCGTGGACCACGCAAGGGTTCCTGCCCAAGGAACCCTATGAAGGGCCGGGCACAGGCGAGGGCGAGGGGCCGCCCGATTTCGAACCGTTTCTGCTCGGCTATGTCGAGCTGCCGGGCGAAGTGATCGTGGAAAGCCGGATCGTCGGGGCGAAGCTGGAAGATCTGTCGCTCGGGCTTCCGGTCGAATTCTGCATCGTGCCCTTCAACAGCCAGCACACCACCTACGCATTCCGGCCGACAGGCACTGCCGAAGGATCAGACGCATGAGCGAGAATGTCTATATAATCGGCGCAGGAATCCATCCGTTTGGCCGGACCGAGGAACGTTCGGGCCGCGAGCAGGGCGTGTATGCCGTGCGTCAGGCCCTGGCCGATGCCGGGCTGGAATGGCCCGATATCGAGACGGCCTATGGCGGCTCGGCAGCGGCGGGCAGTGCAGACATCATGGTCAACGAGCTGGGCCTGACCAGCCTGCCTTTCACCAATGTCGCCAATGGCTGCGCCACTGGGGGAAGCGCGCTCGCCAGTGCGCAGCAGGCCATTGCCAGCGGGATGTACGACCTCGCGCTCGCGGTCGGTTTCGACAAGCATCCGCGCGGGGCGTTCAACGCGAAGCCTGCCGAATACGGCCTGCCGGAATGGTATGGCCAGACGGGCATGATGCTGACCACGCAGTTCTTCGCTCTTAAAATCCAGCGCTATATGCAGCAGCACGGGATCAGCCGCAAAACGCTGGGTCTGGTGGCGCAGAAGGCCTTCCAGAACGGCGCGGTCACGCCCCATGCGTGGCGGCGCAGCGAGATCGATCTGGAGACGATCCTGAATGCGCCGATGATCAATGATCCGTTGACCAAATATATGTTCTGCGCCCCGGCTGAAGGCGGCGTCGCGCTGATCCTCGCTTCGGAAAAGAAGATGAAGGAGCTGGGCGCGGACGGGGTGAAAATCGCCAACATCTCTGTAAAAACCCGCCCGCCGAACAGCTTCGAAGTGTTTCAGGCCGGGGTCAGCATCGAGGAAGGCGGCAAGCCTACTGTCCTTGCTTCACAGGCTGCATTCGAGAAGGCCGGGATAGGCCCGGAAGACGTCCATGTGGCGCAGCTGCAGGACACCGAGAGCGGCGCGGAAATCATGCACATGGCCGAAAACGGCTTCTGCAACGATGGTGAGCAGGAGGAATGGCTCGCCAATGGATGGACGGCCCGCAACGGCAAGCTGCCGGTCAACACGGATGGCGGCTGCCTCGCTTGCGGGGAACCGGTCGGCGCATCGGGCCTCCGGCAGGTTTACGAGAATGTCGAGCAATTGCGCGGACGCGGCGGGGAACGGCAAGTCGCTGGTCCTGACGGGAAAGGTCCGAAAGTCGGCTACAGCCATGTGTACGGTGCGCCGGGCCTGAGCGCCGTCGCGATATTGGAGCGATAGGAAACATTATGGGCCGCATGACGGGGAAAGTCGCGCTGGTAACGGGCGGGGCAGAGGGAATCGGGGCCACAGTCGGCCGCATGATCGTGGCCGAAGGCGGCAGCGTGATGCTGTGCGACGTGCAGATCGACAAGGCAAAGGCTCTGGCCGAGGAACTGGGCGAGAATGCTGCGGCATTCGAGCTGGATGTGCGCGAGCTGGACCAGTGGCACGCGGCAGTCGAGGCCACAGTCAAGACATTCGGCAAGCTGACCGTGCTGTGCAATATCGCTGGAATTTCGGAGCCCGGCAATGTCGTCGATGTCGATCTCGATAGCTGGCAGCGGACCATCGATATCAATCTGGTCGGCCCGTTTTATGGGTGCCGGGCCGCCTTGCCCGCGATGGAAAAGACCGGTGAGCCATGCGCGATCGTGAATATCGGTTCGATGATCGCCATCCGCCCTGCGGCATTTGTGGCGGCCTATAGTGCTTCGAAAGCCGGGCTGGTCGGCCTGACCCGGTCCATCGCGCTGGACTGCGCCGAACGCGGCGTGCCGGTGCGGGCCAACATGGTCCATCCCGGCGCGATCCGCACGCCGATGTATGACCGCTACAAATATTCCGGGATGGATACGCCCGAGAATATCGAAACCAATTTTGCTGCGACCCATCCCATGAACCGTATTGGCGAGCCGGACGAAGTGGCTAAGGCAGTGGTGTTCCTCGCCAGCGACGATGCCAGTTTCACCACCGGTGTCGACTTTACCGTCGATGGCGGCGGATCGATCAGGAGTTAAGCCGATGGGCGAACAACACAGCAGCCAGCCAGCCACGCGCATCGATGCGCATTTTGTTGCCGCGGGCAAATATCACGATATCGACTACGCGCGGCTGGAAATCCTGAAGCTGCTGATGGAGCATCCGCATATCCGCACGACGGTGGCGGCGGACTATTCGGGGCTGGAGCGGCTCGACAATTGCCGGTTCCTGATCACCTATACCTGTGATCTGGTGCCGAGCGAGGAGCAGGCCAAACAGCTGCGCGCGTTCGTCGAAGGCGGGGGCAAGTGGCTCGCGCTGCATGGCACCAACTCCATCCTCGTTTTTACCGAAGAAGGTCTGGTGGACGCTCCGGACGACCGACCCGATTTCATGGAAATGCTGGGCACGCAGTTCAAGGCGCATCCGCCCATCGGATCTTATCCGGTGGAGGTGGTCAACAAGACGCATGAGCTGACCGAAGGCATCGACGATTTCGAGATCACCGACGAGCTTTATCTGTCGAACACAACAGCGCCCATCGACATTCTGATGCAGACCACATTCGATGGCGAGGCAACCGGCTTTGTCGAGGACAAGTGGGACAATGCGACAGTGCCCGTACTCTACACCCGCGACATGGGCGGCGGCCGCATCGTCTATAATGCGCTGGGCCATTGCCGGGGCCATTACGATCTGCCGGGGATGCAGGATTTCTACCCGCACAAGGAGATGTGCGCGTGGAATTACGACGTTTACTACGACATGCTGCGCCGCTCCATCAAATGGGCCATGAGAGATGATGGGTGAGATGAAGGGCGGGATGAAACGCGGGGTTAGGGAATAAGCCGATGGATATGGAATTTTCGCCCGAAGATCAGGCCTTCCGCGAGGAAGTGCGCGAATTTCTTAGCGCCAAGCTGCCCGATCATTTGCGGGTCGGCGCGAAGCAGACGCCCGGCGTGTTTGTGGAGCCGGATATCGGGATGGAATGGCACCGGATCCTGTATGAGCAGGGCTGGGTCGCTTACCACTGGCCGAAAGAAGACGGTGGGACAGGATGGACCCCGACGCAGAAATTCATCTTCGAAAAGGAATGTGCACTTGCCGGCGCGCCGGGCATCTCGATCCTCGGGCTGCGCTTGGTCGGCCCGGTGATCTGTGCGTTTGGTACGCAGGAGCAGAAGGATCGCTTCCTTCCCGGCATCTTGTCCGGCGAAGATTACTGGTGTCAGGGCTATTCCGAACCGGGCAGCGGTTCCGATCTGGCGTCGCTCAAGACATCGGCGCGGCTGGAGGGCGATGAATACATCGTCAATGGCTCCAAAATCTGGACCACTCACGCGCATCACGCGGACTGGATTTTCGCGCTGGTGCGGACCAATCCTGACGTGAAGAAGCAGGCGGGGATCACCTTCCTGCTGCTGCCGATGGATCAGCATGGGGTGGAAGTTGCTCCGATCCTGTCCATGTCGGGCGACCACGAAGTCAACCAGGTGTTCTTCGACAACGCCCGGACCTCGGTCGACAACCGCATTGGGGAAGAGGGCCAGGGCTGGACGATTGCCAAATATCTGCTGGAGAACGAGCGCGGCGGTTCCTGCTATGCGCCGCGTCTGTTGAAGAATATCGACGAGCTGGAGAAGCTGGCCGACCAGCAACCATCGGGCGTCAACGGGGCGCTGGGC
The DNA here is from genome assembly GCA_947492235.1 of uncultured Altererythrobacter sp. Taxonomy (GTDB): domain Bacteria; phylum Pseudomonadota; class Alphaproteobacteria; order Sphingomonadales; family Sphingomonadaceae; genus CAJXSN01. The sequence goes on along the minus strand of CANLLZ010000002.1, from coordinate 269,340 downwards.
CATGACGCGCGGCTGCGTGACAGGATTTCGCGCGTGCGTCTGGATGCAGAGGCGCTGGAAGTGACCGAGCTGCGTATTCTCGCCGAGCTGGCGAAAGGGCGCTCGCCCGGCCCGCAGACATCTTTGTGCAAGCTGCTCGGCTCCAATATCGGGCAAAGCATCGACACTTTGCGGCTTGAAATTCTTGGCTACGACGCCTTGCAATTGCCGCTCGAGCGCCCGCTCTATGGCAATGAGGCACCCGAGCCGGTGGGCAGCGAATTGGCGCAGGTTGCGATGGGCAAATACCTCAACAACCGCGCCGCAACGATCTTCGGCGGATCGGACGAGGTGCAGAAAAACATCATCGCGAAGACCGTTCTGGGCCTTTGATAGCAACGATAGTGCATTAACCTTCGGTCAGACGTGGCGAACTGTCGGTCGGCCCAAAACGGGACTCTGTCGAAAGCCCATTGCCGTAACGGCAGAATTGGCGCACACCTGTGCCAATGGGAGCTGCAACAAAGATTCTCCGGCCCGTCGTCAGGGCGCTCACTGTCGATGAAATCGTCGAATCGGTGACGGTGGGATGTGCAGAGGATATTCACGGCGCTGCCGAGGCTCTGCACGAATTGGCTCAGGAGCGCGGGCTGCAGGTCGCAACCTGCGACGACATTTCTTCCAAGGAACCGATGGTCGATGCCGAAGGCACGGTCATCAATGGTGATGTGTTCGGCTGGGTCGAGGAAGGGCGCCGGTGGTGGGAAGATCACCGCCTTGCCCTGCATTCGCCGCTACCGCGGGCCTGCCGCTATGAGAGCGAGCCTTTCTGGGTCAATGCCGAGGGCTTCCACGGTCTCTGGCCCAACAGCTATCTCGACGAGATCGATCTGCGCGGGTTCGAGAAAAACTCACTCTGCAAGGCGGCGATTGTTGTGCCGGTGCATCTTCCCTTCGCCCAGATCAGCGCGAACAGTTTCATCCCGCTCGATCCGGATCAGACCGATTTGTCGAAGCCGTTCGAGGAGCATGGAGAAATCCTCGCACTCGCAACGCGGCGCTTTATCGCCGGATATGTTCAGGCGATGCGGCGTCAGCGGCGCATCCCCACCGATTGCGTGTTGTCGAAGCGCGAAGTCGAATGTCTGCGCTGGGCTGCGGTCGGCAAGACGGATATGGAAGTCTCCATGATCCTGGAGCGGAGCCATGCGACCATCCGCTATCACATCCACCGCGCGGGCGAGAAACTGAACGCGGTCAACCGCGCACAGGCGATCTTCAAGGCGGGCCAGCTGGGGTATCTCGGCGCGAACAGTTGATGATGGAAGTTCCCGCCCAAAGTTGGGCGCGGAGCTAACCCAATTTCCTCACCGGATCGCTGCCGTCCCAATCGACGCCAGCCTGCTTGATCATTGCGAACAGCTCGTGCGTGCCCGGCTGGGTTTGCAGCATCTCGACGACATGACCGGGGCCGCCGCCGGGATCGGCATAGATCACTGCGCCCTCATCCCCGACCCTGCCCTCGACCAGAATTTTCGCCCCGTGCTTCTCGCAGGCGGCGTAGGCATCCTGAATATCGTCCAGCAACAGACACGTATGGTGCAGCCGGTCGCGCACGCCGTATTCGCCTGACAGGTGCGAGGGCGCGTCGTTTTCGGGCCGGATCAGCTCGATCTGCATGTCGCCCCAATAGGCGAGGGCAAGCGTGAAAACGGCATCGGTGGGCTCGCCCATACATTTCATGTCGTCCAGCCGGATATTCTCCATCAGGAAGAACGGCCCGACCCCCATCACAGTCGTCCAATGCTTGATCGCCGCATCGAAATCTGTGGGCACAAAAGCCAGCTGCATGACCGGCCCAAGGCTCGCTATTGTCTTGTCGATACCCGCCATATGCGTTTCTCCCTCACAGTTACGCTAGGTAAACAGAGCCGGATGTTGTGGCATGGTTCCCCTTCACAACACTGCGCAATTAGTGAGTACGGATAGCCTGCCATGAATGAGAGCACGAAGATCATCCGGGAAGATCGCTGCCCCGGCACGACTTACACCGATATGCTGGAGGCGGACACGCGCACCCCGCCGGATTATCTCTTCGAAGAAACCGTCGCAGAGATGCCGACCGATCCGCTGCCGATCGCGCCCTATATCAGCGAGGAATTTGCCGCGCTGGAGCGGGAGAAGATGTGGCCCAATGTGTGGCTGTTTGCCGCGCGTGAAGACGAAATGCCGGAGACCGGCGATACCGTCGTTTTCGACTTGAACGAGAAGAGCTTCCTGCTGGTCCGCCAGAAGGATGGCAGTGTGAAGGCGTTCTACAATGTCTGTCTGCATCGCGGTCGCAAACTGCGCACCAAAGCGGGCAATACGACGCAGCTGATCTGCCCCTTCCATGGTTTCGCATGGAAGAATGACGGCTCGCTGAAAGACATTCCGTGCAGCTGGGATTTCACCCATCTGGACGATAAGGATATGAGCCTGCCCGAAGTGCGCGTGGAGCTGTGGCAGGGCTTCGTGATGATCACGGAGAACCCCGATCTGCCGGATTTCAAGACGTGGCTTGGCCCCGCCGCATCGCATTACGAGAAATATGATTTCGAGAACCGCTACACCGGCATGTGGGTGGCCAAACGGATCGACGCCAACTGGAAGGCGACGGCCGAAGCATTTATGGAAGCGTGGCATTCGGTCACCACGCACCCCCAGCTGCTGCCGTTTCTGGGCGATGCGAACACGCGCTATGATCACATCGGCGATCACTTCAACCGCGCGATTACCCCCTCCGGCGTCCTCAGCCCCCATCTGAAGGGCAAAGACCAGCAATATGTGCTGGACAAGATGAACGAATTTTCCGGCGGCAGCGACGGGGAAACCAATCGCCGCTTCGCTGCGGGATCGATGGATGAAAGCCTTGATCCCGATGATCCGATGTTGGCGCGCAAGGTTCTGGCCGAGGCGAGCCGCAAGGGCTTCACCGAGCAATATGGGCGCGATTATTCCGAAGCGTCTGACACAGAGCTGCTCGACAACTTCACTTACAACATCTTCCCTAATTTCAGCCCGTGGATCGGCTATCTGCCGACGCTGGTTTACCGCTGGTTGCCGGGCGACACGCCGGATTGGTGCGTGATGGAAATCCGCCTGCTGTTCCCGGTGAAGGAAGGCGAAGAACGCCCCCGCGCGGTGGAGCGAACCTACATTCCCGATGACGAGCCGTTTGCCTGGGCGAACGACAAGATGGGCGAGCAATTGGCCAACGTGTTCGATCAGGACATGGCCAACCTGCCCTTCGTTCAGGAAGGCATGAAGTCGTCTGCCAATGGCGTGATGGAATTGGGCGCTTATCAGGACAGCCGCGTGCGGCATTTCCAGACGACGCTGATGAAATATATCGACGGCGAATTGCCGGCCAAATCTTGAGCGGTTTCTCCTTTGATCTGACGGGGCGCACGGCGCTGGTGACGGGCGCTTCTTCCGGTCTGGGGGAGCGCTTCGGGCGTTTGCTTTCCGGCTCCGGCGCGAAAGTGGCTTTGGCCGCGCGGCGCAAGGAACGGCTGGATACCTTGGCGCAGGAGCTGGGCGAGGGCGCGTGTTCCATCGCCATGGATGTCGCTAGCGGGGACGAGATCGTTGCCGGCTATGATGCAGCGGAAGCGGCGCTGGGCACGGTCGATACGATTGTCGCCAATGCCGGTGTCGATGGCGGCGGGATGGCCACGCAGATCTCCGAGGATGAGATCGAGCGCACTCTGGCGATCAATCTGAAGGGCGCGATCCTGACCGCGCGCGAGGGTGCGAAGCGGATGATGGCGGCGGGCACGCCCAATGGGCGGATCGTCATGATCGCTTCCATCACCGCATTCGAAGCCTCGCCGGGTCTCGTCGCCTACAGCGCCAGCAAGGCAGGCGTGGTGCAGGCGGGCAAGAGCATGGCCCGCGAATGGGCGCGCAGCGGGATTTGCATCAACACGATCTCGCCGGGCTATATCCGCACCGATATCAATGCCGACTGGTTCGAGACAGAGCAGGGCAAGCGGCACATCAACCGCTTTCCGCGCAAACGGCTGATGGAGCAGGAGGGGCTGGACGCAGCGCTGCTGTTCCTGTGCTCCGATGCCAGCGAGTTCGTGACGGGGACCGATTTCGTGCTGGATGACGGGCAAACGCTGTGAGCACGCGGCCGCTATCGATGGCGGCGGGCATCATGCCCGAGGCAGCACCGGCACAATTGATCGAGGCCGCAGTCAGTTCGGGGCATGATCTGGGCGGCATGTGGGTAGAGCAGGACGATTGGTCTGATGCTGTGACCCGCGCCACCCGCAAGCAACTTAGTGATAGCGGCTTGAAACTGCTCGATGTGGAGGTCGCGTGGATCAAGCCCGGCGATCCCGATCCATGGCTGGAGCAGCTTGTCGATATCGCGGCGGAGCTGGGGTCTCCCAATTTGCTATGTGTTTCGAGCGATCCGGACGATGCCTCCACAGCGGCCAAGTTGCAGCGTTTGTTGGACCGGGCGAAGGGCACCGGTGTGCGGATCAATCTGGAGTTCGGCCTGTTCACCGAGGTCAAGTCGATCGGGCAGGCGCGGGCGATCGTGGATCGGCTGGACGGCACCGGACAAGGGATCCTTTGCGACACGCTGCACTGGTCGCGGTCCGGCGGCACGGCGCAAGCTATTGCAGACTTGCCCGGCGAGTGGGTCGGTTATGCGCAATTGTGTGATGCGCCCGCTGCCGGGCCGGATCTCGAGGATATGGACGACATTATCGAGGATGCTGTGGACCGGCGGATGGCGCTGGGCCGGGGCGGTCTGGATATCGCTGCGATGCTTTCCGCCTTGCCTGCGGACCTGCCGATCTCGGTGGAGGAGCGCTCCGCTGCCTTGCGCAAGAACTTCCCCGATTTGAACGACCGGGCGCGCGAAGTCGCACGAACCAGCCGTGCTTGGCTGGCGCAGCATGATAATCAGACAGAATAGGTTGGGCGTTTAGGCAGATGATCAGACACGCAGGCGGCGCGCGCTAGGCTGCCGGCGGCAGTCCCGCAGTCCAGTCCTTCGACTTGGCCCACTCCAGGTGGCTGGTATGCTTCATCCCCAGCAGGTCCCGCGCATGTGCCGGGTCGACCACCAGCGGGGATTGCGGCTGGGCGTTATACCAGGCGTAGAACTTTGCCATGCCTTCATACGGCGTGCCCGGCGTCACTTCGGGCGATCCGGTCACCAGCATGCTCATGGCGGAGGCGAATTCTTCCGGCTTCAGGCTCTTGAACGCGACGTCACGCCCAAGCGCCTGCGCGAGGTTCGCTGCAACTTCGTCGCCTGTCAGCGCTTGCGGCCCGCCCAGCGGCACGTGTTGTCCGTCGGCGGCATCGGTTTGCAGGGCCAGCGTCATCGCCTGTGCCACATCTTCCAGACACACCCAGCTGATGACGAGATCGGGCTTGGCAGGATAGGCGAACACGCCGTCGCGCATGATCGCCGGGCGGGTCCAGATGCGGTACTGGTTGTCCATGAACACGGTGGGTTCGATGAACACACACGGGATGCCGGTGGCCTCCAGCGCTGCCTCGATATCGCGGCGGCCATCATGGGCCGAGAGGTCCAGATCATGGTCGGCAACGAAGCAGGCGGTGTTGAAGACGATCTTCTTGAGACCTGCGCGCTTGGCCCCTTCGGCGATGGCCGAGCCGAAGCTCGCGGCTCTCGCGCGGTCGAATTCGAACGGCAGATGAAACGCTGCGGCGTCTTGTCCGGCAAAGGCGCTGGCCATCGCATCGGCATCGGTGATGTCGGCATGGACAGTCGGCAAATCGGAGAAGGGGGTTCCCTCCATCGCATTGTCGCGGCGCACGCCTGCGGTGACCGCAAAGCCCTCGTTCAGGAGCGATTCCACCAGTGGCAGGCCCTGGTCCGCCGGAGCGCCAAGGACGCAGATTTTCTCGATTGTCATAGGGTCAGGCCTTTTCGGCGACTTCGGCAGAGTCGAAATAGTGGATGCGTAGCTCCTTCATCAGGCCGTCCTCAAAACGGCCTGCCTCGCACACGGTCTGGTCGAAGGTTTCGCCTGTCGTCTTCGATGTCATGGTCAGGGTCAAAATGGTGACGCCCCAATCCTTCCCGCCAACGATCTCGTGGATATCGACATTCGCCTTCTCCCACGTGCCATACATGGCGGCGGCGCAGCGTTGCAGGGCATCGCGGCCTTTCCATTCGCCGCCAAAGGGGAGGGACGCGCCTTCGTAGAGGATGAAATCGGGATGCAGCCGCGCTTCCACCGCCTCCCAGTCGCGCTCACCCGCCAGCCGATAGATATCGGCCTGCAATTGGCCTGCATCGCTCATTCGATCGTGCCGACGATATCGCCCACCTTGTAGGTCGCACCTTCTTCGCCGGTGGGATGGATCACCCCGCCGGCCTGCGCTTCGATGTCGACCGTCGTCTTGTCGGTTTCGACGGTGTAGATGACGTCGCCCTTGGCCACGGTTTCCCCGTCACCGAACATCCATTCGTTGAGGACAACCGTCTGCGCGCTCATCCCCAGCTTGGGGATACGGATTTCCGATGCCATCAAGCTTTCCCCATGCTTGCCTTGATCTGGCCGACAATTTCTTCCTTTGTCGGGATCCAGGCCTGTTCGAGATGGCTGGCGAAGGGCACGGCGGCAAAAGTGCCGCCGACACGGCGGACGGGGCCTTTCAGCTTGTCCCAGCATTTCTCCTGAATGTTCGCCGCCAGCTCTGCGCCGGTGCCGAACGGACGGACCGCCTCGTGCAGGGTCAGCGCGCGACCGGTCTTGTTGACCGAGGCCAGCACCGTTTCCTCGTCATACGGAGCGATCGTGCGCAGGTCGATCACCTCGACACTGATACCTTCCTTGTCGAGCTCGCCCGCCACTTCCAGTGCATCGAGCACAGTACGGCCATAGGTGATGAGGCTGATATCGGTGCCTTCTTTCGCCACCGCCGCTTTGCCCAGCGGGACGCGGTATCCCGGGCCCGGATCTTCGCTGGTCAGCCCGTAGCACAGGATGTTCTCGATGAAGATCACCGGGTCATTGGCATCGATGCTGGCCCGCATCAGCCCGCGCGCATCGGCGGCGTTGCTGGGCGTAACCACATGAATGCCGGCGACATGGGCGAACCATGCCTCCAGCATATCGGAGTGCTGGCCGCCAAAGCCGACGCCTACGCCGGTCGTGGTGCGCAATACCATCGGGCACGGCGTCTGCCCGCCCGACATGAAGCGCAATTTCGCCGCGTGGTTGACGATCTGGTCCATGCATACGCCGACGAAATTCATCAGCATGATCTCGCAAATCGGGCGCTGCCCGGCGAGCGCAGCGCCCACCGCCGCGCCAACAATGGCGGTTTCGGAAATAGGCGTCGCGCGGATGCGGTGCTCGCCGTATTTCTCGGTCAGCCCGGACGTGACCTTGAACACGCCGCCGCCCTGCTTGGCTGCAACATCCTCACCGAGGCAGAAAACGCCGTCATCTTCGGCCATGGCTTCGTCGATGGCCTTGTTGAGGGCCTGGGTCATTGTGATTTCGGCCATCAGGCGGTCTCCTCGAGAACGTCTTTGTAGATTTCATCGGTGCTCGGCAGCGGCGCATCGAGCGCGTGTTGCACCGCCTCGTCGATTTCCGCGTCGATCTCGGCGACGATTGAGTCGAGCTCGTCTTCGGTGAACTGGTGCTCCAGCATCACCTTGCGCAGCTTGGGCAGCGGGTCTTCCGCTTTCATTTCGGCGATATGTTCTTCCGGCATGTAGCTGAAATCGGCGCCGAAGAAGTGGCCCATCATGCGGTAGCACATGGCCTCGACCAGCACCGGACCTTTGCCGCTGCGCGCGTGCTCAACCGCTTCGACCATGGCGGGGTAGATGTCGTTCACATCATTGCCGTCAGCCTTGATGCCCTTCATCCCGTAACCGGCGGCACGGCTGGAGATATCGGGGCTGTCGGTATGGTCGGCATAGGCGGTGTGCTCGCCATAGCGGTTGTTCTGGCACAGGAAGATGACCGGTAGCTTGTAAAGCTGGGCCATGTTCATCGCCTCGTGGAAGCCGCCGATATTGGCCGCCCCGTCACCGAAGCTGACCAGCGTCACCCGCCCGTCCCCATTGTTCTGGCTGGCCATCGCCAGACCATTCGCAATCGGCAGGCCCGAACCGACGACACCGGTCGTGACCATGATCCCGGTGTCGGGATCAGTGATATGCATCGTGCCGCCCTTGCCTTTGCAGGTGCCAGTTTCCTTGCCGAGGCATTCGCCCCACCATTTCTTGATCGGGATGCCCTTGGCCGTTTGCTCCCCCTGTCCGCGATAGGTGCACACGACATAATCATCGTCTTCCAGCGCAGCCATTGCGGCAGCGGAGACCAGTTCCTGCCCGCGCACGCAGTAATACATGACGGCGACCTTGCCCTCCATCAGCAGGGCGCGGAATTTCTCGTCCGTGCGGTTCACCTTCATGGTGCGGGTGTAAATGTCGCGCAATTTGTCGCGGTCTATATCGGCCATTGGGGACCCCTTCAGGTAAGTAAGCTTGAAACCGGCTGCGCGTTAGAACTGGACGCGCTGCGTGAAGCCGCCGTCGATCACGATATTGGAACCGGTCATATACGGACAGGCCGGGCTGGCCACGAAGACGACCGCCTTGGCCACTTCCTCCGGCTCGCCGAAACGGCCCATCGGCATTTTCGCCAGCGTGCCTTCGTAAAGCGGGGGCACAGCGTCCTTGATCATTTCCCAGTTGCCGCCGGGATATTCGATCGCGCCGGGCGAGACGCAGTTCACGCGGATGCCCTGCGGCGCGAGCGCCTGGCTGAGCTGCGAGCCGTGCGTGATCAGCGCGGCTTTCAGAGCATTGAAAGCCTGCGGTGCCACGAAAGTCTCCAGCGCAGCGGTGGAGGACATCAGCACGATGGAACCGGTGCCCGACGCTTCCAGATGCGGGGTCAGCACTTCGATGGCGTGGACAGCGCCCAGAATATCCATGTCGAGCCCGGCCTGCCAGTCGCCCGTGCCGCCGGTGCCGCTGGAACTCGCCATGTGAACGAAGATGTCGCAGCCACCCAGAGCGTCAGCCGCATCGCCGATCCATTTCTTATAGGCGTCCGCACCGTCGGCCATATCGAACACTTCGCCATGCACCTTGCCGGGGCCTGCCGCGTCGATCTGCTTCTTGGCAGCTTCGATCTTGTCCTCCTTGCGGCTGAAGAAAGCCACATCCGCGCCTTCGGCAGCGAAATGCGTGAGCGAGGCGAGGCCAAGGCCGTGCGCGCCGCCATTCATGATCACTTTTTTGCCTTTAAGACCCAGATCCATTGCAGCTCTCCTTGAGATGAAAATTTCGTTTTCCAATGATGGGGATGGCCTATCGGATGGGCTGTGCCCCGCCCATCCGCAAAAATAAGAGCGGCGGCGTTTCGGCGATCTGGTAGGCCAAGCTGACGTTTATTCCCGCATCGCCTTCACAGGAGCGCCCCGCCGATGAAATTGCATTCCAGCCTTGGCCCCAATCCTCGCCTCGTCCGCATGTTTCTGGCCGAGAAGGGCCTGACAGAGGGCAGCGATTTCGAGCGCGTCCACTACGATATTATCACTGGGGAGAACCGGCAGAGTGATGATCTGACCGCCAAGAACCCATTGCAGACATTGCCCGTGCTGGAACTGGATGACGGCACGCTGCTGACCGAAAGCTGGCCGATCTGCGAATTTATCGAGGAAAAGCACCCCACGCCCAATCTGATCGGCACCAGTGCAGAGGAGCGCGCCGAGGTGCGCAAATGGGTGCGCTGGTTCGATCAGGATGTGGTTGTGCCGATGACCATGGGTTTCCGCGCGACCGGCGGACGCCCGATGTTCGAGCCGCGCATGGCCGTGGTGAGCGAGGCGCTGGGCGGAGAGCTGAGCGCCATGGCCGACAACCAGTTTAAATGGCTGGATGGGCAGCTGGGCGATAGCAATCACATCTGTTGCGGGCGCTTCACGCTCGCCGATCTGATTGTCTTCTGCTTCATCAATTTCGGTTTCACCGTGGGCTGGAAACTGCCCGAGGGGACAGACAATCTCGCCCGTTTTGTGGAAACCCACCAGCAGCGTGAGAGCGCGGGCGTCTGGCAGCAGCCGGAATAATGGCCGACCTGTCCGGCAAAGTCGCGATCGTCACCGGCTGCGCCTCCGGCATTGGCGCGGCGACGGTGCGCAGGCTCGTGGCGGACGGGGCGCAGGTGCTGGGCACCGATATCGATGCGCAGGGCGGTAAAGCGCTGTGCGATGAAGCGGGCGCGCACTTTGCGGTGCAGGACGTATCCGATCGCGCGCTATGGCCTGACATTGTCGCCCGGGCGGTGAGCGCATTTGGTCAGCTCGACATATTGGTGAACAATGCCGGGATGGTCTCTCAGCAATCGATTGGCGATGTTGAGGATGATATCTGGGACCGGGTGCTGGCGGTCAATCTGACTGGCACGATGGCCGGTTGCCGCGCGGCAATCCCGGCAATGAAAGAAAGCGGCGGCGGATCGATCATCAACATCGCCTCCACCACCGCGATGGCCCCGCTGCCCACCGATGTCGGTTATTCCGCCAGCAAGGGCGCGGTGCGCGTGCTGTCCAAATCGGTCGCGACATGGTGCGCGCAGCAGGGATTGAACATTCGCTGCAACACGGTGATCCCGGGCGCGACCGAAACCGGTATCCTGAACAAGGCGGAGGAGGCTGCGCCCGGGCTGAAGGCTGCAGTCGCGGCCACGTCTCCGATGAACCGGCTGGCCCATCCTGCGGAAACCGCGGCGGCGATTGCCTTCCTCGCCAGCGACGACTGCCCGTTTATGACCGGAGCGGAAATGCTGGTGGATGGCGGCGCACTGTCGATCCATCCGGGTTTCTGACGGCAGGTCTTTAAGCCTGCCCCATCCGGGCAAGGTATCCGCTGGAGCGCATTTGCGCGGCAGTCCAGGCGAAGACAGCCATCGCCGCAACGCCTGACACCAGGCACACACCGAACACTGCAATGCTAAGCGAGACGCTGCCATATTCGGGCGTCAGCTTGTCGCTCACCGCGCCGATCACGGCCAGCCCCAGCGCCTGCCCGACGAGATTGTTGAAGAACAGTGCGATAGCCACTGCAAAACCGCGCTGCGAAGGTTCGACCGCTGCCTGAATGCCCGACAGGATCGGGGCCTGACTGGCGACATAGATGGCATAGGCAAAGGCGAAGAAGCCGAGAAACACCACAATGTCTTTCGACATCAGGCTGATGGCCAGCGGGATCAGGCACAGCAGGCTGACAAGGCCGGGAAGCCATGCCCGCCAGCGCTCGTCACGATTGGTCAACCACTGCGCGACATATCCGCCCAGAATGGGGCCGGGTATGCCACCGATAAAAAACGCAGCGCCCAGATACAGCCCGACATCACCCACGGGAATCCCGAAATTGCGCAGCATGACGGCCGCCATCCAGAAAGCGAGGCCGTAGCCTATCAGGATCTGTATCGCCCATCCGATGGACAGGCCGAAGAACACCTTGTTGGCCAGCAGGGCGCGAACTGTTTCGCCCAGCGGCTGCTGCTCCAGTACCGAGCCTTCCGGTGCATAGCGTCCGCGCCGGGGTTCGCGCACGGTGAAATACAGGATCAACCCGATCAGCACGCCGGGCAGTCCCATCAGGACAAAGGCCCAGCGCCAGCCGAAAAACTCGGCAAGTTGCCCGCCGACGACCAATCCGCCCGCAGTGCCCATCGCTGCCCCGATGGTCAGAAAGCCCATCGCCTTCGCCAGCTCCCCGCGCGGGAAATAGTCCGCGACCAAGGACTGCGAGGCTGGCCCGGAGCATCCCTCGCCGACCCCGACACCGACGCGGGCGAGGAACAGAGTCCAGAAGCCCGTCGCCAGGCCGCACAGCGCCGTCATGAAGCTCCAGAACGCAATAGCCGCAGAGACGATGTTCTTGCGCGTTGATCGGTCCGCCAGTCGCGCGGCGGGAAAGCCTGCAATCACATAGACGATGGAAAAGGCGAGCCCTCCCAGCAGCCCTAGCTCAAAATCGCTGAGGGAAAACTCGGCCTTGATGTCCTCCACCAGAATGCCGAACACCAGCCGGTCGGCCACGCTGAACATGCTGACCACCGTCAGCATTCCGAGCACATACCAGCGATAGTAAGGAGCCTCTTCAGAGGCGGGAGCGGTGGCCGGTGTGGCTGGGGCGGCTGGCTCCGTCACCTCTCGGGCCGCGCTTTCAGCCCGTTATCTACCGGGTACTCATTGCCGGTCTGGAACCGGCTTTCGTCGCTTGCCAGAAACAGCACCATATTGGCCACATCCTTGGGCGCGCCAAGCGAATCCTTCGGCAGCACGCCTTCGGGGATATCCATCGGTTTTTCGCCTGCACGGCCAGAGACGCCTTGAACCATCGGCGTTTCGATCCCGCCCGGCATCAGCACGTTGACGCGGATCTTGTTGTCCTCGTCCTGACAATACATCGCGATGGATTTGGTCATCGAGCGGATCGCGCCCTTGGCCGCTGTATAGGCCGGGATGTTGCCGTACCCCAGCAGCGAAGCGGTGGAGGCCATGTTGATAATCGAACCGCCACCCGTCTTGGCCATCAGCGGGATGGCTTTCTGGCAGCCGAGGAAAGTGCCCTCGACATGAATGGCCAGATGCAGCCGGAAATGATCGAGCGAGCATTCGAGAATATCCTCGAAAATCACATTGCCGGCATTGTTGACCAGAATATCCAGCCGCCCGTGCTCTTTCTCGACATCGGCGATGATCGCTTGCCAGCGGGCTTCGTCACGCACATCGTGCTGGTAGAAACTTCCGCTAACAGAGGCTGCGACTTCCTTGCCTTTCTCCTCGTCAATGTCGGTGACGATGACGGTCGCGCCTTCTTCGGCCAGCCGTTCGCAATCGGCTTTACCCAGACCCATGGCACCGCCTGTGACCAGCGCAACCTTGCCCTCTACCCGTCCGCTCAACATCTCTCTCCCGATAGCAGTCTTTTGTCGGTGGTAGCCGCGTTGCGCACGGCTCCCCATTGTCAAAAGGGTGAGTGGGCGAGAGCGTGATGCCGGTGCAGTCTTCGCGGCATGGCTATGGAACAGGCAGAGATCGACCGGTTGAAGGCGCAGATGGAATGGGAGGGGCAGCGCACAGCTCCGCCTGAAAACTTCCCCGATCTGCCCGATATGCCCGCCGCCCGATACACCAGCCCCGAATATTACGCGCTGGAGCAGGAGCATATCTTCCGCAAAAGCTGGCTGTTTGCGGGCCACATTGACGAGGTGCCGGAGCCCGGCTGCTATATGCGGTGGCATAATGCGGGCGATCCGATCGTGATCGTGCATGGCATGGATGGACAGGTGCGCGCGTTCTACAACACCTGCCGCCATCGCGGTGCGCCTGTTGTGACGCAGGACAAGGGCAAATCCAGCCGCCTGATGTGTGGCTATCACAACTGGACCTACAAGACGGACGGCACTCTTGTTGGCGTGCCCGAGCGGCAGGACTTCCCGCCCGATTTCGACATGAGCTGCCGGGGCCTGATCCCGGTGCGCTGCGAGATGTTCGGCAATTGTATCTTCGTCAATTTCGACGAGGACGCGATGAGCCTGCTCGACTGGCTGGGTCCGCTGGCCGACGAATGGGCCGAGTTCCGCTTCGACAAGGTCCGGCTGGCCGCGCGCTACAGCTTCGATCTGAAGTGCAACTGGAAGGTCGCGATGGAGGCCAACATGGAGGTCTACCATGTGCCCTTCATCCATCCCGAGACGGTCGCGCCGCTGGTCGACCCCAAGCGCAATCTCAATACGATGTACCCCAATGGCCATGCCCGGATGCTGGCCCCGGCGCCCCTCCAGACGGACCGCGAGCATGTTCGCGCGATCGACAGCCCGCCCGAATGGCAGGATATCGAAAGCGTCGGCGAACTGGGCCGCACCTCCACCCAGAGCTACACGCTGTTCCCCAACTGGGTCTCGCCGCTCAGCAATTTCTTTGTGCCCCCGCTGCTGTTCTGGCCGACATCGCTGAACACCACGCGGCTGGAGCTGGTCACCATGGCGCTCGACTGGGGTGACGGGCCGACGCCCGATCTGTGGACTGTGCCGGATGAGACCAAGCCCAATGGAAGGGATATGAGCCCGATCATTCTGGAGGACACGCAATTCGGCGAAGCCATTCAGAAATCGATGGAAAGCGATGGCTTTCGCAGTGTGCCGCTCAGCTATCAGGAAGCGCGCATCTACAGCTTCCACCAGACTTGTGACCGCATGATCGGCGCGAACCGAATCCCTGCTGAATTGCGGGTCGAACCGGTCATCGGCGAGGAGTGGGTGTGGCCCAGCGATCCTCGGATTGCACAGATGGAGCGCGAGAATGCGTTGTAATCCGTGCGCGGCACTCAGTGCAAAAAAGCCACGGTTTCCTAGCGTCAACGCGCGCCTATCCGTTTTGCTAGATGAGCCTGCCCTTAGGTCCGCATACTAAAGAGAGACAGTCGGACACGGCTGCGAGAATTTTTTGAGGCTCGGTAAACCGCATGCAATCGGTGCCGGCCATCTTGGGAGGGAAACATATGATCGCGAGTATTGGACACGCCCGGACTCTTCGCCGGATGCGGCCATTGCTGCTAGCTTCGGCTGCCGGCCTCTTTACCGTGCCGAGCGTCGCAATGGCGCAGGAAGATCCTGGTGCCGAAGCCGGCGAGGGCGCTGCGGACGTGATCATCGTGACGGCGCGTCGTCAGGATGAGACGCTGCAGGAAGTGCCGGTTACGATCACCAGTGTCGGCGCAGAAACGCTGGAGAAATATAACGTCGACCAGGTGGCAGACGTTACCAGCCGGGTGCCGACATTGAACGTGCAGGTCGGTGGTTCGGGCTCGGGCGGTCAGCTCAGCCTGCGCGGCGTGGGTTCGTCGAACATCTCGGCCGCTTTCGACTCTGCTGTCGCCTTCGATTTCGACGGAGTGCAGGTGTCCACCATGCGGCTGGTGCAGGCCGGCTTCTTCGATACGCAGCAAATCGACGTCCTGAAGGGCCCGCAATCGCTCTTCTTCGGTAAAAGCGCATCGGCCGGTGTCTTCTCGATCAAATCGGCCAATCCCACCCCGACATGGGAGTTCGGAGCCAAGGCTTCCTACGAGATCGAGGAGAAGGGCTACACCGTTGGCGGTTTCGTTTCCGGCCCGATCAGCGACACGCTCGGTGTCCGGCTCGCCGCGCAATACAACGAGATCGACGAATTTGTTGAGCTTCAGGCGGGCACACCGGCGGTCAACCAGTTCCGCGGACAGAAGAATTTCGTCGGCCGTGCAACATTCGAATGGAACCCTGTCGCCGGATTGAATGCCAATCTGAAGATGCAATACGTCAAGAACAGCGGCGACGGCGCGATCCAGCATTCCGACATCAATTGCGGTGCCAACGGCATTGCCGATCCGGTGTTCCTGCTCGGTGGCGGCCTGGTTATCCCCGCAGGCAATGACTGTAACGACAGTGATGGCAAGTACTACCTGCCTGACACGGCAGCTCCGCTTGCCGTTTCCGTGCCGACGGCAACCGGCCCGTCCAAAGCCGTCGGATATAATGGCGTGCCGTTCAGCACGACGGAGCTGTTCTTCAGCCGCCTGAAACTGGACCTCGACCTGAGCGATACGATCAAGCTGGTATCGACAACCGGTTTTGTGGATCTCGATGCGACCGACGTCGACAACTATTCCTATGTCGGCCAATTCGCTCCGGGTATCCCGGCAGGCGTTGGCACCAGCGATCCGCGCAACACGCTGAGTCAGGTGACCCAAGAACTGCGTCTGGCAACTGACTTCGACAGCCCGATCAATTTTCAGGTCGGTGGTTTTTACGAGTGGCGCGAATTCCTGTTCGATACGTCGCAGCAGGCTGTGAACATCTCGCTCGTCGCGCCCGACCCGATTACCGGTTTCACGTTTGACTGGGACAAGGCGCAGACCACGAAGACCGAAGCGTTCTCGTTCTTCGCCAGCACCATCTTCGAGGTCACCGACCGTCTCGAGCTTTCCGGCGGTGTCCGCTGGACGGATGAGAGCAAAACCTCGACCATTTCGGTCCCGTATGTGCATGCGTTCCTGTCTGCAGGTCCGGCCTTTATCGATAGCGGGTTCTTCTCCGGACCAATTGATTTCAACGACAGCAATTGGTCGCCCGAAGTCACTGTCAAATATCAGGCCAGCGACGATGTGAACGTGTTTGCCTCGTTCAAAACAGGCTTCAAATCCGGCGGTGTCGATAACTCGGCCTTGCCGTCTGCTTCACTTCTTGGGTTCGGTGACTCCGACCCTGCGGTGCGCCAGGCAACAGCGGACGCTCTGATCTACCAGTCGGAAACAGCGATTGGCGGCGAAGTCGGTGTGAAGTCGCAATTCAATGGCCGCACGGTCACCTTCAATGCGACGGCATACTACTATGTCTTCGATGATCTGCAGGTGCAGAACTTCGATGCCGCTGCCATTCAGTTCAACACGCTGAATGCCGGTGAGGTGACGACGAAGGGCATTGATGTGACCTTTGGCTGGCGCCCTCCCGTTGACGGTCTCGATCTGTCGGCCAACCTGTCATATCTCGACGCGCAGTTCTCCGACACGTTCTCGACCGCTCCAGGTGTCGACCTGAATGGCCGGGATGTCGCGCGCGCGCCGAAGTTCTCGGGCAACGTCGCGTTCGATTGGGAAGTGCCGCTGGGTAACACGCTGCTGCTGAACCTCGGCGGCAACGCGATCTATTCGGGCAGCTACTTCACCAACGAAGACACGCTGACCGATCTGAAGCAGGACAGCTATGTGACATTCGACGCACGGGTATCCGTCGGCGCGGCGGATGATCGCTGGAAGCTCTCGCTGATCGGGACAAACCTGGCGGACGAGATCTGGGTGAATACGTCGGGTGGACGCCCGTTCCTCGAACCGGGCGTGGGTGATGATCTGGTCGTCACGCAGAACCGCGGTCGCCAGATTTCTCTGGAAGCCGCCTTCCGGTTCTAGGCTTCCGCACCACTACAAAAAGGCCGCCCGGACGAGATGTCCGGGCGGCCTTTTTCTTTGGGCTGGAATTTCTGTGGCCGGCTCAGCTGCCGGTGAACTCCGCCTTGGTTTTCTTCAGGAACGCAATAGCTCCGATGCGCGCGTCCTTGCTGTTCCCGGCGACGCGCTGGCCCTCGGCTTCGGCTCGCAGGGTATTGGCAAAGTCGCTTTCCAGCCCGGCGCGGAGCGTCTGCTTCATCTGGCCAAGTGCGATGGTCGGGCCGTCTGCCAGCTTGTGCGCCAGAGCTTCGGCCTCCGCGATCAGCGCATCGTCCTCGACGCATTTGTAGATCAGGCCAAGGCGTTCGGCTTCCTCGCCATGGATGCGTTCGCCCAGCATCATCATGCGGGTGGCCTGCGCCAGACCGATCAGGCGCGGAAGCATCCAGCTGGAGCCGCCATCGGGGACCAGCCCGATATTGACGAAGGCTTGAAGAAAATAGCCCTTCTTGCCCGCCAGCACGAAATCGGCCGCCAGCGCAATCGAACAGCCGACGCCAGCGGCGGGACCGCCCACCGCAGCGACAACCGGCACCGGCACGTTGGCGAGCATCTGGATCATGGGATTATAATGCTTTTGCAGCGCGGTGTAGGACCGCGCGCCGCCTTCGATGGAGGCTCCGCCCTCGGCATTGGCCGCCAGATCGGCACCGGAGCAGAAGGCGCGGCCCTCGCCAGTGATCAGCACGGCGCGGGCATCGCCCAGATCGCGCAGCGCAGCAAAAATCTCGTCGGCCATTTGCGGCGGGCAGGCATTCAGCCGTTCGGGCCGATTGAGCGTAATTTTGAGGACATTGCCGTCCTGCTCGGTTCGGATCGTTTCGTAGGACATGGTCTCTCCCATTGGTGATTCTTGCGGCGCGGCCGCAGTCCCGGGCTGCTTGTCAGCCCCGAAGCGCTGCGTCGACCATTCAATTCGCTATTTGCTAGCCAGACGGCAAGATGGAGGCATCTTTGCAGGTCAGGATCATGCGTCTCATCTATCGTCGTCGCCGCCGATCAAGTCATCCACATCCGCCGCGAACTCCGGCAGCAACGCGCTCCACTGGTCGATGGCGTCTGACAGAATATCGCCCGGCCGATCCTCAAATTCGGCCAGCGCCTCGGCTGTCGCAAACATGAGTGGGCCGGACAACTGCGGATTGACGAACACATGCTCGGCGCGCCCGGCCACGAAACGCCCTTGCGAAAGCGCGACCGGGTCCCATCCGTTAAAGCCCGGCCAATACTCGTCGCGTGAGGAGGAGGATGTCTGTCCCCGCGCGTACAGAGCGCCGCGATAATATTCCAGATCGCCCTCTTCGCCCGCAACAGATGCTCCTTCGATAATCGAGTGCAGTTGCACTCCGCCAAAAGCGACACGGCTGGCATTCACGGGGGTGCGACGCCCATTGATGGCCAGTCGCTCGACGCCCAGATCGATCATCGCATTGAGGCCCGAAAACCGCCCTTCGTCGAACTCGCTTTCGATGGGCGCGAATTCTTGCGAATCCCGCAACTCCCAGACCATTTCATAGGCCAGCTCAACGCGGTCACTCTCGTCCACTTCGGGGATCATCAAGGCCAGACGCTGCGATATCGCAATTTCCCAGAGGTCGAAAATATCGTCCTTGATGTCGGGGATCGGCACTGCGTTGGACGCGCCGAGCTTGTTGGCAGCGGCAATCGCGGTTTCCAGCTTGTTCTGCGCCCACGTGTCCCGGTTCTCCTCGCTGCTGAAGAGGACCGGACGCTCGAACCCGTATTTTTCGTTCAATTCCAGAATTTCGGGAAGGCCGGGCGTTGCCCTCTCTTTGGCGATCTCGACCGGGTCCCAGCCATTGAATATCGGCCACGCTCCGCGAATCTCGAACATGTCTTCGTCATCTTTCGTGGCGACCAGCGCGCCGCGATAGAAGACTGGAAGCGTCCGATCGCCAAGAACGGCTTCGCCGCCTTCCATGGCCCACACAGAATGGCCGCCAAAAGCAAAGCCTTGCGCGTCGGTCGGGGTCCGGCCGGTCGCAAAATTCAACGTGCTGCGAAGGGCCATCGCATCGATACCCTCTGCCGATGCCTTATCGGTATATTCGGCGCTGTCCTGAACAGATTTGGCCAGGGCAATGGTCGCGTTCACTCCCTCGGGAAGTTCCTGAGCGACCGCCTGAGCGAAGTTCGCTGTTGCGACGAGCTGGCTGTCGTCAGCGGGCAAATCGCCTGCATAATCGGGGCGCTGTGCCAGCCAGTTTTCGCGGGCCGCCAAATAGAGCGATCCGTCGCCGCGTTTCCAGGCTTCGCGATTGGCCTCGCTGGCGAACAGGGCATAGGGGCGCGGGTCTTCGGTATCCGAGGGATCATTGGCCAATTCCGCCAGTCCGCTGACGAAATTACCCTTGGCCAGTTCGACCGGATCCCAGCCATTGAGAAGCGGCCAATGCTCAGCGATTTTCTCCGCATTACGCCGGTCAGCCAGCGCGACTCGCGCTCCGCGAAACAGGATGGTCGCATCGGAGGACCCGCGTCTGTAGAGTCGCGGTGCTACGCTTTCCAGCGTGGTACCGCCAAAGGCAATTCCGCCATCGTCCACCGGACTACGCCCGGGCGAAGGAAGCATGGCATTGGCCGCCAGTGTCATCTTCTCGACACTGGTCGCCCCCGGCCTGTCCAGCACATCGGACATGGCGGCATTCGCGCTGGCTATCGCATCGGGCCCCGCACCGAAAACTTGCCGGGCGCGGGCCCAAATCCGCTCGCGGTCGGCCAGATAATGCAGCGCTTCGGGCTTCAAGCGCACCCACTGGTCTGCCGCCTGCAGTGCGATTCCGGCCGGGTCGGCTTGCCAGCGGCGCAAGGAAGCCTCGCTGGCGAACAAGGCATAGGTCGACAGCATTCCGTTGGCCTCGGGCGCAATCTCGCCCGTGATGCGGGGCGAGCCTGCAACCAGTTCCCCGCGTGCCAGAGCGACCGGGTCAAACCCGTTGAAGGAGGGCCAATCGCCCCAATCGGCGGCGGTATCGTCTTCGACGGCATAGAGCCCGCCCGAGGCCCAGCCATACATCGGCACTTCGGGTCTTTTGGGGCTGCCCGCGCGGATCGATTCCGGCAGATAGCCCGCGAAGGCGATGCCGCGTGCATCGACGGGCAGGTGGGCCTTTTCAAAGGCAAGCAGTTCGTTGGCTTTGGCGTATCTCTCGACGGTCTCCGGGTCGTCCGGGAGATAAGCTTCCGCTTCACTCAGGATCGATTGGGCAAGGACCGGCATCGGCGCGCTACGTTCCGCTGCGAAGCGGGAGATGCCAGCCAGAAACTCCCGTGCGGATTCCGGCCCGACACCGCGATTGTAGGTATCCATCGCGGCGAGGAATGCTTCGCCGCCCCACAGCGGATCATCGCTATGGCGGAAATACCACGTATTTTTCCGGCCAAAATCATTCTCGTATTCGAAGCCGAAGACTTGCTTTTGGTGGGCCTGGCGCGCCCGAAAACGGGCCATCTGGTCCGGCCCCAGAAAGTCTTCCCCCACACGGACCAGATCGCCTGTCGGGTTCGGATTGCCGCCTTTGGACGCCCAATCGAGAAAGGGATACAGCGCGTTGAATCCCTCCCGCGTGCTAAACAACTCCGTCCCATCTGCGTCTTCGATATGCGCCAGCTTGTGGAACGCGCTCTGCAGGGCGTTGCGGGTATAGGCCGCCCAGATGCGGTCATCGGCCACCGGCTGGCAATAATCCTGCAGTTCGCGGGCAGCGGAAACCAGCGTGGAGAGATCGGTGGACCCCATCATGTCCAGCCGGTCACCATGCATCCGGCACCCCAGATTGACGACATGCCGGTCCCAGAATGTGGGCACCCTGTCGCCCTGCAGAATGCGGGTCAGCGCCGCATTGGTGACCTGCAGCGCGCGCGCATCGTCGACCAGTCCGGTCGTCGTGTCATCGTCGTCATTCTCTTCGCGCTTTACGATCTGGTACACGGTGTCGAGCGTCTGGAAACTGCCGGGCAGTTCGCTCAGAGTGACAAGGCTGACATCGATGGCGGTGTCGATGAAGTCCTGCCGGTTGATCGGCTGGACGCCGGCCTCGTCCCGCGCGTCGGCCCATTCGCTCCAACCGATATCCACGAACAAGCCGGTGCTCCAACGGCGCAGCGCTTTTCCGTCGGACTGGGACAGGACATAGGAAAAATCGCCGCGGGCCTCGTTGATCTGTGCAAGGCACTGCTGCGAATAGAGGCTCAGCTTGCTGGCGTGGTCTGCAAGGGGCCGCTCCACCTCTGCCTCGTCCCAAATGCCTGCAACCGATGAGGCCTGCTGCAGGCGCGCGATCGATTCCGCAGTGGCACCTTCACGCGAGGCGATGGTCTGAACGAGACTTGCATCGCAATACTTGCCGATCTTGACGTCGGAGCTGCCGAAATTGTTGGCAATCTCTATTTCGAGAGCCTCAAGTGACCCAATGCGTTCGCCCAATTCCGTAAATGGCAATTTGAGCGCAGCAAGTTCAGGCGTGTCCTGAAATTCCGACTGCACGGTCCGTTCAATGCTGGCTTTCCTCGAGGGGGAACGATTCTCCGCCGATACTTTGGCAAACTCGCGCTCGACTTCCTCGTCGATTTTGTCTTGCCGCGCCGCGAAGTAGATTTCACCAGCTGCTTTTCGTTCGATTTTCAACTGGGCGATCAGGGCTTCCGCTGCCCGCTTGGCGCTCGCCTGGGATCGTTTTGCACCGGCCATATTGGCATCGATCAGCGCCAGCCGTGTGCGCTCGTCGAAGGGGTCTTTGTCGAGCGAGTCGCGGGCGCGGGCGCGGGCGCTTTGCGCGATGCTATCGATATCGCTGACGGAGCCCGCCTCTTCGGTCGCGGCCGCCAAACTGCCGATCGCGCAATTGAGCTTTGCCCGCGTCACCCTGCGGTCCAGCGGATCGGGCGCAAGCAGTTCCATAGTCTCGCTGATGTCGCAGGTCAGCTCGGCATTTTCCGCAGCGGAGGAATCGTCTTCCACCTCAGTCAGGCCCTGAGCAATCACACCCAGCGCTTCCAACGCGGAATTCATCTGCGCCTCGTCGTCGAAATCGAGATCGACCGTCCATTCGAGGATCAGATTGGCAAGACCCAGCAGACGAAGCTCGGCATCGGTCTGCTTGTCAGGATCGGGCTGATACTCGCGGTGTACCGTCATCTGCAGGATTGCGATGCGGGCCAGATCGGTGGCCAGCTCCATATCCTGAGCGCCAGTCAAAGCGTCCACATCGAAACCGGCCGCAATCGCTTCGATATCGGAAAAACCGCGCTGCGCTTTGCCCGACTGGCGCACTTCGCGCGCATCGAGCAGCCAATTGTACGACGCCTGCAAATAGGCGCTGCGCAGTTTCGGATCGTCCAGCACGGATTGCCGCCCGCGCCGCTCTAGCAATCTCAGTCCTGCATCATGCGCCCGCTCATAGGCGCCGATGGATTCCTTCCAGTTACGGGCGGTGAACCACGCTTTGCCCAGCATGGTGTTGATCTGAAGGATTTCAGCGGGATCGGCCGATCCGCCTGCCGGTCCACTCCCCTGCCCGAGGGAACCGCTCCGGCTCAGCTGCGCCTCGAAAAACTGCGCCAGTTCACGGGCGAGACACTGGGTTTGCAGGCTGCCCGGCAGACGGTCCATCTGCCGGTCGGGTTCCAGCTCGGCGATCAATTGCCATTCGGGCAGGCACGGCCGTTCGCGCGGCGCGCTGCGTGTTTCCGGCGCGGCTGCTGAGGAGGAGGCAGATGCAGAAGCGGCAAGCGATGCTTCGCTGGTCAAGGGCAGGCTGACGGCGAGCGCCAAGGGGATGGCGCTACCGCCCCCTTGGCTGGGCCGTACACGCGGCGCCGCGCGGCTCTGGTCGGGCAAGCGTTCGCGCACCTCGTCGCGCAATTCGTCGCCGGTCACTTCTTCGGTGCCGCCGCCGACCGTGATGGCTTCCCCGATGCGGCGGATCAGATCGACATTGGCATCGGCTTGTTCCTCGGCCTGCCTGCGGGCCGCCTCGGCAGCGGCTTCCGCCGCGCGGGCTTCGGCGAGATTTGACTGCGCTTGTTGTTCGCTGAGCGCCGCGCGCTGTGCGGCCTCCTGCTGGGCGAGGGCGGCTTTCTCGGCCTGATTGGCGGCGAGCAGCGCTGCAACGGCTTCGTCTTCGGCTCGTTTCTCGGCCAGTCCGGCGCGCTCGGCGGCCAATGCCTGAGCTTCGGTTGCCCTCTTCTGTTCCTCGGTGGCTGCCAGTGCAGCGGCTTCCGAACTGCGGGCCTCTGCCGCCTGCGTGAAGCCGTAA
Organism: uncultured Altererythrobacter sp.; assembly: GCA_947492235.1. GTDB lineage: Bacteria > Pseudomonadota > Alphaproteobacteria > Sphingomonadales > Sphingomonadaceae > CAJXSN01. The sequence goes on along the minus strand of CANLLZ010000002.1, from coordinate 246,018 downwards.
TAGGCCCCGCCCAGCGCGACGAAGGCCAGCGCGGCTGTTCCGGCGAGCCAGACGCGCAGCCGGTTGGTCTTCCGGCGCTGTTCGGCTTCGGCCTCGGCCCGGGCGCGCTCGTCGGTTTCCTTGCTGGTTGTGTAGAAGCTCTCGATGGCCGCGAAGTCACCGCCATGGCGCTCTGCCCATGCGGCGGTCGGGCGTTCGGTTTCCCAGAACTGCGACAAATTCGCGAGCGCCAGACCGCTGAGCAAGTCACTGCGCCCCTCGGCATAGGCTTCTTGCTGGGTCTGCAACTGCTGCCACGCGACGCCCGCCTCGCGCTCTTCTTCGAACCAGCCGGTCAGCAGGTTCCATTGGCGGATCAGGCTTTCGTGGCTGATATCGATAACGGTATCGTCGGCCAGCGGTTCGCCTTCATAGGGCCGCAGGAAATTGACTCCGTGCGCGCGGAAGGCGTCGACCACGGTGCGAGTTGCCGCTTCGTCGCCGGTGGCTCGGGCGAGCTCGTCGAAACGGCATGGACGGCGCACCGCCTTCGCCAGCGACGGGCCTGCCACCAGAGCGCGGAAGACCTGCGCGACCAGAGTATGATCGACTTCGCCAGGCGCGCGGGTGTCGTTTGCAGGCTTGCCTTTCTCCGACACGGGGTCCGGATCGGGCGGAGCGGCGCCCAGCCGCTGGAGCACGTGCAATCCATGCACATCCAGCGCGCCGGTCAGCCCGCCGATTGCCCGGTAATGATCGCGCCGCAGCACGATGTTGTCTTCACCGTCGCGCTCTTTGGTCTCCAGATACAGCTGGTTGAGCACGTGCTGCATCAGGGGAAGTTGGTCGGCCCGGCTAGCCATTGTCTGGCTGACGTCGTCCTTGTCTTCCCACGGGGCGAGCGTGGCCATGTCATTGAGCAGCTGGTTGGCCAGCTTGGGCTCGACTTCAAAGCCGGAGACACCCGCCGGGCCGACAATCGCTTCCTCGCACTCATCGCGGTTCATGCGCGGGGTGAGATACAGCCCGTCATTGATCCGTTCGGCGAGGCCGGGGATCATGGCGCAGTCAGCCAGGAATTCGGTCCGCATGGTCAGGCAGACCGAGATCGGGAAATCGGGGCACTCGCTGCTTTCAATCAGCAGGCGGGCAAAGGCTTCGGCCTCCTCGCGCTCGGCATAGCTGGAGAAGCGGAAAAGCTCCTCGAACTGGTCGGCCATCAGCAGCAAATTGCGCCCATCGGGCAGGTGCCCCGCCTGACACCATTCGATCACCGCCCGCGGGCCGCGCCGCAGGCTGTGGGCCATCAGGTCGAATTCCTCGCCCTTTACGTCCATCCCCTGCGCGGCGAACAGGCCCGCCGCCAGCGACCCGATGGGATCGCCTGCGGGGTGAAAATCGATCACCATCCAGTCCGAGCCCGCCGGGTGCAGGCCCAGCTCCAGATATTCCAGCAGACCGGTGCGCACGAGCGAGGATTTGCCGCTGCCCGACGACCCCAGAACAGCGAGGAACCGGCTATCCGCCAGCTTGTCGATCAGCTCGGTAACCTGACTGTCGCGGCCAAAGAACAGATAGCTTTCGTCGCGGGTAAAGGCCCGCAGGCCGGGGAACGGAACCTGCTCGATGTGATTTTGCCTCTCACTCATGCCGACAGGCTCGACACCAGTTTGCGGACATCGGTCATGTCCCAATTCTCGCCGCAATCAATTACTTGTGCATTGGCGAGGCGGAATTTGATATCCTCTTTTGGCCCCGGCGGACCCTTGCAAATTGCCATCAGCTTCAGCTTCTCGTTCCGCTTGGCCGAAAGCTTGGTGAAGAGAACCAGCTGGCTCTTCACCCAGGTGCTGGGCGCATTGCCGTGCAGCAGGATCAGTGCATCACAGCTTGTGAAGTTCTGCTCCAGATCGGCCAGCCGCGCCTTGGCATCGGTGCTTTCGGGCTCCGGCCCCATGCACAGCAGGCCGGTATCTTCCAGCTCGTCCAGCACCCGGTCGATGGCTTCACGGTCGCGGTCGTCGGCATCCACAAACAGGAACTGACCAGCCTCCAGCGCGACCTGGGCGGGTTCCGGCTCGGGTTCGGGCTGGAGCGCATCGACCAGCCGCGCCTTGAATTCCGACAGAGTGGAGCAGATGACATGCTCCGTCTCCAGCAACTCGCGGTGATCGTCCGGCACCGGATCGAGCTGCAATTCGGGATTGCGCCATTGCATCACCGGCACCCCGGCAGCAATGGCTGCGTCGTACTGATGGCGCGCCTTGCCAGTGGGCATGGCAGGGGGCTTGCGCCCGACATGCGGGCCAACCAGCTGGATCATCATCGAGGCCTGACCCAGCGCGGCATTATATTCGTTCAGGAACTGGTCCATCCCGTCATAGCTGCTGGCAACCGGCAGCACGTGGATGTCATATTGCTCCAGATGGGCGCGAACCTGCGCGACTTCGTCTTCCAGATCGTCGGTGGGTTCGGCGATCAGTGCGCGCTTTGCGCCTTTGGGCAGATCGATATTGCCGCTGGCGACCATGACCCGCGATGGGGTGCTGGCGCTGGCTGCGACAGCGGGGGCGGAGGCCTTGGTCACGCCCGTTTCGCGCAGCTGCACGAGCCGCTCGACAATTTGCTCGGCGAGCGAATAAATCCGGTCACGGTAGAGGCGGCTGTCATCCTCCGGCGTCATCGGAATGCGCGTGCTCGATTCCTCGCTCACAGCGCGGTGGAACCGGAACCGGACATGATCGGTGATCGGGGCAGGGTAGGTGTCGCCCGGCAATAGCGGCAAATGCTCAGCCACAAAGATGTTGCGCAAATCGCCGCGCGACCCGTGAAACGCGGCCAGTTCCTGCGGGCAAAAGTCGCTGCCCGCCCAGCTGGGGGAACCGACAATCAGCAGCAGCGCGGAATTGCTGGCTGCGTCTAGCATATCGCCCAATTGATCGTTCGCGCGGTTTTGCGAATCGAAAAAGACGCTCAGCTCTTCCTCGCGCGTGCCCAGACGCTGGCGCAGCACGGCGCGCAGGCTGTTGTAGAGCCGCGTAATATCCTTCGTCCCGTCGAGCGAGTCGAAGTTATCGGCATGGGCATAGCTGACAAACAGATCGTGCCTGCACCCTGGTATGACCGGCAAAAGGTGGCTCCCCCAAATCGCTCATCCGCCCGGTAGGCGGACAATCTCTCTCCAATGGTTTTTCTTTCGGCGACCCGCGGGCCATAATGCCCGAATTTCAGGAGGAAGCAAGGTTACGGGGCCGAGTTAGCAGTCCTTGAATTGCGGCGCTCTTTTGCCGGTGAACGCGTCCACCGCCTCGGCATGATCCTGCGTATGATGAGCCAGCGCCTGATAGGCCGCGCTGAGTTCCAGCAAGGGGCCAAGCTTCATATCCTGCCCCTCGCGCAGCAGCCGCTTGGCCATGCGGGTGGAGTGGCCGGGATTGGCTGCGATCATCTGCGCCATTTCCACCGCGCGCGGCAGGCACTGATCGTGCGACGTCACTTCGCTGATAAGCCCGAATTCCAGCGCTTTGGCCGCGTCGATGATCTCGCCCGTCAGCGTCATCTGCGTGGCGCGGGCCATGCCGATCACGCGGGGCAGCAACCATGCGCCGCCATCGCCGGGAATGATGCCCAGCTTTACGAATGTCTCGCCGAAGATCGCTTTCTCGCTGCCGATGCGGATGTCGGCCATGCAGGCCAGGTCGAGCCCCGCACCAATCGCCGGGCCGTTCACGGCGGCCACCACGGGCACTTCCAGGTCATACAGCGCGGCGGGGATCAGCTGTATGCCCGTGCGATAGCGATTGCGTATCTCGTAGGGGCTGCCTGCGAACATCCCTGCCTTGTTCGCCATGTCCTTCACATTGCCGCCCGCGCAGAAAGCGCTGCCTTCGCCGGTGAGAACCACGGCGCGCACGCTGCGGTCGCGGGTCATGTCGGCACAGAACTGCGCGATCTCCTCGCTATGCGCGGTTTCGGAAATGGCGTTGCGGGTTTCGGGACGATTGAGGCTGGCGATGACGACGGAGCCATCGCGCTCGATTTTCAAGAAGGGTTCCATAGCTGTTGTGCTAGGTTGCAAGGGGCCCGCCCGCAAACCTAAAAGTGAGAGCACAAGGCGCTTTAGGAGCTTTCCCCTGTTCGATACTCTCACCCTTGCCGCCATTCCGCCCGAAGACGACGCGCTGCGCGGGAAAGTGCGCACGTTGGCACAGGAGGCGGTGGCCGATATGTCGCTGGCCGAGCGATCGCGGTCATGGTCGGGCTTCGATGCGGGTTTCAGCCGCAAGCTGGGCGAAGCCGGGCTTCTGGGCCTCACCCTGCCGACCGAATATGGCGGCGGTGGGCGCGGGCCGTTTGCGCGGTTTGTTGTGGTGGAGGAATTGCTGGCCGCTGGCGCTCCGGTTGCCGCGCACTGGATCGCCGACCGGCAAAGCGCACCGCTGATCCTGAACTTCGGCACCGAGGAACAGCGCCAGAAATATATCCCCCCGATCTGCCGGGGCGAGCTGCTGTTCTGCATCGGGATGAGCGAACCGGGCAGCGGGTCGGATCTGGCGAGCGTTCGGACACGGGCGGAGAAGACAGAGAAGGGCTGGTTGCTCAATGGCCAGAAGATCTGGACCACCAATTCGATGCATTCCGACTACATGATCGCGCTGGTCCGCACATCGGGCACCAGTGATGACCGGCATCGCGGGCTGTCGCAAATCATCGTCGATCTGAAAGCACCCGGCGTCGATATTCGCCCGATCACTGATTTGGCAGGCGATGCGCATTTTTCCGAAGTGTTCTTCGACAATGTGGAACTGGCTGAGGACGCGCTGATTGGCGAGGAAGGCGGCGGCTGGCAGCAGGTGGTGGCCGAACTGGCCTTCGAGCGCAGCGGGCCGGAGCGGATTTATTCCAGCATCGTGCTGTTCGACGCGTGGCTGGCGCATCTTCGTTCGGTTGGCCGCGACGATCCGGCGACCACGGCGCTGGTCGGCAGCTTCATGGCCAAGCTGTCGGCGCTCAGGGCCATGTCGCTGGCGTGCACAGGGCAGCTGGCGGCGGGCGAAAGCCCGGTGGTCGAGGCCTCGGTGGTGAAAGACCTCGGCACAGCGTTCGAACAGGATTTGCCGCTGGCGATTGGGGATGATCTGGCGGCGCACCCTGATGAGGCGGTGAGCGAGGAACTGCAGGACGCGCTGACCTATGTGACGCATATCGCGCCGAGCTTTTCGCTGCGCGGAGGCACGCGGGAAATCCTGCGCGGCATTATCGCGCGCGGTTTGGGCCTGAGATGAGGGCGCGGTAATGACGAGTGAATTTCTCGAACCGTTCGAGCAGATGCTGGGCGAGGTCTTCGCGCCTTCTGCAGTCCGTGCCATCGAAGCTGGCGAGGGCAGCGCTGCCGCCATGCAGACTGTCGAGCAGTCGGGCTTCCTCGATGCGCTGGTTGCCGAGAGCGAAGGCGGCGCAGGGCTGTCTCTGGCCGATGTCGCGCCGCTGTGGATGGCGCTGGGCCGCCATGCAGTACCCGTCGGGATTGGCGAAGCGATGATCGAGCGGGCAACCGGCGACAATGAAGCCGCGCGGCGAGAGAATGCCACCGCGCTTCTCCACGCGGCCCTGATCGCCGGCGCGGCGGGCAAGCTGCTCGATATGGCCGTCGCCTACGCCAATGAGCGGGTCCAGTTCGGCAAGCTCATCGGCAAGCAGCAGGCGCTCCAGCAAAACCTCGCCGTGATGGCACAGGATGTGGTCGCAGTGCGGCTGGCCGTCGAGCTTGCTGCGAGCAAAGGCTGGCCCGAAACGGCGCAGGCCGCTGTCGCCAAGTCCGTCGCTGCCGAAGCCGCCCCGCGCATTGCCAACACCGCCCACGCCGTCTTCGGCGCAATCGGTATCAGCGCAGAGCACGACCTTAATCTCTATACCCGCGCGCTGCACCGGTGGCGGCTGGCGGGCGGGGCAGAAACGCTATGGTCGCGCAGGCTGGGCGAAGAAGTTCTCGCTTCCTCGCAAACCGCAGTCGACTGGACACGCAGCCTTTGGGCTTAGGAATGTCGACCGCAATTTGGTGCCGCGCCATTCAGCATTTGGTGGATATTTCCTTCTAGGGTGCCAGCATTGGCGCTTGCTCGTGGTAGGTCGCCATCACGGAGTATCCCATGCGGTTTGGCCAGCTCAGTACGCGCGCGCTTGCGACCATCCTCCCGATCGGCTTGCTCCTATTCGGGTTGTCGACCTGGCTGGCGTATGGCGAAGCGCGCAATCGCGAGATCGGCGCAGCGCTGTCGCTGCTGCGCGAGGACCGTTCGCTGGCTCAACAGGGCCTGCAGGTCCGCTTTGAGGAGATGGAGAGCGCTCAGGCTGCGGCGGCCAAGCGGTTGAACTCCGAAATAGACGCAGGCGGATTGGCCACAGCGGAATTCAACCGTCTGTTCCCTGCAAGGCCGGATGGCACAAGGCGCAGCGCAGACAGTCTGTGGACCGGAACAATGACACCGCGTGGGCCTGCATCGGGCTTCGGCGGGTTTATCCCGGCGCAAGATCTGTCCTCCGAACGGCGTGTGACCGTGTCCTCTGCCTTCGCCACTCTCGCAGGCGTGGTGGACGGTCTGCCGCAGCAGAATGTCGACAATCTGTACTTCTTCTCGCCCGACAATGATCTGGTGATGTACGCGCCTGGAAGAGCGGACAATCTGCAATTCTATCGCCGCGATGCCCCCGCAACGCTCGATTTCCAGGGCGAAGAGTTCTCCGAAATTGTAAAACCGGGCGCAAATCCTGACGGTGTTATGCGTTGCACCGGCTTGCAGCCCATTCTCTATGACGAATCTCGCACGACATGGACGACCGGTTGCATGACGCCTGTGCGGGATGGTGCCAGACACATCGGTGCGTTTGGAACCAGCATCGTGCTCGATTCGATCTTTGACGATGAGGGTGCGCTCCCCCCGCAAGGGGTCGAGCGGATGGTAGTCACCGGTGATGGCAAACTGATCCGCCATCCCCGTTATACCGTTCAGTCGAGCGAACAGACCGGCGCGTTTCTCGATCTTGCGACAACTTCGGAACCCGAGCTGGGCGCAGTCTGGAGTTTGCTTTCCGTGCTCGAGCGGCGCACGGCACTGACGTTTTTGGAAGACGCCGACCTCTATGTGGCGGCCGCGAGACTTGATAATCCCGACTGGTTCATTGTGTCGGCCATCCCCGGTCAGCAGGTGCGGGCGGCTGCGTTCGAGTCGGCTCTACCAATCCTGATTGGCGGGTTGTTGACCACGGCGGCATTTGCCCTGTTCATCATCTGGTTCGTGCGGAACAGTTTGTCCCGTCCGCTGGAACAATTGGCAGACAGGGCGGATGCGATTGCTCTGGCAGAGAAAAACAGCGAGCCGGTGGATGGCGCGGATGGGGATGAACTCGCCCGCCTGGACCGCGCCTTCGATGCCATGGAAAGCCGGGTGACGCGGGAACGGCTTCGGCTGACCCAATCATTCGATCTGCTGGTCGATGCGCTGGAGGAATATGCGGTGCTCCTGCTCGATGCAGAAGGGCGCATCACGCGGGCCAACAGTGCGGCCAAGGACGTGTTCGGATGGGATGGCGCGAAGGACGAGGGCATCGCGCAAATCATCGGAAATTCCGATGGAAACGGAAACAGGCTTGAACAGGCGCGGGACCTCCTCGCAAAGGTTGCGCAAGATGGGCGGGTTTCGCACTCCGTGGAACGCGTGAACGGGCACGGGCAGACGTTCTGGGCCTATGAAGCGATCGAGGCGATCACGATGGAGGACGGCAATCTGTCCGGCTTCGCCTATATTGCCCGCGACATTACCTCCCAGAAAGAAGGCGAGGCCGCCCTGATGGCCGCCCGCGACGAAGCACAAAGCGCGGCCGACATTCGCAAGAACCTGCTGGCAACCGTCAGCCACGAAATCCGTACGCCGATGACCGGCATCTTGGGCATGCTGGAGCAGGTTCGGCAGGACAATTCCGCTCGCCAGCGCGACCGGGCTCTGGCGACAATCGAGAGTTCGGCGGAGGCTCTCATGCGGGTGCTCGACGATGTTCTGAGCACGGCCCGCGGTGAAAGCGGGGCTTTGCAGATCGAGGAGCGCGCCTTCGATACGCACGACATGGTGCAGCGCGGCGGGGAGCTGTTCGGCCCGCTGGCAAGAGGCAAGGGAGTGGAGCTAATCTTGGAGCCCGGGCCCAGGGAAATGCTGATGGGCGACGAAGCGCGCATCCAGCAGATCCTCGCGAATTTCCTCAGCAATGCGATCAAGTTTACCGCGCAGGGGCAAGTCGCGGTGCGATGCGAAACGCGGGCTGACAAGAAGCCAGATACGCCCGATGCGGTCACCATGGCCCTGTCGGTTAGCGATAGCGGAATCGGCATACCGGCCAGCCGGCTGGACGCGCTGTTTACGCCTTTCGAGCAAGTCGATGCGTCAACCGAGCGGCTCTTCGGCGGCACCGGGCTAGGCCTGTCGATCTGCCGCAATCTGGCGCACGCGATGGGCGGGGAAATCTCAGTCACCAGCGTCGAAGGTGAGGGCAGCACCTTTACGCTGGAAATACCGCTGAGGCGCGCAGCCGACAGCGGCGATGCGCTGCCCGGCACAGGCCTGAGGGCATTGGTTGTTGGCGGCAGCGCAGTTGCGCGGCTGGCTGGAGAGGCATCGCTGGAAGAGCTGGGCTACGCAGTCGCCTCCAGCGCAAATGCAGACGTGACTGCGCCGGATGTGCTATACGATCTCGTGCTGCAACTGGACCCTGCGCAGCGATTGCCAGCCGGGCTTGCGGGGGCAAGGGCAATCACGATGCACGACATGCCAACACCCGGCGCCCTTCGCCAGATGCTGCTGGAGGCTTGAATGATTTCCCCGGACACCCAGCAGCCATCACCGGAACGGATGGTGGAAATCCTCCAGAAAAAGCTCGCACGGGCCGAAACCGCCCTTGCTGAAGCGGAAACCGCACTGGAAGGGCGAATGCGGGAGCTCGACCTGGCCAACCGGGAATTGCTGGTCCGGGAAGAGGACCTCGTGCGCAGGTTGGATCTGCAGAATATGCAGTTGCTCAATGCGCAACGCACTGGCGGCTTTGCCACGATTTTCGGAGCACCGGATGAAGCGTTTCAGAGCTCGCCCCAGCTCAATGCGATTCTTGGTTTTCCGGCCGATACCAAATTGACCCCGGAGCATTTGACCAGCGTGCTGCACCCGCTGGACCGTAACCGGATGATAGCGGAGGCGACGCAATTCTATACCGACCTGCCAGCGGACGAGGACCACACCTTCGAGCACCGGATTATCCATCCCGGCACAGGAACGCGCTGGCTCCGCTGGCATATCCGCCGGTCCAGCGGTGACGCAAACCGGCTGCGCGGGATCTACGGTTCGGTTCGGGACATCACCGAAATTCGGTCGAATGAACGCACCGTCAAAATGCTGCAATTGCGCGCGGAACGCCGTGTGCGTGAGCTGGATCTGCTGACCGGTGAGCTGGAGGCGGAACGGGAAAAAACGGAAGCCGCGCTGGCGGTGAGGACACGGTTCCTGTCCACCATGGCGCATAATTTCCGCACGCCTTTGGCAACCCTGTCTGGCGTCATCGACCTGCTCGAAGGGGCCGCCGATAGCGACGGCGACCGGCGCAAGCTCGATCTGGCAGAACACTCCGTCGAACGGATCGGCGCGTTGCTCGACGAAGCCCTCGCCGAATCCGAAGGCCAGTCGGATTCCATTGCCCTGTTTGCCGCGCCGCTCTCGCTGGGCCGTCTGCTGGACCAGAGCAGGCGCTTCTGGGCCGAGGTCGGGGCCAACCAGCAAGGCGAAATGAGCTGGCAGCTGGCGGACGATCTTCCCGCCAAAGTGGTGGCGGACGCGGTCCGGCTGCGCGAACTAATCGACAATCTGTGTGGCTTCGCGATGGAAGAGGGCCATGGCGGCTCAGTTGCCGTCGCATGGAAAGGCGGTTTGTCGATCTCGCTGACAAGCGACCGTTTGGGATATGAACTGGCGCGGGGCAGTGATGCACTGCAGGATCCGCAGTTCCGCCGTGCAATGCAATTGGCCGAAGCGATGGGCGGCGGGGTGACGTGCGATGCAACAGGGTGCGCAATTGTGCTCGCTCTGGAGACTGCCGCTGATGATGGCGCCGGAATGTCGGCCCCGTTGCGGACTGCGGCCGGCGATAGCCCGCAGGTGCTGCTGGCCGAAGATACGGAAAGCAACCGTCAGATCATCACGTCGCTGCTCGAGAAAATCGGCTGCACGGTCCAGACTGCAACGAACGGCGCAGAGGCAGTCGAGCTCATAAGCAAAGAGCGGTTCGATGCTGTGCTGATGGATGTGCAGATGCCGGTGATGGATGGCGAACAGGCGGTCAGGACAATCCGGGCCATGGATGGTCCGGCTTCGCGTACGCCGGTCATCGGGGTGACTGCCCACAGCCTGCAGGAAGAGCGCGAGCGGTTGCTCGCCGCCGGCATGTCGGCCTGCCTTGCCAAGCCGGTCAAGCAGTCGGAAATCAAAGCTGCTCTCACCACGGCATTGGCCGCGGGTGCCGGTGCCGCTGCCGGCGATCAGGGCGGATTGCCCTTGTTCGATCTGGTCCGGTTCAGGCAGGCTTTCGAAGCTTTGCCAGCCCATTTCGGGGAGCGGTTTCTTGCCGCTGTCAAAAGCGACCTTGTTTCCTATGGTGATGCGCTCACTGCGGCGCTGGAGCAAGGCGACCGCGAAGCTGCCGACCGGCAGGCCCATGCTCTCAAAGGCGTGGCCGGGAATGTCGGGGCGCTGCGCTTGCTGGGTGCAGTCGAGAAATTCCGCGCGCCCGATGCCGATTGGCGGGGCGCGGCCGCCGGAGACTTGGCGGCCGCGCTGGAAGAAACGTATCAGGGGTGTGATGAAGCTTACCGTGTGCTGATCGCGGATCAGTAGGCGCCCCGTCCCCCGAAGACCGCCGGGACCGTCCGCGCCAGCAGCGCCAGATCTGTCATCAGGCCGCGGCGTTGGAGATAAGCGACATCCATGGTCAGCTGGCGGGCAAACGGGATGTCGGCCCGTCCGGATACTTGCCAGATGCAGGTGAGGCCCGGCTTGCCGCGCAAACGGCGATAGGCGCGCGGTTCATAGGCTGCCACTTCGCAGGCGAGCGCCGGGCGCGGGCCGACCAGGGACATTTCGCCGCGCAGCACGTTGATCAGCTGGGGTAGCTCGTCGATCGAGAAGCGGCGGATGAACCGGCCGATGCGTGTGATGCGCGGGTCATCGGAAATCTTGAAACAGATACCGGCGCGGTCGCTCTTACCGAGCAAGGCTGCCCGCCGGGCTTCGGCATCGACATACATGCTGCGCAGTTTGAGCATTTCGAAACTACGACCGTTTTCGCCGATCCGGAGCTGACGAAAGAACACCGGGCCGCGATCTTCCAGACGGATCGCCAGAGCCACCATCGCCAGAATGGGCAGGAGCATGGCGAGGGCGATTGCTGCGACCGTTACATCAACCGCGCGCTTCATGGCCGCAGAGATTGCATCGGCAAAACCGCGCTGTTCGAAAGCGTGGCGCGCTGCGTGCATCAGGAACACCGCATTGCCAACAAGGTAGCGCTGCGCCAGTCGGCGCGGTTCCATTGCCAGACGCCATGCCCATTCGCAGCCGACCGCGCGGATCGGTGCAGGCGCTCGGGCGATGCGGCCCGAATAGTAATCGAACAGGCCGCCAACGGCGAGAACCACTGCGACATCCAGCCTGTCACGCAGGCGGGTGATCCATTTTTCTTGCAGCGGCACGCCGAAACCGACGAACAGGATGGTGGCACCGGACCGGTTGATCCGTTCGATCAGCGCGTCTTCCTCTCCTGGGCGGAAATAGCCGTCGGCCGTTCCTGCAATCTGCAGGCCGGGCGTTGCAGCGACCATTGTGGCACCGGCCTGCATGGCAATGCCGGGCTGCCCGCCCAGCAGGAAGATCGACTGGCCAGTCGTCGCTGCGTGGGCGCAGATTTCCGGGAAGAGGTCGGTGCCATTGAGATTGTCGCCGAAACTGCGACCCGCCATCTGGGCAGCAATGCGCATCCCGCTGCCGTCCGGCAGGATCATGTCGGACTGGCGCAGGGCATCGCGGTAGCTGCTGTCCTTGTGGGCGACATTGACGCAGTGGGCGTTGGCGAAGCTGATCGTAAGGCGCTTTTGGACTGCTGCCGCTGCGACAATACGCCGGGCCATTTGCGCGCGCTTGGCGCATTCGATGTCGAGAGCGAACAGCTTGGTCGTTTCAGAACTGTGCGAGGGCGAAAGCGCCGCCTGGACCGTGTGGTCGGAGTGGACGGATGCGTCGAGAAGGGCGAGATCGTGTTTCATGGCAAACTCCGGTTGAAGATTGCCGGTCACTCAGCATCGGTCGTGCCAGTTTGGGTAAGTATCTGAAATATCGTAGATAAACTTCAGATTGAGACTGTGGTCCGGATTTGAGAGGAGTGGCTTTCGCAATTTGCGATACTGGAAATGCGAAATTCCCAAGCCATCGTCGCAAAATGCGAAATCTGAAGGCTGGCTTTCTTGAGTGTCTGCAGAAAAACGGCTTGAAACCGCTGTTCTGGAGAACTGGCACGCGTCTTGAATAGGGTGGGGCAACTTCACCCGGAGACACCCAGTGTTCGCAATACGCCTACAAAAAATGCTTCCCGAAGGCCTGCAGCCCGTGCTGCGGGGTTTCGCCGGATATGCATCCGCAGAACTGGCCAACCGGGTCGTGCGTCTGGGAGCGATCCTGGTCATTGCGCGCCATACGGATGCGGCTATGCTCGGCACCGCTGCGCTTGCACTTTCTCTGTTTGAACTGGTCCGCGTGCTCGCCAATGTTGGCATCGGCCAGCGCATCATTGTTGCCACCGCCGACGAGCTGGAGGCGATCTGCAAGACAGCCTCCCGGCTGTTCCAGGCCCTGTGCGCTGCTGTTGCGATGGTTCAGCTGGGCGTAGCGGCCATCCTCGCGTGGGGCTTTGGCCTGCCGGAAGCGGGCGCGATGCTGGCTGTCCTTGCGGCCGTTTATGCCTTTATGCCTGCCGGGCTGGTGCACATCCATCTCGCCATGCGCGAGGGGAAGCTGGGCGCGACGGCACGCATCGCGGCGACGCAGGCCATTCTGGATCACGTTCTCACGATGGCATTGGTCGTCATCTGGCCGTCGGCCTGGGCGATTGTTCTGCCGAAGCTGCTGACCGCGCCCGTCTGGACCGTTCTGGCCCGCCGCGCACGCCCCTGGGCGAAGTCGGCAGCCGTGGCTGGCGCTCCGGTGTCGGAGTTCCGCGCCTTCTTCGGAGGTGTACTGGGCAGTGAGGCAATGATCGCCCTGCGCGGCCAGGCCGACAAGCTGCTCATCGGCGCGCTGATGGGTGTGAAGACGCTGGGCATTTACTACTTCGCGTTCGGAGCCGGTCTCGGCATCGCGCAATCGCTGGTGACGGCGTTTGGCATCGTTCTGTTCCCCAATCTGGCCAGCATCGCCGACGCGCAGCAGCGCTCTGCCCGCCTGCGTCAGGCTACGCTTGCGGGCCTTGCTTGCCTGATCCCCTTTGCCGGGCTGCAGGCATTGGCAGCACACCTCTATGTTCCCCTCGTTTTCGGGGAGCATTGGGCCGACGCAGCTCCCTATGTGGCTCTGCTGGCCCTGTCCGCGATCCCGCTTTTCCTGGCGGCGGCGGTCGGTGCGGGTCTCCGTGCCGATCGTCGACCGGGAGCGGAAGCGGCCATTTCCTGCGCCGCAACTGTCGCCGCGCTGGGCGGCCTCGCCCTTGGCTCCCAGTTTTCGCTGGCTGCTGCCTGCGCGGGATATGCCCTCGGCCTTGCCTTCGTGCTGCTGCCCGCCGGTGCGCGCATCCTCTTTCCGTCCTCTCCTATCTTCACATTCAACCGGAAGGCTGCCTGATCATGACCCGCAACGCCCCACGCTTCTCCATCGTCATCCCCGTGTTCAACGCGGCAGACACGATCGGCCAGACCGTCCGCAGCGTTCTGGCGCAGAGCTTTCAGAACTGGGAACTGATCCTTGTCGATGATGGCTCCACCGACCGGTCGTTGCATGTAATGCGCGAGCTGGCCGGTCAGGACAGCCGGATCCGCCTCATTTCCCAGACAAACGCCGGCGTGTCTGCAGCCCGCAATCTCGGTGCCGAGATCGCACGCGGCGAGCTGCTCGCATTCCTCGATTCCGACGATTGCTGGGAATCCGACAAGCTGGCGATCCATGATGTGTGCCACCAGGCCGACCCGGCGATCGCAGCAAGCTATGCGATGATCGCGTTCTGCACTGTTTCGAGCAGCGGCGTATTGAAGCCCCGCGTCTATAGCAGCGTGCCCTCAGGGTGCCTGTCGGTTGCCCAGCTGGTAGGCGAAAATCCTGTCTGCTCGACCAGCAATCTGGTGGTTAACCGGGAAGCCTTCATCGCTGCCGGTGGTTTTCGCCAAGGTATGCAGCACGCCGAGGATCAGGAATTCCTCGCCCGCTTTGCAGCGGGGGGAGGTCGCATTCAGGGGATCGACCGGCATCTGGTGAATTACCGGATGAGCGCCGATGGCCTCTCCGCCGATCTGGCAGCCATGTATGATGGCTGGCGGATTCTGGCCCGCGAATATGTCTCTCCGGCAGAGCTGCCGGGCGCGGAAGCGCTGTATTGCCGCTACCTCGCACGCCGCGCCCTGCGCACCGGCGGTCCTGCCGCCGAGGCGCTGCGTTTTGCACTGGCCGGGCTGCGGCTGGATGCCGGACAATTTCTGGCCGACCGCAAGCGCGGCGGTCTCACCCTTCTGTGTGCCTTTGCAGGCGTGGTCATGCCCGGTGCGATGCGCCGCCGCGTTTTCGCCTGATCGATCTCATCTTATTTCAAGGATACCAATTATGACCCAGCTCCCAACCACGCCGAAAATGTCCGTCGTAATGCCGGTTTACAACGTCGAGGCCTATGTCGCGCAGGCCATCGAATCTGTGCTGGCCCAGTCGCTTCCCGATTTCGAACTGATCATTGTGGACGATGGCGCGACCGACCGCTCTCTCGAAATCTGTCGGAGTTTCAATGATCCGCGTATCCGCATCATCAGCCAGAAAAATCGCGGCCTGCCGGGTGCGCGCAATACTGGCATCGCGGCAGCGCGTGCGCCCTTCGTTGCGTTGCTGGATTCCGATGACGCTTTCCACGTGGACAAGCTGCTGCTGCATTTCGTTCATATGAGCGCCAATCCCGATGTCGCGATCAGCTTCGCCGGTTCGCGGATGATCGACGCAAGCGGGCGCGCCTTGAAGGTCGCCATGCGGCCCCAATTGACCGACATCAGCGCTGCCGATGTGCTGTGCCGCAACCCGGTCGGCAATGGCAGTGCGGCTGTGCTGAGGATGTCGGCGATGCAGCTTGCAGCCTTTCCGCACCCGGACGAACCGCACCGCACCTGCTGGTTCGACGAGACGTTCCGCCAGTCGGAAGATATCGAGTTCTGGACCCGCTGCGCCGTGCAGCATGGAATGAAGTTCGAAGGTATCGAGGGATTGCTGACAGACTACCGCATTATTGGCGGCGCGCTGTCGGCCAATATCGTCAAGCAATATGTCAGCTGGCAGACCATGCTGCGCAAGATTGGCGATATTGCCCCGGCTTTCGTGGCCAAGCATGGCGGGCGGGCGCGGGCGTTCCAGCTGCGTTATCTGGCGCGGCGGGCGGTCCAGCTGGGCGAAACCGCTTTCGCACGGGATTTGCTGGTGGATGCTCTGAAAGCCGATTGGCGGATCGCCGCCAAGGAGCCGAAGAAGACAGCGATCACTGCTCTGGCCGTTGCAGCGGGTTCGGTGATTGGCCGCAATGCCTTTGCCGCGCTCTCGCGCCGTGTCCTCAAGGGTGCGGCTGCGGGTGCGTGACCCGGGCGCGCCGGTGCTATAGACCGGAGCCGATGAAACGCGTTGTTCACCTGCTTGATGATTTCGCAATGGGCGGAGTCACCCGCGCACTGGGCGTATTCGAGGAAGCGGAACTGCGTCTGTTGGCGCATTCCGAGATAAAGCCGGTCGATCAGGGTGACGTGATTGCGCCGGCGCTGGATGCCGACATCATCGTCACCCACTTTCCCGTTTCATGGCGAAGGCTCGCCTGGTTCGGCAGTCTGCGCGTCCGCAACCGGCGGGCGCGCATTGTCTATGTAGAGCACAGCTACACCAGCAGTTTTGAAAGCCATAATGTCGGATCGCAGCGGCGTTTCAGAGCCTTGCTGCGTGGCCTTGTCCGTCTGGTGGACGATGTCGTTTGCGTCTCTCAGGGACAGCGGGAGTGGTTTCTGGAGGCATCGTCGATTGCCCCTGACCGGTGCCGCGTCATTTACCCGTGGAGCGGGCGCGATGAGTTGCTGCAGGTTCCTCCCTTGGCTGACAGGGATGCTGCCCGGCCGCTCCGGCTGGCCGCCTATGGCCGTTATTCCGAAGTGAAAAACTTTGCCGCGCTGATCGAAGCTGCGGGCGCGCGGCCTGAGCTATGCACCCTAAGAATTGGTGGAAGCGGCCCGCTGGAGGAGGACCTTCAGCAGCGGGCAGCCCGCTATCCCAATGTCGCTCTGGTTGGCAGGGTCGATGATGTGACCGACTTTCTGACAGAGGCGGACGCAGTGGTCGTGCCTTCGCTGTGGGAAGCCTATGGGCTCGTCGCCACAGAAGCGCGGCTTGCTGCGCGTGCCATATTGGTGGCCGATGTCGATGGCCTGCCCGAACAGGTTGGCTCGGCCGGGTTGTATGCGCCCATGGGCGATGCAAAGGCTATCGCACAGGCGATTGACCGTTTTGCCGCGATGCCGCTGCCCAAAATGGGCGCTGCTGGCCGTAATGATGTGCTGGATATGCGCAGCACGGTTATCAGCGGATGGGCGGACCTGCTAGCCTGAAGAGCCTCAGGCGCTGGCTCCAGTAGCCCCGCGCAGCTTGCGGGCCTCGGCAAGCGATGTGCCGATTGCCACCCATGCGGGCCACACGAGATAGGCGAGCATCTCCAGATTTTCACCGAAGCTGTAGAGCGCCATCACGGCAATCATCGCGAAGCCGCACCGGCCCGCTGCGCTCGACAGGGCAGCGCGGCCCAGGACCGCAATCGTGGCGATCATCGGTACCGCCAGAGCCAGGGCTCCGGTCAGCCCTTTGACAAACAGCAGGCCATACCAGCTGTGGTGGCTGCCGATGGGCATGTACTCGACCAGATGGGGGCCGGCCTCGACGATCCCGTGGCCGAACCACGGGGCTTCGTTCTGCCAGCGCTCGATGGCGATCCGCCCCAGAGTTGCACGCACTCTTGAGCTGTCGGCCCGCGCGCTGCTGAAGTCGGCGACCAGTTGCTGGGCCCAGTCGATCAATGCGCCGCCAAAGATGCCCGCGAGCAGGATGACCGGCACCGCCGCCAGCCACAATGCGGGGCGGCTCGCATGCCGGAGAGCCCAGATTGTCGGCAGGATCACGGCCAGTGCAACCAGCGCAAGGCGCGATTGCGACAGCAGGGCGATCAGCACGGCTGCGCTGATGCCAGCAGTGCGCCAGCCAAGATGTTTTTCCTGCAAAGCGAGGATCACATAGATGACCGCGATCATCCCCGCCGCGGGGGACCACGGAGCGAAGAACTGCCAGCGGGGAACGCCTGAGCCGGGCTCCAGAGTGTAGAGAGTTACTGCGAAATATTCCGGGCCCGACCCGCCGATAACGCTCAGCGGAGAGACCCACAGCGTTTCCGGCAGGCCGACAAACGGAGCGAGCAGGAAGACCGGGATCAGCCAGAGCGTCTGCACGCCAAGCTTGCACACCGCGCGGGCAATCACTTCCAGCCGGATGTTCAGAACCGCACCGGCCAGCGGGAACAGGGCGATCAATGCCCACCCCTTGGCCCAGCCGATGGTCGATTTGATCGTCGTGGCCAGCCCCAGCGCGTTGGTCGTGTGGCCGATCCACAGGATCAGCAGCATGGCTGCCATGCCGGCGATCCATGTGTGGATGACCCAGTCGGGGCTGGCTGCGCGCGCATCGGGGGCTCTGCCGGGGGCGGAATACAGCGCCCAGGCAGCCATGCCTGCAAGGATCCAGCCAAGGGCGGGGCCGGCGATATATAATCCCCCGACCAGCCAGAGCAGCCAGGTGGATTGTATAACCGCGGCGATCAGCCGTTCGGCAGGATTTTGCGGATGATCGGCTGACGAAGCCATAGCAGCAGGAACCCGATAAGGAGGAGGAAGGTAGCCCCGGCAGCGCCGCCAAGGACGAGCAGGGGCTGGGGCGATGCCTTGCCGCGTGGCAGCGAAGGCACTTCGAGTGTCTGGACCAGCGGGTAGGACGCAAAATGATCGGCCTTGTTGGTATCGAGCCGGGCCAGCGCAGAGCTGAAAACCGCTTCGGCCACGCGCAGTTCGCGGGTCAATTCGGACAGCTCGGCGGCATGGCGGACAAGGCTGCCCTTGCGCGCGGATTGCTCGCCGATCTGGCGGCGGACTTCGGACAGGGCAGCCTGCGCACCGGCCCCGTCACTGTCGCGGGTCATCAGCGATTCAAACAGCGCGGCGCGGTTGCCCGATACGGACAGGTCGGCGAATTTCATCACGGTTGCGCGGTTGAGACCGGCGAGCGTGCGGCCCCGGCTGGCGAGTTCGCCAAGCAATTCGTCTTTCTCGGCGCCCAGTTCCTCCATCTTGCCATGGGCCGGACCCAGGGTCGCGCCCTGTTCGGTCTTTTCGGTGGTGATTTCGGCATACCGGTCGAGCAGCTTTAGGAAAACCGGATCGGATTGCAGGCGCAGGGCGCGGTTGGCCGTTGCGGTCGAAACACCCAGCGTGGATGCAAGGCGTCCGGTGGCCGCGCTGGACTGGCGCGCCGATACGCGGGCCATACGCTCGCGGTCGCGCAGCGTGTCGAGAGTGGAAATACGGTCGGCAAACTGGTCGAGCGAGACGAGGCCCGTGCGGCCCTGAAATGCGAGCAGTTTCTGCTGCGCCTCGCCAACCTTGTCCTGCAATTCGGCAATACGACGCTGATCAGCCTCTTCGCGCATGGCGGCTTCATCGGCGCGCAATCCGTCGAGCGCGGTGAGAAACGCGGTGCGCACGGCTTCGCTGCGGTCCCGTGCCTGCTTAGCTGTGGCGCCGGGCATGGAGACCGAGATCAGGTTTGTCTGGTCGACCAGCTTCACAGTCGGCTGGGGGAAGTCGGACGGCTTCTCGCCCAGAATCTGCGCGGCATTGGTCGTGATCCGGTCCGACATCAGCAGGCGTTTGTAGTTCTCCGTCGGGCTCAATGTGGAGCTGGAGAATGCGGAGGTCGTGTTGCTGCTGGCCTGCCCGATCGATTCCAGATTGAGCGAGCCACCTGCGCCGCTGCCGGGCAGGATCAGGGTCATCTCGCTGTCGTAGCGGTCAGGGGCGAAGGCCATCACCGCCAGCGCGAGGCCCCAGATAGCAGCCATCGGCGGAAGGATCGCCATGATATAGCGGCGATACCGGCCGAACGAAGGCAAGCCGTCGCGCAGCCAGCGGCCCGCGCGCACCAGACGCCGGGGCTGAGTGGTCATCATGTCCATCAGTTCGCCGCCTGTTGCAGGACGATGGCAGGCGTCGCAGCGCCCGCTACGTCGGAGAAAAGGCTCAGAGCTTCGCGGAAATTGGTCCACTTGCTGTCATAGCAGGCAAGGGCATCGCCGGGCATAAGGTAGGGGTCGGCCAGATCGCGATCTGCCCCGCGGACCAATTCCTCGATGTCGCGCTCGATCACGATCGACTGGCCATTGCGCGGATTGCGGCTGATCAGGACGGCCCGGCGGTCGGACTGCATATAGGTCCCGCCGACACAGTTCATCGCGACCAGCGCCTGCAGCATACGCGTGCCATAGGGCAGCTCCCCGGTCTTTGCGCCGATGGCCGCACCGGCATTGTTGTTCGCGCTGCGGGTGAGGTTCGACATATAGACCTTGATGCCCGGCTGGGTCAGCGGGCCGGGGCGAACAAGGCTCTCGTCGAAGCACGACGTCTCCGGCACGATGATCTGGTCACCGGCGGCGAGAACGGGGTCGATTGCGGGCAGGGTGCCCATCATGCCGCTCATGTCGAGCACGGTGAACCGGCTGCCACGCACCAGCGTGATGGCCGTCACGTCGGCATCGGGACGCACACCGCCCGCCGCGCGCAGAGCTGTCGAAAGCGTGCGGCCGGCATTGGCATCGCCAGAAACCTCGCCTTCCTTCTGGCCTATGCGGGTCTGTGCAGTGCGCTCTCCAGGGCGGACCGAGCCTGCCTGAAACACAGCGCCCGACACGGTAACCGCGACGCCGCCTGCTTCGGCCAGCCGCACACGTACGGCGTTGCGCAAGGGGCGCACCAGGCCCGCACCGATCAGCGATGCGCGCAGTTCATGGGAGAATTCGGCTGCGGTGCGACCTTGCGCTTGAACTGCGGGGAGGGTGCCAAGCGATACCGTACCATCGGAATCGACCACGTAGCTTCCGCTCAGGCCGTCCGGATCGCCCAGAACCTCGATCAGCAGGCGGTCGCCGGGGCCGAGGCGCAGGGTCGCCGCGCCCAGCTCGCGAGGGGAGACTTGTTGGAGGCCGGTAAGGTTCGGGGCAGCACCCAGAGCGCACTGCTGCGATGCGGGAGCCAAGGCCCGATCGAGCCACTCGCCTTGGCGGTGGTCGCCCGATTGCACCGACTGGCCCGGTGCCCAGCGGGCAGAAGAGACGTTGGCAGGTGCCGGTCCAGCGCTGCATGCGCCCAGCACGAGGCTGGATGAAAGCAGAGCCGCGATGGCTGATTTGGCAGAACGGGTACGGGTCATAGCATTGGGTCCGGTCAGAGTAGGATGCCTCCACCTCTTCAAGACCCGTGCCAATTGCCTGAAATGGCGGAAAACCGTGCCTTTTAGCAGAATGCGAAAAAGCCATTCGCAAAATGCAGCGTTCAAATTTTGCATTTTGAGAAGGAATTTGCATTATGGGATGGTTTTCGGACGAATTTGGGCGATTTGTCGTGTCAAATTGCGGCATGATTTTTGCATGAAGCGGGATGTCATCGATGAAAGGACATCCATGAAGGGTATTATCTTTGCCGAGCTGATCGGTTTTATGGAGGAAGTGGGCGGGCTCGATTTTGCCGAGCAGGTGCTTGCTTCATCCGAGTTACCAAACGACGGTGCGTTCACCCGTATCGGTACCTATCCGGCCGCCTATGCACTCAAAATGGTGGGCGTCGCCAGCGAGGTGAGCGGAGTTCCCGCTGACCAGCTGTGCAGGCAATATGGCGAATGGCTGTTCGCGCGGTTCGTCATTCTGTACCCGAAGATTGTGGGGCAATATCCGACCGCCGAAGTCATGCTGGAGCATGTGGGGTCGCACATTCATGAGGAAGTCGTCGTTCTGTATCCCGATGCCAAACCGCCCAAGGTCACAGCCACCCGGGATGATGACGATCTGATCATCCACTACAGCTCGCACCGCCCGATGGCGCATATTGCATACGGCCTCGTGAAAGGCTGCATGGTCCACTACGGCGATACGCGTCAGGTGGAGTGGGTCGGCGATAACGACCCGGCCAGTGCGAGCTTCCGGATTGCTGCTCCGGAGACATTGGCCGCATGACCGGTGCCCGCATCCTGATTGTGGAGGACAGCGCGTCGCTGGCGATGAGCTATGCGGCGCAGCTGACCGATGCCGGCCATGAGGTCGAGCTGGCACAGACAGGGGCAGAAGCCGAGGCCCAGCTGGGCGCGGCGCAATTCGATGTGGTGCTGCTCGACTTGCAGCTGCCCGACGCCAACGGTCTGGACCTGTTTCAGGCGCAGGCCTCGCGCTTGCAGGAAACCAGCGTCATCGTGGTAACAGCCGATGGCTCGCTGGGCCGCGCGGTCGAGGCGATGCGGCTGGGGGCCTATGATTTCCTGGTAAAGCCGGTCAGTTCGGAACGCTTGCTGACCACCGTGCGGAACGGGGCCGAGCGGCACCAGCTGGCGCGCGAAGTGAAAGCCGTCCGCTCGGCCAGCCGCCGCGACAGTTTCCACGGCTTCATCGGTGCATCGCCTGTCATGCAGGCCATCTACCGGGCGATAGAAAATATCGGCGATTCCAAGGCGGCGGTGTTCATCACCGGCGAAAGCGGCAGCGGGAAGGAAGTGGCAGCCGAAGCGATCCATCTGTCGGGCAGGCGTGCCAAGAAGCCGTTCATCGCGATCAACTGCGGCGCAATTCCGGAAAACCTGCTCGAATCCGAATTGTTCGGCCATGTGAAGGGCGCTTTCACCGGTGCACTGGAAAACCGCATCGGGGCCGCGAAAGCCGCGGATGGCGGGACGCTGTTCCTCGATGAAATCTGCGAGATGGAACTGAAGCTGCAGGTCAAATTGCTGCGCTTCCTCCAGACAGGGATGATCCAGCGGGTCGGCAACAGCAAGGCCGAGCCGGTCGATGTGCGCATTGTCTGTGCCACCAATCGCCAGCCGCAGGTCGAGGTTGCCGAAGGCCGCTTCCGCGAGGACCTGTACTACCGGTTGAACGTGATTCCACTGGAGCTGCCACCGCTGCGCGAGCGCGGCGATGACATTCTGGTGATCGCCCGCAAATTCGCCGAGCGCTTTGCTGACGAGGAGGGGCGGCTGATCGAGCAGATTACGCCCGAGAGCGAAGAGAGCCTGCTGGCGCATAGCTGGCCGGGCAATGTCCGCGAATTGCAGAACACGATCCGCCGCGCCATCGTCATGGGCGACGGGCCGGAACTGATTGTCGAACCCATGCCGCGCATGGCGAGTAGCGCTCCCAGCCTCGCCATGACGCCAGAACCCGGTGCCTCGGCAGATGGGCAGGGACGCGCTCCAGAGGCCTCGCCCGGCCCATCATTCGATGCAGGCCAGGCGCGCGAAATGGGTGCCGATCTGTCCGTCAGCCTCGATGCGATCGAGCGGGTGGCCATCGAAGCGCGGCTTGGCGCATTGGACGGCAATGTGGTCCAGACGGCCCGCACGCTCGGCGTCAGCCCGTCAACGATCTATCGCAAAATGGAGAAGTGGGAGCAGGCCGGCTGAGCCAGCCCGCTCCAATGACTTAGACTGTCTCGACAATAATTGCTGGAGCCATGCCGCCCGCAGCGCACATGGTCACGAGGCCGCGCTTCTTGCCTTGGCGTTCCAGTTCATCGACCATCGTGCCGATCAGCATGGAGCCGGTTGCGCCGATTGGGTGGCCCAGTGCAATCGCGCCGCCGTTTACATTGACCTTGTCCCAATCCAGATCGAGATCGCGCACGAATTTGGCGGCGACCACGGCGAACGCTTCGTTGATTTCGAACAGGTCGATATCGTCCAGCGTCATTCCAGCGCGTTCCAGCACGCGTTTGGCCGCAGGGACCGGTGCGTTGAGCATCAGTGTGGGGTCATCGCCCATGTTGGCGGTCGCAACGATCTTGGCGCGCGGCTTCAGGCCATGCTCGTCGCAATATTCCTTGCTCGCAATCAGCACCGCTGCTGCGCCATCGACTACGCCGGAGCTGTTCCCGGCATGGTGGAAGTGCTGGATGTCCAGATCGGGGTATTTCTGGTTGATCAGCTTGCGGAAGGTCGTGCCGTCCTTGTCCAGCGGCACGTCGGCCAGCTTGGGAAAGGCAGGTTCCAGCTGGGCCAGCGTTTCCATGGTCGTCTGCGGACGGGGAAATTCTTCCTTGTCGAGGATTGTGTTGCCCTCATCATCGACCACGGGAACCACCGATTTGTCGAAGCGCCCTTCTGCGATGGCCTGCGCGGCGCGCTGCTGGCTGCGATAGCCAACCTCGTCCAGTTCCTCGCGGGTAAAGCCTTCCTGGCTGGCAATGGCATCGCCGCACACGCCCTGGTGGCTCTGCGGATGCTTGGCCTGCAGGCGCTCGTTATAGCTGCCCATCATTGGCGGGGCGATGCCGGCGGCCATCTTGTCCTTGGCCATTTGCGCCGTCAGGCTCATCATTTCAGTGCCGCCTGCGACCACGCAATCGGCCATGCCGGACATGACCTGCGCAGCGGCCAGATTGACCGAAGTGATCCCGCCGCCGCAGAAACGGTCCAGCGTCATGCCGCTGCTGGTAATGTCATAGCCAGCGTCCAGCGCCGCCATTCGGCCCATGTCGCCGGCCTGTTTGCCGTCTTGCGTGGAAACGGACCAGATCACATCGTCGACCGTCTTGGTGTCGATCCCGTTACGCTCCGCGATTGCCTTCAGGACCGTGGCGGCGAGATGCTGCGGATGCTCGGCTGCGAGCGCGCCCTTGCCCTGTTTGCCGATCCCGCGCGGGGTACGGACGGCGTCGACGATGTAGGCTGTATGGGGCTGCGTACTCATAGGAATCGGTCCTCTCACTTTTTGTCGGTTGACGTTTTCGTAAAGGCTGGGCAGCACCGCCACAAGGAAAGTTTCAAAAAGCTACGGAGAGACGAAATGAGCGATACCGGAACAGACGAACTGCTGGTCGAAGAACGTGACGGCGTTTTGATCATGACGATCAATCGGCCCGAGGCGAAAAACGCCATGACCAAGGCTGCCTCTGAAGCGATTGCGGCGCAGCTGGATCGGTTGGATGCAGAGGATCATCTGCGTGTGGGTATCCTGACGGGCGCGGGTGGTACGTTCTGTTCGGGGATGGACCTCAAAGGCTTCCTGCGCGGCGAAAGCCCCAGCGTGAAGGGCCGCGGTTTCGGCGGTCTGACCGAGCAGAAGCCGGTCAAGCCGCTGATCGCTGCGGTCGAGGGCTATGCGCTTGCGGGTGGTCTGGAACTGATGATCGCGTGCGATTTGGTGGTCGCCAATTCCAAGGCCAAATTCGGCATTCCCGAGGCCAAGCGCGGTCTTGCCGCTGCGGCGGGCGGCCTGATGGTTCTGCCCGATCTCATCCCGCACAAGGTGGCGATGGAACTGGCACTGACCGGTGACTTTATCGACGCAGCACGCGCTTACGAGCTGGGCATGATCAACCGCGTGACCGATGGCGACGCCTTGGAAGGCGCGCTGGAACTGGCCAAGGCGATCACCGCCAACGGCCCGATTGCTGTCCGCGTGTCGAAGCAGATCATGGACGAATCGCGCGGATGGGACCTGGACAAGCGCTACGAGCATCAGGCCAAGCTGCTGCCGCAGGTGTTCATGTCGGCAGACGCGCAGGAAGGCAGCAAAGCCTTCGCCGAGAAGCGCGCGCCCAACTGGCAGGGCAAGTAAGCATGTCCGGACCACTAGACGGAATCCGCATCATCGAATTCGCCGGGATCGGGCCGGGCCCGTTCTGCGGCATGATGCTGGCCGATCACGGCGCGGAGGTTATCCGCGTCGATCGCGCCAGCGGCGGGCGGGGCGGCAGCCAGCCGATCACGACCAAGGACGTGCTGGCGCGCGGGCGCAAATCCATCGCGCTGAACCTGAAAACCGAAGAAGGCGTAGCGCTGGCCCGCAAGCTGTGCGCCAGTGCGGATGGCATCATCGAGGGGTTCCGCCCTGGGGTCATGGAGCGGCTGGGCCTTGGCCCGGACGTGCTCCTCGCCGAGAATCCAAAGCTTGTTTACGGCCGGATGACCGGCTGGGGGCAGACCGGGCCATACTCCCCCTACGCCGGGCACGATATCAACTACATCGCTCTTGCCGGGGCGCTCGCGCATTTCGGGCGCAAAGGCGAGAAGCCTACCCCGCCAATCAACATGGTCGGCGATTTCGGAGGCGGCGGGATGATGCTTGCCTTCGGTATGGTCAGCGCGCTGCTGGGCGTGGCGCGGGGCGGGGCCGGACAGGTGATCGACGCGGCCATGACCGACGGCACAGCGGTGCTGATGAGCATGATGCACGGGATGAAAAACACCGGCACCTGGCGCGAAGATCTGGGCGTCAACCTGCTCGATACCGGCGCGCATTTCTACGACACGTATGAAACGATGGATGGCAAATTCGTCTCCATCGGCAGCATCGAGCCGCAATTTTATGCGGAGCTTCGGCGGCTTGCCGGGCTGGCAGAGGACAGCGACTTCGACGCGCAAATGGTCCCGGCCAATTGGGACGCGCTGAAGGCGAAGCTCACTGCGCTGTTCAAGACCAAAACCCGCGACGAATGGGATGCTCTGATGGAGCATACCGATGTCTGCTACGCACCCGTTCTCACCATGAGCGAGGCTGCGCAGCACCCGCATAACACCGCGCGCGAGACCTTTATCGAGGTCGGCGGCGATACGCAGCCCGCACCGGCCCCGCGCTATTCCGGTACGCCCACGGCCAAGCCCACAGCGGCTCCGATGCCGGGCGACCAGACCGATGCTATCCTCGCCGATCTCGGCATGGATGAAGACCAACGAACCGCCCTGCGCGAAGCAGGGACGGTCGGCTAACAGGACACGATTGACCGATGCTCGATACTGCAACCCGCACCGCCTATACCGACGATCACCACGCCTTCCGCGACACGGTACGCAAGGTGTTCGCCGAACATATGGAGCCCTTCCTCGACCAGCATGAGGAAGAGGGCATTGTCGGGCGGGGGCCGTGGAAGGCGCTGGGCGAGGCGGGCATGCTGTGCCCGACCGTCGCCGAGGAGCATGGCGGTCTCGGCCTCGATTTCGGGTTCAACTGCGTGGTCGCCGAGGAGCTGGCCTATATGGGCTCGTCCGCCGGTTTCACGCTGCAGAACGACATCACGGTCAATTACTTCGAGCGGCTCGGCAGCCCGGAGCAAAAGGAGAAGTATCTCCCCGGCATGATCTCGGGCGATGTCATTTCCGCCATCGCCATGACCGAGCCGGGCGCAGGCAGCGATTTGCAAGGCATCCGCACCACGGCGAAGGAAGATGGCAATCATCTGATCATCAACGGGTCCAAGACCTACATCACCAACGGTCAGAACGCCGATGTGGTGATCGTGGTCGCCAAGACCGATCCTAGCGCGGGCGCGAAAGGCACTTCTCTGGTATTGGTCGATGCCGGTACAGAGGGCTTCGAGCGCGGGCGCAATCTCGACAAGATCGGCCAGCATTCGGCGGATACGAGCGAGCTGTTCTTCAACGACGTGCGCGTGCCCAAGACCAATATTCTTGGCGGGGAAAATCGCGGCTTCATCCACCTGATGGAAGAGCTGCCGCAGGAGCGCCTGTCCATTGCCGTCAGCGCACAGGCCGGTGCCCAGCGCGCCTTCGACGAGGCGGTGCAATTCGTGAAAGAGCGCAAGGCGTTCGGCAAAACCGTGTTCGAGTTTCAGAACACCCGCTTCACGCTGGCCGACCTGAAAGCGCGGCTGCAGGTCGGGTGGGCCCATCTCGACTGGGCCATCGCCCGCCATCTGCGCGGCGAACTCACGACCGGCGAAGCAAGCGCGGCCAAGCTGTGGCACACCGAAATGCAATGGGACTGCGTCGACACCGCGCTGCAACTGCATGGCGGGGCAGGCTACATGAACGAATACGCCATCGCCCGCCTGTGGCGCGACGCCCGCGTCCAGCGCATCTATGGCGGCACGAGCGAGATTATGAAGGAAGTGGTGAGCCGCGAAGTGTGAGGGGGAGGCGTGTGGGACTCTGGATTGCCGCGCTTCGCTCGCAATGACGAAATTTGAGTGGTGAGCCACGAGGTTTGAGGTGGGGAAATAGCCAGAAGGCAGGCCAGATGATGGGTCGACCTTTTTTGGAAAGCCTCATTGAATCCCATCGTTTGCTGAATACCATTCAGTTTTGGATGCTTGGAGCGTTTGCAAAGCAAGCCGTGCGATCCTGTTTTGGATTTCGTCCAGTTCGGCTTGAATCGTGCCCTGACTCAGCGGCGCTGCGCCCATTTGAATGTCTTCGGGTGATAGAGGTGACAGGTCTTCCTTCAGAGAGAACGCTATCACCGAAATCTCGGCAAGCTCCTTCAATACAGCCTCGAACTGCTCATCTGTAAATTTACGCTCGTTGCTCATTACTTGGTCCTTTTAATAAACCTCTTCACCTCGCTCACGAAATCCTCGAACCGGTCGTGATGCACCCAGTGGCCTGCGCGTTCGTAGGCGCTGACTTTCACATTATCGCCGAAGAACTTCATCCGGCCGTCCTTTTCGGGATTGCTGGCCCAGCTGTCGTTTCCGTAGACCAGCAGGGTGGGGCAGGTCAGGCGGCCCCATAGTTCTTCTACCTGTGCATGCGTCAGGTCGTCCGGCGGCCACGCGTGGAGGTGGGGGTCGAATTTCCAGCTATAGGTGCCGTCCTCGTTGCGGATCACGGCGTGCAGGGTCAGATGCTCGGCCTGTTCGCGGCTGAGGTAGGAATTGGCCTCGTGCATCCGATCCAGAGCGGTTTGGAACGTGTCGTATTTGCGGATGCTGCGGGAGCTGGCCTCTCGCTTTTTGTCGATCCATTCGATCCGGCGCTCGTACCAGGGCGTCTTTTCCTGCTCCGCCTGCACCTTGGGGCTGGGGCCAAGGCCCTCGATCGCGACCAGCTTGCGCACTTTGTCCGGATACATCCCGGCAAATCGTGTGGAGACATTGCCGCCCAGCGAATGCGCCACGATGGTGACCGGGGCCAGCTCCAGCTGGTGGACCAGCTGCGCCAGATCATAGACATAAGAGCTGACATTATAGACCCCGGTATTGGTCCATTCGCTGTCGCCATGGCCGCGCAGATCGGGGCAGATTACGTGCCAGTCATGGCGCAATTCCTCCGCCACCCAGTCCCAGCTGCGGCAATGATCGCGCCCGCCATGCTGCAGGATCAGCGGCGGCGCATCAGGATTGCCCCAATCGGCATAATGAAGCCGGGTTCGCTGGCTGATGAAAGTCTGCGAAGTGGGCCCAATCAATTCCACTGGTTCAGCTCCATGGGAGTATCCTGTCAAATATGGTCTTCGGAACGCGTTGCGAACCGCTACCGACCCTGTAGGGTGCATGGCAACATAGAAACTGAGAGGAACACCCGATGACCACAGTCAATGTGCCGCAGCCCGAATTTATGGATGACGAGGAAATCTCGATCTTCGCCGATGCAGTGGGCAAGTTCTATCAGGACAAGGCACCGGAAAAGCGCGTGCTGAAATGGCGCGAAGAGGGTCAGGTGGAGCGCGGTTTCTGGAACGAAGCGGGCGAGGCCGGGCTGCTCGGCGTGTCCGTACCGGAGGAATATGGCGGCCATGGCGGCGATTTCCGCCACGATATGGTGGTGATCGACCAGCAGGCGAAGCACGGCGTGGAAGGCTTCGCGGCCAGCCTGCACAACACCGTCATCCTGCCCTATCTGGTGCGCCACGGCACCGAAGAGCAGAAGAAGAAATACCTGCCCAAGCTGGTGACGGGTGAGCTGGTGAGCGCCATCGCCATGACCGAACCGGGCGTCGGCTCCGACTTGCAGAGCATCACCACCACCGCGCTGAAGGACGGCAACGGCTACCGGATCAACGGGGCCAAGACCTATATCTCCAACGGTCAGACGGCTGACTTCATCATCGTGGTCGCGAAGACCGATCCCAAGGAGCGGGCGAAGGGTATCTCGCTGATGCTGCTGGAAACAGAGGGCGCCGATGGCTTCCAGCGCGGCAAGAAGCTCGACAAGATCGGGCTGGATGCGGCCGATACGTCCGAACTGTTCTTCGACGATGTGTTTGTACCCAGCGACGCCGTGCTTGGCGGGGAAGAGGGCAAGGGCTTCTACCAGCTGATGGGCGAGCTGCCGCAGGAACGCCTGATTATCGCCATGGGCGCCATGACCGGCATCGAGAAAGCGCTCGAAGTGACGATGGAATTCGTCAAGGACCGCAAGGCGTTCGGCCAGACGATCTGGGATTTCCAGAACACCCAGTTCACGCTGGCCGAGCTCAACGCGCGCGCGACAGCCGCCCGCGTCTTCGTCAATCACTGCATCGCGCAGCATCTTGAGGGCAAGCTGGACGTGCCGACCGCGTGCATGGCGAAATTGATGGTCACTGAGCTGCAGGGCGAAGTCGTCGACAAATGCCTGCAATTCCATGGCGGCGCCGGTTTCATCAACGATTACCCCATCGCCCGCATGTACCGCGATTGCCGCATCACGCGGATCTTCGGCGGGTCGAACGAGGTCATGAAGATGGTAATCGCCAGAAGCATGTAACACAGCATGTAACGCACCGTTTCGATGCTCCTCCGGCACCCATCGCCCGTCTGGTGCGTTGGGAGGACGGAGGAGCATGCAATGAGCAACCCGACGAAGGGCGAGACGACCGAACCCGAGAGCCTCGAAGAGGTAATGGAACAGGTTGAGGAGCTGGGCGAGAGCAAGGATAAGGTATCGCTCGGCGATGCGCTCGACATGTTCGGCGACCGCAGCTTCGCGCCGATGTTCATCCTGCTGCCGCTGATCGAGCTGAGCCCGCTGGGCGGGATACCCGGCGTCCCGACGCTGCTGGCCATCATTGTCGCGTTGCTGGCGCTGCAGATGCTGTTCGGGAAGGAGCAAGTCTGGTTGCCGGACTTCGTCGAGAACCGCCAATTTTCAGGCGAGAAGCTGGCCAAGGCGACGCACAAGCTCGATCGGATGGCCGCGTGGGTCGACAAGCATATCGGCGACCGGATGGACTGGCTGCTCGAAAGCGTCGGCCCGCGGCTGGCGGCGGTCGTCATCCTGCTGCTTTGCCTGAGCGTTCCTCCTCTGGAATTCCTTCCCTTCGCCAGCGCCATCCCGATGCTTGCCATCGCGCTGGTTGGTCTGGCGCTGTTGGTGCGCGACGGATTGCTCCTTTCGGTGGCGCTGGTGCTGGGCGGCGGGGCGGTTGGCTTTGCTGTCCTCAATCTTTTGTCGGGTAGCGGCTCCGGCTGACTTGACGCCGCGCGCGGCGCAGCGCACCGTCCCGCGCGCTAACATCGAACGGGAGGGGTACGATGCAAAAGGCGTTGTTGCGGCGTGGGGCCGTATGGGGAGTTGCGGCGTTTGCGCTGGCGCTGGCCGGTTGCGGCGAGCAGGCGAGCGAAGCCCAGCGGGGCGATGGCGAAGGCACGATCGAGCTCGCCGAATATCCCGACCGGCCCTATTGGGGCGATACGCATCTCCACACTGACAATTCAGTCGATGCCTTTGGCTTTGGCACGCGGCTGGGGCCGGAGGCGGCGCTGCGCTTTGCCCGGGGCGAAGAAGTCACCGCCACCACCGGCATGCCTGCGCAGCTGGACCGCCCGCTCGATTTTCTGGTCATCGCCGATCACTCTGACGGGCTGGGCGCGACCAAGCGGCTGATGAACGCGCCGCGCCCGCTGGTGCGCGATCCCGTTATGCGCCGGTGGCAGGCGATGCTGCGCGAGGGCGGGAAGCAATCGCAGCTGGCCGTGGCGGAGCTGATCACCGCCGCAGCCGATGGCACTTTGCCCGAAGCGTTTCGCAATCCCGATCCAGAGGTGGGGAAGGAAATTTGGGAAGACCATCTGGAGACGGTCGACCGGTTCAACGAGCCGGGCAAATTCACCGCCTTCGGGGGCTTTGAATGGACCCTGATGCCGGATGGAAACAATCTGCACCGCGTGGTGATGTTCCGCGATGGCAGCGACCGGACGTCGCAAGTCGTGCCGTTCCCCGGCCTCGACAATACGCCCGACCAGCTGTGGGATTACATGGCGTCTTACGAGGAAACGACTGGCGGTCAGGCGCTGGCGATCCCGCATAACGGCAATCTTTCAAACGGCCTGATGTGGCAGGAAACCGGCCCCGATGGCGCGCCCATGTCCGCCGAATACGCGGCCAAACGCGCCCAGTGGGAACCGGTGGTCGAAGTCACCCAGATCAAGGGCGACAGCGAAGCGCATTCCTCGCTTTCCCCGAACGATGAATTTGCCGGTTATGGCGATTGGGGCTGGGAGCTGGGCAATCTGCCGCTGACCAATAAGGCCACGCCCGATATGTTTGGCGGAAGCTATGTGCGCGAGGCTCTGAAGCGCGGGCTCTCGATCGAGCAGCGCACCGGCGCGAACCCCTACCAGTTCGGCATGATCGGTTCGACCGACAGCCACACCTCGCTCGCGACCGCGGACGAGGACAATTTCTTCGGCAAGCATACGGGCAACGAGCCGGATGCAGAGCGGGCGATGGCAGGGCAAAACCTCGGCACGCGGGTCGGGCGGTTTGGCTGGCACTATCTCGCCAGCGGGTATGCCGCAGCTTGGGCGCGGGGGAACACACGGGCGGAAATCTTCGATGCGTTCAAACGGCGCGAGGTTTACGCGACCACTGGATCGCGCATGACGGTGCGGGTGTTTGGCGGGTTCGATTTCACTGACGATGATTTCGGCGCCGATGGTCCAGCAGGGGGCTGGGTCGAGGCCGGGTACACACGCGGCGTACCGATGGGCGGCGATCTGGCGGGGGGCGAGACTGCGCCCAGCTTCATGATCGAGGCGATGAAGGATGCCGAAGGCGCCAATCTGGACCGGGTGCAGGTGGTGAAAGGCTGGGTCGCCGCCGATGGTTCGACGCAGGAGCGCGTCTTCGATGTCGCATGGAGCGATCCTGAAACGCGCAGCATTTCGGGCGGGAAGCTGGCTCCCGTCGGCTCCACCGTGGACGAGGCGCAGGCGACTTACACCAATGATATCGGCGCGGCGCAATTGCGCACGGTGTGGACCGATCCGGACTACACCGCCGGGCAGCGGGCGTTTTATTACGTGCGCGTGCTGGAAATTCCGACGCCGCGCTGGGTGCTGTTCGATGCCCTGCGCTTTGGCCTGACGCTGCCGGAGGAAGTGGTGAAAACGGTGCAGGAACGCGCTTATACTTCGCCCATCTGGGTCGGCCCCAAGGCGGCAAGCGGAGCATCCGGGGGGTGAGCGAAACGTCCCGCGCACGCCGATTGCTGCGCGAACCGCTGGTTCATTTCCTGCTCGCCGGAGCAGCGATTTTTGCGCTGTTCGCGTGGATTGGAGAGCCGGTCGATCCCGCCGACCGGACCATCACTCTGGACCGCGAGCAGCAAGCGCTGATCGCGCTCGATTTCGAGCGGATGACGCAGCGCCCGCCGACCGACGCCGAGCTCGACGGGTTGATCGAGCGCTGGGTGCGCGAGGAGATACTCTACCGCGAGGCCTTGCGGCTGGGGCTGGATGATCGCGACCCGGTGGTGCGCCGACGGCTGGCGAAGAAGATGGATTTCCTCGCCGCATCGCAGGCCGATCTGGCGCAGCCGGACGAGGCGGAATTGCGCGAATGGTACGAGGCGAACGCGGCGCGCTTCTCCGGCGATGGACGGGTTAGCTTCGAGCAACGCTACTTTACCAGCGAGGCGGAGGCACGGGCGGCACTGCCAAGCGATGCGGGCGGAGAGCCTTCTTCGCTGCCTGCGAGCCTGACCGATCGGCCGCTGCGCGATGTGGAGGCACAGTTTGGCGCGGTGTTTGCCGATGCGCTGGCCCGCCTCTCGCCCGATGAACAGTGGCAGGGGCCGGTGCAGTCTGGGCTCGGCTGGCATCTGGTTCGGCTGACCTCGCTCGAAGCAGGCACCGCGCCGGACTTTGCCGACATCCGCGATCAGGTGGAAGACGAATGGCGGCTGTCCGAGGGTGAGGCGCGGCGCAAGGCGGCCTACCGCGTGTTCGCTGACGCATACACGGTCGAGATCGAGGAATGATCCGCTGGCTGGTAGCCGCGATGGGGCTCCTGCTGGCAACGCCGCTCGCGGCGGATGAACTGCGCCCCGGCTCGATTGCGTTTACGCAGCAGGACGCGGGCGCGTGGTCGCTGGCGTGGAAACAGCCACTGGTATCGGCGGGCCGCGATGCGCTGGCTGTGCCGGTCATTCCAGACAGCTGCACCTACAGCGTGGAGCCGGTGGGCCGTGCCATTCCCGGTGCGCTGGTGGGCGAAGCAGCGGTGCAGTGCAGCGGCGCAGTCGAAGGCGGCAGGGTCGGTTTCGAGGCAATCCCCGGCGGCGGCGATGTGCTGCTGCGCGTTGTACCGCAGGGCCGCTCTGTCCAGACGTTCCGGCTGACCGAGGCCGAGCCGGTAGCCACCATCGCGGCGCAGGCCGGCACGGCGCAGGTCTGGCGCAGCTACTTCCTGCTCGGTGTCGAGCATATTCTGGAAGGCTGGGACCACCTGCTGTTCGTGATTGCGCTGGTCCTGCTGGTCCGGCGCGGCTGGGCGGTGGCGAAGGCGGTGACGGCGTTTACGCTGGCGCATTCGATCACTCTCGCCGGCGTGACGCTGGGGCTGGTCGGCCTGCCGCAGCGCCCGGTGGAAGCGGTGGTCGCGCTGTCGATTGTCCTTCTGGCTTGGGAGCTCCTGCGCGAAGAAGACAGCTGGACAAAACGCTGGCCGTGGTTGGTCGGGTTTCTTTTCGGGCTAATCCATGGCTTCGGCTTTGCCGGGGCGCTGGCGGAAATCGGCCTGCCCGAAGGCGAAGTGCCTGCCGCGCTGATCAGCTTCAATCTGGGGGTCGAAGCGGGGCAGCTGGCGGTCGTGGCGGCCGTGCTTCTGGTGCTGGAGGCGGTCCGGCGGCTGTCCGCCAAGTCTCTCGACCCTGCGCTCAAACTGGCGAGCTACGGGATCGGGATTACCGGCGCCTATTGGCTTGTGGACCGGCTGATTGGTTAGGAATTTTGCCCGGCAGGCGTGAAGCCATCGCCGCCAAGAGCCTGCCACAACAGGATGCGCGCGCGCTGCGCCCGGCCTCTGGCGGCAGCAGCCCGTTCTCCGCTGGCATCGGCGGAGCGACGGGCTTCCAGCACTTCGAGGAAATTGCTTAGGCCCGCAGAAAAGCGCGTTTCGGCCAGAGCGGCGGCCCGCTGCGCGCTGGCGGCTTCCTGCACGGCTGCGGCCAGCTCGCGGTCGGCTGCGGCGACCAGACCGTAGCCTGTCTCGGCGTCGCCCAGCGCGGTGAACACAGCGCGGCGATAGGATTGGAAGGCGAGGCGCTTGTCCGCCTCGGCGGCGTCGATCCCTGCCTCGATCCGCCCGAAATCGAGCAGCGGGGCGAGCAATCCGCCCGTGGCATTGCCGACGATCGAGTCCTCACTGAACAGATCGCCCAGATCGAAGGCCAGCAGGCCGAGAGCGGCCGAGAGCGTGAATTGCGGGAAACGCGCGGCGGAAGCGGCGTAGAGCTCCGCATCGCTTGCCTCCAGCCGGGCTGCGGCGGCAAGCACATCGGGCCGGTTCGCAAGCAATTGGCTCGGCAGCGTGGCGGGCGCGGCAGGCTGGGCTGCTTCGGGAGCCGATTGGCTAAGAAGGTCGAGAACCGTCTGCGCAGGCTGGGCGGTCAGCGTCACAAGCCGCCCCGCAATCCGCGCGCGTTCGCTGGCCAGTGCTGCAATGCGGCTCTGGCTTGTCTGGGCAGCGCTTTCCGCGCGAACCCGGTCGAAACCCGGCGCAATGCCCGCCCGCTCGCGCGATCCCGCCAATGCAACCAGCCGCTGAGCCGAAGCAAGATCGCTTTCCAGTGCGCTTTGCCTCTCGGCAAGAGCACGCCAGTCGACCACTGCCGCTGCAATCTCTGCGACCAGAGCCAGCCGCACACCTTGCGCGTCGGCGGTGGCAGCGCCCAGCCGCGCGGCAGCGGCACGTTCCTGCGCGCGCAGGCGGCCGAAAATGTCCGGGTCCCAGCTGGCAATCAAATTGGTGCCATAGGTCACTTGCTCGGTGTCGATGGTGATGCCCGGCGGCAGGGCACCGCCGAATTGCGCGGGATTGATCCGGCTGCCGCTGACGGAGGCGTCGGCGCTGACGCTGGGCAAGCGGTTCGCCCCGGCGCGCGCTGCCCCGGCACGGGCGGCATCGATGCGGGCTGTGGCTTCGCCCAAAGTCGGCGCCTCGGCGAGCGCAAGCCCGCTCAGGGCGGCAAACGCCGGATCGGTGCTGGGCAGCAGCGAGGCAATCTGCGCATCGGTCGTTTCGTCAGGTGCGAAGGCGAAGCTGGCCGGGATTGCGGGCGCGGTGGTCGCGATTTCCGCAGGCGGACCGGCGACGCACGCACCCAGCGAGGAGGCCGCGATCAGGGCAAAGGCAGCGCGCAGTTTCACTCGCCCGAACTCCCCTGTGCCCCATCCGTGGCCGGAATAAAGGCATCGACCTGCTGGCCTACCCGGAAGGCATCGCGCGCCTCGGCGGGCAGGGCGTAGATGATTTGCAAGACGCGCACATCGACCCGCTCGGATGCAGTGTTGGTCAATTGCCGCTTGGGCACGACTTGCGGCTCGGCCCGGACGAAGCTGGCCTTCACCTGATTGTCGGCGGCGCCGCGCGGGGAGACAGTCGCGGGCTGGCCCATGGCGAGACGGCCGGCCTGCTCTTCGTCGATATCCACACGGATATGCAGCGGGCGGGTCTCGCCCATCGTGATGAAGGGCGCAGAATTGCCGCCGCCCTGATTTGAGAGGAATTCTCCGGGGCGGATATTCACCGCGAGAATTTCCCCGGCAATCGGGGCGCGCACGGTGGCGCGGCTGAGCTCGGTGCGGGTTGTCCCGGCCTGCGACTGCGCGCTCTGGATGCGGGCATTGGCCTGATCGACGCGGGCGCGCGCCTGTTGCAGGCGGGTCTCGGCCAGACGGCGACGGTCGCGAGCGCTCGCCGCCTCGCCCTCGGCGCGGATCACTTCGGAGCGGCTGACAGCGGCGGGATCATCGACTCCGCGATAAAGGGCCAGTTGGCGCGCTGCGGTCTGTTCCGCTGTGCGCGCCTCGGCGATGGCGGCCTCGGCTTCGTTCATGGAGGCGCGGGCCTCACCCAGAGCAGCG
The DNA here is from genome assembly GCA_947492235.1 of uncultured Altererythrobacter sp. Lineage (GTDB taxonomy): Bacteria > Pseudomonadota > Alphaproteobacteria > Sphingomonadales > Sphingomonadaceae > CAJXSN01. The sequence goes on along the minus strand of CANLLZ010000002.1, from coordinate 209,360 downwards.
CGGGCTTCGGTGATCGCGGCCTGTGTTTCGGCAGCGCGGGCCCGGATGGCACGGGTATCGACGGTGAAGAGCGGCTGGCCTTTCTCCACGAACTGCCCCGGTTGCACCATCAAATCGGTCACCAATCCGGACAAGGCCGTTCCAACCTCGATCAGTTCACTCGACGGCTCGACAATGCCCGATCCGGCAACGCGCGCGCCGTTCGCCAGCTCTCCGATGGCGCGGGGCGGTTCCTTCTCCGGCTCCGATTGCTCGCGATCGGGCAGTCCCATTGCGATGAAGATCACCGCCAGCACCAATGCGCCAATCGCGATGATTGGCAGCACCTTGCGGGAAAAGCTCAGATTTTCAGGCAACAGGGCCATGGCAGTCGTCCGTTCTAATGGTCATCGGGCATCTCTTTGCCGTCATGGGTGATGAGGCCGTCTTCCAGCACCAGAATGCGGTCGGCCAGGTCGAATACGCGGTTGTCATGGGTCACGATGATGCAGGCGCGGTCCTCGGCCACGGCGACTTCGCGCAGCAAGTCCATCACGCGGCGGCCCGAATTTGCATCCAGCGCCGCGGTCGGTTCGTCGCACACCACAAGGCGGGGCTCGTGGACCAGCGCGCGGGCAATTGCGACGCGCTGCTGCTGGCCGCCGGAAAGCTGATTGGGCAGCTTGTCCGCCTGGTCGCCGATATTGAGCTTCTCCAGCATACCGCGCGCTTTCTCGCGCGCCTCGTGCCGGTCCATGCCCTGCGCGATCAGCGGAACGGCGGCATTGCTGGCTGCATCGATGCTGGGGATGAGATTGTACTGCTGGAAAATGAAACCGATATTCTCCAGCCGGAAATCGACCAGCGCGGTATCGTCGAGATCGTAAATGTCGGTGCCGAAGACGGTCACTTCACCCTTGGTCGGCCAGAGAATGCCGCACATGATGGAGATCAGTGTGGTTTTGCCACTGCCGCTTTCGCCCACCACATAGGTCAGCTCGCCAGCGCGGATTTCGGTGTCGATGCCGTGCAGTACGGTGATCGTCTGCGATCCCGACTGGAAATCGCGCGTGACGCCGCGCGTGGTAATGGCGACTTGCTGGCTCACCGGAACACCGCCGCCGGTTCGGTTTTGAGCACGGTGCGCAGCGATAGCCAGCCGGTTAGGCCGAGGATCACGAACACCGCCGCACAACTGATCAGCGGAATCTGCCAGGGGATGTAGAATCCCTTGAAATCCGGGTTCCCGCTGAAGCCCCAGATAAAGGCGACGGTGGCAAGGATGCCCAGACCATAACCGATCAGGCCGACCAGCCCGGCCTGCACCGTCACCATCTTGCGGATCTTGGCATTGGTCACGCCAATCGCTTTGAGCGCACCGAACTGCTTGATGTTGTCCCGGATGAACAGGCTGAAAGTCAGACCGACAATTGCCACACCGACGATAAAGCCCAGCGCCACCGTGATACCGAAATTGAGCGGAATACCGGTATTCTCGATGATGAAGTCGATCCCGTCCTGAGCAAATTCCTCGCGGGTGCGGGCGCGCAGTCCGGTCTGTTCCTCGATCCGGCTGGCCAGCTCTTCATGGGTGATTCCGTCGGCCGCATTGGCAATGACGAAGGTCATTCGGTTGCGCGTGCCGGGCACGTAGTTCAGCGCCTGGCTGTATTTGGTGTAGAGCGTGACCTGGCTGGTGAAGGTCGGGATGGCATCGGCGATGCCGCGAATAACGGCGCGCTGGTCGTTTAGCTCCAGCCGCGCCCCGATGGGGTCCGCGCCGTTTTCGAACAATTTGCCTGCGCCCACATCATCGATGATCACGCTGTCGGGCTGCGAGAGGACCGAGATATCGCCCTCGATCAGCCGCTTGGGCAGGCCGATCAGTGTGGCGTCGTCCACGCCGACAATGGATACGCCTTCCAGATCGCCATCGGAGGTGCGGACCGATGCGCCCGCGCGCAAATGCGGCACCGCCCATTCGACGCCGGGCACGCCGCGCACCTTGTCGAGCGCGGTGGCGGGCATGGGGAAGTTCACATCGGGCGTGCGGCTGACGGGGTCCATGACCCACACATCGGCGGTTGGCTCGGAATAGACCGCGCTTGCCCCGCGCTCGATCAGATTGATGAAGATGGTCAGCTGCTGCGTGATCAGCAGCGTGGAGAACGCGATGCCGAACACCAGCCCGTAGAACTTCTGCTTGTCGCCGGTCAGCATTCTGATTGCGATCCAGAGCATGGCGGAAAGGCAGGTCCCTTGCGTTTGTAACAACATCCGCCCATAAATGAACGGTCGCGTTCAATTGAACGGAGCCGTTCAGTTTGTCAAACGGAAAAACGCTATGGAAAAACTCAGACCCTCCAGCGAGGCCAAGCGGGAGGCGATCCTTGAAACCGCATCGCAGCACTTCTTCGCCCACGGTTTCGCCGCCAGCGCGATTGAATCGATTGCCGAGGATGCCGGTGTCTCGAAGGTGACGGTTTACAATCACTTCGGTTCCAAAAAGGCGCTGTTCACCGCCGCTGTGGAGCAGGAATGCGAGAAGATGCGCGGGCATTTCCGGATCGAGTCGATGCCGGGAGCGAGCCTGCGGGCGCGCCTCACCGCGATTGGCGAAGGCATGGTCGCGTTTCTCTCGCGGGACGAAATGATCCATTTCGAACGCCGCATCGCAGCCGAGACCGAACACGAACCCAGCGTGGGCCTGACCTTTCTGGCCGCCGGGCCGCACCGAATGCGCGCCGCGTTCCGCGATTTGCTGGCAGCGATGCACGAGGCAGGCGAAGTGAATGTGCCCGATCCGGCGCTGGCGGCCGAGCAGTTCGCGTCGCTGTGCAAAGGCATGGGCGATCTCGACCGGCGCTTCGGCATGGCCAGAGACGAGCGCCGCGATGCCGAACGGATCGCGGGCGCGGTCGAGCTGTTCTGCCGTGCCTATGCAGTCGACGATCCCCAAAAACCTGCGAATGAAAGGCCAGCCAAATGAGCGACCACTCCTATGCGCTGGACGAAGCGCTGCACCTCGAACCGCTGGGGCCGGGCCATTACCGGCTGGGCGCGGGGCAGGCCTATTGGAATTTCACCAGCGCATTTGGCGGCTGGGCACTGGCTGCTGCTTTCGCCGGGGTCAGCCGGCACGAAGACTCCGCCGGTGATCTTTTAACGCTGGGAGCGGTGTTTCCCGATGCTTTGCCGGAGGAACCCTTGGACTTGCATGTGTCATCCATCCGGTTGCGCTCGCGCACCCAGTTCTGGAAGGCGCAGATCGTTCGGCCCGAACGGCCCGATGCCGTGTTGTTCGAATGCCAGCTGGTCCTGTCCAAACGAAAAGAACACGAAACCGGCTTCGACCGGCCGCCGCCAGCGGCAAAAGCGCCCGAAGACTGCGCCGAGATGGACATGACGATGGGGCCGAAATGGCTGCGCCATTATCGCCAGCGTCCGGTCTCAGGCACACCGTTTTCGAAGCAGGAAGAACCCGCCAGTCTGGTCTGGATAGAGGAAGCCGATGGCCGCCCTTGGGACGAGGCCGGGCTGATTGCCGTGTCGGACACGATGATGCCGCGCGTGTTCTTCGCCGATATCGTCCCGCGCTTCGGAGCGACGGCCTCCTACAGCTTTCACAGCTTCGTCACGGCGCAGGAGATCCGCAAGCTGGGGACCATGCCTCTGCTGGTCGAAACCAACAGCGATGCGATAGCGCTTGGCTCCTACGATCAGCGCGCGCGTGTCTGGTCGCAAGCGGGCCAATTGCTCTTCGTGACCAATCAGGTCGGCATCTTCCGGTAACGCCCCGGCGGAATTAGGTCTTCGGGCTAACTTGCCATTCACCCCTGCGCGCCTACATATCGTGCAGCACTGAAAGGACTCGCACCTGCGATGAACGACAATAATCAGCCCGAAGAGCCCGGCCAGGGCGGCCCGAACCCCTGGATGAAGAGCCTGATGCTGTGGGGCGGGATTTTCCTCGCGCTGCTGCTGGTCGTCTCCATGTTCGGCAATGCCGGCCAGCCTGCGGGCACGCAGATCGGCTATTCCGATTTCCGCGACCGGGTTGCCGAAGGGACGGTCCAGTCTGTCCAGATCGCGCCCGATCGGATCACCGGTACGCTGAAAAACGAGCAGACTTTCACCACCGTGCCGATTGCCAATGATGCGGAGCTGACCACGCTGCTGGAAGACAACGGCGTGCAATATTCGGGCGTCGAGGCGGAAGAGCCCAATGTGCTCCTGTATATCCTCCTCCAGTCCCTGCCCTTCCTGCTGATCCTCGGCATTGCCTTCTTCGCGCTGCGTCAGGTGCAGAAAGGCGGCGGCGCAGGCGGCGCGATGGGCTTTGGCAAGTCCAAGGCCAAGATGCTGACCGAGAAGCAGGGCAAGGTGACGTTCGAAGATGTCGCCGGCATCGACGAAGCGCGCGAGGAACTGGAAGAAATCGTCGAGTTTCTGAAGGACCCCTCGCGCTTCTCCAAGCTGGGTGGCCAAATTCCCAAGGGCGCGCTGCTGGTCGGTTCGCCGGGTACCGGTAAAACGCTGCTGGCCCGCGCCATTGCGGGCGAGGCGGGCGTACCGTTCTTCACCATTTCGGGTTCGGATTTCGTCGAGATGTTCGTCGGCGTGGGCGCCAGCCGCGTGCGCGACATGTTCGAGCAAGCCAAGAAAAACGCGCCGTGCATCGTCTTTATCGACGAGATCGACGCTGTCGGCCGCTCGCGCGGTGGCGGCCTCGGCAACTCCAATGACGAGCGCGAGCAGACGCTGAACCAGCTGCTGGTCGAGATGGACGGTTTCGAGGCGAATGAAGGCATCATCATCATCGCGGCGACCAACCGTCCCGATGTACTCGACCCCGCATTGCTGCGCCCGGGCCGGTTCGACCGTCAGGTCGTGGTGCCGATCCCCGATATCGACGGGCGCGAGAAGATCCTCGCCGTGCATATGAAGAAAGTGCCGCTTGCCCCCGATGTGAACAGCCGCACGATTGCTCGCGGTACGCCCGGTTTCTCCGGTGCCGATCTTGCGAACCTCGTCAACGAAGCGGCGTTGCTGGCCGCGCGCCGTAACAAGCGTCTGGTGGCGATGCAGGAATTCGAGGACGCCAAGGACAAGGTCATGATGGGCAGCGAACGCCGCTCCATGGTCATGACCGACGACGAGAAGAAGATGACCGCCTATCACGAGGCAGGCCACGCGCTGGTCAGCCTCAACGAGCCGGCATCGGACCCGATCCACAAGGCAACGATCATCCCGCGCGGCCGCGCGCTGGGCATGGTGATGCGCCTGCCGGAGCGGGACAATTACTCCTACCACCGCGACAAGATGCATGCCGATCTGGCGGTATCGATGGGTGGCCGCGTGGCCGAAGAAATTATCTTCGGGCATGACAAGGTCTCCAGCGGTGCATCTTCCGACATCCAGTATGCGACCAATCTGGCCCGCAACATGGTCACCAAATGGGGCATGTCGGACAAGCTTGGCCCGCTGCAATATGAAGAGCAGCAGGAAGGCTATCTCGGAATGGGTCAGTCGGCCCGGACCATGGGTTCTGCCGAAACCAACAAGCTGATCGACAGCGAGATCAAGGATCTGGTCGAAGGCGCGCTGAAGCGGGCCACCACCATCCTGACCGAGCAGGAAGACAAGCTTCATCTTCTGGCACAGGCCATGCTGGAATACGAAACCCTGACCGGTGACGAGATCAACCAGCTGCTGGAAGACGGCAAGCTGGACCGCCCGGACGAGCCGCGAGGCCCGGCCAAAGTCCGCCCCATCGCAGGCAGCGCCATCCCCAAAGCGGGCAAGCGCTTCGGCGGTGCCGGAGAAGGCGGCGGCGCGGAACCGCAGGGGGCGTAGGGTTCTCCCGACCAGCTAATCGGCTGTTCATCGACAGTCACGCAAAGCCCTCCGGATTGATTTCCGGAGGGTTTTTCGCATGCGCCGTTTGATTGTGCCACTTGCCTGCCTGCTCGTCCTGGGCGCTCCCGCCTCCGCCGCGCCGGGCGATATGAGCGTGGCCACCTTTCTTGCCAAAGCCGAGAAGCTGAAGGCCAAGGGACTGACGGCGATGTTCTCCTCCGACCTCAAGGTTGTGAAGCGGGAGGCAGAGGGCGCTGGCGACCATTACCGGGCGCGCATTGCCGCTGATCGCAAGGCAGGCCGCACGCCGCATTCCTGCCCACCGCCAAAGGGCAAGGCCTCGATCAATGCCGACACCATGCTCGCCCATCTGCGCAGCTATCCTGCTTCCCGGCGCGGTTCCACCACGATGAAGACCGCGTTCGCCGACCTGATGAAGAAGCAATATCCGTGTAGCTGATTAAGCCCGCGTCTGGGGCCCGTGTTTCGGCTCCAGTGTCTCAGACGTGCAGCGTCAAAGCGCGCCGAGCATGAGCAATATCCATAGGAACGGCAGCGTCACCCCGAACAGTATCGAGAACAGGAGCGAAATGGTCCGCCATATCGCTGATCGGCGGGAGAGCTCGTAAGCGCCCCTGAGCTGGCGATAGATATGGAGTACGGGGATGATCAGCCCAATCGGGACCAGCACCTCCACAGGTGCGCCGACCACGCCCAGCACCGACAGCACGAGAAACAGCAGCGACATGAATGCGAGGGAATAGGTCACGAAGATCGCGTGATCATACGCCTTGAACCGGCGCTTCCAGAAAAACAGCAGCCAGACAGACGGGATGGAGAGTGGGATCAGCAGGAAGCTGAATTTGTAAAAATTGTTCTGCAATTTGTAGAGCATCAGACCGGGGTTATCGCGCCACTTCTTCACGATTCCTTGGTCGATCGATTCGATGCCGGTGACGTTCATCTCCATCGATCCCGTCTCCTTCGTCAGAATCTCCGTGCCTTGCTCCAATCCGAGCTTGGCCTCGCGTGCTCCGGCAAGTTCGGCGAGCAATTCTGTCCGCGAAGGGTCGCTTTCGGGAAGCTTGGCGACCTCCTCTTCAAGGCCGGCAATCTCCGTATCGACCTGCTCGGACATCTTCTCGAACTGTTGCTCCGCAGTGCCGGGCACTCCGATGTCGGTCGGGGTCGAAATACCGGCGACCTGGAACACGGCGAACATCAGGAAGACGGAGAACAGGAAAATCGCCATTGGCGAGACGAACCGCGCACGCTGGCCCTCGATATAGCGGCGGGTCAGTTCCCCGGGTTTCCATGCCAGCAGCGGAAGGGTGCGCCACAGCTTGCCATCGAAATGCAGCGCGCCGTGGATCAGGTCATGCCAGAATGCAGTCAGGGTGCGGTGAAGATGTGCTTTTTGCCCGCAATTGCTGCAGAAATTTCCGTTCACCGCTGCGCCGCAATTGGGGCAGCCCGTACCGTCGCCGCGCTCATCAGTGGCATGTCCACCATGCGCGGGCTCGACAGCCGCACCAAGCAAAGCGCCCTCTGCGATTTGCCCGAGGGCGTTGAGATTATCCCCACTCATCGGGGCAGCCTACAAAGCTGCGCGCCAAAGCGTAACCCCTGCTGTGAGGATCGCGATGGCTAATGCGCTCGCCAACAGCAGAGCGGCGCTGCGCCAAACGGTGCCCGGCCATTCCAGAGAGTACGCGCCGCGCAGATGGAATACGGTGTGGGCGACCAGTCCGGCCAGCAGGATTCCCGCGATCGGCATGAAGGGTAGATCCGCAGCAATCAGCGCTGTGCCGGCGGCCAGAGCGAGCGCCGCGAACGCGGTTGCATGGGCGAGGAAGCGCGCGTGTCCGAGGCTCCCTCGGGGCGAAGCCCCTTTGAACAATCCCGCCATCGCCGGAAGCAGAAGCGGGACAAGCAGCCAGCCCAGCACCGGGAACAGGCCCGGCAGGGTCGACAGCGCTTGCTGTACTCCGGCACGCCAGGACGCAGGCGCAGGCTCCTCGGCCACGGGGTTCCATGCCTTGCGCGCCTGATCGGTAAAGAACTGCGTACTCAGCGCCCGCTCGCGGCGTTCCTCGGCAGACAGCGCCGAGCGGGCGGCCTGTTCCTCGCCGCGCAGGAAGGCTGGACCGCCGGGCGCATCCTCCGCCTCGCCTGCCGCGTAGTCTTCCAAGGCGCTATCGGCCCGTTCGAGCGAGGCTGTCACCGTGCTTTCGCTGGTCAGCGCCTGATCGGGTCCACCGGCGAGCCACTGGACGCCGTGGAGCACCAGCATCGCAAACAGCAAGGTGACGAAGGGAGAAACGAAGCGCTGGCGCTTCCCCTCATTGATCGCGCGGGTCAGCGCGCCGGGGCTGGTGAGCAGGCCGACGAGCGTTTCAAAAAACCGTCCGCCCGGTGTGGCGATTGACGCAAACCACTGCGCCGCCTGCCCGCGCAAGGTCGCGCCCCGCTGGTCCTGCTGGCCGCAGGCATGGCAATAGGCACCCTGCAGCGGGGTTTCGCAATTGCGGCAAAGGGTTGGTTCTGCTGCGCCGGGTTTAGGCAACGTCTGCGGCATCGTCTGATGTTCCTTCGCGCGTCCCTATAGGGGGCGGGAAGGGCGAGGCGCAATCGCGCTTGTGTCCTCCTGCCATCGTCCCGATATGGCAGGCTATGGAGATATTCGGTCTCGATGCACCGCTGGTCGGGCTGGCAATTATTGCCGGAGCCTTTGCATTGTTCGCGTTGGCGGAACTGGCCATGCCCTTCCGCCGCCAGCCTCTGCCGCGCAAGTCCCGCTGGACGGCAAATCTCGGGCTGTATGTGATCGATACGCTGGCCGTGCGATTGTTGTTGCCGCTGGCGATGGTCGGCGCGGCGGTCTGGGCGCAGGACCGCGGCTGGGGTGTGCTGCCCCTGCTGGGCCTGCCCGACTGGGTGAGCTTCGTGGTGGCGATCCTCCTGCTCGATCTGGCACTGTATCTTCAGCACCGCGCGACGCATGTCGTCCCGCTGCTGTGGCGCCTGCACAAGGTGCATCATGTCGATCCTGGCTTTGATGTGACCACAGCGGCGCGGTTCCATCCGGTGGAGATCGTCCTGTCCATGGCGTACAAGATGGGGGTGGTAATCGCGCTGGGCGCAAGCCCGCTGGCGGTGTTCGTGTTCGAGGTGGGCTTTGCCGTCTTCACCCTGTTTACCCACGCCAATATCCGCCTGCCTGCACCGCTGGAGCGTATCTGGCGGTTAGTGTTCATAACGCCTGATTTGCACCGCATCCATCACTCCACCCTGCCGCGCGAAACGAACAGCAATTACGGCACCTTCCTGTCGCTGTGGGACCGGCTGCTGGGAACGTATGTGGGGGCAGGGCGCGATGGCCAGCGGGCGATGGATATCGGGCTGGCGAGCTTTCAGGATGACCGGCCCGGCAGGCTGGGCTGGAGCCTTACATTGCCCTTTGCAGCGCAGCCGAAGGACGAGGAGTAGCCGAAGCGCAAACGCCTATTTGCGCTTTGCCAGTTTCCGTTCGATAGCCGTCCAGAGGTGCTGGAAGGAACGCGCCGCCGGGCTGCGCGGGGCGAATGCGCCCACCGGCTGTTGCCGCACAGCGCATTGCTCCACGGCGCTGGCTTGCGGCACGGTGGGCCAGTCCGGATGATCTTCCCGCGCGGCTCGGTGCAGATTGCGCCGCAGGTCCAGCATGGAGAGAACCGGCAGGATCGGCGGATGGCGCGACGTGTTGGCTTTCACAACCTCGACAACCCGGTCGAAGGCGCGGGTCGAGAGCGGGGAGGGCGGCAACGGCACGATAATCAGGTCCGCTGCACGCACCACCTGTGCGCTGGTTTCATTGAGCACTGGCGGGCAATCGAAGATGATCCGCTCGTAATCCTTACCCAGCTGCGCGGCGATTTTGGCCAGACGCTTGCGTTTGCCCATATCCATGAACTGGTTTTCCAGCGCGCGGATGGTTTCATCGGCGGGCAGCACGTCCAGCCTTTTGTGTGCCGTCTTGCGGATCAGTTTGGCCGGGTCACGCTCCAGCGCGAAGACACTGGTCGCCACCTTCTTCTTGCGCGGTTCCACGCCGAGGAGGAAGCTGGCTCCGCCCGACGCATCCAGATCCCACAGCAGCGTGCGGCGGCAGGAAATCTCGGCCGAGCACCAGGCGAGATTGGCGGCCATTGTCGTTTTCCCGACGCCGCCCTTCACGCTGTATACTGCTACGACTGCCATGCTGCTTGCTGTGTGTCCTTATGCTATCCTGAAATTGCGTCGCGACTTGGTTTAGCCGCGATAGGCCCGATTCCGAGACACAAAAAAAGGCCGCCCCGATGCGGGACGGCCTTTTCCGGTGTTTGTTATGCGAAGGCTCAGCCCTCGTAATCGGAACCGATCGAGGTGGAGCGGGTCGGGGCGGATGCGGTGATCCGCAGCGCCTCTGCCGACTGGCTCAGCGAACCGACTTCATCGATATCGTCATCATCGTCCGGCAGGATTTTCTGAAGGTTGGTAATCACCTCTTCCTTCAGTTCCTTCGGCTTCACGTTCTGCTCGGCAATTTCGCGCAAGGCCACGACGGGGTTCTTGTCCCGGTCACGCTCCAGCGTCAGATCGGCACCGCCGGAAATGTCGCGTGCGCGCTGTGCTGCGAGCAGGACGAGATCGAAACGGTTGGGAATTTTGTCGACACAGTCTTCGACGGTAACGCGCGCCATATGTGGGCACTCCGGGCAAAATTGGAATTTCGGGGTTGACGCTGCCTAGTCACGGGGCCGCTCCGAGTCAAGAAAATCGCGTTTCCTTGTCGCGCCAGCCGGGTCCGCCTAAAGCGCCCGCAATGCCCGATCCTGCGCAGCCCCTGACCCCGGACGAGACACCGTCCCAAACCCTGGCCACCCCGCCGGCGGACTACACCGATCCGCCAATGTTCTCCGCATCGGTGGAAGGGCTCGACCTTTGGGTCTATCCGTGCGGGAAGGAGCGGCTGGAGGCGCTACTGCTGCTGATCGACGGGGCGCAGCATTCCCTCAAACTCTGCTTCTATATTTACGCGAAGGACGATGCAGGGCGCACCGTGCGCGAGGCGCTGATCCGGGCGGCGCAGCGGGGCGTGAAGGCAACGCTGATTGTCGACGGCTTCGGGGCGGAGGCGGATGCGCGGTTCTTCCGCGATTTCACGGCTGCTGGCGGCGATTTCCGCGTGTTCTCCTCGCGCAAATCGCTGCGCTATCTGGTCCGCAACCACCAGAAGATCGCGCTGGCCGACGATGCCAGAGCCATTGTGGGCGGGTTCAATATCTCGGACGATTACTTCGCCCCGCCGCAGGAGAACGGGTGGAACGATCTGGCCGTGTGGCTGGAAGGCCGGGCGGTGTCGCCGCTGGTCGACTGGTACGACAATCTGCTGGAATGGACCGATGCGGACGGGGTGGAATGGCGGCATATGCGCCATGCGGTGCGCGATTGGGATGCCGGATCGGGTGCGGTGCGCTGGCTGATGGGCGGGCTGACGCGGCAATTGTCAGGCTGGGCGCGCAATGTCGGGCGCGATCTCGACAAGGGGCGGCGGCTGGACCTGATGATGGCCTATTTCTCACCCCCCAAGCGCTTGCTGAAAAAGATCACCGCCATTGCCGGGCGCGGGGAGGCACGGCTGGTGATGGCGGGCAAATCCGACAATGCCGCGACCATCGGCGCCTCGCGCTCGCTCTATCGCAAGCTCCTGCGCGGCGGAACCGAGATTTACGAATTCGACCCCTGCAAGATGCATACGAAGCTGCTGGTGGTGGACGATGTGGTCTATCTCGGCAGCGCGAATTTCGACATGCGCAGCCTCTATATCAATCTGGAGATCGTCCTGCGGGTGGAGGACGCCGCCTTCGCTGCCAAAATGCGCGAATATATCGCAGGGCGACTGGCCGCGTCTGTGCAAGTGACGCCGGAGCTGCATGCCCGGCGCGGCACGTTCTGGAACCGCCTGCGGTGGAAGGTCAGCTGGTGGCTGGTCGGTGTGGCCGATTACACGGTGAGCAGAAGGCTCAATCTGGGATTGTAGCGCGGGGGAGCGGGCTGGCACCGCATCTGCCGCTCAGGCGGGAAAAAACTCCCCCTCACTCATACCCCAGATCCGAATAATCACGGAAATTTGCATCGGTGAACTTCGTGACTTCGCTTTCGAAGTGCAGGTCGACATTGCCGGTCGAGCCGTGGCGCTGTTTGGCTACGATCAGCGTCGCATTGCCCCGGAGCTGGTCATACTTCTCCTCCCATGCCCGGTATTTCTCCACCACGTCCGGGGAACTCGTCTCATTGGGAACTTCGGGGCGGATCGCCTCGTGATAGTAATCGCCGCGATAGATAAACCACACCATATCGGCGTCCTGCTCGATCGAGCCGGATTCGCGCAGGTCGGACAGCATGGGCTTCTTGTCTTCGCGCTGCTCCACCGCACGGCTCAGCTGCGAGAGCGCGATCACCGGCAAAGACAGCTCCTTGGCCAGCGTTTTCAGGCCGCGGCTGATTTCCGAAATCTCGTTGACGCGGTTGTCCTGACTGCGGCCTGATCCCTGCATCAGCTGCAGATAATCGACGACGATCAGCCCGATATCATGCTTGCGCTTGAGGCGGCGGGCGCGGTTGCGCAGGCCCGAAATCGACAGCGCTGCGGTATCGTCAATAAAGAGCGGCAATTCGGACAGCCTCTGGCTGGCATTGGCCAGTTTCTGAAACTCGTCGCGATTGAGCTTGCCCGAACGCAGGGAGGAAGAGGAAATCCCGGCCTGCTCGGCCAGAATACGGGTGGCCAGCTGATCGGCGCTCATCTCCAGACTGAAAAACGCCACTGGCGCGCCCTGATTGACGTCGCCGCCATCGCGCTGGAAGTCGAGGTGCTCTGCCGCGCAGTTGAAGGCGATATTCGTCGCCAGCGAGGTTTTGCCCATGCCCGGCCGTCCGGCCAGAATAATCAGGTCGGAATCATGCAGGCCGGCTGTCTTGTAATCGATGTTCTTCAGGCCCGAAGTGCGGCCTGAAACGCCGCCGCCCGAATTCATCGCCGCTTCGGCCAGTTTCAGCGCTGTCTTGGTTGCCGATGCAAAAGTCGTTGCCTCACTGCCCGATGCTGCGCCCTCGGCCACTTGAAACAAGGAAGCTTCGGCCTCCTCGATCTGCTTCATCGGCTCGACCGTCTCGCTGGTGTCGAGCGCGCCCTCCACCAGATCGCGGCCCACGGTCACCAATTCGCGCAGCAGCGCCAGATCGTAAATCTGCTGGGCGAGATCGCGCGGGGCGAGAAGGCCTTGGCCATCGGCAGTCAGTTGCGCCAGATAGGTCGTGCCGCCCAGTTCGGACAGGCCCTCGTCGCCTTCGAAATAGGGCTTCAGCGTCACCGGGCTGGCGGTGGCATTGCGGTCGATCAGCGCCAGCACACGCTCGAAAATCTTGCCGTGAATGGGCGCATAGAAATGCTGCGCGCCTAGCGGGGTCTGCAAATCTTCCACCACGCGGTTATCGATCAGCACTGCGCCCAGAAACGCCGCCTCTGCCTCTACGTTGGCTGGCAGGGTGCGGCCCGATTCGCCTTCCTTTGCGGTTGGGCCGGCGGCTGCGGGGTTCTCGTCGGTTCGGATCAGGAGGTCTTGGTCGGACATGCCACGCTGTGTGGCCGCGCCGCCGCAGGGTGGCAAGGGGCTAGGGGGGCGCATAAGCCACACCCTGCCTGTGGATAGTGGGGATGGTTCTCACACCCCTTGCAGGAAGCGGCGGCAATCTGCGAAAGCGCACCTGCTAACAATTATGTCCGATCCCGTTTCATCCTCCCCGGAAGACCCGCAGCCGACCTGGCGACTCTCGCATGTGGAGCTGGATGAAGAGACGATTCTGTGGCGCAATGCCGATGTCGAGCAAGAGCGCCGGGTCGCCATTTTCGACCTGATCGATGAAAACCTGTTCCGCCCCGTGCGCGCGTCTGAGGCCGGGCATCAGGGGCCGTACCGGTTGAAACTGGCGGTGCAGGACGGGCGTCTGGCGATGGATATCCGCAACGAAGCGGATGAAGAGCTGGAGATGCTGCTGCTGGGGCTGGCACGGTTCCGCCGCCCGATCCGCGAATATTTCGCTATATGCGACAGCTATTATCAGGCGATCCGCAAGGCCACGCCGGCAGAGATCGAAACCATCGATATGGCCCGCCGGGGCGTGCACAACAATGCAGCCGAACTGCTGGTCGAACGGCTGGAGGGCAAGGTCCACACAGATTTCGCCACCGCGCGCCGCCTGTTTACGCTGATATGCGTGCTGCATATCCGGGGCTGACATATGGCGCGGGGGAGCAGCAGACGGGGCAAGCGAAGCGGCGGTTGGCTGATCAGAGGGCTGGCTGTGCTGGCGCTGGTGATCGGCATCGGCGCGGCGTGGCTGTGGTGGGATACCCAGCACTGGCGGCCCGACGAAGGGGCCTATCCCGATCAGGGCGTGGAGATCTCCGCCAGCGACGGCGTGGTCAATTTCCGCACTCTTCGGGCGCTGGGCGCAGGCTTTGCCTATTTGCATGCCAGCGACGGGGAAGGCGCGCAGGACCCAGCCTTTACCGCCAATCTGCGCAGCGCGCGCGAGGCGGGGTTGCAAGTGGGCGCAATCCACCGCTTCGATCCGTGCCGCCCGGCGGACAAGCAATCGGCCAATTTCGTCACCATGGTCCCGCGCGACACAGACTTGCTCCCGCCCGTCATCGCGCTGACGCGGGATGCCGCGACATGCGAGGCGCGGATCAACGAGGCGGCGGTCGAAAGCGAGCTGATGACGCTGGCCAACCAGATCGAGAATCACGAGGGCAAGCCGGTGATCCTGAAAATCGGCCCCGAATTCGAAGCGCAATACGGGCTGGCGGGCCGGATCGAGCGGCAATTGTGGCTGGTCCGCACCCGGCTGCTGCCTGATTATGGCGGGCGTCCCTGGCTGATCTGGACCGCGAACGAGGCCATGGTGGTCGACGGAGCGGACGAACCGCTGCGCTGGCTGGTGGTGCGATCATGACGGAGGCTGTTGTGGACGAAGGCGATCTGATTGCAGCGGCACATGCGGCTGCGGCCCATTCCTACAGCCCCTATTCCGACTATGCGGTGGGCGCGGCGCTGGGTTTTGCCGACGGCAGCGTGGTGACCGGCACCAATGTCGAAAATGCGAGCTACGGCCTCGCCCTGTGCGCCGAGACAGTGGCGGTGGCCAAGGCGATGGGCGAGGGCGCGCGCGGCGGTCTACAGATGGTCGCAGTGGTCGGCCCGGCGGACAAAGGCGGAGGCGCGCCGATCACCCCGTGCGGACGGTGCCGGCAGGTGCTTAACGAGCTTGCGGCGCTGGGCGGGACGGACCCGCTGATCCTGTGCGTGGGCGCTCAGGAAACGCGGCGTGTGCTGCTGAGCGCCCTGCTGCCTGATGCTTTCGGACCGGCCAGCCTGGATTAGCCAACTTCCGAAATTTCTGCGTCGGGCTCCGCATCCTTGTCCGATGCAGGCTCGAACGATTCGATAATTTCGCCCTCGCCATCGCGCAGGCAGAAATGCCCCTTCATCGGCAAATGGTCTGCGCCGACATTCTCCAGCACTTCGAAAGATTGCAGGCGGATTTCGTTCTTCACCAGCAACTGGTCGAGCGGCCAGCCGACAAATGCGAATTTCGCCGGGAAAGTGGGGTAGGTGCCGCGTCCGGCGCGCGGATCGCGGTAGTCGCCGTCTTCGCGAAAGCGCGTCGTCGTGGTGGACCACGGCACATCGTTGAAATCGCCCATCACGACCACATCGGCTAGCTGGTCGGGCGTAATCGCCCCTGCCCGCGCAATCATGGCGTCGCGCTGCGTCGTGTCCTGACCCGGCAGAGGCGGGCGGGGATGCAGCCCGATAAACTCGAACGCCGATTTGTTCGGCAGGCGCAGCGTGGCGTAAAGCGTGGGCGTATCCTCGGCGATATTGGTCAGCATCTTCGCCTTGATCACCTGCAATCGGCTGGCGAAGACCATGCCGTAGGTATTCTCCAGCGGCATCGAGAGAGTTTCGTAATAGGCGCCCAGTTGCGGCTCAAGCGCGTCCATCCATGCCGCATTGGTTTCCATCAGAAACAGCAGATCGGGGTTCTCGCGCTCTATCAGGGCGGCAACGCGGCCGTACTGGTCGTTCGACTGTTTGACGTTGAGCGAGAGGGCGGTGAAGCACGACCCGGCAGCGTCATCGTCCGAAAACGCGATTTGCTCCTCCGCCATCGGGGCATAGGGCCACAACCGTGCGACCTGAATTGCTATGACCACGGCGAGACCGCCCGCAATCCACCAGCCCGCCCGTTGACGGAACGCCAGCGCGAGCAGGGCAAGAACGACAGCCAGATAAAGGATCGGTTGCCGCACCAGATCGACCACCCGGATAAGCCAGAAATCGCTGTCGCTGAGCGAGGCAAGGCTCGCGATCAGCAGAGGGGCAGTGACAATACCGAGGGCCAAAAGCCCCGCCTTGCGCATGGTCACTGCGCCTCGATCCACTCCAGCAATGCGGCAAGACACTCGCGGGCCAGCGCTTTGCAGCGTTCAGGGCTCCAGCCCTGCGCTTCGTCGGGCCAGTCGTCATTGTCCTTGAACGGCATTTCGAGCGTCATCGCGCAGGCGCTGTAGCGCTCGGCCACCTGATTGGTGCTGATCGCCAGATTGGCCTTGCCCGGCGCGGACTTGGGATAGCCGAGTCTGGTCTGGAAATCGGGCGTGCGGCGCTCGAGAATATTCTGATAGCGATAAAACGCATCGCCCAGTTCATCGGTCCATGCCGGAATGCCCTCGAACCCGGCAAGGAACACAGCGGCAATCGCTTCGTCGCCATGCACATCCATCGCGAAGTGGACGCCGCTTTCATCCATCGCGTTACGGATGGCGAGCACTTCCGGCGATTTTTCAGCGCTCGGCTCGGCCCATTCGCGGTTGAGATTGGTGCCCACCGCATTGGTACGCAGATGCCCCCGGCGCGATCCGTCGGGATTGCAATTGGGCACAATATGCAGGCGGCAATGCTGGCGCAGCGCGCGCGCTACGGTGTCGGCCGGGTCGCACAGCATTTCCAGCGCGCCCTCCATCCACCATTCGGCCATGCTTTCGCCGGGATGCTGGCGGGCATAGAGCCACACCTGCTTCTCGCCCGTGCCCATTTCGAGGCAGTCGAGCGGCTGTCCGTCCAGCGTTTCGCCCAGACGGCGATAGTGGACGCCCTCGGATGCGGCGCTTTCGGCCACCAGATCGTGATGCCGCTCCATCGAATAGGGCGCGAAATAGGCGAACCATGTCACATCTGTGCCGGGGGCGTAGCGGATGGTCAGCGTGCCATCGTCCTCGTCCTTGTCGAAGCTGGACGGGGCGCGGCCCCAGAAATCGCGGTCTTCGGAGACGCAGGCATTGTAGCCCGGCCAGCCCTGCGGATAGGCGCTGGCATTCAGGCCCGTAATCTTCAGCTCCAGCTCGCGGTCGCCTGCACCGGTGACGCGGAAGTGGAACCACTGGGCAAAGTCCGACTGGTGATCCTTGCGCAGGGCCAGTGTGGCCTTCGCGCCATCGATCGAGAGGATTTCGATATTGCCGCTGTCAAAACCGGTGTCGATTGCGATGTTGCCTTGGGTGCTGGTCATCAATCCACCTCCACCAGAATTGTCTCGCCGTTCGCGCCGGGAAATTCGCGGAACAGCGCGTCGGCGATGATGGCTGCATTCGTTTGCGTTTCTGCTGCATCGGAGCCGGCGGACGCATCGAATTCGGCGCGGCCTTCCCACAATACGGCATTGCTGGCCGCGTCTCTCAGAGTGACGGCCATCCGCGTGGTCACCTGCTCGCGCGCGCCGCCGCCGAGATTGATGCCGACGCCCACGCCGACACCGGAGCCATAGCTGCCCGTACTGCCGCCCACACCCACGCTGACCGGGGAGCGCTGCCCGGCGCCATCGCGCACAAATCGCTCCAGCTGAACCTGCGCCACGCGCTGCGCGCCGTCGCGGCTCTGCTCGGAATAGCCCAATCGCGCCAGCTCGGCGGCAACGGCTGCTTTGTAGGGGGCGAGATCAAGGCCTTCGCCTTCATATCCCGGCGCGCTTTCGACAAACAGGGTGGTGCCGCCCAGCATCGCATCTGAGGCCACAAAGCGGGTGACCTGCACCGGCCCGGGCGCAGGCGTGGCGCAGGCGGCGAGTGCCAGCGGAGCTGACAGGGCCAGCGCGAAAGTGCGGAGGCGGGTTCTGGGGGCGGGTGACAATATCATGGTTGCAATTCTTTCATGGAATGGCGCTATTGGCGCATGAACGCTTAACCGGGGCAATCCGTGCCGGGATCGCCCGAATAGCCTGTAATCAGAGAAAGAACCACCGCATGACAAGCAGTCAATCCTCTGCCGTACTGGTCACCGGCGGCGCGGGATATATCGGCAGCCATGCCGTGCTGGCGCTGCGTGATGCCGGGCGCAAAGTGGCGGTGATCGACAATCTGGTGACAGGCTTTCGCTTTGCCGTGCCTGATGATGTGCCGTTTTACGAAGGCGACATTGCCGACGCCGAGCTGATCGCGCGCATCGTGACCGAGCAGAATATCGGCGCGATCATGCATTTTGCAGGCAGCGTGGTGGTGCCCGAATCGGTCGAGGATCCGCTCAAATATTACGACAACAATACGGGCCGCACGCGCAGCCTGCTGGCTGCCGCCGTGACAGCTGGTGTGCCGCATTTCATCTTCAGCTCGACCGCCGCGACCTACGGCGTGCCCGATGTGTCCAGCGTGACCGAAGACACACCGCAAGCGCCGATCAACCCCTATGGCTGGTCGAAGCTGTTTACCGAGCGGATGCTGGCCGACACTGCTGCCGCGCATCCGATGAATTATTGCGCGCTCAGATATTTCAATGTCGCCGGGGCCGATCCGCAGGGCCGCACCGGGCAATCGACCAAGGGCGCGACGCATCTCATCAAGGTCGCGGTCGAGGCGGCGCTGGGCAAGCGTGACAGCGTGGCGGTGTTCGGCACAGATTACGACACGCCCGACGGAACCGGCGTGCGCGATTACATCCATGTCAGCGATCTGGCCGCGGCCCATGTGCACGCGCTGGACGCGCTTGAGGCCGACCCTGCGCGCAGTCTGACGATGAATTGCGGCTATGGCCGGGGCTTCAGCGTACTCGAGGTGCTAGACGCGGTGGACCGCGTGACCAATGCGCAGATCACCCGCGAGATGCAGCCGCGACGGGCAGGCGATCCGGGTGAGCTGGTGTCCGACCCCTCGCTGATCCGGGCGACCCTGCCGTGGCAGCCGCGGCACGATGATCTCGACACAATCGTCGGCCATGCCCTGCAGTGGGAGCGTATTTTGAGTGAGAAGACGAGCGCCGACACCCCCGACAAGTCTTGACGGCGCGCGATTCGCCGCTTAGGCGCGCCTCTTGAATTTCAGGCATCGGAGAACCATCTCCGGTGCCGATTTTATTCTCGGGAAATATGTATGAAAGTCCGCAACAGCCTTAAGTCGCTGAAGAACCGTCATCGCGACTGCCGCGTGATCCGCCGTCGTGGCCGGACCTACGTGATCAACAAGACCAACCGCCGCTTCAAAGCGCGCCAGGGTTAGTTTTTTGTAGTGCGGTCAGGACATCCGTCCTGACCTTGCGGCACCGGCCCGCTCCCCCTCCCAACCACCCGATCATGCCTTTACAGGTACCGGGTGCTTGGGAGGAGGAGCGGGCCGATGCCGTTCCCGGCTTCCATCATTGCCACGGAGAAAGATGTTGAACACCGACTCTGAAACCAAGGCTGTCGTGTTCGATGTGGGCCGGGTGATCGTGCAGTGGGATTTGCGCCATCTGGTCGAGAAGGTCGTGACCGATCCCGCCGAGTGCGATTGGGTGGTCGATCATGTCATCACACTCAATTGGCATTTCCAGCATGATGCGGGCCGCCCGATTGCCGGTATGGTGGCCGAGCGCAAGGCGCTGTTCCCGCAATATGCCGAGGTGATCGACGCCTATGCGAACCGCTTCATCGAAACGATACCGGGCCGCGTGCCCGGCACGGCGGAGCTGATACAGCGTCTGAATGAACAGGGCACGCCGCTGTTCGCCATCACCAATTTCGGGGCCGATTTCTGGCAGCAGTTCGCGCCGACCGAGCCGGTGCTGGAGCTGTTTCGCGATATCGTGGTGAGCGGGCAGGAGAAGCTGGTGAAGCCCGATCCCGCGATCTTCCGCCACGCGGCGCGGCGTTTCGGATACCCACCGGCCGAGATGTTGTTTATCGATGACAGCCCCGCCAATGTGCAGCGCGCGGCGGATGAAGGGTGGCAGGCCCACCACTTCACCGATGCGGCCACGCTGGAGGCCGATTTGCAGCAGCGCGGCCTGCTTTAGGCGCGCCACAAAAAAGGGACCTCCGGCGGGGGAAGGCCGAAGGTCCCTGGAGTGTCACCCGGACGGAGAGAACGGGTGGGGGGTACCGGTCGATTCGGGATCAATCAGGCGCCGATCAGGCAGGCTGGCACTTGGCCATCTTGTCCTCGGCCAGCGCTTCACCCTTCACGGTAAAGGTCGCGACTTCGCCGAATTCGCGCACGAAAGCCTTGCACACATTCACGGGGCGCGAGCCAGCCTTGGGCGCGACGCACACGGTGCCGCTGCACTGCCACGGCGTACCGCGGATGATTTCCAGCGTCTTGGTCGTCGGCTGGGCCAGCTCCGCGCGGTAATGGGTCGTGCCATCGCGGGCCTCTGCCGCGACGGGGGTGATTGCCGTGCCGAAGGTCAGCGCAGTGTAGGCGACAGCGAGCAGGACGCCGGAGGATTTGCGGAAAGCGGGGAGAGAGAGGGTCATGTCGGATTGCTCCTTAGGTTTGATTCAATGCCCTGATCCGGGGGAGGTGAAGATCAGTTGCGAATCACTACCTAATGAATTAGATTTTAAGTTGCAACCTAAAATGTAGTTTGCATTTGGAGTCGGGCGGCGTTTGCCGCTACACCGGTGAAAAGTTGAGAGGATTGAGTGCCCATGGGCAGCGAAATGCGCGAACCATTGAAGGATCTGAACGCCTGCGGTCTGCCGGAGGCGTTGGAAGTGATGGGCGAACGCTGGAGTTTCATGATCCTGCGCGCCAGCTTCAACGGGCTGCACCATTTCGAGGAATTCCTGAGCGAGCTGGGCATTGCCCGCAACATCCTGTCCAACCGGCTGGGCCGGCTGGTCGATCACGGCATTCTGGACCGCGAGCCCGATCCCGATGATCGCCGCCGCATCGAATACCGGCTGACCGAAAAGGGTTTTGACCTGCTGCCCGCGATGCTGGCGCTGCGTCAGTTCGGCCAGAAATATGTCGACGGCTTCGTGGCGACCGACCCGGTGCTGGTGGACGAACGCGACCGCATGCCCGTCGGCCCCGTGGCGATCCTGGCGCATGATGGCCGGGTGCTAAGCCACGCAGACCTCAACATGGTCGCCCGCGCCAGCCTGCCACCCGAGGCAAAGGACCGCCAGGAAGGCGAACTCGACCCCGGCACACGCGGCTGGATCGACGACAGCGAAGAGGCTGCTGTCGCGGCGGAGTGACCATCGGCTGATGGCAGACGATGCGGAGCCGCCCGGCGGCAAAGTCCAGCGCACGCCGGATGGCCGCTACATCATCGTGCGCGGCCGCCTGTGGCGCGCCACCAATCCGAATTTGCCTGAAGACGAGCGCCAGCGCTGGGTGAACGCGTTGATGGACGCCCGCCGCGCAGTGAAGACCGCCAAGGCTAGCGGCAACGATGCGGAACTGAAATCCGCCCGCGCACAAGTGCAGGAGGCGAAAGTCGCGTTAGGTGAACGCGGGCCGGTGTGGTGGGACGATGGCGCGCCCGATTACAACCGGAAGATGGTCGCGAACACGCCTTATGCGAGCTGGTGGGCTACTCAGAAATCCTCATCGACTTCGGGTTCAAACGCCTGAGGGTTGGCAATCCGGCCCACAAACAGCGGCGCGCCAAGCTCAAGATCGCGGATCACAACCATGAACGGTCGGTCCACCCTGAACTCGTAAGGATCCTCCGGCAGTCGCCGAGCCGAAACCGGAATGATCCGCATAATAGTGACCGCAGCGGCTTTGGTGCCGATGTCAAATATCTGCAGTTTCGACAGATGCGTCACCTTGTCGACATAAAGTCGGGATTGGCCCGGCTGAGCCATGGCCGAGAGATCGGCGCGGGCCGGGTCGAAGGGAAGCGTCAGCCCGAGCGAACGAAGTGGACCGATGAGCCCGCTTTCGTAATCGATCTCCATCTGGGGAAGGGCCATTCGCACAACCTGCTTATCCGTCTCCGCCAGCTTCTCCCCGATAGCGGCGATGGTTTCGATATCCGGCGCACTCTGCATCACAATACGCTTGCGCGGCATGATCACGTCCATGGCATAACGCGCATTTCGGTAAGGCAGCCTCACTGCGATCCAGTCGCCCTGCCGCGCCGTGGCGAGATCGAAAATGTCTGTCATCAGCCTGAAATCACGCTCTTTCCCGTCGCCGAACAGGAAGGGTGCATTTTCGGAACCGTCGAAAGCATTCGCCCACAGCCCATCGAAATACAGAGCATTGCTGATGAAGGCCGCACCACCGGGATCGACTGCATCGGCGGTTATCACCTGCGGGATAAGCCCCTCGGTTGCCTCATCGGCCCATGCGTTGATCCGGTCTGCCGCCGCCTGCTGCTGACTGAAATCGAGCCGCTCTGCCGTTGCATCATAGCGTGTGGCGGCCGCCTCTACGAAGCCCTGTTGAAAGCGCCACTGATCCGATAGCCAAAGCGCGTTGGCGAGCCGCACTTCGACACCGTCGCTGTCGTTTTCGAGTGCCCGCGCCGAAGCAGGTGGCGGCAAGACAGACTGCAATTGCGTCCGCGTCTCGCCAGCACTGCCAAGCGTCAGAATGCCGAAGGCCTGCTCGATCGAGGCGGGCGAGAAGAAGACGTTCTCCTCTGCTCCGGCCTTGGCATCCAGAACCGGCAAAAGCGCCATGGCGCCGTCGTTCGCCACATCGGCGCGGTCCGCTGGATTTGCTACATCGGATGCAGGTGCCGTCTGTGCGGGAACAGTGCCGCACGCCGTCAATGCGACCGAGGCTGACAGAGCGATGATAAGGCTGCGTATTTTCATGAAAACCAAACAAACAGCGACTTAGTCCGGTTCCCACGCTTCTAGTCCGGTTCTCCTGCTTCTCACCCCCGCATCGCTATCCGCCGGTAACTCAGCGCCTCCGCCACATGGATGCGGCCAACGTCCTCCATCCCCGCCAGATCGGCAATCGTCCGCGCGACTCTCAGCATGCGCGTGTAGCTCCTTGCCGAAAGCCGCATGGTCTCCGCGGCCTGCATCAGCAGCGTGCGGCCGGCCTCGTCGGGGGAGGCGAATTCTTCCAGTGCGTCTCCGTCCAGCTCGGCATTGGTGCGCGCCTTGGACTGGTCGAAGCGGGCGGACTGGCGGGCTCTGGCGGCGGTGACGCGAGCGAGGACCTGCGCGCAGCCCTCGGCGGGCGGGGGCAGGGCAAGGTCGGCGGCGCTGACGGGATCGACATCCACATGCAGGTCGATCCGGTCCAGCATGGGCCCGCTGATCTTGGCCTGATAGTCGACCGCGCAGCGCGGGGCGCGGCTGCAGGCGAGGGCGGCATCACCCAGATGGCCACAGCGGCACGGGTTCATCGCGGCAATCAGCTGGACCCTTGCAGGAAAGCTGACATGGGCATTGGCCCGCGCCACATCGACTTTGCCGGTCTCCAGCGGCTGGCGCAGCGAGTCGAGCACCGGGCGCTGAAACTCCGGCAGCTCGTCGAGAAACAGCACGCCCAGATGCGCGAGGCTGACTTCACCGGGGCGGACTTTCAGGCCGCCACCGGTCAGCGCCGCCATGCTGGCCGAATGGTGCGGCGCGCGGAACGGGCGGGCGCGGCTGATCCGGCCGCCTTCCAGCATGCCCGCGACCGATTGCACCATGCTCACTTCCAGCGCCTCTGCCGGAGTGAGCGGCGGCAATATGCCCGGCAGGCATGCGGCGAGCAGCGATTTGCCCGCGCCGGGAGGCCCGCTCATCAACAGATTGTGCCCGCCCGCCGCCGCGATTTCGAGCGCGCGCTTGGCGGTTTCTTGGCCCTTTACGCGGTTCAGGTCCGGGCCGGGTTGGGGCTTCTCCACCTCGCCCTGTTCCGGCGCGGGCAACTGGCCATGGCCTTTCAGATGGTTGAGCAGCGCGGTCAGATCGGGCGCGGCCACCACCGGTACATCGCTGGCCCAGCGCGCCTCGCTCCCCTGCGCGGCAGGACAGATCAGCCCCAGCTCCGCCTCGTTTGCGTGGATTGCCGCCAGCAATACGCCGGGGCTGGGCACCACCCGGCCATCCAGCGCCAGCTCGCCCACTGCGACATAGTCCCCCAATTGCTCGGCATCGGTCACGCCCATCGCGGCCAGCAGGGCCAGCGCAATCGGCAAGTCGTAATGGCTGCCCTCCTTGGGCAGATCGGCGGGGGAGAGGTTCACGGTAATCCGCTTGGGCGGCAGCGCCAGCCCCATCGCGGCGAGCGCCGCCTGCACCCGCTCGCGGCTTTCGCCCACCGCCTTGTCCGGCAGGCCAACAACGGAAAAGCGCGGCAGGCCGGGCGCGACCTGGCACTGCACCTCGACCTCGCGGGCCTCCAGCCCGAGATAGGCAACCGTTCTGACCAATGCGACCACGCGGGCAATCCCCATGCTTCATGGCGACGGGCCGCTGCCTCCCGGCAAAGCCCGCCGCTGCGCGATCGAGCCCCCTTAGGACACTATGGTTACGCGCCCGGCAACCATTATCATTGGGTATTGTGCAATACCGGTGCGGCATTCCGCTTTGCATGCAACGGCTTATGCCCCTTCTTCTGGCGATTTTCGCATGTTTCGGCGCCCCTGCCGCTGCGCAGCAATATGTCATCGTCGAAACCGTCATCATCGAGGAATGGGTCGAAGTCGGCGCCAGCCGCGCCACCCCGTTCCACGCTGCGCCCGCCATGCGCCCGGCTGTTGCCAGCTACGGTTCGTTCCGCGTGCTGGACGATGGCACGGCGGCTTTGGTCGGCACGACCACGGCGGCCAGCCCCGACAATTTCGCCCGCATGCTGCGCGATTATCCCGGCCTGAAGACGCTCGAACTGATCGAATGCCCGGGCACCGAAGACGATGTCGCCAATCTGGAAGTGGGCCGGATGATCCGCGAGGCGGGCCTGACCACGCATGTTCCGGATAATGGCTCGGTTCGCTCCGGCGCGGTGGAACTGTTCCTTTCGGGTAAGGAACGCACGCTGGATGACGGCGCACGCTTCGCGGTGCACAGCTGGATCGATGATCTGGGCCAGCAGGCAGACGATTACGCCGCCGACGCTCCGATCCACGGCGAATATGTCGGCTTCTATCAGGAAATGGGCTTCAGCGCCGAAGACGCGCGGGCGTTTTACGACATGACCAATTCCGTGCCGCATGATACCGCGCTGTGGCTGAGTGCGCAGGATATGCGCAGCTGGATCGGGCAGGATGCACCGGCAGCGGAAGACGCGGTTTCGGTCGCTGCGCCCAAGCTGGCTTATCTTGACTTCGACGGCGTCAGCTTCTAATCGCGCGGTTCAATACGGCGGTCGCCTGTGCAGGGCGGCCCTTTTTATTGGCGCACTGATTCGGTTCAGGCACCGCAAGACATTCAATCTAAGGACTTCGCCATGAAGCGGACATTCCAGCCCAGCAATCTCGTTCGCGCCCGCCGCCATGGCTTTTTTGCGCGCAAGGCAACCGTCGGTGGCCGCAAGGTCCTCCGCGCCCGCCGTCGTCGCGGCCGTAAGAAGCTTTCTGCTTAATTGTCTCGCACCCCATCCGGGGTGCGGTATCCTCGCTCATGCGACCTGAAGGTCGCGTCGCTGCGGCCCTTCGACAGGCTCAGGATGAGCGGGTGGCCAGTCGGCCTATGCGGGCTCCCTAGGGGAGCCCGTTGTGTTTCTTGTTTGAGGCCCTGCGGGCGGGGTGCATCCGCACCCCTTGCTTCGCCGCATTAGCGGCGGCGGGCGGTCGCCCTTGCGGAACCTGTCGGTTCCGAATCATTCCAAGCCATTAGCGTTTCTGCGGAGCTCGGTCCGCGACCAGCGGACCGCAAGGCCACGCGGCCGCCCCGCAGGTGCTCGACCTGAAAGGTCGAAACAGCACCGAGGACGCGCGCCCGGATGGGCGTGCGCAAAACAAAAGACTCCGCTACACAGCCTCCGTGACCGAAACCGCCACCCAGCCACTTTCCACCCAGCCCCTCTCCACCATGCGCAAGCGTGCAGACTTTCTCGCGGCGAATCGCGGTTTGCGTGTCGCGCGGCCCGGCTTTGTGCTGCTCGCCCACCCAAACAAGGGCGCTGGCAAGCGATTCGGGATTACGATCACCAAGAAGGTCGGCAATGCGGTGGTGCGCAACCGGATGAAGCGGCGGTTCCGTGAATTGCTGCGCGATGCCTTGCCTGCCGAAGGTCTGGCCGATCACGATCATGTGCTGATTGGCCGCGATCAGGGGATCGAGCGGGATTTTACAGCCTTGCGAAGCGAGCTCAGTGCAGCATTGGAGCGCGCCCGCAACGGCAAGGGCGACCCGCGCAGAGGTCGCGGACGGCCTGGCAAGAGGCCTCGAAAATGAAGCGTGCCCTTATCCTCATCGCGCGCGGCTGGCAGCTTGGCCCCAGCCGGATTTTGCCGCCATCATGCCGTTATCAGCCCAGCTGCAGCGCCTTTGCGATAGAGGCGCTGGAGAAGCATGGTGCACTCAGGGGTGGATGGATGGCGCTCAAGCGTATAATGCGCTGCCACCCGTGGGGCGGGCACGGCTATGACCCTGTGCCCTGACGCCCCGCGACACATCATTCTGGCACGCATCCTACAAGCGCAAGACGGACACACTTCCCTTGGATAACAATCGCAATTTGCTTTTCGCCGTCGTGCTGTGCGCGGTCCTGCTGATCGGGTGGGATGCGGGCGTCAAATATCTGTATCCGCAGCCGGAAACCCCGGTAGAGGCGGTCGAGCCTGACGCGGCTGCACCGACAGCCACTGCTCCCGGCGCGGAAGCCATCGATGGCGGAGCGGCAGCGCCCGCCGGTCCGGTCGATCTGGCGGAGGCACTGGCCAGCGAGCAGCGTGTGCGGATTGACGCACCGCGCGTCGAAGGCTCCATCAATCTGGTCGGCGCGCGAATCGACGATATCGAG
The DNA here is from genome assembly GCA_947492235.1 of uncultured Altererythrobacter sp. Taxonomy (GTDB): domain Bacteria; phylum Pseudomonadota; class Alphaproteobacteria; order Sphingomonadales; family Sphingomonadaceae; genus CAJXSN01. The sequence goes on along the minus strand of CANLLZ010000002.1, from coordinate 182,254 downwards.
CTGAAGGACCACCGCGCGACGGTGGACGAGGATAGCGGCCCGGTGCAGCTGTTCGCCCCGCAAGGGACCGCAGGGCAGCATTTCGCCCAGTTCGGCTGGGTGGGTGAAGGCGCGGCTCTGCCCGATGCCAAAACCGTGTGGCGGGCCGATGGCGAGGCGCTGACCCCGCAGACACCGATCACCCTCGCCTATGACAATGGCGAAGGGCAGCAATTCCGCATCAAGCTGTCGATCGACGAGAATTACATGATCGTCGCCGAGCAGACGGCGGCCAATACCGGCAGCGGCCCGATTGTGGCGCGGCCCTTTGCGACGGTCACGCGGACCAATGCCGGGGCCAGCCTCGACACATGGCTCGCCCATTCCGGCCCGATGGGCGCGTTTGGTGACAGCGCCGAATACGGCCCCGACTACGATGATCTGGCAGAAGAAGGCGTCGCCAATCCCGAAGGCGGCCGCACGCACTGGATTGGCTTCTCCGACATTTACTGGCTCAGCGCGCTGGTCCCGCAGGCAGGCTCCGATCCGCAATCCGCCTTCCGCGCGATGAGCGACAGCGTGTTCCGTGCCGACGTGATCTACCAGCCCGCCACCATCGGTGCAGGGCGTCAGGTCACCCGCACGACGCAGCTGTTTGCCGGCGCGAAGGAAAGCCAGCTGCTCGATACCTACGAAGACACCGGTATCGAGAAATTCGGCCTCGCCATCGACTGGGGCTGGTTCCGCTGGTTCGAGAAACCGCTGCTGTGGTTGCTGCGGAGCATCTTTGAACTGGTCGGCAATTTCGGTGTGGCGATCATCCTGCTGACCGTGATCGTCCGCGGCCTGATGTTCCCCATCGCGCAAAAGGGCTTTGCCAGCATGGCCGCGATGAAGGCCATCCAGCCCAAAATGAAAGTCATTCAGGACCGCTACAAGGACGACAAGCCGAAACAGCAGCAGGAGATGAGCAAGCTGTTCAAGGACGAGGGCGTCAATCCGCTGGCCGGTTGTCTGCCCATGCTGCTGCAGATTCCGGTGTTCTTCGCGCTCTACAAGGTGCTGATTCTGGCGATTGAAATGCGTCACCAGCCCTTTGCGCTGTGGATCAAGGACCTCAGCGCGCCCGATCCGGCGATGATCCTGAACCTGTTCGGCCTGTTGCCGTTCACGCCGCCCAGCTTCCTCGGCATCGGGGTGCTCGCGGTGCTGCTCGGCTTCACCATGTGGCTGACCTTCCAGATGAACCCGGTGACCGATCCGGTGCAGCGGCAGATCTTCAACATCATGCCTTGGGTGCTGATGTTCGTGATGGCCCCGTTCGCCGCCGGTCTGCTGATCTACTGGAACACCTCCAACATCCTGACGCTGGCGCAGCAGAAATATCTCTACTCCAAGCATCCGCAGCTGAAGGCGGCGGCAGAGAAGGAGCGGATGGAGAAGGAACGCGACAAGGCGAAGGCGAAGGAAGCCGAAGAGAAGGGCGCGTGATCGGCTCGCCCGAGACGCCCGAAGAAATTGCCGCCGCCAAGCTGTTTTCGGGCCGGGTGGATTTCCTCCTGTCCGCCCCTCAGCTCAAATTTCTGCCCGAGCCGACCGTGCCCGAAATCGCTTTTTGCGGGCGCAGCAATGTCGGCAAGAGCTCGCTTCTCAATGCGCTGACGGGACGCAAATCCATTGCCCGGGCCTCGGTCACACCGGGCCGGACGCAGGAGCTCAACTTCTTTGAAGTGGGTGATCCGCTGCAATTCCGGCTCGTCGATATGCCCGGCTACGGCTTTGCCAAGGCGCCGGTGGCCGTGGTCGAGAAATGGAAGAAGCTGGTCCGCACGTTCCTGCGCGGGCGGCCCGTGCTGGCCCGCACGCTGGTGCTGGTCGACAGCCGTCACGGACTGAAAGATGTCGACCGCGACATGATGAAAATGCTCGACGAGGCCGCTGTCGGTTACCGGATCGTCCTGACCAAGGCAGACAAGATCAAGGCCAGCGCGCTGGACGCGGTTGCCGCCAAAGTGGCCGAGGAAGCACGCAAGCACCCGGCGGCCTATCCCGAAATGCACGTCACCAGCGCGGAAAAAGGCATGGGCATCGCCGCCCTGCGCGCCGCCGTGGTGGCGGATGCGCTGAACGGTTGATCCATTCAGGCTCGACAGGAAATTGCTGAACGGCTAGCTCCTGCCGCAACTGGCGTAAGGTGGAACGACGCATGAAACTCATCATCGGCAACAAGAACTATTCCAGCTGGAGCCTGCGCGCATGGCTGGCGGCCAAGCAATCGGGCCTGTCGTTCGAGGAAATCCTCGTTCCGCTGTTCGGCGAGCAGTGGGAGCAGGCCAAGCAGGACGATAGCGGCCTGTCGCCCAGCCACGGCAAGGTGCCGATCCTGTGGGACGAGGAAACCGTCGTGTGGGACAGTCTCGCGATCATGGAATATCTCGCCGACAAGGTCGGGCGCGACCGCTTCTGGCCCAAGGATGACACCGCGCGCGGCATGGCCCGGGCGATGGTGGCGGAAATGCATTCCAGCTACGTCTCGCTGCGCAGCGAATGCCCGATGAACGTCCGCAAGCGGTTTCAGGGCGCGCAGATCAGCGAGGCGACGCGGCAGGATGTCGTGCGTATTCTGGGCCTGTGGGCCGAGGCGCGGGCGCGCTTTGGTGCTGGCGGGCCGTTCCTGTTCGGCACATTCGGTGCAGCGGACGTGTTCTATGCGCCGGTTGTCAGCCGCTTCCTCACTTACGGTTTTCAGGTCCCCGGTTTTGCCGAAGGATATATGCAAGCGGTGTGGGAACACGAATGGCTGGCCGAATGGATCGCAGCGGCGGAGGACGAAGAATGGGTGCTGGAACAATACGACAGCATCGCCGCCGAATAGCCGCAACTTTCGCGGGCGCCTGTGGAGCTCTGGTGGCGCTGGTGCAGGCCGCCCCCGCGCAGGCGTGGGGCTTTTACGCGCACGGCGTGACGGGCGAAATTGCGCTGGCCAATATTTCGCCGGAAAGCCGCCGGGCGATGAACCGCCTGTTCGCTGCAGAGGCGCTGCTGGGCACGCCCGACTGCGCGCTGTCCACTATCACCGAGGCGAGCGTCTGGCCGGATTGCGTGCGGCGCGATTACTGGCGCTGGGGCTACACCGCCGCGTGGCATTACCAGACCGAGCCGATCACCGAAGAATATGACGCGCGCAAGAACTGCGGCGGCGGATCATGCGTCAGCGCCCAGATTAGCCGCAATCACCGTATTCTGGCCGATGAGAGCCTGCCTGCGAATGTGCGGCTGGAGGCGCTGGCCTTCATGGTGCATTTTGCGGGCGATATTCACATGCCGCTGCATTCCGGCGATTTGGGCGACCGGGGCGGGAATGACCGCACAGCGTCCTATGGCATCGTGCCCGGCATGAACCTGCATTGGATCTGGGACGGACCGCTGGCCGAACGTGCGATCACCGCCGCGCGACCGGCGCTGGTCCGACGCTATTCTGCTGCGGAACGGGCCGAGCTGGGAGGCGGCGGTCCCGCTGACTGGGGCCGCGAAAGCTGGCAGATTGCGCGGGAGTTCATTTACCCGAGAGCCTTCGGCTGCGACCCGTGCGAAGGCGATCTGCCCGATGAAACCGCTTTGACGCAGGACGACATCGCCGCCTCCATCCCCATCGCCGAGCGCCGGGTGACACAGGCAGGCCTGCGCATCGCGCGCTTGCTGGACGAGGCGTTCGCCCCGGGGCCTCTGCCGCAGCCGGAGCGCCGCTAGGGTATCCGCTCCGCGTCATAACGCGTGCCGTCCTTGCGGGCGTATCCGTCTGCGTCGAACACCATATCGATATCGGGATACTCGCCCGAATCCCCCTCGCGCGGACCAGCGCTGATGGCCACGTAAACGCATTGTTCGTCCGACCGGTTGTGCAGCCGGTGGCCGTTTGCCTCTCCCGCCGGAAAGGCCAGCACATCGCCGGGGCCGACCGGTGTTTCGCCGCCATCGTCGATCAGCACGGCCTCACCCGACAGCATCACCACCAGTTCGTCCTGCCCCCGGTGCCAATGTCGCTGTGAAGAGTATGCGCCGGGCTCCAGCGTCACATGGCTAGCGCCCATCAGCGACAAGCCAGCGGCAGGCGCAAGACGGCGATACCACCGCCCGGCCACATCGGCATCGAAGGGCGGCGGATAGCCGGTCGCGTTGGTTTTTTCGATTTCGTTCAAATCGATCTTTGGCATGATCGCAGCCTCCTGATAGCGAGGCAAATATGTCCCAAGCACTCAACCTTGCCAAGCGCCTGATGGCCGCGCCCAGTGTCACCCCGGCCACTGGCAGCGTGTTCGATGAAATGCAGGCCATGCTGGAGCCACTGGGCTTTGCTGTGCATCGCTTTACGCGAGGGCAGGGGGCGGAGGGCACGCCGGAGGCTCCGGTCGAGAACCTGTTTGCTTTGCGGCGCGGGCCGGACGGATCGAAGCATTTCAGTTTTGCCGGGCATCTGGATGTGGTGCCGCCCGGTTCCGGCTGGGCCAGCGAGGCGTTCGCGCCTGAAGTTCGGGGTGATCTGCTTTACGGGCGCGGCGCGGTCGACATGAAGGGCTCTATCGCCTGCATGGTCGCCGCCGTGGCCGATGTCCCCGCCGAGGCTGGCACGATCAGTTTCATCATCACAGGCGACGAGGAAGGCCCCGCGCTGCACGGCACCCGCGCCCTGATCGACTACATGCGCGAGGTGGGCGAGCAGCCCGATTTGTGCCTTGTCGGCGAGCCGACCAGCGTGAACCGGCTGGGCGATATGATGAAGATCGGTCGGCGCGGCTCGGTCAATATCTGGCTGGAGGTCGAGGGCAGCCAGGGCCACGTCGCTTATCCGCATCTGGCCGACAATCCGATCCCCAAGCTGGTGGCGATGCTGGCCGAGCTGGATGCGCTGGTGCTGGACGAGGGCACCGACTGGTTCCAGCCGAGCAATCTGGAGATCACCGATCTGGAAGTGGGTAATGTCGCCCACAATGTGATCCCCGCGAAGGCCGAGGCGCGCATTTCCATCCGCTTCAACGACCAGCATTCGGGCGCATCGCTTTCGGAAAAGGTCGGAGCGATTGCCGAGAAACACGGGGGCGTTGCCAAGCCGATCATCTCCGGCGAACCCTTCCTGACGCCGCCCGGCGAATTCTCGGACATCATTGCCGCGGCAGTGGAGGCGGAAACCGGCACCGCACCCGAAGCCTCCACCACCGGCGGCACTTCCGATGCACGGTTCCTGCGAGCCGTATGCCCGGTGATCGAGTTCGGGTTGGTCAACGCGACCATGCACAAGACCGACGAAGCGGTCGCGGTGGCCGATCTCGACGTGCTGGCGCGGATTTACCGGCGCATCGCCGAGGCGGCGCTGGCGGGGTGACGATGAACGGGGGCAATGCGTGGCCCCGCTCGCTTTGCGCTTCCCTTGCTGTCCCGATGTCCTTAGCCTGACACCAAAGTTTTTCGGGGGTCCTTTGCATGCTTCGCACTTGGTTTGAAATTCCGCTGTGGCAGCGGGTTGTCACCGCGCTCATCCTCGGCATCCTGACCGGCTGGGCCTGGGGGCCGGAGGCGGAAAGTATCAAGTGGATCGGCGACTTCTTCATCAAGTCGATCAAGATGCTGGTCGTCCCGCTGATCTTCTTCAGCCTGGTGGCCGGCGTCGCCGCGATTGGCGATTTGCGCAAGCTGGGCGCGGTCGGCGGGCGAGCCATGCTGCTGTTCGTCATTACCGGCCAGATTGCGGTGTGGATGGGCCTGACCATGGGGACGATCTTCGCCCCCGGCGCAGGCGTGGATGTCAGCGCGATCAGCAAGGGCGAAACGCCCGAGCCCAACGAAACCACCGCCGTGGATATGATCCTCTCGATCATTCCCGAAAGCCCGGTGCAGGTGATGGCCGATGCGCAGGTTCTGCCGCTGATCGTCTTCGCCCTGCTGATCGGGATCGGCATATTGATGGCGGAGAAGGACGGCGAGCCGGTCAAGAAAATCTTCGATAGCGGCGCGATCATCATGCAGAAGGTGACGCTGATCGTGATGGAATTGACCCCCTTCGGAGTCTTCGCGCTGATGGCATGGGTGGCGGGCACGCTGGGGCTGGATGCGCTGGTCAGCCTCGCCCAGCTGGTGGGCCTGAATTATCTCGGCTGCCTTCTGATCATCTTCGTGATGTATTCCTCGCTGATCAAATTCGTCGCGAAGCTACCGGTTCGGCATTTCTTCCGCGGGATCGTGGACGCCATGGCGGTCAGCTATTCGACCGCTAGTTCCAACGCGACGCTGCCCGTGACGCTGCGCTGCACCCAGCGCAATCTGGGTGTCAGCCCGTCCGTCTCCAGCTTCGTCGTGTCACTGGGCGCGACGATCAATATGAACGGCACGGCGATGTATCTGGGCCTCGCAACCCTGTTCGGCGCGCAGATCTTCGGGGTCGACCTGACGTGGGGCGACTACTTCCTGATCTCGATCCTCGCCACGCTGGCGGCCATCGGCGCGGCGGGCATTCCCGGCGCAGGGCTGATCATGATGGCGCTGGTGTTCGGCGCTGTCGGCGTGCCGCTGGAAACGATTGCCTTCGTCGCGGGCGTGGACCGGATCATGGACATGATGCGCACCACCACCAATGTCAGCGGAGACGCCGCGATTGCGACCACCGTGGCGGTGATGGTGGGCGAAATCGACCGCGAGGAAATGATCAGCGCGGATGATGTTTAGAGTATGTCGGAGTTAGAGATCGTCCCTTACGGCGCGGAGCACCGCGACGCTCTGTTACACATAACCGAGGAGGCTTGGGGGCCTGTCTTTGCGCAAAGCGAAACACAGCTTCCACAGTTTGTACTTCGTGCCTTTTTTCCCAATGGGTGGATGCCGCGCCAGAAATCGGACGTATCGGCTTTGCTCGAAACGGAGGCTGACCTGTTTTGGGTCGCCACGTCACATGGCAGAGTCGCCGGTTTCGTCGGGATTCGCATTCACGCCGAAGATTCGATGGGTGAAATCCACATCATCGCCGTTTCGCCCGGTGCGCAGCGCGCAGGAGTTGCACGCGCACTGATCGACCACTCGGAAGCGGTCGTGCAGGAGCGCGGCATGTCAATGATGATGGTCGAGACGATCGGCGATGAAGGCCATGCGCCAGCTCGAAAAACTTATGAATCCATGGGCTACCAGCAATGGCCTGTGGCGCGGTATTTCAAGCCGTTGGATTGATCGCCAACCAGCTGGATTGATTGGAATCCTGCCCAAGCTCACCGGATCACGCCGCAATGTTTGCGCCGCTAAGCGCTAAATGCCTGCTGGCGCATGATCCAGCGGACGAAGCCGGATGGGCCCTTGTCTTGGCAGGGTGGGCTTGCGCTCGCCGCTCAGCCCTCATCGTCCTCCACCAGTTCCACCGGCACGAATTCGCCCAGTCCGCAGCCTGCGCCGCGTTGCACTCCGCCGCCGATGCGGTCGAGCACGTAGATGATGTCCGGGCTGCACAACTGGCCGCCGCGCACGTCGTAGGAAATTGCTTCCTCGAAGCCCAGTCGTGGGCAGCGGCGGGGCAGCGTGTTGCGGTAGATGTCGCCGCCGGTCAGCACGAAATCGATGGTCCGGTCATCATGCACGCGGGTTGAGCGGATGCGGCTGTGGTTGAGGCAGCTGACCGGCTCGCCCACCACGCGCGCTGCCGGGGCGTCGCTGACGAAATCGGTATCTTCCTCATAAGCCGCACAGGCCGCAACCAGCGGCAGCGCGGCCAGCGGGACGAGCGGGCGAAGAATGGAGCGGGACTTGTGCGACATTGGGGATGACATAGTGCGCGACCTCCTGTGATGCAGGGGCGCAGCATACCATAATGCGGCGGTTCAGCCTGCCTTTTTCAAACTCTTCGCTGGCCCGCGCGGTTCCGTTACCTTTTTCCGGAAGCTGCACAGATCCACCAGCCCGCAGCGCCAGCACTCCGGCGTGCGGGCCTTGCAGACATAGCGGCCATGCAGGATCAGCCAGTGATGGGCATGCAGGCGGAAGGGCTGGGGCACGCGCTTTTCCAGCTTCGCCTCGACGCTTTCCGGTGTCTTGCCCTTTGCCAGACCGGTGCGATTGCCGACCCGCAGGATGTGTGTGTCGACCGCGAAGGTCTCCTGTTTGAACCAGCAATTGAGCACGACATTGGCGGTCTTGCGACCGACACCGGGCAGGCGCACCAGATCATCGCGCGTGTCCGGCACCTCGCCGCCATATTCGTCCACCAGCAGCTGGCTGAGCAGGATGACGTTCTTGGCCTTGGAGTTGAACAGGCCGATGGTCTTGATGTGCTCCTTCAGTCCGTCCTCGCCCAGATCGAGCATCTGCTGCGGCGTCGTGACTTTCTCGAACAGCGCACGGGTCGCCTTGTTGACCCCGACATCGGTCGCCTGCGCCGACAGCGCAACCGCCACCACCAGCTGGTAGGCATTGCCATATTCCAGCTCGGTCTCCGGCTCGGGATTGTCCTCCGCCAGCCGCCGGAAAAACTCAAAGATCTGGTCTTTTGTCATTCGGCAGGGGCGGAGGGGCCGGCCTCTTGAAGGTTTGCCGCCTTCCACTCCATCGCCCGCAGAATGCGGTTCTCGACCGACGGGTGCGTGTAGAAGATCATTTCCTCCAGCGCGCCTGGGCGGGGGTAGCGGTATTCCGCCGTCTTGATCAGCGCGCCTGCCAGCGCGTCGGGCAGGCCTACGGTTTCCAGCGAATAGGCATCGGCCTCCGCCTCTCCCACACGGGTCAGCGTGTTGGTGATCGGGCTGGCCAGCGTCGCCAGTGCGCCCGCAACGAAGGCCAGCACCGGCAGGCCGCGAATGTCGTCAATCGGTGCTTTGCTATCGAAAAGGCGCGCGGCGGCGGGATAGAGTTTTGCTGTCAGGAAAAGCACCAGGATTGCCGTGCCGCTCAGCACCAGAACCGAGCGCCAGACATGGCCCAGCACATAATGCCCGATCTCGTGCCCGGTCACCGCCTTAACCTCGTCCAGCGAAGCCTCGCCCAGCGCCACGTCACTTATGGCGATTCGCGCGCTGCCGCCGATGCCGGAGACGTTGGCGGTGAAATTGTTGGACTGGCGCGAACCGTCAAACACGAAGATGCGGTCCTCAGGGATGTCCGCTTCGTCCGCCATCGCGAGCACCGCATCCCGCACTTCGCCTTCGGGAATGGGCTGGAAGTCATTGAACAGCGGCTCGATCACTATGGGCGAGAGCAGCAGGACAAAGGCGAGGAAGCCGACCACCAGCGCGCCGCTCCACGCCCACCACAACCGCGCCGTGCGGCGGATCAGGGCGTACAGCGCGAGCAGGAACAGCGCGCCGATGATGGTGGAAATGACCATGCCGATCCCACCTTGCGCCAGATAGTCGCCGAGCGGCTGGCTCGTCCGGTCATATTGGGTTTCGCGGTACCAGTCGGTGTAGATCGACCACGGCAGCGAAATCAGCGCGCTGACCACCAGATAGGTCGCCGCCACCGCCAAGGTGCGCAGCCAGCGTGCGCGCGATTCCAGCTTGGCGAAAACTTTATCCAACACGCCGCTTCTGATCACCAGCCACGCGATCGCGGCAGAGACCATGATGCCCCAAAGCAGCAACCAGTGATTGCCGGTCGTGTACGCTTCGGACTTTGCCAGCGCTTCCGCGCCCAGCCCGTCGATAAGGTCGCGCGTCGCGGCCTGCGGGTCGAATGTTATTGCCATATAGTTATACCTTTGGACCGTTTTCAGCCAATACCGAGCACATCGTTCATCGAATAGCGCCCCGGTTCTCGTCCGACGAGCCATGCGGCTCCGCGAACGGCACCGCGGGCGAAGATGCTGCGGTTCTCGGCCAGATGCGACAGGGTGATGCGCTCTTGCTCGCCCGCCAAAATAACCGAGTGGTCGCCCGCCACCGTTCCGCCGCGCAGGGCAGCAAAACCGATCGCTCCTGTAGGGCGCGCGCCGGTGTTTCCATCGCGCCCGCTGTCGGTGTGGTCCGCCAGTGCGATCCCGCGCCCCGTCGCGGCCGCCTCGCCCAGCAGCTTCGCCGTGCCGCTGGGCGCATCGACTTTCATCCGGTGGTGCATCTCGACAATCTCGATATCCCAATCGGGGCCAAGCCTTGCCGCCGCCTCCTGCACCAGATGTGCCAGCAGTGTGACGCCCAGTGATGTGTTTCCCGTCTGCAAAACCGGCACTGCGCGGGCGGCGTTGTCGATTGCGGTGAAGTGCGCCGCTCTCAGCCCGGTGGTGCCGATCAGAATGGGGATGCCCGCTCCGATGGCGGCGTGCAGATTGCCCTCCAGCGCGGCGGGGGCGGAGAAATCGACCAGCGCATCGCTCCGGTCCGCCAACGCCGCGACATCGCCGCCCCCTTGGTCATGGGCATCCAACCCGCCCGCGTGGGAATGTTCCTCCGAAGACCCTAGCACGTCGGCAATCGCCTGCCCCATGCGCCCTTCGCTGCCGATGATACCGATACGTGCCACGTCACTTCCCCGTTCGGGCTGAGCTTGTCGAAGCCCTGCACTTCCTTCATCCCTGCGCTAGAAGAAAGAACAGCCCTTCGACAAGCTCAGGGCGAACGGAGGTGGGGGTTTGTCCCGAAGCATCGAGAATATCGTCATCCTGACAGGCGCAGGCATTTCCGCCGAAAGCGGTATCGACACATTCCTTGATGCCGGTGGCCTGTGGGAGCAGCACCGGGTGGAGGATGTCGCCACACCCGAAGGCTTCGCCCGCGATCCGGAGCTGGTGCAGCGCTTTTACGATATACGCCGCGCGGCGGTGCAGACTGTGGAGCCCAATGCAGCCCATCACGCGCTGGCCCGTCTGGAGCGGGAGTTTTCCGGTGCGCTGTTGCTGGTCACCCAGAATGTCGATGATTTGCATGAGCGGGCAGGGGCGTCCCCGCTGCATATGCATGGCGAGCTGCTGAGCGCGCTGTGTGCCATATGCGAGGCGCGCCATCCGTGGACCGGCACGCTGATCGAGGGGCCACCATGCCCGGCTTGCAAGGTGAAAGCGCTGCGCCCCGATGTCGTGTGGTTCGGTGAAATGCCTTACCAGATGGACCGTATTTACCGCGCACTGGCGTCGTGCGACCTGTTCGTGTCCATCGGCACCTCAGGCGCAGTCTATCCGGCAGCAGGCTTTGTGCAGGAGGCCAAGGGGCACGGCGCGCAGACGCTGGAGCTCAATCTGGAACCTAGCGAGGGCTCGCACTGGTTCGACGAATCGCGCCACGGCAAGGCAGGGGAGCTGGTGCCGGAGTGGGTGGCAGAAATCTTAGGATAAACTGCAGCCATTGCAGGCCGCATCCTTCCCAATAGTCAGCGTCCGCATTCCCGGCTTCAGGCCATCCATGAGGTGCAGCTTGCCCCATTGCGGGTCTCCGAACGCCGCCTTGCCATCCAGCAGCACGCGCACCGCTTGCATTGCGGCGAAGCTGCCGGTCCAGCCGACCATTGCGCCCAAAATGCCGTCCTCGGCGCAGGTGTCGCAGTCTTCGGCGTCGAAGGCATCGCCGACGAAGCAGCGGTAGCAGGGCTGATCGGGCAGGTGCCCGGCAAAGGCGCCGACCTGCCCCTGAAAGCGGCCCACGGCGGCTGACAGCAGCGGCACGCCCACCGCGACGCAGGCATCGGAAATCGCCAGCCGCGTGGCGAAATTGTCGGTCCCGTCGATCACCAAGTCCGCGCCGCCGACCAGTTCGCGCGCATTGCCGCTATCGATCCGCGCATCCTCGATCCGCACGTCCAGCGCCTTGTCGAAATTGGCCACCCAGCGGCGTGCTGACACCGCTTTGCCATGGCCGATATCGCGCTCGGTGTAGATCGTCTGGCGCTGGAGATTGCTCGCCTCGACATCGCCATCATCGAGCAGGGTAAGCTGCCCCACGCCAGCGCCTGCCAGATATTGCAGCAACGGCGCACCGATCCCGCCAAGACCCGCCAGCACCACATGCGCCTCGGCCAGCGCCGCCTGACCTGCGCCGCCGATTTCAGGCAGGACGATATGGCGGGCGAAACGCTCGGTGCGGGCCGGGGAAAGGGTCATGGAGAAGCTGTTTAGAGCCTGTGGGAATGGTGTCGATTGTTTGTTTAGCCTCAAGCGCCGGCGGTCGCATGCGCTCCCTCAGGCTTCCGGCCTACCGGCCGGCGCGCGGTCGCGCGCTGTCGTCGCCCGAGGGCGCCGAGACTAGTGCTAGCCTTGCAGGGTTCGTTCAGTCGCACCTAGCGAGGACGACCACGCGAATGCCGGTTCGCAAAACAAAAACCTCTCAGCTTTCGAGTTGCCGCAGCAGGCTCCTCACATCGCCGTCCATGTCGGCATCGCGCTGGCGCAGGTCTTCGATCAGGCGCACCGCATGGATCACCGTCGAGTGATCGCGTCCGCCGAATTTGCGGCCGATTTCGGGGTAGCTGCGCGGGGTCAGGCATTTGGAGAGATACATCGCCACCTGCCGCGGGCGCACCACCGCGCGGGCGCGGCGTTTGCTGCTCATTTCGCTGCGGTCGATGCGGTAGAACTGGCACACCGTGCGCTGGATTTCGTCGATGGTGATCCGGCGGCGATTGGCCGACAGGATATCGGTCAGCTGTTCTTCTGCCAGTTGCAGCGAGACGACCTGGCCGGTCAGCTGGGCATAGGCGATCAGCTTATTGAGGCCGCCGACCAGCTCGCGGACATTGCGGGTGATGGTGCGGGCGAGGAAGTCGATTACGTCCTCCGGCACGGCCAGCGGTGCAAAGCGTGTCAGCTTGCTTTCGAGGATCTTCTTGCGCAGCTCGATATCGGCGGGCGCGATATCCGCGACCAGACCCATCGACAGACGGCTGAGCAGGCGCGGCTCTACGCCGTCCAGTGCCTGCGGTGCGCGGTCGGCGGCAAAGACGATCCTCTTGCCCTCGGCCAGCAGCGCATCGATGGTGTAGAGCAGCTCTTCCTGAGCGCTGGCCTTGCCGATGATGAACTGGATATCGTCGACCAGCAGGAGGTCGAAACTGCGCAGGCGGGCCTTGAACTCGATGGTCTGGTTCGATTTCAGCGCCTGCACGAATTCGACCATGAACCGCTCCGCGCTGCAGTAGAAAATCCGCGCGCGGGGGTGAGTGGCCAGATATTGGTGGCCGATGGCGTGCAGCAAATGCGTTTTGCCCTGACCGGTCGCTGCCTTCAGATAAAGCGGGCTGAACTGAGGGGTCTCCGTCGCGGCCATGCGCTGCGCGGCGTTGAAGCCCAGAATGTTGGTTTCGCCAGTGATGAAAGCAGCCAGTGTCAGCGACGGGTCAAGCCCGACCGAACTGGTAAAGCCCGCATCGCCGATCGTGGTGCCGGCACCTGCCAGCATGGAGCCGATATCCATCCCGTCATTGGCCGGACGGCGACCATCGCCCAGCGGCAGGTCGGCCAGCTTGCGACGGCCCGGATGGACCTGAATATTCACGCTGCGGATTTCGCTGCGGGCAATCTTCCACGCCAGCGTCAGCCGGTCGGCAAAGCGGTCCTTCACCCAATTCGCGCTGAATTCGGTAGGCATGTAGAGATCGAGCACGCCGGTTTCGGCATCGATGCCGCCCAGCTGGATCGGCTTGATCCACTGGCTGAACAGCTGATGGCCCAGATCCTTGCGCAGACCGGCACTGATATCGGACCAGTCAGCGGCGAGGTTTACTGCATCCTGATCTTCCGGCTCGGCCCCTTTTCTGCGTGCCGAACCATTACCGCTACCACTTGCCATCTGCGCACACCCTCTACATTACCGGAATCGCCTTCGTTCCGGCTGTTCTCGTCTTATTGACAGGCAAAGCTTCGCCTTGACCCGAAACAGGTGTTTCGGGGTTCCCCCCCGTCATTCCGTTTGTAAGTGCCGGCCTGTCCCGTGCCAGCGCTGACCCCTTTAAAGAGGGTAGCGGCGTGAGTCGCAAGCGCAGAACTGTAAATAATCTGAAATAAAGAAATTGACACGCCGCAACACCGCAGGCGTGCGTTTAACAGACTGTTTACCAACAACATTCCCTTTGCAGGGGGCGCGAATCGCGGGAAATCCTAGGGTTCGAGTGCCGCGCGCTGTCACACGCATGTCATAGACGCAAAAAGGGCCGCCAGGCGGAAGCCGGCGGCCCTTCGTATTTCTACGTTACCGACCAAAGTCGGTGGCGGTTAGAGCGCTGCGACCCGCTTCGACAGACGGCTCATTTTGCGAGCGGCTGTGTTCTTGTGCATCACGCCGCGTGCAACGCCGCGAGCCAGTTCGGGCTGGGCGGTGTGCAGAGCTTCCGCAGCTGCTTTCGCGTCGCCGCTTTCCAGAGCGGTTTCGACCTGCTTCAGGTAAGAGCGAATGCGGCTCATACGCGCGCCGTTGATTTCGGCGCGGCGATTGTTGCGGCGGATACGTTTGCGGGCTTGCGGCGTGTTGGCCATGGTCGTCCTTGATGTCTGGCCGCTGGTTGGTCGGCCCGATGAAACTGTCTCGTGTATACGAAAAAGCGGCGCAGAAACGCCGTGAAGCGGGGCACATAAGTCGCGCGGGGCGAATCGTCAATGTTTGTTTGGTGCGGGTTTTTTTGCCGACCTCCCGGTCGGTGCGGTCGACACATCCGTGTCGACCTCGGCACCAGCCCGGCTCCCCCTCCCAACCACCCGACACCGTATCGGAGAATGATCGGGTGGTTGGGAGGGGGAGTCGGGCTGGCACCGCCCTCGCCGTGAGGCGAGAAAACAAACGCGCGGGCCACAGGGCGATTCGCTCGAATTATCCCCCTACCTCTGACACCTCGGACAATACCACGTGCTGCGCCCGCCTTGGGCAAAGCGCCGGATCACGCCGCCATCCTCGCGGTGGCAGGCTTCGTCCTCGCGGCCATAGACATGGAAACGCGTGGCGAAATATCCCAGCTCGCCGTCGGGCCGGGCGTAGTCGCGCAGAGACGATCCCCCGTCACGAATCGACTGTTCCAATACGCCGCGGATCTCGGGGACCAGCCGCTCCAGTGCCTTCAGAGAGACCCGCCCGGCGGCCTTGCGCGGATTGATCCCGGCCCGCCACAGCGCCTCGCACACATAGATATTGCCAAGCCCTGCAACGATCCGCTGATCGAGCAGCATCAGCTTTACCGATTGTTTTCGATCCTTGAAAGCACTTCGCAAATGCCGCGCGGTCAGCAGATCGCCCAGCGGTTCCGGACCCATCGCGGCGAAAGAAGGCCATTGATCGAGCGCGGGCGTATCGACCAGATCGACCCAGCCGAACCGGCGCGGATCGCACAGGGCAAACTGGTGGTCGGCGGTCTCCAGCACCAGATGATCGTGCTTGTCCGGTTCCTCGGGATCGATCCGCCAGCGCCCGCTCATCCCCAGATGGAAGATCATCGTGCGGTCGCGGTCTGTGTGGAGCATGCCGTATTTGGCCCGGCGTCCCAGCGCCGTGATGCGCGCACCGGTCAGCGCCTGCACCAGATCGGGTGGGAAGGGGCGGCGCATGTCGGGCCGGTTGACCGCGACGCGCACAATCCGCTCCCCCTGAAGGAACCGCGCAAGGCCGCGCACCGTTGTCTCTACTTCAGGGAGCTCAGGCATATTTCTCGGCTTCTCTTCAGATGTGGCGCGGAGGCAAGGGTTTGATCGCCGTATGACGGTGCCGGCCCGCTCCCCCTCCCAGCCACCCGATACCGTACCGAGGCATGATCGGGTGGCTGGGAGGGGGAGCGGGCTGGAACCGCCGGCCTCTTGCCGCGTCAAGTAAGATGCACGAGTTCCCCTATCACCCCCTGCGCAAGACCACTATGCCATCCCCGCAATTCCTCCTAAGGCGCGACCCTATGACAGAACCTGCAAAGAGCACCGCTTCCTTCGGCTATGAAGATATTGCCACGGAAGAGAAAACCGCACGTGTGGGCGAGCTGTTTTCACAGGTTGCGGCGAAGTACGACATCATGAACGACGCCATGTCGGGTGGGATGCACCGGCTATGGAAAGACCGCTTCGTGCGCCGGGTGAAGCCCCAGGCTGGCGAGGCGATCTTGGACATGGCGGGCGGCACGGGTGACATTGCCTTTCGCATGGTGCCCAGCGGCGCGGAAATTACCGTCGCCGACATCAATCAGGAAATGCTGGATGTGGGCGTGGAACGCGCGATGGAGCGCGGGATCGATGGACTGGTGTGGAGCCGCCAGAACGCCGAGGAGCTGGATTATATCGACCAGCAGTTCGACGCTTACACCATCGTCTTCGGCATCCGTAACGTGACCCATATCGATCGCGCTCTGGCAGAGGCGCACCGCGTGCTGAAACATGGCGGGCGGTTCTACTGCATGGAATTTAACAGCACGCAGTGGCCGGGTTTCAAGGAAATCTACGACGCCTATTCGCACAAGCTGATGCCCAAAATCGGCGGACTGATCGCGGATGACGAGGACAGCTATCGCTATCTCGCCGAATCGATCCGCCGCTTCCCCCCGATGGAAACGTTCGAGCGGATGATCCGCGATGCTGGCTTTGCCCAGACCAAGGTGGAGCCGATCCTGGGCGGGGCCGTGGCGATCCACTCAGGCTGGAAGATTTGATGCGGCTCTTATGTTCTGCACGCTTCCTCGCCCGGCCAATCGATATCGTTATCGATGCTGATCGGGTGGCTGGGCGGGGGAGCGGGCTGGCACCGCTCGAGCCGTCAGGCGAGCAAACGCAATGACCAGACCGGCAACACATATCTGGCGGCTCCTGAAATGGGGCCGGACTGCCGCCAAGCATGGCGCGTTGCGCGGAATCGAGAGCGATCCGAACACGCCGGATCCGGTGCGCCGACTGACCCGTCTGGCACGGCTGGGCACGATGCAGCCCAAGACGCCCGATTATGCCGAGGCGTTTCGCGCCATCGGTCCTGCTGCGATCAAGCTGGGCCAATCGCTGGCCACACGGCCCGATCTGGTGGGGGACGAGGCGGCGCAGAACCTGCTGTCGCTGCAAGACAATCTGCCGCCGGTGGCGTTCGAGCAAATTGAAAGCGCAGTCGCCGCGACCTTCGAGCAGCCGCTGGATACGCTGTTCGCCAGCGTTGATCCCGATCCCGTGGGTGCGGCGTCCATTGCGCAGGTCCATCGCGCGGTCACCAGCGACGGGCGCGACGTCGCGCTCAAAGTGCTTCGGCCCGGTATCCGCGAGAAGTTCGCCCGCGACATTGCGACCTATGAATGGGCCGCCGCGCATGTCGAGGCGATGGGCGGGGAGGCCGCCCGCCTGCGCCCCGCGCTGACGATTGCCAATTTCAAACGCTGGACCAATTCGGAACTCGATCTGCGGCGCGAGGCCGCCAGCGCCAGCGAACTGGCCGAGGCTATGCACGGCTTCGATGGCTTTCGGGTGCCAACGATCGACTGGGATCGCACCAATGGCAAGGTGATGACCATCGAATGGATCGACGGCATAAAGATATCGCGCCGCGACGATCTGATTGCCGCCGGGCACGACCCTGCCGAACTGGCCGAGCGGCTGGTGCTGGCCTTCCTGACGCAGGCCATCAGTGGCGGGTTCTTTCATGCCGACATGCATCAGGGGAACCTGTTCGTGGAGGCGGATGGGACCATCGTGGCGATCGATTTCGGCATTATGGGCCGGATCGACCGGCGCGCGCGGCAATGGCTGGCGGAAATTCTCTACGGCCTGACGACGGGCAATTACCGGCGCGTGGCGGAGATTCATTTCGAGGCGGGCTATGTGCCCAGCCACCACGATGTCGGCGAGTTTGCCACCGCTTTGCGGGCGGTGGGCGAGCCGATGAGGGGCAAGCCGGTGAGCGAGCTATCGGTCGGCCAGATGCTTGACGGATTGTTTGCGATCACCCGCGATTTCGACATGCAAACCCAGCCGCATCTGCTGCTGCTGCAGAAAACCATGGTGATGGTGGAGGGGATCGCGACCTCGCTCAATCCGCAGATCAATATGTGGGACGTCAGCGCGCCTTATGTGCGCAGCTGGATCCGGGACGAGTTGGGACCGGAAGCGGCGATGGCCGATGCGGTGAAGGAAAACCTCGGCACCCTGCTGCGCCTGCCCGATCTTGTGCGACGCGTGGAGGACCGCTTCCCGGCCAAGGGTGGTGCGCCCGAAGCAGCACCGCTGCCGGAAATCGAGTTGATGTGGGAACGCCGCGCACGCGAAAAGTCCGCCGGCGGAAGCTGGGCGGGCTACATAATCTCTGCAGCAATCGGAGCGGGCGCAGTTGCGGGCGCGCTGGCGCTGGGCTGGATTGGCTGACGGCTTTACGCTTCGCGGATCGCTTCGCTGATTGGCTTGCGCACGGGCAACACCCACCAGCCAATCAGGCAGACGAGCACGGTCACCAGCTCGATCAGCATGAAGCCCGCCCAATACTGAAACCGGCCATCGGCCCACACGCTCACAAAACGCCCGATAAACGCGATGCCAAATAGGGCGGCGGATACCAGCAAGGGATCCCCGCGCCGTTGCCATGCGCCCCAGATCATCGCGCCGCCGCCAACATAGAAAAACGCCGTCATATCGGCGCGCATCGTCGCCAGGCCGGAATTCCCGTCTGCAATCAGGCCAAAGTCACCACCCGCTGCTACCGGGTTCACGATAAAGCCCGCGCCCACGAATAGATAGAACAGCCCCATTACAAACAGCAGAGCCGAAAGAAACAAACGCATGCGATCCCCCAATTGTGTTTGCCGCCACGCTACAGGCCGTCGGGGCGGCGCGCTAGGCAAATCGTAACCATTCCCCAGCCAAGACTTCCACCGCACGCGCAGCCCCGCTAGGCTGACGCGGGTACAGCATATGGGGGATGGCGTAGTGGCCAAACTTGCAATTTTGCCAGCGGCGGCGAAGCCATGACCGCGCTTGGGACCGATACCGGCCCGCGCATTCTGCTGGTCGTTGGCGGAGGCATCGCGGCCTATAAGTCGTGCGAACTGGTGCGCCTGATCCGCAAGAATGGCGGCGACGTTACCTGCGTGCTGACCGATGGCGGCGCACAATTCGTGACCCCGATGGCGCTGGCGGCGCTGAGCGAGAATGAAGTTCACACCACGCTCTGGGACCTCAAGAACGAAGTCGAGATGGGCCATATCCAGTTGAGCCGCGAGGCCGATCTGGTCGTCGTGTGCCCGGCCACCGCTAATATGCTGGCCAAGATGAGCGCCGGAATTGCCGACGATTTGGCGACCACGCTGATCCTGGCGACGGACAAGCCGGTGCTCGCCGTGCCCGCAATGAATGTTCGGATGTTCGAGCATGAGGCGACCCAGCGCAATATCGGCTGGCTGCGCGAGGCTGGCGTAGCCGTGATGGAGCCCGACACCGGCGCGATGGCGTGCGGTGAATTTGGCCCGGGGCGCCTGCCCGAACCGGTGGATGTGTGGCGCGAGATCGCCCGGCAACTCGATATCGATCCGGGTGAAGAATCGCTGCTGGTGACGAACCGCGGCAGTGCGGCTGCGGCGGATGAAGTGGAGGAGACAGCGCGAGGCGGCGGGCTGGGCGGATTGCTCTCGTCGCTGATCCCGCGCACCACGGCGCGGCGTTCTCAGGAAGAGATCGACGCCCAGTGGGAGGAACCGGAAGGCGATATCCCAGAGGATGAGGAGCCGCCGGAGGTCGAAGCCGACTGGGGCGAAACAGAGCTCGAAGAGGCTGAAACCGATCCAACCTCTCCTGCACCTGAAACGGCACCTGCACCGGCCGCGCCGCTGCTGGCCAGCAAGGGCAAGGCGCTGTCCGCCCCGCCGACCGATGTCGATGCGATCAATCACGAAGTTGCCACCGGCACGGGCGGCCAGAAGCCGGAGCCTCTGGTAGAGGAAACACCGCTGGAGGCCGATCCGCTGGCGGGGCAACCTGCCTTCGATGCCAATCCGGAGCACCGGCCGCTTTATGGCAAGCATGTGCTGATCACCGCCGGTCCGACGCGGGAGGCGATCGATCCCGTGCGCTACATCGCCAACCGGTCGAGCGGGAAGCAGGGCTTCGCCATCGCTGCCGCCGCCGCCGCTGCCGGTGCGCAGGTCACGCTGGTGGCCGGTCCGGTGCATCTGGAAACGCCGCCGGGGGTCGACCGGATCGATGTCGAATCCGCGCGCGAGATGAACGAGGCGGTCCGGGCAGCTTTGCCCGCCGATGTGGCGGTGATGGTCGCTGCGGTCTCCGACTGGCGCACACGGGATGTGGCAGACCAGAAGATGAAGAAGCGCGGCAGCGCGCCGCCCGCTCTGCTGCTGGAGGAAAACCCCGATATCCTTGCCAATCTCGCTGCCGACAAGCGCCGCCCCGGCTTGCTGATCGGCTTCGCTGCAGAAACCAATGACGTGATCGAAAACGCGATTTCCAAGCGCAAGCGCAAGGGCGTGGACTGGATCGTCGCCAATGATGTCTCGGGCCCCGTCGGCGACAGCGTGATGGGCGGCACCCACAATCAGGTCCACATCGTGCGCGGCAAGACGGTTGAGGAATTGCCCGAACTGGCGAAGGACGATGTCGCGCGCCTTCTGGTGGAACGGATTGTCGAGGCTCTGGAAGAAGGCAATGCCGATGACTGAGACAACGGTCGCTATCCAGCTGAAACGCCTGCCCCATGGAGAAGGCCTCGACCTGCCCACCTATGCCACCCAAGGTGCAGCGGGGATGGACGTGGTCTCCGCAGAGGACGCCGTCATCGCGCCAGGTGCGCGCCATGCGGTGGCGACCGGCCTCTCGGTCGCCATTCCAATGGGGTATGAAATTCAGGTGCGCCCGCGCTCCGGACTCGCGCTGAAACACGGGATCACCGTGCCCAACACGCCCGGCACGATCGATTCCGATTATCGCGGCGAGCTTAAAGTGATTCTGATTAATCACGGCACGCAGGACTTCACCATCGCGCGCGGCGACCGGGTGGCCCAGCTGGTGGTTGCGCCCGTGACGCAAGGGATGTGGCAGGAAGTGGACGCTCTGGATGACACAGCGCGCGGCGCAGGCGGGTTTGGCTCGACCGGCGGCTCCGCTTCGCTTTAAGTCCGAAACCCATGCAAAAAGGGCGAACCTGCATTTGCAAGTCCGCCCTTAGAAGCGCGTCGATGCGACCCGAAGCGCTCTATCGTTGCCGATCAGATCAATTAACCCGGCGGACTTTCGTTTGTTCCGGCTTGATCGAAATGCGCAGGGTTTCGCCCGACTGACCGGGGAAATCCGTGAACATGGCGTCGACCAGATTGGGCACCAGATATTGCAGGCGGTTGCTGGTCGACAGGGCCTGCGCCTTGCCTTCGAACAGCCGCTGTCCAGTCGCGGTATCATCGATCTTCATATCGATGCCGCTGGTATAAACCGTGTAGCTGCGTACCTCGTTGCCGCCGAACCAAGGATCATAGAAGCCGTAGCCCCATGCGCCCCGTGGCCGGTAGAAACCGCGATGGCGGAGGAACGGGTCGCGGTAAAACCCGCGGTGGAAGCGGCTGTAGCCAATCCACGGGCGGTAGAACGGATCGGCGCTAAAGCCCGTGCTGCGCACGCGTTCGCGGCCCTGATCGACGCCATAGTCAAAACGCACCAGCAGTGTGGCGTTTTCGGGCGAAGCTGCTGGAGTGTAGCCAAGCTCGCGCATTTCCGCACCAACCAGCGTGGCATATTGCGAGAACTCCAGCCCGCCCGCAAGCGCCGGATCATCCGCCACGACGGCGAAGGTCTGCCCCTGCGGTGCCGGCAATTGCGTCGCGAAGCGCGAAACATCGGCATTGAAGCCGGTGGCACAGGCTGACAGGCCCGCAAGCAACAATGGTGCTGCGGCAAAGCGCATCAGGCGTTTGCTGGTTGAAGTTTTCATGACGGCGGCCCTTTAATTTGTGTCGGCAGATGACGCAGCTAAGCCCACCCGTTCTGCATCGGTCCTGCCATCGGTATGTGCGACTATACAGCCGCCTTGTGAACGGTAATTGAACCCGCCACGCCGTCAATATGTCCCTTCTATCGCCAAAAAATCAAGGCCATAGCAGGCGCGCGGCCCGATGGGCGACCGTCAGTGCCGCAGCAAGCCCAGCGCCTGATAGGCCGCCGTCAGAGTCGGTGCGGCACTTTCCCGGGCCTTCGCCGCACCGCGAGCGAGAATGGCGTCGATTTCTTCAGGGTCATCCAGCAATTCGCGCAGCCGCTGCGAAATGGGGCTAAGTTTGTCGATCATAAGCTCGCCCAGTGCAGGCTTGAATTTGCCGAAGCCTTCGCCGCCAAAATCGCGCAGCACCGATGCGGCATCGGTATCGGATAGCGCGGCATAGATCGTGACGAGGTTGAGCGCTTCGGGGCGATCTTCCAGTCCGGCCTCTTCGGACGGCAGGGGCTCAGGATCGGTCTTGGCCTTCTTGACCTTCTTCATGATTGCATCGGCATCATCAACCAGTGCGATCCGGCTCATTTCCGACGGGTCGGATTTGCTCATCTTCGCGCTGCCATTGCGCAGCGACATGATCCGCGCGGCTTGCGGCGGCACTGTGGGCTCGGGCAGGGTGAAGACCGGTGCGTCCTCTGACGCGAAGTCATTGTTGAATTTCTGGGCGATGTCGCGTGCCAGCTCCAGATGCTGCTTCTGGTCTTCACCCACCGGCACATGGGTCGCCTGATACAGCAGCACGTCGGCCGCCTGCAGCACGGGATAACCGAACAGGGCGACCGACTGGCCTTCGCGGTTCTTGCCCGCCTTGTCCTTCCACTGCGTCATGCGGTTGAGCCAGCCCATCCGGGCCGTGCCATTGAGCAGCCATTGCAGCTCTGCATGGGCGGGGACCTGCGCCTGATTGAACAGGGTGGAGCGTGTCGGGTCGATGCCGCAAGCGACCAGCGCAGCGGCCATTTCCACTGTGCCGCGCTTTAGCTCCGCCGGATCATGGGCCATGCTGATGGCGTGCAGATCGGCGAGGAAGAAGAAGCACTCCTGCCCCTCCTCCATCGCATCCTGCATCCGCACCCAATTGCGGATCGCGCCCAGATAATTGCCGAGGTGGAGATTACCGGTGGGCTGGATGCCCGAGACGACTCGCATGGTGTGTGTCCTGAAGAATCGGGTGAGAGAATTAGCCTTGGCGGCGCATAAGCCGGGTGATGGTGGCGCGGTCAAGCACGCCGAGCGCGATGGCGGGCAGGGTGTAGGCCACGGCGGCCACTGCGAGTATGGCACCGATGGCCGATGCCTGATCGAGCACGGAGCCAGTGAACCACGGGCTGATCTGCCCCACCAGCCATGCCAGAGCAGCGCCCATGATCGCCGCCGCCACGCAGATACGCGCGACCCGCCCCAGCGTTCTGGCGGATATCCGGTAGTAGTTCTTCGTGTAGAGGATCCCGCCAAGAAGCAGAATATTGACCCATGCCCCGGCTGCCCCCGCCACAGCCAGCCCTACCACTCCGATGCGCGGCACCAGCACGATGTTCAGCCCGACAGTGACGATCAGCGAAATCGCGGCGGTCACCACCGGCGTGCGGGTGTCTTTGCGGGCGAAGAAATTGGGGGTGAGGACTTTCACCAGGACATAAGCGGGCAGGCCCAGCACGAGGCCCTGAACCACCAGGCCGGTCATCAAAGCATCTTCATTGGTGAAGTTCTGGCCGGCCATGAACACCTGGACAAAGCCGGTGCCGGTAAAGAACAGGGCCACCGCGCAGGGCACGGTCAGCAGCATGGCGAGCTCTATCGCGTTGGATTGCAGGCGGGACGCCTCGTCGCCCTCTTCACGCCCCAGATGCCGCGACAGGGCCGGCAAAATCGCCGTACCCAGCGCAATGCCGATGATGCCGAGCGGGAGCTGGTTCCACCTGTCGGCCATCGCCAGATAGGTGTAGCTGCCGACCTCCAGCGTGGAGAGGAAGAACAGGTCCACGAAGCGGCTGATCTGGTAGACGCCGGCACCGAAAATGGCCGGAACCACAAGAACCCCCAGCTCCTTCACGCCGCCGGTCAGCTTCGGCGCGACCAGCGACAGTTTGAAACCAGCGCGGCGCATGAAAACGCCCAGCCACACCACCTGGAGCAGGCCCGATAGCGACAGGGCCCACGCCATCGCCTGTGCCGAAGTCCAGCGGGCCTCGGCGCTATCGCCAAGGCTCAGCCCGTAAGCGAGCGCGCCTATCAGGCAGATATTCAGCAAGATGGGAGCCGCCGCCGCAGCAGCAAAGCGCGACAGCGAATTGAGCACCGCCGCGATCAACGTCGCAACGCTCATGAACAGCAGATAGGGGAAGGTCACACGGCCCATGAACACCGCGATGGCCAGAGCGTCTGGGTCATTCGCCAGCCCGTCCGGCGCGAAGAACCCGACCACCCAAGGCATCGCGATCATCG
This sequence comes from uncultured Altererythrobacter sp., assembly GCA_947492235.1. Taxonomy (GTDB): domain Bacteria; phylum Pseudomonadota; class Alphaproteobacteria; order Sphingomonadales; family Sphingomonadaceae; genus CAJXSN01. Next base: position 157,961 of record CANLLZ010000002.1, on the reverse strand, counting down.
CTGCTGCGCCGAACACGATCAGGATCGGCAGGAGGACAGCCAGCACGTTCTCGGCAAACATCCGCGCTTCGCTGACATCGCCATCTTCCTTCATCCGCCGGTTGAACAGCGGGACAAACGCGCTGGCAAAGGCTCCTTCGGCAAACAGGCGGCGGAAGATATTGGGCAGCATGAAAGCAAGCTGCCACGCATCGCCCATAGCGGTTGCGCCCAGCACCCGCGCGATCAATATGTCACGCACGAAGCCGAAGACGCGGCTGACCGCCGTCAACCCGCCAATCGTCCCGACATTTTTGAGCAGGCTCATGCGGTCATGCCCCTATCGGCGTCCGCATCCGGTCTTTGCACTCAGGCCGCGCCCGCCGGGTCGCCCGCAGCGCCGCCTGCCTGTGCTTCTTCCTGCGCCTTTTGCTGCAGACGCTGCATATACAGCGCGTTGAAGTCGATCGGATCGAGCAACAGCGGCTGGAAACCGGAATCGCGCGTAGCATCGGCCACGATGGCGCGGGCGAAGGGGAACAGAATGCGCGGGGCCTCTGCATAAAGAAACGCGTGTGCCTGATCTTCCGGCACATTGCGCACGGCGACCAGACCTGCATAAATCAGCTCGACCGCATAGAGCACGCCGCTCTCGGCCTTGGCACTCGCGTTCACGCGCACTTCCACTTCGTGCACGCCGTCGCCGGCTTCGGTCGCACCGATGTTCAGCTGCAGATCGACCTGCGGCGCTTCGTTCCACTGGAAGGATGCTGGAGCGTTCGGATTCTCGACCGAAAGATCCTTGATATATTGCGTCAGGAAACCGACCGATGGCTGGTTGTCCGCCCCGTTCGCGCCTGCTGCGGGATCGAGATCGAGATCGGTGAGGATGTCGCCTTCATCGGCCATGGAATACTGCCTTCATTAACTGGATAAGAAAAATTCGAAATTGCGCCGCGCGCCTAGCACTGTGTGTGGCGGGCGGCAACAAATCGTCATGGGTTGTGATGGCGAAGCCGGGCGATCGGCCAAGCCGTCTGCACGCCCGATGGAACAGATTGCGGGCCGGAAAGCTTTGCTGGTGTCACCCCCAATGGTGCACGTTGTGGAAATGTCATAACGACCTATGTATGGGTGGTAACAGACTTTGATCGGGCGCAGCTGCCCGGACGGCTCTTCGCCCGGCCTTTACGGGGCGATGAAAGACCCCCTTCGCAAGGGGTAATGAAAGACAAGGTACGCCAGTGATTTACGAGATCGTTATCCTCGCCATGATTGCCGCTTTTTTGGGCCTGCGGCTGTATTCCGTGCTGGGCAACCGTGCGGAGCACGAGGAGGAGACGATCACGCACCGGTTCGATTCCGGGGACAGCACCGTCGATCAACCGGTCCGCGAAGCGCCGCCTGCCGCGCCGGTACAAGTCGTCAGCAACCAGCAGCCCACCAACTTGCTACCGGTTGTCGAAGAGGGCGTGCGTGCCATTGCTGCAGCCGATCGCAGCTTCGATGTGACCGGTTTCGTCGAAGGCGCGAAAGGTGCTTACGGCATGGTTCTGGATGCCTTCTGGAAAGGCGACAAGGACACATTGCGCGAACTGTGCGACGATGATGTTTATGCCGGTTTCGCAGGCGCAATCGATGCACGCACCGCCGCTGGCGAGACGATGGACAACACGCTGATCCGCGTTGAAGAGGCGGTGATCCGCGATGCCGAACTGGATGGCCGCACCGCGCGTGTGACTATGCGCTTTGTTTCCGACATCGCCGCTGTCACCCGCGACAAGGACGGCGTGCTGATTGCCGGTTCGCTGGATGATGCGGTTGAAAGCCGCGACATCTGGACCTTTGCCCGCAATGTCGATGCGACCGGGCCGGATTGGCAACTGGTCGAGACCGACGAAGGCTGATTATCGGGGTTTTACTGCGCGGGCATATCGGCTGCGCCGCACGTGCGCTTTCGGGGGAATAGCAATGGCGATGCGTCAGGCGTTGAATGTGATGGCAATTGCCGCGCTGGCTGGTCTGGCCGGATGTGCCAGTACACCCGAACCCGTTAAGCCTCCAAGTCCGATTGCCGCCCCGGCTCCCACAGCACCTCTTGTACCCGAAGTGCAGAGCGCTGCATTTCTCGGCGTCGAGCGCGGACCGGCTTTTGGGGCTCTGCCCGTATCGGACAGCGACGCGAATGCCGCGCTCGCCGCCTTTGTCGAAAGCTGCGACTGGGTCAGCCGCAAGGATGACAAGAGCGGCCTGACCCGGCCGAGCGATTGGCAAGCCGCATGCGATGCTGCCCACAACACACGTTACGACCGTGGCCGCGCATTCTTTGCCGAGCATTTCCAACCGGTCCGGATCGGCAATGGCGAGGCGTTCGCCACCGGCTATTTCGAACCGGAACTGCGCGGCAGCCGGACGCGCGCCGCAGGGTATGATGTGCCGGTCTATTCCATGCCTGACGATTTGGTGCGCGCATGGCCCGATACCATGGCCGAGAGCGAGCGCACGGGCCGCCCGCCACTGGGCCGCTATGACGAAACCGGCGCCCACGTACCCTATTGGGACCGCGAGGCGATAGAGCTGGGCGCGCTGGCCGGACGCGGGCTGGAAATTGCCTGGGCCGCCGATGCGATTGAATTCTTCTTCCTGCAGATCCAGGGTTCCGGCCTGCTGCGCCTGCCCGACGGTACGCTGATGCGGATCGGCTATGCCGGGCAGAACGGGCGCGGCTACACTGCGATTGGCCGGACCCTGCGCGAGCGCGGCGAAATCGGTGACGGCACCAACTACCCCGTCTCCATGCAGGGCATCGTTGACTGGCTGCGGGCCAATCCCGGCAAAGCCGATAGCGTAATGCGTGAAAACCAGAGCTGGATATTCTTCCGCGAGCTGACCACCGATGGCCCGCTGGGATCGCTCGGCGTACCAGTGCGGGCGCGCGACTCTGTGGCGGTCGATCCGCGTTTCGTCCCTTATGGTGCTCCCGTGTTTCTCGATATGGAGGAAGACGAGGCAGACGGGTTGTGGGTGGCGCAGGATACCGGCGGCGCGATCAAGGGCGCGAACCGCTTCGACACTTTCTGGGGCAATGGCCCCAGCGCACGGCGCATTGCCGGGGAAATGTCGAGCGGGGGCAATGCGCTGATCCTGCTGCCCAAGGGATCGGTTGACCGCCTGCTGGCGCGATGACCCACCCCCCTATGACCCGCCCCCTATGACACACCCGCGCGGTTTGACGCTGGAGGAGGCGGAGGCGTGGGAAGCGCTGTCGGCGACGGTCGATCCCCTGCATCCCCACACACCTGTGCGCGTTGCCAAAGCAAAACCGGCAGCGCCCGCCCGGCATTTGAAGCCCGCTCCCCCGAAATTCGTCAAGCAGCCCAAGAGCGCTGCCGTAGCGGTCTCGAAGCCCGCGCTGACTCCGAATGCTCCCACCGCTCGCGCCAAACCGCAAGCCCGTTCCCTGCGCGGTAGCCTCGACGGGCATTGGGACCGGCGCCTGAAATCGGGCGAGATCATGCCGGATGTCAGCCTCGATCTGCACGGCCACGGACTGGACGCCGCCTATACCCGCCTGATGCGCGGGATGATGCAAGCCAGCGTCTCGGGCGCGCGGGTCATGCTGGTGGTGACGGGCAAGGAACGCCCCGTGGATGCCGCGGACCGGGGCACCAGTCGCGGCGCGATCCGGGCGAAGATACTCGATTGGCTGGCGGCCAGCGATTACGCAGACAATATCGCCGCCATCCGCAAGGCGCACCGCCGCCACGGAGGCGACGGCGCGCTGTATATTGTGCTGCGGCGGGGTTGATCGAGGCGCGCTGATAGGGCCGGGCTAAATGGGCCGGGCGGCTTAACCGTAGAGCATGACCCCCATCAGCCGATAATCGCCCAAGAATGCCCACACTCCTGGGATCATCAGCGAACCGAAGAACAATCCGTAGATCTCGTTCTTATGCTTGCGCATATCGCCTTTGCGGGCAGAACTGACCAGCGCCCAGACCGCGCGATAGGTCAGCGGCACGAAGATATGGATCCAGCTCATCTCCATCCCTTCGCGGATGAACAGGGTGGTGGTGGCGGTGATAACCATCAGCAGCACCCACAGCTTGCCCAGCTGTTTGTGCATCGGCGTGCCCTTGCGGTTCAGCAGCAGCCACATGCCCAGCGGCACGCAGGGCAGCACCGTGATCACATGCAGGGTCACCGCGACATTGCGCAGATGCGGCAGCTCTGGCGCAAAGCCAAGCAGCGCGCGGCCAATGGCGAACAGGCATACGGCCGTCATGACTCCGCCGACAATGACCGTCGCTGCGCGGATGAAGGGGTCGATGTCGATGGTTGCAGAAGGCCGGAAGCGGGAAAGCAGGGGCAGTTGCTGGGTCAGGGTGGTCATCGGGTTTCTCCGTTTTTTCAGATTGCCCCCTCTGTCTGGACGATGCCCGTTCGCCAGCAAGATCACCTGCGCAGGCTGGCATGATGCTTCGTGAAAAGCGCTGAATTCGGCGCACTTGCCACTTTACGAAGCGCGAATGGGCGCTAGTTTCGCGAACGATGGCCAGTGATACCCACCCACCAAAGGCCCCGCTTGCCCGGCGGCTGGTGATCGATTTTGCGATTATGACGATTGTCGGGGTCGTGCTGGCGCTGATCGGGCCGTTTGGCAGTTTTCAGGATCCGCTAGCGACACGGCTGATCGTGTGGCTCGGCCTCGCCTATGCGGGCTACGCGCTCTACACGCCCATCGATACGCTGGCGCAGCGGCTGGCACCGGTTCTGCAATTGCCGGTTTGGACCTTGCAATTGGCGTCCTGCCTGATCGCGACGGTGCCGATGGCGATTATCGTGTGGGTCCTGCCGCGATATTCCAGCGGGGTGGAGTGGCCGGGGGCGAGCGTCGCCTTGCAACATTATTTGCAGGTTCTGGTGATCGGCGCGATGATCACGGCAGTCTTTGTGATGGTGCGGCGGGACCCGGCACCCGAAGCGGCGCCCGTCCGGGAGCCGGCGCCGAAAGCTTTGGAACCAGACACAACAGCGCGTGCCACCTTCATCGACCGTCTACCTCCTGAACTCGGCACACAATTGATCGCGTTGGAGATGGAGGACCACTATGTCCGCGCGCACACTGCGCTCGGTTCCGATCTGGTGTTGATGCGGATGCGCGATGCGGTGGCGGAGCTGGACGGGATCGAGGGCCGCCAGGTCCACCGCAGCTGGTGGGTCGCGCGCGGCGCGGTCAGCGATGTGAAGCGCGAGGGGCGCAATGTCCGGCTGGTGCTGGATGGCGGGCTGGAAGCTCCGGTGTCGCGCGCCAATGTCGCTCCGCTGAAAGACGCAGGCTGGCTGTAAAGCGCGCTATCGGCGGATCAGTCTTTTGATCGCGATCAGCGTTGCTCCGGTCGCGGCGAAGAATGCGGCGAGACCTGTCTGGTAGAGCGCTATCTCGCCCCAAGACAGCGTGTTCCGGTCGAGGAAGAAATAGGCGTAGAACCCGGTCGCCGCGCCCACGATCAGTGCAAATGCGGTGTAGATCAACGGCCCGGCCATGATCACTATGAGCGCGCGCGGGATGGAGGCGACTTTGGGAGAGAATGCCATCCACCAGGCGATCGTAGCGGCGGGGATGATGGTGTGGTGGAACTGGTTGGTCACGCGGTCCAGCCCGGTGGGATAATGCATCCCTGATAGCAGGCCCCAATAGACGACAGCGATAATCGCCAGCGCTGTAGACAGCGCGGCCATGAGATCGGCGCGCACGGTCTTGCCCCGCGCCAGATGCAGCATCAGGATCGCGGCGGCCAGATTGCCCCAGATGGTGAAATACCGCAGCATAAGACCAGCAGAGGCGAGGGGCGACAGATCATCGCCCGAATTGATTGTGATCTGCAGTCCCAGCGCACCGAAGGCGGCAACAGAAATCGCGCCTGCGGAAAGACGGGCTGTCTGCGAAGTGGCCGGGGTGGTGAGGGCGTTCATTGGAGCACTTTCACGCTATTTCAGCAGGTAAGACGATAGCAAAAAGCCCCCGACGTTTCCGCCGAGGGCTCCTTGCGACCCGAAGGATTATTCCTTTCGGGATTTTGTATTATCACGAATGATACTTCGCGTAGGAAATGTCAAACCGGTCTGCGTCCATGACTTTGGTCCATGCCGCGAAGAAATCGCCGATGAAACGCTCTTCACCGCCATTTTCTGCATAGGTTTCAGCAATAGCGCGCAATTGCGAGTTGGAGCCGAAGACCAGATCGGTCCGCGTGCCGGTGAATTTCTTCTCACCGGTCTTGCGATCCGTGCCGACGAATTCCTCGTCACCAGTCTCGTCCACGACGGTCCACTTGGTGCCCATGTCGAGCAGATTGACGAAGAAGTCGTTCGACAGGGTGCCCGCGCGGTCGGTCAGAACGCCGTGCGCCGTGTTGCCCGCATTCGCGCCCAGCACCCGCATGCCGCCCACAAGAGCGGTCATTTCGGGGATGGACAGGCCCAGCAGATGGGCCTTGTCGACCAGCATGTCTTCGGTTTTTACCGATGCCTTGGTCTTCAGGTAGTTACGGAAACCATCGGCGAAGGGCTCCAGCGGTTCCCAACTTTCGGCATCGAACTGGTCTTCGGTCGCATCGCCGCGCCCGGTGGTGACATCGACGCTGACCGAGTGGCCGCCATCCTTGGCTGCCTTCTCGATCGCAGCCGCGCCGCCCAGAACGATGGCATCGGCCATCGACAGGTCACCGCGAATGCCGTCCAGCGTGCTCAGCACCTTGTCCAGTTCCTCGGTATCATTGACCGCCCAGTTCTTCAGTTCGTCAAACCGGATGTGCGCACCATTGGCACCGCCGCGGTGGTCCGAATTGCGATAGGTGGACGCCGAAGCCCATGCCGCCTTGACCAGTTCGGAGACGGTCAGGCCGCTGTCCAGAACCTTCGCCTTGAACGCGGAGACGGTGTCGGCCGACGGGGTAGTGCCAGCGGGAACCGGATCCATCCAGATCAGGTCTTCTTCCGGCACTTCGGGACCCATGTAACGGACCTTCGGGCCCATATCGCGGTGGCACAGTTTGAACCATGCGCGTGCGAAGGCGTCGTCCAGCTGTTCGGGGTTCTCGTGGAAGCGCTCCGAAATCGTGCGGTAATCCGGGTCCATCTTCAGCGCCATGTCGGCGGTGGTCATGATGGTCGGGACCTTCTTGTTCGGATCGCGCGCATCGGGGGCCATGTCTTCTTCGGACGGGTTGACCGGGGTCCACATCTTCGCGCCAGCGGGGCTTTCCGTCAGTTCATAGTCGTATTTGAACAGCAGGCGGAAATAATCGTGGCTCCAGCTGGTCGGGTTGTTCGACCATGCGCCTTCAATGCCGGAGGTCGTGATGTTGCCCTTGGCAATTTCTTCCTCGTCATTGAGCCAGCCAAAGCCTTGCAGGGCGAGGACTTCGCTTTCCGGAGCGCCGCCGAACGTGTCAGCCGGGGCCGCGCCGTGGGCCTTGCCGAAGGCGTGGCCGCCTGCGGTCAGGGCGACGGTTTCCTCGTCGTTCATCGCCATGCGGGCGAAGGTTTCGCGCATGTCGCGGGCCGATTGCAGCGGATCGGGATTGCCGCCCGGGCCTTCCGGATTGACGTAGATCAGGCCCATCTGGATCGCCGCGAGCGGGTTTTCCAGCGCCTTGCCTTCGTCCGGGATAATGCGGGTTTCGACGCCTTCGTCGACCCACTGCTCTTCCGTGCCCCAGTATACGGTCTCGGGCTCGAACACGTCGGCACGGCCGCCGCCAAAACCGAAGACCGGGCCGCCCATGCTTTCGATGGCGACGTTGCCGGTCAGGATGAACAGATCGGCCCAGCTGATGTGCTTGCCGTATTTCTGCTTGATCGGCCACAACAGGCGGCGCGCCTTGTCGAGGTTGCCGTTGTCGGGCCAGCTGTTGAGCGGGGCGAAACGCTGCTGACCGCTGCCTGCACCGCCGCGGCCATCGCCGGTGCGATAGGTGCCGGCTGCGTGCCATGCCATGCGGATGAAGAACGGCCCGTAATGGCCATAGTCTGCCGGCCACCAGTCCTGGCTGTCGGTCATAAGCGCGGTCAGGTCGGCCTTCAGGGCGTTGTAGTCGATGGCGTTGAAAGCTTCGGCATAGTCAAAGTCCTCGCCCATCGGATCGGCGGACTTGCCGCCCTGGGTCAGGATTTCCAGATCGAGGCTGTCGGGCCACCAGTCACGGTTTTGCCGTCCGAGCAGCGAGCGCATGCCCGCATCGCCGTGAAAGGGGCAGCCGCCGCTGATTTCGCCTGTCTTCGCGTCCATTATGTTCTCTCCTGAAATTGGGGAATCGGAATCAATCTATGTGCGTGTAATGGGCCGAAAGGTTTCATGCGTCCAATCGATTAATTGGCAGGCATTAATCGGATTACCCATTCAGTTTCGGAACATCCTCTGCAGTTTGGGTCGATGCCGCAGGAACACGGTGTAGATCCGCTCCAGAATCCGCAAAACAGCCCCGTTGCGCGCGATCAGGCCCAGCGGACGCAATATCGGAATGGCGCGCCACATGGCCGCGAAAGCTGCAGCGCCGGACAGCATTTCGCCATCTTCGCTCGCGTGAAACCGGGCGAGCAATTCGCCTTGATCGATCGGGCAGTTTTCGGGTTGGTCTTCGGATACATCGACAAAGTCGATCGCCCCGCGCCGGTCCAGTTTGCGCATCACACCGATTTCCCGCAGGCAAAGCGGGCAGGCTCCATCATACCAGACTGTGACAGCTGCGCTCATAGACAGGAAATGGTGCGCTTGGCCCGTGCGTTCAAGCTTCGCCGAAGAACACCCTTTAGCGCACGCCCATCTGCGCGCGGTCGAGCAGGAAGTGATCGGCCAGCACCAGTGCCATCATCGCTTCCACCACTGGCACGCCGCGAATCCCGACGCAGGGGTCGTGGCGGCCCTTGGTGCGGATTTCGGTCGCGTTGCCGTCGCGGTCGATCGTCTCGACCGGCGTCAGGATGGAACTGGTCGGCTTGAAGGCCACGCGGCTACGCACCGGCTGTCCGGTGCTGATCCCTCCTGCAATGCCGCCTCCATGGTTGGCCCTGAATTCCGGAGTGTCGCCGTTACCGGGCCGCATGGCATCGGCATTGGCCTCTCCGCTGGCCATGACAGCGGCGAAACCATCGCCGATCTCGACGCCCTTGGTAGCATTGATGCTCATCATGGCGGCCGCGATGTCGGCGTCCAGCTTGGCGTACACCGGCGCGCCCCAGCCAGCCGGAACGCCGGTTGCCTCGCACACCACATTTGCGCCCAGCGACGAGCCAGCCTTGCGGGTATCGTCGATCAGCTTCTCCCAGGCTTTGGCGGCCTCGGGGTCGGGGCAGAAGAAGGGGTTATTGCCGATCTCGTCCGCATCGAAGCGCGAGTAAAGGATGGGGCTTTCACCGATCTGCTCGGTCCAGCCGGTGATCGTGACATCGGGAATGATCTTGCGCGCCACAGCGCCCACGGCCACCCGCATCGCGGTCTCCCGCGCGCTCGAGCGGCCACCGCCGCGATAATCGCGAAAGCCGTATTTGGCATCATAGGTGTAATCGGCATGGCCAGGGCGATAGGCCTTGGCGACTTCGGAATAGTCCTTGCTGCGCTGATCGACATTCTCGACCATCAGGCTGATCGGGGTCCCGGTGGTCCGCTGGACACCGTCCGGCGCCTCGAAGACGCCGGAAAGGATGCGGACCTGATCGGGCTCGCGCCGCTGGGTGGTGAAGCGATTGGTGCCGGGACGACGTTTGTCCATCCACGGCTGGATATCCTCTTCGCTGAGCGCGATGCCCGGCGGGCACCCGTCCAGCACCGCGCCGATGGCAGGGCCATGGCTCTCGCCCCAGGTGGTAAAGCGCAAGACGCGTCCGAATGTGTTCCAGCTCATGTCCCGCCTCATGCCCGCAATTGTGGGAGCCTGTCCATTCCCGCTGGACCAATCTTGTCTTGTGCCCCAAGAACAAACCATGATTGCAAAGCTCAAGGGTCTGCTCGACGAAACCGGCACCGACTGGGCGGTGATCGACGTCGCGGGCGTGGGCTATCTGGTCCACTGCTCGGCCCGCACACTCAGCGCGCTGGGCGAGATGGGGGAGGCGTGCACGGTCTACACCGATCTGCAAGTGAGCGAGAATGACATGCGGCTTCTGGGTTTTGCGGAGGCCGCCGAGCGTGACTGGTTCCGCCTGCTGACCAGCGTGCAGGGCGTGGGCAGCAAGGTTGCGCTTGCGATCCTGAGCGCGCTGTCGACCGGCGAGGTTCAGGCCGCGTGTGCGGGCGGCGATGCGGCCATGGTGGCGCGGGCGCAGGGCGTCGGGCCGAAACTGGCCGGACGGATCGTCAACGAGTTGAAGGACAAGGCGGGAGCTTTGCCCGTGAGCGCTGGCGGCGGCGGTGTGGCGATGACGCCGACTGGCGGGGCGAGCGCGGATGCCGTCTCGGCGCTGGAGAATCTCGGCTTCAAACCGGCACTCGCGGCGCAGGCGGTTGCCGCAGCGCAAGCCGAACTGGGCGAGGGTGCGGGCGAGGGCGAGTTGATCCGCGTGGCGCTGAAGAAGGCGACCGGATGATGGAGAGAACGATGTTGAAGACAGTCATTGGGGCTTTCGCGCTGGCAACCGCAACCGGCGCATTGGCGCAGGAGCCGGACATGGGGCGCTTCTCCATGGGACCGGTGTTCGAGGACTATGGCCCGGCGGCGGAAGTCGCGGCGACTATGCCGATCCCCGAGGGCGCGACCTTCCGCGTGGCGATGGACGCGGCGAAACAGGCGGACGAGGGCGTGAACCTCACCATGTTCAGCGCCTCGCGGCTGATTAACATGCACGCCAAGGCCGGACTGCCGGTGGACGCGACGCAGGTGGCCGTGGTGGTCCACGGTAAGGCCACACTCGATCTGCTGACCGACGGAGCCTACGCCGCCCGCTTCGACGGTGCTGACAACCCGAACACCAGCCTGATCGCCGCGCTGACAGACCAAGGCGTGCGCATCATCCTCTGCGGCCAAAGCGCCGCCGCGCAGGGCGTGGACGAAACCGCTGACCTGCTGCCGGGAGTGGAAGTGGCGCTCAGCGCGATGACCGCCCATGCGCTGCTGCAGGCCGATGGCTATACGTTGAACCCGTTCTAGATGACCGACCAACCACTCCACACACCGGACCGCCAACCGGAAGACCCGGACGCGGCTCTGCGGCCCAAGTCGCTCGAAGAGTTTGTCGGGCAGCAAGGCGCGCGGGAAAATTTGCGGGTGTTCATTCAGGCCGCGAAATCGCGCGGCGAGGCGATGGACCATACCCTGTTCTTCGGGCCGCCGGGGCTGGGCAAGACCACGCTGGCGCAGATCGTCGCCAAGGAACTCGGCGTCGGCTTTCGCGCCACTTCCGGCCCCGTGATTGCCAAGGCGGGCGATTTGGCGGCGCTGCTGACCAATCTGGAGCCGCACGATGTGCTGTTCATCGACGAGATTCATCGTCTCAACCCCGTGGTCGAAGAAGTGCTGTACCCTGCCATGGAGGACCGCGCGCTCGATCTGATCATCGGGGAGGGGCCTTCTGCACGCAGTGTGCGGATCGATCTGCCGCCCTTCACCCTGATCGGCGCGACCACGCGGCAGGGGCTGCTGACCACCCCCTTGCGCGACCGTTTCGGCATCCCGATCCGCCTGACCTTCTACACCGAGGAAGAGCTGGAGCGGGTGGTGACGCGCGGTGCGGGGCTGATGGATCTGGCTATAGAGCCCGCAGGCGCGCGCGAGATTGCGCGCCGCGCGCGAGGCACGCCGCGCGTGGCGGGCCGCCTGCTGCGCCGGGTGCGCGACTTCGCCGAAGTGGCGCAGTCGGGCAGCGTAACTGCCGATATCGCCGACAGGGCGCTTACCAGGCTGGAAGTCGATAGCCTGGGTCTCGATGCAATGGACCGCCGTTACCTGCTAATGATCGCCGACATATATAAAGGCGGCCCGGTTGGCGTGGAGACACTGGCGGCGGGCCTCGCCGAGCCGCGCGATACGATCGAGGATGTGGTCGAACCTTTCCTGATCCAGCTGGGGCTGGTTGCCCGTACGGCGCGCGGGCGGTGCCTGAATGACCGCGCGTGGGAGCATCTGGATCGCTCTCCGCCGGCTGCTCCCCCCGCCTCAACCCCTGAGTCGCCGCAAACGGGTTTGTTCGACACAAAAGATTAACAGCGGCGAAAGGTTCGCTCCCTGAACGGTTCCAGAACGGGACAAGTTGCCGAATCGCGCCGTTTTCCGGTCATTTATTTCGACTCCGGAGGCCATTTTCATAGTTAACCGCATTGCCGCTTATAGGTTTGACCTGTTCCAAGGGGACCACGGGGATACGCCCACAGCCGGACCCGCCGGCCCAAGGGAAAGCCCCAGTTGGAATAGAGAGTTTGCCCATGTCGGTAAAAATGGCCCTGGCGAAATTGTCCGCAACAGCTGCGGGCGGAGCTTTGCTCGCAGGCGGCGCGGTTCACGTTGCGGAACAGCCGATCACAGATAGCCCTGTGTACAAATCCGGTAAGACGGTGAAGGCACAGCCCATCAAATACGTGAAGGAACGCAAGGTCGTCGAACGCCGCGTTCCCAAGACGGTTCAGCGCAAGCGCCGGATCGTCAAGCGCGTTGTCGAATGCGAACCCTACGGCGCTGGCGCCGGTATGGGCGGCGCAACGATCGCTCACGGTCCTGGTGGCGCGGGTGCCCAGCATGGTGCACCGATCGCTCATGGCCCGGCTTACGGTCAGGGCGCCTATGGATACGGTGCCGGAGCAGGCGCTGTTGCAGGCGGCATCGCTGGCGGTTCGCGCATTATGTATGATGCCAATGGCTGCGCCTACGGCACGCAGGTTGCAGTCGTTCCGACGGCTGTGCCCGTTCCTCTTCCCCCCGCACCGCCCTTCGTAGGCGGCAGCGGCAGCGGCGGCGGTGTGACCGTTATCGGCGGCAGCGGCGGCTTTGGCGGCGGCTTCGGTGGAGGCTTCTTCGGCGGCTTCTTCGGTGGCGGCGGTTCGGGCGGCGGCGGCAGCGTCGTTGTCAGCTCCACCACGACCACGTCGGGCGGCGGTACATCGGGCGGGTCGACGTCGACCTCCGGCGGCTCGACCTCGACCTCGGGTGGCACATCGGGCAACACGTCCGGCGGCACCACGACCACAACGACCAGCGGTGGCAACACCTCGGGCGGCACCACGACCACGACCACAAGCGGTGGCGGCGACGGAACCTCGGGCGGCATCAACATCGATATCAATATCGGTGGCAGCACGACCAGCACGGGCGGTGTCAGCACCTCCACCGGTGGAATCAGCACATCGACCAGCACGGGCGGCGTGACGAGTTCTTCGGGCAACGTGTCCTCGTCGGGCAACGTTTCGTCCAGCTCGGGCAATGTCTCCTCGTCGGGCAATGTGTCGAGCTCTTCGGGCAACGTCTCGTCCAGCTCCGGCAACGTTTCCAGTTCTTCGGGCAATGTCTCTTCGAGCTCCGGCAACGTCTCCAGCTCTTCGGGCAACGTCTCGTCAAGCTCGGGCAACGTTTCCAGCTCTTCGGGCAATGTCAGCTCGAGCAGCTCCAGCTCGTCTTCGTCCAGCAGCTCCTCGTCGTCGAGCTCCAGCTCGTCGGGCGGCACTTCGGGCGGAACCAGCGGGAACACGTCAGGTGGCTCCAGCGGCAGCAGCTCTTCGTCGAGCAGCTCGTCCAGTTCCTCCTCCTCGAGCAGCTCGGGCGGTACGTCCGGCGGCACGAGCGGCAACACCTCCGGCGGTTCTTCGTCGAGCAGCAGCTCCGGTTCTTCTTCGTCGAGTTCCAGCTCGTCGGGTGGCACCAGCGGCGGCACGTCGGGTGGTTCGAGCGGTAGCAGCTCTTCCTCGAGCAGTTCGTCCGGTTCGTCTTCGTCCAGCTCGGGCGGTAGCGGCGGCTCCGGCAGCAGCGGTTCGTCCAGCAGCAGCTCCAGCTCTTCGTCTTCCTCCAGCTCGTCGAGCTCTGGCGGTACGTCGGGCAACACGACAAGCGGTGGTCCTGGACCTCACCCGCCATCCACCACGACCAGTGGCGGCATGAACCCGGGTGGCAGCAGCTCCTCGTCGAGCAGCTCCAGCTCCTCCTCGTCCTCGTCGAGCTCCAGCTCGGGCGGTACGACCGGCGGAACGACCACTGGCGGCGCAACCAGCAGCGGCTCGAGCAGCAGCTCTTCTTCGAGCAGCTCCAGTTCGTCGGGCTCCAGCTCTTCGGGCGGCACCACGGGCGGCGCGACCTCCAGCGGTTCGTCTTCGGGCAGCTCGAGCAGCTCCGGCTCCTCGTCTTCCAGCGGCGGAACGTCGGGTGTCCTGACCTCGAGCACGAGCTCCTCGTCCTCCAGCAGCTCGAGCAGCAGCTCCAGCTCCTCGTCGGGCAGCAGCTCCGGCTCGTCCAGCACCTCGAGCAGCAGCTCTTCGTCGAGCGGCGGAACCTCGGGTGGCACCAGCGGAACGCCGGTCCCGGCACCGCCCATGACTATCCTCTTCGGCGCAGCCGCAGCAGCCATTCTCGGCCGCCGCAAGTGGGCCGTGAAGAAAGACAAAAAGGCAGCGTAACGCTCGCCTCTTTGTTCCAACGGGAAAGGGCGGCCCCCATCACGGGAGCCGCCCTTTTCTTTGTCTTGGTTAAGGGTGCTATTCCGGTGTTTCGACGGGAAGACCCGCGGCCCGCCAGGCGAGAATACCGCCGTCCAGATGCCGTATGGAGAGGCCCGTTGCCTCTACATATTGCTGGGCGGCCTGTCCCGATCGCCGGCTGGACCTGCAATAGAGGATGATCTCTGCATCGTCAGGATCGGGCAGGGCCAGCGGATCGAAATCGGCCAGTGGCATGTGGATCGCGCCCGGGATCATGCCTTCGGCGACCTCCTCGTCCGTGCGGACATCGACAAGGACAATCGAGCCGGCCTCGACAAGCGGTGCCAGCTCGCTTGCACTGAGCGTTGTGACGCTGGCGGCCACCGGTTCCCCGATGACCGTCGATGTCGATCCCGCATCCGCGCTGACGCAGCCAGCCGCCAGCACTACGAAAGGTATCAGGCAGCCGGCTACGTTTCGCTGCATCAGTTGGCAGCCAGCTTGCGGATCACGTACTGGAGAATGCCGCCATTGCGGTAATAATCCAGTTCGTTCTCGGTATCGATCCGGCACAGCGCAGTGAACGAGAAGGTGCTGCCATCTTCGCGGGTCACTTCGACTTCGACATCCTGACGCGGGCTGAGGCTGGTCAGTCCCTTGATCGAGAATGTGTCGCTGGCGCCCAGGCTGAGCGTTTCGCGGGTGTCGCCGTCTTTGAATTGCAGGGGCAGCACGCCCATGCCGATCAGGTTCGAACGGTGGATCCGCTCGAAGCTTTCCACGATCACCGCGCGCACGCCCAGCAGGATGGTGCCCTTGGCCGCCCAGTCGCGGCTGGAGCCGGTGCCGTATTCCTTGCCTGCAACGACCACCAGCGGCGTGCCGTCTTCCTTGTGCTTCATGGCGGCGTCGTAAATCGCCATTTGCTCGCCATTATAAGTGGTGTAGCCACCCTCGACGCCGGGGACCATTTCGTTGCGGATGCGGATATTGGCAAAGGTGCCCCGCATCATCACGTCGTGGTTGCCGCGGCGGCTGCCGTAGGAGTTGAAGTCCGCCTTCGCGACCTGGTGATCGCGCAGATATTCGCCGGCGGGGCTTTCTTCTTTGATCGCGCCAGCAGGCGAAATGTGGTCGGTCGTGGTCGAATCGCCGAGGATCGCCAGCGGCTTCGCGTCGGTGATGTCGGTGATCGGGGCGGGGGTCATCTCCATGCCTTCGAAATAAGGCGGGCTGGCGATGTAGGTACTGCCCGGATTCCAGCGATAGGTGTCGGACGCCTCTACCTTCACAGCCTGCCAGTGCTCGTCGCCCTTGTAGACGTCGGCGTAGCGCTTCTCGAACATTTCGCGGTCGATATTGGCGGCGCGGTGCTCGGCGATCTCCTGATTGCTCGGCCAAACATCGGCCAGCATCACGTCATTGCCGTCCTGATCCTGCCCCAGAGCCGTCTCGGTGATGTCTTCGGTCACCGTGCCGAGGATCGAGTAAGCCACCACCAATGGCGGGCTGGCGAGGAAGTTCGCGCGCACATCAGGCGATACCCGGCCTTCGAAATTGCGGTTCCCCGAAAGGACGGAGGCGGCGACGATATCGTTGCCGTTGATCGCCTTGCTGATCGGCGCGGCCAGTGGGCCGGAATTGCCGATACAGGTTGTGCAGCCGTAGCCGACCAGATCGAAGCCCATCGCATCGAGATCATCCTGCAGGCCGGACTTCACGAGATAGTCGGTGACCACCTGCGAACCCGGCGCGAGTGAGGTCTTTACCCACGGCTTTGGCAGCAGGCCTTTCTCGCGCGCTTTTTTCGCAACCAGACCAGCGGCGATCAGCACATCCGGGTTGGAGGTGTTGGTGCAGCTGGTGATGGCAGCAATCACGACATCGCCGTCGCCGATATCGTGATCGGTCGCGTCCACATCGACACGGTGCGGTTCGCTCTTGCCGTACAGTTTCTTGAGGTCCGAATTGAACAGCTCGTCCACTTCGGGCAGCGCGACCTTGTCCTGCGGACGCTTGGGTCCGGCCAGACTGGGGACAACGCTGGTCATGTCGAGGCTGAGCGTTTCGGTGAATACCGGCTCGTTCTCCGGCTCGAACCACATGCCCTGTTCGCGGCAATAAGCCTCTACCAGCGCAATCTGGTGTTCCTCGCGGCCCGTCAGGCGTAAATAATCCAGCGTCTTTTCGTCCACGCCGAAGAAGCCGCAGGTGGCGCCGTATTCCGGGGCCATGTTGGCGATGGTTGCTCGGTCGGCCAGGCTCAGCGTGGAAACGCCGGGGCCGTAAAATTCGACGAAGCTGCCGACCACGCCGACTTCGCGCAGCATCTGCACGCAGGTCAGCACCAGATCGGTGGCGGTCACGCCTTCGTTCATCTTGCCGTCCAGCTTGAAGCCCACGACCTTCGGGATCAGCATGGAAACCGGCTGGCCGAGCATGGCAGCTTCCGCTTCGATGCCGCCAACGCCCCAGCCAAGGACGCCCAGACCATTGATCATGGTGGTGTGGCTGTCGGTGCCGACGCAGGTGTCGGGGTAAGCGGTCAGAACGCCGTTCTGGTCCTCGGTCGACCAGACGGTGCGGCCGATATGCTCAAGGTTCACCTGATGGCAGATACCGGTTCCGGGAGGCACGGCGGAGAAGTTTTCGAAGCTCTTGGAGCCCCATTTGAGGAAGTCGTAGCGTTCCGCATTGCGGGCATATTCCAGCTCGACATTCTTCTCGAAGGCCTTGGGGTGGCCGAATTCGTCGACCATAACGGAGTGGTCGATCACGAGGTTCACGGGAACTTGCGGATTGATCTTGGCTGTGTCGCCGCCCAGATCGGCAATGGCATCGCGCATGGCAGCCAGATCGACCACGCAAGGCACGCCGGTGAAATCCTGCAGCAGGACGCGGGCGGGGCGGTACTGGATCTCGCTGCCGGTCGTCGGGTTCTTCGCCCAGTCGGCGATTGCCTGCACGTCGTCGGTAGAAACCGTGTGGCCGCCATCTTCAAAGCGGAGCATGTTTTCCAGCAGCACTTTCATGCTGAACGGCAGACGCGAAACATCGCCGATGGTCTCGGCCGCTTTGGCGAAGGAGTAATAGGCGTAATCCTTGCCCTCTACCGTGAGCGTGCTGCGGGTGCCGAGCGTGTCCTTGCCGACCTGGGTCATATGCGTCCTTTCGAAGATGGTTTTGATGCGGGCCGCCGGGGGGTATCGGCGTGCGCTGCGCTTGCTGCGTCAACTGCGGCAGAGCGCCCTGTTCGTCAAGGGTATCCGGGGCGTGGAAGGAGGGCTCAGGGCATTTTACAGGAGTTTACTAGGGTGAATGCCCGGGCCCGTGTATTCCCTTGGTCAACGAAGAGACGTTCGGACACGGGGTAGGCGGAATGAAAACTTCACAGGCAGCAGCCGGAGAGCGTTCGCTCGCCAGTTTGCAAGCAGGGGTTATGTCTGCGGTTGTTTTCGTCGTCGCGTGCTTTTCTGCCGCGATCGTGTTTTCGGCATATCCTGCCGATGCACGCTCGTCCGATGCACGCGATCAAGCGCATGAGGTGGGCGAAGCCCAACCTTAAGCCATCGCTTCGCGTCCTAGTGGCGCGGGGGCCCGAGGGTCGCCTTCCAGGTTGCTTTATTCGCATCGCAGTTCTGGAAGCCTCGGCGGCCGCTCTCCAAGGGGTTGGGGAGCGGCCGTTATCTTTTTGCGGATGCGCAGCTTAGTCCTAAGCCTTGGGCGATCGGCCCCGGCTCGCCAGAAAACTTCCCGCTACAATCAGTGCTGTGCCTGCTAACGAGGTCAGCGTAACTTCCTCTGCGAAGAACAACCAGCCGAAGAGCACAGCCCACAGGAAGCCGGAATATTCCATCGGCACCAGCGCTTGTGCCTCTTCGCGGGCATAGGCCCAGGCGAGAAGCATGGCCCCCATAACGGTCAGGACCGCCGCTGCACCGATTTCCATGAGAGCCTCAGTCGCGGGCCATTCCAGCATCCACGGCGCTGCTACCGCAAGGACCAGAGCGGAAACGCCGCCGTGAAAAGTGGCAACCTCTGCCGGGCCTGCGGCCTGCGATTGCAAGCGGATGATGATAAAATTGGTGGCGTAAAGCACTGCGGAAACGAGAATTGCGGCGAGGCCCAGCATGGTATCCACGCTGCCATCGGCCTCACCCAATCGTCCGGCGACAATCACTATAGTCCCGCCAAACCCCAGCAGGGAGGCGACAATTGCGCGGCGTTGCACCGTCTCTTTCAGAATGATTGCCGCCAGATACAGTGCGATCAGCGGCGCAATGAAGGAGATGGCAATCGCTTCTGCGATCGGCAGCTTGGTGATCGCATAGAAGAATGTCAGCGCCATGATGGCCGAGACAAAGCCGCGCATAAGGTGCAGCTTGAGCGCCTTCTTCGCTGGCCAGCGACCACCGCCTATCAGCCAGATCGGCGCCGCAAGCCCGCAAGACATTGCCGCGCGCAGCAAGGTCGCGCTGTAAACCCCCGCCGCCAAAGCCGCGCCTTTCATGAAGGCATCCATCAGTGCCAGCAGCCCGACAGCGGCGAATGTGGCCGCGATCGGCATGAGAGCATGTTGGCGGGTCATTCGGGCTGGCTCTATCCAATCGGCGGTGCTCCGTCATCAGGCGCGTGCAATCCCGCGAAATGATGCGGAAAACGCACAAGTCGTGCGAAATTCAGCTTGCGCTAAGCGCGGGTTCTTGATGACACGGGGCAATCGCGGCAAGTTGGCTGCAACAAGGTGGACGATTGATGACACGTAAGACGAAAACCGCACTCATTCTGGCAACCGGCGCAGCATTCTGCTTGCCCGCCACGCTCAGCGCGCAGGCCGCCCCGGCGAACCTTTTGCCGGAGGAAAAGCCCCAGACAGAGAAGGCGGCGGAACCCGAATATGATGCCCCGACCACCGGCACCGCTCTCACCGCGCCCGCTCCTGCAGAGACCATGGCGACTGTTCAGCAGATCGCGCCCGACACGCAGCAGTGGACTGCCGATCAGGCGATGGCGTTGGCGGATTTGATCGACGGGATTGCCGAGGAAGGTCTGAACCCGGCCGATTACGACGCGGCCAGTTTGCGCGTGATGGCGGCGGGCGGCGACAGCGATGCGCTCAGCCGCGAAGCCAGCAAGCGCTTTGCCTGGCTGGTTGAAGACATGCGCGATGGCCGTACCCCGATGGATGCCCGCAAGCAGTGGTTCGTCATGGACCCCGATGCGGATCGCTACCGGACCGGCGATCTGATGCAGCGGGCATTGGCCGATGGCGATATTGCCGGCGTGCTGGCCTCGGTCGCGCCGGAGCATCCCGATTATGCGCGTTTGCGCGAGGAACTCGCGACGGTCGATCCGATGTCCAAGAGCGGCAAGATGATCCGCGCCAATATGGATCGCTGGCGCTGGCTCCCACGCGATCTGGGTAGCCAGTACCTGATCACCAATGTGCCGGAATATCAGCTGCGCCTGACGGTGAACGACAACATTGTCCGGACTTATCGGACCATCGTCGGCAAGCCGGGGCGCACGGCCACGCCGCAACTGGCGGAAAGTGTCGAGGGGGTGATTCTCAACCCGACATGGACGGTGCCGCAGAGCATTGTGAAAGGCGAGGGGCTCGGTGCCCGCGTGCTGAACAATCCCGGCTGGGCGCGCAGCAAGGGCTATACCGCGAAGAAGGGTGCGAATGGCTGGGTGACGGTTGTCCAGCAGCCCGGCCCGACCAATTCGCTCGGCAAGATGAAGCTGGACATGCCGAACCGGCATGCGATCTTCTTCCACGACACACCAAGCCGCGGCCTGTTCAACAATTCCGCCCGCGCGCTGAGCCATGGCTGCATCCGCACCGAGCGGGCGTCCGAGCTGGCGCTGACTCTGGCAATTCTGCAGGCCGGTCTGACGGCGGAAGAAGGCGTAGCAAAGCTCTCCAGCGGAAAATACACGCGGGTGCCCTTCAAGAAAACAATGCCCGCCTACATCACCTATTTCACGATGGCGCAGGACATTAACGGCAAGCTCTCCAGCTTCCCCGATATCTATGGCCGCGATGCACCTGTGCTCGCGTCGCTGGACGCCCCGCGCGTGGCGAATCGCAGCCGCGTGACCAATGAACAGATTATCGTGATCGAGGACGACCCGCGGGCGTGAGTTTCGGGGCCGCAATTGGGCGGCCGGGGAAACGCTTTAGTACACGCCGGGGTGGAGAATTTGCTCGCCCTGCGGCGGGTCCGGCTGCAGGATTTTGAGGTCCGGCTTCGGTTCGGGGGCAGGGGGCGTGACTCGGCTGCCATCAGCCGCCAGCCCTAGGCTGTCAGCATAAAGCAGCCGACCGCCCGACAGGTTTAGCAAAGCAATACGAAACTGGTCTTCGCCCATCGCGAAACACCCGTTGGAGCGGCCTAGGCGGCCCCAGCGCTCCAGATGCGATTGTTCTGCATATTTCGCACGGTGCATCACGATATAGCGGCGCAGCGCGTTATCATTGGTCGGGTCGAGCCCGCCGAGACGAACCGAGGTGCCATAGCGGCCCTTGTACCATTCCCAGGTGACGTATGCGCCCTTGCTGGTGGCGTTGGAGCCTTCGACATTGGAATAATTGTTGAGCCAGCCATCGTGCTCCGGATCGGAGCCCGTGCCATGGCTGACGTGATAGCTGTCGACCTTGCCAAGCCCAAGATTGACGAAGTGGAAACGCGGTTCACTGGAGCGCACACCGTAGTCGGCGATGCCGACAATGTCGCGCTTCCAGATCGCGTCGCCGGCCTTGTCCAGTTCCCGCTTGGCAATGGCAAATAGCTCGCGGTCGCGCAGGCTGCCAGCCATGGGCTGGGCAAAGACACGTGCAGGCAGAGCGCCCAGCGCCCCTGCAACAATGCCACCCTTGATGATTTCGCGCCTGTTCATGTTGGTTTTCTACCATAACCAAGCTTAATCGCAGCTTGAAGCCGAAATCGGGCTGCCGGACAGGAGTTGCCAGCCATGCGTCTTATCCTAGCCTCGTTCTGTCTTGCCGGAGCCAGTGCCTGCACGCAGGCGGCGGAATTGTCGAGCACGCCCATAGCCGAGGCAGCGCCACCGTCGGCAACTGAGTCAGTACCTGCAATCGATCCCCCTGCGGCGGCAGAACCTGTGTCAGAAACGCCGGCGCCTACCCGCGTTTCCAGTGCCGTCGATGCCACCCGGCTCAAACAGAACAGCGGCATGACCTTGCAATGGATCGGCTGGGAAGAACGCGGCCCGGCGCTGGTGTTCGAGGACCCGGAAGGCAGCTATCGCCTGTCCGGCCAGCAGAGCGGAGCCGATGGTGGCCGCCTGGCAGTCTACGGCGCGATTACCGAGATTGGCCCCGGCTATTTCGTACTCGATGGAACGATCGAGATTACCGGCACGCCCGATGCAGACCGGCAATGCAAAGCGGACCGTCTCTGGCGCTTCGAAGTCACTCAGGGGCGAAAATATTACCGGATGCGCACCTTCGAATGGTGCGATTATCTGACCGATTACATCGACATCTATTTCTAAAGCGCGCCCGCCAATTAGCCGGCGCTGCTAGCGGCCTGCTCAACCGCCAGTTTCTGCAGATTGGGGACGGCTGCCACCGTTGCATCGCGAATCTTCATGGCCGCTGCCTTGGTCGCTTCGTCTGCCTCGCCCATGGCGGCCATGATTCGGGTGCCGGGGTCAAGCCGCGCCTTGCCCAGAAATTCGAGGATTGGCTCCTGCTGGGACCACAGCATCCGGTTCATTGCATTGCCGAGCAACGCCATCGGATAATCATTCGGCTCGGCGGTGATGGTGCACGGATTGGTAACGGCATTCTTCTGCTCGTCCGTTTCGTAATGCGCTTCGATGAAGCCGACGACCGTTGCGCTGAGCGAGACCAGCGGCACCTGAAGCAATTGCGGAATAATCCGTCCGTCCTGCCAGATCGGCTGGGGGGCTTTGGGTGTGGCTGCCGAGGCGGTGCAGTCGATGAACATGGCGTCTTCGGGCACCTGTGCATTGCCCTCGGCCCCGTGCAGCATTCCCCGTTCGACCTTGGATACCCGACCGATGCGGATAATGTTCTCGATGGTGCGGAGCTTTTCGACCTCCCCTTCCGAAATCGTCGGGAAGACAAATTTGGTCGGCAGAATATCCTTGTCGAACCGTAACATATGGCCGCGTTCCTCCAGCGCGAGGAAGATGTCCTCTCCGCTCGATGCGGTTTTCGCAGCCTCCATCTGCGACAATTGCCAGTCCACCGTGTGGGACAGATATTTGGCCCCCGGCTGGGTGGAGAGGCGATTGATCATCCATGTCTCACGCGGACGCACCCAGCTGATATTGGCGGGCGCGACGCCCATCGCCAACAGCCAGACGCCGACATCCATCGCTGTCTTGCCCGCGCCCATGATCACATAGTGTGATGGTGGGTCGAAGCCTTCCTCCGTCTTGCCCACCCACAGCTCCGGCAATTTGCCCGGCGTGGTGATGCGCACATCATCGGCGACTTCGAACTTGCGCGTGTGGGTGGCAGGGACGCTGGCCGTATAGTCCCGCCCATCCACCAGCTTGCGCCGAACATGGACTTCGGTTTCCGACCCGTCGAGCATGGAGGTGAAGCGGTGCTCGCTGCCTTCGCCGCCCGCATAATCGGACATCGGGTGGTAGGAGACGCGCCCTGTCGGGAGGAATTCCTCGCGCATTGCGCGGTCGAAATAATCGCGCACCTGTGTGCCGGTGGCCAGTTCGTACAGGCCGGCATTGGGTCCGCTGACATCGATCCTGTCATCGCCGAGGCTCATTGAATTGAGCCCGTATGTCGCGCTTGGCTGGTGCAGCGTGACGTAGGGATAGCTGACATTCCAGTGCCCGCCGGGCTTGGCGTGGCGATCCACCACAGTCACATGCCGATCGCTGTGGTTCAGGATACTTTCGATAAAGCCCATGGCGAGCGCGCCTGCGCCGATAACCAGATAGTCCGTTTCGATTGTCGCCATGTGTGCAGCCTTCCTAATTTGGCGGCTGGCCTATCACGGGCGGCAGACCCTAGGAAGAGCGCGTCACGCTATTGCGCGCCCAGAATCATCCGGTCGTCGGCAATCTCGACATTGTCGACAGCCGAAAGGAAGGATTGGCCCAGCAGCGACGTGTCGAGTCCTTCGGGGATGATGACCGCCTGCACATTGCGCTTCGTAATCCCGCCCACTTCCACATCGGGCAGCATGGCGGGCACACCGAACACGTCGCCGCTGGCTCCGCGCCCGATCAGCGCGATTTCGTTGTCATTCCAGCTGAGACCGGCAGCGGTGGCATCGGACGCGGTCAAGGCGATCACGCTGGCTCCGGTATCGACCATCATCCGCATGGAGGATCCAGCCACGGCAACATTGGCATAGAAATGGCCATCGCTCTCGCGGACGAGGGTGTGCTCGCCCTGATACCATTGGGCATTGGCTTGGCCGGTCGATTGGCTCGACACAGCTTCGCTGCCTTCGGTTGCCTCTTCACCGGTACCTTCACCAAGGTCCGGAGCCATAGCCAGCACCATGGTGCAAACGCCAAATACGAGCAGTAGGGAACGTCCAATCATCCGGGCAGCTTAGCGCCATTGGATTAAGCGGTTCTAAAGGCCTCAAAGGGCGGGGTGGCGCGTGTTTTCCTCTGCCATGGCGAGCATCGAGCGGGCGTGGCGCCCGGCGACCTCGCGCTGATCGTCGCCATATCCTCCTCCCAAAGCGCTGGCGACGGGGATGTCGCGCTGGCGAGCCTGAGCCACGACATAGCGGTCGCGCGCAGTCAGCCCTTCGTCGCTGAGGGCCAAGCGGCCAAGCCGGTCATTCT
This sequence comes from uncultured Altererythrobacter sp., assembly GCA_947492235.1. Lineage (GTDB taxonomy): Bacteria > Pseudomonadota > Alphaproteobacteria > Sphingomonadales > Sphingomonadaceae > CAJXSN01. The sequence goes on along the minus strand of CANLLZ010000002.1, from coordinate 133,543 downwards.
GGTGCGGATCGACGCCGGCCTGATAGAGCACGAGGTCGGGTTGCACCCGTTCCAGCAGTCCGGGCAAATGCGCCGCCAGGGCATCCAGATAAGCGGCATCTTCAGTTCCGTCCGGCAGGGCGACATCCAGATCGGACCGCGCCTTGCGCACAGGGAAGTTCTTCTCTGCATGCATGGAGAAGGTGATGATATCCTCCCGGCCGGCTGTCAGGCTAGCGGTCCCGTCCCCCTGATGGACGTCGAGGTCGACCACCAGAATGCGCTGTGCATCGCCCCCCGCAATCAGGCGATTGGCCGCCACCGCCAGATCGTTGAACAAACAATATCCTGCACCGGTATCGTACAGCGCATGATGGCTGCCTGCTGCGCTGTTGGCGGCGTAGCCTTGCTGCATGGCGAGCTGCGCGGCGAGCCACGTCCCGCCATTGGTGTGGCGCACGCGGCTGGCGATATGCGGCGTGACGGGGAAGCCGATCCGTCGCTCTTTCTCGCGCGGCACGGTCTGGGTGAGCACTTGCTCGACATAGGCCGGATCATGCACCGCTTCCAACCACTCCAGCGGGCACGGCTCCGGCGCATGCTCTGTGATAGCTGCGCCGCTTTCGCGTAGCTCCATCATCACCAGCTGATACTTATCAAATTTAAACGTCCCGCGCTCCGGCGGCGGGGCCATGTAGTCAACGTGGTGGACGACGTGGAGCAATGGTGCCTTCAGAACCCCATATCGCCCATCGGAACCGCAGCGAGTTCCTCGTAGATCGCGTCTTCGCTCCTGCTCGCAGCGTTACGCCAGCTTTTCGCTGTCTCGCCGTTGAGCAGCGTGCCTTCGTTATTGAGGATGAGGACGGTCGGCGTCCCTTCGATGTCCGTGACCCCGAACCGGGCCGCGATATCCATATTGCGGCCCTTGTCTTTCTGCGGCTCGCCGGCATCGACGTAGACCACTTCGTACCAGTCCCCGATCAGGGTCTTGAATCGCTCGGTCTCCATCCATCCGGCAAAGGCACGGCTGTCGTGGCACCAATTTGCGCCAAGGACGATCATGACCAATGTGCCGCGGCGCAGGGCGGTTGCGAGAGCGGCGTCTACTTCCGCCGATGCATATACGGAAGCGGCGTATGGCCGCGCCTCTGGATGGTCGGCGACCTTCTCAGCCATCGCGCCGGTGGTAGCGCAGGCGGACAGGCTCAGCGCCAGCAGCGCGGCGAAGATGCTTCTAATCACTCCGCCGCTTCCGCTGCGTGCGGATCGAAGGCGGTTGCTTCGCCCGCTTCGATCGCTGCGGCTTTCTCCTCCACCAGCTTCACGATATGGCTGAGCATGTCTTCGCTCTCGATATGGTGGTCTTTCACCCCCGAGAGATAGACCATGTGCTTGCCATTGCCGCCGCCGGTCAGTCCGATATCGGTTTCGCGCGCTTCGCCGGGGCCGTTGACCACACAGCCGAGAACCGAGAGGCTCATTGGGGTCTTGATATGCTCCAGCCGGCTTTCCAGCGCCTCCACGGTGCGGATGACATCGAAACCCTGGCGCGAGCAGCTGGGGCACGACACCACGCGAACACCGCGCGTGCGAAGGCCCAGCGCCTTGAGCATTTCGAAGCCGACTTTGACTTCCTGCTCCGGCTCGGCGCTGAGCGAAACGCGGATCGTGTCGCCGATCCCGGCCCATAGCAGGCTGCCAATGCCGATCGAGGATTTGACCGTGCCGCCGATCAGGCCACCTGCCTCGGTGATGCCGAGATGCAGCGGGCAATCGACCGTCTCGGCCAGCGCGTGATAGGCGGCGACAGCGAGAAACACATCGCTTGCCTTCACCGCGACCTTGAATTCGTGGAAGTCGTGGTCCTGCAGCAGCTTGATATGGTCGAGCGCGCTTTCGACCAAAGCCTCGGGGCAGGGCTCGCCGTATTTCTCCAGCAGGTCGCGCTCCAACGAACCGGCGTTGACGCCGATGCGGATCGCACAACCATTCGCCTTCGCGGCACGGACCACTTCGGCCACGCGCTCTGACGAGCCGATATTGCCGGGATTGATCCGCAGGCAGGCGGCGCCCTTGTCGGCAGCCTCCAGAGCGCGTTTGTAGTGGAAGTGAATATCGGCGACGATCGGGATCTGCGCCGCCTTGACGATCTGGTCGAAGTTTTCCGTCGATTCCTCGGTCGGACAGGAGACGCGGATAATGTCCGCGCCCACATCCTCGCACCGGCGGATCTGGTCGATGGTCGCGCCCACATCCTCGGTCGGCGTGTTGGTCATCGTCTGCACGGTGATCGGCGCATCGCCGCCGACCGGCACGTTGCCGACCATGATCTGGCGGCATTCACGGCGTTCTATGGTGCGCCAGGGGCGGATGGCATTCATCGGTTGCTCTCTCGTGAAGCACGTTTGAAACACTTGGAACACGGTCCAGGGCAAGAAAAATCCAGCCCGGGCAAACGCGCACCGTGCATCGCCATATGGGACGTTTGCTGCGGTTTTGCGACCCGTATCATCAGGTCACGCAATAGCAGCCACGCCCCCTGTTGGAAAATGTGCTTTTAGAAAGAAGTTTGCCGCCGGATGTTCAGGTTGCGCGCGAGGCGGGGGTTTTCCGGCGACGACGCAAAACGGCGTAGGCACCCCCGCCAAACAGCAGCATCATCGATGGCTCGGGCACGGGGGTTGCTCCGCCGCCTCCGCCGCCGCTTCCTCCGATGCCCGAAATCGACCAGCTTCCCTCGGCCCCCAAGCCGAAGGAGCTGAAGATGCTTCCGTCGCTGCTCCAGATCGGAATGGCGCTGGAGAATATCGATGTCAGGGTTCCCGACAGGCTGAAACCTCCGTCCCCGAACACCTCGCAAGCTGCGCGCGATCCGCCGAGACAGGTGGATGCAGCCAGTTCCAGAGCACCCGTATCGGCGTAGAAGATATAGCCCGGCGCATCGAATTTGCTGGCGATAAAGCCGCCGTCTTCGACCCCCAGCGTGTAGCCGCGCGTTGCCGGATCATAGGTCACGAACAGGCCTCTGCTGCCCAGCGGCTGCCCGGCACTCAAAACCTGGGTGACTGGGCCATCGGTTTCAAAACCGGTAATGGTGGCAATGCCCGGATCGACCGAACCTGCCGTGTTGTTGGGGCCGACCAGCGCAATTTTGTACGTGCCGTCTGCCTGCGCGGTGATGCCCGTTGTCCCCGCATCGAACGATTCCGGGCTGGGCAGAAACGTGCTGATGGTCGCCTTGAAAGGGTCGCCACTGGCTATCGGATAGGCATCCACCTCCCCGCCGAAAAAGGGACCGCCCCCCTCTGCGCCCGGGAGCAGGAAAGGAAAGCTCTCGGGCGGGGCGACATTATACGCGCCTTCGAATTCAATGGTGACCGGGATTTGATCGGAAGCGCTCGCATCAAGGCCGGTAAAAGCAAATGACGCAGCGATCCCCGCCGTCATCACTCCGGCAGCAATCATAGCGGCATGTTTCATCGGCGAGCTCCTTTGCCCGCTGTCATAACCGCTTGTGCCCGCGTCTTAATTGCTATGATCGGGCTGTTCCTGTTTGGAACAATTCTTCACCAGCGGATGATGCGGGGGACGGCAATCCGGCCCAGTGCGCCGCAGACGACCACCGGCAGGACATGCCAGATGCCCAGATGTGCCAGCCCGTCGATCGGGCAGGACAGGCCATAGGCGAAACTGCCCGCCGCGCCCGCCGCCACACCGGCGATGGTGCCGGATAGAGTGGTGGACACAGGCGCGCCGCGCTTCAGCCACCAGGCCAGCGCCACGAAGGTCAGCGCGCTGGTCGCGCTGCCCGCGGCAAAGCAGGTGAAGGCGTGGGGATCGATCAGGCTAGCCACGCCGCTGCCTTGGCCAAGCATCATGGCAATCGCTGCGATGGGCATCACACCCAGCATCGCCAGCGCCCAGCGCGGACCATCCTGCCGATTGCCGACATGGGGGCTAGCAAGCGCGATGCTCGCGCCGATGGCGGCCAGCGCCACCAGCAGCAGGAGGCCGTTGATGATGACGAAGAAAGGAGATGCCGTGCCGGTCAGCACGCCGTCCCATAATCCGGCGACCATCCATACGGCTCCGATGGTGACGGCTCCGGCCAGCGCCAGCACGGCGTAACCTTCGCGGGCCCGCATCGGGCGGACCGGTTCCAGTTCATCGGACAGCTCTGCGATCAGCGCAGCGTTGCGGGTATTCATGGTCATTCTGCCTTTTCGATCATAGCGGACAGCTTCTTCAGCCCGCGATGGATATTCACTTTCACCAGGCTCTCGCTCTGGCCGGTCCGTTCGCTGGCTTCGACGATGCTCAGCCCTTCGATTTTGACCATCTCGATAACTTCGGCCTGCTTTTGCGGCAGGTGGACGAACAGACGATCAAGGCTCATCCGCGCCATCACCGCTTCTTCTTCGCTTTCCTCGGCCGCGTCGTGGTCGCCCAGCTCGTCTTCCGCCGTGCGGTAGACTTTGCGCAGGTGATCGACCCAGCGGTACCGGGCAATCGCGGCGAGCCACGGCATGAAGGCGCGGTCCGGGTCCCAGCTGGAGCGCTTGCGGTGCACCGACATCAGCACATCCTGAACCAGATCGTCCAACTGCTGTGGCGGCACGCGCTTGCGGAAATAGCGCTGCAACCAATTTGAGCATTCATCCAGCAGCACGGCATAGGCGCGCTTGTCGCCGCCCTGCGCTTTGCGCATTAGATGAGCCAGCGTTGTCTCGTCTGCAATCATCGAACCGGCTCCCCGCCATCTCGTGTGTCGGGGAGTGTTTCGGACGGCAGGGGGCGCAGGTTACACACCGGGCTGATTTTTATCCGACGAGTCTTTCCGACAGGGTCCAGAGCTGCTCTGCTTTGGCCGGATCGACGGCATAGCTGCGCACGCCGCCATTGGCGCTTTCATCGTCCAGCTCGGCCACGTGGCAATCTTCCAGATAGACGCCGCCTTGGCCTTCCAGCTCCGGCGCGGTGGCGGCATAGCAGGTTGTCGCTGCCCCTTGCGGGATGGTCTTCCATTGAAAGCTGCTGTCGCTTTCCTGCACCCGCTGCATCAGCGCAGCAGCGTCTTCCTCGCTCAGATGCCGCCCCAGATTGGTTTGGATGCCGCCGGGATGGACGGCATAGGCATGAATACCCTTGTCAGACAGACGCTTTTCCAGCCCTACCGCGTGCAGGATATTGGCGGTTTTCGCCTGTCCGTAACTCGCCCATTTCTCGTAATCGCGGTTGTCGAAATTAGGATCGTCCAGATCGACCGGCCCCATATGGTGCCCGCGGCTGGAGAGGTTCACGATGCGCGGATTGGTGCCCTTTTCGACGAGTGGCAGCAATTCGTTGGTCAAGGTGAAGTGGCCCAGATGGTTGGTACCGAACTGCATTTCATGGCCATCGGCGGTTTCCGCATAGGGGCAGGCCATGACGCCCGCATTGTTGATCAGCAGATCGATCTTCTTAAACCGCTCGCGCGCTTCCTTGCCTGCCTCGCGCAATTGTGCCTGATCACCCAGATCGCAGACAAAGGCCTCGACCTGTTCATTGCCCGTCGCCTCCTTGATTTCGGCCACGGCGGCGTCCGCCTTTGCCCCATCGCGCCCGGCGACAATCACATGCGCGTCGCGTGCGGCCATCGCGCGGGCGGTTTCTTGGCCAAGGCCGGAATATCCGCCGGTAATGAGGGCGGTCTTGCCGGTCAGGTCCATGCCCGCCAGCACCTCGTCAGCCGTGCTCTCAAATCCGAAATCGCTCATGGTGCGTCTCTCCTATTGTGGCTGGACGAGCCGCAGCTCGAACAGGAATTCGTGATCGGTCTGCGTGCCGACCTGAAAGGTGATGTCGGCGATTTTCGCGAAACCATAGCGAGCGTAGAATCGCTGCGCGCCGTGGTTTTCGCTCCACACCGATAGCTGAATGGCATCGTGGCCGCGTTTCCCTGCATGGGCAATGCTCCAATCCATCAGGACTGCGCCGATACCGCGTCCCGTTGCATCGGGCTGCGTGTAGAGCTGGCCCAAAGCGATTGGGCTGCGTGCATCGCCATGTTCGGCGTAGGGGCTGGGATTGCGTAGCTTCACGAAGCCGAGCAGGCGTCCGCTCGCCTCGTCCACGGCAAGCCGGTGGGTGTAGACATCGTCGGCGATTTCCTGCCCGACAGCCGCCTCCGAATACACTCGCACGAGAAATGCGTTGAGGTCCGCCTCGCTGTACAGATGCGCGAACGCTGCGCAAAAGCTGTCGCTGCCCAGCGTGGCCAGAGGTTTGGTATCGTCCAAAGAAGCGGGGCGCAGGATCATATGACCCTGCGCCCCTATCTTGTTCACCGGTAAGGGTGAAGCGGGAGACTTACTTTTTCGAGTTCGCGTCCCACTCTTCCAGCTTCTTGCCGGCCCACTCGCGGCCACCAAGGCCGAAGGCGAGAGCGCCCGCAACAGCTGCGCCGATCACCAGAGCGCTGAACGCGGTCTCGGTGATGATTTCGCCGACACCGGTGTAGCTGAGGCCCATGAAGGTGAAGATCAGGATGGTCGCATAGCGCACGATCGTGCCCGGCGTACCACCGATCAGTTTGGCCAGCATGTTGGCGATCAGGAAGCCTGCGCCGATGACCACGGCTCCGAAGACCACGCGGCCTGCCAGTTCCAGAACTTCGTTCAGGATTGCCGTCAGCTCGGGGAAACCGAGCATGCGGGTCGCCGCAATGGCGAAGAACAGGATGATGCCGATCTGCACGACGCGGGCGATGATGCCTGATGCGCTGGTGCTTTCACCAACCAGACCGGTTGCCGCAAGCGAACGGTCCACGCCGAAGCCGGTCAGCAGTTCGGTGAGGATGTTCACAACGAACTTGCTGATCAGGTAGCCCAGACCAAGCAGGATAGCCGCTGCGATGATCCGCGGAATGGCCGCGAGGATCAGGTCGAGCATTTCCGTTGCCGGACCAGAGATCGCCGCGATGTTCAGCACGCCCAGAGCGCCGATGGCCACCGGAATTGCGATGAAGATGTAAGCGATTGTGCCCAGCGTTTTGCTGATTGCGGTGCTGCCCGTCACTTCTTCGACATTGCCCGAAGTCGCCGTGTTGGCGAAGCGGTCAACATTCAGAGTTTGTGCGGTCGTGGTGACGAGGTCACGCACGATGCCCGCGATCATGAAGCCGACATAGCCCAGAATACCTGCGCCCAGCAGGTTCGGGATGAAGCCCATAATGTTGTTTAGCAGTTCATTGATCGGACCAGCCACTGCATTCAGGTCAAGCACCTGAAGGATGGCCAGCAGGCCGAACAGCCAGATGAGCAGCGAGACGATTTTGCCCAGTGCCATGCCGACACTCTGTCCGCTACCAGTGCCGCGCTGCAGCAGCGGCACTGCGTCCACCACCTTGGCGAACGCCCATTTTGCGGCTTTCGCCAAAATCCATGTGACGATCAGAATGCCGATGGCCATCGCCGCCTTTTCAAGCAGCGCGATCGCTACCTCTGAATCGAATTGGTAATTCCCTATTTGCATTAAGCTTCCCCAGTTTTTGTTTTGAATGGATAATCCATCCGCCCGTTAGCACGCATGGGCGTGCCGCGACACCGCGTTAGGTTAATAAATCTTTATCGTGGCTGAAGCGGCGGTATTTTTATGATAGCGGGTCGTTATGGTACGTTTTTCCTCCCTCATCCGCCCACTCTACTCCCCTCGTGTTGGTCCGCTAATGATCGCCGCTGCGATGGCGCTTGTCTCTCCGGCTAACGCTCAGGATGTCACGGCTGGCGATGAACCGGGCTGGTCCTTCGCGATCCATGGCGGGGCGGGCGTGATCGAGCGGGAAAACCTGACGGACGAGCAGGAGGCGGCCTATCGCGCCTCGCTCGATGCGGCGCTGACGGCGGGCACAGAAATCCTTGCGGCAGGCGGATCGGCCATGGATGCGGTCAAGGCGGCGATCGTGCTGATGGAGGACGATCCGCTCTACAATGCCGGGCGCGGGGCGGTGTTTACGTGGGACGGTAGAATCGAGCATGATGCCTCGATCATGGACGGCACCGACCGCAGCGCAGGGGCGGTGACGGGCACGCGCACGATCCGCAATCCGATCCTGCTGGCCGACACGGTGCGCACCGAAAGTCGCCACGTCTTCCTATCCGGCGATGGTGCGGAAGAATTTGCCGGGGAGCATGGGCTGGAGACAGTCTTACCCGATTGGTTCGCGACCGAGCGGCGGCTGGAATCCTTGAACCGGCTGAAGGCGCAGAAGCTCTCCGCGCTCGACGTCGATGTGAAATACGGCACGGTTGGCGCAGTGGCGCGCGATATGCAGGGCAATCTGGCGGCGGGCACCTCCACCGGCGGGATGACGGGCAAGCGCTGGGGCCGCATTGGCGATGCACCAATTATCGGGGCAGGAACCTATGCCGATAACGACAGCTGTGCCGTCAGCGCGACCGGCCATGGGGAGTATTTCATTCGCGTCGGCGTGGCGCGAGAAATTTGCTCGCGCATCGCTCTGGCCGGGGAAGACCCGCAAACCGCGTCCGACTCGGTTCTGGCAGAAGTGCTGGAAATGGGCGGTGACGGCGGCGTAATTGTCGTTACTCCGGCTGGCGACGAAGTGTTCAGCTTCAACACGGCCGGCATGTATCGCGGGCGCGCCGACAGCGAGGGCCTGCGGGAAATCGCTATCTTCGGCGATCACGCGGGTGACGCCGAATAGCGCCTAGAGCCCCAGCTTGACTCCGCGCTTTTCAAGAATTGGGCGCATCTCCCAATAGGCATCCTTCGTCTTCAGCAGCGGGATATACGGGTGGAGGTGATGCACCACATGGTATCCCATCCACATCGACAGCGGATCGCCGAGCTTTGATTTCCAGCTCTTCGTGTTGCGATACCGGCCCGTCGTCAGCCCCGGGCTGTGCGGTGCCCAGCTTAGGAAGAAGATGATGTAGGTCATCGCGATCTGGTAGGGCAGCCACCACAGCAGGAAGGCCTCCAGCGCCAGCCCGTTCCACGCCATCGCGAACATCAGCCCGAAAAAGCCAAGCTTATACAGTGCGGTCAGGCCGATGAGATCGGCGCGCCCGGCCCGTTCCAGACTGGCGCGGTAATCCTGCGCCCGCTTGGCATCAGGCTGACGCTGGCGGATCGATTCCAGCAAGGCTTGCCAAGCCGTGTCCGCCTGCGTTGTAATATCGCTGTCCAGTTCCGCGTCATTGGTGTGGCGGTGATGGTCCAGATGGGTGACGCGCAACGTGCCGAATGGCAGGAGGATCATCCAGCTGGTCGCATGGCCCAGCAATTCGTTGAGCCAGCGCAGCTTCGTGCCCGGACGACCGATAATGTCGTGCTGCGCCTCGTGGGTTGGCAGATACACGGTCATCAGGCTGAGGCTGGAGAGGACAAAGCCGAGCCACAGCGGGATCGTATCGGTCAGCACCAATGGCCAGAGCGAGAGCCAGAAGACCAGATTGGCAAAGGCCCAAACGACCACACCCCACGGAACATCGCCCGCATATTTGCGCGCGATCTGGTTCTCCAGCTTCCGCATTTCCGTATCGCTCATTTGCGAGACATCATGCATCGAGGTTGCAGTGCTTGCCATTCTTGGTCGGACCCTCCGCTCTGCGTTCTAGCACCGGCGCGCAAAATGGCGAAGCGCGACTTTAGCCCCGTTCGCGCGCCACGGTATAGCTGCCCAGCACACGCAATTCGCGGCAGTGGAAGGCCAGTTCCTCCATCGCCCGGTCGACTGCCGGATCGCCCGGCACACCCAGAATATCGGCGTAGAACATGCTGGCGGAAAAGCTGGTGCCCTTCTGGTAGCTTTCCAGCTTGGTCATATTGACCCCGTTGGTGGCGAACCCGCCCAGTGCTTTATAGAGCGCAGCGGGGATGTTCTTCACCTCGAAGATGAAGGTGGTCATGGTGTTGGCGGGGTCCATGCCGGCCACATCGAGCGGCTCGCGCGCGAGAGCCACGAAGCGGGTCATATTGTCCGCCGCGTCCTCCACCCGCTCGGCGAGAATTTCCAGCCCGTACAGCTCTGCCGCTATCGCCGGGGCAATCGCGCCGAATCGCGCCTCGGCCATTTCGGCGACATAGGCGGCCGCACCGGCGGTATCGGCATGGGCCAGCGGCACCAGTCCGCGCTCACCCAGAAAATGGCGCGACTGGCCCAGCGCCTGCGGGTGGCTGTAAACCGCCTCCATCGCGCCGATATCCGCGCCCGGCATGCCCATCAGCGCATGATGGATCGGCAGAAAATGCTCGGCCACAATCGCCAGCCCGCTTTCGGGCAGCATGAAGTGAATGTCGGCCACGCGGCCATGCTGCGAGTTTTCAATCGGGATCAGCGCGCGGTCGGCCTTCCCGGTCTTCACCGCATCGATCGCATCGTTAAATCCGTAGCAGGGCAAAGGCAGCCCGTCGGGCGCGTATTCACCCATCGCCTTGTGCGAATTGGAGCCCGGTGCCCCGCCGAACGAAACGGTGCGCCCGGGCGCGCCTTGTGCAGCGTTGCGCATGGTTTCGACCAGATGGCGGGCAGGGGCGGCAAATTTACGCATGATGGCTGGGCGGTTAGCGCTGCGGTGATTGGCGGGCAAGCGTGCCGCGCAACCATAATCGGTATTGTGCGTTACCGACTTGCGACCGCACTTGCTTATGGGGGGCAGGCTGACTAAGTGCTGGGCGCATCAAAGACCCCCGATTTTCTGGATAGCGTATCAGCATGCAAGACAACCGAAACACCGCCTTTGGCTGGATCCTTTTTTCCGGGATCATCGCTCTTGGTTTCAGCAGCCTGAGCTCCAAATATTTCCACGGCGATAGCGCTGAAGCTCCGGAGAAGCCCGGCTACTTCATCGACGCGCCTGAAGAAACTGGGGAAGAGGATACCGGCCCGACCATTGCGCAGGCACTGGCCGCTGGCTCTGCCGAAGCGGGCGAGAAAGTCTTTGCCAAATGCACCGCGTGCCACTCGATCAATCAGGGCGGCGCGAACGGTATCGGGCCCAATCTCTACGCCGTCATGGGCTCGCCTATCGGCAGCCACGTACCCGGCTTCGCCTATAGTTCGGCGCTTATCGAGAAGGGCGGCAATTGGGATTTCGAAGCGATGGATGCCTGGCTGAAGAGCCCGCGCGGTTTCGCTGCTGGTACCAAGATGAGCTTTGCCGGACTGGGTGATATTCAGGACCGTGCTAATGTCACGCTGTACATGGTCGCCAATGGCGGCGGCCCGCCGCTGCCGACGCCCGAGGCTGCTGAAGAACCTGCCGAGGGTGAAGAAGTCGACGGTGCGGGCGAAGGCCCCGGCGCAGTCGAAGGCGCCGAAGCAAGCGCCGTCGAGGCTGCTGGCGCGATGGGCGACGAACAGCCTGTGCCGGAAGCTGCACCTGCTACCTAAGCAACTATAGTGTGGGCAAGAGGCCGGTTAATCCCGGCCCTTGAACCCTTGCGCAACCACATACCATTCGGATGAGCCCTTGCGGCTCGCCGGTGGTTTGGCGTGCTTCACGGTGGTGAAGTGCTTTTTCAATAAGGTCAGCAAGTCCTTGTCGGTGCCGCCCGCCAGCACCTTGGCGACAAAGCTGCCGCCTTTTTCGAGCGTTTCGATGGCAAACCATGCCGCCGCTTCGACGAGCCCCATGGTGCGCAGATGGTCGGTCTGTTTGTGGCCCACCGTATTGGCCGCCATGTCGGACATCACCAGATCGGGCGGCCCGTCCAGCGCGGCCTCCAGCTCGGCTGGCGCGGCGTCGTCCATGAAATCCATAAGCAGGATGGTCACCCCTTCGATCGGCTCCGTCTCGAGCAGATCGATCCCGACAATCCCCGCCTGGGGCCGCTTCTTGCGCACGACCTGCGCCCAGCCCCCGGGGGCAATGCCCAGATCGACGACGCGGCTTGCTTTGGACAGGATGCTGAAACGCTCGTCCAGCTCCAGCAGCTTGTATGCGGCGCGGCTGCGATAGCCATCGGCCTTGGCCTTCTTCACGTATGGGTCGTTCAGCTGGCGCTGCAACCAGAGCCGGCTCGATTCGGAGCGCTTCTTCGACTTGCGAACGCGCTTTTCGGGATCGCGGCCCGAGCGGCTCAAAGCGCTGCGCCCGATGGGCCGGGCGTGCCCGGAGCAGGCGGGGCTTTGCTGTGCGGCGTCAGGTCGGCGGCCATCAGGCTGCGCAGGATACCTTCGCGGATGCCTCTGTCGGCGACACCCAGCTGCTCGGTCGGCCACAGATCCAGGATGGCCTCCAGAATGGCGCAGCCCGCCACCACCAGCTCTGCGCGATCGTGTCCGATGCAAGGCAGGGCGGATCGCTCGTCCCACGTCATCTCTGCCAGCCGTGTGCAGATTTCGCGCATGGAAGCGGACGGAACGATCAGGCCGTCGACGGCTTGTCGATCATAATGCGGCAATTCCAGATGCAGGCTGGCAAGCGTGGTCACCGTGCCGCTGGTGCCCAGCAGGCGCCGGTCAGGCCTTGCACGCCAGGAATCCACGCGGGTGGAAAAGGGCGCGAAACTGTCTGACACCGTTTGCCGCATTTCGGCATAGCGTGCGGCGCGTTGTTCGGGCGCATCACCTTTGCGCGCAATAGTATCGCTGAGAGAAACAACGCCCCACGGCACACTCTGCCAGTCCAGAATGCGGGGCACATTGCTTTCCTGCTCTTCGCCCGGTTCGATCAGGACCAGCTCGGTCGAGCCGCCGCCAATGTCGAAAATCACCGCTGGGCCGTGGCTCTGTTCCAGCAGCACATGACACCCCAGCACCGCAAGCCGCGCCTCTTCCTGCGCGGAAATGATATCGAGCACGATGCCGGTTTCCTCGCGCACCCGGTCGATAAAGCGCTGTCCATTGCTGGCCCGGCGGCAAGCCTCGGTCGCGACGGACCTTGCGAGAAAGACATTGCGGCGGCGCAATTTGTCGGCGCAGATGGCAAGGGCGCCCAGCGCGCGGTCCATTGCCTTTTCGGAAAGGCGCCCTGAATTCGCGAGCCCCTCACCCAGCTTCACTACCCGGCTGAAAGCATCGATAACCGTGAAATCTTCGCCCGCCGGTTTCGCAATCAGCAGGCGGCAATTGTTGGTTCCCAGATCGAGCGCGGCATAGGCCTGCCTGCGCGCAGGGCGAGGCCGGTGCGCGCCATTTGGGGGCTGCGTATGATTGGTGTGATCACGAGGTGCAGAGGCGGCCTGCATAAGAGGCGCAGCTTCGCCCTCGGTATCCTCCTGCGGCGGAGGGGTAGTGTCGGGCGGCGGGGAAGCTTTGTAGCGAAAATCGGCTACGCTGCCGGACGTGGTATTCCCCTTTGCGCCAGCCCCTTTGGCTTTGTCCGGCGGAAACCGATCCGCCATAACGCATGTATCTCTCTTTTCCTCTCGTAGCCAAACCGACCACGAGGACCTGATAGCGATGCTAGCGCGCGCGGCCCGTTGCGGCAAGTGGCGAGGGCAGCAAGAAGCCGCGAGAGGTCTTGACCTGAGCCCAAGCCATCCATAGATGGCGCGCCTTGCCACTGCACCGGGCCAAGCCCTGTATCTGAATGGCAAGCCCGGTAATGCCCTGTCGTCTAATGGTAAGACTACGGACTCTGACTCCGTCAATCGAGGTTCGAATCCTCGCGGGGCATCCAGCTTCACTGCATCGGTGATTGACAGCGCCATGGCGCAGCGCCAATAGCTATTGCGACTGATTATCAATAATCATGCGCCATCCCCGCATTGACCGACTGGATTACCCGATGAGTTCACCCAAAGTCCGCAATCTGCTTGTCCTTGGCCACTTGCTGGCGGCGGGCCTGTTGGCACCGCTCTTCCTTCTCGTCGCCTTCACGGGCGGGAATTACCTGATCGACAACAAGGGCGAGGTGATCGAGACGCCGCTCACCGTGCCCAGCGGATTTACGCTCGACCCTGATGCCGCGACAATCGAAGATGACGTCCGCGCGGTTCTGACGGCGAACGAATTGCCGACCGATTTCGAGTATCTGCGGTTCCGCCCCGGCTCGATCACCACGCGGCCCACGTCGGAAGATTATGTCGTGTTTGCCGAGGAAGACGGCGTGTGGTCGGCAACATTGAACGAGCCGGACCTGCAATACCGCCTGATGGAACTGCATAAGGGCCATGGCCCCGAGAGCTTCAAGATCTATCAGATCATTGCCGCGATCACCTTGTTTCTGGTGGTTCTGGGCGGTCTGCTGGTCGGCTTCCTGTCACCCGCCTATCGCGGCAAGACCATTGGTTCGCTGGCCTTTGGCACCGTGGTCTTTGCACTGCTGGCGTTTGTCGTCTGACGTAGATGCGACTGGCGGCGTTGATTGCGTGCGGTTAGCGGCCTAATGGCCGCGCTATGACAGAAAAAGATCTGAAAGACCGCCGGTTCTACCCTGCGGAACAGGAAGCGAAGTTCTCTTCCGAAGACCCGAGCGACACGCCGCAGACCCGGCACCCGGCCTATCGGCTGGCGTTTCAGGATGACGAATTCCTGCTGCGCGAGGAGCTGCGCCCGGTGCGGTTCCAGCTGGAATTGCTGAAGCCGGAAATGCTGCTGGATGAGGCTGGCGTAGGCTCGACACTGGTGATGTACGGCTCTGCCCGCATCCCCTCGCCAGAGGAGGCGCAGGCCAAGATCGATGCCGCGAAGGATGGCGACGAGTTCGAGCAGAGGGTCGCTCAGCGGCTGGCCGACAAAGCGAAATATTACGCCGAAGCGCGCAAGCTGGCCAAGATGGTCAGTGAAAAATCCATCGTCGAGGAAGGCAAGCGGCAGTTTGTGGTGTGCACGGGCGGCGGTCCGTCGATCATGGAGGCCGGCAATCGCGGCGCCTCCGATGCAGGGGCGGAGAGCATCGGGCTCAACATCGTCCTGCCGCACGAGCAGGCCCCCAATGGCTATGTGACGCCCTACCTCTCGCTCAACTTCCACTATTTCGCGTTGCGCAAAATGCACTTCCTGCTGCGCGCCCGTGCGGTGGCGGTGTTCCCCGGCGGCTTTGGTACGTTCGACGAATTTTTCGAGCTGCTGACTTTGATTCAAACAGGCAAGATGAAGGCGATGCCGATCCTGCTGTTCGGCAAGGATTTTTGGAACCGGGTGGTCAATTTCGAAGCGATTGCCGAGGAAGGCACCATCTCGAAGAAAGATCTCGATCTGATCACCTGGGTGGAAACCGCCGAAGAAGCATGGGCGCATATCGCCGAATTTTATGAGCTGGACGGCTAGTTAGCCGCCGATACGCTCAACTCAGCCGCACCGCCTGATGGCCGAGCGGGCCGCCGCCTTCGCCGAAGCCGGGGGCGTTCAGGATGCCTTCGCGCACGAAGCGGCGGGCGAGGCGTACTGCGTGTTCTAACGGCTGGCCGTGGCCGATCAATGTGGCGATGGCGGATGACAAGGTGCAGCCGGTGCCGTGGGTGTGGCGGGTGTCGATCCGCGCGTCGGTGAAGGACGCCATGCCGGATGCGAGCTCGCCCTTGGCCGCGGTGACCAGCAGGTCGATCACTTGCTCGTCCTGCGTATGGCCGCCTTTGGCAAGGACCTGGCATTCATACCTTTCGGCCAATGCCAGCGCGGCGTCGCGCACCAGATGGGTGTCGCGCAATTCCGATCCTGCGAGCAATTCAAGTTCGGGCAGATTGGGGGTGAGCAGGGTCGCGCGCGGGAACAGGCGTTCCTGCATGATCTCCACCGCATCATCCTGAAGCAATCGCGCGCCCGATGTGGCGACCATGACCGGGTCGAGCACGACGGGGATGTCCGGATCCAGATCAGCCAAGGCCCCTGCCACCGCCTCGATGATATCGATGTTCTGGAGCATGCCGATCTTGATCGCATCGACGCCGATATCGTCGACGCAGGACTGGATCTGCCGGGCGACGAACTGCCCCTCCAGCGGGGTGATGCCTTGCACACCGACAGAGTTCTGCGCGGTGACAGCTGTGATTGCAGTCATCGCGTAACCGCCCAGCATGGTGATGGTTTTGATATCCGCCTGAATGCCGGCTCCGCCGCTGCTGTCAGAGCCTGCAATCGCCAGAATGCGAGGGGGTATGCGGGCCGGTTTTTGGGAGCTCTCGCTCACCCTTTGAATTTCCGTGTCGTGCTGGCCGGATATTTCTCCAGCAAGGTGCGGCTGCGGATCGGGCGGTCGGTCAATTCGCCGCCGCAATTGGGGCATCGGTCATCCAGCACCTCGGCACATGGCGCGCAAAAGGTGCATTCGAAACTGCATAGAAATGCGCCCGGTGCATCGGCAGGCAGATCGGTGCCGCAACGTTCGCAATCGGGGCGCATTTCCAGCATCAGGCGGCCCCTTTCACCGCGTCGCACACCCGGTCCACCACGGCCTCTACCTGTGCAGCGTCGTCGCCTTCCGCCATCACGCGGATCAGCGGTTCGGTGCCCGATGCGCGGATGACCAGTCGGCCTTTGCCCTTCAGCTCTGCCTCGGCATCGGCGATGGCGGCTTTCACGTCCGCATTCTCCAGCGGCGCACCGCCTGAATAGCGTACATTCTTGAGCAATTGCGGCACCGGCTCGAACTGGTGAAGCAGCTCGCTTGCCCTTTTCCCGGACCGGACCAGACTGGCCAGTACACGCAGCGCCGCCACCGTGCCGTCGCCCGTGGTGGCATGGTCGAGCAGGATCATATGGCCCGATTGCTCGCCGCCGATATTGAAACCGCCTTCGCGCATCCGGGCCAGCACATAGCGGTCGCCCACGCCGGTCCGTTCCAGTGTCAGGCCCTTGGCCTCAAGATATCGCTCCAGACCCAGATTGCTCATCACGGTGGCCACCACGCCGCCGCCTTTCAGCTCGCCCTTTTCCGCCATGCGGCCTGCGATCAGCGCCATGATTTGGTCGCCATCGACCTCGCGGCCTGTCTCGTCGATCACGATCAGGCGGTCGGCGTCCCCGTCCAGCGCGATGCCGATATCCGCGCCTTCTTCCACCACTTTGGCCTTGATTGCGTCCAGCGACGTGGAGCCAACTCCGTCATTGATATTGGTGCCATTGGGGCTGACGCCCAGCGTGATGACTTCCGCGCCCAATTCCCAGATGGCGGAAGGCGCGACCTGATAGGATGCCCCATTGGCGCAATCGACGACCACCTTCAGATCATCGAAGCGGATATCGTCGGATACGGATTGCTTGATCGCATGGATATAGCGCCCGCGCGCATCGTCGATCCGGCGGGCGCGGCCGATCTCGGCGGCGGGGACCAGCTGGGGATCCTCATCGATCAGGCGCTCGATTTCGCGCTCTGTATCGTCGTCCAGCTTAAAGCCATTGGGGCCGAACAGTTTGATCCCGTTGTCCTGATAGGGGTTGTGGCTGGCAGAAATCATCACGCCCAGATCGGCCCGCATTTCCCGCGTCAGCAAGGCAACCGCCGGAGTGGGCAGAGGGCCGGTCATGATCACGTCCACGCCGACACTGGTGAAGCCTGCGACCAGCGCGCTTTCCATCATATAGCCCGAAAGGCGTGTATCTTTGCCGATCACCACGCGGTGGCGGTGATCGCCCCGGCGGAAATGAGTGCCTGCTGCCTGCGCCACGCGCATGGCTGTGGCGGCTGTCATTGCGCCGGAATTGGTCTCCCCCCGGATACCGTCCGTGCCGAAATATTTGCGTGTCATGCGTTCCCCTGCAAAGGCCCCCTGTAAGAATACAGCCTTTGTAGCCCCCATAGACGCGCAGCCTTAATAGCGCATTAGTGACGGGGTCCCGGGCTAAAGCGAAGAGGGAGCGGGCAGGTTTTGGCCAATCAGAATGCAGACGAAACGGGGCTGGTAAAGATCACGCTGCCGGTGTGGTGGACATTTGGTGGTCTGGTCGGCGGGCTGGTGCTGGGCGCGCTGGTGCAGGGCAGCGACATACAGGCGTCCGCTGCGGCGATTACCCAGCCTATCGGTACGCTGTGGCTGCGGGCCTTGCAGATGACGATCATCCCGCTGGTCGCCGCGCTGCTGGTGATGGGCATTGCCCAGATGGTCGCCGCTGCGCGCGCAGGGGCGACGGCGCGGCGGATGCTCGGCTGGGTATTCGGGATGCTCATTTTCAGCGGATTGATCAGCGCGGTGCTGATGCCGCTGCTGCTGGCCGCATTCCCGATTCCGCAAGCAGCTACGGCGCTGCTGGCAGGCGGAGAGGCGATGGAGCCACAGGCTGTGCCGGAGTTGGGCGATTTCGTCGCTTCGCTGGTCGCACCCAACCTGTTTGCTGCGGCGGCGGAGACGGCAATGTTGCCGCTGACGCTGTTCTTCGCTCTGTTTGCTGTTGCCATCACGCGCATCCCGCCGGGGCAGGGCGAGGTGCTGCTGCGCTTCTTCCGCGCGCTGGGCAATGCCATGCTGATCATTATCGGCTGGGTGTTGTGGCTCGCGCCGGTTGGGGTGTTCGCGCTGGCGTTTGGCGTTGCCTTGCGGGCGGGCGGCGACGGGGCCTTTGCCACGCTGATCCACTATATCCTTACCGTCTCGGCAATGGGCGCGGTGGTATTGCTGACCGCCTATGCGCTCGCTTTCGTGGTCGGCCGCGTCGGCCCGTTGCGTTTTGCGCGCGGGATATTGCCGGCACAGGCGGTGGCCGTCAGCACGCAAAGCTCGCTCGCCAGCCTGCCGGCCATGCTCGACAGCGCGCGGCGGCTGAAACTGCGCGAGGACACAGCCGATTTCGTCCTGCCGCTGGCCGTGGCGATTTTCCGCGCGACCAGTCCCGCGATGAATATGGCGGTGGCGATCTATGTCGCCACGCTGGTGGGTGTAGAATTGACCCCGCTGACCCTGGCGACCGGCATTGCCGTGGCTCTGGTGATCAGCGTTGGCTCGGTCAGCCTGCCGGGATCGATCAGCTTCGTGATTTCCATCGGCCCGATTGCACTGGCGATGGGCGTTCCGATAGAGCCGCTGGCGCTGCTGGTGGCGGTGGAGATGCTGCCCGATATCATGCGCACGCTGGCCAATGTCACGATGAACGTCGCGGTTACGGCAGCGACGGATCGCGGGGCAGGGGGGCTGGAAGAGACAAGCGACGCACATAGCAACACAGGGGCGGCAGAATAAAATCTCCCTTCCCTGCAACCCACAGCCGCTTGGCGCGTTGAGTGGCTAAACCATCAATCTTTTTATTCGAGACTGGAGACCCATCATGGCTTTTGAAGTGACCCCGCTGCCCTATGCAGACACCGCATTGGCGCCCGCCGTTTCGGCTGAAACGCTGAGCTTCCACCACGGCAAGCACCACAAGGCATATGTCGACAAGACTAACGCCGCCATCGATGGGACAGACCACGCGGACAAGGCGCTGGAAGAGATCATCGCGGCTGCGCGCGGTGCCGATCAGGGCCTGTTCAACAACAGCGCACAAAGCTGGAATCACGGTTTCTACTGGCACTCCATGGCCGCAGAGGAAACCGCCCCGTCTGACGAGTTGAAGGCTATGATCGACGACAGTTTCGGTTCGGTCGACGAGCTGAAAACGCAGCTGCAGGATCGCGGCGCAGGCCACTTCGCCAGCGGTTGGGTCTGGCTGGCGGAAAAAGGCGGCAAGCTGACCATCGAAGAAACCCATGACGGCGACACGCTGGCCGATCAGGACGGCGTCAACCCGCTGCTGGTCATCGACCTGTGGGAGCACGCCTATTATCTCGATCACCAGAACGCCCGTCCGGCCTATCTTAAGGCTGTGACGACCGAGAAGCTCAACTGGAGCTTCGCCTCCGAGAATCTGGCGCGCGGCACCACCTGGAGCTACGCCGCCTAAATCCGATTGGGTCGCAACAAAGGAAGGCCCGCCCGGCACTCTCGCCGGGCGGGCCTTTTTTGTGTGCCGGTTCAAAGAGGGCCCGCCAGCTAGGCGGCCGGTGGTGGGTCGACCGAATTTTCTGCGCTTCCATCCTCTCCCAACACCATCAGCTGGTTGCCGAACAGCGGTTCGCCGAAGACGAAGCCGACCAGATTGGGCCTGCCGGTATGGTCGAACAGGGCGGTCAGCATCAGCAGGATGGGGACCGACAACAACGCGCCGAACACGCCCCATATCCAGCTGAAATAGGAGAACGCGATGAGGATCATCACCGGGTTCATGGTGAACCGCGCGCCCAGAATGGACGGGGTGACAACGTTGGCCTCGATGGTGTGCAGGGCCAGATAGGCTGCCGCGGGGATCAGGCCGAGCAGGACAGTCTCGCTGGTGCCGACGCCGAACAGGGTCAGGACCACGGTCATCACCAGCGGGCCGATATAGGGGATGAAGTTTAGCAGGGTGGCGAGCCCGCCCCACATCAAGGGTGCATCGACTCCCAGCAGCCAGGCCCCTGTCCCGACCACCACGCCGACCCCCAGATTGATCCACGCGACGGTCAGAATGTAGTTCGCCACCCTGTCTTGGACTTCGCGCAAGACCCGAGCGGCCTTGACGCTGGTGCCGAAGCTGGTGCGGCCGAACATCAGATTGCGGCGCAGGCGGACCCGCGCCTCGACCATGAAGAACGCCATCAGGAAGGTCAGCAAGACTTCCAGAACGACTGTCGGCGCGCCGACTGCAACCTGCTCGAATACCGAGGGGCCAGCCAGCACAACCTCGTTGGCGCCGGTATAGCCCACCGCTTCGGCAAACCGCTCGTTCGCGGCGGCCAGCCATGCGAACTGGTCGCGCAACTCGGTGAAACGATCGGCGACCTGATCGGCGAGCCGGGGCAAATCATCGAACAGCGCGATGGCAGGCTGCAGGATCACGGCGAAGGCCAGCAGGACAATGGCAAAGAACACCAAGAGCGAAAGGAGCGATGCCAGCACATTGGGCACGCCCCAACTGGATAGCCGGTCCGCCAGCGGGGCCAGCAGGATCGACAGGATCAGAGCAGTCGTCAGCGGCAGGAAAACGACAGAGCCTATCGACAGCACAAACGGCAGCGCCAGAAACAGACCGATGCCGAGGAGAAGCACCAGCGTGCTGATCAGCCGCAATTCCTGCTGCGCAAAGGCCAGACGACCGCGCGCATTCTGCGCTTCTTTCAGCGAAGGCGGAATATCGGGCGGGGTATCTGTCTCACTCATGCGCCGACCCTTATCACGCGGGTCGCAGCGACAGGAAGGTCTGTTCGATCAGTTCGTTGGCGCGGCAACGCCATTGCCGGCAGCAACACTATCCAGCTCTTCCAGAATGGCCCGGTGGGCGGAGGCATCGTCAGTCGATCTGTTGGGAATGCTTCCGTCTTCCAGCATGGCGCTGAGCGCCGAACGGGCGCGGCCCACCCGGCTCTTGATCGTGCCGACGGCGCAGCCGCAGATATTGGCCGCTTCCTCGTAGGAAAATCCGCCCGCACCGACCAGCAGCAACGCCTCACGCCGTTCCGGGGGCAGGGTCAGCAAGGCACGGTGCATGTCAGAAAGATGGACGGGTTCTTCCTGTCCGGCAGGCGCGGTCAGGATCCGTTCGGCCACGCCTTCGTCATATTCACCGCGAAACCGGTTGCGGCGCATATCCGTGAGATAGGCATTGCGCAGAATCACAAAAGTCCAGGCGCGCATGGAGGTGCCGGGCTCGAAACGCTCGCGCGCGGCCCAAGCTTTCATCATCGCTTCCTGAACCAGATCGTCGGCCATGTCTGGGCGTCCGCACAGGCCGCGTGCAAAGGCGCGCAGGTGGGGCACCACCTCGGTCAATTCGCGTTTGAAGTCCGCCTGCTCGGCAGCGGTGCGTTTCGATTCGCTCATTTGGAATCGCCGTCCAGCTTCGAAAGGAGTTCCTTAAAGCTGTCAGGAAGCGGTTCGTCGACCACTGAATCGTATAATTGCTTCAGGCCGTTGGCCCATTGCGGGTCCTGACGCTTACCGGTTGCTGCCTTTCCGGTCGGCGTGGAGCCGGGCTCTTTCTTGTTCGTCACCAAAAATTTCCCTCGGGTGCCCGTTCCATCCAACGCCTTTGTCTGGCCGATGGCGGGATTGAATCACGTGAGTGGGTGGAACGAATGTTGTCCAGCATGGTTCCCCCGTTGTCGCACATACCGCGCATAGCTTGCCGAATAGATCCATTTGAAGGTTCCCGCTTGAGACCGTCCGACGCCTCCACATTGCGCAGAACCCGGCGCTGGCTCGTCAGCTACCCCCGGGCAGTACCGGTCGCGATTTTCTTTTTCATCGCCGCTATTACCGGGCTGAGCGTGTGGGCGATTGAGCGCGGGGAACAGGCAGCAGAGCAGGCGCGGCTTGCCAAGTCGGCGCAGGCGATTGCCTCTGCTCTGGATCGGCGGGGCAACACGACCAGTTCCTATTTGCGGGCGGGCGCGGCTTTGTTCGCTACGCTGGACGGCGTCGAGGCACCTGTCTTTCGGCGGTTCGTCACCGAATTGCGGCTCGATGCGGATTATCGCGGGTCAGAAGGGATCGGCTGGGCGGAGCATCTGACCGCGAGCGAGATCATTGCCTTCGAGCAGCGAGTGCAGGCAGGTCAGCCGGGCGTAAATAGTGTGACCCCCTATCCGCCAAGCGACCGCGACAATATCGTTCCCGTCACTTATCTGCAGCCCGATACGCAGCGCAACCGCCGCGCGCTCGGCTTCGATATGTGGTCCGACAGCACCCGCCGGATTGCGATGCAGGAAGCGGTTCGGGCTGTCCGGCCTACCGCGAGCGGCAAGGTTGTCCTGAAGCAGGAGGGCAGCGGAGATGCCAATGGCTTTCTGGTGTATATGCCTGTTTTCCAGACAGGCACGCGGGATCTGAAAGGGTTCATCTACAGCCCCTTCTCGGCGCAAGACTTCCTCGATTCCGTCGTCACGGCGGAGGATATCGGCGATCTCGGCGTGCAATTGTACGAAGGATCAGCCCAGCCGACCAATTTGCTCGCATCGGTACCACCTGCCACCGCGACCGGCTGGTATTCGACTGTCGAGTTTCGCCTGGCCAGCCGTCCGATGATTGTTCAGGTTGAATCTGCCCAGGGCAGCGCGCTGTCGTTCTTGTCGATGATGACCTTGCTCTTCGGTCTGGCCGTCGCCAGCCTGTCCATGCTTGTGGCACGCTTGCTGACCCAGCAGGCTTACGAAGATCAGGCGTCGCTCGATTATTTTGCGGAGCAGAACCTGATCCGCAATTCGCTGACCCGCGAACTGAACCACCGGGTAAAGAATACGCTGGCCAATGTCCTCTCGATTGTTTCGCTCACCCGCAGACGGGCCAGCAATCTCGATGATTTTGCCGATGGTCTGGACGGGCGTATCCGCGCGCTTTCGGCGACGCATGATCTGCTGACTGAATCCGAATGGGGCACCACACCGATATGCGACGTGGTGGGGACGGAAATGGCGCCTTATTCAGACAATGGCGACACGACTTTGGTGATGGACGGCCCCAGTGTGGAGCTTGCGCCGGGCGATGCGTTGTCGCTTGGCCTCGCGATCCACGAGCTGGCGACGAATGCGTCCAAATACGGCGCGCTCAGCCAGCACGGCGGAAAAGTATCGGTGACGTGGTCGCTTGTGGAAGATAATCTCGCGCGGATCGAATGGGTGGAAAGCGGCGGACCACCTGTGTCTCAGATCCGCAAGCGGGGCTTTGGCACCGAGTTGATCGAAAAGATCGTCGCCCACGAACTGCAGCATCCGGTGGAGCTGGAATTCGCGGTTGATGGCGTCCGCTGTCAAATGGACGTGCCGGTCCGCAAACCCAGTGCTTTTGCGCTCAGAGCGCATCAGAAAGGCGGCGTGGTAACGGAGGGGTCTGCGGCGCAGATCGACGATATCCTCGCCGGTCCGCGCACGCATTAAGCCCGCACAATCAGTCCAAGGGCTGGCTTGAATTGAAGAACAGCGCCTGGCTGATAGCAGCCCGAACGGTCGCTTCCTGAAATGGCTTGGTGACCAGATAAGTCGGTTCGGGACGGTCGCCGGTCAACAGGCGTTCGGGATAGGCGGTGATGAAGATCACCGGCACTTCGGCAATCGCCAGAATATCATCTACCGCATCGAGCCCGCTGGAACCATCGGCCAGCTGGATATCGGCGAGCACCAGTCCCGGTGTATTCTCAGCGACCAATTCCTGTGCCTGTGTGCGCGTGGCGGCGGTGCCGAAAATGTCGTGACCCAGTCCGCGTACAAGATCTTCCAGCTGCATCGAAATCAGCGGTTCGTCCTCGATGATAAGGACGTTGGTAGACGACTCGCGATCAATCTCGGCCACGGCCTCCTGGACCATGGTTTCCACTTCGGTTTCGGGCAGATCCATGACCTGCGCCGCTTCTTCGATGGAGAAATCCTCCAGCGTGGTCAGCAACAAGGCCTGACGGTTGAGCGGAGTGATGGCCGACAGCCGTTGCCGCGCGGTTGCCTCGTGGCCCTCTGCGCCTGTGCCGGTCGCCAGATCATCGCCCGCATTGGCTTCGCTGCTATCAATGCTGGTGGCGGACCACACTTTGTTGAAAGCCCGATAAAGGGCCACGCGGCCCCCGCTCAACTCTGCTTTCAGCGCTTCGTCAGCCAATGCGGCTTCCAGAGTCTGACGTACAAACGCGTCGCCGGTTGACTGAGCCCCGGTCAGCGCGCGCGCATAGCGGCGCAGATAGGGCAGGTTGGCAGCGACATTTTCTCCAAGCGACATATTTTCCCTTCCAGAGGCCGGGGGCCGGATATGGGCCACCCTGTTGGAACGCTCAACGTGCGGTTCGTTACTCGGTTCCACAGGCGTAACACATTGCGAATACGCTCTGGATGTGCGGGCGCGACATTTTTTTGAAGAAATTTCGATGGGGGCGGGAACCCCATTTCAAATGGAGCATTACCCTTACATCACCGCCGAGACCCCCCTCCCGTCCAAGCGGCGGTGATACGATCCCGAGGCCTCCTTTCGACTAATCTCGAATGGAGGCCTCATACGTTTCGGGGCAAGAAGACATTAGGGTGCGGGACGTTTGATGACCCGCGGCCAAAGGGCTTCGGTTAGGGGCGCAATCTTTGCAGCAAGCCCTTTTGCGGCGCAGGCATTGCCAGCGCGGCCAATTCTTCGGGCGCGTAGGGCTTTGCCAGAACCGTACCGAGTTTTCTGATCGATTGCGGGATATCGTCGGGCGAGCCGGTCGAGAAAATGATCCGCGGGCGCTTGGGGCCGATGGTCGCGACCAGTTCCGCTAGGGCCCAGCCATCGTCGCTGTCGGCCAGATGGACATCGAGGACCAGCACGTCGGGCAATTGCTTCTGCAACTGGGCCATCGCCTGCGCCGTCGAAGCGCACAAGGTTACGCTGAACGCCCCGGCATCTATCAGCACAGCCTCGATTGTTGCGGCCAGCAGGCTGTCATCTTCCACCACCATGCAGTGGCCGGGGCTGGGGGATTTATGCTGCTTGCGGGCCATTCGGGCGGGGTTCCTGTGCAGCGGCAAGGTATGCACCGCTGCAATTTCATTCCAATGCACCACAGGGCCGCGGGTTCCCTTGCACCAACGGACATCTACAAGAAAATTTATATGTTAGAGCGTCTTATCGAAAATCAGATATTCGCGGTTGATCTTTGAATCGATAGCATCCGCGATGGCGACCATTCCCTGATTGTCGTCCAGCACCCATCCGAGTTCTCCGCGCGTGGTGCCGTAAAGCCGGACTGCCTCCAGCCGGATCTGCTCGATCATCATAAAGGCAAGCTGGCTGGCCATGCGGGAATTGTGCAGTTCACGCAAAACGCCCATCAGAGGGACGCGCATCCCTGCGCCCATCGGCTTCCTGAGCCAGCGCAGGAGATGGAACCAGCCGGTTGGAAACAGCTTGCCGTCGATCCGCGCCATGATGTCGTTCACATCCGGAAAGGTCAGCATGAAAGCGACCGGCTTGCCGTCGACCTCGGCAATCCGGTTCAGCGGCGCCTTGATGATCGGCTTCAGCTTCTTGCCCGCATGCGCAACCTCGGCCGGAGTGAAGGGCACGAAACCCCAATTCGTCGACCAGGCATCGTTGAGTATCGCCAGAATCGTGGCGATTTCTTCGTCATAGCGCGCCAGATCGACGGGGCGCACGCTTATCCGATCGTTCTTGCTGCCAGAGCGCACGATACGCTGGATAAGCGGAGAGAATCCCCCGCGCACATCGAGATCGTAGGTAACCAGCTTCTTGGCCGGCACATAGCCAGCATTCTCGATCCATTCGCGGTAATGCGCCGGGTGATGGCCCATCATGACCATGGGCGGATGGTCCTGCCCTTTCACCAGCAGGCCGGGCTCTTCCCATATCGACATGGTGATCGGGCCAAGAGCGCGGGTCATCCCTTGCTGGCGCAGCCACGCCTCTGCTGTCTCCAGCAGGGCGCGCGCCACTTCTTCATCCTCGGCATCGAAATAGCCGAACATGCCGGTGCCGGGCCCCATCCCCTGCTCGGGCGATATTTCCAGAGCCAGATGATCGATATGGGCCGATATCCGCCCCACAGGTTGGCCATCGCGCGCGGCGATGAACAATTGCACAGTGGCATGTTCGAAGAACGGATTCTTCGCCGGATCGACCAGATCCAGGTCCTCGGACCGCAATTGCGGCACAGAATTGGGCACGCGCCGTGCGAAGGACCGGCCGAGATCGACGAAGGCCGCCCGGTCGCGCTTCCCGGCCTTGCCCTTGTCCGAAAGGGGGCGAATATCTATTTTACTGCCCTGCATGGCTGGCCTGCTCTTTGGTGATGTTCAGCTTGCGTTCGCTCCTGTCTAGGCAGAGGCGCGCTTGTCAAGCAGCCCGCCTCAAGGGAGGCAGCCCTTCGCCGGTATGACGCAAGGCAATTTTGCAGTAAGAGCCCATCACACAAAAACCCAAGAAGCGTACATGAGTGTAGAACACAGCCTCGATCCTGCCACTGTGGCACACGTCTCTGCCAGAGATGCTGGCGTTGACGGCCCCCGTGCGCCCATAGCCGACGACAAGGCGATGCTGCGCGCTGCGCGTGATCTGACCAAGGATCTGTATGACGCGCGCGGGCGGTTCTACTGGCCCGATATGTTGCTCTCTGCGGGCATTGGCTACGCATCGATTGCTGGCGCGATATTGACGGACAGTGCTGGCCTTGCGCTGGTGTTCGGGCTCATTGGTGCTCTGGCGCTCTACCGCGCGCTGATGTTCAATCACGAGGTCGCGCATATTCACAAGGATGCTCTGCCGGGCTTCCGCTTTGCGTGGAACGCACTGGTCGGCGTGCCCTTGTTGACTCCGTCCTTCATGTATGAGGGCGTGCATGTGATCCATCACAAACGCACGCAATACGGTACCATCGAGGACCCGGAATACCTGCCGCTGGCTCTGATGAAGCCGTGGACACTGCCCACCTTTGTGCTCGTGGCAATGCTGGCACCGATTGCACTGATCTTCCGCTTTGCCGTGCTGGTCCCGCTCGGCGCGATCCTGCCGCCGGTGCGGCGGGTTGTCTGGCAGCGCTTTTCCTCGCTTTCGATCAACCCTGAATTTCGCCGCCGCCCTGGGGAAGGCGAGATGAGCCGCCGCATATTCTGGCAGGAACTGGGCGGCTTTGTCTGGAGCTGGACGCTGATTGGCAGCGTGTTCGTGCTTGGCTGGCGTCCGCTGCTGATTGCACTGGCGATCCTGTCACTCACCGCCACGCTCAACCAGCTGCGCACCTTGGTGGCGCATTTGTGGGAGAATGAGGGTGAGCCGATGACGGTGACGGCGCAGTTCCTCGACAGCGTCAACGTCCCGCCGCCTGGCGTTCTGGCAGAGATCTGGGCACCGGTCGGCCTGCGCTATCACGCGCTGCACCACCTGATGCCTTCCATGCCGTATCATTCCCTTCCCGAAGCGCATCGACGCTTGCACCGCGAACTGGGCGATGGCTCGACCTACAAGCAGGCGAACCATCCCGGAATGGTCTTTCTGGTCGGGAAGATTGCCCGCAGCACGATGGCGCGCGGACGCTAGGCTCCGTTATAAGGGGCCGGTTGGTTCCTCAATCGAGAAATCGGATCATCGCGCACCGGCGCTCCGGTGGCAGGCCGTTGTCTGCTTCCAGCGCAAGTTCCGCGCTGAGCCGGGGATGGGCATCCAGCGCGGTGACTTCCTCAAACCCCAGCGCGGCATAGAAAGGGCCATTCCACGCCAGATCGCGGAAGGTGGTAAGGGTGACCGCTTTGAAGCCGGAATTATGCGCATCGACCAGACAGGCCCGCATCAGGGCTGAGCCGATGCCCAATCTCTGGCCGTCCGGATGGACCGACATTTCCCAAACATGCAGTTCGCGGCTGAACGGTTGGCTGGCCAGAAAACCAATGGTGCGCTGGCCGAGACTTGCCGAAAGGCAATGCCCCTTACGGATCAGTGCCCGCAGCTCGTCCGGCTCCCACGTTTCGTCGAAGTCCAGATCGGCCAGATCGGGGTCGCCCGAAAAAAGAGTGCCAGCTGCGCGCTCTATGGCAGGCCAATGATCCGCATCGCCGGGCTGGGCGAGGCGGATAGTCCAGTCGGTCATTTGCCGATCACTCTTCGGTCCGGATCAGAACTGTCTCACCGACCAGCAGGAAGAGGAAGAACGGTGCCCATGCCGCCAAAAACGGAGGGTACCCGCCAAAGCTGCCCATCGCGAGCGCGGCATTGTCGACCACGAAATAGGCAAAGCCCAGCGCCATTCCGATAATTGCGCGGACAAACAATTGCCCGGACCGGGCCAGCCCGAATGCAGCCACTGCGCCCAGCAGCGGCATGAGGAAAGCCGAGAGCGGACCTGAAACCTTGTGCCACCACTTCGCCTCCAGCTCGGCTGTGGCGCGTCCGCTGGCTTTGTAGGCCTGAATGGAATCGCGCAGTTCCATGAAACCCAGCGCATCGGCATCGACGCTTTCCAGCTCGATCTGCGAAGGCGTGATACCCGGCGCGACAGTAACATCTGCAGCGTTGCGCGTTTCGGCGGTTCCGATGTCGAAGGCGGTGGCCCCGATCAAGCGCCAACCCGGCCCGGCAAATTCGGCGCTGTCTGCCCGCACCTGCCGCACGATCTGGCCCGCATCGCTGCGGCGATACCAGGTGACGCTCTGCAGCTGTATCTTGTCGCCTCGCCCGGTCATGGTGGTTGCGGTCAGGATGTCATTGCCATCGGTCAGATAGAGGCCTTTGCGCGCATCATCCTCCAGCGGAACCGCACCGTATTCGGTCGCCTCCCAGGCTTTGAGCGATGCGGTGGCGCTCGTCACAACACGTTCGTTGAAGGCAAAGCTGATGACCGCCACCACCAGCGCCGTCAGCAGCAGCGGCGCGAGCACCTGATGGGCGGAAAGGCCAGCGGCCTTCATCGCAATGACTTCACTGTTCTGGTTCAGGGTGATGAGTGAAATGATCGTCGCCAGCAGAACCGAATAGGGCAGGAAGCGCTGGATCAGCTGGGGTATCCGGTACCCGGCATATTGCAGCAATTCTGCCTGTCCATTGCCGTCCACCGCCAAAATATCGCCGCTTCTCGACAGCAGGTCGAGCATCAGCAGGACCAGCACGAGCATCACCAGCACGGCGAAAATGCGAACCACGAATATCTTCGCGAGATAGGTGGTCAGGGTCCACGAGGGGAAGAAATCGAGCTGCATCTGCCTGACCCGCAATCTATTCCGCAGGTGCCGTAGCCGGATCGGCCACATCGGTCACGAAGGCATCGGAACGGTGTTTGCGCCGCCGGAACAGCTGGCGCATTTTCTTGCCGAGATTAGCTGCGGCATTCTCTAGCGCACCAATCGGTTGCCCGCCCGGAACATAGGCCACCTGATAGAACATCCAGAAGATCAGCGCGGCGAACAGCACGAACGGCCCCCAAAGGGCGATGATCGGATCGATCCGCCCAAGCGCGGCGATATCCTCCCCGTACTGGTTTATCTTGTGATAGCTGACCACCATGATGATCGACACGAAGACGCCCAGCGCGCTGGTCGATCGCTTCGGGGGTATGGCCAGCGCCACCGCCAGCAAGGGCAGCATCAGCATCATCACAACCTCGACCAGCCGGAAATTGAAACTCGCCTGACTGCCGTCGCGCGCTTCCTCCGTCTGCCCGGAATCCCAGCCGATGCGGAGGAGTTCGGGGAGGATATACTCCCGCTCCGCCTCCCCGCGCTGTCGGAATTGCTCGATAGCAGGCAAGTCTATCGGTAAATCATGGCGGGTAAAGCTCAGGACGCGCGGCGTTGCGCCGGGTTCGTCCTGCACGATAGTCCCGTCGGTCAGTTGCAGGATGATGGTTTCAGGGCTGTCCGTGGTAGCGAGGAAAGTGCCCTCACGCGCGGATACGGAAAGCACTTGTCCGTCCTCGTCCGAAATGCGCGCGAAAATGCCTTTCAACCGGCGGCCCTCATCCTCGCTTTCCTCGATCCGCAGGGCCATCCGGTCGGCCAGCGTGGTAAACTCGCCAACCTTGATTGATGCTCCCAGCGCGCCCGAGCGCAGATCGTATTCCAGCTGCTCGTAATAATACCGGCTGACGGGCTGGATGTAGAACACCAGAGCGATGTTCACCGCGACCAGCACGGCGGTGATCATATAGGGCACGCGCAGCAGGCGCAGGTAAGACATGCCCACGGCGCGCAAAATATCGAGTTCGCTTGAAGTCGCCAGTTTGCGGAAGGCGAAGAGGATGCCCAGCATCAGCCCCAGCGGTATCGCAAGGCTGGCATATTCGGGGATCAGCGCGCCCAGCATCTTGAACACGATGGCGATCGGGCCGCCTTCGACCGCGACAAAATCGAACAGCCGCAGCATCTTGTCGAGCAGCAGCAGCGATGCGGCAAGCACGAAGACCGAGACCATCGGAACGATGACCAGCCTGAGGATATAGCGATCAAGGGCGGGAAGAATATTCAAGAAATCGGGCGGCTCTTTATGGTTCTCGCCATACCCCTAGCGATAAATCGGCGCGCGGTCATGCCCTGCTGTGCGTCGACTGGTCAGTCTACCAGAACTGGCTGCCGGGAATGCCTTTGAACGGCCCTGCCTCGCGGGAAGTGATCCATCCGCCATAGAACTGGCCGGGCTGCGGAGTGACCACTTCCCCATCGACCCAGCAGAAATCAAGAGGGTCGGGATAGAAGGCAAACATGTCGCGTATTCCGGCAAAGGCGGGGGTGGGGTTGGCATAGCTCCACGAGACTGCCTCCAGCTTCTTGTCCGCAATCACCAGATCCCAATAGCGTGCCTGACCCTTCCATTCGCACATCGAGCGGCGTGGATTGGGCCGCAGATACTCAGTCAGAACATCGGACGGCGGGATGTAGTAGGTCGGCGGGTGGCTGGTCTCCAGCGTCCGCCAAGCGCCGCGCGTATCGGCAATAACCGTTCCGCGATGTTCGATCTTGATGTGGCGCGAAGTGGGTTCGGCGATGGCAGGTCGGGGATAGTCCCACACGCTTTCCTGCCCCTCTTTCGGGGTGTCGGGCTCGGGATGATGCGGCTGCCTCATCGGTCGAGTGATGCGCCGCTCACGCCTTCTCCAGCGTGCATTGCAGCGGGTGTTGGTTCTGCTTGGCGAAATCCATCACCTGATTGACCTTCGTTTCGGCCACTTCATAGGGATAGACGCCGCAGACGCCGACGCCCTTCTGGTGGACATGCAGCATCACTTGCGTGGCCTCGTCGATATCCATCCGGAAGAACCGCTTCAGAACGATCACCACGAATTCCATCGGCGTGTAATCGTCGTTGAGTAGCAGAACCTTGTACTGGCTCGGTTTTTTCGGCTTCGCGCGCGTTTTCGTGGCGATACCGATTTCGGTGCCTTCCCCCCCATTGTTTCCGGGGCCACCGGGCGCGTCGTCTTCTCCGGCGGATCGGACTGCATAGGTGTTATGGGCGGAAGGGAGGGGCATCGAAAACTTCATACTCGGCGGTAATATCGGCGAAGGCGGGGCAGGTTGCAAGATGGGCGGAGGTCGGCAGGGCAAATTAGATCCCGCCGGGATGCACGGCCCATAGCCTGCAAAAGGTAAACGAAAAGAGCCGGACGCGGCTGGCGCATCCGGCTCTCTCGTTGTTTCCGGCTATCGGCGGGGAGGGAGGGGTCGCCGATAGCTGGGAAAGGCTTAGGCAGCTTTCTTGAAACGCTCGGCAGCCTCGCTTGCGCGGCTGGAAATCGGAGCGAATGCTTCGTTGGCCAGCTTCATCCATGCTTCGGTGCTCTTGGAGCTGTAAGCGATGGCGGCGTCGATGTTGCGGCGCGTGAAGTCGCCCTGCAGCTTAAACAGTTCGGTCGGCGACTTGACGGCAGCGATCAGGCGCACGTCTTCGGTAACCTGCTCGGCAGCTTTCTTGGTGTCAGCGACGGCTTCGCGGCCCATATCCTGCATGCCCGAGGTCAGGACCTTGCCTGACTCGACGATGGCTTCGAGGTTGTGCTTGTGAAAGTCGACCACTTCACCGGCAACGTCGGTGCCCTTCGCGTACACGTCCTTCAGACGGGTCTGCGCATCGGCAGCAACAGTCTTGGCGGTTTCGACGAAATCGGTCTTCTTGGCGGTGTTCTTTGCATTTTTGGCAGTGGCCATGATGGTGTCCTTTGCTTTGGTGATGGGGGAAGCGGCTTTGGCCGCAACGTTCTTCGTAGGTGCCTTGGCAGGGGCGGCCTTTTTGGCGGCTACCTTGCGGGTGGCAGTTTTCTTGGCTGCAGGTTTTTTCGCAGCAACTTTCTTCGGTGCGGCCTTTTTGGGCGCGGCCGGCTTTCGCTTCGCAGGGGTTTTCTTCGCTGCGGTCTTCTTCGCTACCGCTTTCTTGGCGGCTGGCTTTGGCGCTGCGACCGCCTTGGCGACGACTTCAGCCTTCGGAGCAGGAACAGTGTCCTTCTCAACGGCGGCTTCGACCTTGGCCGTGTCTACCTTGCGCGCGGCAGCTTCGGCATAAGCCTTCTCTGCGGCGGCATCGATTTTGCTGGTGGCTTCGTTTGCCATGATCTTAATTCCTTACGGTCTTCGCGTCTTGTTGCACTGCACAATATACATGCTGCAAACGCGAATGCAAGGAGTTTTTGTGCACTGCAACATAAGTCGGGCCCAGCTCTGCCACGCCTCGTCGCACCGCTATGATTTTACGAGAGAATTTGTCGTCTCGGACCTAGCGGCTCATGACATAACGGCCTGGTGCGTCCTCGATCACGGTGTCGCTTTTTAACTTGCCCGGCTGACGTTTTCCCGTCGCTTTGACCCTTTTGGAAGCCTCGTTTTGCAGCCACTGGGCCCAATCGGGCCACCAGCTGCCGGGATGCTCGGTCGCGCCTTCGCGGAAGGCGGAGAGCGTAGTCACATCGGGATCGTCATTGGTCCAGTATTGGTATTTCCCGCTGTCCGGCGGATTGACCACGCCGGCAATATGCCCGGAGCCTGCGAGGATAAAGCGGATCGGTCCGCTGAAATGCTCGCGCAGCCGCCAGACGCTCTCGGCAGGGGCGATATGGTCTTCCTTGCCCGCCTGCACATAGGTGGGCGTTTTGACTAGCGAGAGGTCAATCGGCGTCCCATCCGCCGCCATCTCATCTTTTTGCACTAGCTTGTTATCGCGGTACAGGTCGCGGAGATAGGCCCCGTGCCATTTGGCAGGCAGGTTGGTGACGTCTCCGTTCCAGTGCAGCAGATCGAAGGCCGGGTAGTCCTCGCCCATCAGGTAATTTTTAACTACGTAGTTCCAGATAAGATCGGTGCTGCGCAGCAGATTGAACGTGGCCGCCATATAGCGTCCGTCCAGATACCCCTTGTCCGACATCGCATCGACATTGGCCAATTGGCTGTTGTCGATAAAATGCAGCAGCTCGCCAGCGCGGTCGAAGTCGACTTGCGCTGTAAAGAAGGTGCAGCTTTTGACCCGGTCTTCCTCCCCCCGGCGGTGGAGAATGGCCAGCGTCGCGGCCAGCGTGGTTCCCGCAACGCAATATCCGATGGTGTGGACATGCGGGACCTTCAGCCGCTCGCGGACGGTATCGACCGCGTCAATCTGCGCTGCGATATAATCGTCCCAGACGACGTCGCCCATACTGGAATCGGCGGATTTCCAGCTGACCATGAACACCGTGATGCCCTGCGCGACGGCCCAGCGCACGAAGCTTTTCTTCTCGTTCAGGTCCAGAATGTAGAACCGGTTGATCCAGGGCGGGAAGATGATCAGCGGGATTTCCAGCACTTCCTCTGTCGAGGGGCTGTATTGGATCAGCTGGTATAAAGGCGTTTCATGCACGACCTTGCCCGGCGACGTCGCGATATTCTCTCCCAAAGTGAAGGCATCGGGGTCGGTGTGGGTCAGCTGGCCGCGCTTCATATCGGCCAATAGATGCTGCATACCCTTGACCATGCTGGCGCCCTTGGTCTGCTTGGCGCGTTCCAGCACGACCGGATTGGTCGCGGCGAAATTGGCCGGGCTGAGCGCTTCGATCAGCGCTCTGGTGGCAAATTTCAGCTGTTTGCGTTTGGCCGCATCGATACTGTCCGCCCGGTCGACCATGGCTTCCATCTGCTCAGCCATCAGCAGATAAGTCTGGTGGATCAGCGCATAGGCCGGCTGCGTACGCCACAAATCGTCTTTGAAGCGGCGGTCCTTGCGCGGAAGATCGACCTCGGCAGTGCCGGCAGTTGCAAACTGGCTGATGACACCGGTCCACAGGGCCGATGCATCCTGCCAGAAAGATTGCAGATCAGCCGGGCTCGCCAGCGGCATCTTCTTCTGGAATTCCTGCAAATATCCGGCAAACTTCATCGGATCCGGCGGATTGGCCATCTGCTGCTCCAGCGCCTGCTTCGCCTGCGTGGCGGCAAATTCCGCCCACAATTTCTGCATCTGCGCGGCGTTTTTGCTCCACTCGGCCAGATCGCCCGCCGGCATCGCCTCCGACAGGCTGGCCGCACTCGGCCCCGGCATGCCCGCAAGTCCATCGGCACCCGCCGGCATCAGCGTAGCCATGACCTTTTCCCCCGCCTCGCGCTGAAGATCGAAAATCTTTGCGAACATGTCTGCTGGGGAGGGTGCATCGGTCTTCTTCATGGCGCAAAATGTCCTGTCGGCGAAACTGTGCTTGGCGTACCTATACGCATGCCCTGTTTGCATTGCGAGCAGGTTGAGGCAGGAGGGGCCTGTCATAAAGCACTATACACCTGCCCAAGGGACCGCGAAAAGAGAATGAACGACCAGTTTTACCGCATGAAGCGCCTGCCGCCCTATGTGATCGCAGAAGTCAATGCGATGCGGCATGCGGCGCGTCAGGCGGGGCGCGATATTATCGATCTCGGCATGGGCAATCCCGATCGCCCGCCGCCGCAGCATGTCATCGATAAGTTGTGCGAAGTCGCCCAGAAGCCGACGGCCCATGGCTATTCCCAGTCGCGCGGCATTCCCGGCCTGCGCAGGGCACAAGCCAATTATTACGGCAACCGGTTCGGCGTCGATATCGATCCTGAAACCGAAGTGGTGGTGACGCTGGGCTCGAAAGAAGGGCTCGCCAGCCTCGCCACGGCCATCACCGCGCCAGGCGATGTAGTACTGGCCCCCAACCCGTCTTACCCGATCCATCAGTTCGGCTTTATTCTAGCGGGCGCAACGATCCGCGCGGTTCCGACCACGCCGGACGAGGACTATTGGCGGGCGCTGGAAAGCGCGATGGCATTCACCGTGCCCCGGCCCAGTGTGCTGGTGGTCAATTATCCCTCCAACCCCACCGCAGAGGTCGTCGATCTGGCGTTTTACGAGCGGCTGGTGGCGTGGGCGAAGGAGAACGAGGTATGGATACTCTCCGACCTCGCCTATTCGGAGCTGTATTTCGACGGCAACCCGACGCCGTCGATCATGCAGGTGCCTGGGGCCAAGGATGTGGCGGTGGAATTCACCACTCTGTCCAAGACCTATTCCATGGCCGGATGGCGGATGGGCTTTGCCGTCGGCAACAAGGCGCTGATCGGTGCGATGACGCGGGTCAAATCCTATGTCGATTACGGGGCCTTCACACCGATTCAGGCCGCAGCCTGCGCCGCGCTCAACGGGCCGCAGGATGTGGTCGAGGAAAACCGCCTGATTTACCACAAACGCCGCGATGTCATGGTGGAGGCTTTCGGCAGGGCAGGGTGGAGCATTCCTGCACCCCCGGCCTCCATGTTCGCATGGGCGCCCTTGCCACCGGCGTTGGCGCATATGGGCAGTCTCGAATTTTCCAAGGAATTGTTGACAGAAGCCGACGTCGCGGTCGCCCCGGGTGTCGGCTATGGCGAAGAAGGTGAAGGATTTGTCCGCATTGCCATGGTCGAGAACGAACAAAGGCTCAGGCAGGCGGCCCGCAACGTGAAACGGTACCTAACATCCAAAGGCGTCAATTAGGCGGCGGGAGATTTTCCGGCACTTTGACCGCGCCTGTCCGTTGGTTTGAAAATATCACCGCAGCGTTTACTGTAAAAACTGGTCAAAGATGGAGCCTAAATATGCCTTCCCCCGGTTCGGACAAGCTGACGGACCGGCAGCGCGATGTGCTGGTTCTGATCGATCAGCGCATGCCGATCAAGCGCATCGCACACGAATTGAAAATCTCGGAAAGCCGGGTGAACCAGCATATCCGTGCGCTCAAAGATGCATTCGGGGTGCAGGGTCTGGATGAATTGGTGCAGGCCTACCGTGAGCAAGTCTCTGAAAATGCTGGACATACAGACTACAGAAAACCTGCATCCAGCAATTCTGGAGTGCCGGCTTCGCCTTCCACGCAGCACAAAGAAGACCGGGTCGCACCCGGGGAGTTCGTGTTAGCTGATGTGGCGCCACTTGCGATCGAGGCGCCATGGGAAGCGAAGCACGGCCCCCGGGTAGTCCCCGGGGTGCTCGATGGTGATCATGCTGTCCTCTATCGCCTTGCCGTCATCATTGGACTGGCTCTCGCGTTTATCGTGTTGGTTGTGCTGGTGGTGACGGCGGCACTCTCCGTAGCCACTGCTTCGGGGGGGCAGGAGGTTACCGCCCCCGCCACGCAATCACAGCCGTAGGCGAGCGCACGCGGCTGGACAGGGGTTTGCCACAATGTCCAATCGTATTTGTGCCGATGCAATTTTGATCCGCAAGCAGGTCCGCGAGGCCGAAGCCGTGACAGATGAAGCGATGCTGGCCTGCGCGAAGCTGAAACAAGCACTGTTGACGGCACGCCAGAACCCTGCCGTGGGGGTATCCGCCGGCCAGCGCGCCATCATGCGGCTCAATCAGGCCGAGCAGCAGGCCTTTGCCATGTCGACCAATCTGCTGCGCCTGCACGAGGAACTGAATCTGGTCGCGCGGGAATATATGGGCGATGACGACATGCCCGAAACCCCGGTCACCGCCTTGCCTGCGGCCGATCCGGAAACGGTTCGCCTGACCGCCTGACGGAAGCAAACATGGAATCCACACGCGCCCTGATCGAGAACTTGCAGGACATTCTGCAGCTATCGGTCTGGGCGCTCGCGGCTTTTGCATTCTGGCGCGGTGCCGGGCCGGAAAAAGCGACTGCGGCCACGCTGTTCCTGCTGATGGTCCTCGATGATATCTATCATCTGGGCTTCGGCCCGTATTATCCGCTCGACCGGGTCGACCCGTGGCATGCCTTTCTCGACACAGCCGCGCTGATTTCCTTCACCGCCATCGCGCTGCAGGCGAATCGCTTTTATCCGATGGTTCTTGCATCCGCGCAGCTGGTTTCGGTCACCGCGCATATTGTCCGGGCGACCGTACCAGCCATGACCAGCCTGTCCTACTATCTGCTCTACGTCATGCCGTTCTATTTCGCCATTCTGGTGCTGGCCGGCGGATTGTGGCGGCACCATTCGCGCCACCGCCGGATCGGGCCTTACCGCGAATGGCGTGGGCCGCCGCCAACGGGGCCATCGCTGTTTCCCCAATGAGAGCTCTGCAAGCCTTTCCATCGGACCGTGAGCATGGCGGCGACGGTCAGCTCCGCCGGACCGGCATGTTTGTGGGCAATCCGAGACCGGCAGCCGGCGGTGCTGTTCGCTATTTGCATGGGATATTCGCCGGGGTGAGCGAAGAACGGCTCCACGCCGTCTTTCTCGGGGCCGATATGCGATATCTGAATGATCGCACCGTTGTGACCGGGGGACTGGGCGAGGTAACGGTGCGTGCGCGGTGGCTGCTGCAGGAGGCGTTTGCGAGCGGTGCCCACGGCATCGTTCTGGCGCATAACCATCTGTCCGGCATCTGCCGTCCAAGCGAAGCCGATATCCAGACCACGCGCCGCTTGGTTACGTTGTTCCGCGATGTCGAGATTGAACTGGTCGACCACTTCATTTTCACGACGGAGCGCGGCTTCAGCATGCGCGCCGGCGGATATCTGTGAGCGAGCGGCGGGCATTCTTGCCGCGCGAGTTCCGGATCGGGCCGCTCGTCCTCGATTTGTTTCACCGTGATGCACGCGCTCCGTCGGGGTGGCTGGCCCTGCATCCCCGCGAGTTTGAACTGCTCTGGCGACTGGGCGAAGCGCGGGGGAGAACGGTAAGCAGAAAAACCCTGCTGCGGGATGTCTGGCGTCTGGAACATGTGCCGGAAACCAACAGTCTGGAAGTCCATATCTATCGCTTGCGGGCCAAGTTGGGGGACCATGGCCATGCGGGTCTGGTGGTCACCGATGATCAGGGGGGATACCGCATCGATGCCCCCGATCAGAGCATTGGCCCGATTGAGGCCGAGCTGCAGGCTGAGCGAGTTTCCGGGACACAAGCCAAGGTCCATGCTGCCAAATCCGGGCTGGACAGCCATGTTCTGCTGCGCGAAACGGATGCAGATACACAAGAGGACCAGCATGACATTTCCAAAGAGCGAGCGCGTATCGATCCAACTGAGCGATAGCGGGGTGGCCCATGTGCGGCTGACCCGGCCGGAAAAGATGAACGCGCTGGACCCCGCGATGTTTACCGCGATCATCGAAGCTGCGGAATCGCTGGAAACGGCCAAGGGTGTGCGCGCTGTTGTGCTGTCAGGCGATGGCCCATCATTTTGCGCCGGCCTCGATACCTCCACTTTCGGAGCGGAGCCTGACCCCGACAAGCCTGCACTGACCGAGCGCACGCATGGCGATTCGAACACCTTCCAGCAGGTCGCGACCGCTTGGCGGAAATTGCCGGTGCCGGTCATTGCCGCGATCCATGGCGTTTGCTTCGGCGGGGGTATGCAAATCGCCAGCGGCGCGGATATCCGCGTGGCCGCACCCGATGCGCGCATGGCAATCATGGAACTGAAATGGGGTCTGGTCCCCGATATGGGCGGATACCAGTTGTGGCGCGGCCTGGTGCGCGACGATGTTTTGCGCGAGCTGGTTTACACCAACCGGCAGTTTTCCGGTGAAGAAGCGCAGGGGTTTGGGCTTGCGACGCATGTCTCGGACGATCCGCTGGCGAAGGCGATGGAAATTGCCGAGACTATTGCCGACCGCAACCCCCATGCAATCCGCGCGGCCAAGCGCCTGTCCAACGCCATGCATGACGAGACCGGGGAAGAAATGCTGATGCGCGAAAGCGTGGAGCAGGAAGCAATCATGCGCACCCCGAACCAGATCGAAGCGGTGATGGCTGGAATGACCAAACGCAAGGCCCAATATGAAGATGCGGCCTAGCGGTTTGCCCGTCAGCGCAGTCTAACCAAAAACAGCCACGCATTGCTGGCCGACCATAACCAGGCGGCCCTCTGCATCCCACAACCGAAGCTGCTCGCTCGAATAGCCGAAATCGGCGTGGTCGCTTGCGGTTTCGGCTAGCCACCAGCCGTCCCGCGTGGTGGCCTGCGGGTCGAGAATGTTGAAGCTCCAATTGATCGAGCTGATCGGCCCCTGCCGCTCCATCGCGCGCATCGCGCCCGGCGGCAGCGTATCGCCGACAAGCACGACGGTGGAAGTCGGATCGAGCGTATCGCGCTCCTTCAGGCGGATCCAGCGGCGGACAACCGGATCACCCTTGCCCTGAACCTTTTGTGCCCGCCGGATCTCGAAATTGTTGCGAATGAAGGCCGGGCCCTTTTCGGTCGTCACATCGTCATTGTCTTCGGGCGCGCCGGGCCACGGTTTCACATCGGCTGCCGGATGCTGCGCGTTGGGATCACGGGCTGTCCCGAACAGGAAGAATGCCGTCAGTGCTGTGACCCCGCCGACCAGCAAATCGCAGCGCACCTGCGCCACGTTGCGCCCCCGCCTGACCACCTCGACCTTCGGCTCCACCTTGTCGCCCACCGGTGCCACGAACGCGATCTGGCCCGAGCGCAGCGGGGGAAGATCGGGCAGGGCACGCACTGCGGCGGTATAGGCGACCAGCGCGCTCGCTCCGCCATACAGCGTGCGACCCTGGAGCCATTCATCCGCCGGCAGAGTAATCCGCCCCTTTTCCGCCCCGATCGGGGCCAGCAATGCTTTGATCGACATGGCCAATGCCCTAGCATGGCGGTGGCCAGTAACAAGTGATCGCATAAGGCGGATTGCGCTGGGCGCAGGGACGCGCTAGTGGGCCGCCTTCCGATACACAGACATGCGGATTTTCCGTTGTCTGAAGCCGGTTGGCCCGATGGCGGAGTGGTGACGCAGCGGATTGCAAATCCGTGTACGCCGGTTCGATTCCGGCTCGGGCCTCCAGCCTCTTCTGCTCAAGGGCAGAGAGGCGAAACACATAGGGCGGAACACCACTCCCGCCTGTGAGCGCCGCTTTAGCTCAGGTGGTAGAGCACATCATTCGTAATGATGGGGTCACTGGTTCGAGTCCAGTAAGCGGCACCACACTTTTCGGTAGGAGAACACAGCAGACTAAGCGGAAAGGCCGTTCGGCTGGTCGCGCGGTTGGGTCCTGTGTGGGTTCCTTGGGTAGGAAGTTAGGGCTCGACCCACTTTGCAGCCATTCGGTCTAGCCCCAATATCTCCAAGGCACCCTCAGTCCAGAGGTTAAACGAAGCCTTGGATCGGTTTCCCAACTGCCCGTGCTTAATTGCTCGTTCGCGACATAAAGCGATTGGGGCAAATAGCGAGATCGCAGACAGGGTATTGAATCAATGCCTAACGCAATTGCCGTGTGCGGTTCATGTGGTCCACGACCAGCTTTGCATCGCCAAGTTCGTAATAATCCACTGCAACATAGTTCGGCAATTTTCCAGCGGCGGAAAGGCACTTGTCAAACACGCGTGAATTCAATTTGTCGAACCGGTTGTCGATGGCTGCTCCTGCCGGGGTCGGTGTCCGGCGAAAATGGTTCATGATGAACAATCGATTCCAGTTTGGTTCTGTCTTGTCGAGGGGCACGTTATTGCGGCTCTCGCAGGCGGTATCCTGACCCAGCGCGCCAAGGTCGAAGGTGTTTTCGACGGCGTAATCATTGCGTGCGCGGGTCAAGAAGCTTCTGTTCTGATATTCGCTGGTAAAGATGACCAAACGTTTGTTGTTCTGCCGCATCCATTGGAGCGGCGGCCAACCCCTTCCTTGGACATACCAATCGTTCGACTCAGGATCGAAAATCAAGGGGAGCGCTTTGTCGGCCATAACGATTGGGTTGATGAGTTGCCCGTCGCGCGTACGATCTTCGAGAAAGACGGTAACAATTTCGGTGGGATTATCCTGCAGCCATTGTCCAATTTCGTTGAGAGTCTCCGTGAGTGTTCGGCGCGGCAGGGCATAACTGAAGCCTGCTCCACCGGAGCAACTACCATGGCACATATAGACGCCGGGGCCATAGCAGTCGGTTCCCAAGCTGATTGCGCAGAGAGCATCTCCGCTGCCGGCAAACCAGTGCGCATCCAGCATGAGGCCTCGCACGCCATTGTCCAATTGCCGCACAATGGAGTGCGATTGCATCACGTGGCTCCACCGCGCATCCTCGTAATTCGCGTAGGAATTGTGGGTGGTGAGCCAAGTGTATTCGTCGAACCGACGATCACCGGCATCCTGAGAATAGGCGGGCGTAGCGGTCAATAGCATCGCCATCATTGCACCAAGGATGGCGGCAATCGACCGGGGCGCTCGGCCAATTCTGATCCGATTTCTGGTGAGAATCATTGCGCATACTCCGGACTTAATTCTGATCAATAGACACCGCCAACTGAGGCGTTTCCTCGTGCGAAGCCGTCTGGTTCAACATTGATCGAGACTTGTCTGCTTCCCCTCACGCGTAACGATCGACCCGGTGAGTAAGATACAGGCCCCATCATCGAGCGTGATGGTTTTGTTAACTAGATCGAAGGTTCGCGTCAGTCCGACAGCGGTCGTTTGCACCTTGATATTATCGCGCGCCGCGTAGGGAATTGTCAGCGTGCGCTTCTGATTGATCGGCACATTCCTCTCATTCAGCGCGACTCCCCATAGCTTCCCGGGCTCCTTGAAGGTCACCTTCATATGCGCAAGGAATGCGCCCTGTTGGGAGATGACCAGCTTCAGATCCGCCGGAGTGGTGGGCGCAGTGGCAGGCGGAGTTGCGGGCGCAGTCGCGGGTGCGCCGCTCCGCTTGATCCCAAGCTGAGTTCCCGGAAGGGTGACGCCTTCCAGATTTTTGAAAAGCCACTGTGCGGACCACCAATTGTCTTGCACGGGCCCCGCTTCCAGAGCGCCATCCTGAATATGCAGCTTCGCCCCGCTATACAGGCTGGTGATGTGGAAATAGTCTCCGCTGACCTGTTCCAGAGCCCAAAGATCGCGCTTTGAACTGGGTTCGGAATCGCCGAGGACCAGAGGCCCCCGGCCATCCTTGTTGATCAGATATTTTCCGGTCCAGCGGTTTCGCAAGCGGAAGGAGGCAAAAGAGTCGCCCTCGACAGCCCATTGCGCTCCCCAATATCCATCAGGCGCGGCATTGCTGATCACTTTGTTCCGCTCATCAGTCACTGCCACATCGACCCGCTGATCCGGTTTCCAGCGATTGGAAATTCTGGTCAGCTCTTTGGTGTCAACCGATTGCCCATACTCCAATGAATGGACGGGTTTGGACGGCGGCGTGCTGTCAGCGACAGGCTTGCCCGGAGCGGGTTTGCTAACCGGCGGCTTGGCCGCCGGGCTGCGTGGGGGGGTGTTTTGCGCCTGGCGGGGGAACCCCTCACCCGCGTCGTTACTGCCGCCGCGCGGGCCCGTTCCGCCCACCTGCCGCGGTTCGGATTCCCATGGAGCACGCGGATCAGCCCCGGCACGGCCGGGGCCGCGTCCACGATACTCGAACGGAGGGCTGCTGGCCCATGCGCGGTTGGCCCAAGGGTCCGCCGGATCGAATGCGATCATGCCCAGAGCCAGCACAAACCGGCCGTCCGTACGCGCCGTCAGGCCGCCGAATTCGCGGTCGCGGCCAACATCGATGGTGCGTTTACCGTCATATGTTCTGGAGAAGACCCCGTAGGCATTGAGGTTGGTACCCAGATGGATGCCGGCAAGAGCGCCATTGCGACGGGTCCATAACGTTAACCGGTTCACTCGCTCTCCGGCACGCGGAGCAAAGTCGAATGCTTTACCTTCTGCCGACCCCATTGTGGGTGTCCACGCGGACGAGCCATCAAAGGGGTTCTGATACCGCAGTTTGATGCCAAATATGCGCCTGTTCTGGGAGTTTTCATCGGCATAGACTCGTAAGCCGATGATGTCCGCATCCGGGGGAACCGCCTGAACCACATAGGTGCCGCCGGCTGCACCATGAGGGCGCGCCAGCTGATTCATGCGCTGCACTTCGTTTTGCGCGAAGGCCGGTGCCTCCATGATCGGCGCGGCACCCAATCCCATCGCGCTGGCAAGAGCCGCTGCCATCAAGCGCCTTTTGATCGGCTTTTGACCCGATACCTTGCCCACGATCGTTAGTGCGCTTGTTTGTTCTACGGACATAACCACTCCCCAATTGCGTGATCCTGTCTAACAATTTTCGGCCGCCGCACTATCACCAGATCAGGTGATGGCTCTGCGCCCGCCAATATGCGACTTGCAGTCGGAGCGAGGGGAAGGCCGCCGCCATGATTCGTGTCGCGATTGTTGAAGATGATCCGGTGCTGCGATCGGTTCTGGCAGAAAGCATCGACGCATGTCCCGACATGCGCGTTGTCGCACAGGCCGCTAACGTGGCTGAGGCAACAGACCTGATTGCAGCGGGTGGCTATGATGTGATGCTGTGCGATCTGGGACTTCCGGATGGCAGCGGCGTCGACGTGATCCGCCGTGAAGTCGCATGCGAACGCGACACCGATATACTTGTGATCACAGTGTTCGCCAGCCAGAATAAAGTGC
Organism: uncultured Altererythrobacter sp.; assembly: GCA_947492235.1. GTDB lineage: Bacteria > Pseudomonadota > Alphaproteobacteria > Sphingomonadales > Sphingomonadaceae > CAJXSN01. The sequence goes on along the minus strand of CANLLZ010000002.1, from coordinate 89,397 downwards.
TCGGCGCCATTCAGGCAGGCGCGCGCGGATATCTGCTGAAGGATGAACGGATCGAGGAATGCATCGATGCCATCCGCAACATCCGCGAAGGCGGCTCTCCAATCAGCCCCATCATCGCGCGCCAATTGCTCGGGCAGATCAGGCAGGCACCGGCTGCGTCGGGCAACGTGTCTGCGAAAGGCGGGCGAGCCGACCGGGTTGGAGGCGAAAATATGCAGGACGCACCCCAGCTATCGGCCCGCGAATACGAGGTGCTCAACACGATAGCCCGGGGCTTTTCCAACGCAGAATGCGCGGACCTGCTAAGTATTTCAGGCAATACCGTCGCCACACACATCAAGAACATTTATCGCAAGCTGGAAGTTAACAGCCGGGCAGAAGCGTTGTTCGAAGCATCCTCGCAAGGGCTTCTCTCCCGCTAAGGCGGATGAGGGGCAATCATGTGATCCGGTTTCTGATCCTGTGTTTGTTGCTGATCGGTACCCCTGCCACCGCAGGGCCAAGTCCTATTGCCGCCATCAATCATAGCGACGGCAAAATCCTCGAGTTCACTCACGGTGAATACAGCTTGGCCAGCAGCAAGATTCCGCCAACCAGCGGTTTTGAACGGGCCGCGAGCCCGAAAATCTACCAGATCAATTGGGAAGGCTGGGACTTTGGGGACTTTCACGCGGTAACCGGGCGCTTCCGGATCGAGCGTGACGCTCTGCCTGATGGCCCCCTCGCGCTCTACACCATCAGCACACGCGACCAGTTTTTTGTCCTGATCAACAACGCCGAGGTGTACCGCAACTTCGCTGATGTGAGCGACAAAAAGCTTTCGTGGAACCGTCCGTATTTCATCGCTCTGGCCCCCGAGGTCTTCCGGGACGGGATGAACACGGTTGAAATCCGCACGGTCTCGCAAGGGTCGGTGGGGGTCGGGCGGGTGATGATCGGGCGGAGTACTGCGGTTCAGTCCTATTTCAACACGCAGTATTTCTGGCGCATTACCGCGCCGCAGATCGCCAATTACGCGATGCTGTTGCTTGGCGTGCTGGTGCTTTTGTTCTGGACCCGGCGCAGGCAAGAAACTGAGCTGCTGTTCCTCGCGCTTTCGACCTTCTTTTGGTTCGCACGATATTATCACTTTTTCGGGGAAGACGTACCGTTCGATCTACAGCTTTTCTCCGATATTTCCGAGAATGCTTCCCTGTATGGATCATGGTCAACGCTGGCGTTCTATTTCTACTTCATTCGCGCCCGCCATGTTCGCAAAATCGTGACCGGCTTTTTCTTCATCGCTCTGTCGATCACCGTCATCCAGAAGATATTCGGGCTGGATTGGACGGTCTTCTATTTATGGTCGTTTCTGCTGAGCGTTGCCATGGCGATCGTCGGGCTCGCCAGTCTGTGGCGCAACCGCAATCTGGAATACGGCGCATTGGGATTGGCGATGGCCGCGACCCCGGTATTTGCCGTCATCGATATCTACGCAGCCTATCAGTATGGCGGGTCCGGCGGCGCGATTTACCTCAGCGTGTTCATGCCGTTTCTGTACACGTTCGCGTTTCTGCTCTCCTTCGGCAAGCGCGCTCTGGATGCGTTTTCCAGCGCTGAGAACGCCAACTCCGTGCTCGAGGCGCGGGTCGCGGAGACAAGAGCGGAACTGGCGGAAAGCGAGGAGGCGCGCCAGCAATTGCGAGTGGAGCAGGCCATCGCGACCGAGCATGGCCGCTTGATGCAGGAGATGCATGACGGGATCGGCTCGAACCTGGTGACTGCACTGGCGGTCGCACGGCAGCAGGACATGCCCCGCAGCACGGTGAAAGTCCTGTCAAACGCGCTCAACGATCTGAAACTGACGGTGGATTCGCTTGAGCCGGTGGAGGGCGATATTGTCGCTCTAATTGGCAATCTCAGGCACCGGATGGCGGGCGATTTGAAAGCGGCCGGGATCGAATGCAAATGGGAAGTCGAAGTCTGCGGCACTCTGCCATGGCTCGATGCAACCAATGCCCTCCACGTGCTCAGAATCTTTCAGGAAGCGATCAGCAACGCGGTCGCGCATTCCAAAGCAAAGGTGCTGCGCATTGGCTGCAAGGAAATGGTGCGGGGCGATATCAACGGGATTGTGGCCCATGTAATTGATGATGGTGTGGGGATGCACCCGGACACGGTGCCGCGCGGGAAGGGCCTGGCAAACATCCAAGCCCGCGCCGCAGCTTTGCGCGGTGTGCTCGAGCACGACAGTTCAGTCGGCAATGGCACAAGTATTAGCCTGTGGTTGCCATATGAAAGGGAAAGTTTGGATTAATGCGTCGTAGAAAATGACGCCTTTCAGTTACCAATCTGTTTGGCCATGATCGATTTTTGGGCCAGAACTAAGACGTCTCGCTGCACGTAATATGATGAATGGGACTATGTCGATGGCTCGTAGTCCGCTCTGTGTTTGCGGCGGGAGATGATGGATGTCGAAGTGACGTGCAACGGGTCCGGAATGGTATCGTTTTTGCCGTCTGATCCTCCCAAACTGATTTCAGTAGGAAAACGCTGAATCCAGACAGTTAGCGGGTTTTGATGATCAATGGGTTTTTGACTCTGACGTTCGATCCATGCGTCTAGGTATTTGATAATATGTATGCTTTTCGGATGACTTGCGTTGGTTTGCAATGATGGGGTCACTGGTTCGCGTCCCGTAAGCGGCACCACTGCTTCTTTACACCAGTCGGGCTTGTCGTTTCCCACGGGCTGCGACTTGTCAGGGTGTCGCTGTAGAGGCGGGCCGGGGCCTGCGAGGTTGGCCCCGGCCGCGCCTTTCGCCGCGGGTCAGAACTCGCCGGCGACGCCTGCGCGCACTGCGGTGCTGTTGCCGCCGGCATAGCTGACGCCTGCGGTGATGGCGAAATCCCCGCCAAGACGGTGCATCACACCGGCGGAGAAGCCGACTTCGCCGCGATAGGTCGCCACGTTGCTGGCATAGCTGGTTTTGCCTTCCTCGCTGGGGAAGTGGGGGCTGGCTGCAGCGGCGATGGATGCGATGCCGCGCTGGGCATCGCGGTCGATCGTGTCGGTCAGGTCGAACAGTGAGCTGACCCGCCCTTCCAGTGCGCCGACGCGGTTCGAGAGGCCGGTGAACTGTGCATCGGTGATAGCCGCAATGTGATCGACCGAGGTTGCGACGCTGCGCAGCTGGCTGGTGCTGGCCGCCGCCTGACGCCCCAACGTTCCACTCGCATCAATCGTGACAACATCGACCGGTCCCACCTGTGCGGCAGTACTTGCATCGATATCGGCGATAACGACGGAGGAGCCGGTGCCGCCCAGCGCCACCTGATTATTGGCTGTGGTGCTGGCACCCGCGCCGATGGCGGTGGAATCGGTGAATCCAGCCGCTGCGCCATTGCCGATTGCGGTACCGCCAATGCCGGTGGCGGCGGCCTGGTGACCGACCGCCGTGGCATCGGCGCGGGTGGCGCTTGCGAGCCTTCCGACCGCAGTGGAACGGTTGGCGCTGGCGTTGGCTGCAAGACCGAAGGCGCTCGCCCCGCCGCCGCTTGCGCTCGCGCCGCTGCCGACCGCTGTCGTGTTCTGACCGAGTGCCTTGGCCGCCCGGCCAAGTGCGCTGGCGCTGGTTGCGGTGGCCTCGGCCCTGAAACCTGCCGCTGTGGCTTCCGCGCCGGATGCAACCGAACGCGGACCAAGCGCGCTGGCATCAACGCCCGTTGCCATTGCGGGGGCGGCCATGCTGTTCACAGCCACATAGGGTGTGCCCGGCGTGATCCCGGCAATTGCGGCGCTTAGCTGGCCGACATTCACCGCATCGGTCGCATCCTGACCGTCCGCCACATAGACCAGACGGCGGGTGAGGCCGGGGACATCGTCGCTGGTATCTCCCGGAGTGCCGCCATCATTGAAGGCGCGCCCAAACGATACGGTTTCAGCCTCCGTGGCGAAAGAGCCAGCGCCGATGGCGGCCGAGAGCTGACCGCTGGCTTGGCTGTCGGTGCCGAGAGCGACTGCTCCAAGAGCGGATGCCTGACTTGAGTCGCCGAAGGCAACAGTGGCTGTGCCGCTCGCGTCGCTCGAACGGCCAATCGCCACATTGTTGGCTGCCGCGTTGCTGCTTGAGCCGATGGCGACTCCGAAATTGAGGCTTGCTGATTGAAAACCAAGCGCCACGCCGCCCTGTCCGGTGGTCGCTGCGCTGTCTCCGATGGCGACCGAGAGCGATCCGGCTGCATTGGCGTCTTCGCCCAAGGCAACCGCTCCGAAATCGCTGGCGCTGCTGTCATTGCCGATTGCGACTGTGCCCTGGGCAGAAGCCTGCGCGCCGGAGCCGACAGTGGTCGCGTTCAGCGCGGTGCTGCGGGCACCGCGACCGATTGCCACGGTATCGGTAAACCCAGCCGACGCAGCGTCGCCGATTGCGATCGCCGACTCTGCGCCGGCCGAGGCGGAATTGCCCAGTGCGACCGATTCAAGCCCGGTTGCATCCGCGCCAGCTCCGAGTGCGGTGGCGCGCACGCCCGATGCGACGGTGCCCTGTCCCAGAGCCGTTGCCGCCGTCGCATCGGCGAGCGCGTTGAAGCCGATCGCCGTAGCGAAGAAATCCGACGCGGTGGAATCGCGGCCGAAGGCGCTGGAGTTTGACGCGCTGGCCTGGGACGCCGTCCCGACCGCCGTCGCCGAGCTGCCCGAGGCGTTCGCGCTACGACCGAATGCCGAAGCGTCCGCGCCGCTCGCGCTGGCGGCATAGCCGGTCGCGGTGGCGAACTGGCCGCCGGCAATGGCGAGTCCACCCAGGGCTGTGCCCCGATCAGCCAGCACGGTTGCGTCCGCGCCAATGGCTGTCGCTTGCAATCCTTGCGCGTTGGCATCGAATCCGAGCGAGGTCGCTCCCGTTCCGTTAGCGATTGTCGGCGTCGGCGCGCCGAAGACGACATCGGAGCCGCCGATCGAGATGGCGCCATAGCCGGTCGCGGAAGCGCCGTTGCCAATCGAAATGGCTTCCGCGCCGTCCGATGTTGCTTCTTGGCCCAGAGCGACGGAATTGGCCAAAAGGGCCTGAGAAGAATTGCCAATGGCAATCGCATTGGCTTGGAGAGCTCCGGATGCCTGCCCAACCGCAAGCGAATTTTCCGCTGTTGCCTGTGAGGATGCACCGAGCGCGACTGCATTGGCGCCAGTCGCCGCAGAGAGATCCCCGACAGCAATCGATTTGAGCTCTGATGCGTTAGCTCCCGGACCAATCGCAATTGCTCGTTCGGCCGTTGCTCTGGACGAGCTGCCCAGCGCAGTGCTCGCAAAGCCTGACGATAAAGAACGGTCACCAAGCGCTGTCGCAAAGTCGTCGCTCGCCGTGGCATAGCTACCAATGGCCGTCAGGCCATCAGGAGTATCGACAGCGTAAACATCGGGATCATGGGCCTTCGCATTGTGTCCGATTGCGACGTTACCGTCACCAAAAGCTTTTGCACTGTTGCCAATCGCGACCGGAGAGGGATCCGACAGCGAACTGCTATTAAGATTGATCGGCGCACTGTGGCTCGCATTTGACAGATTGCCGATGGCAATTGCGGCGAAGGTTTCGGCGCCCGTGTCCCTGCCGATGGCAACGGTTGCACTTTCCAGGGCGGTCGCTTCTTGCCCCACAGCTACAGCGCCAAAATTCGCTGCATTGGCCATGGTGCCGATTGCAAGCGCGTCCTCACCGCTGGCACTTGCGCTTCTTCCGGCGGCAATCGAATCCGCCGCTGTACTCGCACTCCCTCGGCCGATCGCGATCGAGAAGCTGCCGGAAGCTTGGCTGAACGAGCCGATTGCGGTTGACGACGATGCGATAGCATCCGCGCCATATCCAACAGCGAGGGTATAGAGCTGTGAAGCCTGTGCTGTAGAACCGACAGCAACAGCGAAATCACCAGTGGCAGCCGTTTGCGCAAGTCCACCAATCTCGGTCACGGCCGCACCGATTGCTACTGAAGCGCTGCCGCTCGCCCCCACCTGATACCCGATCCCGATGGCGGAATTGCCACTGCTTGATGCTTCATAACCGTGCGCAATGGCAAAATTATCACTCGCAACAGAGCCAGTCCCCAGCGCGATCGCGCCGATGCCAGACGCTGATGCACCGTTCACAGGATCCTCCTCGCCGCCGATGGCAATACTGGCTATGGCCGTCGCGGACGCCCCGCTGCCAACTGAGACTGCGCCGGTGGCGCTCGCTATTGAATCCTCTCCAAGGGCGGTGCTTTCGAAGCCCGTCGCCTGGCTGTTTTCGCCTAGCGCTGTCGCTGCGTCGCCGCTCGCTATCGCCTGATATCCGATGCCGGTCGCGTTCAGGCCGCTGGCGACCGAAAACGCGCCGATGGCGGTCACGCCAGTAACTGGGTCCAGCGTGCCCGCCTGGGCCTGATCACCTAATGCTGTGGCGCCAGGCCCGTTGGCAAATGCACGGTAGCCAATCGCAGTTGGCGACGCCGTACCACTGCTGCCAAGATTTCCGCCAATAGCTGCATTATTTGCATAAGATCGATATCCAACCGCGACGGCATTTTCGACAAAGGCACGCGAGTCCTTGCTTATCGAGGTGGAACCTACGCCATTGGCTTGCGCGAAATGGCCTATCGCCGTCGCGTCTGCTGCGGCGTTAGCGCTTACACCGCAGGCCAGGGCGTCATCGTCATTCCCAGAATTGGCGCCGCCGTCATTGTCGGTGCCCGCATCGACAACACCGTCATTGTCGCGGTCCAACAAACAGTCTTCCGCTTTCGCCGCCTCCGGCGTGGCGAGCAAGGCAATTGCCAAAACACCTCCCGCACAGGTCGCGAGCAGGCTGATCGAATTCATCTTGGTCATGGTCAGATTTCCCTTGTGATCGGATTTCGACGTGCAGCACCGTTTTGCCGGTTTGCTTCCACGTCTCTCTGGTTTCGGCTCGCGTCCCGATAAGCCGTTGCTGCTCCACGTATTTTCGTGGTTCGACCTTGTCATACGTCAGATGGCGTATAGGGTGCCGATTGTAGGCAATGGCAGGTGGGGCGATGCCGGGTGGCTGATGCAAGTGATCAGGACGGGGTGCTGGATGCCGCTACACTGGAACTGGTCGCGGCGGCCTATCGCGGGATTTACGACAGCGACGGTTTCGATGATCTGATCGAGCGATGGCACGCGCTTGCGCCCGGTCGTCGGGAAGCGGCGGCACGCGGTTTCTCGCTACAATCGGAAGGGCTGAGAGCTGCCGTGTCCGGCGCTCCCGATCCGGAAAACGCATCGGGCGCTTTTTTTGCGATCAATCATGCGACCGGGCCTGCCTTGGTGATGAGCGAGGACCACGCCATCGTCGCTGCCAATTCGGCGGGCAGCACGGTTTTCGGCGCGCTGGTGGGCGGGCATTTCGACCGCGATATCCTGCGCGAGGAAGCCCGCCCCGAATTCGCCCGGCTGACGGCCGCATGCCGCGAGGGGCAACGGGAATATCATTGTCTGCTGCCCGTCACCTTGCCCGGGGGGCGCAGCGCGGTAGCGGCGGGGTATCTCACACAGTCCGAATTGGGGCGCCCCACTCTGATCGTGATGCGCGCCATCGGCATCGGCTGGGACGAGCGGGTCAGCACGCTCCTGCAATCGCAATTCGCGCTGAGCGCGGCCGAAACGCTGATTGCCCGCGCCTTGTTCGAAACCGCCGATGTCGCTCGCATATCGCGCGAGCGCGGCACCAGTATCCGCACTGTCCGCACCCAATTGCGCGAGATCTACGCCAAGACGGGGACCAGCGGACAGGTGGAGCTGGTGCGGCTGATCTCCTCGCTTTGCGCTCGTCAGCCCGGCGAAGGCGGCGCGCCCAGCCAATGGCAGGACCCGCTGGGGCGAGAGAGGCAGTTCGAGGTGCCTGGACAAGGGCGTATTGCATTCAGCTGGATGGGGCGTGAGGGGGGCAGGCCCGCTCTGCTGATCCACGGCCCGTTTACAGGCTACATCCTACGCGATGAAATCCAGTCCCGGCTGGAAGCCGACAATATCCAGCTGTTTGCCATCCATCGCCCCGGATTCGGCAACACCACCTTCAGGGCAGGAGGCGATGCGGTGAGCGATGCCTCCGCTGCGGTGGCCGCGTTGCTCGATCATCTGCAATTGGCCAGCGTGCCGGTTGTTTCGCTGGTCAGCGGCCTTGTCCCGGCCTTGCAGACGGCTGCCGATCATCCGGGCCGGGTGCGCGGCATGCTCAATCTGGGCGGCTGCGTTTCGGCCCATACACCCGAGCTTCGCCGCCATATGCCCCCGCGTCAGCGAATACTTCTCAGTCTGGCCAGCAGCAATCCGGTTTTGTGCGACATTGCCGCGCGGATCGGGGCGCGGGCCGTGCGGGCCAAGGGGCCGGAATTCATGCTCTCGCGGCTTTACGAGCACTCGCCCCGCGATCTCGCGGCCATTTCCGACCCGCGTGTATTCTCCCTGTTGATGGCGACGGTGCTGATGCTGACAGCGCAGGATCACAAGACATTCGTGCGCGATTTGCAGCTGATCGGCCATCCTATCGACGATCTTCTACCCCGGATCGGATCCAGGCTGCACATTCTGGCCGGTGCCGACGATCCGGTGTTTCCGCCCGATATTGTCGAGGCCATGGCGGCGCGCCACGAACACATAACAACCGAAATTGTGCCCGCCGCCGGACAGGCGCTGGTCCACAGTCACCCCGAACAATCAGCGAAAGCGATGTCGGAGTTCTTCAAGCAGGCCTGATCGCTGGCCCGCAAACGGTCACCCGACCCAGACATCCAGCAGGTAGCGCTCTTGCTCGATCATCGTGTCGATCCATTTGGCAGAATCCGCCGCACTGGCGCCCGTCTTGTCGCCGTGGATCGCCATAAGCACGCGGCGCACATCGGGTTCCATCCGCGCGCCATCGCCGCAGACATAGATACGCGCGCCATTCTCGATCAGCGCCCACACCGTGTCCGCCTCGCGCGCGATCAGGTCCTGCACATAGGTGCGCGTGCCCTTGTGGCGCGAGAAAGCCGCATGGACGGCGGCGATACCGCGCCGGTCGTAATCTTCCAGTTCTTCGCGGTAGAGATAGTCGTGATCGGGGTGGCGGCAGCCGAAGAACAGCAGCGCCGCGCCTAGCTGTGCACCGCCCTGCTTCTGGTGATCGCGCTGCTGCAGGAACCCCCGGAAGGGAGCGATGCCGGTGCCGGGGCCAACCATGATGATCGGGGTCTTGGGGTCCTTGGGCAGGCGGAAATCGGCTGTCGGCTGGCGGATGGTGGCGTGGAAGCGGTCTCCGTCCATGAGACCGGCAAGATAGGTGCTGCACGTGCCCTTGAACTCGCCCTTGCCCGACAGCGCCGGCCCTCTGACCACACCCACCGTGATGGAGCATTGGCCCGGAGCGTGTTCGGGAGAGGAAGAGATCGAGTAATAGCGCGGGCTGAGAAAAGGAATGAGCTCCAGAAAGACCGCCAGCGGCAGATCGCAGGCGGGGAATTCTTCCAGCAGATCGAGCACCGATTTCCGCTTCGCTAAAACCTCTGTCGCATAGAGATCTTCCGCGCCGTCCTCAGCAGGCCTGGCCAGAGCCTCGAACGCGCTGCGCGAATTGGGGCATTCCGAATGGCGGGCAAGGGTGGCGATATCGCGGCGGGTGGCGACGGCCTGCAATTCGCCCGCTGTCTGGGCCAGATTTTGGACCGAGAATGTGCTGCCGCTGGGGAAGGGGCCGCGCATATCGCTGCGGGATTCAATCCGCACATAGGTGTTGCGGTCCAGCTTGAAGCGCTGGAGAAGACGGTCGACCACCGCATCGTCATTTACCGGCACAACGCACAGGTGATCGCCGGGCTGATAAGTCATCCCCTCGGGCAAGGCGACTTCGATATGGCGGGTGGAGCGGCCTTCATCCTGAGCAACATCCTTCAGCTCGCGCGAGCTGATGACGGAGACTTCGCGCGCGCCGACCCGTTCTGCCACGGCATTGGCCGTGACGCTTTCGGTGATCTGGACCGAATACAGCGGCTCGGCAATCGCGCCGTCATCACCAGCCAGATCGAGATCGAAGGCATCGCCCAATTGCGGGATCAGCGCATCCAGCCAGTCGTGGAATTGCGTATCGATATCGCCGCGCGCGTCGAGCTCCTGTGTCTCGACAAGGCGCTGCGCCCCCAGTGCCGCCAGCTTGTCATCGATGCGGCGCGGCACGGCCTGGAATGTGGCAGCCCAATCGCTGTTGCCGCAGCCAAGCATAAGATAGCGCACGCCTTCGAGCTTCGTCGATGCGGGATCGGCCTGTTCCAGCCAGTCGAAGAAGCGCGCGGCATTGTCCGGCGGCATCCCGTTGTAAGAGGAGCACGCGATGGCGACTGCCCCGTTCTCCGGCAGTTTCCCGGCATAATCGTCAAGCGGCGCCATGGTCACATCAAAGCCGCCAAACTCGCCCTTTTGCGCCAGTTCGCGGGCAAAGCTCTCGCTCGATCCCAGATTGGACCCGTAGAGCACCAGGAGCGGGGTGCCATGGCTTGCCACCGGCGCTGCGGCTGGCGTTGCATCCTCGGAGGTGTCCGCAGGCGCTGTGCCGTCGCGTTCCACATCCTTGCGCAATTTGGCGCGGATGAAGAACTCGTCCGGCTTGATCGACAGCGTTTCCTTGATGTCGAGATGGTAGTCGGTGTGATCGAACAGGTCGAAGCGCTGCAGGATCATGCCCAGCACCAGAATGGATTCCTGCAAGGCAAATTGCCGCCCGATGCAGGCGCGCTGGCCGTTGCCGAAGGGCTTGTAGGCCGCCGGATTGCGCGCGGCCTCTGCCTCGGGCGAGAAATGATCGGGATTGAAAGCTTCCGGATCATCGCCCCACACCGATTTGTCGCGGTGGAGTGCGGGCAGCACCACGGTGGTGAATGTGCCCTTGGGGATGGCGTATTTCCCGCCAATCACTTCGTCCTCGTATGGAGCCAGCCCCAACGCAGGGGCGGTCGGCCACAGCCGTAGGGACTCTGACAGGATCGCGCGGATATAGGGCAGACGGCCCAGCTGCGAGAGCGTCGGCGCGCGGTCGATATTGCGGCCCAGCACAGAGTCCACTTCGGCATAGGCCTTCTTCAGGACATCGCGGTTCTTGAGCAGATAGTATATCGTGAAGGACAGCAGGCCAGAGGTCGTCTCGTGTCCGGCAATCAGGAATGTGTTGATCTGGTAGCGGATGTTTTCATCCGACAGCCGCTCGCCCGTCACTGCATCGCGTCCGGATAGCATGAAATCGAGCAGGTCTTCCGGCCCGTCACCGCCCTGATGCCGCCGCTCGGCAATGATCTCGTCGACCAGATTGTTCATATAAGCCGCATCTTTCTGCAGCTGAGCGATCTGGTCGCCCTTGAACAGTTTCTCGCCCGGTAGCCCGCGCATTTTCAGCGTGGTGCCCAGCGTGCGGTTCAATGCCTCGATGAAGGGATGAAAATCCTCGCGGTAGAAAGAGTTGAACCGGTAGCCGAAGCCGCACACGCCGATGGTGTCCAAAGTCAGGCGGATCATGTCCTTGGGCACATCGATCACATCGTCGCCGTTCAGCCGTTCCCATTTCAGCATCAGCTGATCGGCAATGTCGATCATCATCGGCAGGTATGCGCCCATCGCTTTCTGGCTGAAGGATGGCAGCAGGATGTTGTGCGCCTTCGACCAGTTCGGGTCGCTGGTATCGCCGGTGAACAGCCCGTCTCCGGCAATCAGCCGCAGGCGCTTCAGCGGGCCGCGCACGGTTTTGTCGAAGCGCTTCTCGTCGCACACTTCGGCCACCAGATCGGCCCCCGACACCATGATCAGGGGCGTGCCCATCATGTCGAGCTGGTAGATCGGGCCGTATTCCTCGGCCAGCTCCATCAGTGACTGGATCATGCGGCCCGCATCCACCGTCATGGCGTTGCCAATCAGCGGTTTGCCGGGCGGTTGCGGGATCGGGACAAGCGCGTTTTTTGTGGCCATAGGCGGTTCTATTGCCAGACAATCACGTTAGCTGGAAGAGGGGCGCGCGGGCCTGCAAGCGAGACCGGCAATTCAGGGTTTGACGGTCAGCTTCAGTTCCGGCTGGGGCATGGCGAATATGTCTGTGACCTGGTGCGGCACATAGGGTGCCTCCAGCGCGGCTGTTTCCTCTGCTGTCAGTTCCAGATCGAGCGCGGCGACAGCATCATCGATATGCTTTGCTTGGGTCGTACCGACAATCGGGCTGGTGACTTCGGGCTTTTGCAGCACCCAGGCGAGCGCAACCTGCGCCATCGGCACGCCGCGTGCCGCTGCAATGCGCTCGACTTCGGCAATGACCTTGGCATCGGCCTCTGCCGTCCGGTCATAGAGTACCGGTTGCAGCCGGTCCTTTTCCGCCCGCTCGGTCCCGCCATCCCCTGCAGGCCGAGCCAGCTTTCCGCGTGCCAGCGGGCTCCATGGCATCACTGCGATCCCCGCATCGGCGCACAGGGGCAGCATCTCGCGCTCCTCCTCGCGGTAAATCAGGTTCACGTAATTCTGCATCGAAATGAATTGGTGCAGCCCGGCATCTTTCGCCAGATGGAGCAGCTTCTGGAACTGCCACGCATACATGCTGGATGCGCCGAGATACCGGACCTTGCCGCTGCGTACGATGGCATCCAGCGCCTCGACGATTTCCTCCATCGGTACCAGCGGGTCGAGCCGGTGGATCTGGTAGAGATCGATGTAGTCTGTGCCCAAACGCCGCAAACTGTCATCCACCGCATGCATCAGGGATTTGGCCGACAGGCCGCCTGCATTGGGGGCCTGTTTCCAGCGGAAGAAGCCCTTGGTGGCGATCACCAGCTCGTCGCGGTGGCCCATTTCCATCAGTAACTTGCCGGTGATCGTCTCGCTGGTCCCGCCCGAATAGGCGTTGGCCGTGTCGAAGAAATTGATCCCCGCTTCCAGCGCCTGCCGGAAGAATGGCCGCGCCTCGTCCTCCTGCATGGTCCAGTCATGCCCCTCGGCACCGGGATCGCCAAAGCTCATGCAGCCAAGGCAAAGCCGCGATACGTCGAGGCCCGATTTGCCGAATTTCACATAGTCCACCGTGCGTCTCCCATCTGCTGCCACGCGCTCTAACAGCGTGCCGCTGCTTGCGCGAACTGCGAAAGCGACTTGCACATATAACAATATCTTTATATCTCCCTCTCCATGCGGATTGAAGGCATCATGCGGGCGCTTGCCGACCCCACGCGGCTCAGGATCATGCGGCTGCTCCAGACGATGGAGCTGGCCGTAGGGGAACTGGCGCAGGTTTTGGGGCAAAGCCAACCGCGCGTCAGCCGCCATGTTGCTATCCTGACCGAATCCGGCCTTGCTGAACGTCGGCGCGAGGGGAGCTGGGTGTTCCTGCGCTCCACCTGCGGGCCGGATGGCGAGCCGCTGGCTGCTGCGGCCGCCAGCCTGCTGGAAACGGCAGAGACGGAAGATGCCGGGTTCGCCGTTCAGTGCGAGACCGATCGCCAGCAGCTTGCGGCCATTCGCCAATCGCGGGAAGCGGGCGCGACAGCCTGGTTCGCCGATCATGCGGAAGAGTGGGACGGGCTGCGGGGGCTGCACAGTCCCGATGGGCAGGTGGAGCAGGCACTGGCCGATGCGCTGGGCGAGCAGCCTCTGGGCCGCCTGCTGGATATCGGCACAGGCACGGGCCGGATGGCCGAACTCTTTGCCGACCGCGCCGATCACATCGTGGCGCTCGACAAGAGCCTGGAGATGCTCCGCGTCGCGCGGGCCAAGTTGCAGAACCTTCCCGCAGACCGGGTGGAGCTGGTGCAGGGTGATTTCTCCGCTTTGCCCTTCGCCGGTGCCGCGTTCGACACGGTGCTATTGCATCAGGTTCTGCATTTCGCGCAGGATCCCGCCCGCGCATTGGCCGAAGCGGCACGGGTGGTTCGGCCTGGCGGTCGTATCGCCATCGTCGATTTCGCCGCGCATGACCGTGAGGAATTGCGCGAACGGTTTGCCCATGCCCGGCTTGGTTTCAGCGATGCCGATCTGGCCGATGCTCTGCATTTGGCAGGCTTCAAGCCGGACGAACCCACGGCGCTGTCGGGCGGCCCGTTGGTCGTGAAAATCTGGCTCGCGACGCGGGCGGACACTCCCGCCGATCCTTCAAACAGCTCGTCCAATGATAAGGTAGCCTCTCCATGACATCCGCGACCTCCCCTTCGCTGGCATCTCTGGCGACGCCGCCGCTGGACCCGAAACACGAACAGCGCACGGCGCATGATACGCCGCTGTTCTCCGGCCTGCCGGGCGATATCGGCGTCAGTTTCGAATTCTTCCCGCCCAAGAGCGAGAAGATGGAGGCGAAGCTGTGGGAGGCGGTTCAGGAGCTTGCTCCTCTGGGGCCGGATTTCGTGTCGGTCACCTATGGCGCGGGCGGTTCGACCCGAGAGCGCACCCACAATACCGTAGCGCGGATTATTGGCGAGGCGAACATTCCCGCCGCCGCGCATCTCACCTGCGTCGATGCCAGCCGGGCGGAAACCCAGAAGATCGCCGAGCAATATTGGGAAGCGGGTGTGCGCCATATCGTTGCCTTGCGCGGTGATGCGGGCGAACCGGGCGCGCCGTTCGTGGCCCACCCGGAAGGCTATGCCAGCGCTGCCGAGCTGGTCGCGGGCCTGAAAGAAGTGGCCGATTTTGAAATCTCGGTCGCGGCCTATCCCGAAACGCACCCCGACGCCGATTGCCCGCAATCCGACCTCGACAATCTGAAGCGCAAGATCGATGCCGGGGCAACCCGCGCAATTAGCCAGTTCTTCTTCAGCCACGAAACCTTCTTCGATTTTCGCGAGAAGGCGGAAGCGGCGGGCATTGCTGCGCCGGTTGTGCCCGGTATCCTGCCGGTGACCAATGTGGCGCAGGCGCGCAAATTTGCCGGGCAATGCGGGGCCGTGATCCCCGAATGGATGGACGGTTTGTTCGACGGGCTGGATGAACGCCCTGCGGCGCGGCAATTGGTCGCAGCCACCGTGGCGGCAGAGCTTTGCCGCCGTCTGTATGCGGGCGGTGTGCGCCAGTTTCATTTCTACACTCTCAACCGTGCGGATCTCGCCTATGCGATCTGCCACATGCTGGGCCGCCGCCCGCAGGAGCAAGCCCGATGAGCGCCCGCGAAAAACTGCAAGCCGCCGCCGCCGAGCGTATTCTCGTGTTCGATGGCGCTTTCGGCACGCAGATCCAGAACCGCAAGCTGACCGAGGAAGATTACGCCGGCGATCTGGGGCTGAAGGCCGACCAAAAGGGCAATAACGATATCCTCGCGCTATCCCGCCCGGATGTGATTGCCGATATCACCCGTGCGTATCTGGAAGCGGGATCGGACGTTGTCTCGACCAACACATTCTCCGCCAACAGCGTCAGTCAGGCGGATTACGCGGCAGAGGACAAAGTGCGCGATATCAATGTCGCATCGGGCAAGCTGGCGCGCGAGTTGGCCGATGAATACGAAGCAAAGGACGGTCGCCCGCGCTTTGTCGCCGGAGCCATTGGTCCGACCAACAAGACCCTCTCGCTCAGCCCCGATGTGGAGGACCCGGGTTTTCGCGAAATCGACTTCGATACGCTGGTCGATGTCTATCACGAGCAAGCCGCCGCTCTGGTGGAGGGCGGGGTGGACTTCATCCTGATCGAAACGATTTTCGACACGCTGAATGCCAAGGCGGGTATTTTCGCGGTCAAGCGGCTGGAAGCGGAACTGGGCCGTGATGTGCCGGTCATGCTGTCCATGACGCTGACCGATCTGTCGGGCCGCAATCTGTCGGGCCATACGGTGGAGGCATTCTGGTACGCCGTGCGTCATGCGAACCCTGTGACCATCGGCCTCAATTGCAGCTTCGGCGCGGAACAATTGCGCCCGCATGTCCAGCTGCTGTCCGACATCGCGGATACGCTGGTGCTCGCCTATCCCAATGCCGGCCTGCCCAACGATCTGGGGGAATATGACGAGGAGCCGGAGACCACGGCATCGCTGGTGCGCCGCTGGGCAGAGAACGGCCGGGTCAACATCCTCGGCGGTTGCTGCGGCTCGACGCCCGACCATATCGCCGCGATTGCCAAGGCAGTCGATGGCCTGACACCGCGCGGCGTGCCGACGGCCTCGTCTGACATGCGCCTGGCCGGCCTTGAGCCGTTCACGATTGCTGCCTGAAATGAGCACCCTAGAATCGCTCAATGAATACGCTGGCCTTATGTCAGCATTTGCAGCGATCTTCTCACTTATAGCGATCCTGATCACCTATTTTGGTCAGCGAAAGCACAATGAACTGACGTTAGCTCCTCATGGATACATCGCACTAGGAGATTACTCCAACGTGCTTCGTGTCACGCTTGAAAACAACGGGGCAGGACCTCTGATTGTCAAAGGCACGAGATTTCATGATGGAAATGGTAGCGAATTTGAGCATCTGATTGATTTCATGCCGTCTACGCCTGAAGGAATAGAGTGGAGTGAATTCATCAAGTTGCAAGAGGACCGGCCGATTAAAGCAGGTGAGAAGGTCACGCTACTAGAGCTTGCCGGTGATCCCAATAGTTCCAAATTCCGTGAGTTCCGAGATCAATGCCGAACTACGCTGGGCAGACTTCAAGCTGAAGTTCGCTATCACGGAGTATATGGTGGAGCAAAAATAGCGACACGAGATCTCGAGTGGTTTTCAAGAACGCTTCAGGAACAGCCCCAGGTAACGAAGCAAAACAATCCGCTGATTGAGAACAGATAAATGAACGACCTATCCACCGCCCGCTTCGTCAATATCGGCGAGCGTACCAATGTGACCGGCTCGGCCCGGTTCAAAAAGCTCATTCTGGGCGATGATTACACCGCTGCGGTGGAGGTCGCGCGTAGCCAAGTGGAGAATGGCGCGCAGGTGATCGACGTCAACATGGACGAGGGGCTGCTCGATGCGGTCCACGCCATGACCACCTTCCTCAAACTGATCGCCGCCGAGCCCGATATCGCGCGGGTGCCGATCATGGTCGACAGCTCCAAGTGGGAGGTGATCGAGGCCGGGCTGAAGTGTGTGTCCGGCAAGCCGATCGTGAACTCCATCTCGATGAAGGAAGGCGAGGAGCCATTCCTCGAACAGGCGCGCAAATGTATGGCCTATGGCGCGGCGGTGGTCGTGATGGCCTTCGACGAGACGGGCCAGGCCGACACGAAACAGCGCAAGGTCGAGATTTGCACGCGGGCCTATGATCTACTCACAGGCATCGGTTTTCCGCCGGAAGACATCATCTTCGATCCCAACATCTTCGCCGTTGCGACGGGGATCGAGGAGCACGACCGCTACGGGCTGGATTTCATCGAGGCCTGCACCGAAATCAAAGCCGCCTGTCCGCACGCCAAGACCAGCGGCGGGCTATCCAACCTCAGCTTTAGTTTCCGCGGCAACGAGACGGTCCGCCGCGCGATGCATTCGGTGTTCCTGTATCACGCGATCCCCGCCGGGCTGGACATGGCCATCGTCAATGCCGGTCAGCTCGACGTGTATGACCAGATCGACCCGACCCTGCGGGAGGCGTGCGAGGATGTGATCCTGATGCGGCCCGTGGAAGGTGACGTGTCCGCGACAGAGCGGCTGATCGACCTTGCGGAAAGCTACAAGGGCGTATCGAAGGAAGACGAGAAGAAGGCCGCCGAATGGCGCGGCTATCCGGTCGCCAAGCGGCTGGAGCACGCCCTGGTCAAGGGCATCGACGCGCATGTGGTCGAGGATACCGAAGAAATGCGCGCCGCCACTGCAGAGGCAGGCGGGCGACCCATCGAGGTGATCGAAGGCCCGTTGATGGACGGCATGAACGTCGTCGGCGACCTGTTCGGCAGCGGCAAGATGTTCCTGCCGCAAGTGGTCAAATCGGCCCGCGTAATGAAGAAGGCGGTCGCCCACCTCATCCCCTATATCGAGGCGGAGAAGGACTTGCTGCCCGAGGCCGAACGCAAGGCCAAGGGCAAGATCATCATGGCGACGGTGAAGGGGGATGTGCACGACATCGGCAAGAACATCGTCGGCGTGGTGCTGCAGTGCAACGGCTATGACGTGGTCGATCTGGGCGTGATGGTCCCGTGGTCGCAGATCATCCAGACGGCCAAGGACGAGAAAGCCGACATTATCGGGCTGTCCGGCCTGATCACGCCCTCGCTGGACGAGATGGTGACGGTGGCCGAGGAAATGGCGAATGCCGAAATGGATATCCCGCTGCTGATCGGCGGGGCGACCACCAGCAAGGTCCATACTGCGCTGCGGATCGATCCGAAATATGACGGCCCGGTGATCCATGTGCTCGACGCCAGCCGCGCGGTGGGTGTGGCCAGCCGCTTGCTGTCCGACACACAGCGTGATGAATTTGTTGGCGATACTGCGGATGAATACGAGAAGGTTCGCGCCGCGCGCGAGGGCAAGTCGGCCAGCGTGCTTCTCAGCATCGACGAGGCCCGAGCCAATTTCTACGACGCTTTCCTGAGCGACAAGCCCGCCCCGCCGGACAAGCCGGGCCTGCATGTGTTCGACGACTGGGATCTGGCGGATTTGCGCGAGGTGATCGACTGGACGCCGTTCTTCCGCGCCTGGGAACTGCACGGCAATTATCCGGCAATCCTGACCGATGAAGTGGTCGGCGAGACAGCGACCCAGTTGAAGGCCGACGCCGATGCCATGCTCGACCAGATCATCGAGGGCAAATGGCTGACCGCGCGCGGGGTAGCCGGGCTGTGGCCCTGTGCCCGCGACGGTGACGATGTGACCATCCACCGGGTGAACCGCGAAGAGCACGTCGTCCTGCCCTTCCTCCGCCAGCAGGTGAAGAAATCGCGCGACCGGGCGAATATGTGTCTGGCTGACTTTATCGATCCAGCGGGCGACTGGATCGGCGGCTTTGCCGTCGGCATTCACGGCATCGAAGAGCATTCCGCACGCTTTCAGGCGGACAAGGATGATTACTCCGACATTCTCCTCAAATCGCTGGCCGACCGTTTCGCGGAAGCCTTTGCCGAGCGTCTGCACCAGCACGTGCGGACCGATCTGTGGGGCTATGCCCCCGGAGAGCAGCTGACCAACGAGGCGCTGATCAAGGAAGAATATCGCGGCATTCGCCCCGCGCCGGGCTATCCCGCCTGCCCCGATCACAGCCTGAAGCCGATCCTGTTCGACCTGCTCGATGCTCCTGCGAATGTGGGCCTGACGCTGACCGAAAGCTTTGCCATGTGGCCGACGGCGGCGGTGTCGGGGTTCTATTTCGGCCATCCGGAATCGCAATATTTCGGCGTGGCCCGAGTGGGCCGTGACCAGCTGGAGGATTACGCCACAAGGCGCGGGGTCGATCTGGAGACGGCGGAGCGCTGGCTGCGGCCCAATCTCGATTGACGGCAAACTCAATTGACGGCGTTGCGACTTCGCGGCAGCTTCGGCCCATGCGCAGCTTGGCCCTTCTCATCGCTCCCTTTCTGGCTTCCTGCGCGAGCATGAGCGAACCTGAGGAACCGCGCGTGCCACCTGCTAGCATCGCCGTTGTTTTCGACCGCGAAAGTGCCACGCCGGTCATTGTCGAAGGGCTGGCCGACCGCGCTACCGGCAGGCCTGCCCGGGCGAACGATCCTGTCCGTATCGCCAGCATTTCCAAGCTGGTCATGGCGCTCGCCACATTGAAGTTGGTCGACGAAAAGAAGGTCGATCTGGATCGCGACGTTTCCGATTATCTGGGCTGGCAAGTGCGTTCGCCGAATTATCCCGATGCCAAAGTCACACTCGCCCAATTGCTGATGCATCGCTCTGGCCTGCGCGACGCGGCGGGCTATGTCATCCCGTTGGGCGAGAGTTTGGAGGCCAGGCTCTCCGAGCCCGAAGCATGGTATGCCGATGCACCTCCGGGGGAGGCTCCATTCGAATACGCCAATCTTGGCTCGCCGGTTGTGGCGACTGTGCTGGAAGCCGCAAGCGGAGAGCGTTTTGACCGGCTGGTGGAGCGGACGGTCTTCGCGCCGCTGGGTGTGGAGGCGTGCTTCAACTGGATCGGCTGTTCGCAGGAAATCTCAGACAGCGCAGTCACGCTCTATCGCAGCACCGGAGAGGTGGCGCGCGACGATGCTTCTGACCGCCCGCCGAATTGCACCTTTCCAGTGGCCGATGGCGTGGAATGCACGCTTGAGAGCTACGTGCCGGGCACCAATGCCTCGGTCTTCTCGCCACAGGGCGGTGTGCGGATCGGGATGATGGACTTGGCTCGGATCGGACAGGAATTGCTCAAAAAGCCGGATGAGAGCTTCTTGTCCGAGAATGCCTTGGGAGCGTTAATCTTCTCGACGATGGCGGAGCCAGAGGATCAGACCTTCTTCTGCTCATACGGATTTCATGTCCAGATGATCGAGGCCGTGGAGGGGTGCGATGACGTTTTGTTTGCCGATGACAGGATGCGCTTCGGCCATGCGGGCGAAGCCTATGGCCTGCGCTCGGGCCTGTGGGTCAATGCCGAGACCGGCACCGGTATCGCCTACTTCACCACGCAGGTCCCCGACCGCACCGCGCCCGACGAAGGGGGCTTCGCGCCAGAGGAAATCGCCCTGGTTCGCCGGGCTATTGCGGTCTCCAAGGCTCAAGGCGGGGAATAACGCCGCGCACGGGCTTTCAAACGCATTGACCGCTCCGCCGCTATGCCGCATCGCAGCATGGTCGGCTGCCGGAGCGATTCTGTAGCAGGCGCGCGCGGGAGAGATTGGCAGGGCCCGCCCTGCCGACGCCGAAGGAGCAACCGCCCCGGAAACTCTCAGGCCAACGGACCGCGCGGGCTATCGACACTCTGGAAAGCGCGTGGCGGCAACGCTTCGCCACCGAAGGAGAAAGCCCTCTGCTTTTACGCGCGGGGGAGCAAGCTCTCAGGTTTCCCGACAGAGGGGGCGGAAGGCAGGTGCGCCGAATGTCGGCGCGCAGTCCTTGTCGGGAGCATAATGTTTTGAGCGATATCCAGACCGAAATTCCCGAAGACGATGGTGGCGAGCCGGAAACGCAGGCCCTGCCGCTGGATGCATGGCACCGTTCGCGCGGCGGCAAGATGGTGGAATTTGCAGGCTATTATCTGCCGATCCAGTATTCCGCAGACCATGGCGGCGGTATCGTGGCCGAGCATGAATGGACCCGCACGCAGGCCGGTCTGTTCGATGTGTCGCATATGGGCCAGCTGATGCTGACCGGCGAAAATCCGGCGGAAGCGCTTGAGGCACTGGTGCCTGGCGCGATCACCAGTCTGAAGCCGGGGAGGGTGCGCTACACCCTGCTGCTGGACGACAATGGCGGCGTGCTGGACGACCTGATGGTCACCAATGCCACGCCGTGGATAGAGGCCGACGAGGAAGCCGGGACCGAGGGGCACTGGGGCGATCCAGCCTATTATCTCGTCGTCAATGGCGCGATGAAGTGGGACGATATCGCCCATTTACGCGAGCATCTGCCCGACGAAGTCGAGCTCAACCATATGGACGAGCATGCGCTGGTCGCGCTGCAAGGCCCGAATGCAGCGACGGCGCTGGGCCGGGTGATGCGCGGTGTGCCTGAAAGCCTGACCTTCATGCAGTCCACGCTTTACCAGTTCGGCGAATGGCCGCTGCGGATCACCCGCGCGGGCTATACCGGCGAGGACGGTTTCGAGATTTCCGTTCCGGCGGAATTCGCCGAAAGCCTGGCCGACCGGCTGATGGCGGAAATCGAGGTACGCCCGGCGGGCCTTGGCGCACGGGATTCTCTCCGTCTGGAGGCGGGCCTGCCGCTCTATGGTCACGACCTGACGCCCGAAATCGATCCGGTCAGCGCCGATCTGACTTTCGCGTTAAGCAAGAAGCGGCGCGAGACGGGCGGCTATCTGGGCCATGCAACAATTGCCGCCACGCTGGCCGATGGCCCTGCCACACAGCGGGTGGGCCTGACACTGGAAGGCCGGTTGCCTGCCCGCGAAGGCGCCCCCGTTTTTGCCGGCGAGACGCAAGTGGGCACGGTGACCAGCGGCGGTTTCTCGCCTACGCTCGGTCACCCGATTGCCATGGCCTATGTCGCTGCCGCGCACGCTGCGCCGGGCACCGAATTGGAACTGCAGGTCAGGAACAAACGTCTGCCCGCGCGCGTCGCACCCATGCCTTTTGTACCGCATCGTTATTTCAGAGGGAGCTGAATCAATGGCCCGTTACTTCACCGATGAACATGAATGGATCGATGTGGAAGGCGACACCGCCACCGTCGGCATCACCGATTACGCACAGGAGCAATTGGGCGACATCGTCTTTGTCGAGCTGCCCGAAGTTGGTGCTATGGTGGAGAAGGGCAAAGACGCCGCGGTGGTCGAGAGTGTGAAGGCGGCGAGTGACGTCTACGCCCCGATCAGCGGTGAAGTGACCGAGGCCAACGATGCGCTGGAAGACGATCCGGCACTGGTGAACACTTCGCCCGAAGAAGAGGGCTGGTTCTTTAAACTGACCATCGGCGACAAGGAAGAGCTGGAAGGTCTGATGGATTTGAAGGCCTACAAGGCCTTCGTCGACGAGCTTTAAGATGCCGAGCTCCCCTCCTTTTTAAAGGAGGGGCCGGGTGTGGTTCCGGCGCGGCAGCGCCGTTCTGCAATTCAGCACCACCCCGCTGCGACTAGGCATTGCTTCGCAACGCCAAGTCTCACTGCCCCTCCTCTGAAGAGGAGGGGATTAGAGGATAGAAAATGCGCTACCTACCCCTGACCGACACTGATCGCAGTGACATGCTGGCCACCATTGGCGCGGACAGCATCGATGATCTGTTTACCGATGTGCCCGAAGAAGCGCGGCTGGATGGCCCGATCCATGGCCTGCCGATGCATGCCAGCGAGATGGCGGTCGAGAAGCACATGCGCAGGCTGAGCAAGAAGAACCTTGCAGCAGCCGATGCAGCGTTTTTTTTGGGGGCAGGGGCCTACAAGCATCACGTGCCGGCCAGCGTCGATCATATCATCCAGCGCGGCGAGTTTCTGACCGCCTACACGCCCTACCAGCCCGAAATCGCGCAGGGCACGCTGCAGATGCTGTTCGAGTTCCAGACGCAGGTTGCGCGCCTCTATGGCTGCGCGGTGGCCAATGCCTCGATGTATGATGGCTCCACCGCCTGCTGGGAAGCGGTCGCGATGGCGGGCCGGGTTACGAAGCGCAAACGCGCGGTTCTCTCCGGCGCATTGCACCCGCATTACGCCGAGGTCGTGAAGACCATGGCGAAGTTCACCGGCGACACCATCGCCGATGCCAAGCCCTCAATCCAGCCGGAGCCCGACACCACTGGCCTGCGCGACCGGATCGACGAGGACACGTCCTGCGTCGTGGTGCAATATCCCGACATTCTGGGGCGGGTGAACGACCTGACCGAAATCGCCGAGGCCGCGCATGCCAAGGGCGCTTTGCTGGTGGTCGTCAACACGGAGCCGGTTGCGCTGGGCGCGATCAAATCGCCGGGCGAAATGGGCGCGGATATCGTGGTGGGTGAGGGCCAGTCGATCGGGGTCGGCCTCAATTTTGGCGGGCCGTATCTGGGTCTGTTCGCCGTGCGCAATCCCAAACATGTCCGCCAGATGCCGGGTCGCCTGTGCGGCGAGACCACCGATGCGGAGGGCAAGCGCGGTTTTGTGCTAACGCTCTCCACCCGCGAACAGCATATCCGGCGCGAGAAGGCGACCAGTAATATCTGCACCAATAGCGGCCTGTGCGCGCTGGCTTTCAATGTGCACATGACCCTGCTGGGCGAGAAAGGGCTGCGTCAATTGGCGGCGGAGAACCACCGGCTTGCCTGTCTGGCGGCCGACAAGCTGGCTCAGGTGCCGGGCGTGACAGTGCTGAACAGCGCGTTTTTCAACGAATTCACCATCGTTCTGGAAACCGATGCGCGCGCGCTGGTGCGCAAACTGGCAGCAAAGAATGTGCTGGCCGGGGTTTCGCTGGGCCGTCTGTTCCCTGATGTGGATGCCCTGTCGCAAGGGTTGCTGGTGGCGGTGACCGAAACCACCAGCGAGGAGGACATCGACACCCTTTGCTCTGCCCTCAAGGAGGAATTGGCATGAACGCGCCGCGCACCCCGTTCATCCTGAGCCTGTCGAAGGACCAGAGACCAAGCCAATCGTACTTCGACAAGCTCAGCACGAGCGGAGAGACACAATGAACCCGCCCAACAAATCCGGCTGGAAGCCTGCGATGAACGCCACCGACCAAGACGGCATGCACATTGGCCCCGCCACTGTCAGCGGCAACCGTGCGCTTATGCTGGAAGAGCCGCTTTCTTTTGAAATAGGACATGCGGAAATAACCGGCGTCGATTTGCCGGAGATTGATCCTGCTGCAGCCAATCGTCTGGGCGGGCTGGAGCGGAGCGATCCGATCGGACTGGTCGGCTTGTCGGAACCGGAAACGGTGCGCCACTACACGCGCCTGAGCCGTCAGAACTATGCCATCGATCTGGGCCTGTTCCCGCTCGGCAGCTGCACCATGAAGCACAATCCGCGCCTGAACGAGAAGGTCGCGCGGATGCCCGGCTTTGCTGATGTGCACCCGTTGCAACCGGTCGATACCGTGCGAGGCGCGCTGGAGGTTATCAACGAGTTGGCGCATTGGCTGATCGATCTAACTGGCATGCACGGTGTCGCGATGAGCCCCAAGGCGGGCGCGCATGGCGAGCTGTGCGGGATGCTGTGCATCCGCGCTGCGCTGGAGGCGCGCGGTGATGCGCGCAAGGTCGTGCTGTGCCCCGAAAGCGCGCACGGGACCAATCCCGCCACCGCCGCCTTCGCCGGATACGAGACGGAGGATATCCCTGCAGGTGCCGACGGCCGCGTCGATCTGGAAGCGCTCAAAGCCCGCCTCGGCCCGGACGTGGCAGCGGTGATGATCACCAATCCCAACACGTGCGGATTGTTCGAGCGCGACATGAAAGCGATCTCCGACGCGGTCCACGAGGCAGGCGGCTTCGTCTACTGCGACGGTGCGAACTTCAACGCCATAGTCGGCAAAGTGCGCCCCGGCGACCTCGGCGTCGATGCGATGCATATCAATCTGCACAAGACCTTCTCCACCCCGCATGGCGGCGGTGGTCCGGGGTCCGGCCCGGTCGTGCTGTCGGAAGCGCTCAGCCCTTATGGTCCGCTGCCCTACACCGCGCGGACGAAGGACGGCGTAGTCCATCTGATCGAAGAAGAGAGCGCGGAGAGCTTCTCCGAAGAGCATTTCGGCGGCGTGATGGACAGCTTTGGCCGGATGACCGCGTTCCATGGTCAGATGGGCATGTTCACCCGCGCGCTGACTTACATGCTCAGCCACGGGGCCGATGGCTTGCGGCAGGTGGCCGAGGACGCGGTGCTAAACGCCAATTACATCCTCCGCAGTCTGGAGGACTTGCTCCACGCGCCATACGCCGACAGCGGGCCGTGCATGCACGAGGCACTGTTCGGCGATAAGGATTTCGGCGGCGATCTCTCGACGCTGGATCTGGCCAAGGGGATGATTGACGAAGGCTATCACCCGATGACGGTATTCTTCCCGCTGGTGGTGCACGGCGCAATGCTGGTCGAGCCGACCGAGACGGAAAGCAAGGCGGCGCTGGACCAGTTCATTGCATCTTTCCGCAGTGTGGCGGAACGGGCGAATGCAGGCGATGAGAGCCTGAAGCAGGCCCCGTATTACGCGCCGCGCCGCCGCTTGGACGAGACTCAGGCCGCGCGCAAACCCGTGCTGGCGTGGAATGATCCGAATTTGACCTAGGCGCTTATTCCGCGGGGCGGTGTGTGGCCGGGTCCTGCGGGATTTCGGCGTTGTGCTGCGGTTTGATGGTAATGTCGAGGCGGCTGAGGATTGCGATCCAGAAGCCGACCACGGCCAGAGCGCTCGCCCCCAGCACGCACAGCGCTGCGCCTTTCAGCCCCTGCCAGCCCATCGCTGCATCCAGTGTGGCAAACGCGATGGCCATCGGCACGGCGCGGCACAGGAAGGCCGTGCCCGCGCGCCCGGCGCTAACCAGCAAGCTTTCCAGACTCGCCCCGACCAGCTCCACTGCGCCGCCAATCGCCAGGATGACCATCGCCCAGTAGACCACGCGGAATTCCTCGCCCGCTATCAGCACCAGCACGTCGCGCCCGAAGAGCAGCGCCGCGCCCACGGCCAGAACCCCGCCAATCAGCGCGACATTGGCGATCCGCCGGGCGATGGCGACCGCGTCTTCCTTCGCATGGACCAGTTCCGGATAGACAGCCTTGCTGATCGTCTGCGCCAATTGCACCAGCGCTTGGCCCAGCTGGCTGGCGACGCGGAAACCGCCGGCAAAGGCCTCGCCGCCAATTGCGCCCACCAGCAGGATCATGACCTGCTTGCCTGCGATCAGCAGGCTGCCGGAGAAGTTGGTCGAGAGCACAAAGCGCCAGGCATCTGGATGCGCTGCCGGTATTTTGCGTAGCGAGATGGCCGAAGTGTCGATCTTTTCCGAACGCGCGGCGATGATCCAGTAGGCCGCTGCCACGACCACTTCGGAGGCTGCCCAGGCGAGGATGAAGCCCGTCACGGTCGGCATGAAGAAGAACGCCAGAATGGCCCCGATGGCGCGCACGATCGGCTGCGTGGCATCGGCAGCGGTGGCGCGGCCATATTGGAACCGCAGACGCAGCAGGCCGGTCGGCGTTGAGCGCAACGCAAAGAGCGACACGACGCAATAGCCAAAGGTGAGCCACAGCAGATCCTCGGGCAGCGGCAGCCAGAGCGTTGCGGTGGCCACCAGAATGGCCGCCAGCAGAGTCCCGGTGACGAGCGAAAGGATATCGAGCGCAATGGCGAAACCAGTCGCATCGCGCGGCCCCTCTTCGCCAGCGCCCCACCGCACCACGAATTGCCACGTCTGGAAATTGGCAATGCCGGTGACCGTCTGGCCCAGTGCCACGATGATCGCGAAATGCCCGAACCCGTCCAGCCCCAGCGTGCGGGTCGCCAGCGCCAGATAGACGAGGCTGAGGACGGCATTGATGCCGCGTCCGCCGAGCAGCCAGCCCATATTCTTGACGATGCGTTGCATTGGAAGCGGGCCGGTCTTGCGCAAATTAGCGGGGAGGCAGGCCTTTAGACCGTGACCGCATGATTGGCAAAACTTGTCGCACGGTCCGGGGAAGGGCACAGGCGCAGACATGCGGATCATCTTCAGTAGAAAAGGCTTCGACAGCGCCGCGGGCGGCGGTCCTTCGCCGATCGTGGACGGGCGGCCCGTCAGTCTGCCCATCCCGAGCGGAGGACACTCGCGGATGACCTATGGCGATCTGGGGCTGGGGGAGCATGCAGAAGCGGCCAGTCGCGGCAAGCTGGGCGCGGCGGACGCATGCCACCATGATCCGATGTTCACCGGGGATGGCCGGTGCCTGTTCGGCCAATGCGGCGCTGCGCAAACGCATCTCGCCAATCAAGGTGTGGGCGTCGGCGATGTGTTCGTGTTCTTTGGATTGTTCCGCGCGCCCGATGGCGATCCGCACCACCGCATCTTTGGCTATCAGCGGATCGGGGAAATCGTCGATCTGACTGCGTGTGAGGACGTGCGGAAGGCGGAACTGGCTGCTCTCGGCCATCCGCACGCGCTGGGTATGCACGCGAAAAATGATGTGATTTATATCGGCGAGGGACGCACGGCGACGCGGGCTTCCGATGCCTTGCGCCTCACCGTGGCCGAGGGGCCACCGAGCCTGTGGAATCGTCCTTCATGGCTGAGGCGCGGCGGCCTGAGCTACCACGATCGCGCGGACCGATGGCTACGCGGTGGCCGCTTGCGCTCGGTGGCGCGCGGTCAGGAATTCGTCGCCGATATCGGGCGGCGTCACGCCCCGCGTGAGTGGCTGGACGGTGTTCTGGCCGAGATCAAAGCATAGAATGGTCATCGCGAGGGGCGCAGCCCCGCGGCGATCCAGAGCCAAGCGCGTTACGCTCTGGATTGCCGCGCTTCGCTCGCAATGACGAACTTAAGTGTAGGTCTTGATGATCGCGCTGAAGTCCAGCCCGCCATTGCCAGCTCCGGCGAAGTCTTCGTAAAGCGCCGCTGCACGTGCGCCCAGGGGCACGGCGCTGTCGGAATTCTCCGCTGCCTCCATGGCGAGGCGCAAGTCTTTAAGCATCAGCGCTGTGGCGAAACCGCCCTGATACTCATTGTCCGCCGGGCTATCGACGCCGACGCCGGGTAGGGGGGTGTAGGCATTGAGCGACCAGTTGTAGCCGCTCGACTGCGAGCTGATTTCGTAGAATTTCTGCGGATCAAGGCCTAGCTTCTCGGCCATTTTCATCGCTTCGGCGGTGCCGATCATGTGGATGGCGAGGAGCATATTGTTGCAGATCTTGGCCGTCTGCCCCGCACCTGCATCGCCCGCGTGGATCACTGCCTTGCCCATCGCCTCAAGGATTGGCTTGGCGCGCTCAAACGCCTTTTCCGTCCCGCCGACCATGAAGGTCAGCGTGCCGCCATTGGCTGCTGCGATCCCGCCGGAGACGGGCGTATCGACCATGTCGTAACCCTTGGCGCTCGCGGACTCGATGACCTCCTTCGCCGTGGCGACATCGATAGTCGAGCAATCGAGTAACACCGAACCTTCGGGCGCGTGGCCGATCACTTCATCGGAATAGACCGCCTTCACGATCGCGCCGTTAGGCAGCATGGAGACCACCGCATCGACGCCCTCGACCGCTTCCTTGGCGCTCGCGAATGTCTCGCAGCCATTGCCGCGCGCGGTCGCTGCGGCGTCTTCGCTGAGGTCGAACGCGCGCACCGAATGCCCCGCCTTCACAAGGTTTGCGGCCATCCCGCCGCCCATATTGCCGAGTCCGATAAAGGCGATTTTCATTCGTTTTCCTCTTTGTTCGGCGTCAATATGAAATATGGCTCATGATGAATTGCATCGTCCCTAAACTCAAGCTGTCCATCTCGAAGCAAACGGCCGATAACCGACCTATCCATCCAGACGCGCCCGCGATCTAGACGTAAGCCTTTGGCAAAAAGTGGCTCGTCCCCGGCAATGAGACGATAAGCATCTAATCGTGCATTGACGTAACGTGAGTCTACTGACTCTCCGGCACTTGGCGCATTCTCCCACCATCCCCGGTCGGCAGCCTCGGTTCGCGGCCCATCTGCAATTCCTGGGTCGTAATTTGTATCGCAGCCGTGGGTGTCCAGAGTCTCGCGCATGATCCGTCGTGCTTCCGCAGCCCGCATTCTGCCCATCACCGCCCCTTCCAGTTCCCTTCACGCTTCTCGATAAACGCGGCCATGCCTTCCTGCTTGTCCTCGCTCGCGGTGAGGATCTGGAAGATGCGGCGTTCCACGATCAGGCCTTGATCCAGCGTCATTTCGAACGCGCTGTTGACCATTTCTTTGTTCGCGATGGTGGCCATGGGCGGCATTCCGGCGATGGTGGCGGCGGTCTTCTTCGCCTCGGCCATCAGGTCGGCATGGGGCACGACGCGGGCGACAAGATTGCTGCGCTCGGCTTCCTCGGCGTCCATCATCCGGCCGGTCAGGCACATCTCCATGCTCTTGGACTTGCCGATGGCGCGGGTGAGGCGCTGGCTGCCGCCCATGCCGGGGGCCACGCCCAGCTTGATTTCGGGCTGGCCAAACTTGGCATTGTCTGACGCGATGATGAAGTCAGCCATCATCGCCAGCTCGCACCCGCCGCCAAGGGCAAAGCCATTGACCGCCGCGATCCACGGCTTGCGGGTGGTCTTCACGATCTTGGCCGTCCAGTCGCCGAAGAAATCCTCGAGGAAGAAATCGGCAGCCTGCTTGTCGGACATTTCCTTGATGTCGGCGCCAGCGGCAAAGGCTTTGTCCCCGCTGCCGGTCAGGATCGCGCAGAGCTGGCTGTCATCGGCCTGATAGGCGGCGAAGGCATCGATCAGTTCGGCCAGCACTACGCTGGAGAGCGCGTTCAGCGCCTTGGGGCGGTTGATCGTGATGACGGTGACTGCGCCGTCGGTTTCGCTCAGGATGGTTTCGTAGCTCATTCTTCTCTCCGTCATCCCAGCGAACGCTGGGATCGTGTTAAATCACGTCCGACCAGGCGGACAGAGATCCCAGCCTCCGCTGGGATGACGATTACTTCAGCGGCACCCACTCCTCCCCTTCGGGCAGCGGTGCAAAGATGCTGTCGATCAGCTCCTCGCTCACATCCTGCGGGGTGGGGGGATCCCATTTCGGATCGTTGGTCTTGTCGGTGATCACCGCGCGCACGCCCTCAGCGAAATCGGGGCGCACCAGCACGCGGCTGGCGATGCGGTATTCCATGACCATGTTGTCGGCGAAGCTGTCCAGCCCGGCGCTTTCCTTTAGCTGGCGCAGCGCCACCTTGCAGGTCTGCGGGCTTTTGGTGCCCAGCGTGTCGCGTTCCTTCGTGGCCCAGACATCGCCCTCTTCATGCGCTGCTTCCAAACTGGCGAGGATGTCCTCGTAGCTGTCGGAGGCGAAGTGTTTGCGAATGAGATCGGCATTGTCCTCGATCCGCGCCTTGGGCGGAGTGCCCACCGGCTCTGACAGGATGCCGCCAATCCGGTCGGGCTTCTCGATGATGCGCGCCTTCAGATCGGCCAGTAGGTCGCTGGGCACGTAATGCGTGGCGATACCGGCCCACAGGCACTCGGACCCGTCCAGCCGCGCGCCGGTGAGGGCGAGAAACTGGCCCAGCCGCCCGCCAAGGCGCGAAAGGTGCCAGCCGCCGCCCACATCGGGGAACAGGCCGATGCCCGTTTCCGGCATGGCGAAGCGCGTGTTTTCGGTCGCGACGCGGAATTTGGCGGGCAGGGCAATGCCCACGCCGCCGCCCATGGTGATGCCGTCCATGAAGGCCACGATGGGCTTTCCATAGGTCATCATCTGGTGGTTGAGCTGATACTCGTCATGGAAAAACTTGCGCCCCGATACGCCGCCATCGTTCAGCGCCGAATTGCGCAGGAAGGCAATGTCGCCGCCCGCACAAAAACCGCGGCCCTCTGCATGGTCGAGGATGATGGCTTCCACCTCGTCATCGTCCGCCCATTCCGTGAGTGCGGCGCTCATCGCGTGGCACATCTCCAGCGTCAGCGCGTGTAGCGCCTTGGGCCGGTTGAGGCTGATATGGCCGACGCGGCCATGTTTGTGGATGTTTACTTGGTCGGTCATTTTGGGGGCCTTCACTGGCGCAAGAGGTCGCGGCCAACGATCATGCGCATGACCTGATTGGTGCCTTCGAGGATCGAGTGGACGCGCAGATCGCGCCAGAACCGTTCAATCGGGTAGTCCTTGAGGTAGCCGTAGCCGCCGAACAGTTGCAGTGCGTCGTTCACGACCTTGCTGCCATTGTCCGTCGCCAGTCGCTTCGCCATGGCGGAGAAGCGGGATTTGTCGGGCGCGTTGTCGGTCACTTTGGCTGCCGCGAGATACAACAGCGCGCGGGCGCTCTCCAAATCGGTGGCCATGTCGGCCAGCATGAACTGGGTGTTCTGGAAATCGGCAATGGCTGTGTCGAATTGCTTGCGGTCCTTGGTGTAGGCAACTGCCTCGTCCAAGCAACGTTGAGCGCCGCCCAGCGAGCATGCGCCGATATTCAGGCGGCCCCCATCCAGACCCATCATGGCAAAGCGGAAGCCTTCGCCCTCGTCACCGACACGGTTGGCGACAGGCACGCGGGCATCTTCGAAAATCACCTGCGCGGTGGGGCTGGCGTTCCAGCCCAGCTTCTTCTCCGGCGCGCCGAAGCTGACGCCGGGTGTGTCCTTGTCGATGACGAGGCAGGTGATGCCCTTGGTCTTGTGATCGCTGGTGCGGACCATGGTGACGTAGACATCGTTGACGCCGCCGCCGCTGATGAACTGCTTGGTGCCGTTCAGCACATAGTGGTCGCCTTCCAGCTCCGCGCTGGCTTTCAGGCCCGCTGCATCCGATCCGCTGCCAGGTTCGGTCAGGCAATAGCTGGCGATCTTCTCCATTGATATCAGGTCGGGGAGGTAGCGATCCTTCACGTCCCGACTGCCAAACGTGTCGACCATCCATGCAGCCATATTGTGGATGGAGATGAACGCGCTGGTTGTGGGGCAGCCATAGGCCATGGCCTCCATGATCAGCGCCGCCTCCAGCCGTCCCAGCCCGATGCCGCCGGATTCTTCCGACACATAGATCGCGCCAAAGCCCAGTTCTGCGGTGGACTGGATCACATCGCGCGGGAAATGGTGCTTTTCGTCCCACTCGCCCGCATGGGGGGTGATATTGTCGGCGGTGAAGCGCTGCGCCATGTCCTGGATCGCAAGCTGATCTTCGGTGAGTTGAAACTGTCCTGTCATGGCATGATCCCTAGCCGTGCTGGCGGCGCGTTTCGATAGTTATCTTGGCCGCCAGTTTCACTCACAGCGTTTGCGCGCGTCGGTTGGTTCCGGCGCGCCAGCTGGGTCGCTGATGACCATGCGCATGGCGGTGGAGTCCATTTCCAGTTTCAGCGTCTCTTCCCATGTCTCGCCCTCGCCGGACATGGCGAGTGTGACAATACGGTCGCCATTGGGACGGTTCTCCACCGCAGTCACTTTGCCGACGGATTCGTAGAATGTGATCGAGTCGCCCTTGATCGCGACACGAAGGTCGGATTCAGGAGCGCAGCTGCCCTCCACATAGTCCCACACACCGTGATAATCGGCCGGGATGGTGTTGGGCCCAATCCCGCGCGCGGCCGCATCCTTGCGAGCGTCTTCTTCCAGCAGGCCTTCGTCTGGGCCGGTGATTTCGGCATCGTCTGCTGGTGAAGCTTCCGTGTCGCCAGACGCATCGGGCAAAGGCTCGGCACCATCGCCAATGCCGCCATCGGGCTCCACCGGCATCATGGTTTCGGCAGGCTCGGGCGAGGTATCGGGAGCGCCGGCTTCTTCGCAGGCTGAAAGGGCCAGGGCGGCGGCAAGAGCAATAGTGATCCGCATCGCCATCACCCCATCGTCGGAATGATGAAGGCGTTGCCCAGGTCTTCATTGCCGTCGGGCCAGCGCTGGGTGATCTTCTTGGCCTTCGTCCAGAATTTCAGGCCTTCCATGCCATATTGGTCGATGTCGCCAAAGCCGCTGCGTTTCCACCCGCCGAAGCTGTGATAGCTGACCGGCACGGGGATCGGCACGTTGATGCCGACCATGCCGACATTCACGCGGGATGCGAATTCGCGGGCCGCGTGGCCGTTGCGGGTGAAGATGGCGACGCCATTGCCGTATTGATGCTCGCTCGGCAGGCGGACCGCGTCCTCGAAGTCCTTCGCGCGCACGATCTGCAGGACGGGGCCGAAAATCTCTTCCTTGTAGCTTTCCATGTCGGTGGTCACGCGGTCGAGCAGGGTGGGGCCGACGAAGAAGCCGTCCTCATGCCCCTGCAGGTTGAACCCGCGGCCATCGATGACGACTTCGGCGCCTTCCTTTTCGGCGGTGTCGATCCAGCCTTCGACGCGGGCCTTGTGCTCTGGCGTTACCACGGGGCCGTAATGTGCGTCGGGATCGTTGGAGACACCGACCCGCAAGGCGTTGATCGCCGGAATCAGTTTCTCGCGCAGCTTGTCCGCCGTGTCTTCGCCCACCGGCACCACCACAGGCAGCGCCATGCAGCGCTCGCCAGCGGAACCGAAGGCAGCCCCCGCCAGATCGTTTACGACCTGATCGAGATCGGCGTCGGGCATCACGATACCGTGGTTCTTCGCCCCGCCAAAGGCCTGCACCCGCTTCGCATTGGCCGCGCCGCGCTGGTAGATATATTGCGCGATATCGGACGATCCGACGAAGCTGATGGCCGGAATATCGGGATGGTCGAGGATCGCATCGACCATTTCCTTGTCACCGTGCACCACCTGCAACAGTCCCTCGGGCGCGCCCGCTTCCAGGAACAGTTCCGCCAGTCGCACCGGCACGCTGGGATCGCGCTCGGAGGGTTTGAGAATAAACGCATTGCCCGCTGCGATTGCCATGCCGAACATCCACATCGGGATCATGGCGGGGAAGTTGAACGGCGTGATGCCCGCCCCGATGCCCAGTGGCTGGCGCATGGAATAGACATCGATACCGGGGCCTGCGCCTTGCGAATATTCGCCCTTCAGCGCCTGAGGGATACCGCAGGCAAATTCGATCACTTCCAGCCCGCGCTGAACGTCGCCATGCGCGTCTTCCACGACCTTGCCGTGTTCGCTCGAAAGCAGCTCGGCCAGCTCCTGCTTGTTCGCTTCGACCAGGGCCTTGAATTCGAACATCACGCGGGCGCGCTTCTGCGGATTGGTCGCGGCCCATGCGGGTTGCACTTCCTTGGCCTTGGCCACTGCGGCTTCCAGAGTGGCGGCGTTGCCCAGCACGACTTCGGCCTGGATTTCGCCGGTGGACGGGTTCCAAATCTTGTGGGTCCGGCCTGTGGGGGCGGGCGACCCACCGGAAATGAAATGGTCGATCTGGCGCATGGGGTGTTCTCCTGAGAAATCTGTTGCCGCGTATCTAGCTGGGCTGGGCATCCAGACAAGCCGCACAAGTGATAATTGCCGGTCGCTAGATGATTGACCGCCATCGGCCCCTGAGGCAAAGGCTCGCGGCGCCGGATACGCGCCAACGGCCATGCGACAAGGAGCATGCGCCAACGGGCTGGCGGGTGTAGCTCAATGGTAGAGCAGCAGCTTCCCAAGCTGACGACGAGGGTTCGATTCCCTTCACCCGCTCCATTTCATTCCGCGAGGTTCCGGTTCCGTTGGCGGCTTGCGCTTTCCGCGCGAGTGCGCGCCTCAGGCTGCCGGTGCGGGTTCTGCCGCGATTTCTTCTTCCTTCGCCACAAACATACGCTTGAACCGGTCCACCGCGCGCATCTGCAGGATCGCGAGGGCGGGGATCAGCAGCACCAGCAGCACCGTCCCGAACAGCACGCCAAAGCCGAGGCTGGCGGACATCGGGATCAGGAATTGCGCCTGCAGGCTGGTCTCGAAGGTAATCGGGGCGACGCCGAGGAAGGTGGTGATGGCTGTCAGCATGATGGGCCGGAACCGCGATTTGGCGGCGTCAATTACCGCCTCGCCCCGCTCCATCCCGGCTTCCAGATTTTCGTTCATGAAGTCGATCAGCACCAGTGCCCCGTTGATGATCACACCGGAAAGGGCAATGATGCCGAACATCGACAGAACGCCCAGCGGTATGCCCAGCATCAAGTGCCCCAGCAATGCGCCGATGATGCCAAACGGGATCGCGGCCATGATGATCAGTGGCTGGATATAGGATTTGAAAGGCACCGCCAGCAGGCCGTAAATCACCACCAGTGCCAGCAGAAACGCGCTGCCGAGCGAGCCGAAAGTTTCCGCCTGCTCCTCCTGTTCCCCGCCAAAGCTGTATTGCAGCGCGGGGTAGTCGGCACGGATTGCAGGCATGATCTCGCTGTCGAGCAATTGCGCCACTTCCTGACTGGTGACAACGTCTTCGTCCAGATCGGCAGTGACGGTCGCCACGCGGCGGCCCGCTTCGCGCCGGATGACGGAGGGCGCTTCTGAGAAGGACACATCGGCGAGCGTGCTGAGCGGCACTTGCCCGCCCGGCACGCGGACCTGATAGCGGGCGATGTCGGCGATGGAATCGCGTTCCTCCTCCGGCAAGCGGACATAGACCCGCACATCCTCGCGCCCGCGCTGAACGCGCACGGCCTCTGCCCCGAAGAATGCTGCCCGCACCTGCCCCGCGACGTCCCTCAACGATACGCCCAGCGTGCGCGCGGACGGTTTCAGGCGCAGCTCGATTTCCTGCATCCCTTCGTCCTGATCGCTTTCAATATCGAACACGCCGCTCAGCCTCGCCAGCGCCGCCATAACCTGCGCGGATGCGCGGTCGAGCGTTTCATCGTCAGGGTGCGACAGCTGCACACTGACCGGGTCTCCGGCGGAAAGCAGCGATGAGGAAATGGCCAGCGAGCGCGCTTCGGGGACCGGCCCCAGTTCCTCGCGCCAAGCTTCTTCCAGCTCTGCCGAGGAAACGCTGCGCTCGTCCGATGACACGAGGCTGAGCTGGATATTGGCGAGATTGGGCCGAAGCGTATCGACCGTCCCGCCCGGACCGCCGCCGCCG
Organism: uncultured Altererythrobacter sp.; assembly: GCA_947492235.1. Taxonomy (GTDB): domain Bacteria; phylum Pseudomonadota; class Alphaproteobacteria; order Sphingomonadales; family Sphingomonadaceae; genus CAJXSN01. The sequence continues at coordinate 53,318 of CANLLZ010000002.1, read as the reverse complement.
CTGGTCATTCCGATGGAGGTGTATATCGCTTCGACAAAGCCCGCCTCGCTGGCCTCTCCGTCGCTGTAGCGTTCGATTGCGCGCTCGCCTGCAGCTTCGATCCGCCGGGCGACCGCCGCCGTGCGCTCCACAGTCGTGCCTGCGGGCATTTCCAGCGAAGCGGCGACGGTGTTGCCTTCGATATTGGGGAAGAACACGACTTTGAGGATGCCGCCGGGGATCATCGCGATAATGACGATCAGCAGGGCGACACCGGCGGACAGGATCAGATAGGGTGCGGCCACGGTGAAGCGCAGCGCGCGGTCCAGAGGCCCGTCGACAAAGGCCTTGAACCGGCGGTCGACTGCGCGTTGCAGCCGCTCGACAGCTGCCAGAACGCGGTTCTTCGAGACGGTCCCGACGACCGGCAGATTGCTCAAATGGTGGGGCAGGACCAGCAGAGCCTCCACCAGTGACAGGCCCAGAACGGCGAGCACCACCAGCGGGATATCGGCCAGAACCTTGCCGATGGTGCCGCCCACGGCCAGCAGCGGCGCGAAGGCGGTGATCGTGGTGGCGACGGCGAAAAGCACGGGCACCTTCACCCGCTGCCCGCCAGCGATGGCGGCACCTATCCCGCTGCGCCCGCGTTCGCGCTCCGCATAGATATTTTCGCCGACCACAACCGCATCGTCGACCACCAGTCCGAGCGCGAGGATGAAGCCGAACAGCGAGAACATATTGATGCTCGACCCGGCCCATTCGAGGATGAAGATCGCGCCCACAAATGTCGCGCCGATGCCGATGGCGGTCCAGAAGGCGAGCCGCAGATCGAGGAACAGCGTCAGCGCGACCAGCACCAGAACCAGACCCATGGCGGCGTTTTTGAGGAGCAGGCTCAGGCGATCGTCGAGCAGTTCGGAATCGTCGTCCCAGATGGCGTACTCGACACCCTCAGGCGTCTGGTACTCGGTTTCGAGCAGGTTCCTGACCGCCGCCGACACGTCCAGGACGCGCTCGTCGCTGGTGCGGTAGACGTCCACAAAGGCGACCGGCTGACCGTTGAAGCTGGTGATCAGGTCGGCGTCCTCGAACCCGTCCTGCACGGTGGCGATATCGCCCAGCCGCAGGATGTTTCCGTCCTGGCTGGTCAGGACCACGATATCCTCGAAATCCTGCTGGTCGTAATTCTGGCCGACCGTCCGCACGCGCACTTCTTCGTTTTTCGTGTCGATTGAGCCTGCCGGGCTGTCCAGACTGTCGGCGGCGATAATGTTCGAGACGTCGGTCAGCGATAGGCCGAGCGCGCGCAGCCGGTCTTGCGGGACATCGGCGAAGATCTGGTACTGGCGCACGCCGCTGGTCTGGACATAGCTGACATCGGGCAGGGCAGCGATGCTGTCTTCGAGAGCGTATGCCGTTTCCTTGAGCGTCTCCTCAGGCACCTGCCCGTACAGCGCCAGACGCATGACGATCTGGCGCGTGGTCAATTCGCGGATGTCGGGCTCTTCGGCTTCGATCGGGAAGGTCTGGATCTGGTCGACTTCGGACTTCACATCATCCAGCGCGCGGTCGATATCGACTCCGAGTTCCAGCTCGACATTGACGGTGCCGGACCCTTCCGAAGCCGTGGCGGTGATATCCTTCACGCCTTCGATAGCCTCGACCGCTTCTTCTACCTTCTGGACAATCGATTCCTCGATTTCCTCCGGCGTTGCCCCGGGATAGGCGACCGACACGGTGATCGTATCGAGGCTGCTTTCCGGGAACACCTCCTGCACGATAGTGGTGTAGGAGAGATAGCCCGCCACCAGCATGACGAGCATCAACAGGTTCGCAGCGACCCCGTTGCGGGCCATAAAGGCAATGACGCCGGTCCGCTCGCGCGCCCGGTCACCGGCGGCATTGCCGAACCGGTCGAGTGCGGTTTCCTCCGGCTCACTCATCGCCATCGCCAGAATTCGAGCCAGAGCCTGCGCCGGGTGCAGGGGCAACCCGGTTCACCCGCACATCCATACCGTCAACCGCCGCGCGCAGGCTGCTGGTGACCAGCCGCCCGCCTTCGGCCAGTGTCGGCGTGGTGATGTAGGCGAGATCATCGGTGCGCTGGATGACCCGCACGGGCAGGATGCGCAGTTTGCCGCCGCGCACGACCCATATCCTGTTGCCGGTGCGCAGATGCTCGGCCGGGATGGCAGCGTAGGAAGCGAGGCTGGCGCCGGTGATCTCGGCGCTGACGAAACTGCCCAGCAGCAGCGGCGGAGCAGCGCCGCCCGGTTCCTCGCCATCGACAATGCGCCCGCCGCGCAGTGGGTTCGGCACTCTCAGGAAGACATCGATGGTGCGGGTCTGCGGGTCGAGGATATTGTTCGCCCGGTCGACATAGGCATCCCAACCGTAACGCAGCCCGCCGAAATCGCTGAACACGCGGGCCGGAATGCGGGAATTGTTCGGTTTCAGCACGCCGGGGATCAGCGCCGCCTCGGCCTCGGTCAGCGAAACACGCACTTCATAGGACGCGGTGGAGACAATCGTGCCAAGCACTTGCCCCGGCTGCACCAGCGTGCCGACCGCTGCCGTCTCGCTGCGGACAATGCCGGTGAACGGCGCGGTCACGCGGGTGCGGGCAAGCGAGGTCTGCGCGCTGGCGAGATTGGCATTGGCCCGGTCGCGTGCGGCTTTGGCAGAACGCAATTGCGGCTCACGCGTGGCGAGGTTGCTTGGCGCGGATGTCGGCGCGCGCCGGGCCGAATTGCGGACCGCCGCGTTTTCGACAGATGGCGGGGGCAGGAACCGCGAGGCGTAATCATCCGCGTCGATCACGCTGGCCAGCGCGGAGCCTGCGTCCTGCCGCTCGGCAAACCGTGCCAGTTCGGCCTGTGCGATGCTGACTTCCTGCTGGGCCTGCAGCACGGCGACATTCTGCGCAGCCACATCGGCGCGGGCGGTGCGGACATTGTTCTGGTAATCGGTGGTGTCGATCCGGAACAAAGTGGATCCCCGGCCCACCACGCTTCCTTCGCGGAAACTGGCGCTGACAAAGGTGAGTTTCCCGCCGACTTCCGCGCCAATAGAGACTTCTTCCCGCGAACCGACCGTGCCGGAGCCGAGAACCTGGATCGGTCCGGCCGCCTGTTCCAGTGCGATGGTTTCAACCAGCGGTACCTGCGCGACCTGCTCTTCCTGAGCGGGCTCTGGCCGAAGGAATATCATCAACGCGGCGACAGCGACCGCACCCACCAGAAGCCCGATGGCCCAAACAGCTTGCCGTTTCATTGCAGGTTTCCTTCGCTGTCGTCGGTTTGCGGAGTGTCGCTGACGTCTGGTGTGGCCGTGGCCGCCCAATCACCGCCCAGCGCACGGTGGATGCCGAGGCGGGAAAGCGCCACGCCGCGCGCCGCGCCGGAGAGGCTGGATTCCACCTGATAGACAGCGCGCAGAGCGTCGAGATAAGCGGTGTAGCTGCCCACGCCGCTCTGGAAGCGGCTGGATTGCACGTCGAGCGAGGCCTTTGCCTCTGCCAGTTGTCCGGTGATTAGCAGGTAGCGCTGACGCTGCTCCTCGTAGTCGTCTATGGCGACGTCCACTTCGCGGTACGCGGTCAGAACCGCTTTTGCATAGGCCGCGGCCTGCGCGTCATAGGCTGCCCGCGCTGCCCGGATATTGGCCGAGATGCGGCCACCATCCAGCAAAGGCGCGGTGATGCTGGAGCCAAGCGACAGCAGCCACGTATCGGCTATATCGAAAATACCCAGCGGGCTGTCCCCCTGCGTGCCCAGCGATCCTGTCAGTTGCAGTGAGGGGAAACGTTCCGCCCGGCGCGCGCCGATCCGTTGGCGCGCGGATTCCAGCCTGGCCCATTCTGCCGCGACATCGGGTCGCTGGACCAGCAATTCGGCCGGCAGACCGGCGGGCACGGGGGCAAAGACGAGACGCGGGGTCAGCTGCGTTTCCAGCCGCGCCTTCATCGGCCCCGGATAGGTCCCGACTAGTGTGGCCAGACGGCCATTGGCTGCGCCGAGCGAAGCCTCGAGCTGCGGCAAGCTGGCCTGCGTATTGCGCAAATCCTGGCGCACCTGATACAGTTCGAAGCTCTCCGAAAGCCCGCGCAGGAACCGGTCATTCGTGCGCTCGGCCCGGTCGGCCAGCAACTCTGCAGTGCGCACAGTCAGCTCGATCTGGCGGCGCGTATCGACGATCTCGAAATAGGTGCTGATCGTCTCGGCGGCGGAGGCCAGTTGCACGGTGCGATAGTCAAACTCGGCGGCCACTGCGTCGCTACGGGCAGCCGCCAGATCGCCCCGTGCGCGCCCGAACAGGTCAAGTTCGTAGGCAGCGCCCAAACTGAGCGAATAGGTCTCGTTGGTCAGGCGGCTGGGCCCGCCGCCAGACAGACCGCCAAAGGCGCTGCCGGCGAGCGGGCTGTCGGAATAGCTGGTGCTGGCGCTGGCAGAGACAGTCGGCAGCATGGCGGAGCGGGCAATCCGCGCCTGCGCGCTGGCCTGCTCGACCCGAGCCGCCGCCGCTGTAATATCGAGATTGTCCGACAGCGCATCGTTCACCAGCCCGTCCAGCACCGGATCGCCGTACGCTTGCCACCAATTGGCGGGCCGGTAAGTGCCGTCGATCTCCGCCGCATCATAGGCGGTGGGCATTTCAGCCACCACGGCAGGCATCTCGGCATCGGGCACCAGTGACACACACGCGCCCAAGGGAAGCAGCACACCGGCAAGAGCGAGGGCGCGTATTGTCCGCATCAGGCCGCCACCAGCACGGTGCGGACGATCCGGTCGAGGCGGGCGAGCAGTCTCTCTTTCAGCGCATCGTCGATGGTGTCGACTTCCATCAGCAGGTGGAGCGCAGTTCGCGAGTGACGCAGCGTGACCGCCATCCCGAAAATGAAAAGCGCAGTTGCCCGCACTTCCGTCTCGTCGAGATCGGGGCGCAGCAAACCGATCTGCCGCGCCAGCTGGCTCATGGTTTTCTTCATGTGAGACCGCATGATTTCGAGCACCGCCGGGGACGGTGCTTGCTGCTCGCGCGAGATAAAAAGGGCAAAGGCGGCTGACCCGTCATGCAGCATGAAGGTCGCCGCACGGCCCAACATGGCGCAAATCAATTCGATCCGGTCTTCATCCGATGCGTTGTCGCCCGGAACCGGAAGTGGCGGGTCCGCCATCATTATCTGCAAATGACTGAAAATATGCTCGGCAGCGGCCTTATACAGGCCCTCCTTGCTGCCGAAATGGTACGTAATCGAACTCATCGCCGTGCCCGATGCCGCCGCAATGTCGCGCGTGCTGGCGCCATCGAGACCGTGCTTGCCGAACTTCTCGATTGCAGTTTCGATGAGCCGTTCGCGCATGGCGACTGTTTATTGTTCGTTCGAACGAATTGCAAGCGGGGCGGGAGTTTTATCCAGCCTCAGCAGTTTTCGACGCAGCTTTGCCTAGAAGTCGCTCTTCCCGATATCGATAACGAAGCGGTATTTCACGTCGCTTGCCTCCATCCGCTCATACGCAGTGTTCACATCCTGCATCGGGATCATTTCGATCTCCGGCACGATGTTCTTTTCCGCACAAAGGTCGAGCATTTCCTGCGTTTCGGCGAGGCCGCCGATCCCGCTGCCGGTCAGCACCTTGCGCCCGAGCAGCAGGCCGCTGTGCATTTCGGGCATCATGTCGATCATTCCGACCAGCACTTGGACCCCGTCGATCCGCAATAGGTGGAGATAGGGCGTAACATTGTGGCGAACGGGAATGGTGTTCAGAACCATGTCGAAATATCCCGACTTCGCCTTCATCGAAGGCTTGTCGGTGGTCAGCAGGAAATCATGGGCACCCAGCGCTTCGGCATCGCCGCGCTTATCCTCGCTCCGGCTGAGCACAGTGACTTCCGCGCCCATGGCTACGGCGAATTTGACACCCATATGGCCCAGACCGCCTAGCCCGGCGACCGCTACCTTGCTGCCCGGGCCTACCTTCCATGTCCGCAGAGGCGAATAGGTGGTGATACCGGCACACAGCAGCGGCGCGGCATGCTCGCTCGAAAGCGCCTCGGGGACTTTCAACAAGAACTCGTCGCGGCAGGCGATGCGAGTGGAATAGCCACCATGCGTCTTGCTGCCGTCATGCCGGTCGGTCCCGCCATAAGTGCCGACCATGCCCTGTTTGCAATATTGCTCGAGGCCCTGTTCGCAGTGGGAGCATTCCATGCAGGCATCCACCATGCAGCCGATTGCCACGCGGTCGCCGATTTTGTGACGCGTCACTCCATCACCCAGCGCCGCGACGGTCCCGACGATTTCATGGCCCGGCACAACCGGATAGGTCGTGCGGCCCCAGTCGTTGCGCGCGGTGTGCAGGTCCGAATGGCAAATCCCGCAATGGCTGATATCGATTAGCACATCGTCATCGCGCAGGCCCCGGCGGGTGATGTCCATCGGCGCGATATGGCCGCTGGTGTCTGTCGCGCCGTAGGCCTTGGTCGGATATTCGTTGGTGGAAGTGGTCATGTCAGTCCCTCTATCATGGCCCCGCAATTGTTCGCCGTCATTGTGGCTGCGCATGCTTTTTTTGCTGGCTTGTCCAAGCTGGCGAAGCGGTCCCGAAGCTCTGCCAGACATTTGGCCTGATACGGGAATGTCGGCTGCGTCCATTCTCTTCCGTGTACGTCCGCCGTGAATTGTGTCGCACCGTTCATCACCGCCTTGGCGTTGGCGAGCAATACAGGTTGATAGGTCTGAGCGATCTCATCGAGCAGCGGAGCGAGTGCCCTGCGTATCCCGCCTGTTTCGCTCCAGTCACAACCGGCCAATTCAAGTCCGCTCAGATCATCTGTTTTCCATAGCCAGGCCTCCAAGCGAGGCGCCTTCTCGAGCATCAGTCTGCGCGGCGTGGGGTCGACCAATCCCAGTTGGGTCATCTGGCCGAACACTGCAAAGTCGGCGACACTGGGTCTGTTCCCCAGCAGGTAAGGGCGATCCTCCAGCATCGAGTCGAGTATGCCAAGGAAGCGTTCGTAACTTGTCTCGATGATTTCGGCGGTTTGATCGTTCGATCCTACAACATAGAGGCGCTCAAACTGTCGCTTGGTGAAAGCCTCCGCTCTGTTTTCCGCTGATTCTCTGTCTTGAGAGGTGTCAGAGGTAAAGGACAGGAACCGTCCGGCATGCTGGCGATCAGCATCATGATGCCAGCGATAATGGAACATTGGTTTGGTCAACCACTCATCGGCGTAATCTTCGATAAGCGCCATGTAGAATGCAAGCTCGGCATCTGCCGGTATCGCGCTACGTCCTTTGTATTCCTGTTCAAGTCGCCTCGCGATCGGCGTTGAATCGACCACCGCTTCAAAGCCGCCGTCGTCCATCCTGAAATAGAACGTGGGCAGGAGGCCAACCTTGGGTTTCGGCAGATGCTTTGGAGCGGCGTCGGGTGATCCCCAGATTACCGAGTGCGCAATGCGGCGGTAGCGCAGAAGCGAGAGCATTTTTCGGGTGTAAGGGGAAGATGGGTTCCCGAAGAAGCTGAGTGGTTCAGAAGAACTCATTTCGGCGGCATTCTGATCGCTCCGTCCAGGCGGAATTGATGGCCGTTGATGTAGGTGTTGCGCGCAATTTCCACGATCAGGCTACCGAACTCCTCCGGTTCGCCAAGGCGCTTGGGAAAGGGCACGCTGGCGTTGAGCTGGTCCCACATTTGCGGGTTCCGGTCCTTCATCCCCAGCATCAGCGGAGTGGCGAAAATGCCCGGCATGACGCTGTTCACGCGAATGCCCATATCCATCAGATCACGCGCCATCGGCAGGACGAGGCCGTTCACCCCGCTCTTGCAGCTGCCATAGATAACCTGACCGATCTGGCCGTCTTGTGCCGCTACGCTGGCGGTCAATACGATCGCCCCGCGCTCGCCGTCATCGTTGAGCGGTTCGCTATTCGCCATGCCGAGCGCAGAGTGGCTGGCGATGCGGTAGCTGGAGACCAGAATGCCCTCCGCCCCGTAGGCGTAATCTTCGGTCGAAAGCCGTTTGTAGCGACCGTTTTCCTTGTCCCAGCCCAGCGTTTTGCCCCGGCGGCTGGTCATTGCGCAGTGGACCGTCACGCGCTCCTGCCCATGCGCCGCGCGGGCAGCGGCAAAGCCGTCCTCGACCGATTGTTCGTCGGTGATGTCGACAAGGTGGAACGTGCCGCCGACTTCCTCGGCGCAGGCGGGACCTTTCTCGGTATCGATATCGAAGATTGCGGGCTTCAACCCCTCGGCTGCCAGGGCCTTTGCGCTGGCGAAGCCGAGGCCCGATGCCCCGCCTGTGACCACTGCGGCCATTCCCTGTTCCAGTTTCATCGTCGCTCCCCCGCTTCTGTTGCGTGCTGCCGAATGTTATTGTGTTGTAGTGATGGTATCGCATGGGCAAAGCGCTGTGCCAAACGGCATATTTGATGAGGACGAACGCCATGAACTCCACGTCCGGCACTATCCGTAGCCAGGTTAACCGCCGCCGCTTTCTCGCCGCAACCGGCAGCGCGTTTGCAGCGCTCAGCGCCAGCGGATGCAGCATGGCGTCGATGGAAAGCGCCCCGGTGGCGAATGCGGGCCGAGGGCAAACGGGCTTCGGTCCGTTGGTCAGCGATCCTGAAGGTATGCTCGATCTGCCAGAAGGGTTTTCCTACCGCGTTCTCTCGCGGCTGGGTGACACAATGGATGACGGGCTAACCGTTCCGGACAAGGCCGACGGGATGGGCTGCCTCGATCTGGGCGGCGGCAAAATTGCACTGGTCCGCAATCACGAGCTGGTGCCGAGCGATGGCAGCGGCGGCACGCTGAAGGCGGGCTATGGCAAGCATCAGGGAAACATCGTCCCGGGCGGCACCACAACGCTGGTGCTGGATGCGGAAACGCTTCGTGTGGAGCAGCAATATCGCAGCCTTGCAGGCACTATTCGCAATTGTTCGGGCGGGATCACGCCGTGGGGCAGCTGGCTGACCTGCGAAGAAGCGCCCACCGGGCCGGGCCAGCGCTATGGCGAGGGTCTGGAGCAAAACCACGGCTGGGTGTTCGAAGTTCCTGCAGGCGCTGGGCGGCAAGTGGATGCAGTGCCGCTGACGGCGATGGGCCGCTTCAATCACGAGGCCGCCTGCGTCGATCCGCGCACCGGCATCGTTTATATGACGGAGGACCGCGACGACAGCGTGTTCTACCGCTTCCTGCCCGATGCGCCCGGCGATCTGGCAAAAGGTGGCCGCCTGCAAGCGATGGCCGCCGTCGATGGCACAACCGACAGCCGCAACTGGCCCGCCACCGAGATGCCGGGCAGGATGTCGCTGCGCGCGCCCAAGCAGGTGCGCTGGATCGATTTGGATAATGTCGAGGCACCCAAGGACGATCTGCGGACCCGCGCTGCAGCGCAGGGCGCGTTGCTGATCGCGCGCGGGGAGGGGCTGCATATGGGGCTGGACGAGATGTATATCTGCTCGACCAGCGGCGGCGCGGCCGGCTACGGTCAGATTTTCCGTTTTAGGCCGGGCTATAACGGCGCAGCCGACCGGTTCGAACTGTTCTTCGAGAGCGATAGCCCGGACCAATTCAACTATGGCGACAATCTGGTGACCGCGCCCTTTGGCGATCTGATTGTGTGCGAGGACCAGTACACCGATACGGTCGACAACCATCTGCGCGGGATCTCCCCTGCGGGGCAGGCCTATGCCTTCGGGCGGTTGCACCGGCAAACCGAGCTGGCGGGCGGGTGTTTCTCGCCCGACGGGAAGTGGTTCTTCGTCAACATCTACAGCCCCGCCATGACGGTCGCGATCACCGGCCCGTGGGCGTGACGCGGTGAGAAACGTCTAGCATGTCGAGCTTCTTCTTCGCATTTATTGCCGCGCTGCTGATCGGGCAGGGCGCGCGGGACCAGCTGCTGGTCGCCCGTATGGCGCGCGAGACCGGCTACGGCATCTTGCTGGCGGGCTGGGTCGCCGCGATAGCCTCTGCGCTATTCATGGCGTGGGCCGGAGCGACAATCGCAGCCATTCTCCCCACTTCCGCCCGCCAGATGCTAGTCGGCTTTGCCCTGCTCGCGGCGGCGGCCGAGCTGGCTTGGCCGAACAAGGAGAAGGCGCTGGCAGAGCCGACCTATTCGACATTCGCAGCGCTTTTGGTGCTGCTTGCGCGGCAATTGGGCGATGCCTCGCGCTTCGCCATTTTCGCGCTGGCGGCGGCCACGGCTCTGCCCGGGCTGTCAGGTGTCGGGGGAGCTTTGGGCGGCGGCGTGGCGGTGACGGTGGGGTGGGTAATGGGGGACACACTTACAAAAGAGGTGCCGCTCAGAGCGTTCCGGCTCGCGCTCGCGGCCATCACCTTCGGTGCTGGCATATTCATCGCTTTAACCGCACGTGGTATTATCGGTTGATCGACTAGGGCGATCACAGAGGCAGGCAGATTGCCGGAAACCGGGCCAGAGGCCGGGCGTTAGTCCTTCATACAATCATTGAATTTGGAAGGATCACCCCATGGCCGACACAGGCGATAACTCGAAAACTGCATTGGTGCAGGAACTGAACGGACTTCTGGCCGATCACTTCGCGCTCTACATCAAGACCAAGAATTTCCACTGGCACGTGGCCGGGCCACGGTTCCGCGACCTGCATCTGCTGTTCGACGAGCATGCGATCGAGATCCGCGACCAGATCGACGTGATTGGCGAGCGTGTGCGCAAGAACGCCGCCGATACGCTGACTTCGCTGGGTTCGGTGACGCAGGCGACCCAGATCAAGGATCAGGACGACACCTCGCTGTCGGCAGAGAAAATGGTCGAGGAACTGCGCGACGACAACGCCGCGCTGGTGAAACGCCTGAAGGACATGAAGGAACTGGCCGAGAAGGCTGGCGACAATGCGACCGACGGCCTGCTCGACGACTGGACCGACCAAGCCGAAGAACGCGTCTGGTTCCTTACCCAGACGCTGCAATAGGCCCGGCGCTCAAATACGAATGCAAAAGGCCGCGTCCGGGGATGCCCGGGCGCGGCCTTTGTTATAGGATGCAGGAATGGACAATCTGACATTGATCGAAAATGCCGCCCCTTCCGCCACTGCCGATTGGCTGGCGGAGCATTTGTCAGCGGCATTGGGAGCGACCGACGGCCCGGTCGCAATTACCGTGCCCGGCGGGTCCACGCCGTTTCCGATCATGGAGCAATTGGTCCGCCGCGATCTCGACTGGTCGCGGCTGGTCGTATGGCCCGGTGATGACCGCGTGGTGCCCGAAGATCATGCCGCATCGAACACCGGCAAACTGCGTGCCTTGTTCGAGCCCGCCGGGGCCGAGGTCGCGTCATTGACCGTGATGGAAAAAGTGCCGCCCTTTGCCCTGTGCTGGCTCGGCATGGGTGCAGACGGGCACATCGCCTCGCTGTTCCCCAATACCGATCCGCAGGTCGACGCGCCGCAGAAGATTGTGCGCCTGACGCCCGATCCCTTGCCGCCAGAGGCTCCGTTCGACCGGATTTCGCTGACCATTCCGGCGCTGCTCGGTAGTGGGCAAATCCTGTTTACGCTGGGCGGGAGCGCGGACAAGCGCGCCGTTTTCGATGCGGCGACCAAGGGCGAGAGTGATTTGCCGATTGCGCGGTTGCTGGGGGACGCAACCCAGCCAGTCACATGCTTCACCTGATCCAGCCGCTGATCCCGCGCCCCATGCACCGCATGGCGTTGAGGGCTGCGCATTTTGTGCGGCACCGATGGCGAAGATGGCGGAAGGTCCGGCTGGAAGGCGTGTCGATCATCGCGCGAAACGCGACTGGCGATATCCTGCTGGTGCGCCATGCCTATGGACCGGATTTCTGGACCTTACCCGGCGGCGGAATGAAGCGCGGGGAACCGCCCGTTGCCACCGCCATACGCGAGACACGCGAAGAGCTGGGTGTGATGCTGCATGATCCGGTGCTGCTGGGTGAGGTCGAGGAAAGCCTCTCCGGTTCTCCCCATACGGCGCATGTCGTTTCCGGAACCCTGCGCGACACACCGCAGGCTGATGGCCGTGAAATCGCCAAGGCGCAGTTCTTTCCCTTGAACGGATTGCCCAAGCCTGTGAGCCCGCTGGTCGCCCCACGACTGGCGCTGCTAGAACAGCGCTAGCTGGCCGGTCTTGCTCTCCCTGCGGCGGGATTCCTCATCGCCGTCACGCTCCAGATTGGACAGCGTCAGCCCCATCAGACGGATCGGGCGGGGCAGCGGCAGCTCCTCCTCCAGCAGAGCACGGCTCAGTTGGGCGAAGGTCTCCTTGTCCTCCACCCATTGGGCAACCGATTGCGCGCGGGTCTGCAGAGTGAAATCATTGTACTTCATCTTCAGCGTGACGGTGCGCCCCTTGGCCTGCGCGCGCTCGATCCGCTCCCAGACAATCTCGATGATCCGCTCACACGTCTCGCGCAGAGCATCGGCATCATGGATATCCTCGCTGAAAGTGCGCTCTCCGCCGACCGATTTGCGCAAGCGGTTGGCGCGCACCGGGCGCAGATCCACTCCCCGCGCCGCGCGGAAAAGATAATCGCCAAAGCTGCCGAAATTTTGCCTGAGCCAAGCCCTGTCCTTGTCCGCTAGGTCGGCCCCGGTGGAGATGCCCAGCCGGTTCATCTTCTCCTCCGCCTTCGGGCCGACGCCGTGAAATCGCCGGATCGGAAGCGACTGGACAAAGGTTTCTCCTTCGCCCGGGCGGATGATACAGATACCATCGGGCTTGTTCTGGTCGCTCGCGAGCTTGGCCAGGAATTTGTTGTAGCTGACCCCGGCGCTCGCGGTCAGCCGCGTCTCCTCGCGTATCCGCCGCCGGATGGCCTGCGCCGTGGCCGTGGCAGAGCCCATGCCCTGCAAATCCTCTGTCACGTCGAGATACGCTTCGTCCAAGCTGAGCGGTTCGACATGCGGGGTGAAGAAGCGGAAAATCTCGCGGATCTGCTGGCTTGCCTCGCGGTAGGCATCGAAGCGCGATTTGACGAAGATCAGGTCCGGGCACAGGCGTTTCGCGGTGACCGACGGCATGGCGCTTTTGACCCCGAACTTACGTGCCTCGTAACTGGCGGCCGCCACCACCCCGCGCCCGCTGGCCCCTCCGACAGCGACCGGTTTGCCTTGCAACGCCGGATCGTCGCGCTGTTCCACGCTGGCGAAGAAAGCGTCCATATCGACATGGATGATCTTGCGCAGGCCGCCACTGCCTTCGCCCGCATCACCAGCGTTGGAGGCGGTGTCCTCGGCCTCCGGGTCGCGGGAAATGTCTGGCTGTTCTTCGTCCATCCGTCTCCGGATACGCCAAAAGCCCGCCTCTCAAAAGGACGAGCCAGCAGGATTTTCGCTGGAAAACGGCCCGCGATGGGCGCAGGGCGCGCAGACGATGGCAACTTCCGAACCTTCCCCACAGGTAACGCCCCGCACCCTGGGGGAGCGCGAACTGGTCGTGCTCATGGCGTTGCTGATGAGCCTGCAGGCCTTTGGCATCGATTCCATGCTGCCTGCGCTCGGCATCATGGGCGACGAGCTGGGCGCGGCTGGCAATGACCGGCAATATGTCATCAGCAGTTACTTCCTTGGCGCGGGGCTGGGCGCGTTCTTCCCTGGTGCCTTTGCCGATAAGTTCGGCCGCCGTCCGGTGCTGTTTGTAGGGCTGGCGAGTTATGTCCTGCTGTCGCTGGCCTGCGCGCTGGTGACGAGCTTCGACTGGCTGATTGCGCTGCGCTTTATTCAGGGCCTGAGCTGTGCAGGCCTCAGCGTCGTGCCCGCCGCGATTGTGCGCGATCATGTGGGCGGTGATCGGATGGCGCGGTTGATGAGCCTGATCATGATGATCTTCCTGATTGTCCCCATCATCGCGCCTGCGATCGGCCAACTGATCCTGATGGTGGCCGATTGGCGCGCCATCTTCGGCGCGATGGCGGTCGTCGGCAGCGCAGTGGCCGTGTGGGTCTGGCTGCGCCTGCCCGAGACGCTGACCGAGGCAAACACGCAGGACATCCGCCCCATGACGATCCTGCGCAATATGAAAGAGGCGCTCTCGCTGCGCATCTCCGTGGGCTATGTCATCGGCAGCGCGCTGGTGTTCGGCAGCCTCTTTGGCTTTCTCAATTCGTCGCAGCAGCTGATCGCGGAAAGCTTCGGCGCGGGCGATTACTTTGCGCTCATTTTCGGGGCCTCCATCATTGGCATGGTGCTGGCGAATTTCACCAACAGCCGCATCGTGGAGCGCTATGGCGCACGCCGCGTCGGCCATGCCGCACTGATCGGTTTCCTGCTGGTCAGCCTGGTGCAGCTGTGGTCCGCCAGCAGCGGCGAGCAGACATTGTGGGAGTTCGTGCCGCTGCTCAGCCTGTCGATGGCGATGCTCGGCTTTGTGGGCGCGAATTTCAGCTCCATCGCGATGCAGCCGTTCCAGCATATTGCGGGCGCGGCATCCTCTATCCAGGCCAGTATCCGCATGACCACCGGCGCGGTGATGGGGGCGGCCATCGGGCAGGCCTATGACGGCACGGCCCTGCCGCTGGCGCAATCGATGGTGATCTGCTCGGTCGTGGGTCTGGGCTTCGTGCTGTATAGCGAGCGGGGCAAGCTGTTCCGCAAGCCGTCACAGGCGAAGCGGTACCAGAAAATGTACGGCAATTACGAAGGCGGCTAAGCTTCCCTTTCCAGCTTGCGCCACGCCAGTTCAGCGAATTCACACAGCAAGGGCCGCGTATCGCGCGGATCAATGATGTCCTCGACATTGAAGCGTTCGGCGCTGCGGAAGGGGGAGGTGACCTTGCCCAGCCGAGTGCGGATCGCGTCCAGCTCTGCCGCCGGGTCATCGGCTGCGGCTATCTCTGACTTGTAAGCGACCTCCAGCCCGCCTGCGATGGGCAAGGACCCCCAGTCGCCCGATGGCCAGCAATAGCGGTACTGGTAGGCATCCGCATTGCTCATCGCGCTACCCGCGATGCCGTAGGCGCGCCGCATGACGATACTGGCGAGGGGGACGGTCGCCTTGTAGACCGCATTCATCGCCTGCACTCCGTAACGGATGGTGCCGGCCATTTCCGCCTCGCGCCCGATCATAAAGCCGGGATTGTCGACCATATGGACGATGGGCAGGCGGAACTGGTCGGCCAGTTTGACGAACCGCTCGACCTTCTCGCTGGTTTTCGCATCCCATGATCCACCCAGAAAGCTGGGGTCGCTGGCCAGCACCGCAACGGGCCAGCCATCCAGCCGGGCCAGCGCGGTGATGGCGGCGCGGCCCCAGTGCTTGCCAATTTCGAAGACGGTGCCCCGGTCGAGGATCAGGTTGAGCGCGCGGCGCATGGAATAGACCTGCTTGTCCTCGCGCGGGACGAGGCTGAGCAGCGCTTCCTCGCGCCGGTCTGCGGGATCATCGCAAGACGTGCGGCGCGCGTGCTGGCCGACATGTTCGGGCATGAAGCTGAGGAAATGGCGCGCACGGGCAAAGGCTTCCGCCTCGCTCGCAACCTCGTCATCGACCACGCCGTTGCGGGTGTGGATTTCGCTGCCGCCGAGATTTTCCTTGGCCTGAGCGTAGTCCTCCGGGGCGCTTTGATAGGCCTCGCCCATCGCCTCCACCACGGCGGGTCCGGCGGCGAATATCTGGCTGAGGCCCTTCACCATCACCGAGTAATGACTGGCCACCGTGCGCGCTGCGCCAAGGCCAGCCGTGGGGCCGAGCGCGAGAGCCACGACAGGCACGGTGTCGAGGTTTTTCACGATATCGCCCCAGCCGGGAACCGCCGGAATATAGGTAGCGCCGATCTGTTCCAGCGTCTTCACGCTGCCGCCGCCGCCCGTGCCATCGATCATGCGGATCAGGGGCAGCTTGTATTCGTGGGCCATTTGCTCGGCCTGAACCATTTTGCGCTTGATCCCGGCATCCGCCGCGCCGCCGCGAATAGTAAAATCGTCAGCCGTAGCGACCACCGGGCGGCCATTGATAGTGGCTCTGCCGAACAGGAAGGGGGCGGGGAGGACGGCTTGGAGGTCGCCGTTTTCGTCGTAGTGACCCTTGCCCGCAATTTTGCCGATTTCGCGGAACGAGCCCTCATCGCACAGGGCTGCGAGCCGCGCGCGGGCGTCCATCTTGCCGCGCCCATGCTGGCGAGCAACCTTCTCCTCACCGCCCATCTGCTCGGCGAGCGCTTCGCGGTGGCGCAGTTCTTCGAGTTCTTTAGCCCAGGTCATGGGTTCCCCTTCCCTTGAGGGAAGGGGTTAGGGGATGGGTGCTCTGCGGTCGATGGGGGGGAACCCCCACCCCCGCCCCCTCCCCAAGGGGAGGGGAGGATCATGCTTCGCCCTCGGCGACAGGCTCCACCACGCACAGCACCGCCTCGACCTGCACCTGCCCGCCCTCGCTGGCGGAAAGCCCGGTCACGGTCCCGTCGAACGGCGCGGTGAGCGCATGCTCCATCTTCATCGCCTCGAGCACCATCAGCCGCTGGCCTGCGGTGACGGTATCGCCCTCGGCGACGTCGACCGCGATGACCTTGCCCGGCATAGGCGCGAGGATCGCGCCATCGGCGGCGGAGGCTTGGCCGCCAGCATCGGCGCGCGGCCATGACAGCCGGATCAGATCACCTTCGATCTGGACGAACTGGTCGCCATGATGGTGAACATCGACGAAGCCATGCTCGAACCGTTGGCCCGCCTTGGTCGGGCGAAACTCAAAATCGCGAGCTTCTCCTTCTACATCGAGCCTTTCCGTGCGTTTGTCTGGCGCATTCAGCCTAAACCCACGTAAGCCAACGGCTAACCTGTCGAAGTCGGTGGACTCGCGTTGGAGCCAGCACAACGCGTCGCTCAGCACACGATCCGACGGCTTTGGCACAGCCCTTAGTGAATCGAAAGCGTCAGCGATCAATCCGGTGTCCAAATCGGCATCGCGGACACGAGCATTCTTCAACAGTCGGACAAGAAAGCCCTTGTTCGATTTGACCGGCCAGACACGCGAGACAGATAGCTGGAATTCGAGAGCATCGAGGGCAGATTTCCGGTCGGCGCCATGCACGACAACCTTGGCGATCATCGGATCATAGAAGGGTGATACGTCGTCGCCTTCTTCGACGCCGGTTTCGATGCGTGCATCTTCCGGGAATAGCTCAAGCAGTTCCAAACGCCCCGTACTTGGCAAAAACCCCTTCGCCGGGTCCTCGGCATAGAGCCGTGCCTCAATCGCCCAGCCGTTGATGCTCAGTTCTTCCTGCTTCAGCGGAATCGGCTCGCCGCTTGCGACGCGCAGTTGCCACTCGACTAGGTCGACGCCGGTGATCTCCTCGGTCACGGGGTGTTCCACCTGAAGCCGCGTGTTCATCTCCATAAAAAAGATGCGGTCGGCGCGCAGGCCTTCGCTGGCATCGGCGATGAATTCGATGGTGCCCGCGCCCTCGTAATCGACCGCCTTGGCGGCGCGCACGGCGGCGGCGCAGATTTCCTCGCGGGTGGCCTCGTCCATGCCCGGCGCAGGGGCTTCCTCGATCACCTTCTGGTGGCGGCGCTGCAAGGAACAGTCGCGTTCGAACAGGTGGACGACATGGCCGTGGCTGTCGCCGAAGACCTGCACCTCGATATGGCGGGGCGAGGTGATCCACTTTTCCAGCAGCACCTCGTCATTGGAGAAGCTGGCCTTGGCCTCGCGCCGGCAGCTTTCGAGATCGGCTTCGAATTTCTCCGCCGCATCGACCTTGCGCATTCCCTTGCCGCCGCCGCCCGCGACCGCCTTGATCAGCACGGGGTAGCCGATGGCATCGGCCTCTTTCTTCAGGCGCTCGACGGACTGGTCCTCGCCCAGATAACCCGGAGTGACCGGCACGCCAGCGGCGATCATACGCTCCTTGGCGGCGTCTTTCAGGCCCATCGCCTCGATGCTCGACGGCTTGGGGCCGACCCAGATCAGCCCGGCGTCAATCACCGCCTGCGCAAAGCCCGCATTCTCGGACAGGAAGCCGTAACCCGGATGGATCGCCTCCGCGCCGGTCTCTTTCGCCGCGGCGATGATCTTCTCGCCGACCAGATAGCTCTCGGCAGCGGGCGAGGGGCCGATATGCACCGCCTCATCGGCGGAGCGCACATGCAGTGCCTTGGCATCGGCATCCGAATAGACCGCGACTGTGGCCACGCCCATGTCGCGGGCGGTGCGGATGATACGACAGGCAATCTCGCCGCGATTGGCAATCAGGAGCTTTGAAATCATGGCTGCAGGGTTAGTCCCCTTGCGCGCAATTCACCAGCCCCGGATCGGTTGCAGGTCGGTGCGCGTGTATTCGGGCCAGTCGCGCGGAGGGGTGGGGCGGTTGATGATCGCCTCGCCCAATGCGGCGGCGACATGGCCCAGCTTCGCCAGCCGTCCGATCCGCACGCGGCTGTCCCATGCGAGCTGGCCGCGATTACGGACCTTGCGTCCGATCCCGCCATAAATCCGCGTCGCGGCGTAGATCGCCCAACGATTGCGGAAGCCGAGCCGCTGCGCCCCGCAGCGTGCGGCCTGCTCGTATATTTCCATCATATCGACCAGGCGCGCCGACACCGCAGCGAGCGCAAATCGGTTGTCCTCGCGCGTGAAATCCTCCGGCGTAAGGCCAGCATCGGCGAGCCATTCGACCGGCAGATAACACCGCCCGCCCTCGGCGTCTTCCACCACATCGCGGGCCATATTGCTGAGCTGGAAGGCAATGCCCAGATCACACGCGCGGTCATAGACGAAGCTGTCATCCGGCGCGTTCATCACATGGGCCATCATCACGCCCACCGCGCCCGCCACGTGGTAGCAATAGCGCAGTACATCCTTGCGACCCGTTGGGCGAAACTCGGCGGCGTCCATTGCGAATCCGGCGATAACGTCGTTGGCCATATCCTTGGTCAGGCGGCTTTCGGAGGCCACCAGTCCGAAAGCGTCGAAGGCGGCATCGGCCGTCGGCTGGCCCTCCAGCGCGCGGCGGGTGAGAACGCGCACGGCCTGCACCCGGTCTTCGATATTTGTCTGGTCTCCCAGAGCGCCGCCCATCTCCTGTCCGTCGACCAGATCATCGCACCGGCGGCACCAGGCATAGAGCAGCCACACGCGCTCGCGCGTGTCCTCACCGAACAGCGACGAGGCCATGGCAAAGCTGTGCGACCCCTCCGCAATCGCTGCGCGCGCCTTTTCGACCAGCGCCTCGCGATGCCGTCCGCCGCCATGCATTGGCAGCGTGCGCCGGACATCAGCGACGAGTGGGCGGTTTTGCGTCAAAGATCCTCGGCCTTCATGCGGAAAATGGGCGTATGTGCCTGATAAGCCGTCATAGCGTCCAAAAGTTCCGGCATGGTGTCCGAATGGATGAGGATGTTCTGGTGCGCGGGCCGGACGAAACCGACCTCCGCCATCTTGGAGTTGAAGGCGATAAGATCGTCATAGAAACCGAATGCATTGAGCAGACCGACCGGCTTGGTGTGATAACCAAGCTGCGCCCAGCTCATCGCTTCCCACAGCTCGTCCATCGTGCCCACGCCGCCGGGAATGGTGACGAAGCCGTCCGACAGATCGGTGAAACGCTGCTTGCGCTCATGCATCCCGCTGACTGTGATCAGTTCGTTGCAATCATGATTGGCGACTTCGCTGTTCGCCAGCGCCTCGGGGATCACGCCGATCACCTCGCCGCCTGCATCCAGCGCACCGGACGCCACCGCGCCCATCAGTCCGAGCCGCCCGCCGCCGTAGACGACGCCGATCCCGCGCTGCGCGAGCGTCGCGCCGACTTCGCGGGCGAGTTCCACATAACGCGGGTCTTCCGGCGTCGCGGACCCGCAATAGACGGCGAGGTGGTTCATTGGGACCAGTCTTCTCCGCAGGCCTGCCTGAAGATGGCGATATCTTCCTCATCGAAAGGCAGCTCTGTAAAGTCGAAAATCATGCCTTCCGGCTGATCTTTGGCCGCAATGATTTCTCCGTGTGCCTGGAGCCAGCCGGCCACCACTGCCTGCCTGTTTGCATCGCAATCAACGGCCAGGGTCATATCGCCAACATTGTCCACGCCATCTTCTCGGAAGGTGAAGCGGATAAGGACGACAGGGTAGGACTGACCCTCGAACGAGGTCGTGTCTCGGAACGTCTTGTCGTACCAGCCGGTACCGTCCTCATCGTCGGTCAGGAGGACCCACTCGTGAGAGGTATCGGGCGTCGCCAGCGGCGAGGTCTGGGTTGTCGGCAATGGCTCGGAAGCGGCCATCAAAAGCAGTGGCGCCAATATCATCATTGTAAATCCTCGATCATCAAGCCCGCCGTCGCCTTAGCACTTCCGACCACGCCCGGTATACCTGCGCCCGGGTGCGTGCCAGCGCCGACGAGGTAGAAGTTCTCGATCACGTCATCGCGGTTATGGCCCCGGAAATAGGCGCTCTGCGTCAGCAGCGGTTCCAGGCTGAAGGCACTGCCCAGATGGGCGTTGAGGTCGGTGGCGAAATCCTTGGGCGCATAGCTGAATTTGGTCACGATCCGGTCATGAATGTCGGGGATCAGGCGGCGTCCGATTTCGTCCAGAATGGCCTTCTCCAGCTGCGGGCCGACCGTGTCCCAATCGACCTTCAGCTTGCCCATATGGGCCACCGGCACCAGCGCGTAGAACGTGCTTTGCCCCGGCGGCGCCATGCTGGGATCGGTCACCGTGGGGTGATGCAGATAGATGCTGAAATCCTTTGGCAGCACGCCGTTATCATAGATATCGTCCAGCAGGCCTTTGTATCGCGGGCCGAACAGGATCATGTGGTGGGCGATGCCGGGCCATGTGCCCTCCAGCCCGAAATGGACCACGAATAGGCCGGGTGAATATTTCTTGCGGGCCAGTTTTTTGCCCATCTTCCAGCCGCGCTGACTGCGGCCGAGCAGATCGCGGTAGGAATGCATGATGTCGGCATTGCTTGCGACCGCGTCGAAATCGGCCTTGAAACCGCTCGCGGTCTCGACGCTTTTCGCGACATTGTTTTCTTCGTGCACCTGCACCACCGGATCGCCGACAATCATCTTACCGCCGAGGCGCTCGAAATGGCGGATCATCCCGGCGATGAGCTTGTTGGTGCCGCCCCGCGTCCACCACACGCCGCCTTCCATTTCCAGCTTGTGGATTAGCGCATAGATGCTGCTCGTCTTCATCGGATTGCCGCCGACCAGCAGGGTGTGGAACGAGAGCGCCTCGCGCAGCTTCTCCGATTTCACGAAGCTGGAAACCATCGAGTAGACGCTGCGATAGGCCTGCTTCTTGGCCAGCGCAGGCGCGGCCTTCAGCATGGATTTGAAATCGAGGAAGGGCACAGTGCCCAGCTTGAGATAGCCTTCCTCATAGACGCCCGCGCTGTATTCGAGGAAGCGCTTGTAGCCGTCGACATCTTCAGGGTGCAGCTTCTCGATCTCGGCGAACAGCTCGTCATGATCGTTGGAGTAATTGAAGTTTGTGCCGTCGGGCCAATTGAGGCGGTAGAACGGCTTGACCGGCATCAGTTCCACATCCTGCGCCATGTCATGGCCCGACAGTTCCCAAAGCTGGGTCAGGCAATCGGGATCGGTCACCACCGTCGGGCCGCCGTCGAAGGTAAAGCCTTCCTTTTCCCAGTAATAAGCGCGGCCACCGGGCTTGTCGCGGCCCTCGATCACGGTGGTCTGGATGCCGGCGCTTTGCAGCCGCATAGCGAGCGCCATGCCGCCGAAACCGGAGCCGATGACGCAGGCTGTCTTGCTGGGGGAACTCATGGTTTCGGAGCTTTCCTTGGATCGGATGTGTGGTTCGGGGCAACCAGAGGTGCACGCGAGGAGAAGATCGCACCGATGGCGCGCGGGATAGGAACGGGCGGACGGCCGATAAGTATCCGCAATTTATCGCGCCGTGTGCTGCGTGCGGCGTAAAACCTTTCCACCAGCGGTTCGCGCAGACGGTAGAAATGTTCGAAAATGCGGTAGCGCTTGTCGGGCTTGGCCGCGCCGAACAGCATCTGGCCCAGCATCCGGTAAAAGCCGGTCTGCTTCCAGACGCGCCGGGCCTGCGCCTCCAGCAAGGCGGCCAGCTGGTCGCCCGGCAGATCGGCATTGTCTGCCACCAGCTGCGCGGTCTGCACGGCATGGGGCAGGGTGTAGCTGGTCAGCGGGTGGACCATCGCACTGCGCGCCCCGGCCTGCGCCACGCCGGGTATGCGCGATGCGGCCTGAAATGCGCTGAAATTACCGCCGGTGATCACCGGAAGCACGCCCGTTTCGCCGCCCAGAATGTCTCCGTCCCAGCCATGCTGTACGCAATAGGCATCGATCCGCCGCGACAGCGCCGACCGGTCGAGAACCGGTTCGTCCGCGTAATAGGTGTCTTCCACGAACAGTTCGTGCGCGCTCAGCGGCAGGACATAGACGAAGCGGTATGCCCCGTGCTGCTCGACGCTGGCGTCCATGATGACGGGCCGCTCCACACCGTGCGGTGTGGCGGTGCGCAGATGGCGGCCCATGAACACCTGCCACCCGCCGCGCAGCGAATGGTCGGGCACGAAGCCGCGGCAATCAATCACGGCGCGGGCCGAAATGCGTGAGCCGTCCTTGAGATCGATCCCGTCCGCATCCATGCTGGCAATCGGCGAGGACGGCATGATGCAATCCTGCGCCAGTTCGCGCCGCAGCGCGGCATCGAAATCGGGGGACGCGAGCGACAGGTACCGCGCGCCCAGCGTGCGCTCATACGCCGGGAAGCGGATGTCGTATCCGGTCCATTCGGTCTTTCGGAAGCTGGCAAGCAGCGCGGTCCCGGCAGCATCGAGATCACCCTCGAACCAGCTCCACCGGTGATTGCCGCCCAGCACATCCTCGGCTTCAACCAGAACCACGTTCAATTCCGGGCGCGCACGGCGCAGGGCCAGCGCGATCAGCCCGCCGGCCAATCCCCCTCCTGCAATTGCGATATCGACCCGATTATCTGTCATTTCAGCCGCCGCTCTACGCTGGCCCTTGGCTGCGGGCAATCGGCCTTTGGGGCAGCGTGGCCCGCACTGCAAAGGGGACTGGAGAGGAACCGCGCCTGTGATGGGCCGTTATGGGCTTATATCCATTCGTAAAGGCCCCCTGTCATGTCCACCTGTCATCCCGTCCTTCTGGTCGGCGCGCTCGCGCTTGTCGCTGCCACTCGCCTTGCGGCCCAGGATGCCGAGACCCGCCCCGATGCAGCGCCTCCGGGCGCAGAGCGGAACGGTCCGCCGATCGGGGAAACCGTATTCGATGGCGATTTCCTGAGCATTGGCGTGGGTGCCGGTCTCGGGCCTAGCTATACCGGTTCCAACGATTACGTGATTTTCCCGCTGCCAATCATCCAGGGAAGCTACAAGGGCGTGAACATCAATCCGCGCCCGGCGGGGCTGGCGGTGGATTTCATTCCCGATGCCGAAACCGGTCCGTCTTTCGATCTGGGCGTGGCATTCAGAGTGCGGAGCGACCGGGTCGATCAGATTGAGGACGAGGTGGTCAAACAGCTGGGCGAGCTGGACCGTGCAGTGGAAGTTGGCCCCACGGTGGGTGTCAGCTTCCCCGCCGTGCTCAACCCGTTCGACAGCGTGAGCGTCAATGTCGACGCGATGTGGGATGTGGCGGGCGCGCATTCGGGCATGACGGTCAGCCCGTCGGTGACCTATTTTACGCCGCTGAGCCGGGGTGTCGCCGCATCTATCAGCGGCAGCGCGACCTTTATCGACGATGATTTTGCGGATTACTATTTCAGTGTCAGCCCGGCCGATACTGTGGCCAGCGGCGGTGTGCTGCCTGCATTCCAAGCCGAAGGCGGTTTGCAGAGCTTGGGCGTCAATCTGCTGCTCGCTGTGGACCTCAATGGCGATGTGACCGATGGCGGCCTGAACATTGTCGGCATTGGCGGATACTCGCGCCTGATGAATGATGCGAAAAACACGCCGCTGACGAGCGTGCGCGGTAGTGCGAACCAGTTCCTGCTGGGCGTGGGTCTGGGTTACACCTTCTGATCGACCATAAGAAACGGGGCCGGAAACTGCGTGTTTCCGGCCCCGTCTTTATCCGTAATCGGATGATGCCCTATTCTTCGTCACCGCCCAGTTCGAGGACGGGGCGGGTATCCGGCATCGCGGCATCCCGGTCACCGGTTTTCAGATAGGTTTCGAACCAGCGCAGCATCCGCTTGTTGTAATCATAGCGGCTGGCAGCCTTGCGGTTGCCGTGCCCTTCACCCGGATACAGGACCATGCGCAGCGGCGTGTCGGGATTGCGGATCTTGACGAAGCGATAGAGCTCGTAGCTCTGGCCCGGATCGACGCGCGTGTCCTCCAGACCGTGCATAATCAGCAGCGGAGTTTTCGCCCGGTCGGTGTAGTAGATGGGACTGACTTCGAGCATCTTCTGCCAGTCGTCCCACGGCCATGCGCGGCTGTGCACATTGTACATCTCGAACGGGATGTCGCCCGTGCCGAACTTGCTGGTCTGGTTGGAAATACCGACGAACATCACGGCGGCGGCATATTCGTCCGAATAATGCGTCGCGCCCCATGCGCTGGCATAGCCGCCATAGGACCCACCGGTGATGCCGGTGCGGTCAGGATCGGTGATCCCTTCGGCGACGAGGTGCTTCTTGGCATCGACAATGTCGCGGAATTCGGGGTCGGTATAGCGGCCCTGATGCTGCTTGGCGAAATCGACGCCGTAGCCGGTCGAGCCGCGATAGTTGGGGTGGAAGACGGCATAGCCTTCGCCCGCAGCCATCTGGCCGGGCATCGAATAAGCGGTCAGCCAGCCATTGGAATAATGCGCTTCCGGCCCGCCATGGACCATCATGATGGTCGGGGCGCCGCCAGCCGGGGCACCGCCGACCGGCTCGATCAGGATGCCTTCGACTTCCTGTCCGTCGGTGGCCGTGTAAGTCACCGTGCGCTGCGTTCCCATGTCGATTTCGGACAGCCACGTATTGTGGTTGGTCCAGCGTGTGAAGGCGCCATTTGTGTATTCATACAGCTCGGTCGGATGGGCAGGGCTGTTGGCCCATACCATCACGCGGTCGCCGCCCGCCTGAATGCCCGTCAGGATCAGGTCGCCCGGGTCGACCGTTTCGGCCACGCTGCCATCGGCATTGTAGATCCGCAGCATGGCATCCGCGCCGATATGGATGATGGAGGCAAGGCGTCCGTCCGACAGCCATTCCGCATCGACCGCGGCTTCGGCTGCGCCTGCGTTCAGGGCGCGATACTGGCCGGTCGACGTGTCGACCAGATGCAGCGTGGTGTCTGCCGGATCGTGCATATCGACGCCCGCAATCATCGACAGCTGCGCGCCGTCGGGCGAAATTTCGACATCGCCGAGTTTGCCCGGCGTTTCGATGGTGGTGCGCACTGTGCCGGTTGCCAGATCGAAAATATGCGCGCGCTTACTGGTATAGCTGTCGTCGATCAGCGGAGTCGGCGCGCTGTCGATCACGGCGGTCTGGCCGTCCGGCGCTATGCGAACGGCGCTGACATAGCCGGGGACCGTAATCTCGACCGGATCGGAGTCCACTTCGCGGCCCGCGGCTGCGCGGAACAGGCGGTTGAACTTGAACTCTTCCTCGTAAACGATGGCAGTGAAGCCTGCGTCCTTTTCGTCTTCACGGACATCGTCCTCTTCCGCTCCGGTCAGCATGTAAATCGTGCCGCTATCGGGCGACCACGCATAGCTGCGAACATCGGTGCCACTGACAGCCGCAAGCTTGCGCTGCGCTCCGCCATCGACCGGGATGCCCCAAACCGCGCGGTCTTCATCGTCCTTCGCCCAAACGAAGCTCACCATCCGGCCATCGGGAGAAAACGTCACGCCCGAGGGGCTGATGTCATCGGGCAGGAAGGACAAGGCGTTGTCTGGCCCGTAGGCCATCTTCAGTTCCTGCGTGAAGGAGCCGTCCTTTTCGCCTTCGGTCACATCGGGCAGGCTGGACGTGGTGTAGGCGACGCGGCTGCCATCGGGCGAAACGGCGACGGCACCAACGGCTTCCAGCTTGGCCACATCCTCCGCCGTCATTGGGCGGGCGAGGGCGGCGGCTGGGACCAGCAGGCTGGCGGTCAGCAAGGCGGTTCGCATGGTCTTGAAGGCGGTGTGCATCAGGGGAAATCCTCTCTCGATTTGTAATCTGCTGGCGTGCGCTATAGCGAACAGGAAAACGAGCGCAAACGCGGCTCGGTTCCATCAGGGGGAGAGGGCAGGATGAAGTTCGCAATTGGGGCATTCGTGAAAGGCACGGTAGGCGCAGTTGGCGCAGCGGGATTGCTGGCGGCAACGCCGGCTCTGGCCGACACAACGGTCATTCATGTCGGCTCTGTCCTGACCGATGCTGGCAGTGCGCCCACCGGTCCCGCCACGATTACCGTCACCGATGGGCGGATTGTCTCGATTGTGGATGGTTTCACCCCCACGCCCGAAGGCGCAGAGATGGTCCATCTGGCCGACCATACCGTGTTGCCGGGCCTGATCGACCTGCACACCCATCTGTCCGGCGATCCCAGCGGCGAATTCTGGCGCGCGGCGACGACTCCGCCGGAATGGAATGTGCTGGTTGCGGCCAAGAACGCGCGGATCACGGC
Organism: uncultured Altererythrobacter sp.; assembly: GCA_947492235.1. Taxonomy (GTDB): domain Bacteria; phylum Pseudomonadota; class Alphaproteobacteria; order Sphingomonadales; family Sphingomonadaceae; genus CAJXSN01. Next base: position 26,752 of record CANLLZ010000002.1, on the reverse strand, counting down.
GCTGGCAGGCTTTACCACGGTGCGCGATCTGGGCTCGCGGACGGATCAGGTGACCCAGATGCTGCGCCGCGCCACAGCAGAGGGCATGGTCCCGGGGCCGCGTGTCGTGACCTCGGCACGGACCATCGCGATTGTCGGCGGGCATGGCGATGTGAACGGGTTTCGTCGAGGGGTCGGAGAGTCGCTCGGCACGGACTTCACCTGCACCGGCGCGGTGGAATGCGCGGAAATGGTGCGCACCGCCTCAAAATACGGCGCTGACCTCATCAAGATTACCGCCACCGGAGGCGTCCTCAGCCAGCAAGGGCGCGGGCTGGAAGCGCATTTCTCCGATGAAGAGATGAAGGCCATCGTCGATACGGCGAACACGCTTGGGCTGAAGGTCGCCGCCCATGCCCATGGGGCTCGCGGGATCGAGGCAGCGGCCCGGGCAGGGGTCCAGACGATCGAGCACGGTACCTTTATTGACGAGCAGGCTGCGCGTGTGATGCGCGAAAACGGCACCATTCTGGTACCCACACTGATGGCGTTTCAGGGGATCAAGAAGAACCTCGGCACCGGGTTCTACACACCGGTGGTGGAGGAAAAGATCCGCGCAACCGTCACAGTGGCAGAAAGCATCGTGCAGCGCGCGCGCCAGTGGAATGTGAAAATGGCCTTTGGTACGGACGCGGGCGTGTTCCCGCATGGGGAGAATGCGGGCGAATTCACGCAGATGATGGTCGGCGGAATGAATGCGCGCGAGGCTTTGGCCAGCGCAACGACGGTCGCTGCCGAGGTGATCGGGCTGGAGAATGAAATAGGGCGGCTGGCGCCTGGCTATTCGGCCGATATCATAGCGGTGAAGGGCAATCCGCTGGCCGATATCACCGTGCTGGAAGAGGTCGACTGGACCATGGTGCGCGGGCGCGTGATCGAGTGATGCTCGCCGCTCTAGCGCTGGCGCTTTCGTCCGCTGCGGCCTCGCCGGAGGAGACCGCGCCGGTCTGTCAGCGGGAACTGGTAGTGCTGGGCGCAGGGCAAGACGCCGGTGCTCCGCAAATTGGCAATACCGATGATGCAGGGCCGCGCTTGCTGCCGACCTCGCTAGCGGTCATCGACCGCGCATATGGGACCCGGTACCTGTTCGAGGCCACGCCTGCGATCACCGAGCAATTGGCTATGCTGGACGCCATCGAGCCTGCTGCGAAGGGTCTGGGTCTCGACGGGATATTCCTGACCCATGCGCATATCGGTCACTATCTCGGCCTTGCCTATCTGGGGCAGGAGGCTGCGGGGGCGAAGGGGGTTCCGGTATTTGCGTTGCCGCGCATGACCGAATTTCTCACCGGGAACGGTCCTTGGGGCCAGCTCATTGCGCTGGGAAACATCGCTCTCCAGCCGATGGAGGCGGACACATTCGCCGTGCTCAGCGACGATTTCGGCGTGCTTCCATTTCTTGTGCCGCACCGTGACGAATACTCCGAAACTGCCGGGTTCCTACTGATGACGCCCGACAAGCGTGCTATATTCGTACCCGATCTCGACAGCTGGGAGGAATGGGAAGCGGCTTCGGGCCAGACTCTCGCCGGGTTGATCGGCGGCGTGGATTACGCCTTTATCGATGCCACTTTCTTCGATGATGGTGAATTGCCGGGCCGTGACATGAGCGCGATTCCGCATCCGCGCGTGAAGGCCGTGATGGAGCGGCTGGGCGCATTACCCGCAGAAGAGCGCGCCAAGGTTCACTTCATCCATTACAATCACACCAATCCGATCCGCGACCCCGCATCGCCCCAATCGCAGGCCGTGCTCGCAGGCGGTTTCAACATCGCCCGGCGCGGCGACCGGCATTGCCTTTCTGCCGAATAAGTCCCGCGCGGCATGGCACTTTGTCGGGCAGGGCAGGCACTTAGTAGATGCCCACTCGCCTTTGCGGCCCCCCTCGCTAGCGATTGCAATATGTGTTGATGTGTCTTATTCGCATAATACAGTAATCCAAAGGGGACCCCAATGAAACTGATCCGTACCGCCCTTCTGGCGACCGCCGCTCTGGCGCTGCCGGCCACTCCCGCACTGGCCGACGGCCACGGTAACCACGCAGCCGAAGCCATGGGCGGCGAAGCCCATTCCGAAGCGCCTATGACCGAGGGCCAGAAGCTGAAAGCTTTGTTCGCGGAATCCGACGAGCGTTCGCTTGCGCTCAACCCGATCAGCGGGCTGTTTCGCGGCGATATGCGCCGGGCGGACCGGCTGGGTGATTTCCTGACCGACAGTTTCTTCCTCGCCGCGCGCACCGACACGCAGCTGAACATGGCGCTGCTGGCGCAGATCGACCGCAGCAAGCTGAGCGAGACCGACCAGCTCGCCTACGACGTGTTCAAATACAATCAGGAGCAGTCGCTCAAAGGCAGCACCGATGAAATCCGCGCGCTGACCGAAGTGCGGCCGGTGAACCATTTCAGCGGCTTCCACACATTTTACCCTACCTTCGCCAGCGGACAGAGCGCTGCCCCGTTCAAGACAGTGACCGATTACGAAAACAACCTGTCGCGTCACAAAGACTACATCGCTATCGGCGACCGCGCGATCGAGAAGTTCCGCGACGGGATGGAATCCGGTGTTCTGGAAACCAGCCTGACCATCGACCGCGTGATCAAGCAACTCGACACCCAGTTGGCGATCCCGCTGGAGGAATCGCAATATTGGGCTCCGGTGAAGAACATGCCGGAAGACTTCTCCGACGAAGACAGAGCGCGCCTGACCGCCGAGTACCAGACCGCGACGCAGGCGATCTACGACAGCACCACGCGGATGCGGGATTTCCTGCGCGATGAATATCTGCCCGTGGCCCGCACCACCGTCGGCCTGAGCGAGATGAAAGGTGGCGATAAGCTGTATGCCCAGCTCATCGAGAGCACCACAACGCTGCCGCTGACGGCCGACTATCTGCACGAGCTGGGCCTGTCCGAAGTTGCCCGGGTGATGGCCGGTTTCGAGGAAATTCAGGAAGAGGTCGGCTTCGAAGGGACCACGCAGGAATTCTTCGACTATGTCCGCACCGATCCGCAGTTCAAGCCGGAAAGCCGCGAGGCTCTGACCCAGAGCTATTATGACATCGGCGAGATCGTCGACGAGAAGATCGGCGACTATTTCAGCCTGCTGCCCAAGACCGAACTGGTCATCAAGCCGTATGATCCGGCCATCGAGCAATTCAGCGCGGGCGGTTCCTACCAGTCCGGCGCGCCTGATGGTTCGCGCCCCGGCACGTTTTATTTCAACGCCTATGATCTGCCCAGCCGTCTGACCACGGGCAATGTGACGCTCTATCTGCATGAAGGCGCACCGGGCCATCACTTCCAGATCAGCCTTGCGCAGGAAAACGAGGCCCTGCCGGCATTCATGCGCTTTGGCGGAAACACCGCCTATGTCGAGGGCTGGGCGCTGTATTCGGAAACGCTGGGCTACGACATGGGTCTGTTTGACGATCCGTGGGCGCGGTATGGCACGCTGCAGGACGAGCAACTGCGCGCGATGCGTCTGGTGGTTGATACCGGCCTGCATTCCAAGGGCTGGAGCCGCGAGCAGGCGATCGACTTCATGCTGGAAAATTCCGGTATGACCCGCACTGAAGTGGTCGCCGAAGTCGAGCGCTATATCGCGATCCCGTCGCAAGCACTGGCTTACAAGGTCGGCGCTCTGAAAATTCAGGAATTGCGCGCCGAAGCGGAAACCGCGCTGGGCGATGATTTCGACATCAAGGAATTCCACGCACAGGTTCTGGGCACCGGCGCGCTGCCGCTGCCTGTGCTGGAAGCCAAGATCGATCGCTGGGTCGCCAGCCAGATGTAACCGGCGGGAAGCGAAACGAAGCAAGGGGGGCGGGGCCGCGAGGTTTCCCGCCCCTTTTGCGTGACGCTGCCTGAATGGCCCGTTCTGACACGAGAGCGCCGCTCATTCTGCGGACAGCTTGGCCGTGCTAGGCGAGTGGTCTATGCTTTGCGCAGAATTTCTACAGGGACCAGAATCGTGATGAAAACCACCCTTGGCATTGCCGCAATCAGTGCAGCCACGCTCGCCGCTACCGCCATGTCCAGCACTGCCGTATCAGCGCAGGAGACCGGCGATGGCAGCCTGAGCCGTGCGCAGTTTATCGCCCAGATGGATGCCCAGTTCACCCAGCTGGATGCTGACCAGAACGGGATTATCACCGACGCTGAAATCGGGCAGCGCCGGGTGCAATTGCAACAGGCCGCTGCGCTTCGACTGAACCAGCAGATTTTCCAGCAGTTGGACACCGATGGCAATGGCGCCCTCTCGCCCCAGGAATTCGCCGCTCTTTCCAATCCTAATGCGGTGGGCGCTGTTCCGGTGCCGAGTGTTCAGGAATTCGACCGCGATGGTGACGGCGCCATTACATTGGTAGAATACCGGATCCGCACGCAGGGCAATTTCGATGCGCTGGATCAGGACCGCGACGGCATCATGTCGGCGGCCGAGATGCAGGCGGCGGGCCTGCCGGCAAGCTAAGCGCAATCATTCGACCAAAAGAAAAGGGGCGGCCCGTGAAGGCCGCCCCTTTTTTGTTGCCGGCAAGAGGCGTGCGGTCAGAACCCGAAGGTTGCTGCGACACGGCCGCCGACGGCGTCGTCACCCGTGTTCCCGCCAACGCTCGCGGACAGATACACACTGTCGGTAATCCGCCCGGTGATCGATCCGGCAAACGCCTGCTCCCCCTTGTAGGTAGAGCCTGCAACCGTCATCGAAATCGCCTTGCCCGGAACAATTTGCGCGCCGCCCATGGCCATCGCGGCAGCAATTCCGCCGGTCATACTCTCGTCCAGCTCGTCCAGCTGGAAGCGCAGGTTGGAAAGCCCGGTTTCCAGCGTCCCGACCCGGCCCGACAGTCCATCGAATTGCGCATCGGTAACCGCAGCGATGTGATCGATCGATGTCTGGACGGAGCGAACGGCACTGGCTGTTGCCACCGCCTGACGGCCCAGCGTGCCATTGGCGTCCACTGTCACCGCATCCACCGGCCCGACCTGCGCCGCCGTGCTGGCGTCGATGCCGGCAACCACCACCGAGGTGGCGCTGCCGCCCAGAACCAGCTGGTTGGCCGCCGTGGTCGCAGCGCCAGCGCCTAACGCTGTCGAGCCGCTATGCGTTGCCGAAGCGCCATTGCCCAACGCAGTGCTGCTGCCCGCGCTGGCAACGCTGTCCGAACCGACCGCCGTCGCCCGCGCAACCGCCGCGTTTGCTCGCGCACCGTATGCGCTGGCCAGGTTGCCGTTCGCTTTCGCCTGCTGGCCACTGGCCGAAGCCAGATTGCCTGTCGCACTCGCGCTGCGCCCGATTGCCTGCGAACCGCTGCCCGATGCAACCGACAGCGAGCCGATAGCTACCGAGTTCAGCCCCGTTGCAGTCGAGCGCGCACCGATGGCGGTGGCAAGGTTTGCTCCGACAACAGACGAGTTACCGATGGCGGTCGCCTGCTCGAAATTGGCTGCGACGCCGTTCCCGATGGCGGTTGCGCCCAATTGGGTGGCGGAGCTTCCCGAACCGATGGCGGTTGCCGCAACGCCCGTGGCCTGCGCACTGCGGCCCAGTGCCATGGCGCCGGTATTGGTTGCCGCTGCGTCTGCACCAAGTGCCACTGCGCCATTGGTTGTGGCGGCCGCTCCGGTGCCGTTGTCGTCGAAATCGCCGCCGATAGCGACAGCGGCCAGCCCACTGGCATTCGCAAACGAACCGGCAGCCGTTGCGTGATCGCCGGAAGCATCTGCGAGGCGACCAAAGGCTGCCGAAAGGGCACCGGTAGCCTGCGCGCTATTACCCACAGCAACAGCGCGTTCCCCTGTGGCGTCCGCGCTTGCTCCGAGGGCAGTCGAAACGAGACCAGACGCAACGCTGGAAACACCCATCGCTACGCTGAAGTCCGCGTCTGCTGCAGAAAAGTCGCCGACTGCGACAGCGCTTTGTCCGGCAGCAGAGGAATTCGTGCCAACCGCAGTTGCGAATTCGCCTGCCGATGCGCGGTTGCCGATCACGGTCGCTTGAGTGCCCGAAAGCCTGCCGAAATCGGCGTTTCCGGCGCCAACGCCGACGACCGTAGCGAAGTTATTCTGTGCGGCGGCGACAGACCCTATGGCCACCGATTCAATACCTATCGCATTAGCACTGTCACCTGCAGCAAAACTGCTTTGACCCGCAGCGCTGGCCGCGCGTCCCAGGGCTGTCGCACTGACGCCAGTTGCAGCTGCACTGTTGCCAATGGCGATGGCGAAAGTCTGTGTCGCAGTCGAAGATGCACCGACAGCGAAGGAATCGTTGCCTGAGGCGTTGGCACCCGTGCCAGGTGTTCCCAGTCCTTCGACACCGCCGATAGCAATCGAGCGCAAACCGGAGGCTTCCACACGGTTGCCGAAGGCCACAGCGCCGACCCCGCTGGTCACTGCAGCATCGCCGATGGCTGCCGAAAATGCACCCGATGCCATCGCACCTTCGCCAACGGCAATCGCGTCTTCCGCGCTCGCATTCGCACCGCGTCCGATGGCGAGCGCGTCGTCGCCGGTCGCTTGCGAAATCGTGCCGATGGCGGTGGCCCCCTTCGCTGTGGCATTGCTCAACCAGCCGATGGCCATTGCGCCCGACGGCCCGATGGCCTGCGCTTCGGGGCCGATCGCAATGCCGTTCGCTTCTTCCGCGTCGGTGAAGCGGCCCAGAGCTACACCGCCCGAACCGGCCGCCCGCGCCTCGCTACCGATGGCGACCGAGTCGAAGGCGGCGGCATCGGCCAGTTCGCCAACTGCTACAGAGCCTTCGCCGGCTGCAGTCGAATTGTTACCGATGGCGGTAGCGGCGAGGCCGCTGGCATTGGCAGTTTCGCCGATGGCCACGGTGCGGGCACTCACGGCGGTCGTGTTCAAACCGATCGCAACAGCAAAGCTGGAATTGCTGACCGAGCCTGCACCAATCGCAATCGCAGCGCCGCTTGTCGCGGCGGCATTCTCGCCAATCGCGATGGAATCAAAGCCTGCTGCATTGGCACCAACACCTTGCGCAACGGCACTGGCACCCCCGGCCGATGCGGCCTCACCGATAGCGATAGCGTCCAGCCCCAACGCGGTTGGCAGGGCGCCGTCGGAATTGACCACGAGATAGGGCGAGCCGCTGCCTCCGCCGCCTCCGACACCGGCAATCGCGGCGTTGAGCTGCGCGACATTGACCGCGTCCGTTCCGTTGACGCCTTGTGCAACATTGGTGATCCGGCGCTCGGCGCCCGAAGAGCCCACCGAGATGACATTCGCCTCGTTGGTGTACGACCCGAAGCCGAGCGCGACCGAGCCTGCGCCATTCTGGTCCACATAGGCGCGCGGCCCGATAGCGAGGGCGTCATTGGCAAAGGCTTTGGTTTCCTGGCCAATCGCGATCGACTCGGTGTTGCCGGCCTCTGCGTCGGTGCCGATGGCAATCGCCTGCGTGGCTGCGCTGGCCCCGATTGCATCCATGTCTCCGCCATCCGCGCCGATTGCGATCCCCTGCAAGGCGGCCGCGCTGCGCGAACCGACGGCCACACTCGCTGCAATCCCCACGGCATCGAAACCGATCGCGACGGCCTCTGCGCCCGCAGAGCTGCTCGCGCCGACTGCTGTCGCAAAAAAGTCGCCGCTGGAAAATTGGTCGCCGGCCTGAGAATCATATCCCACCGCGGTCGAGTTACCGAGCGCAGCTGCGTCGCCCCCGACCGCAACGCCAAAGGCTTCGTTTGCGTTTGCGAATGTACCAAGCGCCACCGCACGGTTGCCGTTTGCTGCGGCGAAGGTGCCGATGGCGATCTGTCCGATATTGGTCCCGCCGCCGATGTCATCGAAGGTCGAAGAGCTGTAGCCAATGGCAATCGAATTGACGGCATCCGCGTTGGCAAAAGCGCCGACCGCCGTTGTTTGGTCCTGAATGGCATTGGCATTGTTGCCCAGCGCTGTGGCGGTATTGCCACTGGCATCGGAGTTGACCCCGCATTCAAGGCCATCGTCGGCCGTGCCAATCGTGCCGTCCGGTCCGGCATCGACGTTGCAGGGCGCGGTTGCATCGGCGCTTGCAGGTGTGGCGGCAAAAGCCAGTGCGCTGGCAGCAGCAGTCGTGGTGGCGAGCAGAAGCGCTCTCCGCGAACGGAAATTCGGCGTCATGTGAAAAAGGCCCTCTTACGTGTACAGGGCCCCCTCGGCCCCGATCCCGTTTCTGTCGATAATATGCAGGAATTGGTTGGACAAGTGCCTCTTACCATTGAGGAGTTTAGCTATGTCGTCCCCACAAGAACTGCCCGCATGGATTGCTCTATTTCTCGGACTCTATTCTTTGGCCGCCGCCGTGGGCGAGCTGCGGGTGCCGGGTAGCTGGATGGCCATGGTCGAGGATCTGGAGGCCAGCCCCGGCATCCGGTTTCTGACCGGGATCGTGTGCGTCATCCTGGGCGCGACTCTTTACCTGGTCGGCGGCTGGGATGCAGCGATCGAGCGGGGCGACTGGCTGGCCGCGGGAATTGCGCTGCTTGGCGGGATTGCTGCGGCAGAAGGGCTGTTCATTCTGGCGGCGGGCGACCGGTTTCTGGCGCTGTCACGCAAGATGATGGCGCGGCATACCAGCCTGTGGGCGGGGCTGTCGGCATTGGCGGGTGGCGCGTTTGTTTTTCTCGCCCTGTCGCGCCTGCAATTCGTGTGAAACAGCTCGCCGGGATCCAATAGAAAATCGGCCGGAAGCGCGTGATGCGCCCCCGGCCGATCCCAGAGCCTGTCTGTTGATCGAGGCTTAGAACTCGCCTGCAAAACCGACGGTGATGCCGGTGTTGCTATCGCCAGCATGGCTCACGCTGGCTGTCAGCGCGAACGGCGTGTCGATGTTCAGGCGATGCGTCAGACCGATGCTGAAGGCATATTCGCCCCGGAACGTCGCACCCTTGCCGGCATAGCTGGTCTTGCCCGGAGCCGAAGGCATCGGCGCATCGGCCTGAGCCATGGCTGCGGCAATGCCCGACTGCGCTTCGTCGGTCAGTTCATCCAGCCGGAAGTTCACATTGGCAAGGCCCGCTTCCAGCCCGCCAACGCGGCCCGACAAGGCACTGAACTGCGCGTCGGTTACGGCGGCAATGCTGTTCAGCGAGCTTTGCACCGAGTTCAGCTGGCTCATGCTGGCCGCTGCCTGACGGCCCAGCGTGCCGGTGGCATCCACGGTCACGACATCGACCGGACCGACCTGCTGGGCGGTACTGGCATCGATATCGGCCACCACGACGGAGGAGTTCGCTCCGCCGAGAACCACCTGGTTGGAGCGGGTGGTGGTGGCATTGTGACCGATGGCCGTCGACTGGGTGAACGCGGCCGTGGCACCGTTACCGATTGCCGTGCTGCGCGGGCCGCCGGCATTGGCCTGGTGGCCGACAGCGGTGGTGTCGGCATTGGTGGCACGCGATCCGCGGCCGATGGCCGTGGACCGGTTGGCCGAGGCCAGCGCGCCGGTACCGATGGCGGCAGAACCGCCGCCGCCTGCATTGGCACCGTTACCCAGAGCCGTGGCGTTGTTGCCGCTGGCCGAGGAAACCCGGCCAAAGGCCGAGGCCCCGTCAGCGGTTGCCTGTGCACCGAAGCCGACGGCGGAGGATTCCACGCCGGTCGCATCGGTCGACATGCCAAGGGAGGTGCTGCCGACGCCGCTGGCAAGCGAGTCATGCCCGTAAGCGGAGGCCTGCGCGGCGGTTGCCCGGCTGAAGTCCCCGACGGCGACCGCTTCGATGCCCGAACCTTGTGCACCGTCGCCCAAGGCGATGGCTCCAGACTGATCCGCCAAGGCAGCGTCACCAATAGCGATTGCCTGTCCGCCGGTTGCATCGGCCGAATCGCCGATGGCAATCGCGGATGCGGACGATGCAACTGAGTTCTCACCGATGGCGATAGCGTCGGCCTGGTTTGCCAAGGCATTGTCGCCGATTGCAACCGTACCGCTAGGGCCGGATGCTTCCGCACCTTCACCCAGCGCGACACTGCCTTGGCCCGAAGCAACGCTCGATTTACCGATAGCGACGGTATCGATGTTGCTGGCATTGGCAAGTCGGCCAAATGCGATCGCATCAATCGCGCCCGCATCGGAACCTCCGCCAATAGCGATGGAGTCGGTGAAATTGGCATCGGCGAACACGCCCAGCGCAATCCCGCGCACTCCATCGGCCTGAGAATTTGAGCCAATGGCAACCGCATCCTGACCAGCGGCAATTGAATCGACACCGACGGCAATTGCGTAGGCCCCGGTAGCCTGAGCGCCCAACGAATCGTCCGTGCCCTCATTATCGAAGGCATCCCCGCCGATGGCGATAGCGCCAACAGCCGTCGCATCGCTGTTGCGGCCAACGGCTATCGCCTCAGCAGCCGTCGCATCTGCGTTGTAGCCAACCCCGATTGCTGCCTCGGCATTGGTGGTTGCAAAGGCCCCGACCGCGGTAGAGTTCAGCCCGTCGGCATCGGCAGCATAGCCGAGCCCTGTGGCGTAGCTTGCGGTAGCATCGGACAGCCGCCCAAGGGCGGTTCCGCCGAGAGCTGTTGCTTCCGCACTGGTGCCGATGGCTGTCGCAAGAGTTGCCGAACCGGTGGTCGAGTTGATTCCGCATTCCAGCGTGCTGGTTCCACCAGAGCCTGTCACACACCCGGAACCAGCCCCTTGCGGAGCGTTGGCCAGTTGCGGGGCGGCCAGTGTGGCAGAAGATGCGAAATCGCCCGTGCCGGAAAGGCTGCTGCTGGCCACTGTAGCCAGACGCCCGTTCTGGTCGATTGTCAGCACGAAGGTGCCTGCGCTCGGCGCGGCAAGACCGGCCAGATTGTAAGTCGCGCTGGCATTACCGATGGAGACATTGTCTGCCCCGGTGCTGATCGTGCCAAAGCCGATGGCGAGGCTGCGGGCGAAGTTTGCCTGTGCTCCGTCACCGATGGCGGTGGTGCTGGTTTGCCCCGCGACCGCCGCGTTACCGATAGCCGTCGCGCGGTTACCGGTTGCTGCCGCCTGGTGACCAACCGACGTCGTATCGGCATTGCTGGCGACCGCAGCACGGCCCACTGCAGTGGAGCGGTTAGCGCTGGCATTGGCCGCCAGACCGAAGGAGGACGCGCCCCCGCCGGTCGCTTGCGCACCGCTGCCCACTGCCGTGGAGTTCGCGCCCGAGGCGGACGAGTTCCGCCCGAAGGCCGAGGCTCTGAGAGCAGATGCAGCGGCCTGGAAGCCGACCGCGGTGGCTTCTTCGCCCCCTGCGCCGACATTGGCGAGATAGCCGAAGGCCGAGCTGCTGACCCCATCCGCGACAGACTGCGAACCGACGGCCGAAGCATTGTCCGCCGTGGCTGAGGCGATCCGGCCAACCGCCAGCGAGTTGAACGCCACCGAGTTGGCATCCGTCCCGATCCCGATAGCGTTGGAACCGGAAGCGAGCACGCTGGTGCCCAATGCGAGAGAATTGGCTCCCGAAGCGGCTGTAGAGTCATCCCCGATTGCGACTGCCGAGGTGGCTGAGGCTTGGGAATTGTTGCCGATGGAGATGGAATCGGTCCCGTCCGCATTGGCGCTAAAGCCGAGGCTGATGGCCCGAAGACCGGTCGTGGTGGCCGATACACCCATAGCAATGCTGTTTTGAGCGTTAGCCAGCGCGTTTCCGCCAATTGCCGTACTGAAACTCAAGGGGGCATTTGCCCCATCACCGATTGCAATAGCGCCGAAGTCACCGGCGTTTGTCCCGTCACCCAGAGCCAGTGCCGTTTCGGCAGAGGCCACTGCATCCGGACCCAGAGCGACAGCCCTGTCACCTGTTGCCTGAGCGCCCAGTGTATCTCCATCGCCCGCATCGCCGCCGATGGCGATGGAATCGATCCCAGTGGCGTCGGTGAAGACCCCGATGGCGATGCTGTCTTCACCGCCGGCGTCGGACTCGGCGCCAAGAGAAGTGGCGCGTGTGCCGGTCGCATCCGCGTCCTGGCCCAGCGATGTCGAATTCACCTGAGTCGCATTCGCAAAGTTACCGACCGAGGTTGCTCCGGTATTCGAACCTGTGGCGGACCGCCCGATTGCCACCGCATCGGATCCCGATGCGGTGGAAAAGCTGCCAAGAGCCATGCTGCGGACGCCGCTTGCGAAGGAACCCTGGCCCAGCGCTGTCGCTTCATTGGCTGTGGCATCGGCAAACGCTCCGACCGTGGTTGTATCAATTGCGGAGGCAACCGCGCTGCGCCCGATGGCTACTGTGTCGTCAGCTGTGGCCTGTGCCGAGAGTCCGACGGCAACCGCGTCACCCGTGGTGGCGATGCTGCTCGCGCCGATAGCGACCGAACCATTGAACGACGCCAGCGCATCAGCGCCCAGCGCGATGGCTTGGATGGCGCTGGCCTGAGCGCCGAGAGCATCGGCGTCCCCGCCGTCGCCACCAATGGCGATGGAGTCTATCGCGGTGGCATCGGTCTGAACGCCTATCGCGATGCTGTCTTCGCCGCCGGCATCGGATTCGCTGCCAATGGCCGTGGCTCGCAGAGCCGTGGCATCGGCATCCTGGCCCAGACTGGTGGCATCGATTCCAGTTGCGTTGGCGAAGGTACCGACCGATGTAGCGCGGTCAGCTGTTGCAGTCGACAACCGGCCAACGCTGACTGAATCGTTGCCGGTTGCGTTCGCGCTTTCCCCGAAGGCAGAAGAACTCGATCCTGAAGCGGTAGAGCTCGTCCCGACCACTGTCGAGCGATCGCCTGAGGCGAAGGTGCCTTCACCCACGGCAACACCATTCGATCCGCTGGCCACAGCATCGGACCCGATAGCCGTGGCGAATGTCCCGGTAGCCTGCGCGCCCAGCGTATCGCCGTCATTGCTGTCGCCGCCAAAGGCCACACTGCCGCTGCCGTCGGCAAGGGCCGCGTCACCCACTGCAACATTGCCAATGGCATTGGCCACCGCATCGGCCCCGATAGCTACAGCGCCGGTGGCGCTTGCCTGCGCGCCCAGGACATCTGCATCCGCTCCATCACTGCCTATCGCAATAGCGCGGAGCCCGCCCGCATCGGTATCGCGGCCAAGAGCGATAGCGCCGACACCAAAGGCATCCGAGCCTTCGCCGATGGCAACGGCATCGGCTGCCGTGGCGTCTGCATCACGGCCCAGCGCGGTCGCGTTGTCGGCTGTGGCATTCGCGGCCTGCCCCACTGCTGTCGCCTGCACGCCGGTAGCCGTGGACGAGGTGCCGATCGCAGTCGTCGAGGCCAGTGTCGCCTGTGCACTTACCCCGAAAGCGGCGGCACTCGACGCATTGGCATCGCTAAAAGCACCAACCGCAGTAGAGGAAGCACCACTGGCGAGGGCCCGCGTGCCAAGCGCGACCGTGTTGGCGCTCGAGGAGACGGCATCGGCACCGATAGCAGTGGCCGACGTGGTGGTAGCCTGTGCGCCCAATGCGTCAGCATCCGTAGAATCGCCGCCAATTGCGACTGAACCGGTCCCCGTCGCAAGGGTCTGCGCACCTATGGAAATCGAGTTCAAGCCGTTGGCATTGGCATCTGCACCGACGGCAACTGCGCTCGCTGCGCCCACATCGGCACTCTGGCCCAAGGCAACGGAGTCTGCGAAATCGGCTATCGCGGAGTCGCCCAGCGCGACGGATTCAGCGCCCGAAGCCAACGAGGTTGCACCGACTGCCGTCGAGTTATCACCTGTTGCATCCGCGCTGTAGCCGACCGCGACGGCATCGAATGCGGAAGCGACTGTGGAGGTGCCAAGTGCAGTACTGAAGCTTCCACTTGCGTTAGAGTTTACGCCGCATTCGAGTGAAGAACCGCCAGTGCCTGTGTTACACGGCGCGGTGCCATCCTGCGGCTGATCGATGGGGCGTTCCAGTTCGTTGTCTTCTGCATCCGCAGAACCGCCCGGCAGCCGCCGGGTTGCTACCTGATCGGGAGCTACGAGCGCCAACTGGCCTGATGGGATCGATCCGGTGATATCGGCAACAGCACCGCCCGCTTCCGGATTTTCGTCGCAAGGTTCGAGACCTGCATCACCGGCCGCGCCCGATTCGGCACCGGGTGCAAGGCACTCTGCATCATCCGCAGCGGCGGCTGGATGGGCACTGATGGCTAGTGCAATAGCGGCGCTCGCGGCACCGATAAGCAGTTGATTACGCATGTTTTATTCCTCTCGATTGGCCATGATTCATGGTTCCCCGAGAGGGGCGTGTGCGACCGTGGTTGTGTTCTTACGACTCCCCTCGGCGTGGGCATTTCCTGCGCCTGCCGCAGAAGGGAGTCAAAGATTTTCCGTTGTAAGAATCCGACATTTGTCAATTAAAATGTTAGAAACCTTATGAATATTTCTTTTATTTGAAGCGGATCGGCCACAGCTGAGTCAGAAGCCGAAAGCGACTCCGACCCGCCCGCCAGTGGTATCGCGCACCGTCGATCCGGCGAGTCCGCCCGAAATGTAGATCCGCTCGGCGACTCGCGCTGTCAAAGTTCCGGAAAAACCCTGCTCGCCCTGATAGGTAGAGGCGTTGAGGCTGACCGAGAGATTGCTGTCCGGTACGATCATAGTGCCGCCAAACGCCATCGCCGCCGCGATCCCGCCGCTGGTGCTGTCGGACAGTTCATCGAGCCGGAAATTGACATTCGAGAGGCCCGTCTCCAGCGCGCCGACCCGGCCCGTCAGCGCATCGAACTGCGCGTCCGTCACTGCCGCGATATGATCGACCGAAGCGGACACCGAGTTGAGCTGGCTCATGCTCGCAACCGCCTGCCGCCCCAACGTGCCGGTAGCGTCGACAGTGACGACATCGACCGGCCCGACCTGCTGCGCCGTGCTGGAATCAATATCGGCGACGACGACGGAGGAACCCGCGCCGCCAAGAGTGACCTGATTGGAGCGAGTGCTCGTCGCGCCTGCACCGATTGCTGTCGCGTCGGTGAAGTTGGCCGTCGCTCCGTTCCCGACCGCAGTGGAGCGAATGCCGCCTGCGCGGGCTTGCTGACCGACAGCGGTTGCATCGGCCCTCAGGGCGCGCGATCCGCGCCCTACAGCAGTTGACCGATTTGACGTAGCGAAGGCACTGTTACCGATGGCCGTCGCCCCGCCGCCAGCACTGCTCGCGCCATTGCCCAGTGCCGTGGAGTTCGCACCGCCCGCATTGGCTGAACGGCCAAAGGCAGAGGCACCTTCGGATGTGGCGATGGAACCAATGCCGACTGCACTCGATTCCTCGCCCGTGGCCTGGGTGTTGGCCCCGAGTGCAGTGCTGCCAGCACCGCTCGCAACGCTGAGGTATCCGACACCTGTGCTATCGACGCCTTGCCCCCTTGCAAAGCTGCCGATGGCTATTGCGCGGGTCGCCGCTGCGAAAGAGTTATTTCCAAGCGAGATTGCCTGCGAGGCGTCGGCATTTGAGAACGCGCCCAGCGCCATGGCCCTTTCTCCGCCAACATTAGCAGATCGGCCTATGGCAATTGCGCTTTCAAAATCACTCAGGGCTGCGTGGCCGATCGATATTGCGCTGGCAGCGGTGGCATCCGCCGCAAAGCCTATCGCAAGCGATCTAATCTCGGTTGCATCGGCGGAACTGCCTATCGCTAGTGCGCCGAAGCCGGTTGCTTGAGCAGCATTCACAGCGAAAGCATCGCCGCCTAGAGCAATCGATTGCTCCCCGGACGCAAGCGCATTGGCCCCGATAGCTGTCGCATGCGCTGAAGACGCATTTGCCGAATAACCGAATGCAGCACTGGCCGTTCCTGTCGCTCTGGCATTTGGGCCTACTGCGGCTGAATCGAGGGCCGTGCCGATTTCCGAATCGACACCGCATTCCAAGGTTCTTGCACCTCCGATACAGGGGGCAGTTGCGCCTTGCGGAGCATTGACGAAACCAGTTTGCGAAGCGCTGGAGACACCGCCAACGCCCGACAGGCTCGAACTGGCCACCGTTGCCAACCGCCCATTCTGGTCGATGGTCAGCACGAAGGTCCCGGTGGTCGGCGCGGCAAGTCCTGCGAGATTATAGGTCGCAGCGCTGTTGCCGATGCTGACATTGTCCGCCCCGGTGCTAGCGGCGCCAAACCCGATGGCGAGGCTGCGGGCGAAGTTCGCCTGCGCTCCGTCACCGATGGCCGTGGTGCTGGTTTGAGCGGCGAGGGCCGCATTGCCGATGGCGGTGGAGCGCACACCGCTGGCGGTCGCCTGATGGCCCACCGCAACAGTATCGGCATTGCTGGCTGTGGAGGCGCGCCCCACCGTTGTTGCGCGGTTCGCTGTCGCGCGCGCTGCCAAACCGAAGGCCGAAGCCCCGCCGCCCGTCGCTTGCGATCCGCTGCCGACAGCAGTGCTGTTTGCACCGCTCGCTGTGGCCAACCTGCCAAAGGCCGACGAGCGCAATTCGCTGGCACTGGATTGGAAGCCGACAGCAGTTGCTTCGATCCCGTCAGTTCCCACTGTGGCAAGGTGACCAAAGGCCGAGCTGCTTGCGGCCTTGGCATAGCTCAGCGCACCGACGGCGCTGCTTTGCGCGCCCAGTGCGGTGCTTTCCGAGCCTACAGCGACCGACTGCTCTCCGAAGGAGCGCGACCCGATTCCGTCATCCGCCGCGCCGTCATCGCCAATCGCAATCGCGCCCGCACCGACGGCCGAGGCAAAGTCGCCGATGGCAATACCACCCCGATTGAAGGTTCGGCTGTTGAAGCCCAGCGCGACCGAATAGGTGCCATTCGCATTGGCGACCGGACCGAAGGCGCTGGCCCGTTCAGCCGCAGAGGAGTTGAAACCGAAGGCCATACCCAGCGTCTGCGATACGGCAGCACCCGGCCCCATGGCGATGGATTGCTGGCCCGAAGCGAGGGCATCGGGGCCCACTGCGATGGCGTTGAGTCCGGTCGCTTGTGCGCCCAGAGTGTCCGCGTCGAAGCTGTCTCCGCCAATCGCGATGGTTCCCGAACTCGCCGTGCCGCTGTCTTGTCCGATCGCGATGGAATCTGTGCCCTGTGCGTCGGCGGAGACGCCGATTGCCACAGAATCGAGATTGGCCGCGGCAAAAGCGCCCACCACGGCAGAATCGGCAAAGCCGGTCGCTCCTCTTCCGACCACGGATGCGCGGGCAGCGGCGGCGGCATTGCTGCCTAAGGCCGTCGCTTCCTCTCCATCGGCGACGGCCAAGGCCCCGAAGGCAGAGCCGCGCGCGTTCAACGCTGACGCACCCCCACCGACGGCCGTGGCCTGATCGTCTTGAGTATACGCATCGGCCCCGATTGCCACAGAGTCGATCCCGAATGCATTGGCCCCTAGGGCACCGGCATCGCCGCTATCGCCGCCAATGGCGATGGCACCGGAAGAAGACGCCTTTGAACTGGCCCCTAGTGCTAGGGATGTGGTGCCTACTGCTACTGCATTGGCCCCCACGGCGGTCGCTTGAGCATTCTCGGCGCGCGCAAAACTGCCTGCGGCGACGGCCTGAACCGCCTGCGCATCCGCAAAGCTGCCAAGGCTGGTTGCATTCATGCCGGAGGACAATGCTCCCGCCCCGATGGCGATGGCGTTATCGGCGCTGGCATCGCTCGATGCACCGATTGCAATGGAACGCGCGGCTTGTGCCCTGGCACCTGGACTGGCTCCCAACAGCCGGTCGCCCCCGATAGCGATCGAGGCATCGCCGGTTGCGGCAGATGTCGCACCTACAGCGATGGCACTGCTTCTGGTGGCAAGAGCGCTGTCGCCAAGCGCAGTCGAACGCGCGCCCGTGGCCGAGCTGTCATCCCCGAGCGCAGAGCCGTTCACAACGGCTTTTGCGCTTTCGCCGACTGCGGTCCCGCCGTCGCCGGTCACCGTTGCGCCTCTGCCGATGGCAGTCGCATCGCGATTGGCCCCAGTGCTTGCCCCGCTGCCGACAGCGGTTGCGTTCTGGTCAGACGCGATTGCGCCGGTGCCCAATGCTGTGGAATCGCGCCCGCTGGCAGACGCGCCGTTGCCGAGTGCTGTGGCCGATAGACCTGAAGCATCGGCGCTGATGCCGATAGCCGTAGAGCTAGCATCACCTGTGGAAGAGCCCGAGCCGCATTCCAGACCGAAGGATTCCTCGCAGGCCGCAATCGCGCCCATCGGCTGATCGAGCAGGCTCTCCTCCCGCCGGGTGACCATCGCCTGCACAGCGCCGGCCGGAGCTGCGCCGCCATAGGTGGAAAGCAGAAGCGGCCTCTGCGCATCCGATATTTGATCGATGCCGAGTGCTTTTGTTGCGCAATCGACGGCCCGGTCTTCATCAGTCAGCGCCAGCATCGTCGCCTCGGCACTTTGCGGGGCGGGGCATTGCTCCTGCGCATGGGCAGGCCCGGCATTGCAGGCAATGGCGATAGCAGCGCTGGCCGCGCCGAGAAGCAGTTGATTACGCATTGATATTCCTTCCGGGTGAAATTCACGTCCGGAAGAGGCGCTTGCGACCCGGGTTTATACTTGAACGCTTCCCCCGGTTGCCGCCGACAGTGACCCGAAAGCAGGGCGCTGTCAAAGCGGACAATTGGAACGGATTAGTCGCATCAGCTGCCGATGAGCGAGGGTTGTCTGCGGAAGAGTGCGGGCCTTCGCGTGCGCCGGTGTTCTCTACAGGCGAGGGGGCAGGGGTACGTACACGGCAGGGGCATGAAACGCGCACGCTCCATGCCCCTGCCTCCTGTCAGTTTCAGGTCAGAAGCCGAAGGCTACGCCCACGCGGGTGGTGGTGGATTTCCTTGCCGTCGATCCACCAATGCCGCCCGAGAGGTAGACGCCGTCGCCGACGCGTGCCGTGATGCCTCCCGCGAAGCCTTGCTCGCCGCGGTAGTTGGCGGCGTTGAGGGAGATACTGACGGTCTTGTCAGGCACCACCATCATGCCGCCCATCGCCACAGCAGAGGCAATGCCGCCGCGCGTGCTTTCATCCAGATCGCCGAGCTGGAAGTTGAGGTTGGCAACATCGGTTTCGAGGCCCCCGACGCGGCCAGTCAGCGCATTGAACTGCGCATCGGTCACGGCAGAGATATGATCGACTGCCAAGGTGACCGAGTTGAGCTGACTCATGCTGGCAACCGCCTGCCGCCCCAGCGTGCCGGTGGCGTCCACGGTTACCACATCAACGGGGCCGACCTGCTGTGCCGTGCTGGCATCGATGTCGGCGACCACGACCGAGGAATTGGTCCCACCCAGGACAACTTGGTTTGACCGAGTGGTCGCTGCCTGATGGCCAATTGCTGTGGAATTGGTGAAGGCGGCTGTTGCGCCGTTTCCGATGGCGGTGCTGCGCGGGGCAGAGGCGTTGGCCTGATGCCCGACTGCGGTGGTGTCGGCGTTCAATGCACGCGATCCGCGTCCGATGGCCGTGGACCGGTTGGCCGAAGCCAGAGCACCGGTACCAATGGCAGCGGATCCGCCGCCCGCAGCACTGGCACCGTTACCCAATGCAGTGGAGTTCAGCCCGCTTGCATTGGCAACCCGGCCAAAGGCAGAGGCTCCGTCGGCTGTGGCCTGCGAACCGAAACCGACCGCGCTCGATTCAACCCCGGTGGCATCCGTATCGACGCCCAGCGCCGTACTGCCAATACCCAGCGCGCGGGAATTGTGCCCGAATGCTGATGCCTGATCGGCAATTGCACCGCTGTCGTCGCCGACGGCGGTGCTTTCAATGCCAATCGCAAATGAAGCGCCGCCTACTGCGGTCGACCTTCTGCCGAGAGCTTCCGACCCATCGCCGACGGCGAGCGTCTCTTCCCCAGTTGCTCTCACCCCGTCTCCGATGGCGATTGCACCGGCTTCTGTCGCTTGCGCACCTTCGCCAATGGCGATTGCATCGAAGCTTGTCGCGCCCGCTTGAAAGCCAATCGCGATCGAGCTCGAGCCTGACGCCGTTGCCAGATCACCCATTGCGATAGCATTGCCGGCATTGGAGGTACTGCTTCTCCCGATTGCGATGCTGGAAGAAGTGCCGGTCGCCTGCGCCCCATCACCGATCGCAATCGCGCCGACATTGGCCGCATTGGCAGCATCGCCAACGGCAATCGCGCCGGTCCCACCCGCAGCGGCATTGTTGCCGATAGCGGTCGCATCCTGTGCACTCGCAGCGGAAAAGGACCCGATCGCAATGCTGGTGGTGCCCGTTGCATCGCTTTCCCGGCCAACAGCAATACCGTCAATCGCGGATGCAAACGCGCTTTCTCCCAGCACCGTTGCCCCGGCGCCCGTGGCTATTGCATTGTAACCAATGGCGGTCGCTTCGGCGCCATTGGCCCGTGCGAAGCGGCCGAAAGCCGACGTCTGGTCCGCAGTGGCTTCGCTTTGGGTGCCGACTGCTGTTGAGGCGTTGGCTGTGCCAGTGGTCGAATTAGCGCCACATTCGAGCGAAGTGCTCTGCGGTCCGCTAACGCAGCCAGCACCCGCGCCTTGCGGGGCGCTTGCAAACTGGCGAGCGTCGAGGCTGCCACTGCCAGACAGGCTTGAACTCGCCACCGTCGCCAGCCGTCCGTTCTGATCAATGGTCAGCACGAAGGTGCCCGCGGTCGGTGCAGCAAGACCTGCGAGATTATAGGTCGCAGCGCTGTTGCCGATACTGACATTGTCCGACCCGGTGCTTGCGGCGCCAAACCCGATGGCGAGGCTGCGGGCGAAATTTGCCTGCGCTCCGTCACCGATGGCGGTGGTGCTGGTTTGAGCGGCGAGGGCCGCATTGCCGATGGCGGTGGAGCGCACACCGCTGGCGGTCGCCTGATGGCCAACAGCCACAGTATCGGCATTGCTGGCGGTGGAAGCTCGGCCGACCGTTGTGGCGCGATTGGCCGTCGCCCGCGCGGCCAGACCGAACGCAGAGGCCCCGCCGCCGGTTGCCTGCGCGCCGCTGCCGACGGCGGTGGTGTTCGCGCCGGTGGCCAGCGAGTTACGACCAAAGGCGGACGCTCTGAGAGCAGTCGCGCTGGATTGGAAACCAACGGCTGTGGCTTCTACGCCAGCCGCACCGACATTGGCCAAATGCCCGAAGACAGAGCTGCTGGTGCCAGCCGCGACCGTATCCACGCCAACGGCCAGCGCGTTCTCAGCCGTCGCTTCGGCACCTTCGACGCCCGTGTCCGCGCCATCACCACCGATAGCAATCGCGCCCGCGCCGGTGGCTTGAGTTGCCGTACCCAATGCGATGGAGTTGCCGCCATTGGCGGTGGTTTTGATGCCGCCGGCCTGACTGCCGATAGCGATATTGCCATCGGTCGTCCCCACGGCGTTGTACGTTGTAGCGTGCGCGCCGAAGGCAATCGCGCCAGTGCCGAAGGCGCGGGTCTGAGCTCCTATGGCCGTGCTCAAGTTCCCGTCGGCGATGCTGTCCAACCCGGTGGCGATGCCCGAAGTACCGGATGCTCTGCTTGCACGCCCGGCCGCCACGCTGTCGGCCCCGTTAGCCAGACTGGAGGTTCCGATTGCAATTGCTTCTGCCGCGCTGGCGGTGCTTCCTGAGCCGATGGCCACCGTATTGAGTGCCGATGCCGAGGCGTTTCTGCCAAAGGCTGCTGCCCCATCCGCGCCGGTGCTGCTGTTGAGGCCTACTGCAATTGAATCGAGCCCGCCGAGGCTCGTGACAGTCCCGATGGCGATGCCATTGGCGAAGTTGTTCACAACGTCTCTGCCGATCGAGATTCCGCTATGGCCCGTCGCAGATGCAACTGAACCTACGGCGACTGCACCGAAGCCGGATGCGGCTGAATCGAAACCCACCGCAACAGCTGTTTCAGCCAGTGCTGACGCTTGTACTCCCAAGGCGGTAGACAAACGGACGCTCGCAACGGAATTGACCCCTAGTGCAGTTGCAGCTTCGGCGTCGGCCTGAGACGCTTGCCCGATGGATACCGAGAAATTGCCGTTCGCGTCGGCCAATCTCCCGATCGCAATGGTACCTTGGGCACTGGCATTCGCACCATCTCCAACAGATAATGATTGGGTTGCGCTCGCAACGGCGCTTGTCCCTACCGCAATTCCGCCTTGACCGGAGGCATTCGCATTAGCTCCAACGGATACTGATAGAACACCACTCGCAGCGGCGTCTGCCCCTAGCGCTACGGCACCGTTATTGGTGGCATCCGCACCATCTCCAACAGATACTGATAGAATACCACTTGCAACGGTGTTTGCCCCTAGCGCTACGGCACCTTCATTGGTGGCATTAGCGCTTGCGCCCACCGCAACTGCAGCTGGATTGTTAGCGAGACTGCTGGCCCCCACCGCTATAGATGACGGCCCGTTGGCACGAGAAAAAGTTCCGATCGCTGTCGCACCATCACCTGCCGCCCCTGCAGACTTACCCAGCGATGCTGTGTTCAATCCAGATGCGAAAGCATCGACGCCGATGGCAGTTCCCGAGATGCCAGTGGCAGAAGCAGACCTTCCAAGCGCTGTTGATTCCAACGCGCTTGCCACGCTGCCTTGACCGATCGCGGTGGATTCTATGCCGGTGGCCGCCGCACTGTTTCCTACTGCTGTGGCAAATTCCGCAGTGGCTTGGGATAACGCACCAATCGCAGTGGCATCCGTTTCTGAATTGGTGGCGGACCCGGCCCCGCATTCAAGGGCGTTGTTACCAGCCCCGCCATCCACACATGCGGAAGACGCTCCTTGAGGTTCGTCATAGACGTCACCCGGCACCAATGCGTCACCCGGGCGCTGAAACGGACCGTCGGGCGTTGTCAGTGTGCCTGAAGCGCTCAGGAGTGAGCCGGAAATATTTGTTTGCCCCTCGTCTGCAGCCGAAGCTTCATCGCAAGGTTCGAGCGTCAATTCGCTTGCCCCGCCAGACGTGTCGCCCGGCGCCAGACATTCGGCATCTTCAGCCGCAGAAACAGGCTGAGCGCTGAGCGCGAGTGCAATCGCGGCGCTGGCCGCACCGATAAGCAGTTGAGTACGCATATTCATTTTCCTCCCGATGGGTTCCGATCCCAGGGAGAGACGTCTGCGACCCGGGGAAATCCTTAACGGCTCTCTCCAGATGGCGCGACGATTGGCCGCGTGTTGCGGCTATGTCAAAGTGAATTCAGGGTTTTGTTACAATTATACCAAACTAGTGCGCGTTCCTGAAGGGACCGGAAATTGGCAGGGGAGAGCTCGGAAAAACGGGGCGACGAGGAGGGGAGCGTGCAACCTGTCGCCCGCGCCCCGTCCTCTATCTCTTCGTCAGAAGCCGAAGCCGACACCTACGCGGGCACCCCAGTCATCCCCGCCGGTGCTGCCGCTGACGCCTGCCGACAGGTAGATGCTTTCCGACAAGGCCCCGCTGATGCTGCCGGCAAAGCCTTGTTCCCCGGCATAGGTGGCCGCGTTGACCCACACAGACACGCTCTTGCCCGGAATGATCGGAGCATTGCCCATGGCCATCGCCGCCGCGATGCCGCCGGTCAGGCTCTCGTCCAGTTCCTCCAGCTGGAAACGGACATCGGCAAGGCCGTTCTCCAGCCCGACCACACGGCCCGTAAGGGCATTGAACTGCGCATCGGTGACCGCCGCGATGTGATCGACTGACGATGCGACAGAGTTCAGCGCGCTCATGCTCGCCGCCGCCTGACGGCCCAGCGTGCCGGTAGCGTCGATGGTGACCACATCCACCGGCCCGACCTGCTGCGCTGTGCTGGCATCTATGTCGGCAACCACGACGGAAGAACCGGCACCGCCCAGAGTGACCTGATTGGAGCGGGTGCTGGTCGCTCCCGAACCGATAGCTGTTGCGTCAGTGAAATTGGCCGTGGCACCATTACCCACGGCTGTGGAGCGAAAACCTCCAGCATTGGCCTGTTGGCCGACAGCCGTTGCATCGGCCCGAGTGGCCCGTGAGCCGCGACCAACGGCCGTCGCCCGGTTGGCCGTAGCAAAGGCTGCGTTACCGAAAGCGCTGGCCCCGCCGCCGGTTGCTCTGGCACCGTTGCCCGCTGCGGCCGAGTTCTGACCCGATGCGGATGAACCGCGCCCGAAGGCGGATGCACCGTCAGCACTTGCACCACTTGCGAAACCAACGGCGGAGGATTCGATTCCGCTCGCATTCGTATCAGCACCCAAGGCCAGCGAGCCGGCACCTGTCGCCTGGGCACCGTCATTGCCTCCATCCGATCCGTCACCGCCGATGGCAATCGCACCGGCAGCGCGAGCGTCACTGCGATTGCCGATGGCGATGGCATTTGCGATCGGAGCAAAACCGTCATTCTCCCCGGAAACATTCGCGTAAGAGCCAAGGGAAATCGAGCCTGCCCCAAGCGCACGGCTGTTAGCACCCACAGAAAGGGATGGATCGGTTGTAAAGAGCCGTGCGCCTAAAGAGGATGGTCTGACGTTGCTGGCTACCGCTCTTATTCCCAGCGCGATCGACCCGTCCGACTGGGCATCGGCAGATCGGCCAACGGCCACCCCTGCTTCCCCTAATGCCCTGGAGAAAGTCCCGACGCTCGTGCTGCCAGACCCAGACGCGATCGCTCCACTGCCCAAGGCGGTCGCAAAGCCGTTGCTCGCCTGTGCATCGGTACCCAGTGCGGTCGAATCTGCCCCGCTCGCATTGGTATCTGTGCCAATCGCGACGGCGTTCAGTCCCCCGGCCTGCGCGCCGCCGGAACCTGCGTCTGTGCCGTCCCCGCCTATGGCAATCGATCCGCTTTGCCCGGCGTTGGCGAATCGCCCAAGGGCAATCGCGTCCACTCCGCCGACATCGCTTCCGGCCCCTAGCGCCACGCTACCTTCGAAATCTGCCAATGCAGAAGAACCGAGTGCAACTGCACCCAATTGGGTCGCGTCGGCCGAATGGCCGATAGCGGTTGAACTAGGCCCCGATGCATCGGAGGCGTTGCCAATGGCCACGCTGTTCCTGCCGGTTGCCTGAGCGGCGTTGGCAGAACTGAAACCCCCGCCGACGGCGAGCGAGTCCTCTCCGCTGGCATTGGCAAATGCCCCCACAGCCGTACTTTGGCTTGCAGTCGCGACTGCGGAGCTGCCGATTGCGGTAGTCCAGATACCATTGGCATTCGCCGCCGCGATTGCGCCGCCGACGAGATTGTCGCCGCCCACAGCCAGTGCGCCCCGGCCATTGGCATTGGCGCCGCTGCCCAGCGCCGTTGCCCCCTGTCCGTCGGCATCGGAATCTTCGCCAATAGCCACGCTCTCCAGACCGGCTGCGAGGGAATTCTCACCCAGCGCTGTGGCTGCCTCGCCGGTGGCCTGGGCGTTCTCGCCAACCGCCGTTGCGCCGTTCACTCCCGAAGCAATGGCCCCGATGCCAATGGCGGTTGCACTGCCGTCGCCGGTAGAAGAGCCAGCGCCGCATTCGAGGCCTGTGCTCTGCTCGCAGGCTGCGCCCGCTCCGAAAGGCGAGTCGATGAAGCCGGGGGACGCTGCAAAGCCGCCAGTTCCCGAAAGGCTGCTGCTCGCCACCGTCGCCAGCCGCCCGTTCTGGTCAATAGTCAGCACAAAAGTACCCGCCGTCGGCGCGGCGAGGCCTGCGAGATTATAGGTCGCGCTGGTGTTGCCGATGGAAACGTTGTCCGCCCCGGTGCTGACCGTGCCGAACCCGATGGCGAGGCTGCGGGCGAAATTTGCCTGCGCTCCGTCACCGATGGCGGTGGTGCTGGTCTGCGCGGCGAGGGCCGCATTGCCGATGGCGGTTGCGCGGTTGCCGCTAGCTGTTGCTGCATGTCCGACAGCCACAGTATCGGCATTGCTCGCGGTGGAAGCTCGGCCGACCGTTGTGGCGCGATTGGCCGTCGCCCGCGCGGCCAGACCGAATGCCGACGCCCCGCCGCCGGTCGCTTGCGCGCCGCTGCCGACGGCGGTGGTGTTCGCTCCGGTGGCCAGCGAATTACGACCAAAGGCGGAGGCTCTGAGAGCAGTCGCGCTGGATTGGAAACCAACGGCTGTGGCTTCTACGCCAGCCGCACCGACATTGGCCAAATGTCCGAAGACAGAACTGCTGGTTCCAGCCGCGACCGTATCCACGCCAACGGCCAGTGCATTTTCAGCCGTCGCTTCGGCACCTGCGACGCCCGTGTCCGCGCCATCACCACCGATTGCAATCGCGCCCGCGCCGGTGGCTTGAGTGGCCGTACCCAATGCGATGGAGTTGCCGCCATTGGCGGTGGTTGGCGTGCCCGTCGAACCACTTGCAGCAACAAGATTGTCGGAACTGCCAATTGCGATGTTGCCATTGGTTTGGCCGGCAGCATTCACCGTGGTGGCCTGCGCGCCATAAGCGATTGCGCCATTGCCGGCAGCATTGCTGAATGAACCTGTCGCAGTTGCGTAAAAGCCCGTGGCCTGGGCAAAATTCCCGGCGGCTGTCGCATTCAACCCGCTGGCAATGCTGAAGCCACCGGTTGCCGTACTCCCATTGCCTATGGCTTGGGCAGAACGTCCGGTGGACGTGGAGCCAAGGGCGCTGGCCACGCTGTTCAAACCTGTGGCAGTGCTCTGACTACCGGTGGCTGCAGAGTTAACCCCCGTAGCCGTCGCACCCGTGTTGCCGGCATTGCTGCTGACACCAGTGGCTGTGCTTGATCCGCTCAGAGCCTGAGCGAGCGCTCCGGTAGCTGTCGAGCCGCCCGCGGCTGCATTGCTGCCGACGCCAGTGGCCGTGCTTTGCACTCCTTGAGCTTGGGCGAGCGCCCCGGTGGCCGTCGAGTCCTGTTCAGCTGCATTGCTGTCGAAACCAGTGGCCGTGCTTTGTGCACCCAAAGCGTCAGCAAGCGCCCCGGTAGCTGTTGAG
>CANLLZ010000001.1 GCA_947492235.1 uncultured Altererythrobacter sp. | reverse complement strand
CTGCATTGCTGTCGAAACCAGTGGCCGTGCTTTGTGCACCCAAAGCGTCAGCAAGCGCCCCGGTAGCTGTTGAGCTAACTGCAGCTGCATTGCTGTCGAAACCAGTGGCCGTGCTTTGTGCACCCAAAGCGTCAGCAAGCGCCCCGGTAGCTGTTGAGCTATCTGCGGCCGCATTGCTGATACCACCAGTGGCCGTACTTGCTACGCCTTGGGCTTGAGCGAACGCCCCGGTAGCCGTCGCACCCGTGCTGCCGGCATTGCTGCTGAGACCAATGGCAGTGCTTTGTAAGCCCAGAGCCTGAGCGAATCCGCCGATGGCCGTTGCGTTTTCTCCGGCTGCATTGCTGTCGAAACCATTGGCCGTGCTGAATTCACCCAAAGCCTCAGCACTATGCCCGGTCGCTGTCGCTCCTGCTGCGCTACCCCTGCTCAAAGCACCGGTGGCTGTACTCTGATCGCCGCTAGCCTGAGCTCCATAACCGGATGCCGCCGCATCAACCCCCGAAGCTACACTATCTCCACCTACGGCCAATGATTGGAGCCCTGACGCTGATGCCAGTGACCCTATCGCGACTGATATGTCCCCTAGAGCCCGTGCCGACCCTCCCAGCGCGACTGATGCGTAAGCGGCGATGGTGGAATAACCCGCTGCGACTGCTTGATCTCCGGCAAACGAATCCCTGCCCAGAGCAGTCGAATTCGCTCCGGATGCCACTGCGTTGCTCCCTAACGCAGTCGCACCGTCTTGCCCTGCGTTCGCCTGCGCGCCAACTGCGGTTGTGTTGGTATTGAAAGCCTGAGCAAGCGCCCCGACCGCGGTGGCATTGCCAAATGAGCCAGTATTGGAACCTGAGCCGCACTCAAGAGAATTGGTTCCCGTACCATTGATACATCCTGCGCCCGCCCCTTGCGGGGCGTCGAAAATTACGCTGGGGGCATTGTCCAGAGTCATCTCTCGCCGCGCCTTAAGAGCCGCGATACTGCCGGTCGGACTGCTCCCCGCATAGGTCGAGAGCAATACAGGGCGCTGAGCAGCGGAAATTTGCTCGATGCCCAATGCGCTGGTGGCGCAATCCACTGCGCGAGCCTCGTCCGTCAGGGCCAGCAGCGTTGCCTCTGCGCTGGCGGCAGCAGGGCATTCGGCTTGCGATTCTTGGCCAGAGGCCGGGCTGGACGCGAGCGCGATGGACACAGCGGCGCTGGCCGCACTGATAAGCAGTTGATTACGCATAATTATTTTTCTCCCGATGGGTTCCGAACCCAGGGAGAGACGTCTGCGACCCGGGGAAATCCTTGACGGCTCTCTCCGGTTGCGCGCGACGTTGCCCACTCAGGCGCGCACTGTCAAAGCTAGTAACCAATTGAGGCGGTTAGGTCCCAGCTGCACCCATATAAGAAAAGGGGCGCAGCCGATTTCCCGGCCACGCCCCTTGTTCTGATCTCGAGCAGTTTAGAACCCGACCGCGAACCCGGCCTGCGCGACCACTTCACCGTCGCCGCTGTTGCCGGCAACGCCTGCGCCAATGGCAAAGTTGTCGGTCAGGCGGCCAGTGATCGAGGCCGCATAGCCCTGCTGCCCGTTATAGGTCGCGATGTTGCCGCCGATGGTGAAGGTCTTGTCCGGCATCGCAATCGCGCTGCCCAGAGCCGCCGCCGCCGCGATCCCGCCGCTCATCCGCTGGTCCAGATCGTCGAGCCGGAAGTTGAGGTTCGAGATCCCCGCTTCCAGCGAACCGACCCGGCCGGTCAGGGCATTGAACTGCGCATCGGAGACTGCCGCAATGTGGTCGATTGACGCCGAGACAGAGTTGAGCTGGCTCATGCTGGCCGCCGCCTGCCGTCCCAGCGTGCCGGTGGCATCGATCGTCACCACATCGACCGGCCCGACCTGCTGCGCCGTGCTCGCGTCGATGTCGGCGACGACGACGGAGGAGTTGGCCCCGCCGAGAACCACCTGATTCGACCGCGTTGTTGCCGCCTGATGGCCGATGGCTGTCGAGTTGGTGAAGGCGGCCGTCGCGCCGTTGCCGATGGCAGTCGATCGCGGAGCCGAAGCGTTCGCCTGGTGGCCCAATGCCGTTGTGTCGGCATTCAGCGCCCGCGAACCGCGTCCCACGGCAGTGGACCTGTTGGATGAGGCGAGGGCGCCCGTGCCCACGGCTGCCGATCCTCCGCCTGCAGCAGTGGCTCCGTTGCCGAGCGCTGTTGCGTTGGTCCCGCTTGCGGTTGCAGTCCGACCGAATGCCGAAGCGCCGGACGCGCTTGCCTCGGAACCGAAGCCGACGGCTGTGGCTTCCACGCCGTCGGCGG
This sequence comes from uncultured Altererythrobacter sp., assembly GCA_947492235.1. GTDB lineage: Bacteria > Pseudomonadota > Alphaproteobacteria > Sphingomonadales > Sphingomonadaceae > CAJXSN01. The sequence goes on along the minus strand of CANLLZ010000001.1, from coordinate 1,884,140 downwards.
TCACGAGGGAACCTTCCCCGGCTGCAAAGCTGCTGACACCCAGTGCTCCGGCGTTGAGCCCGATGGCAGTCGAGAAATTTGCTGTCGCGCTAGCATTCCGGCCTAAAGCCAGGCTGTCGGTTCCATCAGCGTTCGTGGACGAACCCAAAGCCATCGACCGCTCTCCCGTCGAGGACGCGTTGTTTCCGATGGCAATTGCGCCGGTGCCTGATGCGGCGGGCGGAGTGCTATTGCCGCTGCCAATGGCGATCGAGAAACTTCCGGTCGCCGAAGAATTGGCACCGATAGAGATTGCGCCGGTCGCGTCGGCGAGGCTGTTCCTGCCGACCGCAAGGGTATCGTTGCCCGACGCAACCGACGTGCTTCCGATGGCCATGGCGTAAGAGCCCGTCGCAGCGGCGGCGTCGATGCTACCACCGGACAGGATATCTCCACCCAGCGCGAGAGCACCGACACCATTGGCATTGGCTCCGCTACCCAGCGCAGTTGCGCCTTGCCCTGCGGCATCGGAATCTTCGCCGATTGCGACGCTCTCCGGACCGGCGGCAAGCGAGTTCTCACCAAGGGCAGTGGCTGCATCGCCCGTGGCCTGCGCATTTCGGCCCACGGCTGTTGCGCCGTTGATCCCCGATGCGGCGGCGTTGATCCCCAGCGCCGTTGCAAGACTGTCGCCGGTGGTCGAACCGCCGCCGCATTCCAGCCCCGAACTTTGCTCGCAAGCCGCGCCCGCCCCTTGCGGAGCGTTGGCGAATTGCGCCGAGCTGGAGAAATTGCCCGTGCCCGAAAGGCTCGCGCTGTCTACCGTTGCCAGCCGTCCATTCTGGTCGATGGTCAGCACGAAGGTGCCTGCGCTCGGTGCGGCGAGTCCTGCGAGATTATATGTCGCGCTGGTATTGCCGATGCTGACATTGTCCGCCCCGGTGCTGACCGTGCCGAAACCGATGGCAAGGCTGCGGGCGAAGTTCGCCTGCGCTCCGTCACCGATGGCCGAGGAACTGGTCTGCGAGGCGACTGCCAGATTGCCGATGGCGGTTGCCCGCACACCCGCAGCGCTCGCCCGCTGGCCGACTGCGGTCGAGTCCGCACCCGCTGCCGAGGCAAGCCGCCCGACAGCCGTCGCGCGGTTGCCGCTCGCATCGGCCACCAGACCAAAGGCGCTGGCCCCGGTCCCCGCGGCGTTGGCGCTGCTGCCCACCGCAGTGGAGCTGAGACCCGAGGCAATCGCGGCACGGCCAAAGGCTGCGGCGTTATCCGCATTGGCTTCGCTGCGGAAACCGACTGCGGTTGCCTGACTGCCACCGGCCTGCGTCACCGGACCCACCGCTGTTGCGTTGAGGCCGACCGAGGAGGCCGCTGCACCGCCGCTATTGACCGACAGATAGATCGAGCCCGGCGTTACTCCGGCAATCGCGCTGTTGAGCTGGGTAACATTCACGGCATCGTTGCCGCCCGTACCAGCGGCCACATTGGTGATCCGCCGCTCACTCCCGACCGCGCCGACCGAGACTGTGCTTGCTACGTCAGCCAGCGAGCCCTTGCCCAGAGCCACCGCGTTGGTGGCTGTGGCCATCGCTCCTTCGCCGAGGGCCGTCGCTCCATCATCGGAGGCCACTGCGTCGATGCCGAGGGCGAGGGCATCGGGCGAGGTGGCCTGCGCGCCAAGCGTGTCGCCATCGTCGCCATCGCCGCCGATCGCGATCGTCTCGTTCACACCGGCATTGGCATTCTGGCCAAGCGCCAGCGAATTTATGCTGGGCGCGGTTGCGTTTTCGCCAATGGCAATGGAGCCGGCATTGCCCGCAGCGGCATTTGCGCCGACTGCGACGCCGCCCGGCGCGATGGAGCTGACATTGGCATTGAAGCCGACTGCGACACCATTGGTGCCCGACGCGCCCGAAGCATATCCCAGCGCTGTCGCGCCGGTTCCCCTTGCGCCAGCAGCCCAGCCCAGCGCCGTGGCATTGGCCTGTGTCGTCTCCGCATTGGTGCCGATGGCGACGCTGAAGTTCTGCTGCGCCGAGGACAGCGCGCCAATCGCGATAGAGTTGAACCCCTGTGCCGATGCACGCTGGCCAAGAGCCAAGCTACCTTGCGTTGCCGCCACCGCCAGCTCGCCCAGAGCCGTCGCACCGCTACCCGTGGCAAGGGCATCCGTCCCGATAGCCGTAGCGCCGAAGACGGTCGCTTGTGCGCCCAATGCATCGGCATCCGTTCCGTCTCCGCCGATGGCGATGGACCGGTCGCCCGTGGCATCGGACTCGCTGCCGATGGCAATCGCGTTGCTGCCACTCGCATTCGCGCTGCCCATTCCGTCTGCGTCAAACAGCGGATCGCTTGCCCCGGCAACAGCAGAGTTTAGCTGCGCCAGATTGACCGCGTCTGTGCCCGCCGTGGCGGTGGCAACATTGACGATCCTCCGCTCGCTGCCGCTGCTGCCGACAGAGACGGTGTTGCTCTCGCTTGCGACCGAGTTGGAACCCAGAGCGACCGCGTCCGAAGCGGCAGCGACGACGCTGGATGCCGCGCCCACAGCCACTGAATTGGCTCCGGCGGCGCTGGCATTGTTGCCATAGGCCGAACTGGAAGCCCCGCCAGCGGAGCTGAACAGACCGGCCGCAGTGCCGGCAATACCGGCGGCGCTGCTCGATCCGCCTATCGCTACAGCGCTGTTGGCGCTCGCCGAACTGCCAACGCCCAGAGCGACGGCGAAAGCATCGCTCGCTGCCGCATCAGCGCCGATGGCGACAGCGCGAACACCTGTCGCCTGCGCTCCATCGGTATCGGCATCGACGCCGTCACCGCCAATCGAGACAGAGCCGTCAGCCGTTGCATCGGATAGCTGGCCCACGGCAATGGCACCTGCACCTGCTGCGCCGGAGGCCTGGCCCAAAGCGACCGAGCCGCTGCCGCCCGCGCTGGCATCCGCGCCGAAGGCCGACGAAGATATGCCCGCGGCAGTGGCGCTGTTGCCAACCGCTGATGCCGCAATGGCGGAGGAATTGGCGAGCACGCCAAAGGCCAGTGCGTTGTCTGCCGATGCGACTGCGCCAGCGCCAGAAGCGGTGGTGAAATTGCCGATGGCCTGCGATCCACTGCCCAGCGCCGTGCTGAAGGTACCGCTGGCAACGGCATCTGTGCCCAACGCAACGTTGCCATCGGAGGTCGCTTGGGCGCCGACCGTATCGGCATCGCCGCCGTCCCCGCCGATGGCGATCGAGGCGATGCCCGTGGCGTCTGCTTCCTCGCCCACGGCGATGGAATCGGCTCCCGTCGCATCCGCGCCGGCTCCGCCGAAATTGCTGGCAAAGTATGGGTCACCGGCAGCTGCAACAGCGGCGTTGAGCTGGGTCAGGTTGACCGCATCGGTGCCTGCCGTAGCTGTGGCAACATTGGTGATGCGGCGCTCGCTGCCCGATGCGCCGACCGACACGGTGTTCGCGTCGCCGGCGATGGATCCTGCGCCCAGAGCGACCGAATTGGTGGCCGCAGCTGCAATCGCTGCACCTGCTCCCAATGCCACTGCGTCTGCTTCACTCGCGCTCGCATCGGTGCCGATGGCGATGGCATCGGCGCCGCTGGCTTCTGCGCCGACGATATTGGCGTCCGCGCCTTCCGCGCCGATAGCAATCGAGCGCACACCCGTCGCCTGAGCGCGATATCCAAGTGCGGAGGCGCTGGCCGCGGTAGCGTCGCTTTCGGTGCCGACAGCTGTGGTTTCGGTCGAGGTCGAATTGCTTGAAAGGCCCAGCGCGACACTGCCGCCTCCGCTGGCCACGGCAGCGTTGCCGACAGCCAAGTCAGAGTCTCCCGATGCCGCCGCGAAGAAGCCAAGCGCGGTCGAAGTCGCGCCAGTGGACTGCGCATTGAAGCCCACACTGGTCGCGCCGGCCTGTGTGGCATCCGAGTCCCCGCCAATGGAGGTCGCGAAAATGGCCGTTGCGTTGGCATTGTTACCGAGAGCCGCGCTGGCCGAGCCTGAGGCAGAAGAGGCGCCCCCGATACTCACCGCTCCATTGCCCCCGGCATTGGCAACATTACCCACCGCAACCGTGCCGAAGGCTCCACCGACGGCCATGGTGCCGATCGCGACCGAATTGGATTGCTGAGCCTGAGCTACACTGCCGATCGCGACACCTGATTCGCCGGTTGCCGATGATCCAGCCCCGCCCACAAAGGAAAACGCGCCCAATGCCGAAGTGCTGGCCCCGACCGCCGTTGCCCCGGTCCCGGTTGCGGAAGACGACGAACCGATGACGGTGGCCGTGTCGCCGGCCGAGGAAGCATCGCCCACAACGGTTGCCCGGTTCGCCGTGGCGCTGCTGCCCGCGCCGATGGAGACTGTTGCGGTAGAGCCTGCATTGGCGGCACGCCCGATGGCGATGCCGTCATTGAAACCGGCGCTGCTGCCTGTGCCCACCGCAACGCCGCTGGTTCCCGCTGCTTGCGAATCTGACCCGATGGCGAGCGCGTTGACGCCAGTGGCCGAAGCCCCCAAACCATTTCCATCACCGCCGTCACCGCCGATAGCGACGGATCCCGCACCGGAGGCCGTAGTCTGTGTGCCAACCGCGAGGGCGTTGTCAGCACTGGCGAGAGAGGCATAGCCAACCGCTACGGATTCGTTCTGGGTCGCGGACGATTGATTCCCCAGCGCCGTTGTCGAAGTGGCGATGGCGCGGCTGTCCTCACCAAAAGCGGCGCCACGTAATCCGGTGGCCTGCGAACCCTCTCCGAAGGCACTGGATTGGTTCCCCGACGCGATGGCGTCTTCGCCCACAGCCGTCGCCTCGCCGCCCGTTGCTGTGGCGTTGATACCGATGGCCGTGTCTGTCGCATTGGTCGTTGAAGACCCGGTGCCGCATTCCAGGCCTGTGCTTTCTTCGCAGGTTGCTGCTGCACCCTGCGGCTCGTCAACCGGCGCGAATTCTTCTTGCCTTGCCGTAATATCTGCAGTGCCTGCAATCAGCGTAGTGGCGCCCACATCGCCCAACGTATCGGTAACGAGTGTGCTGCCGTCCTCGGCGCAGTCCTGCTCGCTATCCGGTGCGGTAGTGGTGAGGGCCGCGTCTTGATCGGCGGTGCACTCGGCAGCTTGCGGATTAGCCTGCGCCGGTGCGGAAACCATGCCAAGAGCGAGTGCGGCGGAGGCAACGCCGCCCAGATAACGAGTACGCATACAGATATCCCCTGTGTCCAAACAGTTGGTTGTCGTTCGACAATGTTGTGGGACAGGCCTGTATGCGACCCGATTTTCTTCGGTATTTACCCGCCCCCTGGGGCACGATTTGCTCTCGCTAAACAGCCATGTCAATCAACCGGCAGCAAAAAAGTTGTCTCAAATCCAAGGGGTTGCCAATCTCGCCAGTTTGCAATGATTTGGCGTTGAGCTGATTACCACTGCAAAAAATTTCAGTGGCAAGAGATGGTTGCAATCATAGATTGTTGGCAAATCGAAGCGGCTTTGCTTTCCGAACTGAATCTGGTAATTCTCATACTGCAATACTGAAACGAGGTCGGTTTCTTATAAGAAACCTCACAGTATTGCGGGTCGTCCTATGGAAGGGAGAACCGATGATGACCGAAGAGAATACTCCAAACGACGATGTGACAATTAACTACGGCAGCGGCGCTTGCACAAAGTCCGGGTGTAGCTGTACCGCCTATGTGGCACCCGGAACTTCGCGCGGCGGCTGCAAGACATGCACTCATCGGCAGAGCTGGCACAAATAATTCCACCTATGGATGCTCGGTGAAAGCCGCACGCAAGGACGCGGAGTTGGTCAGAAGCACTTCCGACTAACTCCGCCAAATCCATTTCGTGGACCTTGCTGCGGGGTGCCGGTGATAGATACCGGCACCCTGCGCCCTACGCTATATACCCAGCGCCTAGAACCCGAAGGTCGCAGACACTGTGCCGCCTACGCGGCCGTCACCCGTGCTGCCGCTGACGCCTGCGGAGACATAGGTTTTCTCCGCCACCTTGCCGGTAAGCGAGCCGGCGAAGGCGTGCTCGCCGCCATAGGTTGCAGCTGCGACCGTCATCGAGATGCCGGAGTCGGGTACGATCTTGCCCTGACCCATCGCCATCGCCGCCGCGATCCCGCCGCTGGTGCTCTGGTCCAGTTCGTCGAGCCGGAAATTGACGTTGGCAAGGCCAGCCTCCAGCCCGCCGACACGTCCGGTCAGCGCACTGAACTGCGCGTCGGTGACAGCGGAGATATGGTCGATCGATGCAGTGACAGAGTTGAGCTGGCTCACGCTCGCCGCAGCCTGCCGTCCCAAAGTGCCGGTGGCGTCAATGGTGACGACATCGACCGGGCCTACCTGCTGCGCCGTGCTCGCATCGATATCCGCCACCACGACGGAGGAATTGGCTCCGCCGAGGACCACCTGATTGGACCGGGTAGTCGCCGCCTGATGGCCGATCGCGGTCGAATTGGCGAAGGTCGCTGTTGCCCCGTTACCGATGGCGGTGCTTCGGGGGCCAGAGGCCACGGCTTGCTGGCCGACTGCCGTTGCATCCGCGTTGGTGGCGCGGGCAGCCCGGCCGACAGCGGTCGACCGGTTGGCACTGGCCCGTGCAGCATTACCGAACGCACTGGCGCCGCCGCCCGATGCCGACGCACCATTCCCGACAGCTGCAGAGTTCAGCCCCGAGGCCGTTGCAGCGCGGCCAAATGCTGATGCGCCATCCGCTGATGCAACGCTGCGGAAACCGACGGCCGATGCATCTGCGCCGGTCGCCGAGGTTCTGGCACCTACTGCCAACGCATTGGACTGGGTGGATTCCGCATCAGTACCAAACGCAATCGCCGCCGTTCCGGTGGCAATCGCGCCCGTCATATCGCCATCGCTATCAGCCCCGATGGCCATGGCATTGGCCTGCGTGGCCTGCGAATAGGCCCCGATGGCCAGCGTATCCTGTGCCGATGCAGTTGCCCCGAGACCCGGCGTGTCCAGCCGTTCGAGACCACCAATGGCGATGGAGCGAACGCCGGTTGCGGCGACCCGGCTCCCCAGAGCGGTGGCTCCGTCGGCGGTGGCGCCAGACGCGTCTCCGACCACTGTTGAAAAGGCACCCGTGGCCGCTGACCCTTCGCCGATGGCAATCGAGTCCTCGCCCGCGGCAGTGGTAGAGCGACCGATAGCCAAGGCGTCTCTGCCTGTGGCCATCGAACCTTGACCGAGCACGATCGCGCTCGAACCGGAGGCGTCTGCCCCTGCACCTATCGCGATGGATTGAAAGCCTGCCGTTGCTTTTGCACCTGCACCAAGCGCTATGGAACCGATCACAGTCGCTTCGCTATTGGTACCGATGGCGGTCGCGTCGGTTGCGGTCCCTGTGGTGGACCCGGCGCCGCATTCCAGCGTTCCCGAGCCCGCACCGTTCACACAAGCAGCACCCGCCCCCAGCGGGGCACTGGCCAGCTGCGATGCATCCAACGAACCGACGCCAGAGAGACTTGCGCTGTCGACAGTGGCCAGTCGGCCGTTCTGGTCGATGGTCAGCACAAAAGTGCCCGTCGAAGGCGCGGCGAGGCCCGCCAGATTATACGTCGCATTGGTGTTGCCGATGGAGACATTGTCTGCCCCCGTGCTGGCAGCACCAAAGCCGATGGCCAGACTGCGGGCGAAGTTTGCATTGGCCCCGTCCCCCACGGCGGTCGTGCTGGTTTGCGAGGCGACGGCAAGGTTGCCGATGGCGGTCGACCGGATGCCGCTCGCGTCCGTACGGTGGCCGAGAGCGGTCGAATCGGCGCCTCCCGCGCTAGCCAGGCGGCCTGCGGCGGTGGAGCGATTGCCGATAGCCTTCGATGATTGGCCAAAGGCGCTTGCCCCGATGCCGCTGGCATTCGCGCTGCTGCCCACAGCGGTTGCATTGTCCGCCCCGGCATCGGCGGCACGGCCAAAGGCCGAGGAACGAAGCGCGCCCGCACTGGCGCGGAAGCCGACCGCTGTGGACTCGTCACCGGTGGCATCGGTGACCGGGCCGAGCGAGGTGGAATCAACCCCCACCGCCGCAGCCGCGGTCGCAGCGCTGTTGACCGCCAGATAGACAGACCCGCCGCCCGACAGGCCTCCGATGGCTGCATTGAGCTGGTCGAGATTGACCGCATCCGTGCCGGCCGTCGCTTGCGCGACATTGACTAGACGGCGTTCATTGCCGGAACTGCCGAAGGAGACGGTGTTCGCAATGTTGGCTACGGATTCCGTCCCGATCGCGACAGAGTTGGTTGCCGTGGCCAATGAGTCCGCTCCAAGAGCAATAGCGTCGGTAGCGGTTGCAGAGGCTCCAATGGCTGACCCATCCGGACCGTCTCCGCCGATCGCAACCGAACGCACGCCATTGGCTCTCGCATTGGCGCCCAAGGCGGTGGAGTAGGCTTGCGAAGCGCCTGCCTCGAAGCCAACGGCAGTTGCGAAATCCCCTGCACCGCCTGCTGAAGAGAAATACCCAATGCTGACTGCGCCTTGGCCGAAGGCGCGCGCTAGCGGTCCGATCCCCACGGAAATACTGCCTGGACTGGTAGAGGATTGTCCGATGGCGACGCTGCTAGGTCCTGCTGCATTGGCAGATTCACCAAGTGCTATGCCATTGGATCCCGATGCGGTCGGCAATGCACCGGACGAATTGACCAGCAGATAGGGATTGCCTGCCCCGGCAACCGCCGCGTTAAGCTGGCCGAGATTGACCGCATCGGTGGTATCCACCGCATCCGCAACATTGACAAGGCGCCGCTCATTGCCGGAACTGCCGAAGGAGACGGTGTTCGATTCCGAGGCGACCGAGGACGCACCCAGTGCAACCGCATCGGTGATATTTGAGTTTACGCGCGCAGACACTCCGATTGCAATCGAACTCGAGGCCCCCGGACCTACGCTAGTATTCATGCCGAGGCCAATACCAGCGCTAGCGCGCACGACCGAAAAACTCCCGAGCGCAAGCGCCCCATTCCCTCGGGCCTGAGTCCTGTCTCCAAGCGCAATCGCTTGAAAGTTCTCGGCAAACGAATACAATCCGATGGCAATTGCTTCTTCGCCGATCGAAATTGCTCCAACGCCTAGCGAGACAGCCCATGCTTTGGTCGCCGTCGCATCAGCGCCGATGGCGATGGCGCGCGAGCCGGTCGCCTGTGCGCCCCCGGTATTGGTGTCGAAATCGTCCGCACCAATGGCGATGGCACCCAGCTGGGTGGCGTTGGCATCATTGCCGATTGCGACTGAGAGCGAACCAGTCGAGTTAGCAGTCCCGGCACCTTCAGCCGAAAAGAGGGGGTCGCTGGCTCCTCCGACCGCCGCGTTGAGCTGGTCGAGATTGACTGCATCGGTCCCCGAGGTAGCCTGCGCAACATTGACGATTCGTCGCTCGCTGCCCGACGAACCGACCGAGATGGTGTTCGATTCCGAGGCCACCGAGGCTGCACCCAGCGCAACCGCATCGGTGACACTTGCGTTCACCACCGCCTGCGAGCCGATGGCTGCCGAGCGGGTCGCACCCGAATTGATGACGGTGGACGAGCCGAGTGCGAGGCCGCGTATCGCCTGGTTCGAGGCTGCGAAACCGAGGCTCGAACCGTAGTCACCCGAAGCGGTCGCATTGCCGCCCAGAGCCACCGCGCCTCCCGACGTTGCAGAAGCGGCAATGCCTACGGCGACGGTATCGAATGTCTGGGTGAGGGCACCGCGGCCGATCGCAACGCTGTTGTTGCCGGCGGCGCCTGCATCGGTGCCGATGGCAATGGCGCGGAAACCTCCGGCCTGCGCTCCGAGCGTGTCGACGTCGCCGTCATCGGCGCCAATTGCGATACTGCCGATATTGTTCGCTGTTGCCTCTTCGCCGATGGCGATGGCGTCATCGCTGGAAGCGTTCGCCGCGCCGCCGGTGCTGTTCACATCGACATAGGGATCGCTCGCTCCGCTGACCGCTGCATTGAGCTGTGCGACATTGACCGCATCGGTATTGGCCGTGCCGGTCGCCACATTCACGATCCGGCGCTCGCTGCCAGACGAACCGACAGAGATGGTGTCCGACTCGCCAGCCACAGACGAGGAGCCGAGTGCCACGGCGTTGAAGGCGTTGTCACTGACGGTCGCTCCGGCCCCCAGTGCGACAGAATTGGTTGCGCCGATGCCGACCGAGGAAACCTCGCCGATGGCCACAGCGCCGGGGGATGTGACCGAAGCCCTGAATCCCTGTGAGATGGCGCGTGTTTCCGTGCTGCTTGCCTCGCGCCCGATGGCAATGCTTTCCTGTCCCGAAGCCAGCGAATCCGTGCCAATCGCAATCGCGTCGCTGCCCGTGGCGTTGGCACCCAGATCACTCGCATCGGTGGCATCTACACCGATGGCGATGGCTCGAAGACCGGTGGATTCAGCGCGCGTACCCAGTGCCACGCCGCCCAGAGCAGTGGCCCGGGCGTAAGCACCCACGGCGGTTCCCTCGGAGGACAGGGTGACTGATCCTGCTCCCAGGGAAGTGGAGTTGTCACCAAAGGCCGATGCGGTGTTGCCCAGAGCTGTTGCACTTGGCCCGCTGGCAGCGGCGTTCACGCCGATGGCGGTAGCGCCATTTGCTCCGCCCGTGGCCGATGCGGTGCCGCATTCCAGCGAGTCCGAGCCGGTTCCCGCGACACACGCGGCGCCGGTGCCCTGCGGTTGTTCCTCCCGACCGGTCAGATCCGGCGCGGTGATTGTGTCGATGGACAAGGGGAGGGCGGTGTCATTTGCGCCGGTTTGCGCGCCAGTATCTTCAGGGCTCTCTTCCTCGCAGTCACTCTGCGTGAAAGTATCGAGGCTCGCAGTCTCGTCCGCCGCTGCTGTATCGGTGTCCAGTGTGCATTCGGCAGCGCTCGCCGGTGCCGATGCCAGTGCCATGACGATGGCGGTTCCCGCCGCGCCCGCAAGATAGAAATTCCGCATGATATGTCCCCTTTTCAGTTGCGATCGAAGGGGCGGGAAGTGTGCTTTCCCAATTGTCCGCCCCCACAGAAGTCCGATGACTCCACGCCATGGTCGCAGGCGCAAGGGAAAAGGTTCATTCTGCTCTGTCGCAGCACACAATTCGGGCGCAGCCAGGCACTTGGCATTGGCGGGGATGTCTGCGAGTGACGGTGGTCAGGGTCGGGAATTTGGGGGGCTGCTATGGGGCAGACGGAATTCTTTACCTATCTCTCGTCCTTCGTCATCATCGTTCTGGCGGTGGCGATTGCCGACCTGATCAACAGTCTTCACCGGCTGATCCGCGCCCGCAAGCGGGTGACGTGGCATCCCTTGCCGCTGATGATGGCGCTGCTCGCAACGATAGCCGTGATCTCCGAGTTTTTCTCATTGTGGTGGGAATTCGACGTCACCGATATCACCATGATGGAGCTTCTTGGCGTCCTTTCGGTGCCGGGCCTGCTGGCTCTGTTTGCCTATTCCGTGCTGCCCGATGAAGTGCCGCCGGAAGGTCTCGATCTGTGGACCTTCTACATGGAGGAACGGCGCGTTCTGTGCGCGTTGCTGGGCCTTGCCTTCGTGTGCGACGTGGTCCGCGCGGCGCAGGGGGCGGTGGATGAGAATGTGCTTGCTAGCGAGATTGTTTGGTATTTCCTTCTGTTGACCCCCGCATTCTTCATTCCGCTGCTGCTGATCAGCTTTACGAAAAAGCCCCTGTGGCAATGGATCGGGGTGCTCGGCCTGCTGGCGGTGAACGGCCAGTCGCTGCTGTTCTGGGAATTATCGGTCGAGAGCTAGGCGCGAGCGGGCCAGCGCGGTCCCTCTATTTGCGAGGGGCGGGGCGGTGCAGGGCCAGCTATTCTGCGTGCAAAAATGCACAGGAGGCAGGCATGGATTTACGAATTTCCGGGCGCAAGGCGCTGGTCAACGGCGGCAGTGCGGGCATGGGGCGGGGGGCTGTACTGGCGCTGGCCCGCGAAGGTGTAGAGGTGTTCGTCTCGGCTCGCGGGGAGGAGCGGCTGCGGGCGGCATGCGAGGAGATCGCGGAGGCCACCGGCGCAAAAGTGCACCCGGTCGTCGCCGACCACAGCAGCGATGCCGGGCGCGAGACCATTCTGGCCGCCTGTCCCGATCCCGACATTCTGGTCGCGACCTGCGCCCCGCCGCCTTTCACACAGGATTTCCGCGATGTGCCGCAGGAGGAAATGGAGCGTGCACTGAACACCGCGCTGCTCAGCCCGATTGCCTACATCAAGGCGGTGATCGATCCGATGATTGCGCGGCGCTGGGGGCGGATCGTCAATATCAGCACCGGCGCGGCGAAATATCCCGCTGCCATGCGCGTGCTGTCCGGCCCGCCGCGCGCTGCCCTGTCAAACTATTGCACCGCGATTGCGAAGGAAGTGGCGCAGCACAATGTCACGATCAATTCGGTGCTGCCCGGCATGCATCTGACGCCGGGAATAGAGGATGTTTTCGGCCCGCGCGCGAAGGCCAGCGGGCGCAGCTATGACGAGGAGATCGACGCTTTTGTCAAAGCCATCCGCCTGCCCGCGGGCCGCTTTGGCAATGCGGAGGATTTCGGCGCGATGGTAACGACGCTGTGCAGCGACATGGCCAATTACATCACCGGTCAGTCCATCGTGATCGATGGCGGGGTGGGGAATTCCACGTTCTGAGGGTGAGGCGGGGCGCGGGCCGGATCGAACCGGCCCCGCGCCCCGCCCAAAACATCCGGCTTTCGATCAGAATCCGAAAGCAACGCCGACTTGCCCGCCAACCCGGTCATCGCCCGTGCTGCCGGTGATGCCAGCCGAGACCAGCACCGAATCCGATACCCGCCCGGTCAGCGATCCGGCAAAGGCATGCTCTCCGCCATAGGTCGCCGCGTTCATCGATACCGAGATCGACTTGCCCGGCACGCTCATCGCGCTGCCCAGCGCCATGGCAGCGGCAATCCCGCCGCTGGTGCTTTCATCCAGCTCGTCGAGCCGAAAATTGACGTTGGACAGCCCCGCTTCCAGCCCGCCGACCCGATTGGTCAGCGCACTGAACTGCGCATCGGTGACCGCCGAGATATGGTCGATGGAGGTCTGCACGCTGCGCAACTGACCGGTGGTAGCCACGGCCTGCCGCCCCAAAGTGCCGGCGGCGTCCACGGTCACCACGTCAACCGGGCCAACTTGCTGCGCCGTGCTCGCATCGATATCGGCGACGACCACGGAGGACCCGGCACCGCCAAGCATGACTTGATTGCCGGCCGTCGTGGTTGCGCCCGATCCGATGGCGGTGGAATCGGTGAATCCCGCCGCCGCGCCATTGCCGACCGCCGTCGATCGCAGTCCGGTGGCCGACGATGCGTGTCCCACCGCGGTTGCATCGGCAGCGCTCGCCACTGAAAGCCGTCCCACGGCGGTTGCCCGGTTTGCGCCTGCATTCGCCGCCAGACCAAGCGCGCTCGCCCCGCCACCTGTGGCGCGGGCACCGCTGCCCACGGCGGTCGCATTCACGCCGCCCGCAACAGCCGCCCGGCCAAAGGCACTGGCGCTCGTATTGGTGGCTTCGGCGCGGAAGCCCGATGCGGTCGATTCCTGACCACTGGCGACCGAGCGCGGGCCGAGCGCTGAGGCATCCGTCGCCGTCGCCATCGCCGGAGCGGCGGTGCTGTTGACCGCGACATAGGGCGTGCCGGGGGTAATGCCGGCAATGGCAGCGTTGAGCTGGCCGACATTAACCGCGTCCGTGGCGCTGATCCCTGTCGCAAGATGGACAAGGCGGCGTTCCGATCCGCCCGCCCCGATGGAAACAGTGTTGGCTGCGTTCGCGACAGAGTTGGCCCCCAGCGCCACAGAACCGTCGGCCAAAGCCTGGCTCGAATTGCCGATGGCAATGGCGCCGACACCATCGGAAATCGCTCCGGGAATGCCGTTGCTCCCTCCACCGATGGCAATGCCGTTTTGCTGGAGAGCGCTGGCGGAGAAGGTTTCGTTGGCGGAACCACCAATGGCGATGGAATTCGAACCCGCCGCCTGCGCCCGTGCGCCCAGAGCGGTCGAGGTCGTGCCCGCTGCGTTCGCGCTGCGTCCTGCGGCAAGGGCGTTCGAGCCGGATTGCGCAAGGTGCCCGACAGCGGTTCCTGCACTCCCCGTATTTGCGACGGCACCCCAGCCAATCGCCGTCGCCTGCACCGTAGCCGTCGCATCGGCCCCGATAGCGGTGGCCTGAGGCCCGGTCGTGTTTGCGCCGAGCTGGTCGCCATCGAGAGAATCCGACCCCAGGGCAACCGAGCCGAGGAAGTTGGCTTTGGCGCCCGACCCGATGGCAATGGCTTGCTCGCCGTCGGCCTCGGTAGCGGTGCCGATGGCAATCGAATTGATGCCCGTCGCGCTTGCGACCCCGACAACCGAATTCACTTCGTAATAGGCAAGGTCGCCCGCAATCGCATCGAGCTGCCCGACCGTTGCCGCGTCGCTGGCATCGACCCCGTCCGCGACATTGACGATGCGGCGGGTAATGGCCGGCGTGTCATCGGAGGTGTCGCCCGGCGTGCCGTTATCGTCGAAGGCGCGCCCGACGGAGACGGTGAAACCCTGATCGGCAATGGAATCCGAACCCAAGGCAACGGCGCGGTTCGCCGATGCTATGCTGGCGTTGCCGATGGCGATGGCGAAGTCTCCCGCCGCGCTCGCTCCCGGCGCGGAGTTGCCGCCGCCTCCCAAAGCGACGGCAAAAATCCCGCTCGCCACCGGCCCGGTGCCATCGACAATGCCTGCGCCAATGGCAGTGGACCCGCCGCCTGTGGCCTGCGCCCTTGCGCCAAGCGCCGTGGCCGAACCGGTGCCTGCGACCGCGTTGAAACCGAACGCGCTGCTGCTTGTCCCGGTTACCGAGACGCCGGCACCGACCCCCGTCGCATCGGCGGTGAGAGCGATCCCGCCATCACCGATCACGACCGTGTTCGCGCCGAGGATCTGGACGCCGCGTCCAAGCCCGATAGCACCGGTGCCGTTGATCTTGGCCTCGGTCCCGATGGCGATGGCGTCTTCGCCGGTGGCTTCGGTCCCGGCGAACTCGCCGCCGGTTTCGACATCAGCACCGATAGCGATAGCGCGCGCGGAATTCGACTTCGAGCGGAACCCGACTGCCAGCGACTGGGTCTGCGTGGCAGAAGCGGCGATACCCATGCTCATGGCGCGTTCGCCCGAAGCGATGCCGCGGACCGATATGGACTGAGATCCTGTCGCTTCGGCGAGAGTGCCGATAGCTACTCCGCCATTCTGCGCCACGGTGTTTGTACCAAGCGCTATGGAATCCGTAGTTTCAGCAGTCGCATCGGCACCGATCGCGATGGAACGCGTCTGCAGCGCCTGCGCTCCGAGCGTATCGGCGTCGCTGCCATCTACTCCGATCGCGATGCCCTGGTTTTGAGAAAGAGCGGCGCTGCCCAAAGCGATGCCGCTGATTGCATTCGACCCTTTGCCGATGGCCAGACCATTGTCGGTTCCCGACCCATCGCCAATTGCGATCCCGCCGGCAAACCCGGAAGCCGCGCCGCGGCCCAGCGCGATGCTTGCTTCGCCGCTGGCGAGGGAGTCGGTGCCCAGAGCAATTGCCGATGACCCATCCGCTATCGCGCCGAGGAATCCGTCGTCACCACCGTCGACCCCGATGGCAATCGACCGGTCCGCATTGGATTCCGAGAAGAAGCCGATAGCGATACCGCGCAAGGCGGTGCTGTCGACCGCACCGTGGATCGCCACGGATCTCTCCGCCGCCGCATCCGCCCCGGAACCAACCGCGACCGCCCCTCCGCCAACAGCATCGGCGAGCGAACCGACCGCAACGGAACTGGAGCCTTCTGCATTGGCTCCGTAACCCAGTGCTGTGGTGTTGGCGCTGACCGCCGTTGCATCCGCACCGAGCGCCACAGATTGTTGCCCGGTGGCCTGGGCGCCCAATGTGTCAGCATCGAAGCTGTCACCACCGATGGCGATGGAATCTGTGCTTGTGGCATCGGCCTCTTGGCCAAGCGCGATCGCTTCAATCCCGGTCGCATCCGCATTCAGGCCGATGGCGATAGAGACATCACCGGCACCGTTCGCATTGTTGCCGATGGCGATGCCGTCGGTGCCGGAGACCGTGTTGGCGCTGGCATTCGCACCGACCACGACCGCCCCGCTGCCCGCTGCATTCGCGCTGGCACCAACGGCCACGGCGTTCTCAGCCGTCGCAAGGGAGCCTGCCCCGAAAGCACTGGAGGTTTGCGCGTTTGCTTGCGCCAATTGACCAAAGGCACTCGATGAAATGCCGGAGGCGACGGATCCGCTGCCGAAAGCGCTTGCGTTCGATCCCGCCAGCGCGCCGCCGCCAACGGCTGTTGCCTGATCCTGCAAGGCATCTGCGGAAAATCCGATGGCCACTGCCGTGATGCCGTTGGCAATCGACTCGCCCCCCAGCGCAATTGCCCCCGTAGAACTCGCCGAAGCGATGCCGCCGATGGCAATAGCATCCAGTCCCAGCGCCTCGTTTTCGTACCCCAGCGCAATAGCTCGGAAACCCTGCGCGAATGGTCCTACACCGTCGCCGCTGCCGTTACCATCATCCGATCCGATGGCTATCGCTCCGGTGCCGTCGGTGTTGGCCGCATAGCCGATCGCGAGCGACGCAACGCCCGTGGCCGACGTGTTGGCTCCCAGCGCATGGGCGAAGATGTCGTTCGCCTGAGCGTTCACACCGCAGGCCAGTCGCAGGTCTCCGTCGGAAGAATTGGCGCCGCCATCGTCGTCTGTTCCGGCGGTCGCTGTGCCATCGTTGTTGCGATCGAGCAGACAGTCTTCCGCCTGCGCTTCGGCGGGTAAAAGAACGATGGTTGCAGCAAAAATTGAAGCGGTGCCGGCCAGCATTGTGGCCCGGGCGGAAATCGTACGCGGTGTCATAGCTATCCCCTTGAGTCGCAAGGAGGAGAACTTGCTCGCATCGGCGCGGCCTGTCATACCCCATATGGGGAAAGGGGCCGGGGTGACGGAGGATTACGAGCAGAACCGAGCAGTCGATCTGGAGATCGTCTCTGCATCGTGGCGTTCGCTGAACGAGGCACCGAGTTTCGACCGTCTGCTGGCCAGTTGGGATCGCAAGCTGGCAGCGGCGGAGGAGCGCTCTGCGAACCCTCTTGATGACGCTCTGTTCGCCCAGCTGACCGGTATTTCCGAGCGGCTCGACGATCACCTCGAATTGCGCACGCAGGACGAATTTGCCGAGGCGGTCGGTGTCTCGACCGCGCCGGCGATGGTGCTTTCGCCCGAAGGCCGCGTCGTGACATTCAACCAGGCTGCGCATACGTTTTTCGGCATTGAACAGGGCGCGATGGTCGGGCGCGCGTGGCTCCGCGAGGACTCGCGCGCAGACTTCGAAGCGGTTTTTCGCGCAGGCGCGGGGAGAGGCAATGCCGACTATGCCATCGTCCGCATATTGGGTCCGGAGGGGCGGGAATCGCTGGCCGAGGTTGCCGCGCTTCACAGCCGCTCGCGCAATCGGATCTATACTGTGGTCCGTTCGCTCGAGCTCGATTGGAGCGTGGATGTCGGTCAGAGCCTTGCCAAAGCGTTCGGCCTGACGGCGGCCGAGGTTGATATCTGCCGGCTTGTGTTTCGCCATTCCGATCTCGACCGTGTCGCCAGCGCGCGCAATACGCAGCGCGAGACGATCCGCACCCAGCTCAAGCGCATCTTCGCCAAGACCGAAACCCGCTCGCAGCCCGAATTGATGCGGCTTCTCGGCCTCCTGTGCAGCCGGGCGGAAAGCCTGCGGGAGCGTTCGGCGCTGGGATGGTCGGACCCGCTGGGCAACGAGACGATCCTGCGCCGCAGCGACGGACGCCGGATGGCCTATACCTGGACGGGGGCGGAGGAGGGCGAGCCCGTCCTGTTCCTGCATGGCGAGCTGCCTTATTTCGTGCAGCACGAACACATTCGCCAGCGTATTGCAGAGACCGGTCTGAAGCTGATCTGCATGTCCACACCGGGTCACGGGCACAGCGATCCGCCTGATGGCAGGGACCAGCTCGACGATGGCTGCGATGCGGTGATCGCGCTATGCGATCATCTGGGCCTGCGCGGCATACCAGCGCTCGCTTCTTACTCTGGCCAGCTATACCTCACCCGCACAGCGGCGCGGCGGCCCGACCTGTTTCGCTCGCTCCTGTGCATCGGGCTGCCGTGGAATATGCCGCAGGGGCGATGGCGCAAGCTGACCCTGAACCAACGCACGTTTGCGCGCATCGCCCGCCTGTCGCCGGCCGTCTTCGAGCTGGTGTGCCGCATCGGTTTTCGGCTGATGCAGCGCGAGGGGCCGGATTTCTACCTGCAGCGCTCCTTCGGCGAAGCGGAGATTGATCGACGGATCGTGATGGACCCGGAGTTTCAGCCGCTCCTTCGCATCGCCTGTCGCCATCTCACCAGTCAGGGGCATAGCGCTTTCATGCGCGAACAATTGATGGTCGGCACAAATGACCCCACGACATGGCTCTCGCAGGTTCAGGTACCGCTCCACTGGGTGATCCCGGCCGAAGCCGAGAATGTCGATGCAGAGGATTGCGCCGCTGCCCGTGCCTCAAGTCCGCGGGCCACCCTTGAGGTGGTCGAAGGCGCCGGGGAGCTGTTTCCCTATCAGCGGCCCGGTTTCTTCCTTCGCTTGCTGGAAGATCTGGCAGCTCAGGACGTCGCAGAGATCTGGCAAAGGCGGGGCCGCGCCTGAACGCAGCCCCGCCATTCTGGCCGGACCGATCCGGTCAGAAGCCGAACAGCACCGTCGCGCGGGTGCCGATATCGCCATCCGCCGTATTGCCGCTGACGCCTGCGGACAGGTAGACATCGTCGGCGATTTGCCCTGTCAGGGAGCCGGCAAGAGCCTGCTCCCCGCGATAGTTTGCCACCGACATTGAGAGCGAGATCGCCTTGCCCGGCGCGATGGCGGGTCCGCCCATGGCCATGGCGGCAGCGATGCCGCCGCGCGTGCGTTCGTCGAGATCGGACAGGCGGAAGTCGAGATCGGCCACGCGCCCTTCGAGCAGGCCGACCCTGCCCGACAGGCCGTCGAACTGCGCCTCTGTCACCGCCGCGATATGGTCGATGGAGGTTTGCACCGCGCGGACGGAGCTGGCCGTGGCAACCGCCTGCCGTCCCAGCGTGCCAGTGGCGTCGATGGTCACGACATCGACCGGGCCGACCTGCTGCGCCGTGCTCGCATCAATGTCCGCCACGACCACGGAGGACCCGGCCCCGCCCAGCGTCACCTGATTGGACCGTGTGCTGGTCGCGCCCGATCCGATGGCGGTGGCATCGGTAAAGCCTGCGGTTGCGCCATTGCCGATGGCGGTGGAGCGAATACCCTCGGCCCGGGCACCGTTACCGATGGCTGTGGCATCGGCACGCAGGGCACGCGAGCCGCGGCCAATGGCGGTTGAGCGGTTGGCCGTCGCAAACGCCGCATTGCCCACCGCTGTTGCCCCGCCACCCGAAGCCGAACTGGAATTGCCGAAGGCGGAGGCGTTCTGACCCGATGCGACCGATTTGGGCCCGACAGCCGTTGCGCCATCGACGGTGGCCATTGCCGGGGCATCCGAGCTGTTGACGGCGACATAAGGCGTGCCTGGCACGATCCCCGCAATGGCATCGGATAGCTGCGCCACATTGACCGCATCGGTGGCGTCCTGACCCATCGCGATGTTGGTGATGCGCCGCTGAAGAGTGGAGTTGCCCACCGAAACCGTATCTATGGCATTGGCCACTGATCCTGCGCCGAGGGCAACAGAGTTTGCAAAAGTCGCGTTGCTATAGCTTCCGATGGCGACGGAATCTGCTCCGGTGGCGTCGGAATCGTTTCCTAAGGCCATCGCGCGAGCCGTTATGGCATTCGCGGCGGCTCCAATGGCGATTGAACTACTCGCCATAGCGTCACTCAGGTACCCAATCGATATGGACTGTGCTCCCTTAGCCTGTGCCGCACTGGTGAGGAAACTCCCGCCGCCGATAGCGATTGCATTTGCGCCGGTTGCGTTTGCGAAAAATCCCAGAGCCACGCCAGTTTCCTTCGTAACCAAAGAGTTGGCGCCGATGGCCGTCCCATTCGCGCCGCCTGTATCGACGAGCGCTCTGTACCCGATTGCCGTTCCCGCGCCAGCTCCGCCGCCGACGGCAAATCCGCCGATCCCAATGCTTCCTTCGGCACCATTAGCCTTGGAATCGAACCCAATGGAAATGCCATGGGAGACCTGAGCGCGAGGGCCAGAGTCGCTAATATTTGAGACCCCTGAACCGATAGCGATCGAATACGCGCCATTCGCGCGTGAAATATACCCTATTGCGATTGCCGCGGAATTTGAGGCAGACGCTCCAGCGCCGCATGCGAGGCGATTGCTTTGGCCACCGGAATTGGCCCCGCCGTCTGTGTCGCGGTGGGTGAGATTGTCGTCCGCGTTGCCATCATTGTCGGTGTCGAGCAGGCAGTCCCACGCGCGTGCCTCCTCGACAGGAAACAACATCGAAGCGGACGCAAGGCAGGTTGCGGCGAGCAACGTGGCGGTACGATTGCGAAGATTTGGAATGGTCATGGTCGTTTCCCCTCTGTGCTGGAACATGAGGGGGTGGTGGCGGCTCTGCGCGATTTTGTCATAACCCACATGGGTTATACGCTGCAACAAATATGGGTCCCGGTCAGGCTTGCACTGCCGCGATTATACGGTCGGCAATCAGGTCAGCTTCCTGATACAACAGACGCAATCCGCCGCCTGAGACGGGTTCCCATGTGAAGCAATGGCTGCGCGCGGCAAAGGCTGCGACGCTTGGCTCATGGTAATAGTCCAAATCGGTGCTGGCCATGGCGTGGACGGGGACCGTCAGAGCCTCCAGATCCAAGTCGAAGTCGGCCAGATGCGTTTGGTACATCCACACCAGCGCCTCCGTATCTGCCGACACTGTCAATTCGAATGCGTTGCGCAGGATGGGCCGAATTTCCGGATCGCGCAGGCTGGCGAGATCGGCCTGAGATGCCGAAAACACGCGCTCGACCAGCCAGTCCATCCCTTTTTCGCGTCCGTTGCGCTTGGAGGATTCGAGCATAAGGCGGCCAAGGAGCGGGGTCGCGCGGCACGCGAGCACGATGGCAAAGGCAGCCTTTGACATCCGGGCACGCACTTGCCGTGTGTAAGGCGGACCCATCCCTGCAAGCAGGATCGATTTATACAGATGCGGATCGCGCAATGCTGAACGTACGATGCCCATCACACCGCTGAGCTGGACCGCAACGACGTCGCGCAGGCCCAGGGTTTCGATCATCAGCTTCAATGCATCGAGATGGGTCTTCCGATTATAGACCGCCGCCGTGCTGTTGCCGAACCCCGGGCGCTGGACCGCGTAGAGGCAGATGCCAGCCTTCGCCAATCGCTCCTCGACTGCTTCGGGAAAGGCGTAGCCATGCAGGATGTTGTGCACGATCAGGACTGGGTGCCCATCGGGATCGCCGGTCCAGCTATAGGCCAGACGCATACCGTCCGGCCCCTCAATCATCGCTTCATTGTCCCACGGGTCCCGCCACATCGTATTGGACGGTGCCGCCTTGATCTGGCTGCGCTGAACCAGCAGCATCAGCAGCCGAACCAGATCCATCTGCGAGGATACTGCCGTCTTGGTCTGGATCGATTTGATCTGGGTGCGCACTGTGTGGATCGAGGAATTGCGCGCCTGCGCGATTTCCTTTGTATCTCGAGTCTCAAACAGCGCGCGGGCGACTTCGCATTCGGCCAGGGTCAGCCCGAATACCTCCTCCAATACAGCCATGGTCGCCGGGTTCCATTCCAGATCAAGGGAGCGGACGACGACCAGATCGGTCTTCTCTTCTTCTGCACGGATGACATAGGCTTCTGCCAGGCCCGGACTGGTGTCAGGCAAGCTGGTGCGCAGGATCGCATGTTTGCGATTGGAAAATCCGTGGGCGCTTTGCAGGATGGCCTTGAATCCGGCCACGCTTCTTCCCTCGATCCAGTCTTCGCCGATCCTTCGGCCTTGCAAAGCACCGAAGTCGAGTGCTCCAGCTTCGTTCGTCGCCACCACCACCCCGGAAGGGGAAAGCACCATGGCAGGGGCCGCCAAAGCAATCGCTTCGTTGATGGCACTCCGGCCCGGGCCGACTTCGTGCTTGCGGAACTGCTCCAGCGCCTGCCGGACATGCTCGCGCATATCGGCGTCCAGATGACCGAGTTCACCTGTGGCTAGCTGCGCTTGGAAACGGCGCCCCCAGACCTCCTGCATGTCGTCGAACGCGTCAGCGTCGATCACGTTGCGAAAAGTCGCCGCTACGATCTCTGCATCTGTGACCGGTTTCGCCATCGACCATCCCCTTGTGCTGTACCCTTTACCCAGCCAAGCGGCAGAGGGGCAAGCAGGCCGCTTCTATAGCTCCGCACTCACGATCCCCTTGGCACTGCACACTTCGGCTGCGATGAGTTGCTCGCGCGTTCCGAAGGGCGGAACGGGCACGGGGCGGGCAAGTATCTGGCAAGTATCAGGCAAGAGGGGCGGCTTGGATGGGGCAGACAGAGTTTTTTACGTATCTGTCGTCATTCGTCATCATCGTATTGGCGGTGGCGGTTGGGGATTTGATCAACAGCTTCCACCGGCTGGTGCGGGCACGGGCGCGGGTGAAGTGGCATCCATTTCCGCTGATCATGGCGTCCATCGCAATCATCGCGGTAATCTCCGAATTCCTTGCCCTGTGGTACGAATTCGATCTGACAGGGATCACGATGCTGCAGTTGCTGTGGGTCCTGACAGTGCCAGGATTGCTCGCCCTGTCGCTTGCGGTTCTGAGACGAAGCGAGGCTGCGTGAGGGGGCCATGCGCCTTTACGCTGCGCGGATTGCGATATTCCGGTTTAGGGGCGGGGCGCTGACTGGCTCATTCCGGCCAGCGCCCCGCTTGGACATCCGCTATGCGGCTCAGAACCCGAAGGTTGCAGACACTGTGCCGCCCACGCGGCCATCACCCGTGCTGCCGCTGACGCCTGCAGAGACATAGGTTTTCTCCGCCACCTTGCCGGTAAGCGATCCGGCAAAGGCATGTTCGCCGCCATAGGTCGCGGCCGCCACCGTCATCGAGACGCCGGAGTCGGGCACGATCTTGCCCTGACCCATCGCCATCGCCGCCGCGATGCCGCCGCTGGTGCTCTGGTCCAGCTCGTCGAGCCGGAAATTGACGTTGGCAAGGCCAGCCTCCAGCCCACCGACACGTCCGGTCAGCGCACTGAACTGCGCGTCGGTGACAGCGGAGATATGGTCGATGGAGGTCTGCACCGCGCGGACGGAACTGGCGGTGGCAACAGCCTGACGGCCCAGCGTGCCGTTCGCATCAATCGTCACTGTGTCGACGGGTCCGACCTGGGCTGCCGTGCTGGCGTCGATGCCAGCCACAACCACCGATGTGCCGCCATTGCCCAGCACCAGCTGGTTGTCCGCCGAGGTCTGCGCTCCGCTGCCGATAGCGGTCGAACCTGCATGGATTGCCTGCGCGGAATTGCCCACAGCCGTGGAACTGACACCGGTAGCCTGAGTATCGATACCGACCGCCGTCGCCCGCGCGGCTGAGGCATTTGTCCTTGCACCAAAGGCGCTCGACAAATTGCCCGTGGCCTGCGCGGCCTGTCCCGAAGCTGACGCCAGCGTGCCCCCGGCGACCGCGCTGCGCCCGATGGCCTGCGATCCGCTCCCGCTCGCCTGCGAGAGAGAGCCGATGGCAATGGCGTTCTGCCCGGTTGCGCTGGAGCGCGCGCCAATGGCGGTCGCGAGGTCGGAACCGACAACAGCAGCATTGCCGATCGCAGTGGCCTGTTCGAAATTGACTGTCACGCCTTGCCCGACTGCAGTCGCGCCCAGAGCATTCGCCCGCGAACGCGCGCCGATAGCCGTGCCGGCACTGCCGCCCGCCCGCGCATCCTGACCGATGGCGACACTGACATTGCCGCTCGCCACACTGGACGTGCCGAGCGCGGTCGCATTGCCGCCGCTGGCATTGGCATCACCGCCGAGCGCAACTGTGCCGGGGCGCGAGGCGTTTGCACCCGAATTGTCCCCGTTCACATCGCCGCCGATAGCGGTGCCGTAATCGCCACTGACGCTGGCATAGCTTCCCAATGCAACGCCATTGGTGTTGGAGGTCGCAGCGTTGGGACCGATGGCGACACTGCGTTCGCCAATGCTGTCGGCGTTCTGGCCTATGGCGACCGACGAAGCGCCAATGGCATTTGCAACGGAGCCCAGCGCTGTAGTCCCAAAGGCAACAGCACGCGCGCTTTCGCCTAAAGCTGTTGAACCGATGCCGCTGGCTTCGGTGTTTACACCAATTGCATGGGCATTGGTCTCACTGGCCACGGCATTGAACCCTACCGCAACCGCGCTGGTAGTCGCCTGCGCGCTGGCTCCAATAGCCGTGCTGTTTGGACCGCCGGCAGAGCTTGCGGAGCCAACAGCAACCGAGAATTGGGTGGCGAAACTGCCATTGCCAAATGCTGCAGAAGCCGCAGTCGCAGTGGCGGTCGTGCCGATGGCGGTCGAGCCTGTATTGGCCGTCGATTGCAGGCCGATGGCGATGGTTTCGTCGCCTAGGGCGCGGCTTTGCTGACCGATGGCAATCGCATTGTTGCCGGTGGCGCTGGCTGCCGTGCCCGTTGAATTGATGGAGACATAGTCTGACCCGGCTGAGGATATACCACCAATTGCTGCGTTGAGCTGGGCGACATTGACGGCGTCGAAGTCGTTTACGCCTGCCGCGACATTGACGATGCGGCGCTTCAGGCTGGCATTGCCTACCGAAACAGTATCGGCCTGAGTCGCTCGAGAGCCGGACCCGATTGCAACAGCGCCTACCGCTGTCGACGCTACAAACGAGTTGGCTCCCAATGCCGACGAATTTCTTGCCTCGGCGCTTGCGCCCGCCCCTGCGGCTAGCCCATACTCGGCAAGGGCTTGAGACGTCATGCCCAACACAGCAGAAAAATCGCCCGTTGCCTTGGAAAAGCGCCCGATACCTACACCTTCGGCTCCAGATGCTTCGGATCTGGTTCCGATTGCAATTGCGCTACCACCGGATGCAATTGCGCCGTTGCCGATTGCAGTTGCGCTTGTAGCGCTCGAACTCGCTTCAAAGCCAAGCGCTATACCACGGTTACCCTGCGCTTCACTGTTTTGACCAATCGCGATTGTTTGATCACCTAAAGCATCTGCGGAGAAGCCGACAGCGAGAGAAACGAACCCTGGTGCATCTGCTTCAGGACCAATTGCAATTGCCAATCCTCCGTTTGCCCGTGCGTTGCCTGCATCGCCTTCGACCCTGAAATAGTTGGCTGTGCCATCGATTGCCGAAATCGCGGCGTTCAGCTGCCCAACATTCACAGCATCTGAGTCCTGAACACCCGCGCGGACCCATACTATTCGCCTCAAATTTCCAAAAGAGCCCACACCGATGGTATTGGCCTGATCGGCAACAGAATTATTCCCGAGTGCAACGGAATTTTCACCTTGGGCGACAGCTCCGAACCCGATTGCCACTGATTCTGATGAAGCGAGGGTCTGATTTCCAATCGCCGTGCTTACAAAATCTGCGGTCGCACCATTGCCAATCGCAGTAGAATCTTGACCTTGCGCTGAAGAGTTAACCCCGCACTCCAATCCATCATCGGCAGTTCCCACCGTGCCATCAGGTCCGGCGCTCACATTGCAAGGAGCCGTTGCATCCGCCCAAGCAGGAGTGGCCATCAAAACCATTGCCGTCGTGGTAAGAAGTGTTGCGGTCGCCGAGCGAGTAAAATGTGTCATAATTCAGTGCCCTTTTATTTCAGAGCCCCTGTGACTCCGTTCTGTAGGGTCAGCTATTCATGCCAGGATAAATATTGCAACAGCTTGGCGGCGGCCTGCGTCAATTCCGGTCGTAGGAGGGCTAAAGCCGCCGGTCGGCCAGAATGGCGCACCGGTCGCCTGGGGAGGGGCGCTGGGCGATTGGTGCTGGCATCATGCGGGCAGTTTGCGGTTGGTCACTGGCTTTCGGGAGAAGCCAATGACCATGAATACTCAATCCGCACGCGTGCCAGCGATTGTTGCAACCGCGCTGATCGCGACGATCATTCTGCAAATCCTCTACATGGCTTTGCTGGGCGGGCCGCAGCCGGCCGATCCGTCGGTGGGCATGACCAATGCCGATATCGCAGGCTATTTCACCGAGCGATGGGGCGAGGTTGCCCTTGTCTGGACGCTGGAGGCGGTCGCCTTTGTGATTATCGCGCTGGGCGGTCTGGCGCAGCTGCGTTCGAGTAACCAGCCTCTCGGCTGGGGAGCTCTGGCCCTGTTCGGCGTGTTCAATCTGGTGCAGATCGGTATCGGCCTGGCGCTGTTCAAACCGGTGGCGCTGGCGGGCGAGGAAGCCACCTGGATGTTCTGGGCCATCGTCGGCGGCGCCTTCGCCTTTTACTTCATCGCCAAAATTTTCATCGGACTGGCCGCGCTCGTGTTTGGGCTGGCTCTGATGGCCCGGGGTGGCGGCACAGCGGCACGGACAGCCGGGGGCTTGGCAATGTTTGCCGGGCTTGCTGCGACAATCGCCAATATCGCCGCGCTGGGCACGGGGATGGGCTGGCTGATGCTTGCCGGGGCGACAGGCACTTTGGCTGCCCTGATGGTCGCGATCGCTGTCGCCACGCTGCGGCAGTTCGACGGCACGACGGCCTGAGATGCGACGCGCAAGGCCCGCCAAATAAGCTCATATCGCTTAGGGTAACCAGTTGGCCCGGCGACTAATCGCCGGGCCCTTTCAGAATATGCTCGCGGCCTGATCCGGACTAAATGCCGCCCTTGTTCTTGCCGGTCAGCCGTCCGTCGGTAAACGTCCCCATGATGAAGCTGGTTGCAGTGGGGCCGTTGCGCCACATCATCACGCGGGTGTTCATCGCCTGCGCTTGTTCGTCTCCGGCAAAGCCGACCACGTTGTTGACCTCGGTAATCGTCATGCCGGTCTGGATCGCATTATACGCCTGATTGCTGACGCCGTAGCCTGACGGGGCCTGTGCTGCAGCGGCGCCTCCAGCGGCGGTCATCGCAGTGGCTTGCGGGGCCATTTCACTGGGATTGATCGGCAGGCCGCCGAGCTGGTCGACCATGTCGCGATACGCCTCAAGATAGGCGAGCACGATAACCTGGCCGATCTGCGTGTTCTCATACCCGGACCCGCTGATTGCCGCGAACGTACCGCCGACCAGACCGCCGGCCCCGCCGCGGAACGATACATCGGATTTGCGCGAATACCCCTCGGTGATCCGCTCCAGTTCGGTGGTGCGGGCATTGACCAGCGTCAGCGTGACATTGGCCTCTTTCTTGTTGACCTTCACCCCGCCGAGCACTCCGCCCAGCACCCGGCCGCCCAAGGCTCCTGCCAGCGCGCCCCCAAGCCCGCCACCGCCTGACCGCTTGTTGCTGCCGACAAGGTCAGGGATGATGAAATAGTCGGCTGCCTTCACTTGTCCGCCGCCGATATTCGATCCGCCCTGCAATTCACCCGAATCCGCCAGATCCCGCTCAACCCCGCGCATGGCGAGGCCCTTGTTACGATCAACAATACCGAAGCAGCCGGATTTCGCGACGAAGACTTTCAGGATCGCTTCCGGGTTTGGCAGGTCGTAGCTGGTCCACCAGCGCCGTTCGGGTTCGCTAATGGCGATCGTGCCCAGTTTCTGGCGGCACACGGGGATTTCCTGCATCCCTTGTTCCTGCGCCTTGCGACCGGAAGACCGGCTTTGCGCATTCGCTGGCAGGCTGGTGAGAACCAATGCCGCCGAAGCCGCTGCAAAAACGAATTTCAAATGACCCATAGTATCTGTCCCTAAGTGATCCCGACCGCGAGAGACTGACTATCTCACCGTCTTGTGTCCATTTGTAAAATCTCAATTCGCCAGCGTATTGCACAATTTCGCCAATCTTCGGGTTGGAACGGCGTGCGCTGCTCTGACCACTGGACCCGCGCGGCAATCGCGCCTACACCTGCCCCATCCCCGGGGAGCGTGCGCGCGCTGAGAGGGAGGGCTCGCATCCTCCGACCCGTCGAACCTGAACCGATTAACATCGGCGGAGGGAGCGGGCTGGCCATCTCGCCGGAGAACCGTTTCCCCTCCCGCCCATGAGGAGAAACGCAAATGGCCGACATCAATTCCCCGCTAGAAATCGGCGTCACCACCGGGCCTATTCGTGGCAGTCGGAAGGTCCATGTGGGCGCGCGCACCGGCAGCGGCGTGCGGGTTGCCATGCGCGAAATCGATCTGGAGGGCGATGAGCCTTCGCTGCGGGTCTATGACACCAGCGGCCCTTACACGGACACGAATGCCACCATCGACATTCAGGCGGGCCTCCCGCAGCTGCGGCGCGAATGGATCATGCAGCGCGGCGATGTCGAGGAATATGACGCGCGCGAAATCAAGCCGGAGGATAACGGCCAGCTCGGCCCCGATCGCAGCGGCGGTGTCCCACCGTTCCCGCATCCGGTGAAGCGCCCCTTGCGCGCCAAGGCCGGGCAGAACGTCACCCAGATGCATTACGCGCGCCAAGGCATCATCACGCCGGAAATGGAATATGTGGCGGAGCGCGAAAACCTTGGCCGCGAAATGGCCCGTGAGACCATCGCCGCCAACCGCGAAGGCACACAGGATTTCGGCGCGGCTATCCCGGAACTGATCACGCCCGAATTCGTCCGCGAAGAAATCGCGCGCGGGCGGGCGATCATCCCCAACAATATCAACCACCCCGAAAGCGAACCGATGGCGATCGGGCGCAATTTCCTGGTCAAGATCAACGCCAATATCGGCAACAGCGCCGTTGCCAGCGATGTCGCCAACGAAGTCGACAAGATGGTCTGGTCGATCCGCTGGGGCGCGGACACGGTGATGGACCTCAGCACCGGCCGCAACATTCACGACACGCGCGAATGGATCATCCGTAACTCTCCCGTCCCCATCGGCACCGTGCCGATTTACCAGGCGCTGGAGAAGGTCGGCGGTGTGGCCGAAGACCTCAACTGGGACATCTTCCGCGACACGCTGATCGAGCAGGCCGAGCAGGGCGTCGACTACTTCACCATCCACGCCGGCGTGCGCCTGCCTTACGTCCCGATGGCCGCCAACCGGGTTACCGGCATCGTGTCGCGCGGCGGCTCCATCATGGCAAAATGGTGCCTCGCGCATCACAAGGAGAGCTTCCTCTACGAGCATTTCGACGAGATCACCGAGATCATGAAGGCGTATGACATCGCCTACTCGCTGGGCGACGGCTTGCGCCCCGGCTCCATCGCCGATGCGAACGACGAGGCGCAGTTTGCCGAGCTCTACACGCTGGGCGAACTGACCCACCGCGCATGGAAATCCGACGTGCAGGTGATGATCGAAGGGCCGGGCCATGTGCCCATGCACAAGATCAAGGAGAATATGGACAAGCAGCTGGAAGTGTGCGGCGAAGCGCCGTTCTATACATTGGGGCCCCTCGTCACCGATATCGCGCCGGGTTACGACCACATCACCAGCGGCATCGGCGCGGCGCAGATCGGCTGGTACGGCACCGCGATGCTTTGCTACGTCACGCCGAAGGAGCACCTCGGCCTGCCCGACCGGGACGATGTGAAGGTCGGCGTGGTGACGTACAAACTGGCCGCCCACGCCGCCGATCTGGCGAAGGGGCATCCGGCCGCGAAGGTGCGCGACGACGCGCTGTCAAAGGCCCGCTTCGAATTCCGCTGGCGCGACCAGTTCAACCTGTCGCTCGATCCCGAAACGGCAGAGGACTACCACGACCAGACCCTCCCCGCAGAAGGCGCCAAGACCGCCCACTTCTGCTCCATGTGCGGTCCGAAATTCTGCAGCATGAAGATCAGCCAAGAAGTGCGGGATTTTGCCTCGAAGCAGAACCAGGGCGCAGACAGCTTCCTCGCCAGCGCCCAAGCCGGCAGCGACGCCGCCGAAGCGAGCCGCCAAGCCGCCCTGGAGGGCATGAAAGAGATGAGCCGAGTGTATAAGGAGAAGGGGGAGAAGTTGTATTTGCCGGAAGAGTGAGGCTGACCGGTCGAGGATCACCTTGAATTGCATCTACCCTGGATGGGCGTTTCGTTCGTCGATTAATCTTGTGGCTGGATTAGACCGCTTTTCTGATCTGCGAGCAGCCCCGCGACCATGGCAATTAGAGCGGCGATGCCGCAAATGCCGGCCAACAGTCCGAACACGTAACTATAGCTGTCTGATGCTATAGTCCGAAGTAAATTTAAGATCAGGCCAATTGCGTGAAAGCTGGCAAACCAAATCGGCCAATACCTTGCTGAGCGCAGGGAATAACGCACCACGATGATCAACAATATCAGATCGACAATACCGACAAGGGCAAAAGATAAGGGACCGCTCACCAGTTGAAATGCCAACGTTGACAGAACCGCGGCGAACGCGGCTGCGAAGATGACCTTGTGATCGTGCCGGTCCCCTGCCTGCCAGGCGGTAACGAGTGCTCCGAAAACGAGCAACCAGAAGGCAAGCAGGGAAGCCATGGCAGGTCCTTATGCAGTTTGATCTTGACTGACGTGGCTCGTGTCCTTGCGGGCACTAGGCGGTGGCGTGCACGGGCATCCGAACGATACCGTTTGCAGATTCGAGGAATTCTGAATCGCGACCATCGCGGATACCGCATCGCTTATATCGCCGCGGCTTGCGATCAATTTTGTCAGCCCGCTCCCCGCGTTTGTCAGTGATGCCTGTACGGTATAAACGGGCAGGTTTGATGCTTTGCTGACTTCGACGATGCTGGCGCACAGATTGGCAAGTGACATCACGGCATGGTCGACAGCCGAGACCGAGCGCTGTGTATCGCTGACAACGACCTGGCCTGCTGCTTTCTCAATATTCAACATGAGTAACCCCTTACATTACCACGCCCGTGATTGGGCGGGGGGCTCGGATATGGTCACCAGTCGATCCAGTTTGCTAATTCCATCACGGCCAAGATGGAGACAATTGCGAGACAGATCAGCATGATCGAGAGCACCGCGATCCGCGCAATCAGGGTGAGCCGTACGCGGGACGGGTAAGTGTTTGCAGAACCGCCAATGGGCGGCAGGATAGGGATGCCCTCCGCGCTTTGCTCCGCTTCCGGTACAGGCGCTTTGACTTCCTCGACCGGTGCGGGTTCGAACAGGTGGACGGCAGGTCGGTCTTTATAAGACAACATGAATGGAGGGGGAGGGGACTTGGCCCGCTCTTCCTGCTCCATTTCATGCAGCCGCGTGACCGCTGCGAGGCGATTGGTCACGCCCAGATTTTCAATCGCAGCGGCGATATGCTGATCGACCGTGCGGTGGGAAATGCCCAGCGCTCGCGCAATTTCTTTCGAAGTGAGCCCCTGCTTCACAAGCTCCATACAATCGAGCTGCCTGCCTTTGAGCTGGCAATTATCGATAGTCCTGCCGATCGCTAAAATACCTCCATTTCGGATACATTATGTTACATTTATCCGATGATTGAAAGCTGGGCCGGAGTCTTGTCCCCCACTTGGGGCGATCCGCTCGAGTGTATTGAGCCCGCTTTGATCCCTGGCTTCGCTGGCATGAAAGTTGCACCCTGCGCCCTAACCGTTCTTCATATTCTCCAGCCCCGTGATCCCGCAGGGCTTGGTGCTGGGCTGGGAGGCGTTAGTTTTGACCTTTTCCTTCTTGGGCTTGCGGGTTTCGCGGCTCTTCTTTTGTTGGCCTTTGGCCATGGTCTTTTCCAATCGGGGCGGGATACCCCTGTGGGGGTGCTAGGCCCTTTTCGCCAAATCGCGGCATTAATTCGCGCGGCGGAGCAGCTACGTGCCTGCCCGCCCGGCAGCCTGTTGGATCAAAAGCGCTGTCCTACAGGCCCCCATCTGTGCCTTATCCTGCCGGATGACACACGCACCTGAAACACCCGGCCCGAACTCCACCCCACACTCCACCCCGCAAACCACCACCATCCCGCATGTCGAGCCGGATGACCGCTGGACCAAGCGCAAGATGGCGGCTTTTCTGCGCGAATTGGCCTCTTGTCAGCAGGTGAAGGCCGCCGCCCGGGCGGTCGGGATGAGCCGGCAGTCGGCCTATCGCCTGCGCAATCGCCTGAAAGGAGAGCCGTTCGATATCGCGTGGGAAGCAGCCTTCCAGCATGGCTATGACGCGCTGCATCAGGCCGCGTTGGAGCGCGCTTTGCACGGGGTGGAGGAGCCGGTGTTTCATGGCGGCGAGCAGGTCGGCACGCGGCGGCGGTTTGACGAGCGGCTGACAATTTACCTCCTTTCGCGCCGCAATGCGCAAGGGGCGCAGCGGCTGGGCCGCTATGGTGCGGCGGCGGAGTTCTGGTCCGACCGGTGGGAGCGGATGCTCCAGCAGGTCGAGCACGGGCCGGTGGTATGGCAGGATGATGATGGCCAGCGCCTGCGGGGCGATGATGAGAAGCTGGTCGACCAGTTCGTGATCCGCCATTCGCTCGATGATCGTGAAGGGGGTTCAGAGCCCGGTTTCGGGAGAGGAAGGCGATAGGGGAGCGTAAGGGAGGGCAGGCGAAATCTTGCCCCCTTTTTTGGCCAGGTGTCACCCGGCAAACTGCGCACTCGCGGATGTCACAAGTATTTTCAGAAGGTTGGAGCGGCGGAGTATACGCGGAATGGCGGGTGACACGGGGGTGACACGTGTCACCCGCGTGACCCGCATTCAGGGTTGTGGGGGAGGCACGTGCCCCTTCAGCCGGGCAGGCCGACCTCGCCCATCACTGCGGCGATCTGCTTTTTCACGCCGAAGAATCCGGCCTTGGCGTGGGGCCATGCGGCGCGGTCGAGATCGCCGAGCAGGGGGAGGAGTGTGATGCTGTCCGGCAGGGCATCGAGCTCGCCTTGCAGGGCGTCGCGGGTCCATCCCGTCGGCAGGTAAGGGCAGGCGAGGGTGGTGATGCCGTGCTCTGTCAGCAGGGATTGCAGCGGCGTGTCGTGGGTCCACTCGGCCACGTCACAGCCAAAGGTTTTGCCCGCCTCGCTGGCTCCGTTCGCCACGGCTTGTTGCGCGAATTGGCGGGAATGGTCTCCGCAGGGCAGGGGGCTGCGGGCGTCGGGCCGGGCGGCGGCGATGACGAGAGCTGGCGGGGTGGGAAGGTCCAGCGGAACAGGGCTCGCCGCCTCGTCATGCAGGAGGAGGGCATAGGGCGCCTCGGGCGTTGCAGGGTCTGGCAGATCGAGCGGCTGGCGGCCGTGCTCTTGGGCCTCGGTCGGCGCCTCGGCTTCGTCGGCCAATCCTTCGGCCTCCAGCGGGCCTTCGGGGTGATCGGCGGTGTAGCGCGCGATATTCCCGGGCCCGGCGAGGTAGGTCTTGCCCTTGGTATGCAGCCCGGCGACCCAGCGCCAGCTGAGCGTGTTGGACGCCGCATCGCCGTCTATCAGGTGACGGAGGAAGAAATCGGCGCCCAGATGCCAGTCGATCCGCAGAGTGAAGATCCAGATGCTGGCGAACCACATGCGGGCATGGTTGTGGAGATAGCCCGTTTCCACCAGTTCGCGCGCCCAGTAGTCGACGGCGGCGATGCCGGTGCGCCCCTCGGTCGCTTCCTCGTAAGCGGTGCGCAGTCCGGCGTTGGTGTCGATGGCGGCGAGGGCAGCATCGCGCCCTTCGGTGTAGCTGCTCCAGACCGATGGCCGCTGTTCGAGATAGCCCTTGAAGTAGACGCGCCAGAAAACCTCGCTGATGAATTTCTCGGCGCTGCGGGCGGAATGGGCATCCAGCGTCGCGGCGAGCACCTCGTGCTCCGACAGCAGGCCGGCATGCAGCCACGGGGAGAGCTGCGAGACATTGGTGCGGCCCGGCCCGTTATCGTGATTGCGGGTATCGGCATAGCGCCGCCCTGCGTCGGGGAGAAAGTCGCTCAGATGCTGAAGAGCAGCGCTGCGGGTCGGGGTCCATTGCATGCAGGCCAGAACCGGCGCGGGGTGGCAAGGTTCCAGCGCGTAGAATTACGGGCCGGGTTGTATAACCTTAGGGTCGCTCGGAGTGGTACCGGGGCTGCCTGGATGCCCCTTGCCTCCGGCTTTCTCGCATTCGCACGTTTTGTGGTTCAAATATTCTTCATTGCTGCAGTCCGCAGTGGTTTTCGTGCAGATATTCGTCGGTTCCGGTGGAGGATCGCCGCCGCCGCAGCTGTTCGCGGTGAGTGTGAACATGGCGGTCAGGCATCCTAGCGCGATGGCCGATTGGCGACGTTTCATCGATTATCCCTCCTGTCGTCACTTGGCGTCGTACCAGATCGGCATTTTGCGCGATTGTATGGAAACGAAAGGCGCGATGGCGTACTTTACCCCTCCGGTTGCCGGGTTCGCCGGACCAGCGACCAGTCGTAACCCAGTTCGCGGACGCGGGCTTCGAGTGCGGCCATCTCGCCAGCATCGGGCTGCGCCTCACGGGTCAGGATCCACAAATACCGACCGCTCGGCTCGCCCACGATGGACCAGGAATAGAGGCCATCCGCCTCCGGCTCGCCGCGATCAAGCACCCAGTAATCGCCGTAGAAAGGGCCGAAGAAGCTGACTTTCAATTTCGCCCCGTCCGACCCTTCGACGATCTTCGCCTTGCCTGTCGACTGGCGCAATTTGCCATTCACACTGCCTTCGCGGCAGGTGTTGACGACGCGGATCTTGCCATCGTCCTGCAGGGAGTAATCGGCGGTGACAGCCTCGCAGCCCTCCTGAAACGGAGCCTCGTAGCGCGCCTGTTCGTACCACCGGCCCAGATACGGGGTGAGTGCGACGGCGCGGGCGGGCTGGGGCACGGCGGCGTTGCCCACCGGGCCGGGGCTGCCGACACAGGCGGGCAGGGCCAGCGCGGCGGCGATGAGGAATGTGTAAGGCAGGAGGGAATGTTTCATGGTCGAGCTTTCTCACCCGCATCCTGTCCAGCGGCTGAAGCAGGGCGCAGTGCGGGCAATTGGCGGCGGAAAGCGGGAGTTTTGGACCGCTTCCCGCCGCACAAGCAAGGGAGGTACCGATCAGCCCTCGACGATCGTCACCTCGACCCGGCGCGCTTCGGCGGGGGTCATGTCGGTGGTGGTCGCATCGTCGGGTTTGACCAGTTCGGTGCGCGCCTCGTCGACGCCCGCTGCTACCAGAGCCGCCTGCACATTCTGCGCGCGGTTCTTGGACAGTTCGGCGTTGAGCTCGGCATTGCCGGACGGATCGTTATAGCCCGAAATGGCCAGCGTGGCGTCC
The DNA here is from genome assembly GCA_947492235.1 of uncultured Altererythrobacter sp. Taxonomy (GTDB): domain Bacteria; phylum Pseudomonadota; class Alphaproteobacteria; order Sphingomonadales; family Sphingomonadaceae; genus CAJXSN01. The sequence goes on along the minus strand of CANLLZ010000001.1, from coordinate 1,848,889 downwards.
GGATTGCCTTCCAGATAGGCCATCACTTCAGCCGAAGCGGCGGCGAAATCAGGCGTGACCTCGGCAGCGCCGGTGTCGAAATATACCGTCAGCATCGGCTTCTCGTCCCGCTGGGCCGAAACAACGCCAGAGCCTTCGGGGACGGCCTGCACCGGAGCGGGGGTGGGTGCAGGGGCCGGAGCGGTTGCCGGCGCTGGCGCTGCGATCGATGTTTCCTCTTCCTCGCCCGGGAACAGCCAGCCGCTGGCAAAGGCGGCGAAGGCGAAGCCCGCCAGAATAATTGCCAGTGCGAGACACCCGAAGCCGATCAGATCGAAATCGTCATCCAGCCTGCCTCTACCGGGACCGCCGCCACCGGAACCTCCCTTAGGCGGCACTGGAGTTCCGGAGGCTTCAGCCGGGGTCCCCGCAGCGGGCGTGGACATTGCGGCAAGCGGCGCTGCCGTGGTGCCAGCAGCAGCCGCAGCAGCAACCGCAGCCACAGGCGCAGCCGTGCCGCGCTTTGTCCCGCCGAACAGATCGAGGAGGTCGAAATGCTGGGCGAGCAGATAGTAAACGGTGACGCGGTTCTTCGTGCGATCGGCCTTCATCCGTTCGCCGACACCGGCAATGGCGGCATCCAGCGTGGCATCGTCGTCGGTCAGCGCCAGCTTTTTCTTGAGGAAGCTCTCGCGGACGCGGCCGGTTTCTGCGCGGTCGGAGAACGCGACCAGCGAGGCGTCCTTGCTGCGAAGCGCGATGCCGCAGTGATTGACGATCTTCTTTACGACAATCTCGTCCGCATCGGCATCGTATTTCCGTACATCGACAAGCCAGTCTTCAGCCACAGTGCTTCTCCCCATCGTGCGCCCAAGGCGCGTCCCATTGCACTGGTTCGCCCTGCGCTATTGCCAAAATGGAGTCGCAACCAGCGGCGGCAGTGTAATCGTGACGGGCCGAATGACAAGTGGGGCATACAATACAGACTGTAAGGCTAACATTACAGCAAGGCGGCGACCGGCTTTCCCCGACTGGATCAGCTTTCGAAGCTTTGCTCAGCGAGAGCGCTGCATCGCTACCATTGCGCGGTCGAGGGACTGGAGAAAGTTCGAGCGGTCAGCCTTGGAAAAGGGCGGCGGGCCGCCTCCTACTCCGTCCATCCCGGCGCGCAAATCTTCCATGAGAGCGCGGGTGGCCAGCGCGCTGCCGATGCTCGCGGCATCGAATGGCTTGCCATCGTGCCGCAGCACCGTGGCGCCGGCTTTCAGGCAGCGATCGGCCAGCGGAATGTCGGCCGTGATGACTATGCATGCGGGCGAGGCATTGTCGGCGATCCAGTCATCGGCGGCATCGAAACTGTCATCGACCGCAATGCGCTTTACCCGCGGATGATCGGGAATGCGGAAGGGAGAGTTGCTCACCACGCGCACCTCGGCCTGAAAGCGTTGGGCGACGCGGTAAATTTCCTCCTTCACCGGGCAGGCATCGGCGTCGATCAGAATGGTGATGGGTGCGCTCATGCGAAGGGGCATAGGGCAATATCGGTGCCGGAGGGAGAGGGTTACGCCGCAAATACGATGACAGATTGAAGCGATTGTCGGGCACCAATTGCGGCCTCGAATGTTACATGATTACATGCAATCACGGAGAGACAACAATGCAGATTCAGTTCAATTCCGACAGCAGTGTGATGGGCACCGAAAATGTCGCCGAGCGGATCGAAAACCAGCTGCGCACGCGCCTTGGCCGTTTTGAAGACAGGCTGACCCGTCTGGAAGTGCATGTCCGCGACGAGAACGGTGCGAAGGGCGGAGCGGACGACAAGGTCTGCATGCTGGAAGCACGGGTGCGCGGCGGTTCGCCGGTCAGCGTCACGGCCAAGGCAGGCGACGTCGATGCGGCGGCTCGCAGTGCGGGGACCAAGCTTGCCAAGCTGCTTGACCGGCATTTCGGCAAGGCATCGCGCCCCGCTCCGAAACCCGATCCGGTGGAATAACAAGCCACTACCTCTTTTAGGCCACATTCCTGCCTTTTTTGGAACATCCAGGCGGCGGCTCCGTTCGTAACTGTAACAGGCTGGCCAATCGGGCCGCCCGAACAGACTAAAATCCTTCAACCAAGGAATACGATTATGAAGACCCTCAATCTCGCCCTCGCCACGGCAGCCTCCATCGCGCTGGTCGCCTGCGGCGCACCCGCCGAAGACACCGATGCAGTCGCAATGGATGACACCGCCGCTGACACCATGGCCAATGGGGATGCAGCAGCCGGCACGATTGTCGAAGTCGCGCAGGGCAACGAAGATTTCTCCACGCTGGTAGCAGCCGTCACGGCCGCCGGTCTGGGTGAAACGCTGTCGGGCGAAGGCCCGTTCACGGTGTTCGCACCGGCCAATGCAGCATTTGAAAAGCTGCCTGATGGCACGGTCGAAACGCTGACCACCGATGAAACCGAGAAGCTCGGTTCGATCCTGACCTATCACGTGGTCGAAGGTTCGGTGGATGCGGCGACGCTGACCGCAGCGATCACCGACGCCGGTGAAGAAGGCTACACCATCACCACGGTCAATGGCGGCACGCTGACCGCAACTGCAGCGGATGGCACTGTCACGCTGACCGATGCGACCGGCGGAACGGCAACCGTAACCGCAACCGATGTTGCGGCCTCGAATGGCCTGATCCACGTCATCGATACGGTCCTTATGCCCGAGTAATCGGCATTCGGTTTTAGAATAAGAAAGGCGGGTCATCCGAAAGGGTGGCCCGCCTTTTTGGCTGAAAACAGCATTTGCTAGGCAAAACGGCCCGTCGTCGCTATACAGGTCTTAGCTGACGTCGAAATATGCGACGGACTTCGAAATTTGCGCTCCGCCGTTTGCCTGTATTGGCCCCGGCGTAAACCGGACGACGACTTCCTATCATTTGACGATTTGACGCGACGACCGCGTGGCACAATCGCCGCGCGGCAATCTCGTTTCTTGAAAGGAAACAATTATGTCGAAGACCGGCACCGTAAAATTCTTCAACACCGACAAGGGCTATGGCTTCATCCAGCCCGATGACGGTTCCCCGGACAGCTTCGTGCACATCACCGCTGTGCAGGCCGCCGGCATGACCACGCTCGATAAAGAGCAGCGTCTGAACTATGAAGTCGAAACCGGCCGCAACGGCAAGGAAAGCGCCGTCAACCTGACGTCCGCCGACTGATATTTCAGGAAGGGCGCCCGGGCCAATGGCATCGGGCGCCCGACCTTTATGCGGCGGGATGGGTCGCTCCAATCTACCCGGAATTTCATACACAACATATCCCTTGGGAGGGGAAGAATGAGCCAGGGTTACGAATTCTACATGACCCGCGCAAACGAGGCGGCCGCCGAGGCGGAAGCCGCTGTGCTGGACAATGTGCGCGAACGGGCGCTGCGGGCCGAAGCCACATGGCGTGGACTGGCCGATCAGGCACGCGCCGTTGCCATGGAACGCGCCAAGGTCGAGAAAGAGAAAGCCGCCCAGCGCGAAGCTGCTCTGGATTAGGCACCTGAATCAGGCTGGCCTTTGGCCGCCAAACCTTTAGCCAATATCGAACCCGGCAGCTTTTGCCTCGGCAATGATCTGTGCCCCGGTCTTTCTGGGCCCGGTCTTTTTCTGGCTGTCCTGGGCGAGATCGTACCAGCACGGTTTTTCATCGATGAAGATCTGCTGCTCGATCCCCATGCTCGCATCCACATCGGCCGGCAGATCGAACAATCCGGCCAGAAAGCTGTGCAGATCGCCCGGCAGGAAACGGTACCACAGATTGCTGCCGCATTGTTTGCAAAAGGCGCGCTCAGCCCACTCGCTGGAGCGATAGCTTGTTACATGCTCCTGCCCGGAAACGGAAAAGCCCGAACCTTTCAGCCCGCCAAAGAACGCGCCGCCCCACCGGCGACACATTGCGCAGTGGCAGATATCCACTTCGGGCCGCGCACCCTCCAGCGTGATCGACACTGATCCGCAGAGGCAGTGTCCGCTGATTGGATCGCTTAACGGTTCGGGGTGTGTGTCGGCCATGGCGTTCCCTCCTCTGAACACCCTCATTAGGCGGGGAGCGAATAGCTGTGCAATGCGTTGGTGCGCCAATGACGAAACTTCCTGTCCTCCCACGTATCCTCGGTTTTGCCGGGCTTCTCCCGCAGCTTGCCTGCGCGCTGGTCGTCTGGCTTGGCCCGCCGGACCTGCGCTTCTGGGCGCTTGCCATCGGTTGGGGCTACGCGGCTTTGATCCTGAGTTTTCTCGGCGGGCTGTGGTGGGGCTTGCTGGCTGCGCAGATGGCGGCGGATGGCGGGACGAGCGACCGTCCGCAGCCGTGGATGTGGATCGCCTCGGTTGTCCCAAGCCTGTGGGCTCTGGTGACCTTCCTGCCGTGGATCGTGGGTGCCAACTGGCCTGGCCCGTCGCTGGTCGGCCTCGGGCTGGCTCTGCTGGGCAGTGTGTGGGTGGACCGGCGGCTGGCAGCCCGGCTGACCGTCGTGCCCGACTGGTGGATGGCGCTCAGGGTGCCGTTGTCAGTCGGCCTTGGCACGGCGAGTATCATTCTGGCGCTTGGCTAAACGGATATCTTCGGTCTAGGCTGCGGCCTGAGGGAGATGATTATGAGCGAGATTACCGGCGGCTGCCTGTGCGGCAATATCCGATACACCATTAGGGGCGATCTGCAGATGAGCGCCGTGTGTCATTGCAAGAACTGTCAGAAGCAGGCCGGCACCGCCTTCTCTACCATCGTCGGAATGACGCCGGATATGATCACCATCGAAGGCGAACCCAAAACCTATGTCGACAGCGGCGATAGCGGCAATGTGGTGCACCGCAAGTTCTGCCCCGAGTGCGGCTCGCCCGTCTTTACGGAAGCCGGGGCCGCGCCCGGAATGATCTTTGTGAAAGCCGGATCGTTCGACGATGAAAGCCAGTTCACGCCGGGCATGCATTTCTACACCAAGAGCAAGCATGCATGGCTGCCACTGGATGACAGCGTGCCAGCGTTCGACACAGTTCCGGGCTGACGAGGCCGGGCTAGAAGAAGGGAAAGAGAATGGTGCGCGGTATCTGTCTCGCAGCGGCAATCGCTTCTCTGGCCGCGTGTCAGGCTGGCCCCGACGGAGGCGAGAATGTCCCCGGCACATCGCCCGAGGGCTTTACCGGCATTGCCGAGGACGAGACGATCATCTTCGGCGGAACCGAACCGTTCTGGGGCGGTGAGGTGCAGGGGACGCAGCTTACTTACTCTACTCCTGAAAACCCCGATGGCACGCAGATCGCAGTCGAACGCTTTGTCGGGCAGGGCGGAATATCCTTCTCCGGGACGCTGTTCGAAGAAGGTTTCGACATGACCGTGACGCCCGGCGAATGCAGCGACGGGATGAGCGACCGGACATATCCTTATACGGTCACGGTGATTGTGGGCGAGACGCAGCTGAATGGCTGCGCGCATACCGATCAACAGCCGTTCGAGGGGCCTGAAACCCCCTAGCGCGACCTTGCCCGCGCTGGATCGATCTGTTCAGCGCGGTTTCGCGGCAGGGTTCCGGACCCCGGCGGCCTCGAGATGCGGCCCCAGCCTGCCGGTGATCCACAGACCCCACATCCGGAAATCGGAAATCAGGCTCCACAGCGGATAGGTGAATGTCGCGGGCCGGTTCTTCTCGACCCCGAAATGGGCGATCCATGCGAAGAAATATCCCGCAACGGGCAGCGCAGCGAGCAGCCACCACGTGCCGCTAATCACCGCATAGGCGGCCAGCGCGATAACCAGCGTTGTGCCGACATAATGCAGCGCGCGGGTCTGCGGCAGCGAATGCTCGCGCAGGTAGAACGGCCAGAATTCGGCGAAACTGGTGTACTCGCGCTCTGCCATTGCGCGTCTCCCTAGAATAGTCCGGGTGTCTCGCGCTGCGCGACGGTCGGTTCGGCGGCCTGCAGCAATTGCTGACGCGGGCCAACGCTGCGCACGCCTTGCTCGCCATTGGTCCCAGCAATCGCGCTACAAGTCTCGCCGCGCAGGAAGCCCAACGCCGAAGCGACGGACGCCTCGGCGGGGTCGCCCAGCTGGTTGCTGACATCGTCCGCCGCCTCGCACGTTTGCGGGAAGACGCTGGCGAGGCCGGTAAAATATTCGCCCTCGCCGTTCACATTTTGCGACTGGAAGGCGACAACGCGCAGCCGGTCGTCGCATTCGGGCTGGTCGAGACCGATCTGCCCAACCGGCTTACCAAACGTATTCTCGCCGATCAGCGCGGTATTGTTGCCCAGATAGGGAATGAAGGAGTTGGCGACGAGCTCGCTGGCCGATGCCGTTCCGCCGCGGCCGATAAAGGCGATTTTTGTCGGCGCGATTGCCTGCGAGACTTGCTCGAAGGGCTCGGTCACATTGTTTTCCGACTTGGACGGGCGGAAGGTTGTGAAGCTGAATGTGCTGCCAACACGGCCGGCCCCCATCAGATCGCCCATCAGCTCTGCCGTGCGCACAAGGCCGCCACCATTATAGCGGAAATCGACAATTACTTCGCGCACGCCCTGCTGGCGGAACGCATCATAGGCGGTCCGCAGATCGCTCTCTGCTGTATCGATGAAGGTCCGCAGATTGATATAACCAACCAGCTTGCCCCCATCATTGAGGACCTGCGCGCCATACCGGTCGCTCACCGGATCGAGCGGGAAATCGGCTTTCGATACGGTGACCGCAGTGACAGCACCTCCGCGCGGGCGGATGCGGAAGGAGCGCGTGACACCGGCATCGGACGGGCCGAGCCGGTCCACGATCCCCTGCGGCCCCTCGGCAGCCATGATGGTGCCGACATCCTCAAGGGCGCCGGGCCGTTCGCCCAGCGCGATGATTTCGGTTCCGCGATCGAACCCGCTGGCAAAGGCAGGCGCGTTCTCGAATGCTTCGAGGACGAAGACGCGGTTGTTGGCTGTGTCATAGGACAGGCGGATGCCAAAGCCTGCGGTGGAGCCCGAAGCGAAGAAGGCGTTTTCCTCCTGGATGGAGGTCACATAGGTGAAGAACCTGTCCCGCGATTGCGCGCGGGCCGGCGCGACCAGGGCGTTGATATAGCCGTTGACCGAAGTGAAGGCCGCCGGATCGACGCTGAGGTCGAGCAGGTCGGGGAAGAGATACCATTCCTCGATCTGCTCGCGCGCCCATTGCTGGCGCGATGCGAGCGAACAGGTCCCGCCGGTCGAGGGCGGCGTGGGTGTCGGCGATGCGGTGAAATTGTTGGACGAGCTGGAATCCCCGCCACCACATGCCGCGAGAGAGACTGCAAGTGTCGCCGCAATCACGTTTTTGCCGATACCCATTTTCGTCGATTCCCCGTTGGCTCCCGCGTCCAAATCGCGGGAAGCCTTTATGAAACTGTGTCCAATCCTTAATTGATCTCTTCTGAATGGGAAGCGTATTGGCCCCGGAAACACGGGATCGGACACGATTATCCGGTCAAATGCTGGAAAAGGTGGAAAAACCCGCTCCTGCGCCCTCGCCACGGCGGTGGAATGGGCCTAGCACCTCCCTCAATTGATAGCTGGAGACTTCCGACGATGGCCGATTGGCTTGATTCTGTTCTGCCCAAGGATTGCCCCCGCAATAGCGGCCTGGCCATTGCGCGCCTGACAGAAGAGAATCGGATCGGGCGCGGGGGTCTGACATTGACCAGCCCGGCGTTTGCTCCGGGCGGGGAACTGGATCCCTGCTTCACTGCCGACGAAGAAGACGCCGTCGCTCCGCCAATGGAATGGACGGCCCCTCCGCCGGGCACGCAGGAAATGGTGCTGATCGTAGAGGACGCCAGCGTCAGCCCGCCGACATTGCACTGGTCCGTCTGGGGCCTCGCCGGTCAGCGCGGCAAATTGCTGGAGGGCGAAGTGCCTCCGCGTGTTGGCAAGAATGCAAAACAGAATTCGGAATGGCTGCTGCCTGCCCAGTCGGAAGAAGACGGGACGCATCATTTCGTATTCCAGCTGTTCGCGCTGGAGCTGCCACTGACACTGATGCCGGGCGCATCTGCCAAGGATGTGTTTGCGGCAATTGAAGGTCAGGTCTCCGCTGCGGCGGTGCTGACTGCAACCTATCGGTCCGCCGGCGATGACGCCGACGACTGGGAAGACGAAGACGATTTCGACTGAATTCTAACAGCAAGAGGAGAATTGTAATGGCTGGTAAGAACAATGCGCTGCAGAAACCTGTGACGGTTTCGCCCGAACTGGAAAACGTGATTGGCAAGGGTCCGATGACCCGCGCCGAGGTGACGAAGAAGGTCTGGGACTACATCAAGGCAAATGATCTGCAGAAGCCGACCGACAAGCGCACGATTGTGCCCGACGCGAAGCTGGGCGGCGTGATCGGCAAGGATGAAATTTCCATGTTCAAGATGACGGCAGCGGTGTCCAAGCACCTGAGCTAACATCCTATTTGTGGCGGGCGAGGGGCCATCTGGTCACCTCGCCCACCCATAGGGCGAGCCAGATGATGACCGGTTGGGCCATCATCCGCGGCACGTGATAGGCGAGACCCAGTCCGCCTGGCTCACCCGAACTGGCCCTCGCCAGATCCATCGCAAAATGATGCATATTGGCTGGCCAGACGCACAATGCGTATAGCGCCAGCCCGGCTCCAGCAGCCTGTCGCACAGGCTTCGACCAAGGTTGCAGCAAGCCGATCGCACCGGCGATTTCCGCTATTCCGGTCCAGAAAACCACAGCTTCGGGGGCGGGCACCCACGGCGGCATGATCGCCAGAAAACCCTCCGGACTGGCCAGATGAAAATAGCCCGCAATGGCGTAGAACCATGCGAGAACCCAGCGCAGTATTGATCGGATCATGCACGCCTTGTCGCACGGGCAGATGCGGCGCGATAGCGGTAATCCGGCGGGTCAGCTCTCGATGATTTCCACGCTGCCGTAAAACGCGATATGGTCGCGGATGTGCTCGGCCTTGGGTTTGGGATCGGTGTAGCACCAAGCAGCATCGGTGTTCATTTCACCGCCTGCATTGATGGAGAAATAGCTCGCATCGCCTTTCCAAGGGCAATGGGTGGTTTTGGACGAGTGGACCAGATTGCCGCGATTGACGCTGGCTGGCGGAAAATAGTGGTTCCCCTCCACAATCACGGTTGTCTCGCTTCGCGCTATGGTTTCGCCATTCCAACGGGCTTCGACAGTCATTTCGCTGTTCCTCTGTCCAAACGGTTCGCCTTTTGCATTCGGCGACCCTTGCGCTAGGTCAGCGCAGGAGAGACCAACACGTTCCGAAGGAAATCCGATGCGCCTGATCCCGGCCCTGCTTGCCACCGCGATGATAGCCGCTCCTGCAATGGCGCAATCGCCCGAGGAAGTGGCTGAGGCTGCTCTGGAAGCAGCGCCGGTGTGGGATGGCCACAATGACGTGCCGATCCAGCTGCGGGGTCGGTTCGGAAATCAGATCAACGACTTCGATTTCATGAACACAATGGACACCGGCACCGAGACACGGGGCGCGATGCACACGGATATCATCCGCCTGCAGGTCGGTAAGGTCGGGGCGCAATTCTGGTCCGTCTATGTCAGCGCTTCGCTGGAGGAATCCAAAGCGGTGCAGGCCACGGTCGAACAGATCGATGTCACCAAGCGGCTGATTGCGCGGTATCCGGAATATCTCGCTCTGGCACTCACCGCAGATGATGTGGAGCGCGCGCTTGCAGAGGGGAAGGTCGCCTCGATGATGGGGATGGAGGGCGGCCATTCGATCGGCTCCAGCCTTGCGGTGCTGCGGCAGATGTATGCGATGGGCGCGCGCTACATGACCATCACGCACTCGAAATCATTGAGCTGGGCCGACAGCTCGACCGACGAGCCCAAGAACAACGGCCTGACCGAGTTTGGCAAGGACGTGATGCGGGAAATGAACCGTATCGGGATGCTGGTAGATCTCAGCCATGTAAGCGAGAAGACGATGCATGATGCGCTGGATGTGGTCACCGCGCCAATTATCTTCAGTCACTCGTCGGCGCGCGCTCTGAACGGTCATGCGCGCAATGTGCCGGACGGGGTGCTGCGCCGCCTGCCGGAAAACGGCGGGATCATCATGGTCACGTTCGTGCCGGGCTTCCTTAGCGAGGAGGCGCGCGTGTGGAATGCCAATCGGGCAGGCGAGCGTGCGCGTCTGGACGCCCTGTGGCAGGGTCAGCCGGACGAAGTGAAGGCGCGGATGGATGAATGGGACGCGGCCAATCCGCTGCCGCAATCCTCCATCGCGCAAACCGCTGATCATATCGACCATGTGCGCTCGGTCGCCGGGATCGATTCGATCGGCATCGGCGGCGATTACGACGGTATTCCCTTCGCGCCGCCGGGGCTGGAAGATGTGTCGACCTATCCGGCGCTGTTTGAGGAACTGGTGCGGCGCGGATACTCGCAGGAGGATCTGGAGAAGCTGTCCATGCGCAACATGATGCGGGTCATGCGCGCAGCCGAAGCCACCGCAGCATCGATGCAGGGCACGGCTCCGATTGAATATCCGGCCGGGGAGCCGCGTTAAGCGCCTTCTGCCGCTCCGCGCGCACTCCGGGACGTATCAGTCCTCTTTGCAGGGATCATGCCCCCAGTTCATCAGGCTATAGCGCCAATCGCTGGAGGCAATGTCGCCGTCAGGGCGCTGTGCGGTATGGCGGTGAACATATCCGATGACCTTATCCATATGGTCCCACTGGTCGTCGTTTAGATCGTCCTTGTTCGTCCGCTTGATCGATACGATACGGCGGCCCGATTTGTGGCCCGTACTTTCGCCTGAATCGCTGTCGCCAACCGATTTGCTTTTCTCGGTGCCCAGCCATTCTTCGAGTTCTTTGGGCTGCATATTCACGCAGTCATAAAACTCGTCATAGGTTTCGTCGCGGGTCCGGTCGGCCATCAGTCGCTTCCCTCTGCCGTTTCGGGCAGGTCGGAGCGGTTGGTGGAGGCCATGTCCTCCAATTCGGTCTCGTTCATGCTGTCGAACATCTGCCGCGAGGCACCCTGCAGGTCGCTTTTGTCCTGCTCCCCGCGTTTTGCGGCCAGAGCGGCACCTGCAGCCTGTTGCTGCGCTTTGCTTTTCGCGTCCATGGCTCAGCTGTCCTGAGCCGACAGCTCGGAACCGCGCTTGAGCACTTCGTCGCCGTCTTCTTGCTTGATCAGATAGGCCGGGTTGTCTTCGTCGCCGTCCTTGGTGACTTCGGTTCCCTGCAAAGTGCGGGTCACCTCGCGTTCGAAACGCTCTTTGATCTGGCCCTTGCCTTCGCCGTTACCCCAATTCCATTTGACGTATTGGTTGGTCTGGAAGCTGTTGGAATTGCTCATGATATCTCCTTTCAGATTATATCATGAGTAATCCTTCGCCCCCGCTTCCGGTTCCCGGCTGCGCTTTCGCTTAGCTGGCGGCTTCGTTCTCGATCAGGCCTGGCCCTGCATCGGAGGCGCCTTCGATTTCATCGGCATCTTCGATCACGATGCTGTCCGTGCTATCGCCGGTTTCGGCAGCCGAATTGATCGAGCCGGTCATCGTTGCTTCTTCCTCGACATCCCCCTGGAACAGGGCCGGGATGATCCACACGGCGGACATGGCGATGATGGCCAGCAGCAGGCTGATACCCAGCACCCAGCGCATCGCGCCGGTTTTTACGCCCGCCATCGCGTCATCGTCTTCGATGTGAATCTCGTCTCTATTGTCTGCCATTTGTTTGCCCTCCGAGGTGTATTCGTATCACAACGCCAACCAGTGGCCTGTCTAAGCGTTCCCTAATCGCCCCGCAAATCAATCGCGCAGCAAATCGTTGATGGCGGTTTTCTCGCGGGTTTGCGCATCCACGGTTTTCACAATGATCGCGCAGGCGAGCGACGGGCCGCCATCCTTGGCTGGCAATGTGCCGGGGACGACGACGGAATAGGGCGGGATGTGGCCGCGAATAACCTCGCCGGTGTCGCGGTGCACGATCTTGGTCGACTGGGTGATGAATACGCCCATGGCGACCACCGATCCTTCGCCGACGATCACGCCTTCGACAATTTCCGAACGCGCACCGATAAAGCAATTGTCGCCGATGATGGTGGGATTGGCCTGCAAGGGCTCCAGCACACCGCCAATGCCCGCGCCTGCAGAGATGTGGCAATTCGAGCCGACTTGCGCGCAGCTGCCGACGCTCGCCCATGTGTCGATCATCGTGCCGTCGCCGACATAGGCCCCGATATTGGTGAAGCTGGGCATCAGCACCACGCCCTTGCCGATATGGCTGCCCCGCCGCACGATTGCCCCCGGCACCACCCGGAAACCGGCATCACGGAAGCGGGCATCGTCCCAGCCTTCGAACTTACTGGGCACCTTGTCGAAGGCAGGCGCGCCAACCGCCCCCTCGATCACCGCATTGTCGCGCAGGCGGAAGGACAGCAGAACGGCCTTTTTCAGCCATTGATTGACCTGCCAGCCGCCCTGTCCATCGGGCTCGGCCACCCGCCGCTCACCGGAATCGATGAGGGCGATCGCTTCCTCCACCGCCTGCGCTATGTCGGTGCTTTCGGGGGTCACCGCATCGCGGTTGTCCCATGCGGCTTCGATGGTTTGGGCGAGGGTGTCGGTCATAGTGCGGGTTCCTGTATCTGCGGCGCGCGGCGCGTTTGCATCGCTGCTACAAACAGCCACGCGATACAGCAAGCAGTTGAGGTGTTGGTAAGACTGCCTTCATGTGGCTAAGTTTAGCCTCACACCCAATTGGGGCAATCAGCGAGGAAGCAGCCATGCAAATTGAAACAACGCGCGAGAAGCCGGCGCCGCGCACGCGCATGGTGTCCCGCGCATTGCTGGTTGGCTGCGCAGCTGGTGCATTGGCGGCCTGCGGTGGCGGCGGGGGAGGCGGGCCGGTCAGCACGCCCACACCGCCTCCGGCTTCCCCGGCGCCATCTCCTACGCCCGCGCCCACACCCACACCGTCGCCTCCGCCCACTTTCGACACGGCCGAAGTCAACCGGTCGGACGGGCCGGAGCAGCATAATGCCATCGCGGCATGGCAGGACGGGACTACGGGGGACGGGGAGCTGATCGCCGTGATCGACACCGGGATCGATCTGGACAATCCCGAATTTGCAGGCCGGATCGACTCGCGCTCTACCTATATTGCAGGGACCGGCGACGCACAGGAAGTCAGTGACCATGGCACGCATGTCGCGCTGGTTGCGGCGGGCGCTCTGGACCAGACAGGCGTGGTGGGCATTGCCTACGAGGCCAATATTCTTGCTCTGCGGTCAGATCGGGAAGGTTCGTGCGCGTCGGGAAATGATGCCACTCTGGATGGCTGCCGGTTCACCGATGTCGATCTGGCGCGCGCGGTAACCCGGGCGACCAATTCCGGGGCGACGGTCATCAATCTAAGCCTCGGGGGCAGTTTCCCCGGCCAGCGCCTGAACGATGCGGTGGCAGAGGCTGCGGCGGCTGGAATTGTTATCGTGGTCTCGGCCGGCAATGACGGGGGATCGACCGATCCCAATGTCGATCCCGCCAATCCTGACCGGTTTGCCACCGGTCTGCTGGCGGCGGGCGGGGCCAATGTGATCATCGTCGGCTCAGTCGATGCGAGCGGGGCATTCTCCGATTTCAGCAATGCCGCTGGGGATTCGGCTGCATCGTTCCTCTCCGCACGCGGCGAGCAGGTCTGCTGCATTTACGAAGATGGCGAATTGCGGCGGACGAACCGGGATGGCCTCAGCCTGGTTACGGTCTTTTCCGGCACCAGCTTTGCCGCCCCGCAAGTGGCAGGCGCGGTGGCTTTGCTGGCGCAGGCCTTTCCCAATCTGACCGGCGCCGAGATTGTCGAGATCCTGCTCGACAGCGCGGCCGATGCGGGGGCCAATGGAACCGACCGCACCTTTGGGCGCGGGCTGCTCGATATTGCTGCGGCATTTGCCCCTCAGGGAACCACGCGTGTGGCTGGCACGACCAGCAGCTTCGAGTTGTCGGACGATGCCGCGATCGGCTCTGCGGCCATGGGCGATGCGCTGGAGGCGACGACGCTGTCCACCATCGTGCAGGACAAATATGACCGTGCCTACGGGTTGGAGCTGGGCAGCAGCTTGCGCGGGGCGGCTCCTGCGCCGCTGCTGCGCGGGATTGTCGGCGGCAATGGCCGGCGTGTTGCGGCTGGCAGCGAAAGGCTCTCGCTGGCCTTCACGGTGGGCGCGCCGGGATCGGCGGGCCAATCCGATGCATTGCAGCCCCTGCGCCTGTCACAGGATCAGGCGGCGGGCGCGCGGGTGCTGGCGGGCCGCATGTCCTTTGCACTTGCTCCCGACACGAAAATCGGCCTGTCGTTCAGTGAGAACGCGAACGGTCTCGTCGCCCATTTGCAGGGGCAGGGGCAGGCGGATCGTCCGGCCTTCATGATTGCGCAGGATACGGCGGGGGACACAGGCTTTGCCCGCGCGGGCAAGTTCGCCTTCGCCATGCGGCACGAGTTCGGCGGTCTGGGCGTGACAGTGAACGGCGCGAGCGGAGATGCGGTGCTGGGGGCCAGCAGGCGCGGTGCAGATGTCGTTTCGCGGCGGTATGAGCGTTTCGGGGCGACGGCTTTGGGCGTGGGTCTGGACGGCAATATCGGCCCGTTCGAGGCGACCGCGGGAGCCAACTGGTTGTCTGAGGACCGCACGGTGCTGGGTGGCTATTGGCACGAGGCATTGGGAGTGCAGGGGGCGGACAGCCTGTTCCTCGATGCCGCGCTCGGCCTCGATCTGGGTTCGGATTGGCGCATGGGGGCGGCCTATCGCCACGGGTTCACCCGGCCCCATTCGGGCGGCATGCTGGACGCCGGGTCGCGCTTTTCGTCCAATGCCTTCTCGCTCGATCTGAGCAAGCGCCATGCCCTGATGCGCGGTGACAGTCTGGGCCTGCGGATTGCGCAGCCGCTCAGAGTGGTGGGCGGGGGCCTCGATCTGACGCTACCCACGGCGTACGATTATGCCAGCGAGAGCCCGATCTATGGCGTGCAGCGCCTGTCGCTTGCGCCAGAGGGGCGCGAATTGATGGGTGAGCTGAGCTGGCAGGGCATGCTGGCTGGCGGCGCATTTTCCAGCAGCCTCTATCTGCGCAGTCAGCCGGGCCATTACGCCGACGCGCCCCAGGATGCCGGGCTGGTGCTACGTTGGAACCGTCAGTTCTGACCGCTCAGGCGGGCATGCCTGCTTTCAACGCGAAGGCGTAGGCATTCTGCACCAGCGGGGCGACGCGCTCGCTCATGCTTTTCGCATGGGCGCTGCTGGCCGTGCCGTCGATCACGCGCTTCTTGATGCCCTGCATGATCCCGGCGAGCCGGAATAAATTGTAGGCAAAATACCACTCCATCGGCGGCACAGGGTACCCGGTGCGCTCGACATAGCGGCCGACCGCTTCTTCGACCGACGGGATGCCCAGCGCCTCGATATCGAGGCCGGCCAGCCCAGCGCGGCCATCGGCGGGATTGAACCAGTTGAGCATCAGATAGCTGAAATCCGCAATCGGATCGCCCAGCGTCGACAGCTCCCAGTCGAGCACGGCGATGACGCGGTTCTCGGTCTTATGGAAGATCATGTTGTCCAGCCGGTAGTCGCCATGGACGATCCCGCTGGCATGCTGCGGCGGTATGGTCTCGGGCAGCCATTCGATCAGCCGGTCCATCTCCGGGATCGTTTCGGTTTCGGACAGCTTGTATTGCTTGCTCCAGCGGCTGATCTGGCGCGCGCAATAATCTTCGCTCTTGCCGAAATCGCCGAGGCCGATTTCTGCCGGTTTTTGCAGATGCAGATCGGCCATGGTGTCGATCATGGCGTTGTAGATTTCGCGGCGCTCTTCGGGCGTGTTGTCGGGCAGCGCGCCGTTCCACAAGCTGCGCCCATCGGCCATGCTCATCACGAAGAATTTGGAGCCGAGCACTTCCGGGTCCTCACACAGGCCGAATGTCTGCGGGACGGGGAAGCCGGTGGGGTACAGCCCCGTCATCGCCTTATACTCGCGGTCCACCGCATGGGCGGAGGGCAGCAATTTGCCAAAGGGCTGACGGCGCAGGACGTAGGACCGCGAAGGCGTATCGAGCCGGTAGGTCGGATTGGACTGACCGCCTTTGAACTTGGTGTAGCTGATCGGGCCTTCATAGCCTTCCACATTGGCTTCGAACCATGCGGTCAGCGTATCCATGTCCAGCTTGTCGCGGTCCTCGACCTCGACGGTGCCGACCATTTCTTTCTGGTAATCGATTTTCGGCGCTTCTGTCGTCATCAGTCGAACACCACCACGCTGCGTGCGCTATGTCCTTCGCGCATCTTGTCGAACCCCTTGTTGATGTCTTCCAGCGGAATACGCTCGGCGATAATCGTGTCGAGATCGAGTAGGCCGCGCATGTAGAAATCTACCAGCCGCGGCAGATCGACCGGGAACTGCGTTTCGCCCATGATCGCGCCCTGCAATTTCTTGCCTGACAGCAAATCCATCGCGCCCAGACCCACTTTGCAATCGAGTGGCATCATGCCGAGGATGATTGCCGTTCCGCCGCGCCGGAGCGAGGCCACGGTGAGGTCGGCACTGGCCTGACGTCCGACCGCTTCGATCCCGTAATGGACACCGCCGCCCGAAAGATCGATGATCTGTTTTGCGGCATCCTCGGCCATCGCATCGACCGTGTGTGTCGCGCCCAGAACCTTCGCCAGTTCGCGTTTTTCGGGCAATGGATCGGCGGCAATGACCTTGCCCGCACCGGCGATTTTTGCCGCGTTGATGGCGGCGAGGCCCACCCCGCCGCAGCCCACGACCAGAACCGTTTCACCCGGCGTGACATTGGCAGCGTTGAAGATCGTACCCGCCCCGGTGGTGACAGCGCAGCCGATGACGGCGGCGCGGTCGAGCGGCATGTCCTTGTCGATGGCAACGCAGGCATTTTCGTGGATCAGCATCTGCTCGCTGAAGGCGGAGAGGTTGAGCATCTGGTTGACAGGCTCGCCCCCGTTGCGCGTGATGCGCATGGGATCGCCCTTGCCCCGGCGGGTGTTCACGCCGAGACAGAGCGCCAACCGGCCCGTCACGCAAAATTCGCAATTCCCGCAAAAGGCGGAGAGGCAGGAGACCACGTGGTCGCCCGGCTTCACCGAGCGCACTTCGCTGCCCACGGCGCGGACCACGCCCGCCGCTTCGTGGCCGGGAATGGCCGGAAGCGGGTGGGGGTACGCCCCGTCGATAAAGTGCAGGTCGGAATGACACAGGCCGCAAGCCTTGGTGTCGATCAGCACCTCACGCGGGCCGGGATCGGCGATTTCGACCTCGCCAATTGTCAGTCCGCCGACTTCTTCGAGAATTGCTGCTTTTGCCATCGATCTCTCCTCAGACTCCCTCCTCTTCAGAGGAGGGGTAACGAGACTTGGCGTTGCGAAGCAATGCCTAGTCGCAGTGGGGTGGTGCGCCACTCAGAACAGCGTTCAGAACGGCGCTGATGTGGCAACACCACCCCCCGACCCCCTCCTCTGAAGAGGAGGGGGAGTAGGTTGCTTAACGCGTCGCTCCCACGTCTCCGCTGGACATCGCACCGGCGCTGCCGGCGCTTGCCGAGCGCGCCTGTCCACCGCGCAGGGCGTTGGCGGTCGGGCCTTCGCTTGGCACGTGCTTGCCAAATTCCATGCGCGCGATGGACCGGGCGTGTACTTCGTCGGGGCCGTCAGCCAGACGCAGCGTGCGCTGATGGGCGTAAGCGCTGGCGAGGCCGTAATCGTTCGACACGCCGCCGCCGCCATGGGCCTGGATGGCATCGTCGATGATCCGCAGGGCCATGTTGGGCGCCTGCACCTTGATCATGGCAATTTCCTGCTTGGCCGACTTGTTGCCGACCTTGTCCATCATGTCGGCCGCTTTCAGGCAGAGCAGGCGGGTCATGTCGATGTCGATACGGGCACGCGCCACGCGCTCTTCCCAGACCGAGTGCTTGTAGATCGGCTTGCCGAATGCCTCGCGCTCCTGAAGACGCTTGCACATCTTCTCCAGCGCTTCCTCGGCGACACCGATGGTGCGCATGCAGTGGTGGATACGGCCGGGGCCGAGGCGGCCTTGTGCGATCTCGAAGCCGCGGCCTTCGCCCAGCAGCATGTTGGTGACGGGAACGCGCACGTCTTTCAGCTCGACTTCCATATGGCCGTGCGGCGCATCGTCATAGCCAAAGACGGGCAGGTGGCGGATAATGTTCACGCCCGGAGCATCGTTGGGCATCAGGATCATCGACTGTTGTGCATGGCGGCCTGCGGTGGGGTCTGTCTTGCCCATCACGATCGAGACCTTGCAGCGCGGATCGCCGAGGCCCGAGGACCACCATTTGCGGCCATTGATGACGTATTCGTCGCCATCGCGCTCGATCCGCGTTTCGATATTCGTCGCGTCGGAGGACGCGGTGAACGGCTCGGTCATCAGGAAGGCGGAGCGGATCTCGCCATTCATGATCGGGCGCAGCCACTGCTCTTTCTGCTCCAGCGTGCCGTAGCGGTGGAACACTTCCATATTTCCGGTGTCGGGCGCGGAGCAGTTGAACACTTCGCTGGCAAAGCCGATGCGGCCCATTTCCTCGGCGCACAGCGCGTATTCGAGGTTGGTCAGGCCGGGGCCTTCGAACTCGAAAGTCTCTTCCACATGGTGATGGCCGTCATTGCGCGGCGGCATGAACAGGTTCCAGATGCCCTGCGCCTTGGCCTTTTCCTTCAGTTCCTGAACCACCGGGATGACTTTCCAGCGGTCGCCTTCCGCGTCCTGCTCGGCATAGGTCGGCACGGCGGGGCGGATATGGTTTTCGATGAAGTCGGCTACGCGGTCACGCCAGTGGCGCTGGCGGTCTGTGGGCTCGAAGTCCATGGGGGTAATTCCTCTCTAGTCTCAATTCGCAATCGAATTTTGTGGGAGGACCGTGGCAGAGCGGATTGCCCGCGCCAAGCCCTCTTTTAATATGGGGTGCCCTGTTTTGCTAAGGGGTGATCGAGTGCCCGTCGGGATCGGCCCTGACGGCTTCATCGATGGGATTGTCTACCGTGCCGGCCTGCCCGGCAGCCGCTTCCTTGGCCGCGATCCGGGTTTCGTGCTGTTCGCGGGTAATCGGGAACCGGGCCAGCCAGAACGCTGCCACCAATGCGAGGGCAGAGCCTGCGATCATGTAGATCATCGCAAGCTGGTTCACCGCGCCCTGCGCCACCTGATCCTGCGGCGTGCCTTGCTCGATGCCCAGCGATTGCACGATCAGGCTGGTCGCCAGAATACCGCCTGCAGTCGCGCATTTCTGGACCAGCCAGTTGCCGGAATAAAAGGTCCCTTCGGCCCGCTTGCCGGTGCGTTCTTCAAACGCCTCGACAATTTCGGCGACCATCGAGGTGGCCGAGATAATTGCCACAATCGAGGCAGTATTGGCGAGGACAAGCGTTGCAAAGACGGCGGTGGTGGAAGCGGTGGTCCCCGTTTCCGGCCACAAGCCCGCCAGAAAGAGGGCATAGGGCACGAAGTAGAAGACCATCGCCACAACCGCGCCGCCAGCGGCGGAATGGGGCTTCCCGAAACGCTTGTGCAGCGGCCCGACCAGCAGGAACATGGCAAAGACGGAAATCGCCAGCACGGCGGGATAGAGCTGGAAGGCCAGATCGTCGAAGCGCCAGATGTAATTGTTCACATACAGCGTGATGGAGAAGTTCATTCCCTGCCCGACATAGGCGGCCAGCCCGCCCGCGGCGAAGATCAGAAACGCTTTCTCCCGGAACGCATCGAAGATCTCCTGAAACGCGCCCTTGATGGAAAAGGGCGGCGGGCGGTGCGCGGGCAACTGCGCCACCACTCCGTGCTGCCCCGCTGCCGACCCGATGACGAAAACGGCCATCAGGACCGCGCCGACCAGCCCGAACATAGCATAGCCCTCTGGCTGCAATTGCGCTTCCGGTGTGGGCAGGAAAAACGTGAAGGCCAGCACCATCATCATCATTCCGCCGAGCCACCCCGAGAGGAAGCGGAAACGGAACAGCGTGGTGCGCTCGTCATAATCGTCGGTCAGTTCGGGCACGAGGCTGACAGACGGAACTTCGCAAGCCGAGAGCAGCAGGCGCACTCCGACCGCCAGCGCCACGATTTCCCAGAACGTGGGCACACCGGTGAAGGGCGGCGACCACAGCAGCGTCCACATGAAGGCGAGCGGGATGGGCGCGATATAGAGCCATGGCAGCCGCCGACCCCAGCGCGAATAGGTGCGGTCGGTCAGATGGCCGATTAACGGGTCGACAAAGGCATCGATGACCAGCGCCGTGGCGAGCGCCGCACCGACCAGCCAGGCCTCCACCCCCAAAACCAGATTGTAATAGGGCAGGAGGAAAAAGCTGAAGCCGAGATCCTTGATCCCGAAAGCGACCGCGCCCGACCCATTGGTCAGTTTGAGCCAGAGCGGCAATTTGCCTTTGACGAAGCCCACTAAGCGCAACCCATCGAGAATCTGACTGTCGTGGGTCTGCTGGCGCTGAATCGGCTCATCGATGCTCTCCCAAACACGGCCTCCTAGGGTAGGGCCAAGGCCACTCGCGTCAATGCAAACCGGCTGACGCTACGGCATCGCGGGGGCGTGAGGCTGGCCCCTGAAAGCGGCAAATCGGTCCTTGCTTGCAACCCACCATCTCCCATAACGTAAGCGTCAAGCACAAGAACATTCGAGGAGAGTCGGCCATGTCCGAATTGGAAGCATTCCGCAGCGAAACCCGCGCCTGGCTGGAGGCCAATTGCCCCGCCGAAATGCGCGAGCCGGTGCGCGACGAGGATGACATCTATTGGGGCGGCCGCAACGCCACTTTCAAGAACGACGCCCAGAAGGCATGGTTCGATGCCTGCGTGGAGAAGGGCTACACCGTGCCGGCGTGGCCAAAGGAATATGGCGGTGCCGGACTGAACCCTCCGCAGGCGAAGATCCTGCGCGAGGAAATGGCCCGCATCGGCGCGCGCTCTCCGCTCTCCAGCTTCGGCATCTGGATGCTCGGCCCCGCGCTGCTGCAATTCGGCACCGAGGGGCAGAAGCAGCGCTTCCTCAACGAAATCGCGCGCGGCGAAATACGCTGGTGTCAGGGCTATTCGGAACCGGGCAGCGGGTCCGACCTCGTTTCGATGCAAACCTATGGCGAGGACAAGGGCGATCACTGGGTCATCAACGGCCAGAAGATCTGGACCTCCTACGCCGACGCCGCCGACTGGATCTTCTGCCTCGTGCGGACCGACAAGGAGAACAAGTACAAGGGCATCACCTTCACCCTGTTCGACATGACTTCCGATGGCGTCACGACCAAGCCGATCAAGCTGATCAGCGGCAGCAGTCCGTTCTGCGAAACCTTCTTCGATGATGTCTCGGTTCCCAAATCCTATGGCGAGGATTGCCCCGCCTATGTCGGCGAGATCAATCGCGGGTGGGACGTGGCAAAATATCTGCTGGGCCACGAGCGCGAGATGATTTCCGGCGCTGGCGGAGGCGAGAACACCACCACCATCGGCGCGGCCATGAAACGGCGCGCGGCCAAAGAAGGCGGCGAACTCGATCCCGTATTGCGAGCCGAGCTGGCGCAATTCGATGTCGATGCGCTGGCCTATGCGGCGATGGGCGAGAAATTCCTCGACGAGATCAAGGTCGGCAAGGCGCACCCTGCGCAGCCGAACATGATGAAATATGTCGGCACGGAGCTGAACAAGCGGCGGCACGAGCTGATGATGTCGGCCGGTGGCAGCACCGCGCTGGAATGGGACAGCGAAGAAACCAGCGGCGGCAAGCAGCCGCGCGGCTGGCTGCGCACCAAGGCGAATTCGATCGAAGGCGGCACCAGCGAAGTGATGCTGAACGTCATTTCGAAGCGCATCCTCGAGCTGCCGGGTAGTTAAGAAGAATACTCCCCTCCCGCTTGCGGGAGGGGTCGGGGGTGGGCGTGCGACGGCGCACCAGACCCACCCCGTTGCGACTAGGCAGCCCTTCGACAAGCTCAGGGCCGCCAAGTCTCACTGCCCCTCCCGCAGGCGGGAGGGGTTTCTGGGAGAGAAATTCAAATGCCACTGTATCACAACGACGATCAGGCGATGCTCGCCGACAGCGCCAGCCAGTTCATGGCCGAGGAAGGCGCGATTCCCAAACAGCTGCGCCATTGGCGTGACCGCGATTGCAAGGACGGGTTCGGTCACGGCCTGTGGAAGCAATTCGGCGAGATGGGCTTCACCGGCATTCTGGTGGACGAGGATGATGGCGGGCTGGGCATGGGCCATGTCGAAGCAGGCATCGTGCTGACCGAAATCGGTCGCAATCTCACCCCGTCGCCGTTCCTCACCAGCGGAGTGCTGGCGGCGACTGCTTTGAAGCATGGCGGCAGCGATCTGAAAGGCCGCTATCTGCCCGGTCTGATTTCGGGCGAGCATGTCTTCGCTGTCGCAATCGATGAGGGCGGCAAGCACCGTCCGGAGCGGATTGCGACCAAGGCCGAGAAATCCGGCAACGGCTTCAAGCTGTCGGGCCAAAAGGACTTTGTGGTCTACGGCGCCAGTGCAGACATGCTGGTGGTCGCCGCGCGGACTTCGGGTTCGGACGATGATGCGGACGGCATCACGCTGTTTGCGGTGCCCAAGGATGCGGAGAACATGTCGCACAATTCGGTGCGGCTGGTCGACAGCTCCATGGCCACCCACACCAAATTCGACGGTGTTGAGCTCGACGGCGATGCGGTGATCGGCGAAGTCGATGGCGGACGCGAAATCCTGAATGCGATGCTCGATGCGGGCCGCGTCGGCTCGGCGGCGGAGGGCTGCGGGGTCGCCGCCGGGGCGTTCGACATGACGGTCGATTACCTCAAACAGCGCAAGCAGTTCGGGAAGCTGATCGGGGAATTCCAGGCCCTGCAGCACCGCGCCAGCCACCTCTATTCGGAAGTCGAAATCGCCCATGCCGTGACGATCAAGGCGCAGCAACTCCTCGATGGCGGCTCGGAGAAAGCCTCGCTGATGGTCTCGGTCGCCAAGGCCAAGGTCGGCAAGGCCGCCGGCCTGTCGGTCAAGGAAGGCGTCCAGATGCATGGCGGCATCGGGATGACCGACGAATACGATATCGGCCTGTATATGAAGCGCGACCGTGCGCTGCAGGAATTCCTCGGCGATCATTACTACCACACCAGCCGTGTGGCGGAATTGTCGGGCTATTGATTGCCGTAGCCCCCTCCTTTTCAAAGGAGGGGGTTGGGGGTGGTTGCGTCGCGTAAGCGTCGCTCTGCGAAGCGGCACCACCCTACTGCGACTAGGCAGCAAGCTGCCAAGTCTCGTTATCCCTCCTCTGAAGAGGAGGGAGCTTACGGAGAGAGAACCACAATGAATTTACAAGAACTTTTCTCGCTCGAGGGCCGTGTTGCTCTCGTCACCGGCGGTAGCCGCGGCATTGGCAAGATGTTCGTCGAGGGCCTGCTCGCGGCTGGGTGCGCGCGTGTCTATATCTCTGCCCGCAAGGTCGAGCAGATGGAGGCCACGGTCGAGGAATTCGGCGCCGACAAGGTGATCGGTATTCCGGCCGACCTGTCGCAGATGGACGGGATGCAGCATCTGGTGGATGAAATCTCCGCCCGCGAAAGCAAGCTAGACATTCTGATCAACAATGCTGGTGCGGCGTGGGGTCAGGACTATCTGGAGTTCAGCGAAGCGGGCTGGCATCGGACGATGGATTTGAACGTCAAAACGCCGTTCTTCCTCACCCAGAAACTCCACACCCTGCTCACCGCAGCGGCCAGCGAAGCGCGCCCTACAAAGGTGATCCACGTGTCATCGATCGATGGACAGCGGATCAATCCGTGGGAAACCTATGCCTATCAGGCATCGAAGGCGGCGGTGATCCAGCTGACCCGCCGGATGGCTGCGCGGCTAATTCAGGACAATATCGTGGTCAGCACGATTGCACCGGGCGCCTTCGCATCGGAAATGAACAAGGCGGCGAAGAACGCCCCCGACACCTCGGCATCGGGCATTCCGGCCAAGCGGATCGGCACGGCAGAGGATATGGCCGCCGCCGCGATCTATCTGTGCAGCCGGGCGGGCGACTATGTGGTCGGCGAAACGCTCACCGTGGATGGCGGTGTCGTCAACGCGCACCTGCCCAATCACTTCGCCAATCCCGGCGGCGGCTGATAGGCGAGTATGATCGAGGCCGAAGGGGCCGTCGGAGCAATCCGGCGGCCCTTTTAGTTTCCGGCGCGGGCGGTCACTCCATCAATTCGCGCACAAACGGGATCAGGCCCGTCTGGCGGGTGCGGCGCATGCGTTCGGCGTTCAGGATTTCGCTGACCTTGGCGAAACAGACTTCCAGATCGTCATTGATCACAACGTAATCATATTCGGCCCAGTGGCTGAT
Organism: uncultured Altererythrobacter sp.; assembly: GCA_947492235.1. Classification (GTDB taxonomy): domain Bacteria; phylum Pseudomonadota; class Alphaproteobacteria; order Sphingomonadales; family Sphingomonadaceae; genus CAJXSN01. Next base: position 1,824,510 of record CANLLZ010000001.1, on the reverse strand, counting down.
TTCCGCCTTGGCCCGCTCCATCCGCGAGGCGATGACATCCTCGCTGTCGGTGCCGCGGCCTTCCAGCCGTTCCCGCAGTGCTTCGATGCTGGGCGGCAGGATGAACACGCTGACCGTGTCCTGCTGGTCCTTCTGGTACAGCTGCTGGGTGCCCTGCCAGTCGATATCGAACAGGAAATCCTGCCCGTCTTTCAGCGCGTTGCGGATGTGGCCCTTGGGCGTACCGTAGCGGTGGCCGAAGACATGCGCCCATTCGTAGAAATCGTCTTCCTCCACCATCCGGTCAAACGTCGCATCATCGACGAAGTGATAATGGACGCCCTCGACCTCGCCTTCGCGGGCAGGGCGGGTAGTGGCGCTGACAGAGAGTTTGATCTCGCTGTCGGCGGCGAGCAATTTGCGCGCAATCGTCGTCTTGCCCGCGCCCGAGGGGGAGGACAGGATGAACATCAGGCCCCGGCGATGGAGCGTATCCTGGTGGTCTGGTGCGGAAGGATCGGCGCTGTTCATACTGGTCATGGGCGCTCATGCCCCCAGCGCCTCTCGCAAATCAAGGGCGGGCGGGCCGCAATCGGCGAAAGCTAGTCGTTTTTCGCCTGTTCGCGCAATCGCCGGTCGCCCCTCAGGCGGGCGCGGCGTGCCCGGCCCTTGTCGAACAGCGTCTTGGCCAGCATGCCTCCACTGACAAGGACGGCACCGGGCAAAGACCGCGTGGCAAGCTTGGCCAAGGCGAAGCTGGTGAGCGTCTTCTTGACAGAACGGTTTGACACAATTTCCGAGGCGGTCTCGGAGCCGTAGCGGCCCTTCAAAAAACCCTTCTCGACCGCAGAGCGCAGGATTGTGGTTCCGGCGCGCATGGCGACATCGGCCATGATCAGATTGGTTTCCGGATCGCTGCTGGGCCCGGGTACGCGGTCGCGGCGGCCACGCGTTCTCTTGCGCGCGGCATCGACCGCATCGGCGCCATATTCTTCCACATGTTTGACCATACCGGCCCCCTGATGCTGCGCCCGAATGGGCGCGCGCCAGTCCGCCAATCGGCTAGCGCCTAATTCTTGCGGCCGAAATCGACCGTGACGACATTCGATCCGTCATCGCTGTCTGTAACGGCCGGATGTTCGCTGCGTTCCGCTTCGTCATTCTCCGGCGCGTCATGCTCTTCCGGCGTCATGTCCGCCACAGTCGCCTGGAACTGCAGCCCGAAATCGACCGCGGGATCGACGAAAGCCGTGACCGCGGCGTAGGGAATGTCCAGCTTGGCCGGCATCTGGTTGAAGCTGAGGCCGACGCTGAATCCTTCGTCGGTGACCACCAGATCCCAGAACTTGTTCTGCAGGACGATGGTCATCTCGTCGGGGAACCGCTCCTTCAGATGCGACGGAATGGACACGCCAGCCGCACCGGTCTTGAAGGTGATGTAGAAGTGATGATCGCCGGGCAGTTCGTTCGGCCCCTTGGCGATCTCTCCCAGCACGCGGCCGACCACGGCGCGCAGAGCTTCCTGTACGATCTCGTCGTAGGGGATCAGGCTATCGGGTGTCTCGTCACTCATAACGCGCTGACAAGTGGCGCTGGCAGGCGCGTGGGTCAAGCAGGAATGCTTGCCAGTGCCCACGCTTCGCCTATATCGCGCTGCGTTATGCGAACAGGCCGGATCACCCGCGACACTGCGGAAACCAAAATCGCTATCGAGGTCAATCTCGATGGCACGGGCACCTATGATGTCAGCACGGGGATCGGCTTTCTGGACCATATGGTCGAGCAGTTTTCGCGGCATTCGCTGATCGATGTGACTATGAAGGTCGATGGCGATCTGCATATCGACCAGCATCACACGACCGAAGACAGCGCCTTGGCGCTGGGGCAGGCGCTGGTCGAGGCGCTGGGCGACAAGGCGGGGATTGGCCGCTACGGATCGGCTTATTCCCCGATGGACGAGACGCTTTCGCGCGTGGCGCTGGATATTTCCGGGCGGCCCTATCTGGTGTGGCGGGCCGGTTTCACGCAGGAAAAGCTGGGCGAATGGGACACCGAGCTGATCGAGCACTGGTTCCACTCGGTTGCTCAGACGGCCGGGCTGACGCTGCATATCGAACTGCTTTACGGACAGAACAATCACCATATCTGCGAGAGCATTTACAAAGGCTTCGCCCGTGCCATGCGGCAGGCGGTGGAGCTCGACAGCCGCAAAGGCGGGGCCATTCCCAGCACCAAGGGGCGCTTGGGTGGGTAATTTTAGCGGACCGGCTGCACAGCAGCCGCAAGGGCGACCGCCCGCCCGCAGCGACGCGATCGAAGATCGCATGAGCGAGGATCTCGCGCGCCGGATGGCGTGCGGAGGACGGAGGCAATCGTAGATGGCCTCCGGACAAAAAGTTGCGCTGATTGATTATGGCGCGGGCAACCTTCATTCGGTCGAGAACGCATTGCGGGCAGTGGGCGCGGATGTGGTGGTGACTGCGGATACTGCGGTCGTCGCTTCCGCGAGCAGGATAGTCTTGCCCGGTGTCGGCTCGTTCAAGGCGTGCATTGATGGGCTGACGGCAATCGAGGGGATGGCGGAAACGCTGGAAACGCGTGTGTTTCGCGATGCAGTCCCCTTTCTCGGCATCTGTGTCGGCATGCAATTGATGGCCGAATACGGGTTGGAGCACGGGACGTTCGAAGGGCTCGGCTGGGTCTCCGGCAGCGTGAAACCTCTCACCGCTTCGGAGGACGTCAAAGTGCCGCATATGGGCTGGAACACCGTTGAGCCGGTCGGCGCAGGGTCGCTGATTGAGCCGGGGGAGGCGTATTTCCTGCATTCCTACGCCTTCGAATCCGCGCAGACACCCGATAGCGTGCGCGCGGTGACGGACCATGGCGGGCCTGTCGTCGCCGCGATACAGGAAGGCACGGCGCTGGGCGTGCAGTTCCATCCCGAAAAGAGCCAGAAATACGGGCTCGACCTTCTCTCGCGTTTTCTGGAGTGGAAACCATGATCGTCTTCCCCGCAATCGACCTCAAAAACGGCGAAGTCGTGCGGCTGGCCGAGGGCGATATGGACCGCGCGACGGTCTATGGCGACGATCCCGCCGCGCAGGCCATGCTGTTCGCAGAAGCGGGGGCCGGGCATCTGCATGTTGTCGATCTGGACGGCGCGTTTGCTGGCGAGAGCCGCAACCGCGAGGCAGTGGAAGCCATTGTCGCGCAATTTCCCGGCCATGTGCAGCTGGGCGGCGGCATTCGTGAGCGGACTGCCGTGGATGGCTGGTTCAAATTGGGCGTGTCTCGCCTCGTGATCGGCACCGCTGCGCTCAAGGACCCGCAATTCGTGAAAGACATGGCGCGCGAATATGCCGGCGGCATTGTGGTTGCGGTGGACGCGCGGGAGGGCATGGTCGCGACCGAGGGCTGGGCGGAAGTGTCCGATGTCCCCGTGCGCGATATGGCCCGCCGGTTCGAGGATGCGGGCGTTGCCAGCCTGCTGTTCACCGATGTCGGGCGCGACGGAATGCTGACCGGCTGCAATATCGACGCCACCGTCGATCTGGCGCAGCAGAGCGACCTGCCGGTGATCGCCAGCGGCGGGGTCAAGGGGCTGGACGACATTCATATGCTGACCCTGCAAGCGCATCACGGCATCGAAGGCGTGATTACGGGCCGCGCGATCTACGACGGACGGCTCGATCTGGCGACAGCACTGGCGATGGCGGCCAAGGCCTGAGCCATGCGCCTGATGGGTTTCCTCTTTTTTGGGCTGACGTTTCTTGCCGGAGTGACCATCGGCACGGTGGAAATCGCGCTGATTAACGGGGTGGTGTTTCTGGTTCTGGCGCTGCTGGTGGTGCGCTTCGTCCCCGCTAGCTGGTCGCCCTACGGCGTGCCATTCGCGATGACGGGTGCATTTATTGTGTCGGTCATCTGGCCTTATTCCCTGATCGCTTTTCTGTCGGGAGAGGATTGCCAGGGCGATGCCTGTCTTGCTGGCCCCGAATTGGGCGGGCCGGAACCGGGTGGAACAGCATCGTGACCGTCCGCGTCCGTGTCATTCCCTGCCTCGATGTGGCCGATGGCCGCGTGGTGAAGGGCGTCAACTTCGTCGATCTGAAGGATGCCGGCGATCCGGTGGAGCAGGCGCAGGCCTATGATGCGGCGGGGGCCGACGAGCTATGCTTCCTCGATATCTCTGCCACGCATGAAGGGCGCGGGACCTTGCTCGATATGGTCCGCCGCACCGCCAAAGTGTGCTTCATGCCGCTAACTGTCGGGGGCGGGGTGGCGAGCGTGGAGGATGCGCGGGCGCTTCTCTTGGCGGGCGCGGACAAGGTCGCGGTGAACAGCGCAGCGGTCAAGCGCCCCGAACTGGTCGCGGACATTGCCGAGCGGATGGGCAGCCAATGCGTTGTCGCCAGTGTCGATGCGCGGCGCACTGCGCCCGGCCAGTGGGAAATCTTCACCCATGGCGGGCGCAAGGCCACCGGCGTGGATGCGCTCCAACATGCGCGCCGCCTCGCGGAACTTGGCGCAGGGGAGTTGCTGGTCACGTCGATGGATGGCGACGGAACCAAAGCGGGCTACGATCTCGATCTCACCCGGCGGATTGTGGATTCGGTCGATATTCCGGTCATCGCCAGCGGCGGCGTCGGCACGCTCGACCATCTGGTGGAGGGCGTATCGAAGGGCGGGGCCAGCGCGGTCCTCGCCGCGTCGATCTTCCATTTTGGCGAATATACCATTTCCGAAGCCCATCAGGCGCTCGGCAAGGCAGGTTTTCCCGTCCGCACGCCCGTTATGTAAATTGATGTGTCCGGTTCCATTGCGGGACGCTGCCTCCGCCGCGATTGCTTATTAACGCAAAAGCGCGTTTTTCTGCGGCCATGAAATCGGCCCTACCGCTTCTTACGACCGCCATCGCGTGGTCGGCTCCGGCATACGCAAATGGCGGGACCGCCATTCCGGAACCGTCGAATCTGGCGCTGTTCGGCATCGGACTGGCCGGACTGATTATCGGCCGGCAGGTTGCGAGGCGCCGCGCGGACAGCGAAGCCGACGGCGAAGAATAACTCTGCCCGCTTGACGCAAACCGGCTTGCACCGTCATGGCCGTGCGTCATGGATACTCTCGAAAGACTTGAAAAAACCATCGCTGCACGGCGCAGTGCTGACCCTGACAGCAGCTATGTCGCCCAGCTGACCGCACGCGGTCGCCCGGTCATGGCGCGCAAGCTGGGCGAGGAAGCTGTCGAAGCGGTGGTTGCGGGCCTGTCCGGCGATAAAGCCGAACTGGTGGGCGAAAGCGCCGATGTTCTCTTCCACCTGATGGTCTTGCTGGCCGACTGCGATATCGCCTTCGCCGATGTGCTGGCAGAGCTGGACCGGCGCGAGGGCCTGTCGGGCCTCGAGGAAAAAGCGGGAAGGAGCGCATAATGCCGATCGACGCCACGCAGCCTTACGATGACGACAATATCTTCGCCAAAATCCTGCGCGGGGAAATCCCCTCGACCAAGGTGTACGAGGACGAATGGGCCTTCGCGTTCGAGGATATCAATCCGCAGGCCGAGATACACACTCTGGTGATCCCCAAGGGGCGCTATGTCAGCTGGGACGATTTCAGCGCCAATGCCCCCGATGAAGAGATCGGCGGTTTCATCCGCGCGGTGGGCCATGTTGCCCGGGCGAAGGGATTGGTCGAGCCGGGATATCGCCTGATGGCCAATATCGGCGCGCATGGCGGGCAGGAAGTGCCGCATCTGCATGTCCATATCTTTGGCGGACAGCCTCTGGGGCCGATGATAATGCGCCGGGGTTAGCCCCTGAGGTTAGCATCACTTCACCGTTTTCGTCGCAAGCGAGAGTCGCTTGGTCGGTTTCGATTGCCTGTCTGCCACGCGCTCCGCTAAAGAGTGACGTCACACAATGCGCATTCAACCCCGTCCCCCCGGCGGCCTCTTCGACGGTCCGCTCCACCTCTATGCGGTGCGCGTCTATTACGAGGACACGGACCTGTCCGGCATCACCTATCACGCAAATTATCTGCGCTGGTTCGAACGGGCGCGGTCCGATGTGCTGCGTCTGCTGGAGATCGACCAGCGGGCGGCGATCGAGCAAGGTGAAGGCGCGTATGCTGTGGCCGATGTGGCGCTCAAATATCTGCGCCCGGCGAAGCTCGACGATGATATCGTGATCGAAACGCGCTGCACTGATATCAAGGCGGCGTCGGTAAAGATGAACCAGCGCGCCATGCGCGGCGACGAAGTGCTGTGCACGGCGCAGCTGCGCATCGGCTTTGTTGCCCCCGATGGGCGTCCGCGCCGCCAGCCGCAGCCATGGCGCAATGCCTTCCACACAGTTCTGACCGAGGATACCCCCTGATGAATCTTCTCGCCGCCACTGCTTCCGGTGTTGCTGCCGCGCCGACCCGGCTGGACCCGCTGGAGCTGTTTCTGGACGCGGATATCGTGGTGCAGGCCGTCATGGTCGGGCTGCTGCTGGCCTCTGTGTGGAGCTGGATGATCATCATCAGTTTCGGCCTGCGGATCGCCGGTGCCCGCCGCCGCTCGCGCAAGTTCGAGGCCGAGTTCTGGAAGGCCGACGATTTCGACAGCGTGATGAAAGGCAATAAGGGCAAAGACATCCCCAGCGCGCGGGTGGCCAGCGCGGCGATGCTGGAATGGAAACGCTCGACCAAGGGCGGCCTCAAAGACCGTGACGGCGCGCGCCAGCGGATCGCCAGCGCGATGGAAAGCCAGGTGGCCACCGAGGCCGATGATCTGGCGGACCGGCTCGGCTTTCTCGCCACCACTGGTTCGGTCGCGCCGTTTGTCGGCCTGTTCGGTACCGTCTGGGGCATCATGAACAGCTTTTTCCAGATCGGCGCGCAGGAAAGTTCCTCGCTGGCCGTGGTCGCGCCGGGTATTTCCGAGGCTCTGTTCGCCACTGCCATCGGCCTGTTCGCGGCCATTCCGGCAGTGATTGCCTACAACCGCTTCTCGGGCTCGGTGAATACGTTCGAGGCGCGGTTGCAGCGCTTCGCAGACCGGTTCCACGCCAATCTCAGCCGCGAGCTGGAGCGGGTGTGATGGGGGTGTTTTTGCGCTCACAGAGGCACAGAGGCACAGAGGATTTGCGTCTGCGGCAAAGCCGCTATCGAATTGCCACAGAAGCGAGCGGATCGAAGTTTGCCCGTTTCGAGCCGCCTGTCGGCGGGAGACCAGCCCCTCTGTGCCTCTGTGCCTCTGTGAGCGCCTATAATCTCAGCAGCAGCCAAGCGAGGACACGCTAATGGCAATGGGGCTCCATTCCTCCGGCAGGCGCGGCCGCAATTCGCGCCGTGCGCCGATGTCGGAAATCAACGTAACGCCGTTTGTCGATGTTATGCTGGTGCTGCTGATCATTTTCATGGTCACCGCGCCTTTGCTGACCGCCGGTGTCCCGGTCGATTTGCCCGACAGCCGCGCCAATGCCCTGCCGCAGGAAAGCGAGCAGGTGACCGTTTCGATCCTGCCCGACGGCACGATCTATCTCGATGAAGACCCGCTGGTGCCCGGCACCTTTGCCAATGCTCTGGCTGCGCTGGGCGTAGAGGGCGACCGGCCCGAAGTGACATTGCGCGCCGACCGCACGCTCGATTACGGGCTGGTGATGGGCGTGATGGGAGAGCTGAACCGCGCCGGCTTCAACTCCATTTCGCTGGTCACCAACGGTTCAGTCGAGCAGCCATAGCATTTTACACATGGGTACATCTGCCTCTTCCTTTCCTCTGCGCGGTGACGAAGCCGGAGCGCTGATCGGAGCGGGCGTGCTGCATGCGGCGCTGATTGCCGTATTGTTGCTGCAGCCCGAAGAACGCACGCCGCCGCCGGAGCCAGAGCGGGTCGTGGTGAATCTGTCCGAGGAAGTCGGCCTGAACTCGGTCGCACCCGATCCCGTGCCGGTGGCCCGCGCGGCGCAGGCACCGACCTTGTCGCCGCTTCCATCGCCACCGGTACCGATTCCCGATGCCGTGCCGGTTCCCCGGGCGGTTCCTTCCGCCGCGCCCGCACCGACAGCGCAGCCGAGGCCGCGGCCTGCCCGGACAGCAACACCGCGTCCGCGCCCGACGCGGGCCTCGCGCCCGGCCCCAGCGCCGACCCGCGCATCACGGCCTGCGCCAACACCTGCGCCCGCTCCGTCCCGCGCGCCGAGCGGGGCAAGCCGGATCGGCAGCGATTTCCTGCCCGGCGCAGGCGACAGCACCACGAGCCGGGAAACCCGCATTCCCGCCAGCCAGATCGGCGCGAGCGCGAAGGCTTCGCTGCTCTCGAAAATCGTCAGCGAAGTACGCCCGCGTTTCGATCCGCCGAGCGGGCTCGAAGTCGACAGGCTCGTCAGCGTCGTGCGCTTCCGCCTCAATGCCGATGGATCGCTCAATGGCAGGCCGAGCATTCTGCGTCAGACCGGCGTAACCGATGCCAATCGCGCGCAAGCGGGACGCCATGGCGAGCAGGCCGTGCGCGCTGTCGTTTTGGCGGCCCCTTTCGATTTGCCTTCCGAGTATCACGAAGCGTTCAAGACAGTGACGCTCAATTTCGATGCGAGCCTTTGACATGAAAACCCCAGCCATCCTCTTCGCCCTTTCCCTGATCGCATCTCCGGTCGCATTTCCGGTTACAGCGCAAGATCTGGCCGCGCCCATGCCGGGCGGCGACGAAGTGGTTGTTGCCGAGGACGTAGCGGGGGATGAGGACGAGGGCGGTCTCACCGGCAATGTGCAGGTGGAAGGGCAATATGAAAACGCCCGCATCGCGATCCCTGCTTTCGCCGCCGAGCGCGATGTCCCCACCGCCGCCAACTCCGCCGGGACAGCCGCTCTGGGCGTGGAACTCGCCCGCGTCATCACTGCGAACTTGCGGAACAACGGCTTGTTTGATCCGACCGGGCCGGACGCTCTGCCGCGCCCGACCTATCCGCATATCACCGACCCGCAATGGGGCACCTGGGCGAGCCTTGGCGCCGAAATGCTGGTCCACGGCTATGTGCGCGCACAGCCCGACGGGCGGCTGGTGGTCGGTTGCTATCTCTACGACATGGCGCTGCGCGATGAACTGGCGCGGTCCGGCTGGATCGTGCAGCCGGGCGACTGGCGGCGCGCGGCGCACAAATGCTCCGACCTCGTCTATTCGCGCCTGACCGGCGAGGATCCGTTCTTCGACAGCCGCATAGCTTACATTGCGGAGACCGGCCCCAAGGGGAACCGCGTGAAGCGGCTGGCCGTGATGGACAGCGACGGGGCCAATCACCGCTTCCTGACGCTGGGCAGTTCCACCGCGCTGACGCCCAAATATTCGCCCAATTACCGGCAGTTGCTCTATCTCAGCTATGTCGATGGCAATCCGCGGATCTACATTTACGACATCGATTCAGGCCGCCAGCAATTGGTGACCCAGAGCAGCAATCCGACCTTCGCGCCGCGCTGGTCCCCCGATGGCAAGTGGATTCTCTATTCCATGGCGGTCAACGGCAACACGGACATCTACCGCGTTTCCAGCAGCGGTGGGCCAAGCGTGCGCCTGACCGATGCTCCGGGCATTGATATCGGCGGATCATATTCCCCCGATGGCAGCCGGATCGTGTTTGAAAGCGACCGTTCGGGCAGCCAGCAGATCTACGTGATGGACGCCAATGGCACCGATCAGCGCCGCCTGTCCTTCTTTGGCGGCCGCGCGGCCACGCCGGAATGGAGCCCGCGCGGGGACCAGATCGCGTTCACTTACATCCCGGGTGACTTCAACATTGCGGTGATGAGCCCCAATGGCCGCAATTTCCGCAAGCTGACCAATGCGTGGCAGGACGAAGCGCCCACATGGTCGCCCAATGGCCGGATCATCCAGTTCTTCCGGACGGAGCGCAATTCGGGTAAAACCTCGATCTATCAGGTCGATCTGACCGGCGAGAACGAGCGCCGTTTGCCGACCCCCGTGAACGCCTCCGACCCGGCATGGGGACCCATCCTGCCCTGAGTGCGTTTTGTGAAAGGGCCGCGAAGCCCAAAATGGAACAGGCGCGAGGATAATGCGCACAGTCCCGAGAAGGTCGCGTAATAGACGTTTGTTAAAGTGAGGAGCTACCTATGACACTGCGAACTGCCTCCGCCTTCCTGCTTGCCGGATCGCTCGCGCTTGGCGCGTGTGCGAAGCAGGCCCCCGAAGATCTGCCGCCGCCGCCGGTCAATCCGAATACGGGTGGCGGGTCTGTCGATACCGGCCCCGCTGTACCCGGTGTGGGCACGAACGAGCATTTCGTTGCCGGTGTGAACGGCCAGAACATCATTTTCTTCGACACCGACCGCTACAATATCGACAGCGCCGATGCCGCCGCCCTGCAGACGCAGGCGCAGTATCTGAGCCAGTATCCCAGCGTGACCGTGACCATCGAAGGCCATGCCGACGAACGCGGGACGCGTGAATACAACCTCGCACTGGGGGAACGGCGCGCGAATGCGGCGAAGAACTACCTGACATCGCTCGGCGTCGCGGCGAGCCGCGTCTCGACTGTCAGCTATGGCGAGGAACGCCCTGCGGCACTGGCATCGACGCCGGAAGCGTGGGCGCAGAACCGCCGCGCGGTGACGATTGTGGTGAACTGATCACCGGTCACAAGATTGAGGACAACGGAAAGGCCCTGCCATTGCGGCGGGGCCTTTTTCGTTCAGTCGACCAGAATGGTCGGGGCGGAAAAGACCATGCCTGCCGGAGCGCTGTGCGGGGCAGGCGCACCCATGCCCGATGTCAGCGCGAACAGCGCCATGGCGGCGATGCTGGCGAAGGCAGAAACGGACAATTGCTTACTCATAACGGGCTTCTCGGCATGCTTCAATTTGATCGTCGCGATAGCGCTCATCAGTGAACGTATCGTTGCAATGCAACATTTCAACTTGCAACTGGTTCCCATGGGTTCCCACGAAAGGCAAATTCTCCTAGATCGGACGCAATGATTTCCCGACCAACAGCATGCGAGACGGCCCTTGGCTAAGGGTGGCCGCTCCAATGACTGGGGTTTCCCCCGCTGGCGTCCCTATGGGTCGAGCCGCGAAACTGTGGCCCAGCGCGAATGCGACCGGCATGGATGCAGCGAGGCGGGCCTGTGCCCCGCGCCCAAATCTCCCAACAGCCCCGACCGGTGGTATTTCTGCCAGAAGCACGCTGCGGAATACAATAAGGGCTGGGATTACTTCGAAGGTCTGGACAAGGAACAGGCCGCCGAACGCAAACGCACCGAACAGCGCGACGCCAACGCCTATGCCGAGGCATCGCATTACGGCTGGGCAGGCAGCGGCGACGGCACATGGTCGGCCGACGAGCTGATCGCGCTGGAAGTGCTGGAGCTGGAGCCCGACACCGACTTCGAAACGATCAAACGCGCCTTCCGGGTGAAGGCGAAATCGGTCCACCCCGATGTGAAGCCGAACGACGAGGAAGCGGCCAAGGAATTCCAGAAAATCCAGGTCGCCTACGAAGTCCTGAAAGCAGGCGAAGAACGGCGGGCCTGGAAAGGCTCCTGATCTCCGCTCAGTTGCCGCCTAGTACCCGCTCAGCACCGAAACCACCTTGTCGAACCGGCCTGCTTCCAGGTCCTCCGGCGTAATCAGATATTGCAGCACGCCTTCGCCGAAATGGTGCTCCGGCCCGTCATAGCCGGTCAGTTCCAGCAGCAGGACGTGGGTGTCGAGATATTCTTCGACATAACCCTGCACGAAGCTCGGCGGGCCGAACATGTGGTTGGGCGTGGGCGCGTGGATGGTGCGAACACGCTCTAGCTTGCCCGCCTCCTTCATCTTCATCCAATCGTCTCGCGTCCCGTGCTTGGCCGCGTCGTGATATTCGTCATGCATGTAGTCGCTGGCGAAGACATGGCGTTCCATCGCCTTGTCGACCCACTCCTGCGGAACGGAAGAGAGGCCTTCGCTGCTGACGCCGAGGCTGAGATCGACGCAGGTCTCGACCGTCTTGTCGAACCCGAGACGGATGAAATCCTTGCGCTCATCCTGCCATTCCCAGACTTGGTCGGCGAGGTCTTGCGGCACCTTTCCGCCAATCGGATAACTGCAGGCGAAGAGGTAGAGCTCCTTTGCCTCTTCATACCACGCGTCCAATTTCGCCTTCTTTTCCTCCTCGGACAGATCCTTGAAGAGGTAGGTGTTGAAGCGTTTGCCGGGTCGGGTCTCCTTAAGCATGCTCGCCGCCAAGATCCGGATCGCGCCGAAATCGTGCGGGAAGGCAGCGAAGGGGCGGCCAAATTCGGCATGTGGCGCGTCAATATCGCGAACCGGACCATCCTGCGCGTCGGGATGCTGCGCGGCGAACTGCGCGTCGGCGATCCATTTTTCCGCCCAGAACAGGCGGTCGGCTTCTTCCGGATCGAGTTCCGGCATGGGGTAATCGATGGCAACCGGAGTGAAGGGGAAGCGGGGCATCAGGCGCGGGACATAGCGGTCGGCGTCGTCCACCTTGTTCGTCGTGTAGGCGATCTGCCATGCGCCTTCTTTACCGAACAGCGGGCCGAGATCCTCGGGCGGTTCGACCGGTGCCCAGCCATCGGTCGGCCCGGCATGATGCACAAAATGGTGGCCCTCGATGAAATCCTCGTGGTTGCCCCAGTCGAGATTGAGGAAGCAGTAGAGCACGCCGTCTTTCGGCATCAGGCCGGTCGCGTCCAGCGGCGCGAGCTGCGCGCAGTCCCATTGCATGATGAAGGTGAGCGGCGGACCTTCGCTGCCACGTCCGCGCGGCCAGACGAAATCCGTGGGGCCAAAGGGCTTACCGCCATAATAGGACAGGCCGTCCTCCGGCCCGCCGGGAAGCGACTGGCGGAACAGGATGGTTTTCTTGCGCGCGTTGTCCAATACAGGCGGCAGCGGCTCGCCCGATGGCGGGGGCGGCATGTTGGCCTCGATGATCGCTGAAATCATGTCGAGTTCATCCGACTGCGAAGGCGTTGCCGGTTTGATTTTCGATCCTGATGCTAACCCAGCGACGGCCGCAGCGGCACCGGCGGCAAACGCGCTGACGACCGGTGCATTGTTTTCTTGCGTTGCGCCGTTGTCAGCCGCTCTAACCAGCGGGCGGCGGCGCACTGCATCGACCGAAGTCGGGAGAAGGGGATCGCTTTGTGGTTCGGCGGCGGCGCTGGCTTTCGCATCTCGCACGAAGACAAACAGCGAAAGTCCCAGCCCGATCAGCGCAAAAAGCGCTGCCCCGCCAAACTGTCCGAACGGCCCTGTACCCACTGCAACTACGGAGCCGAGAATGCGGGTCCCTCGGCCCATCGGTTCGTCATATCCATCGTAAAAACCGGCTGGAAAATCGAGCAGCGCGCTGATCGCAAGAATGCCGAACAGCAACAGGATAGGAAGGGTTTTTGCCACGTCTTTTGTCTCCGTAGGCACACGCACAAACGCCGCATGTCGCGCGCAGGACTAGCCAAAAGGCGCTAAAGAATGGTCAATTGTGGAGAAAATCCTGCGCTTGGTCGAACGCGCGCAGGGCAATGGGTGACAAGTTAACCCATGGCGCGTACCTCCGCAGACAGCATGAACGAGCAAACCCCCGCTTCGCCCGATCCGCGCCAATTGGCCCGCGATCTGAAACATTTCATGACGCCGCGCACCGGTCGCGGCACTTGGGAACTTGGCTCAACACTGGCGGCTTTTCTGGCGCTGTTTACAATATTGCTGTTCGCAGTGGGCGCGGGGTACTGGTGGGCACTGATCGGCACGCCGGTGGCGGGGATGCTGCTGCTGCGGTTGTTTATCATCCAGCATGATTGCGGCCACGGATCGTTCCTACCGAGCAAGGCGTGGAACGACTGGATCGGGCGCTCGCTGGGCGTTCTGACCTTCACGCCCTATGATTGCTGGCGGCAATCCCACGCCATCCACCATTCCGCGACCGGCAATCTAGACCGGCGCGGCTTTGGCGATGTCGACACGCTGACGGTGGAAGAATTCGACCAGAAAAGCGCGACGGGCCGCCTGCTTTATCGCATCTATCGCCACCCGCTGATCCTGCTGGGGCTGGGCCCGGCCTATCTGTTCCTGCTGCGCCACCGACTGCCGATCGGGCTGATGAAAGAGGGCGCGCGCTACTGGGTCAGCGCGATGGCCACCAATGCGGCGATTGCCGCGATTGCCACCGGCCTGATCTATGCGTTCGGTGTTGCCGTGGTGGCGGCGGTGTTCTTCCCCGTGATCCTGACGGCGGCCACGGTGGGGGTGTATCTGTTCTACATCCAGCACCAGTTCGACGGGGCCAAGTGGGAGCGCAAGGCCGACTGGTCGTATCACGAGGCGGCGCTTGGCGGCAGTTCATACCTGCATCTGCCGCAGCCGCTGCGCTGGTTCACCGGCAATATCGGTGTGCATCATGTGCACCATCTGGCCAGCACTATTCCGTTCTACCGCCTGACCGAAGTGATGCGGGAGCATCCGGGCCTTAGCGAAGTGAACCGGTTCCGCGTGCGCCAGAGCTTCCGCGCGCTGCGTCTGGCGCTGTGGGATGAGGAAGAGCGGCGTCTGGTGACCTTCCGCGAGGCCAAGCTGCGCCGCGCACAGATGGCGGCAGCTTAGTCGCCGTAAGTGATCGATACCGTTTCGGCGGCTTTTGCGGCTGCCTCGCGCGCGGCATCGGTATCGCCTGCCGTGGCCAGCGCGACACCCATGCGGCGATACGGGCGGGTCACCGGCTTGCCGAAGATCCGCACATCCGCGCCGTCCGCCATGGCTTCGGCCAGTCCGGAGAAGCCGAATGCCGCGCTGTCCCGGTCGGCCAGAATAACGGCGCTGGCGGCAGGCCGCGCGCGCACCTGATCGGGCACAGGCAGACCCATTATCGCGCGGGCGTGCAGGTCGAATTCATTGAGGTTCTGGCTGACCAGCGTGACCATGCCGGTATCGTGCGGGCGCGGGCTGAGTTCTGAGAAGATCACCTCCTCGCCTTTTACGAAGAACTCGACCCCGAACAGACCGTAGCCGCCGAGATTGTCGACCACCTTGCGGGCCATGTCCTGCGCCTGCGCGATGGCGCTGTCCGACATCGGCGTGGGCTGCCAGCTCTCGCGGTAATCGCCGCGCTCCTGCCGGTGTCCGATGGGCGGGCAGAAGGTCACGCCGTCCTTGTGGCGCACGGTCAACAGGGTGATTTCGTAGTCGAAATCGATGAACCCCTCGACGATCACCCGCGCCCGGTCGCCGCGCATTCCGGCGCAGGCATAGTCCCACGCGGCTTCCAGCTCATCGGCTGAGCGAACCGTGCTCTGGCCCTTGCCGCTGGACGACATGACCGGCTTGATGACGCACGGCAGGTCGGTGACTTCGGCAGCGGCGCGCACTTCGTCCAGACTCTCGGCGTAGCGATAGGTGCTGGTCGTTACACCCAGTTCCTGCGCCGCCAGATCGCGGATCGCGTCGCGGTTCATCGTCATCTGCGTGGCCCGCGCGCTGGGCACGATATGGACGCCTTCGGCTTCCAGTTCGGCCAGCACTTCGGTGCGGATGGCCTCCACTTCGGGCACCACATAATCGGGCGCGTGCCGCCCGATCACGGCGCGCAGGGCATCGCCATCGAGCATCGAGAAGACTTCGCTCTCATCCGCCACCTGCATCGCAGGCGCGGCGGCGTAGCTGTCGCAGGCCACCACATAAGCGCCCAGCCGCTTGGCCGAGATCACAAACTCGCGGCCCAGTTCGCCCGAGCCGAGCAGCAATATCTTCGCCGTAAACGCCATTAGTGGTTCCACCACGCGGTGTCGTTATAGGGCCGCAGGTCGAGTTCGTGCGTCCATGCGTTCTTCGGCTGCTGTGCCAGGTGGTAATAGGTGTCGGCCAAGGCCGCCGGGTCCATCATCCCGTCCGGCCCGCGCGTGGATTTGTACTCGGCGTATTTGTCGGCGAGGATCTTGCCCAGCGTGTCGGGCGCATCGACCGGCCCGTCGATCAGGATATGCGCGACATGCACGCCCAGCGGCGCGTATTGCGCATTCAATGACTGGCACAGCATCCGCCGCCCGCCCATCGCCGCCGCGTGGCTGTGCTGCCCCGCATTGCCGCGCATGGCGGAGGTCGCGCTGGTGACCAGCAGCGTCCCCTTACCGCGCGCTTCCATCTTGGGCATCAACACCTTGGCCAGCCGGAACAGCCCATAGGTGCCCAGCCGCCAGCCCAGCTCAAAGGTCTTGTGCGGCGTGTCCTCCAACCGGCGGTCCCCGATCTGCGCGCCCAGATTATAAAGCGCGCATTCGATCGGCCCGATCTCTTCCTCCACCTGCTCGACCAGCGCCTCGATAGAGCCGTCTTCGGCGGCATTCATCAACGTACCGGAGGCGCTGCCGCCGGCGTCCTCGATATGGTCGATCCAGCGCTGCAAGCCCTCCTTGTCGGACCGCCGCGCCATTACCGAGTGATAGCCACCGGCAGCAAAGCGCACCGCACAATTGGCCCCGATGCCCGCGCCTGCGCCGATCACGAGGAAGACGGGTTTGTCCGGCGAGCTCACGTCAGACCGCCGCCAGCGCCTGCTCGAAATCGGCGATCAGGTCGTCCGGGTCTTCGATGCCGATGCTGATGCGCACCAGCGCGTCAGTGATCCCGAGTTCCTGACGGCGGCCATGGGCGACCGAGAGGTGCGTCATGCTGGCCGGGTGGCTGGCGAGCGTCTCCGTCCCGCCGAGGCTGACGGCCAGCTTGGCGACTTTCAAATTGTCGAGGAAGCGGAAGCATTCCTCTTCGCCGCCTTTCAGGAACAGCGAGAAGGTGCTGCCTGCGCCCAGACAATGGCGGTCGTAAATATCCTGCTGCCGCTCGTCCTTGATCATGCCGAGATAGCCGAGCCCGTCGACCTTCGGATGCTTGGCGAGGAAGTCGCAGACCTTCGCCGCGTTCTCGCCCGCGCGCTGCATCCGCAGTTCTACAGTTTCGAGACTGCGGCACAGCATCCATGCGGTGTTGGGATCGGCAATGCCGCCCATCGTGTTGCGCAGCGCGCGGATGGCATCGATGAACCGCTTGGGCCCGGCGACGCTGCCCGCCACCAGATCGGAATGTCCGCCGACATATTTGGTCAGGCTGTAGACCACCAGATCCGCGCCATGCTCCAGCGGGCGTTGCCACAGGGGGCCAAGGAAGGTGTTGTCGATCGCGATGGGGCAGCGGTCGGCGTCGAAATGCGCATCGCGCGCATCGCGCACCGCCTCGATATCGACCAGCGCATTGGTCGGGTTGCCCGGGCTTTCGAGATAGATCAGCGGCACTTCGCCGCCCTGCGCCTCGGCTTGGCGCTTGGCCTTGACCATCACCGCGTCAAGCTCCTCGCGGCTCGCACCAGCGGGGAAGTCGATATAAGTCACGCCGTATTTCGCCATGGTCTTGGCGACGAAGCCTTCCGATGCGGCGTAAAGCGGGCCGGAATGGACGATCACATCGCCCGCCTTGCACGCGGCCAGCATCAGGATGGCGATGGCGGTCATGCCGCTGGAGAAGCTGAGCGCCTCTTCCGCGCCGTCCCAGATGGCGAGGCGGTCTTCGAGGATTTCCTGGTTCGGCCCGTTGAAGCGCGAATAGACCAGCCCGTCCGCGCCGCCGGGGCGCTGGCCGGTGATGCCTTCGAAATGCCGCTTGCCCGCCGCTGCGCTTTCAAAGGCGAAGGTGCTGGTGAGGAAGACCGGGCTTTTGAGCGAGCCTTCGGACAGGGCCGGGTCGAAGCCGTGCCCCATCATCAGGGTTGAGGGTTTCAATTCGCGCCCGCCGATGGTGGTCACTTCGGGCTTGGGATTGCGGCGCGGGGTCGGCTTTTCCGGCGCGGAATCGGCGGTGGTCGGTGTGTCGGTCATGGGAATGCTTCCTGTGTCTCGTGCTCCCAGGAAGGCAGGAGCTGCTGATCGCACCGCAGGGGCATCCCGCTCCTAACCTCCGCAGGAGCGCATCTCCACCGGGCGCGCTGTGATACCGGGGCGATTATCGCGTCTGCCGCCTCGCTTCAAGCGACCAAGGCCGCAACCATCCACACGCCTGCGACAATCAGGCCGATACCGATGATGTCGAGGATGAACCCCGCCCCGACCATGCGCTGGATCTTGATCCGGCCGGTCGACCACGCGATGGCGTTGGGGCCGGTTCCGGCAGGCAGCATGAAGCCCCAGCTGGCCGCCAGCGCTGCGGGCATGGCCAGCAGGATCGGGTCTGCACCCAGCGCCACCACCAGGCTTGCCACCACCGGAATAATCGCGCTGGCGGTGGCGACATTGCTGGCGAATTCGGTGATCAGGATCACCATGGCGACGATGGCGAGGGCGACGAGCACCAGCGGCACGGTTTCCAGCACCAGCAGCGCATTGCCGAGCCATTCGGCCAGTCCGCTCGTGCCCATCCCGGCGGCCAGCGCGAGCCCACCGCCGAACATCATGATGACGCCCCACGGCGCGCGGTCGGCCTCTTTCCAGATCAGCAGCGGGCGGCCGGTGCCGTCGGGGATCAGAAACAGCGCAAGGCTGGCGATGATGGCGATGGTCCCGTCGGTCCAGCTGCCAGCGGGCATGTAAGGCGCGACCAGCAGGCGCGTCATCCATGCGAGGAAGGTGACGGCCACCACCGCGAGCACGCGTTTCTGCGGGGTGCCAAGCGGAGCAGGGTCGGTAATCGTGGCGCGGGCTGCATCCAGATCGAAGGGGTGAGCCGCGACTTTCTGGACCCTGGCAATAATGAAGGCCGCAACCGGCACGCCGACGATCACGATGGGCAGGCCGTAGAGCATCCACTCGGCAAAGCTGATCTGCACGCCGATGGTGGTCTCCAGCAGGCCCACCGCAATGGCATTGGTGGGGGAGCCGACCAGCGTGCCGAGCCCGCCAATGCTGGCGGCGAAGGCAATGCCCATGGGCAGCGCGCCGTACAAACCTTCGGTCGTTTCCGTATCGGTGCCGCCTCCGGCGAGAACCGCCAGCGCCATCGGCATCATGATAAGCGAGGTGGAGGTGTTGGAAATCAGCATCGACAGGATCGCGGCGCTGGCCATGAAAGCCACCAGCAGCCCCGCCTGCCCACCGCGCCCGCCAAGCGCCGTCAGAATTCCAACCGCCAGCCTTTTGTGCAGCCCGGTGCGCTCGATCGCCAGCGCGAGAAATGCTCCGCCCAGCAGAAGGAACAGGATCGGCGAATAATAGGTGCTCGCCGTGGTCCGCGCATCGCTCACCCCGGCAAAGGGCAGGACGAGGAACGGCATCAGCGCGGTGGCGGTCAGCGGGATCGCCTCCGTCATCCACCATGCCGCCATCAGCACAACAAGGCCGGCCACAATCAGCCCTTCGCGGCTGAGTCCGTCCGGCGTCGGTGCAAGGCACCCCAGCGCCAGAGCAAGCGCGCCAACAAACAGGCCGATGGTTTTTGCAGTCATTTTCAGCGCCTCTCCCCACCCGTGCTTCAACCACAGCTTGCGCCGATGTGAAAGGCCGCTTTCCACATGGTGAACCGTGTGATCAGCGATTGCTCAGAGATCGAATGTTATTGCATTGGAGTTGTATATGAAACGCGCCCTTTCCCTGCCCGCAATCGGTCTCGCCATTGCGCTCACCGGGCCTGCCGTTGCTGCGAGCGCGCAGGGCTATCCTGCGGCGCGTCCCTATCCCGGTGTTGGAACGCCGGTGGTGATGCCTCCAGCGGCGGCGCCCCGGCCGGTGGAGGAGCCTGCCCGGCAAAGCTTCTCCGGCCCGGCGGCCAATGCGGCGAACTGGGAAATCGGACCGGTCATTCGCGCGCGCAGCCGGTCGCCCGGAATGCCGCTGAGGCCGTCCCCGGTTTCCGATTCCAGCGCCGGGGCGTGGAGTTTCGACATTCCTTATCCCGCACCCCGCGCAGGCCATGTGCATTACGTTACCATGCCCGTTGGTCCACTGGATGAAGCACGCAAGATTACAATGACTTACCGGATCGATGCAGCACCCGGCACGCAGTTTCACCCGCAGGAATATCCCGGCGCGCCGGGCACCATGTCGCTCTATTTTCAGGTGCGCGGGGACAATTGGACGGCCCGCGACCAATACCGCTTCGCCCGCTGGTATGCGCCATGGGACAAGGTGATGCGGCTGGAGCCCGGCACCCACACGGTCAGCATCGACATGGACGATAACTGGATCGCCGTCGTCGCGTTCAGCCGCGAGACCGCGCCGGACGAGTTCCGCCGCGCGCTAGCCAATGCCGGGCGGATCGGCTTCACCTTCGGTGGCAAAGGCGGGCGCGGGCACGGGGTCTACGCCACCGCGCCTGCGCGTTTCACTCTGCTGGATTTCCGTGTGGAATAAGACTGAGCGCTACCGCCCTTTTGGCGGCGCGTCGTAATCGAGCGTGGCCTCGGCTCCACCCGAAAGGGGCGGACCCTTGGGTCCGGGCGGGTCGGCAGGCATGCCGCTGCCGGGGGGCAGAGGCTCTTCGGGTGGCTTCTTCCTTGCGGCATCACGACCGAGCCAGCGGTCGAATTTGGCGAACCAGCCCCCTTCGCTCCGCGTGCGCGTCCTGATCAGGGGCTTTCGATAAGTCTCCGGCCCGCTCAATCCCGGCCCCTCATTTCGGCGCCAGCACCATAAGCATCTGGCGGCCTTCGAGGCGCGGGAAGGCTTCGACCTTGGCGGTTTCTTCCATGTCGTCACGGACGCGGTTGAGCAGGTCCATGCCGAGATTCTGGTGGGCCATTTCGCGCCCGCGGAACCGCAGCGTCACCTTCACCTTGTCGCCATTGTCGATGAACTTGTTCACGTTGCGCATTTTCACATCGTAGTCGTGCACGTCGATATTCGGACGCATCTTCACTTCTTTGATGTCTTGCGTTTTCTGGGTCTTGCGCGCCAGATTGGCCTTTTTCTGGGCCTCGTAGCGATGCTTGCCCACGTCGAGGAACTTGCACACTGGCGGGTTCGCATTGGGCGACACCTCGACCAGATTCAGACCGGCGGCTGCCGCCTGCTCGATCGCTTCATTGGTATACATAACCCCGAGATTTTCGCCTTCACCGTCAATGACGCGGACTTTCTCGGACTGGATGAACTGGTCGTAGCGTGGGCCGCTCTTGGTCGGCGGCTGCAGGGAACGACGGGGTGGACGAGCTATGGGGCGATTCCTTTATTTTGCTTGTGTCGAGCCGCCTATGTAGTGCGAAAACTACGCTGTTGCTAGGGTTCCTGTCGGGGTTTGTTTCCCTATGCCGCGACCCTGCTGCCCGCACGCCACAGGGGGAAGCGCGCAAGGCGGCCCTTTGCCGGGACCACGGCGTTGATCGCGCCGGCGGGCTGCAACGCTTTCAGGATGGCCGGATCGCCTGCGGGCATACCGCCCGTCAGCGTGCCGAACGCAGGGGCGATCATCCGGTGCGCCTCGCCGCCGGTTTCGGCGATCACGGCGCAGGGGCGGGCAATCCGCCGTCCCCGCACGGTGACTTTCAGCTTGGGGTGATAATGGCCCGATATTTCCGGCCGCGTCTCGCCGCGCCGGGCTTCGTGGCGCAGGATGATGCCGCCGAGTTCCAGTTCCTCGACCATGCGCCCGCCACAGGTCGCCTCGGCCACGCTGCCGTCCTTGCGGGTGTCGTGATTGCCGGTGATCCAGATCCAGTCGAGTGCGGAGGTCATTTCGCCCAGCATCGCGCAAGCCTGTTCGTCCATCCGCGCTGCGCCATCGGCATCGTGAAAATTGTCGCCTAGGGTAATCACCTGCTGCGCGCCGGTCGAGCGCACTTCTGCCGCCACCCGCTCCAGCGTTTCGCGGCTGTCATAAGGGGGCAGCATCTGCCCGTGCTGCGCGTAAAAACTGGCCTTTTCCAGATGCAAGTCCGCCACCAGCAAGGCTTCCTCGCGCGGCCAGTAAAGCGCGCGGCCCGGCGTCAGCATCAATTCGGTATCGGCGAACGAAAGGGGAACCATGGGCCGCTATTGCCGTAGCCCTCAACGCTTGGCAAGAGGGCCTTATGACCGATTGGACCGACAACACCGCCCGCGCCCGTGAATGGTTCGAGAGCCTGCGCGATCGCATCTGCGCCAGCTTCGAGGAGATCGAACGCGAGGCAGGCTCTGACGCCGCGTTCGAATACACGCCGTGGCAGCGGGAAGAGGAAGGCAATGCCGATCCCGGCGGGGGCACGCGCGGCCTGATCAAGGGCAAGGTGTTCGAAAAGGCCGGAGTGAATGTCTCCACCGTCCATGGCCGGTTCGCGCCCGAATTCGCCAAGACGATGAACGGCGTTGATCCCGATGATCCGACCTTCACCGCCACCGGCATCAGCCTGGTGGCGCACATGGCGAACCCGCATGTGCCCGCTGTCCATATGAACACGCGGTTCTTGGTGACGGGCAAGGCATGGTTCGGCGGCGGGGCGGACCTGAACCCGCCGATCCCCTACGAAGAAGACACCGCCGATTTCCACGCCCGGATGCGGGCGGCCTGCGCGGCGCACAACCCGACCTATTACGACCGTTACAAGAAATGGGCGGACGAATATTTCTACATCCCCCACCGCGAGGTGCATCGCGGTGTAGGCGGGATTTTCTATGACCATCTGGAATGCAGCGACGAAGCAGAATTCGAGCGGCATTTCGCCTTCACCCGCGATGTGGGCGAGGCGTTTCTGGATATTTACCCGCAACTGGTGCGTCGCCGAATGGACGCCGATTTCACTCCCGAAGACGAAACCGCCCAGCTGGAATATCGCGGGCGCTACGCGGAGTTTAACCTGGTCTATGACCGCGGCACACTGTTCGGCCTGAAAACCGGCGGCAATATCGACGCGATCCTGATGAGCCTCCCTCCGCGCGCCGAGTGGAGTTGAGGGGGGCTGTGCTTCAAGCAATTTATTGGCGTTAGACGCGATCCGTATCTACTCGAGAATCGCATTTTGCGCTCGATTCTAGACGTTCCAAGCTCTGAATTTTTACAAAGATAAATTGGCTTCCCGCCCAAGGCTGCATTCCCGTTGGCCTTCGGGGCTCCACAAAGCCTTCACCCTTGATACGAAAGCAAACTGTCTCTGTCGTCCCTTGGATCATGCCCTCATTTACAGGTCCAGCGTAAACCTTGCGCCACGTCTCCTCGCGAATCCGGAATGACATGATCTCCAGACCCAGATCTTCATCAGGTAAAAAGCTTGGGTACTCCCAATGCGCATCTAGGAAGCCAGCCACCTCCTTTAGGTCTTCGGAATCAGCCGATGCGGGACTGGACGCAGAAGGCGAGACCATCGCAAGGATACCGCATAAACTAAGCGTTATGGACTTGATCATCGGTAGAGGTTGGCAGCCAAAGCCAATGTCCGCAACTGGGCTGCAAGCAGACAGGCCGGTTTTTCTCCGCTAGTTGGCGATGGGAGTATCAGCCAACAGAGGATAGAATGGTCGCACAATACACAGTTTGGCTTCGCCCGTGACCGCAGCAGGCTTTGCCGGGCGCGCGACCGCCATTGATCGGCGGCAGACGCGCGCGCTGCATTATCTGGGCAATTATGTTCGCCGGATGCCGACCAATCTCAAGCGGATGATGGAGAACGCCTATGACTGGGAGCATTTGCCCTTCGTCCATCCGCAGGCGTTTTCGTCCATCGCGATTGCCGAGGAAGGGCGCTGGGGCTGGCGGGCCGAGGTGGGTTTGCCCGCAGAGACCGGCGGTGGCACGCAGCTGATCGAACTGCTGGTCGATCCGGCGGCGGGCTATTGGGCGACGACAGTGGTGGAGGGCCTGGGGCAGGGCACCCAGATTCACACGCAGGCGCGCGATGTGACAGACGGCGCCGGGGCCGCCGAAGAAATCGAAGTCGATGTCCGGTTCTATCTGCCGCAGGCGCCCGAAACCGACGAGCAATCGGCGATGATCCTCGGTTATCTGCAAGCGCAATATGCCGGGCTGTACGATCAGGACGAGGCGCTGATGGTGGCCCGTCAGGATGCGCTCGACAAGACGCGCGATTTTGCGAGTGACCGGGGTTTGCCCGACACGGTCACGCTGGGCGCGGCGAGTGCGCTGGACAAATCGAAGACGCACAGCGTCGCGCTGTCGTCAGGTGATGTGGCCGTGCGGTTCCACGAGGGCGCATGGATCGCCCACGCCGCCGTGTGCCCGCATTTGCTGGGGCCGCTGGCCGATGCCCCGATCAATGATGGCGTGCTGACCTGCCCATGGCACGGCTACCGCTTCCCAGTGGAAGGTGGCCGCGAGGTGGATGGCAAGCCTTGTACGCTGGCGGCTTCTGCCGTCGTCGCGATTGTCGAGGGAGAATTGCGCATCTCACGTAGATGAAGGCCCGATGCGACCCGATCAGATAGCGTCTGACGCTGCCAGCCTAAGCGAATATCGCGATTACGCCGCCCGTCGCGAGCTCAATCAGCGCAATTAGGGTCATGCACAGAGTGAACGGTACATTCCGCAGCCGTTCGATCTGAACTTCGTTCCAGCTCAGGTAGCGGTTGAGAAGCGATAGGATCAGACCGGACGCTACGATCAATATCTGCAGGATCGTCAGGAATATCGACGTCGCGGCATTGTTCACGGTCCCATACATGGCAACGAAAACGTACCCTAAGATAGGCAAGCCTAGGAAACGGGTATCGCCGAGGCTTGCAAGCCCTGCGTCCCCCTGCATGCTAACAAATGTAAAGGTAGCAGCGAAGAAAAAGAGCGGGGGCAGCAATGAGAGGACAAAATCGAGCAAGAGCCGCGCGACGAACTGCAAGCGTGTTAGACTTTGAAAATAGAATAGCCTTTTTGTAACGTATATTGAAAAGTAGTCACTTGAAATGAGAATGATGACCGATAAAATGATGAAAATAGCA
Organism: uncultured Altererythrobacter sp.; assembly: GCA_947492235.1. Lineage (GTDB taxonomy): Bacteria > Pseudomonadota > Alphaproteobacteria > Sphingomonadales > Sphingomonadaceae > CAJXSN01. Next base: position 1,799,701 of record CANLLZ010000001.1, on the reverse strand, counting down.
TATCCCGGAATATTTTCAGCTGTAGGTGGAACCTGTTGGATCAGGACACGTAATCCGCTATCAATGTAGAGCCAGTAGAGCAGTGCCGACATAATTACGGAATATGCAGCCACTTTGGGTATCGAAATACGATCAATGTCATCCCGACAGGTGAATATCTGCACGATGGATGTGATTACGGCCGATTCGAATTCTCTGGTCGACAAAGCACGGTCCAGCATGATGAAGTCGCCGACTTTGTCTCTAAGAGGGCGGGGCGCGACTTGATCGAGAAATGCACCCAAGCCGATAAATGAAACGACTTGGGCCAGCAGCGAAGAATTTATCTGCTCCATCAACATTGCAAGCGAACCCCGTCAGTCGATCCCGCCCCATTGCTCGGGCAATTTCGCTTACCGTGTCAACCTTGGCTGATGACGTTTCGGAAGGGCTTAGCTTCCACCCCATCCGGCGTTCTGCGCGCGGTATTCTCCGTAGGCGATCAGGCAGCGCATGAAGCGTTTGTGGAACTGTACCGGGTTATCCACGCGGTTATCCACGTCGCGCCACTGGCTGCAGGTCAGGGCTTCGGGGGCGCCGTCTTTCTCCGGATTGGGCAGGGTGTGGGTGAACTCGGCCACGTCCCGGTCGATCCGCATGAAGTGGAGACATCCCGCTTCATCGCAGGTCGATTGCCCCACCTCCTGTGCCGAGAAGCGATAGACCTGATTGACGAGGATCTTCTCCGACCCCAGCGCCAGTTCCAGAATGTTCCAGTCCTTGTGCTTTCCGCCGGGGCCGCCATGGGGCGGGAAGGCTTCGCATAGGGCCGGGTCTTCCTTGGGGCATTTGGCCGGGGCCATATTCAGTGTGCCGTTGACGATGGCGTAGATGGTTGGCGGCGGCGCGGAATAGCTGCGATAGTCCTGCCCGCCCGGCGGCGTGATCCGTTTGCGGCGCACCTCCATCATCGCGCTGGAGAACATGCCAAACCGGCTGCCCCCGTCGATATACATGGCATTGTCGATGAATACCGGTGGCGCGGCCATGGGGGTGGAGGAGGAGGCGACGATGGCCTCGACATAGCAATCCTTCCACCGCGCCTTCTGCACCGGATCGGTCGCCGCGACATAGCGCATGGCCATATTGCCCAGATCGAACGCGACGCCTTCACCGGTGTCGACATCGGTCGCGCCAACATACAGGCGGCGGCCTTGCCCGTGGCCCATCGCAATCCGCTCCATGATCGGATCGGACAGAAAATGCTTTAGCCGCCCGCGCAGGGGTACCAGATCGGCAAAGGAACCGCGCCGCAGCAGGGTGGGGAAGTTCTTGCTGGTGATGCGCCCGTCGGTCGGGGTGACGAAGGGGGTGAGCAGCTGTTCCTCAGCCTCGATCGTATAGCCTGCCTTTGCGGACTCTTTGCTTCCTGCGAAGGCGAAGCTGGCCAGGATCGCTCCGGTGCTGACGCCGGTGACGGTGCGGAATTCGGGTAGCGGGCCGTCCCAGCCTGCCAGAATGCCGGCCCCGAATGCGCCATTCTCGCTGCCGCCGGACAGCGCCAGCAGGACGTCCGGTGCGCGGCGCATCATTCTGGGCACGGGAGCCGGCTCGGGCGGAGCCATCACCGGCGCAGGTGCATGCGCGCCATCGCCCGGCTCGCCGGTGACCGGCGGCGTCGGCATGACTATTGGTGGAGGCGGGGGCGGCGCGGGCTGGGGCGCTGGTGTGCTGAGCGATCCTTCGATCAGGCGGGCCAGTTCCGATACCGGTTCTTCACGCACTGCTTGCACAGGTCTTGCGCGGACAACAGGTGCAGCGGCGGGAGCGTCGGGGGACCGAACGCCTTCGACCAGCACGGGCGCCGGGGCAGGCGGTGGTGCTGAGGGTGGTGCTGGGGCCGGGGGCATATTGCTTGCCAAAACCGGAGTGCCGGGTCCCGGCGGAGCAGTGGCCAGCTTCACCGTGTCGAAACCGCAGAACTGCGAATTGTCGGTAAACTGCGACGTCTGGCTGCACGCACCAAGGCCCAAGCCCGCGAGCACAGCCACGCCGAAGGATCGGCCCCATTTGCGAAATGCTTGCATCGATCGCTTTCCCCTCAAGTGGTAGTCCACGCGGTTGAGGCGACCCGTTTTTCTTTTGCGCGTACCCGTCTTGTTACTGCTGCACAATCGCCGCGGGCGCTTTTTGCATTGCAAATTTGCGCTACGCGGTCACATCATGAAAACAGGATGTTGCGCCAGTACGAACTTGTCGAGCGGGTCAAGGATTATGACCCCGACGCCGATGAGGCGATGCTCAACCGTGCCTATGTCTATACGGTGCAGAAACACGGCACCCAGAAACGCGCCAGCGGCGATCCGTATTTCAGCCATCCGGTAGAGGTTGCCGGTCTAATGACCGATCTGAAGCTGGATCAGGCCACCGTGATGACTGCGTTGCTCCACGACACGGTCGAGGACACGCTGGCGACCATCGAAGATATCGAAAAGAACTTCGGAGCCGACGTTGCGCGGCTGGTCGATGGCGTGACCAAGCTGAGCAAAATCGAGCAGATGCCGGAGAACGAGCGCGCGGCGGAGAACCTGCGCAAATTCCTGCTCGCCATGTCGGAAGACATCCGCGTGCTGCTGGTGAAGCTGGGCGACCGGCTGCACAATATGCGCACGCTGCACTTCATCAAGAAGGAGGAGAAACGTCAGCGGATCGCCCGCGAGACGCTGGATATCTATGCTCCGCTGGCAGAGCGGATCGGCATGTATGAATATATGCGCGAAATGCAGGCGCTGGCGTTCGAGCATCTGGAACCGGAAGCGCATGCAACCATTACCGGGCGGCTGGAGCAAATCCGCGAGCAGGACGGCGCGCAGGTCGATTCCATTGCGCTGGCGATCAAGCAGGCGCTGGCCGAGGCGGGGCTGCAGGTGGAGGTGCACGGGCGCGAGAAACAGCCCTATTCCATCTGGAAGAAGATGGCCGAGCGGCATGTCCATTTCGATGCGATCACGGACATCTTTGCGTTCCGGGTGCTGACCGAGAGCCAGGAGGATTGCTACCGCGCGATGGGCATATTGCACACCACGTGGCAGTTCATTCCCGGGCGGTTCAAGGACTACATCTCCACGCCGAAAAACAACGGCTACAAATCGCTCCACACCTCGCTGATTTTCGACAAATCGATGCGGGTGGAGGTGCAGATCCGTAGCCGGGAAATGCACCGGACCAACGGCTTCGGGCTGGCCGCGCACTGGGCCTATAAGCAGGCCGACGATCATGACGGGCAGGTCGCGTGGCTGCGCGATCTGATCGAGATCGTCGATGCCAGCCATGATGCAGAGGAGCTGCTGGAGCATACGCGGATGGCGATCTATCAGGATCGCATCTTCGCCTTCACGCCCAAGGGGGCGCTGTTCCAGTTGCCCAAAGGCGCAACGCCGGTCGATTTCGCCTTTGCGGTGCACACCGATCTGGGGGCGCAGACGGTGGGGGCCAAGATCAACGGACGGCACATGCCGCTGCGCACCGTGCTCAACAATGGCGACGTGGTCGAGATTCTGAAAGCCGACGCTGCCGAGCCGCAAATGGCCTGGCTAGGCCATGTGGTGACGGGCAAGGCGCGCGCTGCGATCCGCCGGGCCGTGCGTCTGAAAGAGCGCGAGGAAATCGCCGCGCTGGGCCGCAAACTGTTCGAGGATATCGCCGACCGCGTACCGGCCAAGATTGGCAAGAAGGCTCTGCGCGCGGCGGTCAAGCGGCTGGAGATGGAAGACGAGGACGATCTGATGCACGCCATCGGTGCGGCCAAGATCGAGGACCGCGCGGTGATGGAGGCGCTGGTACCGGGCTGCACGGCCAGCATCGAGGAAGGCGACGCCGAATGGACCCGGCGCGACCGGGCGATCTCGATCCGCGGCCTGACGCCGGGGGTCGGGTTCAAACTCGCGGAATGCTGCCATCCCGTACCGGGCGACCGGATTGTCGGCCTGCGTCGCCCGAACGACAGCGTGGAAGTGCACGCCATCGATTGCCTGACGCTGGCCAGCGGGATCGATACCGACTGGCTCGATCTGCAATGGGACAAGGACAGTCAGGGCGCCTACGGCATGCTGCGCGTGACGCTGTATGACCGGATGGGGACGCTGGCCGAAATGGCGGGCATCTTTGCCAAGAACCACGTGAATGTCCGCAGCCTGCAGCAGACCCAGCTGGACCATCCCTTCACCAGCTACGAGATCGAGCTGGAAGTGCAGGATCTGGCGCATCTGACGCGTATTCTCAGCGCGCTGCGGGCGAGTGATGCGGTGGCGCAGGCGGATCGGGGATAGGGATGGGGGTGATTGGTCTAGATCACGTCCAGATCGCCATTCCTGAGGATGGCGAGGATGCTGCGCGAGGGTTCTTTTGCGGGCTGCTCGGCTTTGCGGAAGTGCCCAAGCCGGCCAATCTCTCACCCAGCGGATGCTGGCTGACCAGCGGCGCGGTGGCTTTGCATATCGGAGTCGATCCGGATTTTCGCCCGGCGACCAAGGCGCACCCCGCGTTTCTGGTCGATGACTTGGCTGCCCTGCGCGAGCGGCTGGAGGCAGCAGGCTGCGAAACGCGCGATGACAAGCCGGTGGAGGGGTATGAGCGCTTCTTCACCAGCGATCCGTTCGGCAACCGGATCGAGCTGATGCAGAAGGTGTAAAGATCGGCGGAATTGGTTGCGGATACGGCGCAGTCTCTGATGGTTGGGCGCTGCGCACAAACGTAGTGTGACCCTGGCCCCTAACCTATCGTCACCCCGGCCCCCGAGCCGGGGCCCAGCTTACTTCGGGCGCAGCGCAAGAAAAGCTGGGCCCCGGATCAAGTCCGGGGTGACGAGGATTGTTGTGAATTCAAAAGGGCTCTCTCACAGCAATTCCAACTCCACCGCGACAGCATCGCCTTCCGCCAAATCCTCTGCACGCATGACCTTCTTGCTCACCAGCAGCACCCACTCGGATTGCTTGGCCTGAGGAAAGACCGAAGTCTTCCACCGTGTCCCGCCGATCCGCGCAAACACCTTGACCGAACCGAAGCCGCGCCGCGCGCCGGTCTCGAGCCGCTCGATCCGCGCGTGCATCGCCACTTGCTCCGCCACATCGCCGGTCAACGTGACCAGGTGATAGGTTCCCCGCCCCCCCTGCCAACGGGTGAGGGGCAGGGTGGCGCTAAGCGTTTCGCTCATTCGGCGACCGGGGCGGCAACCCGCCGGACAGGCACCGGGATGTTGCAGATATCCGCGCCACCTGCTGGCTCGATGAACCACGGGTCGTGTCGGTTCGCGCGGGCATCGGCGTATCTACGAAAAGCTCGCTTCTTAGTGGACAAAAACTCAAGCCTTGGCTGTTCTGCAATCGGGAGGTCACTGGCTAGCCTCACCCATCGAACCGGGACGCGCTTTGTCAGATCCGCATAGAAGCCTAAGGCTCCTTTCCCTCGTGGAAGAGAAGATAGGTGCTCGATACCTTCAACCACTCTGCCAACTATTGCAATATTGCGGTCAAGATGCCTCGGCGCATGGCCAATGACCGTGTAAAGTTCCGCGCCGGACCCAGCATCCGGAGAATAGCCGCGCCCGACTCCAACTGTGCCGTAACAGTGGACAGGCCATATCTCGTCGCTGTCGGAAGCGACCGGCCATCCTGCAACAAAACCTGCGTCGGGTGCATACGCGTCCTCGGAACGAATCTCGTGCAGACCCCAATCAACCCTCACTCTTGGCATTGCGGTGTAGCCGTATAGCCGGTTGCCGCCGATAGAATGCTGGTCCCGGTCCTTGTCTTCGACATAATCCGAACTGCGGGTATTTTTCAGCCCCTCCGGCAACGGCTTCGCCTCACCCTCGGCCTCGGGATTGTCGACATTGGGATCGCCCCACTGGACGACGTAGTTGTCCTGCACGCGGTTGATGCTGATGCCGTCATACCAGCCTGTGCGGACGAGGGTGCGGATGTTCTCGACCCAGCCTTGGCTGAAAGGCGGCGGCATGAGTTGGATTACGACTTGGCGCTCGTTGCCTTGCACGTCCGGGGCGAGGGTCATCACCAGCAGGTCCTCCGCCGGGATCGCGACCCAGTCGGAGGCTTTTGCGCTCTCGACGATCTGGTTCGGGGATGGCGCGGGATCGTCTTGGGCCGACGCGGGTATAGTCAGGGCGAGGGCGAGGGGGGCGGCGAGAAGACGTTTCATGTGCGGCTTTTTGTCACGGTAGCAACGCCGCGCCTAGGGGTGAGCGGGTCTTTGTTGTCCGCATCCCGTCCGGGATGCGAAATCCTCGCGCCCGCAGCGACGCGCCCGTCAGGGCGCATGAGCGAGGAAGCAAGGGGCGCGGACGGGCCCCGCCCGCAGGGTCGAACAAATAACTTCTCTCCACCAGCGTAACGCCAACTACTCCACCCCATCCTCCAGCGAATGCATATCCTCGTCGCTCAGCCCGAAATGATGGCCGATTTCGTGGATCACCACATGCGCAACCAGATGCTCCAGCGTTTCATCCCCGCGCTCGGCCCATTCGTCCAGGATCGGGCGGCGGTAGAGGTATACGGTGGGCGGCATGCCGCCCGATTGCTCGATGCTGCGCTCCGTCAGCGCCTCGCCTTCATACAGGCCGGTGAGGGCGAAGGGATTGTCGATCCCGAGATCGTCCAACACCTCCTGCGCGGCAAAGTCTTCCACCTTGAACACCACGTCGTGCATCTGCTCGCGGAACACCTGTGGCAGGCGGGCCATCGCGGCGCGGCCCATGCGCTCCATTTCGGCCAGAGTGCAGGGGGTCCCGATGGTGCGGCTCATTATGTTCAGCTAGATGCGCGAGGCTTGCAGTGCAATGCCATCACCGCTAAGCGCGCGCCTTCCATGACGAACGCCCTTCGCCGCTGTGCCGGGGGCCTTGCAGACTGGAATGCGGAGACGTGGCCGAGTGGTCGAAGGCGCACGCCTGGAAAGTGTGTAAAGGGGCAACTCTTTCGTGGGTTCGAATCCCACCGTCTCCGCCATCCACCCGGCCCCTCGGGGCTGGTGCGATGGCGGACCCGCGTGAGGAAAGAACCTGCCGGGTTCGGAGTCGAAGCGAAGCGAAGTCGGCCCGAGCGTAGCGGCGGCCAATCCCACCGTCTCCGCCATTCATTCAGCCTTTCAAGTCCAGCGCGCCGGATCGAGCGCCAGCAGCTCTGACAGCTGGTCATACAGCGCGGGTTCCTGTTGACGCAGCGCCTGCGGCTTCTCGAAAAATGTGACAATGGCCTCGGCAAAGAACTCTTCGTGCCCTGTGGCGCCATAGGGGTCGATCAGCGTTTCGCGCCCGCTCTGAACTCTTTCCAGATGCACATTGAAAGCGTCCAGCATGGCCGCTTCCCAGCCCGCATAGGCTTGGCCCTTGCGAAGGATCGGGATGCCATCCGTATGGCCGGTCAGCGCGTCCAGCTGGTGCGCGAATTCATGGATCACCACATTGTGGCCGTCGCTGTCATCCAGCCCGCCATGCAGCGCATCGGCCCATGACAGCACGACCGGCCCGCGCGCCCAGCTCTCGCCCAGCAGAGTATGCCGGTTCTCGTGCACGACAAACCCGTCATGATTGCCGCGATGGGTCTGGAACGCAGACGGATAGACCAGCACCGTGCGCAGCGTTTCGTACCAGGCGGGGCTGTTGACGACGAGCAGGCAGGCCTGCGCGGCGATGGAGAGCTTCATCTCCTCGCTTACCTCCAGACCGTTATTGCCGTGGAAGGTCACCTGATCGAGGAACAGGTTTATCCTGCCTTCCAGTGCAGGGCGCAATGATGCGGGCAATCGGCGCAGGATGGGGACCAGTCGCATCGTCACCGCGCGCTGCTTCTCTGTTAGCGGAGTGGCCAGCAGCCGGGCGCGCTTTTGTTGCTGCCTCCAGCGGCGATACCACCACAGCAGCGCGGCGAGCAGAACGACAAGAGCGAGCGGCAAGAGCGTCATGCCGCATCACATAAGATCGCCCGCGCCAGTATTGTAGGGTTATGCGCCAGCCGTTCAGGGGCACAGACCGGCTTGCCATTGTCCCGCCGCAGTGCCCCGACTGCACATGCTCTGCGAGAACATTTGCTTCACAAACCAGCCGTCAGCGCCTTGGGCGGCGAGCGCAATAAAGCGCTGCCCGGCCACTGCGTCGTCGGGCAGGCCAAGCATTGTTAGGCGAATGGCGATGACCTCTGTTCGCTGTGTCCTGATCGGGCCGGGCTTCGGCACGATCGAGGGCTGCCAGAACCTCTTTTCCATGGTCAGGGAAACCTCCGGGCGGCCTTCCAGCGTTTCAGGAAATCCCGCCATCAGCTGCGCTACCAGTTGCGCCGGGCTGTCTGCCCGCCAGCTCTCCCAATCGGGCGCGCCGCCGCTGGACCAGTCGGAAAACTGGCGCGCGGTCAGAGCCGGGGGCAAGTGTTGTCCGGCGTCGAAGCAATGCCGTGCCCCGACATCACTGGTGAAATCGGCAAAGCCAAGGAACTGATCGCCGAACACCACCGAGTAGCGCCGTGGCTGCGTATCGGCTGCTTCGAAGGCGAGGGTACGCGACCCCATGCAGTCGGCACTGCCGACCCGGCTGCTGTAGGTGACTTCGAAATCGCCTGTCAGCTGAATGGTAGCGGTGCTCTGGTCGACCGATAGCGCCAATGTGTTGTCTGCCGTGCGCGCGCCGGAACCAAGGCACCGTGTCATGGCCTCCACTTTGAGCGCCTGCTGCTCTGTCTGCTGGTCGAGGGACACGCAGATGCTGCGGATATCGGTGTATTTGGCGTGCGCCTGACTTTGCGCGGCGAGGCACGATAGGGCGATCAATCCTGCGGTCCATTTGCTGGTCATGGGTGCTCCTTTGCAAGCTCGTGCGGTTGGGGTTTGGCCCGGTCTTGGCCGCCACTGCAAGCTCCAGCCATGGGGTGCATACCCCAATAACGGCGCTCAACATGGGGGATGCACCCCATCCCCTTTTCCGGTCTCGCGGTTCATTCTCCTCTTCGAAATTCAGGCAATCCCGCAATCGGATGAGGATAAGGCAATGCAAAAGCGAACGAGCATCAAGAGGCTGCTGACGATCCCGGCTCTGGCATTTGCGCTGGCGGGCGGTGTTGCCGCTCCGGCGCAGGCGCAGATCCCGGCCCTGCTGCCCTATATCGGCACGGTCGAACCGCTCGAACCGATGGCGATCGATGGTATCTGGTGCATTCGCGAGATCGACAAGTTGATCGTGATCGATCGGGGCCATGGCTATGCGGTCGATGGCTGGGTCCACGCGCTGATCTGGCGGGTCATGCCCCGCCACATCGTGCTCGACGATCTGAGAGAGCTTGGCGATGGCCGCATTGCCGGGCGCGATCTCCCGTTGATGGCGGCGGTGACCATGGTCCCAATCGACGACTACACCATCCGCGTGACCGCCCACGGGCTGATCCCGGTGACCTATCATCTAGAGTTGGTGGAGCCAGGCAGTGGCCTACAACCCGGTAGCTCCGAAGACGCCTTCGATCCCGCAGATAGCGGCAATGGCGACTGGTATTCTTCCGACGATACGGCGGGAGACACCGGCACGGCTCCCGATGACAGCGACGAGAGCTGGTTCCCCGCCGAGCCCGACAGCTGAGCCAAGAGCCATCGCGGCAGCGCGCCGAACTTTTCAGAGAATTCAGATCAAACCGGAAGGATAGCAAAATGTGGAAAGCAATCGTGAGTACGACGGTGGCATGGGGGCTAGCCCTCATGGTATCGATCGCAATCCCTACCACGCCTGCACAAGCTGCGGCCAGCTGCGGCGGGTTGAACCAGAAAACCTGTATCAGCATCAACAAGGCAAAACGGTGCCAAGCCGGCCTGGTCGAGCAGCGCCAGTCGGGCCGCAACATCTGCGTACGGCCCTCCCAGTCCACGCCAAAACCAGCGCCTGCAGCAGCGGCTTGCGGCGCTCTCAACCAGAAGACCTGCATCAGCATCAATCCGGCGCGCCGCTGCAATAGCGGGCTGGTCGAACAGCGCCAGAGCGGCCGCAATATCTGTGTGCGTCCGGCCCAGGTAAAGCCGAAGCCTGCGGTCTGCGGCAGTCTGGGTCAGAAGACCTGCATCAGCATCAACCCCGCTCGCCGCTGCGACAGCGGACTGGTCGAGCAGCGCCAGTCGGGCCGCAATATCTGCGTGCGCCCGGAGCAGTTGCAGCCCAAGCCCGCAAGCTGCGGCGGCCTCAATCAGAAGACCTGCATCAACATCAATCCGGCCCGCCGGTGCGATGCCGGCCTTGCCGAACAGCGCCGCAGCGGCCGCAACATCTGCGTCCCTGAGGGCGAAGTCGGTCCGAAAGAGCGCGATTGCGGCGGCTTGAATCAGAAGACTTGCATCAACGTGATCCCTGCACGGCGCTGCAAAGCGGGCCTCGTCGAGCAAGCCCTCTATGGCCGCAACATCTGTGTTCGTCCGCAGGATCTGGTCGAGAAGGACGAAACGTGCGGAGGCCTGGGTCAGGTCAGCTGCATCAGCGCCAATCCTGCGAAATGGTGCGACAACGGGCTGGTCCAGAAAAGGCAGCCGGGCCGCAACATCTGCATCAAGGGCGTGACCAATGCCGACCGTCTGGATGTGGCAAAGACCGTCCTGCAGGATATCGGCGACAACAATCCGTTGACACGTCTTTCGGAGTGCCTTGCCCAGCCTGCCAAACTGGCCCGGCTTCGCGACGCAATGTCCGACCGTGATCGCAACGGGATTTCTTCCCTTCTGACCGAATGCGATGCCAGCATTTCGGAGCTTGCAAGCATGGGCACGATCCCGGCACTCAATGCGCCTTCGTCAGTACCCGGCGAAAGCGGGAACCCCGATGGCTTCTTCAAAACCCTGCACATCACCGCAGGGGCCAGCGGTGCCGCCTGGATCGCCGGGACCGGTTCGGCTGGCTATGTCATCGAACTGGTCAGCAGGCCCAACGGACGCTGGTATTTCACCGGCGGGATTGGCGGCGGACCCAAGGCTGAGATTGTCGGCGATGTCACCGTCGCTCTGTCGCGGGCCGATATTCCGACGGGTGCCTTTGGCTTCGATCACGGAACCTCGGCAGTGATCTCCGGTCACCTGAAGGTGGGCGTATCGGGCGGCATTGCCTTCGTCGGCAACACGCTGGAATTCGACGGCGTCAGCTTCGGTGTCGGTGGAGGCCTCGGTGTAGGTGGAGCAGTTTACAAGAACGGCTCGGTCTTCCCGTTCCCCGATCTCTGACCAAGCATCGAGCCGCCCGGCGAATGGGCCGGGCGGCTCCATCCCGAAGTCTTCAATGAAGAGCAGGAGTGGCCACAATGGAAAATGTCAGAGCGTTTACTTCGGCAAACCAGATGCCATCCGCCGCATCAGGCCTGACTGCCAAGCGGATCGATCAGTCCCTCTCTCAACGCATAGGCAATAAGCTCCGTGGCCGAATGAGCGCCGGTCTTGGCCATCATATTGGTCCGGTGCCGGTCGACGGTCTTGGCGCTGATCCCCAGCGTTTCGGCAATCTCGCGATTGGTCCGGCCCGCCACGACCAGATTGAGCACCTGCCGCTCCCGGTCCGTCAGCGGCGCAACATCGACAGCTTCATCCAGCAGGGCGAGATAGCGCGCACAGATAATCCGTGCGCCTTGCAGGATGCGCGGGACAGCGCGAGTCAGTTCGGCCAGATCGTCCGACTTGCAGAACACCCCGTCCGCCCCGGCATCGACAATCTCGGCAATCTTTCCGGTGGCAGCAATACCGGTGAAGACAATCACCTTGGTTTCCGGCGACCATCGGCGCGCCTCCAGCAAGACTTCAGTTCCGCCCGCGTGAGGCATGGAGACATCGAGCATCAAAAGGTCGGGTCGATGTTTGCGGATCGCGCCGATCGCCTCGATGCCGTTGCCAACTTCCTCGCAGACTTCGATGGTGAAGCCTTCGACCGCATCGGGGTCGCACAGCGCGCCCGAAAGCGCCTGCCGGATGATGGCATGGTCATCAGCGATTACCGTTGAATAGCTGCGCCCCAATGTCATACTTGCCAAGCCACTCCGCCCCTGAGCTAATGGATGATGTAGCAAAAAAGATGGGCGAGGCACTGACAAAAGCGCGAAACTTTCTTCTCGGCTTGCTGATCCTGTTGGCGGCAGCGGCTTGGCCAGCAGCCACTCTGCAGGCGAGCGTGGCGGTGGACGTGCCCCTGGCTGCATCGGTTGAACGGATAGACACAGAAGCGCTGTATTATTTTGCGGGCACAGGGGAGACCCCGTCGCTGGAGCAAGCTCTGGCGGCTTACCGGGAAGGGGAGTTCGGGCGAGATTTTCCGCCAACGAGCGGGATCGACGCGTTCACCCAGGAATTATGGATCGCCGTTCCGATCCGGACAGCGGGGCAGGGCGAAAGCGAGTTCTCCCGCCGCGTCATCGGTCTGGGCGGAATTTTCGTGGTGCTGCCTAAGGTCTTTCTAGTGGAGGACGGCGGCTCAGCTGAGGAAATGCTCGCAACCCGTGCCACCGAAGACGGGGAATTGGTCCCGCGTTATCTGACGTATGTCCGCACGGCGAGCTTCGACTTGCCGCCGGAAAGCGAGCGGCTGATCCTGGTCAACACCACTCTGGCCGACAGGCCCACCATCGGGGTGTTCCGCGAGGGCGAGCTGGGGCGCAACCAAATCGTCGCGACCCTAATCAAGGCGGGTTTTACCTTCACGCTGCTGATTATCGGCATTGTGCTGGCGGTGATTGCGCTGGTGACGGATAGGCGGATCGGGCTGCTGATCGCGATCGGGTATTCGCTGGTGATGATTCAGGTGGATGCCTCGCTTTACACCACCACCTATGCCGACACGCCCCAGCAAGGGCGCCAGATATGGGAGGCGCTGACGCTGACCGCGACCTTCTTCTTGTACTACGCGTTTCTCTACTCGTTTCGGGAGAGCCTGCGTCTGCGCCGGTATCCGCTGCTGACCGGCGTTGCCGCGCTCCTGCCGCTACCGCTGATCTGGGTGGCAATCGTCTCCGATGTCACCACCGACATTATCTGGGCCTATTATCTCAGCCTACTGCTGTTCAGCTGTGTGATCGGCTTCCGCTTCGATATCGACCCGCGTCTGCGGAAGATCGCCGGGGCAATCATGGTCGCCTGTTCGGTGGGAGCGGTGCTGGTGGAGCCATTCTATCTTGGTCGCTACCTGCCGGATCTTACCATCGAATATCTGCGCGACGGGTTGCGGCTGCTGGCGGCGATGGGGATCCTGTTCATGGTTCTTGTCGACTTGCGCCGTACCCGGCAAGAGCGTGACCGGATGACGGAGGAGCGGGTCGCCGCTCTCCGGTCGCAGGCGGAAACCGATCGACGCCTCCTTCAGACAGAGCGCGAATATGTCCGCGCCCGCGACGCGGCGACCCGCACAAAGCGCCAGCTCGCGGCGGCCAGTCACGATATCCGCCAGCCTTTGGTGGGTCTGCGCCAAGCACTGGCCAGCGAGTCGGCAAATCTTTCCGCGTCGCTCCAGTCGCGTCTTGGTGAGGCAATAGATTATCTCGAGCGCCTGACGGAGGAATATGGCGACCGCGCGCCCGCCACAGGCGAAAAACTGGGCGGTGAGGAGGAGGCCTATTCGCTCGGCCTGATCCTACGCACGGTCGACGATATGTTCCGTGCCGAAGCCGAAGCAGCGGGCATCGAGATGAAGGTGGAGCCGACCGATGCTGTGACACGAGTCCCGGCCTTGGCGTTGATCCGGGCGACCAGCAATTTGGTGGCCAACGCGCTTCGGCATTCTGGAGCATCAAAGCTGCGCATTGTGGTGGACCTGAATGCTCCGCTAGCAATCATCGTCGAGGACAATGGATGCGGAATCGCGCCGGACGATATCCACCGGCTGCAGACGGCTGGCGAAAAAGGTGCGGGATCGACCGGCGATGGTCTGGGGCTGGCGATCATCAGCGAGTTGGCCGGGCGCCACGGGCTATCGCTGGAACTGACATCTGAAGTGGGCGAGGGCACGCGGGCAGCAATCGTGCTGCCCGCCTCGCCCTTGCCCAAATAACCGCAGGTTCCCGTCAGGCAACCATGTCGGCCGGGCAATACTTCGCCAGATAGTCCGGATGGCTGGGCATATGCTGCACCAGATAGCGGATCGATTTCTCGATCTCGTCGAACTCTGCATCCACCTTGGGCGAGCCGATGGTGTCGGCCATGGGGTTGTGGCCTTCCATGCTGATGCCCTGACCCATCATCACTGCCGCCCAGCTAGTCTCAGTGAAAAGCTCGTCCTCCTCGCGGAAGATCTGTCCGTTCAGGCGGAACAGCTCCATCTTCTCGGTCAGGCTATCGGGTACGGCCATGGTCCGGCAGTGGTTCCAGAAATCCGTGTCGGTGCGCTGAGTGGCGTTGTAATGCAGCACCAGAAAATCGCGGATCCGCTCGTATTCCTTGATCGTCAGCCGGTTGAACGCGTCTTCCTGCGCCTGCGTGATCCCGTCCATTGATGCGACCGCGATCAGTTTGTTGATGCCGGTGTTGATCAGGTGGATTGAAGTGGACTCTAGCGGTTCCATGAACCCGGCAGCCAGTCCCAGCGCGACAACATTCTTGTTCCAGAATTTCTTCCGGCGGCCGGTGGTGAAGCGCAGAAAATTGGGATCGGCCATCGGTTTGCCGGCCATATTCGCGACCAGAATATCGTGCGCCTCGTCGTCTTCCATATAGGCGCTGCAATAGACGTGGCCATTGCCGTTGCGGTTTTGCAGTGGGACCTGCCATTGCCAGCCCGCCGCGTGGGCTGTGGCTTTGGTGAAGGGCGGGGGCGGGCTGCCGTCGTCGCGGTTGCAGGGCAGGGCGACGGCCCGGTCGCACGGCAGATAGTGCGTCCAGTCTTCGTAGCCGGTCTTCAGCGCCTGTTCGATCAAAAGCCCGCGAAAACCGGAGCAATCGATGAACAGATCGCCCTCGATCACTGCGCCATCATCCATGGTGACAGACTGGACGAAGCCGTCTTCGGACCGCAGCGTAACATCCCCGACGCGTCCCTCGCGCCGGACGACGCCGCGCGCTTCCGCATATTTGCGCAGATACTGCGCATAGCGGGTCGCGTCGATGTGATAGGCGTAATTCATCGGTGGCAGATCGTCGCGCTGGTAATCCTCTGTCCGCGCGAACTTGCCAAAATAGGCGGCCATGGTTTCCAGATTGAACACCTGAATGGGGCGCTTGTCGCCCGCCTGCTGCCGCTTGCGCCACACCTGATGGAAGGCAATGCCGCCCATATCGTAACCGTAATTGCCAAACGGGTGGATATAGCTTTCGCCGACATCGCCCCAATTGCCGAACTGGATGCCCAGCTTGAATGTGCCGCGAACTTCGGCGAGCATTTCGGCCTCGTCGATTTCCAGCATGCGGTTGAAATCGACGAAGGGCGGGATCGTTGCCTCGCCCACGCCGACCGTGCCGATCTGTTCGGATTCGATCAGCGTGATTGCGACATCATGGCCCCTCTTTAGGCGTGACAGAGCGGCCGCGGCCATCCAGCCCGCGGTGCCTCCACCCACAATCACAATCCGTTCGATGGCCATGTCCTGCTCCCTATGCGCCAATAGACAAGCGGCCTTATTCCAGCCTTGGCTTGCCCCCTATATGGGCTTTGCGCCTTATTGCGCTGGTGAACGCGCCCGGCAAAGTGTTGCTAGCACGTACCACCATGGAAAAAAATTGTGAACGTTCATTTTAAGCTTTTGAACGCTCACAATTCAGGCTAGGGCAAGGTGAGATCAAGGGCGAATACCGCCCGGATTGCACTAGGGAGGGAAACCAGTGATCCGCAGAAATACGCCGTCGGTACGTCCGGCAACCAAACGAATCATGTCGCTTGCGACTGTCTCGGGAATCGCGCTTGGCCTGTCATTGCCCAGCGCGGCGTTCGCCCAGGATGCCGATGAAGCGGAGGCTGCTCCGGAAGGCGTCGTCGATGCTGATGGCGTGATTATCGTCAGTGGTTTCCGCGCTTCGCTGGAGAACGCGCAGAATGTGAAGCGCAATGCCGACACGTTCGTCGATGCGATTTCTGCTGAAGATATCGGCGCACTGCCTGACCGTTCTGTCGCGGAGGCGCTGCAGCGCGTTCCCGGCGTGAACATCGGCCGGTTCGAGAAAACCACCGACCCTGACCGTTTCTCGGTTGAAGGCACCGGCGTCATCATCCGCGGCCTGCCTTATGTGCGTTCCGAACTGAACGGCCGCGAGATTTTCTCCGCCACCGGTGGCCGTGTTCTGAGCTTCAACGACGTGTCGCCAGAGCTTCTGGGCCGCGTCGAGGTTTACAAGAACGCCACCGCCGACCTGGTCGAGGGCGCGATTGCCGGTACGGTCAATCTGGTCACGCGCAAGCCGCTCGACACGAGTGGCCTTAAGATCGCCGGTACGATCGGTGCGAACTACGGCGATCTCCGCGAAGAGTGGTCGCCTGAGATATCCGGCCTCATTTCGAACAGCTGGGACACCGATGCGGGCTCTTTCGGGGTCCAGTTCGGCTATGCCTATTCTGAATTGAAGAGCCGGACGGACGCATCTCAGGTTGCTGACCCCTGCTACCGCGCCGACACGTTTGACGCCCCTTGTATCCGCGCAGTCTCGGTCGGCTCGGGCGGCTTTGTCGGCGATCCGAACTTCGATGCCTCCAATTTCCCCCCTGCCAATTCTCTTGTGGTGCCCAAGGGGGCAGGTGTGCGGACGACCGATCTGGACCGCGACCGCGAGGCGTTTTCCTTTGTCGGTCAATATGAGAGCGTGGATGGGCGCTTCGCCGCTACGTTCGAGTGGCTGCGCTCCGACACCAGCTTCGATACTGAAGAATTCGCGCTGATTTCGCGGGTCGATGACGAAGGTCTTTTCCCGGTCCCTGCAGCTGGCAGCACGTGGCAATTCGACGAGAACGGCGTCTTCCAGAGTGGTGTCCTGACGCAGCGCCCGGGCGATGCCTATGCCACGCCGTTTGGTCGCGGCGGTATTCCCGTGGACTCGTTGCGCTTCCTTCGCGGGGCGGATTCCAAGACCGAAGATTTCTCCTTCGACATGCAGTATGAGGCGACCGACCGTCTGCGTTTCAATTTCGAAGCGCAGCATGTCACGTCCGACCTTGCCCGCGACTCGGTCTTTGGTGCGCTCAGCACTTGGGCGGAGGTTGATCTCGATCTCACCGGCAAGACGCCTCAGGTCCAGTTCCTTGCGCCTCCGGGATCGCCAGCGGATTACTTCTCCTCTGGCGAAACGACCTACTATTGGTTCGGATTGGACAGCCGCGAGAAGAACGAAGCCGAACTGAACAGCCTGCGCTTCGACGTCGATTACGACATCAGCGACGAAGGCTTCTTCAAGACTGCGCGGTTCGGCGCGCGCTGGGCGGAGCGTGATCGCACGACTCGCAACACCAATTTCAGCACCTGGGGCAACCTTTCGGCGCCATGGGCTGGCCGCGCAGGCTGTGCCCCGTGGGGTGAGGGCTCCGGCTGCGGTGCAAGCGGCCCTGGCCCGTTCGGCAACGGCTTCATTCCCGGGCGCCTGTACACCGGCTTGCCCGGGCAGGAATTCGCCATCGCGGGCGGCGCGTTCACCGATGAGTTTCCCGACTACTCGTCCTACCGCGACCCGTTCAACAACGGATTCCAGCGCGGCAACACGCCTCTGCCGATCGAGAATGGTTCGGCGTGGTATTTCGGCGGGGATGATTTCCTTGGCGAATATCTCGACGGCCTGACCGACGCGCAGTTCGCCGAGATTCAAGAATTCGGCCAGTCGCCGGAGCGATTCAACTACGGTGTGAACGGGCGTTCGCGCCCCGATCCGATCACCGGGGAAATCGTCCCGTGTGACATCGAAGGTGTGTATTGCCCCGGTGAGGTCTCCACCGTCACCGAGATCACCAAAGCAGCCTACGCGCGGGTCGATTACGGCACCACATTCGACAATGGCTGGGATCTGACCGGTAACTTCGGCTTGCGTTATGTCGAGACCAAGGTGAGCAGCGGCGGACGGATCGGTTTCCCCGATGCGGCCCGTTTCGATAACCCCGATAACGGGTTCGCCAACGGCGATGGCATCGTGCAGGTATCGGAAATCAATGCTGCTTGTGCGACCCCGGATGTGCCCGGTATTGCCCGTGGCTATTGCAGTCTTTCCCCTGAGCGTACGGCAGAATTTGCCGCCGCGCATACCGGGGAAATCCTGATCGACGACCGGGATATTACTTTCGACAACTGGTTGCCCAGCTTCAATGCGAAACTGGATGTCGGTGATGGTCTCCTGTTCCGTGCTGCCGTGTCGAAGGGCCTGTCGCGTCCCGACTTGCAATTGTTCCGCGCAGGCGGCGGTATTGGCGACAACACCAACGCTCTGGAATTGGCGGGCACTCTGGAAACCGGGCCTCTGTTTGCATTGCAGACGGGCAATCGGAATCTGTTGCCGGTGACCTCGTGGAATTATGATCTTTCGGCAGAGTGGTATTTCGACACGGTCGGCTCGCTTACCTTCTCGGTCTTCCTGAAGGACATTCAGGGGATCGTGAACACCGGCTTCGAAACGGTCAATTACACCAGCCCCGGCGGTGTTTCGACTGATGTTCAGGTGGAAGGCCCGATCAACGATCAGGGCGGCACGCTGAAGGGTTTCGAAATTACCCATCAGCAAACCTACGATTTCCTACCCGGCCTGCTCAGTGGCTTGGGGACACAGGTAACCTACACCTATGTCGATGGGGACGATTTCTCGAACCCGAACCTGGCCAATCCGGGACAGGCGTCGATTGCATCTTCTGCGGAAAATGATCTCGGTGGTGGTTCGTTTGCTTTCCTGCAGCCGCTTGCCGGACTGTCGAAGCATACGATCAACGCGACGGTGTTCTACGAGAAGGGCCCGATTGCCGCACGTGCTGCCTATAATTGGCGCTCGGCTTTCTTGGTCACGCCGCGTGATGACATTTTCCCGTTCTCGCCCATCTGGCAGGAATCAACGGGTCAATTGGACGCCTCGCTGTTCTACACTCTGAATGATGGCATCAAGCTGGGTATTCAGGCGGTGAACTTGCTGGACGAAGTTACCCGCACATCGCAGGTCGTGAATTTCGAAGGGCTGCGCGTACCGCGCTCCGCCTTCAGGAACGACCGGCGCTTCACCTTCCTCGCGCGCTTCGATTTCTAACGAGGTACTTCGCGACAGGTAACGCATGGCGGCCCTCGTTCCTTCTTGGGAGCGGGGGCCGTATGCGTTTCAGTTGATCGATTAAGGGAGAGGGCCATGCCCGCCATTCGAAACAGCATTACCACCGTATGCGCTTCGCTGCTTTTGGCGGCTTGCGGGTCCACATCGGAAGCGCCTGCTTCAACCAAAAGCGAGGTTATCAACCAAGGCACGCTGGGTGCAGAGGGCAGCGGTCCAGAGAGCCAGTCGGGCTGGGACCTGGTGTGGTCCGACGAGTTTGACAGCGCCTCGATCGACGCCAGCAAGTGGAGCTTCAACATCGATTGCTGGGGCGGCGGCAATGAAGAGCGCCAATGCTACACCGACCGGGCAGAGAATGCTTCGCTGGAAGACGGCAAGCTGGTGATCACGGCGCGCAAGGAAGAGTATTCCGGACCCGCGCTTCCGCCGCATATGCGCGAGGGCGCAGACGCCCCCGACGCGCAGGCAACCAAGCCTTTCACCTCCGCCCGGCTCGTCACCCAGGGCAATGCCGCGTGGCAATATGGCAGGATCGAAGTGCGCGCCAAATTGCCGCAGGGGCAGGGAACGTGGCCCGCAATCTGGATGCTGCCGGAAGACAATGCCTATGGCACATGGGCTGCATCGGGAGAGATCGATATTATGGAAGCGGTCAATCTGGGCGTCCCCTGTGAGGAATGCCCGAACGGTCAGGAAAGCACTATTCTGGGCACGCTCCACTTCGGCGGACTGTGGCCGGACAATTCGCTCAACAGCACGGAAATCTCGTATCCTGCGGTGCTGGGCGGTTTTCATACCTTCGGCATCGTCTGGCAACCGGGCCGGATGGTCTGGACCGTTGACGGGCGTGTTTTCGCTGAGAAGCGTAGCGAAGACTGGTTCACCACGGCCACAGACGAGGCCAACGCTCCGTTCGATAAACCGTTTCACCTTATCCTCAATCTCGCTATCGGTGGAGGACTGCCGGAAAAACGCGGCCTGATGGGCGTGTCAGAAGAGGGATTTCCAAAGCGGATGGAAGTAGACTGGGTCCGGGTTTGGGAATGCAATTCGCAAGCGGATGAACCCGGCAGTTGCGCGTGGACCGGGGACTGAAATCGAATGGCGAGACGGCGTCAATCCGTTACAATCAAGCATGTAGCCGCCGATGCAGGGGTATCCCTGCAAACGGTCAGCCGCGTCATCAACAACGAACCCAATGTTCGCCCCAAAATGCAGGAGCGGGTGCAGGCCTCAATCGACAAGCTGGGCTATGTCCCCTCGATCGCCGCACAGCGGATGAGCGGGTCCAAATCGTACCTCATCCTTGCTTTGAACGACCGGGAGCGGACAGTGGAAAGCTGGCGCGCGCGGGAGGGCAATGACTGGGTCGACCAGATGCTGCTGGGCGGGATGTTGACCTGCGCCGAGCACGGTTACCGCATGATTATCGAGCTGGTCGACACGCATAACGACCATGTCGAGAAGGAACTCCAGGCGGTCCTTTCTTCGCTTCGCCCCGATGGGGTGATGCTGACCCCGCCGCACTCCGACAACCCGTTGATCGTGAAGCTGTTCGCCGATGCAGGGCTGCCCTTTGCGCGGATCGGATCCCAATCGCGCGGACCCGGCATCGCCATTTCGATGGACGATGCCGGGTCGGCACGCAAAGCGACAGAGCACCTTCTCGCCTACGGCCACAAGCGCATCGGTTTCATTGCCGGCCCGCCCGATTACGAGCTAAGCGGATGGCGCGAGGATGGCTGGCGCGGTGCAATGGCCAAGGCCGGACTGGGCACGGCGGGGCTCTCGCAAGCGGGCGATTTCAGCGAGCAATCGGGCTCGGTAGCGGCGCGTGCCTTGCTCGGCTGCGCCGAACCACCGACCGCGATCATTGCCAGCAATGACCAGATGGCGCTGGGCGCGCTGAAGGTCGCTCGGGAGATGAGCCTTGATGTGCCGGGCGATTTGTCGCTCATCAGCTTTGATAATTCGCCGCTGGTCAAATTCGCGCAGCCGCCATTGACTGCCATCGACCAACCGATCGCGGAGACAGCCTCGGTTGCAGCGCAAGCGATTATCGAAGCCAATCGCGGGGAAGATTCGAACGCCAGCTCGCATATTGTGCAAGCCCGGTTGGTGGAACGGCAATCGGTTGCGCTTCCCTGTCCCGCGCGCCCCGCACCCCCTGCAGCCGAGGGATCATGACAGACGGGCCGCGCGGCCAGTCGCCTCGGTTTCTCGCACTTTACGCACTGGCATGGGCTGGCGGCGCGATAGCCTATACCCCGCTTCTGACGCTGATACTGCCCCTGAAAGTCATAACGCTTGCAGGCGATGACGCCGTCAACTGGCTATCGGCGATTGCGTTTTGTGGGGCCATCTCCGCAAGCCTCGCGAATATCGGTTTTGGCTGGCTTAGTGACTGGACCGGCAATCGGCGATTGTGGATTGGATCCGGACTGATGGCGTCGAGCGCAGCCTTGCCGTTGCTCGGTCAGGCGCAGACGCTTTACCAGATCATCGCGGTCATCGTATTTTGGCAAGTCGCCCTGAACATGATGCTTTCACCGCTGGCAGCGTGGGCCGGGGATCACGTGCCTGATTATCAAAAGGGGCGGCTGGGTGGCCTGTTGTCACTCGCCCCCGCGATGGGAGCCGTGGCCGGGGCTCTGGTGACGTGGCCGGGTCTCGCCGAAGAAGGGATGCGGCTTTGGGCCATCGCAGCCATGGTTGCGGCTTGCGTTGTCCCGGTGCTGGTGCTGGGGAAGCCAAAGCATTTCCCTCATCTCATGGCGATGGAGGAACAGGAAGAGCCCGTCGTCACCGGCAATCAACGCCGCGCCGTGATCAAGATGTGGCTGGCGCGTCTGCTTTTGCAGATAAGCGAGGCGGCACTGTTCGCGTTTCTTCTGATCTGGCTAAAGACAATCAGTACAAGCATAACCGATGCGGATGTCGCCCGCCTGTTCGGGTTGGTGCTGGTCATTGCGATTCCGGTGTCACTGATTGCAGGGCGCTGGGCTGACCGGCATGAGCGCCCGATTTTGCCGTTGCGTGCCAGCGCCGCGATTGCCGCGCTGGGGCTTCTTGTGATGGCTTTAGCGCAAGATAGCACGGTGGCAGTGGCGGGTTATATTTTGTTTGGTGTCTCCGGCGCAGTGTTCCTGTCCCTGCATTCGGCTCAGACCCTTCGCGTGCTTCCGCGGCCCGAAACGCGCGGGCGCGATCTGGGCATTTTCAATCTGACCAACACCGTTCCATCGCTGGTCATGCCGGGCATCGCTTTGGCCCTTATCCCCGTGTTCGGTTTTCAGGGAATGTTCTTTGCTTTGGCGGGGCTGGCGTTCGTATCGGCGCTTTTCCTCGCAGGCGTTCGACAAGATTTGGGCGAAGCGTGATTTGGCCGCTTGATAATGCTGCGGGGGCATGGCAGTCAGGTCATGGGAACGTTCACAAAGAGACCGAGGGCGGGATGTTGAATCGGGGTATTGCGGCACTGAGTGCCGTGTTGGTTGCTGGCTGTAGTCAGGTTGCGGTGGAATCTGCCGGACCTGCTCCTGCGGAGTCTGTGGAGGCAGTAGCTGCTGCCGCGATGAGTGCGGACGACGCGGAGATCGCATCCCTCGTCGCGCGCATGAGCCTCGAGCGTAAAATCGCCCAGCTCATACAGCCGCAGATCAATTCCTTCACTGCGGAAGATATGAAAACCTACCGCTTCGGCAGCTATCTCAATGGCGGCAATGGCGGGCCCTACGGCGATGAATTCGCGCCGCCTTCGGAATGGCTGCGTCTGGCAGACGAGATGTATGATGCATCGGTCCAGCCGCTGCCCGGAGGCGAGCCTGCGATCCCGGTCATGTGGGGTACCGATGCGGTGCACGGCCATTCCAACATTGTCGGCGCAACCCTGTTTCCGCACAATATCGCGCTGGGCGCGGCCAATGATGCGGATCTTGTTCGCCGGATCGGCCATGCGACGGCGATCGAGATCGAGGTGACCGGCATTGACTGGAATTTCTCCCCGACCGTGGCCGTGGCGCGCGATGATCGCTGGGGCCGGACCTACGAAAGCTATTCCGAAAACCCCGATCTGGTCGCCAGGCTGGGCGCGGCATTGATCGAAGGGCAGCAGGGCGTGAAAGGCAGCGACGGCTATCTCGGCGATGGCCGCGTGATTGCCACGGCGAAGCATTTTTTTGGCGATGGCGGTACAGAGCAGGGTGTCGATCAGGGCGATGTCAATGGCGATATCGATGCGCTGCTGGCGCTGCATGGCCGCCCCTATCCGGCAGCTATCGACGCGGGTGTCGAAGCCATCATGGCCAGCTTCAATTCGATCAATGGCCGCAAGATGCACGGCAACGAGACGCTGCTGACCGAGGTATTGCGCGGGCAGATGGGCTTTGACGGTCTGGTCGTCGGCGACTGGAACGGCCACGGTCAGGTGAAAGGCTGCACAGTCACGGATTGCCCGCAATCGCTGTTGGCCGGTCTCGATATCTACATGGTGCCGGACGACTGGAAGGCGCTAATGGACAGCCTGATTGCGCAGGTGAATGACGGCACGATTCCCATGGCGCGGATCGATGAAGCCGTGACCCGCGTGCTGCGGGTAAAGCAACGCGCCGGCCTATTGGGCGAGGGTGCGCAGCGTCCTTCCGAGCGCGGATATGCGGGGCGGTATGACATGCTGGCCTCGCCGGAGCATCGCGCTTTGGCCCGTGAAGCCGTGGCGGCTTCGCAGGTGCTGCTGAAGAACAATGGCGTCCTGCCGATCAAGGCTGGTGCCAATGTGCTGGTGGCCGGCACGGCTGCCGATGATGTGGGTCAGGCCTCGGGCGGCTGGACGCTGGAGTGGCAGGGTGGCCGCAAGGATCAATTGCCGCGCGAACGCTTTCCCAAGGCGACCACGATCTGGGACGGCCTGCAAGCGAATATCGCTGCCAATGGTGGTAATGCGGTTTTGTCTGAAGACGGCTCGTTCGAAACGCGACCCGATACTGCCATCGTCGTATTCGGTGAGAAACCCTATGCGGAATTTGCCGGCGACCAGCGCGATCTGGTGTTCCGCGACGAGGAAGGGCTGGAACTGCTCAAGAGCTTCAGGGCGCAGGGCATCCCGACCGTTGCTGTGTTCCTGTCCGGCCGCCCGATGTGGATGAACCGCGAATTGAACGCGGCCGACGCCTTCGTGGCGGCGTGGTTGCCCGGCAGCGAGGGCGCGGGCGTGGCCGATGTCCTGACCGGCAAACGCGAGGCAACGGGCCGCCTGTCTTTCTCCTGGCCCGCAACCTGCGAAGGCCGTCCGCTCAACAGCGCCGACGGAGCGCTGTTCGCATTTGGCTATGGTCTGTCGTTGACGCAGTCCGCCTCGCTTGGCGAACTGAGCGAAGATTGTGCACCGCTGACGATTGTCGAAGGCGCGGAGATGTTCGGCAGCGGGCGGCTGGGCACTGGCGTCAGCGCCTTTGTCGGGCGGCTCGACGGGGCAGGCTTCGAAGAGCTGATGCCGCAAATGCGCGGCGACATGAACGGCTCCGGCGTGACCTCGCGCGGATATGACCGGGATGCCCAAGAGGACTCGCGCGAAATCAGCATGAAGGCGGGTTCGTATTTCGGGCTGGAGCAGTCTAACGATACGGGCGGTGTCTACCGGATCGAATATGCGGTTGTGACTCGCCCGACCGGTGCCGTTCGCCTGCGGGCAAGCAGCGCTGATGGCGAGGAAAACGTGCTCGACATAACTCCGCAATTCGAGCTGGCTTACAGCAAGGGCTGGCGCGAGATGGTGATCAGCGAAGCCTGCGTCGCCGATCTGGGCAAGCGGATTGCGTTTGAATCCGACGGGGAAGTGACCTTCCGCATCGCTAGCGTGAAGCGGGAAGAAGCAGCACCGGATACGGAATGCTCTTTCTGAGCTGAGCGACTTAATGCTTACGTATACAACTGGACTAGGGGCAACGCACCGCTAGTCACACATCGAGGGTTTGCGACCGGAACGATCCGGCGCATGGGGGAGAAGTTTGATGACGCTCGCAACGATCGATCTGGTGATCATCGCAGTCTATGCTTTCGGGTTGCTGGGCATCGCCCTGTATGTCTCGCGAGAGCCTGCGGGCCATGCGAAGAATACGGAGGATTACTTCCTCGCCGGGCGCGCCTTGCCGTGGTGGGCCATCGGTGCCTCGCTGATTGCGTCAAACATTTCGGCGGAGCAGATCATCGGCCAGTCGGGCGAGGGCTTTGCCATCGGGATCGCGATTGCCGCCTATGAATGGCAGGCCGCCATCGTCCTGCTGATCGTGGCGAAATTCTTCCTGCCGATCTTCCTGAAGCGCAAGATCTACACGATGCCGCAGTTCCTCGAGCAGCGGTATGGCTCTGGCGTGAAGAATCTGATGAGCGTGTTCTGGGTGGCGCTTTACACTGCAGTTAATCTCACCGCCGTTCTGTGGCTGGGCGGCCTCGCAATCGACACGCTAACTGGCTGGGGCGTGATGACCTCGATGATCGCGCTGGCAGGCTTTGCGGTGCTGTATTCGCTTTATGGCGGGCTGAAAGCGGTCGCCCTGACGGATATCATCCAAGTGGTGATCCTGATCATTGGTGGCTTCGCGATTACGTGGTTCGCGCTCGATGCGCTGCCTGCTGACGGGGCTGTGGCTGGCTTTGGCTATCTGATGCAGGAAATGCCCGGTCACTTCGAGATGATCCTCGATGAAGGCGACAACGGCTATGACAAGCTGCCCGGCATCTGGACGCTGCTGGGCGGGCTGTGGGTGCTGCATTTCAGCTATTGGGGGTTCAACCAGTACATCATCCAGCGCGCACTAGGGGCGGAGAATCTGGGTGAAGCGCAGAAGGGCCTCGCCTTTGCGGCGTTCCTGAAGCTGCTGGTGCCTTTCATCGTGGTCATCCCCGGCATCGCAGCGGTCATTCTCGCGCAGCAGGGCATGCTCAACCAGTCGGCCCTCAACGAGGCATCCGACCGGACCTATGGCGAGCTGATGGGCTTTGCGCCCGCGGGCCTGCGCGGTCTGGTGTTTGCCGCGCTGATCGCGGCGGTGGTGTCCTCGCTGGCCTCGATGATGAACTCGATTTCGACCATCTTCACGATGGATCTGTATCGCAGTTGGAAGCCTGAGCAGGACGAAAAGCACTATGTTCTGGTCGGTCGGATCACTGCCTTCAGCGCGATGATCATCGCGCTGGTGCTGGCCCGCCCGTTCCTCGGCGGCCTCGAAAGCGCGTTCCAGACGGTCCAGGAATATACCGGCTATATCGCGCCGGGTATCGTGATCGTCTTCCTGCTCGGCTTCTTCGATAAGAAAGCGAACACGGCGGGCGCATTTACCGCGCTGATCGGTTCGGTTGTGCTCAATCTGGTGGTCAACGCCGTGTTCCCGGACCTGCCCTTCGTGGTGCGGATCTGGATCGTGTTCGTGGTCGGCATTATCGCCGCCGCGCTGGTATCGCGGATGACCGGCGCGCCGGACCGTGAGCGGACGGTGGACCTTGGCGACATCGCCTTCGGCACCACCGCCCTGTTTAACGGGTTGGCGATGTTGACCGTGGCGATCCTTGCCGGGCTCTACATCGTTCTCTGGTGAGTGGGCGAGTTTGTAGTCAGCCCAGATTGATCCGCTCCGGCATTGCCTTGCGAATAAAGCGCTCCGACTGCCCGTAAGGCCCGGCGATGGAGGGACGTTCACGCATGCGGGCCTGATGGGCGGCCAGCGCTGGCCAAGAGGACAGGTCGACATCGGCCACCAGCATGATCTGCATCAGGCAGGTCGTGACCGTGATGTCGGCAATCGTCACGCTGTCGCCGACATAGAAATCGCCATCGCCCAGTGCGCTGTCGAGATAGCTCAGGATCGCAGGCATCTTGCCGGTCCAGCTGCCTCGCATCGTTTCCAGGTCGGGTTCCTTGCCCTGAGAGACGGCGAAGAAGGCCGGGCGGAAGATGCCGAGGCCTCCGGTCGCGGCCAGATGCGAGTCGGCATATTCCTCGATGAACAGCGCGCGTCCATAGGGATAGGCCTCTGCCGGATAGATAGCGGGGCCGGGTACCTTGCGCTCGATATAGGCGCAGATCGCGCTGGAATCGGCGATTGTTCCGTCCACCCCCTCGGCGGCAATCGACCGGTCGCGCAGCACGGGAATACGCTTCAGAGGACTGATGGCACGGAACCATTCGGGCGGATTGAAGACATCGACAGCATCGATTTCGAAGGGCACGTCTTTCTCGATACATACAGCCGCCACCTTGCGCACGAAGGGGGAAACGGGGCTGCCATAGATGACGAGATCGGGTGGTGTGTCGGTCATGTGTTTTCTCCGGTGCTATTGCTGTGCCTAAAGAGCTAGCGGATCGCGCTACAGGAGGATAGGTTGCATAGCGCAATGGATAGGCGCGCCGCTTCGCCGCAGCCGCTATTCGCTTGAGCGATATTTCACCGAGATCCGATTGCGCGGACGGGGCCGAGTGCCCATTTAGCGGACAACGAAACAACAGGAGAGGCAAGATAATGGCTACCCAATACAAAAACCTGATCAATGGCGAGATGGTCAGCACCGACAAGACGCTCGAAGTGCTGAACCCGGCGACCGAGGAAGTCATCGGTCTGGTGCCCGCCTGCGGAGCCGAAGAGCTCGACACTGCCGTTGCCGCCGCGCGTGCCGCCTTCAAGACGTGGCGCAAAACCTCAATGGACGAGCGCCGCGCCGCAATCATGGCGATTGCCGGGGCCATCAATGAAAATTCCGAAGAGCTTTACCGCCTACTGACGGCAGAGCAGGGCAAGCCGCACGAGCAGGCCAAGGGCGAGATCATGGGCGCGGCCTATATGGCCTCCACGCAGGCCTCGCTCGATCTCGAAGACGAGATGGTTCAGGACGACGAGAAGGAATCGATCCGCACCCGCCGCGTGCCGGTGGGTGTGGTCGGCGGCATCGTGCCGTGGAACTTCCCTGTATCGATGGCGATCCAGAAGATCGTCCCGGCCATGCTGTCGGGCTGCACGATCGTGCTCAAGCCTTCGCCGTTCACGCCGCTGACCACGCTGAAGCTGGCCGAGCTGATTGCGGACAAGGTGCCTGCGGGCGTCGTCAACATCATCACCGGTGAAGACAGCCTCGGCCCGCTCATCACCGAGCATGCCGATATCGACAAGATCACCTTCACTGGCTCCACCGCCACGGGCAAGAAGATCATGGAAGGCGCCGCTGGCGACCTGAAGCGGATCACGCTGGAACTGGGCGGCAACGATGCCAGCATCGTGATGCCCGACGCCGACGTGGAGAAGGTGGCAGAGCAGCTGTTCTGGGCCAGCTTCATGAATGCAGGTCAGATCTGCATCGCGGCCAAGCGCGTTTATATCCATGAAGATATCTACGACGATCTGAGCGCGGCGATTGCCGAATATGCCAAGGGTGTGACCGTCGGTGACGGTTCGCAGCAAGGCACCGGCGTGGGCCCCATCCAGAACAAGAAGCAGTATGAGCGCGTGCTGGAGCTGATCCAGGATGCCAAGGACAATGGCTACAAATTCCTGACCGGCGGCGACACCGATCCGTCCGGCACCGGTTACTTTGTGCCGCTGACCATTCTCGACAACCCGCCCGAAGATGCGCGCATCGTCGCCGAGGAGCAGTTCGGCCCCGTCATGCCGCTGATGAAGTTCTCGACCGAGGACGAAGTGATCGAGCGGGCCAACAATTCGGACTACGGCCTTGCAGGCGCAGTCTGGACGAAGGACGAAGAGAACGGCGTGAAGATCGCCGAGAAGCTGGAAACCGGCACGGTCTGGGTGAACCAGTTCCTCAAGCTGACACCGCACACTCCGTTTGCCGGTCACAAGCAATCGGGCTTCGGCGCGGAATACGGCAAGGAAGGTCTGCTGGAGTTTACCTACCCGCAGGTCATCATGCTGAAGAAGAACGCGCCGGTTTAATAACCGGCAGATGCCCTAAATCGGCAGATACGAAACGAGCGCCCCGGCCTGAACCGCCGGGGCGTTTGCATTTCGGAAAAGCAACGCATCTGCGGCAGCGAGCGGGCGCAGCAGGCTGCTGTCCTGCGATCCGGTCAGCGCTATGCTCGTGGTGCCATCCTCGTCATGCGTGAGCGCTGCGCGCTGGTAGGTGTCGCGTGGGCCGTTGGAGGCAAGGTCCTGCGCCGCGATGGCGGTTCGCATGGCGGCGGCGATATCGGCGGGTGCGTCGCCGCCGGAGAGCCGCTCAATGGCGAGCTTTCCGAAGAGGTGCGCGCAAACATAGCTGGAGGCCGGATTGCCAGGCAGGCCCAGCACTCGCGTGCCCGAGGGCAGCCGCCCGAACCAGACCGGCTTGCCGGGGCGCAGGGCGACCTTGCTGAAGACTAGCTCGCCGCCCAGCGCGGCAAACGCGCCCTTGACCAGATCGTGCGGGCCGACCGACGCGCCGCCCGCAATGACGATCAGGTCCGCGCCGTCGCCGCTGGCCAGTTTGGCTTCGACGTCCGATGCCTCGTCTCCCGCGCGGCCCAGCCAGCGTGCGTTTGCTCCAAAGCGGGTGAACTGCGCGGCAAGGGCGATGGAATTGCTGTCGAACACGGTCGGGCCATCGGGCGGCGTGCCGGGGTCGAGCAGCTCGTCGCCATTGGTCATCACGGCGACGCTCGGTTGGCGTGTGGCGGAGATCGCGCCAAGCCCCGCCGCTGCGGCCAGCGCCAGACGCGCCGGGGTCAGCGGTTCGCCAGCACGCACCAGCACCTCGCCTGCCGAAAAGTCGATGCCTGCGCGCCTTATATGCCGCGCTTCGGGCTGGTCGTCCTCGACCGTGACCCGCTCGCCCTCGCGGGCCGCGTCTTCGAGGATCAGGACATGGTCGGTTCCGGCAGGCATATGCGCTCCGGTGGAAACCAGCGTCGCCTGCCCCGCACCGATCTGCCCGTCAAAGGGCGTACCGGCGCGGCTCTCACCGATAATCTCCAGCACCGATCCCACCGCGCAATCGGCATGACGGACGGCATAGCCATCCATCGCCGACTGGTCCGCCGGAGGATGGCCGACCAGCGCGGTGACGTCCTGCGCCGAAACGCGCCCCAGCGCCTGCGCCAGCGGCACGTCCTCGGCCTCCAGCGCCGGGCAGGCCGCGGCGATCGCTTCGCGCGCTTCGGTAAGACCGATCATGGCGCGATGCGGTTGGCGACCAGATCCTCGACCACGGCGGGATCGGCCAGCGTGGAGGTATCGCCCACCTGATCGGGCTGGTCCTCGGCGATCTTCCTCAGGATGCGCCGCATAATTTTGCCGCTGCGGGTCTTAGGGAGGGCCGGGGCAAACTGCAGCGCATCGGGCGTGGCGATGGGGCCGATTTCCTTGCGCACCCATTGGCGCAGTTCGCCGCGCAGCTCCTCGCTGTCCTCCACGCCCGCGATCAGCGTGACGAAGGCGTAGATGCCCTGTCCCTTGATATCGTGCGGCATACCGACCACGGCGGCCTCTGCGACGCTTTCATGCGCCACCAGCGCGCTCTCCACCTCGGCGGTGCCCATGCGGTGGCCCGACACGTTGATCACATCGTCGACCCGGCCTGTGATCCAGTAGTAGCCGTCATCGTCCCGCCGACATCCGTCGCCGGTGAAATAGCGGTCCGGATAGGTGCTGAAATAGGTGTCGAAGAAGCGCTGGTGATCGCCGTAAACGCTGCGCATCTGCCCCGGCCAGCTTTGCGTGAGGCACAGATTGCCCTCGGTAGCGCCCTCCAGAACCGCGCCTTCGGCATCGACCAGCAGCGGATAGACGCCGGGCAGGGGCTTCGTCGCGCTGCCAGGTTTCGTTTCGATGACGCTCGGCACCGGAGCGATCAGCGCGCCGCCCGTTTCGGTCTGCCACCACGTATCCACGATCTCGCAACGCCCGCCGCCAACGACGCGATGATACCAGTTCCACGCCTCGGGATTAATCGGCTCGCCCACCGTGCCCAGCAGGCGTATCTTGCTCAGGTCGTGTTTCGCCACCCACTCCTCGCCCTCGCGCATCAGCGCGCGAATGGCGGTGGGCGCGGTGTAGAAGATGGTCACGCCGAGCCGCTCGCAGGTTTCCCAGAAACGGCCCGGATCGGGATAGTTCGGCACCCCGTCGAACATCACCGTCTTCGCGCCGTTCGCCAGCGGGCCGTAGACCAGATAGCTGTGCCCGGTGATCCAGCCGACATCGGCGGTACACCAGAACAGATCGTCCTCCCCGGCGCCGAACAGCAGGTCGAAGGTCAGCGTCACCCACAGCAGATACCCGCCGGTCGTGTGCAGCACGCCCTTGGGCTTGCCGGTCGAACCGCTGGTATAGAGGATGAAGAGCGGGTCCTCGGCGTCCATGAGCTCCGGCGGACAGTCCGGCTCGACCGTCGCGCGCGCCTCGTGCCACCACACATCGCGGCCTTGCGTGAAGGCGACATCGCCGCCGGTGCGCTCGATCATCAAGACCGTGTGCACGCCGGGGCAACGCTCCAGCGCGGCGTCGCTGTTGGCTTTCAGGGGAATGCGCTTGCCCCCGCGCACGCCCTCGTCGGCGGTGATCAGCGCGACTGCCTCGCAATCGAGGATGCGGTCGGCGAGACTGTCTGGCGAGAACCCGCCAAACACCACCGAATGCACCGCCCCGATGCGCGCGCAAGCGAGCATGGCGAAGGCCGCTTCGGGGATATTGGGCATGTAGATGATGACCCGGTCACCCTTCGCGATATCGCGCGATTTTAGCACATTGGCGAAACGGCAGACTTCCTCGTGCACTTCGCGGTAAGTCAGGGCACGGCCTTCGCCCGGCTCGTCTCCCTCGAACACGATCGCGGTCTGGTCGCCGCGCGCCTCCAGATGCCGGTCGAGGCAATTAACGCTGACATTGAGCCGCCCGTCGGCGAACCACTGGATCCCGAAATCGGCCTTGTTGAAGGAGCTTTCATCGGCCCGCGTGGGAAACCGCTCCCAGTCCAGCCGCTTCGCCTGCTCCAGCCAATGCGTCTCGCTGTCCCTTGCCAGAGAGGTCTGCATTCCCGCCAATGTGCGTTCGACCATGGGTTTGTGTGTCCTTCACTGTTTGCAGAAACTTGGTGCACGCTGGGTCCCTGCGCGGTCAAGCATCAGAATTGTCGGTCGTTCCGGCAAATCGGGCACATTGCCGCCGCCGATGGATTTGCATAGAGAAACCCAATCTCAACAAGGGGGCGGCTAAGAGACTGCTATGGCCAGACGGGCGAGCAATGATGATCTTCCCGATATCGTCGATCACGGCGCACCCGTCGCTGTGGATATGGGCGAGACCTATTTCAATCGCGAATTGAGCTGGCTGGCGTTTAACGACCGCGTTCTGGAGGAAGCCCGCAACCCGTCCTATCCCTTGCTGGAACGGCTTCGATTCCTGTCGATATCCGGCAGCAATCTGGACGAATTTCTGATGATCCGCGTGGCGGGTCTGGTCGGGCAGGTGCAGCGCGGGATCGAACGCGCTTCGGATGATGGCCGCTCTCCGGCGCAGCAATTGTCAGAAGTGCGCAACCGGCTCGAACAGTTGAATGCCAAACAGCAGGAAACCTGGCGCACCCTGCGCAGCCAATTGGCCGATGCCGGCATTCATATCACCGACGAGGAACGGATCGACGAGGAAGCCTACGGCTGGTTGAAGCGCTATTTTCTCGACGAGATTGCCCCGGTTATCACGCCGCAGGCGCTGGACCCGGCGCACCCGTTCCCGTTTGTCCAGAACGAAGGACTGGGCCTGCTGTTCAGGCTGAACCGGAGCACGGGCGGCGGGGTGCAGGAACTGGTCGAGATGATCCTGATCCCGACCGCCATGCCGCGTTTTGTTCGCGTGCCCAGCGCACAGCCGGGCGACGATGCGCTGTATATCAGCATCGAAAGCCTGATTACCCGCTTTGCGCATCACCTGTTCCCCGGCTTCGATATTGTCGGCGATGGCGCATTTCGCGTGCTGCGCGACAGCGACATTGAAATCGAGGAAGAAGCCGAGGATCTGGTGCGCACCTTCCGCACCGCGATCCAGAGGCGGCGGCGCGGGCAGGTTATCCAGCTGGAGCTGGAGGATGATTTCTGCCCGATATCCGAAGTGCTGCTTCGCGAGCGGCTGGACACACCGGGCGCGACCATCATCAAGACGGAAGGCATGCTGGGGATCGAGGGCTTGTCGGGCATTGTCGATGAGGACCGCCCCGATCTCAAATTCGCGCAATATTCGCCGCGCTACCCCGAGCGTGTGCTGGAGCATGACGGCAATCTGTTCTCCGCTATCAGCGAAAAAGACATCGTCATCCACCACCCTTATGAGAGTTTCGACGTGGTGGTCGACTTCATCCGGCAGGCCGCGCGCGACCCGAATGTGGTGGCGATCAAACAGGCGCTCTACCGCGCAGGCACCCAGTCGAAAGTGATCGAGGCGCTGGTCGAGGCGGCCGAGAACGGCAAATCGGTTACCGCCGTGGTGGAGCTGAAAGCACGCTTCGACGAGGAGCAGAACCTCTATTGGGCCAATCAGCTGGAGCGGGCCGGGGTGCAGGTGATCTACGGCTTCGTCGATTGGAAGACCCATGCAAAGGTGGCGATGGTCGTGCGGCGCGAGGACAGCGGTTTCCGAACCTACTGCCATTTCGGAACGGGCAATTATCACCCCGTTACGGCGAAGATTTACACCGATCTGAGTTATTTCACCGCAGACCCCCTGCTGGGGCGCGATGCGGCGAAACTGTTCAATTTCGTCACCGGCTATGTCGAGCCGCGCAAGATGGAAATGCTGTCCGTTTCACCCATCGACCTGCGCGAAGAACTCTACGCCCGGATCGATGCGGAGATGGACCATGCCCGCGCAGGCCGTCCGGCCAGCATCTGGATGAAAATGAACCAGCTGAGCGACAGCGGCATAATCGACCGGCTGTATGCCGCGAGCGAGGCCGGCGTAGAAATCCAGCTGGTGGTGCGCGG
Source organism: uncultured Altererythrobacter sp. (assembly GCA_947492235.1). Lineage (GTDB taxonomy): Bacteria > Pseudomonadota > Alphaproteobacteria > Sphingomonadales > Sphingomonadaceae > CAJXSN01. The sequence continues at coordinate 1,765,551 of CANLLZ010000001.1, read as the reverse complement.
CATCTGCAATCTGCGACCCGGCGTTGAGGGTCTGTCAGAGAACATCCGGGTCAAATCGATCATCGGGCGCTTTCTGGAGCACAGCCGGATTTACGCCTTTGGCAACGGACACCCGATCCCCAGCGCGGAAACGCGGCTGTTCATTTCATCCGCCGATCTGATGGGTCGCAATCTGGACCGGCGGGTGGAGCAATTGGTGCCGATCGAGAACCCGACCGTGCACAACCAGATTTTGCAGCAAGTCCTGCTCGCCAATCTGCTGGACACCGAGCAAAGCTGGGAGCTGTTGCCCGATGGCCAGTATGAGCGGGTCCCGGAAGGCGACAAACCGTTCAATTGCCACCGCTATTTTATGACCAACCCGTCGCTATCGGGCCGCGGCGGCGCGCTGGAGGCGGGCGGCGTGCCCAAGCTGGCTCTGCGCAAAACGCAATCGGAAGAGCAATCCGCGAAGAAAGCGAAGAAGCGTTGAGCCTGCGCTCACGCAAGTCCGACCGTGAAGGGCTGTTCTCCGGCGAGAAGGCCGAGCGGGCGATCATCGATATCGGTTCCAACACCGTGCGGCTGGTCCTTTACGGGGCTTCGATGCGCGCGCCCAAAGTGCTGCTGAATGAGAAGGTCGCCGCAAGGCTGGGGCGCGATATCGCCAGCAGCGGCGAACTCGCGCAGGAGGCGGTCGATCTCGCGCTCAGGGGGATGGAACGCTACGCGCTGGTCCTCGGCGATCTGGGAATAACCGACATCGAAGTTGTCGCGACAGCTGCAGTTCGAGAAGCGGCCAATGGCGAGGATTTCCTCGGCCAGCTGCGTGCCTTGGGCTTTGCGCCCAAAGTGCTCAGCGGGGTGGACGAAGCCTGCTTCAGCGCATGGGGGGTCATCGGTGCTTTCCCCAAAGCGCGCGGCATGGTGGCCGATCTGGGTGGTGGCAGCCTGGAGCTGGTGAACGTCAACGGCGGCGCGCCGTCCGATGCGCTCAGTCTGCCTATTGGCACACTGCGACTGCCCGAGATGGCAGACGATCAAGCCGGATTGAAGAAGGCGCTGGAGAAAACCCTGCGCAAGGCGGACATCGTGAATACCGATGGTTCGCTCTATCTGGTGGGCGGCACGTTCCGCGCGATGGCGGTGTTTGCCATGCAGCGCGCAGGCACCCCGTTGACCGATCCACACGGCCTCAGCCTGCCCTATGAGGAGGCGATCAAGGTCGCCAAGGAGCTGGCCGCAACCTCAAGCGATGATCTGCAAGCCGAGCCTCGGATCTCTTCCATGCGCGCAGGGATGCTGCCCGATGCTGCGGTGCTGATCCTGACCTTGCTCAAACATCTGAAGCCGGACCGGGTGATCATTTCGGCATGGGGCCTTCGCGAAGGGCTGCTGTTCAGCCGGTTGCCCGATCATGCGCGCCGGCAGGACCCCCTGCTGGCGGGTGTCGCCCATTTCGCGGCCCAGCGCGGAGCGCCTCCACTACTGGCGACACGGGTAGCGGGCTGGACCGTGGGCGCGGTGGCCAAGAACGTGCAGGGCAGCGAACGTTTGCGGCTGGCGGCGACCATGCTCTCGCTTGCCGCCATGCAGATAGAGCCCAATCTGCGCATCCGGCAGGGCGTGGAATGGGCGCTCCACAAGCGCTGGCTGGCGGTTGATCCAGTCGGCCGCGCTATGATGGCCGCAGCAATCTGCGCCAATGGCAACAATCTTAATTTGCCCGATGAACTCCACGCCATTGCCGGCGAGGATGCGCTGGAAGAGGCGATCTGCTGGGGCTATGCAACGCGGCTGTGCCGGCGCCTTGGCGGGCGGTCCCGCAAATCTTTTGAATCAAGCCAGCTACTGGTGGAAGGCGGAACGCTGATCTTGCGATTGCTGACAAGCCACGCGGCTCTGTTCGGGGTGCCAAACGAGAAAGACTTAGGTCTGCTGGCCGACCGCCTGAAGCTGGATGCGCGGATGGAAGTCGTCGAACATCTGGAGGATATCACGCCTGTCGCAGGCGATAATGGAATACCGATCGTCGGCTAGTCCGCCTGTTTGGCGAAGGGCGAGAAATTGGTTGCGGTGTCATAGACATCGATCCCCTCGCGCTTCTTCAGCCAGTTGATCACGATATAGGTAAAGGGCGTAAGCAGCGCTTCCCAAGCGGTCTTGATCAGCCATTGCGACAGCACGACCTGCCACAGCAATTCGGGCGGCCACCCGGCGATGCCCCAGAACGCCAGCGGATAGAATATCAGGCTGTCGAGCCCCTGACCGACCACCGTCGATCCGATGGTGCGGGCCCAGAGCGCGCGGCCCTGCGTCCAGATTTTCATCTTCGCCAGCACCAGCGAGTTGGCGAATTCTCCGGCCCAGAACGCCACCATCGAAGCGATCACAATCCGCCATGTGTTGCCGAAGACCTTTTCGTAAGCTTCCTGTCCGTCCCACCCCTCGGCAGCGGGCAGGGACACCACGGCCCACGCCATGAACGCCATGAAGACCAGCGCAGCAAAGCCTGTCCAGATCACACGCCGCGCGCGGGCATAGCCGTACACTTCGGTCAGGATGTCGCCGATGATGTAGCTGACGGGGAAAAACAGCACGCCCGCGCCGAACGACCATGTCTCGCCCCCGGGCAGCGTGACGTAACTTGGTTTCGACGCCCCGATCAGGTTGGAGAGCAGCAGGATCGTGACGAACGCCGCCATCACGAAATCGTAATAGCGGAAGCGGATCGCTCCGGTGGAGCCATCGTGTTGCTGTATCGCGGGCGGCGAAACACTTTTTTCCATGCGCGCAATGCCTATCGCGGTTTTACCGACGTGGAAAGCACGCTATCGCCCCATCGGCGCGCGCCCGTAGCTCATCTGGATAGAGCGCGAGACTTCTAATCTTGAGGCAGCAGGTTCGAGTCCTGCCGGGCGCGCCATTTTCGTTTTCGCCTCAGACGCCGGCGGGGCCATCCGGCCCCTTAGGCTTTCCTCGCTCACGCGACCTGACGGCCGCATCGCTGCGGGCGGCCCGGTCGGGCCTTTGGTCAGCCTTCGGCTGACATGCGGCTGCAATCAGCGCTGGTTCGGGCTTCACGCCCGCAAGCGCGACGGCGCGCCCGCAGGTGCCCCGCAGCCGGACGAAGTCTGGCGAAGGGAACAGCACCGAGGATGGATCGGCGGATGCCGATCCGGAACCACAAAGGCGCGTTCCGCTTAACCTCGCGCGACACTTTCCAGCAGTTCTGCGGTGATCGGGTAGCCTGCGTCTTCCATGATGCGGAGCATCGGCTTGTCGCCGCTCGGGTCGATCTGGGGGATTATGGTTTTCACCGGCGTTGCCTCGGCGTGCGCCCTTGTCTCTTCGTAGCTGCTGAACAAGGCAAGGCGTTCGAGGTTGCGCCGGGTTGGGAAGATCAGCTTGATCTCGCCTGTCTCCGCCATCTCCAGCGCGCCCTTCGCGCTCACCCAGAACAACCGCGTATTCTCGGTCTGGTCGACTTCTATATCGACTGCGCCGGTGCCCAGATTGGCGAGATAGAAGCGGGTGTCGTAAACGCGCGGGATTTTCTCGTTCAGCGGGAACCAGCGGGCGAAGGCCGTCAGTTGCGCCAGATCGAGCGACCAGTTGAACTCGTCCAGCACCGGCGCGAGCGCTTCGGTCTGCATCAGCATATCGCGGGCAGTGCGGGCCTTGGCGGCATCGATGTCTCCGGCAAGCCCGATGGCGAGCCCGGTTTCTTCCAGCGTTTCGCGCACGACGGCGATCTGGTGCGCCGCTTCCTCTGGCTCGATATCGCCCGACAAGGCTTTGCCCAGCGCAAAGTCGGCCGGATCGACCCGTCCGCCGGGGAATACTGCCATCCCGCCTGCGAAGGTCATATTGCGCGAGCGGACGGTCATCAGGATTTCGGGCGGCTGGCCATCTGGTCCGTTGCGGAAAATTATGACGGTGGCGGCAGGAATGCCCTCGGCTTTTGCTGACGGGCTTACAGTGTTCTGGTCATCTGACATGCGCGGCACTGTGACGCGCGTTGTGCGCACTGCCAAGCGCCCATTTCTACTGAGCGAAGTTTCGCCGTTGCGGGAAAAGGAGGGTGTCGGATGAATTTACACAGGGCCGCAAAGGTAACTCCGATTTAACCACCGTCTCGCACAGAATTCTGCGGTTTCGCAAAACTGGCACGCGCCCTGCATCACCAGTGATACCCCGAATGGTCTTCGACTAAAGAGGCGGGGCCACCCCTGGTCTCCCGGCCCCGCCTCCCCGAAGCACATATGAAAAGGCCCGCAATTACGCGGGCCTTTTTCGTTTTGGGGAAGGGGGAGGGGAAGTCAGGCGATCAGGTCGCTTTCTTCACGCCCTTCTCGTCCATAGTCTGCTGCAGCTCGCCAGCCTCGAACATTTCCATCATGATGTCGCTGCCGCCGAGAAATTCGCCCTTCACATAGAGCTGCGGAATGGTCGGCCAGTCGGAATATTCCTTGATCCCGGAGCGGATTTCCATGTCCTGCAAAACATCCACGCTTTCATAGGCCACGCCGCAATGGTCCAGAATGGCGACAGCCCGGCTGGAAAAGCCGCATTGCGGGAACAGAGGCGTGCCCTTCATGAACAGGACGACATCATTGTCGCCAACAATGCCGGAAATGCGTGTTTGGGTATCGGTCATGGGGTAGGGCCCGCCAGTTACTGAAATGTGTTTGAGTGTGTGCGACTAATCTGGGGTCGCAGTGGTGAGTTGCAAGGCATGCAGCACGCCGCCCATCTTTCCGCCCAGCGCGTCATAGACCATCTTGTGCTGCATCACCCGGCTCTTGCCGGCAAAAGCGGGCGAGACAACATGCGCCGCCCAATGGTCATTATCGCCCGCAAGATCGGTCATGGTGACCTCTGCATCGGGCAGGGCTGCGGTAATCATGCCGGTGATCTCGGCGGCTGACATGGGCATGGGCCTTGCGCCTCAGCTGTCGCTCATCAGCTGGCGGCGTGCCTCGACAGAGCATTCCTCCAGCTTGGTGCGGATATCGTCTTCGGAGACATCGCAATCGGCTGCGGTCAGATCGCCCAAAACCTTGCGGATCACGTCCTCGTCGCCCGCCTCTTCGAAGTCGGCCTGAACGACAGCCTTCTTATAGCCGTCGGTTTCCTCTTCGGTCAGGCCCATCAGGCCAGCGGCCCATTCGCCCAGCAGACGGTTGCGGCGGGCGGCAACCTTGAAAGCGGTCTCCCCGTCCATCGCGAATTTGCTTTCTTCGCCTTTCTGGCGGTCTTTGAAATCGGTCATTGTCGGTTCTCCGGATGGAAGTGTTGGATCAAAGATAGGCCTGCGCTATGCAACGGGCAAGCGCAGGCCCGAAATCGGGCTCTAATCCATCGTCACGACCAGCTTGCCGATTGCGCCGCGATTTTCCAGCTTGGCGATGGCCTCGTGTGCGCGCTCGAGAGGATAGGTCTCGCTGACCATCGGGCTGATCTTGCCCGCTTTCCAGAGGTCGAACAGTTCCGCGATATGGGAGGCATTGGCCTCCGGCTCGCGGGCGGCATAGGCGCCCCAGAAAACACCGCGAATGTCGCAGCTTTTCAGAAGCGTCAGGTTGAGCGGCATTTTGGCGATGCCGGCAGGGAAGCCGACAACCAAAAAGCGGCCTTCCCATGCGATGGAGCGCAGCGCAGGCTCCGAATAATCGCCGCCGACGATATCATAGACGATGTCCGCGCCATTGGGCCCCACAGATGCTTTGAAAGCGCCAGCCAGTTCCTTGGAAGTGTCTTTGTCGAAGGGCGCGCGGGGATAGATCACCGTCTCGTCCGCGCCAGCTTTCTTGGCGACTTCGGCCTTTTCCTCGGTCGAAACGGCGGCAACCACGCGCGCACCATAAGCCTTGGCCAGTTCGACACCGGACAGGCCGACACCGCCCGCAGCGCCCAGAACCAGAACCGTGTCGCCTTCCTTGATCCCGCCGCGATCCTTCAGCCCGTGGATGGTCGTGCCGTAAGTCATGAGCAAGGCGCTGGCATCGACCAGTTCGATCCCCTCGGGAACGGCAAACAGCTTGACCGCATCGACCGCCATCTTCTCGCGCAGGCCGCCATTGCCGACGCCTGCCAGAACGCGGTCACCCACGGCCCAGCCGGTTACACCTTCGCCGACGCTTTCAATCGTGCCGGAAATCTCTCCACCGGGGGAGAAGGGGCGTTCGGGCTTGAACTGGTACATGTCGCGGATGATCAGCGCGTCGGGGTAGTTGATTGCGCAGGCGGCGATTTTGACGACGACCTGTCCTTTGCCCGCTACCGGATCGTCCACTTCCTCGACCACCAGCGTTTCGGGTCCACCTGTCTCTTTGCTCAGCAGGGCTTTCATGCGGCTATCTCTCCATTGGGTTTGGCCAACCACGGCATATGCGCGTTCTGGCGATCTTCGTAGGTGCTGACGGAGGCATCGCGGGCGAGCGTCAGCCCGACCTCGTCCAGCCCTTCCATCAGGCATTGTTTGCGGAACGGATCGACTTCGAAGGCGAAGCGGTCCTGAAACGGGGTGGTGACGACTTGATTTTCCAGATCGATGGTGATGGGATCGGTTGCCGCAACTTCCATCAGCCGGTCGATAGCCTCTTGCGGCAGGGCCACCGTGACAATGCCGTTCTTGAAGGCATTGCTGGCAAATATGTCCGAGAAACTGGGAGCAATTACAGCGGTAATGCCCAGATCGCGCAGTGCCCAGGCGGCGTGTTCGCGGCTGGACCCGCAGCCGAAATTGTCGCCCGCGATCAGGATCGGGCTACCGGCAAACTCCTCGCTGTCGAAGATGTTGTCCGGGTCCTCGCGCAAAGCCTCGAACGCGCCGCGCCCCAGCCCCTCTCGGGTAATGGTTTTGAGCCAATGGGCGGGGATGATTATATCCGTATCGACATTAGCTGCGCCGAACGGAATGGCCCGCCCTTCGACTGAACGAACAGGCTGCATCAATCGGTCTCCGGATTCTCGCCCGATGGGATCGGACCAGGCTGCTCTGGCTTGTTCTTCGCCTTGCGCTTGTTCGCGTAGAGCAGGGCAGCGGCAATTGCGGCAGAGCCGATGGCCGCGCCAACCGACGCGGCGGTCTTGCCGGTAAATTTTCCAGCGGGTTTTTTGGTCATTGTTTTCCCTCGAATACAGGCACCGCACATGGGGCTGCGCTGCACCACGCGCAACCCAATTCGCCAGAATTCCGCCGGTTTTCAGGGCAGGCGAGGGGGATGTGCGATGAATGCATGCCGGAGATCACACAGGCTCCGGGCGATGGCCGTAGGTGTCGTAAATCGCGAGCATCTCTTCTGGCGATATCCCAACCTCCTGCGCGATCGCCAGCGGATGATGCTCGTCTTCCACCCGCATGCGCGGGCGCTGGCGGCCATTGCGCAAATGCATGGCGCAGCCCAGCGGCAGGTCCGCGACATAGGGCCGCAGGATGTTGGACAGCCAGCTGTACCAAGGCCCCTCCTCGCCATAATCGCCGCTGTCGAAACGCGCTGCATAGGCATCGAAATGATCGCGCGAGAGGGTGCCCCAGCAGCCAAAGGCAAACACCTGATCGAGCCCGCGCACTGGAATCTCCAGCACGCTGCGGACAAAGAAATGGGTGTTGCCGATGACGCAGAAATCCTCGCTCAGGAAATCGCGCTCCTCTGCCAGCGCGGCGGGCAGGGCTTCATTGGATTCGTAGGGGTCATGCCGGGGCCAGTAATCGGGGGCGCGGCTGGCCAGATCGATGAGTCCGTGATGCTCGCCCCCGCAGGATGCACAGTGCCAGCTTGGTGCGCTGAGCGTGGTCAGCGCGTCGGCGGCCTTTCCCTTGCCAGAGAAAGGCCAGACCATTCAGGCCAGCTCCCGCACATCGGAAAGCCTGCCCGTGACCGCCGCAGCGGCGGCCATGGCGGGGCTCATGAGATGCGTCCGCGCGCCTGGTCCCTGACGCCCGACAAAATTGCGGTTGGAGGTGGAGGCGCAGCGTTCGCCCGGCGGGACTTTGTCAGGGTTCATCGCAAGACAGGCGGAGCAGCCCGGCTCGCGCCATTCAAAGCCTGCATCGGTGAAGATCTTGTCCAGTCCCTCGGCCTCGGCCTGCCGCTTGACCAGACCCGACCCGGGCACAGCAATCGCCCATTTCACGCCGTCCGCCTTGGTCCGGCCGCGCAGCACCTCGGCGGCGCTTCGAAAATCCTCGATCCGGCTGTTGGTGCAGCTGCCGATGAAGATGTTTTCGACCGGCACTTCGGTCAGTTTCTGCCCCGGTGTCAGCCCCATATAGGCGAGGCTGCGCTCCACCGCAGTGCGCTTGGAGGTATCGGCATAACTGGCCGGATCGGGCACCACGCCGCCTATGGGGGCGGTGTCTTCCGGGCTGGTGCCCCATGTAATCGTCGGTTCGACATCGGCAGCGTCGATCACGACGCTCTTATCGAACTCGGCACCGGGATCGGTCGCGAGGCTGCGCCACCAAGCCACGGCATCGTCCCATGCCTGGCCGGTCGGTGCGTAAGGGCGCCCTTTCAGATATTCGAACACGGTATCATCGGGTGCGATCAGGCCAGCGCGTGCGCCGCCTTCAATGCTCATATTGCAGACCGTCAGACGGCTTTCGACTGACATCGCCTCGAACACTTCACCGCGATACTCGATGACATGGCCCGTGCCCCCCGCCGTGCCGATTACGCCGATGATGTGCAGTATCAGGTCCTTCGACGTGATGCCGGGGCCAAGCTGGCCGACCACCCGCACTTCCATGGTTTTCGATTGTGGCAACAGCAATGTCTGGGTCGCGAGCACATGCTCGACTTCGCTAGTGCCGATGCCAAACGCCATCGCTCCGATCCCGCCATGCGCCGCCGTGTGCGAATCGCCGCAGACGATCGTTGCGCCGGGCAGCGAGAAACCCTGTTCAGGGCCGACCACATGGACGATCCCCTGCTCAGCCGCGTTAGCATCGATATAGGGCACGCCGAAATCGGCTGTGTTTTTCTCCAGCGCCGCCAATTGCTGTGCGCTCAGTGGGTCGGCAATCGGGAAGGGCACGCCGTCCGCACCGACGCGCGGAGTGGTGGCGACATTGTGATCGGGCACGGCCAGCGTCAGATCGGGGCGGCGCACCGGGCGGCCTGCCATGCGCAGGGCCTCGAACGCCTGCGGGCTGGTCACTTCGTGCACCAGATGCCGGTCGATATAGATCAATGCGGTGCCATCATCGCGCCGCTCCACCACATGGGCGTCCCAGATTTTTTCGGAAAGTGTGCGCGGTTTGCTGGTCATCATGGGCAAAACTATTGCGACCATTCGGCAACAGGCGCAAGATTCCTTACCCCTAGGAAATGCCGCGTCATGGAAAAGAAAGCTTTGCATGGCTAACTGACACGCATGTCAACAAAGCCCTTTGCCTTTCCGATCCAGATTTTGCCTGCCGATATCGATTTCATGGGGCACGTGAACAATGCGCGCTATCTGGGATGGGTGCAGGATGCGGTGCTGGCCCATTGGCGCAAATTCGCGCCCGAGGATGCGGTGGCCAGCCGCGCATGGGTGGCGCTGAAGCACGAGATTACCTACCGCAAACCGGCGTTTCTGGAGGACGACGTGATCGCGCGCACTGTGCTGGAAAGCACACGCGGCGCACGGGCGTTCTACTCGACCGTCATCGAACGCGGCGAGGAAGTTCTGGCTGAAGTGAAATCCAGTTGGTGCTGCATAGACGCCGAAAGCCTGAAACCTGCCCGGATCGGGGAGGAGATCATTTCCTATTTCCGGTTGCGCGAAGCAGGCTCTGAAGGCGGACGATAGGCCGCCTTTTGCTGCTGGGCTTTCGCTTCTATATCAGCCCCTCCGATGCCAACTTTCAGCGACATTCGCGGCGAAACCCGAACGCCCAGCCTGCAGGCCGCAATTGGTCTTGCGCTGGCTCTGGTGGTCACAGGCAGCTGGCTGTCGCTCCATTTCTATGCGTTGTTCGTGTTCGAGCTGACATGGGCTTCGGCCCCCATAGCAGTCATTATAGCGGCGGTTCTGTGCTGGCTCTCGGTGGGCGTATTCATCGTTAGCCATGATGCGATGCATGGCTCGCTCGCGCCGGGCTGGCCGAAACTGAACGGCGCGATCGGTGCGACGCTGCTGTTCCTTTATGCGGGGTTCGGCTGGCGCAAGATGCGTGATGCCCATTTCGAGCATCACAAGCATGTCGGCACGCGCGGCGATCCCGATTTCGATGCCGACAATCCCCGTGATTTTGCGCGGTGGTATACGACCTTTTTCCGGCGCTATTTCGGCTGGCAGTCGGTCGCCTTCGTGTCCACGGTCGTCACGACCTACTGGCTGGTGTTGGATGTGCCGATGGTTCAGCTGACTTTCCTTTACGGCGCGCCGGCCATCGCCAGTTCGCTGCAGCTCTTTTACTTCGGCACCTTCCGGACGCATCGGCATGACGATGCGGGCTTCCCCGATCATCACAATGCTCGCAGCGAGAATTTCGGCACGCTGACGAGCCTGATGACGTGCTTTCACTTCGGTTATCATCACGAGCATCATCTGGCGCCCAACGTGCCATGGTGGGGCCTGCCGGCATGGCGAAGATCGGCAAAAGCGGCTAAGGTGGCCGCATGACCTGGTGGCAAATCTTCGGCATTGTGCTCGCATCCGTGATCGGGATGGAGCTGTTCGCGTGGGTCGCGCACAAATACATTATGCATGGCTGGGGCTGGGGCTGGCACCGCGACCATCACGAACCGCATGACAAGGTGCTGGAGAAAAACGACCTGTTCGCGGTGGTGTTCGGCAGCATCGTCTTCGTCATGTTTCTGGTGGGATATTATGTGTCCGACGCGCTCTGGTGGACCGCCTTCGGCATCACCCTCTACGGCGTAATCTATACGCTGGTGCATGATGGATTGGTCCATCAGCGCTATTGGAAGTGGACGCCGAAGCGCGGTTATGCCAAGCGGCTGGTGCAGGCCCATAGGCTCCACCACGCCACGGTCGGCAAGGAGGGCGGGGTCAGCTTCGGCTTCGTCTTCGCCCGCGATCCGGCCAAGCTGAAAGCGGAACTGAAACAACAGCGCGAAGCAGGCGTGGCCGTGGTCCGCGACAGCGCCGGAGCCTGACGCCATCGGTTTGCCTCACGCACTGACCGGAGCGTGGGACGGCACCTATTCCTATCAGGGGGCCAAGGGACCGGTCACACCATTTCTGGCCGATCTGTTCGACAGCGCGGGATCGCTGTCTGGCTCGATCACCGAGCCCGATGCGTATCACGGCACCCGTGAGACCCTTGTCGCGATGATTGTCGGGCGGCGAGCGGGCGGGGCAGTCGAGTTCAGCAAGCTCTATGTTGGCGCTCCCACCGGTTATGATCTGCCAGTGCGCTATGTCGGGCAGCTTTCGCAGGACGGGCTGTCAATTGTAGGCTCGTGGACACTTGCGGCACGCGCGGTGCGTTCGAGATGCACCGCGACCGGGCTGTCCCCGAAATGGCAGAGGCCGACAACGCAGACGCGGTGCCGGCCTCCTAAACCAGTCTGCTGCCGGCTTAGCGGGCGTAGTTCACATACAGCCCATGGATGATGCCGGGGATGATCCCCAAGATCGTCAGCACGAGGTTGACCAGCGTGGTCGTCCCCAGACCATGCTTGGCCGCGACGCCCAATGGGGGCAGCAGGATGGTGGCGATAAGTATCAGAATTGGCACGGGGTTTCTCCAGTTTGTTGTCCCTTTCGGGTATGCCAAACTAACCGCCCAGACAGCGAGAAGTTCCGAGCTGGCGGTGCTGCGCTAGACCTGCGCCTATTTGTCGGGGCCGCTCAGAGCTGTTTCGAGCAGCCCTGAGCGAAGGGCTATCTCTGCCCCTTCTGTGGTCAGATGATGGTTGTCGCGCAGCAGGATTCTGTCGTTCTTCGTGAGCTCGCAAGCGCCATTTTCAAGATCGCACAGCAGCGGGCCGGGATCGAATCTCTGCATGCGCTCGACCTGTACGGCATCCAGCATCGCGCGTACTGGAGCGGTCCGCTCGCGATACTCCTGATAAGTTTCGCCAGCGGGGATCGCTCTGCCACCGAGATTCGCGGCATAGGTCGCTGGGATACCGGGGACTTTCGCCATGGGCACCGGGTCCATCACGAGCACGCGCCGATCATTGCCGGCGAGGGCTGCGATCAATGCAGCAACTTCCCTGGCGGCGCCTTCTCTGGGCAGTATCGGGGCGGCGGGATCGACCAGCGCGTTCCAATGATAGGCCAAAACCACTGCCTCCACCGAAGGGGTTGCGTCGAGATATTCGACAACTTGGCGGGAATAGCTTGCACACCGTTTTCGGTCTGTATTCGGGTCGTTTCCATTGTCGATCGGACGGCAGCGCCCGGCAAACGCCAAAACGGCCGATTGCCCGCGTCGTTCGGCTTCTTTCGAGATTACGGGAAAAAGAGCAGAGGCATGGGAATCACCGATCACGGCAATCTTCGGCGCTCCACCTGCGGGAACGAGGCATGTACCGGGGGGTGAACGCCAGCCCTCATTTCTGAGAGCGCATTGGCCACGCTCGACCCTCTCGCGATCCTCTCTGCTTTGCAGCTCTATCACGCGCTGCACCTCGGGGGCAAAGCGAGCGGGAATGCCTCTATTGGCGACAATGACGAGGGCCATGGCGCACGCCGCGCCTGCCGCCAGCGCAATTCTGCCCAGCGCTTTTGGCTCGGCGAATTGCGCGCTGCGGAGCGGCCGCTCGATAAAGCGCCAACTTGCCCAAGCCAGCGGGACACTGGCCAAAAGAGCCAGCGGGGCAGTCGTCGTGCGCAAACTTTCGAAATCGGCGAAAGCCACTCGCGAAAGGGCAAGCAAGGGCTGATGCCACAGATAAAGGCTGTAGGAGATCAGACCGATCCCAACGACAAACTTCAGCGAAAGCAGCCGCCCGATCCCCCGCTCCGGCGCAGCGCACAGGATTAGCAGCGCCGCGCCCAGCACCGCCGGCAATGCGCCCCAGCCGACCGATCCGGTCCTCCCGTTGAGAAGGGCGAAGCTGCCGGCAAGGGCGATCAGTGCGATTAAGCCCAGCCCATCCGCAGCCCACGGCCGCACGCGCCTGCCTGAAAAATGCTGCGCGGCAAACCATGTCAGGGCACCGATACCGAGTTCCCACGCGCGGGAAGGCAGCAGGTAGAAGGCGGCCGCTGGGTCCTGCGTCTTGAGCCAAAGGGCGAACGCAAACGAGAGAACCGTGCCTGTCGCGATGGCTGGCACCAGCCAGAGCCTGCGCCACCGCGCGATGATCAGGAGCAGGATCGGATAAAGCAGATAGAACTGCTCCTCCACGCCCAGGCTCCATGTGTGTACCAGCGGATTGTCTTCGACGACCCCTTGGAAATAGCCGCGCGGCTGCCGCCAGAAGAAGATGTTGGAGACGGAGAAAACAGCGGCAATCGCGCTGCGGGCCAATGTCTGGAACGGATCCGGCGGCAGGATCGCCATGCCCAGCAGCAGCGTTCCGAGTATGCAGACCAGCAAAGCGGGCAGAATGCGCCTGATCCGGCGAGCCCAGAATGTTTTAAGCGCTACGCCCAGCGGCTCGTCTGACGAAACAAGGATTCCGGTAATCAGATAGCCGCTAATGACAAAGAACACATCGACGCCAAGGAACCCGCCCGGTAGCAGGCTGGGGGCGGCGTGATAGACCATGACAGACAAGACTGCGACTGCACGCAATCCGTCCACTTCAGGCCGATATTTCAAGTCTGCCGCGATGCTTTGGGTCCCCCAGTCGGGCCCCCGTTACGGCAGGTTGGTATCACCCCGCAATGCGCGCGGCATGCTCCTGAACCAGCGCGATCATGTTGGGGATGCCCTGCGTGCGGTTGGAGCTGAGCTGGTTTTCGAGTGCGAAGGGGGCGAGTGCGGCCTTAACGTCCATCGCGGCCACTTCATTGGCGGGCTTGTCCTGAACAGCGGCAATGACCAGCGCAACGATGCCTTTGGTAATCGCGGCATTGCTGTCGGCCAGAAAATGCAGCTGCTCGCCCTCTGCGGTAGGATAGACCCAGACGCTAGCCGAGCAGCCCCTCACCAAAGTCGCGTCTGTTTTCAGGGCGCCCGGCATCTCCTCCAGATCGCGGCCCAGCTCGATCAGCAGACGATAGCGTTCGTCGCCTTCGAGGAATTCATATTCTTCGCGGATGTCATCGAGTGTGCGCATGGTGTGCCATCTAGTGGCACGCCCCTATAATTCCACCCCGTTGGCGATGGCCTCCAGCTTGCGGATGCGTTCTTTCAGATCGGCGATCTCGATTCTCGCAGCCCCTTCGGGCGAACCGCCTTCCAGTTCTTTGGGCAGGTCCTTCGCAGCGGCGCGCCGCTCCAGCTCGCTTTCCTTCAGCCGCAGCCACCCCTGCCAGCCGCGCAGCAGACCGGCGACGGTGACAAGCAATCCGGCGAAGGCCGTGGCAGCAATAATCGTTACAGGTTCCATTGGGGCATCCTCCCTGCAAATATCGTGCGCGTCAGTCGCGCAGCTTTTCGATTTCTTCGGCGGTCCGGCGGGCCGGATCTGTGGCGATTTTTTCCAGTACTTTGACCCGTTCGCGCAGATCGGCGAGCTCTCCGCGTGCGGCGTCGCGTTCGCTTTCCAGCTCGCGTTCGCGTTCGCCGCCCGACGCTTTCTTCGCATCGCTGCGGTTCTCGGCCCGCTGCATAAGGAGGGCCGTGACGCACAGGATGATGAGGCCAAGGACAATAGCGCTCCAGAAGCTCACGGGGTTTTCTCCTCGATCCGGTCGAGCGCGCGCAATTCTTCGATTTGCGATGCCAGCGCATGGTTGCTGTCGGTCGCGATGCGTTCCAACACGCGGACCCGCTCCTCCAGCTTGCGATGATCGCTGCCGCTCTGGCCGTTCTCGGCTTCGGCCTTGCGGGCTTTCAGTTCCAGACGCCGTTCTTCATGCGCGACCGCGCGCTTGTGGGTGGCGGTGGCAAAACGGAACACCATGGTCGCCGCAATCAGGATGAAGGCGAAAATGACGACAAGGTCCATATCCATCAGTTCATCTCCTGTTGCTTGTCGCGCAGGTTTTCAATCTGCTGCGTCAGGCCGTAGCCTTCGTCAGTGACGATGCGTTCGACATTGGCGAGGCGATCTTTCATCGAGCCCAATTCGGCACGCAGTTCGGCGTTCTCGCTGGTGAGCAGCTTGACCCGCTCCACCGCTTCGTCGTTCTTTGGATAGACAGCCTTGCCCCAGCTGTTTTCCAGCGGGTAGCCGTTCTTGATCCGCAGCCAGGTGGTCACGACCCAGCCGCCTGTCATGATCGCCACGCCGGCTATGATTGCGGTTTCGGTGAAAAATTCCATTATCGCGTTTCCTTCTGGCGCAGGTTGAGCGGCGTGCCGCTATCGGTGGAGGCCGGTGCGGGGGAGGGCCGGTCGCGCAAAGCCTCGATCTCGTCGGAGAGCGAATAGCCCTTGTCGGTCACGATCCGCTCCAGATTGACCATCCGGTCCTGCATGGAGTCCACTTTCTCGTGCAGCGCAGCGTTCTCCGCCTTAAGGCGCTGCGTCTCGCCGCTGTCTTTTGGCTTCGTTTTGCCGCCCCATTCGTCTTCCAGTTCGTAGCCGTGTTTCGCACGGATCCAGTTGTTGACGATCCAGCCGACAGTGCTGATCGCAATGATTGCGATTACGAATTCGGGGCTCCCCCAGTTCATTATGCTTTCTCCTTACGGGCGATATTGAGCGGGACACCGCTATCGGCTGTCTCGACCTTGCCGGTATCGCGCAGCGCTTCGATTTCTTCAGCGACGCTGTATCCGCGATCCGTGACGATGCGTTCCAGCACGCGCACCCGTTCTTCCAGTTCGGCCTTTTCCGGATCGGGGCGCTCGGCCCTGCCGGCTTGCCTGGCAAGTTCCAGCCGCAGGTCGGTGATTTTCTTGCGGACGAGATACCATCCCAGCCCGAGCCCGCCTGCAATAGGGACTGCAAAGAGCAGGAATTCGAGAAGGTCTTCCATCAGACGCGCTCCCCCTTGGAGATATTGAGCTGCACACCGCTATCGGCTTCCTCGACCTTGCGGGTATCGCGCAGCGCTTCGATCTGGGTGGCGACATCGTATCCGCGATCGGTGACGATGCGTTCCAGCACCTGCACCCGGTCCTCCAGATCCTTGATATGGCTGACATATTGCGCGGCCTTCTCGGCGCTCTCGCCAGCTGTTGCCTGTATCTGTTTTTCAGCGAGCTTGCGCTGACTCACGGTCCAGACAATGAAGGCCACCATAATGAACGGGGCGAGAGGTATGAGAACTCCGAGGTCCATGAAATTTCCCCAACTAGGTTAGTGGCTTAGCGCAGGCGCTCGATTTCGGCGTTCAGGCGCGGATTGCTGGAGACGTAATACGTTTCCACCTCGGCCAGACGGCGGTCGATATCGCGGAGCTGGCCACGCACTTCGCGGGCCGTGCGGCGCGGCGACTGACGCACACGCTGCCAGTATTTCTGCTCGTCCACATCCTTGTAGAGATGCGGCGGCTTTTTGTTGAGCAGCACACCGGCGACGAAATATGCGGGCAAGAGGATAGGGGCGACAGTGAACAGCAGGATCAGGAAGCCCAAACGAACCCACAGGGAATTCACCCCGGTGTAATCTGCGATTCCGGCGCAAACGCCCATCAACTTGGCGTTTTGCTTGTCGCGGTAAAGCGTGGTGTGGGTCGTATTCACTGTGCAGCTCCCTTCTTCTCGGCCAGCAGCTGTTCCAGTTCGGTCAGCTGGGCATTGTCTTGTTCGGAATTCGCGGTGAGGCGGGCGGGGCGGAAATCCTCGTGGTCGCTCGCGACCAGTCGTTCGACCGTGTCCATCCGTTGGTCCAGGCGCTTGGCCAGACTGTACATTTCTTCAAGCAAGACCTCGTCGTCGCTGGTGATGGTCGCGGCGGTTTTCCACTTCGTGATGTAATGCATGATGAGCCAGGGCAGGCCGATCACGATTGTGGGGACGATGATGATGGCGTCGAGATCCATGACTTAGGCGTCCTTTTTGTCTTCGCCGCCGGAACCTTTGCCCAGCGCGCGTTTCATTTCTTCGAGTTCTTCGTCGACCTTGTCCGCTCCGGCCAGCGCAGCGATCTCGTCCGACAGGTTCGGCTTGCCGTCGCTGCCATCGGCGATGGACAGCGCATCGGCGCGGCCTTCGGCATAATCGACCCGGCGTTCCAGCTGGTCGAACCGGCCCAGCGCATCATCGACCCGTTCGTTGGTCATCAGGCTGCGCAGCTTCACGCGGTTCTCGGCGCTTTCCAGCCGGGCAGCGATGGCTGTCTGGCGGCTGCGCGCCTCGCGCAGGCGGTTCTGCAATTTCTGGATGTCCTGCTCGTAAGCGCGCAGGGCATCGTCCAGCACCGCAATTTCCTGCTTCAGCTGGTCCGACATGTCGCTGGCTTTCTTCTTCTCGACCAGAGCGGCACGGGCCAGATCTTCGCGGTCTTTCGACAGCGCGAGCTGGGCTTTCTCGCCCCAATCGGCCTGCAGCTTGTCCAGCTTGACCGTGTGGCGGTGCATTTCCTTCTGGTCGGCGATGGTCCGCGCGGCGCTGGCGCGAACTTCGACCAGCGTTTCCTCCATCTCGAGGATGATCATGCGGATCATCTTCGCCGGATCGTCTGCCTGATCGAGCATATCGTTGAAATTGGCTGCGATGATATCGCGGGTGCGGGAGAAAATTCCCATGAACGGTACTCCAAGGTTGAACGGGTCGTTTTGTGTCTCGCCGCTGCGGCTCTGGGTCGGGGTCGGGCTGCGGCGAACGCGCTCGATTTCCTCGTCCAGGCGCGAAAGGCGAGAGGTGCGGGCCGAAGCGCGGTCTGCGTCGGGGGAAGCGATGCGCTCCGGCCCTAGGGGGTCATTCGGTTTGCTCATGCGAGCTCGACCTGCTCTGCCGCGATCGTGGTCGCATAGGCGGGCTCGACCTGCAGCTGCGTGCTCAGCGCCACAAAGGCCGTCATCGTGATGATGGAGACCATGGCGGCCTGGCCGAGGCGGGTGCGGAAGAATTGACGGTCGTACATGGTGTGGCTCCCGTTGAGAGGTGTCTGTGTGTTGCCCCCAACTTTGCAAAGGGTGTGCCAAACTGGAAAAACGGGAGAATCCAAGGCTTTCGACAAAGCGGTGAAAAAGACCGATCGGCGTATATTGCCAAGGCTTGGGAAATTTCCCTATAGGTTGGGCATGGAGCGGGATAATCAGTTTATCGGCCAGTCGGGTGCCTTCCTTGACGCTGTGGAACGGGCCAGCCGTGCGGCGCCTTTGCGCCGTCCAGTGCTGGTGATCGGCGAACGCGGCACGGGCAAGGAACTGATTGCCGAACGTCTGCATCGCCTCTCCGACCGATGGGACGAAAACCTCGTCACCATGAACTGTGCCGCGCTGCCCGAAACACTGATCGAGGCCGAATTGTTCGGCCATGAGGCGGGCGCCTTCACCGGTGCTACCAGAGCGCGTGAGGGCAGGTTCGAGGAAGCCGACAAAGGGACGCTATTTCTCGACGAACTGGGCACGCTGAGCATGGCAGCGCAGGAACGCCTGCTGCGCGCGGTGGAATATGGTGAAGTGACCCGCATCGGGTCCAGCCGCCCGGTCCGGGTTGATGTGCGGATCGTGGCTGCCACGAACGAAGATTTACCCCGTCTGGCCAAGGAGGGCACGTTCCGAGCTGACCTGCTCGACCGATTGAGCTTTGAAGTCATCACGCTGCCCCCGCTGCGTGTGCGCGAAGGGGACGTCGGCGTGCTGGCTGAATATTTTGCAAGGCGTATGGCCGCAGAGCTGGATTGGGAGACCTGGCCCGGCTTTGCCCCCCATGTTCAGCGCGAGCTGGAAGAACACAGCTGGCCCGGCAATGTCCGCGAGCTGCGCAATGTGGTGGAGCGGGCGGTCTACCGCTGGGGCAATCCGGCGGAAGAGATCGGCCATGTGCAATTCGATCCGTTCGAGAGCCCGTGGGAGCCGCTGGAAAGCGAAATTGCCAAACGGCCCGGTGGCTCGGCGGCTGCAAACTCGACCGACTTCACCAATGCCGTCACGGCGACGGCGCGCCCGACACAGGAAATCGACAATATCGACGATCTGCGCGGCGCGGTCGATGCGCATGAGCGGGCCATTGTCGAGCACGCGCTGGGCAAACACCGCTGGAACCAGCGCCAGACGGCCAAGGCTTTGGGCCTGAGCTACGACCAGCTGCGGCATTGCATTAAAAAGCACGGGCTGATGCAGGAGACGGATTGACGGTGCTTCAGGCCCGTTAACTTCCCTTTAGGGACGCCGGTTTACATCTTTGCTTCCGGATTGTCGGAGGTGGAGAAGATGGATTTTGCAAAAGCAGCGCTGGGCCTGATCGCGACCGCAGTCATTGCGGGCTGGGTCGCCTATTCGGTATCGGCCCCCCGCAACGTCGAAAACGCGATGAACCAGCCGATGGCTGCGCTGGACGGCAAGTCGATCAATGAAGAGATGAAAGAGACGGCTGACCGCGTCCGCGCCGATCAATGCGCCCGCTTCACCGCTCTCGCCAACGAGGCTTGGGATCGCTCGCTGGAACAGGGCACTACGGATCGTGACCAGATCAAGCTGGACGATCTCGACCGCCAGAAGGCGACGTACTGCTCCAACTGATCCGTTTCGGGGGACAAGAGCGCTGGGCTTTGTGGTGATTGCTCCGGGGCGCTATGGTCGCGCGCCATGTGCAATCTTTACCAGATCAAATCTTCGCAAACCGAGATCGCCGATTTCTTCGATGCGATTGCGCAGGATTTCGGCAGCAACGCGGCAGACGAGGTGTATCCCGGCTATCCCGCTGCGGTGCTTGCAGAGGGGAAGGTCCGACCGATGGTCTGGGGCTTCCCGCTCCAGCGCAAGGGCGCGAAAGGCCAGCCGCTGAAACCCAAGCCGGTCAACAATGCGCGGACCGACAAGCTCAAAAGCTTCTTCTGGCGGGATTCGTTCGAGAATCGCCGCTGTCTGATCCCCTTGACGCGCTTTGCCGAAGCCGAGGGGGAGAAAAGCAAGATGACGCGCACTTGGTTTTCCATGCCCGGTGAGCCTCTCTTTGCCGTGGCCGGTATCTGGCGCAATTCCGATGAATGGGGCGAGGCAAGCTCCATGATCATGACCGAGGCGAACGCGCAGTTCGCTCCGGTGCATAACCGGATGCCGGTCATCGTGACCCGCGAAAAATGGACGCCTTGGCTAACAGGCACGCCGCACGAGGCATTCGGCCTGTGCACGCCATTTGCGGGTGAGCTGCAAATAGACCGAACCGATGATCCATGGTTTCGCAGGCGATCCTGAGGTTGCTGGTCCTCGATACCGCACCGGTTCAGGCGACGTCTGTGAGAAGCTGGCGCGTCGGGCTTGCATTCAGCCCCGACTGGCCTAGGGTCGGTCGCAGGGATGTCACTTCTATGGGGTGACGAGAGGGTCGCTTTGATTTCCAGTTTGATTCGATGGCTATGGACATCGCTTGCGGTGTTGTGCGCGGCATTGCTGCCCGCGTCCGCTGCTTCGGCGCAGGTCGTCCCATCTGTGCTAGAGGAAATGCGCCTCGTCACGCAGGACGAAGGATCGGCGGTTTTCGCCCTGCGGTTCAGTCCGCGCGAACCGCGCATCGCCACGGTCGAGCGCAATCCAAGCAAACCTGAAGTCGTCATGGCGACGACCCTGAAGACCGGCCGTGTGCGTCAGCGGCAGCAATATCGCGGGCTGGTCCGCTCGCTGACTTTTTCCACTCAGGGAAGCAGCCTCGTTCTCGCATTCGACACCGCGCTGCCTTCGACCGTCGAGTCGCGGCCATTGGGCAATTCGACGGTGGAGATCCGGGTCGAGCGGGTCAGCGAAGAGGAGGTGCTGGGCAGCCGGCCCATCGGCTCTGCCGGGGAAGACCTGTTTCCACAGCAGGAGGCGACCGGCCCCGTAGATACCTGGAACCCGGGTGATTCCTACGAACTCATCATGCTTAAATACGCCGATGTTTCGGAAGTGATCGGCCTGCTGGTCGAAGGTGTCGAGATTGCGCCCAACGATGTGTTCATCCTGCGCGAACCCGGCTTCGGATCTCCCGGAGCGAGCCAGCAATCGACGTTCATCGGCGCGCCCCAGCAAGCGCAGCGCGAAGAAGTGCCGCTGGGCCAGAATTTCGGCAACGGATTGGCGATAGACCGGCGCCTCAACGCTATCTGGGTCACCGGTACGCCGGAGCGGATCGAGCGAGTGAAGCGGCAGGTCGAGCTGATCGACGTGCCGGTCGACAGCGTGATTCTGGAGACGCAGTTCGTCGAGCTGACCGAAACCGGGGCGCGCAATCTCGGCGTTGATTTCACCAACCAGAACGGGGCAATCGGTGCAGGCAATCTTACGACCGGCTCGTTCCTGCCGTTCGGGCTTGATCCCAATGATGTTCTGCCTTCCGGCCAGCTGCAGGCGGCGATTTATGCGCAGATCCAGAAAGGGGAGGGGCGCATCGTATCCCGCCCGCGTATTGCGGCGCAAAGCGGGTCGACGGCCAAGATCATTACCGGCGATGCCCTGCCGATCCTGACATCGATCCAGCTATCAGGCGTCAATGGCGTTTCGCAGCAGGTCCAGTATGTAAATGTCGGAGTTACATTGCAGATCGCTCCAAGAGTCAGCAGCGACGGCTACATCACTTCGAAAATCTACGGCGTGGTTTCCAGCGTCACCGGGTTTTCTCAGGGCTTTCCGACAATCAGCCAGCGCGAGGCGGAAACAAGCGCGTCGGTCCGGGACGGCGAGACATTTGTTATCGGCGGGCTGACGCAGGAAAATGTTCTGACGACCAAATCGAAAGTGCCGATTTTGGGCGATATTCCGATTATCGGTCAGGCTTTCCGAAACGAGCGCTCTACAAGTACAAAGACTGATCTTTTCATTGTCATTACTCCGCGAATAGTTCGGCACCGCCGTTTGACGCGTGAAGAAACCGAAGCGCCGGATGAATTGCCTGCAGTTCCTTGATTATAGGTTTTTCCTGAAATCTTCTCGCGGCGATTTCGGGCAAGGTTTCTGCGCGCTTAACCCATTGTATGCAGGGAAATATTCAGCTCTCGGGGTAAATGGGGTGTTAAGTGCTTTTTTACTCTGGACAGTCGGTTTTTGCCGACTAAGGTCCACCCATCAGCCGGTCTCGGGTCGCGAGTGGCTGGACCATAAAATAATCCGGAGGGATGAATGAAAATCAAGCTGGTTGCTGCAATCGCGGCACTACCCATGATTGCGCTGGCAACGCCTGCGCAGGCACAGAAGGCGGGCGACAAGATCGCCGGAAGCTATATCTGCGTATTCAACAAGAATGTTTCGCGTGGCAGTGCGAAGGCGGAAGCCAATCGCGCTGCGCAGGCATCGCAGGCGCAGCTCAAGCACGTCTACAGCGTCGCGCTCCGCGGTTTTGCCGTCAACGCCGCGCCGCAGGCAATTGCGAATATGCAGAAGAACAACGCTAACATCGCTTATTGCGAGCAGGATCAGGTCGTCACGGCCATCCAGCGCGGCAAGAAGCCCAAGGGCGGCGGTGGCGGGAGCCAGCCTGCGCAGGAAACCCCTTGGGGTATCGCACGCGTCAATGGCGGGGGCGCCGGAAACTTCGCAACAGCATGGGTCATCGACAGCGGCGTCCAGCTCGACCACCCCGATCTGAATGTGGATGTCGCTCGCTCGCGCAGCTTCGTGCGCGGCGATGCAGGCGATCAGAACGGGCACGGTACGCACGTTGCAGGCACTATTGCAGCGATTGACAACTCGATTGGCGTAATCGGCGTGGCGCCCGGCGCTCCTGTCGTTGCAGTTCGTGTGCTTGATCGTCGTGGTTCGGGTTCGAATTCCGGCGTGATTGCCGGTGTGGATTATGTCGCGCAATTTGGCCGTCCCGGTGACGTCGCCAATATGAGCCTTGGCGGCGGTGTCAGCCAAGCGCTTGATAACGCTGTGGTTGCGGCGGCCGCTGGCGGCGTGCGCTTCGTGCTTGCTGCAGGTAACGAGCGTGACAACGCCAACAACCACTCGCCGGCCCGTGCCAACGGCCCGAATGTGTTCACCGTGTCGAGCTTCGCCATTGGCGACAATTGGTCCAGCTTCTCGAACTTCGGCAATCCGCCGATCGACTTCGCCGGACCGGGTTCGGCCATCAAGTCGACCTGGACCGGGAGTGGTTATAACACCATCTCCGGCACATCGATGGCCACGCCGCATATCGCTGGCGTCATGCTGCAGGGCAATGTCGGTAATGGCGGGCGCGTGAACGGTGATCCCGACGGCAACCCCGATGTGATCGGTGTTGTTCCCTAAGCGCTAGCACCTTTTATCAGGATTGGAGGGGGCCGGTTCGCGCCGACCCCCTTTTTTCGTTTATGCCTTTATTCGATGGCTCTCGGTGGCTGGCGAACAACGCCTCCTGAGCACATACTTTGCCGAGAAGCGCTGTGCGGTATAACCGTCGCAAGATGCGAATTTCTTTTCTTCTCATTGCTTTAGCGTTTGCGGGGTGCAGCCCGGCGCAACAACCAGCAGGCTCACCTTCCGAACCACCGGTCGAGCCTGCGACTTTGGACCCGGCGCCTGCGCTCTTTGGCCAATGGGAAATCGTGTCCATCGATGGACGCGAACCCGATTACAACGAGATGATCCTGCTGTTTGGTGACGACTGGTGGCATATCCAGTCGCAATGCGTCTGGAGCACCGGGGACTACCGCGTGACCGGCGGTGCGCTGGATTTCACCGCGATCACACGGAAATTCGAAAATTATGATACGTTGGCGGGACCGGCACGCGTGATGTGCGCGCGCGGCCGCAGCGAAGCCGAGAAGAGAGCTCCACAAGTGCTTGCGGGCGTCCGGCAATTCACGCTGGAGGATGGCCAGCTGGAGATCATATCCGCCGATGGCAATTTGGTCGCCCGCCCGTTGGAAGAAACGCAGGCCAATCCGATAGGCTATACCGAGTTCGACGCCGCGACCACGTGGGGTGCTTGGACCATCGACTCGATAGAGGGGGAGGCGATAGTCGATGCGGAGATGGTGCTGACATTCGACCGCATCACTGTGCGTTTCGGGTGCCGCTATTATCAATGGATGCGTCCGAAAGACGCAGGCGGAATGTACACGCCGCTGGTTCGCAGGAAGCCCTTCGGTAGCGGCTGCGATCTGGCGTTGACCGAGGCGCAAACCGGTTTGCTCGAAGCGATCGACGATATCGAGTTCAGCAAGACCGTTGGTCCCGATGGCCGGATCATGCAGGCAAACGGGAAGGCAATCCGGTTGTCCCGTTGAAGTGGCCCGCTGATTGGACCTTGCAATCGGGGATGGGCGGGGCTACCTCGCCACCCATACCGACATTGTGAATGCAAAGTCTGGCTGGCGCCTCCGGGGGCTGGCACCAAACTGCTTTTGTATGATTGATGTCCAGAAGCGGAGAACCGATGGCCGATCTGGCACGCCTTGTTGAAGTGATCGAACCCGAAGCAGCCGCTCTGGGTTTCGATCTGGTGCGCGTGAAGATGGTGCCTTCCGAAGCCGGAGACGGGGGCGAGGCCTTGCAGATCATGGCGGAAGACCCGGCGACCGGGCAACTGGTGATCGACCAGTGCGCCGCGCTCAGCCGCCGTGTTTCGGAACGGCTGGACGCGCTGGAGGAGGCGGGCACTGTGCTTGTGCCGGGCGCCTACCATCTCGAAGTCAGCAGCCCAGGCATCGACCGCCCGCTGACACGGGTAAAGGATTTCACCGACTGGGCGGGGCACGAGGCGAAAGTCTCGTTGACCGAGAAGGTGGACGGCCATCGCAATTTACGCGGCGCGCTGGTCGGTATCGACGATTCGGGCCATGTCACGATCGACGATAAGAAGGCGGGGGAGGTTTCCTTCCCGCGCGAACTCATTCATGCGGCGAAGCTTGTTCTGACAGACGCGCTGATTGCCGCGACGCAACCGCTCGACACAGAAGGTGCCGAGGAAGTTTTTGAAGACGAAGAAGAGAAGGCTGACGACTGATGGCCAGTGCAATTTCCGCCAACAAGGCTGAACTCCTCGCGATTGCGAATGCGGTTGCCAGCGAGAAAATGATCGACAAGGAAATCGTCATCGAGGCGATGGAAGAGGCGATCCAGAAGAGCGCCCGCAACCGCTATGGCGCGGAAAACGACATTCGCGCAAAGCTGGACCCGCAGACCGGCGATCTGCGCCTGTGGCGCGTCGTCGAGGTGGTCGAGGAAGTCGAGGATTACTTCAAGCAGGTCGATCTGAAGGCCGCGCAGAAGCTGGAAAAGGGCGCAAGCGTAGGCGACTTCATCGTCGATCCGCTCCCGCCGGTCGATCTGGGCCGCATCGATGCGCAGAGCGCCAAGCAGGTCATCTTCCAGAAGGTTCGCGATGCGGAGCGCGAGCGTCAGTTCGCGGAATTCCAGGACCGCGCCAATGAAGTGATTACCGGTGTGATCAAATCGGTCGAATTCGGCCATGTGATCGTCAATCTCGGCCGCGCCGAGGGTGTTATCCGCCGCGACCAGCAGATCCCGCGCGAAGCCGCCCGTGTGGGCGAGCGTGTCCGTGCGCTGATCACCAAGGTGGAACGCAACAATCGCGGGCCGCAGATCTTCCTGAGCCGCGCCGCGCCCGATTTCATGCGCAAGCTGTTCGCGCAGGAAGTGCCGGAAATCTACGACGGCATCATCGAGATCAAGGCCGCCGCCCGCGATCCGGGCAGCCGTGCCAAGATCGGCGTCATCAGCCATGACAGCAGCATCGACCCCGTCGGTGCCTGTGTCGGGATGAAGGGCAGCCGCGTTCAGGCCGTCGTGCAGGAATTGCAGGGCGAGAAGATCGACATCATCCCGTGGAGCGACGACATCGCGACTTTTGTCGTGAACGCGCTGCAGCCCGCAACCGTCAGCCGCGTTGTGCTGGACGAGGACGAGCCGCGTATCGAAGTAGTGGTGCCCGATGACCAGCTGAGCCTAGCCATTGGTCGCCGTGGCCAGAATGTCCGTCTCGCCAGCCAGCTGACCGGTCACCAGATCGACATCATGACCGAGGAAGAGGCGAGCGAGAAGCGCAGCAAGGAATTCGCCGAGCGCTCCAAGATGTTCGAGGAAGAACTCGACGTCGACGAAACGCTGTCGCAGCTGCTGGTGGCCGAAGGTTTCGCCGAGCTGGAAGAAGTCGCTTATGTCGAGCTGGCCGAACTGGCGAGCATCGAAGGCTTCGACGAGGAGCTGGCAGAAGAATTGCAGAGCCGCGCGACAGAAGCGCTGGAGCGCCACGAGGCGACTGCGCGCAAGGAGCGTCAGGCGCTGGGTGTCGAGGATGATCTGGCCGAAATGCCGCATCTGACCGAGCAAATGCTGGTCGTGCTGGGCAAGGCCGATATCAAGACGCTGGACGATCTGGCCGATCTTGCCACCGACGAGCTGATCGCCAAGAAGCGCGAAGCACCGCGTCGCCGTCCGTCGCCGACCGATTCGATGGCTGGCCCGCGGATGAAGAGCGACCGTCCGACGAAGCCGGAGGACAAGGGCGGCGTGCTGGGCGCGTTCGGGTTGAGCGAAGAGCAGGGCAACGAGATCATCATGGCTGCCCGCGCGCATTGGTTTGAAGACGAAGATGATGCAGCGCCTGCTGCGTCCGAAACACAGGAGGCCGCCGATGCGGACTCCACCCAATGAGCGCCTGACGTCCGACATTGCCGAAGCGCCTGGTGCAGGGAAATCTGCGCCGGAGCGTAAATGTATCCTGTCAGGGGAGCATGGCGCGCGTGATAGGCTGGTGCGGCTGGCGATATCGCCTGCCCATCCCGATGGGTCATGCGATGTGCTGCCCGATCCCCTGGCGAAGGCACCCGGTCGCGGGGCCTGGCTGGGCGTCACGCGCGCACAGCTGGAAGAGGCAATATCCAAGGGCCGGCTACGCGGCGCATTGGCACGGGCCTACAAGGGCGCGGTGCTGAATGTGCCAGAAGACCTGCCCCAGCGGATCGATGATGCGCTGACCCGCACACTGCTGGACCGGCTGGGTCTCGAAATGCGCAGCGGAAACATTATCTTGGGTTCCGATCGCATTGCCGAGCAGGCACGCGCCGGCGCGATCGCAGTGCTGCTTCATGCCGCCGATGCCAGCGAGGGCGGCGCGTCCAAGCTGGATCAGGCCTGGCGCGTTGGCAGCGAGAACGAAGGATCGGGCATGCGGGGCACCCGCTTGCCACTGGACCGCGCGGCTCTGTCTGTGGCATTGGGCCGCGACAATGTCGTTCATCTGGGCGTAAGCAGTCGCGGATCCGATGCAAAATATGGGGGCGGAGCAGCCGCGCGGGTGGGGACAGCCGTAGAGCGCCTGCTCCATTATTCCGGCGCGCTTGGCGGCGCGCCCTAGCAGCGGCTGACGGGTAAGAACGCCCTTCGGACCCAACCGCACAGAAGACGACAAGATTTTTTAGGAAGATACGCTTTTTATGGCCGAGAACGACGACACACCCCGGACCCGCAAACCGCTTGGCCTCAAGCGCAGCGTGGATGCGGGCGAGGTCAAACAGACATTCAGTCATGGCCGCACCAACAAGGTCGCGGTCGAGGTAAAGCGTCGCCGCAAGCTGGTGAAACCGGGAGAGAAGGGCGCGGAAACGCCTGCACCCGAAGCTGCGCCAGAGGCCGCGCCTGCTCCGACACCAACGCCCGCACCAGCGCCTGCCCCGGAAGCAAAGAAGCCTGCGCCCAAGGCGCCTGCCGGGGAAACCCCGCAGGAACGCGTGGCCCGGCTCCAGCGCGAGGCCGAGGAAGAGCGGCTGAAAATGGCCGAAGACGCGCGCAAGCGTGAGGAAAAGAAGTCCAAGGAAGCCGCTGCCGATGAGAAGAAGCGCGCCGAGGAAAACCGCAAGGCCGAGGCCGAAGCCGCTAAACAGGCGGAACTGGACGCGAAGGATGCGGCCAAGGCTGCAGCGGCAGAGGAAGCCGAAGCCGCAGCAGCGCAGGAAACTGCCGCCGATGAGACGCCCGCCGCAGGCAAGAGCGCTCCCGTAGCGCGCAAATTTACGCCGGTCGCCCGGCCGGAGCCCAAGCGTCCTGCGAAAAAGGAAGAGAAGAAGGCCCGTACTACGGAACGCCCGGACAAGCGCCGTGGCGGGAAGCTGACGGTTACAAAGGCGCTGAACGAGGACGAGGGCCGCCGCGCCCGCAGCCTCGCCGCGCTGAAACGCGCACGCGAGCGCGAGAAGCGTGCGCAGGGCGGAGGCAGCTCCAAGCCGCGCGAGAAGCAAATCCGCGACGTCGTGGTGCCCGAGGCTATCACGGTTGGCGAACTGGCCAAGCGGATGGGCGAAAAGGGCGCAGAGCTGGTCAAGGCCCTGTTCCAGATGGATATGATGGTCACCGTCAACCAGACCATCGACGCCGATACTGCCGAATTGCTGGTCGAAGAATTTGGCCACAATGTGGAGCGCGTCTCGGCCGATGATGTTGAGATCAATGTCGAGGAAGACACAGATCCCGAGGACACGCTGAAGCCGCGTCCTCCGGTGGTGACGATTATGGGCCATGTCGATCACGGCAAGACCAGCCTGCTGGATGCCCTGCGCGGTGCCAATGTGGTGAAGGGCGAGGCCGGCGGCATCACCCAGCATATCGGCAGCTATCAGGTCAAAACAAAAGACAAGCAGACGATCACCTTCCTCGATACGCCCGGCCACGCCGCGTTTACCGAGATGCGCCAGCGCGGCGCGAATGTGACAGATATTGTCGTCTTGGTGGTTGCTGCCGATGATGGCATCATGCCGCAGACGATCGAGGCGATTAAGCACACCAAGGCATCGGGCGTTCCGATGATCGTGGCGATCAACAAGATCGATAAGCCGGAAGCCAATGCTCAGAAAATCCGCGAAAGGCTGCTCGAACACGAAGTCATTGTGGAAGCGATGTCGGGCGATGTGCAGGATGTCGAAATTTCCGCCAAGGAAGGCACCAATCTCGACGAATTGCTCGAGAAGATCGCGCTTCAGGCAGAGCTGCTTGAACTGAAAGCCAACCCGGACCGTGCAGCAGACGCGACCGTGATCGAGGCACAACTGGACAAGGGCCGCGGCCCGGTTGCCACAGTGCTGGTGACGCGCGGTACGCTGAAACGCGGCGATGTGTTCGTGGTCGGCACCGAAAGCGGCAAGGTCCGCGCTGTGGTCAATGATCAGGGTAAGCAGATCAAGGAAGCGGGCCCGTCCATGCCGGTCGAGGTTCTGGGCCTTGGCGGTGTGCCGATGTCGGGTGACAAGCTGACCGTGGTCGAAAACGAAGCCCGCGCGCGCGAGGTCGCCGAATATCGTCAGGAGAAAGCAACGGAAAAGCGCACGGCGCTCGCCCCGACCAGCTTCGATACGATGTTCAACAATCTGCAGGCCGACGTGGTCGAGTTCCCGCTGCTGGTGAAAGCTGACGTGCAGGGCTCTGTGGAGGCGATCAACACCGCACTACACAACCTGTCGAACGACGATATTAAGGTTCGTGTGCTGCACGCTGGCGTCGGCGCGATTACGGAAAGCGACGTAACATTGGCCGCCGCCTCTGGCGCTCCGATCATCGGTTTCAATGTCCGCCCGAATGCAAAGGCCCGCGACCTGATCAAGCGCGACGGCGTGGAGATGAAGTATTTCGACGTCATCTATCACCTGACCGATGAAATCTCGAAGGAGATGATCGGCGAGCTCGGCCCGCTCAAGGTCGAGAACGTGCTGGGCCGTGCCGAGGTGAAGGAGGTCTTCAAATCGGGCAAGAAGGACAAGGCCGCCGGTCTGCTGGTCACCGAAGGCGTCATCCGCAAGGGGCTGTTCGCACGCCTCACGCGCGACGATGTCATTGTGTCCGCGACCACCATCGCCTCGCTCCGCCGGTTCAAAGACGATGTCGACGAAGTGCGCACTGGTCTTGAATGCGGTGTCGTGCTGGAAGACACCAACGATGTGCAGCCGGGCGACAGTCTGGAAGTCTTCGAAATCGAGGAAAAAGAACGCACATTGTAGTCGACAGGGGGGTAGCGCATGCCGAGAATTTACGAGGGCCAGCGCTCACCCTCTGCGGTGCTGATGGGCAGTGAATTCGTTGCCTTCGATGCCGAGCGGGGGGAGTTGACCACACGGTTCAATCCCCCACCCAGCTTTGCGTCCCCGCGCGGGGCCGTGCAGGGCGGATTGATAGCCGGCTTCCTTGACGAGGTGATGGGCGGAGCATTGCTGGCCGTGACCGAGGGATCGGAGCACGGTCGAAAATTGCCGCTGAACCTCGACATGACAATGACCTTCGTTGCGATGGTGCCGCTCGCGCCCATCATCGCGAAAGGGAGGGTGGTGAAGCATGGTCGCCGGGTTGCGTTCTTGGAAGGCGAGTTGTTTGATGAGGAAGGGCGTTTGCTGGCCCGCGCGACTTCAACTGCGCTGCCGACAGATATGCCGGAGCCCCTTGCATGACCACCGACAAATATTTCGGCCACGAAACGGCCTCGCCGCATTCCGCCCTGCTCGCTTCGGAGTTTGTGGGCTGGGACGAAGCAACGCAGACCGCCACGATGCGGTTTACCGTTCAGGAGCAGATGTGCACCTGGCGCGGGGGCGTGCAGGGCGGGCTGGTGGCTGGCTATCTCGATGATGTGATGGGCTATGCCTATGTTGCCGCGACTGATGGCAAGGAAGCGCCGCTCAACCTCGACCTGTCGATGTCGCTCATTCGGCTGGTCCCGGCTGGCGCGGTGATCACCGGCACGGGCCGCGTGGTGAAGGCCGGGCGGCGGGTGATCTTCCTCGAAGGCGAGTTGCATGACGAGGAAGGGCGACTGCTGGCACGCTCCTCCTCCACGGCAATCCCCACGCCCAAGCCGCAGCCAGAAACACGGCCCGAAGGCTGAGAGTGATGACCCGCTATCTTGCCCTGCTGGGCAGCATCAATGTTGGTGGCAACCGGATCAAGATGGTCGATCTGAAGGACGCTCTTGCCGGGGCGGGCTTCGGCGAAGTTCAGACCGTCGCGGCCAGCGGGAATGTCATTCTGGACAGCGCGAGCGACCCGGCCATGCTGGAAATCCAGCTCGAAAGCGCGGTACAAAACGCGTTCGGCTTTAAATCCTGCGCCATGGTGCGCAGCCGCGAGGATGTGCGCGCGGCAATCGACGACAATCCGTTCCATGGCACCGGTCCGGAACACGGATCGGACAAGATGGTGCATTCGATTTTTCTCAGCCAGCAACCGAACACCGCTGCGGTGGATGCGTTGATCGAGGAACACCGCAGCAAAGGCAGCGAGCGACTGGCTTTGGGTGACCGCGTGCTGTTTCTGGACTATGTGCACGGGGTCGGCGTGTCCGACCTGTCGAACAAGGTTCTGGAACGGCGGCTAGGCTGCAAGGGAACCGCGCGCAACATGAATTCGCTCAAGAATATTCTCTCCAAGATGGACTGATCAGACAATGGCCCGCCAGCAATTCACCGCCGAACAGCAATCGGTCCGCGTCCTGAAAGTGGGCGAGCGGGTGCGGCATATTCTGTCGGAGCTGCTCGCGCGGCAGGAAGTGCATGACGATGTGGTGAGCGCCGCGAATATCGCGGTGACAGAAGTGCGTATGACCCCCGATCTGCGTAATGCGACTGCCTATGTGAAGCCGCTGCTGGGTACGCAGGAAACCGAAGTGATCGCGGCGCTGCGCAAGAACACCGCCTATCTCCAGCGCGAAGTTGCAAAGCGACTTGGCCTCAAATTCGCGCCCAAACTGAAATTCAAGCCCGACGAGAGCTTTGACGAGGCGGAGCGGATCGAGAAGCTGCTGGACGATCCGAAAGTGGCGCGCGATCTGGAAGGCGACGACTGACCGGCTGGCCCTATGGCCTGACTATCTGCGCGGACGCAGTTTTGCCGTCAGGTCGATCATCACTTTCTTGCCGACAATCAGCGAATAGGCCGTCATCCCGAAATCGCGCCGGTTGATGGTTGTCGATCCCGATAGTGTGACGCTTTCATCGGGTGCCAGATTCGCCGGGGCCTTGTCGAACGTGACATTCAGCACCACCGGCCGGGAAACGCCCCGAGCCTGCAATTGACCGCGAACCGTGCCCGAAGTGGCGCTGCGCATGGTCAGTTGATCGCCGCGAAACCGCACGACCGGATATTTCGCTACCCAGAAGAAGTCCTCGCCGCGCAACCGGTCTCTGGTGAGGCCATCCGACGCCGTCAGAGCGCGGGCATCGAGCTTCACGTCCAGGGCGATGCTGTCGGGCCGGTCGGGCGAGAGCCGGACAGTGCCGGATACTTGCGGGAAGCCGGCAGTGCGCTTGCCGATGCCGAGAAAGCTGACCTTGGCGGAGACACTGCTGCCCGCATTGTCAATCGCGTAAGCTGTGCCCGCAGGGCTTGCTGCGCCCAGCAATAATGCGCCGAACGCGGCTATACCGATGCGCATGCCGCGCAAGCGAGAGAGGGCTGCAAGCATAGACTGTTTACTGCCCATCCTGCCTTCGGTTCCGGCAAGCGGGGTTATTCTGCACTCGCCGGAGCTGTCGGTTCGGCGGCGGTCGGCACTTCCATGAACACGCCGGCACCCGGCCCAAGCGGGAGATCGAGTGCGACCCATGCGCCGGTCATCACCAGACCCGCCAGCAGCAAACCGATGGAATAGGGCAGCATCGTTGCGGCCAGACTGCCCAGCCCGAAATCCTCTTGCCAACGCTGGCAGAAAATCAGGATCAGTGGGAAATAGACCATCAGCGGCGTGATGATATTGGTTGCCCCGTCACCCACACGGTAGGCTGCGGTGGCCATTTCCGGCGTGATGCCCAACAGCATCAGCATCGGCACCAGCACGGGGGCAAGGAGCGCCCATTTCGCGCTGGCCGAGCCGACGAAAATGTTCAGCAAAGCCGACACCAGAACGATGGCGACCAGCAGCGCCCAGGCGGGCAGGCCCGATCCGCCGAGGAAATCCGCGCCCTGAACGGCGAGGATCAGCCCCAGATTGGACCATGCGAACATCGCCACGAAATGCGCGGCGGCAAAGGCCAGCACCAGATAATAGGCCAGATCCTCCATCGCGCCTGCCATCATCTTCACCAGATCGCGGTGATCGCCGATGGTTCCGGCGGCTTTCCCGTAGGCCCAGCCCGCCAGCAAGAAGAGGATGAAAAACCCTGCAACAAGGCTCTGGTAGAACGGCGTCAACTGCGCCTCTGCGGAGGCTTCCTCGTCGATTAACGGCGTGCCCGGACCGAAGGTGAAGGCAAGCCACAGACCGATCACGAACAGCACGGCCAGGCCGGCCCAGCGCAGGCCCTTCTTCTCCTCGCCCGAAAGCTCGCGGTCGGTTTGTTCTCCGGCGGTGGCATTGCCTGCCTTTGCCGGATCCCATGTGCCCAGACGCGGCTCGATCATCTTGTCGGTCACGAACCAGATTACCGGCAGGAAGACGAAGGTCATCGCGACAATAAAGAACCAGTTGCCTGCGATATTGGCGGTGAAATCACCGAACACGGTCTCGACCGCTGCCTCGGTAATTCCAAACAGCAGCGCATCCAGCTGGCCCGGCAGAAGGTTCGCGGAAAAGCCGCCTGATACACCTGCAAAAGCGGCAGCAATGCCTGCAATCGGGTGCCGACCGGCAGCGTGGAAGATAATCCCTGCGAGCGGGATAAGCACCACATAGGCAGCGTCCGCCGCCAGATTGCCCAGCATGCCGACCAGCACCACAATCGGGGTCAGCAGCGCCTTGGGCGCATTGCGCACACCGGCGCGCATCGCGGTGCCGAACAGGCCTGCGCGCTCCGCCACGCCTGCGCCCAGCATCACCACCAGCACATATCCCAGCGGGTGGAAGTGGGTGAATGTCTTGGGCATATCGACCCACAGCTGGCGGATATTATCCTCCGAGAGCAGGCTTTCCGCCGTGATGATCCGCGCCGCGCCGGTCGCTTCGTCAATCTCCGTCGGATGCGCGGCGGAGAGGCCCGCCATGCTAGCGACAATCGAAATGACCACCAGAATGGCGATCAGCCAGAAGAACAGAAACACCGGATCGGGCAGCTTGTTGCCGCTCCTCTCGATCCAGCCCAGAATGCCTGATTGCTCGCTTGCGGTGGTCGTTGAAGTCATCTTTGCCCCGTAAATATTGCAGGCTGGTTGGTATCGACTGGGGCCAGCATTGCAACCGGTTCGTGTCGCAGGGATGAATGCTGGTATCGGCGCACGGCTGCGGCTAGCGTCCCGGCGCAATGGCCAAACTCTATTTCTATTATGCCAGCATGAATGCGGGCAAATCCACCACGCTGTTGCAGGCCGATTTCAATTACCGCGAGCGGGGCATGCGCACGATGCTGTGGACTGCGGCGCTGGATGATCGCGCTGTGGGCAAGCCGATTGCCAGCCGGATCGGGCTGGAAGCAGAAGCGCATCGATTTGACGCGACCACCGATTTATGGGCCGAAATATCGCAGGCTCATGCCGATACTCCGCTCGATTGCATTCTGATCGACGAGGCGCAGTTCCTGACCAAGGAACAGGTTTGGCAATGCGCGCGGCTGGCGGATCAGGCGGGTATTCCAGTGCTGTGCTACGGCCTGCGCACGGATTTTCAGGGCGAGCTCTTCGCCGGATCTGCGGCGCTGCTGGGCATTGCCGACGCGCTGGTGGAACTCAAAGCAGTGTGCCATTGCGGCCGCAAGGCGAGCATGAATCTGCGGGTTGATGGCGCGGGCAATCCCGTGGCCGAGGGCGCGCAGACGGAAATCGGCGGGAACGAACGCTATGTCGCGCTGTGCCGCCGTCATTTCAGCGAAGCGATTGGAAAATCCTAGTGGGCGAGATGAGCGAAACCCTGATGTTCGCGGCGGTGCTGGTCCCCGCGCTGATCGTGGCGATTGTGTTCCACGAGGTCGCGCATGGCTGGACCGCGCTGATTCTGGGCGATCCGACCGCGAAGGAACTGAACCGGCTGAGCCTCAATCCTATTCGCCATGTCGATCCGGTAGGCACATTGCTGGTGCCGGGCATGCTGGCGCTGGCCGGTGGTCCGGTGTTCGGCTGGGCGAAGCCCGTGCCGGTGCGCAAGGACAGGCTGAACAATCCTCGTTTCGGCATGATGGCGGTGGCGGCGGCAGGGCCGGGCACCAATCTAATACTGGCCGCCATAGGCGCCCTACTGCTTGGCATTGCGGCGGCGGCAGGTCTGGCCGTTGCGGGAGAGGAGCAGGGGTTGCTGACTACCGGGCTGTTCTATTTCATCCTGATCAATGTGTTTCTGGCGATTTTCAATATGCTGCCGATCCCGCCCTTTGACGGGTCGCATATTCTGGAAGGACTGCTGCCGCCGAGCATGGCGCGCGCCTATGACAAATTGCGCCCGGTCGGGATGTTGCTGTTCTTCGGCCTGATCGCGCTGACGTGGTTCGCGCCCGATCTGGGCGTACTGGAGAACACTATTGGCCCGCCGGTGAACTGGGCGATGGACCAGTATATCGGCCTTGCGCAGGCAATCGCGGGTTAGGCGCAGGTTCGCTTAGCCCGCGATACGGTCGACGAACCACGCATCGGGGTGGCGTTTCAGCATCTTGGCTAGCCAGTCGGCACGGTGATTCTCCGGCACCAGCGCGACAATACACCCGCCAAATCCGCCGCCCGTCAGCCGCGCGCCGGTAGCGCCCAGTTCCATCGCATCGGCCACCAGAGCATCGATAGCGGGCACCGACATTGCGAAATTATCGCGCATGGAAACGTGGCTATCCTGCATCAGCACGCCTAGCGCGGGGGCATCGCCCGCTGCCAGAGCGTCCACAGCAGCGAGCACGCGCCGATGCTCGGTGGCGCAGTGACGGGCGCGGCGGCGGATTGTGTCGTCCACATCCGGTTTTGCCTCAATGGCCTGTGGGTCCAGCAGGCACAGCGCGTCTTGGCCAAATGCCTCACGCGCTGCGTCGCATTCTTCCTTGCGGATGCGATAGCGCCCTTCGGACAATTGCCGCACGACACCCGAATGGATAATTTCGACCGAGTATCCGGCGGGCAGCTTCACCACTGTATAATCCAGCGACTGCGTATCGAGCGCGATGGCTTGCCCGGGCCGGGCGATCGCCACGGCCATCTGGTCCATGATGCCCACAGGCACCCCGATATAATCGGTCTCCACCCGGCGCGCGGCGACCGCGATTTCGGTGTCGGATAGGTCCGCCCCTGCGGCATTCCGCGCGGCCTTGAGGATCGCGACTATGATGGCGGCAGACGATGACAGACCGGCCCCGGCAGGAATGGTGGAGCGCACCGACAGATCACCGCCTTGCAGCAAGCCGATTGAGCGGGCCTCCCGCAATGCGCCCAAAGCGGTGTCGGACCAGTGATCGCTCGCGGCCTCATCCAGCGACCGGGTTGCAGGCCCGTCGAAGCCATCGGTAGCGATATTGGCGATGCCATCGCCGCGCGGAGTTAGTTCTACATCCAGACCGACGGAAAGCGCGGCAGGCAGAACCCAGCCGCCATTATAATCGGTGTGCTCGCCGATCAGATTGACCCGCCCCGGAGCATGCGCGGTGTATGCGCTGTCAGACATCGCGCAGGGTCTTCGCGGCATCTTCGGGCATCACATCCACGGTGAACACGCCCGAATGCTGTTCCACCGAGGCGAGATACTTGATCCGTCCGGGCGAGCGCATCAGCGGATAGAATTGCGCGGTGAAGTGCCAGCCTTTGGCCTCTCCGCCCGGAGCCGCATGTAGGGCCATCATATAGGGCGTGGGTTCGCCAAACATCGTGTCGTAGCGGCGGGTCACATCGCCCAGCAAATGGGCGAACCCGTCAGCTTCCTCTTCGGTCAGATCCCACGGGCCATGGCGGAGCGTGCGCGGGGCAATCCATACCTCGTAGGGGAACCGGGCAAAACGCGGCGCAAAAGCGAGCATCCCGCCCGCCTGTGCGATGCCGTAATGTTCCTCGCAAACCGCGACTTCGGCGGCCAAATCATACCCGGCGCCAAAGGCCTCTGCAGCGCGCTTCTGCACGCGCGGGACTTCACCAAAGCCGTAAATCTGGCCGTGCGGGTGGGGCAGGGTGACACCCACTGCATCGCCCCGGTTTTCAAACGGCATCACATAGGTGCAGCCTGCATCATGCATTGCAGCATACCGGTCGATCCACGTTGCCAGCAGCACGCGCCGCCGCTCCTGCCCGATGCTGTGGAGATTGCCTGTCGCCTCGGGCGTATAGACCACAACCTCGCACGCGCCGGTGGCGGGCTGCATATCGATGCCTTGCAAGACCGGGGGCTGCGGAGCCTCGGGATGGAAGGCGGCAAACTTGTTGTCGAACACCGCCACTTCGAAATCGGTGAAGGGAATTTCGGTTGCCGGACCGCCGGGCAGGGTAGGGCTAAGCGGATCGTCGCTGGCGGCAGGTTTGAAGGTCCGGTTCTGGCGGTGCGCGGCATAGACGTTCCATTCCTGCCGCAGCGGGTGGAAGCGCAATTGGCCGCCATTGGCAATGTCGTCTGAATCTTGTGGCTGCGGGGCCTCATCATGTTCCGACAAGCCATACAGATGCAGCATCCGCCCGTCGGCCTTGCGAAAGCTGCGCCGATGCACCGCTGCCCCGCCGATGGTCCTTGCAAGAATGGTCTGTTCATCCATCAGGCGGCGATCCGATTACGCGCGAACCAGTCGGCCACCGCCTGCTGGCCCGCCGCGTCCAGATGTAGCCCCAACTTGCTACGCCGCCAGAGGACATCTTCTGCGCTGCGAGCAAACTCATGCTCCACCAGATAGGCGAGTTCTGCGGCATACAGATCGCCGCCCAGATGCGCGCCGCAATCGCCCACGCCGCCTTTCCCGCCCAGAATACGTTCGATGCGGGTGCCATAGGCGCGCACCATGCGGGCGATCCCTGCTTGCGGGAAGCCGGGCAGGCGCTGCTCCCATTCGCACATGAAGTCATCGACATAGGCAGGGTCCATGCGCCCGCCGGGCAAATGCGCATCGCGGGTCCACGCGCCGCCCATGCTCAGCCCCGTTTGCTCCAGCCTTTGCAGCGCGTGCTCCGCCAGTTTGCGGTAAGTGGTGATCTTGCCGCCGAAGATGGAGAGGATCGGCGGGGTGTCGCCACCCCCGTCCAGTTCAAACATATAGTCCCGGGTGACGGTGGAATTGCTCGACGCCTTGTCGTCATAGAGCGGGCGCACACCAGAATAGCTCCACACCGCGTCTTCCGGCTCGATATCCGCGCTCAGATATTCGTTCACTGCGTCGCAGATATAGGCACGCTCGTCTTCGTCGATCGCCACCTGATCGGGGTCGCCCTCATAGCTGACATCGGTGGTGCCCAGCAGGGTGAAGTCACGCTCATAGGGAATCGCAAAGACAATGCGTCCGTCGCCATTCTGGAAAATGTAGCAATGCTCGCCGTCATACAGTTTCGGGACGACGAGATGGCTGCCTTTCACCAGACGCAGGTTTTCGTGCGCTTCGCCGGGAAGGGCGCGGCACAGCACATCATCGACCCAAGGGCCGGCGGCATTGACCACAGCCTTGGCCGTGACCGTCTGGCCATCGGAAAGGGTCGCTTCCCAGTGGTCGTCCTTGCGCTCGAGACCGGTGCAGGCGGTGCGGGTCAGGACATCGGCCCCGCGCTCCCGCGCATCCACCGCGTTGAGGACGACCAGCCGTGAATCCTCGACCCAGCAATCGGAATACTCGAAGCCCTTGGTCAGGCGCGGCTCCAGCACGCCGGCATGCGGGGGCCTGCGCAGATCGACTCGCTTGGTGGCAGGCAACAGTTTGCGGCCCCCGATATGGTCGTACAGGAACAGGCCCAGCCGCAGCAGCCACGCCGGACGCAGGCCGGTGTCATGCGGCAAAACAAAGCGCAGCGGCCAGATGATATGCGGGGCGTTCTTCAGCAGAACCTCGCGTTCTTTCAGGCTCTCGCGGACCAGCCGGAATTCGTAATGCTCCAGATAGCGCAGGCCCCCATGGACCAGCTTGGTGCTGGCGCTAGAGGTTGCCTGCGCCAGATCCTCCTTCTCCACCAGCAGGACAGACAGGCCGCGCCCCGCCGCGTCGCGCGCGATCCCCGCGCCATTGATGCCGCCGCCAATGACCAGCAGATCGTAGGTGTCGTTCATCGTCAGTGTTCGGCCTTGCAATGCAGCAGTATGCAGGTTGCGGGGTGCATCAGGGGAAGCTGGATGCCAAGCCTGCCCAGAGCAGCGCCTTGCACCTGCAATCCCTCTCCCGCAAGGTCCGCCTCCTCGTAAATCGACCGCGTGCCGGGGAATTCGGGCGCTTGCGGCCAGACCAGTTTTACCCGGTACCTGCGATCGGGGGTGAGCCCCGGTATCGGCAGGCGTGGAGGCAGGCTGGTAGGGAGTGATCCCAGCATGGCGCACGAGACGATGGTCTCATCCCCGTTAACCGCCGAGACCGATACCGCATTGAAAGGCTCCGGCATGGCGATACGGTGGAACCGGCCCGAATGAAGTAGCCCGCGATGCTGCTTGTAAAGCGCTATCCCGGCAGCCAGCGTGGCGCGGTCTTCGGCTGTCTCGTCTTCGAGATCGAGCTCCATACCCATATGACCGACGATGGCACTGGCCACCCGCATATCCATCGACAGGACGCGCCCGGTAATATGACACCGGCGCGGGCCGACATGGCTGCCCATGATCGAAAGGGGCAGGAAATGGCTGGCGCTGCGCTGGATGGCCTGCCGGTCGAGAGCATCGTTATTGTCCGATGTCCAGACCCGGTCGGTATGCTGGAGGACGCCGTAGTCGGCGCGCGCGCCGCCTGATGCGCAGCTTTCGATTTCGAGATCGGGGAAGCGCTCTCTCAGCGCATCAATCAGCGCGTAAACAGCATGGGTCTGCCGGTGCATGGCCCCGCGTTCGCCGCTGGCGGGATGCACCGTGTCGCGGTTCATGTCCCACTTGATGTAATCGACCTGCGCTTCTTCGACGATGTCCGCGATGCAGCGGTAGAGATAATCGGTAACTTCGGGCTTCGTCAGATCGAGCGTCAGCTGGTTGCGGAAGGGCACGTGCTCTATCCCTTCGCCGCCCAGCACCCAGTCTGGGTGGGCGCGGAACAGATCGCTGTCCGGATTGACCATCTCCGGTTCGAACCAAAGCCCGAATTCCATGCCCAGCGACCGGACATGATCGGCCAGCGGTCGCAGGCCGCCGGGATAGATATCCTTCGACACAAACCAGTCGCCCAGACCCGCCGCATCGCTGCGACGCGAACCGAACCAGCCATCGTCCAGCACAAAACGTTCCGCGCCGACCTCGGCTGCGCGGTTCGCCAAATCTTTCAGGCGCGCCTCGTCATGATCGAAATAGACTGCTTCCCAAGTATTGTAATGGACGGGGCGGGGCTTGTCGTTCGTTCGTGGGTCCAGAATATTGCGGCGGACATGCGCGTGCAGGGCCTGGCTTGTCGGGCCGAGCCCGCTTTCGCTCATGGCCGCAACCAGCAGGGGACTGGCATAGCTCTCGCCAGGCTGGAGGGCGATTTCGCCGGGGAGCAGCAATTCCCCGGCCTGTAGAAATGCACGCCCGTCCTGTGCGGTGTCGATCCTCAGGCGTGCGTTGCCGCTCCATGCCAGATGTACAGCGCTCGCTGGTCCGTGGGTCTCGGATGTGCAGGGCCCGCTCAGCAGGATGGCGGGAAACATATCATGGCTGGTACGGCCTGCGCGGTTTTCGCGCATATAGGTCCCGCGGAAGCGTTCGGTGGTTTCCTGCTGGAATTCGCCGGCCCAGCGGCCCGAAAACCCTGTGACCTGCTCCAGCCGCCGGTCCACTGGCAGAACCGGCGCGGCGCACCACTCGACAGCGAGACCGCTTTCGCCGGTGTTCGCCACAACTGTCTGCGCAGAAAGGACGCCAGTGACCGGACACAGCGTGAAGCGATAAGTGGCCGTGATGCCGCAGCGTGGATCGGTACAAGTGATGACCAGCGTCGCCTGTCCTTCTTTGGCGACCGAATGGACTCTCAGGTCGACTGTCCACGCAGTGCCTTCGCGTTGGACCAGAAGCCCCGGTGCGGTGGCAATGCCGGTGCCCGGCTCGTTGGAGAGCGAACCGTGGATCAGCCGCGTGGCCGATCCCAGCGGAGATTGCGCAAATGCCAGCAGAGACAGCTCTTCGGGAGTCGAATCGGGCAGGCTCTCGCCCCAGTGCACAATGCGGGGCCGCGCGCCGATCGTCGCCTCTACGATAAGCGAGACGGCGCGTGAATCGAGACCAGCGCTTTTCAGCTGTGCGAAGGAGGGATCGCCGCGCTCGGTCGCGCATTCGTGCAGGTGGCCCGTCGCCGCTGCGCCCGATTCCGGCATTGCTTCGTAATCTGACATGCAGTCCAGCTTTCCCGATGCGGTCTCGCCCGCAGAACTCATTGGCGACCTCTCATAGCCGGCACAAGCACGGGGCGCGGCCTTTGCCGATCCAATAGACAGCTGTTTCTGTCATTGCAGGGGGATATGTGAAGTGCGCTTTTGGCAAGCGATGTGCTTTTTGGTAATGCACTCGGGGTAATGGGCGTGCGCTGAGGGGGCAAGGGCATGTGGGAAGAGCGGTTTTTCAAGCGCAATATGCAAACATCTCCGCTCGGCGGTATCCGAATCGCCTGCTTCGTCAAAAACGGGATCGGTGTGCTCACCTCCCGCCGGGTTCTGCCCCATTTTACACTGGTCTATGTCGTGCGCGGGGGCGGAGAATACCGCGATGCCAACGGTGTGAGCTGCCCGGTTTCCGCCGGCGATGCCATTCTGGTCATGCCGGGTATCGACCACTGGTATGGGCCGCCCTCCGGCGAAAGCTGGGACGAGATCTATTTGGTATTCGAAGGCCCGGTATTCGACGTATGGCGTCAGTCAGGATGCATCGACACGGCCAAACCGGTCGTCAGCCTGCATCCACAGGAATTCTGGCGCGACAAGATCATGCAAGCTGTCGGATCCGGCGAGGAAAAGACCGAGGATGGCTTGCTGCATGAGGCAGTGCGGGTTCAGCTGCTGCTGGCCGATATCCAGCAGGCGCTGCACGAGGATGTCGAAAGCGATATCGTCTGGCTGGAAGATGCACAGTCCGCCCTGCGCAAGGCCATGGACGTGCATGACGCAGCCCGCGCGATGCAACAATCCTACGAAGCGTTCCGTAAAAAATTCAAAAGGTTGTCCGGCCTCTCACCGGGCAAGTACAAATCCACTCTGGTGATGGAGCAGGCCTGCGCGATGCTGACGGAGACCGATCTGCTGATGCGCGATATCTCCGACGCGCTGGGATTTTGCGACGAGTACCATTTCAGCAGGCAATTCAGCAAAACCATTGGCTGGTCCCCCAGTGAGTATCGGTCACGGATGCGGTAGACCCGGCGCAACTTCCGCGAAACCGCAGCGCTGCTTCGCCTGCTTCGGCTAGTGTTGCAAAAGTGACATATCACTGCCTGATTAGCCCTCGATTTCCCAAAAAACACATCCTCCGCCAATCCACCCATGGATTTGAATGGGCCTTAGCGGGTCTTTTCGGTGCGTTCGGATGCGCCCTCATTGTGGGGTGGCGAAGGTAGAAACAATGCCTCGCAGGCGCGCAATCCGGCTCTGGAGAGGAGTATTTTATGAAGAACTTCCGTGTGATGCTCACTGCATCTGCTGGTCTTGCCGCCATGGTTGCCGCGCAGCCCGCCTTCGCACAGGATGCCGGCGGCGAAGAAGCAGCCGCGCCCGACGATGTGATCGTGGTCACCGGTATCCGCGCGAGCCTAAGAGAATCGATCGATCTCAAACGTGATTCCGCTGTGATCGTCGATGCGGTCTCCGCCGAAGATGTGGGCAAGTTCCCCGACAACAACGTCGCGGAATCGCTCCAGCGCATCACCGGTGTCGCTATCGACCGTTCGGGCGGCGAAGGGCAGTTCATCACCGTTCGCGGCCTCGGCCCGGAATTCAACGCGGTTCTTCTCAACGGGCGGACAATTGCCACAGACAATGACGGCCGCGAGTTTTCATTCGACGTGCTGTCCTCCGACATCATTCAGACAGCAGAGGTCTACAAATCCGCAGCACCCGGCCTGCAATCGGGCGGGATTGGCGCGGTGGTCAACATCACCACAGCCAAGCCGCTGGACCGGATGGGCTTTAACGCCAGCGTCTCTGCGGCAGGTATTTACGAAGCGTTGAGCGAGGAGATCGGCACCGATATTAGCGGCGTTGCATCGTGGTCCAATGGCGTTGTCGGCGCTCTGCTCGGCGTGTCTTACAACAAGCGTAACGCTCAGATTGACCGCAACCTGACCAACGGCTTTGCGCTGCGGCAAGGCGATGCTGCGTTGTTTGTGGACGAAGGTGCCAGCGGTCTGGACGCGACCGATATCGGCGCTCTGCCTGCAGGCGCGCGCGTGCAGCAGCAGGTCATCTTCAGCCGCGACATTCAGGATCGTGAGCGTCTGACGCTGAACGGAGCGTTACAGTTTGCCCCGACCGACCGGTTCACTTTCACGGTCGACGGACTGTACTCGAAATTCGAGATCGACTCACTCGACCAGCAGTTCTCCGGCTTCTTCAGCCCGCCGTTCATCAATCC
Organism: uncultured Altererythrobacter sp.; assembly: GCA_947492235.1. Lineage (GTDB taxonomy): Bacteria > Pseudomonadota > Alphaproteobacteria > Sphingomonadales > Sphingomonadaceae > CAJXSN01. Next base: position 1,721,955 of record CANLLZ010000001.1, on the reverse strand, counting down.
GCAGCTGGATGCGAACGGGACGGTCGTTTCCTTCTTCCGCCCGAGCGCGGCATTCCGTGCGCGCAACCCGCAATTGGCCGTAGGCGATTCCGAATTGACAGCGGATCCCAACGACACCGATGTCGGGTTCTCCCAGAACGACAATGTTCTGACCTCGAACAATCGTGAGGCAGAGACTTTTGCATTCGGCGGCAACATCCAGTTTGAAGCGAGTGATGCACTGCGCTTCGATGCGGATATCTCGTGGTCGAAAGCAACGCGCGACGGCACGAACCCGTTTGTTGTTCTCGGCGCACTCGCACCAACTTCGCCCTTCATCGACAGCACCCGCGAAGACGGTTTGTCGACCATCACCAATCTGTCAGGACTGACCGACACCAGCATCCAGCGCCTGCACTTCGTCAATGTTGCCCGCACGCGGGTGGAAGACGAGGTGAAAGAATTCCGTCTTAACGGAGAGCTGGATGTCTTTGCAGGCCCGCTCGAAACAATCTCGGCAGGCGTGCTCTACACCGACCGGACAAAAACGCGCGACCTGTTCGACAACTTTTCCGATCCGGACGGGGCGGGACCGCTCTCGGCGTCTGACATTTTCTGTGCCTATTGCGGATATACGGTGCCATTCGACACCAGCATTCTGAGCGAATTCGGGCTCGATAATTTCCTGTCCGGCGTGAATGGTTCGGACACGATCCCGTCCACTATTCTTACGGCGAGCTTCGCGGATGCATTCCGCGAACTCAACAATGTGGCAAACCTGCGGAATCCAAGCCGTACCGGCGGCAACACGGATGCTCTGGTGGCCTATTCGACGAGTGCGGGCATCGATCCCACCTTCGGCATCTACACGCCAACATTCAATTCGACCGGCAGTTTTGAAGTCGACGAGGAAATCTTCTCGGCTTTCGTCAATACCAGCTGGGCAGGCGAATTCGGCGGCAATATCCCGTGGTCGGCCAATCTGGGCGTGCGCGTGGCATCCACCGATGTTGTCTCGCGCGGGTTCGATGCTCCGGTGATCGAATTCACCGCATCGACTTCGGACAGCCAGCTTGATCCGATATTCGGGCCGCTGACCGCTACCTCGGTCGACAATGGCTACACCAACTGGTTGCCGTCGGCGAATATCAAGATCGAGCCGAGCCCCGACACGGTTGTGCGTCTGAGCTATGCAAAAACGGTAACACGCCCTACATTGACGGCTCTTGGCGTTGCCAACACCTTTGGCGGCCGTTCCGACGCGCCTTTGAGCGGAGGCGGCAACCCGAACCTACGGGCGTTTGAAGCCGACAATTTCGATATTTCGTTCGAATGGTATTTCGAGCCGCTCAGCTATGTCAGCATTGCTGGCTTCCACAAGGAACTGGGGAATTTCATTCAGAGCGAAACGATTCAGATTCCGGGGCAAGTCCGCCTGATCAATCCGAATCCGGCGATTCCCGATGTGGTTGACGATGTCGTCTTCAACGATACCCGCCAGCGCAATGGCCTGTCAGGCAGCATCAGTGGTCTGGAAATTGCTTTCCAGAAGACGTTTCAGAACGGTTTCGGTGCGTCTGCCAATTACACCTATGTCACCAGCAGCCGGGACAATGCGCCCGCTGGCGATCTGGGGTTCAACGGCTTCACCCCGCACACGGTCAACGTCACCGGCTTCTATGAAGACGGGCCGATCTCGGCGCGGGTCAGCTACAATTACCGCGACGGGTTCCTGGTTCTGGGACAGGCCGAATTTGCCGAGCCGCGCCAGCGCGAAAGCTTCGGCCAGCTCGATTTCTCGGCCAGCTACGAGTTCAACGACCAGTTCCAGTTCTTTGTCGAAGGGCTGAACGTGCTGGGCGAAGACACGCGGGACTTCTCGCGCTTCCCGAACCGTTTGCTGACCTACACCCGCACTGGTGCCCGCTACACCGCAGGCGTCCGGGCGAAGTTCTGATGCACGGTCCCCGGGTCAAATAGAGGGGGGAACGGCATTATGGGGGCGGTAACCTGATAAGGGTTTCCGCCCCCATTTGTTTTCGCGCTGTCTCGGCCAGGCATGCACAGCACTGCATTGGCAGGGGGACATCAAGAGCGCGTGCGGATGGGGCAGAACTCAACGCCCCTCGCCAAAGGGTCTTTCACGCCCTAGGCAGCGCAAATGGGGAAGGCAGGCGCGCCGGGCGCGTTCTGCAATAGGGAGTTTTAGATGGCCGATCCGGTTCAGGTTGCAGTCTTTTTGCTCATCACGTCGCTGATTGCCTTGGCGACCTATCTGCATTGCCGCGGCAAGCGCGGAACCGGAGCGCAGGACGCCAAAGGACAGGAACGCGACTACTTCCTCGCAAACGGGGGGCTGTCGTGGTACTTCGTGGCCGGCTCCATCACGCTGACCAACCTGTCGACCGACCAGCTGGTGAGCATGAATGGCAACCAGATGCTGCTGATCGCATGGTGGGAATTCGCCGCCGTGTTCGGCCTGTTCATTCTCGCCTTCGTTTTCCTGCCGATCTACTACAAGAACAACTGCACCACCACGACCGAGCTGCTGCAGAAGAAATACGGCGACAAACATATCCGCGCGCTGATCAGCATTCTGTTTCTCGCCGGCAATCTGTTCATCTTTCTGCCCGCCATCCTGTATGGCGGTTCGCGGTTTTTCCTGTCGATGCTGGGCATAGACGGGGGGATCGAGAACCTGCTGATCTCCTCGGTCATTCTTGCGGTGATCGGGGCGGGATACGCAGTGTTTGGTGGTCTGCGAGCGGTTGCGGTGTCGGACACCTATTCAGGTGTGCTGATCCTGGGGCTGGCTTTGCTGGTCGCGTTTCTGGCGATGCAGGCAATCGATTTCGATTTCAGCGGCATTCCGGCAGACCGGCTGACCCTGATTGGCGACAATGATTCCGACATCCCGTGGCACACGCTGCTGACCGGAATGATTTTCATCCAGACATTCTACTGGTCCACCAACCAGACCATCACCCAGCGGGCGATGGCATCGCCCAGTATCCGCGAGGCGCAGAAGGGCGTGATGGCCGCCGCCGCGATTCGTCTGATGATTGTGCCGGTGATCGTGGTGGTGCCCGGCATCGTGGCCTACAAGCTGTTTGGCGATGTTCCGTCCGATGGTGCGTATGGGATGATCGTGGCGGAGATTCTGCCGACATGGCTCTCTGGCGCGTTCGCAGCTGCCTTGTTTGCCGCCGTGCTGACGACGTTCAATTCCATCCTCAACGCGTCAGCCGCACTCTATGTGTGCGACCTGCACGAGGCGTATATCGGCAAGACAATGCATATCGGGCGGCTGGGGGCCATTGTCTCGGTTGTGATGTCCGTTCTGGCGCTCGCTCTGGTGCCGTTCTTCGCCAGTCAGGAAAGCCTGATCAACACGGTGCAGCAGCTTTATGGTCTGCTTTCGATGCCGATCCTGTCGGCCTTCATCGTCGGCCTTGCCTTTCGCAATGTCAATGCGATGGCAGCGATGGTCGGCGTGGTCGCCGGCGTGATCTTCTACGGTTTCTGGAGCATGGTGTGGGAGCCTGCGCACTACATCCACGGCATGGCGGTGACGCTGTTGCTGTCGATAGCCGTGTCGCTGGCGGTGAACAAACTGGTATTCGGTCAGAGCGCGCAGCTTGCGATTGGTGACGGGGAACCCCACCCTCAGGGGGTATGACCGACACCTCCAGGCCCAAACGCCCGCTTTCCGGCTGGCTGATACTCGACAAACCGCGCGGACTCGGCTCGACGCAGGCGGTGGGCGCGGTGAAGCGCAATCTGCGCGAGGGCGGCTATGCCAAGACCAAGGTGGGGCATGGCGGCACGCTGGACCCGCTAGCCGAAGGGGTGCTGCCGATTGCGCTGGGCGAGGCGACCAAGCTGGCCGGGCGGATGCTTGATGCGTCCAAGATTTACGAGTTCACCATCCAGTTCGGGGAAGAGACCTCAACGCTGGATACCGAAGGGGAGGTCACGCACACCTCAAACCACCGCCCGCCCATGGCGGCGATCCCCGCTGTTTTGGAGCATTTCACCGGAACAATCGAACAGGTCCCGCCCGCTTTTTCGGCGCTGATGATCGACGGCAAGCGCGCCTATGACCGGGCGAGGGCGGGGGAAGAGGTCGAGATGAAAACGCGCGAGGTGACTGTACACCGCCTTCAGATTGCCGCTCGTCCTGAGATTGTCGAAGGATCGTCTTTCACTTTTGACGCGGCGCTCGAAGAAAAGAACAGCCCTTCGACAGGCTCAGGGCGAACGGATTTTGAGGTAGATTCGGCTTTTCAAACCACTACCGGCCGCCCGGACCCTTACGACCCTGGCGCACCGTTGGAGCTGGCAGATAGCGTCACGCTGGTCGCGCATGTCAGCAAGGGGACATATATCCGCTCTCTGGCACGGGATATCGCACGCGCGCTTGGAACGGTGGGGCACGTTACCTATTTGCGTCGTTCCAAGGCTGGCCCCTTCACCGAAAGCCAAGCGATTTCGCTGGACAGTTTGAACGAAATCGGTAAGGGCGCGGGTCTTCAAGATCGCATCCTGCCACTGGAGGCGGGGCTGGACGACATCCCGGCCCTTTCCCTCGATCCCGAGAGTGCGCAGGCGGCCCGCCAAGGCCGGATCATTTCGGGGTTGCCCCAACCCGACGGGCTTTACTGCGCGACGCTGGATTCGGTTCCGGTGGCGCTAGTGGAACTTGAGGGTGGCTGCGCACGCGTGGTCAGAGGCTTCAACCTACCCGATGTCGCTGAGTGAAAGTGAATATCAATGACGATTACCGCAGAACAAAAAGCCGAGATTATCAAGGACAACGCCCGCGAAGAGAACGACACGGGCAGCCCCGAAGTACAGGTTGCGATCCTGACACAGCGCATCCGCAATCTGACCGACCACTTCAAGGCCAACCACAAAGATAACCACTCGCGCCGCGGCCTGCTCGCCATGGTCAACAAACGTCGCAGCCTCCTCGCCTATCTTAAGAAAAAGGATGTGGAGCGCTACAACGCCTTGATCGCGAAGCTGGGTCTTCGGAAATAAGAGTTTCGTGAAAGGCGGCTCCCAAGGGGCCGCCTTTTTCGCATATGGAGCCTGCGGCATCCGGTCGTGGGCCCAAGGGGCAGACATAGGCCCCAACCCGATCCGGGCGGATTTCCCGGAAACAAGAGGCCCCGCACACGCAATGTGGCGGTGCGGGTTCATAAGGAAAATACATGTTCGACAAGAAAACCGTATCGCTGGAGTGGGGCGGCAAGACCCTCACCCTCGAAACCGGTCAGATCGCCCGTCAGGCAGACGGCGCCGTTCTGGCCACCTATGGCGAAACCGTGGTGCTGTGCGCCGTGACCGCCGCCAAGAGTGTTCGTGAAGGGCAGGACTTCTTCCCGCTGACCGTCCACTATCAGGAAAAATTCTCCGCTGCGGGCCGCATCCCCGGTGGCTTCTTCAAGCGCGAAGGCCGCGCCACTGAAAAGGAAACGCTGACCAGCCGTTTGATCGACCGTCCGGTCCGTCCGCTGTTCCCCGAAGGTTTCTACAACGAAATCAACGTCATTTGTCAGGTTCTTTCCTATGATGGCGAGACCGAGCCCGACATCGTTGCGATGGTCGCAGCTTCTGCTGCCCTGACGATTTCCGGCCTGCCTTTCATGGGGCCGATCGGCGCAGCGCGCGTCGGCTTCAACAATGGCGAATACGTCCTGAACCCCAGCATCACCGATGCTCTGGGCGAAGAAGGCCGTCTCGATCTCGTGGTCGCAGCAACCAACGACGCTGTGATGATGGTCGAATCCGAAGCCAAGGAACTGACCGAGGAAGAAATGCTCGGTGCGATCATGTTTGCGCATGACGAGAGCCGCAAGGTCATCGGCGCGATCATCGATCTGGCCGAACAGGCCGCCAAGGATCCATGGGTCATCGACACCAGCGACGATACCAGCGCAATCAAGGAAAAGCTGCGCGGCATCATCGGCGACGACATTGCGGCGGCCTACAAGCTGACCGACAAGTCCGAGCGCTCCGACGCGCTGAATGCTGCCCGTGCGAAGGCGAAGGAAGCCTACGCCGAGGAAGACGGCCAGACGCAGATGACTGCCAACAAGGCGGTCAAGAAGCTGGAAGCCGAAATCGTTCGCGGTGCCATCCTGAAGGACGGCCAGCGGATCGACGGACGCAAGACCGACGAAGTTCGCCCGATCGAGGCGATGGTCGGCTTGCTGCCCCGTACCCACGGTTCGGCGCTGTTCACGCGCGGTGAAACGCAGGCAATCTGCACCACCACGCTGGGCACGAAAGACGCAGAGCAGATGATCGACGGGCTGGAAGGCCTCTCGTACAACAACTTCATGCTGCACTATAACTTCCCGCCCTATTCGGTCGGCGAAGTGGGTCGTTTCGGGTTCACCAGCCGCCGGGAAACCGGCCATGGTAAGCTCGCCTATCGCGCACTGCACCCCGTGCTGCCGTCGAAGGAAGACTTCCCCTACACGATCCGTGTTCTGTCCGACATTACGGAGAGCAACGGCTCATCCTCGATGGCAACCGTGTGCGGTGGCTGTCTCTCCATGATGGACGCAGGCGTCCCGATCGAGAATCCGGTTTCGGGCATCGCAATGGGCCTGATCCTTGAAGGTGACGAGTTCACCGTACTGTCCGACATTCTGGGTGATGAAGATCATCTGGGCGACATGGACTTCAAGGTGGCCGGCTCCGAGCACGGCATCACGTCGCTGCAGATGGACATCAAGGTTGCCGGCATCACCAAGGAAATCATGCAGACGGCTATGGAACAGGCGAAAGCCGGCCGTGCGCATATTCTGGGTGAAATGACCAAGGCGCTGGGCAATGCTCGCGGCGAAGTCAGCAAGCACGCTCCGCGTATCGAGACGATGCAGATCGACAAGTCGAAGATCCGTGACGTTATCGGCACGGGCGGCAAGGTCATCCGCGAAATCGTCGCGGAAACCGGCGCGAAGGTCGATATCGACGACGAGGGCGTGATCAAGATCAGCTCCTCCGACGCTGATCAGATCGCTGCTGCACGCAAGTGGATCGAAGGCATCACCGAAGAAGCCGAAGTGGGCAAAATCTACGAAGGTAGGGTCGTAAACATCGTCGATTTCGGTGCATTCGTGAACTTCATGGGCGGCAAGGACGGTCTCGTCCACGTGTCCGAAATGAAGAACGAGCGGGTCGAGAAGGTGACCGACGTCGTGTCCGAAGGACAGGAAGTTAAGGTCAAGGTCCTCGAAATCGATCAGCGCGGCAAGGTCCGCCTATCGATGCGTGTTGTCGATCAGGAAACCGGTGAAGAGCTGGAAGACACCCGTCCTCCGCGTGAAAACAAGCCTCGCGGTGGTGGCGGCGATCGTCGCCCCCGCGGCGGCGGTGGCCGTGATCGCGGCCCGCGTGGTGGCGGTGGCGGTCGCGGTGGCAACCGTGATGGCGGCGGCAATGGCGGGGGCGGCGAAGCCCACGTGCCGGACTTCCTGAAGGACTAATCCTTCACGCCAACCGATATGGGAAGGGCCGCAGCGGAGACGTTGTGGCCCTTTTTCTTGTCCTCTCTCCGCTAATCTGGAACTGACGCGCCATGAGTGACGCCCCCACCAAGACCACCCGGAAGCGGTCTCGTATGCGCGAGGCCTTTGCGCTTGGCGGTGAGACCGTGGAGGCCGGCGCCTCAGCGACCATCGATTTGCCGATCAGCCGCCTTTCGACCCGCACGGAGATCACCATGCCTGTGCGGGTGCTGCATGGGAGAAAGCCCGGGCCGACACTGTTCGTCAGCGCAGCGGTGCATGGCAACGAGATTGTCGGCGTTGAGATGATCCGGCGGCTTTTGAAGAATGTCTCGGTCAAGCGGCTGGCTGGCACCCTGCTGTGTGTGCCGGTGGTGAATGCCTACGGGTTCACTGCCCACAGCCGATATTTGCCCGACGGTCGCGACCTCAACCGTGTGTTTCCGGGCAGCGAGCGCGGCTCCCTCGCGGCGCAATTGGCAAATGTCTTCTCCGAGGAAATAATCAGTCGCAGCGATTACGGCATCGATCTACATTCGGCGGGCACACACCGCGAGAACTTGCCCCAGATCCGCTACAGCCCGGGCAATGACAAGGCGTCGGAACTGGCCGATATCTTCGGCGCGCCGGCCATTGTGGAATCGCCTTTGCGCGCCGGTTCGCTGCGCCAGACGGCGGACGAGGCGGGCTGCACCATGTTGTTGATGGAATCGGGCGAGGCGCTGCGGTTCGACGAGTTCGCCATCCGTGTCGGCGTGCGCGGTATCCTGCGAGTGATGGCGCATCTGGGCATGGATGTGCGCAAGCAGCCTGCACCCGCCGCGCCTGCTGTACGCAGCGATGGCAGCCGCTGGGTCCGCGCGTCGCAGGGCGGAATCTTCCGCGCCAGCAAGACAACCGGCAGCATGGTTCGCGAAGGCGAAGAGATCGGCTCGATCAGCGATCCCTTTGGCGATCACGAGACCCCTATTACCGCACCGCTCACCGGCCTGATTATCGGGCGCACCGTTATGCCGGTGGTCAATCAGGGCGATGCGCTGGCCCATATCGCCCGGGTCAAGGTTCCCGGCACCGCCGATGCCCGTCTGACCGCGATCGAAGAAGCGGCGCTGGACGACCCCCTGTTCGATGAAGACGAGATCATGTGAAATGCTTCCCAGAGAAACCATAGACACCGCGCAGATACCCCAGGGCGAGGAACTGACGCTGGTCAGCCACGGGCGGGACTTTATCATCATGTTGGGCCGTGACGAGCTGATGGGTACGCGCATGCAGTTCAGCGAGGAGCAGCTGGCGCAATTGACCATGGAGCAGCTCACCGTGCCGCGTCCGCGCGTGCTGATTGGCGGCTACGGCATGGGCTTTACCTATCGCGCAGCGCTTGAGGCTCTGCCGGACACGGGCGGCAAAGTGGTGGTGGCCGAAGTGGTGCCGGGCATTCTGGAATGGGCCAAGGGGCCGCTCGCGCATCTGACAGGCGATAGTCTTGAGGACACGCGTGGAGAGATCGTGCTGGCCGATGTTGCCGCCCTGATCGACGATGCGGTTGACGAGACCACACCGCGCTACGACGCGATCCTGCTCGACGTGGACAACGGCCCCGATGGCATCGTGCGCGAGGGCAATGAGCGTCTCTACACCCGCACAGGCATCGCCCGCTCGCGCGACGCGCTGAATCCGGGCGGTATCCTAGCGATCTGGTCCGCTGCAGACGATCACAAGTTCACCGGCCGCCTGAAAGACGCGGGCTTTGATGTGGAGGTTCGCGCAGTGCGAGCACGGCCCAACAACAAGGGTCCGCGCCACACGATCTGGTTTGCGCGCAAGCCTTAGGTCTTGATCCGAACCCGGCCCATAAAGTCCATCTTGCCCACTGACACGCCCTGCATCCGCAGGATATCGTAAGCGGTTGCTGCGTGGAAATAGAAGTTCGGCTGGCTGAAGCTGAGCAGGAACTGGTCGGCGGTGAAATCCATACCGCGATCCTTGAACTCGAACCGCATTGGCTGGCCGATGAAGCTCTCCATTTCGGCTTCGTCCACGCCCTTCAGGAACGCGATTGCACCGTCGATCTTGGCGCGCAGACCCGCAAAGTCGGCAGGCGGCGGGTTAAGGTCCGGCGAATACACACCGGTGCGCACGCCCTCGATCGACCCTTGCGTATGCTCGGCAACGCATTTCACCTGATAGGTGAAGGGCAGCATGTCCTCGATAATCCGCGCCCCGATCATCCCGCCTTCAGAGAGTTTTTTCTCGGCGGCCCACCCCTCGGCCTTGTCGATCAGGTGATGGGCGGTGCCCAGCATCTGCAGGGCGCTGGGGATGTAGGCGGCGTGGAGGGACAGGGGCATAGTCGGGCTTTCTCTTGGCAAACTATCGGCAATAAAAAGGCCCGGCGATCGGGTGACTGCCGGGCCTTCGAAAATGGTTTGGCTTAGCGGACGCGCGGACCGCCAAATGGCAGCGGTGGAGGGGGTCTGCGGGCACCGCGCGGCAGCTGTGCCTGATAGGCGCGGCCACAATGTTCCACGCAATAAGGGAAGCCCGGGTTCACATCGGCGCCACAAAAATGGAAATCCGCTTCGCCGGGATGACCCATCGGCCAGCGGCACACTTTCTCCGACAGATCCAGCAGCGTGGTCTTGCCGGCAATCTCCGGGCTGGGCTTCTGTGGCACCAGACGTCGCGGCGGGGCAGGGGGGATCGGCGGTTGCTGATCGCCGGGGCCCTGTCGCAAGAAGCCGCCGGGGCCGACCGAGACGATCTTGGGTAGATCTTCTCTCTTGTTGGGCAACGGCGTTTGCGGGTTGCTGCCAGCCTTGGGCTGAGCCGCCGCAGCAGGAGCCGGGGCGGGTTTGGCGGCGGCGGCAGGAGCAGGCTTTGCAGCCGGCTTAGCGGCTGGTGCCGCTTTCTTGGCAGCCGGTTTGGCGGCTGCCTTGGCGGGTGCTTTCTTCTTGTCGTTGGACTTCACCGGAGAAGGGCGCGATTTCAGGCCCAGCCGGTGCGCCTTGCCGATCACGGCATTGCGGCTGACACCGCCCAGTTCCTCGGCAATCTGGCTCGCGGTGGAGCCTTTCTCCCACATCGTTTTCAGCGTGGCAGTGCGTTCTTCGGTCCAGCTCATGGATACCCTGTCATTATCATTTGCCCGGATTCGGGAATTCGTACGTGTGCACATAGTGTGCGCGGCGCTGTTTGCCAGCCCTGCTTGGCCAGCCCTTGCACGTGTAGTGCCCAGCGCCTAGGCGACAAAGCCATGAACGACCCTGCAGCGCCATCCCAAAACCAGCGATTTTCCCCGCGTGGCCAACCGGTCATCACCGGTATCAACCGCATCGGATTATGGTCGCTTTACTTAAAGGAAGTGCGCCGTTTTCTCAAGGTGCAGACACAGACGATCTGGGCTCCGGCGGTCACCACGCTGCTGTTTCTTATCATCTTCAGCGTGGCTCTGGGGCGCGGCGGGCGCGAGGTGCTGGCTGTGCCCTTCGCCAGCTTCGTCGCACCGGGGCTGATCGTGATGGGGATGATGCAAAACTCCTTTGCCAATTCCAGTTTCAGCCTGCTGTCGGGCAAGATTCAGGGCACGATCATCGATCTGCTGATGCCGCCATTGTCGGAAGGCGAAATGATGGCGGGCATCATCGGCGCGGCCATCACGCGCGGCGTCGCGGTCGGCTGCGCTGTAGCGCTGGCGATGGTGCTGTGGCCTGGGGTCGATCTCAGCCCCGCTGCCCCCTGGGCGATTATCTGGTTCGGCCTGATGGGCACCACGCTGCTTGCGCTGATGGGCCTGATGACGTCGATCTGGTCGGAGAAATTCGATCACAATGCGATGATCACCAATTTCGTGGTTGCACCACTTAGCCTGCTGTCGGGCACATTCTATGTGATCGACAATCTCGCCCCGATTTTCCAGACGGTCAGCCGCGCCAATCCGTTTTTCTACGTCATTTCGGGCTTCCGCTACGGCTTCCTTGGCGAAAGCGATATCGGCGAGGGTACAAGCGCCGTGGTGCAGGCCGCGATCGGCCTCGGCATTTTCAATCTGGTCTGCGGATTGATCGTCTACCGCGTCCTAAAATCGGGCTGGAAGATCAAGGACTGATCCAGACCGGCCAAGCGAGCACTCGCAATCAATGCGTCAGTTTGCGGCGCATCCGGTATCGGCCCTGGCTGAACGCATCGAACAGCTGGCGCACTTCGGGATGCTCCACAGGGCCACCTTCGGGATCGGGCAGCAGGTTCTGCTGGCTCACATAGGCGACGTAGTTGGACTCGTCGTTTTCGGCGAACAGATGGTAGAATGGCTGGTCGCGCCGTGGCCGGATTTCCTTGGGGATGGACTCGTACCATTCCTCGCTATTGGCGAACACAGGATCGATATCGAAAATAACGCCGCGAAAATCGAACATCTTGTGCCGCACCACATCGCCAATGGCGAAGTTGGAGCTGACCTCGCGCGGTACTTCGATCTCGCGTCCGGCGGTCTGGGAGAAATAAACACTGTTGTCCATGACGCGCGATATAGGCGTGCAAGGCCGCCGCGACAATGCGCTATAGGGCTGTGCCCACCGCGCTATCGTGATTGCCGCTATTGCGAACGACCTTGTCGATAGCGGGCAAAAGAGCTTGGCAAGGGGCAGGCCTTGGGCTAACCGGCGCGCGTCCAATCGACCGGGGCGCTCACGCGCCCAAGCGATACCCTGATGCGGAGAGGTGCCGGAGTGGTCGAACGGGGCAGTCTCGAAAACTGTTGAGCCTTATGGGTTCCGTGGGTTCGAATCCCACCCTCTCCGCCACGGGGCCGGGCCTGCAAGGTCCGGTTGCCTAGTGTCCTCGCCATTGCCTGAGCCCACCTATCCGCTACAGATGTGGCAGAGGGGAATGCGCCGCCTATGAGCCGCCAAAGCGACAGTTTTTACTCCGGCGATCTGTTCGGGGAACTGCATCAGGCGGATGCAGAGCCGGTCAGGCTGCGGCTTGCGGATTACCTGCCCGGTCTCATCGTGTGCGGCGTTGCGTCGCTGGCGGCGGCGTGGCTTGCAGAGCATTACGGCTTTCCGATCATCCTGCTGGGCCTACTGATCGGGCTGGCGATGAGCTTTGTTTCGACCATCGAAGTAACCGCTGCGGGGCTCGACTTCGCCTCGCGCCATTTCCTGCGCGCAGGTATCGTATTGCTGGGGTTGCAGGTCACCTTCGCACAAGTCGCTGCACTGGGCTGGCTCGCCTTTGCCGGTCTGCTGGTGGTGATGGTCAGCGCCTTCGCTGCAGCCATTCTGGCGGCCCGCTGGGTTGGCGAGGGGCAGGAATCCGGCATTCTGGCGGGCGGTGCAACCGCCATTTGCGGGGCCTCTGCGGCGCTTGCGCTGTATGGCGTAATCGGGCGCGACCGGCTGGATCAGGCACGCTTTTCAGTCGCTCTCGTGGGTGTGGCTCTGGCCAGCGCCATTGCCATGTCGGCCTATCCGGCCATCGCTCAGGCTATCGGGATGAGCGACAAACAGGCGGGCTTTCTGATCGGTGCATCGGTCCATGATGCGGCGCAGGCGATTGGCGGGGCCTATAGCTACTCGGATGCCGCGGGCGCGGATGCGACGGTGGTGAAACTGGCACGGGTTGCCATGCTCGGGCCGATTGTCGCGCTGGTGGCCTTGTGGCTCGGGCGCGGGCAGGGCGGTTCCGGCTCTGCATGGCGTAAAGTGGCGATGCCTTGGTTTATTGCCGGGTTCTTTGTGCTGCTGGCCATCAACAGCCTGATGAGCTTTCCCGAAGCCGTGACCGGCCCGGCTCTGGCTCTGTCCAAGGCGCTGCTGCTGCTGGCGGTTGTGGCCACAGCCATGCGTTCGCAATTGGGGCTGCTGGTCGATGCGGGATGGCGCGCGTTGGTGCCGGTGGGCGCAGCCAGCGTGGTGTCGTTTGCCGTGGCGCTGGCGATTGCCTGGGCCGCTGTCGCGTGAGCCAGGTTCTGACTTAAGCTCTTAGTGGCAATGCCGTGGTGTATTTCATCTCCTCCATGGAGAAAGTCGCGGTGACATCGGCCAGATCGGGAATGCGCGCGATCAGGCGCTGATAGATCCGGTCATAATCCGCGATATCGCGCACGCGCACCTTAATAAGATAATCCACGTCGCCCGCCATCCGGTGGCATTCGGTAATCTCGTCCAAAGAGGCCACGGCCTGCGAAAACGCCTCCACCCAGTCCGGATCGTGCCGCCGTGTGCGGATGGAGACGAAGACAGTGGTTGCCAGCCCGACGCGGCGCGGGTCAACAATGGCAACCCGCCCGGAAATGATGCCTGCTTCCTCCAGCCGCTTTATCCGGCGCCAGCACGGATTGGCGGACAGGCCGACCTTGTCTCCGATCGCCTGCACCGAGAGTGTGGCGTCTTCCTGTAATGCAGCGAGGATTCGGTGGTCGGTGGAATCAATTTGCAATGCTGAGCTATTCATTGGGATAGAATGACTGAATTTTCCCGATATGCAATCATCTTTGGGAGAATTTTGCATTCCCATCGGTGTAGAAGGTGCCTACACCAATCGAAGGGCAACTTCATGATCCGCGACGCTTTCACCAGCCATCCTGCATCTGTCGGCGAGAGCTATGGCCAGCATCTGGTCCATGCCAGCAGCTTCGGTTTTCGCATGATGCTGGGGGGAATGGCCTGTGTGCTGCACGGCATCCTGCCCTTCCTGTTCGTCAAGACAGGCAGCAAGCAGATCGAGACGTTGCACGGCAAAATGGTCACGGGCCGCAGCAAGATGCCGCAGCCGCTCGATTTCGTGATCTAGCCGCTATTGCGAAGCGCGGTTGCGACTGCGTTGATGGAAAGCTTGATGCCCTCGGCGATCCGCTCGTCCGTCTCGCCCGCGCGGTGGCGCTTGAGCAGCTCCACCTGCAACAGGTTGAGCGGCTCGATATAGGGCAGGCGCAGGCGGATCGAGGCGTCCAGCTTGGGCGATTTCTCCAGCAGGTAGGACTGGCCTGTCACTTCCAGCAAGGCGTCATGCGTGCGGTGCCAGCCGTCGCGGATTTGCGGGAAGATGCGACCGGCAAGTGCCTGATCTTCGACCAGTCCTGCATATTTGGCGGCCAGTGCCATGTCCGATTTGGCGAGAACCATTTCGAGATTGGCCAGCGTGTTGGCGAAGAACGGCCAGCTTTGTGCCATGTCCTTTAGCTCAGCCGCGTCGGCATGCGATGTCAGCGCCTGTCCTACGCCGAACCAGCCGGGCAGCATCACACGGGCCTGAGCCCATGAGAACACCCAGGGAATGGCGCGCAAATCTTCGATCGCATTGGTCGCCTTGCGGCTGGCCGGACGCGAGCCGATTTTCAGCGTCGCAATCTCTGCAATCGGGGTCATCTGGCGGAAAAAATCGACGAAGCCATCCGTCCCGTAGACGAGCCCGCGATAGGCATCGAAGGCTGCGAAAGACAGCCCGTCCATGGTGGCACAGAACGCCGCGTACTGCGCATCCGGCAATCGCTGGGGTTCAAGCGTGGCGAGCATGCTGGCGGTCGCCATGGCTTCCAGATTGGCGCTCGCGCTGTCGGCCGTGCCGAATTTCGCGGCGATCACTTCGCCCTGTTCGGTAATGCGGATGCGGCCCTGCACGGTGCCAGGCGGTTGGCCGCGAATGGCTTCGAAAGCCGATCCGCCGCCGCGGCCCACGGAGCCGCCACGGCCATGGAACAGCTGCATCCCGACCCCGGCCTTGGCGAACACAGGGGCCAGCGCCTCGCTCGCCTTGGCGAGGTTCCAGCAGGAGGTCAGATAACCGCCATCCTTGTTGCTGTCGGAATAGCCGATCATCACTTCCTGATGACCCCGCGCCCGGGCGATATGCGCCACTTCGGGCAGCGCGAAATAGTCCGCCATGACGCCCGGCGCGTTCTCCAGATCGCCGATGGTCTCGAACAGGGGAACTGCCATTATCGCGGCATGAGGTTCGTCGCCCGCGCGATAGAGGCCCGCCTCGCGCAGCATGATGTGCACTTCCAGCAGGTCCGAAACGGTTTCCGCCATCGAGACGACATATTGTGTGATGCACTCCGGCCCCAGCGTCCCGTGCGCCTCCGCCGCAGCATCGATAATGGCAAGCTCGCCGGCGGTTTCGTCCGAATAGGTACTCCATGGCGAACGAAGGGGCCGCCCGCCCGACAATTCCTTGCGCAACAGCGCGATACGCGCGTCTTCATCCAGCGCGAGATAGTCGCTCTCGACCCCGGCCGTGGCGAGCAGCTCTGCCACCACCCGCTCGTGCACGGCGCTGTTCTGGCGCATGTCGAGCGTCGCGAGGTGGAAGCCGAAGGTTCTCACACTGCGGATCAAGCGGCCGAGCGCGCCCTGCGATGCGAGTGTTTCGCCGCCCAGACCCGCCAGCGCGCGCGCGACCGTGCGCAGGTCGGCACTGAAGTCGCCCGGACCGGCATAGGGCTCGCCTTCGCCCAGCGCCGGACGCGGGGGTTTTTGGCCGACCAGTTTCTCGAATGTCGCCGCCAGCCGGTTGTAGATGCCGATAATGGCTCGGCGATAGGGCTCGTCCGCGCGGTGGGGGGAGGGATCCTGACTGGCCTCCGCCAACGCAAGGACTTCGGGCGCCACTTGGGTCAGCTCGCTGGAGATCGAAAGCTCGCCGCCGAGCTGGTGCAGGGCGTCGAGATAATGGCCGAGGACAGTCTCCGCGGCCCGGCTTTGCGCATATCGCATGGAGGCATCGGTGACGAAGGGGTTGCCGTCGCGGTCGCCGCCGATCCAGCTGCCCAGCTTCACAAAGCTGCGGGGTTGTTCGCCAAGCGCCTGTTCCCATTGGCCGTAAAGCCCCGGCAGGACCGGCAGGAACACGTCGCGCATGAAGGCGAGCGCGTTGTCCACCTCGTCGGTCACGCCCAGCCGCTCGCGGCGCAAAGTGCGGGTCAGCCAAAGAAGTGCGATCTGCCGCACGATCGCTTCGGCAACATCGTCGCCCTCGGGCGTGGTCGTCGCGCCGGTGTCGCGCATGGCCATCAGATCCGCAATCCGGGCGCGGTGATCGATGATGCTCTTGCGCCGGACTTCGGTCGGGTGGGCGGTCAGGACGGGCGCGATCAGCGCATCGTCGAGCATGGCGAGTATGTCTTTGGACGACACCCCGTGTTCCTTCAGACCGGCCACCGCTGTGGCGAAATCCACCTTGGTATCGCCCATCACGCCGTCGCGGTCCTCGGCCAGATTGGCCAGCATTGAGAACAGGCCGAACCCGCGCACGAAGGACAGCGTGTCGTCGAGACCCAATTGCTCCAGGCCAAGGTCCTGCGGGCTCTCGCCGCGATGGCGCTCTACGCTGGCAGAGCGGATGCGCTCGGTGTGCTCGAAAAGCGGGTCGCCGCCATGCTCGCGGATCACGTCGCCCAGCAGTTTGCCGAGATAGCGGATGTCCGGGTTCTGCTGGATGGCCGGGCGTGACGGCGGGGAGGTATCGTTCATGGCTGGTCGTTCCAGAATGCCGCTGCGGCGCCAAACAGGCCCGGCTGGGGGTGAATGATGAGCTTGACGGGAAGGCTGGCCATAAGCCCTGAGAACCGCCCCTTGGCGCAGAACCGGTCGGCAAAGCCGGAGGCCAGCAGCGTCTCGCGGATGCGGTAGCCGAGGCCGCCCGCGACGACGACGCCGCTGGCGCCCTGTATCAGGGCGATGTCGCCTGCAACGCTGCCCAGTGCGAGGCAGAACCGGTCGACGGCAGCGGCCGCAAGGCTGTCTTCCCCCCTCGTGCCCATCTGCCAGAGCGTGCGATCGTCCACATCGGGGACGGCGCGTTTCTCCATAGCGGCTAGCGTTTGGTAGATGTCGACAATGGCCGGGCCGGAGACGATCCGTTCGTCCGATACGCGGTTATGCCGCTTGCGCAGCCGCGCGAGGATCGCGTCCTCTATCGCATCGACCGGGGCGAAATCGCCGTGCCCCCCCTCGGTCGCCTGCACGCGGTAGCTGCCTTCGCCATCGCGCCAGAAATGGGTCACGCCGAGGCCAGTGCCGGGACCAAGCACGCTGATTGTGCCGCTGGCAGGGAGGGGCGAATCCGGCCCCGCGAGATGCAGGAACTGGTCCTCCGGTGCGCGCGCGGCTGCATGGCCGACCGCCTCAAAATCGTTGACGATCTTGTGCCGGTTGCAGCCCAGCTTTTCGGCGATCAGCGGCGGGCGGATGATCCACGGATTGTTGGTGAAGCGGATGATGTCCTGCTTCACCGGCCCTGCCACAGCCATACTGACAGCAGCGGGCAGGCTGCCGCCCATGCGCTCGCGAAAATCTTCCCATGCGGTCGGGAAGCTGGCGTGATCCTCGGTCGCCAGTGTGACCGGCTCATCCAGCTCGATAGCGCCGTCCGCACTGCGCGTGGCGATGGCGAAGCGCGCGTGCGTCCCGCCAATATCGACGGCTACGAGCGTATTGGTGGTCAAAGCCCTGCCTCTTTCAGCATCGCGCTGCCGCCCATTTCCGCCGGATCGCTGTGACGGCGCATCATGGCGAAGAGTTCGCGCCCGGTGCCCCGTTCCTCGGCCGGGGCGGGGGCCTGCTCGCGTGCGGCCCATTCGGCCTCGTCCACCAGAGCCTGCAACGTGCCTTCATGCGCGCAGACCCGCACCATATCGCCGTCGCGCAATTTGCCCAGCGGCCCTTCGTGCCATGCCTCGGGCGAGCAGTGGATGGCGGCGGGCACCTTGCCGCTCGCGCCCGACATGCGGCCATCGGTGACCAGAGCCACGCGGTAGCCACGATCCTGCAGCACGCCCAGCGGCGGGGTCAGCTTGTGGAGTTCCGGCATGCCATTAGCGGCTGGCCCTTGAAAACGGACGACCACCACCACATCGCGGTCGAGTTCGCCCGCCTTGAACGCCTCGGCCACCGCTTTCTGGGTTTCGAACACCCGGCACGGCGCCTCGATGGTGCGGTATTCTTCCTTCACCGCGCTGATTTTCATGGTCGCCCGGCCCAGATTGCCGTGCAGCAGCACCATCCCGCCGTCGGGCTGGAAGGGGTCGGTGACAGGTTTGAGTAGCGTGTCGTCATGGCTGGCCTCAGCAGCCGGTTTCCACACCAGCGCGTCGTCTTCCATGAAGGGTTCCTGCGCACCATCCATCAGAGAGGCGCCGTAGATCGTCATAATATCGGGGTGCGCCAGCCCTGCGCCGATCAGCTCGCGGATCACGTAAGGCATGCCGCCTGCCGCGTGGAAATAATTGATGTCGCCCGCGCCGTTCGGATAGACGCTGGCAATCAGCGGGACCACTCGGCTGAGCGCGTCCATATCGTCCCAATCGACCGTGATCCCGGCGGCCCGTGCGATGGCGGGTATGTGGATCACGTGATTTGTCGATCCGCCAGTAGCCAGCAGGCCGACTATGGCGTTGACGATGGACTTCTCGTCCACGCACAAGCCGAGCGGGCGATAATCCTCGTTTTCTTTTCCGTTTTTGGCCCATCCAATCTCGGTAATCCGGTGCGTCGCGGCGCGAGTCAGTTCCTGCCGCAATTTTGCACCCGGATTGACGAAGCTGGAGCCCGGCATGTGGAGGCCCATCATCTCCATCATCATCTGGTTGGAATTGGCCGTGCCATAGAATGTGCACGTGCCCGCGCCGTGATAGCTGGCGCTTTCCGCTTCCAGTAATTCCTCGCGGCCCACTTTGCCCTCGGCATAAAGCTGGCGAACGCGGATCTTCTCTTTGTTGGCGAGGCCGGACGGCATCGGGCCTGCGGGCACCAGAATGGTCGGCAAATGCCCGAAGCGCAGCGTGCCGATAAGCAGACCGGGCACGATCTTGTCGCAAATACCCAGCAGCAGCGTGCCTTCGAACATGCCGTGGCTCAGGCCGACCGCTGCGCTCATCGCGATCACATCGCGGCTGAACAGGGAGAGCTCCATGGAGTCCTGACCCTGCGTCACCCCGTCGCACATGGCGGGCACGCCGCCGGCGACCTGCGCCGTGGCGCCGCGCTCACGGGCGGCGATCTTTATCTGCTCGGGGTAGCGGCCATAGGGCTGGTGCGCGCTCAGCATGTCGTTGAAGGCGGTCACGATGCCGATATTCATCGCGTGGCCGCCGCGAATGGTCGCCTTGTCCTCGCCGCTCGCCGCGAAGCCGTGGGCCAGATTGCCGCAAGAGAGGTTGGGGCGGTGCACGCCCTCGTCGCGTTGCCGCTCGATCAGATCGAGATAACGCGCGCGCCCTTCCTTGGAACGGCGGATGACCCGGTCGGTGACCTTGGCGACGGTTTCATTGATTGCGGGCATATCACTCATTCCAGCTGACCCCGTCTCGCTCGGTCAGGGCAATGGCGGCGCTCGGACCCCATCCGCCTGATCCGTAGGATTTGGGCGTCATCGATTCTTCCGCCCATGTTTCGCGGATCGCATCGATCCAGCGCCACTGCGCTTCCACCTCGTCACGGCGCACGAACAGGGTCGGGTCGCCGTCGATCAGGTCCAGCAGCAGACGCTCATAGGCGATGCGCCGACGCGCGCGGCTGAAGGCCTGCGTCAGCGACAGGTCGAGGGGCACTTCGCGCAAGGTCACCCCGTCGCGGTCCATGCTCGGCTTCTTCGCCATGACCATCAAGCGGACATATTCCTCCGGCTGCAGGCGGATGACCAGCCTGTTCGCGTTCAGCTTCCCGCCGCGTGCGCCAAAGATATTGTGCGGCACGCATTTGAACTGGATGACGATTTCGCTGCGCCGTTCGGCCATGCGCTTGCCGGTGCGCAGATAAAAGGGCACCCCGTTCCAGCGCCAGTTGTCGATATGCGCCTTTATGGCGACGAACGTTTCGGTGTCCGAAGCCTCGCCCAGATCGTCCTCGTAGCTTTCCACTGACTGGCCGGAAACCGCCCCGCTGCCATATTGCCCGCGCACCATCTCGTCGGCGGAAACCGGGCGCAGCGAACGCAGGACCTTCACCTTCTCGTCGCGCACGCTGGTCGCATCGAATTCGGCGGGCGCTTCCATTGCGGTAATTGCGAGCAGTTGGAGCATATGGTTCTGCACCATATCGCGCAGCGCACCAGTATCGTCGTAGAACCCGTGCCTCCCTTCCAGCCCGACGGTTTCGCTGACCGTAATCTGCACATGCTCGATCCCGCCGGCATTCCAAAGCGGTTCGAACATCATATTGGCAAAGCGCAGCGCCATCAGGTTCTGGACGGTTTCCTTGCCCAGATAATGGTCGATGCGGAAAATCTGGTCCTCGGCAAAGGCGCTGGCGACCGCGTCGTTGATTACGGCGCTGCTGGCCAAATCATTGCCCAGCGGCTTCTCCAGACCGATGCGGACATGATCGCCAGTCAGCCCCGAATGCTGCAACCCCTTGATCGTCGGCTCAAACAGGAAGGGCGCAGTGGAGAGGAAAATCGACAGTCCGCCCGAAATATCGCCCAGTTTCGCGGCGAGATCATCGAACCCTTCCAGCGTGGTTGCATCGAGCGCCTGGTATTGCAGTCGGTCCAGAAAGCTGGCGATCTGCTGCGAATCGCGGCGATCATCAGGCAGGTACTCTTCCAGCGCTTCTCTGGCGAACTCCCGGAAACCGTCATCGGTCAGCTCGCTGCGCGCCGTGCCGGTAATGCGCAGCTCGGGCGCGATCAACTCGTCTTCATGCAGCGCAAACAGCGAAGGCAGTAGCATGCGCTTGGCCAGATCGCCGGTCGCGCCGAACAGCAGGAGGCCGGAGCACGGCTTCAGGGAATGGGCGGCGGAAATGGCAGGCTCCTCTCACTCTGGTCGCGTCAAACTGTGCGATAAACGCCCATGGCTTGCCAAGGAAATACGAATGCGGCCAGCCTGAAGGCGGATCTTGAGAAAAAAGCTCAGATTTCGGGGAAGTTTTGCGCACAGGCCTGCAACATGACCTGTGTGGCGTTGCGGTCGGCGATGCGGACCGTATCGGGCACAGGCTGCATTTTCTCCGCCGGGGGGAAGGTGCCGTAGCCTGCGAACAGGCAGTGCCAGCTGGCATTGGCGTAGTAATTGCGCCCGCCATAGGCGCGCTCGTTCGCTTCGCGCATATCGCCGTGGCGGAACCACGCGGTCATCATCGCTTTCAGGCCGTCCGAGAGTTCGTCATTGGCAGCATTGTTGCGCCAATATTGCGTATCGGTGCGCTGGTTGAGCCGGTAATGTCCGACGATATAGTCGCGAATGCCGTCATAGCGCGCGGCAATAGAGGCGTTGAATGCGTCCCGGTTCTGCGCAGTGAAGCCGCCTTGTCCATAGGCGCTCGCGAATTCGAGCGCGGTGACGATCACGATGTGCAGCGCCGTCGCTTCGAGCGGTTCGAGGAAGCCCTGCGCGAGGCCTGCGGCGAGGCAATTTCCGGTCCAGCTGGTCTCGACCCGGCCGACTTTCATTTTGAGGAAGCGGGCCTCCACGCCGTCTGCAGCGGTGCACAGGCTCGCGCGCAATTCGGCTTCGGCTTCATCGTCGCTCAGATAGTGCGAGCTGTAGACGTATCCGTTGCCCACGCGGCTGGTCAGCGGGATCGACCAGCGCCAACCGGCCTTCATGGCGATGGCCTCGGTTTGCGGTTTGAACGCGCCGGAATGCGCGGTGGGCATGACCACGGCGCTGTCGTTGAACAGGTTCTCCCCGAAAGAGCGGAACGGCACGCCCATTCTCGCCTGTGCGATCATCCCGCGAAAACCCGAGCAATCAACAAACAGGTCGCCTTCGATCCGCTCGCCACCCTCGCACAGCAGAGCCGCGACATCGCCTTTCTCGTTCATTTCGATTTCGGAGACCGTCAGCGAGCGATGCTCGATCCCGTGCGTCGTCCCCCATTCGCGCAAAAATTCGCCCAAGCGGTGGGAATTGAAATGGTAGCCATAGCTGGGCCTGAAAGGGAAGGTGTCCGCTGGCGAGGGAGATCGTCCAGCCTCGGCCAGTTCGCTAGCCAGAAACCAGTCATCGGGATGGGCAGGGACGTCAAAGCCCCGCCGCGCCGCTGCACAATTGGCAATGAAGCCCGGCTCGCTGTGCAAATCGATCGGGCCGGGGAAGGGATGGAAATAGCTCTCGTAGCCAGCCCGCTCGCTCCAGCCGGCAAAGCGGATTCCGAGCTTGTAGGTCGCCTCGCAAGGGCCCATCCATTCGTCTTCGGCAATGCCGAGGTGATCGAAGAATGCTTTAAGTTGCGGGGTCGATCCTTCACCCACTCCAATGATGCCGATTTGCGGGCTTTCGACGACCGTGACCCGGCCCCCGCGCCCGGCCCATTCGTGATGCAGCAGGCAGGCGGTGATCCACCCGGCGCTGCCTCCGCCCAGAACGACAACATGGGGAGGGGCAGGTGCGCTCATTCGCCCGACAATAGCCAGCCCAGCACCTCGGGCAAGCGTTCCGCCCACGCGTTTTCCTCGTGTTCGGCGCCTTCATATATTTCGGTACGGAAGTCCGTGCCTTCTACCCAGCCGGCCTCGCGGAAGCTGTTGTCGACCGCGCGCTGGTAGGGCGCATAGAACCGGTCGAGCGTATCCGTCCCGTGGTCCATCCAGATGCGGCGACCGTTTGGTTCACCGAGATAGGCGTCGAAATACTCGGTCCAGATTGTGGCAACCTGTGGCTGGATCGCTGCTGCGGCATCGCCATCGGCGATCGGCCAGTGCGAGCTGATGCAGGCTGCCCGGCCATAGATGTCGGGCCGCTCGGCAATTGCCCAGCAACTCATAATCCCGCCCATGCTCGATCCGGCAATCGCCGTGTGCTCCGGGCCGGTGAGCGTGCGATATTCGGCATCGATACGCGGCTTCAGCTCGTCCGCCAGCCAACCGAGATAGCGGCGCGACATGTAAGGCCCATCGCCGGCCCATTGGTCCATCTCTTGCGCCAGCGCGGGCGGCGCGGCATCCAGAACGAAGGCGGGGAGATATTGGCGATATCGCGCGGCTCCCGGTGCCCATATCCCGACAATGATATGGGGCTCCACCCGGCCTTGCTCGATAAGGCTAAGCATGGCCTTGTCCGCTGCCCAGACCTTGTCGAAATTGGACTTCGCCGGATCAAACAGATTGTGCCCGTCATGCATATAAAGGACCGGGTAACGCCGATCGCCCGTGTCATAGCCAGGGGGTAACCAGATGGTGATTTGCTGGTCGGGGAGCCACGAAACCGCGAAAGGCCCTTCCTCGACGAACCGGCCCTGTTCCTGCACCAATTGGGATTCCGGAGTCTGAACTTCCGCCAAAGCGCAGGACGACAGCGTTACAGCCAGCAGGAGCGCGAGCGCTCTCACTCTCGCGGCACCAGCCGCATGGCGAAGCCACCACCCGGAGCGAGCCTCACGGTGTAGCTATCCTCTGCCGTCAGCGTGAGCGTTTCGTAGGCAATCTCGTGACGCTTCTCGGTCAGATAGGTCGCGTCCGGTCCGTCTTTCCAGACTGTGGCGGTGTAGGTCACGCCCGGCTCCAGAGTATCGAGCGGGAGCTCCAGCGTCCGCTCGGTCGCGTCGTTGACGCCGCCGAGATACCAGTCCTCGCTGTTCCGGTCCTTGCGGGCGAAAATGGCGTAATCGCCGACTTCGCCAGCAATCAGCTTGCTCTCGGCCCAGTCGGCCGGGACAGCCTTGATGAATTCCAGCTCTTTCGGGTGCGCGGCGAGGCTCTCGATGAAGTCCGCAGCCATCTGGATCGGCGAATAGATGGCCAGATAGAGCCCCAGCTGCTTGGCCAGCGTGGAGGCGATAGGCACATCATTCTCGCCCTTCAGATCCAGCACGCCGGGCGTGTAGTCCATCGGGCCGGACAGCATGCGGGTATAGACCAGCGTCGGGTCGTGCTCCGGCCCGTTATTGAACGGCCCCCACGCATTGTATTCCTGCCCGCGCGCGCCTTCGCGGGCGACCCAGTTGGGATAGGTGCGGCGCAGGCCGGTGTCCTTGACCGGCTCGTGCGGATTGATGGCGATTTTGCGCTTGGCCGCTTCCTCGATCACCAGCTGGTGGTGCTGAACCTGGCGCTGGCCGTCATGCCATTCGAACAATTCTGTGTCCTCGTCGCAAGGCACCGAAATATCGGCATTGCAGGTCACAATGCCGCCCGCATCCGCGACATATCCGGTTTTGATCCAGTCGATCCCCAGGCTTTCATACAGGTCCAGCCCGTCGCCCAGTTGTTTCTCGTAATTGGCGATATTGCCGCTGGTTTCGTGGTGCCCGACGATCCGGACGCCCTTCGATTTGGCGTAGGCGGCTACTTCTTCCAGATCGAAATCGGGATAGTCCTGAGTGAAGCTGAATTCGCGGCCATTGTCGAACCAGTTGCCGTCCCAGCCGATGTTCCAGCCCTCGATCAGCACACCGCGAAAGCCATGTTCGGCTGCGAAGTCGATATATTTCTTGGCGCGCGCAGTCGTTGCGCCATGGCGCTCGCTCGTGCCCCAGGTCCAGCGATTGGAGATCATCCCCCACCAGATGCCGATATACTTGGCCGGCTCGACCCAGCTCACATCGCCCAGCTTGTTCGGCTCGTTGAGATTGAGGTCGATGTCGCTTTCGACCAGATCCGATGCCGCATCGCCGATCCGAATGGTGCGCCACGGCGTGTTGAAAGCTCCTGTGCGCACCACTTTTGCCCCGCGGCTGCTGGGTGCCAGCATCGCGCGGAAGCGCTGGCCCTCCATACGGCGGAGCCACATGCCGGAATAGTCGACCAGCGCAGCCTCATGAAACGACAGATGCGTGCCGTCTTCCAGTCGCATGGTAATTGGCGTGTGGGCCACGGACACCGCATCGACCGGCGTCTCCTGATAGACCATTTCGTAGCGGTTCCAGTCGCCGCTGGGGATCCACCAAGCGGTGCCCGGCTTTGCGATATGAAATTCGGTCAGTTCCTCGGCGATGTTGTAGACCGGCTGCGCGGGGTTCTCCGGCAATTCGTAGCGAAAGCCGATACCGTCATCGAAAACCCGCATCCGCACGGTCAGAGCGCGGTCGGAATTGTCGCGCGATTCGCGGAACGTCACGGAAAGTTCGTTATGATTGTCGCGCACAAAGCGGCGCTCGCCCCATGGCTGCTCCCATGTGCCGTCGTGGCTGGCGCGGGCCTCGCTCTCGACCACGAAATTGCGGCGCATTGTCTGGGCGTCGCTGAAGGTGAAACCCAGATCGCTTTCGGCAATCACTTCCTCGCCATCGCGCAGCACCCGGTAGAAAGGCACACCGCCGCCATCGACATTCATTTCAACCACCAGACGGCCATCGGGAGAGGCCACTTCGGCAGCGGCCAGCGGTGTGGCCAGCGCGGTCAGGGCGATGGAGGCGAGAAGGTGCTTCATGTGTCCGTTTCCAATAGAAGTGCGGCATAGCCGGGAAGGGCGTCGGGGGTGGCTCCGTTGACGGCCAGCAAAACGTGCCCGCTGGCTGAAATTGCCAGCGGTTCGGGCGAGAGATTGAACAGGCAGCGGATCTGCATGCCACCGGCCGTTCGCGTCATGTCGAGCAATGCGCCGTCGGCCGTGCAATCCGCCACTGATCCGTGGTGCAACGCGGGCGTGCGATTGCGGAGCGCCAGTATCTCCCGCGTGAATGCCAGCAGCGAGGTGTCGTCCTCGTTCTGAATATCGACGGCCTTGTCGATATTCTCTTCCCCGTGGGGCAGCCACGGCTCGCGCGAACCGAATCCTGCGACGGGGCAGTCGGCCTGCCACGGCATCGGGGTGCGTGCTCCGTCGCGCGACAGGGTCAGCGGCCAGTTAGCGATCGCTTCGGGATCATGCAGCTGGTCGAAGGGAATATCGACTTGCGTCAGGCCCAGCTCCTCGCCCTGCCACAGGATGATGTTGCCCCGCAGTGAAGCAAGCAGGGCCATTTTCATCCGCGCAAAAGCCTCGCGGTGATGCGGCGCGCACCACCGCGAGAGGGCGCGCGGGGCATCGTGGTTCTCGAACGCCCAGCTTGGCCAGCCAATGCCGTCCTCATCTGGCCACTGCGCCAGCGCTCCGCATACCAGCCCGGGTGTCAGCTTGTCGGCATAAAGAAAGTTGAAGCCATAGGCCGAATTGAGGTGGTCCGCGCCTGCAGTGAACGCCTTCATTTCGGCCTCGGCCTCGTCGCCGCCCACTTCGGCCACGGTGAAGACCGCGTCATAACGGTCTGTCAGAGCGCGGATGCGGGCCACGAAATCGGGAATATCCGGATGCGATTGATTGTGCACCCGGAGCTGGAAGTCGAACGGCCGTGTTCGCGGCTTGTCGCTCGCCGGGGCAGGCGGATTGTCGCGCAATTCCGGATCATGCATCAGGAAATTGAGCGCATCGATCCGGAAGCCATCGACCCCGCGATCAAGCCAGAACTCCATTGCCGAGAGCAGCGCCTCCTGCACTTGCGGGCTGTGCCCGTTCACTTGCGGCTGGCTGCTGAGGAAATTGTGCAGGTAATATTGTTGGCGCCGCGCATCCCAGGTCCAGGCAGGCCCGCCAAACACAGACTGCCAGTTGCTCGGCGGCGATCCATCGGGCTTAGGGTCGGCCCAGACATACCAGTCCGATTTGGGATTGTGCCGGCTGGCGCGGCTTTCCTCGAACCAAGGATGCTCGTCCGAGGTGTGCGAATAGACCTGATCGATCAGAACCTTCAGACCCAGTTCGTGCGCGCGGGCGACCATCGCATCGAAATCATCCAGCGTGCCGAACAGCGGATCGACATCGCAATAATCGGATACGTCGTATCCGAAATCGTTCATCGGCGAGGTGAAGAAGGGCGAGACCCAGATGGCATCCACACCCAGCGAGGCGACGTGGTCCAGACGGCTGGTGATGCCGGGCAAATCGCCCACACCATCGCCATTGGAGTCCATGAAGCTGCGCGGATAGATCTGATAGATCGCCGCCCCGCGCCACCATGGCAGGTCTGGGTGCGCATAGGTTCGCGCCTGCGCATCTGCGCCGGGGAGGTGAGCGGTCGCCATCGCTTAGTCGGCCTCGGTTAGCAAAGTGCAGGCCGCATAGCCGAGCGCGGGCAAGTCAATCCCGACGCTTCCCCTCGCGGCGAGCGAGACCGGACACTGGCCCATCAGCGCGGCTACGCCGGTCGCTCCGTAATCGACTTCGACAAGGCGGCTGATCGGCTGGTTCAAGGTGTTGAAGGCGGTGAGCACGCGCTCGCCGCTTTCGGGATCGTGTCGTTCTACCGCGAGCAACCCCGGCCCCTCGTGATCAAATGCCCGCACGATGCTGTGGCCGCGCATCAGGGCGGGGCTGGACAGCCGCACTTCGGACAACGCCGCGATCAGCGTGTACAGGGGGTGCGCGGTATCGAAATTGGCCTCTGCCGTGGTGGCGTTCGTGCCAAGCAGATCGTTGTCATTGTATTGGGGAGTCCGGCTCGGGAACATATTCTCGCGCGCCAGCTGGTCGTTACCATCGGAGATAAAGCCCTGCTCATCCCCGTAATAAACCGTCGGGACGCCGCGCAGGGTGAACATCATGGCATGGCCTAGCATGGTGCGCGCCAGCAATTCGTCGGCATCTGCATCCTTGGCATGCTCGCGCACGAACATGGAGAAGCGCCCCATATCGTGGTTGCCGAGGAAGGTCGGCAGACCCACAGCCGTTTCCTTCCCGCCGGGATAGACTGCGTCCTGCTCCAGCAGATTGGCCATCAGTGCGGGCGAACTTTCGCCGCCGACTACGCGCTGCGCAGCGCTCGCGAAGCCGAAATCGAGTGTGT
Source organism: uncultured Altererythrobacter sp. (assembly GCA_947492235.1). Classification (GTDB taxonomy): domain Bacteria; phylum Pseudomonadota; class Alphaproteobacteria; order Sphingomonadales; family Sphingomonadaceae; genus CAJXSN01. Next base: position 1,693,751 of record CANLLZ010000001.1, on the reverse strand, counting down.
AGGGCAGGCTGCTTTTGGCCATGATCTCCGCGCCCAGCGGCTGGACCGGATCGCTCCAGTACACTTCGCCAAAGATATGGAAGTTCTGGATGCCCGCCGCCTTTGCTCGCGCCTCGATAGCGGGCACGAAGGCCTGCCAGAATTCCGGATTCACATGCTTGGCAGTGTCGATCCGAAAACCGTCAATGCCGAACGCGTCGATCCACCCGCCGAAAATGTCGATCATGCCTTCGATCACTCTAGGGTGCTCGGTGAACAGGTCATCCAGCCCGGCGAAGTCGCCATAGATGCTGCTTTCGCCAACCCACGCGCTGTCACCCCGGTTGTGATAGTAAATCGGATCGTTCAGCCACGCCGGGACTTTGATGTTTTTCTCGGCTTCGGCGATCTCCGGGGTGTAGGCGTAGTCGGGGCTGGTTAGTTTGGCCCAGTTCTCCGCGCTCGTATCGCTTCCCCCGCGAAATCCGGGATTGATGGGTTCGCCATCGACACCGCCGCGTGTGGAATAGGGATACTCGCCCTTGCTGCGATAGATGTATTCGCCCTCGGCATAGTGGATCACATCCGCCGTGTGATTGGTGATGATGTCCATATAGACCTTCATTCCGCGCGCATGGGCTGCATCGACGAAGACCTTGAACTCGGCATTGGTCCCGAAATGCGGATCGACCTGGGTGAAGTCGGTCACCCAATATCCATGGTAGCCAGCGCTCAGCGTTTCCGGTTTGGACGGATCGCCCTGGACCGGCTTGTTCTTGAAGATCGGCGCGAACCAGATCGCGGTGACGCCCATACCCTGAATGTAATCCAGCTTTTCGGTCAGACCTTTCAGGTCGCCGCCATGGTACCAACCCTTGCCGGTGGGGTCATATCCGCTGGCCATCTTGTCCGGGCCATAGCCGCCGTCGTCATTGCCCGGATCGCCATTGGCAAAGCGGTCGGGCAAGACGAAATAGATCACCTCGTCGGTTACCGGGCGCGCACGGAAAGATTGCTCTGCCTCGGCTACAGCTGCCGCTGCGGCAGGGGGCGCTGGCGTGGTTGCGCAAGCGGGCAGGGCAAGGCCGGCGGTGGCGGTGAGCAGTAGGGCAGCTTGGCGGATCATGCGGTTTTCCTCTGCGAGTGGTCGATCAGCGCGCGCAGGAAGTCTGCATGCTCTGCCATCGAAGCGGCGGTCTGTTTGTTGCGGGTAACGATCCGTGCAAGCATGGCCGACAGCTCGGCAGCCGGCATTTGATCGGCGATGGGGTTGTAGCCGTCTGGCACGATGCCTTGCCCAACCATCACTTGCAGCCAGCCCTGATCGGTGAACAATTCCTCATGCTCGCGGTGGATGTTGCCACTCGCACGAAAGGTCTCGATCTTGGCAGTCAAGGTATCGGGCACTTCCATCGCGCGGCAACGGTCCCAGAAGGGCTCGCCCTCGCGGCCATTTGCGGCATAGTGCAAAATCAGAAAGTCCCTGATCCGCTCCCACTCGAAGCGCGCCTGACGATTGAATTCATCGCGCACAGCTGGTGCCATCTCCGCGCCCGGCAGCATTTGCAGCAGGCGCGCGATGGAGGACTGGATCAGATGGATCGAGGTCGATTCCAGCGGCTCCAGAAACCCGCCAGCCAGCCCGAGCGCGAGGCAATTGCGCTCCCATTGCCGCTGCCGCATGCCGGTGGTGAATTGCAGGACGCGCGGGTCGGCCTGCGGACTGCCATCGAGATTGCCGAGCAGGATGTCGGTGGCCTCGTCCGCGCTCATGAATTCGCTGCAGAACACGTGGCCATTGCCGATCCGGTGCTGCAACGGGATCCGCCATTGCCACCCCGCCTTGCGCGCGATCGAGCGAGTGTAAGGTGCGAAATCGCCACCTGGTGCACAGGGAACGGCAACCGCGCTGTCGCACGGCAGCCAATGCGACCAGTTTTCAAAGCCCACCCCCAGCGCCTCACCCAGCAACAGCGAGCGGAAGCCGGTGCAATCGAGAAAGAACACGCCTTCGATCTGCGATCCGTCTTCCAGGACGAGAGCCGAGATGTCGCCGCTTTCGGCATCGCGTTTCACCGAGGCGATGGCCCCTTCGATACGCTGGACACCGCGTTCTTCCGCGTAGGAGCGCAATAGGGCCGCGTAGAGGCCCGCGTCGAAGTGATAGGCCCACGGCACATCCGGCGCAGGTTGACCGGGCTGGGCCTGAAAAAACTGCATTTTGCCGGTGCGCGCGGCAACATCGTTCAGGCAATAGGCCGAAAGCGGCTCAGCCTCTCCCGTTGCATGGGCGCGCAGCCAGTAATGCTGGAAGGGCAATACGCCCGACGGATGCCCGACAGAGCCGAAAGCGTGGAGATAGCTTTCCCCTTCGCCCGACCATCCGTCGAACTCGATGGCGAGCTTGAACGTGCCTTTGGTCTCGCGAAGGAACGTTCCCTCGTTGATGCCCAGCGCCGCGTTGAACAGGCGGATTTGCGGGATGGTTGCCTCGCCGACACCCACCGTTCCGATGGCTTCGCTTTCCACCAGAATGATCTTCCGGCCGGAGAAACGCGCCAGCGTCGCAGCCGCCATCCACCCCGCGCTGCCGCCACCGGCAATCACGATTGGAGGCAAGGAAGAAACGTCTGGCGCGGAAATTGTCACGTCTCCTTTATCACCCCTCTTTCATCCGGGGGGCAACCGTCTGGTGACGAAATGGGTGTTTGCTCAGCAAATTGGCGGGCGGGGGAGCGGTGCGACCCGAAAACTCCCCCGCCCGGCAGGCTACCTAGAACTTGAAGGTAAAGCCTGCGAGGAAACGGCGTCCGTATTCCTGACGGTCGATCACTGCCTCTGGGACCGGCACATCGAACTGCGAGACGAAGGGCTGATTGGTCAGGTTCTGGCCTTGCAGATAGACCGACAGCCCATCGAGCGCGCCGCCTTCGAAATCATAGCCGATCTGTGCGTCGACGATTGTTTCTGCCCGTGCCCGGCGGCGGGTGATGTTGCCACCAAAGCCGCTGAAGTCCGCAATGAACGAGGAGCGATGACGGACGCTTGCCCGCGCACTGAAACCATATTTTTCGTAATAGGCTGTGCCGTTGGCCACCCACTTGGAATAGCCAGGGATTTGCGCAAGCGAGCCGTCAGGCTGTTCGACATTGGAGTCGGTCCAGCCAAGGCCGCCTGTGACGCCGAAGCCGTCCAGCGCTGTGGCCAGAATATCGAATGGGAAGGTAACCGAACCCTCGATCCCGTAAAAATCGCCTCCGCCCGTATTGGTCGGCGCATCCAGTAGGCCGATCTGCGTTGCGACCGGCTGGCCGGCAGGGTCGGGAAATGCGCTGTAGTCAAATACGAACCGATCGTTTGCGATGAAGCTCTTGATGTCCTTGTAAAAGGCCTGAACCGCTATCACACCCGATCCGCCAGCGAAGTATTTCTCGACGTTGAAGTCGATCGCATTGGCACGGTAGGGCCGGAGCAGCGGGTTGCCGCCACCGCCGCTGATGAACGGTGCGAGGCCGGTCGGGCTTTCACCGGGATTGATGTTGACGCCGTAACCAATCGCCACGCGCAGATCGTCGAGGCGGGGGCGCATAATCTGGCGGCTGGCGGCGAGGCGGAAGACCCAGTCGCTATCCAGACGCAGCGAAAGGTTCGCCGAGGGAAGAACATCCCAGTAATTATCGCCCAGAGCGATCGCCACCTGCTGACCGGCTGCGAATGCCAGCCCGCTCGATTGCTGATCGGTGTTCACAGCCTGCACACCGATATTACCGGTCAGCATACCATTGCCCAGATCCTGCTCGATATCGAGCTGGAAGTAGGCCGTCAGCAAATCTTCGCTGATCCGGTATGCTTTCGCCGGGATATCATTCGACAGGTTGCGGTCGAGGATCAGCGTGCCCTGTTCGATAATGTCGCGCACATCGTAGCTGACGACCGGGCCGAGGCCGAGATAATCGAGATTGGTGCTCCGCAGCAGAAACTCGCTCGGGATCGCCAGCTCGGTTGCGCCATTCGCTGGCTGAACGAAGAACTCGTCCGGCGTCAGGCTCTTGTCGCGGTTGGTGTAGGAAAAGCCGAGATGCGCTTTGCTGATGAAGCCATTGAACTCACGGGCAATTCCCATCCGGTATTGCTTCAGCTCGTCCTCGATAATGCGGTTGTTGTAGTAACCGGCCTGCACCCGGCTGCCGCCCCAACCCAGAGGGTCGGTCAGCACGATCTGATTGGGATCGCTGTAGTCGAGGGATGGGGAGAAGACGGTGCCGTTGCTGTCCGACTGGAAGCCGATCGTGTCCGTCGCGCCAACGCCGACATTGTAGCCGGTGCCGGAATAGCTTTCGATGCTCAGCTCGTTGCGGTCGGTTTTCGAGAAACCGAGATCGACGAATGCGCTCCAGCCGTCATCGCCTTCATATTCCAGATTGATGCCGCCCGAATACTGATCGGCTTCGCGCTGGAACACGTCGTTACGGATGACGCCCTCGACCCCATTGAATGTACCCGACGATGCGAATTCGCCAAACTCGGTGGTCACCGTGGTGGCGGTTGAGGGATCGAAGCTGGTGCCAAACGCGCCAAATCCAAGCGGAAGCTCGATGCCGCGCTTCGACTGATCGTCTTCGAAATTCGAATAGAACGCGTCGGTCGTCAGGGTCAGATTGTCGGTAAACTCGACCTGCAGCGTTCCGGTCAGGCCCAGACGCTGAAGCTGGGTGGAGGTCACGAAGCTCTTGGAGCCGCCAATCACGAAAGGCGAGGTAGGATCGCCATTTCCTGCATAGCCCCAGGCGTTGAATTCCTGCAGCTGATAGGGCTCGTCCGTATAGGCTGCCGATAGAGCGAGGCCGACCGTGTCATCGGCGAACTTGTCAACGAAGGTCGCGTTGGCGCGGTACCCGATGTCTTTCGACCCGGCATTCAGCGCGCCGATATCGGCATAGGAGACCTTGCCGCCAATCGCGAGGATGCGGTCTTTCGTGTCCAGCGGACGGATGGTGCGCACATCGATCGTACCGACCAGACCCTGGCCGACGAGCGAAGCGCTTGGTGTTTTGTAGACCACCACCTGATTGACGACTTCGGACGGATACTGATCAAATTCGACGGCTCGGCTATCGCCGGTCGACGTCTGCTCGCGGCCGTTGAGGAGCGTTTGTGAGAAGTCGGGGCCAAGGCCGCGAATAGCAATGACATTCGCGCGGCCGTTCAGGCGCTGCGAGGTCACACCCGGCAGGCGGGCAATTGATTCGCCGATCGAGTCATCGGGCAGCTTGCCGATATCTTCTGCGGTGACCGATTCGAGGATCAGATCGCTGCGGCGCTTCTCGTTAACAGCGCTCTCGAGCGCGGCGCGGAAGCCGCTGACGATGATCGTGCCGTCTTCATCAACGGCCTCTTCAGCTTCGTCCGCATCCTGGGCCATTGCCATTTGCGGTGTCGCTGCGATTGCCAGCGAAAGGGCCATGGCCGATCCGCTGATTCCGGTCGTAAAAATGCTGCGCTTCTTCACGTGATTCTCTCCCCTGAACGCCTGTTTCCGGCGCTTTGCCATTCCTAGTGAATGAAAGTGACGCCGGTTTCTCAGCGCCAATTCTGACCCTGTGATGGAACGGGTCGAGACGCAGGGGAATACGGTATACGTATGTTTGTGCAGTGCAGCATTTCCCGATGTCGCCAAACTGCAACAGGTCGCGGGCGGACTTTGGTACGCTTGCCGCCGCGCGGATAAAGCGCAATAGTATCGGGCAAGGGAGCAAGGCATGGGGCGCCGCAAATCAGGCCGACCGACGAGCATCGACATCGCCTATAAAGCGGGCGTTTCGCAGCCTACGGTCAGCCGTGCCCTGCGCGGGGACACCTCGGTCAGCGCCGCCACGCGGGAGCGGATCGAGAGCATTGCGCGCGAGCTGAACTATGCGGTCGATCGCAACGCATCCTCGCTCAGAACCCAGCGTTCGGACACGATCGCGCTGCTGATTTTCGAAGATCCCACGCCGGATGACAGCATGATCAATCCGTTCTTTGTCGCCATGCTGGGCTCGATCACACGGGCCTGTGCGCGGCAAGGGCTCGATCTGCTCGTCTCGTTCCAGCGGATGGAAGACGATTGGCATCAACGCTATCATGATAGCCACCGGGCGGACGGGCTCATCCTGCTCGGCTATGGCGATTACCGGCAATATGAAGAACGGCTGGAGCAGCTGAAAGAGCAGGGCACATCCTATGCGCGGTGGGGCTCTGTCAGCAGCGATGCCGGGGGCAGCACGATTGGCTCCGACAATTTTGGTGCCGGGCGACTGGCGGGCGAACATTTGCTGGAACGCGGCCGCCGCAAGGTCGCCTTTCTCGGCCGCGTGGACGACAATGCGCCCGAATTTGCCCAGCGGTATCGCGGGATGGTTGCGGCGCTGGAGGAGGCAGGCATCCCGCCGGACCACGCGCTCCAATCCGACGCGATCACAACGGAAAAGGCGGGGCGTGCGGCGATGAGCGCCCTGATTGCGGAGGGCAAGCCGTTCGACGCGGTTTTCGCGGCCAGCGATCTGATTGCCATCGGCGCAATGCAGGTGCTGGCGGAGAACGGATATTCGGTGCCGGATGATGTGGCGGTGATCGGCTTCGACAATATCGCGGCAGCCAGCCTCACTACCCCGCCACTCACCACGATCATGCAGGATGTGCAGGGCGCGGGTCAGCGCCTCGTAGACATGCTGCTGGCACAGATCGAAGGCGGGGAGCGGCCCGATCCCCGGCTGGAGACGCGGCTGATCGTGCGAGGCAGCACCGGCGGCTAACCGGTCTGGCGAAACAGGAGCGGCATTCGTCCCGATCCCATTCGCCAATCACATTCGTATGTATCTTGTCGCCTAATGCCAATCGTGCAAGCCAGCACGCGCGGGGCACACAAAACAAAATGGCTCCCGCATCGGGAGAGATGGCTTGGCCACACAGAAACCAACCCTTGGTGCCGGGGCGCTGTTCAATATCAGCTTCGGCTTTTTCGGCATTCAAATCGGCTTTGCGTTGCAGAATGCCAATATGTCGCGCCTCTTCCAGACGCTGGGCGCGAGCATGGACGACTTGCCTGCGCTGTGGGTCGCCGCCCCGCTGACGGGCCTGATCGTCCAGCCGATCATCGGATATCTGTCGGACAACACCTGGAACCGCTTCGGCCGTCGACGGCCCTATTTCATGACGGGTGCCATCCTTGCCGCTCTGGCGCTGTTCGTCATGCCGCTCAGCCCGGCATTCGGCGCGCCCCTGATGTTTGCAGCGGCGATGCTGTGGGTCCTCGATGCCTCGCTCAACATCTCGATGGAGCCCTTCCGCGCCTTTGTTGGCGATATGCTGCGGACCGACCAGCACAGCGCCGGATACGCCGTGCAAACCGCCTTTATCGGCGCGGGCGCAGTGGTCGGATCGATCTTCCCCGCCTTTCTGGAATGGATCGGCGTTGCCAATGTTGCGCCCGCAGGCGAGCTTCCCGACACGGTCAAATGGAGCTTCTGGTTCGGCGCGGCGGCTTTGCTGTTCGCGGTATCGTGGACGGTGCTGACCGTGCGCGAATACAGCCCCGAGCAGATGGCCGGTTTCGCAAGCGAGGCGCCGGCAGATCCGGTCCAGCCGATCCGTCTTCTGGCGGAAAAAAGCTTCGCCAGCTCCGGCTTCTGGATTGCCCTGGGCCTCGGCGTCATTGCGGGCGTCTCGGCTCTTTCGCTGGAGAAGGAAATGTTCCTGCTGGGCGGTCTTCTGATTGCCTATGGCTTGCTGAGCATGACCGCGATCACCATGGCGCGGCAGGGCCGGGAGGCCAATATCCTGTCCAGCATCATCGGCGATTTCGCAGGCATGCCCGCAGTCATGAAGCGGCTGGCGCTGGTGCAGTTCTTCAGCTGGTCGGCATTGTTCATCATGTGGATCAACACCACACCGGTGGTGACACAATATGTTTATGGCAGCACCGACCCGACCAGCACCGCCTATAATGCCGGGGCGAACTGGGTGAATGTCCTGTTCACGGTTTACAACGGTGTGGCCGCCGTCGCGGCGCTGGCTCTGTTGCCACTTCTCAGCCGCACGATCGGTCAGGTCTGGACCCATTCGCTCTGTCTGACCTTGGGCGCGGCCGGTTTCCTGATGTTCTTTGTCGTCCGGGATGCGCAGGCGCTGCTGCTGGCCGAAATCGGCATCGGGATTGCGTGGGCCAGTATCCTCGCCATGCCCTACGCCATCCTCGCCTCGAACCTGCCGCAGGCGAAGCTCGGCATCTATATGGGGCTGTTCAATGTGTTCATCGTGGTGCCGCAATTGCTGGTCGCCACAGTGATGGGAACGGCAATGAACCTGTTTTTCCCGGGTGAGCCGATCTGGACGATGCTGTTTGCCGCCGCATGCTGGCTTATTGCCGCAGTGGCCATGGTCCGGGTCAAATCCGCGCTGTAAGGCAACAGGCCTGAATTGTTTTCCCCGAAGTAATTTCGTCTCTTGCTTCATATCGCGGGCGGGTGCATCTTCGCGCCCAGGCCTTGGGAGGGGTTTTACGGAAACGGCTTGGTTGCGCCTATGCGCAACGTGTCCCCGTCCCTTGGGTAACCCGGTGATGGAGAGCACAAATCATGCGTAAAACCTATCTCGAAACAGCAGCGCGCGGAGCGCTCGCAAGCGCCATTCTGCTCAGCGCGGCTCCCGCATTCGCGCAAGACGCGGATGGGGCCGATACGGATAACGACAATACGATCGTGGTGACCGGCTCGCTGATTCGTGGCACGCCCGAAGACGCCGCTCTCCCGGTTGACGTGTTCACCGCAGACGATCTGGCCAAGCAGGGCGTCGACAGCCCGCTGGAGTTTATCAAGGAACTGCCTTCGGTTGGTGCTGTGCTGGGCGATACGAACCAGTTCTCCACTGCAGCACAGGGTTTTCAGGGCGTTGGTTCGATCAACCTGCGCGGCCTTGGCCCGCAGCGCACGCTGGTGCTGATGAACGGCAAGCGGGCGATCCAGACGCCGGGGTCCGGTTTTGTCGATACCCAGCTCATTCCCCTGTTCGCGCTGGAGCGGGTCGAGATCCTGAAAGATGGTGCAGGCACGACGTACGGGTCCGACGCCATTGGCGGGGTCGCCAACTTCATCACCCGCGACACCTTCACCGGGTTTGAGGTGCAGGGGGACTATGCCTTCATCAATGGCTCAGACGACAATTACTCATTGAGCGGTCTGGCAGGTTTCGAATTCGGCGATGCCAATTTTGTGATCGGCGCCGGATGGCAGCACCGTTCGGAACTGGGCACGCCGCAGCGCGATTACACCCAGACCGATTATACGGTGAACCCGTCGGCCTATTCGGCTTTGTCGACGCCGGGCCTGTTTGCAGTGAGCTATTTCGACACCGGGACGGGGGCGGTCGATACGCAGGTCCGCCCCGACCGGGGTTGTAATGATCTGGGCGGTTTTCAGGATGGCGCGCTTTGCCGCTTTACCTTCATCCCGTTCGACAACATTGTCGAGGATGAGGACCGCTATCAGGTGTTCGCCAGCGCGACAGTCGACCTGTCGGACACGGTCCGATTCAAGGCCGATGCGCTGTGGGCGCGGACCGATCTGGAATCGATCAATTACTCGCCGGCATTCCCGCCCACACAGGGCCCGCGCGGCTCGGGCTTCCTGAGCGCGTTCACCACATCGCCCAGCAACCCGGGCCTGACGGCGTTTCTCGCGCAGCAGGGCCTGCCCGCAAGCACGCCGACCAATCCGATTGTCGCAGTGACCAATGTCCTGTTCCGGCCCTTCGGCTATCTGGGCAATCCTCTGGATGAGGAACGCGGCGCAGGGTCCGGCCTTGCCAAAAACGATGCGTACCGCGTGAGTGGCGGGTTCGATATCGATCTCAGCGACACACTCACGTTGGATATCGACGGAACGTTCTGGCAATCGGAACGGCAGGCATTTGCGCCCGGTATTCTCGGCAGCCGTCTTCAGGCTGCTCTGAACGGGCTGGGCGGCGCGAATTGCCGCGGCACCACGCCGGGCACAAATGGGTGCGAATATTTCAACCCCTTCGTCAACGCAGGGCCGGGCAATCCGACTCTGGGCCTGACCAACAATCTCTACGTGCCGGGGGCGGAAAACAGCCCTGAGCTCATTCGTTGGTTGCAGGTGCCGAACGGTACGGACGAACGCGAATCGCAGTTCGTTTTCGACATGGTTCTCTCCGGTGAAACCGGTCTGGAACTTGCTGGCGGCCCCGTGGCATTCGCTGTCGGTGGCCAATACCGCGACACCAGCTTCTCCAGCCGCCCGCTGAACGATGAGTCCAATCTCGATGTGAACCCGTGTTTCATTGAGGGAGATCGCAGCTGTGTGGGCACCACGACCGAAGGCGTCGGTTCCTTTATCTTCCTCGGCGGCTCGCGACCGGTCAATCTGAGCCAGAGCGTCTATGCCTTCTTCGGTGAAGTGCGTTTGCCGATCCTCGACACGCTGGAGGTGCAGGGCGCCATCCGGTACGAAGATTACGGCGGCACCGTGGGCTCGACGGTCAATCCGAAGGGTTCGTTCCGGTTCGAGGCCTCCGACTGGCTGACCCTGCGCGGTTCGGTCGGCACAACCTTCCGCGGCCCGATCGCCTCGCAGGTCGCGCCGATTTCGGTGACGGCGCTGGAAGGCTTCACGGCCGCAGGCGGCAACTTCAAATCGCTCGATATTTTCGGTAACCCCAACGATCTGGGTCCGGAAACTGCCTTTACCTACAATATCGGGGCGATCCTGAATGTGCCCGTCGGTGCGGGCGGCATGACCTTCAGCGTCGATTACTGGTCGATCGATTTGCAAGACCGGATCACCACGACGCCGGGCAATGCCATCGCCAGTCTGGTGGGCAACGGACAGACAACCGGCACCGATCCGGTGAACTGCAGCAGCCCGGTCGCCAATCTGATCACCTTCAGCAACAACCAGTGTATCCAGGGCACGACCACCGGTATCGATATCAGCCGCGTGCGCACGGACTGGGTGAACGGGCCCGATGTGAAAATCGCTGGCCTCGATTTTGCCTTCAATCTCGACATGCCGGTAACGGATAGTGTGGACCTGAACCTCGGTGCCAATGCTGTGTGGAATCTCGACTACAGCTTCGATGATTTCGAGGTTCAAGGCGTTCTTGTAGCCCCCGCCTATGATGCGATTGGCTTCGGCAATTACTTCCGCGATCCGAACACCATTCCTGAATGGCGGGCCAACGCCTTCGTCAACGTGGCGTTCCAGCCGGTAAACCTTCGCTACACGGTCACCTATATCGATGGCGTGACGGACGACCGCTGTGTGAACCGCGACCCTTGCTTCCAGACCTCAGCGGGCCCGACCGATTACGGGGTCGTGAGCGGCTCCTACACCCAGCACGATATTGCGCTGACGGTTGATCTGGAGTTTGCAGGGTTCGAAGCGCAATTGCGCGGAGCGATCGAGAACTTCACCAACACCGCACCGGCAGAGGCGCAGCTTCCGCTTGGCTTCAACCCGTTCATCGGCAGCGCCATCGGACGCAACTACCGACTGGGCCTGAGGACGCGGTTCTAGGGGCCGGCAATCGACTGGCGGGCCGGAGTGAGACTCCGGTCCGCCAATGCGTTCACGCGAAACCGGATTGCGGGGGCCGGATGGCCTGACCCCGCTTAGCTTTCCGTTGTGAGATCGCGAACATTGGCGATCAACCGCGGTTCGAGACGGTCCCCATGTAGCACCGAGACATCGCCTGTTGTTTCAAGCACGACAGCGCGGACTTTACCCATCTCCAGCACATTGGATTCGCGCAGTTTTGCCATCAGGTCCGATTGCGCGACCCGCTCTTCCTTCAGTGCCTGCTCGCAGAACTCGCCATCCTTCATCAGCAGCACCGCGTCGTTCTGGATCGCCTGTTCGAAACTGTCCGACCGCTTGCGCAGACGGGCGAGAGCCCATTGGGCCGAAAACAGGCCGGTCATCGCAATCATTGCCTGGGCAAAGCCTGCCCAGTCGGTTGCCTGTGCGGCCCCTGCCAACAGCGAGCCGCTGGCTACGGTCATGACGAAATCGAAATTGGTCATTTTGGAGAATGACCGCAGGCCCACCATCCGGACCAGAAATACAACGTAGGCTAGGCCGATGCCCGACAGCAGGATGCCGCGCAGGACGATATCGGGCCATGTGGCCTCGACGAACATCAGGCCGCGACGACTTCCTGCCGGATGGCGCCGAAGATCGAGTGGCCGCCTTCGTCTTCCATCCAGATTTTCACGGTATCGCCCGGTGCCATGAAGCGGGTCTTTGCCTCGCCGCTGGCAATCGTCTCGATCATGCGGATTTCGGCGATACAGCTGTAACCCAGCCCGCCTTCGCTGACCGGCTTGCCGGGTCCGCCATCGGCACCCTTGTTGCTGATTGTGCCGGAACCGATGATTGCGCCTGCCCCCAGATTGCGGGTCTTCGCCGCATGGGCGACAAGTTCGGCGAGGGTGAAGGTTGCATCCTCGCCCACTTGCGCACGGCCAAAGGGCTCGCCGTTGTAATTCACCATCAGGGGGAGGTGGATCACCGTATCCTTCCACGCGTCACCCAGTTCGTCCGGCGTGACGCAAACGGGGCTGAACGCGGTGGAGGGCTTGGACTGGAAGAAGCCGAAGCCTTTGGCGAGCTCACCCGGGATCAGGCCGCGCAGAGAGACATCGTTTACCAGCATAACAAGCTTGATGTGGTCTGCGGCATTGGCGGCGCTGGTGCCCATCGGCACATCGTCGACGATTACGGCGACTTCACCTTCCATATCGCAGCCCCATTTCACATCGCCCAGCGGGATGTCGGCGCGTGGAGGCAGGAAATCGTCGCTGCCGCCCTGATACATCAGCGGGTCGTGATAAAAGCTGTCGGGCACTTCCGCACCGCGCGCTTTGCGGACCAACTCGACATGGTTGATATAGGCGCTGCCATCGGCCCATTGATAGGCTCGCGGCAGCGGCGAATGCGCTTCCCGTTCGTGGAACCGCTCGCAAGGCACGGCCTGATGCTCGACATCGCGGTAGAGCGCCTCCAGCTTGGGCGCGCACTCGGTCCAGTTGTCGAGTGCGGCCTGCAAGGTCGGCGCGATGTTGTCCGCCGCGCAGTACCGGGTGATGTCCCTGGACACGACCACCAGTTTGCCGTCGCGGGTTCCGTCGTTGAGCGTTGCGAGTTTCATGGCAGTTCAGTCCTTGTTGGAAGGGTTGTCAGGCTGCGCATCCGGATGGGCGCGCTGGAATGCGGGCAGGGCGAGGCAGGCGGCCTCGATCTGGGTGATGTGCGGCTTATCGCCAAAGTCGAATTCGAACCGCCGCGCATTGTAAATCTGCGGCATTAGGACGACTTCGAAAAAGCCGGGGGCATCGAACAGGAAATCGCCGGTGCCCAGCTGCGCCAGCCGCTGCTCCAACGGGTCAAGCGTGCGAGCGAGCCAATGGCGATACCACTCGCCGATCTGCTCCTGCGACTGGCCGTATTCTTCCTTCAGATATTTCAGCACCGGCAGATTGAGCGGAGCATGCAATTCGGTGGCGATGGCATAGGCCAGTTCGCGCGCGAGATAGCGCTGCTCAGGATCGGCTGGCAGCAGCGGCTGGTCCGGATAGGCTTCGTCCAGCCACTCGATAATAGCCATGGATTGCGCGCGATCATGCCCGTCTGCCTCCAGCATTGGCACGCTGCCAAAGGGATTGCGGCTGGTGAAGGCTGCGTCCTTCTGTTCCGATTTCAAAAGATTGACCGGCAGATTCTCGTAAGCCAGCCCCTTCAGTTCCAGCGCGCAGCGCAGGCGATAGCTGGTCGAGCTTCGGTAATAGCCATAGAGTTTCATGCGCGCGGCCTCCGCTTGTTAGACGCCTGCTGCGCGCGCCTGTTCCGGTGCAGGGTCAGAACGCCGCCAGCCCCGTGATTGCCCGCCCGAGGATCAGCGCGTGCACATCATGCGTGCCCTCGTACGTGTTCACCGTTTCCAGATTCACCATGTGGCGGATGACCTGATATTCCTCGGAAATACCGTTGCCGCCATGCATGTCGCGGGCCTTGCGGGCCACATCGAGTGCCTTGCCGACATTGTTGCGTTTCACGATCGAGATCATCTCCGGCGCGAAGCTTCCTTCATCCATCAGGCGGCCGACACGCAAGCTGGCCTGCAGGCCCATGCTGATATCGGTCAGCATATCCGACAGCTTGAGTTGATAGAGCTGCTTGGAGGCGAGCGGCACGCCGAATTGCTGCCGGTCGAGCCCGTATTGCCGTGCGGCGTGGAAACAGAATTCTGCCGCGCCCATAGCGCCCCAGCTGATGCCATAGCGCGCGCGGTTGAGGCAGCCGAACGGTCCCTTCAGACCCTGCACCTCGGGCAGCAAAGCATCGGCGGGCAGCTTCACCTCGTCCATCACGATCATGCCGGTGGTGCTGGCGCGCAGAGAGAGTTTTCCTTCGATTTTCGGCGCGGACAGGCCTTCCATGCCTTTTTCGAGAATGAATCCGCGAATGCCATCGCCATGCGCCTCGCTTTTCGCCCAGACGACGAACACATCGGCGAAGGGCGAATTGGAAATCCATGTCTTCGCGCCGGAGATTACATAGCCGTCGCCGTCTTTCTTGGCGTAGGTGCGCATCCCGCCGGGGTCGGAGCCTGCATCGGGCTCTGTCAGGCCGAAGCACCCGATCAACTCGCCACTGGCAAGGCCGGGCAGATATTTGCGGCGCTGTTCTTCCGACCCGAAGGCGTGAATCGGGAACATGACCAGGCTGGACTGGACGCTGGCCATGGAGCGGTAGCCGCTATCGACCCGCTCGATCTCGCGCGCGATCAGGCCATAGGCAACATAGCTCGCGCCCGCGCCGCCATATTCCTCTGGAATGGTGGCACCCAACAGACCGGCTTGCCCGAACATCGGGAACAGTTCGGGCGCGACGGTTTCGTTGCGATAGGCTTCTGTCACCAGCGGCTGCAGATTGTCCTGCGCGAAGCCATGAGCGGCATCGCGGATCATCCGCTCTTCTTCGGTCAATTGCTCTTCGAGCCGGAATGGATCGTCCCAAGTGAAGGGAACGATGCCCGTTTGTGCGCCTGCCATTGTATCTCCTAGCGTAGGCCGACTGCTTTGCCGCTTACACCCGCTAACCGCAAGGCCAGTCGTTGGTTCAGGGGCAGGGGTGCAGGGGCTTTAGAGCCGCCCGAATTGCGCTTCGTATCCGGCGCTGTCACCATCCGCCAGATAGCGCGCCTGCGTCATCCAGTCATCGCGGCGGATGCGCCCTTGAAACCGGCCCAGCTGTCCATCGATCCGGTCGATCTCGGCATCATCCCATGCGGCGATCTGGGCAAAGCTGATGACGCCCAGTTGCCCCAGCAGCGCCGCCAGTTTCGGGCCTACGCCCTTGATCCGCGTCAAGTCATCGCCGTCAGCCGCATCGACCTTGTCTAGTTTCGCCTCGGGCACATGCGCCGCCGCAGTGGCAGCAATCGCGGCTCCGCCAACCGCGCCCGGTACGGCAACCGGATCAGGATGACTGGCAACCGGCGGCGCATCGATGAGCGCTTGATTGCGCTGCGCCGGGGCATCCGGGTCTGGCGAAGCAGGGTCGCGCTTGATCGTCGTCTTGCGGTTGGCACGAAAGATCAGCCAAGCGACCAGCAGGCCGATCAGCAGGGCGGCCAACAAAACGGGCCAGTTTGCTTCCACCAATTGCATCATTGCGTCGTACTCTCGTCTTTCTCCGGCGGGGTTTCGGGTTGCGGTATTTCCCCGCTACCCGCTGTCTCGTCCGGTTGCTTCGTGAATTCACCGCTCCACAAAATCCAGCCGAGCAGCAAGCCAATAGCGTAGGCGGCGAGCGACAGAGCGATAACTTCAAACCAGATAGGCATAGCTAGCGCGGCCCCGGTGTGTCGACTGGCGTCGGAACCAGTGGCACCTTTGCGATTACGGAAAATTCGATGCGGCGATTGGCCGGGTCCGCCGGGTCCAGACCTTCCACCGGCCTGCTATCTCCAACGCCGCGCGCGCGAAGTCCATCGCGCGGTATGCCGCGAGCGATCAGTTCCTGCCGCACTTTCGAAGCACGGTCGCGGGAAAGCGCCAGATTGGCTTCGGCATCGCCGGAACTGTCGGTGTGGCCGATAATCGCGATGATTGCGCCGAGGCACGGGCGTAAGGCTGCAGCGACTTCGCCGAGCAATTCATCATTGCCAGTCGTCAGGTCTGCGCTCGACTCTTCGAACCGAATCGTGCGTGCGCCCAGAATGGCCGCCACGTCATCCTGACAATGCATGGAGGTTAGCGGCCGGTCGCTGCCATCGGCCAGCATCGATCCGTCGAACCAGTTGATACCGGCAACACCGGGTATGCCCGCGACCGCAATTGCCAGATCGGCCCGCGTGCCTTCGTCCAGATCGTCTGCGGCGGTGAGCAAGGCGTGACGCGTCGGCCAGCCATTGTCGCTCACAAAGCTGACCTGAGCCTCACGCGCTTCCGAAGCGGCAATCACCTCCGCCGCTTGGGCTGTGAGGTTACCCGCCAGAGCAGGCGCTGTGCGCGATCCCCATAGAAGAGCCATGACAGCGACGAGCACCGCACCGGTCAGCATGATCAAGGATGGACGCACGGACATTGCCGTGCCTCATACGGCGCGCAGGTTGGCTAGGGAAGGGGCCAGAGAAAGAGTGTGCGCGGCTCAATCGCCGCCGGTGTTCCCCTCACGCTCGTTCATTGCGCTGGCGAGCCCTGCCAGCTTGATGAATTCCTGCCGGTAGAAATTGCTCTGCGGCCCGGCCAGACGCTCGATGCTGCGATAGGAATAGCCATCCAGCATCGGATCGCCGCGCATCTTCTGTCCGAATGCGCCCACGGCCGTGGCGAAGGCGAAATCGCCGGTCGGCATGGCGGTGGTGGCCAATGCACTCGCGGGCAGAATTTCCTGGATCAGCGTGGAGATATCGCCGCCGGGCTTTTTGTAGCGCAGTTTGATATGGGCAGCTTCTGCCGCGCGGTCGGTTGCGGTCTGCGGAATGGGATCGTCATAGCGGCGGGTGGGGATCCAGCCCTGTCCGCCCGCGGGCACCACTTCGTACAGCGCAGTCACCTGATGGCCCGCGCCGATATCGCCTGCATCCACTGCATCATTGTTGAAGTCTTCTTCGCGCAAGATGCGGTTTTCATACCCGATCAGACGATACTGGCTGACGACGGCGGGGTTGAACTCGACCTGGATTTTCACATCCTTGGCGATGGTGAAAATGGTCGCGCCCATCTCCTCGCCCAGCACCTTTTTGGCTTCCAGCGCGCTGTCGATGTAGCTGTAATTGCCGTTCCCGTTATCGGCCACCTGCTCCATCATCGCGTCGTTGATATTGCCGCGCCCGAAGCCGAGGACCGACAACGTCGTGCCGCTCTCGCGCTTTGTCTCGATCATTTCGACCAGAGCATCGCGGCTTGAGACCCCGACATTGAAATCGCCATCGGTTGCCAGGATCACCCGGTTCACGCCGCCCTCGATACGGTTCGCCTCTGCGATTCTATAGGCAAGCTCGATCCCCGCGCCGCCCGCAGTGGAGCCGCCAGCACGCAAATCGTCCATTGCGCTGCGAATGGCGACGGGATCATTGGTCGGCTCCAGCACCAGACCGGCCGCGCCCGCATAGACCACGATCGACACACGGTCCTGCTCCTGCAATTGATTGGCCAGCTGGCGCATCGCGGTTTTGACCAGTGGCAGCTTGTCCGGGCTGCCCATGGAGCCGGAGACATCGAGCAGGAAGACCAGATTGGCCGGCGGGCGATCCTGCTTGGGCAGCTCGTATCCCGCCAGCCCGATGCGGATCAGCCGTGTGCCCGCGTTCCACGGGGTGACGGCGGTGTCCAGATTGACGCTGAAGGGCTGGTCCACCCGGTCCGGCGCATCGTAATCGTAGCGGAAATAATTGATGAACTCTTCGGTCCGCACCGCGGCCTTGGGCGGGGTCTGCCCGTCGCTCAGGAACCGGCGCATATTGGCGTAGCTGGCCGTATCCACATCGACCGAGAATGTGCTGACCGGCTCGCTGCGAGCGAGTTTGACGGAGGAGACTTCCTCGCCATCATATTGCTCGCGGCCCGGATCGGTCGGCACGATCACAGGCGGCACGACGTAACGGTAGGACGTCGCGTCCGCAGCTTGTGATTGCGCGGTGGGAGCGGGCGCAGATTCGGCAACAGCGCGCGAACCGGTGACCATCACTGGAGAGGGCGAGGCCATCATCGAAGGTGGTGGCGGAGGAGGAGGGGGTGGTGGCGGCGGTGGCGGCGAATAATTCCCGCCGGATCGATCGCCGACTTTCGCGCCCGTAACCACGATGTTCTCGTCACTGCCGCTTTGCTGTGTTGTTGCGCAGGCCGCCAAGGCGCCTGCGAGAGCAGTGACGGAAACAATACGGACGGCTTTCATAGAGCATACTCCCCAGCAGCAGCGCGGTCTCGGCCGCGTTTTGATCGTGCAAGGATGGCCCCGGGCCGTGAATGCCGACTGAATGCTCTATTCAGGCGTCGAAGCGTTCTCCGCTTTGGCCTTGTCCCCACTGATATTCTTGCGGAAAAGCACGCGGTCCTCCGGCCCGAAGCCCTTGTGCCAGATGACATAGCCATAGGTGGCGAGGATGGCGGGGATGCCCACCAGCAGCTCCATCCATTCAGGCAGCCATGTCGCCGCATAGCCCACGGCCATGGCGGGCGCGCTGGCCCACACCAGCGCCCAGCGCCAATTATTGACCGGCGCGCCCAGCAGGCGTGAAAGAAGTGTTGCCTTGACCAGCGATGCCGCGCCCAGAGCCAGCATCAGCGCCGCAGCTGCGCCCGCTGCCTTGTAGGGTTCGGGCAGGCCGTAACTCTCGATTCCGATCATCAGGCCGATGGTGATGGCGGCCTGCAGCGCGATGGTGGCAATGGAAATCCACAAATTGCGGACCCGAGCCATATAGACCAGCGCGGCTTCGGAAACGACGGCCGTTGCGGCGACGACTTCGGCAATCAGCAGGAAGGCGAGCGCGCCGGTACCGCCGACAAAATTCGGCCCGACCAATCCCATCACTGCCTCGCCCGGAATAGCCAGTGCCAGCGCAATCCCGGCCTGCGCGGCGATGATCCAGAAGCCCACTTGCCGAACCTGGCTGGCGATGGCGCTGTAATTCTTCGATTTGAGATTGCGGGTGATGACCGGGCCAAGGATCGGTTCGAAGCTGGTCTTCAGCTTTTGCGGCAGGCTGGCGACCTGCTGGGCGACGTAATAGATCCCCACCGCAGCGGGCGCGGCGAAGAAGCCGAGAATGAAGATATCCAGCCGCCTTGTACCCCATTCAATCGCATCGGCAGTGGCGAGCGGCAAGGCGCGGGCGCTCATTTTGCTCATCGCGACGGGGTGCGGCCGCCATCCGCGCGGCAGGCCGTAATCGCGCATGAAAGGCCACAGCGCAGCCAACAATCCGGCATAGATCGACGCGAGGTAGGCCATTGCCAGACCGGCGTCGGGAACGATGAAATAGAATGCACCTGCCGCAATCGAAATGGTCCAAGGCTCGACAATGGCGCGGGCACGCACAGTGGCGGCGATATCGAACCGGTAGGCTTGCGCCGCCAGCAGTATCTCAGTCAGCGCATAGGCCGGGATGGCCAGCACCAGCAGCCGGTCGAGCTGGCTGTTCATGCCATTGGGGAACATCGGCGCCGGGACGAGCCAGAGCAATCCGGCGGCGATTGCGGAGAAAATCAGCGCTAGCAGCAACCCGTCATAGACCAGATTGACCGGTTCGCCTTCGCCCTCGGTCAGCCTTTGGGCCAGCCCGCGTTTCTCTCCCATCGAACAAATCAGCGCGATCAGTTCGACCACCACCAGCGCGCTGGCGAAGCGGCCGAGCGCATCCGCGCCATACAGCCGCCCGGCGATAAACAGGAACGGCAGGCGCGCGGCGAGCCTGAGCAGGAAGCCGAAGAAATTGGTCCGCCCGCCTTTCGCCAGCGCCTGCATATCGCCTGCGCCGCCATCCGCTTCCGGTGTCGGCGCGGCGGCGGATGTGCCGGGTTTATCCGCGCTCATCCAGCGCTCTCGTCCTGCTCGGAGCGGAGCGGGCGGGCGAGCAATTGGCCGACAACTTCGCGTGCCTGTGCGCCCTCCAGCAGGGCGGTGACGGCGGTGACAATGGGCATAGCAACGCCGCGTTTCTGCGCCAGCTCGGCCAGCACCGGGGCGGTGTGCGCGCCCTCGGCCACGGTCGTCCGGTCGGCCATCAATTCGGCTGCGGAACGGCCTTCGCCCAATGCCTTGCCGAGCGAGAAATTGCGGCTGGCGGTGGAGGAGCAGGTGAGCACCAGATCGCCCAGACCGCACAGGCCCGCCAACGTCTCGGCCCGTGCGCCCAGCGCCTCGCCGAAGCGCAGCATCTCGGCATATCCGCGTGCGATCAGGGCTGCGCGGGCGTTCTGGCCCAGCTCCAGCCCGTCGACAACGCCGCAAGCTATCGCCAGCACGTTTTTCACCGACCCACCGATTTCCGCCCCCGCGACGTCATCCGAATAATAGGGCCGGAAGGAAGGGCGGGCGATGATGGGGGAGAGCCGGTCCCACTGGGCGGGGCCATCCGCGCAGGCAAGCGTGATAGCTGTGGGGAGACCCGCAGCAACTTCGTGGGCGAAAGTCGGGCCCGAGAGTATGGCGATGGCACTATCCCGGCATACATCCGCAGCGACATCGTTCATCAGCCGGCCCGTGCCGCGCTCGATCCCCTTGCTGCACAGCACCAGATCCCGCGGGCTGGTCCCGAGCTTTTGCAGCGTTGATCCCAGATGCTGGGCCGGGGTAACGCAGAATATGGTTGGAACCGCCGCCAGATCGGCCAGATCGCCGGTTGCGCGAATGGTGGTTTTGAGATCGGCGGAGGGCAGATAGGCCGTGTTGCGGTGTGCGATGTTGATCTCTTCGACCACGTCGGCTTCCATGGCCCAGATCAGCACGTCGCGCCCGTCGCTGGCGAGCATCTGGGCAATTGCCGTGCCCCACGCGCCTGCGCCAATTACAGCCACCTGAGCGTTCATGCCTTCACTCCTGCGCCGCGCACTTTTTCTGCGCCGGGATCGAGCGGCCAGCGTGGGCGGGCCCTGAAATCAAGCGGGTCGCTTTGCGCCAAGGGCAGACGTTCGCACCCGGCCCAGGCAATCATCGCGGCATTATCGGTGCACAGCGCCATGGGCGGCGCGGTGAAGCGCATGGAGCGTGCCGAGGCAAAATCCTCCAGCGCAGCGCGCACCGTCTCGTTCGCAGCTACACCGCCTGCCACCACCAGAGCGGGCAGGTCCGCTTGCCCCGACAATGCCACGCCAAGCCGGTCCAGCACGCAGTCAATGGCGGCTTGCTGGAAACTGGCGGCGATGTCCGCATCCTTGTGCTGCCCGCTCTCATGGGCGCGCATGACGGCGCTTTTCAGACCGGCGAAGCTGAAATGCGGCTCCTTCGACCCTAGCAGCGGGCGGGGCAGGGGCACTGCACGCGGATCGCCTTGCAGGGCCAATCGCTCGACCGCTGGTCCGCCGGGGTAGCCAAGGCCCAAAATCTTGGCGCTCTTGTCAAAGGCTTCGCCCAAAGCATCATCGATTGTGGTTGCCAGCCTGCGATATTGCCCCACGCCATCGACGCGCAAGATCTGGCAATGCCCGCCCGACACCAGCAGCAGCGCATAAGGAAAATCCAGCGCAGGGTCGGCCAGACGGGGGCTGAGGGCATGGCCTTCCAGATGGTTGATGGCGAGCAGCGGCTTGTCGCTGGCCATGGCGAGCGCCTTCGCGCTGACCAACCCGACCATAACGCCGCCGATCAGGCCCGGCCCGGCGGTGGCGGCAATGGCGCTGCAATCATTCAAAGCCAGCCCTGCATCGTCCAGCACCGCCTCGATCATCGGAGCCAGCCGCTGGGCGTGGGCGCGCGCGGCGATTTCCGGCACCACACCGCCATAGGGCGCGTGCTCCTCATCCTGCGAAGCGATCCGCTGGGCGAGGATTTGCCGGTCACTGGTCACCAGCGCCGCTGCGGTTTCATCGCAGCTCGATTCAATACCCAGCACTATGTCCATGGCACTTTCCCTTAGCGAAGCGCCCCGCTAGGGCAAGCCGCGCGCTGTCTGGCGCTCCCTGAACGGTGCCTCCTGAACCGGCGCTGTGAACAGATCCGCGGACCGACCTATGCCTTCAGAGCCTGAGAAACATCCGATCATCCGCCTTGGCACCCGTCAGTCGCCGCTGGCGATGGCGCAGGCTGTGGAAACGCGCGAGCGCTTGTGCGCAGCGCATGGTTGGCCGGAAGAGGCGGTGGAGCTGGTGCCGGTTGTGGCGAGCGGGGACAAGATCCTCGACCGGCCGCTGGCCGAGATTGGCGGGAAGGCTCTGTGGACGCGAGAACTGGACGTATGGCTGGGTGAAGGCCGGATCGATGTGTCGGTGCATTCGATGAAAGATGTCGAGACGCTGCGCCCCGATGAATTCACTCTGGGTGCGATCCTGCCGCGCGCGGACAAGCGCGACGTTTTGGTGGGCGCGGCATCTCTAGCCGATCTTCCTGAAGGCGCGGTCGTGGGGACATCGGCCCCGCGCAGGGCGGCCCAGACGCTGCATGCGCGGCCCGACCTCAAGGTCGTGATGTTTCGCGGCAATGTCGCCACCCGTCTGGGCAAGCTGGCCGATGGCGAGGCCGATGCGACTTTCCTTGCGAAAGCCGGGCTCGACCGGCTGGGCGAGGGCGGCATTGGCACGCCTCTGCCGCAAGACGACTGGCTGCCCGCTCCGGCGCAGGGCGCAATCGGGCTGGAATGCCGCGCGGATGACACGCGCGTCCTTAGTCTTTTGGCCCCGATTGACCATGCGCCCAGCCACGCAGAAATCATCGCCGAGCGGGCGGTTCTGGCGGGGCTGGGCGGGACATGCCACAGCCCGATTGCCCTCCTGTCTACATTCGACGACGGGACGCTGCATCTGCGCTGCATAGTGTTCAGCCCCGATGGCCGCGAACGCGCGGAGGGCAGCGCATCTGTCGAGGACGGTGATATGGCCGCGATCAGCCAGTTCGCAGAAGAATTGCTGGGAAATGCCGCGCCCTCCATTCGTGCGGTTTTCACGGGCGCAGCATGAGCAAGCCGGTCGTCGTCCTGCGGCCTGAGCCGGGCCAGACGGCCACGCTGGTCGCTGCATTCCAGCGCGGGATCAGGGCGCGCGGAATGCCGCTCTGCGTGGTTTCACCGGTCCCATGGGATGCCCCTGCGCAACCCTTTGACGGTGTCCTGGTGGGCAGCGCCAATGCCCTGCGCCATGCAGGCGATGAGCTTGAGAAGATTACCCATTTGCCGGTTCTCGCTGTCGGCGAGGTCACGGCCCGCCTCGCACTGGATGCCGGGATGGAAGTGGAGGAAACCGGATCAGGCGGATTACAATCGGTTCTGGACGGGCTGACCCCGATCAAGCGTCACCTGCTCAGGCTTGCTGGCGAGACCCATCTGGAACTCGTTCCCCCGCCGCATGTGACGATTGATACCGTGATTACCTATCGGACCGACTATCGCCCGCTGACGACTGCGCAGGCCGATTTTCTTGCCGGCGGCGCAATAATCCTGCTGCATTCCGGTGAAATGGCGGCGCATTTCGCCGATCAATGCGATGCTAACAATCTGGATCGCATGGCTTTCAATCTGGTCGCGATGGCTCCGCGCATTGCCGGGCGGGCGGGTGATGGCTGGGGATCGCTGACGATTGCAGGCGACACAAGCGATGCTGCGCTCTTGGCAGCGGCGCAGGCTTTGTGCGAGAAGCAAGGCTAAGGGATCGCAACCGCTCCGGTTAATCTTCGGAGCGTATGACAGGACGATATGGAAGATTTTTCGACCAGACGGCGTTCGAGCCGGGGATCGGCACGGTCCATTGTTGGCGTGGTCCTGGTGGTGGCTCTGCTAGCCGCTACTGTTTTCGGCTATCTCGCCTGGCGAGAAAGCTTTGCCAATTCCGAACCCGACCCCGCGGCGGTCGAGGATGCCAGCCAGGCTCTGGCTGAACTTGAGGGGGAGGAGGTCGCTCCCGTTCCAGATGAGACCCCCGCAGTTGCCGCTGAACAAACGGTGGAACGCGCGACAGAAGCGGTTGCCCGCGTGACCGAGCAGCAGGGGGGGATCGACCAGCGACTGGCGGCTGCAGAGCAGCGTCTGGCACGGCTCGATCTGCAAGCGCAGGCGGCCGCCGGCAATGCCGCACGGGCGGAAGGCTTGCTGATTGCACTGGCGACACGCCGTTCGGTGGAGAAGGGCGCGGAACTTGGTTTTCTGGCCGATCAATTGCGCCTGCGCTTCGGCGATGCAAAGCCCAATGCGGTGCGCACGATTACGTCGGTTTCGCGCGACCCGGTGACACTGGATGAGCTGATCGCGCGGCTGGAAGGGCTAGGCCCCGATTTGCAGCGGACCGATGAAGGCCCCAGTCTCGACCGTATCCGCAGAGAGTTGAGCGAATTGTTTGTCGTGCGCCGCGAAAGTGCGCCGTCGCCGCAACCCCTGCGGCGGATGGAACGTGCGCGGATTTTCCTCGAGAGCGGCCGTTATCGCGCAGCTATCGAGGAAGTGCAGAACATGCCGGGCGCAGAGAACGCGGAGCGATGGATCGCCGATGTGCGGCGCTATGCCGCAGTGCAGCGGGCGCTCGATCTGATCGAAACGTCAGCCATTCTGGAGCCCGCTTTGCTGCGCGACGGCAGTGGCAATCTGATCGGCAGCCCGGCGGCGGCAGAGGCCGCTGCAGCGACTGCAACCGGGCAGTAATTAGGCCTTAAGCAGGCTGGGCCGGTCGCCCGTCACTCCGCGTGCTTCATCCATAAACCAGCTTTTGAGTGCGGGCGCGCGCTGAACCCCGGCCATGCCGAAACGGCGGATGGCGGAGGCAGCCTTTCCGGGCACGCCGAACAGGCGGGTCAGGCCATCGGTGGCAAGCGCCACGGTAAAGGCATCCAGCCCGCGCCATTGTTCGTAACGCTCCAGCAACTGCGCATCGCCCGGCTCCAGCCCGATCAGTCGTGCGTCCTCCAGCACTTCGACCAAGGCACCGACATCGCGCAGTCCGAGATTGAGGCCCTGTCCGGCGATCGGGTGAATGCCGTGCGCGCTATCGCCAATCAGCGCGAGCCGCTCGGCAGTGATGCGCGCGGTATGGTGAAAGCCCAGAGGGTAGGAACTACGCGGACCGACCGATGTCACAGCGCCCAGCACGCCGCCCATCTGCTTTTCCGCCTCGGCCTGAAATGCGCGATCGCCCAAGGCCAGCATGCCCGCCGCATCGGCCTCGTCCACCGTCCACACCAGAGCGCTGCGGTGATTGCCGTCCGCGTCGTCCAGCAGAGGCAACAAGGCAAACGGTCCGTCGGGATAGAAGATTTCCCACGCGACATTCTCGTGGGATTTCTCATGGGTCAGCCCCGCGATGATCGCGCGGTGGTCATATTGCCATTTGGCGACCGAGATCCCCGCATCCTCGCGGGTCGGCGATCCGCGCCCTTCCGCGCCGACCATGAGGCTGGCTTTCAATTCCTGTCCGTCCGCCAGTGTGACGCCGCATCCGAACTCGCCGCGGGTGCGCGAGACGACTTCGGCACCGCTCTGCCAGGCGATCTTGTCCTCATCCCGCGCCGCATCGAACAGCGTAACCCGCAGCGTGCGGTTGGCGAACATTCGGCCAAGGGAGCTTTCATGCGGCTCGGGCTGGAAATCGATCCGGCCCGGCTTCATCTGGTCGGTGACAGCGATGGTATCAATCGGGCTGCCCAGCGGCTCCAGAGTGTCGGCAAGGCCAATCTTGGTGAACAGGTTCCAGCTGGCGGTGGAGATGGCGGTGGCGCGCCCGTCGAAGCCCTCGGCGGTCAGATCTTCCGGCACGGCGCGGTCGATCACATGGCTGGTGAAGCCCCGGCTCGCCGCAGCCAGAGCCAGCGTCATGCCGGTCAGTCCGCCGCCGATTATCAGGAGATCGCGTGTTTCGCTCATTGGTGCATCCCGTGCTGCCCGAAGGGGCACATTGTTCATTTCCAGATTGGGCATTAGGGGGCCTGACATGCTTCATGCAAGATGGACACTGGTCGCGGCGCTGCGTCTGATGGCCGCAGGCCTTGCGGGGCTGCTGGGTCTCGCGCTCGTTGGCCTGTCCGCCGCGCCTGCCCATGCTCAGGGGTTATCAGGGGCTGCGCCCAACATTGCGGCGTCTCTGGAAGTGGAGGGACCGCTTGCCCCCGGCGGCGAAACAACGCTGGCAATCCGTTTCACGCCGGTATCGCCCGAATGGCACGGTTACTGGTCCAATCCCGGTGATGCGGGGCTGGGAATGCAGGTGGAATGGGATTTGCCCGAGGGCGTGAGCGTGGGCGCGTTCGAATACCCCACGCCCGACCGCCTGCTGATCGACGGGCTGATGAACCATATTTTCGAAGGTCGATATGCTGTGCTCGCGCCGCTACGGCTGGCGGCGGGCAGCACTGCGGAGGGCCCGCTGCGGATTGCCGGAACCGCTTTCTATCTCGCCTGCACCGACGAGATTTGCGTGCCCGAAGAGGCGCAGATCGAGGCGCTGGTCGTTATCGGCGAGAAGGGCAGCGCGCCGCGCGATCCCGGCTTTGCGCAATACCGCGCCGCCATACCGCCACTGCTGGATGCACCTGCGACATTCCAACAATCGCGCGGGCTTCTTCGGCTGGCGATCCCTTTCCCGGCAGGCGCAGCCATCGCGCAGCCGCATGTGTTCTTAAGCGAGAAGGACATCATCAATTACAGCGCGCCGCAGGGCTTTGCGCAAGTCGGCGATACGCTGGTTGCCGAGATCGAGCTGGCGGGGACTGGCGAGGACCCGGACACGCTCAGCGGCATCCTGAAAATGGGTGCTGGCGGTGAAGATGCCCGGGGATTGCGCTTCAACGCCGTGCGCGGCGAGGTGCCCGGCGGCGGGCGGACGATTATGGCGCGGGACAGCACATTGCCGTCCGTTTGGTTGATCCTACTGGGGGCATTTGCAGGCGGCCTCTTGCTCAACATCATGCCCTGCGTGTTCCCGATCCTGAGCCTGAAGGCGCTCAGTCTCGCCAAGGCAGGAGCAGGCCCCGCAGAGGCGCGCCGCGATGCTTTGGCCTATACCGCAGGGGTGATGCTGGCGACCGTGGCACTAGGCGCAGCGATGCTGGCCCTTCGCGCGGCGGGGGAGCAGGTCGGCTGGGCATTTCAGCTGCAGGAGCCGGGCGTGGTCATGGCGCTTTTCCTGTTGGCCAGCCTGATCACCGCCAATTTCGCGGGCGTGTTCGAGCTACCGTCCGTGCCGCTGACAAGCGGGGACAAGCCGGCGGGCTCGTTCGCCACCGGGCTGCTGGCGGCGGTCGCTGCTACACCATGCACCGGACCATTTATGGCGGCGGCGATTGGTGCGGCTTTGTTGCTGCCTGTTGGGGTAGCGCTGGCCGTGTTTGCAGCCCTTGGGCTGGGGCTCGCCTTGCCGTTCCTCCTGATCGGATTTGTGCCTGCGTTGCGCACCCGCTTGCCAAGGCCGGGCACCTGGATGGGAACCTTCCGCAAACTGCTGGCCATCCCGATGGGGCTGACAGCGCTGGCGCTGGCTTGGCTTATCACGCAGGTCGGCGGGCATGCCATGCTGCTGATTGCCGGGTTGGCGGGCATTGCTGCCGTCGCGTTGGCTTTTGTCTTTCACCGCCGACAGATCCGTGCCGCGGTTTGGGTGGTCGGTATTGGATTGGTCGCGGCGCTGGGCGTGGTTCGGGCGAGCGATGCCGCTGCGGAGCATGACAAGCAGAGCGCAGCCTCGCTCCTCTCACCGCAAGCCTTCAGCCAATCCGCTCTGGATGAAGCCCGCGCAACCGGGCAGTCGGTGTTTGTGTGGTTCACCGCCGACTGGTGCGTCACCTGCAAAGTGAACGAGGGCATTGCGATCGAGCGCGAGGCTACCCGTGAAGCATTCGACGAGGCCGGGGTGATCGCCATGGTCGGCGATTGGACGGTTCGCGATGCGGAGATCACCGAGTTTTTGACCCAGCAGGGCGCGGCGGGTGTGCCGCTCTATCTGTGGTATCCTGCAGGCGGTGCCGAAGCGCAGCAATTGCCGCAGGTCCTGACCCCGGAGAGTCTAGTCAATCTAGCTCGTCAATCGCAGGCTCGAACTCCATCCCGCCTTCCAGATCAACTTCCGCCTGCGGAGTAGCCTGTGCTTCGGGCTCCGGATCGATTTCCTCGGCCTCCGGAACTTCCTCGCGCCGTTCGGCTTCCTCATCATCCTCCGCTGAAGGCCGGGCCATCCCCGTGCGGCACGTAGTGACCAGATCGCCGGGCAGGGGGCTGGACCCCAGCATCAGCGAGCCTGCACCGGGGATGGTCAGCTCCACTTCGCGCGGTCCGGTCATCACCTCGAGATCGCCATTGGCGGCATCGACGCTGCCCTGCCACAGCCACGCGCGCCCGTTCCACGTCGCATCCACGGGTATGCGCGCGACATGAAAATTGCCGACCAGCGCCATTAGCGCCTTCGCCTTGGCATCGGCAGCCACATAGCGGGTGAAGGTCAGCGTGCCGGAGCCGCCGGAGCGCTCACAAGCCAGCGCCAGCATCGGGGTCTGTCCCGGAATGCCGTAAAGCAGCCGCTGGTTCGGCGTAGCCTCCGCCCAGACAGCGCCCGTCACATCGGGCGACGGCGCCGGCTCGCTGGCAAATTGCTGCGCCTGATCGAGCGGCACCCGCTCGACATACTCCTCCGGCACCTCCGGCTGGCACGCGGCGAGGAGGGGGAGAGCAAGAATGGCAATTCCGGTTCTCACGGCCCCATCCGCTTCTTTGTCTGGCGTCCATAGCGCAGTTTGCGCGTGCCCGGTTTGCCTTCGTTGCTGCGGCCGACGCGGGGGGCTTTCTTGTCTTCGTCGGGAAGGCCCAGCTCGTCGTTTTCCAGTCGCCGGATTTCGTCGCGCAGGCGGCCGGCTTCCTCGAATTCCAGATCGGCAGCGGCGTCGCGCATCCGCTTTTCCAAGTCCTCGATATAGGCGCGCAGATTGTGGCCGACGAGATTGTTTACCTCGTCATCGCCGGTGCTGACGGTTACGCCGTCCTGCGCGGCGGAATGTGCCACGATGTCCGCGATGTCCCGCTTGATCGTGGTCGGGGTGATGCCGTTTTCGTCGTTGTAGGCGCGCTGTTTTTCACGGCGGCGCTCTGTTTCCGCCATGGCGCGTTCCATGCTGCCGGTAATCCTGTCAGCATAGAGGATGACGCGGCCATCGACGTTACGCGCGGCGCGTCCGATGGTCTGCACGAGCGAGGTCTCCGACCGCAGAAAACCCTCCTTGTCTGCGTCCAGAATGCACACCAGTCCGCATTCCGGAATGTCCAACCCTTCGCGCAGGAGGTTGATGCCGACCAGCACGTCATAGACCCCCAGCCGCAAATCGCGGATCAGTTCGATGCGCTCCAGCGTTTCGACATCCGAATGCATGTAGCGCACCCGCACACCGGCCTCGTGCATGAACTCGGTCAAGTCCTCGGCCATGCGCTTTGTCAGCGTGGTGACGAGCGTGCGATAGCCTTTCTGCGCGACCTGTTTGCATTGGTCGATACAGTCCTGAACCTGATCCTCAACCGGGCGGATTTCCACCGGCGGATCGATCAGGCCGGTGGGGCGGATCACCTGCTCGGCAAAGACGCCGCCGGTCTGTTCCATCTCCCAGCTGCCGGGCGTGGCCGAAACGCAGAAGGTCTGCGGGCGCATCGCGTCCCATTCGTTGAAGCGCAGCGGGCGGTTGTCGATACAGCTGGGCAGGCGGAAGCCATGCTCGGCCAGAGTGATTTTGCGGCGGTGATCGCCTTTCGACATGGCCCCGATCTGCGGCACCGTCTGGTGGCTTTCATCCACGAACAGCAGAGCGTTTTCGGGCAGGTATTCAAACAATGTTGGCGGTGGCTCACCCGGCAGGCGGCCTGTCAGGAAGCGCGAGTAATTCTCGATCCCGTTGCAGCTGCCGGTGGCGGCGATCATCTCCAGATCGAAATTGGTCCGCTGTTCCAGCCGCTGGGCTTCCAGCAGGCGGCCTTCCTCTTCCAGTTCCTTCAGCCGCTCGGTCAGCTCGAATTTGATGGCCTCGCTGGCCTGTTTCATCGTCGGGCCGGGCGTGACGTAGTGGCTGTTGGCATAGATCCGGATTTTCTCCAGCTCTGCGCCCTTCGCACCGGTCAGCGGGTCGAATTCATAGATGGCTTCGATTTCATCCCCGAAGAAACTGACCCGCCAGGCCATGTCTTCGTAGTGGCTGGGGTAAATTTCCAGATTGTCGCCGCGAACGCGGAACGTGCCGCGCTGGAATGCGGCGTCGTTGCGCTTGTATTGCAGCGCGACCAGCTTGCGCACAATCTCGCGCTGATCGACGCTTTCGTCTTTTTTCAGGTCGAAGATCATCGCCGAATAGGTTTCGACCGAGCCGATACCGTAGAGGCACGACACCGACGCCACGATGATCACATCGTCCCGTTCCAGCAAAGCGCGGGTGGCCGAATGGCGCATCCGGTCGATGGCCTCGTTTACGCTGCTTTCCTTCTCGATATAGGTGTCCGACCGGGGCACATAGGCCTCGGGCTGGTAGTAATCGTAGTAGCTGACGAAATACTCGACTGCGTTGTTCGGGAAGAAGCTCTTGAATTCGCCATACAGCTGCGCCGCGAGAATCTTGTTCGGCGCAAGGATCAGGGCGGGGCGCTGCAATTCCTCTATCACCTTGGCCATCGTGAAGGTCTTGCCGCTGCCCGTCACGCCGAGCAGAGTCTGCGTCTGGTCACCCTCGCGGGCAGAGCCGACCAGTTCCGCGATAGCCGTCGGCTGGTCACCTGCGGGCTGATAATCACTCACAAGTTCGAACCGCTTGCCCGGCATGGATTTTTCCGGCCGCGCGGGCTTGTGCGGAGTGAAATCGTCCGAAGTGTCGGGCTCTTCCAGCCCGCGCCTGATTACCAGTTCTGCCATACGCCGGGATATGGGGCAGGAGACGCCGCGCCTCAAGCACTGCGGTAGGATGTGGCGCAATAACGGCGCTTCGGCGGCTTGTGCGATGGCCTTCAATCATGCAGGTTGACCGTGCGACCCGAAGAAGAAGGAAATCCTTATGCAACCCCGTTTAGCATTCGTTGCCGCCGTACCCCTTATCCTTGCAGCATGCGGCGATGCCCCGACCGAAGTCGACCCGAACGATGCCGAGGCGATGGCCGAACTGGCGGATAATATGGTCAAGCCTGCTGCGGGTGAATACGAAGTGACTTCCGAACTGATCGATTTCGAGGTTTCGGGACTGCCGAAAGAGCAGTCGGATATGATGCGCGGGATGATGGAGGGCGGTTTCTCCCAGACCACCAAATATTGCCTGACCGAAGAAGAAGCGGAGGCTGGCTTCGAGGAGTCAATCCGCGAAATGCAGTCAGCACAGGGAGAGTGCGACTATAAGAAGTTCGCTGCATCGGGGAGTTCTCTGGAGGCGGAGATGACCTGCAATGGTCCCGATGGATCGGTCGCCAATATGGCGATGGAAGGCTCGCTGAGCGAAACCGAGCAGGACATCACGATGACCATGGATGCGACGTCCCCCGAAATGCCAGGTGACGGGATGAAGATGAAAATGCGGATGCAATCGAAACGGATTGGCGAATGCGCGGCTTAGGCTGGACGGGGCTGCTGCCGATAGCTGCGATGCTCGCAAGCTGTGGCAGTGATCCGATGTCGAGCGAAGCGGTACTGGATGAAGCGGCTAGCTTGGAGAAGCCGCGCGCCGGTCTCTATCTGACGGAAACCGAATTGGTGTCGTTCGAAGTGCCCGGTTTGCCGCCTGAAGAGGCGGATCGGTTCCGGACGCAAATGGGCGGACTGGCTGCATCGCCGCAGGAAAGCTGCGTCACGCAGGAGCAAGCTGACAAGGGCTTCGAGGATCTGCTCAAGACGATCGGCGAAGGAATCAACGGGCTGACCTGTGGGTTCGAGGAGTTTACGACCGATCCCCCGCAGGTGGATGCTGTGTTGGTGTGCGAAGGTGCGGCGGCGATGAAGGCAGAGATCGCTTTTGCCGGCACCGCCGATGCTGTCAGCATGGATATGACCATGGACATGGAAGCCAGTTCTCCGCTTATTCCGGGGCAATCGATGGAGATGGCGTTCGCAGTATCGGCGGAGCGGATCGGGGATTGCGCGCCCGGACCCTGAAATGCCCGGCCATTCCATTCCCGCTTCATTCAGGCGTACGATGAGATAGTCGGGCTATGGCGCTGCTCAACCGATCCGATGCATCCGCGAAACTGGCCGAGTACCGGCAGGAACTGGCGCGCCGGATCGATCTGGCGCGGGAAGACGATCCGGAAGACACTCGGTCTCCGCATTGGAAATTGCTGCTGGGCGAAGCAGGCCAAGTGACAGAGCCTGTCCGCCGCATCGCGCGGCGGCGGCGGGATCCAGCCCCAATCCTGCCAAAGACTGCCACGCCGCGCACGGTAATCATGATCCCCGGTTTCGCTACGCATCCCTTGCGCATGCGCTATTTCGCCCGTTCGCTGGAGAAAGCCGGACACACGGTCAAGAATTGGGGGCAGGGCTTTAATTGGGGCGTTTCGCAAGAGCGCTTCATGATTGCCGAACGGCGTTTGCTCGATGTGCATCGGCGGTGCGGTGAGCCTGTCTGCCTCGTCGGTTGGAGCCTGGGCGGGCTGTTCGCACGAGAACTTGCGAAACGGCATGCGCATGCCGTGGCCAAGGTCGTGACCATGGGCTCACCCTTCAGCGGTAGCCCGCGTGCCAACAATGCGTGGCGGATGTACCAATTGATCGCCGGGCACCGTGTCGATGCTCCGCCTGTCGGTGGCAATGTGTCCGAAAAACCGCCCGTTCCGACGATTGCCCTGTGGAGCCCGCGCGATGGCGTCGTCGACCCTCGGTCGGCTGCCGGGAAGCCGGGGGAGCGCGACAAGGCCGTGGCGCTGCGCTGCACCCATATCGGGTTTTCCTTCTCTCCGGAGGCAATCCGTGCTGTAGGTCGGGAACTGGAAGCGGGCTGAACCGTCCCTTTCAATGACGGCGGGCACGATTCCCGTCATTGGCAGTATCCCGGGGGATGAATGGCTAAGGGCAATGCCCCTTTCGACGAAATGCGTGATACCGATGGCAGCGTAAGGCCTGCCTATGGTTCTTATTGCGATTGGTTTGATCAGCAAGACAACGATTGGCTGCGCCGCAAGCACAGCGACGCGGAGAGCAAATTCCGCCGCACCGGGATCACTTTCAACGTCTATGGAGAGGACGAGGCCGAGGAGCGCCTGATCCCCTTCGACATGGTGCCCCGCGTTATCGATGCAGGCGAGTGGCGCAAGCTCACCCGCGGTATCGAGCAGCGGGTGAGCGCACTCAATGCGTTTATGTATGATCTGTATCACCGCCAGGAGATCATCCGCGCCGGGCGCATTCCCGAACGCCTGTTCCGCCAGAACGAAGCATGGCTGGCGAACATGGTCGGCTTCACGCCGCCGGGCGGCGTCTACACACATATTGTCGGTATCGATCTGGTGCGGACCGAAGACGGATTTTTCGTGCTGGAGGACAATGCTCGCACGCCCAGCGGCGTCTCTTACATGCTGGAGAACCGCGAGACGATGATGGCGCTGTTCCCGGATTTGTTCATGCAGGTCCCGGTCGAGGGTGTGTCCAACTATCCTCGTCGTCTGGCGAAAAGCCTCGCCGCCTGTGCACCGCCTGCCACCGACGGCAAGCCACTGGTGGCCGTGCTGACGCCGGGTATCTACAACAGCGCCTATTACGAACACGCCTTTCTGGCTGATCAGATGGGCGCCGAACTGGTCGAGGGCAGTGACCTGCGTGTCGTCGACGGACGCGTATCCATGCGCACGACGCGGGGCTACGAGCCGGTCGATGTGCTCTACCGCCGGGTGGATGACGAATTCCTTGACCCCCTGACGTTCAATCCAGATTCGCAGCTCGGCGTACCGGGCATCATGGATGTTTATCGCAGCGGAGGGATCACCATCGCCAATGCGCCTGGTACCGGCGTGTGCGATGACAAGGCAATTTACTCCTTCATGCCTGAAATCGTCGAGTTCTACACCGGCGAGAAGCCGCTATTGCCCAATGTCGAGACATGGCGCTGTGCCGAAGAAGAGAGCCTGAAATACGTGCTCGACAATCTCAGCGAACTGGTGGTGAAGGAAGTGCACGGATCGGGCGGCTACGGCATGCTGATCGGGCCGACCTCGACCAAGAAACAGATCGAGGAGTTTCGCAAGAAGATTGAAGCCGATCCCCAAGGCTATATCGCTCAGCCGACATTGGCACTCTCTACCTGCCCGATCTTCGGGGAAAGCGGTCTCGTACCCCGCCATGTCGATTTGCGGCCCTATGTGCTGGTCTCTCCCGACGGCATCGACATCACCCCCGGCGGTCTGACGCGCGTGGCGCTGGAAGAAGGCTCGCTAGTGGTCAATTCCAGCCAGGGCGGCGGCACCAAGGATACATGGGTGCTGAAGGAATGACGGGCGGAGAAGCAGTATGCTAGGCCGCACAGCTCACGGTCTCTTCTGGATGTTCCGCTATCTCGAGCGAGCGGAGAACACGGCGCGCTTGCTCGATGCTGGCCTGCGTATGTCGCTTACCAGAGACCTTGTGACAGCCGAAGAAGAATGGCGATCGGTTATCCGGACGTCCGGCCAGCGAGAGTACTACGAAGCTTCAAACCAGACCTATACCGGTGTTCAAGCATGGAATTACCTTCTGCGCGACAAGAACAACCCAATGTCGGTCAGGGATATGCTCGAAGCTGTACGCACCAATGCCCGTGTTGCTCGCAACGCGATCAGCGGTGAAGTGTGGGAAGCGGTCAATGAAAGCTGGATGGAAATCGACGAGACGCTGAAAAAGCCCGTGTCTCAAGGCGATCTTGGCGATGTCCTTCGGATGGTCCGACGTGCCGGCACCTTGGTGCATGGCGCGATGAACGATTCCATGCTGCGCAATGCCGGCTTCCACTTTGCCCGCGCGGGTATGTTCGTGGAACGGACGGACAGCACAGCGCGCATTCTCGATATCAAATACTACCTGCTTCTGCCGAGCCTTTCCTATGTCGGTTCCAGCCTCGATGCGGGCCAGTGGGACACCGTGCTGCGCTCTGTTTCGGGCGACCGGGCCTATCGCTGGCTGAACGCAGGTACGATTAGCGCGCGCGGTATCGTGGAGTTTCTCACTCTTGACGATCGGTTCCCGCGCAGTCTGGCCTTTTGCCAGTCCGCTCTGCGTGACGAGCTGCGAGCGCTCGCGCGGCTCCACAAGGTTGAGGGCCGATCGAACGAGTTGATGCGCGAGGCCGATATGCGGTTGTCCGACAAGACGGTTGAGGATGTTTTCGAAATGGGCCTGCACCAGTTCCTCGTCGACACCATGAACACCAATGCCGCGATCGCCCATGCGATTGCCGAAGATTACAGGTTCCACGCCTGATGCGCCTCGCGATCCGCCACACCACCCGCTATTCCTTCGACGAGCCCGTGGTTCACGCCCTGCAGCGTGTCCGCCTGACGCCCAAGACGACGCAGGGTCAGGAAATTCTGAATTGGGACATGACCTTCGAGAACGCGCGCTGCGAGCTGGAGTATGAAGACCAGCATCACAACACGGTCTCCCTAATTGCAGTGGAGCAGGGTGCGCGCGAAGTGACGATCCGATGCGACGGCATGGTCGACACCGAAGACAATCAGGGTGTGATCGGTCGCCATTCCGGGCACCTTCCGCTCTGGAGCTTTCTGGGGCAGACCAAATTGACGCGTCCCGGAGCCGAGGTGAAATCACTCATGGAGGGCTTGTCCGTAGACGGCGGCAACAAGGTCGATTTCCTGCACGATCTCTCGCGCCGTATTTCCGAGCGGGTGGACTACCGGATCGGTGAAACGGCCGTGCACACCACCGCCGAAGAATCCGCCGCGCAGGGCAGCGGTGTGTGTCAGGACCATGCGCATATCTTCATTGGTGCGGCCCGCGCCCACGATATCCCGGCCCGTTATGTCAGCGGCTATCTGATGATGAACGACCGCATCGATCAGGAGGCAACGCACGCCTGGGCCGAGGCACATATCGATGGCCTGGGCTGGGTGGGCTTCGATATTTCGAATGGTATCAGCCCGGACCCACGCTATATCCGCGTTGCTACGGGGCGTGACTACCGCGACGCGGCTCCTATCACCGGCATCAGTTTTGGCACCGCCTCGGGGGACTTGACCGTGGATGTGGCGGTGGAGCAGCAACACATCCCTCAACAATAAGCGATACTTTCGGCCCGCAAGCTGGCTGAAATTCTGGAGTATTCAAGCAATGACCTATTGTGTCGGCATGGTGATCGACAAAGGGATCGTGATGATGAGCGATACCCGGACCAATTCGGGCGTCGATAATATCTCCGTATTCCGCAAGATGTTCCACTGGAGCGTGCCCGGCGAGCGGATGCTGGCGGTGATGACCGCGGGTAACTTGGCCACCACGCAAGCGGTGGTCAGCCAGTTGGAGGAACGCACCAAAGCGCCCGATGACCGCGAAAACTCGCTGATGACCTCGCCGACCATGTTCACCGTGGCGACCGAGATCGGCAAGCTGCTGCGCAATACAGTGCAGGAGCGGCAGGAAGCGAACGGTGCCCGGGGCAAGGGGCGGTTTACCGCCTCGATCATTCTGGCAGGGCAGATTGCGGGCATGGAGCCACGCCTGTTCCACATCTATCCCGAGGGCAATTTTATCGAGGCCGGGCTGGAAACACCCTTCTTCCAGATCGGCGAAACAAAATACGGCCGCCCGATCATCCTGCGTGGATATGACCGTGACATGAGTTTCGAAGATGCGGTCAAATTGCTGATGGTGTCTTTCGACTCCACTCTGAAAGCAAACCTGTCGGTTGGCCTGCCGCTCGATATGATGGTCATCGGCAAGGATGATTTCGCGCCGACCCATGAAAGGCGCATCAATGCAGATGATGAATACTTCCAGCAGATTTCGTCCCAATGGGGTGAGAAGCTGCGCGATGCCTTCCATGCGCTACCTGATTACAGCTTTGTCGATAGGTGATTTTACGGAGATACGTAAAACCCGTGCTTAGATTATTGAAATATTCCCGATAAGTTAATCCGGAAAATTATCAAATAAACGGCGGAAAGCCGGTAAATAGACAAAGGGCCAGCCAGAATAAATCCGGATCGGTGTTTCTACGGAATTGGCAATTTTGCGTAACCGGTCATGATGATGGCCATGACACAACGGCTAATCCTTCATTGCGTCGATACAGACGTGCGGGTCCGGGCCGAACTTGCCCGGGCAACCTTTGCATTGGGGCATCATGCGGAGGTCTACGGATCGATCGCGGAATTGTGCCAGAGGCCACCCCGGGAGGGCATTCTGATGGTCCGCGACAATCCGCGAGAAGGCGGGTTCCTTGCCGCATCGGAAGTAATGTCGAACAGCGGAGTGTGGTTGCCTGCAATCGCCACCGATCATGCGCCTTCGACGGGCCGGATTGTGGCCGCGATGAAGGCGGGCGCGCTCGATTATTTGCCGCTGCCGATCGATCAGCAGCGGCTGGGAGCAACCCTTTCCCGGGTCGGCGGTGAAGCCAAACGGGAAGCGGCGTTGCGACGGCGAAAGCTGGAAGCGCGTGGGCGGATATCGCAACTCTCGAACCGGGAACGCGAAGTGCTGGACTGGCTCAGCGAGGGCAGCAGCAACAAGGCCATCGCCCGGCAATTGTGCATAAGCCCGCGTACAGTCGAAATTCACCGTGCCAACATGATGTCCAAGCTGGGCGCGCGCCATGCGGCGGAAGCGGTGCGGCTCAGAATGGAAGCGCAGATCGAGCCGATTGTCGCGCACTGAACGTAGGGGGCTCTTCGGATCGCAAAAGCCGGATTAACGGCAGAACCCCCCGCCGCCCGTCTCGACATGAAAGTGATCGCGGTGGGCAGCGTTATAATCCGGGCCGAGGACGGTGCCAAAGCGCTTGCAGGCGCTCTCGTGGATGCGGCGCAGGAATTGCCGCTCTTCCTTGGTCCCGCCATTCCAGTCCGAGAGCACAGAGATGCGCCGCCCGTCTTCCAGCACAAAGGCGCCAATATCGATTGCCTCGGCCCGCGCATGCCCCGACCGGCGCGAAGTGCCAGCAACATTGCGGCACGAATAGCTGCCCATCGTCTCGATCCGGGCCAGCCCGCTGCCCAGGTAATCGCGCGCTGCCCGGTCGATTCCGAAGCGCGCCCAGCCGGACAATCCCCGCGCCGCCGAGCATTTCAGCGCGCCCAGATTGCTGACCGAGATGCCGCTCCGATCACCGCTCAACGCGCTCAGCGAAACGGCACCGGTATAGGAACAACCCGGCGCATCGGTGCGGTTGGCGGTGCGGGTAAACTGCGCTCCGTCCGCTGCCAAATCGCTGATGCAACGGCGTTCTTCGGAGCTGGTGAAAGTCTGACCTGCTGCCCCTCGGCTGGCGGACCGTTCCCGGTCTGCGTTGCTGCCGCCCTTGCTATCAGGCAGGATCTGGCAACCGCCCAGTATAAGGGCGGCCAGCAGGGGAAGGGCGGGGCGAATATCCATTGCGCCATCTTCCCTTGCCAAGGTTAATGCCGCCCTAATTCGCTCCCGTCAGGTGCCGCATTCACCGGGTCATTCGGGCGGTGCGCATTGCTGCCACAGCTCGATCTTCACGCCGTTGGGATCGAGCAGCCACGCGAATTTGCCGTAGCCCTCATCCACCGAGTCCAGAATTTCCACGCCAGCCGCTTTCACCTTGGCGATCATTCCGTCGAGATCATCGACCCGCAGATTGATCATGAAATTGGCGGTCCCCGGCTTCATATACTCCGTGTCGGTGAAATGGCTGATCAGCGAATAGGGCTGCTCCCCCGTCTCCTCCGACCACAGCATTTGCGGGCCGTATTCGCCGTCGATGCCCAGCACATCGCGGTACCATTGCCGCGTCGCTGCAGGGTCCTTCGCGACATAAAACACGCCGCCCAGTCCGGTCACTTTGGCCATAAATTTTCTCCTATCCTGACCTGATGTGTAACCCGGCAATGCCTGCAAGCGAAAGGGTGGCTGAGTATCGACACTCAGGAGAACCAAATGACACGCTTTTTCGCCCTGTTTACCGCCGTCTTCGCCTTCGCGGTGGCGACCTTTGCTTTGCCCGCAACCGCGACTGCCGGTCCCGGCATCAAGCAATATTCCGCTTCCAGTTTCCAGGCCGCGCAGAAGGCGGGCAAGACCATCGTTGTCGATGTGCATGCCAGCTGGTGCCCGACCTGCAAGGCGCAGGCCCCGATCCTGTCCGAGCTGTCCAAGGATGCCAAGCTGAAGAATGTCGTCTTCATGCGGGTGAACTACGACAGCGACAAAGCCTTCCTGCGCGCCCACCGTGTGCCGCGCCAGTCCACCATTTTGGTGTTCCAGGGCACCAAGGAAACCGGCCGCTCGATCGCCCAGACCAACCGTGCGAAGCTGCGCAGCTTCGTCTTCGGCGCAGTCTGAGCAGGTAGGGAAGAGGAGCCCTCGCCATGATCGGTAGCATCCTGTTGTCCTTCGTGGCGGGGCTCGTCACCATCCTCAATCCGTGCGTCTTGCCGCTGGTGCCGATCCTGATCGGGTCGGCACTGGGCAAGAGCAAGCTGGGCCCCTTTGCGCTGGCAGCGGGTCTGGTGACCAGCTTCACCACCTTCGGCTTCGGCGTCATCGCCTTCGGGTACCAGATCGGGCTCGACGAGCAGCTGGTCCGCCTGATTGCCGGTAGCCTGCTGGCGCTG
This sequence comes from uncultured Altererythrobacter sp., assembly GCA_947492235.1. Lineage (GTDB taxonomy): Bacteria > Pseudomonadota > Alphaproteobacteria > Sphingomonadales > Sphingomonadaceae > CAJXSN01. The sequence goes on along the minus strand of CANLLZ010000001.1, from coordinate 1,653,857 downwards.
GCCGGCGTGGTCCTGCTGGTGCCCAAGGCGCAAGCCGCGCTGTCCGGCGCGACCGCTCCGATTGCCAATTTCGGCAACCAGCAGCTTGGCCGCGTGTCGGGCGACGGGGCAGGGGGACAGTTCGTTATCGGTCTCCTTCTCGGTCTGGTCTGGGCACCGTGTGTAGGCCCGACGCTGGGCGTGGCGATTGCGGCGGCTAGCTCGGGCAGCGATCTGGCCTCCAGCTTCCTGATTTTCCTGACCTTCGGGCTTGGGGTCGCCACCTCGATCCTCGCCTTTGCTTATGGCTCTCGCCGGGCGATGAAGGATCGGCGGGACACGATGGTCACGCTTGCCAAATACGGCAAGCCGCTGTTCGGGGCCGCCCTGCTGGTGGTCGGCATGATGGTCGTCACTGGCTTCGACAAAGTGATCGAGGCGGCGGTGCTCGGCGTGCTCCCGCAAAGCATTATCGAGTTCACTACCCGCTTCTAAATAGAGGGGCCGCTTCTGATCTAGGTCCCTTTCGCGGGAGCGGTTGCCTTGCTGACCAGCCAGATGGCGAGGCTGGCAGCAAGGAAACCCGGAATAATCTCGTACACACCCGGGGCGCCCAGAAACGCGCCGTTCCACCCCAGCGCGATCCAGCCCATCACGACCAGCGCGCCTGTCACAAGCCCCGCCACCGCACCAGCGCCGGTCATTCCGCGCCATGTCAGCGCAAACAGGATCAGCGGGCCGAACGCTGCGCCGAACCCGGCCCATGCATTGGCGACAAGGCCGAGCACCTGACTGTCAGGATCACGCGCAATCACGATGGCGGCGAGCGCCACCAGCAGCACGGCCACGCGCCCGACATTCACCGCCTCCCGCTCGCTGGCTTCCTTGCGCAGGAACAGGCGGTAGAAATCCTCTGTCAGGCTGCTGGAGCTGACCAGCAACTGGCTGCTGATGGTGCTCATGATCGCAGCCAGCAAAGCCGCCAACAGGAAGCCTGTGATCGAAGGCGAGAACAGCAGCGTGGCCAGCACGATGAAGATCGTCTCCGGGTCCTCCACTACCACGCCATTGGCCTCTGCGTAAGCGCGGCCTGCGATGCCGACACCGATCGCCCCGATAAGCGCGACGGCCATCCACGACAGGCCGATAGTCCGCGCCACGGCAACATCGGGCACGCTGCGGATCGCCATGAAGCGCACGATGATATGCGGCTGGCCGAAATAGCCCAGACCCCATGTCACTGCGCTCAGCCAGCCCAGAAAGGTCAGTCCGCCGAACAGGCTCAGCATCCCTGGATCGACCTGCTCCAGCATCCCGGTCACGGCTGCGAACTCGCCGAGCCCGCCCACATCCTTGGCGCCGTAGATGACCACTAGCGGCATCAGCACCAGCGCCACCACCATGATGCAGCCCTGCACGAAATCGGTCAGACTGACGGCCAGAAATCCGCCGATCATGGTGTAGGCCAGCACCACGCCCGCCGTGATCCAGATGCCCAGCATGTAATCGCTCATCCCGGCTTCTGGCAGCAGCCCGGCAAACGCAGTCTCGAACAGTTTGCCCCCGCCGACCAGCCCTGCCGCCGTGTAGACGGTGAAGAACAGCACGATGATGATCGCCGACACCACGCGCAGCGCCACGGCCTTGTCCGGGAAGCGGTTGGCGAGGAATTGCGGGATGGTCAGCGCATTGCCCAGCTCCTCGGTCTGCTGGCGCAGGCGGGGGGCGACGATGATCCAGTTGGCCACTGCACCGGCAAACAGCCCGATCCCGATCCACGCCTCGACCAGACCGGCGGCATACAGCGCCCCCGGCAGGCCCAGCAGCAACCAGCCCGACATATCGGAGGCGCCCGCGCTGAGCGCCGCCACCGCCGGATGCAGATTGCGCCCCGCCAGCAGATAGCCCGCACTGTCGGATGTGGACTTGCGCCAGGCATACAGCCCGATGCCCAGCATCAGGACGAAATAGGCGGCGAGCGAGATGAGCGTTCCGGTCTGCATGGTGGGGCCGCTAACAGGGTGGGGCGGGGTTGGCTACCGGCGGGGAGGGGGATGGAGGCTGCCGCTCATGTTTATATTATCGTGCCATTGGATGAACAAACCTGTAGGATTGGCTTGACGCTTTTGACACCGTGTCAAGCGGGGAAGTTGGCTTAAAGCTTTGTTTTTAGATGACTTATGTCAGTTGGACTTGCTTGACACATTGCCTCCGAAAAAACGGCAAACCTGCGCGCAGGGAGGTTGGAAGCGGCGAGTCGATCCACCAGTGCTCTCTGGCAGATCGGACGCGTGTAGGAAAATCGACGCGCCTGATGTGCTGGGCATCAGTGTACCAATTTGGCAGCCGCTCAGCGTTTGCGGGAAGGCTGAAAATAGACCTCTGCGCCGGTGGCCAGATCATGTAGGCTGCGTTTGCCCAGTATCACCAGAGCCAGCGAGGCGTACCACACTTGCGTTGCGACGGTGATGATCTTGATCGACGAGCGACCGACGATCTGCATACCGCGCGCCTCGATGCCCGACGCATCCTTCACGACAAGCCCGGTCATCAGCTTGCCGGGTGAAGCGCGCAGCGGTGTTACCTCCAGCAACGCAACGACGGCTGCGCCGACCAGCGTGAGCCAGAGGAAGCCCTGCCATTCGGTCAAGGCGGCGAGAGCGAACCCTACGAGCATGGTGGCGATGAAGAAGCCGAAATCGGCGGCGGTGGCGAGGGCACGCTGTTTGGCGGTGGCGGGCTGCGCCTGAGCGACGCCAAGCGAGGCCATCGGCTCCGACAGCATCTCGCGCAAGGCGGCGGCGACGGGATGGCGCAGGGTCCCGGTGAAGGAAAATTTCGGGCGGGCAATATGCGGGGCACCATCGGGGGTGAACCACAGCACGCTGGAAAAGCTGCCCGCGAACAGCGCGGGTTCGAAATCGGGCAGGTCGATGCCGGCAGACTCTGCAAAGCGGGTGCGGAAGGCTTCGTATTCCCTTTCCTTGGCCGGCAGCAGATAGATTACCCGTTCCGGTGGCACACGCTCTGACACATTGGCCAATTCCCACCAAAACCCTTCGGTCTCGCCCGCGCGCATCACCACCAGCGAGGACCGGTCCAGCATGGCGTGGACCATGTCCTGCCAAGAATCATCATCGGTGTAGACGCGGTAGGCACCCAATTGCGGCAGCATTTCACCGGGCCGCCCGATCGCGACCATTGGCGCGATTTCGTTGAACGCGAGGGCGACCTGCTCTTCTTCCGATAGCAGGCTTTCCGGCAGGAAACTGACGACCTTGGGGCGGATGCCCTTGACCGTGTCTGCCTTACTATCCGCGCCAAACGAGCGGAGGTAGGTGACGATTGGCCCGTCATGGCGAGCGAGAAAAAGCTCTCCCGGCTCCTGCTTCAACTGGCGTCCGAATTTGTTCAGCCAACCGCCAAGGAAGGTGAAAAGCCCGCATCCAGCCAGCATCCAGAATGTCGTGTCGCCCAATGTCGCGCCCGACCGGAAGACGATGGCTCCGGCCAGAAGGCTCAGCCCCAAAATAATCAGGCCGATCAAGGCCAATGTTGCGCCTAAGGCTTTCCGCATGGCTCCCCCCTTACGCACCTTTCGTCGCTTGAGGGACGGGTGTGCGTCAAGGGGTGCGTTAGTCGCGTGGGTGAAAAGCTGAGGGCTTTACCCCTCGTTCTTCCGCTTCGCCCGCTTGCTTTCCTGGGGATCGAGGATCGCTTTGCGCAGGCGGATGTTTTACGGGGTCACTTCTCCCGTTCCCTCACCAACCCCCACAAATCAGGAGCACCCCCACCAATGAACCGCTTCACCGGAAAAACCGTCATCGTCACCGGGTCCTCCAAAGGGATTGGCGCGGCCACTGCGCGGCGGTTTGCGGGGGAAGGGGCGAATGTTGTGCTCAATTCGCGCAGCCGGGCGGATTGCGAGGCTTTGGCGGCGGAGCTGGATGATGACCGCACGCTGATTGTCGAGGGCGACGTTGCCGAGAGAGCATTTGCCGACGAGATCATGGCCAAGACGCTGGAAAAATTCGGCGCTCTGGATGTGCTTGTCAACAATGCCGGTGTCGTGAAGCCGAGCCTGATGGTCGATGCAACCGACGAAGATATCGATGTCCAGATCGGGGTCAATTTGAAGAGCGTGATCTACCTCTCCCGCGCCGCCCTTCCCGAGCTGGCGAAGACCAAGGGCTGTATCGTCAACACCTCCAGCGTCTCTGGTATCAGAGGCGATTTCGGGATGCCGATCTACAATGCGACGAAGGGCGGGGTGGACAATCTCACCCGCGCGCTGGCGCTCCAGCTGGGGCCCCAGAAAATCCGGGTGAATGCGGTCAATCCCTCCCACACGCGGACCAATATGACCGACGGGATGGAAAACCACGGCCCATTGATGGAGGACTTCAACACGCGGATGCCGCTGGGCGAACCGGCCGATCCGGACGATATCGCCGGACCGATCCTGTTCCTCGCTTCTGACGATGCGCGGATGATTACCGGCGTGTGCCTACCGGTGGATGGCGGTGTGACGGCCAGCAACGGCCAGCCCAACTTCATGAAGTATTTCTGAGGCGCAAGGGCCATACCTAAGATGCCTTGGGCGAGACACTGGTCCCGCCCGAACATCGGCTCCTTAGCCACCCATTGAGCGCTTCGCCCGCTTCCTTTCGTGCGGGTCGAGGATCGCCTTGCGCAGCCGAATGCTTTGCGGGGTTACCTCCACCATTTCATCGTCGTCGATATAGGCGATGGATTGCTCCAGCGTCATGACGCGCGGGGGCGTCAGGCGGATGGCGTCGTCCTTGCCGGTGGAGCGGAAGTTGGTCAGCTGCTTCGACTTCATCGGATTGACTTCCAGATCGTCGGGCTTGGCGTTCTCGCCGATGACCATGCCTTCATAAATCTTGGCGTTGGCGCCGATGAACAGCTCGCCCCGGTCCTCCAGCATATTGAGCGCGTAGGCAGCCGCTTCGCCGGGAACCATGGAGATCAGCACGCCGTTCTGGCGCCCCTCGATCGCGCCCTTGTAGACGTCGTACTTCTCGAACAGGCGGTTCATGATGCCGGTGCCGCGCGTGTCGGACAGGAATTCGCCGTGATAGCCGATCAGGCCGCGGCTGGGCGCGCTGAAGGTGATGCGGGTCTTGCCCTGGCCGCTGGGGCGCATCTCGGTCAGCTCGGCCTTGCGGCGCTGCATCTTCTCGACGACCGTGCCCGAGTGCTCGTCATCCACGTCGATGACGACGGTTTCGTAGGGTTCCTGACGCTGTCCGTTTTCTTCGCGGAACAGCACGCGGGGGCGGCTGATGCCCAGTTCGAAGCCTTCGCGGCGCATGGTTTCGATAAGCACGCCGAGCTGCAATTCGCCGCGACCGGCGACCTCGAAGCTGTCCTTGTCGGCGCTCTCGGTCACGCGGATGGCGACATTGGTTTCCGCCTCGCGGTTCAGGCGGTCGCGGATCATGCGGCTGGTGACCTTGTCGCCCTCGCGGCCCGCCAGGGGTGAGTCATTGACGGCAAAGCGCATGGCCAGCGTCGGCGGATCGATCGGCTGCGCGGCGATGGGTTCTTTCACCGCCGGGTCGGCGATGGTGTTGGCGACGGTGGCCTTCTCCAGCCCGGCGAGCGCGATAATGTCGCCCGCCTTGGCTGTCTCCACCGGCACGCGGTCAAGCCCGTCAAAGCTCATCAGCTTGGTCGCGCGGCCGACCTCGACGACATTGCCGTCCATATCGATGGCGTGGATCGGATCGTTGACATTGACTGTGCCCGACTGGACGCGGCCGGTCAGCACGCGGCCCATGAAATTGTCACGGTCGAGCAGGGTGGCGAGGAAGCTGAACGGCCCGCTTTCGTCGAGGCCCGGCGCGGGGACATGGCTGACGATCTTTTCGAAAAGCGGCTCGAGGCTGCCTTCGCGCACATCGTCGGTTTCGCCCGCATAGCCGTCGCGGCCGCTGGCGTAGAGCACGGGGAAATCCAGCTGGTCGTCATCGGCATCGAGGCTGACGAACAGGTCGAATACTTCGTCCAGCACTTCCTGTGCGCGGCCATCGGGGCGGTCGATCTTATTCACGACCACAATCGGGCGCAGGCCCAGTGCCAGCGCCTTGCCGGTGACGAATTTGGTCTGCGGCATCGCGCCTTCCGCGCTGTCGACCAGCAGGATGACCCCGTCGACCATGCTCAGGATACGCTCCACCTCGGCGCCGAAATCGGCGTGGCCGGGCGTGTCGACGATGTTGATGCGCGTTGTTTCGCCATCATGTTCCCATTCCACGCTGGTGCATTTGGCGAGAATGGTGATCCCGCGCTCTTTCTCCAGATCGCCGGAATCCATCGCGCGTTCTTCCACGCGCTGGTTTTCGCGGAACGTGCCGGACTGGCGGAAGAGCTGGTCGACCAGCGTTGTTTTGCCGTGATCGACGTGGGCGATGATCGCCACGTTGCGAAGCGCTTGGGACATGGAATTACTCGTTTGAAACGGAGGTGGGGAGCGCAGGGTGCAATCGGCACCCTGGCAAGTCGCGCGCCCTTTAACCGAGGGGCAGGATTACCACAAGCTGCGCTGGGGCCGAGCGAGACGCTGCGACGCTGTGTGACAGCAAAGCAACACAGCGCAAACCGCATGATGGTGCGGTCTTGTGAGCGCTTGAGCGGCATGGATGCAACGCCTAAAGGCGAGCGCTACAGCGCCGAAGCTACGATAGATCGAGTGGATTGCGCTTTGTACGGAGAGGAAATTTTGATGAAATTCACGAAATCCGGCTTTGCCGGAGCAGCACGCTTCGCATTGCTCGGCAGCGCCGCTGCCATCGCCTTCCCTGCCACCGCTCTGGCGCAGGACGCGGCCCCCGCCGATGACGAACCCGAAGTCGTCGACAGCAATGTCATCATCGTGACCGCTTCCAAGCGTGAACAGACGCTGCAGGAAACTCCGATTTCTGTTAGCGTGACATCCGGCGAGACGCTGGAGCAAGCCCAGATCCGCGACGTTCTCGACCTGCAGACCGTTGCTCCGTCGCTGCGTGTCAGCCAGCTGCAGACATCGTCTGCTTCCACTTTCATCATTCGCGGTTTCGGTAACGGCGACAACAACCTCGGGATCGAGCCTTCGGTCGGCGTCTTTATCGACGGTGTGTTCCGCTCGCGCTCTGCCGCGGCCCTGTCCGATCTGCCCAACGTTCAGCGGATCGAAGTCCTGAACGGCCCGCAATCGACCCTGTTCGGCAAGAACGCGTCGGCCGGTGTGATTTCGGTTGTGACCCGCGAACCGCAATTCGATTTCGGCGGCAAGGTCGAAGCCAGCTACGGCAATTTCAACGCGATCATCCTGAAGGGTGACATCACCGGCCCGATCACGGACAGCGTCGCCTTCTCCATCGACGGCGGCATCAACAAACGTGATGGCTATGCCGAGATCGTCAATCTCGGTGTCGATCAGAACGATCGTGACCGTTGGAACGTCGGCGGCCAGCTCCTGTTCGACAATGGCGGCCCGCTGCGCATTCGTGCGAAGGGTGACTATTCCGAAATCGACGAAGTGTGCTGTCAGGTTTCCACGCTCGTATCCGGTCCTGTGACCGGTGCCATCAACGCTGTTGGCGGCCAGCTTTCGACCGACTTCTTCGGTTACGATGCGTTCCTGAACTTTGTTCCGTCGAACCAGATCACGAATTACGGCGGTTCGATCCAGGCCGATCTCGAGCTTGGTGCTTTGTCGTTCACCTCGATCACAGCCTATCGTGAACTGGATAACTTCTTCCTTTCGGACATCGATTACAGCAGCGCCGACCTCGCGACTGAAACGCGCGACCAAAGCGTCCAGACCTTTACGCAGGAATTCCGGGTGGCGTCCGATTTCGACGGCCCGATCAACTTCCTGCTCGGCGGTTTCTTCTTCGACGAAAGCATCACGCAGGATAGCGAGATCGGCAACGGCACGCAGATTCGCGACGTGTTCGAACTTCTCGCCGGCGGCAACCCGGTCGATGTTCTCACCGGCGCGCCCAGCGTATTTAACGGTGTGGAAGCGGCTCTTGGCCTTCCTCAAGAAAGCATCTTCCGCCAGCCGCTTCTCACGGCCGAGCAGTTCTCGATGGATAACCAGGCTTGGTCGATCTTCGGTACGGTCGATTTCGAACCGATCGACGGCCTCGTCGTGACCGGCGGGTTCAACTACACCGACGACAAGAAGGATTTCGCTCTTGCCCAGCAGAGCTTCGATCCGCTTGCCAGTGTCAATCTGGTTGATGCGTTCATCGTCGGCGGCATCGCCCAAGCGTTGCAAATTGCACCCAGCCAGGTGACACCGGCAGTCATCAGCGGCTTCGCCAGCAATCCCCAGACTGCACCGATTTTCGGCGCAATCGCCGGAGCAGCTGTGGATGGGAACCAGAACCCTCTGCTCGCTCTGCAGCCGTTCCAGTTCCAGCCGCCATTCCTGACGATCCCCAACGCTGTCGAGGATGGCCGGACGCGTGACGACAAGTTCACGTATCTGGCACGGATCGCTTACGAAGTGTCGCCGTCGATCAACATCTACGGCAGCTACGCCACCGGCTTCAAAGCGAGCTCGGTCAACCTTTCGCGCGATTCGCGTCCGCTCAATACGGACTTCGTTGCCGGGCCGCGCGGTTCGACCATTCTGGCACCGTCCTCGCCGATCCTCGATGCTGGTCTGGCTCTGCCAAACCTCAGCAGCGGTTCGCGTTTTGCCGGTCCGGAAGAGGCGACTGTGTTCGAACTCGGCTTCAAGGGCCAGTGGGACGGACTGAATGTCAATCTGGCATTCTTCGATCAGAGCATCGAAGGCTTCCAGAGCCTCGCCTTCACCGGCACCGGCTTTGCTCTGCGCAATGCGGGTAAGCAGTCGGTTCAGGGTTTCGAACTGGATAGCTCGATCAACCCCACCGACGGTCTGGTGCTGACCTTTGCCATGACCTACCTCGACCCCCTGTTCGACAGCTTCACGGGTAGTGTTCTGGGCGACCTTACGGGCGTGAAGCCGGCGGGTATTCCGGAAATCGCGATTGCGACTTCGGCAACCTATACCCACGAGTTCGGTATGAGCGGCAACACGCTGACGACCCGTATCGATTACAACCACGAGAGCGAAACCAACATCAACAACGGCCTGCCGACGTTCAACGCTGCTCTGGGCAACACGCAGTTGTTCCGCCGCTCGGTGAACCTCGTCAATCTGTCCACGACGTTGGCTCTGGACAATGGTCTGGAAGTCGGCCTGTGGGCCCGCAACCTGCTGAACGACCAGTTCATCACCACGGTGTTCGATGGTGTGGCGCAGGCCGGTACGGTCTCGGGCTACCCCAGCGCACCGCGCACCTATGGTGGTCTGGTTCGTTTCCGCTTCTAACAGGCTTGCTCTCACGAGCTTGGACGGGGAAGGGGGGCTTCGGCTCCCCTTTTTCGTTTCAGGGCGGGGCGTGTAGTATCCTGACAGGGGGCGGTATGCAGAAGGCCGGATCAGGGACAGTCGTTTCGCTGGCCACAAGCTTGGCCCACAGCTTCTCGAAAGCGACGACCGACCGGCTGATGCTGCTCGAAGGGCTCGGGATCGAGGGTGATGCCCATTGCGGCGTGACGGTCAAGCACCGCTCGCGCGTCGCCGCCGACCCGTCACAGCCCAATCTCAGGCAGGTGCATCTGATCGCTCGGGAACTGCTTGCCGAGCTGGCGGGTAAGGGCTTCGATGTGCCGCCCGGAGGACTGGGCGAGAACATTCTTACCAGCGGGATCGATTTGCTGGCCTTGCCGCGCGACACGGTTCTGCATCTGGGGGCCGAAGCGCGGGTGCAGGTCACAGGCCTGCGCAACCCGTGCGCCCAGATAGAGAGCTATCGCAGCGGACTGCTGCAAGAGGTCGTCTCAAAGAGCGAACAGGGCGCGCTGATCAGGCGTGCAGGCATCATGGGAGTGGTGCTGGCAGGCGGTGAGGTTCGCACAGGTGATGCTGTGGGTGTTTACCATCCACCAGCGCCGCATTTACCACTGGAAAGGGTCTAAGCCCTTAAAGCGACCTGAGCGCCTGCGCAGGCTTAGCCTTCAACAGCGGCAACGAGCCGAGGAGGGCGAAGCCGACCACCAACACGAGGCCGGAGCCCAGCACCGCCAGCACCACGCCCCAATCGGGCAGCCAGTCGAACTCGAACAGCTGCGTCACCACCAGCCACGCCAGCCCGCTGCCGATGGCCAGTGCAACGACTGCCAGCACCAGCGCGAGCAGCGCATATTCGAGGAACTGCATCCACAGCACCTGCGCGCGGCTTGCGCCCAGAACGCGCAGCACCACCGTGTCGTATGTCCGCGCGGCGCGGGCTGCAGCGATGGCTCCCAGCAGCACAGCGAGGCCAGCCAGCACCGCAACAGAGGCCGCCGCCAGCGTGGCGAGGCCGACTTGCCCCAATATCTCGCGCGCCTGCACCAGCACCTGCCCGACCTCGATCACCGAGCTGGAGGGGAAGCGCTGGACCAGCGCGCGCAGCAGCGGGCCGGTGTCGTCCACATTGGGCAGTTCGATAGTGGCGGCCAGATTGTGCGGGGCGTCCTCCAGCGCATTCGGGCTGAACACGAAGACGTAATTGAAGCCCATGCTTTCCCAGTCGATCCGCCGCAGATTGGCGACCCGCGCCGTGCGCTCCACGCCCAGCAGCGCGATGGTGATCGTGTCCCCGATCTGCATGTCGATGGAGGCGGCAAATTCCTCGTCCACGCTGACCAGCGGCTCTCCGGTCCATTCAGGGCCCCACCATTCGCCTTCGGTAATGGTGTTGCCCGGCGGGATTTCCGCCGCGTAGGTCAGCCCGCGTTCGCCGCGCAGGGCCCATGCACCGTCAGGGATCTCTTCCAGATCGGCGACCCGGGTCTGGTTGTCTTCCGGCCCGTAGGCGGTCACCGAGCCGCGCAGGGCGGGGACGGTGCGGATCATTGCCTCGCTGTCTTCGGCCTGCACCAGCGTGCGGAAATCGTCGGCCTGATCGCGCGGGATGTCGAGCACGAAATAGTCGGGCGCTTCAGCCGGAACGCGGCTCTGGATATTGCCGTCGATGGCGCTCTGGATCGCGGCCAGTAGGACAAACGCGCTGAGGCCGAAGCCGAGCGCCGTCACCAGTGCCCCGGTCGCCGCGCCGGGGCGGTGAAGGTTGGCCAGAGCGTTGCGCAGCAGCGGATTCGCAGGACGCGGTGCCTTTCGCGCGAGCCAGCGAATGCCGAGGCCCAGAGCCGCAAGCAGCACCAGCATTCCGGCTGCTCCGGCGAGAAAGCCACCTGCCAGCAAAGGTTGCCGCGATGTCAGCAGGGCGAGGGCGACAATCGCCACAAGCCCGCCGCCGACCCACGCAATCGCCACGCCGTCCTTGGCCAGCGGAGCCACACGCGCCCGCATCAGCGCCATGGCGGGGAACCGCCGCGCGCGCAGCAGCGGGGTTGCGGCAAAGACCAGCGCGACGAGCAGGCCGTAGGCACTCGCCAGAATGAGCGCGCCCGGCTCCAGCACGAAGCCGGTGTTCACAGGCAGCAACCCGTCCAGCGCGACCGCCAGCAGCGGCGTGACAGCAAGTCCGGCAGCGAGGCCCGCAAGGCTGCCGACCAGCGCCGCCAGCGCGATCTGCAGGCCGTAGATGCGGGTAATGTCCCGGCTCGTCGCGCCGAGCACTTTCAGGGTCGCAATGCTGGAGCGCCGCGCCTCCAGATAGGACGATACGCCGCCGCCGATCCCGATCCCGGCAATCACCAGCGCGGCCAAGCCGACCAATGTCAGAAACTCGCCCATTCGCCCGACAAACCGGTCGGCACCGGGGCTCGCCCGGTCACGGTCGCGGAAATCGAACCCGGCGAGCGGGAATTGTTCGGTTAGCGCCTCTTCCACCGCCTCCGGGTCTTGCTCCCCGTCGAAAGCGATGCGGGTCTTGCTCTGATACATCGCACCCGGTTGCAGCAGGCCCGCCTCGGCCGGCACGTTCTCGGCAACGATGATAGTGGGGCCAAGCTGGAAGCCTTCGCTCAATTTGTCGGGCTCGTTGTCGATCACACCGCCCACGGTCAGCGTGGCGGTGCCCACAGTGAAGGCGTCACCCACACCGATATCCAGCCGGTCCAGCGCGCCCTGGCCCAGCCAAGCCTCACCAGCAGGCGGTGCCCCAACAGAGCGCCCGTCGCCCAGCGTCAGCTCGCCATAAAGCGGATATGCATCGTCGACAGCCTTGAGGCCCACAGGCGCGGTATTCTCGCCATTGCGGGCAACGACTTGCAGCCGGGTGCCGCTGGATAGCCTGCCATAGGCCTCCAGCGCCGCCATCTCCTCCTCGCTGGGGGAGCGCTGCCAGATCTCGACTTCCAGATCACCGCCCAGCAGCGTCTGCCCGCGATCGGCCAGCTCGCCTTCGATTGCGCCGGTCAGCGTGCCGATGGCGGCCAGCGCTCCGGTGCCGAGAAACAGGCAGACCAGCAGCAGACGCAGGCCCTTGAAACGCAGGTTCAGCTCGCGCCGGGCCAGCTTCCAGGCCGTGCCCCATGAAAGGCCGTCAGTGGCAGCAGCTGCGCTCATTATGCCAGATCAGTCAAAGTGTCGGTGGCAATCTTGCCATCGCCGAGCGTGATGATCCGGTCGCAGCGTTCGGCCAGCGAGGGATCGTGCGTGATGATGACCAGCGTCGCGCCGGTTTCCTCGCGGCGGCTGAACAAGACCTCGATAATCTCCGCGCCGGTGGCGGCGTCCAGATTGCCGGTGGGTTCGTCGGCGAAAATCAGATCGGGGCGCGGGGCGAGGGCGCGGGCGATGGCCACGCGCTGCTGCTCGCCGCCAGAAAGCTGAGTGGGGTAATGGTCCAGCCGGTGGCCGAGGCCAACTGCGGTCAGCTCTTCCTGCGCCCGTGCACGCGCGCCCTCGATCCCGGCCAGCTCCATCGGCGTGGCTACGTTTTCCGAAGCCGTCATGGTCGGCAGCAGGTGGAAGGCCTGCAGCACGATGCCGATGCGGCCCCTCCGCGCCTGCGCCAGTCCGTCCTCGTCCATGCCGGAGAAATCCGCGCCTGCAACTTGCAGCGTGCCCGATGTCGCCCGCTCCAGCCCGGAAAGCACCGCCATCAGCGAGCTTTTGCCCGAGCCCGAGGGGCCGAGCAGCGCGAGAACCTCTCCCGGCGCGATATCGAGATCGATACCTTTCAGGATCTCGACCGGATGCTTGTCCTGGCCCAGAGTAAGGGTGAGATTGCGGGCGGAGATGGCGGAACCGGAATGTGTGCGTCCGGCGGCGGCCATGCTGTCTTGGGGGCTAGTGGTCACGGCGTGGCAGTGCCATAGGAGCCTGTATGGAACAACCTGTCCAAGATACCGCCATGTCGAGCCTTCTTCGTCGTTCGTCGATTAGTGTGGCAATTGCCGCCTGTCTGGGCCTCGCCGCCTGCGATGCGCAGGCCCCTGTGCCGCCGACAGAGGAGCAGACACAGGATAATGCCGCAGCAGAGCCTGCGGTTCCCGTTTCCGGCCCTCAGCGCGATATTCTGGCTTTCGGAGACAGCCTGTTCGCAGGCTATAATGTGCCCAAGGATGACAGCTATCCGGCCAAGCTGGAGGTCGCGCTGCGCGAGGCCGGGGTGAATGCGCGGGTGGTCAATGCCGGGGTCTCCGGCGATACCAGCGCGGCGGGGCGTCAACGCTTTGAGTTTACGCTGAGCGCGCAGGAAGAGACGCCCGATCTGCTGGTGCTGGAACTGGGCGGCAACGATTTGCTGCGCGGGCTCGACCCGGCAGAAACCCGCGCCAATCTGGCGGCGATGATCGAGACGGCGCAGGCGCGCGGGATCGATGTGCTGCTGATGGGGATGCAGGCCCCGCCCAATGTCGGGCCGGAATTTCTGGCGGAATTTAACGGCCTTTATGGCTCGCTGGCGCAGGAATATGGTGTGAAGCTGGTGGAGAACTGGATAGCCGAAGTGGCGATGCAGCCCGAGCTGATCCAGTCGGATCGCATTCACCCGACGGTGGAGGGGATTGAGCTGCTGGTGAAGGGCACCGTGGACGATGTCGTGGCGGCTTTGCCTGAGGGCTGAGGGCTCCGGAGGCCCACCCCGCTGCGACTAGGCAGCAAGCTGCCAAGTCTCGCTGCCCCTCCCGCATGCGGGAGGGGAGGTGCAGCTTGGTGAACGAAGTGAGCCTAGCGAACCGGGGTGGGCCTTAAACCTCTAAATTCGCTCCAAAACCCCATCAGCCACCCGCCACACGGCCGCCTCCACCCGAATGGCATCGAATGGCTCTGCTTCCGTCGCGGTCAGCCACGCTTGCCCGCCGCCACTGCGCAGGCGGTCAAACAGCGCCTCCCGCCGCACCGGATCAAGATGCGCGGCCACCTCATCCAGCAGCAGCACACCGGCCCGCCCGCGCGCGGCGAGTTCGGAGTGGGCCAGAATGATCGCGATCAGCATCGCTTTCTGTTCCCCGGTCGAGCACTGTGCAGCGGGCTGGTTCTTCGACGCCATGCTGACCAGCAAATCATCGCGGTGCGGGCCTACTAGCGTACGTCCGGCGCGGCGTTCACGCATCCGGCCATCGCGCAGGGCATTAGCCAAGGCCTCGCGTTCAAGCGGTCCGCCCGCCTGCAATGCGAGCAGGGGTTTGGCAAAAGGTGTATCGGGCGTTGTCGCGAGCGCCTCGCCGACCAGACCCACCAGACGCGCGCGCCCCTGCGCCAGCGCTGCGCCTTGTTCGGCCAATTGGACCTCGATCCCGTCGAGCCACGCGGTCTCCGGCTCGCGTTCGTCCGACAGCAGGCGGTTGCGTTCTCTTAGAGCCGCTTCGTAGCGACTGGCGGAGCGGGCATGGGCGGGGTCCAGCGCCGTGGCCAGCCGATCCATAAAACGCCGTCGGTCGCCAGCGCTCGCGGCAAATAGGCCGTCCATCGCCGGGGTCAGCCATGACAGCGCCAGCCATTCCCCCAGACCGATCGCGCTGGCTTCTGCTCCGTTGATCCGCACGCGCCGCCTGCCGGGGCGCTCCGGCGCGGTCGCGGTGCCTAGTTGCACCGGCTCCCCGCCATCGGCCGGGTTCAGTGTGGCAGAGATCGCAAAACCGCCCGAACCGCCGCTGCGCGCGACATCGGTCAGCGGAGCGCGCCGCAATCCGCGCCCCGGGGCGAGGAAGGACAGCGCCTCCAATATATTGGTCTTGCCCGCGCCGTTTTCGCCCACCAGCAGGTTGAACCGTGCGGTTTCCTCCAGCGCCGAGGCACGGTGATTGCGGAAATCAGAGAGGGCGATGCGGGCGATTGTCATGGGCGCAGCCGCTCCTAACGCGCCCCCATTTCAAGCGCCATCGAAACAGGCAGAAAAGCCGAAACCGAATGTTGGGGAAAATTCCCAATCCGTGGGATTTCTGAACATTCGTTCATGTTGGCGATTGCCAGAAAACCCCAGAATTCTACCGTTTTTTAAAACTGGCACACCTGATGCAAAGGTATGGGCAACCCGGCGGGATGGTCCTGACGGGAACCACAGAAAGGAAAATTCAATGTCTGTCTTCGCTTCCAACCGCTTCGCCGCCGCCGTTTTCTCGGTCGCCGTTTCCGCAGTTGTCTTCGCCGCCGCTATCGTTCCCGGCAGCCCTGCAATGTTCGTCTGATCCCCTGACGATCAATCCCAACCAACCCCAACAGGAGAAATACCAATGAACCGCCTTTCCAACTGGAGCTCCCAGCTTTTCGCAGGACTTGGCTCCCTCGCAGTGACCGGTGCCCTGATGGCCTACGCCATTATCCCCGCGTCCCCCTCGCTGGCCAACTCCATCGCACCGGTGATCGCATGAGCAAGATCGAACGCAAGAACAATGTCGATGGCCCGGTGATCGGATCGGACCACGGTCTGGGCAAGAGCTTCCGCCTCGACAAGCGCGATGCAAAGCTGGCCGGTGTATGCGGCGGAATTGCCAACTACTTCGATGTCGACGCCTTCTGGGTCCGTCTCGGCTTCGCAGCAGGCACCATCATCGGCTTCGGATCGCTGATCCTGGTCTACATCGCGATTGCACTGATCGCAGATTGAAGCGCGGCTTTCCAAGCAAGCTGACCCGGTTTTCAAACGGGCAGCCGCGCCTCACAATGGAAGAAAACCGGGAGGGGCCCAAGCGGCCCCTCTCTTTTTGCACTAGTTTCGGCTGCAGGCCGACAGCGAGCGACCGCTCGCCGGCCGAATGGCCGCCCCTCGGAGGCAATCGCCCCACTCTCTCTTGGGCGATTAAGCCGTGAGAGATTACATCGCGCTGATGCCGCCATCCAGTTTCAGCTCCGCGCCGGTCATGAACCGGCTTTCGTCGCTCGCCAGATACAGCACCGCATTGGCGATATCGTTCGGCTCGCCGACGAATTTCAGCGGGATTTGCCGCGCCAGCTTTTCCAGCAACACGCCTTTTTCGATATTGTGATGCTGCGCCGTGCCATCGAGGATCGGCGTATCCACAAAGGTCGGGTGCACCGAGTTGGAGCGGATCTGCATATTGTTCTTCGCGCAGTGCAGGGCGATGGATTTGCTCAGCATCCACACCGCCGCTTTCGACGAATTATAGGCCGGCATCGTGTCGCTGGCGATCAGGCCGGCGATGCTGGAAATGTTGATGATCGAGCCGGGCGCATGCTCGCGCATCAGGGGCAGGGCCTTCTGGCAGCCATGAAAGATCGAATCGACATTGACGGAGAAGCACTTCTTCCAGTCCTCGAAGGTGCAGGTCTCGATATTGCCCGCAACGCCGATCCCGGCATTGTTGACCAGCACATTCAGCCCGCCCAGATGCTCGCGCGCGGCGTCCACTGCTGCTTCCCATTCCGCAGGGTCGGTCACATCGTGAGTGACGGCAAAGGCCGTGCCAGCGCCCAGAGCGGCGTTGATGCCGTCGGCTGTTTCCTGCGCGCCTTCGCCATTGCGATCGGTGCACAGCACCCGCGCGCCTTCCTGTGCCAGCAGCATGGAGTGGGCCGCGCCCAATCCCTGCGCCGCGCCTGTGACCAGTGCGAGTTTGCCCGCAACGCGGCCCTGTTTGGTGCCTGCCATTTTTATTCTCCCGTGAAGTGAAATGCGCCGTTCAGGCGATCCAATTTTGTGTGGCCAGCAGCATGGCGATCCGCACGTCGATGGCAACATTTTCCGCACGTTTGGCGGCAACAAATGTGTCCAGCTCGGCCAGTTTCACGCGGTGCACGGCGATGTCTTCGCCCTCGACACCTCCGCCATCCGAGACCTTGGTCAGCTCGCTGGCGCGCATCAGGCTGAAGCTTTCGGAGACCATGCCGGGGCTGGAATAATATTCGCCCAGCGACACCATATGCCCTGCGCGGTAGCCGGTTTCTTCTTCCAGCTCGCGCGCGGCGGCAGCTTCGGGCGCTTCGCCTTCGCCGCCATCTTCATCGCCGATCAGACCTGCAGGGATTTCCAGGCTGAACCGGCCCAAAGGCACGCGGTATTGTTCCACCAGCAGGACATGCTTGCCATCTGCGGCTTCATCGATGGCGACAATGGCAGCTGCGCGAATGCCGCGCGCGCGGCCCGCATATTCCCAGCGGCCACGGGTCTTGGCGGTGATGAATTTGCCCTGCCAGACGATCTCTTCGGGCTTGTCCGCGTCCGCATCGCGGGCGGGGGAATCATTATGAGACACTGAAATTCCGTTCGTGCTGAGCTTGTTGAAGCACCGGCCTTTTTGCTGGCGCTGTGCATGAATTGAGAAAAGCCCTTCGACAGGCTCAGGGCGAACGGGTCAAGGGGCGGGTCAAGTGGCAGGTTCAGCGGTGGGTTGGCTTCTACAGCTCGATCAGCCTGTCGGGCAGCTCGTTCTCGTCATCCTCGGCGCGGGGGAAGTGTTCGGACAGCACCTTGCCGACATCGGCGATCCCGACGACCAGCCCCTCGGCGATCCGGCCCTGGCGGATTTCCACCAGCATATCGGCCATGGCCTCGCCCCACACTTCGGCTGAAACCAGCTCCGCAATCGGCTCGTCTGCAACGATTTCCGCACGGTGCTCGCGCATGGAGAGATACAGCAGCACGCCGGTGCGGCCATGGGTGCGGCGCTCCGCCCCGACCTTGAAATGGCGCACGGCGGCGGCGTGGACGCGGGCGGTTTTGACAGGGGCGGGGATGCACAGGAAACGCATCACATCCCATGACAGCACCAGATAGCTGACCGCGAATGTGCCAAGGCCCAGCGCGATGGTCATGCTGGCGAGTTCGCCGGTAGTCCAGTCATCCATCCAGCCGCCCACCAGCGTGTCCCAGAAATTCATAAAGGGCTGGGGCAGGAGAGCGAACACGCTCATCGCGGTGAAGGCGAGGGCGACCGCGTACCACAGCACCACATCGGTATATCCGTCGCTGCGATCGGCCAGCACGGTGACGATTTCGCCCGACGTGGTCAGCTCTGCTGCTGCGACCGCTGCGGTAACCTGTGCGTGCTCGGTTTCGTTCAAATAGGCCATTTACCAGCCCCCGCTCGCGCCGCCGCCGCCGAAGCTGCCGCCGCCGCCGGAGAAGCCGCCGCCGAAACCGCCGCCTCCGCCCCAGCTGCTGCCACCGCCGCTCGCGCCGCGCGCAATCGCTTTACCCGCTTCCCAAAGGATGATGTCACCGACGACACCCCGACCGCTGCGATAGCGTCGGCCTTTGCCGAACATCGGGAGGATGAAGAAGAAGAACAGGAAACCCAGCCAGATGATGCTGCCAATCGGGAAGCCGCCATCGCTTTCACGTGCCTCGCCCGCCTCGCGCGCAATCTGTACCGCCTGATCGGGGGGCAATTCCAGCTGCGTCGCAATCGCCTGCGTCCCGGCCATAATGCCGGCCGGGATGTCGCCATCGCGGAAGCGCGGCAGGATATCGTTCTGGATGATGATGGCGGACAGGGCATCGGTCATGATGCCTTCGAGGCCGTACCCTGTCTCGATCCGGACTTTCCGCTCTTCGGGAGCAACCAGCAGGATCGCGCCGTCATTGCGCTCTGCGTCCCCGATTCCCCATTCGCGGCCAAGCTGATAGGTGAAGGTTTGCTCATCCAGACCTTGCAGGTTTGGCACGGTCACCACGACCAACTGCCGCTGCGACTGCGCCTCCAGCTGCTCCAGCCGCTGGACCAGCGCGGCTTCCTCCGCATCGGGAATGATATTCGCCGCATCCACCACGCGGCCCGTCAGCTCGGGAAAATCCTGAGCCGAGAGAGGCGCGCCAATGGCTGCGGCGAACAGGGCCGCGAAGAGGAGGACTTGCCGGATCACGCGGCTCAGTTGCCGTCGGTCATGTCGATGGTCGGGGCGATTTCCGCGCCTTCCGTGGCGGCTTCGTAGGGGACCAGCGGTTCCGCCCCGTGGATCAGGTTTGCGCCGATCGTGTCGGGGAAGGTGCGGATCGTGGTGTTATAATTGCGCACCGCTTCGTTGTAGTCGCGAATGGCCACCGCGATGCGGTTCTCCGTCCCTTCCAGCTGGCTCTGCAGCGCAAGGAAATTCTGGCTGGAAGTGATCTGCGGATAGGCCTCGAAGCTGGCGAGCAGGCGGCCAAGGCCCTGCCCCAGCTGGCCCTGCGCCTGCTGAAACTGCGCCATTGCTTCGGGATCGCCCAGCTGGTCGGCATCGATATTGACGCTGGTCGCGCGGGCGCGCGCTTCGGTCACTTCGGTCAGAATGCCGCGCTCGTTCTCTGCCGCGCCTTGCGCTACTTCGACGAGATTGGGGATGAGGTTTGCCCGGCGCTGGAACTGCGCTTCCACATCGGCCCATTTCGCCTTGGCGTTTTCCTCTGCCGTGGGAACGGAGTTGATCCCGCACGAAGCGAGACCGATTGTTGCAGCGGCAAGCACCACTGCGTTGCGGAGACGGGCAAAATTCATCTGTGTTGGTCCTCCCAGAAAAGTGTTCGAGCACCGCGCACCGCGCGGCCTTCGGAACCTGTATTACAAAGTTAGCACACCGCGCTTCCATTGCAAGACGGCGCGGTCCTGTTTCGGGGCTCTGATTACCTGTGCATGGCAGGGGCTTCCCCTTCGGGCGTTCCGGTGGCAAAGGGCGCGCGCAATATAATAAAGGGGGTTGTAACCATGCTTACCGAGTTCAAGGAATTTATTGCCAAGGGCAATGTGATGGAACTGGCCGTTGCGGTCATCATCGCAGGCGCATTTGCTGTTATCGTCGGGTCGCTGACCGACGATATGATCATGCCGCTGGTCGGCGCAGTGTTCGGCGATGTCGATTTCAGCGCGAAATATGTTGTGCTGAGCGGCGAGGTAGAGCCCGGCATGTCGCTGGAAGCGGCACGCGAGGCCGGTGCCAATGTGCTGGCATGGGGCGCGTTCGTGACCTCGATCATCAACTTCGTGATCCTGGCCTTCATCATCTTCATGCTGGTCCGCTACGCCAATAAGGTGCAGGCCAAGTTCGAAGAGCCGAAGGAAGAGGAAGCAGCCGGTCCGACCGAGATCGAGCTGCTGACCGAAATCCGGGATGCGCTTAAGAAGTAAGTTTTTTCTGGGTTGAGATTAAGACGGGGGTGGGTGTGAGCCTGCCCCCGTTTTTGTTTGTTTGGGGGGTTTTTGTTTGGGACCCTGCGGGCGGGGGCCATCCGGTCCCCTTGCTTCCTCGCTCATGCGACCTGAAGGTCGCGTCGCTGCGGGCGGCCGGTCGGCCTATGCGGGGCCTCTCGGCCCCGGTCCATTCCAAGCCATCATTTTTGCTGCGGAGCACGGCCGGCGACCAGCAGGCCGCAAGGCCACGCGGCCGCCCCGCAGCGACGCGCCCAAAGGGCGTGAGAGCGAGGATAGCCTAAGGGAGCGAATGCGACCGCCGGCGCTTGAGGCTAAACAAAAACACCCGCCCGGAACCACAGCACGCCGCGCGCAGTATTAACCCTCCTACCCCGGCAGTCAGCACCAAGCTCCGCCCCCCTACACTTCACATTAATAGCCAAGCGCCTATATAGGACCTGCCGGTTTCGACCGGATATGGCGATAAATGATGCTGTGTAATAGACGCAACGGACCCGGGGGCAGTACCCGGCGGCTCCACCAAAAGGCCCTTTATTCCAAGGGTTTCCTGATGGGGCCGAACCAGGATCGACGTGTGTTGAAAGGCAGTGTTTTCACCCGGGCTGAGTAACCCGTAATAGGCTCAAACACACAAGTGCCAACGATAACGAAGCACTCGCAATCGCTGCGTAACCTGACGGCCTAGCGGCCTGATCTTACAAAGCTAAAGCGCGGTTGGACCCACCGGGCAACAGAAGCGGATACCGGGCGTCCGGAGAGAACGTAGCAACAGAATCTCTCCACCTTTTCTCGCGATAATTTCCCTGATTTCGGCCTGCAAA
Source organism: uncultured Altererythrobacter sp. (assembly GCA_947492235.1). Lineage (GTDB taxonomy): Bacteria > Pseudomonadota > Alphaproteobacteria > Sphingomonadales > Sphingomonadaceae > CAJXSN01. The sequence goes on along the minus strand of CANLLZ010000001.1, from coordinate 1,632,528 downwards.
CGGCATCGTCCTGCGCTTCCGGTGCTCACGACCTTCATGGTCGCTGCGCGCCGGTTCTCGGCCGACGCCATTTTCGGCGCGAACTCAGGAAAATTCTTCGCGAGAAAGTCGTCCGATCAATTACCCGTCATCGCAGCGAACGCTGGGACCTCGTGCCGCAAGCGCCGGGGTTTAAGTGGCCTACTTATGCGTCTCCAGACGCTTCGCATCCTCGCGTTCGCGTTCGTATTTGAGCGCGTCGAGGATCTTCGCGCCGCCCATGAACACAGCGCCTGCGGTTGCGGCCCACAGCAGATATCCGCCGGTGCCGGGAAATTCGATGGTGTAGTGCGCGCCGCGCGTCATCGCGCCCAGAGCCAGCGCGAAGATGATCAGATACGCCTCGAAACGGTTCTTGATAACAAACAGGCGGCCAATCTTCTTCAACATGCGAATCCCTCGTTAACGTTTCCCTCTGCAATCATCGGGCCAGTGGCGGCCACCTGCGCTTCACAGTGGTTAACGTGTAAACAAGTGTAAGCCTGCCCGACGCGGGGGCAAGGGCGTTAACTTTGAGTGCGCTTGTTATGCAGGAGTTTACGCGAGGGCGTCCAAATTCAGAACATCCAGCAAGGCCCCGCGCGCGTTGCGGATTTGCGTGGCCAATGCCGTGTTGCCGATATCGGACGGGTCGATCTGCTGCGGCCAATGGGCCGCGATGGTTTGCTCGATTCTGTCGGCCCGCGCCTCGTCGAGCAGGAAACGGGGATCGACTGTGGCCGGGTCCGCCACGACCCGCAGGCGCAAGCAGGCAGGGCCGCCGCCATTGGCCATGGACTGGCGCACATCGACCGGGATGACCTGACGGATCGGGCCGTTCGATGCCATCATCTGCTCGGCCCATGCCCAGACGCTGGGGCTTTCACGGCATTCCTCCGGCACGATCAGCGCCATTTCGCCGCTGGGGAGTGTCAGCAATTGCGCGTTGAACAGATAGGTCTTGATCGCCTCGGCCAGACTGACCGCATCGGAGGGCACTTCGACCAATTCCAGCGCCGGGAAAGCCGCGCGGATCGCATCGTAGGCGGCGGCCTGATCGGCGAAGGCCTCGGCGTGGGTGAACAGCACGCGCTCGTTGGCCACCGACACCACATCATTGTGGAACGCGCCTGCCTCGATGGCAGCGGGGTTCTGCTCGATGAAGACACATTTGGCCGGGTCCAGCCCGTGCAGCCTGGCAACCGCGCGGCTGGCCTGCTCGTGCTGGCGGGCGGGGAATTTACCGCCCGGCTTGCCATAGACGAAGACCTCGACGCCTGCCGCGCCATGGCCTTCGCAAAAGCGCATATGGTTGGCCGCGCCTTCATCGCCGAAGGTTGGCGGCACGGCGTCGTGGACTTTGAAATGCGCCACATCGGCAAAGGCGATGTCCAGCTGCGCCTTCGTGTCGCGCCATTCCTGCCCGCGGTGGAGCATGGTAACGAGGTTGGCAGGCGTCAGGTGGCAGCGGCCATCGGCGGTGTCGGGAGCGGGAGAGACTGTCGCGGCATTGGCGGTCCACATGGAGCTGGCCGACCATGCGGCGGCACGCAGCTGTGCAGGGGTGTTGTCGTCTGCGCCAATCCGCTGCAGCAGCGCGTCATTGGGGCGGGGCAGGGGAAGCAGATACCCCTGCGCCAATCCGCGCGCCATATTGCCGCGCATCTTTGCGATGCCTTGCAAGGCGGCCGCGCGGGGGTAGCTGGGATCGCCCTTGTGGTTGGCGCTCGCCTTGTTGCCGAGGCTGAGCCCGGCGTAGTTGTGGCTGGGGCCGACGATGCCGTCGAAGTTGATTTCTTGAAGCAAAACAAAAATTCCCGTTCGCCCTGAGCCTGTCGCAGGGCTGTTCTAAACTTTATCGCGGCACCCGAAAAAAGGGCAGGACTTCGACAAGCTCAGCCCGAACGGGATTATGCTTGTTCATCGCCCCACACTCCACACCGTATCGCCAACATCAACACCCAGCGTTTCCGCAGCGCCTGCGTCAATCGCCACGCTCTCGCCATCCAGCGCGCGGGTGCCATAGCAGGAGCGGAATTCCTCCAGTCGCCCCGTTGCCACCAGCACCTTCTCGCCGCCTTCATTGTCGGTCGCCGACACTGAAGCCTTCGCCGCATTCTTCACGCTGACCACATTGTCGGTTTTCGCCAGCATGGTCGGCCCGCCGTCGAAAATGTCGACATAGCCTTCATAGGCGAAGCCCTCCTTCTCCAGCATCCGCATCGCAGCGCGGCCGGTGGGGTGGGGCAGTCCGATGACATCGCGCGCATCATCGTCCAGCATGGCGATATAGACCGGATGTTTGGGCATCAGATCGGCGATGAACTGGTTGCCATTGATGGCGTTGAAATAGTCCGCTTCCTGAAAGCTCATCCCAAAGAAGCGGCCCGCGACACCGTCCCAGAACGGCGATCCGCCCCGGTCGTCGATAATCCCGCGCAGTTCGGCCAGCACCCGCTCGGCAAAGCGCGCGCGGTGCATGGCGATGAACAGGTAGCGGCTGCGCGCCAGCAGCAGGCCCAGCCCGCCCGCGCGCTCATTCGGGTGGAGGAACAGCCCGCCCACTTCGCTGCAGCCTTCCAGATCGGTCGACAGGCTCAGCATTTCGGCCCGCACCGTGCGGTCGAGCTCCTGCGAATACTGGGTCAGCGTGTTGGTGCGATAGGAATAGAACGGCCATTGCTGGCCGACCTGCGTCATCAACTGACACGTGCCGCGCACCGCGCCGGTTTCGGTGTTTTCCAGCACCAGCACGAACGTCTCGTCGACCAGCTCTTCGCCTGTATTGGCAAAGGCCTTTGCGCTCGTTTCCAGCTTCTCGCCCAGCGCATCGCGGTCGGGCGGCAGATTGGTGAAGCCGCCACCCGTCAGCTTGGCCATTTCATACAGATGTTCCAGATCGTCGGGGCGGCTGGCGCGCAGGCGAAAACTCAAAGCGCATCTCCTGTGGCGAGGCGATGGAGGACAAGGGTGGAAAGCTGCGCCCGCTCGACCAGCGAGGGGGCGATCATGAATTCGTCGGGGCTGTGGATCTTGCCGCCGCGCACGCCCATCGTGTCCACCACGGGGACGCCGGTGGCGGCGATGTTGTTGCCATCACACACACCGCCGGTGGATTGCCAGTCGATGTCCTGACCCAGCTGGGCACCGCATTCGCGCACGATATCGAACAGTTTCTGCGCGCGGCGGTCCACCGGCTTGGGCGGGCGGGTGATGCCGCCATGGACGTGGATGTCGACTTCGTGAGCCTGCCGAACCTCGCCCAGTAAGGCATTCATTTCACTCGCGAACCAATCTGCGGCGGCGGGTTCTTTCGGGCGGATATTGAAGCGCAGGACCGCGTGATCGGGCACCACATTATTGGCGGCCCCGCCTTCGATTCTAGCCGGGTTCACGCTGATATCATCGCGCTGCAATTCCTTCAGACGCACGGCCAGTGTGGCGGCGGCGACAATGGCATTGCGCCCTTCGCGCGGGTTGCGCCCGGCATGGGCGGATTTGCCTTTGACGGTGAGCGAATAATTCCCGCTGCCGCCGCGCGCATGGGCGAGCGTGCCTTCGGGAGTGGCGGCGGGTTCGTAGGTCAGCGCGGCGTATTTGCCCTTGGCCAGCCGCTCGATCAGCGGGGCAGAGGAGAGCGAACCGGTTTCCTCATCGGCATTGATCATCACGTCATAACCGACCTTCTCCCAGGCCGAGAGCCCCTCGAGCGCTTTCAGGGCATGGAGCATGACGGCGATGCCGCCCTTCATATCGGCGGTGCCGGGACCGTTCAGAACCTCGTCATCCAGCCATGTCAGCGACTGGAACGGGTGATTGGCGGGAAAGACGGTGTCCATATGGCCGGTGAGAATGAAACGGCGTTCGGCTTCCGGGCGCACAGAGCAGACCAGATGCTTGCCGTATTCGACTTCGACTTCCTGCCCGCCGGCATTGACCTGGGTTACAGGGGCAGGCTCCTCCAGCGTGATCTCGCCGGGCAGGGCGGCAAAGGCATCGGACAATTCGCCAGCCACTTCGCGCAATCCGTCCAGATTGCCGGTGCCGGAATTGATTCCCGCCCACCGCTCTACCTGGGCAAGCATTTGCGCGCCATCGACGGACTGTGCGACGCGGTTGAGAGGGCCTTCGATTGGTTTCATATCAAACCGCTTAGCGTGCAGGCGGCACCTGTCCAACCCGCTTGGCGCATTCGGCCCCCTGCCGGGCGTTGCAAACGCCGCTGCCATATCGCATAGGCGCATCCGTCCTCCCCAGACATCTTCAAATGCTTTTATTCTGAGCGAGGAATCATGCCCCAATTTACGCCCAAAGCCCGCCTGAAGGTGGATCCCGCACTGGCCGGTTTCATCGAAAGTGAAGTGCTGCCGCCGCTGGAGATGGACGCCGATGCGTTCTGGCAGGGGTTCTCCGACTTGGTGCATAAATACGCGCCGGTGAATGCCGCGCTGCTGGCCAAACGCGAGGACCTGCAATCGCAGATCGACGCGTGGCATAAAGAGCGCCGGGGCCAGCCGCATGATGCTGGCGCCTACACCACATTTCTGGAAGAGATCGGCTATCTCGTCCCCGAACCGGGCGATTTCACCATCGGCACGGACAAGGTCGATCCCGAGATTGCCACCATGGCCGGGCCGCAGCTGGTGGTGCCGATCCTCAATGCGCGTTTCCTGCTGAACGCTGCCAATGCGCGCTGGGGCAGCCTGTATGATGCGTTTTACGGCACCGATGCGCTGGCCGCGCCGCCCGCGCGGCCGGGCGGATACGACGAGGAACGCGGCGCGGCGGTGATCGCGGCGGCAAAGGCGTTTCTGGACGAAGCGGTTCCTCTCGCAAGCGGCACTTGGGCTGCGCTAGGCGATCCCAGCGGCGGCATCCCGCTGAAGGACGATAGCCAGTATGTCGGCCAGACCGCGAAGGGCCGCCTGTTCAAGAGCAACGGCCTGCATATCGAAGTGCAGTTCGATCCCGACAGCCCGATCGGCAAGACCGATCCCAGCGGCATCAGCGATGTGGTGCTGGAATCCGCGCTCACCACCATTGCCGATTGCGAGGATTCGGTTGCGGCGGTGGATGCAGAGGACAAGCTGCTCGCCTACACCAATTGGCTGGGCGTGATCCGGGGCGATCTGCAGGAAAGCTTCGACAAGGGCGGCAAGACGCTCACCCGCGCTCTGAATGGGGATAAGAGCTACACCGGCACTGATGGGGCGGAGCATTCGCTTCCCGGTCGCAGCCTGCTGTTCGTGCGCAATGTCGGCCACCTGATGACCAATCCGGCAATCCAGCTGGAAGATGGAAGCGAGATTCCCGAGGGCATCATGGACGCGGTGCTGACCAGCGCCATCAGCGCGCAGGACGTGCGCGGCCTGACCAAATACGGCAACAGCAAGGTCGGCAATATCTACATCGTGAAGCCCAAGATGCATGGGCCGGAAGAATGCGCCTTCACCAATGATCTGTTCGATGCGGTCGAGAATTTGCTGGGTCTGGAGCGGCACACGATCAAGGTCGGCGTGATGGACGAGGAACGGCGCACTTCTGCCAATCTGGCGGCGTGCATCCATGCCGTTCGCGACCGGATCGTGTTCATCAACACCGGTTTCCTCGACCGGACGGGCGACGAAATTCACACCTCGATGCAGGCTGGCCCGATGATGCGCAAAGGCGCGATGAAGGGCAGTGCGTGGCTGAAGGCGTATGAGGCGCGCAATGTCGGGATTGGGCTGAAGCACGGCCTGTCGGGCCGCGCGCAGATCGGCAAGGGCATGTGGGCCGCGCCCGATCTGATGGGCCAGATGATGGAAGAGAAGATCGGCCATCTGCGCGCCGGGGCGAACACCGCATGGGTGCCGTCACCCACTGCCGCAACGCTCCACGCGATCCATTATCACCGTGAAGACGTGTTCGAAATTCAGAAAGGGCTGGGCGACATCGCCAGCCTGTCCGACCTCCTCACCATACCTCTGGCAGAAGGCACCAACTGGTCCGAAGACGAGGTGCGCGAGGAACTGGACAACAACGCGCAGGGCCTGCTCGGCTATGTCGTGCGCTGGATCGATGCGGGCGTGGGCTGCTCCAAAGTGCCGGACATCAACGATGTCGGCCTGATGGAAGACCGCGCGACCTTGCGGATCAGTTCGCAGCACATGGCCAACTGGCTGCTCCACGGCGTGGCGAGCGAGGAACAGGTGATGGACAGCCTCAAACGCATGGCTGCCAAGGTGGACGAGCAAAACGCCGGTGATCCGACTTACGAGCCGATGACCGGCAATTGGGACGGCGTCGCGTTCAAGGCGGCCTGCGATCTGGTATTCAAGGGCGTGGAGCAACCCAGCGGCTACACCGAGCCGCTGCTGCACCAATGGCGTCTGGAAAAGAAGGCAGGCTGAAAACAGCGGGCTGATGCTGGAAGCCTCGACGGCGGCTAAAGCAGCGTATTGTTCTCGATCGCCTTGGTCGCAGCAGCGCCATGTTCGGCCTGCAGCTTGAGTTTCAGAACGGCGCTCTGCGTAGAGGCGGCCAGCATTGTGACTTCCTGCTCGCGCTCCGCCTTCTTCATGCCCGGCCTGAGTTCGACCGTGTTGAGCAGCGTGAGCATGCAGTGATCCGCGCCCGATCGCTCAAGCGTATAGGTCTCGCTCGAATGGACCATGTTCGGCAGGGCTGGTTCGACCATGCAATCGAACGTGTACTGCCTGCCGGGGACGGCTTCGGTCACGTCGAACAGGAAGATGAAGTCGGGCAGGTTTGTCATGACCATTTGCCAGCGATTGTCGCCGATTGATGTGACATCATAGCCTAACGCCCGCTTGGCATTGCGCTCATCCGCGAAGTCGAGCAGCGCGTAGACCTCGGAACAAGGCTTCGCGATTTCGACCTCTGCCGCGATACGCAGCGGTTCGTGAGGGGCGCGCTTGCGCTCAAACAATCCGAACATGTCTTGCCCCCGCATCCCCTGACCATCGGAAGAGCCGGAACGATTACAAAGAATGTTTGCGGAAGAATGAACCCGATCATTCGCTCCGCCGACCTCTCTGTGCGATCCCACCTGCCAGATTCGCTGGCGGGCACCTATAAAGGGCCGGTCCGCTGACCATTGGACCGGCCCCTTTTTTCGTACCCTAAGGATCGTTTGGCCAGGTCAGCCCAGCGCCCGTGCCAGCGCGACGAAATCACTCACACCCAGCGTTTCCGCGCGGCGGGTTTCGTCCACTCCGATGGTGGCGAGGGCCGCAACTGCGCCGGGCACCGATTTCAGGCTCTGGCGGAGCATCTTGCGGCGCTGGCCGAAGGCGGCGGCGGTGATTTGCTCCAGCATCTTGGCCGATACGCCTGCGGGCATAATGTCCGGTGTCACATGGACAATAGCGCTCATCACCTTGGGCGGCGGCGTGAAGGCGCTGCGGTGGACCTTCATGGCGAGGCTCGCCGCGCTGCGCCACTGGGCCAGAACGGCGAGCCGTCCATAGGCAGAGGTGCCGGGCCGGGAGACGATCCGCTGGGCCACCTCTTGCTGGAACATCAGGGTGAGCGAGGTCCATTGGGGTGGCCAGTCTTCACCGCCGAGCCATTTGACGAAGAGCGCTGTGCCGACATTGTAGGGCAGGTTGGCCACCACGGCGAAGGGCTCGCCGCCCATCAGCTCGCCGTGGTCGATCTTCATCGCATCGCCTTCGATCACGGTCAGCTGGCCGGGAAAGGCTTCCTCCAGCTCCGCCAGAGCGGGGAGGCAGCGCGTGTCCATCTCGATGGCCGTCACCCTCGCGCCGGCTTTCAGCAAGGCGCGGGTCAACCCACCGGGACCGGGGCCGATCTCGAGCACGGCCTTGCCTTGCAAATCGCCGGGTATGGCGGCGATCCGGTCCAGCAATTGCGCATCGAACAGGAAGTTCTGCCCCAGCGCCTTGGACGCGGACAGGCCATGGCGGGCGATGACGTCGCGAAGGGGGGGTAAATCTACCAAACCGCTCATCCTGAGCTTGTCGAAGGATTGTCCTTCGTTTCTGGCGCAGCGCTAGAAGAAAAAGCGGCCCCTCGACAAGCTCAGGGCGAACGGATTTCTTTCTTCCATCAACCTTTCGCCCGCCGCGCGGCAATTTCGCCGGCCATGCGGATCGCGGCGATGGTAGCGCCCGGATCGGCGCGTCCGGTGCCTGCGATATCGAAGGCGGTGCCGTGATCGGGGCTGGTGCGGACAATCGGCAGGCCCAGCGTGACATTGACGCCGGAATCGAAATCGAGCGCCTTTACCGGGATCAGCGCCTGATCGTGATACATGCATAGCGCCGCATCGAAGCTGGCGCGGGTGCGGGGGGCGAACAGCGCGTCGGCGGGATGCGGGCCGGTCGCGTCGATCCCGTCGCTGCGCAGCTGCGCGATGGCGGGCTCGATGATGTGCGCTTCTTCATCGCCGAATGCGCCGTTTTCGCTGGCATGCGGGTTCAGTGCAGTGACCGCGATGCGCGGGGCGGTGATGCCGTAATCGCGCTGCAAAGCCTGCGCCACGGTCTGCCCGCGCCGCACGATCAGCTCGGTGCTTAGCAGGGAAGGAACATCGGCCAGAGCGCAATGCACGGTCAGCGGCACGGCCTTGAGCGAGGGCCCGGCCAGCATCATCACGGATGCGCCGGGTTCCAGCCCGCAGGCGGCGGCGAGAAATTCGGTCTGGCCCGGAAAAGCAAAGCCGATATCGGCCAGCAGCCCCTTCGCAATCGGCAGAGTGACCACACCCGACGCCTCGCTGCGAAATGCCGCGTCGGTGGCGTCGGTCAGTGAGGCAAGCGCCAGTCTGGCGCCTTCGGGCTCCGGTTCGCCCGGTGCATAGGCCGCGTTTTCTGTGCCCATCACCGGCAGCGCGGTTGCAAATGCCTGTGCCGCTTCGTCCGCAGAGCCAATCGCTGCCAGTTCGAGTGGCAGGCCCAGCCTCTCGGCAGCAGCCTCCAATACGCCGGCGCCGTGCACTGCGTAGAAGGCTGGCAGGCTCTCGCGCTCGCGCGCATGCCATGCCAGCACGGCCAGCTCCGGCCCGATTCCGGCGGGATCGCCTATCGAAAGCACGAGCGGGGCCACCATGTCCGGTTAGCGCCCGCCAGCGGCTCAGTTGTACTGGATGTAAGCGTCGTTGCGCAGATCGCGCAGGAAACGCTGGGCGCGCTTGCCGACACGGTCTTCGGTCAGCTGCGCCATCATCTCGTCGCGGCTCGGCCCGCTGGTCGATTCCGGATCGTCACGGCCGCACAGCAGCAGCACGCGCACGCCATCTTCCACCGAACCGAAGGGCGGGGTCGATTGGCCCACCTGCAATTCCAGCAATGTGGATTGCAGCGCTTCCGGCAGAGAACGGACACGGATCTGGTCGTTGGTCACGACATCGGCATTCACCGTCGCAGCGGCGCGTTCTGCATCGCCGCAGCCACGGATCGAATTGACCATTTCGCCAAACGCCGTGACGCGGGAATTGGCCGCGTCTTGAGAGACGCCTTCGGGAAAATCGATGGCGATCTGTTTCAGGCTGAGAATGGCGTCGCGCGGATCGGCGGTCAGCACCTGCTTCTTGTCGATCAGATAGAGCAGCGAAAATCCGCCTGGAACGCGGATCGGGCCGACCAGCTGGCCGGGTTGCATTTCCTGCGCCACGGTCGCCAGAGCCGGGGGCAATTGGCCCAGACGAACAAAGCCGAGATCGCCGCCGACGGCAGCGGTGGAGGCTTCGGAAAACTGGCGGGCATAAGCAACAAAGCTGCCGCCATCGCGCAGCTGTTCCATGATCCGCACGCCGTTCTGCTCGACAGCAGCGGCGGTTTCATCGGTTGCCGAGAGATAGATTTCGCCGAGACGGTATTCGGCCGTGCCGCGCGATGCTTCCATCCGCGTCATCATGTCCTCGACCTCTTCTTCGGAGACATTGATGAAGGGCTGGACGTTCCGGCGCAGCAGGCGCGACCAGGCCAGTTCGCCCTCGATCTGGCGCTTGAGCGAAGCCACCGACGAGCCGATGCCCGTCAGATACTCATCCATCTTGTTGATTTCGGTGCCGAAGTTTTGCGCGGCGACTCGCTGGTACTGGCGGTCGATCTCGCCTTGGGTGATGGGCATTTCCTGCGCTTCGGCAGCCTGTATCTGCAATGTCTCGTCGATCAGATTGCGCAGCACCTGCATTTGCAGCTGGCGCAATGCGTCGCCCGACAGGGCCGAGGCATTGCCATTGGCAGCGGTAACCAGTGCGACGCGGTGGTCGACATCGGTTCCGGTGATGACATCGCCATTGACCCGTGCGGTTGCCCGGCGATTGTTGGGGTTGGTCTGGCCCAGCAACTGCACCGTCTCGGGCAGGCCGAGCGGGTTGGCAGTGGGGGCGACAGCCGATGCCTGGGCCTGAAGCGCAACGGGGGTCGCGGCAAGGCTGGCAACGGCCACTGCGGAAAGGAGATTGGCGAAGGTCGTGGTCATAAATCGTCCGAATAATGCTGCCCGCACAGCGGGCCTGTCCATAAAGTCTGCCCCTAGCGAAAAGCGGCTGAACCTTATCTGAGCGTTGCAATGCCGTTACCCGATGGCGCGTGCCGTGCCAATCGCTGTGATGGGGCTATTCACGTTTGGATAGCTCGTAAGGGGGCGTTAGCGGAAGCCGAGATTGCTGATGTTGAAATAGATCTGGAAAGTGTTGCCGCGCTCTGCATCGCCCTGATCGATAAAGTCGCGCCGCCAGGTCAGGCCCATTTCCAGACAATCGTCATTATACGCCACGCCCAGCCGGGTGCGGATCGGCTGAAACCCGTCGGAAATGAAGGTCGGGTCTTCATTCCGGTCGGTCAGGTTGAATATCCCCGATCCGAAGACCGACCAGTAATTGGCGAAGGAGACCCGCGCGGCGGCGCGCAGTTCCTCGCGGTCCTGCAGATCTTCCAGCCCGAATTCGCTGATGTCGCGGTTGAGCCGCAGATAGCCCAGCTCGAGATATGTCTTGCGGGTGCCGATAGTGGTGTCGACCTCGTTCCGGCGCACGGCCAGATTGTCTTTGTCCAGCCGGAAGCGGTGGGTGAAGGATACGAAGTCCTTGAACCTTATCTCGGTGCGCCCGACCACATCGGACAGACGCTCCGACAGGCCGGTCCCGTCGACCAGAATGTCGCGGTCCTTGTCGAGCCGGTAGGATTGGCCGACCGTGGTTTTCACGCGCCAGTTCGGGCGGTTGAGCTGCCAGTCGAGCCCGTAGGTTATGCGCACGCCGTCTTCGATCCGGTCATATCCGGGGAATCGGTTGAGCGCGAAAAGGTTGGAATCTTCAAGATCGATCGCGCGCGCATCCTCATTGGGGACAGCGAGGTTCTTGATGCCCGGGCTCGCAACCACTTGCACGCGGGGGGTCAGAACCTGTGTTCCTCCCAGCAGCTCGCCTGCAAACGGCCATTCCACATCCACCGCCGCCAGCCCGATGGCGCGGGCCTGAAAGCCCGGATCGCCGCGATAGAGTACCGAGGGGGTGAGCGCATTCTCGTCCGAGTGATAGACATCGCCGCGCGCCAGCGTGGTCAGGCGCACGACCTGGCCCATCTTGGTCAGGCGGCTCATATCCCACTGCGCGCGCACGAAGGCCCGCTGCGTGTCCTGCCCCTGATCGCGGAAGATGGCGAGCGAATTGGCCTGTAATTCGACCCGCCCGCCCAGCACCGGGTCCTTCAGGCGGCGACGGTAATCGATCGCCGGCAGGGCGAGGGGCACCTGTCCCTGATCGCGGCCTAGAATGAGCGTTTGCGTGGCGTAACCGGCGATCTGCAAATAGCTGTCGCGGTCGATCCGCTCGACTTCAACCAGACTGCGCAGCCGGTCGTCGCGGCTGATGTCATAGCGGCGCAGGAAGGTACGGTCGCTGGCAGCGCGGATGGAGCCTGTCAGGCTCCAGTTTTCATCGAACTGGGCGCGGCCATTGGCATAGATATAGCCGCGCAGATCGTTCTCGCTGGTCGGCACGCCGGTGAAGTCGGAAATGCGGCTGCTATAGGTGCCGTATCCGGTCACCTGAAACGCGCCGCGCTCGTTCATCTGGCGGTACTGGCCGCTGATCATCGGCGGGGCTTCGGTGAACAGATACCCCGTCAGCGTGGCATCGCGATTGGGCGCGAGACGAGTGTAGTAGCTGCCCGAAACCTCCACCCCGTTGGATTCCGAAATGCGCAGGTCGGGCACCAGAAAGCCGCTGACAGGCCCGCCATCGGTGCGCACGGCAAGGCCGGGCAGGGGCACAAGCCGTCTGCCAAAGAGTTCCAGATACGCTCCGGAGAACCGGATCCGGTCATCCTGCGGGGAATAGATCACTTCGTCTGCGGTTATCCGCCAGCTGGGCCTGCGGTCGCAGCCATCGGGATCGACCACCGCGCAGCCGCTATAGGCCGCGCGGTTCAGCACAATCGATCCGTCTTGCCCGCGCTCGCCGGAACGGGCCGCAAGCCGCCCGCCGGCGCGCAGGGCCAGCAGCAGATCGTCCATCGACCCGGCCTGAAATTGCTCGGTCAGTTCTATCCGGCTGGTGTAGAGCTGGTTGCCGTCCTCATCAACGAAGCGCACATCGCCGGAGCCGGTGATCGCGCCGGTATTGCGGTTCCAGATAACCGTGTCGGCCCGCACGGAGCGATCGCCTTCGGACAGCAGGACATCGCCCGTCCCGACGATTTCGCCGGTATCGGGGTTCCACACCACCTCGCTGGCGGTGACGGTGCGCACTCCATTGCGGACCACCACACTGCCGGTGGCGGTGACGCTGTCATTGTTGGAATTGTAGCTGACCCGGTCCGCCTCGAACGCCACTTCGCCTTCGGGCACGGGCGGCAAGTCAGCCGCGGGGTCTTCCGGCTGGAGGCGGGCAATTGTGACGGCATCCTGCCCGGCCGGGGCCAGTTCGTCTGCGGGTGGCAGCTGCGCATCCTCTTGCGCTGACAGGCCGGTCACCGGAGCGACTGCGAGCCCTGCGGCAAGACCGGCGGACACCAGCCCGTGGCCCGACAAGCGGCTGGTGCGTTTCTCGCATGGGGGCAGATGGCTGTGGGGTGGCACCATGGCTTGCCTATCGCACCGTGCCCGCCTAATCGCAATCGGGTTTGAAACCGTGCGCCCCACTATGCGTTTGGACGTGCGTCGGGCCATCATATCGCTGATCCCAATTGGCCCCATATCTCGATCTCTTGCGGAGCTTTTATGAATATCACCTTTGCCGACACGCTTCCCGACGACATTTCCCTGCTGACTCAAGTGGTCGATCACGGTGCAATCCCCGGCGATCTGGAGCGCACGGTCAGTGAAGGCGCAGCCGCAGCCCGGTTCCGCGGCGGTGCGGGGCAGGTGTTCGAAAGCTTTGTGGAGCGTGATGGCAAGGTTGTCCGGCTGGCGCTGGCCGGTGCAGGCAAAGCCGATGCGGCGGACCGTCTGGGCAATCTGGAGAAAGCCGGTTCGGCGCTGGGCGCAAAATATTTCGCCAGCGGTGTCGACACGCTGGTGCTGGATGCGGGCGGATCGCCGATCGATGCTGCCGGATTGGGCGCATTGCTGCTCGGCCTGCGTCTGCGCAGCTGGCGCTATGACGAACATCGCACGACGATGAAGAAGGACCAGAAGCGCTCCCTCGTCAAAGTTGTGGTGGTCGGCGCGCCGGAGGGCAGCGATGCCGCTCTGGCCGATGCCGCTGCCGTGGCCGACGGGGTGGAGTTCACCCGTATGCTGGTCACTGAACCGGCCAACAAGGTCTATCCCGTCAGCTTCGTCGAGAAGGCGCAAGCGGCATTCGAGGGGACGGGCGTCGAGCTGACCATCCTCGACGATAACGATATGGAAAAGCTGGGCATGGGCGCGCTGCTGGGCGTCGGGCGCGGGTCCGAGCGCGAATCGCGCCTGCTTGCCATGCGCTGGAATGGCGGCGACGCGGGCGAGCGGCCGACGGTGTTTGTCGGCAAGGGCGTGACCTTCGACACTGGCGGCATCAGCATGAAACCTGCTGCCGGCATGGAAGACATGAAGTGGGACATGGGCGGCTCGGGCGCTGTCACCGGCGCGATGCTCGCCATGGCCAAGCGCAAGGCGAAGGCGAACGTGATCGGCGTGGTCGGTCTGGTCGAAAACATGCCCGATGGCCGCGCGCAATTGCCCGGTGACGTCGTCACCAGCATGTCCGGCCAGACCATCGAAGTGATCAACACAGACGCAGAAGGCCGCCTGGTCCTGTGCGATGCGCTGCACTGGGCGCAGAAGGAATACGATCCCGTCGCCATCGTCGATTTTGCCACGCTGACAGGCGCGATGATCATCGCGCTGGGCAGCGAGCATGGCGGGTTGTTCTCCAATGATGACGAACTGGCGGGCAAGCTGCTGGCAGCTGGCAAATCCGTGGGTGACAAGCTGTGGCGTTTCCCGTTGACCCCGGAATACGACAAGCTGATCGACAGCCCGATTGCCGATATCAAGAATGTCGGCCCGCGCGGGGCAGGCTCCATCACGGCGGCGCAGTTCCTGCAGCGCTTCATCACCGATGATCGCCCGTGGGCGCATTGCGACATTGCGGGCATGGTCTGGGCCGACAAGCCGGGCCGCACCTGGGGCAAGGGCGCAACCGGTTACGGCGTGCGCCTGATCGACCGATATGTGCGCGACACGCTGGAAAGCTGAAAACCGATCCCGTGCCTCAAGTAGCGAAGCGGTAGGCAGCAAGAATGGCCAAGATGCGCAAGAAGGGCGACTTGCCGAGCAAGATCTGCGCGGAATGCGAACTGCCGTTCAACTGGCGCAAGAAGTGGGAGCGCGACTGGGACAATGTCAAATATTGTTCCGAGCGCTGCCGCCGTTCGGCTAAGACCAAGACGTGAGAGTCGATTTCTACTTGCTTGATGCCGACCCGGTGGAGGTGGTCGCCCCGCTGCTGGCGCGCAAAACGCTGGAGGCGGGCAAGCGGCTGAGCATTGCCGCGCAGGATGCCGATCTGCGCGCAAAACTGGACCGTGCCTTGTGGGAGCGGGAGGGCGATGCCTTCCTCGCCCATGGCGGCGCTTCAGACAGCAACGCCGCGCGCCAGCCGATTCTGCTGGGCGAGACGACCACCAGCGCCAATGAAGCGACCTTTGCCATGTTGGCCGACGGCATCTGGCGCGAGGAAGCGCGCGGGTTTGAACGGGTGATGCTGCTGTTCGGCGAGGACCGGAGGCAGGCTGCGCGCGAATTGTGGAAGGCCTTCTCGGGTGAAGAAGGGCTGGAGAAGAATTTCCTCAAGCAGGAGGGTGGCCGGTGGCAACGCCTCGGTTGAACCGCCTTATGCGCACGGCCGCTGTGCCCCTCTTGGCGGGCCTCATGCTGGCGGCCTGCGATGGCAATTCCGGCGGCGAGACCGGCATCTATGAGCAAGACCTTGAGGCCGGCACTATCACCGCCCGGGCGCCGGTTGAGGGGGGAGAGGCGACCATGCTCTCCGGCCCTGCCATTGCCGCTCCGCTGCCCATCGCCATCCCGATCCTGCCGGGCGCGGAAGTCACGCTGGCAACCCATGTTGCCTCGCCCGAAGGCCTGCGCATCGCGCTGGTCGAGATGACCAGCGACCAGTCTCCTGCGGAAGTCGCCGCGTTCTACCGCAATGCGACGGCGGAAGCGGGGCTGAATCCGGCGCTCGATCTGGGCGGAGAGGATGCCGTGACATATATCGCCATCGGGCCGGATCGCAGCCGGATCACTATGCACGCGGCTAGGGCGCTGTTTCTCGAAGACGGAACCCGCGCTCCGCCGCCGCCGGAGGACGAGGAAGAGGAAGGCGAAAACGCCGACGATGCCCCCGAGACCCGCAGCGCCACGGCCGTCCAGCTGTATATCATAGGCAAGGCAGAAGGTCCCGCACTCGGATCGTGAGCCGGTATCCTGATCCGCGCACCTGCTGACAAGGCTTGCCGCCCATCGCCCATGCCAGTAAGGGCGCAGGCCATAAATCCCCACCCAAAAACCTGAAGGAAATTCCCATGGCGGTTACCCGCACCTTTTCGATCATCAAGCCCGATGCCACCAAGCGCAACCTGACTGGCGCTGTCACCAAGATGCTGGAAGATGCCGGCCTGCGCGTCGTCGCTTCCAAGCGCATCCACATGAGCCGCGAACAGGCCGAAGGCTTCTACGCCGTGCACAGCGAGCGTCCGTTCTTCGGCGAGCTGGTCGATTTCATGATGAGCGAGCCGGTGGTCGTGCAGGTGCTGGAAGGCGAAGACGCCGTGACCCGCAACCGCGACATCATGGGCGCAACCAATCCTGAAGAAGCCGCACCCGGCACCATCCGCAAGGAACACGCCCTGTCGATCGGCGAGAACACCGTCCACGGCAGCGACAGCGAAGAGAACGCGAAAATCGAAATCGACTTCTTCTTCAAGCCGGAAGAAATCGTCGGCTGAACGGCGATTGAGCCCTGACAAAACGAGAGGCCGTCGGAGCGATCCGGCGGCCTTTTTTGTGTCTGCGATGGAGCGGGAAAGCGGACGCTAGGCCAGCGCACCAATCTTGGTCGAAACGGAAGGCCTAACGAGCTCTCTTTCGATTGAGGAAGCTATCGAGACGAAGTTGCTTCTTGTCCGCAGACGCAGGCCGGATTGATCGAGCCATTCGCTGGATCTGCTTTTCCCATTTATCGGCACGCTTCTCTGCACTGCCGTTCTTGATGGGACCACAAGCCAGAAACCGCACCGGCTTGAAACCGCAGAAACCCAGAATCTGGCGCTTCCATCGTTTGATCAACGCATTGCCGTAGCCGAGGCGCAAGAAGAATGGCGGTGTATCCATCGTTGCGATCACATCCGCAGAACGGCCTTCCATGTACCTGTCCCACCAGGGATCGTCGGAATGATAGGCAAATGTGAAGCCGGGCAGGAGCACACGGTCGAGCAAGCCCTTGAGCTCGGCAGGCTCGCTACCCCACCACATCGGGAAGCTGACCACCAGATGATCACATTCGTCGATTTGCCTCGCCAGATTGGCCACATCCGGCTCCCACTCCACGCGCTTTGCATATCCGAACCGCAAGATCGGCGAGAAATCCATGTCTCGAACAGCAATCCTCTCAGCGGTCGTACCTTCCGGCAAAGCGTCCTCGTACTGCTGGAGCAGGTGAGAGGAAAACCGACCTTCGTCAGGATGACCATCAAGCAGAAGCACGTGCATATGATTGGCAATCCTGACTGTTGGGGAGGCCGGAAGAAGCTGGCCGATAAGGATTCCTGCGTCAATGTTCGCTTGAGAAAGGGGACAAGCGATCGATGCCAGCGATCAAATCGCCAGCAGCCCTCAAAACTCCGCCGCCGCATCCCTCAGTTTCGTCAGCCGCTTGGGCGCGACGCTTGCCCAGCTGCGTTCCAGCCAGTGGGCGACCTGGTCCCAGTCGCATCCCGGCCGGTTCAGTATTATGCCGACCCAGCCGCTCGCGCCGTAATAGGCGGGTTTGTAGAATGTGTCGGGGTCGCGCTCGATCAGGTCCAGCAATTCGTCTTGCCCGCTGGTTTTGGCGAGGACGGAGATATGCGGTACGCCGTGGTGCTGGTCGCTGAAGTGGGCGAAGAATTTGCCGCTCTTGCCGCCTGTTCTGAATCCCGGCGAACCGTGGCTGATTTTCTCCTCGGCTTCCGGCAGAGCCAGCGCCAGTTCCGCCACGCGTGCATAAAGATAGTCTGCGTCGTATCCGCGAGAAACGTAGTCGCTTAATATGCGCGGGTAGAGCTGGTGCTCGGCCAGCTTGACCCGCTCGGCGAGCGTGGCGGGCGTGTCGCCCGGCTGGATCGCCACGCGGACCTGCCCCAGCACTTCGCCGGAATCGAGCTCGGGGATCACCAGATGCACCGAGGCGCCGCCATGGCTGTCGCCCGCCTCGATCGCGCGCTTGTGTGTCTCAAGACCGGTGTAGAGCGGCAGCAGGGACGGGTGAATATTGAGCATCCGGCCCGCCCATCGGCCGACGATTTCATCGCCGAGGATACGCATATACCCAGCCAGCGCGACAAATTCCGCACCGCTCTCACGGATCGCTGCGTCCATCGCCGCATCGTGGTCGGCGCGGTCCATGCCCTTGTGGCTCAGCGCGAAGGTCGGGACGCCTTCCGCCTCGGCCAGCGCCAGCGCGCCTGCCTGCGGATCGTTGCTGGCAACCAGCACAATTTCGTAAGCCGCGCCCGGCAGGCGACTGGCATAGAGCAGCGCCGCCATATTGGTGCCGGTGCCGGAGACCAGCACAGCAACCTTTGCTTTCGGCGTATCAGCCAAGATGGGTCGCTTCCCAAGCCGATTTGGCCGACCAAGTGCCCTGCGACCCGCGCACCGTGCAGCCCTTGTCGCCCGCGATCACTTCGCCGACACGCAGCACGATCTCGCCCGCTGCTTCCAGGCGCTGTGTCACTGCGCCGACATTCTCCGGCGTCACTGCCAGCACCATGCCGACCCCGCAATTGAAGGTGCGGGCCATTTCTTCCGGCTCGATCTGGCCCTGCGCCTGCAGAAACGCCATCAGGCGCGGTTGGTCCCAGCCATCGGCCTCCACCACCGCATGCGCGCCATCGGGCAGCACGCGGGGGATGTTCTCCAGCAATCCGCCGCCGGTAATATGCGCCAGCGCGTCCACTTCGCCCGCGCGAATGGCGGGCAGCAGGCTGCTGACATAGATGCGGGTCGGGGCCAGCAGCGCGTCGATCAGCAGCACATCGCTGTCAAACAAGGCCGGGCGGTCCAATTTCCAGCCCTTGTCCGCCGCCAGCCGCCGGACGAGCGAAAAGCCATTGGAATGGACCCCGGAGGAAGCGAGGCCCAGCAGCGCATGGCCGGGTGCGACTTTCTCGCCCGTCAGCTGCTCCCCGCGCTCGACTGCTCCTACGCAAAAGCCCGCCAGATCGTAATCGCCCGGGCCGTACATACCGGGCATTTCCGCCGTTTCGCCGCCGATCAGCGCGCAGCCCGATTCCTTGCATCCGCCTGCGATGCTGGCGACCACGCGCTCGGCCACGCCGTTCTCCAGCTTGCCCGTCGCGAAGTAATCGAGGAAAAACAGCGGCTCTGCGCCCTGGACGATCAGATCGTTGACGCACATTGCCACCAGATCGACGCCGACGCCTTCGTGCCGGTCATGATCGATGGCGAGTTTCAGTTTGGTGCCCACACCATCGTTCGCGGCGACCAGCAACGGATCCTTGAAACCCGCCGCTTTAGGATCGAAAAAGCCCCCGAAACCGCCAATATCGGCGTCTGCGCCGGGGCGCGCGGTGGCCTTCACCAGCGGCCCAATGGCCTTCACCAGCGCGTTGCCCGCTTCGATGGAAACACCCGCCTGAGCGTAGGTGTAGCTGCCATTTTCGGCGGTGCGGTCTGTTTCTTCCCCGGTCATGTCCACGCCTTTACGCATTCGCGCTTGGAATCGCACGGGGCTTTCGGCAAAAGGCGCATGGTTTTCCCCATGACACGGCAATTTTCTCTTCCGCCCGTCCGCGTGACACTCGTTTTGGCTGCATTGGCCTTTGCGTTCGTGCTCGCCCTGATCGCTGGCCCGACAATGGTCGGCGCGCAGGTGGAAGGCGACCGGGGCATATCAGCCGTGGTGGCGAGCACCGATATCGATGTCGGCGGGATCGAGGTCGATGTCAGCGGCAGCAATCCGGAAGACGCGCGGGCCAAAGGCTGGCGCGATGCGCAGCGGCAGGCCTGGGCCAAGATCGGCGGACCGTCGCTTTCGGACGGCCAGCTGCAATCGCTGGTTTCGGCTGTGGTGATCGAGCGGGAACGGGTCGGCCCGCGCCGCTATGTCGCGACGCTTGGGATCATTTTCGACCGCGCGCGGGCAGGGGGATATCTCGGCCGTGGCGGACAGCGCGCGCGATCTGCGCCGATGCTGCTGGTCCCGCTGACCGTCACCGGCGGAACGCAGCTGATTTACGAGCAGCGCAATGACTGGCAGCGCGCATGGGCGGAGTATCAGGCCGGTTCCAGCAAGATCGACTATGTGCGCCCCTCCGGCGCAGGCGGTGATTCGCTGCTGGTGACGGCTGGCCAGATCAACCGCCGCAGCCGCGCATGGTGGCGCAATATCCTGAACCAGTTCGGCGCGTCCGATGTGATCGTCGCGATTGCGAAGCTGGACCACGAATATCCCGGCGGCCCGGTGACGGCGCGCTTCATCGCCCGCTATGGCCCCGACAACACCTATCTCGACGGGTTTACACTGCGCGTAGCCAATCCGCGCCAGATCCCCGCGATGTACAATAAGGCAATCGAGCGGTTCGACACGATTTACGAGGCCGCGCTGGCGGACGGGCGATTGAAGCCCGACCCCACGCTCAACCAGTCGGGTGGCAGCATCGACCCGGCGATCCAGCGCCTGATCGACGCAGGCCGGCAAGCCGAAGCGGCTGCTGCGGCGCAGCGCCGGGCCGAGCAGGCTGAGCGCGATGCAGCCGCGCGTCCCGCCGAGCCAACCGCGCAGCCGACCGCCGCACCCACCGCCGCGCCGGTCGTCGTCTCCTCTTTCGTGGTCCAGTTCGCCACGCCTGATGCCAACACGATTGACGGGACGCTGGCCGCTGTTCGCTCCACACCCGGGGTGCGCGGCGCGGCAACATCCTCGCTAGCGATTGGCGGTACCTCGGTGATGAGCGTGACCTATGGCGGTTCGCTGTCGGAACTGGCGCAGGCGCTGGCCGCACGCGGGTTCACTGTGCGGCAGGGGAGCAACGCGCTCGCCATCAGTCGCTAGGCGCGGAGGCGTCGCCTGTGGCCCAGCATACGCAAATTGCGCTGCCCCTCTCGCTCCAAAGCGAGGGGGAGCCTGCGCGCATTGCCCTTGGCCCGGCGAACCAGCGGGCGGCGGAGGCTCTGGCCGATCCCTCGCCATGGCCGTTCGGCACAGCGATCCTGACCGGCCCGCCGCGCTCCGGCAAATCGCTGCTGGGCCGGTGGTTTGCGCAAAGCGGCGGGGTGGTGATCGATGGCGCGGATGATTGGGACGAGACCGAACTGTTTCACCGCTGGAACCGGGCGCAGGAGCAAGGCGAGAAGCTGCTGCTGATCGCGGACGGGGAGGAGTGGGAGATCACTCTGCCCGACCTGCGTTCGCGGCTTGGCGCTGCGCTCCATCTGCAGATCGGGCAGCCCGATGATGCGATGCTGGCCGACCTGATCGAGATTCACGCCAGCCAGCGCGGCCTTGCGCTGGGCGAAGGCGCGCTTACCTATCTGGTGCCGCGCATTACCCGCAGTTTCGCTGAAATCGAGCGGGTGGTGGCGGCAATCGACCGGCTAAGTCTTGAACGCAAGACCGCGCCGACCATGGGTATCTGGCGCGATGCGCTGGACGCTGTGCAGGGCCCGGAACAGGCGCGGCTGCTGTGACAAGCTTGCGTATCACACGCAAAAGTGGGAGATTCAGCTTCGTGAGGTGCCCATGCTCAGAGGTCTGACATCCTATCTGGACTCGGTTCGCGCGCGCGATCCGGCCCCGCGCTCGCGCTGGGAAATCCTGCTATATCCCGGCGTGCTGGCGCTGGGCCTGCACCGCGTGGCGCATTGGCTGTTCGAGGCGAAGATGTATTTCCTCGCCCGCTTCGTGAACCATTTTTCGCGGTTTCTGACCGCTATCGACATCCATCCCGGTGCCAAGATCGGCAAGAATTTCTTTATCGACCACGGATTCACGGTGATCGGCGAGACGGCGGTGATCGGCGATGATGTGACGATTTACCAATGCGTGACGCTGGGCGGGACCAACCCGACCAATGGCGTGGGCGGCAAACGCCACCCGACCATCGGGGACAATGTGATCATCGGCTCCGGCGCGCAGGTCATCGGCCCCATTATGGTGGGCAAGCGCGCCCGCATCGGCGCGAATGCCGTGGTGACCGACGAAGTGCCCGAAGGCGCGACGATGATCGGGCTGAAGGCGCGCAGCACGCTGGTCCCGGCAGAGGATTGGCTGAAGGAGTTCCTGCCCTACGGGACACCGTGCGATGATCCTTGCGAGGAGCAGTTTGGCGAGAAAGTCGCCGAGGGTACGCGCCGGGTGCAGGCGCTGGAGGCCGATCTCGATGCCCTGAAGGCAGAACTGGAGGCGCTTAAGGTGGCGCGGCTGCCTGACGATTCCACCGCATCTAGCACCAATCCTTCCCTGCGCAGCGGAACCGCCGACTGATGGTCTCCAGCCCCGGCGCGTCGCAAACAGGTTCCGTTGTCGCCTTCCCGCAAAACCGCGCGGATCAGGTCGGCTTTGCGCGCGAAGAATTGCAGCGCATTATGGACCTGTATGGCCGCATGGTCGCGGCAGGCGAATGGCGCGACTACGCCATGGAATTCACCAAGGATGCAGCGGTGTTTGCCGCGTTCCGCCGCGCCGCCGAGCGCCCGCAGGCACGGGTGGAGAAACGCCCTTCGCTGCGGGGACGACAGGGCATGTGGACCCTGTTCGGCGAACACGGCCAAGTGCTGAAGCGCGGACATGAACTGCAAGGCGTGCTCGCCCCGATGGAACGGCGGCTGGTGAAGGCGGTCGAGGGTTAATTTTTGGCAATAGCCCTTTTCCCGCTGGTCCTGAGCTTGTCGAAGGACCGTCCTTTTCTTGTAGCGCACCGCTAAAAGTAGGGCAGCCCTTCGACAGGCTCAGGGCGAATGGTGTTCTTCGCGATCACGCAATAGCTGGCAGTTTCGCCTGCAAATTCTCCGGCAATCCGCCCACAATCGTGCGCCTGATCGGGCTCCAATAGGCCGAGAGGGTGAGCAAGGCCGAGCCGATGACCAGCGCGGTCAGGGCAAAGGTCAGTTCCACCGCGCCGAACTGGTCGAACAGGAAAGCGAGCGCGGCCAGCACGTAGATCAGCGCGGAGACCAGCAGCGCGCGCCGGTCAATCGCCAGCGCGACCAGCCCGAAGACGATATAGATCGCGACCACTGCCAATGCGCCGAGCACGCCGACTTCTGCGTTGTTCTCGATAACGCCCGTCGCCGTGAACACCGGATGCGCGATCATCGGTGCGGCCAACAGATGCAGCCAGAAGGCGACATCGGCGCGGCGGGTAGCACGCTCCGGATCGCTCATGTCCCAGCGCATCGCGGCGATGAAGATTGCCACGCCAGCGACAAATATGACGGGCAGCATCCAGTCGTCGCCTTGGACCCCGACCGTCAATTCCAGCACCAGCCCGATCAGGCCGAGGAAACTCACCGCGAGCGCTGCTGCTCCTGCTGCAACCGTGATCGGCACCTTGAAGCGCCGCCAGTGTAGCCACGCCGCAGCCAGCGCTATCAATCCGCTGCCCAGGACAAACACAGCGGCAGCTGCGTCTTCGTTCGAATGGGAAAGGAACTGGCCGGTGCCGAACGATGCGGTGAAAACCGCGCCGACAAACGCCACCAGCAACAGGATGCTCGGCAGCGCCATACGCCGTTTGCCGGTGAAAAATTCGGCAAGGGGCCAGCTGGCGGCGGCGACGAACACTCCCGCTAGCGCCAGTTCGAGGCCATCGGATCTGTAATAATCGGCGGTGATCCTTGCATATTCCTCGTCTGCCACATTGCCGCTTGGCCAACTGGGAGCGGGCAAAATCGCTTCGCTGATCGCCTGCCCGATGGCGCCCGCCGCCACCAGCAGGATCACGATTCCGATCGCCACGAAGATATCGTTGAAGCTGTTGACGAGGCGGAAATGCTCTTCGTCGGTGACAGGCCGCGCGCGCATGGCTTCGGCATGGGCGCGCAGAGCGTCGGCCGCCTCCTGTGTCAGTGCACCGGCGGCGACCGCTGAATTGATCTCGTCCTGCGAATACATAAAGGCCCATCCCTCGGTTCGACGCGAGGGATGGGCCTTGTGTGTTAGTCTGTCAACACAGCCTGCGAGGCTGCGTTGAAAGCGTTAGCCCCGCGCGCTGTCGGGGCCGGTGCCGGTCACTTTCTGCATTGCGGTCAGGATGGCGCCCGACTGCTCGGAGCCGGACTGCGGAGCGACCAGATTGGAGAAGTCGCTGATCTTGTCCCAGGCTTCCGCGAAGCCTTCGACCGTCCGTTGGTCCTCGGGCAGCCAGACGGCGTCGTTCATGACGGTCCAGGCCGAGTGGAAACCGCCTGCGCCCGCACCGACGATAGCGTTGGACGGGGCATCTTCGCTGACCAAGAAAACGGCCGCCGGGGCGACGTTTTCAGGGGCGAACAGTTTGAACGCTTCTTCGGGAAACAGGTCTTCCGTCATCCGCGTGCCGGCGACGGGCGAGAGCGTGTTGACCTTGATGTTGTACTTCGCGCCTTCGATCTGCAGCGTCTTGGTCAGACCGGCGAGGCCGAGTTTTGCCGCGCCGTAATTGGCCTGGCCGAAATTGCCGAACAGGCCGGTGCTGCTGGCGGTCATCAGAACGCGGCCATAGGCCTGCTCGCGGAAGGTTTCCCAGCATGCCTTGGTGGCGAACGCGCTGCCGGTCAGATGAACTTTGACAACGAATTCGAAGTCTTCCGGCGTCATCTTCACGAAGCTCTTGTCGCGCAGGACACCGGCATTGTTGATCAGCACATGGACGCCGCCCCATTTCTGTTTGGCGTCGGCGACCATCTTTTCCATCTGGTCGTATTCGGTGACGGAGCCGCCATTGGCCATCGCCTCGCCGCCCATTTTCTCGATTTCTGCAACCACTTCGGCTGCTGCATCGGAGGAGCCGGTGCCGTCGCGCGCGCCGCCCAGATCGTTGACGACAACTTTCGCGCCGCGGCGGGCGAGTTCGAGGGCATATTCACGGCCCAGGCCGCCGCCTGCACCGGTGACGATGGCGACTTTGTCTTTGAACGAAATGGTCATGGTTTTCTCTCCGCAATGGGTAATGAAATGTCGGAAGACGGAACCTTACGTGTCCGTCAATCCCGCGCTGGGTGGCAGGTATTATGGTGCGTTGCAACAGCGTAACAGGCGAGGGGCCGTGCCGTAGGGGCAGGGCGGCGAAACGTTGTTACAATGCTGCGAGTGCGGGCAACAATTGATCGAATCGTTCGATTACCGCGTCCGCGCCCAGCTCGTGCGGGGGCTTGTCGCAATAGCCATAGGCGGCGGCGACGACCGGCACACCGGCTGCTTTCGCGGCGTTCACGTCATAGGTGCTGTCGCCGACAAAAGCGAAGCGGCCTTGCGCGCCTGCCGCTTCGCATCTTTTGCGCGCCTCGATCACCGGGTCGGGCGCAGGCTTGGCATTTCCCTTGCCCATCGTGTCGCCGCCGATGATGGTCACGAAGCGGTCGGCCAGGTCCAGCTGGGTGAGCACGCTGCGGGCGAACTCTTCGAATTTGTTGGTGACCACGGCCATTTTCACATCCTGCGCGGCGAGCTGGTCCAGCGCCTCGATCACGCCGGGATAGGGCCGCGAATGGACCGCGTTGTGCTCTGCGTAATAGGCCAGCATCTGCTTATACAGCGCGTGAGATTCATCGCGCTCCATTCCGCCCTGCGCATCGACCGCCTGGCTCAGCATGATCTTCGCGCCGCCGCCGATCAGATCCTTGCTGCTGTCTACCGGCACCGGATCGAACCCGCCCAGTTTCAGCGCGTGGTTCACCGCTTCGCCCAGATCGCGAAAGGTATCGAGCAGCGTGCCATCGAGATCGAAGCCGATGGCGGCGAAGGGAATATCGGTGATGTGGGTGGTTATGTGGTCGGTCATGCGGGGCGGCGTGCCGGAAGCGACTTCATTCCGCAAGGAAAGGGTGGCAAAGGGGGCGCATAACAGGAGTTCGCATGACTGATTTTGCCGCCGTCATCCTTGCCGCGGGCAAGGGCACCCGCATGAAAAGCGACCTGCACAAGGTGCTGCACCCGATTGCCGGGCGCTCGATGCTCCACCATTTGATGGCATCCGTCGATGCGCTGTCGCCTGCGCACAAGGTGGTGGTCGTCGGCGCGGGGCGCGAGCAGCTGGAAGAAGCCCTGGGCGACAGCGCCAAGACCTGCCTGCAAGAACCGCAGCACGGCACGGGTCACGCGGTGCAGCAGGCACGTGAGGCGCTGACCGGCTTCACCGGTGCGGTGCTGGTGATGTATGGAGATGTGCCTTTCGTGCGGCCGGAAACGATGCAGGCGATGCTCGACCGGCTGGAGGGAAGCGATGCTCCGGCAGCGGTCGTGCTTGGGTTCGAGCCGGAGGATGCGGGCGCCTATGGCCGCGTGCTGACCGACGCCGAGGGCCGAATCTCCAAAATGGTGGAATACAAGGACGCAGACGAAGCAGAGCGCGCCTGCACCCTGTGCAATTCCGGCCTCATGGCGGCAAAGGCGGACGAACTGTTCGCGCTGCTCGACCGGGTGACCAACGACAATGCGCAGGGCGAATATTATCTGCCCGACATCGTCAATATCGCGCTGGCCGATGGCCGCACCTGCGCCGCCGTCACCACCGATGCGCCAGACGAAGTGCAGGGCATCAACAGCCGCAGCGAGCTCGCCCGGGCAGAGGCCCAGTGGCAGGAGCTGCGCCGTGAAGACGCGATGGCCGACGGGGTGACGTTGAAAGCGCCCGAGACGGTGTTCTTCAGCTACGATACGCAGCTGGGGCGCGATGTGGTGGTGGAACCCAATGTGGTGTTCGGCCCCGGCGTTTCCGTGGCCGATGGCTGCACCATTCGCGCCTTCAGCCATCTGGAGGGCGCGACGCTGGGCGAGGGCTGCGAAGTTGGCCCATACGCCCGTCTGCGGCCCGGTGCCGTGCTGAAGAAGGGCGCGAAGATCGGCAATTTCGTCGAGATGAAGAAGGCCGTTCTGGGCGAGGGCGCGAAGGCCAACCACCTGACCTATCTGGGCGATGCGGAAATCGGCGCAGGCGCAAATATCGGTGCGGGCACAATCACCTGCAATTACGACGGTTACTTCAAATACCAGACCGTGATTGGCGAACGGGCCTTTATCGGATCGAACAGCGCGCTGGTCGCGCCGGTGAATATCGGCGCAGATGCGATTGTCGCAGCGGGCAGCACCGTTACCCGCGATGTGGGTGATGGCGAGCTCAGAATGGAACGCTCGGAGCAATCGGTGAAGCCCGGCTGGGCCGATCGCTTCCACGACACGATGAAAAAGAAGAAGGCAGCAGCAGGGGACAAGAAATGAGAACAGCATTTGCAATGGTCAGCGTGCTGGCTCTGGCGGCCTGCGGCGGGGATGTGACCGATAGCGAATCGGTCCTGGGTTCGCCCGAACTGGCAGTCGTCGAGGACGGTGCGGAACCGGACGAAAGGTCCGACGAAGCCGCGCCCGAAGATGCTGCTGACGGTGCTTCTGACGATGTGTCCGACACGGCGCAGGAAGACGACGGAGCGCAGCCGGTAGCGTGCCAGGACGGCGAGGAAACCCTGTTCTCCTGCGATGCCAAGGGCGGCAAGCAGATCGCTGTCTGTGGCAAGGACGGGAACGCCCAATATCGCTTCGGCAATGAAGTGGCCGAGATCACTCTCGACAACGGGAAGTTCGCAAGCGTGCCCTATTCGGGTGGCGGCGAAGCGCAGATCGCGTTCAGCAATGGCGACACGCGCTACATCGTGTTCAGCCGCATCGTGCGCACCAATTTCGAACCCGGCGAACCGAACAACCCTGAGATCACCGACGGTGTTATGGTCGTGCGCGGCGGCGAGACAATCGGCAAAAGGACATGCATCGCAGGCTCGCCGTCAGCGGTCGATGTCGGGGCGGGCGAGAACTATGGCGGCGTCGCCAGCGAGTTGTTTTACGAAGGCTGACGGGAAGGCTGACCGTCGCCAGCGCTATCGGTCCGGATAGACGCGAGCACCGCCACACACACCGCGACCACGAATTGCGGGAAGGCGAAGAAGAACGGGCCGTCCGCCATCGACATGACCAGCAGGCAGGCGATCCCGCCTATTGCGGGCAAAGCGAGATCACGCCGATGGGCAACCCATCGGCGCACGCGCCACAGCGCCATCAGGCCCAGCGCCAGCAGGGCAAGCGCGCCCACAAGCCCCCAATCGTACAGAACCTGCATCACCAGATTGTGCGGATGGGCGTGCTGGCCGCGCGAGGACTCGACCTGCTTGCTCCAGTTGGACTGGCCGTGGCCGATGATCGGGCGCTCGATTACCTTCTCCAGCGTATCGGCCCAGATCTCCGTGCGGTGGCTGACCGAATTCTGGTCCGGGGGAGCTTCGGCATCGGGTGTCACGCGCCCGATGATGCTTTCCAGACCGTAAAGCGGGTTGGGCGGGGCGGTCACCAGCGAGACGGGCATCACCAGCGCAGCCACAGCCAGAAGCGCGCCGGTGACTTTCAGACGCGCGCCCGGCCCCATGATGGCGACCAGCAGAAACAGCGTGACGAAGACCGAGAGAAAAGGCGAGCGTCCGCCGGTCCATGCGACGAAATAGAAACCGGTCGCAGCGACGAGTAGGCCGGGCCACCATTGGCTCTGTAGTTTGCGGCTGGCGACATACCCCATGCCGAGGCCTGCCAATGCCACGCCGTAAAAGCCCAGATGGCGGATATTGACGACGCCGACGCCGAACTGGTCCCAGTTGAAAACGGGGCTGGTGTAGAGCACCGCTGTCACCACCTGTGTGATGGCGACATAGGCCAGCAGGCTGCCGGTCAAAGCGGCGAGAAACAGGCCGCGATGCGCTTTCCAGCTGCTCGAAAACCGGTCCCACAGGGCAATCGCCAGCAGCACATGCAGAAGGGAGAACGCGAAGAATATCCGTGCAGGAGAAGGGTTAGCCGCCATGACGCTCGCCAGTGTTCCGCCGACCGCCCAGACGCTCAGAGCTATCAGAACCCCGCGCGGCATTGCCCGTAGCGCGGGCACGAACCGGAATCCGTCGATCCGCGCGACCACGATCAGGGTGAGCTCAATGGCCAGCACCGGCAGTGAAAGGCTGCGGGTGGGGTTCATCGTGAAATCGAGTTCGAAAGTCAGCGCCGCGAACACCGGTGCGCAAAGGGCAACCAGCGCGAGGGCAATCTTCGCGGTCAATGTAAGACCATCGGCATCTATGCCGAAAGGGTCAGAATGCGGGGTATTCAGGCCAGCGCCCGGCGATCCCCGCTGATCGCTCGTCATTCGCCGGCAGCATCCGTGGCATGCTCGGCCAGAACCGTCAGCCCGTTATCGCCAACCTCGGCAAAGCCGCCGCGCACTTCGATTTCCTCGGGCGCGCTGCCTTCGGTCTTGTAGACCTGTACAGCGCCGTCGCGGATCACGGACATGAAGGGCGCGTGGCCCTCCAGCACGCCGAAATCACCTTCCGCGCCGGGCACGACCACCATGTGGACGTCTTCGGAACGGACCTGCTTGGCCGGTGTGACGAGTTCGAAATGCAGTGCCATGTTTCTCTTACCTTATCCCGTCCCGGTCACGGGAGGGAGTGAGACTTGCGAGCTTGCCCGCCAGTCGCAATGGGGAAGGTGGGCGACCTTAAAAAGGCCGTGCCCCCACCCCCAACCCCTCCCCGAGGGGAGGGGAGTTCTATTACGCTTCGTCGGCCATCTTCTGGGCTTTGGCAACGACCTGATCGATGCCGCCGACCATGTAGAAGGCGCTTTCGGGCAGGTGGTCGTACTCGCCGTCCACAACCGCCTTGAAGCTGGCGATGGTGTCTTCCAGCTGGACGAACTCGCCCGGAATGTTGGTGAAGACCTCGGCCACGTGGAACGGCTGGCTGAGGAACTTCTGGATCTTGCGCGCACGGGCGACGGTGAGCTTATCTTCTTCGGACAGCTCGTCCATGCCCAGAATGGCGATGATGTCCTGCAGCGATTTGTACTTCTGCAGCGTTTCCTGAACCTTACGCGCCGTTTCGTAGTGCTCTTGGCCAACAACGCGGGGCTCCAGCACGCGGCTGGTGGAATCGAGCGGGTCAACCGCCGGGTAGATGCCCAGCTCCGAAATCGCGCGGTTCAGCGTGGTGGTTGCGTCCAGGTGGGCAAAGGAGGTGGCAGGGGCAGGGTCGGTCAAGTCATCTGCGGGAACGTAGATGGCCTGCACCGAGGTGATCGAGCCCTTGTTGGTGGAGGTAATACGCTCCTGCAGGTTGCCCATGTCGGTCGACAGGGTCGGCTGATAGCCGACTGCGGAAGGAATACGGCCCAGCAGAGCGGACACTTCGGAACCGGCCTGCGTGAAGCGGAAGATGTTGTCGACGAAGAACAGAACGTCCTGGCCTTCTTCATCGCGGAAATATTCCGCCATGGTCAGACCCGAAAGAGCAACACGAGCACGCGCGCCCGGAGGCTCGTTCATCTGGCCGAAGACGAGGGCCACTTTCGAACCATCGGAGATCGCTTCGCCAGCATCGTTCTTGGCGATAACGCCAGCGTCGAGGAATTCGTGATAAAGGTCGTTACCTTCGCGGGTACGCTCACCCACGCCGGCGAACACGGACACGCCGCCGTGACCCTTTGCGATGTTGTTGATCAGTTCCTGAATAAGAACCGTCTTGCCCACGCCGGCGCCGCCGAACAGGCCGATCTTGCCGCCCTTTGCATACGGGGCGAGAAGGTCGATCACCTTGATGCCGGTGACCAGAATGGCCGCTTCGGTTGACTGGTCGACAAAGGCGGGGGCCTCTGCGTGGATCGGCATGGACTTTTCTGCGCCCACGGGGCCGCGCTCGTCAATCGCTTCGCCGGTGACGTTCATGATCCGGCCGAGTGTTTTCGGGCCGACAGGCACGCTGATCTGCGCGCCGGTGTTGATCACTTCGCTGCCGCGCACGAGACCTTCGGTGGCGTCCATGGCGATGGTGCGAACAGTGTTCTCACCAAGGTGCTGCGCCACTTCGAGGACCAGCGTATTGTCGCCGTTCTTCGTTTCGAGCGCGGTCAGAATTGCGGGCAGTTCACCGGGGAACTGCACGTCGACGACAGCGCCGATGACCTGGGCAATCGTGCCGTTGGTGGTTTGGTTGAGTACGGGTGCGGTGGCCATGATGTGGTGTCCTACAGGCTCAAGAATCTACGTGGTGGGCACCGTGTTCGGTGCAAATGGCTTCAGCGTTGCCGAGGACCCAGTCGGTGCCCTCTTCGTTTTTCATCAGCGGTGCTTCGTGACGCATATATTCGTCTTCGCCGAGACCGAATTCGCAGGTGACGGTTTCGGAACCCAGCGCGCTCTTGCAGATGGCGGTGCTGACGGGTTCTGCGCCTTCGCATGTTGCCGCGAATACTTCGGTAAACTTCGCTTCGTCCGGAGCGGGCAATTCGACAACCGGCTCTGGCGCCGCAACGGCTTCCGGCTCGGCAGCGGGCTCTTCACCGCACGCGGCGAGCAGTGCGATTGCAGGCAGGATGAGGGCAAACTTCTTCACTTTTTCAATTCCTTACAGTGCTTCCGCACCAGCTTTTCGTTGTTGCTACAGTGCTTCCGCACCATTGCTCCATCTGTTGCTACAGTGCTTCCGCACCAGCAATAATTTCAATCAGTTCGGTGGTAATCGCGGCCTGACGGCGGCGGTTGTATTCGATGTTGAGCGACTGGATCAGATCGCCCGCATTGCGCGTGGCGTTGTCCATCGCGGTCATCGAGGCACCATGCTCGGAGGCTTCCCGCTCCAGCAGACCGCCGAAAACCTGCGTCTTCACATAGCGCGGGAGCAGTTCTTCGAGGATTTCTTCCTCGCCTGGCTCGTATTCCACCACGGCATCGCTGTCGGCAGCGGTTTCCGGGGCAGGGACGGGGATCAGCTGATCAACCGTTGGGTCCTGCGCCAGCGCCGACTTGAAGGTCGGGTAGACCAGATGCGCGACATCGAATTTGCCGCCTTCGAACATTTCCAGCAGCTCGGCCGCAATGGCTTCGGCTTCTTCGAACCCGGGCAGCTTGACCGTGCTGGTGTCGAAACCGGCGGTGATCTTGTCTGCATAGTCGCGCTTTATCGGTGCGCGGCCTTTCTTGCCGACGAGATAGAATTCGACCTGCTTGCCAGCGGCGAGGAGGTCCTTCGCCTTCAGCTTGGCAGCTTTGACGATGTTGGCGTTGAGACCGCCGCACAGGCCCTTGTCGGTGTTGACCACCACCAGCAGGTGACGCTGATCGCTGCCGGTTCCCGCGAGCAGTTTGGGCGCGCTGTCGCCGCTGACCTTGCCAGCGATCGACGCCATGACGTCGCCCAGCCGGTCCGCATAGGGACGTGCAGCCTCGGCAGCAGCCTGCGCACGGCGCAATTTCGCCGCGGCGACCATCTGCTTGGCCTTGGTGATCTTCTGGGTCGACTTAACCGACCCGATCCGATCTTTCAGTTCCTTGAGTGAAGCCACTCTTCCGTTTCCTTCCTGTCCGTCATTCCCGCGAAGGCGGGAACCTAGGGTAACTGTGTGCTACTTTGCTCTGGGTCCCCGCTTTCGCGGGGATGACGGAGGTTGGTTCCTGTGTTTTCTACTTACGCAAATTGCTTGGCAAAAGCGTCGAGCGCCTTGACCGTTGCGTCCTTGGTATCGCCTTCGAACTTCTTGCTCGTGCGGATGTCGTCCAGCACGCTCTTGTGCTCGTTGCGCATGAAGCTGAGCATGGCAGCTTCGTATTCGTTTACGCGGTCCACGGCGATATCGTCGAGATAGCCATTGGTACCGGCGAAGATCGACACGGTCTGCTCTTCGAACGGCATGGGGCTGAACTGGGCCTGCTTCAGCAGTTCCGTCAGACGCGCACCGCGATTGAGCAGTTTCTGGGTCGAGGCATCGAGGTCCGAACCGAACTGAGCAAACGCCGCCATTTCGCGGTACTGAGCCAGCTCCAGCTTAATCGAACCGGACACCTTCTTCATCGCCTTCGTCTGGGCGGCACCGCCCACACGGGAGACCGAGAGGCCCACGTTAATGGCGGGGCGGATACCCTGATAGAACAGGTCGGTTTCGAGGAAGATCTGGCCATCGGTGATCGAAATCACGTTGGTCGGAATATAGGCCGAGACGTCACCGGCCTGCGTTTCAATGATCGGCAATGCGGTCAGCGAGCCGCCGCCATTGTCGTCATTCATCTTCGCCGCACGCTCGAGCAGGCGGGAGTGGAGATAGAACACGTCACCCGGATAGGCTTCACGGCCTGGAGGACGACGCAGCAGCAGGGACATCTGGCGGTAAGCCACAGCCTGCTTGGAAAGATCGTCATAAACGATCACGGCGTGCATGCCGTTGTCGCGGAAAAACTCGCCCATCGCGCAGCCGGTGTAAGGCGCGAGATACTGCAGCGGAGCAGGCTCCGAAGCGGTCGCGGCAACAACGATGGAATATTCCATCGCGCCGTTCTCTTCGAGGCTCTTCACGATCTGCGCAACAGTCGAGCGCTTCTGGCCGACGGCGACATAGATGCAGTAGAGCTTTTCTTTTTCGTCGTCGCCCTGATGCGCTTCCTTCTGGTTGATGAAGGTGTCGATGGCGACACCGGACTTACCCGTTTGACGGTCACCGATGATCAGTTCGCGCTGGCCGCGGCCAACAGGGACGAGTGCGTCGATGGCCTTGAGGCCCGACTGAACTGGCTCGTCGACCGATTTACGCGGAATGATGCCCGGCGCTTTGACTTCGACGCGGCTGCGCTCGGTTGTTTCGATCGGGCCCTTGCCGTCGATCGGATTGCCCAAAGCATCGACCACACGGCCCAGCAGAGCCTTGCCGACGGGAACGTCCACAATCGTTTCGGTCCGCTTGACGCTGTCGCCTTCCTTAATCTCGGCGTCGGAGCCGAAGATCACGACACCGACATTGTCGGCTTCCAGGTTCAGGGCCATGCCCTGCACACCGTTGGCAAACTCGACCATCTCACCAGCCTGCACATTGTCGAGGCCGTGGATGCGGGCGATACCGTCACCCACCGAGAGAACGGAGCCAACTTCGCTGACTTCAGCCTGGGTGCCGAAATTGGCGATCTGGTCCTTGATGACCTTAGAGATTTCTGCGGCGCGGATTTCCATGGGTTAGTCCTTTAGGCCTTCATGGCATTTGCAAGAGAATTGAGACGGGTGCGGATCGAGCCGTCAATGCGCTTCGACCCCAATGTAACGACGAGACCGCCCAGAAGGTCCGGATCGACGCTGTGCGACAGCTTGACGGTCCGGCCCTCGCGGGCAGTGAGTTTCTGGCGCAGCTTTTCCAGCTGCTCTTTGCTCAGCGCGTGGGCGCTGGTAACCTCGGCGGTCAGTTCGCCCCGCTGCGCAGCGGCAATCGCGCGGAAGGCGCGGATCATGCCGGGCAGGGCGGACAAGCGGCGGTTCTGCGCCAGCACGCCGAGAAAATTCTTGGTCAGGTCCGATAGGCCGAGCACACCGGCAACACCGTCAATCGCGGCACCCTGCTGGGCGCGGCTGAGTTCGGGGTTATTGGTGACGGCCTGCAATTCACCCGATTCGGCGAGGGCAGAATCGAGCGTTTCAAGATCGGTCTCTACGGCGGTGACCACGCCGCCATCTGCTGCCAGATCGAACAGCGCAGAAGCGTAACGGCCTGGCAAGCTAGCCTGAATACCGGCGGAAATCTCCACTGGGCGAAGTCCTCTCGGGTGAGCGGGGGATAATAATGCGGGCGCTTGGCGCTAGGGCACTGAAACAGCACCCTTGCAAAGCTGGCGCGCGCCTAGCAGCCACCCCACCGCGATGCAAGCGGTGAGCGGCAATCCTCTTTCCGTTTCGCGGCGAATGGATTAGACGCTTACGCAAAAGAACCTAGCAGGAGAGAGATGATGAAGCTGACACCCATGAGCCCGAAATGCGGCGTGGAAGTCACCGGTATCCAATTGGCCGACGCGGATGGCGAGGTGATGGATGCGATCCGTCAGACGATTTACGAGCACGGCGTGGCCGTCTTCCGCGATCAGGATTTCTCGCCTGAAGACCACATCAAATTCGGCCACCGCTGGGGCGGGGTCGATGTGAACAATTATTTCCCGCTGAACACCGATTTCCCCGAGATCGCTCTGGTGAAGAAGGAAGCGGACGAGTCCACCAATATCGGCGGCGCGTGGCATACCGATCACTCTTATGACCAGATTCCGGCCATGGGATCGGTGCTGGTTGCGCGCGATCTGCCGCCCAGCGGCGGGGACACGGAATGGGCGCATATGGGCGCGGCCTATGATGCGCTGCCCGATGATCTGAAAGCGGAGATCGAGGGGCTCGAAGCGTTCCACACGGCCGACCACGTATATAAAGCCGATGGCCTCTATGCGCAGACCGATATGGGCAAAAACCTGCGTGGCCAGGATTTGAAGACCGGCGCGATCCATCCCGTGGTGATCCGCCACCCGCATACCGGGCGCAAGCTGCTCTATGTGAATGGCGGTTTCACCATCCATTTCGTGGGCCAGACCCGCGAGGAAAGCCTGCCGCTGCTGCAACGCCTGCTGGATGCTGCTCTGGAAGCGGACAATACCTGCAGGCTGCAATGGAAACCCGGCACGGTGGCCATCTGGGACAACCGGACGACGTGGCACAACGCAATCAATGACTATGCCGGCCACCGCCGCGAAATGCACCGGATCACGCTGTCGGGTGAAGCGCTGGCGGCCTAAAGTTGGAAACAGGCCGAAGGGCCTGAAAATTGCTCTTGGTGGATAATTTCGTTGCAACTGTCCACGGAGCAATCCAATAGACAGGCAGGAACGGGGAGCGTCACAGACCTTGCCATGATAGCAGGGTCAGGGCTCCTGACCATCGCGCTCGCCGTTCCCATCACCCAAGATTGGAGCCTCGGAGATGTTGCCTTTGAGCGATATCCTTCAACCTTGATTCGTCTGCAAGTGAGTTTGTCGTAATTTTTTTGAAATTAACAAATTGACTAACGTGAAACCCGCAGAATTTCAGGCTTTTGAATCAGATTTGCGGATGGAAAACCTCTAATTTATTTTGGAGTCATCCGAGTCAATTTGGTTAGGAATTCACTCACTGCTAACCTCGCAGGCATAGACCAGCCGCTCGTTCGGGCTGTCGGGCAGTTTGCTCAGTACCGCGCCTTGCAGATCGCCCAGCTTCGATGCCGCGCCGTCGGCCTCGCATGATGGGGGCGAGTAGGCGCCCCGTGCCTCCCGCGCGGCGCTCATTTCGGTGCGGGTGAGTAGGTAGCGGTCCACCGTGTAGGTTCGGCTGTCGGGTGCGAAGCGGTTGATCGACACCACGGCTTCTTCATTGGGCACAAACACGCGGCTCCAGTCTCCTGCTGCTGAGCCATATTGCGTACGGCCATTGACGCAGCCATCCGGCGTCCACTCGAAATCGACCGTCTGGGCTGGGTCGCCGGTAATCCGGCTGCGTTCGGGTTGCAGGCGACAGGATAGGGTCAAGGTGCCTGCCATTTCCGCTTCGCCAGCCGCGCCGTCTTCCTCCGGCTCCGCCATCGCAGCAGCCACCCGCCGGTCTATCGCATCGAGCCCGGGGCGCGTCAGGAACAGCGCCACCGCGCCCAGCGCCAGCGCCACCGATGCCACCGCCAGCGCAATCATCACGCCGTCGCGGGCAGGGGGCGCGAAGGCATCCTCCTCGCCCTCCAGGTCCTCCGGCTCGTCATAAGCCTGATCCCGCGACCAGCGTTGCCAGGCGATAAAGGCGCACACCAACGCGGCCAGCAGGGCGACCAGCGCCAGCGCCATGCGGTTCTCCCGCTCAGCCAGTACCGATTGCTCGGCCTCCAATTGCGCGCGGGCCAGTTTCTCGCGCTGCGCTTCGCTGCGGCCTGCCAGTTCGGCTTGCGCTGCGGCCTGCTCGCGCTCCAGCCGCTCGCGTTCGTCGGCATCCAGCTCGGCCAGACTGCGGCACGGACCGGCATTGACGCGCGGAGTGATGTCGGCAGCCTCCAGAAACGGCAGCAACTCGCGGTTCGACACGGCGAAATAGAACTCCGCATCCGCGCCCTCGCTGTCCGCGCCAAAGCTGTTGACGCCCAGCACGCGTCCGCATCCATCCAGCAACGGCCCGCCCGAATTGCCCCGCGCAATTGGCGCTGTGTGTAGCAGCGTGTCAAACTCGCGGCTGGGACGCTCGCCGGACAGGAAACCCCGGCTCTTCACCGCAGGCTGGCTGCGGATGATGTCGCCGATTTCCAGACCCTGCGCCCGGTCGACATTCATCGGGTAGCCGACGGCGGTCGCTTCGCCGCCGCTGGGGCGTTGTCCAGCCAGCGTAAGCGGCGGCAGGCGCAAATCGCCGGTAATCTCGATCAGCGCCAGATCGGCGCGCGGGCTGAACTGGACGAGCCGCGCATAGGTGCTCTCCGCGCCATCGCCCGGCACAATCCCGATCCGCAGGCGGTCGTCCGTCCGCGCTTGCATCACGACATGGGCGTTGGTGACGATTTGCGTGGGGCTGACGGCAAAGCCAGTGCCGTGGCTGATGGGGCGGGGCGCGGGCGGCTCGGCGGCGCTCCCCTCGTCACCATCTTCCAGCCCGAAATCCAGTAGAGCGGGCGTTTCAGGCTCCAGAATCACCACCCGCACTACGCCGCGTGCGGCCGCGTCGATATCCGCGGGCTCCGCGTGGGCGGAGGGCGCGAACGTCAGGGCCGCGAGCAGGGCCAATAACAGGGCCAATAGCAGGGACGGGAGCAGGAGGAGAGCGCGCATCATGGCGCATTCTTTGCCGCGCGCGTGGTTTGACCGCAAGGTTCGGGATGCGGCACAGCGTGGGAAAGGCTATCGCACCCTGCATGGACACAGTGACCTCTCTCGATGCCGAACGCTGGGACGCCGTGATGCGGCGCGATCGCAGCCATGACGGGCGGTTTGTCACCGGCGTCCTGACCACCGGTATCTACTGCCGCCCCAGCTGCGCCGCGCGGCACCCTGCGCGGCGGAATGTGCGCTTTTTCACCAGCGGAGCGGAGGCCCGCGCGGCAGGCCTGCGCCCCTGCAAAAGGTGCTTGCCCGATGACGTATCGCGGGACGAGGCAGCGGTTCTGACGGCGATCAGCGCGATTAAGGAGAGCGAGGGCCGCCCGACACTGGAGGAGCTGGCCGATCTTACCGCTTATTCACCCAGCCATTTCCAGCGCGTTTTCAAACGTGCCACGGGGCTGTCCCCGGCGGCCTATGCGCGGGCCTTGCGCGAGGATCGGGCGAAGGATGCGTTGGCGCAGGCTGACCGGGTCAGCGACGCAATCTACGAGGCAGGTTATGAAGCGCCGAGCCGGTTTTACGCGGCGATGGAGGACAAGATGGGCATGAGGGCAAGCGACTGGAAAGACGGCGGCAAGGGTCGCACGATCCACTGGACGGTGGTCGAAACCAGCCTCGGCCCGATGCTGGTCGCCGCTACGGAGGTCGGCGTGTGCTGCCTCAGCTTCAATGAAGGCGAGGCGGATTTGCGCGCGCGCTTCCCCAAGGCCGAGCTGCGCGAGGGTGGCGAGGATTTCCGCGCCTTGTTCGAACAGGTGACAGCGGCGGTCGAACATCCCGGCACAGGCGCAGACATTCCGCTGGACGTAAAGGGGACCGCATTCCAGCAGCGCTGCTGGCAGGCCTTGCGCGCCATTCCGCCGGGCGAAACGCGATCCTATGGACAGCAGGCCGCGATGCTCGGCAATCCCAAAGCCAGCCGCGCGGTGGGCAGCGCAAACGGCGCGAACAACATCGCCGTGCTGATCCCCTGCCACCGCGTGATTGCCGCCGATGGCGGGCTGGGCGGCTATGCCTACGGGACGGATATCAAAAGCGAATTGTTGAAGCGGGAGAAGGCGACGTGAGCGAACCAACCAGCACCGAACTGGCAATCAAACTGTTCGGCGCCTTCGAGGCGGGCGACACTCAGGCGGCGCGCGAATGCTGCGACGAGAATTTCAAAGGCAACCAGAATGGCGGACCTTGGGCCGACCGCGACACGTTGCTGAAATTCTCCGCAGCGGTGAAGAAAGCGGTGCCGGACTTTCGCTATGAAGAAATCACCCGCTCGGCGACCGAGACGGGCTTTGTCGAAGAACACGCTGTGCGCGGAACGCTGCCTGACGGGTCAAAGCTCGACCTGATGCTGTGCGTCGTGGCCGAAGTGGCGGACGGCAAGATCACCGTGATGCGCGAATATATGGACAGCCGAGTCGGCGCGAAGCTGTTTGCGGCGTTGGGTGGTTAGTGGGTGGAGGTGATCTGTCTGATGCCGGAAGGCCAAATCGGACTCTCAACACTGCCACTGGTTTGGCACCAAATGATTGAGTGAATTGCTCAAAATCGAAGGAAAATGACAACATGACCAGAGATGATTTCGCGGCGCATCACAGGGCAGCCGAACCCTTGGTGCTGTTCAATATATGGGATGCGGGAAGCGCCCGCGCAGTGGCCGAGGCGGGGGCGAAGGCGATCGCCACCGGTAGTCTTTCTCTCGCCGGAGCACAGGGTTTTGATGACGGTGAGCAAATGCCGTTCGACGCGCTATTGACGACGGTCCGGCAAATTGCAGGTGCAATCGATCTACCGCTGACGGTGGATATTGAAACCGGTTATGCCAGCGATCTGGAAGGACTCGTGCAGAACGCCGTCCAGCTGCGCGATGCAGGTGCCATTGGTTGCAATCTCGAAGATCGAGTTATCGGCACCGAGGAACTGCGTGAGGTTTCTGAACAATGCGACCGAATCCGTGCCGTGTCTGATGCAGGCCTTTTCGTGAATGCGCGCACCGATCTGTTCCTTGGGCCGCTGATGGCAGGACAGGACCCAAATCGCGAGGAACTTGTCGAGCAGGCCATCGAGCGAGCTGCACACTATAAGGATGCAGGAGCAGGCGGCTTGTTTGTACCGGGCCTGAGCGATCCTGACTTGATACCCAGCCTCTGCGATGCGGTGGACTTGCCGGTGAACATAATGCGGCTGGACGGGATGGCCAGCAATGCTGCTTTGGGTGCGCTGGGCGTGGCGCGGATCAGCCATGGTCCCGGCCCATGGCGGGCTGCGATGCAGATGCTGACAGATGAAGCGCGAACGCACTTGGAGGCTTAGCTTTTTTCCCGCGCCCATCCGTCCTGCGCTGGCTCCAGCCCGTCCAGAAACGCCTCGGCGCTGTCCAGATATTCGGTCTGCCGGTCTTCGCCCATGCGGTCCCAGTTGGAGTAGATCCGCCCGATGCGGGGGTTTTTCTCCAGCCGGTCGCGGTGGCGGTCCATGAAGTGCCAGTAGAGGGCATTGAAAGGGCAGGCGCCTTCGCCGGTTTTCTTCGATACGCTGTATTTGCAGCCCGAACAGTAATTGCTCATTTTGTTGATGTAGTTTCCGCTCGCGGCGTAGGGCTTGGTCGCCAGTTTCCCGCCATCGGCATAGAGCACCATGGCCGCGACATTGGGCAGTTCGACCCATTCATAGGCGTCGGCATAGACCGCCAGATACCAGTCCTGCACCGCCTTGGGCTCGACCCCCGCGATCAGCGCGAAATTGCCCAGCACCATCAGCCGCTGGATGTGGTGGGCGTGGGCGTTTTCTTTTGTCGAGCGGATGGAATCGGACAGGCAGCGCATGTCCGTCTCTCCGGTCCAGTAAAATTCCGGAAGAGCACGCTGGGCGTTCAGTGCGTTGTCGTCCGCCAGCCCCGGCATAAAGCGCCAGTAAAACCCGCGGACATATTCGCGCCAGCCGATGATCTGGCGGATGAAGCCCTCGACCGAATTAATGGGGGCCTTGCCGTCTTTGTAGGACTGCTCCGCCCGCTCGCACAGTTCCAGCGGATCGAGCAGGCCAAGATTGATGCTGGTCGAGAGCATGGAGTGAAAGAGGTCATCCGACCCGTGGACCATCGCGTCCTGATAGGGGCCGAATTTTTCGATCCGCTCGGCAAAGAAGGCATCGGCGGCTTTCTCCGCCTGATCGCGCGTCACCGGCCAGCCGAAATTGTCGATGCTGCCGAAGTGGTCGGAGAATTTCTCCTCCACCAGTGCGATGCATTCCTGGGTAATCTCGTCGGGGTCGAACAGCGGGCGGGGCGGGACGTCGAGCCCTTCCTTGGGCGGCTTGCGGTTCTCGCTGTCGTAATTCCAGTCGCCACCTTCCGGCTTCCCGTCATCAGTCATCAGCAGGCCGGTCTTCTTGCGCATTTCGCGGTAGAAATTTTCCATGCGCAGGGTTTTGCGGTCCTCCGCCCATTCATTGAATGCCGACAGCGAGCAAACGAAACGGTCGTCATCGAGGATCTCGACCTCGCAGTCGAATTTGTCCGGCCATTCCTCGATGCCCTGCTGCACCCGCCATTCGCCCGCTTCGGTCACGTGGATGGCGCGTGGATCATGGCGCTCCACCGCGCGGGCGACTTCGCCGGTGAAGCTGCCGGCGTTGTCGTCGTCCGTCAGCTTCACATAGTCGACGCTCCACCCGGCGTCCTCCAGCTCGGCGGCAAAGTGGCGCATGGCGGAGAAGATCAGCACGATCTTCTGCTTGTGGTGTTTGACGTAGGTTGCCTCGTCCCACGCCTCCATCATCAGGATGATGGTGTCGTCCTTGGTCCGCCCGCGAAGGCTGGGGAGGGTACGGGTCAGTTGGTCGCCAAGGATAGGGACGAGGATCGGGCTTTCATTCATGGAGCCCCAACGCATGAGGGGCGCAGCCGGTGCCGCGCCCCTCTCAATTTACCGGTTGTGAGGCTCGCTCAGCCTTCGGGAAAGCGCGCCTCGCACTGGGTCAGATAGGCCTGAGGGCGGCCTTGCTTGAGTGCAACGACAAGCTGGTCTTCCATCATCGTTTCGACCGTTTCCTCGCTCGCAGCGATGATTTCGGGCTGTGTATCCAAATCGGTGGCGAGCCGGTCGGCGAGGGCCGAATAGCGGGCCGCCTGCGTGTCATGATCCTCGCTGCCGCCTTCGACTTCGGCTCCGGCCAGCGCACCCACGGCAGTGCAGGCGAGCTTCGCATCGAGATCGCCTTCGGGCAGGGCGGGCTTCCCGCCCTCCGCAAAGCCGAACCGCGCATCGCACACCGCCACTGCGCCTTCGTAATCGAGCCCGCCGACCCGCTCCAGCTCGGCCTCGATACCCTCCAGCGCCTTCTCCGCATTGACCAGATCGAACGGCTCGGTCAGCGCGGCTGCGGCGTAGGGATATTCCAGCGTTTCCATATATTCATCGAAGGTGATCGGGTCGTCCTCGCCCTTGCCCTCGCGCATCACCAGAGCCTTGGCCGCGAAGCAGGTCTTGGCTGCCTCGATAGCATCTTCGGCCAGCACGACAGGTTCTGCCGAACAGCCCGGCAAAACTAGCGCCAGCGCGGTGAGTGGTAGAAGCGCGCGATAACGCGTTGGATCAATTGGCATTGCTGAAATTCCCCCGAATATGTCGTCCTGCCAGCGATGCTAGCGAAACGACCCACCGGGGCAAGTGACAAAGCCTGTTAGGACGATCAGGTCAGGTTCGGCTCCATGCCCGGTTCGCACTTCGCCCACATGCGCTGATAGGCCGGACGCTCGCCAATGCGGGCGAGATAGGCCTTTGTGTTGGGCACATCATCCAGTGTCGTCTCGCGCATCATGCGCGCGGTGGTGAGGCAATAGACCATCATGATGTCCGCCAGCGTCAGCTGCGATCCGCCAAAGAACTCCGCCTCGCCCAGACGCTGCTCAACCTGCGCCCACGCCTTGGCCGTGCGGTCCGCTACAAAGCCGCCGGGCATCGGGTTCTGCGGATCGGCCATAGACAGCATCAGCTGCATCATGCCGTTCGTCATGAAAGTGCCGTTGGTATAATGGAACCAGAACAGGTGATCCGCAAAGTCCGGGTGATCGGGACGCGGGCAGTGCTTTTCCGCACCATATTTGCGGTCAATATATTCACAGATCGCACCGCTCTCCGCCAACGTCAGATCGCCGTCCTGAATGACCGGAGCCATGCCAGCGGGGTGCAGCGCCTTCAGCTCGTCCGGAGCAAGGCGGTTGTCGGCCCGGCGGTCATAGCGCTTGAACTCGTAATCGATCTCCAGCTCCTCACACAGCCAGACGACGCGTTCGGATTGCGAGATACCGAGATGGTGGACAGTGAGGGTCATGGTGGGTTTCCTTTTAGACGAAACTGTAGGGATCTATGTCGACGCTTACGCGCACGCCGCGCGGGAAGTCCAGCGGGCCGAGCCAGTCGCGGATGGCGGCTTGCAGATTGGCGGAGCGGCGCGCGGTGATCAGCAGGCGGTAGCGGTAGCGGCCCCGCAGCAGG
Source organism: uncultured Altererythrobacter sp. (assembly GCA_947492235.1). Classification (GTDB taxonomy): domain Bacteria; phylum Pseudomonadota; class Alphaproteobacteria; order Sphingomonadales; family Sphingomonadaceae; genus CAJXSN01. Next base: position 1,589,426 of record CANLLZ010000001.1, on the reverse strand, counting down.
GCCATCGGGGCGGGCGCGGGGCCGAGGATGGAAATGTCCGGCAGGCGCGGCTGGCGGTCGCCGATCATGCGGGCCGCATCGCGGGCTTCGATTTCTTCCTCGCTCGACACGATAATCGCGGCCCAGCGGCCGAAGGGCGGGGCGCCTGCATGGCGGCGGGCATCGGTTTCGGCGGCGTAGAATGCGTCGCGGTCTCCGGCCTCCAGCGCCGCGATGACGGGCGCATCGGGGTGGCGGGTCTGGATGATAACCTCGCCCGGTTTCGCGCCGCGACCGGCACGTCCTGCCACCTGAGCGACTTGTTGGTAAGTGCGTTCGGCGGCGCGCAGATCGCCGCCTTCCAATCCCAGATCGGCATCGACCACGCCCACCAGTGTCAGTTCGGGAAAGTGGAAGCCCTTGGTCACCAATTGCGTGCCGACGATCACGTCGATCGCGCCTCCTTCTGCCTGCGCGACAAACTCCGCCGCGCGGTCCGGGCTGCCAAGAGTATCGCTGGTCACCAGAGCCACACGCGCCTCGGGCAGCAACTCCTTCACCTCGTCGGCAATACGCTCCACGCCGGGGCCGCAAGCGACCATGCAGTCAGGCTCGCCGCAATCGGGGCACGTCTCCGGCGGAGCGGTGTCGTGGCCGCAATGGTGGCAGGCAAGGCGCTGGGTGAAGCGGTGCTCGACCAGCCACGCGCTGCAATTGGGACATTGGAAACGGTATCCGCAATTGCGGCACAGTGTTAGCGGAGCATAGCCGCGCCGGTTGAGGAACAGCAGCGATTGCTCACCCTTTTCCAGCCGGTCGGTCAGCAGCTCGGTCAGGCGCGGGGCGAGCCATTTGCCGCGGTCGGGCTGCTCCTTCGTCAGGTCGAGCAGCTGGATGTCGGGCATTTGCGCACCGCCAAAACGGCTGGGCAATTCCAGCTTCCGGTAGATGCCGCTCTCGGCCATTTGCAGGCTTTCCAGCGCGGGCGTGGCGCTGGCCAGCACCACCGGGATTTTTTCGAAGTGCCCGCGCATCACCGCTACATCGCGGGCATTGTAGCGCACACCGTCATCCTGCTTGAAGCTGATCTCGTGCGCTTCGTCCACCACGATCAGGCCCAAATTGGCGTAGGGGAGGAACAGGGCGGAGCGCGCGCCCACCACCACTTGCGCCTCACCCGATCCGATGGCCCGCCAGGCGCGGCGGCGTTCGGTGGATTTTAGGCTGGAGTGCCACACGATGGGGGCAGCCCCAAAGCGGTCCTCGAACCGGCGAAGAAACGCCTCGGTCAGCGCGATCTCCGGCAGCAGCACCAGCACTTGCCGGTTCATGCGCAGGGCAGCGGCCATCGGCTCGAAATAGGTTTCGGTCTTGCCAGATCCGGTCACCCCGTCGAGCAGGATGGGCGCGAATTCCTGTGCTTCCACCGCCTTAACCAGTTCGTCTGCGACTTCGGTCTGGTCGGCGGACAGGATCGGCTCGGCATGGTCGGGATGCGCGCGAGGGTAGGGGCGGTCGATATCCACCACCACCGGCTCCAACACACCCTGATTGACCAGCCCGCGCAATACTCCGTCGCTCACGCCCGCCATTTCGGCCAGTTCGCGGATGGTGGCCTGCTCGCCCTCCAGCCGCTCCATCGCGCGTTCCCGCTGGGGGGTCATGCGTTCGGGCATCCCGCCGGTCAGCCGGTATTCGGTCATCGTGGCAGGCCCGCGCATCGCGCCGCCGCTGGACAGGACCATGCGGGCCACCGCGCTCATCGGGGCGCAGTAATAGTCTGCGGTCCACTCGATCAGACGGCGCAGTTCGGCGCGCAGGGGCGGGACCGGTACGATTTCCAGCAACGGCCGCAGTTTCGCATCGGGCACCGGCTCGGACGGCAGCCGATCCTCCTCCCACACCACGCCCAAAATCTGGCGCGGGCCGAGCGGGGCGACCACCACGGATCCGGGCACGACAGACATCCCTTCCGGCACGCGGTAATCCAGCGTATTGAGCGCAGCGTTGAAGACGAGGAGGCGGGCGCGGTTCATGTGCTTGCCATATGAGGGCCGCCATACCGGCGGGGCAAGGCAGGGAGCCGCAATAATGACCGAACTTCTGATCAAACAGACCAATCGCCGGACGTTTTTGGGCGGAGTGGGTATCGCATCCGGCGCGGTGTTTCTGCCGGGCTGTGCCAGCGGACTGGGCGGGTTCGGCCTGACCGATGCGATCCGGCGTATCCTGCTGCTATCGAGCGAGAATGCCTTTGCCCGGCTGACTGCCTCTGGCGGCTATTGGGACCAGCAAGTCGCCACGTTGGGTGTTTCGAACTTTCTGGGCGGGGGCGGCGGAGGGCTCGCCAGCATTCTGACCTCGGCCCTGTTCAAATCCCGGCTGGAGCGCGAATTTGCAGGCTTCGCCGTGGGCGCAAGCGAGCGGGCCGCTCCTCTGGTCGCCGATGCTGTTCGCACCGTGGGCATCGCGGGCGCAGCGGCACTGGTGCAGGGCGGGCCAACCGCAGCCACGTCTTTCTTGCGCGGAGAGCTGGGCAATACGCTGATCGACGCGATGGTCCCGCAATTGGGGCAGGCCATGCGTCTGGCGCAGGAACCCTTGGTGGCGCAGGCGATCAGTGCGGTGTCTGGCGTGGACGTGGCCGGTGTCGCATCGCGCGTTGGCAACACCGTGAACGACGCGATCTGGACCGAAATCGGCCGGGAGGAATCCGCCATTCGCGCCGACCCGCGCTCAACCAATGATCCCCTGCTGATTGGTGTCTTTGGTTTGGCGGGCCGGGTATAGCTCGCCTCTCCTCTTTTTGACCATCTAGCCCCGGCTGGCGCGCCTCGCTAAGGCATCCAGAGAATCGCCAGCCGGAGCACCAGACCCATGAAATTCTTCGCCGACACCGCTGAAATTGCCGACATCAAGGATCTGGCCGAAACCGGCCTGCTCGACGGCGTCACCACCAACCCTTCGCTGATCGCCAAATCGGGCCGCGATTTCATTGAAGTGACGAGAGAAATCTGCGGTCTGACCGATGGACCGGTCAGCGCCGAAGTCGTCGCCCTGGATCATCCCACGATGATGAAGGAAGCGGACAAGCTGCGCGCGATTGCGGACAATGTCTGCATCAAGGTGCCGCTGACGATCGACGGTCTGAAGACCTGCAACGCGCTCACCCGCGATGGCACCATGGTCAATGTCACCCTGTGCTTCAGCGCCAATCAGGCCCTTCTGGCGGCGAAGGCGGGCGCAACATTCGTATCGCCCTTCGTCGGGCGCCATGACGACAATGGCACCAACGGCATGGACCTGATCCGCGACATCCGCCAGATCTATGACAATTACGATTTCGAGACCGAAATTCTGGTCGCCAGCGTGCGCCATGTCGGCCATGTGCTCGACAGCGCGATGATCGGTGCGGATGTGATGACCGCTCCGCCCAAGGTGATCATGGCGCTGGCCAATCACGTGCTGACGGACAAGGGCATCGAAGGCTTCCTTGCCGACTGGGAAAAGACCGGGCAGTCGATCCTCTGATAGGCAGCCGATAGATTGAGCGACGAAACCCCCCTCGACCAGTTCAAGCGCGCCCTGACCGGCGGCGCGCGAGCGATTGCGCGCGAACCCGAGGTCGAAGTTGCGTGGAGCGCGGATAGTCCGTCTTCTGCTGGCGCGAATTTCCGTGTGCCGCTGCCGGGGCGCTCCCTTCCCGCAGAGCAGGCCACCGAAGCGCGCGGCTTTGCCGACAGTTTCGCACTGAAATTGCGCCATCATAACGAGGCACTGCACCAGCGGCAGGCCCCCGCCGAACCCATCGCCCGCGCGGTGTATGATGCAGTGGAGCAGGTGCGGTACGAGGCGCTGGGTGCCAATCGTTTCAACGGGATAGCCGCCAATCTTGATGCGGCGGTGGAGCTGCGCACCGCGTCCGACCCGATCGCCCGCGCCCAGAGTGAGGCCGAGGTTCCGCTGCAAACCGCCGTGTCGCTGATGCTGCGCGAGGCGCTGACCGGGCAGGCTGTGCCGGACCGCGCGCAGGCCGGTGTGGATATGGTTCGCGAGTTCATCGAAGAGCGGGTCGGCGAGGATTTCGCTGGTCTGTCCGATATTCTCGACGACCAGAAAGCTTTCCAATCGCTGGCGCTCGACATGCTCGAACATCTCGAGCTGACCCGCCCGCAGGATGCGCCCGAAGACACCGACGATGATGACGGTGACGAAGAGGACGGCGAGGAAGAGGATGAAGGCGACGACGAGGACAGCGGCGGCGAGGACCAGCCCAATCCGGCGGAAATGGCCGGCGAGATGGAAGAGGGCGAGGACAGCGGCGAAGGCGAAGCCGAAATGTCCGGCGAAGAGGACATGCAGGACGGCGAGCTGGGCGACGAGGGCGAGGAGGGCATGCAGCCCGTCCGCCCGAACCGCCCGTGGACTGACATCCCCGACAGCTTCGATTACACCGCCTACACCACCAAATATGACGAAGTGATCGAAGCGCCCGAGCTGTGCGACAGCGAGGAGCTGGACCGCCTGCGCGCCTATCTCGACAGCCAGCTGACCGGCCTGCAATCGGTGGTGACGAAGCTCGCCAACCGGCTCCAGCGCCGCCTGATGGCGCAGCAAGACCGCAGCTGGGATTTCGACCAGGAGGAGGGCCTGCTGGACGCCGCGCGCCTTGCCCGCGTGGTGATCAGCCCGGGCCAGTCGCTCAGCTACAAGACCGAGCGCGATACCGAGTTCAAGGACACCGTCGTCACCCTGCTGATCGACAATTCCGGCTCTATGCGTGGGCGGCCGATCAGCATTGCGGCGATCAGCGCGGATATCATGGCGCGCACGCTGGAGCGCTGCGGCGTGAAGACCGAAATCCTCGGCTTCACCACCCGCGCATGGAAGGGTGGCCAATCGCGCGAAGCGTGGCTGGCCGATGGCAAGCCGCAAAATCCCGGCCGACTCAATGATTTGCGCCACATCCTTTACAAGAAGGCCGACGAGCCATGGCGCCGCGCGCGCCGCAATCTGGGCCTGATGATGCGCGAAGGCCTGCTGAAGGAAAACATCGACGGCGAGGCGCTGCTCTGGGCGCATGACCGCCTGATTGCCCGCCCCGAAGACCGCCGCATCCTGATGGTGATCAGCGACGGCGCGCCGGTCGATGACAGCACGCTGAGCGTCAACAGCGCAGGCTATCTGGAATCGCACCTGCGCAAGGTGATTGAATGGATCGAGAAGCAGTCACCCGTGCAACTGGCCGCCATCGGCATCGGCCATGACGTGACGCGCTATTACAAACGCTCGGTAACGATCATGGATGTCGAGCAGCTTGGCGGTACGATCATCGAGCAGCTGGCTGATTTGTTTGAGGTGGAGTAGGTGGGAGAAGATGGACAGGTTCTCGCGGCAATAATCGGTGCCAGCGCAACTGTTGGCCTAGGTTTGGTTGTCTGGATCCTGAGTGAAATAAGCGCCTTCATCGCCTATAGGAGAAAAAGGGCCGATGCGCAGAGCGCATCCGACGAGCGCTCGCGAGCGATCTTGCATGGCACTTTCGCGATCTGCAATTTTCTGAACACAAAATTGAACGATTGGGACGAAAACCGAAACGTGGCGGACTTAGCACGATTAACTGTTGCTCAGTCATACATAACTCGCCTCATTGATCGGTCGCCTCACGAGAATGAAGTACTTAGCGTGTCTCTGATTGACCTCGGCCTGCAACTGGAAGGCCTCATGTTTCTTGTACGTCAAACCGTAGGCGAAGGGAGCGACTGGTCGGAGACAACCATCAACCAAATCGACAGGGCTGCGTTTGATCTTGGGCGAGCCGTTGAACTGCTCCAGCTACTACTCGATCCTGATCCAGCACTACTATCCGACGAGGACCTAGCTTCGATTGTAGCCAACCCCGAAGACATTTAGTCCACAGAATAGGATAACTATGAACGTAACCGAAGCCGTCAAAACACGCCGCTCCGTGCGGGCCTTTACCGACCAGCCGGTCGAGATGGAAACCATTCGCCGGGTCATGGACACCGCGCGCTGGGCGCCTTCGGGGTGCAATTACCAGCCGTGGGAGGCGAGCATTCTCACCGGCGCACCGCTGGCGGAACTGCGCGGCATCTTGGCCGAGGCGCCGATGGGGCAGGCGGAGTATGACTGGACGGCTCCGGGGCAGGAGGATGCCTACAAGGAGCGTCTGAACGCCGTTTCCAAGGGCATGTTCGGCGCGATGGGCATTGCCCGTGACGATGCCGAGGGGCGCGGCAAGGCGATGATGCGCAACCGCGACAGCTTCGATGCGCCGGCCCTACTGCTGTGCTATTTTCCGCGCCTGATGAAGGAAGCGCAGTGGTCCGACACCGGCATGTGGTTGCAGACCGTGGCGCTGTTGCTGCGCGAGGAGGGGCTGGATTGCTGCTTCCAGGAATTCATGGCGCTGTATGCCACGCCGATCCGCGATTTTCTCGGCCTCGACCACGAACGCACGATGTTCTTCTGCGGTATGGCCATCGGCTACCGCGACGAAAGTGCGCCGGTGAACAATTACGAGCGCGAACGTGTGCCGCTGGACGAGCAGGTGAAGTTTCTCGGCTGGGAATAATGTGCCGGCAGGGCGGGGAGGGGCGACCATCGCACTCCTCCCGCACACACAGCAGTGCTAGTCGGCGCAGACGACCAGATAGTCGCCTTCCCAACAGGCTTTGTCGAATTCAAGACGCTCTGCCGGTACCCAGGATGAGCGACTGCCATCCTTGTTCAGCGTGCGCATCTGCGCCTGACCACCGGACGACAGCGCAAGGGAAGCCTGCGTCATATCTCCGATGAAGGCCTCGCCATTCTTGCGCCTGACCGTGAATGATCCACCGCCTTCGGCCTTGAACTGGCACGGCCCGTCGTAACCGATATCGCCTTCCGAAATCGAGCAGTTCACGTCGCGCCATTTGGCAGCTTCTGCGGCGGCGAGCTTCTCCTCGGCAGCCTTCGTCGCTGCGGCTTCGGTCGCGGCCTTTTCCTCTTCGGCCTTCTTCGCGGCGGCTGCAGCGTCTTCTTCGGCTTTGGCTTCGGCTTCCAGATCGGCCTTTACCTGCTTGGTAATCTCGGCCTTCATCGCCTCCGCGTCCGCTTCTTCCGTGCCGCCTCCGCAGGCCGCCAGTCCTAGTGTGAGACCGGCTGCAAGTGCCAGACGTGTTTGCATTTTCATCAATGTTCCCCCTTCCGGTGCGACCCGAATCGCGAGCCACTATGCCGAAACGCAATTGCTTTGGCACGTTGCTTGTTTTGCATGCATGTTTCATGGCCCGCAGCATGACGACGCGACCACTAAAACTCTTCAATTCGCTCACCCGCAGTCTGGAGGAATTCCAGCCGATCCACCCGGGCGAGGCGCGCGTGTATACCTGCGGGCCGACGGTCTATAATTACCAGCATGTCGGCAATATGCGGGCCTATATCTTCGCCGATACGCTGGGGCGCACGCTCAGCTGGGCGGGGTATGAACTTAGCCACGTGATCAACATCACCGATGTCGGCCACCTGACCAGCGATGCCGATGCGGGTGACGACAAGATGGAGAAGGCCGCTGCCAGTGCAGGCAAGAGCGCATGGGACATTGCGCGTCATTACCAGCAGGTGTTCGAGGACGATCTGGCGCGGCTGAATGTGCGCCCCGTGCAGCATCCGCGCGCGACCGACTATGTCAAAGCGATGATCGAGTGGGGCCAGGGAATCGAGGAGAAGCATTGCTACCGCTTGGACAGCGGGCTCTATTTCGATGTTTCGACCGTGCATGAATATGGGCGGCTGGCGCGCGCAGTTACCGAAGATGGCGAAGCGCGGATCGAGACGGTCGAAGGCAAGCGCAATGCCGCCGACTTCGCGATTTGGCGCACCACGCCTCCGGGCGAGGACCGGCAGATGGAATGGGACTCGCCCTGGGGCAAGGGCGCGCCGGGCTGGCATATCGAATGCAGCGTGATGAGCGCGGAATTGCTGGGCCATCCGTTCGATATCCACACCGGCGGGATCGATCACCGCGAGATCCATCACCCGAATGAGATCGCCCAAAACCAGGCGCATAATTGCTCCGAGAAATCTGGCGCAAACATCTGGATGCACAACAATTTCCTCGTCGACCGGCGGGGGAAGATGAGCAAATCCACCGGCGATTTTCTGACGTTGCAGGCTCTCGTGGATCGCGGCTACCACCCGCTCGCCTACCGGATGTTGTGCCTGCAGGCGCATTACCGCAGCGAGCTGGAGTTTACGTGGGAAGGGCTGGGCGCGGCGCTAACCCGGCTGAAGCGGCTGGTGATGGCGGCAGAGAGATTGCCGCAAGAGCCGGGCGGCGATGCGGGCCATCCCAAACTCGCCCCGGCCCGCGAGAAATTCGCCGCCGCGATGGTGGATGACCTGAACACCGCCGTCGCCCTGACGGCATTGGAAGATGTGCTGTCGACGAAGAAGATCGACGCTGGAGCAAAGCGCACCGTGATGGAAGACATGGACGCCGTCCTTGGCCTGAAGCTCGATACGCTTTCGCGCCAGGACTTGCGCATCCGCCCCGCCAATGCGGAGCTCATCGAAGCGGAGATCGAAGCGGAAATCTTGCGCCGCAAGAAGGCCAAGGCGGCCAAGGACTTCGCGACGTCCGACGCCATCCGCGAGAGCCTCGCCGCGAAAGGCGTGGAGCTGATGGACGGCGACCCGCTGGGCTGGGACTGGAAGCTGGGCGTTTGACCAATACAGGCTGAAGGACTATACCAGTTGCATGATGCAACCTATTCTCTGGCTTGTCCTTGCCGCAATTCATGCACTGCCAGCCTTGGCATTTTTCAGACCAGCGAGCCTGACAACCCTTTACGGTATTAACGCCGACAACCCACTCTTCCCGTTGATGCAGCACCGCGCGGCGCTGTTCCTCGCAGTGTTCGCGGCCTGCGTGTTTGCTGCTTTCGTGCCGGAGGGACGGCGGCTCGCAGTGATCGTAGTCGGTATCTCGATGCTGAGCTTCCTTGTGCTCTACTTCTCCGCCGGCTCGCCCGCACCCTTGCGCAGGATCGCGCTGGTCGATCTCGCAGGCGTGCCGGTATTACTGGCAGTGGCATGGTCCGCATTCCGCGCCTAAGGACCGGCGCATGACCAAAGCAGCTTTTTCCGGCCTCATCCGTCCCATGCTCGAACCGCGCCTGCCTGAATGGGTGGAGCCGATGTGGTTCATGACAAAGGAAGATGCGCTGAAGGTCGCGCCCGAGGCGGAAATCGGCTGGTTCGATATGAACGAGAAAGAGCCGATGATCGAAATGGTCAAGGCGGCGGAGAAGCTCAAATGGATGAACTCCATCTATGCCGGGCTCGATTTTTTGCCGCATGATCTGATGATCGAGCGTGGGGTTGTGGTGACCAACGGTGTGGGGATCAACGCCATCACCATCGCCGAATATATCGTCATGCTGATGCTCGCCCATGCGAAAGGCTACCGCGACGTGGTGCGCGCGCAGGACCGGCAGGAATGGCTGCTGGACAGCCCCGGCAAGCGCGAATTGGCGGGCGAGAAAGTGCTGCTGCTCGGCATGGGCGCGATCGGCAGTCTGGCGAAAAAGCGGCTGGAGGCGTTCGACATGGAGGTCGTGCCCGTGCGCCGCTCCGGCGCGGACGGCGCTCTGAAACCGGACGAATGGCGCGCGCGTTTGGGCGAATTCGACTGGGTCATTCTCGCCGTGCCCGCCACCGATGAAACGCGCGGGATGATCGGCGCGGATGAGCTGGGGGCCATGAAGGAGACTGCCGTGCTGGTGAACGTGGCACGCGGGGACGTGGTCGATCAGGAGGCGCTGGTGGCGGCGCTGGAGGCCAGGTCGATCGAGGCAGCGTTGCTGGATGTGACCACACCCGAACCGCTGCCCGAAGGGCACCCGCTCTGGTCGCTCGATAACGCCCAGATCACCATGCACCTATCGGGCCGCGCACAGACCAAGATGTTCCAGCGCAGCGTCGACCGGTTCGTGGAGAATCTGGGCCGCTGGAAACGCGGCGAACCGGTCGCACCGCAGATGGACCTCGCGCTGGGCTACTAGCCGTCAGGCATCTTCCAGCAGCAGCATTTCGCACGTCACTTCCATGCGGGGTGCGGGGAGCAATGTGCTCTCCACCCCAGTGATCGTGGCATCGGCGACCAGCTGACGGGGAATGGTGAACTCATGATCGGGCAGGTTGGCGACTAATCGTTCACCGGCCTCGACCGCTTTGGACCCTTCAAAAATTAATCGCAGCGTGTGGCGCGAGCCGGCAAAGGTGATGCTGGCCCATGCTTTCTCGTGATGCGCGGTGACTTCGCCCTCACCATCCGCCAACGCCAGGACGGCTTCGCGCAGGCGGTCGGACAGCGTGCGGCGCGCGGTGAGGGGCGGGGGAGCCGAAACGGCTTGCACAATGACTTCATGCTGCATGGCTACCCTCCCGGTATCCGCGGATGAAACTGTCGCAGCGTACTTCCATCAGTGGACGTGGTTCGCGGCCATTGCGCAGGTCGAGCACAAAGCGCGGGTCCTGTGCTGCAAGCCGCCCGAATTTGGTCGGCGGCATATCGGTTTCGCGCAGAAATTTTTCGATTCGTCGGATGAGCATAGGGGCCTCAATTGGGGTTCGATTCGCTGTCCTTGATCCGAGTCGTCGCTGTTCAAATCCAACTTGTCTAGGAAAAATCTTTCGTGTAGGAAGGATAGATGGCCACACCATCCTATGACCCCGATAAAGGTGATCCGCGCGCCCGTTTGCTGGAGCTGGCAGAAGCGCGGGGCGCGAGCCTTTCGTCGCTCTCTAATCTGATAGGTCGTAATTCCAGCTACTTGCAGCAGTTTATTCGCAAAGGCAGCCCGAAGAAGCTGGAGGAGGGCGACCGGCGCAAATTGGCCGAGTTCTTTGGAGTGTCCGAAGGGGAGCTGGGCGCAGAGTCGGTGGGTGTGGAGGAAAAATCCTATACGAAGGCCAGCAATCTGCGCGACGATGATTTCATCGCGGTACCGCGCCTGCCGGTGATGGTCTCCGCCGGGCCGGGGCAATTTGCCGCTGGCGAGACGCCCTTCGACAATTTCGGTTTCTCCGGCCGGTGGCTGCGCGATAACGGGCTTGATCCCAAGATGCTCAGCGCCGTGTCGGTGGAGGGCGACAGCATGGAGCCACTGCTGCGAGCGGGCGACGAGGTGCTGGTCGACCGCACACCGCGCCCGCTACGTGACGGGGTCTACGTCGTGCGGCTGGGCGACACGCTGATGATCAAGCGAGTGGCGCAGCCGGGGGCAGGGCGGCTGACGCTACTCAGCCAGAACCTGACCTACCCGCCGGTAGAGGTCGCGTTGGACGAGGTGGAAGTGATCGGCCGGGTCGTGTGGAAGAGCGGGCGGATATGACGGTTGGCTGGTGTGCTCGCCCGGTGGTCAATGACGCCGATATGCGGCCCCGATGGAAGAAATGGCTGCGGCTTGCAATCATTAGCCTGTCTGGAGTTGCATTGACCTTCGGCAGTTTGGCGGGTTGGCAATGGTCAGGCAGTCATTCGTACGAGTTCGAATCGCAAGCGCTCGGTGAGGTTCGATCATACCGCGTGTTCAACGAATCCTCGGAAGGCGTCATCGTTCTCGCGCTGGACGGACAATCTATGCGCCACAGCCTTGCACCAGCGGTTATTTTCTCTGTGGCCGAATGGGTCAGGAAGAAACCTCTGCCAAAGATTGTCGCTGTCGATTCCAACGCCAGCAGGGATCGGGATTTTCGGCCAAACTCGGTTACTCCAACCAATTGGCGACCAGATATTTCGGGCCGGTCCCCCCGGTTTGATCGCTTTGTCTTGGATGAGCTGGGACCGCAGATCGAGGGTTGGGAGGCAAGGGGTCGCAGGCGCTATCTGATCGGGCATTCGCTGGCCGGCCTATATGTGCTCGATCTCGCATCGCGGTACCCGTCAAAGTTCGATGGTTTCGCCGCATTCGCCCCTACACTCAGCCACGACGTGTCTATAGCGAAGCGGTTGCCTGGGGCCTGCAGCGCCAAGTTTGTTTATGCGAACTGGGGTCTTGAGAGTGCGCGCGATACCAAAGTCTTCTCAGGCAATGCGAAGCGCTGGCGCGATGATCCGAGGTGTCAGTCCAATCCGCCGCAAATTGTAAGGCATTACGGGTCATTGCATCAGACGATTATGCTTACAGGCCAACTCCATCTGGCCGTTCGCGGCTTCGAATAGGCGGGTTACTTGCTTGCCTTCGTGTGGGACCATGCGCACATTAAGGCCATGACCGACAAAACAACGCCGCCGATGAAAGCGGGCATCATTCCCGTCACGCCGCTGCAGCAGAACTGCTCGCTGATCTGGTGCACCGCCACCAATAAGGGCGCGCTGATCGATCCGGGCGGCGATCTGGAGAAGCTGAAGGCGGGTGTTGCGAAAACCGGCGTCGAGTTGGAGAAGATCCTCATCACCCACGGCCATATCGACCATTGCGGCGAAGCGGGCATTCTGGCGAAGGAACTCGGCCTGACAATCGAAGGCCCGCACGAGGCCGACCGGTTCTGGATCGACCGGCTGGCCGAAGACGGCGCAAAATACGGCATTCGCGGCGAAGTGTTTGAGCCCGACCGCTGGCTGGACGATGGCGACACCGTAACCGTCGGCGAGCTGGAGCTGGAAGTCGTCCACTGCCCTGGCCACACGCCCGGCCACGTCATCTTCTTCCACCGCCCCAGCAAGTTTGCCGTGGTCGGCGACGTGATATTCCAAGGCAGCATCGGCCGGACCGACTTCCCTATGGGCAATCACCAGGACCTGATCGACGCGATCACCCAGAAGCTATGGCCGCTGGGTGATGACGTGACGTTTATCCCGGGCCACGGACCGACGAGCACGTTCGGTCAGGAACGCAAAACGAATGCGTTTGTGAGCGATTACGCGCTTTCTTAGGTGCGGATCGGACATCCGTCCGATCCTTGCGGGCTGGTGCCGAGGTCGACACGGATGTGTTCTCGTTGATCCTCCCCGGCACGGGGAGGGGGACCATCCGCAGGATGGTGGAGGGGCATCTTAGGTCAATAAGAAACCAGAGGCAGGGAACAATGCTGCCGGTGCCCCTCCACCCCTTGCTGCGCAAGCGGTCCCCCTCCCCAAGAGGGGAGGATTACAAAACCCGCATCGCCACCAGCGCGGCGAAGATCGCCAGCCCGAGCTGCACCAGCAGCGTCACGATCGTGCCGACCGTCCGGCCCCATGACAGACCGCCGCCATCCATGCCGAAGCCGTGCAGCACGCGGCCCACGGCGTAGATCAGCGCGACCCATGGCAGCCACAGGCCGCCCTTGGCCGTCAATTCAATGGCCGCGACCAGAATCAGGACGATGGGTGTGTTCTCGGCAAAATTGAGCTGGGCGCGCATGCGGCGGGACAGCGCTTCGTTCCCGCCATCGCCGACAGAGATGCTGTGCGCCCGGCGGATGGCCCCGATCCGGATGCTGAGCCAGATATTGGTGAGGGCGGCGGCAGCCACCAGAGCCAGTGTCGTCGGCAAGATAAAGCCCATCGGTATTTCCCCTTCGTTTCGTCTGCGCGGCTAGGCCGCGTGGACATATTCCGTATGGATCACGGTTCGTGCCCCAATCTGACTTCGCAAGGCGCGTGCGTGCAGGAAGTGCATCGCACTTTCAAGCGCGCGCAACGCCGCGAGGGCGGATTGGGGCCGAACCCCTGCGGGGTCAGACGAGAAATCGCCATTTCCGGGTCACTCGTCCTTGAATATGCCCGGCATGTCCCGCGTCCTCATTTCTTGAACTGGCGGTTTCTCGTCTGACCGTGACCATACGGAATATGCCCACGCGGCCTGAAGACTACGCACAGTGGTTGCAACGCGCGGCAAACCTGCATATAGGCCGCGCCTTCGCCGCCAGATCGACGGTCCCGCCCTTGCGCTTCCCTTACCGGTTGTGCCCGTGCGAGCCTTCGCCTAGATACGGCCCCGCAACAGTTTGATAATTTTAGGAACGGTGCCGAGATGGCTGTCCCAAAAAGAAAAGTTTCCCCCCATCGCCGTGGCAATCGGCGCGCGCATGATTCGCTGAAGGTTGAGGCACATCACGAGTGCAACAATTGCGGCGAGCTCAAGCGTCCGCACAATCTTTGCCCGCATTGCGGATTCTACAATGGCCGTGAAGTCATCGCGCCCAGCATGTAATTAGTGTCTGCGATGCAGGCCTGGTATCACGGTTAATTGGAGAGTGTCATGACCCTGCCGCGTATCGCCGTAGATGCGATGGGCGGCGATGAGGGCGTGCGCGTGATGATCGACGGCGCGGCAGAGGCCCGCCGTCGCCACGACAAGTTCCAGTTCCTGCTGGTCGGGGACAGCGCCCGGATCGAGGAAGCGTTGAAGGCGCATCCCAATCTGCGCTCGGCCAGTGAAATACTGCATTGCGACGATGTCGTGGGCGGCGACGAGAAGCCGACCCAGGCCCTGCGCCGCGCCAAGACCACCAGCATGGGTCTGGCCGTCAACGCGGTGAAGCAGGGCGATGCCGGCGCTGCTGTCAGCGCGGGCAATACCGGCGCGCTTATGGCGATGAGCAAGCTGGCCCTGCGCACCATGCCGGGGATCGACCGCCCGGCGCTGGCAGGGGTCATGCCCACGCTCGAAGAAGACGACGTGGTCATGTTGGACCTCGGCGCGAATACCGAAGCCGATACCCGCAATCTGGTGCAGTTCGCCGTGATGGGCGCGGCCTATTCGCGCATCCTGACGGGCCGTCAGAAGCCGCGCGTCCGCCTGCTGAATATCGGTACCGAGGATATCAAGGGCACCGATGCGCTGCGCGACGCCGCTACCCAGCTGCAGGATGCAAGCGCACTCGATATGAGCTTTGACGGTTTCATCGAAAGCGACAAGATCAACCGCGGCGAAGTCGATGTGGTGGTGACCGACGGGTTCTCCGGCAACATTGCGCTGAAGGCCATCGAAGGCGCTGCGCGGTTTGTCACGGATTTGCTGAAAAGCGCATTCACCAGCTCGCTGCGCTCGAAGATCGGGTTTCTGGTCTCGCGCCCGGCGACCGAATTGCTCCGCCATCATCTCGACCCGAACCAGCACAACGGCGCGGTTTTCCTCGGCCTGAACGGTGTGGTGGTGAAAAGCCATGGCAGCGCCACGGCGGACGGGGTGGCCAATGCGGTCGCCGTCGCGGCCCGGCTGCTGGAAAACAAGCTGACCGAGCGGATCTCGCATGATCTGGGCGAGCTCGATGCGCGCATGTGGGCCGGAACGGCACCCGCCCAGCCGGAAGCCGATCCCGTTTCGGGCGAAAGCACTTCATGATCCGCTCCGTGTTTCGCGGCAGCGGCTCTGCGCTTCCGGCACGGGTCGTCCCGAATGCGAAGCTGGCGGAAACAGTCGACACCAGTGACGAATGGATCGTCGAGCGGACCGGAATTCGCCAGCGCTATATCGCGAGCGAGGACGAGACCACCGCCAGCCTCGCGATCGACGCCTCGCGTGCGGCTCTGGCCGATGCCGGAATGGACGCGGCCGAGATCGATCTGATCATTCTGGCCACGGCCACACCCGACAACACCTTCCCCGCCACCGCCACGAAAGTGCAGGCGGCACTCGGGTGCACCGGCGGTATCGCTTTCGATGTTCAGGCGGTGTGTTCGGGGTTCCTCTATGCGCTGGCCACAGCCGATTCGCTGCTCAAGACCGGCATGGCGACGCGCGCTCTGGTGATCGGGGCGGAAACTTTTAGCCGCATTCTCGACTGGGAAGACCGGACCACATGCGTGCTGTTCGGGGACGGGGCCGGGGCCATGGTGCTGGAGGCCGAGGAGGGCGAGGAAAGCGACCGGGGCCTTATCACCTCGCGCCTGCATGCCGACGGTGGCCAGCACGATTTGCTCTATGTCGATGGCGGGCCTTCGACCACGCAGACGGTCGGCCATCTGCGCATGAGGGGGCCCGAGGTGTTCCGCCATGCGGTGGTCAATCTGGCCAGTGTCCTGCGCGAAGTGATTGAAGATGCTGGCATTTCGGCAGAAGATATCGACTGGGTCGTGCCTCATCAGGCCAATGCCCGCATTCTGGACGCAACCGCGCGCAAGCTGGGCCTGCCGGCGGAAAAGGTAATCGTAACGGTCGACAGCCACGCCAATACATCGGCCGCCTCGGTACCGCTGGCGTTCGATACGGCGCGGCGCGACGGGCGGATTCAGGACGGTTCGCTGGTCATGTTCGAGGCAATGGGCGGCGGCTTTACCTGGGGTGCCAGCCTGATGCGGTTGTGACCCTATCCCCGGCGCGCTTGCTTTTTCCAGCGGCGTAACCGCGGCGGCATTGCGTCGAAACACAGAAAAGGTTAGGTTTTTCGCACTGCAACACATTCGGGTCGCACCGGTGTGATAGGAGATTGGCATGGCGCGTTCGGTGGGAACTTTGACCCGTGCGGATTTGGCGGAAACGATTAACCGCAAGATGGGCTTCAGCCGTGCTGAATCGCTCGATCTGGTCGAGTCGATTCTGGAGCATATGTGCTCGGCCATGAAAGATGGCCAGAACGTCAAGATTTCAGGGTTTGGCAGCTTCATTCTGCGCGACAAGAAAGAGCGGATCGGCCGCAATCCCAAGACCGGGGTAGAAGTGCCGATTACGCCAAGGCGGGTGATGACCTTCCGCGCAAGCCAGCTGCTGAAGGAACGCATAGCGAGGGGATAATGTGATGGCGGCGCAATTCGGTGACGGTAAGGATGCGGGGGCCCTCCGCACGATTGGCGAAGTCGGGAATGCGCTGGATATCAAACCCCATGTGCTGCGGTATTGGGAAGAACAATTCCCCACGCTTGAACCGCTGAAACGCAGTGGCAATCGCCGCTATTATCGCCCCGAAGATGTCGCGCTGATCGAAACGATCAACCGCCTCGTCAATGTGGAAGGCTACACCATCAAGGGCGCGCGCGCGGCAATCGAAGAAGGACGGGCTGAATTGGCGGAAGTTTCGGGCAGTGATGGAACAGAAGAAGCCGGCGCCGGAACCGAGGCTATGACCGAGCCTGAGTCACACACTGTGGTTGAGGAGGAAGACACAATAGAAGAGGCGGCGTTGCCCGAGGCCATCGCGCCTTCTGCCAAGACCGAGCGTGCTCCTGTGGCAGATACTCCGCTGGGATTGTCCGAGGGGGCTATCGAACGCGCGCCGCGCTCTGCCGCCGCCAATACGGATACGAGGGTATCGGAGGTTGTTGCCGAATTGCGCGATATCCGTGCGCGGTTGGAAGCGGCTATCGCTGCGTAAATGCGGCTGGCTCTGTGCGCGGCTATTCCGCCGCCATCAATTCCGCTTCGCCCAGATTCACGCTGACCAGGCGGCTGACGCCCTGCTCCACCATGGTTACGCCGAACAGGCGGTGCATGCGGCTCATAGTCACGGCATTGTGCGTCACGATCAGATAGCGGGTATCTGTCTCGCGGACCATCGCGTCCAGCAGATCGCAGAAGCGGTCGATATTCGCATCATCCAGCGGCGCATCGACCTCGTCCAGCACGCAAATCGGGGCGGGGTTGGTCAGGAACAGCGCAAAGATCAGCGCGATGGCGGTCAATGCCTGCTCGCCACCCGACAGCAGGGTCAGTGACTGCAGTTTCTTGCCCGGCGGCTGGGCGTAGATTTCGAGGCCGGCTTCGAGCGGATCGTCGCTGTCGATCAGCGCCAGATGCGCGCGCCCGCCTTCGAACAGCTTGGTGAACAGGCGGCGGAAATGGGTGTCGACCTGCTCGAATGCCGTGCGCAGCCGCTCGCGCCCCTCGCGGTTGAGGCTGCCGATGCTGCCGCGCAGGCGATTGACCGCTTCGGCCAGTTCTTCCTGCTCGGCAGCATTTGCGCCGTGCTCGCTTTCGATCCGCTCCAGCTCCTCCGCAGCGACCAGATTGACCGGGCCGATCCGCTCGCGGCTGGTGGAGAGGCGATCCATTTCCTCGCCTTCGCGTTCCTGCGGGCCGACTTCCTCGGCGTCGAAGCCAAGCTTGTCCGACAGCAGCGGCGGCGGGCAGCCAAAGCGTTCGCCCGATTGCCGCGCCATATCGCTGCGGCGGCTTTCCTCGTTCTCCGCCCGTGCGGCCAGTCCGGCGCGGGTTTCGCGAGCGGTGGCGAGCGCTTCGCCAGCTTCGGCAATGGCGGCGTCGGCGGATTGGGCCGCTTCCTCGGCGGTGGCGACTACGCCTTCCGCCTCGGCCAGCACTTCGGCGAGGCGTGCGCGGACCGCATCGCCCTGCTCGATTTCGCGCACCAGCCCCTCGGGCTTGGCCGCGATGACGGCGCGTTCCTGCGCCACTTCTTCGAAGCGCTGTTCCATGCCGGACAGGCGTTGCGCCGCCTCTCCCGAACGCGCCTGCCAATTGGCCATGTCGCTGCGCTGGGCGGAAACCCGCTCGCGTGCGACGGCCAGGCCCTGATCATGTGCGGCGAGCTCAGCAGTGGCAGCCTGCATGGCCGAGCGGGCCGCTTCGTTCTTGGCCTGCGCGGCTTCCAGCCTGGCGCGGCCGGTGGCGGGATCGGGCAGGGCGGTTTGCGCGGCCTTGGCGGCGGTGAGCTCGCTCTCCGCTTGCTCGCGCTGCTCGGCCAGATCGGTCGCAGCGCTTTCCAGCTCTGCGAGCCGCGCGGCCATTCGCTCGCCCGCGGCCTCGGCCTGATCGAGGGCGCGTAGAGCCTGCCGTTCTGCCTCCGCAGCCTGTCCGACCGCGCGTTCCGAAGCGATCAGCGATTGCTGCAAGGTCGAGAGTTCGCTTTGGGCCGAGGCCTGCGCAGCCTGCGCTGCATCGCGAGCGGCTCGCGAGGCGGGGAGTTCAGCCTCGAGCGCCGCCAGCCGGTTCGCCGCCTCCATCCGGGCCGCCTCGGCAGAGCCTTGCCCGCGCGCGATCAGCCCGTCCCATCGGCGCAAGGCTCCGGCATTTGTCACCAGCCACTCGCCAGGGGCAAGGTCGCGCCCGTCATCGGCCTCGACCACATGGACCAGTGCGAGCCGCGCCGCCAGCTGCGGCGGGCAATCGGTGACGTGTCTGGCGAGCGAATCCGCAACCTGTGCAGGCGCGCCGCTGCCGGTCCAGAACCGGCCTTCGGGATCGCCCTCGGGCCGGCCCAGCGGTGCTTTGGCATCAGGGCCCAGCACAGCGGCGAGCGCGCGTTCATAGCCCGGAGCCACCCGCACCTTGTCGAGCGCAGCCGGAAGTCCGGTGCGGCCCTTCGCCTGTTTCTCGCGCGCGGCCCGGTCGCGCTCCAGCGCCTGATATTCGCGCTCTATCCCCGCCAGATCGGCCTGCGCGGCGGACAGGGCATTGGCTGCCTCGTCCCGCGTGTTCTGCAGCGTCTCCTTGCGCTCGCGATCCACTTCCAGTGCAGCGCGGAGACGCTCCAGTTCGGCGGTCGCGGTCTCCGAAGCCTCGCGCGCCGCAGCCACTGCAGCTTCGGGGTCGTCGCCATCGGCGAGGGCAGCGCGCATCTCAGCCTGCCGCTGGCTTTCCTGCGCCACGCGCGCCACGCGTGCCTCGGCCTGTTCGATTGCCGCAGCCGCCACCCGCCATTCGGCCTCGACCCCGGCATGATCCGCCGTCGCCTTGGCCAGCGCCAGTTCGCCTGCCCGCCCGGCACGCTCGGTGTCGTCCAGCTTGGCGGCGAGGGCGGGGCGTCGTGCTTCATCATCGGCCAGCGCTTTCTCGCCCTCAGCCAGCTCTTTCTCCAATCGCGCCAGAGCTTTGGCAGCATCGCGGGTCAGACGGTCGGCCTCGCCGCGATCTTCCTCCAGCCGTTCGCGCTGGCGGTCGAGATCGACGAGACGTTGTTCAGCTGCTTCCAGTTGCGTAGTCAGGGCCGCCATGCGGTGGCCGTGGGCTGTGGCATCATCGCGCCGGTCGGCCAGTTCGTCGCGCGCTTCGGCCAACGCCTCTGCCGCCGCGCGCTGCTCCTTCTGCGCCGCATCGGCAGCCGTTTTCAGCGCGGCAACCTGCGCGTCTGCCTCGCGTGCCTGAGCGGTAGCTGCCTCCGCCGCCGCAGCCGCATCGCGCCAGCGCGCAAACAGCACGCGGCCTTCCGCCACGGCGATCTGGTCTGACAGCTTTTTGTAGCGCTCCGCCTGTTTCGCCTGACGGCGCAGGCTGGCGATCTGGGTGTCGAGACCCGCCATCAGGTCTTCCAGCCGAGCGAGATTGGCTTCGGTCTGGCGCAGCTTGCTCTCGGCATCGCGTCGCCGGACATGCAGCCCGGCAATGCCCGCCGCTTCTTCCAGCATCTGGCGGCGCTGGGCAGGCTTGGCCGCGATAACCTGCGCGATCTTGCCCTGGCTCACAAGCGCGGGCGAATGAGCACCCGTGGCGGCATCGGCAAAGGTCAGCGCAACGTCCTTCGCCCGCACATCGTGGCCATTGACGCGGTAGGCGCTGCCTGCGCCGCGCTCTATCCGGCGGGTGACATCCAGTTCCTCGCCGTCATCATCCAGCGCATTGAGGACGACTTCGGCAAAATCACGCTGCGGCCGCGTTTCGGTGCCGGCGAAGATGACATCTTCCATCCCGCCGCTGCGCATGGACTTGGGCGAGTTTTCGCCCATGACCCAGCGGATCGCCTCCAGCAGGTTCGATTTTCCGCAGCCATTGGGGCCGACGACCCCGGTCAGCCCGGGCTCGACGCGCAGTTCGGCAGGCTCGACAAAGCTCTTGAAACCACTGAGCTTGAGCCTGCGTATCTGCATCGGCGTATCTTAGCGGGCCCCGGCTTCTTGCAAGGCGACTTCCAGCTGGTCCCAATTCTTGGCGTCCAGCTGGCGGCCATTGATGAAGAACGTCGGCGTGCCGGCCACATCCAGCTCTGCCGATTGGGCGTTGGAGCGTTCGGCAATCGCGGTCACGCTGGCGCTATCGGCCAGACACTGGCGCGCCTGATCCCGGCTAAGCCCGCGCGCGGCGAAGAAATCAAGCAGGCCGGTAGCCTCCGCCACAGCGACAAAACGCTCGTTCTCCGGGCGCGCCATGGCGGCTTCCATAGCCTGGCCGCCCTGCTGCGCGGTGCCCATCACTTCATCGAAATTCAACCACACCTGTTCGGACAGCGGGTGGAAGCTTTCGGGGCTGCCGCAGCGGACCAGCGCGGCCATCGTCAAGTCGATCCCGTTGTGGATCTGGTTACGCAGCTCGTAAGAGACGCGCCCCGTATCGACATATTCGGTCTTGATCTCTTCCGCCGCGGTCTGCGTGAAATTGGCGCAGGCGCCGCAGGTCAGCGAGGCATATTCCATCAGCTTGATCGGAGCGTCCGGATTGCCGACCAGATAACCGTCAGACTCTGTCACCTGAACCATCTCGCTCCAGCTCTGGCCTTCCGGCGCGGCGATGTTCGCAATCGGCTCGCTGGAAACCACAGCTGCATCATCGGCGCTGTCGCCGCATGCTGCCAGAGCAAGCGCGAGCGGAAGGGCGAGAGCGGGGCCGAAACGGCGTGCAGATTTGGAAAACATCGAAGGAACCTCTTGGTCTGTCAGATCAGGCTAAACCAGTGCAGCGGCGCTGGGGATGGGGCGGGGCGGTGTTTCCACAGCCGTAAATGCAATTGCGATGCGGGATTACCTGCGCGCGGAATGCTCAATCAAGCGAAAATGCGCTGTCGCCAACGGTGCTTTCGGCATCGAGACCAGCATTGGCTGCGTCATGCGCGTTGAGACTCGCCTGAATCTGCGGCTGCAGGCTTTCCCAGCTATGCGTCGCATCGAGCAGCTTTCCGTCGATGGCGAAGCTGGGCGTGCCGCGAATGCCATAGGTTTCCGCATCGGCCATGGTCGCGCCGATCAGAGTGTCCATCATCTGGGTATCGGCGAGGCACTGGTCGAGCGTTGGGCGATCATAGCCGCGCTGTTCGAATATTTCGTAGAACCCCAGATCGCTGGCAATGGCCCGCATCCGGCCCGGGATAGGTCCGGAAACCCAGCGCTGCTGCTGGCTCTGCGTGGCGCTTCCGGCCTTTTCCAGCCAGTCATCCTGCGCGAACATGATCGCCGCGTGATTGCCGAGGAATTTCTCCTTCGGTCCGCACCATGCCGCCAGTGTGGCGGTCAGGTCTATCGGGTTGCGGATGACATGGCGTATTTCGACTCTGGTCTTGCCCGGGCCGACATAGGCCAGCTTCATCACTTCCCCGCCGGTGCGCGCGAAATTGCCGCAATGGGAGCAGGTGTAGCTGCTGAAATCCGCCACGGTCAACGCGGCGTCGGGGCTGCCCACTGTATGAAACGCCGCTCCGCGCTCGATCTGCGTGATCCAGTTCTTGCCCGCACCCACAATCGCGATGGCCGAGATTGCCAGCAGGGAAGCGCCGAGTTTGCGCGAAATTTTCATGTCTTGTCCGTCTCCGAAGGATCATTCTTGCCCATGCTGCGTGCCAGCCCCTCCAGCACGGCGCGCAGTTCCGGGTCGCCCACATCGCGCAGGCTGTCGCCCAGCTCCATCGGAATGGGTTTGAGCGACGGCGGCGCTTTTGGTTTTTCCGTGGCGGAAGGTGGCTGAACCTTGCCTTGCCGGATTTTCACCCGCGACACGGCGTTATAGCCGAAGAAGCGGTTCACCCGCTCGATGATTTCCGGGATGACGTGCTGGATGATCGGCGCATGGGCGGGCAGGACCACCAGTTGCAAGATACCCTCGGCGCGCTCGCCGGGCGGGAAGCGGATGGCTTCGGGCGAGCTGACCTCGGCATGCCGGTCTCCGACGATCTCCGGCCAGCGGGTAACGATGCTGGACTGGACGAAGCCGAAGCGGCGGAATGCTGTGCGCCCGACTTGCGGGGTCAGGTCGCCGATGGCTTTTGCCCCGCGGCCCCGCGGGCGCTCGTAAGGCTTTGCTTTACCGCGCGGCTTTGCGGGCCGTTTCGCAGGCTTCTTGCCACTGGTATTTTGGTCCCGTTCCATCGTGGGGGCAGCCATGCCATAGGCACGGCGTGACTGCCACCGCCAAACCCGATCCTGCGCACATATCTGCGGACCTGCTGCGCTGGTATGACAGCCATGCGCGTGATCTGCCGTGGAGAGCCTTGCCCGGTCAGCCCGCGCCCGATCCGTATCGTGTGTGGTTGTCCGAAGTGATGTTGCAGCAGACGACGGTCGCTGCGGTGAAACCCTATTTTGCGAAGTTCACCGGCACATGGCCAACCGTCAGCGATCTGGCCGCTGCGCCGGAAGAAGACGTGATGGCCGCGTGGGCGGGGCTGGGCTACTATTCGCGCGCCCGCAATCTGGTGAAGGCGGCGAAGGCTGTGGCCCAGCTGGGCGGCTTTCCCGATACCGAGGAGGGCCTGCGCGCGCTACCCGGAGTGGGCGACTACACCGCCGCCGCGATCGCCGCGATTGCCTTCGGGCGACGCGCTGTGGTGGTCGATGCCAATGTGGAGCGGGTGGTGGCGCGGTTGTTCGCGATAGAGGAGCCTCTGCCGGGCGCGCGCAAGGCGATCCGCGCGGGCATGGACGCCATTACGCCCGAGACCCGCGCAGGCGATTTCGCGCAGGCCATGATGGATCTGGGCAGCAGTCTGTGCACCGTGAAGGCTCCGAAATGTCTGCTGTGCCCACTGGCGGAGCATTGCGCAGGCCGCAAGGCGGATCCCGAGCGGCTGCCCGTTAAACCACCCAAAAAGGCAAAGCCGCTGCGCAAAGGACGCGCTTTCTGGATAGAGCGGGAGGGTTCTGTGTGGCTGGTGGCGCGGCCGGGCAGCGGAATGCTGGCCGGAATGCGCTCACTGCCTGATGACGGGTGGAGCGCGCAGAGCGACGGTTCGGGGGAGGCCCCGCTGGAGGGCGAGTGGGAGGTGCTGGGGCTGGTCCGCCACACCTTCACCCACGCCTCGCTGGAGCTTGATGTCGTAGCGCAGCGCACCGGGGGCCGGCCTGATGGCGAGGGCCAGTGGTGGCCCACCGACAAGCTGGACGAAGCAGGCTTGCCTACTCTGTATGCCAAGGCCGCGAGATTAGCGCTGGCCCGATAAACTGGCCCGCTAAGCGATCAGATGACGCCGCCGCCCAAGCTCAGGCGGACAGCAGCGATAATCCCCACCACAATGCAGAAATTGCGTCCGCCATTGCCGCTGGAGGAGAGTTGTCCGGCCACAATGCCCGCCGCGATCAGCGGCAGCGCAAGCCAATTGGCCCAGCCGAGGAACGGAATGGTGCCCAGAATGACGATAGGCAGAACGATGATGCCCAGCAGTATAGCGACTAAGTTTCCCATGTGTGTTATATGGCTATGACACCCGCGATTTACAAGAGGCAATTGACCGTTCATCCCGCTTGCCGCAGGAACCCGTCAAACAGAATTTCATAAAGAGGATGACCCATGGCTTACCGGACTTTCGAAGAAGCGAATATCAGCCGCCGCGGACTGCTGCGTGGCGGCGCGATGGCCGGTGCAGGTGCCATGCTCGCCGGGATGCCGCTGGGCCGTGCTGCTCTTGCGCATAACCACGGTGGGGCGGCTGCGCATTCCATGGCGTGGCCCGGGGTGACGAAGGAAGTCACCGGCTACGTCGCCGAAGGCAAAGTCGCCAATATGCTGGCGACATTCGGCTGGGGCACGTCCGATGCGCTGCAAACCGTGGGCGGGGGCAAGCTGACGATTGGCCAGCCAGCCATGGCCGATGCTGATAGCCTCTACCGCATCTATTCCATGACCAAGCCCGTCACCGGCATGGCGACCATGATGCTGATCGACGATGGCAAGCTGGGCCTTGATCAGCCGCTGGCCGACATTCTGCCCGCCTATGCCAATATGATGGTGCAGAAGACCTATGACGGGTCGATCACCGATGTAGTCCTGGCGGAGCGGCCGATCACCATTCGCCAGTTACTGACGCACACGGCGGGGCTGGGCTATGGCATCATCCAGAAAGGTCCGATCAAGGACGAGTATGAGCGGCTGGGGCTGGTCCCCGGACAAGTCAGCCGAATTCCCATCCCCGGCATCGGCCGTGCCAAGCCGGTAGAAGGGCTCGCCAATTTTGCCGACCGTCTGGCGGAGGTGCCGCTGGTGCTGCAACCCGGCACCAAATGGAGCTATTCGGTCAGCCTCGACCTTCTGGGACGGGTGATCGAAGTTGCCAGCGGACAGGATTTCGGCGCGTTTCTGCAAGACAACATCTTCACGCCCGCAGGCATGACCAGCACGTACTTCACGGTGCCGGAAAGCGAAGTGGGCCGCTTCACCACCAATTACGGCATCCTCAACGGCACCCCGCTGCCGATCGATCCGGCGGCGGCGTCGATCTATCTCGATCAGCCGGCCTTCGCCTTTGGCGGGGCGGGCCTCGTCAGTTCCCCGCGCGATTACGACCGCTTCCTGCGGATGTTGCTCGGCTACGGCAAGATCGAGGGCACCCGCGTCATGGGCGAATTGGCCGTGCGGGTCGGCACGCGCAACATTCTGCCATCGACCGTCGAGACCGCGGGCACATGGATCGAGGGGCAGGGCTTTGGCGCCGGTGGCCGCGTGACCGATGGTGCGTTCGGCTGGGGCGGGGCGGCCGGAACCGCCGCGTTCTGCGATTTCAAGAGCGGCCTGCGCGCGCAGCTCTACACCCAGTACATGCCCAGCGACAGCTACCCGATCCAGAACAAGTTCCCCGAACTGGTGCGCGCCGATATGGCCGCGATGATGGGTGGTGCTGCGACCGGTGAGTAAGCCAACCAAGCCGATCGCCTTCGCCGGATCACGGTTGGACCGGGCGGATAATCTGCGCGCCGATCCGGACGCGATTGCCGGGATGATGAACTGGAAGGCGCGTCTGCTCGCGCTGGACGAGTTGATGCCGCAAATGGACGATGCGGGCGGGCTGCTGTGGGGCTCGCTGGCGGATGCTCCGGAGGATGCGGAGCTGGTTTTCCTTGGCCTTGACCCCATGGGAGACGGCCCCGCAAAACCATGTTTCGTCGCCGTGCCCGAACAGGGCGATATCGGCCCACGGATCAACAATCCGCGCGTCTGGGCGGCGATGACCGCACTTTCCTCGCACGATCTGGCGATTTACGGCAGCGCGCGCAGCATCGTGAACTGGCACGCGCGCCACCGCTTCTGCGCGCAATGCGGCAAGCCGACCAAAATCGCCAAGGGCGGCTGGCAGCGCGACTGCGCGGCGGACACCGGCGGCTGCGGCACCCAGCATTTCCCGCGCACTGACCCCGTCACCATCATGCTGGTGGAGCGGGATGGCGAATTGATGCTGGGCCGGGGCAAGGGCTGGCCAGACAAGGCCTATTCGGCGCTCGCAGGCTTCGTGGAGCCGGGCGAAAGCATCGAAGAAGGCGTTGCCCGTGAGGTGTTCGAGGAATCGGGCATCGTGGTCAAAGACGTCAGCTACATCGCCAGCCAGCCTTGGCCGTTCCCCAGCCAGCTGATGATCGGCTGCCACGCGGTGGCCGAGCCGGGCGCA
The DNA here is from genome assembly GCA_947492235.1 of uncultured Altererythrobacter sp. GTDB lineage: Bacteria > Pseudomonadota > Alphaproteobacteria > Sphingomonadales > Sphingomonadaceae > CAJXSN01. The sequence goes on along the minus strand of CANLLZ010000001.1, from coordinate 1,562,987 downwards.
ATCACGGTCGACACAACCGAGCTGGAGGACGTGCAGTTCTTCACCCGCGAGCAGGTGCAGACCGCCATGGACAAGGGCGAGGGCGCGCTGTTCAATGCTCCACCGCCGCAAGCCATCGCCTACAATCTGATGCATTGGTGGCTGGAACAGGAGTAAGCGCATGTCCGAAGCAGCCCCCGTCGTACCTCGCACAATGACCATCGATATCTGGTCCGACGTGATGTGCCCGTGGTGCCTGGTCGGCTGGGGCAATCTGAGTCAGGCGCTGGAGCAGCTGGACGGCGAAATCGACGCGGATATCCGCTGGCACGCCTTCGAGCTGAACCCCGACATGGCCGAGACGGGCGAGGGCCGCACCGCGCATATTGCCCGCAAATATGGCCGCACGCTGGAGGAATCGAAGGGCGTGCAGGGCCAGATGAAGCAGGCCGCCGACACCGCGAAAGTCAGCCTCGATTACGAGGGCGACGAAGACCCCGCACCGCCCGCAATGATGTGGAACACCTTCGCCGCGCATCGGCTGCTGGTGTGGACGCTGGAGAACAAAGGCGCGGCCAAACAGACCGAATTGAAGCTCGCTTTGTTCAAGGCGCATTTCAACCAGCGCCTCCGGATCGGCGAACGCGATGTGCTGCTGGATATCGCCGCCGATGTGGGCCTGACCCGCGAAGAAGCCCTCGCCGCGCTAAACGACGACGCCACCGCCGCCCGCGTCCGGGCCGAGGAACGCCAAGCATGGGACGCAAACATCACCGGCGTCCCCGCAATGGTGATCGCAAACAAATTCATGGTCCCCGGCGCCCAGCCGCCCGAGGCGTATGTCAATGCGCTAAGGCGCGTGGCAGAGAAAACGGCGGGGTGATTGGGGTGGGGATATCGGCGCGACCTCGATCATGATTGCGGACGTTCGGCCCTTTGTCAGCATTGCGCCCCACGAACAGAAACTCGGACGCATCAAATTTGAGCTGATAAGCAGTCAGAGGTTTGGCCAAGAACGACCATGTGCCGGTCGGCATGCAGCACGGCCTCGACGGCGCGGAGTGGCTCTTACTTCGGCAGACAAATTCCCTATATCCTATGCATGAACGAACCAACTACTTCAATGATTTACGACCCTGCCGCCGCAAAGCGGATCAACGCAGCCGTTAAACGCTTTCTCGGATACTACCTAGATCCCAAAAACTCCCTCGATTACGCGGTGCTGATCGATGGTCCTTGGGGCTCCGGAAAAACGCATCTCATCCGAAGCTTTCTCGATGATAACGACGTTGTGAAGCCGCTTTATGTGAGCCTCTACGGCCTGACCAAGGTCTCACAGATCGAGGACGAGTTCTACCGGCAGCTACATCCGGTCCTTTCTTCCAAGGGTATGAAGCTTGCCGGTGCGGTCGCAAGGGGCCTTCTCAAAACAACTGTAAAAATCGATCTGGATGGCGACGGAACGGACGACGGATCAGTTACATCGACTGTCCCTAAGCTCGATCTGGGGCAAATCGGCGACCCCAAGGGAAGGTTGCTTGTCTTCGACGACATCGAGCGCTGCCGCATCCCGATCGGCGAACTCTTGGGCTTCATCAACTCATACGTTGAGCACGACGGACTGAAGGCCGTTTTAATTGCACACGAAGAGCGACTGCGCGAACTCGATGAAGGGAGCGATGACGCGGAAAAATACGATAACATCAAAGAAAAGCTGGTAGGACAGACGCTATCGGTGGAACCGGAAACCGGGCCAGCCTTCAAACACTTCTTGACGCTTGTGAAAAACTCAAAGGTCCGCAAGTTTCTCGAGGCCAAACGCGAGACCATTTTCGCGGTCCACGCACAATCCGGAACACGAAACCTACGCCTCCTCAAGCACGCCATGTGGGACTTCGAGAAGTTTGCCCTACACTTTGCCGACCGTCACTGGGCGAAGGAAGGCGTTATTGAGAAAGCGCTGCAGGCGATCACCGCGCTCTCGATCGAGAGCCGATCAAGAAAGCTCGACGAAAGAACCATTGAGTTGCTCGTCTCTCAACAGATTGGTCGACTGATGCAAAAGAATTTGGGAAAGGACCCGACAAGAGCAGACGCGATCGAAGCGAGCTACTTGTTGGTTGATTTTGGCGACACGGTCATTCCGGCAGAACTCTTAAGCGCTGGTCTTTTGCACGGAGACATCGATCCGCCCGCGATCAGCAAAGCCCTCGACGAGAGCCCCCACTATACTCCACCCGCCGAGCAGCCGCTGTGGCAACGCGCCATCAATGTCTATGTAGCGACCGACGATGAAGCTGATGAGATTGTTAGGGCGGTCGAACAAGCCTTCGAAAACATGGAAATTACCTCACGGGGTGAATTGTTGCATCTCTTTGGCGCCCGGCTGTGGTTCGCCAAGCTGGGTCTCATCGAAAGAACGGCTGACGAGGTAGTCGAGGATGCCCGCGATTATATCGCTCGCCTAAAGGGTTCTGGCCATCTCGAGGTGCCGGTGAAGGACTACAGGGATCGCGATGAATCTCATTTCGGCTACCGCGTGATCGAAGAAGAGAGCGCTGAGTGGAAGCAGATTGCCTCGATCTACAACTTGGCCGCCAAGGAGGTGCGGGAGGCGACCTATCCAGAGATCGCGAAGGAAATTCTCGGCCGCCTCGAAACCGAACCGGATGAGGTGCTTCTCGACCTAGTGGTCAATCAGGTACGCTCCGCACCTTATCACGACGAACCTGTTCTCGCAGTTATCGACCCGAAAGTCTTCGCCGAGCGCGTGATCGAACTTGCGCCGCATCTGCAGATGGGTGCCCTCGAAATGCTCAAATCACGCCACGAGATGAACCCGCCCGGACTTGCCAAAGAACTTTCTTGGGTTTCTGAAGTCGAAATGGCCTTGGACGCTCGACTTGAAGATTTGCACGCCCTTACACAGGCGCGATTGAAGGGGGCAATCGCCCGCAATCTGGAGCCGCTCCGCGAAGTATCTGATGATTTCGGTGAGGTTTCTGCCGTCGAATCCGTCGAAGAGTTGAACGTCGTCTAATCACTTTGTAACGTCAAAACCGGACTGTAGCTCATCGGCCCAGATGCAGCCGCTACATAGCTGCTATCAAGGTCTGCTACCCCTCACAAATGCCCCACCCACAAAACAACTTTCCTACACGCGGCCAATTCGCTTTACCCTCGTGAATGCCGAAGCGACTCGCCCATACAACCCGCCGCCGTCCTCCGTTTTTCCGGCCTGTGCCGGTGCGGGCGCGGCATGATGGGTGGAGTGCGGGGTGTCAGTGTGCGTTTCTGGCGCAGCTTTATGTGACGGGCTCGGTCGCTGCGGCGGCGCGGGCTGTGGGGATGTCGCGAGCGGGGGCCTATGGCTTGCGCGAGCGGGAAGGGGCCGCCAGTTTTGCGTGGGCCTGGGATACCATTCTGGCCGAGCCGGGCAGTGGGCCGTTGCCGCTCCCCCAGACAGACTGGCGGAAGGTGACACATTTGGAGCTGTCGCTGCAGGTCGAGGCCGGTTTTATCCAGCCGGTTCTGTATCGCGGGACAATGGTCGCTATCCGCCGCAAACCTGACAATTCCGGGCTTTTGCGGCTGCTTGGCCGCTCCGCTGCCAAAGTCGGCCCTATCCGCCAGCGCCAGCGAAAGGGGGTGGCATAAACTTCATCACGACTCCGGGGTGAGTGTCAGCTTAGCGTTCGGTTACCAGCGCCGTTTCAGACCAACCCGAGCCGCTGCAATTTGCCCATCAACTTGCCGGGCAACACGTCGCCAATATCCTCGCCCTCTTCCAGATCGCGGGGCGGGTCTATCTTGAGGTAGCGCCAGCCCTGATGCGCGCGCTTGGGCACGGGTTGGACGCGGACGAGGCGCGGTTCCAGATCGATCGACCAGCGGCCGGTATTGGTCTCGGAAAAGCCGAGGATTTCGCTGCGGGCCACGATGGCGTGCTGGTGTATCCAGTAGAGCGATCCGCCGATGCATTCTTCCCACCTTGTTGGCCGATAACGCGTGGTGAGATTGGGGCTGCGGCGGTTGGCATACCAGCTCTCGATATCGCCAAAGCTTTGCGCCCCGAAGGCGATCTTGGTCAGGTGGAGCGGCATGGACTACCGATGTGGCGCATCGGCGCGGCAAATCAAGCTATCGAAAGCCCGCCATCCACGATGAAGGCCGCGCCGGTGGCGAACTTGCTTTCGTCCGAGGCGAGATAGACCACAAGGTGCGCGATATCCTCCACCTCGCCCATATGGCCGACCGGCTGGGCCAGCCCGAAGGCTACTCGCGTTGCATCGGGATCGGGCGTACCGGCGATGACACTTTCGACATTGGGGGTCAGGATGGTGCCGGGCTGAACGCAATTGACCCGCACGCCATTCTTCTCCCGCGCGCACCACAGGGCGATGGATTTGGTCAGCATCGGGATCGCCGCCTTGGCGCTGCTGTATGCGGCCAGATCGGCATTGGCCTTGTTGCCCGCAGCGGAGGAGAAGTTGACGATCGACCCGCCGGTTTTCGCCATCAGGGGCAGGGCGGCCTTGCAGCCCATGAAGATCGAATCGACATCGACCGTGTAGCAGCGCCGGAAATCCTCGACCGAAAGTTCGGCGATGGAGCCGAACACGGTGATGGCGGCGTTGTTGACCAGCACATCAAGCCGCCCATGCTCCTGCTCGATCTGGGCGATGACGTCCTGCCAACGGTCCCAGTCGGTCACGTCCTGCTCGATAAAGGTGCAGTGCTCGCCCAGCTCCTCGGCGGTGGCTCGTCCCGCTTCGGCGTTGTAATCGCTGATGATGACCCTCGCGCCCTCGGCTAGCAAAGCCTGCGCCGCCGCCTTGCCAAGGCCCATGGCCCCTCCTGTGAGCAATACGATCTTGTCCTGTGCGCGCGCCAATCTCCGTCTCCCCGATTATGCCATCGGGAGGCGCGCTATCAGCCGACCAGACCGCTCGCCACTGCCAAACCTAGGAAGGCGAAGAAGCCCATGGAATCCGTGATCATGGTCACGAACACGCTGCTGGCAACGGCCGGGTCGGTGTCCAGCCGGTCGAAAATCACCGGAACCAGCACGCCAGCGAGGCCCGCAGTGATAACGTTGATGACCATGGCGAGCGCGATTACGCCGCCAAGCATCGGGGAGAAGATCGCCGCCGTGGCCAGCCCGATCAGCACCGCAATGGTCACCCCGTTCAGGATCGCGACCCGCATTTCGCGCCACAATATGCGCTTCGTGTTGGCCCGGGTCAGCTGGTTCATCGCAATGGCGCGCACCGTGACGGCCATGGTCTGCGTGCCGGCATTGCCGCCTATGCTGGCGACAATCGGCATCAGCACGGCCAGCGCGACCAGCTTCTCGATCGCGGCACCGAAGGCGGCAATAATCAGCGATGCGACCAGCGCGGTGCCCAGATTGGCGATAAGCCAGCGGACGCGGGCGGAGTATGCATCGCGCAGTGGCTCGTTGATATCGCCGTCGCCCGCGCCCGACATCAGCAGGGCATCCTCGCCCGCTTCCTCGGCGATAATGTGGACGATATCATCGACCGTCATCTGCCCGACCAGCCGCTCGTCCTCGTCCACAACAGCGGCGGAGATCAGAGCGTATTTCTGGAACATCAGCGCGACCTCTTCCTGATCCATCGAAACGGGGATCAGGGTCTGGTCGCGCTTCATCACATCGCTGAGCGCAACCGAGCGGGGCGTGCGCAGGATCCAGGACAAATTGCAGGTGCCCACGGGATGATGCGCCGCATCGACGACGAAAATCTCGAAGAATTCGGTCGGCAATTCCTCGTCTTCGCGCAAAATGTCGATCAGATCGCCGACGCTCAGATGTTCCGGCACCGCGACAAATTCGCGCTGCATCAGGCGCCCGGCGGTTTCTTCCGGATAGGACAGCGCGCTTTCGATGGCCGCGCGGTCTTCGGCGTCCATCTCGGCCAGAATGGCCTGCTGGTCCGGCGCGTCGAGATCCTCGATCAGCTGGACGGCATCGTCTGTATCGAGCTGCTCTGCAATCTGCGCCACCGCATCGGCGGGCAGCGCTTCCATCATGTCTTCGCGAACGAAGTCGTTGAGTTCGGCGACCACATCACTGGACATCAGATCGCTGATCGCGGTGACCAGCTTCATCCGGTCGTCGCGCTCGAACAATTCCAGCAAGTCGGCGATGTCTGCGGGGTGCAGCGGCTCGACCAGATCGTACACCGCGCTGCGATCGTTTGCTTCCAGCGCGGCTTCCACCGCGCGGACATATTCGGGCTTCAGCCGGTTTTCCTCGTCGTGCCGCTCGTCATCGATCCGGTCGTCGGGCCGACCGCCTTCCTCATGCGCATCGTGCTCTTCCGGCGCATCGGCCCGCAGCAGATCGTCGTCGAGAGGGCCGGGCTGGGTCATAGGGCACGCTCTAGGCGGCGAAGCGGCAAAAGCAAGCGGCCATAAACCGTGTGCGCAAGCAGGGCAGGGGTGGCGGGCCGGGCTGTGCGTGACTATAGCCAGCGCCAATTCCCGAAATTCAGGAGAAATACCAATGGCCGATACACTGACATTTACCCTCGATTGCGGCGACGGAAAAGGCGGCGATGTCGTCATCAAGCTGCGCCCCGATCTGGCCCCCGGCCATGTCGAGAGGATCAGCACGCTGGCGAGCGAAGGCTTTTACGACGGCGTGATTTTTCACCGCGTGATCGACGGTTTCATGGCGCAGGGCGGCGACCCCACCGGCACCGGCATGGGCGGGAGCGACAAGCCCGATCTGAAGGCAGAGTTCAACGCGGAGCCGCATGTGCGCGGCACCTGCTCCATGGCCCGCAGCCAGATGCCCGACAGCGCCAACAGCCAGTTCTTCATCTGCTTTGGCGACACCGAGTTCCTCGATGGACAATACACCGTGTGGGGCCAGGTGACGAGCGGCATGGAGCATGTCGATGCGCTGCCCAAGGGTGAACCGCCGGCAAGCCCGGGCAAGATCGTGAAAGCGACCGTCAGCTAAGCCAAAGCATGAAAGACGGGGCAAACCGGCTCGACTGGCTCGATGGCATGCGCGCCTGGGCCATCGGGCTGGTGGCCCTGATCCATGTCGGCGCGGCGATGCAGGCGCGCGGCAATCTCACAGGTTGGCTCGTTCCGCTGAGCGAGTTCGGGCGGTACGGTGTGCAGCTGTTCTTCGTGATCAGCGCCGCCACGATTACCCTGACGCTGGCGAAGCAGCCTCCGGTGGCGGGATGGTATGTCCGGCGCGCGTTCCGAATTGCTCCGCTCTATTATGCGGCGATCCTGTTTTATGGCGCGCTGATATGGCTGGCCCCTGCGGGGGAGCCAATGGCGCTGTTGAAATGGGTGCTGGGCGCGGGGGCGAATGCGCTATTCCTGCATGGATTTGTGCCTCCGGCAATCAACTCGATTGTGCCCGGCGGTTGGTCGATCGCAGTGGAGATGACATTTTACGCCGTCGCCCCGCTGCTGGTGCCGCTGTTCCTGTCGGGCAAGGTGCGCCTGTGGCATGTTCTGGCGGCCTGCGTGGTCGTGGTGGCCCTTACCGAGTGGCTGGCAGGCGGCGTCATGCCGCGCACATTCCTGTTTTTCTGGCCGATACTGCATCTACCGGTCTTCCTGATCGCGCTTTTTTTCATTGCGCGCGAACGGGACTTTCTGTTCGGCAATGCCGAGCGGCGGACGCCGCTTGCCCTGTGCGTTTTGATGCTGGCTGCGGGGCTGGGCGGCGCGGCGGCGATCGGGCCATTCTTCGAGCTATCTTATGGGGCGGCTGTGCCGCTTGTCGGGTTGGGCTTCGCCGGCCTGCTGCTGCTCGCCCCCAAGGAACTGCGCGGATTGTTCGCCAACCGGATCGCGGTCGCATTGGGCGCGGTGGCTTACAGCGTCTATATCTGCCACTTTGCTGTGATCCGCGCTCTTGAAGCGTGGACCGGTCTTTTCGAAAGCGCAGCGGGCGGCCCGGCAATGCTGGGTCTGACGCTGCTGGTTCTGGCGCTGACTTACGGCGCCGCATGGTGCACCTTGCGCCTGATCGAGCGGCCCGGCATCGCCCTTGGTCGCAAGGTGGCGGACCTGGCCGATGGTCGTGATTTCAAGGGAATGGGTAGACAATGGTAGCGGGGCGCGCATTGCAGAGTAGCAGAGTAGAAGCCCGGCATAAAAGATGGAGGGCGCTCTCCGTTGCGCTTGCTCCCGTGCTGCTGACCGGCTGCGTCACCGCCTATCCCGACCTAACCCAGTCGCGCAGCCCGTGCCGTAGTGAGCCGGGCGGATGGTGCGATTTCGTGCGCGCGGCGGCGGTAGAGGCCTATCCCTACGCTATGCTGTCTTCCAACGCCTATGTCGACGAGGACACGTACACCGACCTGCCCTTTGCCTTTCTTGAGCGGGAGCAGGCGGGCAACGACGATAGCGGGTTGGCCTATGCGGTGTTCGACCGGCATGAAGTGCGCGGCGACCGGCGTATCCTGAAGGCCCGCGTCATCGCCTTTCGCGGGACGGAATTCGGGTCCACTTCGGATATCTTTTCCGGGTCACTGGGGGATGGGCAGCGGGAGCGGGCACGCGCGGTGTATCAGGCAGAACGCGCCGCGCTCGATGCCGAAGGTTATGCCGATGTACTTATAGAGACGACCGGCCACTCGCTGGGCGGGGCGCTGGCCACCCAGATCTCGATCGACCATCCGGAGGTTCGCGCGTTTGTATTCAACACCTCGCCCTTCTTCAGCGGCGATCCGGGGCAAAACGATAGGAACCGGCTGGCGATAACCGAACGCGGCGAGTTCCTGCGCGTTCTGCGCCGGTACAAGGCGCCACCGGCATCGGAAGCGGTGATCATCAATTGCAATCCGTCGGCCAGCGCGGGCGAGAAGCACTCGATCCGGCGGCTTGCTGACTGCCTGACGTGGATTGCGGCCTATGAGGACGACGCCGCATTCAAGGCCCTTGCGCCCAATGGCATCACCAAGCCGGAAATCGAATGTGGAGAACCGGACAAAGTGCATCCGGGCGTGGGAGCGGGTGCGGGGATTTGCGCCCATGCGCCGGCCCGCGGCGGAGAAAACTAAACCCCCGCCTTCACCAGCCAGTCGTGGAACAGCCGCACCGGGCGCTCTTCCAATGCGGTAGGTTTGCACACGAACCAATAGCTGTAGGGGCTTTCCACCTCGACATCGAACAGGTCGGTCAGGCGCGGATCTGCGGCCCGGCGGCGGTGATCGTCATGCATGATGGCGATGCCGAGGCCCTGCGCGGCGGCTTCCAGCATCAATTGACCGGAATCGTAATGGTCGATGGCCGCGGGCTCCAGATCGCGCATCCCAAGCTCTTCCTTCCACGCGGTGAAGCTTTCGGGCAGCTCGTTGTGGATGAGGAAAGTCTGTTTGGAGAGCTGTTCTTCGCTCGGTGTGCTGCTCAAGCCCTCGGCCAGTTCGCGGCTGGTGATTGCATGGACCATGTTTTCATCGAGCCGGACGGCATGCAGTCCCTTTTCCGGTCCGCGCGACAGGATAATTGCCGCATCCAGCGTATCGCCCACCCGGTCTTCCAGATGCGCGCCGGTATCGATGTCGATATGCAGCAGCGGATGCAGGCGCCTCAGCTCGCCCAAATGCGGAAACAGGCGCTGGCTGCCGAACAGCGGCAGGACGCCCAGATGCAGGCGGAGCAGCGACATATTGTCCGATTGTCCCTCCACCGCGCGGGCCAGCGCTTCGAATTGCGGGGCCACCGCTTCATAAAAAGCGTGCCCTTCATCGGTCAGTTGCATCGCCTGCCGGGCGCGGGTGAACAGTTTCTTGCCGACAAATTCTTCCAGATTGGCAATCCTGCGGCTGAGCGCACTGGGGCTGAGGCCCAGCTCCTCTGCCGCAGCGCGCGCGGAACCGAGGCGCACGGTGCGCATGAACGCTTCCAGAGCGCGGAGGGGAGGTAGACGGCGAAGAGCCATGGCGGTTGTTTTAAAGTCCTGCGAAAACTTGTCGAGCGGGCATTAAGGGGGTGTAGCTGGTTTGTTCGCCCGCGCTATTCCTCGCCTACATCGGACTCTTCGGGGCTGTGCAGGCGGACGCGCGTGACATGAGTCTCGTCCCCGGCCAGCACTTCGATCCGCCAGCCGCTGGGGTGCTCCACCACCATCCCCACGGGCGGCACCTGCTCGGCGAGAACGAAAGCCAGCCCGCCCAGCGTATCGACCGCTTCTTCGACTTCGGCCAGACGCGGATCGAGCTGTTCGGCGACATCGTCCAGTTCCGCGCGGGCATCGCAGTCCCACATACCGTCGCCAATGGGCACGATCAGCTCGACGGGAGCCTCGTCATGCTCGTCCTCGATATCGCCGACGATTTCCTCGACCAGATCCTCGATGGTAATCAGGCCGTCGGTGCCGGAGAACTCATCGACCACAATGGCGAGGTGCGTGCGCCTTGTGCGCATATCGGCGAGCACGTCCAGAGCTCCGCGCGCTTGCGGCACGTAGAGCGGCTGGCGCATCAGCACCGTCCAGTCTTCCGGCGGCGTCTTCCCGTTGGCGAGGAACGGGAACACGTCCTTGATATGGATCATGCCGATCACGTCATCCAGCTGGCCGCGATAGACGGGCAGGCGGGAATGGCCGTTTTCGGAAAACACCGCGACCAGATCGGTCCATGACGCTGTTGCCTCCACCGCGACGATTTCGCCGCGCGGTACTGCGACGTCATCCGCGTCATGCTCGCTGAAATGGAGGAGATTGCGCAGCATCTGTCGCTCGACGCCCGACAGGTCGCCATTGGACGGTTCCGTCTCGTCGGACGGGGTCTCGTCCTCGTGCTGGTCGATTGTGTCTTCGAGCTGTTCGCGAAGCGACCGTTCGCTGACATCGGCGCCCAGAAATCTGCGGAAAGCGGGCCACAGCCCGCTGCTACTCTCCGATTCTCCGGCGCCGGAGGGCTTCTCGTTTTCGGTGTCGGGCATGGCCCTGCAATGCACTCCTAAATGTTGCGATCCCCATATGGGTCCGGCAACCCCATTTGTGCAAGCGCGGCGATCTCCATTTTTTCCATAGCCTCGGCCTGCGCATCGCTCTCCACATGGTCGTGCCCGGCCAGATGGAGCAGGCCATGAACAATCAGATGTGCCGCGTGATCCGCCAGCGGAATGCCTTTTTCCGCCGCTTCGCGCGCGCAAGTTTCATGGGCAAGGGCAATATCGCCGAGCATGACGGGCGGGCCCTCTGGCGGCAATGCGAGCAAACTATCGCGCTCAAGCATAGGAAAGGACAGCACATTGGTCGGCTTGTCCCGCTCGCGCCATTCGCGATTAAGCGTGTGGACTTCGGCGTCGGAGGTAAAAAGCAGGCTAGCCTCAAGGCGAAGGTTGCCGAGGGTCTGTTCGACAGAAGTTGCAGCGTGAGCGGCGCGAGCGGCCAGCTCTGGCCAGTTTTTGTCCGGCCAGTGCTCGATGTCGACTTCGAGGTTCACTTACTCGATCGGCCCTTCATAGGCCTCGACGATGCGGCCCACGATCGGGTGGCGCACCACGTCTGCGGCGCCGAAGCGGATGGTGCCGAAGCCTTCCACATTTTCCAGCTTTTCGACCGCATCGGCCAGTCCGCTCATCCGGTCGCCGCCGGGGATGTCGACTTGCTTCGGGTCACCGCACACCACCATCCGGCTGTTCTGGCCAAAGCGGGTCAGGAACATTTTCATCTGTTCGCGGGTGGTGTTCTGCGCCTCGTCCAGAATAACAAATGCGTCGGCCAAGGTGCGCCCGCGCATGAAGGCGATGGGGGCAATCTCGATCTCGCCGCTAGCGATCCTTCGCTCCACCTGTTCGGGCGGCATACAATCATACAGCGCATCATAGAGCGGGCGCAGATAGGGATCGACCTTGTCCTTCATATCGCCGGGCAGGAAGCCCAGCTTCTCGCCCGCCTCCACGGCGGGGCGCGAGAGGATCAGGCGCTGCACGCTGCCGGTGATGAGCTGCGCGACGGCCTGCGCGACTGCCAGATAGGTTTTGCCGGTGCCCGCTGGACCCAGCGCGAAGATGATATCGTCACGCGCGAGGCTGCGCATATAGTCGATCTGCTTTGCACTGCGCGGGACGATGGTCTTGCGCCGCGTGCGGATCATAATCGGCGCCTTGTCGTTCGCCTTGCCGGAGATAATCCCCTCCAGCGTCGGCTCGTTCGACATGGCGATCAGCGCCTCGATAGCGCTGCCGTCCAGATCCTGACCCAGCGCCAGCCGGTCATACATCGTTTTCAGCACTTCGCGCGCGCGGGCCACGGCGTCTTCCGGCCCTTCGATTTCCAGCAGGTCTCCGCGTGCCGAAATGAAGACGCCCAGCCGGTTTTCCACCTGCACCAGATTGGCATCGAACTGACCGTACAGGGCCCCGAGCAGCGACTGGTTATCGAACGACACCTCCACGCGGGCGCGGCGGATTTCGCGGTTGGGGACAGGATCGGGTGAAAGCACCGGATCGGCGGCTGGTGTCGGTTTACGGCCCATACAGGTCTGGCGCGGTCCTTTCATTGCGTCAGTGTGAATGTAGGCGCTAAGCGGCGGCTGGCAAGCGCGCGCAGTGTTTGTGGCTGGGGAAAGTCATGCGGCCGTCACAAAGCCGCGTCAGACTGAGACTTTCACCTGCGGGCGCGCGGCGAGGGAATTGGGATTGGCCTCGACCAGTTCCACTGTCACCAGATCGCCCAACGCATAGTCGCCTTCAAACCAAGCGCTCTGCAGCCACGGGGTTTTGCCGAGCCACTGGCCGGGCAGCTTGCCCTTGCGCTCGATCAGCACTTCGCAGCTCTTGCCGACGCTGGCCTCGTTGAAGCCGAGCTGGTGGTGGCCGATGCGGGCCTGGAGGCGTTGCAGGCGCTCGTCCATGACTTCCAGCGGGACCTGGCCCTCCATGGTCGCGGCCGGCGTGCCGGGACGCGGGGAGTATTTGAAGCTGAAAGCGTGGGCATAGCGCACTGCATCCACAATCCGCAGCGTATCCTCGAATTCGGCCTCGGTCTCTCCGGGAAAGCCGACGATGAAATCCCCGCTGATGGCAAGGTCGGGGCGGGCGGCGCGGAAGCGTTCAAGCAGGCGCAGATAGCTGTCCGCCGTGTGGCTGCGGTTCATGGCCTTCAGCACGCGGTCATTGCCCGACTGCACCGGCAAATGGAGATAGGGCATCAGCTTGGCGACCTCGCCATGGGCCGAAATCAGATCGTCATCCATGTCCGCCGGGTGGCTGGTGGTGTAGCGGATACGCTCCAGCCCGTCGACCCGGTCGAGCGCGCGGATCAGGCCGGCGAGGCCAACAGCGCGACCCTTTTCATCCTCGCCAGACCAAGCGCTGACATTCTGCCCCAGCAGGGTGATTTCCTTTGCACCGGCCTCGACCAATCCCTGAGCTTCGCGGACCAAATCGCTGTAAGGCCGCGATATTTCCATCCCCCGCGTGTAGGGCACCACGCAATAGGTGCAGAATTTGTCGCACCCTTCCTGCACGGTCAGAAACGCGGTCGGCGCGCTCTTGCGGCGTTTGGGCAGCGCATCGAATTTCGCGATGGGCGGCATGTCGGTATCGGTCGCGCGCTCGCCTGCCACCGCCTTGTCGAGCATATCGGGCAAGCGGTGATAGGCCTGCGGGCCGACGACCATGGAGACGGATGGTGCCCGCTTCATAATCTCCTCACCCTCGGCCTGCGCAACGCAGCCTGCCACCGCGATCATCGGGGCTTTCGTTTGCGTTTTGCCCTTGGTCAGGCGGCCGATGTCGGAGTAAATCTTCTCTGCCGCACGCTCGCGGATGTGGCAGGTGTTGAGCACAACCAGATCGGCGTCCTCACCCTCGGGCGCAGGCGTGATGCCTTTCTCGTCCAGCAGCTCTGCCATCCGCTCGCCATCATAGACGTTCATCTGACAGCCGAAGCTCTTGACCCGGTAGGTCTTGGGCGCGGTGTTGGGAGGGGTGCGGGGGGCTGTTGTCGGTTTCATGGGCGCGCCGCGTCTAGTCGAATGCGCGCCTCGCTTCAATGCGTGTGCTGATCAGTGACCTTCGGCGCGCTGTAGCGGATAGGTTCGACGTTGAATTTGAACGGGCGGACCGGGTGGCCGAGGCATTGCTCAAGGCGCGTCTCGATCATCTCGCGTGCCTTGGCGGCGATGGCTTTGCGCCCGCGATGGTCTTCCGGGCTGAAGGGATCGAGATAATGCAGGTTGAGATCGAACGTGCCCTTGCGGCTCAGCACGCGTTTGAAATTGTTGACCCCGCCTTCATTGTCGATCCAGCCAAGCCATTCGGCCACCGGGCCGTAATCGATCACCACCGGTTGAACCATCACGCCGGGCGGGGGCGGCTCCAGCACGCTGAGCATGCTGGATTTGAACGGCAGGAGCGAATGACCGTCGGTCGTGGTGCCTTCGGGGAAGACGGTGACGGACCAATTGTCCATCAGAGCCTCGCGCAGGGCGTTGATCTGCTCGGCCACGCCGAGCCGATTCTCGCGTTTCACGAAGACCGTGCGGTTCAGGCTGCACAGCCAGCCGATCACCGGCACCTCGCTTAGCTCCTGCTTGGCGACAAAGGCCGTGCCGCTCGCCCCCGCTAGCGAGAGGATATCGAGCCAAGACACGTGGTTCGAGATGAAGAACACATCGCGCCGCAGCGGCGTGCCGTGCACCTTCACCTTCGCGCCGGAAATGCGCGCTGCTGTTCCCAGAAACCACATCGGGAAGGGCGAGCCGTATTTGAACAGGCGGTAGGCGTAATGCAGCGGAACGAAGACGAACATCGACAGGACGATCAGCGTCAGCCGGGTGACAAACCGCACCCATTCCATGAAGTTCAGCGGCGTGGGCACGCCTTTGGCCGCAGCGGCGCGGTGCCGCCATTCATGGCCGAGCGGGTCCGAGCGCGAATCGTAGCCTTCATCAGGCCTGATGGAGTGGTCCACTTCAGTCGTCACGTTCGAGCCGGACGCCGTACAGTTCCATCCGGTGGTCGACGAGGCGATAGCCGAGTTTTTCGGCGATCTGTTTCTGCAATGCTTCCAGTTCCGGATCGACAAATTCGACCACATTGCCGGTTTCGACATCAATCAGATGGTCATGATGCGCCTCGGGTGCGGGCTCGTAACGGGCGCGTCCATCGCCGAAATCGTGGCGGTCGAGGATGCCTGCCTCTTCGAACAGTCGGACGGTGCGATAGACCGTGGCGATGCTGATCTTGGGATCGATCGCGCTGGCCCGGCTGTGCAGCAATTCCACATCGGGATGATCGTCGCTATCGGACAGGACGCGCGCGATGACGCGCCTCTGCTCGGTAATGCGCAGACCCTTATCGGCACACAATTGCTCAAGATCGATGCGGTCGGGCAAGAAACTCTCTCTGGTTGTCAGGGCGGCAAAAACGAAAGACGCCCCGACCCTTAACGGGGCGGAGCGCCTCTCTCAACCTAATGTGCATAACGGGGGAGCTGTCATCACCCGATCAGGCACCGGTGTCAGTTGGCTCAGGCCTTCTTCTGGCGGCCACGCTTCTGGCCCGGCTTCCGGCCAAGGCCGATTTTCTTGGCCAGATCGCGGCGGGTCTCGGCATAATCCGGGGCGACCATGGGATAGTCTGCCGACAGACCCCAGCGCGCGCGATATTCGTCGATGGTCAGACCATGTTCGGTCATCAGATGACGCTTCAGCATCTTCATCTTCTTGCCGCAGTCGAGACAGACGAGATGGTCTTTCTTCTGCGAGGCGCGGATGGAAACGGCCGGCTCGGGCGTCTCTTCCTGCGCTTCCGCGCCGCCTTCGAGACCGGCAAGCGCGGCGTGGACTGTGGTGATCAATACCGGCACATCTTCTACATCGACATTGTTGTTGCTGACATGGGCAGCAACAATGTCGGAAGTGAGGGTGATGAGGGTTTCAGACATATCGAATTCGATAGCGTCCATGGTTCTTTCCTTTTTGCGATCGACTTTTGTTTTTATTAGAGTGCCGGCTATTGTCCGTGCGCTCCGGTTTCGGCCCATGATACAAATGGCGCTCGGTTGCAATATGCGCGCCTTTCATACCAACTGTTTAACAGTCGATTTCCATTGGATTGTGTGCGCTACAGAGTCTTGGCGAAAGTAATCGCGTCCAGCCTGCTGCCATCCGCCACCTTATAATAGGCTTTGCGTCTTCCGATTGGCTTATATCCGACCGCGCGATACAGGCTGGCAGCGGGATTGTTCTCGCGCATTTCGAGGAACATTCGCTCCGCTCCGCGCTCCCGCGCACTTTCGGCAATAAGAAGAAGTAACCGTTTGCCAAGGCCCGCTTTTCTGTGGTCAGGCAGCACGGCAATCAGGAGCAGTTCTTCTTCTCCCGGGGCCGCCCGGGTCATCGCGAAGCACACCGCCGGAGTTGTCTCCGTGGGCGCCGATCCGTCAGCGCTCAGCATGGCGATATGCGTGCCGGGCATATCGAGAGAGGATGTGATCTGCGCCCTGTTCCATGCCTCGCCCCATGCGGGATCGAAACTGGCGGACATAATATCCATGATCGTGTCGAGTGGATCGATCATTGGGTTGGCTTCTGCGGTTGGGATGCGAGCGTGTTGGCAGGTTTTGCATCGGGTGCGCGTCCATAGAGCGGCGTCAGGTCATCGGTCAGTGTGTTATGGTGAAGAAAAGGAAAGTGCCGAGCGTCGGCAGAAATTTCGATGACCTCTCGCCCGTCCTCCAGCAATTGCGCGAGTGCCGCTGCGCGGTTGCCGGCAATGACCGGGTGGCGGCAGGCTTTGGCCGCTTCGGGGTAGGGCAATGACTGCACAAGGTCCTGCGCTCCGCCGCGACCATCGAAATTCTGGATGAACCACTGCGAGTGTCCGCCTTCCATGCAGACGGTGACAGGGCGGCTTCCCGATTGCGCTCCGGCTGCGATAAGGGCGAGGGTGGGGTAGCCGGTGACGTGCGCACCCCAAGCGATGCCTAAAGCGCGGGCCGCTGCGATCCCGATCCGCACGCCGGTAAAGCTGCCGGGGCCAAGCGAGACACAAATATGTCCCGCGCGGCCTTTCTCCGGCAATTCGGCGATCATCGGGATCAGCCGTTCGGCATGGCCGCGCCCCAGCACCTCATGCCGCGCATCGACCAAGCTCAGTGTGTCGCCTTCGAACAGAGCGACCGAGCAAGCTTCGGTAGCGCATTCGATTACCAGCGTTCTGTTAAGGGTGTCAGGGGCAGCGGACGGCATGGGGAGGCCAGATGCCTCACCCATGCGTTTCGCTCAAGGTTTCAGGTGCGAAACCTCAGACGACTGTATTGAACTTCGCAAAATCGGGACGCGGGCTGCGGTCGAAAATCGTAGTCGTGTCGCCATAGCCTATGGAGCAAATCCAGTCGGCCTTCACGCGAGGTTGATCGGCGAAGAATTCCTTCGTCACGCCGTCCAGATCGACGCCCGACATCGGTCCGCAATCGAGCCCGATCGAACGCGCGGCCAGGATGAGGTAAGCACCCTGCAAAGCCGAGTTACGAAACGCGCCTTCCTTGCGGCCCTCTTCGTCGCCCTCGAACCAGCTTTTGGCGTCGGTATGGGGGAACAGCCAGGGCAGTTCCTCGTGGAAATCGATGTCGTAGCCGATGATGACGGTGACCGGTGCGGCGCGGATTTTGTCTTTGTTGCCTTCGGAGGCCAGCTCGGCCAGCTTGTCCTTCTGTTCCTGACTGGTGACCCAGACGAAGCGGCCCGGCTGCATATTCGCAGAGGTGGGGGCCATCTTCATCAGATCGTAAATCGCCTCGATTTGATCTTGCGAGACAGGTTTATCCAGCCAACCGTTATAGGTCCGCGCATCGCGGAAAATCTGGTCGAGGGCTTCGCCCGGCAGGACGTTGTCGTGGTATTGTTTGGTCATTGGTACTCCGCTGAAAAATTTATGCTGCGCGGACTTCAACGACCTCCGGCACATAATGTTTCAGCAAACCTTCGATGCCGTGCTTCAGCGTGGCGGTGGAGCTGGGGCATCCGGCGCAGGCGCCCTGCATGCCCAGATAGACGATCCCATCCTTAAACCCGCGATAGGCAATGTCGCCACCGTCGCTGGCGACGGCAGGGCGCACGCGGGTTTCCAGCAGCTCGTGGATTTGCGCAACGATATCGGCATTGGCGGGATCATCTTCGACCACCATCGCATCTTCTTCAGGCGGCACCGAAATACCGCCTGCGGTGCCCGCAGCAAAGAGCGGCGCATGGCTGACGAAGTGGTCTAGCAGAATCGCCACGATCTGCGGCTTGAGATCGGTCCAGTTGACGCCCGGCGCGGCAGAGACCGAGACGAAATCGCCACCGAACATTACATTGGTCACTTCGCCGGTATCGAAGATCGCCTGTGCCAGCGGGCTAGCCTCGGCTGCCTCGGGCGAAGTAAACTCGCGGGTACCGGCCTCCATCACCTGCTGCTGTGGCAGGAATTTGAGCGTGGACGGATTGGGCGTAGTCTCGGTTTCGATGAACATGCACCAAATGTAGGGGCGGCAGGGGCGAGGGACAAGCTATTCACTCGTGCTTCACCCCTTTGCTGTCTATACCTGTGTCTATGAGCTTCCTTTTGCGCGCCGCACGGCCCTTTGCTTTCGTTCTGCCTGTCACTCTTTTGGCGTCACCGATGGTGGCGCAAGATGTGGCTGCATCGCCTGTTCCCGCGCCTCAGGCCGCGCAGGGGGAAAACGAAGTTCCGTGGCTCTATCAAGGCAGCGATGTGCCCGTCGACCGAGAATGGCTGTTCGGCGATATGAAAAACGGCCTGCGCTATGCCGTGCGCAGCAACGGGGTGCCGCCCGATCAGGTGAGCATCCGTATCCGTATTGACGCCGGGTCCTTGCACGAACGGGACGACGAGCAGGGCTTTGCCCATTTGCTGGAGCATCTGCTTTTCCGGGAGAGCAAATATCTCGGGTTTGCCGAGGCAATTCCCACCTGGCAGCGGCTGGGCGCGACCTTTGGCAGCGACACCAATGCCGAAACCAGCCCGACGCACACGGTTTATAAGCTGGACCTGCCCGGCGCGAGCCCGGCCAAGTTGGAAGAGAGCTTCAAGCTGCTCTCGGGCATGATCCGCGAGCCGGTGCTGCAGGCGCGCAATCTGGAAGCCGAAGTGCCCATCGTGCTTGCCGAAAAGCGCGAGCGCGGCGGGGCGGGGCAGCGTGTGGCCGAAGCGACCCGCGAAACGTTTTTCGCCGGACAACGGCTGGCGACACGCTCGCCGATCGGTATCGAATCCACTTTGATCGGCGCGACGCCTGAAGCCGTGCAGGCTTTCCACAAGCGCTGGTATCGTCCCGAAAATGTGGTGATCTCCGTCGCGGGCGACGCGGATCGCGAAGTGTTCGCCGGACTGATCGAGAAGTATTTCGGTGACTGGCAAGGGGAGGGCGCGCCCGAACCTGCGCCCGACTTCGGCGACCCTGTGGCGCCCGAAGGCTCAACCGGTTCGCCGGCGGTGGGGGAGACCACCGTGCTCGTCGAGCCCGATCTTCCGCGCTCCTTTACCTACACAATTGCGCGGCCGTGGCGGCCGGTGAACGACACGATCGTCTACAATGAAGGTCTGCTGATGGATGGCCTTGCACAGGCGCTCATCAACCGGCGTCTGGAAGCGCGCGCCCGCGGCGGCGGCTCCTATCTCTACGCACAGGTTCAGCAGGACGATGTCAGCCGCACATCCGATGCAACGTTCGTCTCCTTCGCCCCCTTGAGCGAGGACTGGAAAGCAGCGCTGGCGGATGTCCGATCGGTGATTGCCGATGCCACCACTACTGCGCCGAGCGAGGAAGAAATCGCCCGCGAATATGCCGAGTTCGAAGTCGCGTTCGTGGCCATGGTTGCCGAGCAGGACGTCGCGCCCGGATCGCGGCTGGCCGACAACATCGTGCAGGCGGTCGATATCCGCGAGACAACTGCCTCGCCCGACACGGTGCTGAAAGTATTCCGCGACATGAAACCGCGTGTCACGCCGGAAGCGGTTCTGGCCCGGACCAAGGCGCTGTTCGAAGGGACGGTGCTGCGCTCGGTCTATGTGACGCCATCGGTTGGCGAGGCAGACAGCAAGGCGGTGCAGACCGCACTGCTGATGGATGCCGCAGCCGATAGCAGCGCGCGGCTGGCCGAGAACACGATCAGTTTCGACGATCTTCCCCCTCTGGGCGAACCGGGCGTGGTTGTGAGCTCGCAAGATCTGGGCGTGCTCGATATCGAGCGGATCGAGCTTTCCAACGGTGTTACCGCGCTGCTGTGGCCCAATGATGCGGAGCCGGGCCGTGTGACCATGAAAGTCCGCTTCGGCGCAGGCTATCGTGCCTTCGATGCCGAGGATGCGCCCTATGTGGGCCTGGGCGAAATGGCGCTGGTCGGCAGCGGCTTCGGCAATGTCGGGCAGGAAGAGCTGGACCGTCTGGCTACAGGCCGCAAGCTGGGCTTCGACTTCGCCATCGAAGAGGCCGTGTTCTCGTTCTCTGCCCAGACGCGGGGCGAGGACCTGGCTGATCAGCTTTACCTGTTCGCTGCCAAGTTGGGCGATCCGCGCTGGGATGCCAATCCGGTGAACCGCTCACGCGCGGCGTCGCGGCTCGCCTATGACACCTACTCCACCAGCCCCGGCGGATTGCTGGGCCGCGATCTGGAGTATCTGCTGCGGGGCCGCGATCCACGCTTCGCCACGCCAGATCCGGACGCATTGGAGGGCACCAGCCCTGAAGGTTTCCGCGAAGTGTGGGAGCCACTGCTAAAACAAGGCCCGATCGAGCTGTTGATCTTCGGCGAGTTCGACCGGAACGAAACTATCGCAGCGCTGCGCACCACTTTTGGTGCCTTGCCCGAACGCGAACCGATCCCGGCAGAGGTGGCGGCGCGCGGTTCCGACTTCCCGGAAGCGGGAGAGACGACCGTGCTGCGCCACCGGGGCGATGCCAATCAGGCCGCTGCTGTAATCGCCTGGCCCAGCGGGGCCGGCGTTGCGGGCTTGCGCGAATCGCGTCAGCTGGAAATCCTGACTTCGGTGTTCAACAACCGCCTGATGGACGAAATGCGCGAGCGGGCAGGGGCCAGCTACGCCCCGCAGGTTCGTTCCACCTGGCCCGTCGACATGGAGGAAGGCGGACGGATTATAGCGGTTGCCCAGCTGAAGCCGGAAGATGTCCCGACTTTCTTCACCGCTGCCGACAAGATCGCCGCCGATCTGGTGGCGAATCCGCCCGATGCTGACGAGCTGGCACGCGTGACAGAGCCGCTGCGCCAGCTGATCACGCGGGCCAGTACGGGCAATATGTTCTGGCTTTTCCAGCTGGAGGGTGCGAGCCGCGATGTCGAAAGGCTTCGCTCGCTCGGCACGCTGCTGACCGATTATTCGCGCACCACGCCTGAAGTAATGCAGGGCCTCGCCGCGAAATATTTCGGCGGCCGTGAAGGCTACCGGGTGGCCGCTATTCCGGAAGGACAGGATCTGGCCGAGGCAGGCAGCGCTCCAGCAAGAGGCGCGACCACCGGCAGGTGAGCTGGTGCTTCGTGGGACTGTCCTGCGGTCCGTAGCCAGATAAGCCGCCGCTAAACCATTCCTTCGCTTGCCCTATCGGGGGCGGGGGCGGTATTGTTGTATCCGCACACAAGACAAGATTGGCAGACAATGGCGCAGAATTGGTCCCCCGACAGCTGGAAATCGCACGAGGCACGGCATCTTCCCAAATATGAAGATGCCGACGCTTTGGCCGCAGCCGAGGCGACGCTGAAGGATTATCCGCCGCTGGTCTTTGCCGGTGAAGCGCGCGCGCTGAAGAACGATCTGGCCGAGGTGGCGGCGGGCGATGCCTTTCTGCTGCAAGGCGGCGATTGCGCGGAAAGCTTCGCCGAATTTCACCCGAACAATATCCGCGATACCTTCCGCGTTATCCTGCAGATGGCGGTGGTCCTGACCTTTGCCGGGAAGCTGCCGGTGGTGAAAGTCGGGCGGATGGCCGGCCAGTTCGCCAAGCCGCGCAGTTCGGACACGGAAACCCAGGGGGCTGTCACTCTGCCGAGCTATTTTGGCGATAACGTCAATGGCATCGAGTTCGATCCGGCCCAGCGCCGCAACGATCCCGAGCGGATGGTGAAGGCCTATCTGCAATCGGCGAGCACGCTGAACCTGCTGCGCGCCTTTGCCGGCGGCGGCTATGCCAATCTGCGACAGGTCCACCAGTGGACGCTCGATTTCATGGGCCGCTCTCCTTGGGCAGACCGCTTTGCCGAGACAGCGGACCGGATTTCGGAATCGCTCGATTTCATGGAAGCCTGCGGGATCGATCCCGCCACCGTGCCGCAATTGCAGGGCACCAGTTTCTACACCAGCCACGAGGCGCTGCTGCTGCCTTACGAGCAGGCGATGGCGCGGCGCGATTCGCTCACCGGAGACTGGTATAATTGCAGCGCACACATGCTCTGGATCGGTGACCGGACGCGGTTCGAAGGCAGTGCGCATATTGAATTCGCGCGCGGTGTCGGCAATCCGCTGGGCATGAAGTGCGGCCCTTCGCTGGAGCCGGACGACCTGCTGAAACTGCTCGATACGCTGAACCCGGCGCGCGAGCCGGGGCGGATTACCCTGATCAGCCGGTTCGGGCACGACAAGGTGGAGGCCGGCCTGCCGCGCCTCGTGCGCGCTGTGCAGCGTGAAGGGCACCCCGTGGTCTGGAGCTGCGACCCGATGCACGGCAATGTGGTGAAGGCCGACAGTGGCTACAAAACGCGGCCCTTCGACCGGATACAGGCAGAAGTGCGCGGCTTCTTCGCCGTCCACCGCGCGGAAGGCACCCACGCCGGCGGTATCCATTTGGAAATGACCGGACAGGATGTGACCGAATGCGTCGGCGGAGCCGTGGCAATCACCGATGCCGGTTTGAACGACCGCTATCACACGCATTGCGACCCGCGCCTCAACGCGGCGCAGTCGATCGAGCTGGCATTCAGCATTGCCGACATGCTCAAGATGGCGGCGAGCGAAGCGCAGGCCGACGCCGCCTGAGCACTGGAAAAGCAGTGGTTTAAGGCGCGTTTCTCGGAAGTGGGGCGGGCAGGGGATGCATCCTTAGTCCCCCTTTTCTTATCGGGCAGGCTCGTTCATGGTTATGCCTCGACCGGTCGCCGATGAAGGGTCTAGCGATGATTGCCACAGCCGCCCGCCCGTTTCACGAGGCTGGCCCCGATCTTGCCGGGAAGTACCGCTCCACCCGCGCGCTGACCGAGGCGCTGGCGGCGCCCCTTTCGGAAAGCGATGCGACCATCCAGTCGATGGAAGATGCCTCGCCAGCGAAGTGGCATCTCGCGCACGTCACCTGGTTTTGGGAGACGTTCCTGCTGCGTGATCATCTGGACGGATACGCGCTGTACAACGACGACTGGCCGTTCGTTTTCAATTCCTATTACGAGGCTGAAGGAGAGCGGATTGCGCGCTTTGCCCGCGGGATGTTGTCGCGACCGACAGTGCAGGAAATCCTCGACTGGCGCGCCCATGTCGATGCGGCCATGCGCCCCTTGTTTCAGCGGGAGGAACTCGCCCCGCTGATCGAACTGGGCTTTGCGCATGAGCAACAGCATCAGGAATTGCTGCTGACCGATATCAAGCACGCGCTGTCCCGCAATCCGCTGGGTGCGGCGATGTGGGAAGGGACGCCGCCTTCCTCGACCAGTCGGGAACGCGGCTGGCAAGAACATCCCGGCGGCATCGCCCTTATAGGGCATGATGGAGACGGTTTTGCCTTCGACTGTGAAGGGCCTCGGCACCGCGTCCTGTTGGAACCGTTTGCTCTGGCCGATACTCTCGTCACCAATGCCGAGTGGAGCGCGTTCATCGCCGATGGCGGATATGACAATGCGGCCTTGTGGCTGTCTGATGGATGGGGCTGGGTGCAGGAAAGCCGCATCGCCTCGCCTGATTACTGGCGCGCAGGCGAACACTTTACTCTGCAGGGCTGGCAGGAACGGGATCCGCATGCGCCTGTCACCCATATCTCCTATTACGAGGCCGACGCCTTTGCCACTTGGGCAGATGCGCGTCTGCCGACCGAGTTCGAGTGGGAAGCCATCGCGCGAGGTCAGCAGCCGGACGAAGCACAAGCGCACGATCCGGCAGCGGGCAACCAGCTCGATCATGCCGGGCCGGTCGCGCCCACCGGGACGGGCGACCTGTTCGGCGATTGTTGGCAATTCACCCGCAGTGCCTATCTGCCTTACCCGCGTTTCGAGCCTGCATCCGGCGCGGTCGGCGAGTATAATGGCAAATTCATGAGCGGGCAGTTCGTGCTGAAGGGCGCCAGCTGCGCCACGGTGCGCGGGCACAGCCGTGCCTCCTATCGCAATTTTTTCTACCCTCACCAGCGCTGGCAGTTCACGGGCCTGAGGCTGGCAAAGGATATTTGATGGCCGAGAATTCCGGACTGAAACTGGTTGATAGGGACGATGACGGCATCGACCGCGCTTTCCGTGCCGACGTGCTGGAGGGTCTGCGCCAGAACCCCAAGGCACTGCCTGCGCGGTGGCTGTATGACGATGCGGGTTCGCAATTGTTCGAAGATATTACGAAGGTTCCGGAATACTATCCCACGCGCAGCGAGCGGGAGATTCTGGAAGCGCGTGGTGCTGAATTCGCCGCTTCAATTGGGCCGGGGCGGGCAGTGGTGGAGTTCGGCAGCGGTTCGTCGGTCAAAACCCCGCTATTGCTCGAGGCAATCGACCCGGCCGCTTACGTACCGCTCGACATTGCAGGAGACTTCCTGCGCGCGGCTGCTGCCGACCTGTCGGCCAAATTTCCCGGTCTGCCGGTCTATCCGGTGGAGGCCGACTTCATGCGCCGGGTGGAATTGCCAGAAGCCGTGGCGGATATGCCCAAGCTCGGCTTCTTCCCCGGCTCAACCATTGGCAATATGGTCCCGCGCACGGCGGTCGATCTGCTGCGTACGATGCGCGAGACATTGGGCGAGAGCTCGCAACTGCTGATCGGGATGGATCTGGTGAAAGACCGCGCCGTTCTGGAGGCGGCCTACGATGATGCGGGCGGCGTAACGGCCGAATTCAATCTCAATCTGGCGCGCCGGATCAATCGGGAACTGGGCGGCACCATCCCGGTAGACAGCTTTTCTCACGAAGCGCGCTGGAACGATGATTTCGCGCGCATCGAAATGCATCTGGTCGCGCAAACCGATCTGTCCTTCGAGGTAGCAGGCGAGGGCTTCACCATGGGGAAGGGCGAGACAATCCACACCGAGAACAGCCACAAATTCAAGCGCCGCAGTGCCAACACGCTTCTGCTGGCGGGCGGCTGGACTCCGGTGCAGCGTTGGCTCGACAGCGGGGAGCGGTTCAGCGTCGTGCTGGCCGAAGCCACCATCCCGCGCACCGCGCCCTAGGCGATGAGCGATATTGCGATCATTGGCGCCGGAATGGCCGGACTCGCCTGCGCCACACGTTTGGCGGCGAGCGGGCGCTCCGTTGTGCTTTTCGATAAAGGGCGCGGCCCCGGCGGACGGATGGCCACGCGTCGGGCGGAGGTAAACGGGGAAACCGTGCGTTTCGATCACGGGGCGCAATATTTCACAGCGCGCGATCCCGCCTTTATTGAGGCAGTCGACAATTGGCGGAAAGCCGGCGTGGTCGCATCGTGGCCAGCGGCTGGTGAGGAGGCTTTGGTTGGCACGCCCGGCATGAATGCGCCGCTCCAACATATGGCCGAGGCGCTGAAAGTGCATTGGGGTACCCGCGTTCAAACGCTCTCACGCAATGACACATGTTGGCAGTTGAGCTTCGAGGGCGACCGCCCGGCGGAGCAATTCGCGCAGGTCGTCGTCGCCATTCCCGCCGAGCAGGCCGCCGATCTTCTGGCGGAAGCGGCCCCCGACTGGTCCGGGCAAGCCGCGGCAAGCACATCGCAGCCCTGCTGGGCACTGATGGCGAGCTTTGCAGAGAAGCTTCCTTTGAACGACGTGTTTCAAGACAGCGACATTGCATGGGCGGCGCGCGGCGCGTCCAAGCCGGGACGGGACGCTGGCGAGCACTGGGTTATCCACGCCTCGCCGCAATGGTCGCAGACATTTCTGGAGCTCGCCCCCGAAACCGCCGCCGTCGCTTTGCTGGCGCGGTTCTGCGAGTTGGCAGGGATTCCCAAGCGCGTTCCCGTGCATAGCGCAGCCCATCGCTGGCGCTATGCCATGGCGGAGAAGCCCGCAAACGGAGGCAACGCCTCGCCTATGCTATGGGACGAGGACAAAGGCCTGGGTGTTTGCGGTGACTGGCTAGCCAATCCGCGTATCGAAGGCGCGTGGGTCTCAGGCGACAGTCTGGCGCGGGCGATCGAGGGGTAAGTGGTCTGTACTGGTATATTAGCCACCCGGCCTGCGAGCGACAGTATTCATGTATGCGCCACTCCCCTTCCATTAGAATGCGTAGGCCATGGATTTGAAAGCCCTCTTCGATAGCGCCGCCGAGCAAATTGCGGCCATCCCGCAATCGCAGTTGCTGATGCTGGCAGTAGGCGCAATGCTGGCGGGCTGGCTGGGCGCGGTGATGATCCGTCGGCAGATCCCGCTCGGCAGACTGGTCCGCACCGGCAGCACGCTGGTGCTGGTCGGGGTGCTGGTCACGGTTGTCCTGCAGATTGCCCGGCTCGATCCCCGGCTGGATATCGCCATGCCCGGTATCGGCCTGCCCGAGCAAACGGTGGTGGGGGAAGAGACGCGGGTCCCGCTAGCGCAGGATGGCCATTTCTGGCTGACGGCGCAGGTCAACGGCGTGGAGGCAGATTTTCTGGTCGATACCGGGGCCACGCTGACGGCCATATCGCAGGCGACGGCCGATGCGGCAGGGCTGGAGCCGAACCGTCAGCGCCTGCCGGTCCAGATGACGACAGCGAATGGCACGATCACTGTGTCGATGACCAGCATCGATGAAATGCGCTTCGGCAATGTTGCGGCGCGCGGGCTGGATGCCGTGATCGCCCCCAATCTGGGTGAAACCAATGTCATCGGCATGAACCTGCTGAGCAGGTTGGCCGGCTGGCGGGTAGAGGACAACGTCCTGATCCTGACTCCCAACAACCCTCAGCCGGAGCCGGTCACCGGGGTTTAGCAGCGCTGCTCCCGCGACGTTCGCACATGCGGAAAATTTGTGCAGCGCAACAAAACGATAACTAGCACACTACTTTTGCAAGAAATTGCTGTTCGAGGGGCTTTCCAAAAGATGAATAAACCGTAAGGTGAACGTCCTTGGGTCTTGCCGAGTCGTCGGAAGCGGATGGTTTGGCAAGTTGAATATTAGGGGAATATCAGATGATGACTGCCACCGGGCTGCGCCGTAGCCTCCTTGCCGCCACTTCCGTCGCGGCAATTACCGTAACTGCACCTGCACTTGCTCAGGAAGTTGACGAAAGCCAGTTCCGCATCGCGCCTGATCAGGCATCGGTCGTGAACACACCCGCCCAACCGGTTTTCGATACTGGTGCACAGGCAACCGATTTCCAGGTCGAGAACTATCGTAAGGTCGTTCCCGGCGTTATCGATCCGAACCTGCCGGCACCCGCCGGCGTGCTCGACAACACTGGCGTAAACGGCATCGGCCAGATGCTGGCTGCGAGCCCCACTGGCGGTTTCGGTCTTTGCACGGGTTCGCTTGTCAACCCGCGTATGGTTATCTTCGCTGCTCACTGCGTAAACAGCCGCGCCGCTGACAGTTACGGCAACCCGACCGGTGGCAGCGACATTGCTTTTGGCTTCAATGATGACACGCTTGGCAGCTTTATTGGCTATCTGAATGCTGGCAGTCAGACGCTCACTGACCAGAACGTCTATAACGTTGAGCACATCTGGTATGACGAGCGTTCGCTCGCCGAGGGTAGCTTTGGTTTCCTTCAGGCCGATATCGCGATTGCTACGCTGGATACTCCGGCGTTCGATATTCCGAAGTGGGCGCTGTTGTTCACGCCGTTGAGCGGTCAAGAGCATGTTACGGTGACCGGTTATGGTCGTTCGGGTAATGGCTTCGACGGTGACACGCAGGGCATCGATTGGCGTCGCCGTGCCGGTGAGAACTTCGTCTCGTTCCTCGGCTCGTTCGATGATCGCAACACGTTCCTGTTTGGGCAACCGTTCGGCGATCTTCCGCAGGAACTGTACTGGACCAGCTTCTCCGACCAGCGACCCTACGATCCGAGCCTTGGCCAATTTGATTTTGGTATCTGGGGTGCCGACGACGTTCCGCTTCCGCGCGAATCTTCGACCGCGGGCGGCGACTCCGGTGGTCCGCTGATCGTCGACCAGAAGTGGGATACCCCAGTAGTGGCCGGCGTCCTGTCGGGCGGCTCGCGCTTCTTTGGCGCACAGGTCTTCAGCAGCTTCGGTACGGTCAGCTTCTATCAGCCGCTCCACACCTTCTGGCAGGTTATCGTCGCCAATAACCCATACACCTTTGCCACCACCAAGGGCGGCGATGGTAACTGGAGCGACAGCCGTCACTGGGTCCGTCAGCTCGATCCGTCCTACATGGTCGAGATCGATGGCGATCTGGTCAACGGCGTACCTTCTACCCTAGGTGCGGAGATCAGCGGTGATGGCGGCAATTGGGGCGACGTTTGTTTCCTCAGCACATGCGGCACCTTCGATGCCGTCGCGCAGGTGGTTGCCGACGGCACGTTCCTGAAGGTCCGCAACGGCCCGGGAACAACGAATTTTGTGCCGAACAACATCTCGGCCGATCCTGCCAATGGTGTGCGTCCGCAGTATTTCGAAGTGACGCTGGATCAGGCGGGTGCGACTTCGGTCCGCTCGTCCTACGAAATCGACAAGTTTAACATCGGGGGTGAGGCAGAACTGCTGGTTCGCTCGATGGGTAACCTTTCGATCCTTGGCGATTACACGCAAATCGGCGGCATCACGTCGAACCAGGGTGTGATCTCGGCGAATGACTTCCTGTTCGGCGCCGGCGTGGTCAACGGAACCGGACGTTTCCAGGCAGCATTCTCGACTGTTGGCGCAGCACTGCTTGCTCCGGGCACACGCGATCCGTTCTTCAACGGAGGCGGTACCGCTGCTTACGGCAATCTCGTCTTCGACGGGAACCTGATCCTGACCTCGGCCAGCGTTTTCTCGGTCGATGTCAACGATACGATGAACGACTCGATCCGTGTCCTCGGCGCATTGTCGCTGTCGAGCACTCCGACCGATGGTGGTACGCTGTTCATCCGGCGTCCGGCGGCTGCAGCCAAGCCGGTTGACGGTCAGAGCTTCGTTATTGCCCGCGCCCGTGACGGTGTGATCGGTGAATTCGGCGAAGTGGTCAGCCTGCTCGGCAACCTCGGCGCGAATGTCGATTACTTTGCCAACACCGTCCGCGTGACGCTGGAAGCAGGTAGCCTGCTGAACTTCGTGGGCACGGCGACCCCGTCTCTGTCCGCAGGCGACGCGGCCATCGCGAACTCGTTTGCAAAGGGTCTCGACGAGATCCGTGCGGCGGGCGGATATGACAATCTGTCGAATGTCTTCGGCAGCGTCGATCTGATGGACCCGTACACGCTGGCCAGCACGCTTACGTCGTTTGCCCCGAGCTTTAACAGCGAGGGATCGACGATGCAGGAGCGTCAGAGCCGAGCATTGACGCTGGGCGTGACGGATCGTCTGTCGCTGATGGGCAATGCTGCTGGCGGATCGCTTTCGATCACCGGTACGCCGCGTGCTGCGATCAACGGTTCGTATGAGAGCGCGTCGGTGGGCACCCGTCTGGGTGTTGCCGGGCTCGCTCCGTCGAACCAGGCGCATCTGGCTCTGCCCGAAGGCGTGACCGGCTTTGTCACCGGTGGCGTGATCTCCTCGGCAAACAGCTTCGGAGTGAACGAGAGCGCAGCTGACGGTCAGCGTTCCAGCTATTTCGGCATGGGTATCGAGCATGAGATGGCCGATGATCTGCATGTCGGTGTGGCCTTTGGCCGGGCATCGGGCCGCAGCAATATCGGTGGTGACTTTGCCGATAGCGAGCTGAACCAGGTGGCAGGCTATGCTTCCTATCAGCTGGGCGGCGGCGCCTATGTCGGCGCAGTCGGCACGCTGGAAATGGCGGAGCTGGAAACGACGCGTTCCGGCTTTGACGGATCCAACAGCTATCAGCTGCTGGGTGCGTCTGAGATGACCAAGCTGACGGCGATGGCCGAGGCAGGCGTGAATGTCGGCCTCAGCAAGGGGCTGACGCTGACCCCGCGTGTGCAGATGGCGTATTCCAACACGCGGCTGAGCGGCTTTAACGAGCTGGGCGGCGAGACGGCGCTGCAGATCGACGATCTTCAGTCCGAGCAGCTGGAAGCACGCTTTGGTGCGAAGCTGGCAGGTCACCAGGGCGTGACGGGCAAGTGGAGCATCGTGCCGCAGGTCCAGGCGGATTATGTCCGCGTGGTCGATGGCAGCGACGATGGTCTGACGGTCCGGTTCGCCGGTGCGAGCGATGTTCCGATCGCTCTTCCGTTTGCTGGCGGCGACACCAGCTGGGGCGAAGTGCGCGGCGGCGTTCAGCTGACCAACGGCACGGTCCAGTTCGGTGCAAGCTTCGAGACGGCCATCGGCCGCGAAGCCTACCGCGACGACCGCGCCATGGCGGACTTCACCGTCCGGTTCTAAGGGGCCGGTTCTAAACCGAACAGGCATCAGCCAAACAAAAGGGGCCGCAGAGAAATCTGCGGCCCCTTTTTTGTGTGTGCGGAATAGGAATGGGACTTGGGAGGATGGACCTTTCAATCTGCTCGGAAAGGTGTAACCTGCGCACCAACAAGGGTCGTCATGACGGACGTAATAGCGTCCATCCGAAAAGTTGAGAGGGGACCCTCATGATCCAGCACATCATCACACGTCGCAATTTGCTCGTTGCCAGCTCGATGGCCGCCATGGTCGCAGCCGCTCCCGTCCACGCGCAGGAGCTCGAAGACGACGACTTCATGCTGCGCGTTGCTCCCGAGCGCGCCTCGGTGGTCAACACGCCGCAGACCCTGCGCATCGAAACGCCGCCAATCGAAGCACCGGTGGTCGTGCCGGGTGTGAAGGACCCCAATTTACCCGGGCCCGACGGCGTACTCGACCAGTCGGGTGTCAACGGCATCGGCCAGATGTTCGTGTCCAGTGGCAGCGGTGGGTTCGGTCTGTGCACCGGCAGTCTCGTCAACCACCGGATGGTCATTTTCGCAGCACACTGCGTCAATAGCCGTGCGGCGGACGAATATGGCGCAGCCACCGGAGGCACACCGATTGCTTTCGGGTTCGAAGACGACAACTCGACCGCTGTCGGCGCGTGGTCGGGCAACAACTTCCAGACCAACGAAGCCCGCTCGGTATTTAATGTCGAGCATGTCTGGTACGATACACGCTCGCTCGATGGCGACAGTCGTGGCTTCCTGCAGGCCGATGTCGCAATCGCGACCCTCGATACACCGGCGTTCGACATTCCCAAATGGGCGCTACTGTTCAGCCCGCTGGATGGGCAAGAGCACGTCACCGTAACCGGTTACGGCCGTTCGGGCACCGGCGCTACGGGTGACAGCCAGGGCATCGACTGGCGACGCCGCGCCGGAGAAAATCTGGTTTCGTGGCTCGGCTCGCTCGACAACCGCAACACGGGTCTAGGCTTCTTTTCTGCCGGAACGCTCCCGCAGAACCTCTACTGGGTCAGCCAGACCTGCGAAGCAGGCAACACCGATCCGCAATGCGCCGACGATTACGGCATATTCGGCAGCGACGATGTCGCGCAGCCCTTTGAGTCGGTCACCGCTGGTGGCGATTCCGGCGGTCCGCTGATCGTCGACCAGAAATGGGCTACGCCCGTAATTGCCGGCGTTCTGTCCGGCGGCACCAATATCGACGGTGACAGCCGGCGCAGCGACTTCGGCGACATCAGTTTTTACCAGCCGCTGCACGTGTTTTGGGACGTGATCGTGCCGAACAACCCGCTGGTCTACGCCTCCGCAAAAGCGGGCGAGGGGCGCTGGGCGCAGGGCAGCCACTGGGTCCAGCAACTTGATCCCGCCTATATGGTGGAGCGCAACGGCAATCTGGTGAACGGTGTTCCGTCCACGCGCGGGGCTGGTATCACCGGTGCGGGCGCGGCGTGGGGCGATATCTGCGACACCGGCGGCACATGTTCTACCTTCGATTCCGCGGCGGTCGTCGAAACCAACTTCCCCTATCTTCGGATACCGGGAGGCCCGCGCAGCAGCGGTTTCGTACCAAACAACATCACCGCCGATCCCGCTAACGGAATCGCGCCGAAATATTACTCGGTCATTCTCGACAAGGACGGGCGGACCAATTTGCTGATCGATGTGGAAATCGATACCTTCGATATCCGGGGGAATGCCGAGCTGTTCGTGCGGCCTAGCGGGTCGCTGACGGTGCTGGGCGATTTCGTGCAGATGGGCGGCAATGTCATCAATACGGGCGGGATCACGGCAAACGATATCCTGTTCGGTGCCGGACTGGTGACAGGGCGCGGGCGCTTTACTGCTGAGTTTTCGACCGTAGCCACGGCGGTACTGGCACCAGGCGGCATATCGCCGGACAGCAACACAGCCTCCAATACTCTGTATGCTGAATTCCTGTTCGACGGGAATTTGATCATGACGTCCGGGAGCACGTTTCTGGTCGACGTGAACGATACGCTGAACGATTCGCTGCGTGTTTTCGGCCAAGCTTCCCTGTCCAGTCCCACATCGGCTGGCGGTGTGCTGACCCTACGCAACCCTTCCGCGGCTGCCGCGCCGCGCGCTGGTCAGGAGTTTACGATCATTCGTGCAACTGGCGGTATCGAAGGGCAATTCCAGTCGATCGACAATCGGCTCGGAAGCCTTCAAGCACAGGTGATTTATGGCACCAGCAGAGTCTTCGTCAGGCTGCGGGGGGGCAGCCTGTCTGGGCATCTCGATCTGGCGGCAGATTATATTGCACCCCAAGATTTCGCTGTTGCCAGCGCCTTTGCAGAAGGGCTCGATGATCTTCGCGAGGCGGGGCATTACGAGACGTTGTACAATCTGTTTGGCTCGATTGACGTAATGGACCCGTACACGCTGGCAGGCACGCTTTCGAGCCTGGCGCCGACTTTCAATACCGAAGGGGCAAACCTGCAGAAGCGTCAGAGCCGAGCATTGACGCTGGGCGTGACGGATCGTCTGTCGCTGATGGGCAATGCTGCTGGCGGATCGCTTTCGATCACCGGTACGCCGCGTGCTGCGATCAACGGTTCGTATGAGAGCGCGTCGGTGGGCACCCGTCTGGGTGTTGCCGGGCTCGCTCCGTCGAACCAGGCGCATCTGGCTCTGCCCGAAGGCGTGACCGGCTTTGTCACCGGTGGCGTGATCTCCTCGGCAAACAGCTTCGGAGTGAACGAGAGCGCAGCTGACGGTCAGCGTTCCAGCTATTTCGGCATGGGTATCGAGCATGAGATGGCCGATGATCTGCATGTCGGTGTGGCCTTTGGCCGGGCATCGGGCCGCAGCAATATCGGTGGTGACTTTGCCGATAGCGAGCTGAACCAGGTGGCAGGCTATGCTTCCTATCAGCTGGGCGGCGGCGCCTATGTCGGCGCAGTCGGCACGCTGGAAATGGCGGAGCTGGAAACGACGCGTTCCGGCTTTGACGGATCCAACAGCTATCAGCTGCTGGGTGCGTCTGAGATGACCAAGCTGACGGCGATGGCCGAGGCAGGCGTGAATGTCGGCCTCAGCAAGGGGCTGACGCTGACCCCGCGTGTGCAGATGGCGTATTCCAACACGCGGCTGAGCGGCTTTAACGAGCTGGGCGGCGAGACGGCGCTGCAGATCGACGATCTTCAGTCCGAGCAGCTGGAAGCACGCTTTGGTGCGAAGCTGGCAGGTCACCAGGGCGTGACGGGCAAGTGGAGCATCGTGCCGCAGGTCCAGGCGGATTATGTCCGCGTGGTCGATGGCAGCGACGATGGTCTGACGGTCCGGTTCGCCGGTGCGAGCGATGTTCCGATCGCTCTTCCGTTTGCTGGCGGCGACACCAGCTGGGGCGAAGTGCGCGGCGGCGTTCAGCTGACCAACGGCACGGTCCAGTTCGGTGCAAGCTTCGAGACGGCCATCGGCCGCGAAGCCTACCGCGACGACCGCGCCATGGCGGACTTCACCGTCCGGTTCTAAGGGGCCGGTTCTAAACCGAACAGGCATCAGCCAAACAAAAGGGGCCGCAGAGAAATCTGCGGCCCCTTTCGTATTGTATTGAGTAGGCTGAAAATCAGCCGCAGCGAACGCGGATGATCAACCCTTTCTCGTCGGTCATGATGTTCACCCGGTCGGTGCGGTAATCCATCGTGGCGGCGTCTTGTGGAGCCAGTACGCGGAAGGATTTGCTCCCGCTCTTCTCCACGATCTCCTTGACCATGGCATCGCTCGCCTCTTTGCCCACATAGCCAACGACAGCCTCTTCCTGGCAGAAGTTCACGCTCTCGAGAAATTTGCGTTCTTCGTCTGTATATTCGCGCTGCCCGGAGGGGGCGCCTGGTGATGCGGTGTCTTCCACAACCGTCTCCTGTCCTGCGTCCGCCGGCCCGGCCTCCTCATCCGCATAGGTCGAGCAGGCGACGAGGGGAATGGCGGCGAACAGTGTCAGAATGCGTTTCATGCAAGCAATACTAGCGCAAGCTGGCCTTCGCGCCAATGAACGGCGGGCACTATCGTTGCGGCGCTGATATCGAGGGGAAAAAATGGCTGGGGTGGCAGGGATCGAACCTGCGCCCCCC
The DNA here is from genome assembly GCA_947492235.1 of uncultured Altererythrobacter sp. Classification (GTDB taxonomy): domain Bacteria; phylum Pseudomonadota; class Alphaproteobacteria; order Sphingomonadales; family Sphingomonadaceae; genus CAJXSN01. The sequence continues at coordinate 1,528,251 of CANLLZ010000001.1, read as the reverse complement.
GGACACACCGGTCGGTTTTCCGAAGGAAAAATGGCTGGGGTGGCAGGGATCGAACCTGCGAATGCCGATACCAAAAACCGGTGCCTTACCACTTGGCCACACCCCAGCACTGGCGCGCTCTATAGCGGGCCTGACGCGGAAGGGAAGGGTGGTTTTCAAGCAAGTGCGCAGTAGTGTCGCGTCCATGACCAATCTCGCAACTGCCCGCACCATTCTGGACACGCTGGTCGCTTTCGACACGACCAGCCACCGCAGCAATCTGGCGCTGATTGAGTGGGTGGAGGATTATCTCGCGCAGCATGGCATTGCGTCCGAGCGGGTAGCGAATGCGGAGGGGACGAAAGCCAATTTGTTCGCAACTTGCGGGCCAGCTGTGGAAGGCGGCGTGATCCTTTCCGGTCACAGCGATGTGGTGCCAGTGGAAGGGCAGGACTGGAGCGCAGACCCGTGGACTGCGCGCGAAGTGGTTGCCAAGGGTGGCAAGCGCCTGATCGGGCGCGGTGTCACCGATATGAAGGGCTTCATCGCGCTGGCGCTAGCCTTTGTGCCGCGCTTCGCCGCCGGGGAACTGCCGGTGCATCTGGCAATCAGCTATGACGAGGAGGTGGGCTGTCAGGGCGCGCCTGCCATGATCGCACGGATGGCCCAGACCATCCCTCCGCCGCGCCTCGCTATTGTCGGGGAACCTAGCCTGATGCGGGTGGTGACGGGGCACAAGGGCATTGCGGTTCATGAGGTCACCGTGCGCGGGCACGAGGCGCATAGTTCGCTTACCGGCCACGGCGTCTCGGCCAATATGGTCGCGATCGAGCTGATGCATGAACTCGCCGTTCTGGCGGAAGAATTGCGCGCACGGGCCGACCCGGACAATGGCTTCGACCCGCCCGAGGCGACGCTGACGGTCGGTGTGATGGAGGGCGGTGAGGCAGCCAATATTCTGGCTGGCCATGCCCGCTTCGTGTTCGATCTGCGCTGCCCGCCGAATGAGGATCCGGATGCTATTCTGGCCCCGTTTATTGCCCGATGCGGAGAAGTGGATTCCCAGCTGAAGGCGCGCTTCCCGGAATGCGGCGTGACGATTGAACGTCACGCCGGAACCGCGCCGATGACGCCGCAGGGCAGCGAGGATGCAGTCGCCTTCGTACGCCGCCTGACCGGCGAGAACACCGCTCCGCTGCAAGTCGCCTATGCGGCCGAGGGAGGGCAATTCCAGCAGGCCGGTTTCCCGACCGTGATCTGCGGCCCCGGCAGCATCGAGCAGGCGCACCAGCCGGACGAATGGATTGCACTCGACCAGTTAGAGGCTGGCGCGCGCTTTATGGAGCGGCTTGCGGAAGAGCTGACCTAAACCTTCTTGCCTTCGAAATCGGCCGCTGAATGTCGGTTGGGCACCTGCGTGTCTTCGTCGCCCCAGGTCTTGTTGACCATCATCGCACGGCGCACGGCCACGCGCTCGCCGATTTCCTTCGCCCAGCGACCGACATGTTCATACTCGTCGATGCTCAGGAAGGTTTTCGCGTCGTTGTAGATCACGCCCTTGGTAAAGGGGGCCATCCATGGCCAGGCAGCCATGTCGGCGATGGTATATTCGTCGCCGCTCAGGAACTGCGTCTGAGCAAGCCGCTGGTCGGCGACATCGAACAGGCGCTTGGTTTCCATCGCATAGCGATTGATCGGGTATTCGTATTTCTCCGGCGCGTAAGCGTAGAAATGGCCGAAGCCGCCGCCAATGAAGGGCGCGCTGCCGATCTGCCAAAACAGCCAGCTGAGCATTTCTGCACGGGCGGCGCCCTTGGCCTGAAAGCGATCGAACTTCTCCGCCATATGCATCAGGATCGCGCCGCTTTCAAAAACCCGCACAGGCTCCGGCCCGGACAGGTCGAGCAGAGCGGGGATTTTCGAATTGGGGTTCACATCCACAAAGCCGCTGGTGAACTGTTCCTGCTCTCCGATATTGATGACCCACGCATCATAATCGAGGTCGTGGCCTTCCTCGATCAGCTCTTCGAAGATGATGTTCGCCTTCACCCCGTTGGGCGTGGCGAGTGAATAGAGCTGATAGGGATGGTCCCCGCGCGGCAGCTCCTTCTCCTCGCGCGCACCGGCTGTCGGGCGATTGATCGCGGCGAACCGGCCCCCGTTTTCGGTGTCGTGTTTCCAGACGGCGGGCGGGGTATATTCGGTCATGTCAGAGGGGCCTTCCTGTTGCTTCCTACCCAACGCTTTTCGGCGCAGTTGGGTCCGTGGTTACGGAACCGGATCATGCTGTGCGCAGTTTATGGTGTCATGCAAGAGCCGCCGACCAAACTGATCTATGTCGATGACAGTCTGCCGGGCATCACTCGCAAGGGGGCAGGGCGCGGCTGGGCCTATTACGATGCAAAGGGGCAACTGATCCGCGACCGGGCTGAGAAGCGCCGTTTGAATGCGATTGCCCTGCCGCCAGCCTATGTCGATACGTGGTTCTGCCCTGCGCCCAATGGCCACATTCTGGCGACCGGATATGATGCCAAGGGCCGCAAGCAATATCGCTACCACCCCGAATTCCGAACCCGGCAGGAAAGCGAGAAATTCGATGGCTGCATCGCCTTTGGCAATCTGTTGCCGCTGGTTCGCCGCCGGGTGGAGGACGATCTGCGTGGCCGCATACTGACCCGCGAGCGCGCCGTCGCGAGTGTTGTCCGTCTGCTCGATCTGGGCGTGGTGCGGATCGGCAATGAAGGCTATGCCCAGCGCAACAACAGTTTCGGTGCGACCACCCTTCGCCAGCGCCATGCCGACATCACCGGCAAGACCCTGCGCCTGCGCTATCGCGGGAAGGGCGGCAAAGACCGGGAAGTGACGGTCAGCGATGCGCGGCTTTCCACCATGGTGCAGCGGATGCAGGACCTGCCGGGCCAGCACCTGTTCCAGTATGTCGATGAGGATGACCAGCATCATGCGGTCACTTCGTCCGACGTAAACACTTACCTGCGCGAGACGATGGGTGAGGATTTCAGCGCGAAACATTTTCGCACATGGCACGCCAGCGCGTTCGCTTACGAGATGCTGGCCCATGCGGATGAACGGGTGACCATCAAGGCGCTGACCGAAGGCGTGGCGCAGATGCTGGGCAATACGCCCGCAATTGCGCGCAAAAGCTACATTCACCCTGCGTTGTTCGAAACGCTGGAAGACCAGGAGGTTTGGCGCGAGAGCCTGCGTCTGCCGCGCGCGACCCGGTGGCTGACCCGCGAGGAGCGCGGGCTTCTGGCTCTGCTGGAACAGGCACCCGATGCCTCCGAATTGCTGGCAGCCTGACAAACGGCTAGGGCCGGGAAACACAGGATTTCAGGAGCGCCCAGCTTGGTGACCGAGACACAATCGCACGCCTTCTTCGACATGCACAATCACGGTTTCGTGCGCGTGGCGACCAGTACGCCGTGTGTGCGAACGGCGGATGTCGCCTTCAATACGGCGGCGATTATCGAGCAGGCCGAGGCCGCGCATGAGCAGAATGTCGATCTGCTGGTCTATCCCGAATTATGCGTCACATCCTATGCGGTGGACGATTTGCATTTGCAGCAGACATTGCTTGATGCGGCAGAGGCTGCGGTGGCGGAGATTGTCGCGGCTTCGGAGAAATTGCATCCCGTTCTGATCATCGGCGCGGCTTTGCGGCGCAAGGGGCGGATTTACAATTGCGCGCTGGCGATTGCTCATGGCCGCCTGCTGGGCGTGGTGCCCAAGAGCTTCCTGCCCAATTACCGCGAGTTCTACGAGAAGCGCTATTTCGCGCGCGGGCACAATATTCAGGGGGTGGAGATCCGGCTGAATGGTCAGGACGTGCCGTTTGGCACCGATCTGGTGTTTGCGGCGGAGAACCTGCCCGGCTTCACTTTCGGGCTGGAGATTTGCGAAGATTTCTGGGCGCCGCAGCCGCCGGGCACGCTGGCTGCGCTGGCGGGTGCCACGATCCTGTGCAATCTCTCAGCCAGCCCCATAACCATCGGACGCAGCGATGACCGGCATTTGCTGTGCCGCGCCAGCTCCAATCGCTCGATCTGCGCCTATGCCTATTCGGCCAGCGGTCACGGTGAAAGCACCACCGATCTGGCGTGGGACGGGCAGGGCATGGTCTATGAAATGGGCGAGCTGATGGTCGAAAGCACCCGCTTTGACCTGCATCCCGAGCTGTGCGTGACCGACATCGACACCCAGCGCATTTTGTCCGAACGCATGCGGAACGGCACGTTCAACGATGGCGCGGAATATGCCGGGCGGCCGGACGAATATTTCCGCCGCGTCGAATTCACCCACCGGTATCAAGGCGGCGATATCTGCCTGCGCCGCGCGGTGCGGCGCTTCCCCTTCGTGCCCAACCGGCCGGAGAAGCTGGACGAGGATTGCTACGAGGCGTTCAACATTCAGGTCGATGGCCTGATGCGGCGGATGCAGGCGACCAATCCGAAATCGCTCGTGATCGGCATTTCCGGCGGGCTCGACAGCACACAGGCGCTGCTGGTGGCGGCTAAGGCATGTGACAAGCTGGACCTGCCGCGCACCACCATTCGCGGCTACACCATGCCCGGCTTCGGCACGTCGGACGGCACCAAGTCCAATGCGTGGAAGCTGATGGAGGCGACCGGCATCACGGCGGAGGAAATCGACATCCGCCCCACCGCGCAGCTAATGCTGGAAAATATCGGCCACGCGTTTGCCGATGGCGAACCGGTATACGACACCACATTCGAGAACGTGCAGGCGGGCCTGCGCACAGATTACCTGTTCCGCTTGGCGGGACAGCACAGCGGCTTTGTGGTCGGTACCGGCGATCTAAGTGAGCTGGCGCTGGGCTGGTGCACTTACGGCGTAGGCGACCAGATGAGCCATTACGGCGTCAATTCCGGCGTGCCCAAGACGCTGATCCAATATCTGATCCGCTGGGCCGAGCGGACCGGGCAATTCGACGCCGGATGCAACGAGGCGCTGGATGCTGTGCTCGATACAGAAATCAGTCCTGAACTGGTGCCGGAAAACGAAGACGGCGAAATCCAGAGCACGGAGAGCCTGATCGGCCCGTACGAGCTCAATGACTTCTTCCTCCACCACATCCTGCGATACGGCCAGCGGCCCAGCCATGTGGCGTTTCTGGCCTATCATGCGTGGAAGGATGCGAGCGCAGGCGTGTGGCCGATGGAGTTTCCGGAGGATCGCCGCAACGAATACGATCTGACGACTATCCGTGCGTGGCTAGAGAAATTTCTCTGGCGCTTCTTCCAGTTCAGCCAGTTTAAACGCAGCGCGATGCCCAACGGCCCCAAAGTCACCAGCGGCGGCGCGCTAAGCCCCAGAGGCGACTGGCGCGCGCCGAGCGATGCCGTGGCAGGCGTATGGCTGGAAGAGCTGAAGGCGAAGGTGCCGGAGTAGCTCTGAAAAGCGGACTGTCCGCTATCGACCCAATTGCGGCCGCCTTGATCTAATTATAGCGCCGACGCATCGGCGGCAAAGTCTAGCAACGCATTGCTCAGATTTTGCTTATCGGAAATAAAGGGCGAATGATCCGTGTTTAACGTCACGGTCTTGCGGCAAGGAAGCTCTTCTTCAAGGGAGCGCTGAAAATCGTAAGGAACGGCCTGATCTTTCTCGCAGAAAACATAGTATCGGGGGATCTGCCCCCAACGCCCATCGCTTATGCGAACTTTGGTCATGGGTGGACGGCTAGGTTGAACGCCTATCAGCGCATTGGCAGCTTTCACGTCCTCGTCTGAGCATTGATTGTAAAATGCTGCCTGCGTGTGCTGGGGGTCTACGCCGCCGTAACCTGCGAGGAGATTGGGGGCCTTGACCGCTTTTGACATCTTTGGCGCGTCCATCTTCAGGCTAGCCGACAGCAGACTGTTTCCATTTTGTAGCATGAAGGCCGCCACATAAGTGAGCGAGGCGTAAAGCTCCGGCCTTTGTTCCGCCGCGCAAGATATTGCGGTGCCGCCCATAGAATGGCCAACCAAATGCACCGTCCCATCAAGCTTTTCGGCGGCATCATTGATAGCATCGACATAGGATTGCATACTGATGTTCCAGCCGGGCTTTTGCCCGCTTGCCCCGTGTCCGGGCAAGTCGATAGCCAAGGCCTTGTGCCCCTGTTGGGCAAGGACCTCAACCAATTGATCCCAGCACCATGCGCCATGCCATGCACCATGTATCAGCAAAAAAGTGTGCTTCATTTTCCCAAACCTATTGGACGCAGGTTCTTATCGGCCGAGCTTAATCCCGCCTCACAATGACCTTATGATTTCCGACTGACAGAGTATCTACTAGCTATTTTAGCTTGGGCAAAAATGATGATTTTCTAACCCTTTGGCCTATGTCCGCTCCCACGCCCACGCCCACGCCCACGCCCACTCCCAATGTCGGACATTCGTGGGTTCGAGAAGGCCCAGTTATAGCAGACGTTCTTGCGAGCCGTGTAGGGGATGGCCTCGTTAGAAAGCCAAGCGCTCGCGCAGGCGGGGCCTAGGGTGGCTTGGTCGGACTTTGCCACACTGGGTCCCCGCCTGCGCGGGGATGACGGTTGGTTGGGAAGCTGGTGATTAACCCGTCAGCGTCGCAGCCTTCTCCTTAGCCGAAGCGATTTTCTCCTCGCCACCTTCGCCCATGATGCCGTCTGCGGCGACGTGGCTCACATCGGTGATGCCGAGGAAGCCGAGGAAGAATTTCAGCCAGCTGCTCATGAAATCCATGTCGCTGCCCACGGGCGTGCCGCCACTGGCGATGGCGAGATAGGCGGTCTTGCCTTCCAGCTTACCCTTTGGCCCGGTGGGCGTGTATTCGAAAGTCGTCCCGGCGCGGGCGACCAGATCGGCCCATGCTTTTACCACGGCGGGCGGGCCGAAATTGTAGATCGGCACGCTGAAGACGATGGTATCGGCGGCCTGCAGTTCCCCGATCAGTGTATCGGCAATCGCGGCCAGTTCGGCCTGTTCGGGGGAGCGCTCCACATGGGGCGCGAGATTGGCGGCGAACCGGTCCGCATCGACAAACGGGATGTTATTGGCCGACAGATCGCGTGTGACGACCTTCGCGTCGCCCTTCGATGTCAAGCTGTCCACGATGCGCTGGCCCAGATCGTTGCTGACGGACTCGCTGCCACGAATGCTGGAGGTGATGTGCAGAATATTGGTCATGGGAATGCTCCTTGGGATAGGGGGTTACGCGGCATCGACGAGGACGAGTTCGCTGTCCTCCAATGCGGTGATGGTGATGCTGTCTTGATCGGTGATGGCCACGCCGTCGCGGGCATTGGCCTCTACATCCTCGACCTGCACCTTGCCGGTGGCGGGCACCAGATAGAGGTGCCGTGATGCATCGCGAGGGGTGTAAGTCACGCTCTCGCCCGCCTTCACTGTTGCGCCGAGGACTTCGGCATCGGTGCGGATCGGCAGAGCGCCGTCGTCATCATTGGCCGCACCGCTGGCGAGGGCGACCCATTGCCCGGCGCGGTCGCCTTTGGGGAAGGGTCGTGCGCCCCAGCCAGGTGTGCCGCCGCGCTGCGACGGAATGATCCAGATCTGGAAGATCTGCGTGTCCTCGTCCTCATGATTGTATTCCGAGTGCTGCACGCCGTCGCCAGCGCTCATCACCTGTACGTCGCCCGCTTCGGTGCGGCCTTCATTGCCCATGCTGTCGCGGTGGGTGATGGCACCTTTGCGGACATAGGTGATGATTTCCATGTCCTGATGCGGATGGGTGGGGAAGCCGGTGCCCGGTGCAATCGTATCGTCGTTCCAGACGCGCAGGGAGCCCCAATTGACCCGTGCCGGATCGTGATATCCGGCGAAGGAAAAGTGGTGACGCGCATCCAGCCAGCCGTGATTGGCGGAGCCGAGCGTGTTGAAGGGGCGCAATTCGATCATGTCTGTTCTCCTGTCGGGAGTGGGTGTGGGACGGAGATAGGCATTGCGGTCTGGAAGGATAAGTGAGATAAAAACAACCAAAATGTTCGGATAATCCGAATATAGGGATAAAACCATGAAGCTTGCCGATCCCACACTCGATCAACTTCGCATCTTTCTGGCGGTCGACGAGGAAGGCAGCTTTGGCGGCGCGGCGCGGCGCATGGGGCGGGCGGTATCCGCCATCAGCTACGGAATCGCGCAGATGGAGGCGCAACTGGGCGTCACGCTGTTCGCCCGCGAAGGCTCGCGCAAGCCGGTGCTGACCGAGGAGGGGAAGGGCCTGCTGGCCGAAGCGCGCGCGGTGGCCGACCGTGCCGATGCGCTGCTGGCCAAGACCCGCAGCTTGCACGCCGGGCTGGAGAGCGATGTGTCTCTGGTCCTCGACGTAATGGTGCCGGGCGAGGCAACCGCAGCCGTTCTGCGCGATTTCCGTGCGAAGTTTCCCACCGTCGCGCTCCGCTTGCAGGTCGAGGGTCTGGGTGCGGTGGCCGCCTGCCTGCTTGAGCGGTCCTCCGTGCTGGGTGTCGGCGGGCCGGTGGTGGGCGACCATCCGGAACTGGAGCGGCAGGACATTGGCTCAACCGAGCTTGTCCCCGTCGCGACGCCGGACCATCCGCTTGCACAGGAGGGTGTGGAGCCCGGCGAGAGCCGCAAGCACTTGCAGCTCGTACTCGCCGACCGGTCGGACGTGACGCAGGGCCGCGAATTCTCGGTACTCAGCCCGCTGACCTGGCGGCTGGGCGATCTGGGCGCGAAGCATGCGCTGCTGAAAGAGGGCCTCGGCTGGGGTAATATGCCCCGCCCGATGGTTGCGGGCGATCTCGCAAGCGGGGCGCTGGTCCCACTCGACCTGCCGGAAAAGCCCGGCACCACTTACCGCTTCAGCGCTCTGTGGCGGCGCGACACGAAGCCCGGCCCGGCAACAAGCTGGCTGATCGACGCGCTGCGTGAGCGGTTGACGGAGTGTCCGGACTAGGGGCCGAACACCACCGGCTCATCGCCCGGCTGCCACACCGCGTATTTCACCATCACGCTCTGGAACAGATCGGAGGCCAGATGATCCTCCAGCCATGCCTGCACATGTGGGATCGGCTGGGCATCGAACCAGTCGCGATCCGTATTGGCGAACTGGCGGATGAAGGGGAACAGGGCGATGTCGGTGAAGCCGCATTGCTCGCCGCCGATATGCGCTTGGCGCGACAGGAGCCCATCAAGATCGCTCAATATGGCAAGCCCTTCGCCGCGATGATCGAGAGCCTTCTGTTTTGGGCCGTGATCCGGCTCGTCCTCGTAGCGATTTGGGTATTTGTAGCGGTCGAGATGGTGTTTGAACGCGCCGTCGAACAGCTTGATGAGCCCTGTATTCTCGCGCGGCAGCCAGCCTTCCGGGTCACTGCGGCCCAGTGCCCAGCGCATGATGTCGAGGCTCTCTTCCAAGACTGTGCCATCGGGCCTTTGCAGCACCGGGACGGTCGCCTTGGGGCTCGCCTCGCGCAGCGCATCGGGTTTGTTGGCCAGCTTCACCTCGCGCAGGTTCACCGCGTTCCCGCTGATCCACAGCGCCATGCGCGCGCGCATCGCGTAGGGGCAGCGGCGGAAGCTGTAGAGGACGGGGAGAGCAGTCATGTGAATTTCGGCCCCCACTCGGCTTCCCAGTCCCCGCCTTCCTTCAACTCCTTCTCCGGCAGCGTCGCGCCGACATGGGCGACCCCGCGCTTGGCGGCGAGCTCTTCCTGCCGCTGGCGCTCAGCATAGCGGGCGCGCTGTTCGTCCGTCCGCTCGGTGATACACTCTGCGCAGCTGACGCCTTCGACATAGTCGGGATGCTGGCGCGCCATCTCGTCGAGCGGGCGGCGGCAGGCGCGGCACAGCGCGTAGGTGCCGGTCTCCAAGCCGTGCTTCACCGTCACCCGCTCGTCGAAGACGAAGCATTCGCCTTCCCACAGGCTCTCTTCCTCGGGCACAGTCTCGAGATATTTCAGGATCCCGCCCTTCAGATGGACGACATCCTCCACCCCTTCGCCGCGCAGGAAACTGGTCGATTTCTCGCACCGTATACCGCCGGTGCAATACATGGCGACGCGCGGGGTCTTGCCCTGGCCGAGCAATTCGTCGCGGCGATCGCGGAACCACGCCGGGAAGTCGCGGAACGTCTCTGTCTTTGGGTCGATCGCGCCTTTGAACTGGCCCGCCGCAACCTCGTAATCATTGCGGGTGTCGATCAGGATGGTGTCGGGATCGGCGACCACATCGTTCCACTCATGCGGAGAGACATAGCGCCCGACGCTGGCGGTGGGATCGACCGAGGGCTGGCCCATGGTGACGATCTCTTTCTTCAGTCGCACCTTCATCCGGTAAAACGGCATCTCGGCGGCGCGGGAGGTTTTCAGCTCCAGCTCGTCGCAAGCGGGCAGGGCGCGGATATGGCTGAGCACCGCCTCGATAGCGCTGTTCGGCCCCGCAATGGTGCCGTTGATCCCTTCGGGCGCGAGCAGGAGGGTGCCTCTGACGCCCGCCTCGTTGCACGCCGCCAGCAATGGCTCGCGCAGGGCAGCGGGATCGGGGAAGGGCGTGAAGCGGTAGAGCGCCGCTACTTGGATGGGAAGGTCAGTCAGTGATGCAGACATAGACCTCACTCAGCAGAAGCGTCGTGCGCTTCGAATCTGGTTTCTCAAGTTGGTCAACACGCAAGGTCCCATCCGATACCGCGCCTCCAATTGGTTTGCAGGCCTTTTTCGCCATGCGCATCAGTTTGATTTGCGCCGACGCGTGGGCTCGCCCGCTGTTTTTGCGGATGATTTCGGTGCTCACTTTTACTCTGTTAGAATCCAGCCATTCGACGGGCTCGAAAGCACCGGGCGCAGCCATCAGGAAGAAGAGTAGAGTCGAGATCATAACTCCGTCACCCAGCCGTGGGTGTCCTTCGCTGCGCCCTTCTGGATCGCCACCAGCCGCTCGCGCAATTTGGTGGTCAGTTGGCCGGGGCCGCCGCTGCCGATGGTGAATTCGCCGTCAGGTCCGGCGACTGTGCCAACGGACGTGACGACCGCCGCCGTGCCGCAAGCCATCGTCTCGGTCAGCCGGCCCATGGTCGCATCGGCGCGCCATTGGTCGATGCTGTAGGGTTCTTCGCGCACTTGCAGGCCCTCTTCGCGGATAAGCTGGATCAGGCTGTCGCGGGTAATGCCGGGCAGGATTGTGCCGGTCAGCGGCGGGGTGACCACGCTGCCATCGTCGAACACGAAGAACAGGTTCATGCCGCCCAGTTCCTCGATCCACTTACGCTCCACCGCGTCGAGAAACACGACCTGATCGCACCTATTTGCGGTGGCCTCTGCCTGCGGGACCAGCGACGCGGCGTAATTGCCGCCGGTTTTCGCCGCGCCTGTGCCGCCGGGGGCCGCGCGGACATAGTCGCGGCTGACCCAGATCTTCACCGCCGGAGCGCCGGATTTGAAATAGCCACCGACGGGGCAGGCGATCAGGATATATTTGTACTGCGTCGCCGGGCGCACACCCAGAAACGCTTCGGAAGCGAACATGAAGGGCCGCAGATAGAGCGCGCCGCCTTCGATGGTGGGCACCCAGTCCTTGTCCGCCGCAACCAGCTGGCGGATCGATTCCATGAACAATTCTTCGGGCAATTCGGGCATTGCCATGCGCCGGGCGCTGGCGTTGAAGCGATCCGCATTCGCCTCGGGACGGAACAGCGAGAGGGTGTCGTCCTCCTGCTTGTAGGCTTTCATCCCCTCGAACACTTCCTGCGCATAATGCAGTACGGAGGCGGCGGGATCGAGGCTGATCGGCTCACGCGGGCCAATGCTGGCCTGATGCCAGCCGCCTTTGGCCGCGTCGTAATCGATCACCACCATATGGTCGGTAAAATGCTTGCCGAAACCGGGATCGGAGAGAATCTGCGACCGCGCATCGGTGCCTAGCGGAGAGGGGTGGGAAGTGTGCTTGAATTCCATAGTGCGCGGTTACTGGCAGGGAAGGTTTGAGGCAAGGTAACCAAGGGCGGGTTTTTTAGGTGTTGTTTGTTGAGACCCTGCGGGCGAGGCGTTTTTGTTGAGACCCTGCGGGCGGAGTGCATCCGCACTCCTTGCTTCGCCGCATAAGCGGCGGCGCGCGGTCGCGCGCTGTCGTCGCCTATCGGCGCCGATACCATCGCCCAAACGCTCCAATTGTGACTAATTTCGGTCGCGACCAGTGACCGACAAGGGCCGACCGGCCGCCCGCAGCGACGCGACCTTCAGGTCGCATGAGCGAGGAGATCGCGCCCCGGATGGGGTGCGGAAAACAAAACGAATAGGGCGGCGCCTGCCTAAGCAGGACACCGCCCCAAAACATGGTCAGCGACGATGAAACGCCGCTCACAAAGCCTTACTCGGCAAAGAGATGTTACCGAATATGCTCCGTACGGGATTTCACCGACCTCGCTATTGAACCATGAGACATCGGATCACCTCCTTTCAGCTATTTAAGCAAGACCCCAACCGTTTCACCGGGGGCCGAGCAGGGCGTTCTTCGCCGAACTCAATAAGGAATGTGATTCCAAACGGGCGGGAAGACAAGAGCCAATTTCAGCTTTCCCCAAATAGCTCAGCGGCAATCCTCGATTACGCGCGTCACTTCGGCCCATGCCGGGATGTACAGTGTCTCCAGTCCCGATGTCTCCACCGCGAACCGGCCCCGGCTAAACGCCATCGCGTCCAGCAGGCGGTCGCTGGCGTTGAGATCGACGGTCAGGGTCGCTTGCCCGTTTGTGGCGGGGGTGGCGGTGAGCATGCGCTGGGCGGTTTCCGTGCGGATGCGCATGGGGACGGCATTGCTGGCAGAGCCCGCGCGCACCAGCCGTACGGTGCGGGAATTTTTGTTGCACTCCATGCCAAAGCGCGCGCCCTGACCGGGCTGGCCAAACAGAGCAAAACTGCTCGTCGCGCCGTCGCGGTAGGTCCAGTTTCCTGCGCTGGCCGGGGCATCCAGCCAATTGTCGTATTCGGGCGCGGGGGGCGGGGGCGGCGGAGCAACAGTCACCGGAGGCGGAGCAGGTGGCGGGGGCGGCGTAGGCTCAGGCGCGGGCGGCGTGCAGCAGGCCACGGCCAGACTGGCGAGCAGGATCGCTCCCCGCGCAGCGCGATTGTGGTGGTGCGGTCGGTTCTGGAACTTGGGAATAGTCGACATGGCGCACTCATGCGCGCTAACGGACCCCCGTGTCCATGCAGAAAAAGCCCAAGCGAGCGAAACAGCGCGTTGACCAGTTGCTGGTTGCACGCGGCCTCGCCCCCAGCCGCACTCGGGCGCAGGCGCTGGTGATGGCCGGCACGGTTTTTTCCGGCGAAACCAAAGTGATGAAGCCGGGCCAGCCTCTAGCAGAGGACGCGCCGCTGGAGGTACGCGGGCGCGATCACCCGTGGGTCGGACGCGGCGGGATCAAGCTCGCCCATGCTATCGAGCATTTCGGGCTAAATCCCACTGGTGTCACGGCGATGGATATCGGCAGCTCCACCGGCGGCTTTACCGATGTGCTGTTGAGCAAGGGCGCGGCGCATGTCTTTGCAGTGGATTCGGGCACCAACCAGCTCGCCTGGAAATTGCGGCAGGACGAGCGCGTGACAGTGCTGGAGCAGACCAGCGCGCGGATACTGACCGCCGATCAGATCAACCGCCCGTGCAGCTGGGTGGTATGCGATGCCAGCTTCATCAGTCTGGCTAAGGTGCTGGAGCGGCCGTTCGAACTCGCCGCATCCGAGGCCCGTGTGGTCGCGCTGATCAAGCCGCAATTCGAGGTGGGCCGCGAGGAAGTCGGCAAAGGCGGTGTGGTGCGCGATCCCGCTCTGCATGCCCGCGTCTGCGAGGAAGTGCGCATCTGGCTGGAGAGCGGCGGCTGGGCCATTCAGGGCATTTTAGAAAGCCCGATCAAGGGGCCGGAGGGGAATGTGGAGTTTCTAGTTTCCGCCTATCGAGGATTGGCTCATCCGCGAATGGACAGCGGAGCACCTGCCAGCGCCTGATTTGCATCCATTTACAGGACAGCGGCTGTGCGCGCCTTGCGTGTTGCCCCGCCAATGGGCACACCGCTCCGGTCGCGAATCGCATACCCTGATGCTGGGCCAAAATATTGGGAGAACGCATGACAGGTTTGGCTTCACGTGGGCAGTTGCGCGCTAGTATCATTCGCTGGTCGCTGTTCACCATCCCCGCCTGCGTTTTGCTCGGGTTCGTCGCGGGCTCGCTGTTCTCTTCCGGCCCCGACAATCCGTGGTTCGCCATGTTGGAAAAACCGGCGATATATCCGCCACCAGCGCTTTTCGGCATCGTCTGGACGATCCTCTACATCATGATGGGCTTTGCCCTCGCGCTGGTTTGCGCCGCATGGGGAGCGCGCGGGCGGACGCTGGCGATTGTGCTGTTCGCGGTGCAATTTGTGATCAATCTGGCATGGACCCCGACCTTCTTTGGTGCGCAGGAGATTACTCTTGCGCTGGTGGTCATCGGCGCGCTGAACATTGCGCTGCTCGCGACGATCGTGGCCTTCTGGCGGGTGCGCACTCTGGCGGGCATTCTGCTGCTGCCTTATCTGGCGTGGGTCCTGTTCGCGACGCTGCTGAATTATGAATTTCTGGCCGCGAACCCGAATTACGACGCCGCGATCCCCAGCTCGGCTGTGGAGCGGATCGAGCTCTAAGGGGTTGTGCAATAGGCAAACCGCCGCCACATAACTTTCCATGCAAAGCCAGAACCCCATGATCGCCGATTTCGTGAAGCTGATGAACGGTGCCGCCGGCACGTTTGCAGGCATGACCCGCGAGGCGCGCGAGAGCGCCCGCGAGCGGGTGAAGGAAACCGTTGGCGGGCTGGATTTTGTCGCGCGCGAAGAATTCGACGCGGTCAAGGCGATGGCCGCCAAGGCACGCGAGGAGAACGAAGCGCTGGCTGAGCGGATCGAAGCGCTGGAAGCCAAGATCAAGTAGTTCGAGAGGCACGCGCCGATGGATTTGCGCGCGCCAGCCCTACTTTTGTCCACCCGTGCGCATGGCGAGACAGCTGTGATCGCGCGGCTGTTTACCGAGCATTTTGGAATGATCGCCGCCTATGTCGCGGGCGGGCGGGGGCGCGTGCTGCGGCCAGTGGTCATTCCCGGCAATCTGGTGGAAGCGCAATTGCGCGCGAAGTCGGACAGCCAATTGCCCTTTGCCAAGCTGGAATTGCTGGAGAGCCGCGGGCCCTGGCTCAGCGAGCCGCTGCCTGCCGCCGCGATTCAGTGGGTCACCGCACTGACTGCCAGTGCCTTGTCAGAACGTACCCAGTATCCATCGCTTTTCAACGCCTTGCAGGGCGTTCTTTCCGCCATTTGCCAGGCACCGAGCGCGCGCGGCTGGGCGCGGGGGCTGCTGGTGTATGAGGCGCTGCTATTGCGTGAACTGGGCTATGGCGGCATGCGGCCGGAGGCGGAGAGCCTAGCCGATATTGTCGCCGCGATGGAAAAACTGGAGGCGCCGATCGCGCAGTATTTGCTACCCGACCGGCCCGGCCAGATTCGCGGCCAGACCATGGCCGCCCGCGCGCAATTGATCGAGCGGCTGCGCAAAATACTATAATTACACAGGCATAACCTTCGATGAAAATTGCAGTCCTCGCCGGCGACGGTATCGGCCCCGAAGTGACCAGCGAGGCAGTGCGCGTGCTGGACTCGATGGACTTGCCGAGTCTGACGCTGTTCACCGGCGATGTCGGCGCGGCAGCTTACCGCGCGCATGGTCATCCGCTGCCGCCCGAAACGCTGACCATGGCGCGCGAAGCGGATGCTGTTTTGTTCGGAGCGGTGGGCGATCCGTCTTGCGATGATCTGCCGCGCCACTTGCGGCCCGAGCAGGCCGTGTTGGGTTTGCGGGCGGAGCTGGGGCTGTTTGCCAATCTGCGCCCCGCCTCCATGCTGCCCGGTCTGGAAGATGCCAGCGCGCTGCGCCCCGAAATCGCGCGGGAAATCGACATGCTGATTATCCGCGAGCTGAACGGCGATGTCTATTTTGGCGAAAAGGGCACGCACACGTTGGAAAGCGGCGAGCGCGAGGGGTGGGACCGGATGGCTTATGCGGAGGATGAAGTGCGCCGCATCGCGCATGTCGCCTTCCGCGCCGCGCAGGGCCGCAGTGGGCGGCTGACCAGTGTGGACAAGGCCAATGTGCTGGAGACCAGCCAGCTGTGGCGCGACGTGGTGGTGGAGGTCGCCGCCGACTATCCCGATGTCGCGCTCGATCATCTGTATGTCGACAATGCCGCGATGCAGATGGTCCGCGCGCCGGGCCAGTTTGACACCATCGTGACCGGCAATCTGTTCGGTGACATTCTTTCCGATCAGGCCAGCATGTGCGTCGGCTCCATCGGTCTGCTGCCCAGTGCCTCGCTGGGCGAGCGGCAGACGGCGCATGGCACCTTTGGCCTGTACGAACCGATCCACGGCAGCGCGCCCGATATTGCCGGGCAGGGGCGGGCCAATCCGCTGGCCGCCATTCTGTCTGCTGCAATGATGCTGCGCCATTCCTTCGGGCGCGAGGACGATGCGGGCCAAATCGAGGATGCGGTGAAAGCCGCGCTGGCAGGCGGCGCGCGCGGCTTCGATCTGGGCGGCAGCATGGGCACGCGGGAACTGGCTGACGCGGTGCTTGTGCAGCTGTAAGAGTGCTGGCGCAATGCCGACGCTCGCCATCATCCTTCCCACTCTGAACGAGGCGGAGAATATCGCGCCTCTGGTGGCGCGGCTCGACGCGGCGCTGGGGGCGGTCGATTGGGAAGCCATCGTGGTCGATGATGACAGTGCAGACGGCACTGCCGATTCCGCGCGCGCACTGGCAGTGTCCGATCCGCGCCTAAGGGTAATCCAGCGGATCGGGCGGCGCGGGCTGGCCTCGGCAGTGGTGGAGGGCGCCTGCGCCACGGCAGCGGAGTTCGTGGCGGTGATGGATGCCGATTTGCAGCACGATCCCGCCCTGCTGCCTGCCATGTTGGGCGCGGTAGAGAGCGGCGAGGCGGATATCGCGCTGGCTTCCCGCTTTGCCACTGGCGCAAGCGCGGGCGGTCTGGACGGGGCGCGCCGGGAAACAGCCTCGCGCCTCGCCAACAGGCTGGCGCGCAGGCTTACGGGTGCAAACCTGACCGACCCGATGAGCGGCTATTTCCTCATGCAGACCGCGACCTTGCGCGACCTCGCCCCCCGCCTGTCGGGCATCGGGTTCAAAATCCTGCTCGATATTCTGGGGGCCGCGAATGGAAGACTGGTGGTGCGCGAGTTCCCGCTGCAATTCGCCCCGCGCCAGAGCGGGCAGAGCAAGCTCGACACGGCAATCGCGTTCGAGTTTCTGGTCGGCCTGTATGACCGGCTGCTGGGCCGCATCGTGCCGACCCGCTTTGCTCTCTTTGCCACTGTCGGCGCGCTGGGCGTGGGCGTGCATATGGCGGTGCTGGCGCTGCTTTACCAGACGCTCGGCAGCGGATTTTTGCCGGCGCAGGCGGCGGCTACTTTCGCGGCGATGAGCTTCAATTTCTGGCTCAACAATCAGCTGACCTATGCCGACCAGCGGCTGCGCGGGGCAGGGCGGATGCTGCGCGGCTGGCTGGGATTTTGTGCAACCTGCGCGGTGGGCGCGCTGGCCAATGTCGCGCTGGCCGGATGGCTGGAGGGGCGCGGGGTGTATTGGGCTCTGGCAGCGGGCGCGGGGATCGTGATCGGGGCGGTGTGGAATTATGCGCTGTCCAGCCGCTTCGTCTGGGGGCGGTATTAGAACGGGCTCATACCCATGACGGCAGCCACGCATAGGGCGCGAAGCCGCTTGGCCCGTTCAGCGGCGCGGCGCTGAGGATCGGATAGAACCACGCAAACACGGCAAGGCTGGCGGCGACCACTGCTACCGTCGGCCAGCGCAAGCCGCGCTGCCACAGGGCATCCAGCGCCAGAGCCAGACCGCCAAGCAAAAAGCAACTGGCGGCGAAATAGTGGTAATAGAACTGCACCGGCTTTGGCGCGATCACCCAGAAGGCCATGGCCGCTGCGAACAGCACCAGCACCGCTAGCGCATCCGCCCGCCTTCGGGCAAACGCAGCCCAGCCGCACCACACGAGCGCAGGCAAACCCGCCAGCATCGTCACCGGATTGCCGACCAGCATCACCCCGCGCTGCACGCTGTCCACCGGCTCGTAGAAATACCAGATGGGACGGATATTGAGCAGCCATTCGTGCCACACGCTTTGATAGGTGTGCGCTTCCTTCACGCTCTGCTGCATGGCCAGCATCCGCTGCTGCAGATCCCAAAGGCCGCCGCTATCGAAGGGGGAAGGCACGGCCCATAGCGCGGGCAGGAAGGTAAGGGCGTAAACCGCCAGCGGAACCACGCCGAGCCACAGGAACGCCTCCAGCAAGGTCATCCCCGGCACCGGCGCGCCGCGGCGGCTGAGCAGCAAGCGCCTGCGCCCGGCTGTCAGACGCGCGGCGAGGAAGGCTAGGCCGAACAGCGGCGCGAAGGGGATCATCGTCCACTTCGTCGCCAAAGCTGCACCGATGGCGACTCCGCACAGTGCCAGCCGCCAGCGGCCCGTCTCCGGCTCGCGCACTGCGCCAGCCGCCTGCCAGAGCGCGACGCCGAGGAAAGCTATGAACAGCCCGTCGAGGATCGCGATGCGGGCATGGACGAACAGATGGAAGCCGGTGGCGAGCAGAACAGCGTAAGACAGGGCGGCGGCCCGCCGCTCGCTGGCAAACCACAGTGCACGGGTGAAGGCGAAAAGCGCCAACGTGCCGGCCAGCGCACTGGGCAGACGCCAGCCCAGCGGCCCGTCCCCCAGCAGCGCGATGCTCGCGGCCAGAATCAGCTTGCCGAGCGGCGGATGCTCGGCATTGGGCCAACCCTCCAGATCGAGCAGGATCCGCGCGGCGGGCACATAATGGATTTCGTCGAAATACAGCCCTGGCGGTGTCGTCAGCCGCCACAGGGTCAAGGCGAAGAAGGCGGCGCAAAGGGCGAGGGTGGGGCCCAGTGGGTCCCGTGGTTTGGGCTGGGGATGATATGCCGGGGCCGTCATGGGCGCAGGCTTACCAGCACCGCCTTTCCCCGCAACTGCCTATCGCGGCAATACTGCGCTCAAAATCTGCCAGAGTTACTCAGCCTGATCGCCTTGCCGTGCGCGCTCCAGCGTGAAGAGGCGCGCCACCATGGGCAGCAGGCCGATAGAGGCCGTGGTCGCAACCAGCACGGCCCAGAGCGGGACGTTCATCCCCACCGCGCGCGCTCGCGGGGCGATAAAAATGAAGGCAATGACGACCGCCAGCAGCAGGTCCCACCAGACCTGCACCCCCACCAGATTGGCGGTGTGGTTGGTCCAGAACATCATGATGCCGTCGCGCGCCACGGCTATCAGTGAGAAGACAGTGAATGCTGCAAACAGCACCCAAGCGATCACGGGAGACCCGATCCGCGTGCGCCGGACCACGGCGTAAACGAGCGCGGCAATGGCGGCGGCGTAACACAGGACGACGATACTCTGGATGGCGGTCATGGAGGTTCTCCGACTCGGATGTAGCAAGTGCTACACTTGTAGCTATATGTAGCGCTTGCTACAAGAGGGAATGGCCAAAGCTTCCCTATCGCGAGAGACCTTGCTGCCGCTGGTCGCAGCCTATGTGATGCAGCACGGGCTGGCCGGGATGAGCCTGCGCCCTCTGGCGAAAGCGGCCGGGACCAGCGACCGGATGCTGATCTATCATTTCGGATCGAAGGACGCGCTGGTTGCGGAATTGCTCGCCTTCCTGGCGCAGAATTTCACCGCTTCCCTCGATGCGGCCTTTCCACAGGGACGGGCGGCTTCGCGGCGCGATTGCGCCCTGACAGTGATGGAGATCACCGGGCGCGAAGACTTCCAGCCATTCTTCCGGATATGGTGGGATATCGTGGCCGGATGCCAGCGCGGGGACCCGGCCTATCTCGCTGCGGCGGGCGACATCATGGATCAGCTGACGCTCTGGGTGGCGAATCACCTTCCTGCGGACGATCCCGATCCCGATTCGGGCGCCCAACTGGTCATCACCGCCATCGAAGGGGCGCAAATGCTGGCAGCGATCGGCAGGCGCGGGGTCGGGCTTGCTGGAATTTCGCAACTGCACCAGTGACATGCGCGATTTGTGCGGGTGCGAAGGCGTTTGTCGCATACATACAATCGTCACAATCCGAACTTAACTACAACCTGCCTCAGGCAAGTCCCGTACCGGGGCTCGCGGTCGCAAAACCACTATTTGGAGTAGAGCAATGAAACTGAAGTCCATTGGACTCGCCATCGCAGCTCTCGGGTTGGCTACCGCGCCAGTCGGAGCACAGGCAGTAATGACGGATCGTTCGGCACCTGTTGCCGGCGAGAGCGAACTTGAAGGCGAAAACGGCATCCTGATTGCCCTGCTCGCCGCAGCTGCAGTGATCGCGGGCATCATCATCATCGCCGACGATGACGATCCGACGAGTCCCTGATTAGATTGGCCCCTGATTAGGTTGGCCCCTGATCTGGTTGATCGCTAACGAATACGAAACGGGGTCCGAAAGGGCCCCGTTTTGTTTGGGGCTGCAATTGGTCAGCCCGCGGTTTCGGGCCTGTGCCTGCGATAAAGGGCCTGGAAGCACGGGCGGTATCGCTTGTGCTTGAGGGCCGGATTATGTTAACCCTCCGGACGGTCGTCAAACAGGGATAGGTGCTTCTTGCAGGTGCCCGTCCAGATATGGGGACAAGTCTATGAAATCGAAAGCCATCCTGACGGGCGTTGCCGCAATCGGCCTCGCCACGGCACCTGTCGCTGCGCAAAGCGGCTTTGCAGACCGGGCAGCGGCGCCGGTCGCCGAAGCGAGTGAACTGGAGGGCGATTCCGGCGGTATCATCATCGCTATCCTCGCCGCTGCGGCCATTATCGCGGGTATCCTGATTGCTGCTGGCGGCGATGATGATGAACCGCTCAGCCTCTGAGGTGGCGCACATCCTGACATAACGAACGGGGCCTTCACGGGCCCCGTTTTCGTATGTGCGCTCTTCGCGTGCGGACCATTCCCGGTTGCCGCGCGGGGCGTGTCTGCCTAAGCCCGCCGGGCAATGAAAAAGACCACCGGAACCGACCGCTCCGTCACCCGCAACTGGCGGCCCGCAACCCGCGCGGTCCGCGGCGGCACTTGGCGCAGCGAGCATGGGGAGACCAGCGAGGCGTTGTTCCTTACGTCTGGCTATACCTACGACGATGCGCAGACCGTGGCTGACCGGTTTGCCGGCGACGCGCAGGGGATGACCTATTCCCGCCTGCAAAACCCCACCGTCGCCATGCTGGAAGAACGCATCGCGTTGATGGAGGGCGCGGAAGGTTGCCGTGCGCAGGCCAGCGGAATGGCGGCGATGACAGCGGCGCTGCTGTGCCAGCTCTCGGCCGGCGACCACTGCGTCGCGGCCCGCGCGGCGTTTGGGTCCTGCCGCTGGCTGGTCGATCACCTTCTTCCCCGCTTCGGCATCGAAACCACCGTGATCGACAGCGCCGATGACGCGGCCTGGGAAGTGGCGATCCGCCCCAATACCAAGGTGTTCTTCTTCGAAACCCCGGCCAATCCCACGCTCGATATCGTCGATCTGGCGCATGTCTGCGGCGTGGCAAAGGCGCATGGCATCACCACCGTGGTCGACAATGCCTTTGCTTCACCTGCACTCCAGCGGCCGATCGAATTCGGCGCGGATGTGGTGGCTTACAGCGCGACCAAGCTGATGGATGGGCAAGGGCGCGTTCTGGCAGGCGCGATTTGCGGCAGCGAGGAATGGATCAACGACACGCTGCTGCCGTTCCAGCGCAATACCGGCCCCAATATCGCCTCGTTCAATGCGTGGGTCGTGTTGAAAGGACTGGAGACGCTGGAACTGCGCGCCCATCGCCAGAGCGAAAACGCGGTGAAGCTGGGCGAGTTTCTGGAACCGCGGGTCCAGAAGGCCGGAGGACACATGCTCCATCCCGGCCTAACCAGCCATCCGCGCCACGATCTCGCGATAAAGCAGATGGACGCAACCGGCCCGATCTTCGCCTTCGATGTCGGCACCCGGGAGCGCGCCTTTGCCATTCTGGATGCGCTGGAACTGGTCGATATCAGCAACAATATCGGCGATGCCCGCAGTCTGATGTGCCACCCCGCCAGCACCACCCATGCCGGGATGGAAGACGAAGCCCGCACCGCCATGGGCGTGACCGAGGGCCTGTTGCGGATCAATGTCGGGCTGGAGGATATCGCCGACGTGACCGAGGATATGGACCGGGCGCTGGCGAAGGCGGGGATTTAGGCGCCGAAAACTAGCGCTTCCAGCCCTTCCGACAGGCCAGATCGCGCAATTCTGCCCCGAAGGCGAGGCCGCTTTCGCGTGCAGTTATGGATGAAGCATCGTCGGTCAGTGCGGCCAGCACATCCAGCCTGCCGGTTTCGAACAGGTCCACGATCAGGCCTTCGTCGCGGGTCATCCCGCCTGCGCAAAACGGGGCAAGGCGGATCCTGCGCTGCGATGTCGTGCCCAGATCGACCATGAAGGCGCGGGCCAATACCAGCAATTTGCGAAACCGCGCACCGGCCACGTCCATCGCCAGCATCGCGGCCCGTGTATCGTGTTGCCCGTGACTAGTCATCCGCCGGATCAGCAGCAGGCCGAGCGCCTGATGACGCAGCCCGGGCAGGGGCAGGTCGAGCGGGGAAGTCGTGTGTTTCGAAGCCATCAACAATTCCTTTCGCCGACCTTTGATATGCTAATGAGAATGATTTGCAAGTAGGGATTTGAAGCAGAAGCGGACTTGTCCACGCAGGATGGGTGTGGGACGGTCAGGATCGAAAAAGAGGCGCGCCGGGAGAGGGCATCAATGACCAAAACAGTAGAATTCATCTTCGATTTCAGCGCGCCCAATGGCTACCTCGCCTGGTATCCGCTGAAGGACATTGCGGCGCGCACTGGTGCAGATATTGCCATTACGCCGGTCTATCTGGGCGGGATGCACAAGCTCACTGGCAACAGCCCGCCAATGATGCGTGATGCCGGGGTGAAGGGTAAGGTCGAATATGCCGCGCTGGAATTTCAGCGTTTCCTGACGAAGCACGGCATGAACAAATTCCGCATGCACCCGGATCTGCCGTTCAATTCCATCCTCGTGCAGCGCGCGCTGGTGGCGTGCCCCGCAGAAGAACGCGGCGCGATGCTCGATTGCCTGCTTCCCGCTATCTGGGAGGAGAACATCGCGGTCGGCGATCCGGCGATGGTGGGCGCGAAACTGGCGGAAGCCGGCCTCGATGCGCAAAGCTTGCTGGAGGCCACCCAGCAGGCAGAGGTGAAGCAGCAGCTGATCGACAACACGTCGGATGCCGTCGAACGCGGTGCCTTCGGCATCCCGACATTCTTCGTCGGCAAGGAAATGTTCTTCGGCAAGGAACGGCTCGGCCAGATCGAGGAAATGCTCGCAGAAGCCTAAGCTTACGTCGTTCTTTGCCCGGACGGGGCTCTTTACCGGAACCCACCTATTGGTCGGAACATTGCCGCGTCTCCGCCGCTTAAGCGGGCAAGGAGACATGAAACATGGGACAATTGCTGAGCGCAGCGCGCGAGCGCATGGCGCGCGCCGCCGAGAAACTGGAACTGGCTGCCGAGACGGTCGACCGGCTGGATTACCCGGCCGAAACGCTGGCCTTTTCCATCCCGCTGCGCCGTGATGATGGCAGCCTGAAACAGCTCAAGGGCTGGCGCTGCCGGTACAATTCCACGCTCGGCCCGACCAAGGGCGGCATCCGCTTTCACCCCAGCGTGTCGGAGGACGAGGTCCAGACGCTCGCCTTCCTGATGACCATGAAATGCGCGCTGATGGGCCTGCCCTTTGGCGGCGGCAAAGGCGGTGTCAGCGTGGATGCGGGCGATCTGTCGTTGATGGAGAAAGAGCGCGTGGCGCGCGGCTATGTGCGCGCAGCGGCCCGTATCCTCTCGCCCGACCGCGATGTGCCCGCGCCCGATGTCGCCACCGGCACGCAGGAAATGGCGTGGATGGTGGACGAATATGGGCAGATCGCCGGAGGGATCGCGCCGCATGCCTTCACCGGCAAGCCGGTCGCGCTGGGCGGCATCGAGGGACGCACGCCGGCCACCGGGCGCGGCGGTCTGATCGCGCTGGAAGCGGTGCGCGAGCAATTGGGTCTGGAGGGCAAGGACAGCCTGACCATCGCGCTGCAAGGCTTCGGCAATGCGGGAAGCTGGTTCGCCCGCGCGGCCAGCGAAGCAGGGGACACAATCGTTGCCGTGTCGGACAGCAGCGGCATGGTCAGCAATGACGACGGTCTCGATGTCGAGGCCCTCGTGAAGGCCAAGAAAGACGGTGGTTCCGTTACCGATTACGGCGATGGCGACACTTCTGACGATGGCATCGCTATCATCGAAGCGGAGTGCGATGTGCTGGTGCTCGCCGCGCTCGGCGGAGTGATCGCCGATGCGGATGATGTGAAGAAGCTGTCCTGCAAGGCCATTGTCGAGATTGCCAACCGCCCGGTCCTGCCCGCCGCCGACGAGCCCCTGCGCGAAGCCGGAATCGATGTGGTGCCCGACATTCTCGCCAATGGCGGCGGAGTGACCATCAGCCACGCCGAATGGGTGCAGGGTCGCACGGGGCTGGATTGGGACGCCGAAGAGGTGGATGACTATCTGGAGGAAAAGATGGAATCCGCCGCTGGCGAGGTGCGCGATCTTATGGACGAGCAAGGCCTCGACATGCGCACCGCAGCCTATGGCGTGGCGCTGAAACGCCTCTGTGCCGCCATCAGCGCAACCGGCACGGCGGATGATTTTGCGGGGTGAAGTCAATCGGGGCGGTGATCTGCAGCACAATCCAGTCCATCATTGAATTGCGGAGCAAACCCTTGTGTCCTGATGATGGCCGCGTAAAGTAAACGGCCAAAGCGAGGTAAGAAGCTGAACACCCACATGTCCATTCGTCTCTTTATTGCGGGCGCAATTCTTGCGCTTTGCGCATCGCCGTCGTTCGCGCAGCAAGAGCCGCCTCCGCCTGATCCGCGCGACATTCCGGTGGAGGCCTTTGTCTCGGGCGGGCGATTGACCAGCGCGTCAATGGCGCCCGACGGCAGCCGGTTTGCCTACACCGAAATGGTCGACGGCAAGAGCATTGTGATTATCGTGGATGCGGCCACCCGGACCGAGATACGCCGCGTCGATGTGGGCGAAGCGGAGTATTTTCGTTGGTTCCGCTGGGCGGGGCCCAACCGCATCCTGCTGTCCCGCCTGGTCGAGATCGACAATGCCCGTTACTGGGCCCGCACCAGCCGCTTGCTGGTGTTTGACCTCAGAACCCAGGAACTGGATTATATCGGGTTCCAGAAACAGAGGCTGGAAGGCGACGACGTCCTGTGGATCGATCCAGACGGGCAATCGATCCTGCTGTCGGTAATCGCCAAGAATGCCAACAATCCCGAAGTCTGGCGCTTTCCCCTCGATGGGCGGGGAGAAAAGGCCGCCGTCAAAATTCAGGACGGCGACGGGGATGTCGATGAATGGTGGGCTGATGATGCGGGCGTCGTCCGGCTGGGCATGGGCTTCACCCGCCGCGGCGCGATGATGATCCATTATCGGCGCCACGCCGGTGAAAAACTGCAGCGGATCACCAAGCTGGAACGCTTTCATGATGATCGTGAAGCATGGGGTGTTATCAGGCTGTTCGCCGGATCGGACACGGGATACACCTTGTTCGAACAGGAAGATGGCCGCACCGAACTGCGCGAGTTTGACTATTCCACCGGAGAGCTGGGCGAGGTCGTCTATGCCCATGAAACGCGCGATGTGGAATCGCTGCGGTTCGATGACACGAAACTGATCTCGGCCAGCTATATCGAAGACGAGCCCGAAACTCACTGGTTCGATCCGCAATTGGCCAGCTATCATGCCATGCTGGAAGCCGCGCTGCCCGGCGGCAGGATATCGATCGGTTCGATGAGCAGGGATCGCAGCAGGATGCTGGTCCGGTATACGGGCGCGGCCGATCCGGGCGCGCTTTATGTATTCACTCCGGGGGAGGGCAAGCTCGACCTGTTCGCCAATTACCGGCCCGAAGTGGATTTTCGCGCCCTGTCGAAGCCCGAGCCGTTCTCGTTCACCTCGCGCGATGGCCATACGATGCACGGTTATCTGACGCTGCCAGCCGGCCGCGAGGCGAGGGGACTGCCGCTGATTGTGTATCCGCATGGCGGGCCGTACGGAGTGCGAGATGCGATGGTCTATGATGACTGGCTGCAATTGCTCGCTGCGCGCGGATACGCCGTGATGCAGGTCAATTACCGTGGTTCCGGCGGCTACGGCAAAGAATTCGAAGAGATGGGATACGGCCAGATCGGGCTCGCCATGCAGGATGATCTGGATGATGCGCTGGATCATGTCGTGGCGCAGGGCGCGGTCGATCCGCGCCGGGTATGCCTCGTGGGCGCAAGCTATGGCGGTTATGCGGCTCTGTGGGGCGCAATCCGTAATCCGGAACGCTATATCTGCGCCGTCAGCTTTGCCGGTGTGACCGATTACACCCGCCAGATGGAGTATGACCGGTATTATCTGGGGAAGGCCTTCTATCGCCGGTACTGGGAAGACCGGATCGAGGGCGAGGGCGGCCGCAATCTCGACAATGTGTCGCCCGCGTTTCACGCCTCACGCATTCAGCGCCCGCTTTTGGTGGTCCACGGCAAATCGGATCGGCGCGTGCCGTTTTCGCAGTACAACGCTCTGCACCGGGCCGTTGTGCGGACCGACAAGCCGGTGGAGTTTCTGGCGCTGGAGGACGGCCACAATCTTGCGAAGCAGGAAAATGAGGAGAAATTCCTGACCACCATGCTGGCGTTTCTGGAGAAGCATAATCCGGCCTTCGAAGGCGAAAGCGCAGGCAGCGATGACGGGGGTGCCGACACGGCAGCCGATACCGGAGGCAACAGCGCAGAGCCGGCCACGCCGGCCCTCCCGGTGGAAAAATAGCCCAACGTCCCCCTTGCCCCTGCGCGGGCAGGCCTTAGGCTCTCGAATCGTGATGATGAAAGAACTGTTCCAGCACGCCGCGACCACGCATGATGTAACCGTGCGCGTCTCGGTCAACTTCCTGCCCGAGCAAAGCCAGCCCAGCGCGGGCAAGTGGTTCTGGGTGTATCATATCCGTATCGAGAACGGGTCGGATCAGGATATCCGCCTGATGACGCGCCATTGGCGGATCACCGACGGGCGCGGGATGGTCAACCATATCGATGGTGACGGCGTGGTGGGCGAGAACCCGCTGCTGAAGCCGGGGCAGGCGCATGATTATGTGTCGGGCTGCCCGCTCTCCACCCCTAGCGGTTCGATGGAAGGGTTCTATACCTTCGAGAGCGAGAATGGCCCGCTGGAAGTGCGCATTCCCTTCTTCCCGCTGGCCGCCCCCGCCACGGCGGAAAGATAAGCCTGCACGCTATGGCCAAGGGCTTTGCCCTGCGCGAAGACGATGCGCGGCGCCTGTGGCTGGTGCGCGCGGTGGAAACTCGCGACCAGACAGAACAGCTGCTGACCCGGGAAGACCGCGAACAGGCCGAGCATCATGCGCGCCAAGCGGTTACCGGCACCAAGAAACGCGCGCAGAGAGAATTCCTCGCCGCGCGATCCCGCTTCGCCAGTGCACGGCTGGAGACGCGCCATCCCGCGTTTGCCCGCGCCATCCGCCATTCGCGCTGGCCGCGCTGGCTGTCTGTCGGCCTGCCTGCGCTGGCCTTCATCGCCGGGGCGCTGAGCAACGAGCTGGACGGGGGCAGCAGGCTGGAACTCCTCGCCTTCCCGCTGCTGGGCATCATTGTCTGGAATGTGGCGGTGTATCTCTGGACGCTGGCATCTCCACTGCTTCGGCGGAGTAAAACCACATCCGGCGGCACATGGCTGCGGCGCCTGGGCAACCCGCTGTCCATGCTGGGGACGGGCGGCGCATCGGGCGGTCCGCTGACGCAGGAGGTGCTGGCGGGCTTTGCCAGTGATTGGGCGCAGGCGTCTGGAAAGCTACAGGCGCAGCGGGCCAGCACAGCGCTGCATCTCTCGGCGGCTTTATTTGCGCTGGGACTGGTTGCGGGCATATTCCTGCGTGCACTGACGGTCGAATACCGCGCAGGATGGGAAAGCACGTTCGTGGGGGCGGGGCAGGTGGAGGCGCTGCTCTCGTTGGTGCTCGGCCCGGCCTCCGCGCTGACCGGCATCGCTATTCCCGATACTCAAGGCATCGCTGATTTGCGCTGGACCGGAGCCGCCACGGGCGGAGCCAATGCCGGACCGTGGATCATTCTCTGGACCGCCACGGTCACCGGCCTTGTCGCTATCCCGCGCCTGCTTCTCGCCGGATGGAACGCCGCGCGCGCTGCTGCCGGTAGCGCGCGCGTGAAAGTGCCGGGGCGCGAAGATTTCTACATTCGCCGTCTCTTACGCGAATATGGCGGCGCATCGGGCGAGGCAGGGGGCGTGCGCGTGACCCCCTATGCCTACACTCCCACCGACGAGGCGCGGCTGGCGCTGACCAATACGCTGCGCGATGCGATGGGCGAAACCGCGCCGATAAAGATCGACCCGCCCGTGCCCTATGGCGGGGAGGAAGATTGGATGAACCGCACCCAGCCGCCGGGCGAGGCGGACATCCACTGCGTTTTGTTCAGCCTCTCGGCCACGCCGGAGGAGGAGAACCACGCCACCTTCGTGCGGCTGCTGCGCGATTATTACGATCTGATGGGGCAGGGCGTGCGCGTCGCCGCATTGCTGGACGAGACGCCGTTCCGCACGCATTTCGCGGGGCAGGCCGGGCTGGATGCGCGGATCGAGGGCCGGGTGGAGACATGGGCCAAGATGATGCGCGGCGCCTCTGCGCCCTTCCTTTCGCTATCGCTCGCGCCGGAGACCGATCCGGAACTGGCCGAGCGGATCGAAAGCGTCCTGCTCGGCGATAGCTTGAGCCTGAAACGGGCAGCGCAGAAATGAACGAGCGGGATCCCCTCACCATCGGCGATGTGGCGGCGGGCACAACCGTCAATCTCAGCCTGATCAGCCACACCAATGCGGGTAAGACCACGCTGGCGCGCACCCTGCTGGGCAAGGATATCGGCGAAGTGCGCGATGCCGCGCATGTCACCGATCTCGCCAGCGGGCACGTGCTGGTGCAGGCGGGCAGTGATACGCTGATGCTATGGGACACGCCGGGTTTCGGCGATACCGCGCGCCTGCTCGACCGGCTGCGGATGAGCGGCAATCCGGTCGGCTGGCTGCTGACACAAGTGTGGGACCGGTGGCGCGAACGCCCCCTGTGGTCCAGCCAGCAAGCGGTGAAGAATGCGCGCGAGCAGGCCGATGTGATCCTGTATCTGGTCAATGCGGCGGAGGACCCGGCAGCGGCGGCTTACGTGGCGCTGGAAATGGAAGTGCTGGCATGGATCGGCAAGCCGGTGCTGATCCTGCTCAACCAGATGGGCCCGCCCAAGGAAGATACCGGCGGCGAAGCGGACAAATGGCTAGCCCATGTGCGTGGGCATGCCGAAGTGGCAGGCGCGCTGCCGCTCGATGCCTTTGCCCGCGTGTGGGTGCAGGAAGGCGTGCTGCTGGAGAAAGTCGCCCCGCTGGTGGCGGAAGAAAAGCGCGCCGCGATGGCCCGGCTGACGCAGCGCTGGGGCGAGCTCAACCGCGAGCGGTTTGCCGCATCCATGGCCGCGCTCGCGACCCCGCTGGCCGCCGCCTTGCTCGACCGCGAGAAGGTGGAAGGTGGCAATTGGCGCGACGGGCTGGCGAAAGCGCTGACCGGAGGGAAGACAGAAGCCAGTGCCGCCACCAAGGCAAGCGAAGCGCTGTCCGAGCGGCTGGCGGCAGGCACGCGCGATTCGACCGAAGAACTGATCCGGCTGCACAATCTGTCAGGCAGCGCGACCCGTAAGGTGCTGGAGCGGCTGAGCGAGGATTTCCGCCATACCGACAAGACATCCGAAGGGGCATCCGCGCTGCTGGGCGGTGTATTGTCTGGCGCGGCGACGGGGCTGGCGGCGGATGTGATGGCGGGCGGATTGACGCTGGGCGGCGGAATGATTGTCGGCGGAGTGCTGGGCGCGCTGGGTGCAGGCGGTCTCGCCATGGGTATCAATATGGCGCGCGGTGAAGACGGCGCGCATGTCCGCTGGAGCGAGGAATTCTTCGCCCGCATTTTCGGCGCATCGCTGCTGCGATACCTCGCCGTTGCGCATTTCGGGCGCGGGCGGGGTGACTGGGAAGAAGGCGAGCATCCCGAATACTGGATCGCCCATGTCGAGGGCGTGCTGACCCGCTATGAAAGCGAGATCAGCGACCTTTATACGCGCGGTAAGAACGGGCATTCGGCAGGGCTGGAGAAAGACCTGCGCGATCTGCTCCATCTGTGCGGGCGGCGCCTGCTGGTGCGCCTCTATCCCGAAGCGGAGGGAATGCTGACAGCGTGAGGCGCAATTGCGCCCGGCCAATCCGTCAGTGGCATTCCAGAATCAGCTCGACATCGTCGAAATTCATCGCTGCCAGATCGGCCTGTTTGATCCAGAAATAATACGCGCCGACATCGCCCCAGCACCAGTCCATCGCATCGTCGCTATTGAGCTGGAGCAGCAGGACCTCGCCGCTTGCGGTTTCGCCGGAGCCGCTCTGCACACCGTCGTGATAGCCGCCCATGCGGTGCGGAATATTGTCGACCAGCGTACGCCAGACAGGCTCGCGCGAGGCGACATATTCGGCAGGAAGCACGCTGCGCGTTTCGGGGTCCAGATAGGTTTCAATGGCGAAATGGCCGATGCCCGGCGGCGGTTCGATCGCGGCTGTGTCGCGGTGTTCGAGCAGGACAAGGCGGCTGCCGTCCTCCTCGCCGCCCCAGTCGCGGTAGTAAAGCGTAAGCGAGCTATGGGCCTTGGCTTCGAATGTCGCGATCAATTCGTCCCAATGGCGCTCCTCAAGAGCGGTGTCGGGGGCAGTCTTGCCGAGCATTACGGCAATCCGGTCACAACCCTGTGCGACTTCCTCGCGCCATTTTTCGCGGTCGGCATGCAGAGCGTCGATCTGTGCCAGAATTTCCTCCGGCGAAAGCGGCTCGAAGGCGGCGATCGCTTCCCGGATGAATTCGGCAACCGGATTGGGCGCATTTGCCGCCACACCGGGGGCGGTGTTGGTTTTGGCCAATCTCTCACGCAGTCCCTCCATAAGCATGGCATGCCCGCCATCTGCCAACAGCAGGTCGCGGGCCTTGGGCATTGCCGGCTCCCTTTCTGACAAAGGCTGCCGCATCTTTTTCGCGAGCGCGTTCACCGCGTCTACAGCCTGCCCATAGGTAAGCGCGCGCAAGGTCGGCAGGCCGCTGGGGCGTTCTTCCGCCGAGACCGGCTGGCCCTGATGCAGGATCTCGGCGAAGTTCTCCGGCGTTGCAGCCGGATAGCCGTGCTCGTTTTCGCGAAGCTGGTTGGCGAATTCGACCAGATCGACCGGCCAGCCGCGCCAATGGGCGGGCACTTCGTCATCGGGCAGCCAGCTATAGCTGCCGCCGGTATACATCCGGTCGTGGACGGGCGGGCTGTCGGCGGGTGGCTCGCGCTCCTCGCCCAGCTCCTCGATATGGAGCACGCGGCGCTCGTCCTTGCTGTCTGGGCAGCAGGCGTTGGCGTGGACGAAGAACAGCAGCCAGCCGGTGCGCGGGCCTACGCCGCCCCACAGGTCGCGGGGCAGGTCCTCGCAGGCGATCTGGGCGAGGAAGTGAAGCGGTTGTTCGCCCTTGTCGGCCTCGTCGGAATTGATGCCGCGGGGCCATTCGACATGGGAGGGCATCATGGGTTTGCCGCCGATCCACGAGCGCGGGGCCTCGTCGCGGGGCGGGACTTGGCGGCGCAGGACGGCGGTGACCGGCTCGCTGACCGGGGTATCTTCGGGCGCGGGCGGGGTGGGGGCGGCCTGCACCAGCGGCGAGCGCTTTGCGCCCTGCGGTGTTCGCTGGAGGAAGGAGGGCGCGGCACCCGGAGGAGGGGTGCGCTGGCCGAAATTCTCCGGCTGCTGGAAGGCGAAGGCTGGCTGCTCGTCGTTTGTGTAGGTTGGCTCTGATGCGGGGTCCGGCGCTGTGTTCGCGGTGTCCGTGGGGACCGAGGACGTCTTGCCCAGCCTGCTCGCCTCTTCGGCCAGTTCGGGGAAGTATTTGCTCGCTGCTTTCCCGGTCACATTACCGGCCACGCCGAGCACTTTACCGGTGCCGCGAGCCACCATCTTGGACGCTTTATATATCCCGAACCAGATCAGGCCGAGCACGGCGAAGCTGAAGATGACGGTAAACGACACGGCGCGAACCCCTTCCAAGGTCTTGAAAACACTAACCGGCTTAGGAAATTTTGCTCAACACCGGGTTAACGCGCGCATGAAGCGCCATACGTGCCCCCATACTTGCCCCCATACTTGCCACCAGTAGCCGCCCATAATAGAGCGCCCAGCGATATGAAGCGCACCCATCTTCCCTTGAACGCCCTGCGCGTATTCGATGCTGCCGCCCGGCATCTTAGCTTCACCCGCGCGGCGGACGAGCTGGCGGTGACGCCGGCCGCCGTCGGCCAGCAAATTCGCGCGCTGGAGGATCATCTGGGCACCGTGCTGTTCCGCCGCACGTCCAAGGGGCTGAAGCTGACCGAGGAGGGCTGCGCGGGGCTTGATGCCTTGCGCGAGGGGTTCCTGCGGTTCGAGGAAAGCGTGCAGGCGATGCAGGCGGGGCAGGCGAGCGACCGCTATACGATCGCCGCGCCGCGCGAATTTTACGCGCAGTGGCTCGCCCCGCGTCTGGCCGCCTTCCGCGCCGCCAATCCGGGCATCCATTACCAGCTGGTCGAGAACGAGGACGCCGACTTTACCGAGGCGAATCTCGACGTCGCCATCCGCCTGGTTGACGGGCCGGGCGATCTGGAGGGCGTGGAGCTCGCCCCTGCGCGCCGGGTGGTTGTCGCTGCACCGGATACTAGCCCCGAGGACTGGATCGACTGGCCCGGTGCTCCGCTGCCCGATGGCGCGGTGGCGACGGTGCAGGTCGGCAATGCCGGGCAAGCGCTCAGCAGCGCGGTGGCCGGTCTGGGCAAGGCGGTGCTGCCGTATCTGCTTGTCGAGGAAGCGCTAGAGGCGGGCAAGCTGGAGGCGCTGGAAGGTCCGGACGAGGGCCGCCGCGCCTACTGGCTGGTCGCCCCCACACCGCAATGGCGGCAGAAAAAGGTGAAGGCGCTGGTCGCGCATCTCACACAGGCGTGACCGGTCCGCAGGTACAGACCCTGACCACGGACCGCTTCACCATGCGGCCCCTGCGGCGCGAGGATGCCGCCGCGCTGTTCCCGACCCTGTCCGACCCCGCGCAATGCCTCTATCTGACGCGGCCCGCGTTCGAGAGCGAGGAGGAGCTGTGGGGCTGGCTGGCCGATCCCGACTGGCCGGGCCTGACATGGATTGCCGAGGATGCGCGGGGGACCGTCGCAGGCCGCTTCATCACCGTAGCTGCTCCCAACGAAGGTGTGGAGGAAATCGGCTATATCGTGTGCGGGGAAGCGCAGGGGCAGGGCGTCGCCAGGGAATGCGCGGGCGCGCTGATCACCCACCGGTTTGCGAGCGGCATACGCAAGATCACCGCCGAAGTGGACGCCCGCAACACCCCCTCTGTGCGCCTGCTGGAAAGCCTCGGATTTACGAAGGAAGCGCACTTTCGCGAGCACGAGGTGACCCACGCCGGGATGTGTGATGTGTTGTGGTATGGGATGTTGCGGGGGGAGCCCGCGACAAGGACAGCCCAATAGGCTTGGTGGCGGAGCACGGCCTGCGACCAGCAGGCCGCAAGGGCGACCGGCATCCGATCACCCTGAGCCTGTCGAAGGGCTGCAGCGCCACAGGCGCGAGGATTTCGCGCGCCGGATGGCGTGCGGACAACAAAAACTCGGGGGGCAGCTGCGCCTTGGTATGTGTGGAAGAAAATGAACCTGTGGGCCGTCGCCATGCGCACACCATAATGGATCGCGACTCATAAAATTCTACACTGGAAAGTTTCGGCGGACTTATTTGGATTGTTTGTCGACGTATTCTGCAATTGAGATTTGGAGCAAGTCTGACAAGAAACTGTGAACCTCTTCTGGAGGATGCTTCAGGTCGAGAAACGCATCTCTGTTGCGGATATGATAAAAGTCAGACGGACGGCCCGACGTGCCCGCATTCGTGGTGCTGACAAGCAATTCGTGCTTTTCAAGAGTCTTGCGAAGTTCCGGCCAGCTCGAGTCATGAAGAATTCGCTGAGCAAGCGGATCATTCTCATCGTCTTTCAGCCAATAGCGACGAAAGCGGACAATTCTTTGAAGCAGTTTGAAGTGGGGAAGATTCGAAATTGCTTCTCCCATCTTCTCGATACTTTCGCGATGCTCTACCTCATCCATCGACCTTTCGAGATACCAAGCATCAATTTCATCGGGGTTCGAAATTTCAACGCCATTGAGTACGAGAAGCGTAGGCCGAGGCATGCTCCGTGGCGGCAAAGTGCCATTGTCCGCAATGAGGGTGAATATTTGACACGTGTTATCAAAACTAATCGCCCGGAAATCACAGCCCTTCGCACTTAGTTGCGAAAAAATGACTGCGCTCAAATACAAAGAATCGATTGTTTCCGAAATGAAAGCTTCTTCAAGAAATATGTTGGAGTATTGTGGTTCGCGACCCGTTTCCGAATTCGACAAAATGGTCATTGATATGGCAAGTAAGTTTCGGCGAGTTCTATCGTTATCCGAAAATGAATTTGATGATGCTTCGCAAAATATTATTACTGACTCTGTATATTCCTGATCTAAGTAAGAAAATTGTGTTCCTAGAGTCTCCAAAAAATCAATATTGAGAATATTCCTGCGAACAAATTTTGGTAATTCACGTGCTCCCAGACTAATTATCGTCGCGTGGGACAGCCAATAATTGAAGGTGTTTTCGTGGATAAATCGTAGGCGCCCGTTTTGTTTGTCTTGTGTTAGGAAGGCGATGACTGATGCGCGATTGCGAAGAATGCCTCTGACTTCTTCAGGGAACCCTTCGGAAGCGACGTCGGAGAGCCAAGCGAGATTAGATGATGCGATGCTGTCGGTTTGGTTTTCAGCCATCTCCCGCGCCACTTCGACCATTAGGGTCTCAATGAATGACTTTCGTTGAGTAGTTGGGACAACCCGATCGACATTATCTCCAAATTTCTCAAGTTCGCGGTCAAGAAGTGAGCGCATTATGAAGGTAAGAAGATCATCAAGTTCGCCTTTCTCAAGACTTGAGGGAATTTCAGGCTGTCCGAGCTGGACTAGGAAGAATGGCCGCAGTGCATATGAGGCTGGAGAAAGGAGGGTCTTGACCTCGTCTCTACCCAGGGTTTCGTCGGTCCAAGATCGACTCTTCAGCCATTGTCGCGCTGCGGTCGATTGCACCGGCTGGACTTCGATCGAGCCGACTACATCATCCGGCGAAACAGATGGCAAGGCTCGCAAGATCGTCTCCTTGCTCACAAACGTCTCTCGCCCCGCGAGTAGAACATGTGCTGAACCCTTAATTCGTGAGATGAGTTCATTAATCTGAGCCCATGCTAATTCGTAGCCATTTGGATCTCCTAGTTCATCGAAGCCATCGACAGCCAGAAGTATGAGTCCGTGTTTGATCAACGCAGGTATCTGGTCAAAGGTTACATCAGTTCGTAAGGATTGAAGGTTTATGGCAATGAGATCGTCGATATTCTGAAGGATCTTCCCCCGACTTTCGAGGTGAAGAACTAAGCGCTTTTGACTTTTCGTGAATTCTCTTGCGCGCTTCTGCGCAAAAGACTTGATCACCACAGTTTTTCCAATCCCGGCTGGCCCATCGAGCAGAGCAAGCGATAGGGGGTTTGTGTTGTCCGAGAAAAAGCCCTCTACAATTTCGATTGATGCCGCAGGCGTCGATGCATCCAGCGCAGCATTTATTATGATCGGATCTTTCGGAAGCTCGTTCGCCAATACAGTCTGCTGATTGAGCGCCCATTTTTTCAAATTCGCGTATTCTTCGCTCGCTAGGAGGGAACGAACGTTGGAGAACTTACGAATTGATCCTTCGCAATCCTCGTCAATTGTGTTGGAATTCAGGCTAATGATTCGCGCAATGCCGTTCCGAACTAGCCTGATCGCTTTACCGGATTCCAATTCGACTATCTGGGGTGGGCCGGTGCCGATGTCAGCGAACGGTGCGAGGTCGTCGCTTAGGCTTTGAATGCTGTCTTCGGTGTGCATTGCAGATCCTCTATTTTTAAAAAGGGAGCTAGCGCGCGCTTACGCGCTAGTAAGACCATTGAGGCTGAACCGTTGCGGATCGCGTCTGCGGTAATTATTGGAGGGGTCAAATCGTCGTCTTCACCAAGGACTAATAACCATGTGTTTCGGTCGGAGTGTGCAGCATGTACGAGGTCCGTAGCAAGCGCTGTATCGACCATTTTCTCTTCAGATTTCTTGCTATCGACTAAGGACTTGCGAAAAGTATTTGGGAGATGACAATTATAATGCGGGTGCAGTCGATTTGGCCGAGCAAGAAGAAGAGTCTCTCCTAAAGCGTACTCGTCTCGAATGAGTACGTTGGCTCGACGAGATATAATGGAAAGATCAATGCTACTAAGAGCGTTTATGACCGCCTTTCTTCCAGCAGTCGCTTCAAATCCTCGACGGAACCCATAATAAATTCGAAGTTGAACCCTAAATCGCGTGGTGTCGCATGCTGAATGTAGGGCAGTGCCTACTACTCGGCCTACATAATCGAGCGTGCGAGACGCGCCCTCTTGAGTGCCTCGCAATTCAGAATCGACTGCGGCGTGAGACTGCGAGTTCCAGTCAATAAATGCGATTGCGTCGGCAGTTGGCATTGGGAAGCTCTAGATTTTCTGATGACGTTGGCAAGTCATTACATCATCTAGCCCCTCCCACTTGACCCCCAAACCAATCCCCCCTAATGGCCCCTCCATCCGAAGTCCGCTCCACAAAAGCAGGCCCTCGGACAGATAGAGCTGAACATTGCCGGCCATCGTTCCGGGAGCCTGCTGCTGCGTGCAGCTAGGCTCTTTTCTATTGGGGTTGGACTGGTCTGCCTGAGGCCCCGGCTTTCGCTGGGATGACGGGGGATCGGGACAATCGCGGGGCAGCCGTCAAAGTAACCCGGTGGCCGTGTGGGCTGCTTGGTGGAGTGTTTCAGGCTTGTGCGAGTGCGCCGGTTCGCGCCTTCGGGGTTCATCCTTCGACAGGCTCAAGACGAACGGCTGTTTTTCGCGCGGTCCTCAGACACATCATCAGGCCTCCCGCTAGTCGCCATCATTCCTGGTGAAGGGTCCAACCCTACACCGTTCGTGCTGAGCCTGTCGAAGCACTGCTTTTTCTTCTGGCCTTGCGCCGAAAGTGAAGAGCAGCCCTTCGACAGGCTCAGGGCGAACGGAAAATGGGGCGAGGCACTTTGCCACCAACGGTGAAGAGAAAGATATCTATGCCGACGATTAACCAGCTGGTCCGCAAGGGCCGCGTTCCGCAGAAGACCAAATCCAAGGTCCCTGCCATGGAAGCGAACCCGCAGAAGCGCGGCGTTTGCACGCGCGTCTATACGACGACCCCGAAGAAGCCGAACTCCGCTCTGCGTAAGGTTGCCAAGGTGCGCCTGACGAACCAGCGCGAAGTCATCACCTACATCCCCGGTGAGGGCCACAACCTGCAGGAGCACAGCGTTGTGCTGATCCGCGGCGGGCGTGTGCGCGACCTTCCCGGCGTTCGCTACCACGTCCTGCGCGGCGTGCTCGATACGCAAGGGGTCAAGGACCGCAAGCAGTCGCGTTCGAAATATGGTGCGAAGCGGCCCAAATAAATTTGGGCTAGTTTTTGTGGGTGCGGAAAGCGCATCCGCGCTTTCCTGCGGTACCGGCCCGCTCCCCCTCCCAACCACCCGATACCGTATCGGAGAATGATCGGGTGGTTGGGAGGGGGAGCGGGCAGGCACCGCAAGGCGACCCGGATGGGGAGCCGCACTCCGAAGGAGTTAAAGAATATGTCACGTCGTCGTCGTCCCGAGAAACGGGAAATCCTGCCCGATCCGAAGTTCAAGGATCTGGTGCTGTCGAAGTTCATGAACAACCTGATGCTGGATGGCAAAAAAGCCACCGCAGAGGGCATCGTCTATTCCGCGCTGGAAACCGTGGAGACCAAGGCGAAGTCCGATCCGGTGCAGATGTTCCATGATGCGCTCAACAACATCAAGCCGCAGGTCGAGGTCCGCAGCCGCCGTGTTGGTGGTGCGACGTATCAGGTGCCTGTGGAGGTTCGCCCCGAGCGTGCCCAGGCTCTGGCCATTCGCTGGCTGATCTCGTCCGCCCGCGGCCGTCCGGAAACGACCATGGCGGCGCGTCTTTCGGCAGAGCTGATGGATGCGGCCAACAATCGCGGCAATGCAGTGAAGAAGCGTGAAGACGCACACCGCATGGCCGACGCCAACCGCGCTTTCAGCCACTATCGCTGGTAGGGCGCGCTGCTTGCGGGGCGGGGCGAATGCCGGTGCACTTCAAGCTGTCTCAAAACTAACTATATGGGGAGCCGAGCGCCGCGAGGGCGTCGCTCCCCAATCGACCCGAGGATAAAGATTATGGCCCGCGAACATCCGCTGGAGCGTTATCGTAATATCGGCATCATGGCGCACATCGATGCCGGTAAGACGACGACTACCGAACGTATTCTGTATTACACAGGCAAATCCTACAAAATCGGCGAAGTGCATGATGGCGCTGCGACGATGGACTGGATGGAGCAGGAGCAGGAGCGCGGCATCACGATCACGTCCGCTGCGACGACATGCTTCTGGAACCCCGAAGACCAGTCGATGGACCCGAAAGGCGATCCCAAGGCGCTGCGCGAGAACTCGCCGCAGCACCGGATCAACATCATCGATACGCCCGGACACGTGGACTTCACCATCGAAGTTGAGCGTTCGCTTCGTGTGCTCGATGGCGCGGTGGCATGCTTTGACGGCGTTGCCGGGGTGGAGCCCCAGTCCGAAACCGTGTGGCGTCAGGCTGACAAGTACAAAGTCCCGCGCATGTGCTTCATCAACAAGCTGGACCGCACGGGCGCAGACTTCAAATATTGTGTGCAGTCGATCATCGATCGTCTGGGCGCGACACCGGCTGTGCTGTATCTCCCCATCGGTATCGAAGCGAACCTCACGGGTCTCGTCGATCTGGTGAACGAGCGTTCGATCACCTGGAAGAACGAAGATCTGGGTGCGGAATATGTCTACGGTGATATCCCGGAAGACATGGCCGACGAAGCTGCCGAGTATCGCGAGAAGCTGATCGAGCTCGCTGTCGAGCAGGACGACGATGTGATGGAAGCGTATCTGGAAGGCGAAGTGCCCGATGCGAAGACGCTCAAGTCGCTGATCCGCAAGGGTACGCTGAACCAGAGCTTCGTGCCGGTGCTGTGCGGCTCCGCGTTCAAGAACAAGGGCGTCCAGCCCCTGCTCGACGCGGTTGTCGATTACATGCCGAGCCCGCTCGACGTTCCCGCAATTAAGGGCGTCCTGCCCAATTCGGAAACCGAAGACAGCCGCGAATCCAGCGACGAAGCTCCGTTCGCTGCGCTGGCCTTCAAGGTGATGAACGATCCGTTCGTCGGCTCGCTGACCTTCACGCGCATCTACTCCGGCAAGCTGGAGAAGGGCACCGTCCTCAACTCCGTCAAGGAGAAGAAGGAGAAGATCGGCCGTATTCTGGAAATGCACTCGAATGACCGTAAGGACATCGAAGAGGCGTTCGCAGGCGATATCGTCGCACTGGCCGGAATGAAGGCGACCACAACCGGTGACACGCTGTGTGATCCGGCCAAGCCGATCATTCTGGAGCGGATGGAATTCCCCGATCCGGTTATCGAGCTGTCGGTGGAGCCCAAGACCAAGGCCGACCAGGAAAAGATGGGCGTCGCGCTCAATCGTCTGGCTGCCGAGGATCCGTCCTTCCGTGTCAGCACCGACCACGAAAGCGGTCAGACGATCATCAAGGGCATGGGCGAGCTTCACCTCGACATTCTCGTCGATCGTATGAAGCGCGAGTTCAAGGTCGAGGCGAATGTCGGTGCGCCGCAGGTGGCTTATCGCGAATCGCTGAGCCGCGAAGTCGAAGTGACCTACACCCACAAGAAACAGTCGGGTGGTTCGGGTCAGTTCGGTGAAGCGAAAGTCGTGGTTGTCCCCGGCGAGCGTGGCCAGGGCGTCATTTTCGAAGACGAGATCAAGGGCGGTAACATTCCGCGCGAATACATCCCGTCGGTCGAAAAAGGCATGCGCGAGCAGGCCGAGAGCGGCTATCTGGTTGGCTTCCCGATCATCGATTTCACCATCCGCCTGATCGACGGCAAATATCATGACGTCGACTCGAGCACGGTGGCGTTCGAAATCACCGGCCGCGGCGCCATGCGCGAAGCGGCATCGAAATCCGGCATCAAGCTGCTGGAACCGGTGATGAAGGTGGAAGTCGTGACCCCGGAAGATTATCTGGGTGACGTTATCGGCGATCTCAACTCGCGTCGTGGCCAGATCCAGGGCACCGATGCACGCGGTATCGCTACGGCTGTCGAGGCATTTGTCCCGCTGGCCAACATGTTCGGCTACGTGAACGAGCTGCGGTCCTTCTCGCAAGGCCGCGCGCAGTACACGATGCAGTTCAGCCACTACGACGAGGTTCCGGCCAGCGTCGCACAGGAAGTCAAGGAGAAGCTTGCCTAAGGCGGGCAACACAGCTAGGGGCGGCGCCTGAATTTCGGGAGCCGCCCATTCTCCCACAGAACACTCTTTCAAGACAAAGGTATTGAGAAAATGGCGAAGGAAAAATTCGAGCGGAACAAGCCGCACTGCAACGTTGGCACCATCGGTCACGTTGACCATGGTAAGACCACGCTGACCGCGGCGATTACCAAGGTTATGGGTTCGGCTGTCGATTTCGCAAACATCGACAAGGCTCCCGAAGAGCGTGAGCGCGGGATCACCATCTCGACCGCACACGTCGAGTATGAGACCGATGCACGTCACTACGCGCACGTCGATTGCCCGGGCCACGCTGACTACGTGAAGAACATGATCACCGGTGCTGCCCAGATGGACGGCGCTATTCTGGTTGTGAACGCTGCTGACGGCCCGATGCCGCAGACCCGCGAGCACATCCTGCTTGCCCGTCAGGTCGGCGTGCCGGCTCTGGTCGTTTACCTCAACAAGGTCGACCAGGTCGACGACGAAGAACTGCTCGAACTGGTTGAGCTGGAAGTTCGTGAACTGCTGAGCGACTACGACTTTGACGGCGACAACATTCCGATCATCAAGGGTTCGGCTCTGGCCGCTCTTGAAGGCCGTGACGAAGAAATCGGCGAAAAGTCGATCAAGGAACTGATGGACGCTGTCGACAGCTACATCCCTCAGCCCGAGCGTCCGGTCGATCAGGACTTCCTGATGCCGATCGAAGACGTGTTCTCGATTTCGGGTCGTGGTACGGTTGTGACCGGCCGTGTCGAAACCGGCGTTGTGAACGTTGGCGACGAAGTCGAAATCGTTGGCATCAAGGAAACCGGCAAGACGACGGTGACCGGCGTGGAAATGTTCCGCAAGCTGCTCGACCGCGGTGAAGCCGGCGACAACATCGGCGCACTGGTTCGCGGCGTTGGCCGTGAAGACGTCGAGCGTGGTCAGGTTCTCGCGAAGCCCGGTTCGGTTAACCCGCACACGGAATTCAGCGCAGAAGTCTACGTTCTGTCGAAGGACGAAGGCGGCCGTCACACGCCGTTCTTCGCCAACTACCGTCCGCAGTTCTACTTCCGCACCACGGACGTCACCGGTGAAGTGATCCTTCCCGAAGGCACCGAGATGGTGATGCCGGGCGACAACGTGACGATCGACGTCAAGCTGATCGCTCCGATCGCCATGGACCAGGGTCTGCGCTTCGCAATCCGCGAAGGCGGCCGTACGGTCGGCTCGGGCGTGGTCGGCAAGATCAAGGCCTAAACGCCAGCGCGCCCTAGGGCGCAGGCGACAAAAGCGGGCTCGGTCCTCCCTCGGGAAGGCCGGGCCCCTTTTTTTTGCGGGCCGACGCCTTGTGAGCACGCCTCGCAGGGTGGCCCCGCAGCAAGTGTAAAATCGGCGGAGATCGGGGGTTGCCAGATTCCCAACCGCGCCGTATAAGCGCCCCACACAGAGCGGGATTCGTCCTGTTCACATGAAATTTTTGCAAGGCCGCCCGTTCCGGGAAACCGGGAAACAGCGAGGCGGGCCTTTCTTTTTTTGCGGGTAAGAGATTGCTCGCTTGGCTCTTTCGCATCGGTGTAGGTAATGGAAGCTCAGAATATTCGTATTCGCCTTAAGGCGTTTGACCATCGCGTTCTCGACCAGGCTACTGGTGAGATTGCAGAAACGGCCCGCCGGACCGGCGCGCTTATTCGCGGCCCCATTCCCATGCCGACGCGTATCGAGAAGTTCACCGTGAACCGCGGCCCGCATATCGACAAAAAGTCGCGCGAGCAGTTCGAGGTGCGCACCTACAAGCGGTTGCTCGACATCGTGCAGCCCAACGCCCAGACGGTCGATGCGCTGATGAAGCTCGATCTGGCCGCTGGTGTGAATGTTGAGATCAAGCTTGCTTGATCCGACTGGCCCTAACGGGCCGCAGACATAGGAATACCGCCGGAGCGTCGCTCCGGGCTGCGTTCCCCGTCTCGCTCAACCGGCCTCGTGCCGCGCGAGCACTCAGCCCGGACGGGGCAATGCATGAAAATCAGGGTTGGCAAGCACCTCGAATGGTCGGGGTGCCTCTGTTGAGGAGTTTAGTACCGATGCGCACAGGCGTACTCGCTAAGAAAGTCGGGATGACCCGCCTCTTCCAGGAGGACGGACGGCACGTACCTGTGACCGTTCTTGCTCTGGAGGATTGCCAGGTCACCGCACATCGCACAGCCGAACGCGACGGCTATTCCGCACTGCAGGTCGGCGCGGGTGAAGCGAAATCGAAAAATGTCGCCAAGCCGCAGCGCGAAGCGTTCGGCAAGGCAGAGGTCGGCCTCAAGATGAAGGTCGCCGAATTCCGCCTTGATAGCGACGAGGGGCTGCTGCCCGTCGGTGCGCGGATCAGTGCGGATCACTTCGTTGCCGGCCAGAAGGTCGACGTGACGGGCCATACGCAGGGTAAGGGCTTTGCCGGTGCCATGAAGCGCTGGGGCTTCGGTGGTCTTCGCGCGACGCACGGTGTGTCGATCTCTCACCGTTCGCACGGTTCGACGGGTAACCGCCAGGATCCGGGCCGCGTGTTCAAGGGCAAGAAGATGGCCGGCCACATGGGCGGCCGTCAGCGCACCCAGCAGAACCTCGAGATTGTCCGTACGGATGCCGAGCGTGGTCTGCTGTTCGTGCGCGGCTCTGTTCCGGGCGCGAAGAATGGCTGGATGATGGTTCGCGACGCCGTGAAGGTGAAGCATGACGATCTGCCGTTCCCCGGCGTGATGTATCGCAACCAGGAAGAGTTTGCTTCGGAAGAAGCCGATCCCGGCCTGATCGAAAGCGCAGCCGAGCAGGAAGTCGGCACCGCAGTCGACGCGGAAACGCAGGCGAAGCTGCTGGAAGAGCAGGATGCCGGTGCGGAAAGCGCAGTCACCAAACAGAACGCTGAAGAAACGCCGGATACCGACGTTCCCGAAGCCGATAGCAAGGAGTCCTGATCGTGAAGGTCAAGGTCCAGAAACTAGACGGTAAGGCGTCCGGCGACATCGAATTGAACGATGCCGTCTTCGGCGTCGAGCCGCGCGCAGACATCCTGCACCGCGTGGTAACGTGGCAGCTGGAAAACCGCCGTGGAACGGCCCGCCCGACGCGTGAGCGTTCGGATGTAGCCCGTACCGGTGCCAAGTTCGGTGCCCAGAAGGGTGGCGGCCGGGCTCGTCACGGTGACCGCGGCGCCCCGATCTTTATCGGTGGTGGTAAGGCGCACGGTGCCCGCAAGCGTGATTTCAACCAGCAGCTGAACAAGAAGGTTCGCGCGCTGGGTCTGAAGATGGCGCTGTCGAGCAAGGCGAAAGAGGGCCTCGTGGTCGTCGACACGCTGGAACTGAAGGATGCCAAGACGAAGGCGCTCAAGGGTCACTTCGAGAAGGCAGGCCTGGGTGGCAAGGTCCTCTTCATCGATGGCGAAAGCGTCAATGACGGCTTCTCCAAGGCCGCTGGCAACCTGCCGGGCATCAATGTGCTGCCGGCCATGGGCGCCAATGTCTATGACATCCTGAAGCACGACACGCTGGTCCTGACCAAGGACGCGGTCGCAAAGCTGGAGGCACGGTTCAATGGCTAAGGCCCCGCAAGCAAAAGCAAATCACTACGACGTCGTGGTTGCTCCGCACATCACCGAGAAGTCCACGCTGCTGTCCGAGCACAATGGTGTGATCTTCAAGGTCGCCGGCGATGCAACCAAGCCGCAGATCAAGGAGGCTGTCGAAGCTCTCTTTGGTGTGAAGGTCACCAACGTGAACACGTTGGTCCAGAAGGGCAAGACGAAGCGTTGGAAGGGCCGCCCTTACAAGCGGACCGACATGAAGAAAGCGATCGTCACTCTGGCAGACGGCGATTCCATCGACGTCACCAGCGGCGTCTGAGGCCAAGGGACAGGAACGA
This sequence comes from uncultured Altererythrobacter sp., assembly GCA_947492235.1. Lineage (GTDB taxonomy): Bacteria > Pseudomonadota > Alphaproteobacteria > Sphingomonadales > Sphingomonadaceae > CAJXSN01. Next base: position 1,483,537 of record CANLLZ010000001.1, on the reverse strand, counting down.
AACATGGCACTCAAAAATTATAAACCGACAAGTCCCGCCCGGCGCGGCCTTATCCTTGTCGACAAGTCCGGCCTGTTTAAAGGCAAGCCGGTCAAGTCGCTCACGGAAGGCAAGCGCAAGACGGGTGGCAGGAACAACAAAGGCCACGTCACGTCGCGCGGCATCGGTGGCGGTCACAAGCAGAAGTACCGCTTCATCGACTTCAAGCGCCGTAAGTGGGATGTCGAAGGCACGGTCGAGCGGATCGAATACGATCCCAACCGCACCGCCTTCATCGCGCTGATCAAGTATGACGATGGCGAAGTGAACTACATTGTTGCCCCGCAGCGTCTGGCTGTCGGTGACAAGGTTATCGCTGGCGAGAAGGTCGATACGAAGCCTGGTAACGCCATGCTTCTGGGCCAGATGCCGGTCGGCACCATTTGCCACAACGTGGAAATGAAGCCGGGGAAGGGCGGTCAGATTGCCCGCTCCGCCGGTACCTATGTGCAGCTGGTCGGCCGTGACCGCGGGATGGTCATTGTTCGTCTGAACAGCGGCGAGCAGCGTTACCTGCGGGCCGATTGCATGGGCACGGTTGGCGCGGTTTCGAACCCCGACAACCAGAACCAGAACTTCGGCAAGGCCGGTCGTACCCGCTGGAAGGGCCGCAAGCCCCTGACGCGCGGTGTGGCAAAGAACCCGGTCGATCACCCGCATGGTGGTGGTGAAGGCCGGACATCGGGTGGTCGCCACCCCGTTACGCCGTGGGGTAAGCCCACCAAGGGTGCGCGCACCCGCAAGAACAAGCAGACGGATAAGTACATTATCCGTTCGCGCCACGCCAAGAAGAAGAGGTAACCGGACATGGCTCGTTCCATCTGGAAAGGTCCGTTCGTCGAGCTCAGCCTTCTGAAGAAGGCGGAAGACGCGCAGGACGCAAACAGCAACAAACCGATCAAAACCTGGTCGCGCCGGAGCACAATCCTGCCGCAGTTCGTCGGTCTGACATTCAATGTCTACAATGGCATGAAGTTCATTCCTGTCTCCGTTTCGGAAGACATGGTCGGCCACAAGCTCGGCGAATTTGCGCCCACGCGTAGCTTCCCCGGTCATGCTGCCGACAAGAAGGGCAAGCGATAATGGGCAAGGCAAAATCCCCCCGCCGCGTTGGCGAGAACGAAGCGCTGGCCGTTGGCACGCAGATCCGTGGTTCGGCCCAGAAGCTGAACCTTGTTGCGGAACTGATCCGTGGCAAGAAGGTCGAAGAAGCGCTCAACATTCTCTCCTTCTCCAAGAAGGCGATGGCGCGCGACGCAACCAAGGTTCTGGCATCGGCAGTCGCCAATGCGGAAAACAACCACGATCTCGATGTGGACGCGCTGGTCGTGGCCGAAGCGAGTGTGGGCAAATCGATCACCATGAAGCGGTTTCACACCCGCGGTCGTGGCAAGAGCACACGCATTTTGAAGCCGTTTAGCCGGCTGCGGATTGTCGTGCGCGAGATGGAAGAGGCGTAAGATGGGCCAGAAGAGCAATCCGATCGGTCTGCGCCTGCAGATCAACCGCACTTGGGACAGCCGCTGGTACGCCGAAGGGCGTGACTATGCGCAGCTGCTCAAGGAAGACATCGAAATCCGCAAGCACATCATGACGTCGCTGCCCCAGGCCGCGATATCCAAGGTGGTGATCGAGCGTCCGGCCAAGCTGTGCCGTGTGTCGATCTATGCTGCGCGTCCCGGTGTCATCATCGGCAAGAAGGGCGCGGACATCGAAAAGCTGCGTTCCAAGCTCGCCACGATGACCGAGAGCGAAGTGAAGCTGAACATCGTCGAAATCCGCAAGCCGGAAGTCGATGCCAAGCTCGTCGCGCAGGGTATTGCCGATCAGCTGATCCGCCGTATCGCATTCCGCCGTGCGATGAAGCGCGCCATGCAGTCTGCCATGCGTCTGGGTGCCGAAGGCATCAAGATCGTTTGCGGCGGCCGTCTTGGCGGTGCCGAAATCGCGCGCGTCGAGCAGTACCGTGAAGGCCGCGTGCCTTTGCATACGCTGCGCGCCAACATCGATTACGCCGAAACCGAAGCGCTGACTGCCTACGGCATCATCGGCATCAAGGTCTGGGTCTTCAAAGGCGAGATCCTCGGTCACGATCCGACCGCGCAGGACCGCCTGATGATGGAATCGCAGACCTCCGGGGTGCGTCCGGCCCGCTAAGGCTCGGCAAGATAGAGACAAGCTATGCTGCAACCGAAAAAACATAAATATCGCAAGGCCTTCAAGGGCCGGATCAAGGGCGACGCGAAGGGCGGCACCACGCTGAACTTCGGCTCCTATGGTCTGAAGGCTCTCGAGCCCGAGCGTATCACTGCGCGCCAGATCGAAGCGGCTCGCCGTGCGATCACGCGTCACATGCGCCGTCAGGGCCGCCTCTGGATCCGCGTCTTTCCGGACGTGCCTGTGTCCAAGAAGCCTGCCGAAGTCCGTCAGGGTAAAGGTAAGGGCTCGGTCGAATACTGGGCTGCTCGTGTAAAGCCGGGCCGCATCCTGTTCGAACTCGACGGTGTTTCGGGTCCGCTCGCCGCGGAAGCATTCAGCCGTGCAGCCATGAAGCTGCCGATCAAAACGAAGGTTGTGGCCCGTCTGGGTGACACCTCGCATCTGGGAGGCGAATAATGGCTAAAGTCGAAGACCTGCGCCAGAAGAGCGACGATCAGCTCAGCGACGAGCTCGTCGAGCTGAAGCGTGAAGCTTTCAACCTGCGCTTCCAGTCGGCCACCAACCAGCTCGAGGCTCCGGCCCGGGTTCGGGAAGTGCGCCGCACCATCGCCAAGATCAAGACTCTGCAGAACGAGCGCGCCAAGGCCGCCACTGCAGAGAAGGCTTGAGGAGTAGACAATGCCGAAACGTATCCTGATCGGGACTGTCACATCCGACAAGACCGACAAGACCGTGACCGTACTGGTCGAACGCAAGGTGAAGCACCCGCTCTACGGGAAGATCATCCGTCGTTCGAAGAAGTATCACGCGCACGATGAGAAGAACGAATTCACTCTGGGCGACGTCGTCCGGATCGAGGAGACCAAGCCGATCTCCAAGACCAAGACCTGGGCCGTGAAGGATCGGGTTACGGCAGGCGGTACTCAGGCGGTTGCGGCCGATCTGGATGTTGCCGAAGCGACACCGACAAAGGCTGAAAAGCCTGCCGATGCCGCACCCAAGGCAGAGAAAGCCGACGAAAAGGCCGACGCTGCAAGCTGATTTAAGTGGAACTGCCGGGCGCTGCTTTATCGCAGGGTCGTCCCGGCAAGCCGATGAGAAGGAACCGGATCGATGATCCAGATGCAATCCAATCTCGAAGTCGCGGACAATAGCGGCGCGAAGCGCGTCCAGTGCATTAAAGTGCTGGGCGGGTCGAAGCGCCGGTTTGCCTCCGTTGGCGACGTGATCGTGGTTTCCGTGAAGGAAGCCCAGCCGCGTGCGAAAGTGAAGAAGGGCGATGTCCATCGCGCTGTGATCGTTCGCACCCGCAAAGATGTTCGCCGCGCAGACGGCAGCGTCATCCGTTTCGACAGCAACGCTGCCGTGCTGGTCAACAAAACCGAGGAGCCGATCGGCACCCGTATCTTTGGCCCCGTGGTTCGCGAGCTGCGCGGTCGCGGGTTCATGAAGATTATCTCGCTTGCTCCGGAGGTGCTGTAATGGGCTCCGCTCGTATCAAGAAAGGTGACAGCGTCGTGATCCTGTCCGGCAAGGACAAGGGTCAGACCGGCACCGTATCGAAAGTCATGCCGAAGGAAGGCAAGGTTGTGGTCGAGGGCGTCAATATGATGACCCGTCACCGCAAGCCGACCCAGGCCAATCCGCAGGGCGGCATCGACCGCGTCGAAGCCCCGCTGCACATGGCCAAGGTGGCCGTGGCCGATCCCAAGGATGGCAAGCCGACCCGCGTCCGTTTCGAGGAAAAGGACGGCAAGAAGGTCCGTATCGCCGTGAAATCGGGAGAAACGATCGATGGCTGATTATACGCCCCGCATGAAGCAGCGCTTCGAAGGTGACATCACGAAAGCGATGACCGAGAAGTTCGGCTACAAGAACGCTCTGGAGGTTCCCCGGATTGCCAAGATCACGCTCAACATGGGTGTGGGCGAGGCGAGCCAGGACAAGAAGAAAGTCCAGACGGCTGCAGAAGAAATGGCCCTGATTGCTGGTCAGAAGCCGGTTATCACCAAGGCCAAGAAATCCATCGCCCAGTTCAAGCTGCGCGAAGGCATGCCGATCGGTTGCAAGGTCACCCTGCGCCGTGAACGTATGTATGAATTTCTGGACCGCCTGATCACGATCGCGATGCCGCGTATCCGTGACTTTCGTGGCCTGAACCCCGCCAGTTTCGATGGCCGTGGCAACTATGCCATGGGCCTGAAGGAGCAGATCGTCTTTCCCGAGATTTCGTACGACCAGATCGACGTCGTCCGCGGAATGGACATCATCGTAACCACCACGGCGAAGACCGACGAAGAAGCGCGCGAATTGCTGCGTCTTTTCGGTTTCCCGTTCCCGGCTGAACAGTCGGAAGAGAAGGAGGCGGCGTGAGCCGTCTTCGGACCCAGACTTCAAGGAAGAGAGCTTAAGTCCAATGGCGAAACTGAGTTCCATTAACAAGAACGAGAAGCGCAAGAAGCTCGTCAAGCAGTACGCTGCGAAGTACGAGAAGCTGAAAGCGATCGCGAACGACAAATCCCTCGACGAGGGCGAGCGTTTGATCGCGCGTCTCAAAATGGCGGAATTGCCGCGCAATGCGAATCCCACGCGCGTGCGCAACCGCTGCTCCACCACCGGCCGCCCGCGCGGCTATTATCGCAAGTTCGGCGTCAACCGTATCGAACTGCGGAACCTCGGTAACAAGGGCCTGATTCCGGGCCTGACGAAATCGAGCTGGTGAGGACCTGATAGATGGCTATGACCGATCCCCTGGGTGATATGCTCACCCGCATCCGTAACGGACAGCAGGCCAAGAAGGACTCCGTCCTGTCGCCTGCATCCAAACTGCGTGCAAACGTGCTCGAAGTTCTCCAGCGCGAAGGCTACATCCGTGGCTATTCGTCGGACGACAGCGGCAAGCATCCTGCTCTGCGCATCGAACTGAAATATTTCGAAGGCGAGCCCGCGATCAAGCACGTGTCCCGCGTTTCCAAGCCGGGCCGCCGCGTCTATTCGGGTTCGAAAGAACTCCCGACCGTGCGTAACGGCCTTGGCATCACCATCGTCTCGACCCCTCGCGGTGTGCTTTCGGACAACGAAGCCCGCACCGAGAATGTCGGCGGCGAAGTGCTTGCGGAGGTCTTCTGATGAGCCGCATCGGTAAAAAAGCCGTGGCCATTCCCAGTGGTGTGACCGCGAGCATCGACAACGGTACGCTGACCGTGAAGGGCCCCAAGGGCACTCTCACGCTGGGTCTGTCCGATCTCATCGACTACAAGGTCGAGGGCGAGGAAATCCAGGTCAAGCCGGCCAACGACACCAAGCAGGCGCGTTCCTTCTGGGGCATGCAGCGCACGCTGGTTTCCAATCTGGTCGAAGGCGTAACCGACGGTTTCTCCAAGACGCTGGAAATTTCCGGTGTCGGTTATCGTGCACAGGCGCAGGGCAAGAAGCTCAAGCTTCAGCTCGGCTACAGCCACGATGTCGATCTCGACGTGCCCGAGGGCCTCGAGGTGAAGACGCCCGACCAGACGACTGTGATCGTTTCGGGCATCGACAAACAGGCTGTCGGCGAATTCGCCGCTAACATTCGCAAATGGCGCAAGCCCGAGCCGTACAAGGGCAAGGGCATCAAGTACCAGGGCGAATACGTCTTCCGCAAGGAAGGGAAGAAGAAGTAAGATGGCAAAGCTCTCTCTTTTCGAACGTCGCCGCCGCCGTGTGCGCTCGGCACTGCGCAAGCGTTCCGGCGACAAGCCGCGTTTGTCCGTGCATCGCACCGGTCAGCATATCTACGCGCAGATCATCGACGACGCTGCCGGCAAGACTGTTGCCGCTGCCTCGACGCTGGGTGGCAAGAGCTCCGGCGCGAATATGGACGCTGCCAAGGCAGTCGGGTCCGATATCGCCGCAGCTGCCAAGAAGGCTGGCGTAACCACTGTCGTGTTCGATCGCGGCGGGTTCCTGTTCCATGGCCGCGTAAAAGCGCTGGCCGATGCCGCCCGTGAAGGCGGGCTGGAGTTCTGATCATGGCTGATGAAAACAAAACCCCGGATGCAAGCGAAACGCCTGCAACCGACGAAGCCAAGCCGGCTGAAGCAGCAACTCCGGCGACTGCTGAAAGCGGTCCCGAAGTGACCAAGGAAGAGCCGGCTGTGGCCGATACACCTTCCGAAGCGGCAGCCAACCAGAGCCCTGCACAGGGCGATGACGGCAATGCCCGCACGCAGCAGAATGCGCGTGGCGGACGCGGTGGCGGCGGTGGCCGTGACAATCGCGGCGGCGGCGGTGGCCGGGGCCGTGGTGGCCGCGACAACAATCGCCGTGGCGGCCGTGACGAGCCCGATGATGGCATTGCCGAGAAGCTGGTCCACATCAACCGCGTGTCCAAGACGGTGAAGGGCGGTAAGCGCTTCGGTTTCGCCGCTCTCGTAGTGGTCGGTGACGGCCAGGGCCGCGTCGGTTTCGGCAAGGGCAAGGCCCGCGAAGTGCCGGAAGCCATTACCAAGGCAACCGCTGCAGCGCGCAAGAAGATGATCCGCGTTTCGCTGAAGGAAGGCCGCACGCTGCACCATGATGGCAATGGCCGTTTCGGTGCCGGCAAGGTGACCATCCGCACAGCGCCTCCGGGTACCGGCATCATCGCCGGTGGTCCGATGCGCGCCGTGTTCGAAAGCCTGGGTGTGGCCGATGTGGTGACCAAATCGGTCGGCACGTCCAACCCCTACAACATGATCCGCGCTACTTTCGATGCGCTGACCGACCAGACGTCGCCGAAATCGGTGGCGCAGCGCCGGGGCAAGAAAGTCGCCGACCTGCTGGGTCGCGGCGGAGCCAGCGAAGCCGAGGCGAAAGCCGACGCCGAAGCTGTGGTGGAGTAAGACACATGGCGAAAATCAAGATCAAGCAGATCGGTTCGCCGATCCGCCGCCCGGCAAGCCAGAAGAAAATTCTGATTGGCCTGGGTCTGGGTAAAATGAACCGCGTTGTGGAGCTGGAAGACACTCCCGAGGTGCGCGGTGCAATCGCCAAGCTGCCGCATATGGTGGCTCTGGTCGATTGACCTTCTGGCGCCTGCTCTTGCGGGGGGATAATTTCCCCATCGAAACGCAAGGGGAGGGCCAGCTCATGGGCTTCTACGCGACCCGCTGGGTCGAGGCGGCCGATGAGGAGGAGGCTTTTCACAAGGCGGTTATGCTGCTGAGAGAAGCTCCGGAATTAGCGGGTGTGCCCAAGGGCTGCGGTGCCGATATCGTGTCCGAGGAAATCACCCGGTTACCAGCCGGTCAGGTCCCGCCACAGCGCGAGGGGCTGACCTTTTTCAGGATGGCAACATCCAGCGCGTAGAAAAGCGAAAGCGAGTGCAGATCATGAAACTGAACGATCTTAGAGACAATCCCGGCGCCCGTAAGACCCGCATCCGTGTGGGCCGTGGTATCGGTTCGGGCAAAGGCAAGACCGCTGGCCGCGGCCAAAAGGGCCAGAAGAGCCGCTCCGGTGTGGCTATCAAGGGCTTTGAAGGCGGCCAGATGCCGCTTCACATGCGTCTGCCGAAGCGCGGGTTCAACAACCCGTTCGGCAAGGATTTCGCTGAAGTGAACCTCGGCATGGTCCAGAAGTTCATCGATGCGAAGAAGCTCGACGCGAAAAAAGATATCGACCACGCTGTGCTGAAGGCAGCCGGTCTTGCCCGTGGCGGCAAGGACGGTGTGCGTCTGCTGGGCAAGGGCGAGATCTCTGCCAAGGTGAAATTCATCGTCGCCGGTGCTTCCAAGGGTGCCATTGAAGCCGTTGAAAAGGCTGGCGGTTCGGTCGAAGTGGTCGAGGTGAAAACGCCTTCGTCCAAGCCGAGCACCGTCAAGGGCGAGAAGAAGACCGGCACTGCGGCTGACAAGCCGAAGAAAGCCAAATAAGACGAAAAAATAGGGCGGCGGGTTCGACATCGGGCCCGCCGCTCCCTATGTCCTGTCCCGCATAGCCGGGAGGGCCGGCGACAGTTCAGGATTTGAAAAGTTCCGATGGCATCACGCGCCGACAATATCGCGAGCAATATGAGCCTCGCCAATTTCTCCAAGGCAACCGAGCTGCGTCAGCGCATCTGGTTCACGCTTGGGGCATTGATCGTTTTCCGTTTCCTCAGCTTCGTGCCGCTGCCGGGTGTGAACCCGCTGGTTCTCGAAAGCCTGTATGACACGACGCGGGGCGGGATCCTCGATCTGTTCAACACTTTCTCGGGCGGCAGCCTGGAGCGGATGAGCCTCATCGCGCTCGGCGTGATGCCCTACATTACCGCCTCGATCGTGGTGCAGATGGCAGCGGCCCTGCATCCGACACTGGCTGCGATGAAGAAAGAGGGCGCTTCGGGGCGCCAGAAAATCAACCAGTACACCCGCTACGGCACGGTGTTCCTCACTGCCATTCAGGGCTGGTTCCTCGCGACGGGTCTGGAAAGTTTCGGCGCGGCCAGCGGAATGCAGGCGGTGGTCGATCCCGGTGTCATGTTCCGCGTGGGCGCTGTCATCAGCCTTGTCGGCGGCACGATGTTCCTGCTTTGGCTGGGCGAACAGATCACCGCGCGCGGCATCGGCAACGGTGTGTCGCTGATCATTATGGCGGGCATTGTGGCCCAGTTCCCGAGCTTTGCCGCCAATATGTTCGAAGGCGGACGGACCGGCTCGATCAGCGCCTTCATCATCGTCGGCTTCATCGTGATGGTCGTCGCGCTGATCCTGTTCATCTGCTTTGTCGAGCGGGCGCAGCGGCGCTTGCTGATCCAGTATCCGAAGCGCGCGACCCAGCGCGGCATGATGCAGGCCGATCGCTCGCACCTGCCGCTCAAGCTGAACACTGCCGGGGTTATCCCGCCGATTTTCGCCAGCTCGCTGCTGTTGCTGCCGCTGACGATCAGCCAGTTTGCCGGCAATTCTGTCGATACGAACAGCGCCACAGGCGGCTTCATCGTGACGCTGAACCAGTATCTGCAGCACGGCCAACCGATCTACATGACGCTGTATGCCATCGGCATCATCTTCTTCGCGTTCTTCTACACCGCGGTTGTCTTCAACCCCGAAGAGCATGCCGAGAATTTGAAGAAAAATGGCGGATTCATCCCCGGCATCCGTCCGGGCAAGCGCACGGCGGATTATCTCGATTACGTGTTGACCCGGATTACCGTGGTCGGGGCGATCTATCTGACGCTGGTCTGCGTTATTCCGGAATATATGATCGCGCAGACGGGTATCCCGCTGTTCCTGGGCGGAACCAGCCTGCTGATTGTGGTCAATGTGACTGTGGATACGATCACTCAGGTCCAGTCCCATCTGCTGGCCCATCAGTATGGTGATCTGATCAAGAAGGCGAAGCTGAAAGGGCGGAAGCGCTAGGCTACGGCTGCGGCTGCGGCAGAGCTTCCCGAACAGAGCTGTCCAAATGGGGGTTTTTACGGCGTGAACATCATTCTGCTTGGCCCTCCGGGCGCTGGTAAGGGCACTCAGGCCCACCGTCTGGTCGAACATTACGGGATGCGCCAGCTGTCCACCGGCGACATGCTGCGTGCTGCGGTGAAGGCACAAACTCCTGTTGGGCTGGAAGCAAAGGCCGTGATGGATCGCGGCGATCTGGTCTCGGACGAGATTGTCACTGCGCTTATCGATGCAGAGCTGACCGCGCTGGGCGATGATGTCGGCACTATTTTCGATGGCTACCCCCGCACGCAGGCGCAGGCCGAGCAACTGGACGATCTGCTCGCCAAACATGGCCGTGAACTGACGCGTGTGATCGAGCTGGGCGTGGACGAAGATGCTCTGGTCGAGCGTATCACGGGCCGGTTCACCTGTGCCGAATGCGGTGCGCTGTATCATGACACCGCAAATCCGCCCGCCAAAGAAGGCGTGTGCGACGAATGCGGTTCGACCGAATTCAAGCGTCGCCCCGACGATAACGAGGAAACGGTGCGCAACCGGATGCAGGAATATCGCGGCAAGACCGCACCGATCCTGCCGCATTACGAAGCGCGCGATCTGGTCTCCCGCGTCGATGGCATGGCCTCGATCGAAGAAGTCAGCCAGTCGATCGACGCGCTCCTCGCCTGAGCGGGCCCGATAGCTCTCTTTCCCGCTCCGCGCGCTTGCGTTAGGAGATGAGCGAGGAGGGCACAGGCCATCATGTATTCAAAGACATTCGCTACCGCCGCGTGTGCGGCGGGATTTCTGCTATCGGCGCCTGCAGCGGCCGAGGTCATCGACCAGTCGGATGACGGCTTCGTCACGCAGGACGGGGCCACGGTGAATGCTTCTCCGCAGGCCGTATGGCTGGCGCTGATCACGCCCGGCGAATGGTGGAACGACGCGCATACGTGGTCGGGCGATGCGGACAATATGACGCTGGAACCGCAAGCCAATGGCTGTTTTTGCGAACGTATTCCGGCGACCGAGGAAGACGGAGCCATCGGCCTCGCCGGCAGCGTCCGGCATATGACGGTGGTCCAGTCCTTTCCCCGTCGGGTGCTGCGCATGCGCGGCGGCCTCGGGCCTTTGCAGAGCGAACCTGCGGACGGTGTCCTGACGATCACCATGAAGGGCAATGAGGACAACACCGAGACGCAGATCAACTGGACCTATGTCGTGGGCGGGCACATGCGTTTCGAAGTGCCAGTCATCGCCAAGGCGGTGGACGGCGTGATGAGCCAGCAGCTGACCGGCCTGACCGAAAAGCTGGGCGGCGCCGTCGGTGGCCGCGATGCTGTTCCTTCGCCCGACTCTGACGAAACGACTGACGAGCCAGCCGACGAACCCGAAGCCGGCGACGCGTCCGTCGACGGGGACGAAGGAGACGATTCCGCGGGGGAGGGCGGCGATGGGTCCCCTGAAGAGACTGCGGAAGCGCCTCCGAAGCGAGCGATCGACGCCGCCGACGTGCTGGATGCACTCGACGCATTGGCGACAACCAGGGGCGAATAGGCCCGGCTTCTTCGCTCGTCTTTGACACAGGCGGAGCCCGGGGTTAGGCTGTTGGCACAAACAGCGGCAAGGCACTTGTCTTCGTGGCAGCGAAACCCATATCGGGATCGCGCTTGAAGGGTGCGCTTGCGGTTGACGTGCGCGTCGAATCGACGTAAGCGCGCCTTTCATTCGATACATCTTTGAGTAGTCCGGCCGGCCGCAGCCATTTGACGCGCGCCACAACCGGGCTTTTTTGCATTGGCGAAGAAACCGCTCAACCGCTGCTATCGATGAATTGTAGCTATGAGATAGGGGTGCTGCTGCGCGCTAATCCCTTGTGGAGCATGGAGAATTAAGTGGCTCGTATTGCCGGGGTAAACATCCCCACCAACAAGCGTGTGATTATCGCGCTGACCTATATTCACGGCATTGGTCGCACGACCGCCGTGGAAATCGCCAACAAGCTGGGCATCGATCATACCGTCCGCGTTCAGGACCTGACCGACGCCGAAGTTCTGCAAATTCGCGAGACGATCGACGCCGATTATCAGGTGGAGGGTGACCTTCGCCGCAACACGGCGATGAACATCAAGCGTCTGATGGACCTGCGTTCCTATCGCGGCCTGCGTCACCGGAACGGCCTGCCCGTCCGCGGTCAGCGCACGCACACCAACGCTCGCACCCGCAAGGGCAAGGCGAAGCCGATCGCTGGTAAGAAGAAGTAAGCGCAAGCGCCTTCATCTTTCCCAAGCTTAGACGAATACGAGGAATTTCATCATGGCACGCGAACCAGGCCGCGTTAAGCGCCGCGAGCGTAAGAATATCAGCAGCGGTGTTGCGCATATCAACGCCAGCTTCAACAACACGATGATCACCATCACCGATGCACAGGGCAATGCTATCAGCTGGTCCAGCGCCGGGATGATGGGCTTCAAGGGCAGCCGGAAATCCACGCCCTATGCTGCCCAGGTCGCCGCAGACGATGCCGGCAAGAAGGCCGCCGAACACGGCGTCCGCACGCTGGAAGTCGAAGTGAAGGGGCCGGGCTCGGGCCGCGAGAGCGCATTGCGCGGTCTTGCCGCTGTCGGTTTCACCATTACATCCATTCGCGATGTGACGCCGATCCCGCACAATGGTGTGCGGCCATCCAAGCGTCGCCGCGTCTGATCCGCAATTTTCCGATGGCCTCGTGCTGAGGCTGCCGGAACCCTTTTGTTGGACCGGATGCGCCTCCCGCAGCGCTCCGGTCCTACCCGCATCCGAACCAGGGGAAATCCATGTCCGTCAATAACAAGAACTGGCAGGAACTGAAGAAACCCAACCAGCTTGAAGTCAAGGAAGGCGGCGACAAGAAGCGCAAAGCCACCTTCATCGCCGAACCGCTCGAGCGCGGCTTTGGTCTGACGCTGGGCAACGCGCTGCGCCGCGTGCTGCTGTCCTCCCTTCAGGGGGCGGCCATTACCTCGATCAAGATCGAGAACGTGCTGCATGAATTCTCGTCGCTCGCCGGCGTGCGTGAAGACGTGACCGACATCGTTCTGAACGTGAAGCAGATCGCACTGAAGATGGAAGGCGAGGGCCCCAAGCGCCTGCAGCTTTCCGCAACCGGTCCGGGCGAAGTCACCGCCGGTGACATCGCTGTGTCCGGCGACATCGAAGTGATGAACAAGGATCTGGTGATCTGTCATCTGGATGACGGCGCCAACCTCAACATGGAACTGACGGCCGATGTCGGCAGCGGCTATGTGCCTGCGGTGCAGAACCGTCCGGCCGACGCGCCGATCGGTCTGATCCCGGTCGACAGCCTGTATTCGCCGATCCGTCAGGTCAGCTACAAGGTCGAGAAGGCCCGTGTTGGCCAGGAACTGGACTTCGACAAGCTGAGCCTGACCATCGAAACGGACGGTACGGTCACGCCGGACGATGCCGTGGCCTATGCTGCGCGCATTCTGCAGGACCAGCTGACCCTGTTCGTCCACTTCGAGGAAGGCATTCCGCAGCCGCAGGCCGCGATGATCGGCATGGCTGCAGAGCCGCAGGAATCGGACGCCAACCAGCTCAACCGTTACCTCCTCAAGAAGGTCGACGAGCTGGAACTGTCGGTCCGCAGCGCCAACTGCCTCAAGAACGACAACATCATCTATATCGGCGATCTGGTCCAGAAGACCGAAGCCGAGATGCTGCGTACGCCGAATTTCGGCCGCAAGTCGCTCAATGAGATCAAGGAAGTGCTCTCCAGCATGGGTCTGCGTCTGGGGATGGATATCCCTGGCTGGCCGCCGGAGAACATCGAAGAAATGGCCAAGAAGCTCGAGCAAGAGCTGCTGGGTTAAAAAAGTCGGCACCGGCCCGCTGCCCCTCCCAGCCACCCGATAGGGTCCAGATACTGGATCGGGTGGCTGGGAGGGGGAGCGGGCCGGAACCGCACCCAACCGTCAGGTTGGAAAATGACGGGTTACGGTGCGCACCCCAAGCGGCACCAGCTACGGGCTACCTCATACGGGCCCATAACGAACTGAAGGATACACATTATGCGTCACGGTCTTTCCCAGCGTAAGCTGAGCCGTAAGTCGGGCCACCGTAAGGCTCTTTTCCGCAATATGAGCCAGGCTCTCATCAAACACGAGCAGATCGTCACCACGCTGCCCAAGGCGAAAGAACTGCGTCCCTATGTCGAAAAGCTGATCACGCTCGCAAAGCGTGGCGGTCTTTCCAACCGTCGTCTCGCGCAGTCGCGCCTGCTCGACGAAACGCAGCTGAAGAAGCTGTTCGACGTTCTGGCCGAGCGCTATGCCGACCGTGATGGCGGCTACACCCGCATCATCAAGGCGGGCTACCGTGCGAGCGATGCGGCGCAGATGGCCGTGATCGAACTGGTCGACCGCGACGAAGATGCCAAGGGCCAGGACAGCGGCCCGGTTATGAGCGACGAAGACGAATACGAAGAGGCGTAAGTCTCTCTCCCCTGCGAAGGCAGGGCAGCAAGAAAGAAGGGCCGCACGGGAGCAATCCGGCGGCCCTTTTCTTTTGTGCAGGCGCGGTTAGGGTCCGCGCCCATGCGAACAATCCTCCTTCCCGCCGCCGCCCTCGTGATTGCCCTGCCAGCCTGCGCCGAGGTCAGTCCGCAGCAGCAATTAGAGCAGCGTTACGAACGGGCTCTGGCTGCCGGTTACAAGGCGCTTATGATGTGCGGGGCGCTGGCCCATTCACAGGCGCAGGGCGCGGCGCGCACCGACCGGCATGTGACACAGTGGGAACTGACCGGCATTTATCCCGCTCTCGATCCCATCATCCGGACGCTGCCGCACACAGTGGTGCAAGAGGCCGGTCAGATCGTCCGGGTCGAGGTGGAGTGGGCAGACGATATGCCTGCACGCTTCGCGACCTATTCGCGGGACACCGGCTGCGCGGTGCAGCCCATTGGCATGGAAATTCCCGCGCCATCGACAGTGCCTGACCTACCGCCGACCCAGGCGACGCCAGACCTTCCCGAAATCGTTGAGCCGGACGAGGCACTCGCTCCTGTGATCGCTACCGCCTTTGACGGCACCTACGGAGAGCATAGCCGCACGACTGCGGTCTTGGTGCGAGAGGACGGCGACATCATTGCCGAGAGCTATGCCGAAGGCTTCGGCCCCAACACGCCGCAGCGCACATGGTCGGTGGCCAAGAGCATCGCCGCGACGATTGTCGGCACATTCCAGCAGGGCGGCATCGTCAATGTGAACCAGTCGGCCGGGCTGGGGGACCGCGAAGACGATCCGCGCCGCGCCATCACCGTCGATCAATTGCTGCGCATGTCCTCCGGGCGCTCCTCCGATACGCCGGGGAACCGGACCGATCCGATGTATTGGGGCGGGGCGAGCGTGACCGAGCGGGCAGGCGACTGGCCGCTGGTCCATCCGCCGGGCACGGTGTTTCGCTATGCCAATAACGATACGCTGATGGCACTGGCACCGCTCGATCCGTTCAAGGACGAGCCCGGCTTCGATGGCCTGTTTCAAGCGCTTGGAATGAACGCGACCGTGGCCGAGCGCGACTGGCAGGGTAATCACATGCTTTCCAGTCAAGTGTGGTCCACGGCGCGCGACTTGTCGCTGCTGGGCCAGTTGCATGCGCAAGACGGTGTGTGGGAGGGCGAGCGTATCCTGCCCGAAGGCTGGGTCGACTATGTCTCCAGCCCCACCGGCCCGCAGCCGGAAAGCGCCTATGGCTATGGCGCGAGCTGGTGGCTGATGCGGGGCATGGAAGGCATTCCGGACGATACCTTCGCCGCGCGCGGCAATCGCGGGCAGTTCGTGGTCGTCGTGCCCAGCCGCAACGTGGTCATCGTGCGCCGGGGCGAGGATCTGGCAGGCATGGGCGGCTTCGATCTTGAAGCCTTCACCCGCGATGTGCTCGCCGCGATGGAGGATTGAACCTCCCACCGGAACGTCCATATCGGGCACACGTAGAGTTTAAGCGAAACCGACAAACGAGAGGCTGCCCCCACCATGATCCGTTCCACTCTTCTGGCGACATCGGCCAGCCTGCTTGCGCTTGGCGCACCGATGGCCGCCGCATCCGCCCACGACCACTCGACAGCTGAGGAAACCACCACCACCATGACCGATATCGCCTATCCCGACACGCGCATGGGTGATGTCGTCGAAGAACAGTTCGGCGTGGCCGTGGCGGACCCCTATCGCTGGCTGGAAAACGATGTCCGCGTGGACGAGGAAGTGGCCGCATGGGTCGAAAGCCAGAATGCGACGACGGACGATTTTCTGGCGCAGGTGCCGGGACGCGAGGCGCTGAAGGAGCGGATCACCGAGCTGACCGATTATGAACGCTTCGGCCTGCCGCAGGAAAAGGGCGGGCGCTATTTCTATACCCGCAATGACGGGCTGCAGAACCAGAGCGTGCTGTATGTCCGTGAAGGGCTGGACGGCGAACCGCGCCTGCTGATTGACCCCAATGAATGGTCCGACGATGATGCCACTGCTCTGGGTGGGTGGGAGCCGAGCCCCGACGGCAGCAAGCTGCTCTACACCATTCAGGATGGCGGCAGCGACTGGCGCACGGTCAAGGTGATGGATGTCGCCACCGGCGAAACCGCTTCGGACGAAGTCGAATGGGTGAAATTCTCTGCCATCGAATGGGCCAAGGACGGCAGCGGCTATTATTACAGCCGCTTCCCCGCCACAGGCGAGGGTGAGACCTTTCAGGCGCTCAACACCAATCACACGGTCTATTTCCATACGCTGGGGACAGCGCAGGAGCAGGACAAGCTCGTCTACGAAACTCCGGACCAGCCGGAGCTCAACCACATCGCGCAGGTCAGCGATGATGGCGGCACTGTGATCGTCACCAGCTCCAGCGGCACCGACGACCGCTACGAAGTGACTCTGATTGACCGCGACACGGGCGACGCGCGCACGCTGGTGCCCGGTTTCGAGCATTCCTATTCCTATGTCGGCAATATCGGCAGCACGTTCTTCTTCACCACCAATGACGGTGCCCCGCTGGAGAAGGTGGTGAAAACGGATATTGCTGCCGAGACCCCCGAATGGACCACGGTGATCCCCGAGGCAGAAGAAACGCTGGGCGGGGTATCGCTGGTGGGCGGGAAGCTGGTCGCCAGCTACCTGCGCGATGCGAAAAGCCAGATCGACATTTTCGACCTCGACGGCCAGATGGTGCGCGAAGTCGCATTGCCCGGCATCGGCAGCGCGGGCGGTTTTGGCGGTGACACGGACGCCTCCGAGACGTTCTACTACTTCACCAGCTACAACCAGCCCGCCGCCATCTATCGCTACGATATGGAGAGCGGGGAAAGCGCCGTCTGGGCCAAGCCGGACGTCGCGTTCGACCCCGACGCCTTCGTGGTCGAACAGCAATTCTACGAGAGCAAGGATGGCACGCGCGTGCCCATGTTCATCGTGCGCAGCAAGGAGGTCGCGGCAAGCGGCGAGGCCGTGCCGACGCTGCTCTACGGCTATGGCGGGTTCAACATCTCGCTCACCCCCGGCTTCAGCGCCTCGCGCCTCGCATGGATGGAAGCGGGCGGGGCCTATGTCGTCGCCAATATCCGGGGCGGCGGCGAGTATGGCAAGGCATGGCACGATGGTGGCCGCCTGCAGAACAAGCAGAACACCTTTGACGATTTCATCGCGGCAGGCGAATATCTGATCGATCAGGGCATCACGCCCGAAGGCGGCCTTGCCATCAATGGCGGCTCCAATGGCGGCCTGCTGGTGGGCGCGGTGGTCAATCAGCGGCCCGACCTGTTTGCCGCGGCGAGCCCTGCTGTGGGCGTGATGGACATGCTGCGCTTCGACCGGTTTACTGCCGGGCGGTACTGGGTCGATGACTATGGTTACCCGAACAAGGAAGCCGATTTCAGAGCCCAGCTGGCCTATTCGCCCTATCACAATGTCCGCGACGGGGAGGATTACCCCGCCGTGCTGGTGACCACAGCCGACACCGACGACCGCGTGGTACCCGGGCACAGCTTCAAATATGCCGCTGCTTTGCAGGCCGCCGATTTAGGCGCGAAGCCGCAACTGATCCGGATCGAGACCCGTGCGGGCCATGGTTCGGGCAAGCCGACAGACAAGGCAATCGAGGAGGCAGCCGATGTTCTCGGCTTCCTTGGTTACTTTACCGGATTGAAATTCGAAGACTAATTCGCCTCGCAGGGTCCGTTCATAAAAGTATCCACTTGTATGAACGGACCCTGTCGAGCACCTTCAGGCTCACCTCATTCCGGCATCTCTATACCGATAATCAATCAAGGCACTTCCGCTTTGGTTGAATACGAGGAAGAAGAGATGAACACCGTTTCCAAAGCCCTGCTCGGTACCGTCGCCGCTGGTGCGATGGCGGTAACGTCTGCAACCCCTGCAGCTGCCCGCGATCGCCACAATGATGGCATTTCCGCTGGCGAAGTGATTGCAGGGGCTGTGATCCTCGGTGGGATTGCCGCCATCGCATCGTCGATCGGCAAGGATCGCAACCGTTACCGCGACGATTACCGCTACAATACCAGCTACCGTGACCAGTATTACCAGGCACGCGGCAATCCGCGCTCGGCGGTCGATATCTGCGTCAATGCCGTGCGCAGCGAGGCCGCGCGCTATGGCTTCAGGGGCGTCAATATCCCCGAAATTCGCGGGGTGAACGACACCCGCTATGGCTGGCGCGTGAAGGGCCGGGTCGCGGTCGATGAAGATCGCCGCTATGGCTACCGCGATCAACGCTACGGCTATCGCGACCAGCGCGGCTACAACCGGAATGTCCGGTACGACCGGAACAATTACGGCCGGTATGGCTACAATGCCCACTCCAAGGATTTCGGTAGCTTCACCTGCGATATCCAGCGGGGCCGGGTTGTCGATATCGATTTCGACGGCATCCGCGGCCTGAGATAGAACCCGCATGAAACCACCCGCCGGGCGGTTCAGCCTGATGACAGGCTGGACCGCCTAGCTTTGTATCCATTCGTTGCGGCTTTTTCGTATTTGCCCGCGACCCGATCCATCCGCCCGATTATTCAGGGGGCCAGACTATGACCATCCGCACTGCACTTGTCGCCAGCGCCGCGACGCTTTCGCTCGCCGCAACACCCGTTGTCGCCGCCGAGCTTCCCGTGACCACCCAGCGCAGCGATATTGCGCCTGTCACCGCCTATGACGCGGATGGCGAGAACGCCGAAAACCATCGTTACCGCGGCTATCGTGGTTATCGTGGATACCGCCACCGCAACCGGGTGGATGCAGGCGACGTGATCGCCGGTGTTGCCATTCTTGGCGGTATCGCCGCCATTGCCAGTGCAGCCAGCAAGAACCGCAACCGCGATCGCTACCGTGACCGCCGCTATCCCAGCTCCGCGCCGAATTACAACCGCAGCAGCGGGCTAGACCGCGCTGTCGATCAGTGCGTGCGCGAAGTGGAGCGCAATGTCCGCATTGGCGACATCAACGGCGTGGACCGCACCGCATCCGGCTGGCTGGTCACCGGCTCGCTCTATAACGGGCAGGGCTTTTCCTGTCAGATCGGTTCGAATGGCCGGATCGAAGGGATCGAGTACGGCGCGTCCGCTGGCGGCTTCCAACCCTCGGCGACGACCGGAACAGATCGCCAGTGGGATGACAGCACCTATGCCCGCGCACGGACTGTGGCGGGGTATTCCCAGCCCGATGTGCCGGGCGCGCAGCCTGCTTATAGGCAAACCACCTACGGCCAGACAACATATGGCCACACAACACAGGGGCAGCCTGCCTACGGGCAAACCACCTATGGCCAGTCGGGCGGGCAGCCGTCCTACCAGCCAGCAGCGGATAGCCCGGCAGTGGATGTCAACGGCCCGCAGCCAGCCTATCCCGGCGGCCCGGTACCGGGTCAGCCGCAATATGGTGATGAGGACGGGTTCGGCGGTTAATCCGCCTTTGCCGGGGTCTCTTCCCGGAACTCTTTCGATGACGCAATCTGAGGGGCGGGGGCTTCGGCTTCCGCCCCTTCTGCGTCGGTAGCCGCCAGTCGCTCGTGATAGCTCGGTAATGACAGATTGTACCGGATAGCCGCGCTGCGCAGGATCAGTCCGGCGGCTGTGGCCAGTGGCCAGACGATCTCGCGCGGCCCGCCTAGCGTCTCTCCGGCAACGCAGATCGTGGCCGACAGGGCGGCGGCGGTAACATAAAGCTCAGGCCGCATCAGGATCGACGGGCGACCCGCAATCACATCGCGGATCACGCCGCCGACACAGCCGGTCACCACGCCCATCATCATCGCCGGCACGGGCGGTATTCCGTAAGTCAGCGCCTTCGCACTGCCGAGCACGGCATAGGCGGTGAGACCCAGACCATCCGAATAGTCCAGCAGCTTCCCCTCCCACCAGCGGGTCGGGGTGAACCAGACGATCAGCGCGACCACCAGGCAGGTGGCGGCCACCCAGGCATCCTTGATCCAAAACACCGGCGCATCGATCAGCAAGTCGCGCACCGTCCCCCCGCCGACCCCGGTGACCAGCGCGAAGAAAACGACCGTGACGATAGTCTGGCGTTCCTTCGCTGCAATCAGCGCGCCGGACAAGGCGAACACCGCCACACCGGCAATATCCAGCCAGTCGAGCAGCGGAGTGAGAATGATTGTGGGGTCGGGGATCATGCGCGTTTCCTTGCCCGGCGGCGGCGGAACAGCAGGATACAGCCAATGACCGAACCGATGGCCGCGAGGGCGGCAAACAGGATCAGGATCGGATGCGAGGTGTCCTCCCGCGTCTGCAAATCCATGATGTGCAGGCCCCACATGAAATCGAACACGCGCCAGAACCGCGTGCGCACGGCGGCAATTTCCCCGGTCTCGGCGTGGACATACACATTGGTTCCATCCGCCAGCGCCACCTGCCAAGAGGGCACAGCCCGCCGGAAATCAAAGGGTGCCTCATCGGCCGCGAACTGCCTGATACTGACGGGGTCGTCCCCGCCCACGATGCGCGCTGCAACCAGCGCACGGACATAGGCCTCGTCCACCGGCGGCAGTGCGGGGCCATCGACAGCGGCAGAGCGGCGTTCGATCGATCCGTCCTCGCGGGTCAGTAGCCACACAGGCTGGCCGTTTTGCATGATCGCCCGCATCTCGCTGTAGCGCTGGCTGCCATCGAGCTGGAATGGAATCGGAGCGGGATTGCTGGTCAGCAGGGGTTCTGCCGCCACGTCCTTCCTCAAGTGATTGCCGCGCACTTCGTCGATCGGGCGGGCAACCATAACGAGGCCGGTCACGGTCCACAGGACCAGCGGCACGCCGATCAGCCACCCCAGCCAGATATGCCAGCGGGCGAACCGCGCCATCCACAACTGCCGTGCCATCAATGCCCTCCTGCGCAGCGCGCCCTAACCGTGCAGCAGCGCCCCTATGGCCTCGGCCGCGGCGATGCAATCGAAGTCGCTCCAGCGCGGGCCGATCACCTGCATGCCGCAGGGCAGTCCGTCCGTAGCCCCCACCGGCAGAACGGTTGCCGGCAGGTTGGGGAAGGTGGCGATCCCCGCCCATGCAAGGCCCTCTGCTGCGTCGCGTTCCTGTCCGTTGATGGTGACTTTGCCCTGAAATACCTGCTCGTCGCGGTGCGGGAAGGCGAGGATATTGGCGGGCGGAGCAAGGACAAAGTCATAGGCTTCGAACAGGCGTGCCCAGGCCAGCTCGCAGCGTGCCTGCGCATCAAGAAGATCGAACCAGTCGGTTGCGCTCGCCCGCGACCCATCCGGCCCCGGAGCACCGCGCGCCATCGCGATGTTGAGCATCTTGAGATAGGCTGCCTGATCGCCCTCCAGATCGGGCATGTCGTCGGCTGCGGCGTCCACCGCTATTCCTGCGCTGCGAAGCGCCGCTGCCGCTGCCTCTATCGGCCCGCGCACCGCATCGTCGATCGGGCTGGAGGGGTGGTCGGCAAGCAGCAGGAAGCGCATCTGGTCCAGCGGCTTTTCCCGGCGACGCAGGGGCAGGGTGGCGGTCAATTCCAGCATCAGCGCGAGATCGGCGGCATTGCGGGCCAGCGGGCCGGCAATGCTCAGCACGCCGTCATGCATGTCTTTGCCTGCCGCCATCGGGTGATCATGGCCCTGCTTGGAGATCAGCCCCCAACTTGTCTTGTGGCCCCATACCCCGTTGAAATGCGCGGGTACCCGCACCGATCCGCCGATATCCGTGCCATATTCCACCGGCACCATTCCGCTCGCCACCGCCGCGGCCGATCCGCCGGAGGAGCCACCTGCGCTGCGGCCCATGTCGTGCGGATTGTTGGTTCGCCCATAGACCGGGTTGAAGCTCTGCCAGTCGGCCAGATTGGGCGGGATATTCGTCTTGCCCAGCAGGATCGCGCCTGCCGCTTTCAACTGGCGGACGACGGTCGACTCGGCTTTGGCGGTCTGACCTTCAAACTCTTTCAGGCCCCAGCACGATGGCAGGCCTTCGATCGCGAAGCTTTCCTTGATCGTCATCGGCACGCCGTAGAGCGGTTGGTGGGGCAGGGGGGCGGTGCCATCCATCGCCTTCGCCGTGGCGCGGACCCGCTCGTAGTCGCGCACCACGACCGCATTGATCGAACCGTCCTGCGCCTCGATCCGACCGATGGCCGCTTCCACCGCCTCGCCGGGTGACAAAGCGCCCTCGCGGATCTGCGCAGCCAGCTCCAGCGCGCCCGGTTCTTCGGTCAGTGTCGGATAGGCCATGTTTCTCTCCCCTTATGCAGGCAGAGTGCCACGGACCTACTTCGCAAACAATGCGTCAGGGTCGGCCATCGCTTTGATCTCTAGCGCATTGCCGCTGGGATCGCGGAAGAACATCGTCGCCTGCTCCCCCGGCTCCCCCGCAAAGCGCACAGTCGGCTCCATCACGAAGCGCGTGCCAGCGGCGGTCAGGCGATCCGCCAGCGCGCGCCATTCTTCCATGCCCAGAACCAGTCCGAAATGCGGGACCGGTACGTCATGGCCGTCCACGGCATTGGTGGCCGCATCGCCCCCACCGGGTGAGAGATGGGCGACGATCTGGTGGCCGTGAAAGTCGAAGTCGATCCACTCGTCTGACGACCGCCCCTCAGGGCAGCCCAGCAGATCGCCGTAAAAGCGGCGCGCAGCCGCCAGATCATGCACCGGAAAGGCGAGGTGGAAGGGAGGCATGGTCATGTGTCGGTCCTTTGCGCGGGGCCATGCTGGGCCAGCCCCAGCGCCAGTCCGTAGCCCAGAATCGGTGCCGCGCCGTAGCCGATCAGCACGCTGGGATAATGCGACATGATTGACATGATTCCGAACCCGAACAGCGATCCGGCAAGGGCGTAGCGCGCACGGGCTTCGAACGGAGCGACGTGCAGCATCGCCATCAGACCGCCTGCGAGAGCGAGCAGGAGCGCGATCCCGCCTATGGGAGAGACCGCCACCGTGTCCGCAAAGACCCGCTCCACGAACGGCTGGGGCGGTAATTCTCCCTGCACCGCCATGATCAACGCCGCGAAAAAGCCGACAATGGCGACCATCCCGTCGCGCCAGTCACGGGACTGGTCATGTAGGCCGACGGCAGCGAAAACGATGGCGAAACCGAACGCGGCATCGGGTTGGGCCATCGCCGCCAGAAGCGCGGTCAGCAGGATGGGCGGGGCAAAATCCCGGTCCCGCGCGGCGAGCACGGCGATGGCGGGAAAGAGCATGGACCCGGCGTGGAGGGTGAAACCGCCCACCGGTATCCAGCGCGCAATGCTATCAACGGACGGGCCATCGACGAACGGACTATTGACGAACGGGCCGGTAAAGAGCGGAACGAAACACAGCGCGAGCAGCGCGGTGACCAGTATCCTGCGCCCACGATACGACCCCGGGGCCCGCCCGAATCCAATCCATAGCGCGGCAATCAAAAATGCGGCGGCGTTAATGATGACATAGGGGGCCGGTGCACCGGCCAAGGTCAGATAGATCAGGCCCGCAAAAACCGGCAGAGCCAGCGCAAGCAGGGCAGGCAGCCGCTGCTTGGGTGTGGGCAGCTCGTTCAAAGCAGCGCGTCCTCGCTGGCGTAATCGAACATATCCCACGGGTAAGCGGCAAGCTGCGGGAAAGCGTGTTCCCACCCTTTCACTGGCACGGTGCGGAGCCAATCGACTGCCGGACCCGCGCTCTCGTGATAGAGTTTGGCCCCGGCGAATCCCGCGCGTATGGCCTTTTCTGCCGAGACTACGAACGGAGCCGGAATCGACCAAGGCGTCCGGCCGACCTGATGCGCGGGGTAGTTGTCCATCCCGACCAGCTCGGTGCTGGCTTCGATGCGTGCCATGACCATCTCGCCGATGTCGCGCACGCTGGGCGCAACGGTATCGGAGAGGTTGTAAACGCCGCCCAGCGCATGGGCGGCAGCGTGCACCGCGAAAGCCCCGATTGTTGCGGCAGCGGTCGTCTGGAAACGGCTCTCCCCGTTCAGCGCTAGCGGAATGCGCAGGCGTCCGTCGAGTAGGCGTTTGACGAACCACCATTCACGCGGATGGCGGCTGTGAGGGCCGTGGATCGCGCAGGGCCGCACTATAGTCGCGCGTTCCGAAAAGTTCCGGATAGCCTGTTGCTCCATGCGGATCTTGCGGGTGGAATAGGTCTCCGGTCCCGGCGCAACCGTGGCCTGCTCTTCGTCCATCCCGACAGGCAAATCCGGGAAGCCATTCTGCGCCGCTTCGTCGAGCGTTCGCCCGTTCGCGTCACGGTACACAGAGGCCGAAGAGACGACGATCAATCGGCCGACTTTCGCCGGATCGTAGCGCGCGGCGTCGTCGGCATCGAAGGCTAGCGTATCGACCACGCAATCGGCAGCGGGCGCCGACATTTCGCCGAGCTGGTAGGGCTCGAACGACAGCGCACCCTTCAACCAGCGCGGGCGGGTTCGTGCGTAGACGATGACTTGCCAACCGGCGGTGGCGAAGGCGGTTGCGGCAGCAAAGCCGATCTGCCCCGCACCAATTATCGCCGCGCTGCCTGTCATTGCTATCAGATATGGATTGGCTTACCCTGGACGGCCATGGCCGCTTCTTTCACCGCTTCCGCGTGGGTCGGGTGCGCGTGGCAGGTGTAGGCGATGTCCTCGCTTGTCGCGCCGAATTCCATCGCGATGGCCGCTTCGGCGATCATCGTACCGGCCAGGCTGGCGACGATATGCACGCCCAGCACGCGGTCGGTCTCCGCATCCGCGATGACTTTCACGAAGCCGTCGGTGTCGCGGTTGGCCTTGGCGCGGCTGTTGGCCATCATCGGGAACTTGCCGACCTTGATGGTGTGGCCCGCTTCCTTCGCCTCCTCCTCGGTCATGCCGACATCGGCGAATTCGGGCATGGTGTAGACCACGCCGGGGATCAGCGCGTGGTTCACGATGCCGGTCTGTCCGGCGATGTTTTCCGCCACGGCGATGCCCTCATCTTCCGCCTTGTGCGCGAGCATCGGGCCGGGGATCACGTCGCCGATCGCCCAGACGCCGTCGACCTTCGTGCGGAAATCATGATCGGTCTCGATCTGGCCGCGCTGGTTCAGTTCCAGTCCGATGGCATCGAGACCCAGCTTGTCAGTGTTCGGACGCCGCCCGATCGACACCAGCACGTGGCTCGCCTCGATGGTTTCCGCGTCCCCGCCTGCGGCTGGTTCAACCGTCACATGGACCTTCTTGCCCTTGACCGTAGCGCCGGTGACTTTGCTCTTCAGCTTCAGGTCCATGCCCTGTTTCTTGAAGATCTTGCCCGCTTCCTTGCGCATATCCTTGTCCATGCCGGGCAGCAGCATGTCGAGATATTCGATCACGGTGACCTTCGCGCCCAGACGCCGCCAAACAGAGCCCAGCTCCAGCCCGATCACGCCGCCGCCGATCACCACCAGATGCTCGGGCACTTCGCCGATTTCGAGCGCGCCGGTGCTGTCCACGATCCGCCCCTTGGCGTTGTCGACCTCGACGCCGGGGAGGGGCGTGACGCTGGAGCCGGTAGCGATGACGATGTCTTTGGCGGTGACCTTCTCGCCATTGATCTCTGCGGTGTGCGCATCGACGAAGGTCGCATGGCCCTTCTTCCAGTCGACCTTGTTCTTCTTGAACAGGAACTCGATCCCGCCGGTAAGCTCGCCCACGGCCTTGGTTTTCTCCGCCATCATCGCGGATATGTCGAGCTCGACAGAGGTTTTCATACCCCATTTGGCCATGTGGCCGCCTTCGGCCTCCTCGAACAGCTCGCTGGCGTGGAGCAGCGCCTTGGATGGGATGCACCCGACATTCAGGCAGGTCCCGCCCAAGCTGTCACGGCTCTCTGCGCAGGCCGTTTTCAGGCCCAGCTGCGCGGCACGGATCGCGGCAACGTAGCCGCCGGGGCCAGCGCCGATAACAAGGACGTCGTAATCGTAATTCTGGTCAGCCATAAGAACTCAACTCATTCTAAAAACCGGCACTCTCGCGAAATTCTATCAGCTCGGTGCCATCGCTTGTAGTACGACACATCATCGGACTAACATCTCTGTCCGCTTGTTCAGGGTCCCAGCCAAAATACACCGAATTCCTGTTTGCCTCGATAAGGGCGGGGGCAGTTTCAGGCACATTTGCGAACGCGGATTTACACGTTTGCCACGCTACTGCAGCGGGTCCTGTCAATTCGCGTTCAAACTCCTCGACTCCGTTGCAAGCGGACGCGCATAGGCAGCAGATCAAGAGCGATGCTTGATGCCTCACAAATCGATCAGCATCCGGGTGGGATCCTCGATCGCTTCCTTGATGATCTTGAGCGCCGTCACAGCCTCGCGCCCGTCGATCAAACGGTGGTCATAGGACAGCGCCAGATACATCATCGGGCGGATTACGATTTCACCGTTCACCACGACCGGACGGTCCTCGATTCGGTGCAGGCCCAGCACGGCGCTTTGCGGCGGGTTGATGATCGGGGTGCTCATCAGCGAGCCGAACACGCCGCCATTCGAAATGGTGAAGGTGCCGCCCTTCATGTCGTCCATCGTCAGCGTGCCCTCGCGTGCGCGGCTGCCGAAATCGGCGATGTCTTTCTCGATTCTTGCAAAGCCCTTGGCCTGCGCATCGCGGATCACCGGCACAACCAGGCCGTTGGGCGCGCTGACCGCGACCGAGATATCGACATAGTCGTGATAAACGATCTCGTCCCCGTCGATATAGGCGTTGGCAGCGGGCACGTCCTTCAGCGCCAGACAGGCAGCCTTGGCGAAGAAGCCCATGAAGCCGAGCTTGATATCGTGCTTTTTGGCAAACAGCTCTTTGTACTTGCCGCGTGCCTCCATCACCGCGCTCATGTCGCAATCGTTGAAGGTGGTGAGCAGAGCGGCATTGTCCTGCGCGCCCTTCAGACGCTTGGCGATGGTCTGGCGCATGCGGGTCATCTTGACCCGTTCCTCGCGGCGTTCGCCCGTCGTTGCCGGAGCGGGCGCGGGCGTGGAAGCGGAAGCGGGGGCAGGATCACCCTTGGCTTTGGCTGCCGCGATCACGTCTTCCTTCGTCAGGCGGCCATCTTTGCCGGTGCCCTTGATGGTGGACGGGTCGACGCCGTGTTCCAGCACCGCGCGGCGCACCGCCGGGCTGAGCGTCTGCGAAGCGTCGGAGGCAACCGACGCGGTGTTTTCCGCGCTGCGCTCTTCCTTGCCTTCTTGTGCAGCTTCTTCCTTGCGGCCCGCCTCTTCGCCGGTGGCAGCGCCGGTCGCGCCTTCCTCCACCGTGGCGATGACCGCACCGACTTCCACGGTGTCACCGACTTCCGCGCCCAGCGACTGGATCACGCCAGCCACAGGGGAGGGGACCTCGACCGCGACCTTGTCGGTTTCGAGGCTGACAATCGGCTCGTCCACGGCGACTGCATCGCCGACAGACTTCAGCCATTCGCCGATCGTGCCCTCGGTAACGGATTCGCCGAGCTGGGGAACTTGGATTTCAGTAGCCATTTCTTACCCTTGTTTCTTCGTGCCATCGCCCAGACCAAGGGCGTCAGCGACGAGTGCATCCTGCTGCTGTTTGTGCCGCGCGGCGTAGCCGGTGGCCGGCGAGGCGGCTTCGTCGCGGCCGGCATAGACCGGGCGCATGCCGTCATGGCCCGCCTCGTTCAGAGCCGCTTCGATCTTGCCGTCGGTGAAGAACCATGCGCCATTGTTGCGCGGCTCTTCCTGACACCAGACCACGGTTTCGAGGTTTGTCATCCGTTTCAGCCGGACAGCCAGAGGCTCGCCGGGGAAGGGATAGAGCTGCTCGATCCGAACGATGGAGACATCGTCCAGACCTTCCTCGTCGCGCTTCTCGATCAGATCGTAGGCGACCTTCCCGCTGCACAGCACGAGCCGCTTGATCTTCTCGTCGGCGATTTCGGTGGTGTCGGACTTGATCCGCATGAAGTGATGGTCGCCCATGAACTCCTCCGCCGTGCTCTTCGCCATCGGATGGCGGAGCAGCGACTTGGGCGTCATGATGACCATCGGCTTGCGGAACGGGCGCAGCATTTGGCGGCGAAGCACGTGGAAGTAATTCGCCGGGGTGGTGATGTTGCACACCTGAATATTGTCGTTCGCGCATAGTTGCAGGAAACGCTCGAGCCGGGCGGAGCTGTGTTCCGGCCCCTGGCCTTCATAGCCATGCGGAAGAAGCATGACCAAGCCATTGGCCCGGAGCCACTTTGCCTCGCCGCTGGCGATGAACTGGTCGATCATGATCTGCGCGCCATTGGCGAAATCGCCGAACTGCGCTTCCCACATTACCAGCGTTTTCGGCTCTGCCATGGCGAAGCCGTATTCAAAGCCCAGCACGCCGTATTCGGACAAGGTGCTGTCATACACCTCGAACTTGCCATGCGGCAGCGTGGTCAGCGGGATATATTTGCGCTCGTCCTTCTGGTCGACCCATACGGCGTGGCGCTGGCTGAAGGTGCCGCGGCCGCTGTCTTGGCCTGAAAGACGCACGCCGAAGCCTTCGGTGACAAGGCTGCCGAACGCCAATGCTTCCGCCGTTGCCCAGTCGAAACCTTCGCCCGTGTCGAACCATTCCTTCTTCGCCTTGAGCACGCGGCCCAGCGTTTTGTGGATGGTGAGATCATCGGGCACTTCGGTCAGTGTCTTGCCTAGCCGCTCGAACAGCTTCTTCTCGATGGCGGTATCGACATTGCGCCGCGCAGTCTCGGCATCGGCGGGTTTGTTGAGGCCCGCCCAGCGTCCACCGAACCAGTCGGCTTCATTGGGCTTGTAGCTCTTGGCCGCCTGAAAATCCTCTTCCAGCTGGGCGACGAATTCCTCGCGCATTTGCGGGGCAGTGCCCTTTTCCAGCACGCCTTCCTCGATCAGGCGATCGGCATAGATCACGCTGACTTTCGGGTGCGAGCGGATCGCATCATACATCAGCGGCTGGGTGAATTTGGGTTCGTCGCCCTCATTGTGGCCGAAGCGGCGATAGCACCACATGTCGATCACGATATCGCGGCCGAATTTCTGGCGGTATTCGACGGCCAGTTTGCATGCAAAGGTCACCGCCTCGGGATTGTCGCCGTTGACGTGCAGGATCGGGGCCTGAACGCCCTTCGCCACGTCGGACGGGTAGGGGCTGGACCGGGCGAATTTCGGGCTGGTGGTGAAGCCGATCTGGTTGTTGATGATAAAGTGGATGCATCCGCCGGTGTTGTAGCCGGGCACGCCCGACAGGCTCAGGCTTTCCCACACGACGCCTTGGCCCGCGAAAGCCGCATCGCCGTGGATCAGAACGGGCAGCACCTGCTGATGCTCGGCAAGGTCGTCGCGGATGGCCTGCTGCGCGCGGGTCTTGCCCAGCACGACAGGATTCACCGCTTCCAGATGGCTGGGGTTGGGGACGAGGCTCATATGAACTTCGATCCCGTCAAATTCGCGGTCGGTGCTGGTGCCGAGATGGTATTTCACATCGCCCGAACCGCCGACATCATCGGGATTGGCGCTGCCGCCGCGAAATTCGTGGAAGATAACCTTGTACGGTTTGGCCATCACGTTGGAGAGCACGTTCAGGCGGCCGCGGTGGGCCATGCCGTAAATGATCTCGCGCACGCCCTGCGCGCCGCCATATTTGATCACCGCTTCGAGCGCAGGGATCATCGATTCCCCGCCATCGAGGCCGAAGCGTTTGGTCCCGACATATTTCTTGCCGAGAAATTCCTCGAACTGTTCGCCGCGGATCACCGCGCCCAGAATGGCCTTCTTGCCCTCGGGAGTGAACTGGATCGTGTCTTCGGGTGTTTCAAACTTATCCTGCAGGAACCGGCGTTCCTCGGTGTCCGCGATGTGCATGTATTCGAGGCCGACTTCGCCGCAATAGGTCGCTCGCAGCGCGGCATAAAGCTCGCGCACGGTGACCCATTCGAAGCCGAACACGCCGCCGACATAGACTTCCTTGTCTTCCTGCCCCGCAAAGCCGTGCCATTCGAGTTGGAGGTCTTCAGGCTCTTCCATGTTGGACAGGCCCAGCGGATCGAGATCGGCCGCCATGTGCCCGCGCACACGGTAGAGCCGCACCAGCAGCATGGCGCGAATGGAGTCGCCTGCCGCTTCCTCCACAGCGCCCGCATCCATCGCTTTGCCCGCCTTTTTTGCAGCGGCGGCGACGGCCTGCTTCATCTGCGTGGGATCGAGCGCCTGCGTCAGGTCGGCATCGGCATCCACCGCCTCCGCCAGCCAGCGCGGATTAGCCCAGCTCGGGCCGGGCTGCGGCCCCTCCTGATCGCCCATTTCGGGAAGGAAGTCGTGTGTTTCGTTACCCATAGGGCGCTCCGGGGAGGAGGTGGAGGGGAAGTTACGCAAGCTCTTTCAGCATAGCGTCCAAAGTGGTGCCAAGTTCCGAAGGCGAGGGCGAAACGCGGATGCC
Source organism: uncultured Altererythrobacter sp. (assembly GCA_947492235.1). Taxonomy (GTDB): domain Bacteria; phylum Pseudomonadota; class Alphaproteobacteria; order Sphingomonadales; family Sphingomonadaceae; genus CAJXSN01. Next base: position 1,453,055 of record CANLLZ010000001.1, on the reverse strand, counting down.
CGCATCTTCCATCGCCGCAATCTTGTCGTCTGCGCCGCCTTTGCCGCCCGAAACGATTGCGCCGGCATGGCCCATGCGGCGGCCCGGAGGCGCCGTGCGACCGGCGATAAAGCCGACGGTCGGCTTCTTGCGGCCCTTGGCAGCTTCCTGCTTCAAGAACTCAGCCGCTTCTTCCTCAGCCGAGCCACCGATTTCGCCAATCATGATGATCGACTTGGTTTCTTCGTCGTCGAGGAAAAGGTCGAGCACGTCGATGAAGTTGGTGCCGTTCACCGGGTCGCCGCCAATGCCGACGGCAGTCGTCTGGCCAAGGCCAACCATGGTGGTCTGGTGCACGGCCTCGTAAGTGAGCGTGCCGGAACGCGAGACAACGCCGACGCTGCCCTTCTTGAAGATGGAACCGGGCATGATGCCGATCTTGCATTCATCCGGCGTCAGCACGCCGGGGCAGTTGGGGCCGATCAGGCGCGATTTGGAGCCGGTGAGGGCAGCCTTCGCGCGGACCATGTCGAGCACCGGAATGCCCTCGGTAATGGCAATGATCAGCTCGATCTCGGCATCGATCGCTTCGCAGATTGCGTCAGCAGCGAAGGGCGGGGGCACATAGATGCACGAAGCGGTCGCGCCGGTTGCTTCCTTGGCCTCGGCCACGGTGTTGAACTGCGGAACACCGACATGGGTGGTCCCGCCTTTGCCCGGCGTCACACCCGCCACCATTTGCGATCCATAGGCAATGGCCTGCTCGGTGTGGAAAGTGCCGGTGTTGCCGGTCATCCCCTGGGTGATGACCTTGGTGTCTTTGTTTACGAGGATGCTCATATGGCCTCTCCAGAAAAGCTAGGTAGTAGATGATAAGAATTTGCCAGTTAGGAAACCGAGAACTGATGCAGTCATTGGGCCGAGAAAAAAGAGCAAAACTTGGATCGATGACCCAATTCCCCCGTGAGTGAGGCTGTCTATAACGCTGTAGAACAGAGCACTTAAGCCTGCGATGACGGCGAAGTAAATGAAGGTGTAGGCACTCCTATTAGCAGCTCCACATGCAAACCCAAGAATTAGGGTTACAAAAAGAAGAAAGACGACTGTTCCGGTCACAAGCAATTAGGCAAGCGAGCTATCCAGCCCCTTACAGGCCTCGAGCAGTTCCTCGACCGCGTCGGTGCTGACCTTGAGGTTGGCTTTCTCTTCGTCGGTCAATTCGATTTCGACCACGTCTTCCGTGCCGCCTGCGCCGATCACGGTGGGGACCCCGACATACAGCCCATCGAGGCCGTATTTGCCCTCGACATAGGAGGCGGAGGGCAGGATGCGCTTCTGGTCGCCCAGATACGCTTCGGCCATCGAAATCGCGCTGGTGGCGGGGGCGTAATAGGCCGAGCCGTTGCCCAGCAGCTTCACAATTTCGCCGCCGCCTGCGCGAGTGCGTGCCACGATATCGTCGAGGCGGTCTTCGGATACGCCCTTGATCTTGGCCATGTCCTTCACCGGAATGCCATTGATCGTGGAGTAGCTGAGCACGGGAACCATCGTGTCGCCATGGCCGCCGAGCACGAAGGCGTTCACGTCCTTCACCGAGCAATCGAACTCCCAGGCGAGGAAGGTCGCGAAGCGCGCGCTGTCGAGCACGCCAGCCATGCCGACCACCTTGTTATGCGGCAAACCGGAAAATTCGCGCAGCGCCCAAACCATCGCATCCAGCGGGTTGGTGATGCAGATCACGAACGCGTCGGGTGCGTTGTTCTTGATGCCTTCGCCGACGGCCTTCATCACCTTCAGGTTGATACCGAGCAGATCGTCGCGGCTCATGCCCGGCTTGCGCGGCACACCGGCGGTCACGATGATGACATCGGCACCGGCAATGTCTGCATAATCGTTCGAACCGGTGATCTTCGCGTCGAAGCCTTCGATCGGGCCGCACTGCGACAGGTCCAGCGCCTTGCCCTGCGGCATACCCTCGGCGATGTCGAACAGGACGATGTCGCCCATTTCCTTCTTCGCGGCGAGATGGGCGAGCGTGCCGCCGATCATACCGGAGCCGATAAGCGCGATCTTCTTGCGTCCTGCGTGGTGAGCCATAAGGGGAATTCGTCCTTCCAACAGCGCGGGACGACCATACGGGCGCGGTGCACGTGGCATGCCGCCCAAACAGCCAGAGGCGCGCCTATTCGTCCCGCGAGGGAGCGCGCCCGGCAAACTCGGGCACCGGACTAGGCCTGCAAAACACTGATTGCAACCGCCAAACCGTTAGGGGCGGGCACTATCTTTGCAAGTAGTTCGCAATTGCAATAAGAGGAGTCAGCAGTCCGTCGCCGCCGCTATCCGCGCCGCGGTCAACCCGCCTCGCGCAGGCCCGTAGTGCCGGAGTTTTCGTCGCGTTCCTGGGCGAGCAGCATTGCCGCCAGATAATCGGGCACAGCGCGGCTGAAATAATAGCCCTGACCCAGCGTACAGCCCGCATCGCGCACGGCGTTCACCTGCTCGACCTCTTCCAGTCCCTCGGCAACAATATCCATGTCCAGCTGCGAGCCAAGCTCGGCCACGGCGCGGATGATTGCTTCGGTCTTCTTGCCGACATCGGGGCCGGAGACGAAGCTGCGGTCCACCTTGATCTTCGAGAACGGATATTTGTTGATATAGGCGAGCGAGGAATAACCCGTGCCGAAATCGTCCATCGCAAATCGGACGCCCTTCGAAGCCAGGTCGGTAATGAACCGGTCGGTCGCCTCGCTGTCTTCGACAAACAGGCTTTCCGTCACTTCCAGCTCCAGCCTGTGCGGAGCGAGTCCGGCATCACGCAGCGCGGCCTCGATCCCCAGCGCGGCGCCCGGCGCCTTGATCTGCAAAGGCGAGAGATTGACTGCGACCGAGACATCGTCCGGCCACGCAGCGCAGGCCTTGGCTGCCTGTGCGGTAATCCAGTTGCCCAGCGTCACGATAACGCCGGTTTCTTCGGCGACCGGAATGAACTGGTCGGGGCGAAGCTCGCCCTTTACCGGGTGGAACCAGCGAACCAGTGCTTCGAATGTGCGGATCCTGCCGGTCTGCAAGTCGACGATCGGCTGGAAGAATATGGAAAGCTCGTCGCGCTGGATGGCGAGGCGCAGTTCGGCCTCGATCTCGCGGCGATGGGCGAGATCGCGGGTCATCACGCCATCGAAGAAACGGCTGCAACCACGCCCCTCCATCTTGGCATGATAGAGCGCGAGATCGGCGGCCTGCAGAAGCGAGTCCGCGTCCCTTCCGTCGTCCGGCATCAGCGCAATCCCGATGGATGTGCCAACCTCAAGTCGTTCGCCGTCGATCTTCATCGGGCGGTGCAATTCCTCGATGATACGACCGGCGAGCGCTTCGGATTCGGCGCGGCTTTCTACCTCGCAGAAGACGACAAACTCGTCGCCGCCAAAGCGCGCGACGATGCCGTTTTCGGGAATGATCTTGCGCAAACGATTGGCGGTTTCGGCTAGCACCCGGTCACCGGTCTGGTGGCCCAGCAGGTCGTTCACTTCCTTGAACCGGTCGAGATCGAGCCAGAACAGCGCCACTTGCTGCTCGTCCGATACGCGCATCATGGCTTGCACCAACTCGTGATTGAGACCGGCCCGATTGGCCAGCCCCGTCACTACGTCTGTCCGCGCGAGATGCTCCATCTTCGCCGCGAGCCGAGCGCTTGTGTCCGCGCTGGAAATCGATTGGTGCAACGTTTTGAATACGTTGCTGGTGATGGACGCCATCGCCAGCATGACCAACGGGATGCTGCCCGCCAGCACCAGAAACGGGAGCGAACCTTCGATCAGCGATCCGATGGCGACGGGTACGAAAACCAGTGCCATCTGGCCCATCGCGATAAACGGGCGGCCAGCATTGCGTGCGCAAATCCCGACGCCGTAACACAGCGCGTGGGTGCACAGCAGAACCTCTACCGGTGCGCCTGCGTGAATGACGATCGACATGGCCGCGAAGAATCCGAACACGGCGGCATAGGCGAAGGCCCCCAATTCGTAGATCAATTCCAGAGCCGATGTGGAGCGTTGTTCGTCATCCGGGGATAGCGAGAATGCCAGTCCCGTGCGCACCAAAGCGATGAGCGAAAGCAGGACCGCAACGACAGTAAAGGCAAAATCCTGCACGACATAGGCAGCGACCATGCTGACCACGATGCCGTTGAATGCGCCCACTGCAAGGCTGGTCGGCTGCGTATAGAGCGACCGCACCAGCGTGCGTTTGACGCGATCACTGACAGCGTCGCCGCCAAGGCTGCGTCCCACCGCTTTGCGCATCTGTTTTAATTGACGTGCGATCCACATTCAGCCCGAATACGGGCAATGCGTCATTTTTTGGTTAACGCGCCAATAATGGTTGCGCTTCGGGGCTGCCGAAAAGCGCTGTCGATGCGCGTCAGGCGCAGTGATCCAGACGGCGCTGGCGTGCCTCGAGCTGCTCCGCAAGCGTGCGATCGAGCGCGCGGCAGATGGCGTGCCACTTGGCGAATTCTTCGCGGTCGCGATTGATCAGCGCCAGTTCGGCCTTGCTGTAGGCGTGACGTCCGGCACCCAGACCGTGCGCGCCCAGATGCTCCAGCGCGCGGCGCAGCAGCACATCGCTGTCGATGCTCGGCAGATCGCTGTTGTCGTTGGCTGCACGCCCACGGGCACGACGGGCCAGAGCGCGAGCCACCGGAGACCATGTCGTTCTGCGGGCGGCTGCGAAGTGGATCGACATGGGGTTTCCTTCGGATATTGCACGCACGGAGCAAGTCCGGTGCGTTGACTGGGGTTGCAGCCCTGATAGGCCGCGGGGCCTAAGCCATTGCTTCTGCTTACGGTTTCGCGGCTGTTAAGGTTTTGCCTTTTTTGCGTCGTCTGCCCACTGGCTATTGGCTTGTACCTACTCGGCGGTGTCTTTCCATTGCCCGGCGTTGGCATATTCGGGCCGGACACTGCCTGCACCGGGCAGCTTTTCGCCAGTAAACTGCGCGTCGCCGCCCGAGGCTTCGACCTCTGCGTTGTAGACCGGAGCGGGTGCACTCCGACCGGCTTCGGCTGCGGCCTTGGCGCGGGCTTCTTCATATGCGCGGGCCAGAGCAACCGGATCGGCGCCGTCTGCGCTGTCCTTATCCGCTGCAATGCCATTGGCCGGAATCGGTGTCAGGCTGCGCCGCGTGGGTGAGGGGATGCGTTCGCCGCCAATATAGGCCGCACGGAAGGCGCCGGGCTTACCCGCGCTGCCTTTCCAGCGGTAAAACCGGTGCGCGCCGATGGTGCCGATATGGTCGAGGCTGCTGGCCCAATAGGGGTTGATCCAGATCGTGTGATAATGCGTGGCGTAGCCGACCGGTGCGTATACTTCGCCCGACAGGGCGGCGGCGGCAACACTGCGCGCTCTGGCCCAGCCACCGGCGGAGGGCTTGCGCCGCATGCTGCCATCGCAGGTAAAGCTGAACTGGCAGCCGGTGCGACGCTCACTGCCCTGATAGACCACGCCGCAGACATTGCGCGGATAGGTCGGGTGCATAACGCGGTTAAGCACCACCTGCGCGACGGCTTTCTGCCCGCCAACGCTCTCGCTGGCAGCTTCGTAATAGATGGCCTGCGTCAGGCATTGCAGCGCGCGGGCGCGGTCCATGCCAGTCCCGCTGTTGCGAAACGCGCGGGCGGATGGCCCCGCAGCTCGGATTTCCACCGCCTGAGACGGATCGCCGCTGATGACTTCCAGCGGATTGAACACCTGCGTGCCGTCTTCCAGCGTGCCGCCGGCGATTGTCGCGGAAGCGAAACCGGCCCCGGCGCTGATGTCCAGCGCGGCATTGACCGGCGCGGCCATGTTTGGGGTATCGTCGAGATAGTAGAAAGCCGAGCCGGGGAAGCTGCCGCCCGCCTGCTCGAACGGCATCGGCGTGACTGCTTCAGGCTCAGCCTCCTGCTCCACCGACTGGAAGCTGCGCCATTCGGTCGGCGCGGCAAAGGCGGGCACCCCGATAGCCGCGGCAAGGATCAGCGTCGCCTTCATCCGGGGCCCGACACGGCGCGCGGGTCCACGCCGGGAGGGGCGGGGCGCATCGAGGGTGGGGCGGGAAAGGGTCAAGAATTCGGGGTCCGGCCTTCGTGTTGGAATTTGCCGGACCTAGCCGGTGCAGCCCTCGCGGGCGAGCGCGCTGTGATGGGGCGTCCTATGGCGGCACAGGCTGAACCACGCGCTTAACATTTGGGGTAACCAACGGGTTAACCGTGTTCTGCGATTTACGCTCAAACGGCGCATTTGTGCGGGTTATACGGTTGCGCAGCGCCATGGGCGCGGGTAAGGGCGCAGGTCTGTCACGGGTGCCTGTTAGCGCAGGCCGAAGAGGGAACGGGATGCGAAGTCCCGGCTGCCCCCGCAACTGTGACCGGGGAGCAATCCCGCCATGTGCCACTGGATGCGCGCATCCGGGAAGGCGGCGGGAAAGCACTGATCCGGGAGCCAGGAGACCTGCCTGCGACAGCTGCTTGAGCCGCGGGCGGGGTGCACCGATGGCAACGGAGGAAGGGCGCGCCGCCATTGGCGTGCCTTCCGTCACGAGCGGCGCAAGCTGGTGACTAAGAAATATGCGTAAATATCTGTTTTTGTTGAGTAGCGTGGCGATTGCCGTGCCCGCTGGCGCGCAAGATGCGCCGATGACCGAGGAGGAACGGTACGAGCAGGAGTGTCAGCTCTACGACTGCAATGCCGAGCCGCGAAGAGAGTTGGCAGGCATCGAGCCGGTGAGGGTGGTGGATCTCCCACGAAGGCTCATCACTGTCACCGCCACTGGCACTCCAATCGAGGTCGAGGATACCGGCCAGGCCGTGACCATCATCGACCGCGCCGAGATCGAGGCGGTGCAGGGCGCGGACATTGCCCGCATTCTACGCCGCGCTCCGGGCGTTACGCTCAGCCGCAATGGCGGGCCGGGCAGCTTTACCGGTGTGCGGATCAGAGGCGCGCAGGCGGAGCAGACGCTGGTGCTGGTTGACGGCGTGCGGGTCGGCGATCCGGCGGCGCCCTCGGGTGGGTTCGATTTCGGCACGCTGCTTCCCGGCACGATTGCCGAGATTGATCTGCTGCGCGGCTCCAACTCCACCATCTGGGGCAGCGAGGCGATTGGCGGGGTCATGGCGATCCGGACCCGCGCCGAGACCGGGCTCACCGGCAGCGCCGAATATGGCAGCCGCGACAGCTTTACCGGCACGCTGGCCGGCGGTCTGGAAGGCGATGCCGGCTTTATCGGGCTGGCGGGCGGCTACTTCACCACTGACGGTTTCTCCGCTGCCGAAGCCGGCACCGAGGCCGACGGTTTCGAACAGTTCGCGCTGTCCGCGCGCGGCACGGCCTTCCTTTCGTCCCAATTCGAAGCCTTCGCAAGCGCGCGCTATGCCGAGGGCGATCTCGATATTGACGGCTTCCCCGCGCCTGCCTTCACCCTGAACGACACGGCGGAGTTTCAGGAGACGCGGCAATACAGCGCCTCGGTCGGCCTCTCTCGCGATACCGGGCCGCTTTACGTGCAGGCGCGCTATTCCTTCGCAGATACGGAGCGGAGCAATTTCAACCCCGCCTTCGGCACAGCGCCCGGTTTCACCAGCGATGGTCATTCGGACCGGGTGGATCTGCGCGGGGAGTGGCGACCCATCGGGCCGGTTCTGCTGGCCTTTGGTGGGGAAGCGGAATGGACTTCGCTGGAAACCAATTTCACCGCCCGCCAGACGACCCGCATCGCAGGCGCCTATGCGCAGGCGGGAATCGAGTTTCGCGGGATTTCGGGCCATCTCGGCATGCGGCATGATGATCATGCGCGGTTCGGCGGGGCAACCAGTTTCGGGGCGGATATCAGCTATGAACTGGCCGATGATCTGCGGCTGCGCGCCAGCGTGGGCGAGGGCTTCAAGGCGCCGACGCTGTTCCAGCTGTTCTCCGATTTCGGCAATGAGACGCTGCGACCGGAAAAGAGCACCGGTTTCGATCTCGGCCTCGCTTGGAAGGACCGCAGCCAGCCTTTCCATGCCGGGATCACCGCCTACCGCCGCGATAGCGAGGATTTGATCGATTTCGTCTCCTGCTTCGGCGTGACGGGGGGCATCTGCGTGGGCCGCCCGTTCGGCACGTATGACAATGTCGAACGTGCCCGCTCGCAAGGGGTAGAAGTGGAGGCTGGCGCTGCGCTTGGCCCGGCGAGGGTCCGCCTCGCCTATGCCTATGTCGATAGCGAAGACCGCACCGCCGGCAGCGCGACACAAGGCAACGCGCTGGCCCGCCGCCCGCGTCATGCCGCCACTTTGAGCGGGGATTGGCCGTTGGCCGAAGCCGGGTCCGTCTCTCCGACGCTGGGCTTCGATGTGCGGTATGTCTCGGATAGTTTCGACGATGCGTTCAATACGGTGCCGCTGGACGATTACCTGCTGCTCGATCTGCGCGCGGAAGTGGCGCTGAATGATCTGGGTGGTGAGGAGCCGCTGGTGCTGTTCGGGCGGATCGAGAATGTGACCGGTCAGGATTACCAGACCGCCGCCGGATATGCGCAGCCGGGCACGGGTGTGTTTGGCGGCGTGAGGTTCGGGTTCTGAGGAACATCACTCCCTCGTCATTCCCGCGACAGCGGGAACCTAGGGTGGCACGGTCCGCCCTGCTGCTCTGGGTCCCCGCTTTCGCGGGGATGACATTGGGTTGTAGTTTTGAGGATCGTGTTTCAAGGGCATCGAATTCTCCCCTCATCGTCAGCCTCAACCCCTGCACAGATGCCATTCTGGCCGAGATCGCACCTGACAGCCTGCTCGCCATCTCGCATTATAGCCACGATCCGCGCTCCAGCTCGATGGATTTGAGCATCGCCCGCCGCTTCCCGGCTACCGGCGGTACGGTGGAGGAAGTGCTGGCGCTCGACCCCGATATGGTGGTCGGCTCCACCTTCATGGCACCCGCCACCAGAGCAGCGTTCGATGATCTGGGTATTCGGGTCGAACCGGTCGGCATCGCAGCCAGCCTAGAGGACTCGGTCGCGCAGGTCAGGCAATTGGCCGACCTCACCGGAGACGAGGCGCAAGGCGAGGCGCTGGTCCAGCGGATGCAGCAAGCATGGGCCGAAGCTGCCAGCGCTGGCGAACCGGTCCAGACCGTGCTGTGGCAACCGGGCGGGATCGTGCCGGGCGATGGCGCGCTGGTGAGCCGGATGATGGAGCAGGCGGGCCTTGCCAGTCACACGGCAGCACGGGGCCTTCAGCAGGCCGACTACCTGCCGCTGGAGGCGATGCTGGCCGATCCGCCCGAGCTTTTGCTGGTGGCCGGGCGGGAGCGCTCGCAGCAGCATCCGGCGCTTGCCGCCTTAAGCGATATGCGCACCGAAGCCTTCGATGCGTCGCTGCTTTATTGCGGCGGTCCCACGATCATTCGCGCGATGGAGCGATTGGGCGAAGTGCGGGCAGAGATCGCAAATCCAACCGCGAGAGGGAGGGGGGGCCAATGACCCGCGCCTCGCTCATTCTCGCCGCCCTCCTGGCAATCGCGTTCCCGCTCTCCATGCTGGCGGGGCGCGTGTGGATTGATCCCGCCACCACGCCCAATGCAGCGATCATCCTTGCCGAACTGCGCCTGCCGCGCGGCCTGCTGGCGATGACCGTCGGCGCTGGGTTGGGTGCGGCGGGGGCGGCGATGCAGGGATATTTGCGCAATCCGCTGGCCGATCCCGGCCTGTTCGGTATCGCTCCCGGTGCAGCCTTGGGCGCTGTTGCGAGTTTCTGGCTGGGTTATCAGGCCAGCTGGTGGGCGTTGCCGTCCATGGCGCTGGCCGGGGCGGGGGGCGCGATGGCGCTGCTGGCGCTGATTGCGGGGCGCACGGGCGGGATCGCGCTGTTCACGCTCGCCGGCCTGATGATCGCCAGTCTGGCCGGCGCGCTGACTTCGCTCGCTATCAGCCTTGCCCCAAACGCGTTTGCCATGTCTCAAATTGTCACCTGGCTGATGGGTGCGCTGACCGACCGCAGCTGGAGCGATGTTTACCTCGCCGCGCCTTTGACGCTTGCCGGGATTGTCATCCTTGCGCTGGCGGGCCGCGATCTGGATGCGCTGACGCTGGGCGATGCTACGACGCGTTCGCTTGGCGTCGATACGCAGCGGCTGCTGTGGTGGCTGATCGCAGGGATCGGGCTGACGGTGGGCAGCGGCGTGGCGGCGGCGGGCATTATCGGTTTTGTCGGGCTGATTGTGCCGCATCTGGTGCGCCCGCTCACTGACCGGCGGCCGTCCTCGCTCCTGCTGCCGAGCGCATTGGCGGGCGCGCTGCTGGTGCTGGTGGCGGACAGTCTGGTGCGCGTGCTGCCTCTGGTCACCGAACTGCGGCTGGGCATTGCTCTCAGCCTGATTGGCGCGCCGTTTTTCCTCTGGCTGCTGCTGCGAATGCGGCGCGGGGAGCTGATCGGATGAAGCGCCTCTTGTCAGCCGGGAATGCGGTTCTGGGCCAGCGTCTGCAGGATGTTTCCGCCACGCTGGAACCGGGCCAGCTCACCGCCATTTGCGGCCCCAACGGCGCGGGAAAATCGACGCTGCTCTCCGCGCTCGCAGGCCTTGAGGCTCTCGATAGCGGGCAGGTGCTTCTGGATGGTCGGCTTCTCGCTGAATTGCCACCTAAAGAGCGCGCCCGCCGGATCGGCTACCTGCCGCAATCGAGTGAAACCGCGTGGGACATCGCCGTGCGCAGCGTGGTTGCGCTGGGCCGTCTGCCGCATGGCGGATTGGGCGATGATGCGGTGGACGCGGCGCTGGGCGAATTGTCGTTGGAGGCGCTGGCAGACCGCCCGATTTCTACGCTGTCGGGCGGAGAGAAAGCGCGCGCATTGCTGGCCCGCGTGTTTGCCGGAGAGCCGGAGTGGATCCTTGCTGACGAGCCTCTGGCCGCGCTCGATCTGGCGCATCAACTGGCATTGCTTACCAGCCTGAAAGCGCGCGCTGCTGCGGGCGTGGGCGTAGTTATTGTGCTGCACGATCTGGCACTGGCGATGAACCATGCGGACCGCGTGGTCGTACTGGATCAGGGCCGGGTGTCCGCCGATGGCGCGCCGGACAAGGCGCTTTCTCCAGAGATATTGGAGCAGGTATGGGGCGTGCGCGCGCAGTGGCTCGGAGAGCCGGGCGCGCACGCCCTCATAGCCAGCTAGCTCACTTCGTGCCGACAGTGCGGCCCGGCAGCGCGCCGTCTGCTGTGTCGAGCGCGTCTGTGTCGCCCGCGATCAACCCGCGTGCTTCCAGCATCGGGGTGACATCGGGCTGGCGGCCGGCGAAGTTTTCGAACATTTCGAAATAGTCCATCGTGCCCCCGCGGCTCAGCACGGTGTCGCGCTGGTGCTGGCCGTTGGCGCGCGTCAGGCCGCCATTGTCCATGAACCATTTGCGGCTGTCTCGGTCGAGCATCTCGGTCCACAGATAGCTGTAATAGCCGCTCGAATAGCCAGTCGGGCTGGAGAAAATGTGGTTGAAATAGCTGCTGCGATAGCGTGGCGGGACCAGGCCGATTTCCAGACCCAGCTCTTCCAGAGCATTGCGCTCGAACGCATCGACCTGCGCCGGCGTGGTGATCGCGGCGGCCTCTTCTGGCGACAGCGCATGCCATTTCATGTCGAGCAACGCGGCCTCGACCACTTCGCCGAAATCATAGCCCTGGTTGAACTTCGCCGCCGCTTCGATTTTTGCGATCAGCTCGGCCGGGATGGTCTCACCCGTCTCGTAATGCTTGGCGTAATTCTGCAGCACTTCGGGATAGGTCGCCCACATCTCGTTGACCTGGCTGGGATATTCCACGAAATCGCGCGCCGTGGCCGTGCCCGACAGGCTGGCGTATTTCTGGTCTGCGAAGAAACCGTGCAGCGCGTGGCCGAATTCGTGGAACAGCGTGTTGACGTTGTCGAAGCTGACCAGCTGCGGCTCGCCCTCGGCCGCCTGTGGGATGTTGAGCACGTTGTAGATTACCGGTTTCGTTCCGCCGAGATAGGTCTGGCGCACGAAATTGCTCATCCATGCACCGCCGCGCTTGCTGGGGCGCTGGAACGGATCGAAGTAGAAGATGCCGAGCTGCGAGCCGTCTTCCTCGAACACGTCATAGGTCGTCACTGTGGGGTGATAGACCGGCAGATCGGTGCGCTGCTGGAAGGTCAGGCCGTACAGCTTGTTTGCGGCGAAGAAGATCCCGTCTTCCAGCACCCGGGTGAGCTCGAAATACGGCTTCACAGCGTTTTCGTCGAGGTCGTACTTCTCCTTGCGGACCTGCTCGGCATAGCGATACCAGTCCCACGGACGCACTTCGAAATTCTCGCCGCCTGCCGCGATCTGCTCGTTCAGCAAAGCCGCCTCGCGCCGCTGGGTTGCGGCGAGTGCCGGGACCATCTGCTCCATGAAATCGAGCGCGGTCTTGGGGTTCTTCGCCATCCGATCATACATGACGTAGCTGGCCCAATCGGGCTGGCCGAACAGCGCCGCTTTGCGGGCCCGCAGCGATGCAATTTCCGCGATCAGAGCGCGGGTGTCGTTATCGTCACCCTGATCGGCGCGGTTGTAAGACAGCTTGAACAGCTTCTCGCGCACTTCGCGGTTTTCAAGATTGGGCAGGCTGGGCTGCTGCGTCGTGTTCTGCAGCGCGATGGCGTATTTGCCCTCCATGTCCTTAGACGCGGCGAGCTTGGCAGCGGCCTCGATCTCGCCATCGGAAAGCCCGGCCAGCTCTTCCGCCGTATCGACGATCAGCGCATTTTGGACCGTGGCATTGCGCACGCGCTGGCCAAACTCGGTCGTCACTTCAGAGAGGCGGGTGTTGATCGCCTTAACCTCGGTCTTCTGCTCTTCGTTCAGCTCGGCACCGGCCTGAACCATGCCTTCATAGGTCTCGCGCAGCAGAACCGCGTCTTCGCCTTCAAGGCCCAGCGCCTCGCGCTGGTCGTAGATCGCCTTCACCCGCTGGAACAGCACGGGATCGAGCACGAACGCGTCGTAATGCGCCGAGAGCTTCGGGCCGATTTCGGTTTGTACGGCAATCAGCGTGTCATTGGTGTTGGAGCCGGTGAGCGCGAAGAAGATCGCGCCGACCCGGTTGAGCATAGCTCCGCTGGTTTCGAGCGCGACGATGGTGTTCTCGAAAGTCGGTGCAGCGGGATTATCGCGGATCGCGCTCAGCTCCGCATTGTGGATTGCCATCGCCTGTTCGAAGGCAGGCAGGTAGTCATCATCCGATACCTTGGTGAAATCGGGCGCCTGCAAAGGCAGCGAGCTGGGCTGCGCGAAATAGCCGGTGGCTTGCGGCACGGCAGCGACTTCTTCGACTGTGTCTTCAACCATTTCTTCAGCAGGCATAGTGTCGGAGGCGGAGGCCATTTCGGTGTCGGTCACGGTAGAGCATCCTGCGAGAAGGGCGGCCCCCAGAACGGCGGGCGCGGCGCTGGAGGAAAGGGCGGAAATCAGTCGTTTCGTCATGGTGGCGATATCTCTCTCTGGCGGGGTTTTCCCGTGGCGCAGAGGCGACCCCTGTGCGCAGCGTTTCCCCATCTTGTAATGCCGCTGCTTGAACCGGAGATTGACCTTCGATGCAAGGGCGGGGCGGCGCTGGTGCCCGGCGCTATCGTCAAAAACACAAACGGCCTCGACAAATGTCGAGACCGGTTGCGGGGTTCATGGGTAGCTGCGTCTGCCATCCATCAGACGCGTGTGTTGTCATACAGGCCCAGCGCGAAAATCTGTGCTCGCCGGTCGCTCCTGTGTTCGAGCCCGCCAAAGACCTTTCCGCCCGCCGAGCTGTAATCCAGTTGCTCGGCCATAGCTTCGTAATCGCCTGCCGCGATGGCCGCATTGAGCTTGGGGCTTTCGGCCAGCGATACCTTGCCGATCCCGACATTGTAGACGAGGTCCACCAGCGCATCGAATTCATGCTGGTAGAGCGGCAAATCGCCGACCAATTCGCGCACGCCTTCTGCGGCATGGTCGGTGTCGGCCTTCAGGAACTGCATCGCCCGTTCGTGGCTGATCGTATCACCCACTTGCAGCCCGTCGCTCGGCAAGACCAGATGGCCTGCACCGACGAGCGGATTGCCAATCACACTGGAGTAAACGGTCAGTTTCAGTCCCTCTTCCTCGACGATGGCGTCAAGCAACTCGCCGCTCGGATTGAGCGCTTCTGCGGGTAGTCGGGGAGCCTCGGCCGGAGCCGACTGGATGGTATCCGGCAGCGGCGCAGACATCTGCGACTGACTGAAGGCTCCGGTGCTCTGAACGCCGACTATCATGGCCGATCCGCCCAGCATCAGGGCCGCGCGCTTGCGTTTGTATCCGCGGGGGCGGGGCTGCTTGGCAGCGGGGGCGATAGGGGCTGCACTGCCTCGCATGTGCCGCCTTCCGGAGGTCCGGGTTCGCGCCGTGCGGAGCGCATTTCTCAAACGGTCACGCTTGCGGCGGCGGTGTCTCTGGCCAGAGTTGAACGCTTCATTGATGGTATTTGGTGAATTGGAAGATTGAATTCTTTCAGAGGTTTGCATGGGGTCCTTGTGAAAATCAGGTTTGGTCGGGCCGATTGGCCCGTGTCTTACTGATTCAACGGATAGGGCACCCCGAACGGTCCACGGTTCGGCGCGGTGAGGCAACGGGTGGGGCGGGTACTCTCGCGCTACGGGACGATATTGACCGTTTGCGTTGTCGGCAGGTCTTTCGCGTTCTTCTGCAGGTTCAGAACCTGTTGCAGGAGGGCAATCACCTGAACCGAGCGGTCATCGTAAGAGGGTGCGGCAACCGAGTATCGTGAGCCCCGAAAGGCGGTCGAGATGGCGCCGCTGCCATTCGTGGCAAGCTGAAAGAGGGTGGCACCGTTTCGCAAACGATAGGCAAGTTTGACGTCCTTTTCATCTTCGGGTGGCCTGACGACTTCCCCAAGAAAATAGAATGCGGCCTGGATTGAGCGGAAAGTGATCGTCGCTTTCTTGAAACCGGCTTCTCGCGCCTTTCCCGATCCTGCGATTTTCAGGTCGGTCGCGCCTTCTTCCTCAGGGAAGGACAAAGAGCCCTTGGCGGTTGCATCGGCGCTGAGCGACAGGTTGCAGATTCCCGACGCTTCCGAGTCGATGCGGGTACGTTCGCCAGCGTTGACAGTGCCCAGGCCCTGATGATCCGCCTTGAGTACAAAAGAGTCGCTGACCTTTCGGACGAGTATTGAATTGACGATATCGTATTTCGAACCATCAAGGGTCGCGATCTCGCTTAGCGAGGTGTTTCCCCGCACATCGGCCCAGTCGAACAATTTGGTATCTTCGGCCTTGATCGTGTCGGGCACTAGTCTGTGGCGGAACAGGAAATCCTGAAAGCAGATTGTTTCAGGATCCCCGGGGTCGTTCTGCATCACGCCGATTTCTTTTTTGTCCTCGCCGAAAAACGTGATCTTCTCGATAAACAGCATGGCGATCAGATCGTCGCGCCACCCCTGCTCGATCAGCGTCTCGATCAGGCTGGCGGGCAGCGGCTGCATGATCCCGCGCTGGAAATTCTCGGTGTTAAGCACCGCCACATCGAAACTGGGCGAAGAGCTGGCGCTGACGCCTAGGCTAGAGCTGACGTCGGTGCCTTCATCAAAAATTGTCTCTCCACCCGGTGCGTTGCTCACATTGGTGCCGGGAAATGATGGTGACAGGCTCGCAGAAGTCGAGAAGCTCGCATTACCCCGCAGCGAACTTACCGTTGTGAAATGCATCGGATAGCGATGCGCTGCCCGCACAATATTGAGCAGTGTCAACTCGTCGCTCGTCTCGGCGACCATCTCGTTGTAATCGACAGCCACGCGGTGCAGCTGATGCTGCGCGGCGCAGCCGGACAGCAGTGCAGCAGACGCAGTGATGGTAAGGAATTTCGAAAAACGGCGCATGTCTCTCTCCCCCAAGATGAGCAGATTGCGACCGACATTTCTTTTTTTGTTGTCGAGCGGTTTTAGAGAATTTCCGCGTTCGTGTCACCTCCGGGGGGAACAAGGACATCGTCTGGCCGATTGAAAGCGGTGGGTAGGGGCATCATTTCAATGCCAGTTGGCTTGACAGGCCCGAACACAACAGGAACACGCATCCCTCATGGCATTGACAAAAATTTCCGTACGCGGCGCGCGCGAGCATAATCTCAAAGGCGTCGATATCGATCTGCCGAGGGATGCGCTGATCGTCATCACCGGCCTGTCGGGCAGCGGCAAATCCTCGCTCGCCTTCGATACGATCTATGCCGAGGGGCAGCGGCGCTATGTCGAGAGCCTTTCGGCCTATGCGCGGCAGTTTCTGGAGATGATGCAGAAGCCGGATGTCGAGCATATCGATGGGCTGTCCCCTGCCATTTCCATCGAGCAGAAGACCACGAGCCGCAATCCGCGCTCGACCGTGGCGACCGTCACCGAGATCTACGACTATATGCGCCTGCTGTGGGCGCGGGTGGGCGTGCCGTATTCGCCTGCAACAGGCGAGCCGATCGAGGCGCAGACGGTCTCCAACATGGTCGACCGGGTGATGGAATTGCCCGAAGGCACGCGGCTCTATCTGCTCGCCCCCGTGGTGCGGGGCCGCAAGGGCGAGTATCGCAAGGAACTGGCCGAGTGGCAGAAATCCGGCTTCACCCGCGTGCGGATCGACGGCGAGATCTACGGCATTGAAGACGCGCCTGCGCTCGACAAGAAATTCAAGCATGACATCGAAGTGGTTGTGGACCGGCTGGCGGTGAAGGAAGGGCTGGAAAGCCGCCTCGCCGACAGTTTCGAGCAGGCGCTGAAACTGGCTGACGGGCTGGCCTATGTCGATCTGGCGGATGGCGTGGTGCCGGGGCGCGAGGATGAAGTTGCGGATGGAGGCGCGATGAAAGGCGCAGGCATCCCCGCCAACCGCATCGTGTTTTCGGAGCGGTTCTCCTGCCCCGTTTCCGGCTTCACAATCGAGGAAATCGAGCCGCGCCTGTTCTCGTTCAACTCGCCGCAGGGCGCCTGCCCGACCTGCGACGGGATCGGCGAGAAGCAGCTCTTTGACCCCCAGCTGGTCGTGCCCAACGAGGCGCTGAGCCTCAAGAAAGGCGCAGTGGTGCCGTGGGCCAAAAGCAACCCGCCATCGCCCTATTACATGCAGGTGCTGGGTTCGCTGGCGAAGGAATACGGCTTCGACCTGACCACCCCGTGGGAGGAGCTGGGCGCGGCCAATCAGGACATCATCCTCTACGGCACGAAGGGCAAGCGGGTGCCGCTCACCTTCAAGGACGGGCGCAAGCAATACACCGTCAACAAGCCGTTCGAAGGTGTGATCGGCAATCTCAACCGCCGTCTGATGCAGACCGAAAGCACGTGGATGCAGGACGAGCTGGCCAAGTTCCAGACCGCGCAGCCCTGCGAGACCTGCGGCGGCGCGCGGCTGAACGAGAAGGCGCGGGCGGTGAAGGTCGCGCATACCGATATCAGCGCGCCGACGCAGATGAGCGTGTCCGATGCGAAGGAGTGGTTCCTCGGCCTCGACGCGCAACTGACCGACACCCAGAGCCAGATTGCCAAGGCGATCCTGAAGGAAATCAACGAGCGGCTGGGCTTCCTCGACAATGTCGGGCTGGATTATCTCAATCTCGACCGGACTTCGGGCACCTTGAGTGGCGGGGAGAGCCAGCGCATCCGCCTCGCCAGCCAGATCGGCTCGGGCCTGTCGGGCGTTTTGTATGTTCTCGACGAACCCAGCATCGGGCTGCACCAGCGCGACAATGACCGGCTGCTGGAAACGCTCAAGCGGCTGCGCGATCTGGGCAATACCGTGATCGTGGTGGAGCATGACGAGGATGCCATCCGCCAAGCCGATCATGTGGTCGATCTTGGCCCCGGCGCCGGTGTGCGCGGGGGCGAGGTGGTGGCGCAGGGCACGCTCAAGCAGGTCATGCGCTCGAAACGCTCGATGACCGCCGACTATCTGACAGGCCGCCGCGAAATCGCCGTTCCAGCCACGCGTCGCAAGGGCAATGGGCACCAGCTGACCGTCCATGGCGCGCGGGCGAACAACTTGCAGAACGTCACCGCCAGCCTGCCGCTCGGCACCTTCACCTGCATCACCGGCGTATCGGGCAGCGGCAAGTCCAGCTTCACCATCGACACGCTTTACGCCGCCGCCGCCCGCACATTGAACGGCGCGCGGGTCATCGCGGGCGCGCACGACAAGGTCACCGGCCTCGAATATTGCGACAAGGTGATCGAGATCGACCAGTCGCCCATCGGCCGCACCCCGCGCAGCAACCCGGCGACCTACACCGGCGCCTTCACCAATATCCGCGACTGGTTCGCCGGCCTGCCGGAAGCGCAGGCGCGCGGCTACAAGCCGGGCCGTTTCAGCTTCAACGTGAAGGGCGGCCGGTGCGAGGCGTGCCAGGGCGACGGCCTGATCAAGATCGAGATGCACTTCCTGCCCGACGTCTACGTCACCTGCGAGGAATGCGGCGGCAAACGCTACAACCGCGAAACGCTGGAGGTGAAGTTCAAGGGCCTGTCCATCGCCGATGTGCTGGACATGACGATCGAGGATGCGGAAACCTTCTTCAAGGCCGTCCCCCCGATCCGCGACAAGATGCACATGCTGAACGAGGTGGGGCTGGGCTACGTCAAGGTCGGCCAGCAGGCGACGACCCTGTCAGGCGGCGAGGCGCAGCGGGTGAAACTGGCCAAGGAACTCAGCAAACGCAGCACCGGCCAGACGCTCTACATCCTCGACGAGCCAACCACCGGCCTGCATTTCGAAGACGTCCGCAAACTCCTCGAAGTGCTGCACCGGCTGGTGGACCAGGGGAACTCGGTCATCGTCATTGAACACAACTTGGACGTCATAAAGACGGCAGATTACTTGCTCGACCTTGGCCCCGAAGGCGGGGTCAGGGGCGGGGAAGTCGTCGCTTCCGGTACGCCCGAGGATGTCGCCAAGGAAAAGCGCAGTTTCACCGGCCAGTACCTCGCCCCGCTACTGACACGCCGGAAGCAAACGGCTGCATGACGATGATAGAAGGCCTGCCCCGGACTTGATCCGGGGTGGTGGCGATCGAGCACAATCTGGATGTGATCAAGACGGCGGATCATATTCTTGATCTCGGCCCGGATGGAGGCGTGCGGGACGGGGAGGTTGTGGCGGAGGGTACGCCGGAGGAGGTTGCGGCTGTGAAGGGAAGTTATACCGGGCAGTATTTGAAGCCGATGCTGGAGCGGGCGCGGGAGGCGGCGGAGTGAGTGTATTGGTATTTAATTGAACCATAGTTTGAGCGGTCTCACCAGTTCACGTTTATTCTAGACTGCTCACATATTCGATCACCTCCGATGCGCTCTCTCTGATTGCCCTCGCTTTTAGGCTCGCCAAAATTTGTTCTCGGTCCGCAGGCATTCGTGAAATGAATGGGTAATCTGATGCTTCGAATTGCGTAATCTGAGTTGCTGCTGAGATTGTGCCTGTGTCCGCCAAAAATGGATTATGAATTCCCGAAGGATCAGTTGAAGCGTCGGCCTGACGAATTGATCTTTTCCATTTCTCGAACTGATTGCTGTCACGGAGTGCTTGAAATTGCGAGGATAAATTATGAGCCCAGCCGGGGTACATAAATCTTCTCGCTGTACGATTATGGCAAGGATGGAAGGTGGTAGGAAAAACCGCCCTACCTCTAAAACTGAGTTCAAAGGTGTCGTCAGAAATCTTGTTTGACACAGTCGAGTCCCACTCATGAGTCAAACTATCCAGATCGTGGGCGGTTTGCGCAAAGGACCAAAACTTATTGAAGAAATCTTCAGGTGTGGTGATTGGATCATGGAATAGGACGAGAAGTGATTTTTCAATCGGATCGCCTGGATCACTTGCGGTGAAGTATTCATCAAGGGTCTTTAGAAACACAAGGGCTGATGAAATTTTTGTAAGCTCGCCCGGAATGCATGAGTAAAAGGTTCTAGATAGACCTATTTTTCTCGCTCCGATGCATGGATGCGCGCCAAGCCAGCCTGCCAGTGGACGCAGGACCATCTGTTCAAGTCTGGTTGGGGGTTTTCCATCAACCCTTCGCGGATTTGCTTTTGAAGGATCGCTAGATTCGGGATATTGCCACTTGATAAGGTGTGTGTTCGACACAAAAAGCCCCCGCAGTTCTCAGAACTCCGGGGGCTAACTAATTAAACGTCACAGATCAAGATTATGATCTATGATCATTGCAATAGCTTCCACAATACTCTTGCGTGCATAACGTGGAGGCAACGATTGCCCGTTCATCCAGCGACTAACGGTTGATGGGGTTGCGCTCGTTGCAGTGGCAACCTCTCGCTGGCTTACCCCATACTCTCTAATCGCTAATTCAATGAGGTCACCAAATGATTCGTCACCTTCTGGTGTAGATATGAAGCTTAAAAACTCTTCATTTTTCAAAGCTATCGCGAAGGCCCTAATCTCGTCACGGCGAGTTTCGAGCAACTTTTCAGTGAAGCTAAAATCGCAATCGTCCCGGCTCAAAGGGGACTTCGCGACAGCTATGCCGTTTGCAGTGCTCATGGGTTGCTCCTCAAATTTCCAATCTTAGAATCAAACATTAACAACATATTAATAGATCATTGTGCAGTTGCTTTAACACAATGATTCCTACATTCCAAGACATATATGCAGAATGAATGGTAAATTTTGTCTTGCCATCAGGATTTCGGTGTGCAATGAAATTGCAAGTCACAACATACTGAACCTTTGACGCATGGAGGGGCTGATGGCGAATGAAATGAATCCACACTCAAAGCCTCGATCGCGTGAGGCGAGCAGGATAATCGAGTTGACCTCCGATGCTTGGAAGTGTCCTGAACAGAGCAAAGCAGAATGTGTTGCCATTCGAGCTTGCGAAGCATTTGTGCAAACCGGTATCCCGGTAGGTGTCAACGGAGTAATCCCAGTTCGCCTTGACAACGTCAAAAACCGTTTCCTTTGTCTTGTCAGAGCAAACAGTTACCTTGTTCGCTTACTGGTAAAAAAAGGTCGCGTGATTACGATTAAGTCGGTCAAAATTGCGAACCTGCCTTAGCTTTTCAACTCTAAGTTTCGTTTTCAAATTCCGGGGACGGTATACTCAATAGCGCGAGCCTACTTTCGAGTATTCTGCGAAGGCTGCAATCGGTCAATCAGATACTCTTCGAGCGATGCCGCCTGATATGGCTCCGCCACTGATACAGCGCGCACAAAAGTGGGTTCTTTGCCCTCTGACCAGCCCGAGTGCTGTAATTTGAGGCCACCCACGCCCCATCGGAAATACGTCGAAAGGCGGCGGCCTATCGTGCTCTTGAGAGACGCTTTGCCGATATAGAGCAAGCGGTCTTCGGTATCGAAGATGAAGTAACAACCCGTCGCTTTCGCCTCCGGGAATTCCTTGTCCGGGCCATCGGCGTTGAGGGCGTACCGATCACTCAGGGCCGATACTCCGAAGCGGTGCATCTGGGCGCACGCGGTGATGGCCGCTGCAAGTTCGGAAACTGTTGCGTCATGAGCCATGCGTTAATCCTGCCCTGCACCCACAACGTGTATAGATAACCCGGTTCCCTTCAATCCCCCCAAGGCGGAACCGATGCAGATCAACCCCCGGCTCGATCCCGATATCACCCGCTTGTCCTGTTCGGAGGCCTCTAGGGCGGGGCTCTCGATAGGGCTGGAAGGCAGCTGGGTCCCGGCTCAAGGCCGGGATGACCAAAAGGGCGGCCGGGATGACGAGGGGAGAGGCGCGTTCATGGCTGCGGGCGCATGTGGCGGCCAATGCGCAGGACTTGCCTCAGCATCCCTACGCTAAGGCAATCGCAACTCTCTTGCAGCTACACAGCGTTCCGGACCCACAGAGCCGGGAGGATAGGCGACATGAAACACACCACACTACGCGCGCGCGGCATCATTGCTTTGGGCGCTTTGGCGACGGTTCTTGCGGGGTGCGGGGCGGCGACGCCGGAGGATGCGCGGGCGGCCTCCATGGCGAAGTGCGAGCGACAGTTCGGGCGCATGGCGGGCGGCGATACGGCCAAGGGCGAGGCGCTGTGCGGCTGTATGGTGGACCGGCTTGCCGAGGAGGGCATGGAGATCACCGACGTGCTTAGCGGTGACCGCGAGAAGGTGATGGGCATCACCCGCAGCTGCGCGCAGGTCAATGGTATTCCGATTGCCGGTTAGACGGCCTGCGACCTAGGCTCGCTCTAGCGCCTAGATCTGTTCCAGCTTCACCCGGCCATGGCCGCGCTGGATCAGGCCGATCTTCTGCGCTGCGGCGCGGCTAAGATCGATGGTGCGGCCCGGCGTGAACGGGCCGCGATCATTGATGCGCACCACGACCGATTTGCCATTGCGGGGGTTGGTCACGCGGACTTTCGTTCCGAAGCGCAAGGTTTTGTGCGCGGCGGTCATCGCGTTCATGTTGAACCGCTCGCCATTCGCAGTCAGGCGGCCATGGAACCGCTTACCGTAATAGGAAGCGATACCGGTACCCAGCGAACGGCCGGAGCGCGCATTGGTGGCGGGCTCGGGTGCAGGCTTGGGCTTCTCGACCTCGATGGGCGGCTCGATCGTGTCGATATCGACCACATTGCCCTCCGGTTCAGGCGCGTCGGGCAGATCGTCAAACCGCTCGAAGCTTTCCTCGAAAGCAGGCTCGGCATCGGTCGCCGCAGCTTCGCCCGCCGCCATCTGGGCCAGCGGGAGCGCGATGCCCGGCGCAGACGCCTGAGCGGGAAGGGCGAGCAGCGTCGCAGCGCCTGCCAGCAGGGCGGGGCGCACGAACAGCGAAAGAGACGGTGCCTTCATCATGGGGCGCGATATACGCCTTACGCACACGTCAGGTGAAGGGGCGCGGGGGTCGCTCGGCGCGGTTCCGGTGCGACTCGTCCCGAATCGTGGCCGAATTGCGACGAAACGGGGCACCAAACGGGACGATGCGTTCGAGGCCAAGAGCGCGGGGGAGAAAACCTGCACGATTTCAGGGTGATGGGGCGAGCGGGTCCGGCCCGTTCCGTCGATGAGATCCTCAAGGGGACCCCCCAAATGCAAATGGGGCCGGCATTGCTGCCGACCCCACTCTCACCGCCGCGTGGTCACTTCGTCATGGCTTTCCTTGCGGTCCGCCGTTTCAAAGCGCGCTTGGCGCCAGGTGTTTCCCTGCTTCTCCGGCAAGCCGGGAGGGCAGTTCTGTCACCGGCGCTCGCACCGGCATCCGGCTCGGTCGGTTGAGGGGCCGTCCGGTCTCGCGTCCATCCGAAGATTTTCGCGTGTCCTTTCGTACCGGCCTCGTCCGGTCCTTACCGAGACTGGCTTTCCCGTCATGGTCAGACTTGTGACGGGCCGATTTCCATGCAGAGCATTTCCATCGTTCCACCTCTATCCGACCGGGTCTTCCAGCTCGTGATCGCTTCACTTCGCTCCGGCCTCATCGCGCCTTCTGGATCCAGCCTAAGCCTTTTCCAACAGGCACTCTTCTTTCGCGTGGACAGTAGCCATCACGTCAGTTCGGTTCGATTTCCCTCGTAATTTCAACCTCTAAGGGTTGAAACTTCGAAGTCGTCTTGCCTCTCTGATGAACTGAAGCTGCGCCTGTTTTCCGAGTCGCGCAAGGGGGTACGGCGCGAGTTATCCCCTTTCGGCGATATTGCCTGTGGACGGTGGTGGAAAACTCAACGCTTCGCCGCAAAGCCTGGGTTACGTAACGGAATTTCGCTTCGCCAGCAGTTTCAGGCGCAGCGCATTGAGCCGGATAAAGCCGTGCGCGTCCTGCTGGTCATAGGCCCCGGCGTCGTCCTCGAAAGTGACGTGCGCTTCGGAATAGAGCGATTGCGGGCTTTTGCGACCGACGACGCTTGCATTCCCCTTATACAGCTTCAGACGCACGGTGCCTGACACGCGTTGCTGGCTGTGATCGATCGCCGCTTGCAGCATTTCGCGCTCGGGCGAGAACCAGAAGCCGTTATAGATGAGCTCGGCATAGCGCGGCATCAGCTCATCCTTCATATGCGCCGCGCCACCATCCAGCGTGATTTGCTCGATCCCGCGATGGGCGCGTGCATAAATCTCGCCACCCGGCGTTTCATACATGCCCCGGGACTTCATCCCGACGAAGCGGTTCTCGACCAGATCGAGCCGTCCGATGCCGTGCTTGCGGCCGAGGTCGTTGAGGGCGGCCAGAAGCCCGGCCGGGCTCATCGCCTCGCAATTCAGCGCCACGCCGTCGCCGCGTTCGAAATCGATGGTAATGTATTCGGGTGCGTCGGGCGCGTCTTCAGGATCGACCGTGCGCGAATAGACGTAGCCGGGCGTCTCTTCCCATGGATCTTCCAGCACCTTCCCTTCAGAGGACGTGTGCAGCAGATTGGCATCGGTGGAGAACGGGCTCTCGCCGCGCTTGTCTTTCGGCACCGCGATTTGGTGCTTCTCGGCCCAGGAAATCAGCGCCGTGCGACTGGTCAGATCCCACTCGCGCCAGGGGGCGATGACCTTGATATCGGGGTCGAGCGCATAGGCCGACAGCTCGAAACGGACCTGATCGTTGCCTTTACCGGTGGCGCCATGGGCAATCGCATCGGCGCCGGTTTCGTGGGCGATTTCGACCAGACGCTTGGAAATAAGGGGGCGGGCGATGGAGGTGCCCAGCAAGTAATCGCCTTCATAGCGGGCATTGGCGCGCATCATCGGGAAGACGTAGTCGCGGACAAATTCTTCGCGCACGTCTTCGATGAAGATATGCTTGTCAGGAATGCCCATGGCGCGCGCCTTGTCGCGGGCCGGCTCGATTTCCTCGCCCTGTCCGAGATCGGCGGTGAATGTCACGACCTCGCAGCCGCGCTCCACTTCCAGCCATTTGGCAATCACACTGGTGTCGAGACCGCCCGAATAGGCAAGGACGACGCGCTTCACATCCGACATTTTGAACCCTCTAATTGGTGCAGGCGCCCGCCGGTATCAGGGCGGGGGACGGCTGCAAAGGGCTGGATTAGGCGGGATGCAAAATGGCCGCCCCTGTCCGTGCGGGACAGAAGCGGCCAGAATGGTTGCCGAGAGCTCGATCAGGGTGCGACGCAGGTCGCGATCTTGATGAAGTCGACATTCGCATCGTCCTGCACCAGCACGTCGAGCGAACGGTCATTGCCCGCATTGATAATGTCGAGCAGCGAGCGACTGCCGTCGCGGGTCATGATGGTGCTGAGATCGGCGTGATAGATGTCGCCCGTCTGGCTCCATCCAGTGGCGCCCATGTTATCGGCCTTGGCCGAGGCGAAATCGCTGGGCTGCATGAGACCCGTGCCGCCGGGCGACGTATCGCCGTGACGGCGCAGGTCGCCGAACAGAAGCGAATCGGTATCGAACTGGCCGCCGGTCGATTTCATCCGGATCAGCAACATCGCCTGCGTGGCCTGCTTACCGGCGGGGCGCAGATTGCGGATCGTATCGATGAAGAAGCGGTTGTTGCCGCCCTGATCGTATTGCCGGTTGGTGGTCGCGCCGATTGTCGTGTTGTAATTTGCGATGGCCGGGGAATCCGCAAGATTGGCGCGCGGGGTGGCCGGGTCCAGAGCGCCGCCGTAATTGTCTTCCGAGCCGGAAGTCCGGTCGAGAAACATCTCGTCGGCGGCGCAGTCCATGCCGGCGAGAATAGCGTGTGTGTCCTCGGCCGATGCGGCGGTGGTGGTCATTGCAATGGTGCCGGCCATCAGGGCGATGCGTGTGAAATTCTTGATCATGTGTTCCTCCTTCGCGTGGTCGCCATGGGCGGCGATGACCAAAGGTCGTGCGAGGTGCGAAGGAGGTTCAGATGCTGTCTTTAGAAAGTGGGCGGCTTCCGGCGATCACAGTCCTACCTGGCCATCAGCTTGCGCTCGTTCTCTTGTATGTAATCCCGCGTGATGGGCAGGGCATCGCGGCTGCGGCAATACTGGACCTGGTAATTGCACATGCCCCCGCTTTCGAAGGCAGCTGTCGCTCCGGCGAGATAGAAGGTCCACATATTGTAGAACCGCTGGTCGAACATGGCGATAATCGCGTCCTTGTTCGCCTCGCACCGGTCATACCACGCCCGCAAAGTGGGCGCATAATGCAGCCGCAGCGTTTCCACGTCGGTGGCGATCAGGCGGACCTTTTCGCTGGCTGCCAGCGTTTCGCTGAGCGCCGGAATATAGCCGCCCGGGAAGATGTATTTGGAAGTAAAAGCATCGGTGGAGCCGGGGCCGCCCATGCGCCCGATCGTGTGCATCAGAAACACACCATCTTCCTTCATCAGATTGCCGCAGCACCGGAAATAGGTCTCGAATTGCGGTTGCCCGACGGCTTCGAACATGGCGATGGAGACCACGCGGTCGAACTGCTCGCCGCTTCGGGCAAATTCGCGGTAGTCGATCAGTTTGAAGTCGATCTTGTCGGCCACGCCGGCGGCTTCGGCGCGCTCCTCCGCCAGCTTGGCCTGCTCGACGCTCAGCGTGATGCCGGTCACATGCACGTCGAAATTGCGCGCCAGATAGATGGCGAGACCGCCCCAGCCGCAGCCGATCTCGACCACGCGCATCCCCGGTTCCAGTGCGAGCTTGGCGGCAATATGCGCCAGCTTCGCTTCCTGCGCTTCGCCCAGCGTCATCTCCGGCCCGTCTGGATAATTGGGCCAGTAGGCGCAGCTATATTGCCAGTGCTCCTCGTCCAGAAACAGCGCGTAGAGATCGTTGCCGATATCGTAGTGGTGGGCGATATTGCGCTTTGCGCTGTCCGGGCGATTGAACGAATTGGCGAGGAACGACAGATGGTTCTTCGCGCGTTTGAGCGGGGAGGGCGCTTTCAGCCTGCCGCCCTTTTCCCACGGCGTATTCATCCGGATCAGCTGGACCATCTCCATGATCCCGCCGCGCTCCACAATCAGGCGGCTATCCATAAAGCATTCCCCTGCGCCCAGACGCGGATCGAGCAATATGTCTCGTGCCACCTTGCTGTCAGCCAGCCGGACAGCGACATCGGGATAGCCTTCGGTGGGCTGGCCGAACGTCTCGCTGCTGCCGTCATGCGCGATGAGTTCGAGAGTGCCTTTGGTAACTTTGCTGCCGAGCAGTTTCTTGAGAAGCCGGACGCTCATTCTTTCTCCCCCTGATGATCCGCTGTGCGACCAAGGGCGCCATCTATGCCATAAATTGGCGCAATGCCCATAACCGCGCTAGGAGGCGCCCCATGGCCGAAGCAAAGACCCAGCAAACCAAAATCAACCCAGCCGACTTTCTGGAAGCGGTCGAGCCACCTGCAAAGCGCGACGATGCGTTTGAAATCGATGCCCTGTTCCGCCGCATTACCGGGCACGAACCGGCCATGTGGGGCCCCAGCATCGTGGGCTATGGCTCCTATCGCACCACCTATTCCAGCGGGCGCAAAGTGCGTTGGCTGCGGACCGGTTTCAGCCCCCGCAAGGCCAAGCACTCGCTGTATCTGATGGGCGGATATTGCGACGAGCTGACGGGCGAGAGGCGTGATGCCTTGCTGACAAAGCTCGGTAAGCACAAGACCGGCAAAAGCTGCCTCTACATCAACAAGCTGGCCGATGTGGACATGGATGTGCTGGAGGAGATGATCCGCAACGACTGGGAGGCCATGCTCCGCCTGTATCCGGAGGACTGATCAGACGCCGGCATACCATTGGTAACCGGCACGGTCTTCCCAATACCCGCCTTTGCCTTCGCCGATACCGTCCAGGCTGGCGACAGCCTCGATCCCCGTCACATATTTGGCGTGTTTGTAGCCCAGCTGCCGCTCGATCCGCATGCGGGCGGGGGCGCCGTTCTTGATCGGCAAATCCTCACCATTGAGCTTGTGCGCCACGATAGTTTGCGGGTGATACGCGTCGAGCATGTCGACGCTTTCGTAATAGTCGTCCCCGTTCAGATTGTCGGCGCAGCGGAACACGATAAAGCGCGCGCCGTCCTGCACTTTGGCTTCATCGAGAATGGTGGACAGCTGCGGTCCGGTCCACTCGCCGATCGCGCTCCACCCTTCTACGCAGTCGTGCCGGGTGATCTGCGTGCGCTGGGGCAGGGCGCGCAAATTGGCCATCGTCAGGCGCATCGGATTGTCGACCATGCCGCCAACCGCGATTTCCCAATTGGCGAACTCGGCCTCGGCCTGTGCCTGATAGTCGCCATTGGTCGGATTGGTGGAGCCATTGCCACGGAAATAGGGCGACACGTCTTCGGGCCCGAATTCAGGGGCAAGTGCAGTGCGCCCGCCAAGCGCATCGTGCACGGCCTTGTGCCAATTGGGCGCGGCCTCCAGCAAAGTCTTGCCCGGAGCGGTATCGCCGATTTTCTGGCACCCTGCGACAAAGCCTGCGCCTATCGCGATGAGGAAGTTGCGCCGTTTCATGTCGTTTCCCCTTTGATGTCTGCCGCGGGCTTGTCGCTTTCCTCCAGCCGTCCGCCGGTTATCATTCCGCGCAAGTGATGCAGCGGTTTGTGGACGATCACCAGCGCCACATGGATCACGAAGAAACCGAACACCGCCCATGCGAAGATGAAGTGCAGCGAACGCGCGCTCTGCCGGCCTCCCAGCACCTCGGTCAGCCAGCCGAGCCAAGGCTCTACGCCGGGGCTGATCGCCATGCCGGTAAACACCATCATCGGCAGGAACACGCCGAAGACGAGGCCATAGGCGACCTTCTGCAGGAAGTTGTACTTGCCCCCGGCATGCTCGAAATCGAACCGGAGATGCGCCTTGATGTCGGCCCACACCGCGGCGGGTTTCCATTCACGGCGGGTGGTGGTGATGTCGCGCTGGAAATGGCGGTTCACCAGCATGGCGATCCACATCAGGAGCAGCGCAAGCGCGAAGGGCCATGCCGTCAGGATATGCCAGTCACGCGCCTGCGACAGGCTGTAATAGTCGGGAATGGTCATCCAGCCGGGGAAGCGCGGCACTTCCAGCCATGCATGTTCCGGCGCAAAGCCCCAATCGCCCCAATAGAGGCGGCGGTGGCCGTTGCTGATGTTCAGGCCGGACATGAACAGCACTACGATGCAGATCAGGTTGGTCCAGTGCCATAGCCGTGTGGCTAACGCGTGCTTCTTCGCTGGTTTTGTCATGCTGGGCTCCCCTCCCGTGCAAGATAGATTACGTCTCGCGATTGACGCAGCAAATGCTGCCCGCTGTCCACGAACACCGTGGTGCCGCTTTCCAGCCAGCCCCCGGTCATGAACAGCGCTGTGTCGGTGATCTCTTCCAGACCGGTCTTGCGGTTCAGCAGGTTCAGGCGGTGGGAGACATCGGTTTCCTCCTCCACCTGATCGTGGCTGGCGAGGATCGCGCCGGGTGCGAGGCCGTAGATCCGGTCACGCGCATCGGGCAGCGCCATGGCCAGCATCGGAATGGCTCCGGCCACGGCGTGCTTGCTCATCGTGTAGCTGAAGAAATCGGGATTGGTGTTTTCCAGCTTCATATCGGTAAACTGGATCACCCGCCGTCCGCCGGATGCCCGCGCGTGTTTCAGAAACCCCTGGGCAAGGGTTACGGAGGCAAGAGCATTGACGGTCATGGCCTGATTATACGTCGCAGGGTCCAGCCCGGTTACACTGTCATAGGCGAAGACCGACGCGCAGTTCACCAGCGCGCGCCAATCGGCTAGGCGCCCGGCAAGGGACTGCACCGCATTGGCCAGCGCATCGGCATCCGCCAGATCGAAGCCAATCGTCTCCGCGCTGGGCAGGCTGGCGGCGAGCGCCTCTGCCTGCGCGCCGCTGTTGCGATAGTGGATCACGACATGCCAGCCCGCTTCGCCGAAAGCGCGGCTGAGACCGGCGCCGATCCGCTGCGCTCCGCCGGTAACCAGGACAGCCGGCAATTGCGATGGGTTCTGTGTGTGCACACCCCCTTTGAGCACGGCAGAGCCAAGGTGGAAAGCGGTGAGAGCGCAGCAGCGCACATATGCACAAAAAAGGGCGCGCTCTTCCCATCGGAAGAACGCGCCCTTCTTTGTCAGTGTGAGATCAGCAGATCAGCGGCAGCTAAGGCTACCCCGGTCGATTTCGCGGCCGAGCAGTCCGCCTGCCACAGCGCCGATCACAGCGCCCAGCGTCCGGTCGCGCGCCAGCTCGCGTCCGGCAAGAGCGCCTACGCCGGCCCCGATCACCAGACCCGTGGTGCCATTGTCGCGGCGGCAGTAATAGCGGCCGTCATTCCCGCGCCATACACGGTCATGGCGATTGATCCGGCGGGGCTCGAGATAACGGCCCTGCGCGTCATAGATGCGGGCGTCTTTGGCGCGCTTGCCATAGGCTTTGGCATGGGCTGGCGGATCGGCCAGCGCAGGCGTGGCGGCAACGCCGGTGAGGGTCATTGCCGATGCGGCGATGGCGAATGCGAATGTCTTCATTGTCTGGTCCTTTCGACTGGGACGGTATGCAGACAGAATGCATTGCAAGCGTTTCGGGTCCACAACGTCAGCTGAACGCCTTGATTTCAGGCGTAATCCGCGATGAGCCGAGCCAATCGGCAGGACAAGGCGTTAGTCTGCGATCGCCTCGCGCACCTTGTTGCGCCACAAATCGCACAGCCGATCGAGCGCTGCGATTTCCCGCAATTCGTCTGCCGAGGCCTTGTGCGCCTTGTCGTACAATTTGGCGAACAGCCGCGCGACGGACCAATCCGTGTGGCCTTCTTCTACCCGTTCCAGAGTGTCGCCAGCCTGCGCCGTGCCTTCCTCCAGCACGCGGAAATACCATCCGCAGCGGTGACTGGTGACGATCTTTGCGACCATGCCTTTGGTGCCGAAGTGATGCTCGATCTTCCAGCAGGGCTGGCGCGGCTGGCTGATTTCCAGCAGCGCACTGCCGAGGCGGAAACGATCGCCGATATGGACAACGCTGTCGTCGATATTGCTGGCCACGATGTTCTCGCCAAAGGCATTCGCGCTATCGAGCAGAGGATGCGGCCCGATCTGCTCGCGCCACCACGCGTAGTGGTCGCGCGGGTAAAGATGCACGGCCATGTCGGGTCCGCCATGCACTTTCGGGTCGGCGACCATGTCTCCCACGATACCAAAGCTGCGAATGTCCAGCGGGCCGTCGGCAGGCAGTTTGCCAATCGCGCTCATCTCCGCGCCATTGAACGGGCGCGGCTGACCGATGCAGATGGCGTCGACGGTGGTTTTCATTTCTGATCCTCCGATGGCTTGCGTACTGTGAGGGCAAGCCATTCGCGCACTACGCCGTCGCTGCCATTGCCGGTGTATTGGTCGTTCTCGACGATTGCGAAGCCTGCGTCTTCGTAAGCCGTTATGAGCCATTCCGCGCTCGGCAGGTTGGTCCAGCGGCCCAGCGGATCGCGGCCTTCGTCGGGGTGATCTGCATCGCCCAGCTTGTAATTGGCGAAGTGCAGCCCGCTGGGTTTGAGCGCGGCAAAGATCTTGCTCAGAATGTCGGGAAGTGCATCGCGCGGGGCATGCAGCAGCGCGGCATGCGCCCACACGGCATCATAGGCAGCGTGCGCATCCAACTCATCGAAGCGCATCACCCGCGCCTCGATCCCGAAGCGCTCCTTGGTCTTGCGAACCATGGCGCGTGTGCCGTCGGTGGCGTCGAGATCAAAACCGCGCTTCTCAATATGCGCAGCATCCGCCCCGCATCCGCAGCCAAGCTCCAGAATATGTGCGTCGGATGTCAGCCGGTCCAGAAACGGATCGAGATGCCGGTGCCGGTCTTGCGCGGTGCTGGCGGTATAATGCGGTGCGGCCGCTTCGTAATAGTCGATGGTGGCCGGGTCGAAATTCAAGCCGCGGTCGCCTCTGCCTCGGCCGCCTCGCGGTCCAGCTGCGCGCGGCTCTTTTTCTCCGCCGCCGTTTTCAGCTGACCACACGCCGCATCGATATCGCGCCCGCGCGGAGTGCGAACCGGAGCGCTGATGCCGCCTTCGAAAACGATGTTGGAAAAGGAGCGGATGCGTTCCGGCGTGGAGCATTCGTAGACGCTGCCGGGCCATGGATTGAACGGAATCAGGTTCACTTTCGCCGGCAGATCGTATTCACGCAGCAAACGCACCAGTTCATGCGCGTCTTCGTCGCTGTCGTTCTTGTCCTTTAGCATCACATACTCGAATGTTATGCGCCGGGCGTTAGAGGCGCCGGGGTAATCGGCGCAGGCCTGCAGCAATTCCTCCAGCCCGTATTTGCGGTTGATCGGGACAATTTCGTCGCGCACTTCCTTGCTCACTGCGTGGAGCGAAACCGCCAGATTGACGCCGATTTCCTCGCCGCAACGGGCCATGGCGGGCACCACTCCGCTGGTCGACAAAGTGATGCGCCGCTTCGACAAAGCAAGCCCTTCGCCGTCCATCACCAGCCGCAGCGCATCGCGGACATTATCGAAATTATACAGCGGCTCGCCCATGCCCATCATCACGATATTCGTGAGAAGACGGCCATCGGCGCGGTATTCGGTTTCGTCGGCATCCTCCGCGAAATCCATCTTGCCCTTCGGCCATTCACCCAGACTGTCGCGGGCCAGCATTACCTGACCGACAATCTCTCCGGGAGTCAGATTGCGCACCAGCCGCATCGTTCCGGTGTGGCAGAAAGTGCAATTGAGCGTGCAGCCGACCTGGCTGGAGACGCACAGGGTCCCCCGATCGGCATCGGGGATAAAGACCATTTCGAACTCGTGACCATCGGCTGTTTTGAGCAGCCATTTGCGCGTCCCATCGGTGGAATGCTGGGCCTCGACTACCTCAGGACGGCCAATGACAAAGCGTTCTTCCAGCCACGGGCGCATGGCTTTGGAAATATCGGTCATCGCCGCGAATTCGGTCGCACCCCGGTGATACAGCCAGTGATAGACTTGCTTGGCGCGCAGCTTGGCTTGCTTTGCGTCCAGCCCGGCCTCGACAAACAGATCGCGGATCGCCTCGCGCGGGATGCCGAGCACGTCGATGCGGCCATCGGCACGCGGCGTGATCGGGCGCGAGGTGGGGACCGGATCGATCTGTCCGGGAATGGGCATGGCGGCTGTGTCTGGCATGGGAAGCCCCGATATAGGCGTATGCGGCGCGGAACGCCAGATGGCGCCTTACAGGTTCGCGCAGCCCACCGTCGCGGCGTCCATCGCGGTGGCCACGCCGTCGAGGTCGTAGGTGTTGGAAAAGCGCCTGCCATTGGCGTCGCTGGCGCTGATCGTCATGGACCCGGCGGCACGCATTGCGGCGATGATAGCAGCATCCATGGCCTTGTCCTTGGCCCACGCATCGGCGCCGCTGCCGACCAGTTCAAATGTCCGGTCGCCCAGCACCAGACGGATCGGGCGGCCTGTAGACATATTGCGCGAGAGGCGGAAATGGACCTGCCCGCGCACATTGCGGCCCGGCCATGTGCCGATGCTGGCATAGGGCTTATGATCGCGTTGCAGCCTGCTAGGCGCGGCCTTTGCGATAGCGTAGCAGCGCGGTGTCCGGGGATCGATAAACGCGCCCCAATCCCCGAAGATACCCAGCGAATCCCGCGCTAAGGCAGGAGCGGGGAGGGCGAGCGCGGCCGCCAGCAGCCCCGCCATGCTCGCCCCTGCAACCAGCCGTTTCATCTCAGCGCAGGAACTCGTTCGCCATGCGCGCTCGGCCGAATTCCGCACGCTCGGGATAAAGATGCTCGTAAACCGCAGCGTTCTCGATCACCCGCTGGACATAGTTCTTGGTCTCGAAAATCGGGATCCGTTCGATCCAGGTCAGCCAGTCGATCGAGCCATTGCGCGGATCGCCATTGGAGCGCAGCCACTTGTTCACATTGCCCGGTCCGGCATTATAGGCCGCAATCGCAAGCGGATAGCTGCCGTTATAATAGCTCATCATCCGCGCGAAATAAGCGTTGCCCAGCTGGATGTTGTAGCTCGGGCTGTTGATCAGATCGCTCTGGCGATAGCTCATGCCCAGCATGCCCGATTGCTCGCGCGCAGTGCCCGGCATCAGCTGCATCAGGCCGCGCGCACCAGCATGGCTGATGGCGTTCTGGGCGAACTGGCTTTCCTGCCGCGCAATGGCGTGCACGAAGGTCCAGTTCGATCCCGGAGGGGTCTGGAGCAGCGGAAAGCCCTGCGCAATGAAACCATCGATTGCATCGGCTCCGGCTGCCTCGGTCACATTCACAGCCAGATCACGTCGCCCGGTTTCTAGGGCGAGGTCGGCCACTAGCTGGTGCTCTGCCGGAGTGTCGGCACTGCGGGCGACCTGCTGGTAGAACCGGATGCCGGTGCGCCACGGGGCGCCGCGCGCCACCTGCCGCACAGCATTGGCGATGGAGCTGTTCTGGAAGGCTTCGCGCTGCTCCGGCGTCGGCTGCGCATTCGCTCCCGATGCCAGTTGCGCAACCGGCACGCTGCGGCCCAATTGGGCGAGGGCGAGCTGGCCATAAAACCGCTCGGGATAGCTCGCTGCCATCTCGTAATAGCGATTGGCCTCCGCCATATCGCCGCCGCGCTGGCTTGCGAGGCCAGCCCAGTAAAAGCCCTTGGAGCGGGTTTGCGGGGTCTGGGCCGCCGCACCATAACGATAGAACAGCGGTGCGGCTGTGCGCCCGTCGCCCATGCGCCACAGGGCGTTGGTGCCGCCTGCCCACATCAGCGAGGTGTAATCGTCGCGGGTGCGATAGCTTTCCTTGCTGATATCGGTACCGGCGGGAAAGACATCATCGACCCGCTGCGCGATGCGAATGGTGTCGCCTGCGCTGGCGCCCTTAGCCACGCGTAGCAATTCGCCGACCATGACCTCGCCATCAAATGCGGGGGCGGAAAAGGCCGGGCGGCTGGAAAGCAGCGAGACGGCCTGCTGGTTCTGCCGGTTCACGCGGTAGTGCCGCGCCAGATTGTAGACATAGCCCGCATCGCCGCGCGCTTCGGGAGGCACGCTCAAACCTGCCTGTGCGGGCGTCTCGCCCTGCACGATGG
The DNA here is from genome assembly GCA_947492235.1 of uncultured Altererythrobacter sp. Taxonomy (GTDB): domain Bacteria; phylum Pseudomonadota; class Alphaproteobacteria; order Sphingomonadales; family Sphingomonadaceae; genus CAJXSN01. The sequence continues at coordinate 1,418,134 of CANLLZ010000001.1, read as the reverse complement.
CCAGCCGCGCCATGTAGAGATTACGCTTGGCTGCGGGCACATAGGCAATCTGCCGCGCCGCCGCTTCGGCGTCACGCTGCCACAGCAGCGCATCCATCCGCGCGTCGTGGTCATCCTGTGTGAAGCGCGACGAGAACAGGCCCATCATATAGGCTTCTGCCGTCCCGCTCATATTGCCGCCGCGCCATGCTTCGCGCGCGATCTCGAATGCTTCCGGCCGGTTCAGCGTGGCGAGAGCCAGGGCATAGCGCGCCTTGCCCGAATTGGTGACCGGAGGCAGCGCATCGAAATACGCCACCAGCTGCTCTGGCGATGCAACCGAATCATCGAGTGCATTCTCCGCGCGGGTCTGCAGCGTTTCCGCTTGAGGAAAATCGGGATAGCGCAGCAGGAATCCGGCATATTGATCGAAGGACAGATTGCGCTGCCCGATCAGATATTCCCACCGGTTCACGGCCTCGGCCATGCGGGTGGGCTGCTGCGCCACCAGACCGGCGCGGGCGCTGTAAGTGTCGCCGCTTTGCGCGCTGACGGGGGCGAGGGGGACCATCGCGGCGGTGCCGGCGAGGAGGGCGGCAATCAGGGGAAGTCTGTTCATGCTGGACACCATGTCCGGCGTCTCCTTAGTAGGGACTGAATAAGGGCGACAAACCCGCAACCGGGCCATCGATGCGATGCGCCCTAAACCAATGCAGGTGCACGGCAAATGTTTACTGGCTCTATTCCCGCTCTTGTGACTCCTTTTCGCGACGGAGCGTTTGACGAGGCCGCTTTCCGGCGGCTGGTCGACTGGCAAATCGATAGCGGATCGAAGGCTCTGGTCCCCTGCGGCACCACGGGCGAAGCCTCGACCATCTCCAATGCCGAGCATCACCGGGTGATCGAGGTGTGCGTGGAGCAGGCCGCTGGCCGCGTGCCGGTGATCGCCGGCTGCGGATCGAACGACACGCGCAACGCCCTGCTGCATATGCAATTTGCGCAGAAGGCGGGCGCAGCGGCGGGGCTATGCGTGGCGCCCTATTACAACCGCCCCAGTCAGGCGGGCCTGATCGCGCATTTCAGCCATTTGGCGCAGAACAGCGATCTGCCGATCGTGCTCTACAATGTGCCCAGCCGGACAGTGACTGATATCGAGGATGAGACCGTGGTCGAACTGGTCCGCGCCTTCCCCGACCGCATTGTGGCGATCAAAGACGCGAGCGGCGACCTGTCGCGTGTCGCCGATCACCGGATGGGGCTGGACGAGAAATTCTGCCAGCTATCGGGCAATGACGAGCTGTGGCTGCCGCATTCGGCTGCGGGCGGGGCGGGGTGCATTTCCGTCACCGCCAACGTCGCGCCTTCTCTGTGTGCAGAGTTTCACGAAGCCATTGCTGCTAACGATCTGGTGAAGGCGCGCGAGCTGAACGACCGGCTGTTCCCGCTGCACTATGCGATGTTCTCCGACGCCAGTCCGGCACCGGTCAAATATGCGCTCAGCCGGGTGCATGACTGGGTCATGCCCGATGTGCGCCTGCCGCTGACAAATGCGAGCGAAGCCTCCCGCGCCGCCGTCGACGAAGCGCTGGCCCATGCGGGGATCGCATGATGCGCGCGCTGTTCTCGATTGGCTCTGCCCTCGCGCTCGCCTCCTGCGCCACGCTGCCGCAGCCTGAAGAGACGCTTGATACGCTGGCGCAGGATTACGTCGCCCTGCAACTGGCGATTGGCGAGAAAGAGGCGGGCTATATCGACGCCTATTACGGGCCAGAGGAGCTGCGCGAGCGCTCTGTGGTGGAGCTGTCCGAGAAAGGCCTTCCGCAGCTCGAAATCCTGACGGCGGCGCTGCGCAAGCGGGTGGAGCGATATGCCGATGACGGTATGGAGGGCACCAGCATGGACGAGCGCCGGGCGCGGTTTCTGGTCGCCCAGCTGACTGCGGCCTACACCCGTTTGCGGATGATGCAGGGGGCGGAGCTCTCGTTTGTCGAGGAAGCGGAGGGCTTGTTCGGTGTTACGCCGAAATTGCCACCGCTCGAAAGCTTCGATGCGACGATTGCCAATATCGAGAAGCTGGTTCCCCGAACCGAAGAGAACGATGGGCCATTATGGCAACGGCTCGACAACTATCGCAATCGCTTCAACATTCCCGCTGATCGTCTGAAGGCCGTTTTCGACGCCTCGATCGCCGAATGCAAACGGCGCACGCTCGCCCATATCGCGATGCCCGGGTCGGAAAGCTTCACACTGGCTTTCGTGACCGACAAACCATGGAGCGGGTACAATTACTATCAGGGGCAATACGCCTCCAAGATCGAGGTCAATACGGACCTCCCGATCCGGCTGGACCGCGCGGTCGATCTGGGCTGCCACGAGGGGTATCCCGGCCATCACGCCTTCAACGCGCTGCTGGAGAAGAACCTCGTCAATGATCGCGGTTGGACCGAGTTTTCGGTTTATCCGCTCTACTCCCCGCAATCGCTGATTGCCGAAGGATCGGCCAATTACGGGATCAGGCTGGCATTCAGCGAAGAGGAACAGACTGCGTTTGAAAGCGAGGTTCTGGCACCGCTGGCCGGGCTGCCCACCGATGATCTGGCGCAATATGCCGCGCTCAAACGCGCGCTCGTCGATCTGGGGCCTGCCCGTTACACGATTGCATCCGCCTATCTCGCGGGCGACATCTCGACCGAGGAAGCCACCGCGCTGCTGCAGAAATACCAGCTGGTCTCGCCCGAGCGCGCCGCGCAATCACTCAGGTTCACAGACACTTATCGCAGTTACATCATAAATTACGGACTGGGCCGCGACATGGTGCGCGACTGGATCGAACGCAGTGCGCCGGACGAGGCCACGCGGTGGGACCGGATGGAGCGCCTGCTCAGTGAACCGAGCCTGCCCGGCGATCTGGTAGAGTAAGGCTGGTGGAGTAGCAGGGCCTTTCCCCGCGCTCCTTCAGCCCCTACATGGCCCCAACCATGGCACGCCCCAAACCCGAGACCTTCGACAAACAGAAGACCGTCGCCGAGAACCGGCGGGCGAAGTTCGACTATGCCATCGAGGACAAGTTCGAGGCCGGCATTGCGCTGCAGGGGACCGAGGTGAAGGCCCTGCGCGCAGGCGAGGCGACCATTGCCGAAAGCTATGCCGAGGTGCGCGACGGGCAGGCGTGGCTGATCAATGCCAACATCCCCGAATTCAGCCACGGCAACCGGAACAATCACGAAGCCCGCCGCCCGCGCAAGCTTCTGCTCCATGCGCGCGAGATCGAGCGGTTGCTTGGCGCGGTGGAGCGCAAGGGCATGACGCTGGTCCCGATGTCGATCTATTTCAACAAGACGGGCCGCGCGAAGGTCGAACTGGCGCTGGCAAAAGGGCGTCAGGCGAAAGACAAGCGCGATTATATCAAAGACCGCGACTGGAAGCGGGACAAGGCCCGGATTATGCGCGAGCAGGGCTGACAAGACGCGCCGCCAATCGCCATTTTTCGCGTCTCGTAGAACTTTATTGAACGGTCTGGCGATTCATCGGTTGGCCATAGCTCATGTGCTAACCATATCGTTCCTATGCAGATCGCGCCTTTCTCCTCCGGTTCAGTCTTGAAAGCAGGGCCGCAGGCGAGCATGAGCCGGGGCCTGTTATGAGCTTTGGTAGCAAGACATTTCTGGCCGACTGGTTGCGCGAGCATATGCCCTCACGCGACGAGATGGCGCGCAACAAATATCTTGCGCCCATTGCCCATCGTTTCCTGAGCCCGGAACTCTGGCGTTTTACCCGCCGCTCGGTCCCGCGCGGGATCGCGCTGGGTCTGTTTTGCGGGTTTATCATTCCGCTCGGCCAGATTTTTCTGGCGGCCTTTATGGCGCTGCCCGCCCGGGCGAATGTTCCATTGGCCGCGCTGGTGACTTTCGTAACCAATCCCTTCACTTTCCCGTTCTGGGTGGTGATCGCCAACCGCGTCGGAAAGGTGATGCTGGATATCGACCGGGATATCGGTTCCGGCACTATGGAGGGGCAGGTCAATTCGGAGAGCTGGCGGACCTTTAGCGGCTTCTTCGAGGCAGCGGGCGTCACTGTATTCGGGTTTGTGGTTCTGGCGGTCGTTTCGGCGGCGGTCGGCTATCTGGTGGCAGGCTGGTTCTGGCGTTGGCGCGTTGCGCAGCGCCGGACAAAACGCCTTCGCCGGCTGGAGAAACGCCTCGATGAAAGGCTGAACGCCGCTCAGTCAGGGCCGGGCGAGAACAGCGCGAGCTGATGGCATTTCTGGACGGACAATCTGACAAGGGGCTCGCTGCCGTTGGCTGGCTCGGCTGGGCCGCGCTTGGTCTGGCGCTCATTGCCAGCATCGCTGCGGTCTGGTTTGTGAGCGAAGTTCCGCTGCTGACAGCGGCCTACGCTGGCGGTCTGGCGACCCTGGTCGTGCTGGGCTTTGCGCTCGTTCGGTTGCGCCCTGAACCGGCTGCGCAAGGGCTCGCCTTGCCCGACTGGTCGGTCACGGTTCAGGCGATCGAGCGGCCCGATACAGCGGTCGCGATCACAGACAAGGCCAACCGGCTGGTCTGCGCCAGTTCTGTCTATGTTGCCCAATTCGGGGAAGATGTCGCGCCGCCCAATCTCGCGCTCGACAAGGGGTCGCAAGAGGCCTTGATGGTGTTGGCGCGCGAGGCATGGCGGGACGGCGAGGCCGAGGCTCCGCGGTTGGATAGCCGCGATGGCAAGCGCCATTGGCAGGCGAGCGCGAAGCGCGCCGGGCGGGGCGATGATTATCTGGTCTGGCGCTTCACCGCGCGGGGCGAGGATGACATTGCGACCGACATTGCGCGGCAGGTTGCCGGGCCGCTGGGCAAGGTGTTGACCCGCGCCGGTATCGAGATCGCGCTGGTCGGGCCGGACGGCACCATCCGCGCTGCGGCCCCCGGCTTTGCCCGCCGTGCATCGGGCGATGAAGGCGCCACGCTGGCCGGGCAGGAATTTGTCAGCTTCCTGCGGACCGACGAACAGGACCGCATCTATTTCGAGCGGGAAGGGCGGCGCGGGACGCCCAACCGTCTGGTCCATGTGCCGCTCAATTCGATTGACGACGCAGTCGCTGCGAATGCCGATGCTGCGCCTTCGCTCATGATGCTGCTGGAACACGGTGTCGGCGTCGGGGCGAGCGATAGTGCAGACCCCGCCGCCCCGGAACTAGAAGCGCTTCTGGGAGCCTTGCCGCTCGGCCTCGCCATGGCGGACCGGGATGGACGCCTGCTGTTTGCCAACGCGCCTTTCTTGCGCGCAGCCGACCGGGAGGAACGCGGATTGCCGCAATACCCGTCCGATCTGGTGGTGGCAGAAGACAAGAGCGCGCTGGCCGACGCGGTACGGCGCTTTGCGCGCGGTTCGGCGAATAATGGCGATATGGCCATCCGCTTGCGCCATGCTCCCGAGGACCCTGTGTCCATCGGCCTTGCCGGCGTGCGCGGGCTGGGCGAACCGGCGGTCCTGCTCAGCCTCGCCGATACCAGCGAGGAAACGAGACTGAAGCGGCAGGTGGCGCAGGCGACAAAGATGCAGGCTGTCGGTCAGCTGGCAGGCGGCGTTGCGCATGATTTCAACAATGTGCTGACCGCGATCATCGGCTATTGCGATCTGATGCTGCTGCGCCATACGCCGGGCGACAGCGATTACGATGACATCCAGCAAATCCGCGCCAATTCCAACCGTGCCGCCAGCCTGACGCGGCAATTGCTTGCCTTCAGCCGCCAGCAAACGCTGAAACCCGAAGTGCTGCAATTGCCCGACGTGGTCAGCGAAGTGAGCCAGCTTCTCAAGCGCCTGATGGGGGAGCGGATCGAGTTTTCCGTTCGGCACGACCGCGATCTTGGCCCGGTGCGCGCCGATCCCGGACAGCTGGAGCAGGTGATCGTCAATCTGGCGGTTAACGCCCGCGATGCGATCCAGTCGCGCGGCGATGGCTCAGGCAGGCTATCAATGGCGACGCGGCGAATTACGGCCAAGGATGTGCGGGCGATGGGCTCCGACATCTTGCCTGTCGGGGACTACACAGCGCTCATCGTGCAGGACACGGGCGGGGGTATTCCCGAAGATGTGCTGGGCAAGATTTTCGAACCCTTCTTCACCACGAAGGAGCAGGGGAAGGGCACCGGCCTCGGCCTCTCCACCGTGTATGGCATCGTCAAACAATCGGGCGGCTTCATCTTTGCCGACAATGTCGATGGCGGGCAGGGCGGCAAACGGGGTGCGCGCTTTACCCTGTATTTCCCGGTCCACCGGGGACGGGTGGATCCCAAACCTGCTCCTGCGCCGGAACGCGCAGGCGAGTGGGCCGCAGGCGGACGCGTACTTTTGGTTGAAGATGAGGACATGGTCCGCGCCGTCGCAGAGCGTGCTCTGTCGCGCGCCGGCTTCGACGTGACGGCGTGTGCCGATGGCGAGGAGGGGCTGGCTGCATTTGCCAATAGCAAGCCCTTCGATCTGGTGGTGTCCGATGTGGTGATGCCGGGAATGGACGGGCCGACCATGGCCAAGGGCATCCGCCGCGTGACGCCCGATATCCCGATCCTTTTCATGTCCGGCTATGCTGAGGAGCAGCTGCGCAAGGACATCGATGTGCCCGACATGCACTTTATCGCAAAACCCTTCAGCGTGCAGCAAATCTCGCAGAAAGCCGGCGAAGTGATCGGCACAAGGGCAGCCGCCCGGAGCGCCCCGCCAAGCGCTGTGGAATAAATTTCCGTTCCACTCTTGTTCTTGTGGAACAAAGCCGATACATACGCTTCCGTCGATAAGGGCGATGGGCCCCTAGGCAAGTCAGGGAGAGCGTGCGATGTCCGCCAATCTAAAACTGGTTGATAAGGAAAAAACCGTGGACCGTCAGAAGGCGCTCGACGCCGCACTCGCGCAGATTGATCGCGCATTCGGCAAGGGCTCGGCCATGAAGCTGGGCAGCCGCGAAGCCATGAATGTCGAAGCGATTTCGACCGGCTCGCTGGGCCTCGACATTGCTCTGGGTATTGGCGGCCTGCCAAAAGGCCGCGTTATCGAGGTGTACGGGCCGGAAAGCTCGGGCAAAACGACCCTCGCCCTGCACGTGATTGCAGAGGCGCAGAAGAACGGCGGCACCGCAGCCTTCGTCGATGCCGAACATGCCCTTGATCCCGTCTATGCGAAGAAGCTGGGCGTGGATGTCGACGAGCTGATCGTCTCGCAGCCCGATACGGGCGAGCAGGCGCTTGAAATTACCGACACGCTGGTGCGCTCCAATGCCATCGACGTGCTGGTGGTCGACTCGGTGGCCGCGCTGGTCCCCCGCGCCGAGATTGAAGGTGAGATGGGCGATTCGCATGTCGGCCTTCAGGCGCGCCTAATGTCCCAGAGCCTGCGCAAGCTTACCGGGTCGATCAACCGTTCCAAATGCATGGTGATTTTCATCAACCAGCTGCGGATGAAAATCGGCGTGATGTACGGTAATCCCGAAGTCACGACAGGCGGCAATGCGCTCAAATTCTACGCCTCTGTCCGGCTCGACATCCGCCGCACCGGCCAGATCAAGGACCGCGACGAGGTGGTCGGCAATTCCACCCGCGTCAAAGTGGTGAAGAACAAGGTTGCCCCGCCGTTCAAGCAGGTCGAGTTCGACATCATGTATGGTCAGGGCATTTCGAAACTGGGCGAGATTCTCGATCTTGGCGTGAAAGCCGGTGTGGTCGAGAAGTCGGGCAGCTGGTTCAGCTATGACAGCGTGCGCATCGGGCAGGGCCGCGAGAATGCGAAGACATTCCTCAAGGAGAATCCCGAAATGGCCGACAAACTGGAAGCGACCATTCGCGGCAAGACCGATGAAGTGGCCGAAGAAATGATGACCGGTCCCGATGCGGAAGACGAAGCCGAGGACTGAGTTTCCACGATTATGCGCTGTCCGCCGGGCGGCGCTGGTTTAAAGGGATGAGCCGGCGCGGTGCTCCAGAATGGGGGCTTCGCGCCGGCTTTTCTTTGGCTTATCGCACCTGCCGTCATAGCAGTTGCTGGAACCTTGGCTTAGGCCTCAATGGCGTCTAGGCCGCGACGGCCGATGGACAGGATACGACTGCAATGATTGCGAAGCATGACTGATAAGAGCGACTGGCAAGGCCGTGTCGGCGAAAGCTGGGCCAGCGAATGGTCGCGCACCGACCGCAGCTTCTCCGCATTGACCGACCGTTTGCTGGGTCTTGCAAGCGAGGGCGGTTTTTCCCGGGCACTCGATGTCGGCTGCGGCGCGGGAGAGATCTCGCTCGCGCTTGCCAGGGGCCATACCGGTGCGAGTATCCATGGCATCGATATCAGCGAAACGCTCATCGCAGTGGCCAAACAGCGCGGGGAAAAGCGGGCAAACGTTTCGTTCGAAATGGCCGACGCCGCAAGTTGGGTTCCCCCGTCACCCGATCAGGCGCCGGACCTTATCGTTTCCCGTCACGGCGTGATGTTTTTTGACGACCCGCAGGCGGCGTTCGCCAATATGCGCGAAAGCGCTGCGCCTGGCGCGCACCTCGTATTCAGCTGTTTCCGCAGTGTCTCCGAAAATGCCTGGGCCGCCGAGCTTTCCGCTCTGGTGCCCGGCGGTTCCTCTTCTCAACCCGCAGGGCCGGGGCCCTTCGCCTTTGCCGACGCGAAACGCACCCGCGCGATGATGGAGCGCGCCGGTTGGGAAGATGTCGAGTTTGAAAGCTTCGATTATCCCTATGTGGCCGGAACAGGCGATGATCCGGTGGAGGATGCGCATTCGTTCTTTTTGTCGATCGGTCCCGCGGCACGCGCTGCGGCGCAACTGCATGCAGCCGAACGTGCGCAATTTTCCGAGGACCTGCGCGCCTTGCTTGCCCAGCACCGCGATGGAAGCATGGTCTTGATGAAAGCAGGGGCGTGGCTCGTCAGCGCGAAGGCCCCTGCATGATCGGGCCTAGAGCGGCTCGGCTCTTCAGCTTCATGCACTCACCGCTTGTCGCGCGCGCCGCCAGCGCCTAATTCGCTCACCACCATGCAATCGACCAACGACATCCGCCGCAGCTTCCTCGATCACTTCGCAGCTGCGGGCCACCGCGAAGTGCCCAGCGCACCGCTTGTGCCGCACAATGATCCGACATTGATGTTCGTCAATGCCGGCATGGTGCCGTTCAAAAACGTATTCACCGGGCTGGAAACGCCGCCCGCGCAAACCGCCACCAGCTCGCAGAAGTGCGTTCGGGCAGGGGGCAAGCACAACGATCTCGACAATGTCGGTTACACCGCGCGCCACCACACTTTCTTCGAGATGCTCGGCAATTTCAGCTTTGGCGATTATTTCAAGGATCAGGCGATCGAGCATGCGTGGACGCTGCTGACCAAGGAATGGGGCATCGATCCCGCGCGTCTGACGGCTACCGTTTACCACACGGACGACGAGGCATTCGGTCTGTGGCGCAAGATCGCCGGCCTGCCGGAAGAGCGCATCATCCGTATCCCCACGTCGGATAACTTCTGGGCGATGGGCGATGATGGCCCGTGCGGCCCGTGTTCCGAAATCTTCTACGATCATGGCGAGCATATCGCCGGAGGCCCACCGGGATCGCCCGACGAGGATGGCGACCGGTTCGTGGAAGTGTGGAACCTGGTATTCATGCAGCACGAGCAGCGTGGCGGCGAGATCATCGGCGACCTGCCAAACAAGAACATCGACACCGGCATGGGTCTCGAACGCATCGCCGCCGTGATGCAGGGCGAGCACGACAATTACGATACCGACACTTTCAAGACGCTGATCGGCGCGTCGGAAGGTTTACTGGATGTGAAAGCCGAGGGCGAGCGGCAGGCCAGCCACCGCGTCATTGCTGACCATCTGCGCTCGACCAGCTTCCTGATCGCCGACGGGGTTCTGCCTTCCAACGAGGGGCGCGGCTATGTCCTGCGCCGGATCATGCGGCGGGCCATGCGCCATGCGCATATTCTGGGCGCGAAGGACCCGCTGATGCATCGTCTGGTGCCCACTCTGGTGGCCGAGATGAGGCAGGCTTTCCCCGAGCTCGCGCGGGGACAGCCGCTGATCGAGGAAACGCTGGAGCGGGAGGAAACCCGTTTCCGCCAGACCTTGGAAAATGGCTTGCGCCTGCTCGACGATGCGACAGGCACAATGGGTAGCGGCGACCAGCTCGACGGCGAAGTCGCGTTCAAGCTCTACGACACCTACGGTTTCCCCTATGATCTGACCGAGGATGCTTTGCGCGACCGCGGCATCGGGGTTGATCGCGCGGGCTTCGATGCCGCCATGGCGCGCCAGAAAGAGGCGGCCCGCGCAGCGTGGAAGGGCAGCGGACAAGCGGCCGACAGTCAGGTCTGGTTCGACATTGCCGAGCGCGAGGGAGCGACCGAATTCACCGGCTACACCGCCACCAGCGGCGAGGGGCGCGTGGTGGCGCTGGTCAAAAACGGCACTGAAATCAAGCGGGCCGAGGCCGGGGACGAGGTGGTCGTTCTGACCAACCAGACCCCGTTCTACGGCGAAAGCGGCGGCCAGCAGGGCGATACCGGGACCATCACCGGCGCGGACGGTCTATCTGCCGACATAACCGATACCGGCAAACCGCTCGGCCGCCTGCACACGCAGAGCGCGAGGATTACCAGCGGCGCTCTGGCGGTGGGCGATGTGGTGCATCTGCAGGTCGATGCCGAGCGGCGCGACCGGGTGAAGGCGAACCATTCGGCGACGCATTTGTTGCATGCTGCCCTGCGCAATCGGCTTGGCGGACATGTCACGCAGAAGGGGTCGCTGGTGGCGGAAGACCGCTTGCGGTTCGACTTCAGTCATCCCGAGCCTTTGTCCGATGGGGACATTGCGGCGATAGAAGCAGACGTGAATGCCGAAATTCGCGCGAACGAACGTGTCACCACCCGCCTAATGACGCCCGACGACGCCGTTGAGGCTGGCGCGCTGGCGCTCTTCGGCGAGAAATATGGCGACGAGGTGCGCGTGCTTTCCATGGGCCGCGCTGGGGGAGACGGGCGAAACTATTCGGTCGAACTCTGCGGCGGGACGCATGTGAATGCGACAGGCGATATTGGATTGTTCATTATCATCAACGAGGCTTCAGTTTCCTCGGGAGTCCGACGAATTGAGGCATTGACGGGTGAAGCTGCACGTCAGTGGTTGATGGAAAAATACCGCACGCTTATCGCTGTTGAAGAGGTATTGGGCGTATCCCAAGATCCCGTGACCAAAGCTTCGCAACTGAAGCAAGAGCGCAAGCAATTGCAGAGAGACCTTGATGAAGCGAAGAGAGCCGTTGCTTTGGGCGGCAAAGGTTCCGTCGATGCGGAAAGTTTGTCCTTTGTGAATGGCATCCCGTTCCTTGGACGGGTTTTGCAAGAATACAATCCGAAGGATCTGCGATCCGCGATTGACGACGCCAAGAAGTTGAACGGAAGCGCGGTGATCGTCATTGTCGCGACGTTGGAAGGGAAGGCATCTATTGCTGTCGGCGTCACCGACGATCTGACCGACCGGTTCAGCGCGGTCGATCTGGTTCGCGCGGGCGTCGAAGCTTTGGGCGGTAAAGGCGGCGGTGGCCGGGCCGATATGGCGCAGGGCGGGGGGCCTGATGGTGGCCAGGCCGACAAGGCGCTCGACGCGGTGCGAGCGGTCCTCGCCGGCTGACAGTCGGGCTCGGCGTCTGCCGGAGCCTTGCGGCCAGAATTAGCGGCGGGTTTCCGGCTCGCTTCCACGCGGAATATCCTGCCCGCCTGTGTCGGACGGCTTTGCCGGGTTGCGGCTTGGCGGTTCGATGGTCGATTGCGGGTCCGCCACGTTCTGCGGCTTGAACTTTTTCTTGTTCGGGGTCGGCTTGGTAGGGTCGGGGTTGGACATCGATTTTCTCCTTCCCCTACCAATGCCTGGCGCGTGGAAGAGGTCCGAAAATCTCCGCTCTGCCTAGCCGGACGAAGGCGCGCTGACGGTCGATGTGCGCAGTTTCGGCTTGCTCTCCAGCTCGCCGCCCTTTTGAATTTGCGAACGAAATTCGTCGCGTTTCTCGTGGATAGAGGCGATCACCGGGCCCACCGCCACGCCGATATCGGTCAGCACTGCCTCCGATAGCTGGAGCGAACTTTCAAGCGTTTCCGGCACCGCATGGCTGGCCCCCGCGCGGTACAATGTTGCCGCGTGCTCTGCATCGCGGGCGCGCGAAACGATCAGCAAATCCGGATGCGCCTTGCGCAGCTTCTGCGTCAGACGCTCGGCCAGCACCGGCTCGTCCATCGTCAAAACGACAGCGGCGGCATTGTCGATGCCCAGCCGGTCCAGCGCATTGCCGCGCGCCGCATCGCCAAACGTCGCGCGGAAACCTTCGCGGCGGGCATCCTCGATCAGATCGGCATTGGAATCGAGCGCCACATAGGGGCGGTCATGGCGGCCCAGCATATCGGCGATCAGGCGGCCAACCCGGCCCGCGCCGATGATGATGACTTTCGGTTCGCCGCTGTCGTCCTCTTCCAGCTCCGGGATAGGCTCAACCCGGCGGCCCACCGCACGGCCGAGCATGGCCAGCAGGGGTGTGATGGTCAGCCCGATGGCGGTGACGATCTGCCAGAATTGCGCTGTGCCAGGCTGGATCAACATGGCTGTGCCGGCGGTGGAGATGACGATCAGTGTCGTCTCGGACGGGCTGGCCATCAGAATGCCGGTCTCGGTCGCAGTGCTACGGCGCGCGCCCATGCTGCGCAGGAGAATGCCGGTCAGCAGCGCCTTGAAGACCAGCACCAGCACCACCGCGGACAGGATGGCGAACAGATTGTCCCAGATGCTCAGCAGGTCGATGCTCATGCCCACGGTGATCAGGAACACACCCAGCGCGAGGCCTTTGAAAGGCTCCATGATGCTTTCGACTTCGGAATGATATTCGGTTTCTGCGATCAGCAGCCCGGCAATCAGCGCGCCGACGATGGGGGAGAGGCCGACAAGTGCTGTGGCCAGACTGGCGCCGATCACCACCAGCAGGCTGGCGGCGAGGAACAGTTCGGGGCTTTTCGTGCGGGCGGCCTGCGCGAACAGGCGGGGCAGGGCGACGCGCCCGACCACAAGCAGCGCGATCACAACGAGTCCGCCCTGCCACAGCGTGTCGACCAGTCCTGTCAGACCGTCACTCTGCGCAAACGGGGCGAGCGCACCCAACATGAAAATGATCGGCACAATGGCGATGTCTTCAAACAGCAGCATCGAAAGCGCCGCGCGCCCGACAGGAGAAGACGTGCCCGATATGGGCAGCACGATGGCCGTGGATGACATCGCGAGGGCCAGACCCAGCGCCATTGCGCCGGTCCAGTACTGGCCCATCATGGACAGCACGATGGCGATGCAGGCACCGCCAATCAGCAGTTCCAGCGATCCGAGGCCGAACACCAGCCGCCGCATCTGCCACAGCCGGTTGAAGCTCAGCTCCAGCCCGATGGTGAAGAGCAGCAGGATAATCCCGAACTCGGCAAAAGGCGCAAGCGCCTCCGGATCGGTTATGGTTATGTGTTTGAGCCACTCTATTTCGTAAGTGAGCTTGCCCAGACCGAACGGCCCGACGAGAATGCCGATCAGGATGAACCCGATCACCGGTGTGATGCGAAAACGTGAGAAGACCGGAATAACAATCCCCGCAGCGCCGAGAATGACGAGCGCATCCGACAACATCGGGGAGAGGGAAAGTTCACCGGCCATGGACGCGCTATAGCCGGTGCGGCGTGCGGTTCATACGGCTTATCCGGCGCTATCCGCCGTGCTTATCTGCCGCGTTATCCTCCACCGGGCGAATGGCGGCCCATAGGCTGGCTCTCGCCATCAGCATCGTCACCAATGCTTTCCCCGATCCTCGGGCTGATCTGGCCGACGCGCTTGTCCCACTCGATGCGGTACAGATCGAACCGGCGGTCTGCGAGGTTTTGCACCGTGCCTTCCGCGCGGGCCCAGCTGAGATCGGCCAGATTGACGTCGCTGATCGTCAGTGTCTCGACATTTTCGCTGGCCTCGGCAGCTATACCGTCGCGGGCAAAGGGGAAATCGCACGGCGTCAGAATGCAGCTTTGCGCGTATTGGATGTCCATATTGCCGACATTGGGCAGGTTGCCGACATTGCCGGACATGACGACATAGCACTGGTTCTCGATGGCGCGAGCCTGCGCGCAATATCGCACGCGCATATATCCCTGACGGCTGTCGGTGCAGAACGGCACGAAGATAATCCGCGCGCCTTCGTCCACCAGTCGGCGGGCCAGCTCCGGGAATTCGCTATCGTAGCAAATCAGCACGCCAATCGGACCGCAATCGGTCTGGATTGCGTCGATGCTGTCGCCGCCCTTGATATTCCACCAATAGGCCTCGTTCGGGGTCGGGTGGATCTTTTCCTGAGAATGGATTGATCCATCGCGCAGGCAGACATAGGCGATGTTGTGAATGTCGCCGTCGTCGAGCCGCGTGGGGTGCGAGCCGCCGATGATGTTGATGTTGTAATTGAGCGCCATCTCGCTGAGGGCGGTGCGGATTTTCGGCGTGTATTTGCTTAAGGCTTCGATGGCTTCCATCGGGCTCAGCTCTTCTTCCTCGGCACTTAGGAGCATGAGGGTGAAGAGCTCGGGAAAGACTATGAAGTCCGCCTCGTAATCCGCTGCGACGTCGACGAAATATTCGACGTGTTTCATAAACTCGTCGAAGCCGGTGACCGCGCGGGCCTGCAATTGGCAGGTGGCGATGCGCACGCTTTCGACGTCGCGGGGCACGCGGTGCTTCTTCGGCGCGTCGCTGTCGACATAGGGGTTGCGCCAGACCATCCGCACAGCAAACGCCTTGCTCTGCTTGTCTTCCGGCAGATAGCTTTCGATGATCCCCTGCGGTTCGAAGCCATTGGCCAGCTGGAAGCGCAGGACAGGGTCGTGGATTTTGGAGTCCAGCACCATCTGGAGATATTCTTCGGGCGTATCGGCGCGATTGGTCTTGCGGCGCATCGCCCGTGCAAGGCCCGGCATCCGGCCGCCAAAGACGATCCCGTCCAGCTCCAGCCGCTCCGCCAGAGCGCGGCGTTCTTCATACAGCCTGCGCCCGATACGTGTCCCACGCGTCTTGGGATCGACGCACATTTCGTAGCCATACAGCCAGGCGCCGGTGGCGTTGTGACGGCTGCCGAAGCCGTTGCCAGTGATCTCGTCCCAATTGCCATTGGAAAATGCGACGCGTTCCGAAAGACGCATTGAGGCACAATAACCAACCAGCTTGCCGTCAAGCTTGGCGACAAAACAGCCTTCGGGATAATTGTTCAGCTGCCCGCGAATTTCGCCATGGGTGTAGGCGGGCAGTTCGCTATAGGCCCGGCGCACGAGATCGGCGATGGCGCGGACGTCGCCCGCCTGCGCTTGCCGGACTTCCAGCCGGGCCTTTGATTTGGTCGCCATAGTGGCGGCCCCTTTTCAGCTGGCTCTTACGCCGCCATTTCTTTTTCGAGATTTTCGACAATTGCCTCGAAGAACTGCTCGGTCGTGAGCCAGTTCTGGTTCGGGCCGATCAGCAGGGCGAGATCTTTCGTCATGCTGCCGCTTTCGACGGTTTCGATGCAGACCCGCTCCAGCGTCTCGGCGAATTTCACCACTTCGGGTGTTTCGTCGAACTTGCCGCGATACATCAGGCCGCGCGTCCATGCGAAGATGGAGGCGATGGGGTTGGTGCTGGTCGCCTTGCCTTCCTGATGCTGGCGATAGTGGCGGGTCACGGTGCCGTGTGCGGCCTCCGCTTCCACGACATCGCCATCGGGCGTCATCAGAACCGAGGTCATCAGGCCGAGCGAACCGAAGCCCTGAGCCACGGTGTCGGACTGAACATCGCCGTCGTAGTTCTTACAGGCCCACACGAACTTGCCGTTCCACTTCATCGCAGCGGCAACCATGTCGTCGATCAGGCGGTGCTCGTAATGAATGCCCGCCTTCTCGAATTTTTCCTTGAATTCGACTTCGAAGACCTCCTCGAACAGATCTTTGAAACGCCCATCATAGGCCTTCATGATTGTGTTCTTGGTCGACAGGTAAACCGGCCAACCGCGGTCCAGACCGTAATTCATCGATGCGCGGGCAAAGTCGCGGATCGAATCGTCGAGGTTGTACATCGCCATGGCGACGCCGCTCGACTGGAATTCGAACACTTCGAGGTCGATATTCTTGCCGTCCGCGCCTTCGAAAACGAGGCGCAGCTTGCCGGCGCCCGGGATCAGCGTGTCGGTTGCGCGGTACTGGTCGCCGAAGGCGTGGCGGCCGACCACGATTGGATCGGTCCAGCCGGGAACCAGACGCGGCACATTGTCGATCACAATCGGTTCGCGGAAGACGACGCCGCCGAGGATATTGCGGATGGTACCGTTCGGCGAACGCCACATTTTCTTGAGGCCGAATTCCTCGACGCGGGCTTCATCGGGCGTGATCGTCGCGCATTTCACACCGACGCCGTGTTCCTTGATCGCATTGGCTGCGTCGATGGTGATCTGGTCGTCGGTTTCGTCGCGCTTCTCGATGGAGAGGTCGTAATATTTCAGGTCGATGTCGAGATAGGGCAGGATCAGCCGCTCGCGGATCCACTGCCAGATGATCTTCGTCATTTCGTCGCCATCAAGCTCGACAACGGGATTTTTGACCTGAATTTTCGCCATTTCGGAAGGTGCCTCTTATCGGGTGTTTTTTGCCCGGGCGTGCCGGGTGTGTTTCGATTGCTGGGGGCTTTAGCAGAGGGGGTGTGTGGCGCAAGGGAGGGCCGGGTGCCCGCGCGGATCAGATCGGCAATATTTCTTCCATCAGGGCGGGCGGGGTCTCCAGGTGCAGCGCTTCGCGCCGGGCGATGAAAGGGGTCTGTTTCACCCAGAGGTCTTTTTCCGCGCAGTCGAGCATGAAGTGCGCAAGGTCGGTGCGCCGAGTGCGCAAGGTGGTATCGGGCAATCCTGTTTCCGATACCTCGAAGTCCCCCGTGTGGTCACGGTTGAGCAGCCAGCCCGGGCGCACGGCTGTCCACTCGATATCGTCGGCAGCGCGCAGCACGCGCTCCATCGCGGCCATCTGGCGGAATATGCCGGTAAGCGGCAGGGTCGCGGCGCGGAACCACAGCGGCACATTGGCGTCGCGCGCGGCAAATGCGGCGGAGATGACCACCAGCCGCTTCAGCTTGGCAGCGCGCATGGCTTCGACGATCCGCACTGCGCCCTCGGTATAAAGCGGGGGAGGGTCGGCCAACGTCTGCAGGTCGCGCCCGAGACCCAGCGCCGAGATGACCACATCGCACCCGGCCACGATTTCGGTCAGGTCATCGGCGAGGATATCGGCTTCGCGTGGTTCGAAATCGGGATGGTCGGACAGGTCGCCGGGATCCTCGCGCTCCACGCCGCGGACGCTGTGGCCGCGCTCCAGTGCCTGATGAAGGATGTGTTTGCCGGTATCGCCGCCGGGGCCGAGAAGACATATTTTCATGGGGCCTCAACGCACCGGCAGCGTAATTGTGCCGGTTTGAAGATGAGTGCGCGAGCCGCTTGGTCGCGGCAGCCAAAGGCCGACTGGCCGCCGCGCCCTGTGGCGCGCTAGCCTAGGGAGCGGATGCGACCGTCGGCGCTTGAGGCAAAAAATGTTTCGATGGTGGGCGTAGAGAGAGTTGAACTCCCGACCCCTGCAATGTCAATACAGTGCTCTACCACTGAGCTATACGCCCGCACCATCGAATATCCGCCTCCTTGGAAGCGGAACGCGCATCTAGCCGCGACCCGGCGCGCACGCAAGGTGCAATCGGTTCTAAAGCGAGGCTTCCTTGCGATCCTGAAAAACGCGGTCCACTTCCATCACCAGATCACGCAGGTGGAAGGGCTTGGAAAGCACCTTTGCACGCGGCTGATCGGCGCTGGCCCGCAGAGAAACGGCGGCAAAGCCGGTGATGAACATCACCTGCGTCGCGGGGCTGATCTCGTTGCATTTCTGGGCAAGCTCGATCCCGTCCATTTCCGGCATCACAATGTCGGACAGCAGGAGATCGTAATGCGAATCTTCCAGCAGCGGCACAGCCAGAGTCCCGCGATCGACCGAATCGACCTCGTATCCGGCATTCTCCAGCGCACGGACAAGATAGGTGCGCATGGCCTCTTCATCCTCGGCCAGAAGGATGCGGGGGGGCTGGTTCGGTTCGCTCATAGCGGCTCCCTATACGCCCATGTGTTTAAAATTTCTTCTGCCGCGCGCGCTGCGACCTGCTTTGACACACATGCTGGATATGGCATGACCGCAGATGATGGCTACACACGGTGAGAATGACGGGATTCAGGGAAACGCAAGCCAATTTGCGACCCATAAAGACGGTGCTATTTCCAAAGGCCTCCCACACTTCACGCTGGACATCCCGGACGCTTTGCCATCGCCGGTGTTGATTGCCGCGCCGCATGCCGGGCGCAATTATCCGCCCGACTTGCTCGCATCGATGCGCAATCCCGATTTTGCCACGATCCGGCTGGAAGACCGGCTCGTCGATCTGCTGGCACGGGAAGTGGCGCGGCAGACCGGCGCGGCTCTGCTGGTCGCCGATGCGCCGCGCGCTCTGATCGATCTGAACCGTGCGCCCGGCGATATGGACTGGGGCATGGTGGCAGAGGGGCGGCCGGCAAATGTTTCGCATTCGGCGGCTAACCGCCGGGCGCGGGGCGGGTTGGGGCTGATCCCGCGCAGGTTGAATGGTTTGGGCGAAATTTGGCGAGAGCGCATTTCCCATGCAGAGGTGCAGCGCCGGATTTCGCAAGTGCATGAGCCATATCATGCTGCGCTCAAGTCGACGCTGGACCGTATCCGAAGCCGGTGGGGGGGCGCGCTGCTGATCGATTTGCACTCGATGCCGCCATTGAAGCCGCGCCGCCCGACCGATCGTCCGGCGCAGTATGTTCTGGGCGACCGGTTCGGGGCCTCATGCAATGGCATGCTGTCGGCCACGGCCATGCGCTATTTCGGGCGGGTCGGTGCGCGCGCGGCTCATAACCGGCCCTATGCCGGCGGTTATGTGCTGGACCGGCATGGCGCGCCATCGGTGGGCGTGCACGCCATGCAGATCGAGGTGTGCCGCTCGCTGTATCTGGAGCGCGACCATGCGGTGCCCAATGCGCGCGCAGGCGAGATTGCCGGCGTGCTGACCGGCCTTGTCCGGGCGCTGGCCGAGGAAGTGGTCCCCCGTCGCAGCTGGCCGCAGGCTGCCGAGTAGAGACTACGTAACCGGTTAGTTCAGGCCAAATGAAAAGCGGCGGACTCCTCAGGGAGCCCGCCGCCTTTTTTTATACGAGTGCGCCGGGGCGCAGCGCGTTATTTCTTTGCAGCATCCTTCGCCGCTTCAGCGGGCAGCTTCGGGCCGGTGCCCTGCTGCACCTGACGCGAGAAAATCACCCGCATCAGATCGAGCGAGAAGATATGCGCATGGATGACGGCCAGCATGCCGTTGTCCATCCATTCCTTGGTCACTTTCTCATCGAGAGCGCGCAGCTTTTCCTGATCGACCATCTGAAAGCCGCGATAGAGATAAGGCTGATCGGTGTTGCCGTCCTGCGAGATCGAAATTTCGCTTTCCATCAGCAGGTCATGCTTCTTCAGTTCTTCGACGAGAGCCTTGGTCTTGATCCCGGCTTCTTCGAACTTCTGACAGAAATCGAGGATCTTGGTGGTCTCGTCAGTGGCCTTGCCATCGTCGGTGAACAGGCGCTCGCCATCCTTGAACTCGCCAACCGTATCGCTGGTCGGGTCAAAGCACAGCGAAAGCTGCTCGGCGCCTTCCTGAATGCGCGCCAGCATGAAGGGATAGCGGCGGATATAGGCCGGGATGTAGATCGGATCCGACACTTTGCCCTTTTTGTCGACAAAGGTGTTCACGCCTTCATTCAGGCCCATCAGCGCCAGCGGCAGGGGATCGTCACCGGCCGAGAAAACGATCGGAAAATCGCGCTGCGCCTGCACGAACTCGTCTGCCGTCAGCGGAATCGCATGGTGGCCGATCAGCCATTTCGCGGTGTCGCTGCGGCGATTGTTCCACTTGAGGTGGTCGCGCGAATTGAGCGGCATCAGGTCTTTGTAAAACAGGGGCAGGCTCGGCTGCGGCGCGCTGGCCATTGGCAGTCTCCGGATCGTTGGATTGAGAAAATATGGTCGTCGTCACGCAAGGGTTAGAGCCTGCGCAGGAAGATGGTGTTGCGCCTTAAACACTCGCCCCCGCCGGTGCAAGCGGGACCAGCTTGCCGGGATTAAGCAGGCCTTGCGGGTCCAGCGCTGATTTCACGCCGCGCAGAATAGACAGCGATGCCGGATCGCCCAGCCGCCCCAGCTCGTCGCGTTTCATCTGGCCGATGCCATGTTCCGCGCTGATCGATCCGCCCCACTGTGTCACCAGATCATGGACCTTGCGGCTGATCGTCTTGCCCTCGGTCTCTTCCCATTCGCCGCGCACCGCGCCGGGAGGGGCGAGTACGTGGAAATGGACGTTGCCATCGCCGAGATGCCCGAAGGCGACTGCTTTGGTGCCGGGAAATTCTCCGTCCATCGCCGGTAGAGCATGCTCAACAAAATCGGCCATTGTCTCGACCGGGACCGAGATATCGTGTTGCATGGCCGGACCGATCGCGCGCTCGGCGGCGGATATACCATCGCGCAAATGCCACAGCGCCTCGGCCTGCGATTCGCTGGCGGCGATGGTGGCATCGTCCAGCAGTTCGGCTTCGAAGGCGCTGGCGAGAAATTCCTCCGTCTGCCCCTCCAAAGCCTCCGCGCCCGCCTTATCGGCGGCCAGCTCGATCAGCGCATACCAGTCATGCGCACTGGCCAGCGGATCGCGTGCATCGGGGTAATGGTCCAGCACCGATTCGAGCGTGTGGCGGGGCATCACCTCGAACCCTTCCAGGACATCGCCCACCTCGCCCTGCGCATGGAGCAGCAATTTGCGTGCATCGGTGATCCGTTTCAGGCCGACAAACATGACCGAGCGGCGGGCAATGGCGGGGAGCAGCCGCAAGGTTGCGCCTGTGACGATCCCCAGCGTGCCCTCGCTGCCGATCATCAGCTGTTTGAGATCGAAACCGCGATTGTCCTTTTTCAGCGGCGTGAGCGAATCGAACACCTGCCCGTCCGCCAGCACGGCCTGCAGTCCCAGCACCTGCGCGCGCATCGTCCCGTGCCGCAGCACCTGAGTGCCGCCGGCATTGGTGGATATCAGCCCGCCAATCGTGGCCGAGCCTTTGCCGCCCAGCGTCAGGGGAAAGCGCAAGCCTGCCGCATCGGCGGCCTCGTGCAGGTTCTGCAACACAACGCCCGCACCGCAGGTCACGCGTCCGCTTCCCGGCTTGATAGGGTCGATGGTATCCAAACGGCGCAGGGACAGCAGCAGCGAGGCACCTGTCTGATCGGGCGTGGCACCGCCGGACATCCCGCTATTGCCGCCCTGAGGGACAATCGAAACGCCCGCTTTCGCGCACAGCTTCATAAGTTCGGCGACCTGCTGCGTATCGGCGGGGGAGGCGAGGGCGAGTGCCTTGCCTGAATAGCGCCCGCGCCAATCCGTCAGCCAAGGCTCGACCAGATCGGGATCGCGCGTCAGCCCCCGGTCGCCCAGCACGGCGTGGGCCTCTTTCAGAAAATCGTCGCTGCTTTGCATGATGCACCTTTGCCACACCGGGACGGCCAAATGCCACCTCTTGCGTTCGCTGACAGGATAATTAAGCCAGCATTCAATCGCGGTGGGTGAATGCGCTCCACCACAAACGGCGCGCGGTATTGGCGGGCCGGTACAGGAGTTTCACGGCACACCCGTTCCAGCGATGCCCAATTTTGTCGACCTGTTTGCGCCCCTAGCGCTGTTGCTGCCGATCCCGGCAGACAGCGAGCCTGCGCCGGTGGAAGAGCCGGTCAAGCTTGCGCCAAAGCCCGAGCCGGTAAAGGAAGACGGCGCCCGCCCGGCTGCCATGCCGCAGCATTGGCAGGGTATTGTCCCGCTCAGCGGTGCCCAGCCATGGTATCAGGTGCGCATCCAGCAACGCGTGATTGTCCGGGTTTCTCCGCGTCGTGCGCGGCAAAGCCTGGTCGCTACGCTGCCCGCGCGACCTCCGACCGATTATATCGAACGCAAGATCGGCAATTGTCTTGAGCTGAAAAGCGTGATTGCCGTGCAGGCCGATGCCGCACGTCTGCTGCTCTACACAAACGACCGCAAGATCATCTCTGCGACGTTGGAAAAGAGCTGCCGTCCGCGCGATTTCTACTCCGGCTTTTATGTCGAGCCGAGCAAGGACGGGAAGCTGTGTATCAAGCGTGACAATCTCCAGTCGCGCAATGGCATGTCGTGCCAGATGAGCCGTATCCGTCAATTGGTGCCTGCGGGCGTCTGATTGGACACGCGTTTTGCGGGCGAAGACTGTGTGCTTCTCCGGCAGATTTCTTGACATTACGAAGGCGTTTGCCCAGAGGACGCGGCGTGTGACGCGCCTTTCGCGCCGCCGGGTCTGCTCCAGCTTTTGTGGCGACTTGCCAGCCAGAGCGGCCACACCTTTCTATTTGAATTCTTATTTTCGGACATATGCATGAAATTTGCCGACCTCGGCCTCTCCCCTGAATTGCTGAAAGCGGTCGAGAAGGCCGGGTATGACACGCCGACCCCGATCCAGGAACAAGCGATCCCCCCGGTGCTGATGATGAAGGACATCATCGGCATTGCGCAGACAGGTACGGGCAAAACGGCCAGCTTCGTGCTCCCGATGATCGACATCATGGCCAGCGGCCGCCGCCGCGCGCTGATGCCGCGCAGCCTTATTCTGGAACCGACCCGCGAATTGGCGGCGCAGGTGGCCGAGAATTTCGAGAAATATGGCGAGAACCACGATCTGAAAATGGCGCTGCTTATTGGCGGCGTGCAGATGGGCGATCAGGTGAAGGCGCTGAATGAAGGCGTCGATGTGTTGATCGCGACGCCAGGCCGCCTGATGGACCTGTTCGAGCGCGGCAAGATCCTGCTCAATGGCTGCGAATTGCTGGTCATCGACGAAGCGGACCGGATGCTCGATATGGGGTTCATTCCCGATATCGAATTTATCTGCTCCAAACTGCCCGAGCAGCGCCAGACGATGTTGTTCAGCGCCACAATGCCGCCGCCAATCGAGAAGCTGGCCAAGACCTTCATGGACAATCCCAAGCGGATCGAAGTGAGCCGGGCGGCGACGACCAATGCCGATATTACCGCGTTTAAGGTGATGGTCGGCGCGCGCCAGAAACGCGACACGCTGGAATGGCTGCTGGCCAATGATCACGTGGAAACCGCGATTGTCTTCTCCAATCGCAAGACGACAGTGCGCGACCTGAACCAGCATTTGCAGCGCAAGGGCTTCAAAAGCGGCGAGATTCACGGCGATATCGATCAGGCAACCCGTCAGAAGGAGCTTGAGCGCTTCAAGTCGGGCGACATGAATATCCTCGTCGCGAGTGACGTCGCGGCGCGCGGGTTGGACATCAAGGGCGTGAGCCATGTGTTCAATTACGACACGCCGTGGCACCCCGATGACTACGTCCACCGCATCGGCCGCACCGGCCGGGCAGGGGCGAAAGGCCGCGCCTTCACCTTCGTGACACCCGAAGACGCCGAGGCAATCGACAATGTCGAGAAGTTGACCAAGAACGTTATACCCGTGTTCGGCAAGGACGATGTTCGGGTCGAATTGAAAAATGGCGATGCGGGCGAGGAAAAGACCGAGGAAGCTAAGCCTAAGCGCGAAGAAAAGTCCGAAAAGGACGAAAAGCCCAAGCGGTCGCGTTCGAAGAAGTCCGACCGTGACGATGATGGCGACAGCAGGAAGAGCGAGAAAAAGCCGCGCCGCGAGAAACAGGCGAAACCGGAACGCTCAGCGAAAGGCGGCAATAGCCGTGGGCGCAAGCAGGACGACGACCCGGTCCCGCCCGGCGAATGGAACGGCCCGCAACCGGGCTTTCTGGATGTTGGCTTCGACTGAGCGTCAGGCGATAGGCCCAGAGTTTCTAAGGGACACGTTTCCACGTTTCAGTGCACCGCGACGAATTGCGCGGTAATGCAAACCTCCTAACCCGGCGAACCCTTCATACAGGTGTCGTCGACATGCAGACAGTCGAGCACACGACATGTTTCCTAGCCAGAATCCGAGGGCGCGCCGTGCTGACCTGATCGTCCACGCGATCAGCTTCGCAGGCTTTGTCGCGATCGTTCCGTATTTCCTGCAACTTGCACAGGCGCGACCGGAGGCCGGCTTGCCGTTAGCGATTGCGGTCTATGGCATCGCTGTGCTGTCGTCGGTGGCTATCTCGGGCGCCTACCATCTCTTTCCGCGCCACGAATTGCGACCGACCCTGCGGCGATGGGACCATGCGGCAATCTATCCCGTTATTGCCGGGACCTTCACACCGCTGCTTCTGATGGCCGGAACCCGCAGTGCATTCGCGATTCTGGCAGTGATGTGGCTGGTCGGGGCCATCGGCATTGTCTTCAAGCTGATCGCCACGAACATGGACCCGAAATGGTCGCTCGCGTCGTACATTGGGTTTGGAGCGATTGGCATGCTCGCTCTGCCCGACTTCTGGATGCAGCTACCGCGCGGCTCCATGGTCGCGATCGGATTGGGCGCGATGTTCTATCTCATCGGGACGTGGTTCTATCGCCAGAAACAGATGCCGTTCCGCTACCCGATCTGGCACGTCTGGGGCACGCTCGGCGGAGGAAGCATGGCTGCCGCAATCTGGATCGCGTTGACGAATTAAGGGGCGGGGTAGAGGGTTAGTCCTCCACCTGCAAAAAACTGTCGATCAGTGATTTATCGCCTGCCCGCTGCCTTTTGAGGGGCGGCTTCGACGATCCATCCAGTCCTTTGGGCCGGATCGGCACACCAACTCAGCGCCTCAGGAATGCCAGCGAGTAGATGTAGGAGACCACAACCACGCCGCAGATGGCTGTGGCGGTGTAGGGCGCGGGGACATAGGCGAAGGCTGCATAACAGCCGATTGCGCGGCCAACGGCGTGCCGAATGCCCACGGGATCATCGGCTGCCCACCCATACGGTATCCAGACCACTCCGGCGAGCACCGCCATGCCGACAACCAGTATCAACGGCTCGCCCGCACGGGCTCCGGCGATGGCTATGGGCACGACAAGGCCCACGATCAGGATCGACAGCAGGAACTGTTTGGTCAGCGGATTGTCTGACCCTCCGGCAAACAGATTGCGCCCCCGCACCTTGTCGATCAGGAACGCGAGCGGCATGATCGCTACCATTACGTATAGCGCGCCGGTTGCAATTGTCTCTTCGTCGAGCTGTAAGGCAGCTATTCCCAGCGCTGCCCAAACGATCATCCCGGCAATCGGCATTGCAACCGTGCTGCCATCGCGAAAATCCGCACGCAATTCTTGCAACGTCATGGCTTCCATTGCGGTTGCAGGATTATCAGACGAACTCGACATCACACGCTCCAGGCCGTTTCTTATCTAGCAACCCCAATTAGTTATCGAGCGTGACAAAGCTGTCAATCACGCGCTTCTCGCCCGCGTCCTCAAAATTGATGACCAGCTTGTTGCCTTCCTGATCAATCACCGTGCCGCTGCCGAATTTGTCGTGACGGACCTGCGCGCCGATGGCGATATCAGTGCGGGCCTTGGCGGCGAAGCTGGCGGCGCTGCGGCGGTTTTCCGCCACGCGGGCGGGTTTCGTATCGTAACCTGAGGTGAGGGCGCGTTGCCATCCGGGGCCGCGATTGCTGGAGCGTTCGGGGCGGCTTTGCGACACATGGGCGAAGGGGTCTTCGCTCTCGCTGTAATTGGCCCGCCACAGCGACGCGCCGCCGCTCATCGTGGTGTCGCTTTCGATATGCTCGTCGGGCAATTCTTCGACAAAGCGGCTGGGGATGGAGCTGGTCCACTGGCCGTAAATGCGCCGGTTGGCCGCATGCAAGATCGTGCAGCGCTGGCGCGCACGGGTGATGGCCACGTAAGCGAGACGGCGTTCTTCCTCCAGGCTCGCCAGCCCGCCTTCATCGAGCGAGCGCTGCGAGGGAAACACGCCTTCTTCCCAGCCGGGCAGGAACACATGGTCGAACTCCAGACCCTTGGCCGCGTGAATGGTCATCAGCGTCACCTTCGGATCATCCGAATTGGCATCGTTGTCCATCACCAGGCTGACATGCTCGAGGAAATCACCCAGCGTTTCATAATCCTCCATGGCGCGGATCAGTTCGGTCAAATTGTCCTGACGCCCGGCCGCCTCCGCACTGCGGTCAGCCGCCAGCATGTCGTCATAGCCGCTTTCGGCCAGCACCTGCCGCAGCAATTCGGAAGGGGAGACTTCCTCGGCCCGCTCGCGCCACACCAAAAACTGCCGCATCAGATTGCCGATAGTATTGGCCGCGCGTTTGGGCAGCTCGTCGCTATCCGCCAGTTGCAGCGAAGCGGCGGCCAGCGGCTGCCCGGTGCGCCGCGCATGCTGGTGCATCTTCTCCAGCGTCTTCGCGCCTAGGCCGCGCTTGGGCTGATTGTAGATCCGCTCGAATGCCAGATCGTCGCGCGGCTGGGCAATCACCCGCAGATAGGCGAGGGCATCGCGGATCTCGGCGCGTTCGTAGAAACGGAAACCGCCGATGATGCGGTAATTCAGGCCGATCTGGATGAACCGGTCCTCGAACTCGCGGGTCTGATAGGATGCGCGCACCAGGATGGCGATCTGGTCGAGAGACGCACCAGAACGCTCCAGCCCCTCGATATCCTCGCCCACCCGGCGGGCTTCTTCGGGGCCGTCCCAGATGCCGATGACCTTGACCTTGTCGCCCGCATCCATCTCGGTCCACAAAGTCTTGTCGAGACGCTGGCTGTTGGCTCCGATCAGGCCTGACGCAGCCCCTAGAATATGCTGGGTGGAGCGGTAATTCTGCTCCAGCTTGACCACCTTCGCGCCGGGAAAATCCTTCTCAAACCGCAGGATATTGGCGACTTCTGCCCCGCGCCATGAATAGATCGACTGGTCGTCATCGCCGACCACGCAGATATTCTTGCGCTCCTGCGCCAACAGCCGCAGCCACAGATACTGGACGGCATTGGTGTCCTGATACTCGTCCACC
Organism: uncultured Altererythrobacter sp.; assembly: GCA_947492235.1. Lineage (GTDB taxonomy): Bacteria > Pseudomonadota > Alphaproteobacteria > Sphingomonadales > Sphingomonadaceae > CAJXSN01. Next base: position 1,391,020 of record CANLLZ010000001.1, on the reverse strand, counting down.
AGAATGTATTTGAAGCGCTGCTGATAGCTGCGCAGAATGTCCTTCTCGCGCCGCAATATGTTGAGCATGTGGAGTAGCAGATCGCCGAAATCGCAGGCGTTCAGGGCCTTCAGCCGCGCCTGATAGAGGCGATACATCTGCGCGCCCTTGCCATTGGCGTAGGCTTCGTTCTCCACCGCATCGAGATCGTCGGGGTTCAGCCCGCGGTTCTTCCAGCGGTCGATCAGGCCCGCCAGCTGGCGCGGTGGCCAACGCTTTTCGTCCAGATCGTTCTCTGTAATCAATGCCTTGAGCAGGCGCAGCTGGTCGTCGGTGTCGATAATAGTGAAGTTCGATTGCAGCCCGACCAGCTCGGCATGGCGGCGCAGCATCTTGGCGCAGATCGAATGGAACGTGCCGAGCCATGGCATGCCCTCCAGCGCTCCTCCGGTCAGCCCGGCCACCCGCTCGCGCATCTCGCGGGCAGCCTTGTTGGTGAAGGTAACGCAGAGAATTTCGCTCGGCCATGCGCGCTTCATCGCCACGAGATGCGCAAGCCGCGAAGTCAGCGCAGCTGTCTTTCCCGTGCCAGCGCCCGCCAGCATCAGGACGGGGCCCTCGGTAGTCAGAACCGCCTCGCGCTGCGGCTGATTCAGCCGCGCGGCATAGGCGGGAATGCCCCCCCCGCGCGCAGGAGGCGAGGCGCTGGCGGTGTCCACAGGCGGGCGATGAGGGTGGGGCTGGTCTGTCATGCGATCAGGTGAACAGTTAGGGAACGCCGGGCGGCTGGGCAAGATATTGTGGCCTAACGCGGTGGATGAAAAGGCTTGCAGGTGCTCATCGCGAAATTTGCACGATAGCGGGCCAAACGGGCTTGCCGCGCGACCGGGCCTCCGCCGCTCCATTGCAGTCTCGACGCGGATCGCCGAACACGGACTTGTTCGATGGCAATTGGAAAATGGGGCCACCGAACGGGTCGCGTTCGTAACGTTTGGGTTTCCCTGAATTATGGAGAATCCAATGCGTAAGATGATGAGAATTTGTGCTGCTGCAGCTATTGGCGCAGCAGGTCCATTGGCCGCGCAGGAGGGTGCGCCGCCGCCTGCACCACCTGCTGATGCGGCGAGCATGGGTGAAATGTCGCCCGAGCAGATGCGTGTCTACGGGCTGTGGCCGCAGGAGCGGCAGGCCACGTTCGATGGCTGGCCGGATGAAGCGAAGAGCTATTACTGGACGCTGACCCCGCCGCGTCAGGAAGTGTTCTGGATGCTGAGCGATGGTGACCGGCTGACACTGATCGGCATGGCGGTAGACGAGCAAGAGACGGCCTGGAGCAGGCTGGAGCAGCAAATGCTCGCCAGCCAACCGCCCGTGGGATCAGCGCCTGATGCGCCTTCCGCTCCGCCGGAGCCAATGGTCGAGCCAATGGAAGAACCCATGGATCGCCCGATGACAGAGGTGGACGATCACAGCCCCAGCTAGCGCCAGTCTATAGCGCCGACATCTGTGCGCCGGGACCGCAGGCTGTGATTGCCATAACACAGCACCCTTGCCGTTCCGGCGTGCACCTGTCTTAGTGCCCGCAACGTTTTGCGAGGGAGTGACGGGATGCTGACAGGGGGATGCCATTGCGGAGCGATCCGTTACGAGATCGAGGGCGAGCCGCTGAACCACGCACTGTGCCACTGTGTCGATTGCCGCCGGTCTTCCGGCGCGCCGATGACGGGTTGGGCCATGATGCGCGATGACCAGCTGTCGATTTCCGGAGAGATCAGCACCTATGCCAGCTCGGAAGATGCGCGTCGGCATTTTTGCATCCAGTGCGGCACTGGGCTGTTCTATTCCAACGAGGCGATGCTGCCCGGCATGGTCGATGTGAAAACCGGCACGCTGGACGAGCCTGATGAGCTGCCGCCGGAGTGCCATATCCAGACGGCAGAGCGGGTTGGCTGGATGGCGGATGCGCATCATCTGGCGCAGTTCGAGCGGTTTCCTCCGCAAGATGGCCAGACCGATTAGGCCAGCCGCAGCAGGGTAATCTTCGCCTTGCCGACTTTGCGTTTCTTCTCAGCGCTGAGCAGGCGGACCTCGACATCTTCTGTGGCGGCCGTTTCCACCGCCACCCAGGTTGCCTCGCCGACCCAGCCGAGGCGGATCATCCGGTCGAGCGCCACATTGGCTGCACCTGTGCCATAGGGCGGATCCAGCAGCAGCAGATCATGCGGAGCCTTGGCGGGCCCCAATGCCATTACCGAGCCGGCGCTGACGGTGGCGCGCGCGCGGGCATCGAGCGCAGTGATGTTGGCGCGGATCGCATCCAGTGCAGGCTTCTCCTGCTCCACAAACAGACAATGCGCCGCACCGCGTGACATGGCTTCGAGGCCGAGCGCGCCGGATCCCGCAAACAGGTCCGCGACCGATAGCCCCTCGAATGTGCCGAGGCGGCTCGTGAGCATGTTGAACAGGGTTTCGCGGGTCCGGTCGGCGGTGGGGCGGGTCGCCTCACCCTTGGGCGCGGTCAGTTTGCGCCCGCGCCAATCGCCCGCAATGATCCTCACTTGGTGCCTTTCGGCAAGCTGGAGCGGAAGCGTCCGATGTCCTGCTTCGCAATCTCCACCGCAGCGCCGCGCGGCAGGTCGGCCAAATCAAACGGGCCGTAGGATGTGCGGATCAGGCGGCTGACTTTGAGGCCGAAATGCTCCAGCACCCGGCGAACCTCTCGGTTCTTTCCTTCGGTGATGGTCATCACGATCCATTTGTTTGCGCCCTGCTTGCCACCGCCCCGCTCGATATCGGCGTCGATTTCACCGTAGCGCACACCGTCGATGGTAATGCCTTCCATAAGGCCGTGCAGATCGCTTTCGGCGATGTCGCCATAGGTGCGCGCGCGATAGGTGCGGGGGATGCCGGAAGAGGGCAATTCCATCTGCCGTTTCAGGCCGCCATCATTGGTCAGCAGCAGCAGCCCTTCGGTGTTCATGTCCAGCCGCCCGACCGGCATCAGGCGCGGCGTATCTTGGGGCAGAGCATTGCGCAGCGCGTCATAGATCGTCGGGCGACCCGAGAAATCGCGCTCTGCCGTCAGCAGGCCAACAGGCTTGTGAAAGGCAAACAGCCGTGTCGGTTCCGCCTTGCCAACGGGGTTTCCGTCAACCGTGATACCGCGCAGACTTTCGAGGAACGTCGCTGGCGTTTCGATCACTTTGCCGTGGAGCGAGACGCGTCCTTCGCCAATCATCCGCTCCACCTCGCGCCGGCTGGCAACGCCCGCGCGGGCCAGCAGCTTGGCAATGCGGTCGCCGGCGGGGCGGTCGGGCGAGCGGGTTTCTTTGTGGGCCATGGTGCGGCGCGGGTTAGGCCTTCAATTGGCAGCCCGCAACGCCTGTGAGACAATATCTGCGAAAGCGCGCACGCCCCCTTCCAGCGTTCCGAGCGTCACATGGCCGATCGCGCCGCTGGAAAGGCCCTGCTGGCCCAGTTCCGCCGCGCGGAAGTCTTCGCTGGCAAACACGCCGCCATCCAGTAGTGCCCAGCTTCTTTCCCAATGATCGCGGGCCTTGTCCGTCGCAGGGGCTTCGGGGATCAGCATGAAATCCTCCACCAGCGTCAGCTTCTCCGATTGCGGCATCAGAACCATGATGTTGAGGTAGTCGGGACTGGGGATCACGATGGTGGCGGGCAGCAATTGATAGGCGAAAGTGACCACGCGGCGCAGCGCCGCCATGTCGTTCAGATCGATATTCTCCATCTCCTCCAAGCGGCCCACCGCGCTGCGCATATGCGGGCCGACCGTGTCGCCGGAAGTGATCCCGTCCTTGAAGAACGGCCCGATAGTGTTCGCGTGCAGCCGGGTGACATGATAGCTTTCCAGAAAAGCATCCATGATGAGTTTCCAGTTGCCATGCACGGTGTGCAACTTGCGCCGGAACAGGTGATGCTCTGCAGTGCCGAAGGCGGCCATATCTTCGCTGATCGCCTGCGCATCGGTGAAGTCGGCTTGTGGGTCGGGAGAGAACCAGATCAGCCCGCCTTCTTCCATGCTGGGCAGCTCCACTAGGCCCATCTCGCTCTTGTCGAGGCCGGGAAAGGTTTCGGGCCGGGGCAGGGCGAGCAACTTGCCATCCAGCCGGTAGGTCCATGCGTGATAAGGGCACACCAGCCGCTTCGCGCATTGGCTTTCCTCGCCCTCCACCAGACGGGTGCCGCGGTGGCGACAGACATTGAGGAAGACATGCGCCTTGCCATCTGAATCGCGGGTCAAAAGCAAGGGGCGACTGGTGGCGTCATGCGGCACTGCCATGTCAAGGTCCGGCAACAGGGCAGAGGGCGCGATGACTTGCGGCAGTTTTTCAAACAGAGCGGTTTTCTCGCGCTCCCACCGGGCCGGATCGGTGTAATCGCTGGCGGGCACAGTCTGGATCGTGGTGGAGCGTCTTGGATCGACCGTCCCGTCCGCAATCCGGCGTGCGAGAGCGGTCTGGCCGGGCGTGGGGCTGCCGCCCCGGTTCACCGTCTGCACATCGCTCATCCCCGATACTCCTCGCTCTGCGCCTTTGCCTTGGCGCGGCTTGGCACTAAGGATTACAGCATATCCTGCGGGAATAAAGGGACGGGACGACAATGGCGGATGCAGCAGCAAAACAGGGCAAGCCGGGATGGCGCGCGGTACTTGCCGCACTGAAGCAGCCCAAGACCGGATACATGCTGCTGTTCGGCTTTGCTGCGGGCCTGCCCTATGCGCTGGTTCTGGGCACGCTGTATGCGTGGCTGTCGGATGCGGGCGATATCGATCTGGAGACGATGGGGGTCTTTTCGCTGATCGGGCTTGCCTACGCGTTCAAATTCCTGTGGTCGCCCGCGCTTGACCGAGTGGATATTCCGTTCGTCAGCAGACTGGGCAAGCGCAAGCAGTGGATCGTCACCGCGCAGCTGGTGATCGGCGGCGCACTTGTGGCGCTCAGCTTTATCACGCCGAGCAATTCCACCATCGGTATTTTCAGCCTGCTCGCTGGCCTCGCGGCCTTTGCCAGCGCGACGCAGGACGTGGTGATCGACGCATGGCGCGTGGATGTGGCGGATGATGTCGCGACCATCGATATCCTCTCCACCGTCTATCAGATGGGATACCGCATTGCCGCGCTGGTCGGCGGTGCGCTGGCACTGTTCGCGGCAGAGCGGGTAGGCTGGCCAGCGACCTATTTCGGCATGGGGCTGACGATGCTGGCAGTTGGTTTCGCCGGACTGTGGGCACCCGATGCCAACGCGGCGGACATGGCGGCCGATCAGGCGGCGTTGGGCGATGATCCTTACGGCCTGCGCGTGGCTGGCCAGATGCTGCCCAAGGTCCGCATGACGGCGCTGGCCATCGTGGCCCTGCTGTGGGGCTGGGCACTGGTGACGGTCGGTGTGTTCATGGTCCGCAGCCTGTCGAGTGACCCTGATGCGCGGCCGGATTCGGTCGAGTTTATTTCCAACATGGGACCACTCATTGTGATCGCTACCGTGGTGTTGCCGGCGATGGTGGCGGCATGGCTGGAAAGCGCGCGCAAGCGCGGGAAATACGTTATTCCGGCAGGTGGCGAGGATGGCTCCGCATCCCAGACCGGGCACTACGCTGCAACATCGACCGGTGACCGCGCGATGGACCATCTTTATCGCGCTCTGGTTCTGCCGCTGACCGATTTGATCGGGCGGCTGGGCTGGGCGATCATCATCGTCATCGCACTGGTGCTGACCTACCGCATCACCGACGCGATTTGGGGCACATTTGCCTACCCGTTCTATCTCGGCGAGCTGGAATATACGAAGGACGAGGTGGCCGTGGCTTCCAAGTTCTTCGGTGTCGGGGCGCTGCTAGTTGGTCTGGCGCTGGGCGGGTATCTGCTGACCGCAATTGGCCGGATGGTCACGCTCACTCTGGGCGCATTTCTCGCGGCGATTACCAACCTGCTTTACGCCGATCTGGCCATCGGCGGCGAGCGCGTGCAGGCGTTCGCCGATATGACGGGCTTCACTTGGGCTGTCGGGGCGCTGGGCGGGGACGACCGGCTGGCGACGTTGATGATGGCGATTGCCGGCGAGAATATCGCTGTCGGTATCGCGGGCGCTGCGTTCGTCGCCTACCTCTCCAGCATCGTCTCGAAGGGATACAGCGCGGTGCAATATGCGCTGCTGTCCTCGCTCACGCTGCTGGTCGGCACGCTGGGGCGCGGCGCGCTGGGCCAGATGATCGAGGAACAGAGCTACTACGATGTTTTCATCCTGACCACCTTAATCGGGATGGGCGCCGTGGTGCTGTGCATTATCGAATGGATTCGGCAGGCGCGGCTGGGCAAGGCGTCTGGGGTTGTTGCTCCCGATCCGAAATTGAGTGCCGACCCGGCAGAGTGATTAGTCGGGCAGTTCGTCATTGAGCCGCAGGACTTCGCCGGCGAGATATAGCGACCCCAATACGGCGACAGGTTGCCATTCGTCATGGGGCCTGCCGGTGTTGAGCATGTTCAACGCGCTTGTCACGTCGTCTGCCGCACCATGGCCAGCGATGCCCGCTTCCTTCGCTATTGCACGGATTGCACCCGGCTCGTGATGATCATGGCCTGGCACCGGTACACCGACCAATGTTCGCGTTATTGGCGCAATCGTGTGAATGAACTCCGGCACGTTTTTATTGCGAAGCATACCCAGAATGACGCTGATTTTTGGCCCGTCTTCGGTGAAGTTTATCAGCCGGCTTTCTTTGGACAAAGTTTGTCTGATCGCCGCCGCCGCATTCGCATTGTGGCCGCCATCGACCCAGACATCGAACCCGGCATCAATATCCATAAGCGGTCCGTCGGTCAGCCGCTGCATTCTTGCAGGCCAATGCGCCGTTTGCAGCCCCTCGGCCATCGCTACGTTGCTGATTGAGAGTACGCTTTGATTGCGCAACATTGCGATTGCCAAGCCGGCATTTTCCGCTTGATGTTCGCCGAACATGGCGGGCAGGGGCAGGTCCAGCTTTCCCCGATTGTCACTGTATTTCAGCCGGTCCGTGACGTCGATGGTCCAACCATCACCGCGCATGGCCAATGGTGTCTGGTGTTTCGCCGCAGCGATCCGTATTTCACGGTTGGCTCCCTCAGAATAGGTCTGGGTCACCAACGCAGCACCCCGTTTAGCAATGCCCGCCTTCTCAAAAGCAATCCGCGCGATGGGATCGTCAGGTGTGCCCTCTTCCGGGGCAAGTAGGAACCGCTCGTGGTCTATGCCAAGCGTCGCAATCCCGCATACCGCAGGGTGTTCGATAACATTCGTCGCATCAAACCTTCCGCCTAGGCCTACTTCGACCACGCATACGTCCGCAGGTGTGCGGCTAAAGGCGAGGAAGGCGGCGGCGATGGTGACTTCGAAGAAGCTGGGGTTCAGGTCCTCGCCCGCATTGAGGACCTCCTCCAGCAGCGCCGCCAGCGCGTCGTCCTCGATCAGCTTTCCGGCCAGCCGGATACGCTCGTTATAGCGCACCAGATGCGGGCTGGTGGTGACGTGCACCCGCTTGCCGTCCGCCTCCAGCATCGCGCGCAGGAAGGCGCAGGTGGAGCCTTTGCCATTGGTCCCCGCGACGTGGAAGGTCGGCGGTAGTTTGCGATGCGGATTGCCGAGTCGGTCCAGCAGCGCGCGGATTGTCTCCAGTCCCAGCCGTCCGTCTGGCACGCTCAGTGCAGCCAGCCGGTCCAGCTGCGCTTGCACTGCGGGGCTGTCCGATTGTGCGAAATCCATCAGGTTCCCCTCCCGCTTGCGGGAGGGGTTAGGGGTGGGAATGAGGGCGCGCTACGCATGGTGTTCCCGTGCCCACCCCCGGCCCCTCCCGCAAGCGCGAGGGGAGAAATTAAGCCGCTTCCTCGCCCTGCATATAGTCCAGAAGCATCGCCAATTCCTCGCGCAGGTCGCTGCGATGCACCACGCGGTCGACCATGCCGTGCTTGTGCAGATATTCCGCGCGCTGGAAGCCTTCGGGTAATTGCTCGCGGATAGTGTCCTGAATTACGCGCTGCCCGGCAAAGCCGATGAGAGCGCCCGGCTCGGCAATCTGCACATCGCCCAGCATGGCATAGCTGGCCGTAACGCCGCCGGTGGTCGGGTCGGTCAGAACCACGACATAAGGCAGGCCAGCCTGTTTCAGGCGCCGCGTCATCACGGTCGCCTTGGGCATTTGCATCAGGCTGAGAATGCCTTCCTGCATGCGCGCGCCGCCCGCTGCGGTCACGACGATATAGCCGCACCCACGGTCGAGTGCTTCCTGAGCGCCCGCACAGAAGGCCGTGCCCACAGCCATGCCCATGCTGCCGCCCATGAACCCGAAATCCTGCACGCCGATCACCGCAGGTTGATCGAGGATGCTGCCTGAACCCACTGTAAACGCGTCTTTATGCGGGTTTTTAGCGCGCGCCTGTTTTAGCCGCTCGGTGTATTTCTTGCTGTCCTTGAACTTCAACGGGTCTTCGGCAACCTCCGGCTGGGGGAGCACTGTGTACCCCTCATCCAGCAGCAGGGCGAGCCGCTGGTCCGCGCTAATCCGCCCATGGTGCCCGCAATTGGGGCAAACATGCAGGCTCTCCTCGTACTCTTTGACGAAGAGCATTTCCTGACAGGATGGGCATTTGACCCAAAGATTGTCGGGCGTTTCCCGCTTCGCCATGAAGGGGAGCGAGTTTCTGACGCGGGTGATCCAGTTCATGGTTGTGTCTTTGCCGCCGAATGCACTGCCTTGGCAAGGGAGGCCGTCAGCGCTTTGAGATGCTGCGGCGCGTCTGCCCCATGTTGGCCGACCAGTTCGACCAGCGCGGAACCGACCACAACGCCGTCCGCAACCTTGGCGATTTCGCCCGCTTGTTCCGGCGTGCGGACGCCGAAGCCGACCGCAATCGGCAGTTCGGTGGAGGCTTTGAGCCGGGCAACTGCATCGGCGATACTGGCCTGCGCCGCCTGCTGTTTGCCGGTGATCCCGGCGACCGAGACGTAATAAACGAAGCCGTTCGAACCGCTCAGCACCGTGGGCAGGCGCGCGGCATCGGTGGTGGGGGTGGCAAGGCGGATCGGCGCAATGCCCTTGGCGCGCAAAGCGGGGCCGAGGGCCTCGTCTTCCTCCGGCGGAATATCCACGCAGATCACGCCGTCCACGCCAGCTTTGGCGCATTCGTCAGCAAACCATTCCGGCCCGCGCCGAATCATCGGATTGGCATAGCCCATCAGCACCAGCGGCACATCCGGGTGGCGCGCGCGGAAGGCGGCGGCGATGGCGAAAATGTCTGCTGTTGTGGTGCCCGCACCCAGCGCGCGCAGGTTCGCCTCTTGAATGGCGGGGCCATCGGCCATCGGATCGGTGAAGGGCATCCCCAACTCGATCACATCCGCGCCGCCCTCGACCAGAGCGTCAAGATTGGCAGCCGTGTCACCGTCACCGGCGGTGACGAAACAGACGAGGGCGGGTTTGGCGAAGGCGGCTTTGAAGCGGGTCAAGCTGACAAACCTTGTAGTTGGGGAATTGCAGGAACAGGAATGGCGGACAGGGTGACACGTGTAACCCTCGTGTCACCCGGGTTAAGTGGTTGTGGAGGAGGTGCTTTTTGGCATGGGCGTTACACAAAGGCGGTTCTGGCGTGATTTCTGATGGCGGTACTCGCTTATCACGTTGCCATGGCATATCCGACGGGATGTAGGACAGCCTAAATTCCTACGTCACCCCGGCCCCGAGCCGGGGTCCCTCTGCCTTTCGCGCCGCGCCCAAAGAAGCTGGACCCCGGATCAAGTCCGGGGCGACGGTGAGGCGGGTCATTTCCACTTCGATTTATTCCTCCCAAACATGATGACGGCTATCCCGATAGCGATAATCAATGTCGCAACGAGCGCGATAAGAAATCGGTGCGTCGTCCAAGTCTTAGCGCAATGCCAGAAACATCGCGGCGCCTCATTCTCTCCCCTTGCCGTGATAAAATCTAGGATATTTATAGCGATTGCTTGTGCGTCGAGTGAATTGATCTGTGATGCCACAATCAATCCCAAAGCAATGAAAGCACAACCTACAAAAATAGGCCAACCTAGCCTCAAATCTCCACTCCCAGCTTTTCAGCCACGGTGAAAATGTCCTTGTCGCCGCGCCCGCAAAGATTCATCAAGATGATCTGGTCGTCGGCCATGGACTTCGCACGGTCAGCCACCGCTGCAATCGCGTGGCTGGGTTCCAGTGCGGGGATGATCCCCTCGGTGCGGCAGAGCAGTTGGAAGCCGTCCAGCGCTTCCTCGTCCGTCACAGCGGTGTATTCCACCCGGCCGCTTTCCTTCAGCCAGGCGTGTTCGGGGCCGATGCCGGGGTAATCCAGACCCGCGCTGATCGAGTGACCTTCGGTGATCTGGCCGTCTTCGTCCTGCAGCAAATACGTCTTGTTGCCGTGCAGCACGCCGGGTGATCCGCCCAGCAGGCTGGCGGCGTGTTCGTCGCCGTCGAGGCCGTGGCCCGCGGCCTCCACGCCGAGCATCTTAACATCCGCATCGTCGAGGAATGGATGGAACAGGCCCAGTGCGTTCGATCCGCCGCCGATGCAAGCGATCAGCAGGTCGGGCAGGCGGCCCGTCCGGCTGAGCATTTGCGCCCGCGCTTCGGTGCCAATGACGCTTTGGAAATCGCGGACCATTTCGGGGTAGGGGTGCGGGCCTGCCGCCGTGCCGATGATGTAGAACGTGTCATGGACATTCGCGACCCAGTCGCGCAGCCCTTCGTTCATCGCGTCCTTCAAAGTCGCGCCGCCGCTGGTGACGGGGACGACTTCTGCCCCCAGCAGCTTCATGCGGAAGACGTTAGGCGATTGCCGCTTCACGTCCTCCGCGCCCATATAGATCACGCAAGGCAGGCCAAACCGCGCGCAAACGGTGGCCGTGGCAACCCCGTGCTGGCCGGCGCCGGTTTCGGCGATGATCCGCTTCTTGCCCATGCGGATGGCGAGCAGGATTTGCCCGATGCAATTGTTGATCTTGTGCGCGCCGGTGTGGTTGAGCTCGTCGCGCTTGAACCAGACTTGCGCACCCCCCAGCGCCTCGGTCAGGCGCTCCGCAAAATAGAGCGGGGAGGGGCGACCGACATAGTGCTCCAGCAGATCGTCGAACTGCGCTTTGAACGCCGGATCGGCCTGCGCGGCACGATATTCGCGCTCCAGATCGAGGATCAGCGGCATCAGCGTCTCGGCGACATAGCGTCCGCCGTAATCACCGAAATGCCCGCGATCATCGGGCTGGGTGCGGAAGGAATTGGGTTGGTTCATCGCAACAAGGAAATCCGTTCGTGCTGAGCTTGTCGAAGTACGAGTGGCGGGTGCCTTGCCAGCCCTTCGACAAGCTCAGGGCGAACGGGTCAAGGGCCATGCATTCGTTATTGCGTCGCTTTACAGAAGCGCACAATCTTGTCGATGTCCTTTAGTCCGGGGGCGGTTTCAACGCCGCTGGACGTATCCACCAGAGGAGCACCCGTTGCGGCAATCGCTTCGCCGACATTGTCCGGCGTGAGCCCGCCTGCCAAACCCCAGCGGGTTGCCCCGCGATAGGCTTTGAGAAGCGACCAGTCGAAGGTCAGCCCCATCCCGCCGGGCAGGGCTGCCTCGTCCGGGGTCTTGGCATCGAACAGGAGCAGGTCCGCTGCGCCCTCATATTGCCCAGCGCGCTCCACATCCTGGGCGGTTGCAACCGACAGAGCCTTCCACACCGGCAATTCGAAACGCGCCTTCACCTCGGCGCACCGCCAGGGTGTTTCCTTGCCATGCAGCTGCACTGCGTCGAGCTTCCCGGCAGCAATTGCCTCGCCGATGAACGCATCATCGGCATTCACGAACAATCCCACCCGGCCAATCCGCGATCCGGCGCGCGCGGCCAAGGCCGACGCCTCGCTCATGCCGACATTGCGCGGGGAAGGGGGAAACAACACCAGCCCGCAATAGTCCGCCCCGCCGGCGATGCAGGCGTCCAGGGTTTCGGGCGTGGATATCCCGCATATCTTTATCTCTGCCATGGATGCGGGCCTACAGCTCTTCGGCCAGCGCGATGGTGTGGGCAATCGCCTCGCGGCCCTGTGGCTGGGAATGGCTCATCGCGACCACATCGAAGCGCGGAAAAGCAGCATCGACATTGCGCGCCGACTGCGCATAGGCGGCGGTGTCGGCATCAGCCAGATTGCCCAGCGTGGCGTTGTCCGTTCCCTTGATCATGCAGCCGCCAAAGACGATTCCCGCAGTGGGCACGCCGACAACGATATTGTCCCGCGTATGCGCACCGCCGGGATAGTAGATTGAGAGTGGAGTGAGGGCGATAGACTGCTCCCCCTCGACCCAGCCATTGCCCGCAAATTGCAGGACATTGCGCGCAGGCTCGAACCCGTTGTCCGGCGCGTCTTCATTGGTGAGGGGATGCGCATAGGTCGCAATGTCCGCCTGATGCAGCGCGGCAATACCGCCCATCTTGTCCTTGTGCGCATGGGTGATCACCGCCGCGCGGATCGGCTTCCCTAGCACGCCATCAGCCCATGCGACGATCTGCGCGGTTTGCGAATCGGTCCACGCGGTGTCGATCAGCAATGTGTTGTCGAAATCGACCACTAGCAGCCCGTTGGACGACACCGGCCCGATACCGGGTAGATCAAGATAGGTGGTGTGCTGCCACACACCCGGAGCAAGCTCGCGAAACGCAACATCGCCGAAACGGGTCACATCATCGCCGCGCTCCTGCACGGCGGTGGATTTGTGGATTTCGCCCATCGGAACACAGGCGGTGACTGCCAGAGCCGCGAGTAGGCCGAGCGCCTGCCTCACAGCGTGGCCTCAATATCGCGCGCGGCCTGCGCCGGATCGTCAGCGCGGCTGATCGGGCGGCCGATGACGAGAACACTTGCGCCGTCATCGCGGGCCTTACGCGGAGTGACGACGCGCTTCTGGTCGCCCACGGCGGCACCAGCCGGGCGCAGGCCGGGGACGACGAAGAATCCCTTCTTCCACTGCTTGTGCACCGCGCCGACTTCCTGTCCGGAGCAGACAATCCCGTCGAGCCCCGATGCCTCCGCCAGTTCGGCCAGCCGCATCACATGATCGTGCGGTGTGCCTTTCACGCCTGTGCGTTCCAGATCGCGCTCGTCCATGCTGGTGAGCATGGTGACGCCGACGACCTTGGTGCCGTCCGCCGCTGCCGCTTTGGCATCCTCCATCATCGCGCGCCCGCCGCTGGTGTGCACCGTGACGATAGCGGGCTCCAGCACATGGATCGCCTGCATCGCCCCAGCGACCGTGTTGGGGATATCGTGCAGTTTCAGGTCGAGAAAAATCGGCAAGCCCAGATGCGCAATCTCATGCACGCCGTGCGCGCCGTGGGCGTAGAAGAATTCCATCCCCAGCTTCACCCCGCCGATATGCGCCTTGACCTTCTCCACCAGTGCCTTCGCTTGTTCGAGGCGGGGGAGGTCGAGCGCAAGGTAGACGGGGTTGCTCATACAATGTGTCCTAGGATGGATCGGAAGTCAGTGGCCCGGCATCGGGTTCAGGTGCCTTGGGCGCAGGAGCCGTGGCTGTGGCCGCTGGTGCCGATACCGGTGCGGGTGTCGGTGTCGGCGTAGCAAGACGGCGCTGGCTTTCCGCTGCCGCTTCCAAGGAGGAAATGCGCCGCTTCGCCCGCCACTGCGCGCCGCGATGGACCAGCCACATAGGCAGCAGTCCCAGCAGGAACGACACGACGACCAGCGCCGGAACCTTGGTTTCCAAGACCAGATTTTCCCAGATCGTTACCTCGACAGGCTGCCAGTTGAAGAACGAGAAGGCCAGCAAACCGGCAAGGATCAGGACCCACAAGAGTGTGCGGACGAGCTGCATCGACAAAGTCTCCCAAATATTCTCGCAATGCTAGGCGCAGGGCCGCAGGCCGTAAAGGGCTGGCAGATTAGCCGAAAACGCGGGCGAAGATCGTGTCGACATGCTTGAAGTGGTAAGCGAGATCGAACTTTTCCTCGAGTTCCTCGTCCGACAGGGCTGCCGTCACTTCGTCGTCGGCTTTCAGCAGATCGAGCAGTGATTGACGGCCATCGGATTCCCACACCTTCATCGCATTGCGCTGTACCAGACGATACGCATTGTCGCGCGTCACACCCGCCTGTGTCAGCGCCAGCATCACCCGCTGCGAGTGGATAAGGCCGCCCATTCGGTCCATGTTTGCCTGCATTCGCTCCGGGTAAACCAGCAGTTTGTCGATCACACCGGTCAGCCGCGCTAGGGCGAAGTCCAGCGTGATGGTCGCGTCGGGACCGATGAAGCGTTCAACCGACGAATGCGAAATATCCCGCTCGTGCCACAGCGCCACGTTCTCCAACGCGGGCATAGCGTAGCCGCGGATCATCCGCGCCTGTCCAGTCAGGTTCTCGGTGAGGATCGGGTTGCGCTTGTGCGGCATCGCGCTCGAGCCCTTTTGACCCGGCGCAAAATACTCCTCGGCTTCCAGAACTTCGGTGCGCTGGAGATGGCGAATCTCGACAGCCACGCGCTCGATTGAACCGGCAATGACGGCGAGGGTGGAGAAGAACATCGCATGCCTGTCACGCGGGATCACCTGCGTGCTGACGGGCTCGGGCTCCAGACCCAGCTCTTGCGCGACATGCTCTTCCACTTGCGGATCGATATTGGCGAAAGTGCCGACCGCGCCTGACACGGCGCAGGTCGCAATTTCGCGGCGCGCGGCCACCAGACGCTCGCGGTTGCGGGAAAACTCAGCATAGGCCTGCGCCAGTTTGAGGCCGAATGTCACCGGCTCTGCATGAATGCCGTGGCTGCGCCCGATGGTGGGGGTGTATTTGTGCTCTTCGGCGCGCTTCTTGATCGCGGCCAGCAGCAGGTCGAGGTCTTCCAGCAAAATGTCCGCCGCGCGGGCCAACTGCACCGCCAGCGTGGTGTCGAGCACGTCCGAACTGGTCATGCCCTGATGCATGAACCGTGCCTCCGGCCCCACTTGCTCTGCGACCCAATCGAGGAAGGCGATGACATCGTGCTTGAGCACCGCTTCCTTGGCGTCGATCGCGGCAACGTCGATTTCCGGATCGGTTGCCCACCAGTCCCACAGCGCCTTGGCCGCGCTCTCGGGCACCACGCCCAGATCCGCCAGTTTCTGCGTGGCGTGCGCCTCGATCTCGAACCAGATACGATATTTCGCCTCCGGCTCCCACAAAGCAGTCATGGCGGGGCGGGCGTAACGAGGGACCATTGTCTTTTAACTCCGAAGAGGGGGGATTGCTGATTGCAGCGGCGGCTATCGGCCAGCCATTGCCTTGGCAAGACCGCAACCCGCAACGCTGACGATAAGACCGGGAACACGTGACCAATGCGACCAGCGGCACGGGCGAATTCCCGCGTGCAATGGCTTCTCTATTTCAATCAATCAGATTTTACCCGTTGGAGGAGCGCGCGATTTTCTTTACGCCTGTGTCGAACGAGCTTTGGGGAACCCTGTGCACATTAGGAACGCTTTTCTTGCCAGCACCGTAATTGCGGTGCCTTTTACTGCAGCCAATGCAGGTGAAACCATTCTTTACCGCGAGCCTGCGGATTGGGTGCAGGCTGTGGATATTGCAGACTACGCATCCACGAGCGACACGGTTGTCATCCTCGATAAGCAGTCTCGTTTCGAGGACGGCGAGCGGCGGAATTATGTCGACGTTGCGCTCAGGATGGAAAACCCCGAAGCGCTGACTCAGTTCGGGACAGTTAACGTGCAATGGCTGCCGGAAAAAGGCGATCTGGTCGTGCACCGCGTGGACATTGTCCGAGGCGGCACAGTCATCAATGTGCTGGAGGACGATGCCCTCTTTCAGGTCCTGCGGCGCGAAGCACAGTTGGAGAAGCGCACGCTGGACGGGGTTCTGACGGCGTCGGCAGTAATTCCCGGCCTTCAGGTGGGCGATATCCTTCGCTACTCGATTACCACCAGTTCGCGCGATGGGGCGCTTAATGGGAACATCCAGCATTATGACGGCATCCAGCAGGAACCGCTGGAGATCGGCTTTGGCCGGGCCTTGCTTTCGTGGCCGGTGGATGAGGGGCTGAATTACCGGACCGGGCCCGATTTCAGCGCGATGGATGTGCCGCTGGAAACGCGGGGCGGCTATCACTGGCTGGATATTTCCATGCCGATTGCAAAAATGCCGGACCGGCCCAAGGACGCGCCTATGCGCTTTCGCCGGGGTCCCTATGTGCAGGTCACCTCGTTTGACGACTGGCAGGATGTTTCGCGTTTGCTTGCCCCGCATTTCCAGCTTCAGGGACAGATTGCGGATGGCAGCGAACTGGCGACCAAGATTGCTGAAATTGCAGCGGCGACCACCGATGAGCTGGAACGCGCCTCGCTCGCTCTGCGTTTCGTGCAGGACGAGATTGGCTATCTCGCCAATGGCCTCAACAATGGCAATTATCTGCCGCAATCCCCGCAGGAAACGTGGGATGCGCGATACGGGGACTGCAAGGCCAAGTCCTACCTCCTCGCGGTGGTGCTTGGCGAGCTGGGTATCCCGGCTGAGACAGTTCTGGTGCACAGCGAGCGCGGAGACCTAGTGGCTGACAGCTTGCCGATGCTGGGAGTCTTCGATCACATGATCGTGAAAACTCAAATCGATGGCCGCGATTACTGGCTGGATGGCACCAGCAGAGGCGGTCGGATCGACACGATGGACGAAGTGCCCGCATTTTATTTCGGTCTGCCGGTTACCGACGCGGGTTCCGACCTTGAAGAAATCACGCAGCGTTTTCAGCAGACGCCGGACCGGATCCTGAACGTCACTTACGACCTCACCGCCGGCCTCGACATGCCCGTGCTATATACTGCCGAAGTCAAGGGGCGGGGGTCGCTGGGCGCTTTGCTACGGCCTCAGGCGGACGAAACCGATGACGAGGCACTCCGCAAATTTGCTGGCGACTGGCTCGAGAATATCGTCGGCGAGGCCGACATTTACGGCGTGGAAGTGACCTATGACAATGAGCAGGGCGTTGGCACCATGCGGGCCAGCGGTATCATGGAGCCGCAATTCGAGTTCGGCCGCGATCGCGGCAAATGGGAACTGGCTCTGCCGTCTACCAATCTTAAACTCAATGCCGACCGCGCACGGGCAGAATGGCGCGATATTCCCGTGCGGTTTGGCGGACCGTCTTTCTATATCGAGAATTTCGAGGCGACGTTGCCCGACGAGGCCGGCGAAATCACCATTCGCGGCGAGCTGGAGAGCGAAGTAACCGCGGGCGGAATCCGCGCAGCGCGCACCGGCTCATATACAGGAACCCGCATTGCGCTGACCGACTCTCTCAACACCATCCCGGCCGTCCTGCCGAGCGATGCCCTGTCCGACGCGAGGCGTTCCGTTCGTCGATATTCCAGCGCCGACCCTGTCATCCGCGTGAGCAAGGCGAAGCGCGCATGGGATTTCAGCGATGCGCAGTTACGCGACCGCATGGCATCGGTCATCGCTGCTTTCGACCGCATCGTGGCCGAGCAACCCGATGAAGGTTATCCGCTGAGCGCGCGGGCCTATTATCGCACCGAAGCCCGCGACTTTTCCGGGGCTTTGATCGATTACGATGCAGCTATCGCGATGGAGGCAACGCCGGGGCTATACGCTTCGCGGGCCTGGGCCCATACGATGGCGGGCAATTATGAGGCGGCGATTACCGATGCGCGTGAGGCCTTCGATGCGCGCGGAACCATCGGTGATCGAACCCGCCTGTCCGACCTTCTGGCCCGTACCGGCAGAACCGAGGAAGCGCTCGATTTGCTCGACCCCGACGAGTTTTCCGGCGATGACCGTCGTTCCATAATTTATGAGCGCATGCTGGTTCTCGCTGAAGTCGGACGCGATGACGAGGGGTTTGAATGGGCAGACGAGCTTGTCCTCGATCAGCCGGACGAAAGCGGAGCGTGGAACAACAAGTGCTGGTTCATGGCTCTTGCCGACCACCGGATCGATCAGGCCGCCGAGGTGTGCGACGAGGCGGTGGACCTGGGTGATTATTCTGCGAGCACGCTTGATAGCCGGGCTTTCGCGCATTTTCGCGCTGGCAATCTGGAGGAAGCGGAGAACGATCTGCTGGCCGCGCTTCGGCGCAATCCCGGCATGTCGGGCAGCACCTATCTGCTAGGCATCATCCGGCGTGAAACGGGCAATCGCCGCGAAGGGCAGGAGCTTATCAGGAAGGCTCAGCGTATGTGGCCGGACGTGCTTCCGTATTATAAGCGCTTCGGCATCGAGTAGAGCCTCAGCGCGCTCTTTGCAGACAAGGCGACCCTTAGATCAGACCCTTCGCACGCAGGCTGGTGTGGCCCTCCCGCCCGACGATGACGTGGTCGTGGACGGTGATGCCGAGCAGGCGGCCCGCCTCGGCAATGCGCTGGGTGATCTGGATATCGGCGCGGCTGGGCTCCGGGTTGCCGCTGGGGTGATTGTGCACGAGGATCAGCGCAGTTGAGCCAAGGTCGAGGCCTTGCCGGATCACTTCGCGCGGATGGATCGCAGCTTCGTCGATCGAGCCGTCGCCCACATGATGATCGCGGATCAGACGGTTGCGGGTATCGAGATAGAGCACGCGCACGCGCTCCACGGTCAGGTTCGCCATATCAATGGACAGGTAGTCGAGCAGCGCCTGCCAGCTGCCCAGAACAGGCTGTTTCTGCACCTTGCTCCGGGCCATCCGGCGGGCCGCTAATGCCGTGGCTTTCAGCGTCGCGGCGCTGGTCTCGCCCATACCCTTCACCCCGGCCAAAGCTCCGGGGTCCGCATCCAGCACCGCGCCCAGCGATCCGAACCGGTCGAGTAAGCGTTTGGCCAGAGCCTTGGTATCGCCCTGCCGGAAAGCGCCGAACAGCAGATATTCCAGCACTTCGTAATCGGCCAGCGCTTCGGCCCCGCCGGTCAGCAGCCGTTCGCGCAGCCGCTGGCGATGGCCCGTGCCGCCATGGGCAGGGCGCTTCTTGGCCAACCCTCGTGAAGTCTCGTCAGCTTGCGGCAATGCTTTCCCCGCTATGGGCCCCGCTAAAGCGAGGTGGCGCGATCGATTGGCAGCATTGCCTTTGCCATGCGCTGCGCGCAAGTGGAGGCTGATGGCTGAGGCTGAAGAAATTGGACCGGATGTTGCCGAGGAAGCCGTTCCCACGGCCAGCAGTCTGCGCCGCCGTCGCAACTGGGTGGCGCGTGTATTGCTGGTGCTTTTTCTCGCATTGGTCGCGGTGCTGCTCGTGCTGTGGGCCAATCGCACCGATTACGCGAAAGGCTTTATCGACGAGGAACTGGAGGCTTACGACCTTCCCATCACCTATAAGGTAGAGGATATTTCGGGCGAGCAGCAGATCCTGACCAATATCGTCGTTGGCGATCCTGAAAGACCCGACCTGACGGTCGATCGGATCGAGGTCAATCTGGTCTACCGTCTTACGGGGCCGGAGCTGGGGCAAATCCGCGTGGTGCGCCCGCGCTTGTGGGGAGAGGCGGGGGCGGAAGGCGTCAGCTTTGGCTCACTCGATGAATTGCTTTTCGGGACTAGCGAAGACGAGGGCGGATTGCCGGAGCGCGATATCGCCATAATCGATGGCCGCGCGCGGATCGATACGCCTTACGGACCCATCGGATTGAAGGCCGACGGAGAGGGCGTGCTGGCCGACGGATTTCTGGGCATGATGGCAGCCAACGCGCCCCGTCTGGCATTGGGCGATTGCATAGCCGAAAAGGCAACGCTCTACGGCAAGTTCACGATTGCCGGCGGCAAACCGAGGATCAGTGGGCCGCTGCGGCTGGCAGAAGGCACCTGCGGCGGTGGCAATGGCAATGGCAGTGTCGCACTGGCCGGTGCCGCATTGCCTGTGGTGGTGACGGCGGACGAGGACTTTTCCGGCATCGCAGCGACCTATGAAGGGCGGATCGCCAGCCTTTCGGCGGCTGGGACCGGCGCAGGGCCGGCCAATGTGTCCGGCAGGCTGGAATATGGAGAAGACCGTCTCGTCGGCAGCTATGACATCACGGCCCGGGCACTCAAAAGCGGTGCGGTCGGCGCGTCGCGCGTGGTCATGGGGGGCAGCTTCCGGTCCGCCGAAGGCTTCGCCTCGTGGGATGTCTCCGCCGAAGGCACTACCGAGAATATCC
Organism: uncultured Altererythrobacter sp.; assembly: GCA_947492235.1. Classification (GTDB taxonomy): domain Bacteria; phylum Pseudomonadota; class Alphaproteobacteria; order Sphingomonadales; family Sphingomonadaceae; genus CAJXSN01. Next base: position 1,370,877 of record CANLLZ010000001.1, on the reverse strand, counting down.
AGATAGCCCGCGGCTTCACCGCGGCACTGGACGATGCGCAGGCGAGCGCCGCCGACACGCTGGCGGCGCCGATCATCGCCCGGTTGGCTCGAGCGCTGGAGCAGCAGGTTCCCGGTTCGCAGCTGCGGGCAAGCATTCGCTACCGCACAGGCCCTGACGGAGCGACAGTCACCATCCCGCGCGCGGTTCTGGCCAATCGCGGCGGCGCGGTGCTCGCTTCGCTTTCGCGGGGCAGTGCGGTGCTGGGCACGCCGATCCCCCGGCTGTCAGGCAATATCGCCACAGGCGGTCCGGATTTGCCGCGCATCGAGGGACGGATGGAGCGGGCCGCCAATGGCCAGCTCGCTCTCAATCTGGGGATGGCAGAATATGGGGTCGGCACCGACAGAATCGCAATTCCGCGGATGACCGTACGCCAATCGCCCGGCGGAGCGTTGGCATTCGAAGGGCTGGCGAGGGCGAGCGGAAAATTGCCCGGCGGGACGGTGCAGGGGCTGGAAATGCCGGTCAGCGGCAGCTGGACGTCCGGTGCGGGGCTGGCGCTATGGAATGGCTGCACGAGAGCTCGTTTTGACAAGCTGGTCTATGCCAATCTGGAGCTGGGGCGGCAGGACCTGACCATGTGCCCGGCCAGCGGCAAACCAATCTTGCAAGCCGGAGCGGGAGCCGGGGCAAGGGGCTTTCGCATCGCGGCGGGTGTGCCTTCGCTGGCGGCCTCCGGCACACTGGGCGGCACGCGGCTGAAACTGGGTAGCGGGCCGGTCGGCTTTGCATGGCCGGGTACGCTGAAGGCGCGCGCGCTGGATGTCGAGCTTGGACCGCCGGAGACGGGGGTGCGCTTTGCCGTATCCGAATTGACCGGGCGGCTGGGCGATGAATTGGCAGGCAGTTTCGCCGAGGCCGATGTGCGGCTTGCCACTGTGCCGCTCGATATTCTGCAGGCCAGCGGAGACTGGGCTTACCGCGATGGCATTATCGCTATAGACCAGGGGGCATTCGTGCTGGAGGACCGCGAGGAGGTCGACCGGTTCGAGCCGCTCATCGCGCGCGATGCCAGCCTGACCCTTGCCGACAATGTTATCACCGCGAACGCCATGCTGCGCACGCCCGCCAATGATGCGGTGATTACGGCGCTGGAGCTGCGACACGATCTGACGACGAGCGCTGGCTTCGCCGATCTCGACGTGCCGGGCATACGCTTTGGCGACGCCCTTCAACCGACGGATTTGACCTATCTCGCGCTGGGCGTTGTGGCGAATGTGCGCGGGCCGGTGACAGGGTCGGGCAGGATCGACTGGAATTCGGATACGGTCACCAGCACGGGCCGATTCTCTTCCGAAGGCCTCGACCTGGCGGCGATCTTCGGCCCCGTGGAGAGCGCACGTGGGACCATCGTCTTCGATGATCTGCTGGGCCTGACGACCGCTCCGGACCAGCGCTTGTCCATCGGGGCGATCAATCCGGGGATCGAGGTGTTCGATGGCACGGTTCAGTTCTCGCTGACCAATGGAGAGCTGCTGGCGGTTCAGGGCGGCAGCTGGCCCTTCCTCGGCGGCACGCTGGAGATGGCCCCATCGCGGATCACCATCGGGCTTAGCGAGGTGAGGGAATATACCTTCAGGATCACCGGTCTGGAGGCATCGCAGCTGCTCGAACGGCTGGAACTGGCCAATTTCTCGGCTGATGGCGTGTTCGACGGACAGATGAAGATCGTTTTCGACCGCATGGGCAACGGCCGCATCGATCAGGGTCTGCTGTCCTCGCGCGAGCCGGGGGGCAGCCTCTCTTATGTTGGCGAGCTGACCTATGAAGACCTTTCGCCGATTGCCAATTTCGCCTTCGATGCGCTGCGCTCGCTCCAGTACGAGCGGATGGAGGTCGGCATAGATGGCCCGCTGACCGGTGATATCCTGACCAAGGTCCGGTTCGACGGGGTCAGCCAGGGGGAGGGCGCAAAGCGCAATTTCATCACCCGGCGACTGGCCAATCTGCCGCTGCGGTTCAATGTGAATATCCGCGCGCCGTTTTATCAGCTGCTGACCAATGTCCGCTCGATTTATGATCCGGCGTTCGTCCGCGACCCGCGCGAATTGGGGCTGGTATCCGAAGATGGCACCCGGCTCCGTCCCTCGATCAGCGGAGAGGACGCGCCCGAAGCGGTCGATCCCGATTTCCCCGCAACGCAAGACGCCAGCCCACCGGACCCGTCCGTTCAGTCCTCCGAAAGCGAGAATATGCAATGAACCCAATCAAATTGACGACTTGCCTGCGCTTTGCGAGAAAGGCCCGCAGACGGGGGACCGAGCATATGCTACAGGGCAGGGCGGCCAGATGGGGTGCTGTGATGGCGGTCCCGCTTGCTTTGGGCGGCTGCATTCAGGTGAATGCGCCGGACGATGCGATCGTGATCGAACTCAACATCAACATCCGGCAGGAAGTGATTTATCAGCTCGCGGCGGATGTCCGTGACAATATTGACGAAAACCCCGATATCTTCTGATGCGGGCGAACAAGGAAATGCCAATGTCTATGCAGGCAAAACACATCGCAAAAGCAGGCCTTCTGGGGCTCGCCGCGCTGTCGCTCGCCATTCCGACTTCGGCGATGGCGCAGCGCGACCCTGCCTATGCCGCTGCCCGGGCCAATGGATCCATTGGCGAAAAGATGGACGGCTATCTGGGCGTTGTGGGCAATCAGGATGCGTCGATTCGCAAGCTTGTCGCCGACCTCAACATCAAACGCCGGGCAAATTACACGCAGCGCGCGCAGGGCCAGAACGCGACGATCGAGGAATACGCCTTCACGCAGGGCTGTGTGCTGATCAATCGCACTGTTCCCGGCGAGAAATATCAGACCCCCAGCGGAAACTGGGAAACCCGCGGGTCCGGTGCGCCGCAGCGCGATCCCCGCTGCCCGTAATTTCAGCACCCTGAGCGCGTCCGAAAAACCACCACCAGAACCGTCGCCATCGGTTGACTTGGCCCAGCCCCCCACCTAAGGGGAGCGCGCCCTCGGCGGGCAGGTTTCGCCCGTGCCGCGCATTCCCACACAGGAGCATGGCATGAGCGATGACAAGTCCGCACGGGAACCCATTGCCGAGGATGCGCGAATTGACGCGCTCGAAGAGCGGTTGAAGACCGCACGCGAGCGTGAAGAAGAACGCAACCGTCCCAAGGCAAGCGGTGCCGATGCGAATTACCGCAGTGGCAACCGTGTGCTGGCGGATTTGCTTGGCGGGATTCTCGGCGGTTTGGTTATCGGCTTTGCGGTTGACTCGCTGTTCGATACCTCGCCCTGGGGTCTGTTGATCGGGCTGTTCCTCGGAATAGTCGTGGCCTTCAGAAACATTTTCAAGATGGCGAGCACGCAGAGCCAGACCCCGCCGGAAGACGGGTAACAGGTTCAGGCTCGCCGGAAACCGAACGCGCCGTTTTGGCGCAAACGCACAGGGAATTATCGTGGCCGCCGAAGAGGGCAAAGTCGACCCGATGCACCAGTTCCATATCGAGCCCATTCTGGGTTCGGAGAACTGGGAAATTGCCGGTTTCAACATCGCTTTTACCAACAGCTCGATGTGGATGATGATCACCACAATCGTCCTGTTCGTATTTGTCTGGGGCGGCATGAAGCGCGAGCTCGTGCCCGGCCGCTGGCAGGTCATGGTGGAAAGCGCGACCGGCTTCATCGATGATATGCTGGAAGCAAACATCGGGAAGGAGGGGAAGAAATACGTCCCCTACGTCTTCTCGCTGTTCATGTTCATCCTGTTCGCCAACCTGCTCGGCCTCTTGCCGCTGGGCATTGTCGGCATCCACCCGTTCACTTTCACCAGCCACTTCACCGTCACTGGCGTTCTGGCTGTCATCAGCTTCGCGATCGTCCTGATCGTGGGCTTCTGGAAGCACGGCTTTCACTTCTTCAGCCTGTTCGTGCCCCACGGCACGCCGCTGCCGATGATCCCGATCATTTTCCCGATCGAGTTGATTTCCTTCCTCGTGCGCCCGTTCAGCCTCGCGCTGCGACTGTTCGTTGCGATGATGGCCGGGCACGTGCTGCTGAAAGTTCTGTCGAGCTTCGTGATCGACGGGACCAATGCAGGCATCGGATTTGGTCTTCTGGTCGGTGTACCCAGCTTCGTCCTGATGATCGGCATCAGCGCGCTGGAAATTCTGGTTGCCGGTATCCAGGCCTATGTTTTCGCTCTTCTGACGTCGCTCTACATCAACGACGCAGAGAACCTTCACTAAGTTATTTTCACAACACACAGAATTTAAAGGAATTTTCTAATGGACGCAGAAGCAGCAAAGCTCGTTGGTGCCGGTCTCGCAGCAATCGGTGCCGGCATGGCCGCCATCGGTGTGGGTAACGTGTTCGGCTCGTTCCTCGAAAGCGCACTGCGCAATCCGGGTGCCGCTGACGGCCAGCAGGGCCGCCTGTTCATCGGCTTCGCCGCTGCCGAGCTTCTCGGTCTGCTGGCATTCGTTGTCGCCATGATCCTGATCTTCGTCGCCTGATTGGTTGACGTTTTGGTGCTGCGGGCCGGGGGCGACCTCGGCCTGCAACGCTGATTATTTCGAGTTTTCTCTCGCAAGACGCCTCTTCGCAGGACCCGTGCAATGCCTCAGATAGCCCAGCTCGCCGAGACATACTCCAGCCAGATTTTCTGGTTGCTGGTGTTCTTCGGTCTTGTTTTCTTCGTCATCGGTCGGGGCATGGTCCCGCGCGTGATGGCGACCGTGGGTGACCGCGACAAACAGATCGCCGACGATCTGGCTGCCGCACAGGCGGCACGAGACCGGGCGGATGAAGAGGAAGAGGCCTGGCGCACTCGCGAACACGAGAACCGCGCACAGGCACAGGCTCTTGTGGCGGAAGCGAAAGCCGATGCCGCTGCCAAGTCGGAGAAGAAGATCGCGGCGGCCCAGAAGCGGCTCGATACCAAACTTGCCGAGGCGGAAACCCGCATCGCCGCATCGCGCGACACTGCGATGGCGGAAATCGAGACGGTTGCTGCCGAAGCGGCGCAGGACATCACCAAGCGCCTCGCCGGTGTGAAGGTGACCAAGCCTACCGCAACCAAGGCCGTCAAAGAGGCACTGGCTCATGTCTAATGCACCCGCAGTCTTGACCACGCAGGACGTTCCCGAAGCGCTCGGGCCCAGCCTGTGGGGCATGGAACCCTATGTGATCGTTTCGATCTCCATGGCTGTGCTGATCGCAGTGATGATCTGGAAGAAGGTCCCCGGTATGATTACCGGCGGTCTGGATGCCCGCATCGCCGCGATCCGCGAACAGCTCGACGAGGCCAAGACCTTGCGGGCCGAAGCCGAAGCGCTGCGCGATGAATATTCGCGCAAGATTGCGGGCGCCGAAAAGGACGCCGAAGCCATGATGGACAATGCGCGCCGTGAAGCGGATGCGCTGCTCGAAAAGGCCGAGGCTGACAGCAAAGCCCTGATCGAGCGCCGCAAGCGGATGGCGCAGGACACGATTGCCGCAGCCGAGCGTGAAGCGGTGAACGATGTGCGCAGCCGCGCTGCAATGGCTGCCGCCGCCGCCAGCCGCAAGCTGATTGCCGAGAAGCATGACGCGGACGCTGACAGCAAGCTGGCCGACGAGGTCATTGCTGCGCTGTAATTCGCGCAAATGCCGAACCATCTTGAAAGGGCGGTCCAGACGGGCCGCCCTTCTCATTTTGAGCGATTAACCCCAATTCCGTTCGCCCTGAGCTTGTCGAAGGGCTGACCTTAACTTTCTATCCCACGCCAGATGAAAAAGGCAGTGGTTGGCCGGTGGCCAGCTTCGCTTCCGACAGGCTCAGCACGAACGGGGTTAAGGGTGGGGCGCCAAGTTACGGCTCCAGCACGATTTTCCCGATAATCTCACCGGCCTCCATCGCATCAAAAGCCTCGCGCCATTGGTCCAGTGGCAGTGTGCGGTCGATATGCGGCATCAGGCGCCCTTCGGTGAGCAGGGTATCGACTGCATCGCGGATCGCCGCGCCACGTTCCGGGAAGCGGCGGGCGTACTCACCGGCCCGCACGCCGACGACCGAGAAGCCTTTGATCAGCGGGATATTGACCGCGATTTCCGGGATCCGGCCCGCGACGAAGCCGACCACAAGCAGCTTGCCGCCAAACGTCACGCAGCGCGTGCTTTCATCGAACACATCGCCGCCGACCGGATCGAAGACGAGATCGCACAGGTGGCCATCGGTCAGATCGCTGACCTGTTCGCGAAACCGTGCGGTGTTGAGGATGACATGATCCGCGCGTGAGGCAACGCCCAGCCGTTCCAGCTTGTCCTCCCGGTGGGTCGCGGCGATGACCGTCGCGCCCAGTGCCTGCGCCAGATCGCAGGCCGCCAGCCCGACACCGCCGCTGGCACCGTGGACCAGCACCGTCTGTCCGGCTTTTAGCCCCCCCAGTTCGACGAGCGCGGTATAGGCGGTGGAGTAGGCGGCGCCCATGGCTGCGGCTTGCGCGTAAGAAACGCCCTCAGGAATGGCCCGCAGGCTGGTGGCAGGCACGCTGGCGATTTCTGCAAAGCCGCCGGTTTTCGCGCCGCCGGTTACCCGGTCGCCGACCTGGAACACGGCGTCCGCGTCCGCTTCTATCACTCCGCCGGCAAGTTCCATGCCGGAGACGAAAGGCGGCTCCGGTTTGAACTGGTATGCGCCGCGCGTCATCAGCAGGTCGGGAAAATTGAGCGATGCCGCTTTTACGCTGACCAGCACTTCGCCAGATTTGCGCACCGGCTGCGGTAAATCGCGGAGCTCTACGCCCGAAAGGTCATCGGACAGCTGCGATACGACAAGAGCGCGCACGGGCAGACCTAAAAGGCGTCCTTGGCAGCCCGGAGCGCGGCGAATGTCTCGTGCGGAGCAGTGCCGCCCCATTTGGCCATCAGCGCAGGGTCATCGGCCCGCAGGAACGGGTTGGTCGCGAGCTCCCGGCCCAGCTCTGTCGGTACGGTGGGCTGGTCCTTCGCCCGCTTGGCGGTGATTTCTTCGACATAGGACTGCAGCGCTGTGTTTTCGGGATCCGCGTGCAGGGCGAATTTCGCATTCGCTGCCGTGTATTCATGCGCGCAATAGAGCGTGGTGGAGGGGGGCAAGGCCTTGATCCGCTCCAGACTGTCCCAGAACTGTTTGGGCTCGCCTTCGAACATCCGCCCGCAGCCCAGCGCGAAGACGGCATCGCCGACAAACGCCATGTCCGCATCGGGAAGGTGGTAGGCGATGTGGCCGTTGGTGTGGCCCGACACGTCGATGATGTGTGCGGTATGCTCCCCGAGCGTCACCGTATCGCCATGCGCCACCAGCTGATCGATGGCGGACAGCTTCTCGACTTCTTTCGGCGCAACGATAGTCGCTCCAGTCGCCTTCACGATATCCGCGTTTCCACCGGCGTGATCGGGATGCCAATGGGTGTTCCAGATATGGGTGATGGTCCAGCCCTTGGCTTCGGCTTGACGCAGATACTCCTTGCCATCGGGCGTATCGATTGCAGCGGTTTCGCCGCTGTCAGGATCGTGGAGCAGGAATCCATAATTGTCGGACAGGCACGGGAATTGGTCAACTTGCAGCATGGGCGGGATGCTAGGCGGTTCTCGCCAACTAGAAAAGGCCCGCCTGCGCGAATGCGCAGACGGGCCTTTCGCTCGCCATTGAAGGCGCCGTGCTTAGTCGTTCTTCTTGAGCGCTTCGCCCAGAATGTCGCCCAGCGATGCACCGCTGTCGGACGAACCGAACTGCTGCACTGCTTCCTTTTCCTCGGCGATCTGACGCGCCTTGATGGAGAAGGTCGGCTTCTTCGAACGGTCGAACCCGGTGACCTGTGCGTCCACCTTGCTGCCGGTCTGGAAGCGGTCGGGACGCTGCTCGTCACGGTCACGGCCGAGATCCGAACGCTTGATGAAGCCGGTCGCGCCGTCTTCGCCAACCTGCACTTCGAGGCCGCCATCGCGGACCTCGAGGACAGTCACGGTGACAACCTGGCCACGGCGCAGATCGTCGCCGCCAGCGGCTTCTGCACTCGGCGCACCCTTTTCGAGCTGCTTCATGCCGAGGCTGATGCGTTCCTTGTCGATGTCGACATCCAGAACGATGGCTTCGACTTCTTCACCCTTGCGGTGCAGCGCCAGCGCGTCTTCGCCGGAGATGCCCCAGGCGATGTCGGACATGTGAACCATGCCGTCCACGTCGCCGGGCAGGCCGATGAACAGACCGAACTCGGTCGCGTTCTTGACTTCGCCAGTGACTTTCGTGCCGACAGGATACTGTTCGGCGAAATCGTCCCACGGGTTGCCCTGGGCCTGCTTGAGGCCGAGCGAAATGCGGCGCTTTTCGCTGTCCACTTCCAGCACCACGACTTCGACTTCCTGCGAAGTGCTGACGATCTTGCCGGGGTGTACGTTCTTCTTCGTCCAGCTCATTTCAGAGACGTGGACCAGACCTTCGATGCCGGCTTCCAGCTCAACAAATGCACCGTATTCGGTGATGTTGGTGACGGTGCCGTTCATCTTGATGCCGACCGGATACTTGGCCGAGACGCCATCCCACGGATCGCTTTCCAGTTGCTTCATGCCGAGCGAAATACGCTGCGTTTCGGCATTGATGCGGACGATCTGTACCGTGACGGTCTGACCGATTTCGATCATCTCGCTGGGGTGGTTGACGCGCTTGTAGCTCATGTCGGTGACGTGGAGCAGGCCGTCGATGCCGCCCAGATCCACAAACGCACCGTAATCGGTGATGTTCTTGACCACACCGTCGATAACCTGACCCTCGGCCAGCTTGTCGATCAGTTCGCTGCGCTGTTCGGCGCGCGTTTCTTCCAGAACGGCGCGGCGGCTGACAACGATGTTGCCCCGGCGACGGTCCATTTTCAGGATCTGGAAGGGCTGGGGCTGTTCCATCAGCGGGGTGACATCGCGCACGGGGCGGATATCGACCTGGCTGCCGGGCAGGAAGGCCACGGCGCCGTCGAGGTCGACAGTGAAACCGCCTTTGACGCGGCCGAAGATGCGGCCTTCGACGCGCTTCTCTTCGCCGAACTCGGCTTCCAGCTTGTCCCACGCGGCTTCGCGGCGGGCGCGATCGCGGCTGAGCATCGCTTCGCCGTCGCTGTTTTCGACGCGGTCGACATAGACTTCGACTTCGGAGCCGACGGAGAGCCCATGGTCTTCTTCGCCGCGCATGAATTCTTTGAGATCGATGCGGCCTTCGCTTTTGAGGCCGACATCCACAATCGCCATACCGGCTTCGATTGCGGTCACGGTGCCTTTGACGACGCGGCCTTCAAAGCCGCCATCTTCTGCACCGCCAAGTTGTTCGTTGAGCATCGCTTCGAAATCGTCGCGAGTGGGCATTTCCTGAGTAGCCATAGGGCTTTAGGTTCCTAATTCACATTTGCTTCCGGCCACCGGTTTTTCCGGGGTCTTTCACCGCTTCCAGCGCACTATTGCGCGGGCTGGCGGGGCAAGAGGGCCGATACTGCCCGCGGGGCCGGATGCCGTCGCGGGTGTCTTCGGGGCGCACTGTCGCAAATGGCGGAGGAAGCGCGCATTGCACGCTGGCGATCCGGCCGATTGCGGAAGGTGTCCGTCAGACGGGTGCGCCGTTACGCCACGAAGCCCTACAAAGCAAGAGAAACGCGCCGTTTTGCGCCGTGCGCGGGATGCATCGGGCGCATGCAATGCGCTGGAACGCCAAAGCGCGGTTCTAAAAGTGTGACTTTCGGGCTGGACGGCCACGAAAATGCGGGTTTGCACAGGCCGGGGTGTGGCTTTTGCCGATTGTGGGGCGAAGGCAGGTTGCGATGGCATAGCGGTGACTATGCGCAGCGGAGGCCCTTGTAGGACAGCAAATTCTCGCCTGTCAGCGGCGCGCGCTTTCAACCGCTTCGATCGCCGCTGCAATAGCTGCATCGCGGCCCAGCGCGGACGTATCGAGCACGTAGGCGTTGGGCGCAGCCACCAGCGGGGCCTCTGCGCGGGTCCGGTCGCGCTCGTCGCGCCGGGCCAGATCTTCCGCGATGACGTTCAGCCGCACATCCTCACCGCGCTCCTGCATTTCGGCAAAGCGCCGCTGGGCGCGGGCCTCCACGCTGGCGGTGACGAACAGTTTTACGTCGGCATCGGGCGCGATGACGGTGCCGATATCCCGCCCGTCCAGCACCGCGCCGCCATCCTGCTCGGCGAAAGCGCGCTGCCGCTCGAACAGGGCCTTGCGTACGGCGGGGTGGACCGAGACCTTGCTCGCCATTCCGCCGATCACTTCGCTGCGTAGCGAGGCATCGGCCAGCAGCTTGTCGGGAAACGCACAAGCGGCCAGCGCGTCCTCCGCATTGTCCGGATCGCCGCCATCAAGGAATGTCTGTCGCCCGACGGCCCGGTACAGCAGGCCGGTATCGAGATGCGGCAGTCCGAAATGCGCCGCGAGAGCCTTGGAAATGGTGCCCTTGCCAGAAGCAGTGGGGCCGTCGACGGCGATGATCATTGCGGGGTCTTTCGCGATTTTCTGCGGGACATGGCGGCCTTTGTCAGGCCGGTGATGGCGATGGCAGCCCAGAAGCCCTCAAGAACGAGGCTGGGCCAGTTGGTATGGACGATCAGGGAGACTGTCAGCAACGCGGCTCCGGCGAGATTGGTGCCGTGGAGGATGTACGGGTTTACGTTCTCGCTGAGCGTCAAATAGGCGTAGGCGCCGATGATGCAGGCGGTGCCGAAGAAGCCGATGATCGAATAGATGTCGAGGGGGACGGTCACGGGCGAACCTGCCCACTTCCGTCATTCCCGCGAAGGCGGGAACCTAGGGTGGCAAGCGCGATGTTGTGATGCTCTGGGTCCCCGCTTTCGCGGGGATGACGGGGAGGGTAGGCTAGGTTCGTCCGAAAATACTGCATCGTCAATCCGCCGCCCCATCCAGCAACGCCATGAAGTTCGGAAAGCTCGTCGCGATGGGGCGCGTGTCGTCTACCTCCACGCCGTCTGCCGAAGCCAATCCCGCCACTGCCATGCTCATCGCGATGCGGTGGTCGAGGTGGGTTTTGGCGCGGCTGTTGGCGGTCCCCCGCAAGGGAGCGCCGCCGGTGCCTTCGATTACCAATCCGTCCTCTCGTTCCGTGATATTCGCGCCAGCCCCCGACAGCGCCGCTGCCATCACGGCCAGGCGGTCGCTTTCCTTCACGCGCAATTCGTCGAGGCCGCTGGTCGTGGTGGTTCCGCTCGCCAGCGACGCCGCGACGAACAGTACAGGGAATTCATCGATCATGCTTGGGGCGAGGGCGGGGTCTATGTCGATGCCGGTCAGCGCGGAGTGCTTGACCCGCAGATCGGCCACTGGCTCCCCGCCGACATCGCGGCGGTTCAGTTCCTCGATATGCCCGCCCATAGCGCGCAGCACTTCGAACAGGCCTGCTCGGGTCGGGTTCAGGCCGACATTCTCGACCACTAGGTCGCTGCCTTCGACAAGCAGGGCCGCCACTACAAAGAATGCAGCGGAGGAAGGGTCACCGGGAACCTCGATCACTTGCGGGCGCAATTCTGCATCGCCGCGCACGGTGATGATGCGGTCCTCGCCAACTTCCTCGACATGCAATTCCGCACCAAACCCGCGCAGCATCCGTTCCGAGTGGTCGCGCGTGGGCACCGGTTCGATCACAGTGGTGATGCCCGGCGTGTTGAGTCCGGCAAGCAACACCGCGCTTTTTACCTGAGCGCTGGCCACCGGCAGGCGGTATTGAATCGGCACGGCGGGGCATATCCCCTCCATCACCAGCGGGAGGGTGCCGTCAGGGCTTCCGTGAAACTGCGCGCCCATATGCGAAAGCGGTTCGATCACCCGGCCCATCGGGCGCTGCGACAGGCTGGCATCGCCGGCAAAGGTCGCGGTGATCCCGTGGCTGGCGATCAGACCCATCAGCAGGCGCGTCGAGGTGCCCGAATTGCCCATCTCCAGCGCCGACTGCGGTTCGATCAATCCGCCTACACCCACGCCGTGCACGAGCCATTCCTCGCCCGATTTCCGGACCTGCGCGCCCATGGCCCGCATCGCTGCGGCAGTGGCGAGCACGTCTTCGCCTTCCAGCAGGCCGGTCACCCGTGTCTCGCCAATTGCCAGCGCGCCCAGCATGATGCTGCGGTGGCTGATCGACTTGTCTCCGGGCACGCGAATACGGCCTTTCAGCGGGCTGGAAGGCATGAACCGGTGGGGGCTGGGCGCGGCGGTGTGTGGGTCTGTTGATGTCGTCATGATAGCGGCGCGGCTTTGACAGTGGCAGGCCTGCATGGCAAGGCGCGCCGCACTCTTGATTCGGGGCCGGTACGTGCCCATTATCAAAGCACAGATTTTTGCGCGGCCAGCGGCATTCTCGCCCAGCAGGCCCGACCACAAGGAATAAAGAATCATGGCGAAGCCTGAATGGGGCACCAAGCGTAGCTGCCCCAAATGCGGAACCCGTTTTTACGATCTGGGCAAAGAAGACCCCGTCACCTGCATCGAGTGCGGTGAAGAATGGACGCCCGAGCCTGTCCTGAAGGCGAAGCAGCCGATCACCTTCGAAGAAGACGAGAAGAAAAAGAAGAAGGACGCCGCGGCAGACAGCGATCTGGCCGATGACGATCTGGATATCGACGTCGACGAAGATGACGATTCGCCGGACAATGAGGTCGATCTGGGCGGCGACGACGATCTCGGCGTGTCCAAAGGCAAGGGCGACGACGACGAGCCTGAGACTTAATTTTGTAGGCCCTGCGGGCGGCGGGCATCCGCCCGCCTTGCTGCGCCGCATAAGCGGCGACGGGCGGTCGCCCTTGCGAGGCCTGTCGGCCTCGGGTCATCTCGAGCTGGAAGTCTTGCTGCGGAACACGGCCTGCTAAAGGCAGGCCGCAAGGGCACGCGCCCGCCCCGCAGGTGCTCGATGCGGAACGCATCGAAATAGCACCGAGGATGCGCGCCCGGATGGGCGTGCCTAAAACAAGGGTTCTTCAAACAAACACCTTGCCATTGCTTACGGCGCTTTATATTGGGCGCTCCCTATCGGAGCCGCAACGGGCTGCGATGGTTTGAAATGATTGGGGCCTTAGCTCAGCTGGGAGAGCGCAACACTGGCAGTGTTGAGGTCAGCGGTTCGATCCCGCTAGGCTCCACCATTTACCTGTCTTTTGGCCCTGATTGGGCTGCAAAATGGCGGATTGTTGCGCTTCCGGTGCTCACGGACTTTTTGTCCGCTGCGCTCCGGTTCTCACACTCCACCATTTTCGCTTCCAATCAGAACCAAAATCCAGGCAAATGGATTTTTGATAAACAAGTCGGGGCATCTTTGCCTCGCGCGCTGGCCAACGAGGTTTCGTTCGCCGGCGCTTTTCGCGTTTCGGGGATTGCCCCGAATTTTGTAAGTTGAGGCCCGCCTATGTTTGAAGCGCTGTCTGATCGCCTTGGAAGTACATTCGACCGCCTGCGCGGCCGGGGTGCCTTGCGCGAGCAGGATGTGCGCGACGCGATGCGCGAAGTGCGGGTCGCCCTGCTGGAGGCAGATGTCGCCCTGCCGGTGGCGCGCGACTTTATCGACCGGGTGACCGAGAAGGCCGTCGGCGAAAGCGTTCTGAAATCGGTCACGCCGGGCCAGCAAGTGGTCAAGATCGTCAATGACGAGCTGATCGCGATGCTGGGCGGCGAAGACGGTGATGCCGGTACTGGTGATGGCCATGTCCCGCTCAATCTGGAGGCCAAGCCGCCGGTCGTCGTGATGATGGTCGGCCTGCAGGGCTCCGGTAAAACCACCACCACCGCGAAACTCGCCAAACATATCCGCGAGAAGCACGGCAAGAAGGCCATGATGGCCTCGCTCGACGTCAATCGCCCCGCCGCGCAGGAGCAGTTGGCGGTGCTGGGCACGCAGATCGACATCGCGACCCTGCCGATTGTCGAAGGGCAGCAGCCGGTTGATATCGCCCGCCGCGCGATGGACAGCGCGCGGCTGCAGAACTTCGATGTCCTGATGCTCGACACCGCAGGCCGCCTGCATGTCGACGAAGCACTGATGGCCGAGATGAAGGCGGTTGCGGGCGTTTCCGCGCCGACCGAAGTGCTGTTGGTGGTCGATAGCCTGACCGGGCAAGACGCCGTCAACGTCGCGCAGAACTTCTCCGATGAGGTGCCGCTGACCGGTGTGGTTCTCACCCGGATGGACGGCGATGCGCGCGGCGGTGCTGCGCTGTCGATGCGGGCCGTCACCGGCAAGCCGATCAAATTTGCCGGGACCGGCGAGAAGCTGGACGCGCTGGAGCCGTTCCGCCCGCGCTCTGTCGCCGACCGTATCCTGGGCATGGGCGATGTCGTCAGCCTGGTGGAAAAAGCCGCCGCGACGATCAAGGAAGAAGACGCGGAGAAGCTCGCCAAGCGGATGGCGAAGGGTCAGTTCGACCTCAACGATCTGCGTATGCAGCTCCAGCAAATGCAGAATATGGGCGGGCTGGGCGCGCTGGCGGGCATGATGCCGGGCATGAAAAAGGCTAAGGCCGCGATGGCCGATAGCGGCGTGGACGATGGCTATCTCAACCGTTTGGACGCGATCATCGGCTCGATGACGGCCAAGGAACGCGGCAATCCCGCGCTGATGAACGCCAAGCGCAAGAAGCGCGTGGCCGCGGGCAGCGGGACCACCGTGCAGGACGTGAATAAGCTGATGAAGATGCATCAGGAAATGTCCCGCGCGATGAAGCAGATCAAGAAGATGGGCGGCCTTAAGGGTCTCGCCGCAATGTTTGGCGGTGGGGGCGGGGCTCCTCCCGGAGGCATGGGTGGCGGAATGGGTGGCCCCGGTGGCGGTATGCCCAGCCTGCCCGGAATGGGTGGCGGCACACCCGGGAACATCCCGCCGGACCTTGCGAATTTACTGAACAAGAAGAAGTAACCAATTCAAATCATTCGGATTACCAAAGGAAAATATCATGGCAATTGCACTTCGTCTCTCCCGTGGCGGCGCGAAAAAGCGTCCCTATTACCGCATCGTGGCTGCCGACAGCCGCAAGCCGCGTGATGGTAAGTATCTGGAGCAGATCGGCGTCTACAACCCGCTTTTGGCCAAGGACGATCCGGCCCGCGTGAAGCTGGACGAAGATCGCGCGAAATACTGGCTCGGCGTGGGCGCACAGCCCAGCGACCGTGTCGCCCGCTTCCTCGACGCCGCCGGCATCCGTGAGCGTGAAGCCCGCAACAACCCGAACAAAGCCAAGCCGGGCGAGAAAGCGACCGAGCGCGCTGAAGAGAAGGCTCAGAAAGAAGCCGACGCTGCTGAAGCGCTGAAGGCTGCCGAGGAAGAAGCCAAGAACGCACCGGCCGAGGAAGAAGCGGCTGCAGAAGCACCGGCTGAAGAAGCTGCTACCGAAGCGCCTGCCGAGGAAGCAGCGGCTGAAGAAGAAGCCAAGAGCGAGTAAGCCTTGTCCAAGGAAGCGCCCGTCACTCTGGCCGCTGTCACCGGCGCGCACGGGGTGGCGGGCGAAGTCCGTCTGAAACTGCTCGGCGATGGCTTCGATGCCTTGAAGGCGCACAAGAGCTTCAATGACGGCGCGCTGACGCTGACCAAATTGCGCAGCGACAATAAGGGCGGGGCGATTGGCCGCTTCGCCGAAATCGCCGACCGCACCGCAGCCGAAAAGCTGCGCGGCACTCAGCTCAACGTCACCCGCGAAACGCTCCCTCCGCTGGAGGAGGGCGAGTATTACCATGCCGATCTGATCGGTCTGGCGGTGGTGAATGATGCTGGCTCACCCGTGGGCAAAGTGATCGACGTCCAGAATTACGGCGCGACCGATATTGTCGAGATCGAGAAAGACCCGGCGCCTGTGAAGGGCATGAAAACCTTCATGGTCCCGATGACCAGGCAGGCGGTGATCGAGTGGGACACCGAGCGCATGATCGTCTCGGAGGATTTCTGCGAATGAGCACCTTACCCGTCGCCATCGTTCAAGCCGCGCCGATCCCGCTCGCCATTGGTGACGGGATCGAACAGGCGGTCAAGCTCGCCTCGGAGGCCATCGAGGGAGGGGCCAAGCTGGTCGCGTTTGGCGAGACATTTCTTGGTGGCTATCCCCTGTGGCTGGACGAGGCACCCGGCGCGGCGCTGTGGGATCATCCCGGAACACGCGCCATGCACCGTATCTTGCTGGAGCAGGCCGTGGTCGCCGGTGACGAGCGGCTGCTGCCCTTGCAGGAGCTGTGCGATACCAGCGGCGCGGTGATCTCCATCGGCGCGCATGAGCGGGTGCGGCAGAGCCTCTACAACAACCAGATGACGTTCCGCCCGGGACTGCCGGTGCTGGACCACCGCAAGCTAGTGCCTACTCACGGCGAGAGACTGGTCTGGATGCGCGGCGATGGCTCCACTCTGGGCGTGCATCAGGCGGAATGGGGCAGGGTCGGCAGCCTGATCTGCTGGGAACACTGGATGCCGCTGGCCCGCGCCGCGATGCACAATCTGGGCGAGAGCGTCCATGTGGCCGCTTGGCCCACCGTGCGCGAGCAATACGGCATCGCGAGCCGCCACTACGCCATGGAGGGCCGGTGCTTCGTGCTGGCCGCAGGGCTGGTGCAGACGAAGGCACAGGTGTTCGACGGGCTGGAGCGGGCAGGCGGCTCGACCGAGGCGCGCGAACTGGTCGAGAGCATCGAGGCCGATGTGTTGAACAAAGGCGGCAGCTTCATCGCCGCTCCCGATGCGCGGATCGTGGCGCAGGCTAGTGAGGGCGAAGAAATCCTCCACGCGCAACTCGATTTGAGCGAGCGGGACGAAGGCCTGGCTTCGCTTGACACAGATGGCCACTATTCGCGCCCCGATGTTTTCGAGTTGAGCGTCGATACAAATGCAAAAAATGGCGTGACATGGGCTCCGTAAGATGGACGGCATAACCTTTTTGGGTATCGTAGCCGGATTGCTCGCATTGACGCCAATCGTCGGCATATTCTGCGCCATATCGTTTGCGCTTGGTCTTGTGATCCAATCACTTCTGCCGCGCGCGGGCCGCGTGAAAACCGCGATTGCTTCTGCGGGCTGCTTGCCACTCATGATTCTCGCAGGTTTTCTGATTGTGACGATCGCTGCTCTGGACGAGGACTTTCGCGGGCCAGAGGTCCTCGGTCTGGCCATCATAGGCGGTGTGGCCGCTATCGGACTGATCATAGCATGGCCGGTTTCAGCATGGCTGACCTACCGGTTGCTGGGCCGCCGACAGCCGAAAGTGCCGGAACGGGACGGCTGATTGTCCGCATCTTGCCCGGCAGCATGCGCGCGCTAAGGACTTCCCCATGATCGCTGGATTTCACTGGACTCAAATCATCGTCGCGCTGATGATCGCGCTGCCCTGTATCGGGCTGACGCTGGTCACGTTCCGCGACAATTGGCGCAGCGGCGGAAAGATGTTGCTGGCCGCGCTGACTATCCCGCTGGTGCCGTTTCTGATCGCCTTCCTGCTGGGCGTCAGCGGGCTGAGCTGGGGCGATTACGCGATGTGGTATCTGGCCGGTCTGGCCGTCACCTGTTTCACCGCTGCCTTGCTTTATTTCCGCCAGCGCTCTTAAGCGCGGGGTCTATGACCTTCGCCGCGACAGTCCTGACCCTTTACCCTGAGATGTTTCCCGGCCCGCTGGGTGTGAGCCTTGCCGGACGCGCGCTGGAGCGGGGAGACTGGTCGCTTGAGACGGTCCAGATCCGCGACTTCGCCACCGACAAGCACCGCACGGTGGACGATACGCCAGCCGGCGGCGGGGCCGGCATGGTGCTGAAGGCGGACGTGCTGGGCGCTGCTTTGGACAGTGTGATCGGCAAGCCCCTTACCCGTGGGGAAGGGGTTGGGGATGGGGGTTCTGCGCCCGAAGCGTCGCAAACCCACCCCTCGATCCCCTCCCTTGAGGGAGGGGAGGCATATGTCCCCATCCTCGCCATGACGCCGCGCGGTAAGCCGATCACGCAGGAGCGCATTCGGGAGCTTGCGTCGGGTCCCGGCGTCATCATGTTGTGCGGCCGGTTCGAGGGGTTTGACGAGCGGATATTCGAGGCCCGCGACATCGAAGAGGTCAGCCTGGCCGATATCGTCCTGTCGGGCGGGGAACCAGCGGCTCTGGCCATACTCGACGCTTGCATTCGGCTGCTGCCCGGCGTAATGGGCGCGGCTTCTAGTGGAACCGAGGAATCCTTCGAGGAAGGCCTGCTCGAGTATCCGCAATATACCCGACCTCAGGAATGGGAAGGGCGCACGATCCCTGAAGTGCTGCGATCGGGGGATCATGCGAAGGTTGCGGCGTGGCGTAAAGCTGCATCGGAAACCGACACACGGTTACGCAGGCCGGACTTATGGGAGCGTCATCGGGACGCTCGGGTCCAGTCTGCCTCTGGCGCGCGGCATGAAAAGAAGGACACGGACCAGTGAATCTGATCCAGACACTCGAAGCCGAGGCGATTGAGAACCTCGGCAAGGACATCCCAGATTTCCGCGCCGGTGATACCGTGCGTGTGGGCGTGAAGGTCGTCGAAGGCACGCGTGAGCGTGTGCAGAACTTCGAAGGCGTGTGCATTGCGCGGTCGAACCGCGGCATGGGCAGTAACTTCACGGTTCGCAAAATGAGCTTCGGCGAAGGCGTGGAACGTGTGTTCCCGCTGTACTCGCCCATCGTCGACAGCCTGACCGTGGTCCGCCGCGGTGTTGTGCGCCGCGCGAAATTGTATTACTTGCGTGGCCGTACCGGTAAGAGCGCACGTATTGCCGAGCGCCGCGACAACCGTCCAGCAAAGGACGCGAAATAAGATTTACGAGCACGCGCCTACGGGCGTTGCAGTCTGAAAAGACACCAAGAGAGGGGGCGTTCCGGTTTAGGCCGGGACGCCCTTTTCTTATTGGCTTTCTGGTTTGGCGTCTCAGGCCGGATTACCCAGCCATTTCAGCGCGATGCGGGCAACTTCTTCGGGGGCCTCGACCTGGGGGTAGTGGCCCACACTTTCGATCAGATGATGCCGGGCACCGGGCAGCCGCTCGCACCAGGCCTGATAGGTATGGCGGCCCGATACCGGGTCCAGCGCGCCATTGATCAGGCCGATATCGCCTTGCGCTCGCTTCAGCGCATCGAACCACCTGTCCGCATGGGTCCGCCGGTCGGCGATGTAATGCAGCAGTTTGTGCATGATCCGGTTGCCGCCATTGTGCCTGATCAGCGCCCAGAACTCGTCCAGCTCCTGCGCGCTGGGCTGGGTATCGGGGCCGAACACTTCGGAGAAACTCTTGCCGAATTTTTCGCGTTTGGTGAGCAGGCCAACCAGAAACCCTAGCGGGGAGACGCCCAGCTTCTGGATCGGGCGGGCGCGGTGCTGGTCGGGGAATATCCCGCCATTGAGGAAGACCATTTTGCCAAGGCCTGCCACACCCGATTTTTCCGCGCGGCGGGCGAGCAATTCCTGGCCCACCGACACGCCGTAATCATGCACCAGCGCGTCATGCTCGCCGATGCCGAGATGCTTCAGCAGGGCCTCATGCATGTCCGCTTGGCGGTGAATCGAATAGCCGGAGCGTGGTTTGTCCGACAGGCCAAAGCCGATCATATCGGGCGCGATCAGTGCGTGATCCTGCCCCAGCGTATCCCAAACACGGTGCCAGTCCCATGCCGCAGTGGGATAGCCGTGGACCAGCAGCAGCGGCTTTCCCGTGCCGCCCCGCCAATAAGCGGTGCGCTTCCCGCCGAAATCGAAATATTGCGCCCGTCCGCGCCATTCAGTCAGGGTTGGGGCACTCATACCTATTCTCTCCCGCCAATAGCATCGCTGGGGCTTCCCATGCCCATCACGCGCGCCTACCTGCCATGTGTCATCAAGACTGGATAGCGGAGAAGTTCTTTGGGGTACCGTGTAGCAATCGTTGGCGCGACCGGAAATGTCGGGCGCGAGATGATGCAAATTCTGGCCGAGCGCGAGTTTCCGGCTGACGAAATCGCCGCCGTCGCCTCCAGCCGCAGCCACGGGACCGAGGTGGAATACGGCGATAGCGGCAAGATGCTCAAATGCCGCAATATCGAACATTTCGACTGGGCAGGGTGGGACATCGCCCTGTTCGCTGCGGGCAGTGGCCCGGCGAAAGAATACGCGCCCAAAGCGGCCGCCGCCGGGTGCATCGTGATCGACAACAGCTCGCTCTACCGGATGGACCCGGACGTGCCGTTGATCGTGCCGGAAGTGAATCCGGATGCCATCGACGATTACAAGAAGCGCAATATCATCGCCAATCCCAACTGCTCCACAGCGCAACTGGTTGTGGCGCTCAAGCCGCTACACGATGCGGCGACGATCAAGCGGGTGGTGGTGAGCACCTACCAGTCGGTCTCAGGCGCAGGCAAAGCGGGCATGGACGAGCTTTTCCAGCAGAGCCGCGCCATCTTTGTGGGCGATCCGGTGGAGCCGGAAAAATTCACCAAGCAAATCGCCTTTAATGTCATCCCGCATATCGATGTGTTCATGGATGATGGCTCCACCAAGGAAGAGTGGAAGATGGTGGTCGAGACGAAGAAGATCCTCGATCCCAAGATCAAACTCAATGCCACCTGCGTGCGGGTACCGGTATTTGTCGGCCATTCCGAGGCGGTGAATATCGAATTCGAGAACGAGCTGACCGCCGATGCCGCGATGGATATCCTGCGCGAGGCACCGGGCATTATGCTGATCGATAAGCGCGAGGATGGCGGCTATGTGACGCCGGTCGAAAGCGCGGGCGACGGCGCGACCTATATCAGCCGCGTGCGCGAAGACCCGACGGTGGAGAATGGCTTGACCCTGTGGTGCGTCTCCGACAACCTTCGCAAAGGCGCGGCGCTCAATGCCGTGCAGATCGCGGAATTGTTGGGTCGGCGGCACCTCAAGAAGGGGTGATCGCGGCACAGAGGGGGAAGGATTTCTATGCGCTGGAACATCGTTGGGACGACTGTCATGGGCGGCGCGATGGCGCTGGCTCTGGCTGCTTGCGGGGATGCTGCGGACAATACCGCACCGGTCGAGGCTGAAGACACAACCGAAACTGCGGCAGCCGAAGCCGAAGAACCTGCCGAGGAAGAAACACCCGAGCCTGAAGCAACAACCGAGCCGGAAGTGGTCGAAGAGCCTTCGACGATTACTTTGCTTCCGACAGGAATCCGGATCGACGGCGCGAACGAGGCAACGCTGACTTTCGGCCAGCGGCAGGATGCCGTGGTCACTGCGGTGCGCGACTTGCTGGGCTTACCCGAAATGGGATCGAACGAGGAATGCGGCGCTGGTCCGATCCAGTTTGCCACGTTTGATGACCTCCAGCTCAATTTCCAGAATGGCGAGTTTGCGGGGTGGGGCGCGACTGGTGACGGGGACGACGTTCTCATCTCGGCCCGCAATGGCCTGAAAATCGGCGCGCGAAAGGCGGCGGTGAGCCAGATTGCAGGCTATGAGCCCTTTGAGGACAGCACGCTGGGCGACGAGTTCAACATCGTGACATCGGAAGAGGCGATGGTCGTCGGCATGTTCGGAGATAATGGCCGCGTCACCGATCTGTGGACCGGCGCTGTCTGCACCTTCCGTTGAACCAGGGCGGGGCAGACTTATGACTCTCAAAGCCGATCTCTTTTTCAGCTTTCGCTCGCCCTATTCCTATCTGGCGATTGGCCGGTACCGGGCGATGCAGGCGGAATACGATCTCGACATCACAATGCGCACGGTCTGGCCGATTGCGGTGCGTGATCCCGATATTCTGTTTACCGGCAACCCGAATGCCGGGCGCTATATCTTTATGGACGCCGCCCGCTCGGCCGAGATGCAGGGTATTCCCTATCGCTGGCCGCGCCCTGATCCGGTCGACCAGAATTTAATGACCCGCGAGATCGCACCCGATCAGCCGCGGATCGAACGTGTGTGCCGGATGGGGCAGGCGGCGACCCGGCGCGATAAGGGCGTGGATTTCGCTTATGAGGTCGCGGGGATCATCTGGTCGGGCACAGTCGACGAGTGGCATGAGGGCGAACATCTGGCCGAGGCTGCGCAGCGCGCCGGGCTGGATTATGCGGAGCTGGAAGCCGAGCGGATTTCCGATGCCGCCGCGCTCGATGCCGAGATTGCAGCCAATCAGGATGCGCTCGACGCCGCGGGGCATTGGGGCGTGCCGACATTGGTGTTCGAAGGCGAACCTTTCTTCGGGCAAGACCGCGTGGACATGGCGCTCTGGCGGATGAAGCAGAAGGGTTTGGCGAAGCGGTGAAAACCGAACACTTCGCCTCCTTCGACGGCACGCAGCTCGCGCTGCATCGCGCCGGCTCGGGTACGCCCTTCGTGCTGCTCCACGGGCTGTTTTCCAGCGCGCAGATGAACTGGATCAAATGGGGCCATGCCGAGGCAATCGCGGCCAATGGCTACGAGGTCCTGATGCTCGATTTCCGGGTGCATGGGGACAGCGAGGCGCCGCACGATCCGGCGAAGTATCCGGAAAACGTGCTGGTGCGCGACGTCGTGGCGCTGATCCATCATCTGGGGCTCGATACTTATGTGCTCGGAGGGTTTTCGCTCGGCGCGCGCACATCGCTGCATGCCGTGGCGCAGGGTATGCTCGATCCGCAGCGGCTGGTTGTCGGCGGTATGGGAACAGCGGGGCTGGGCGAGTGGTCCAAGCGCAGCGCACACTTCATGCGGGTGATTGACGAGTTCGAGAATATCCCGCGCGGCGATCCGGCCTATTTCTCCATGCAGTTCCTCAAAAGCCAGGGCGTCGACCGCGTGGCGGCGCGCCTGCTGTTGCAGACACTGCCCGACATGGAGCTGGACGCTCTCGCAAATGTCACCATGCCCACGCTGGTCGTGTGCGGCGATGAAGACCGCGACAATGGCAGCGCGCAGGAATTGGCCGAGCTGCTGCCCGATGCCGAGTATCGCGAGGTGCCCGGCACGCACATGTCGAGCGTGACCAAGCCCGATCTGGGTCGCGCCATTGCCGACTGGCTTAAGGAAGCCGCATGATCTCGCGCCGCCGGTTTTTGATTGTGTGGATCGGCGGATTGCTGGCTTTCGGCGTGGCGATCTGGCTCCATCTGCCCCTGACCATCGACGCTGTACCCGACGGCATCACCGCGCATCAGCGGGCAGGCACCGCGGAGCGGATCAATGACGTCCAGACCGCATGGAGCGAGGCGGGAGTGTATCGCAATGCCTTCACCGCCATGGTCAGCGACCTTGCCTTCATCGCGATCTATACGCTCGGCAGCCTGCTGGGCGGTCTGTATTTCCTGAAAACGGGCAAGGGCAGCGCGCGGACCGTGGGCGCTCTGCTGGTGTTTTCGGCGCTCGTGTTCGGCGCAGTGGACGCCACCGAGACGTGGCTTCAGCTTGAGCAATTGACAGATGGGCGGGGTGATGACGCCAAGGCCGCGATTGCCGCTGCCATGTACTGGCCCAAAGTGGGCAGCTTCATCGCGTGCTTCCTGTTGCCGATCATCGGTCTGATTTTGGAACGCCGTTCTGCTTGATTAAGCGGCGGGCCAAGTTCATTCTGGTATCAGCTGAAACTTGCTTACAATCACAAGAGGATCGCCGCTCATGAAATTCGCATCCGTCGCGCTTGGCGCGCTCGCATTTTCGCTGGCTTCGCCCGCGTTGGCCGATGGTCATGGCGACCATTCGGGCACCATGGAAGCGGCCAGCAAATTCCCCATGACCCCGCAGGGCGCGGCCGACTGGGTCGATATGGTGGAGAAGGAAGGCTTCGATTTCACCGTGCGTGCGGGCCGGGTCTATTGGGTCAACTCCACCTATCTGAACGAGGACACCGATGCGCTGGCCGCAGCGGTTGGCGCGGAAGGCACCGAGATGAGCGTGCAATACGCGCTCGAGGCAGCGAAATATGCGGCCATTCCGGGTCTGGATGCAGAGGTGTCGCGCAAGCTCGATATGCTGCGCAACGGCATTGTCCTGCCTGCTCCAACGACAGACGGCGCGGCGGTCGAGCTGAACGAGATCGCGACCCGGCTGAACAGCCAGTATGGCAAGGGGAAGGGCACGCTGAACGGCGAGGTCATCAACGGCTCCGACATCGAAGCGCAGATGGGCAATCTGGAGCGCACGCCCGAAGAACTCGCCGAGATGTGGTCCAGCTGGCACACACAGGTCGGCGCGCCGATGAAGGATGATTACGCCCGCATGGTCGCCATCGCCAATGAAGGCGCAGGCGAACTGGGCTTCAGCGATGTCGGCACGATGTGGCGTTCCGGCTATGACATGCCGCCCGAGGAATTCTCCGCCGAGCTGGAGCGGATGTGGCAGGAAGTCGCCCCGCTGTACCAGTCGCTCCACACCTATGTGCGCGCCAAACTGAACGAGAAGCATGGCGATGCGATCCAGCCCGCCACCGGCCCGATCCGCGCGGACCTGCTGGGCAATATGTGGGCGCAGGAATGGGGCAGTATCTACCCGCTCGTCGCGCCAGAAGGGGCTGGCGATATTGGCTATGATCTGACCGATCTGATTGAGAAGAAGGGCCTGTCGGAAGTGGACATGGTCAAGGTGGGCGAGCAGTTCTTCAGCTCGCTGGGTTTCGAGCCGCTGCCCGAAACATTCTACACCCGCAGCCAGTTCACCAAGCCCGCCGACCGCGAAGTGGTGTGCCATGCCAGCGCGTGGAACATCGACAATGTCGACGACATCCGCATCAAGATGTGCATCAAGCGCAATGCGGATGACTTCATCACGATCCATCACGAGCTGGGCCACAATTACTACCAGCGCGCCTATAACCAGCAGGACTACCTGCATTTGAATGGCGCGAATGACGGCTTCCACGAGGCCATCGGCGATATGATCGCGCTGAGCATCACACCCGAATATCTCGTCCAGATCGACATGCTGGACCGTGAAGATGTGCCGGGTGCGGACAAGGACATCGGCCTGCTGCTGCGTCAGGCGATGGACAAGATCGCCTTCCTGCCGTTCGGCCTGCTGGTCGACAAATGGCGCTGGGGTGTGTTCGATGGATCGATCACGCCGGACACCTACAACAGCGCGTGGCATGATCTGAAGCGCGAGTATCAGGGCATCACCCCGCCGACCGAGCGGCCCGCTGACAGCTTCGATCCCGGTGCGAAATACCACATCCCGGGGAACACGCCCTACACGCGCTATTTCCTCGCGCGGATCCTGCAGTTCCAGTTCTACAAGGCGGCCTGCGATCAGGCCGGCTGGGAAGGGCCGCTCCACCGCTGCAGTTTCTACGGCAATGAAGAGGTGGGCAAGAACCTGAACGCGATGCTGGAAATGGGTGCGAGCAAGCCATGGCCCGACGCGCTGGAAGCCTTCACCGGCACTCGCGAAATGAGCGGCACGGCGCTGGTCGAATATTTCGCCCCGCTCAAGGAATGGCTCGACGAACAGAACGAAGGCCTCGAAGCCGGGTGGTGACACGCCCGGTCTGACCATTTTCTCCGCCCATTGCCCCAAATATGAACCCCCGCTGCAAGCTTATCTTGCAACGGGGGCTCCATTTGGCCGCAGAGGGATCAAGGGGGGAGGGGGAGGTTTGAGGCCCCCTGCGGCCCGTAGGCTGTCCGTCAGGCCAGGCTTAGTTGGCGCTGTACGGCAGCGAGCTGTGGTGCAGCACGATCTTCAGATCGCCTGCGTCGTCTTTTTCATAGCCAAAGGTGTATTCCACCTTCGTCTCCGCGCCGTCCGTGCCGGTGAAGTAGTAGTTGCCCATGGCCATCGCCATGTCGCCATCTTCATCGATGATGGTGCCATTATTTTCCCACCGCACAGCGGTGTAAGGCGCGATGGCAAAGCCGCCATCTTCGGTGCCTTCGGTGCCGACGAAATAGCTCAGCGCTTCATCGAAGCTTTCGCGGAACTGGTCTTCGGCTGCCAGCGTGGGCTTGAACAGGATCGTCTGATCGTCGCCATAGGCATAGTGCGTGTTGATGTGCTCGGTTGCGCGGGCGCTGTAATCGCCTTCTTCGGTGAAGACCTGGCCGATGGCGACAATGCCTTCGCCCCATGCCTGCTGTGCGGCTTCTACTTCGGCAGCGGTGATCGCGCCTTCGGTGGATGCCATGGCATCATCGGTCGCACCGGTTTCACCGCAAGCGGCCAGAGCAAGCGTTGCTGCGCCGAGGGCGGGAACCATCAATATCTTCTTCATTACAAAACCTCCGCGGCCGCCGCTGTTTCGCGGCGGTCCAAGTGTGAATTCGGATCGTCTGGTTTTGCTGAGGGGCTTCACGCTTGGTGAACGGCCGCCTCTGAAACACAGTCGATGCGGTCCGACATCACGTGCACCCGATGGTGCGCGCCAGAGGGGCCCGGTCCCGCAATGTCATAACATCACGTCGCCAGATCGGTTCCCGCCGCTTGCGAAAAAAATTTCAATTCTCCCCTGGGCTATGATGCGAGGCATGGCTTGTCTATGATGTGTCTATGAAAATTGCCGCATCTCGCACCGTTCGCTTGTCCGCACGCTTGCTCGCAATCACCGCTCCGGCGCTCGCGCTTGCCGCCTGTGCGCAGACGCAAAACAGCTCGCTTGCTCCTACTGCGAGCAGCGCCGTCACCGGCACGCTTTTTGTGGCGAACAAGCGTGGGAACACGCTGTCGCAGATCGACTTGGCCAGCGGGGAAGAGCAATTCCGCGTTTCAGCTTGCAAGAACCCGCACGAGTTGGCGGTATCGCCGGATGGCGGGCACGTGGCGCTGGCCTGTTATGGTGGCACTCAGATTATCATTTTCGAGACGACGCGCAGCCTCGTCGCCCAGCGGCTTCTGCTCGGAGAAAATGCGCAGCCCCATGGCATCGTGTGGCATCCGAATGGCGATTTGTATGTCACCGCCGAGGGGCGCAAATCGATTTACTGGATCAAGGATCCGCTATCGGTTGCGCCCAAGCAATTTGAGTATGCTACCGGCCGAGATGGCAGCCACATGCTGGCCGTATCGCCAGATGGCAATCACGCCTGGACCACCGATCTGGGATCGAAGACAGTCACGCTGGTGGACCTCAAGACCCGCCGTGCTCCGCGCTCGGTAGAGGTCGGGATCGAGCCGGAAGGCATTGCGCTGACGCCCGATGGCAAAACGTTGTGGGTCAGCGCTCGGCGCAGCAACAAGGCCTTTGCGCTCGATCCCATGACGCTGGAAATTCGCAGCGAAGTGGATACCGGCGTGTTCCCGCTGAGGCTCGCGATCAGGCCGCAAGGTGATGTGGCGGTCACCTCCGATCTGGGCGATACTTCGCTGAC
Source organism: uncultured Altererythrobacter sp. (assembly GCA_947492235.1). GTDB lineage: Bacteria > Pseudomonadota > Alphaproteobacteria > Sphingomonadales > Sphingomonadaceae > CAJXSN01. Next base: position 1,343,609 of record CANLLZ010000001.1, on the reverse strand, counting down.
GGTGATTGATCTGGCGAGCGCGCAGGCCGTGCGCTCGATTGCTGTCGACGACCGGGCGAATGCCACAAAGCGCGCTCAGGTCACGATCCTTTGGTCGGCCGACGGGGAGCGCATCTATGTCGCGGAAACCGGCACGAACACGGTTGCCGAGGTCGATTATCGCACCGGCGAGGTTCTGCGCCGCTTGGCGACGGGTGAGGGCGGTGATGGCATGGCCATCCTGCCGGGCACCGCCGAATGAGCGACGACAAAAGGCTCAAAAAGATGCGATTGGTCGGCTGGCGCGAGCTGGTCGATCTGCCGGAGCTGGGCCTTACCGGCATCCCTGCCAAGATCGACACTGGTGCGCGCACATCCTCTCTCCATGCCGAAGTCATCGAGGATTTCGAGCGCGATGGAGAGCGCTTCGTCCGGTTTGCGGTGGACTGGGGCGGGGTTCGGCATGAATGCGAGGCGATCCACGTTGACGTGCGCGGCGTCACCAGCTCCAACGGCGAGACGCAAAACCGCTATGTCATCAAGACGCCGCTCAAGATCGGCACATTGTCCTTCCGGGCCGAGATCAGCCTTGCCGACAGGTCCGATATGCAATTTCCCATGCTGGTGGGCAGGTCCTCCCTGCGCCGCCGCTTCGTCGTCGATTCCGGCCATTCGTGGCTTCAGAAAGATCCCGGGCAGGACCCGATGAAAGGTAAACACCCATGAAAATGGCCATGCTCGCCCGCAATCCGAACCTCTACTCGCACAAGCGGCTGGTCGAGGCGGCGGAGGCGCGCGGGCACACACTCGACATCCTGAACACCACGCGGTGCACGGTGAACATCGCCAGCCATCGCCCCACGGTGATGTATAAGGGCGAGACGCTGACCGGCTACGAGGCGATTATTCCGCGCATCGGGGCCTCGATTACAGCATACGGTCTGGCGGTCCTGCGCCAGTTCGAAATGGGCGGAGTCTGGCCGCTGAACGAAAGCGTAGCGATCGGCCGCAGCCGCGACAAATTGCGCAGCACCCAGATCATGGCGAAATACGGCCTCGGCCTGCCGCTGACCGCTTACGCCAATGATCCCAAGCAGGCCGAGGAGATCATCAAGGCGGTGAATGGCCCGCCGGTCGTAATCAAGCTGCTGGAGGGAACGCAGGGCATCGGCGTGGTGCTGGCCGAAACGCTCAAAGGCGGCGCCTCCATCATCGAAGCATTCCGCGGCGCGAACATCGCAATCATGGTTCAGGAGTTTATCAAGGAAGCGGGCGGCAGCGACATCCGCTGCCTGGTAGTGGGCGGCAAGGTAGTCGCCGCGATGAAGCGGCAGGGCGCAGAGGGCGAATTCCGCAGCAACCTCCACCGCGGCGGCACGGCAGAGCTGATCAAGATCACCCCCGAAGAACGCTCCACCGCTGTCCGCGCGGCAAAGGCGATGGGCCTGAACGTGTGCGGCGTGGACCTGCTGCGCTCCAATCACGGGCCGGTGATCATGGAAGTGAACAGCTCACCGGGCCTTGAAGGCATCGAAAACGCGACCGGCAAGGACATCGCCGGGCAGATCATCGAGTTTATCGAAGGCAATGCAAAGGCCGGGAAGACGAAGACGAAGGGGAAGGGCTAAGCCATGGATCTGGGGCTTGCGGGCAAAAAGGTCATTATCAGCGCCGCCACGCGCGGTATCGGACGAGTGACGGCGCGCACGTTTCTAGAAGAAGGCGCTATCGTCTCGCTATGCGGCCGCCGCGCCAGGGCAGGGGCGCAGTTCGATGGCGGAGAGCAGGGCCCGGGCCAACCGCTGGCGCAGGAGGGCGTGGCCGAGGCGGTCGAATACCTCTCGCAATTCGGCGAGGTGCATGGCGACACCGTCGATTGCGGCGACGAGCAGGCGGTGCGCGGCTGGGTCGCGGGGGCGGGCGAGCGGATGGGCGGGATCGACATCGCCGTCTCCAACGCCAGCGCGCTGGGCGGAAAGCCCGCCAGCCGCGAGGGCTGGGACGTGAATTACAATGTCGACTTGATGTCCTCTGTGGCGATGTTCGAGGCGGCGCTGCCTTTCTTCCGCAAGGCGGGCGGCGGGGCTTTCGTGCAGACCGGCAGCGTCTCGGCGCTGGAGGACCACCCGTTCGGCGATTCCTTCAGCTACTCCGCGATGAAGGCCGCGCTGATCAACTACGTCCACCAGCTGGCGCACAAATACATGGCCGAAGGCATCCGCGCGAACACCGTATGCCCTGGCCCGACCGAGATTGCCGACGGCAGCTGGGGCTTCCTGAAGGACGCAATGCCCGATTATTACGCGCACAACCTGTCGCGCCACCCGGCGGGCCGCTTCGGCCGCCCGGAGGAAATCGCCAACGCCATCGTCTTCCTCGCAAGCGACCGCGCAAGCTGGATCATGGGCGAGAACCTGACCGTCGATGGTGGGTATACGACGCATGTGAAGTATTAGGTCTCAGACCCATATTCTCATGGCGAGCCACGCAGGGCGACGGCAACGCTCGAATAATTTTCGACTTCGTCTGAGAAAACGTACGGGCCGTCAAGAATATGACGAAATGCAGGAGATAATTCAGGTGGCTTGAGGGAGCCTTGCAGGATTACGTGCTTTCCCTGATTACTTAATAATGAGCGAGAGTCCATTGCTGAGTGCACCATATGCATTCGGGAGTGACTCATGTATTATCGACTTCAAGTCGGCGGTGCTCTGTTAGGACTTGGAGTCATTTCCGCTGCTGCCACTGGCAGCTTTTTTGAGGAACCGCATACTCCTCCAACCGCTAGCTTTTACGGAGTTTCGGACCCTAGCGAATTTGCGAGCGCTATTGGATTTGACGAATTATCGCCGGGCGCAGTGCCCGATGAACCTTCTATCGAACTGATACCGCCATTACCTCCTCTGGAATCGTCGGGCCAAGTAATCGTTGAAGACGATGGGGCGGTTATCGAGAACTTGCACATACGGGTCAGTGGAACCGACGATGGGATCCGTGTGCTCAATGCCCAAGACGTCATGATTAGAAATGTCGTTATTGAGTACGAGCAGGGCAGGGGAATTCAGATAATTGGCGGTGCAAGAGTCGCGGTTGAGGATGCCCGCATATACAATCGAATTGCTCCGAGCCGAGGAGCCCATGTCGGCGTCAATCCTGCCTACCGCGTGAATCTATATGCCACAGGCACCAAAGGACTGAAAATAGAAGGATTCTATGGGGAGCGCGGTTCGTCGGCGATTTATCTGCACAAGGTTGAGAAGCCGAAGCTTGAAAGGATCGAGGGTTTCGATGTTCGTGGGCCGTTGCCGCGGGGGCAATTGGTGCAGTTCGACCGCTGTCTGGAACCACTTCTCGATACCTTTACGCTGATCAATCCCGGTGAAACAGCTTGGACCGAGGATGGCGTCAACTCGTATGGTTCGATCAGGCCAGTCATCCGCAATGGCTACATTGATGGTATCAATTCTCCTTCGGGTATAGGTGTCATAATCGAGAATTCAGTGGGGGGTTATGGCGGCAGCGTATCCGATGTGGATGTGCGACACTGGGTGAACGGCGCATTCATGGCGGCTCTCAAAGCAAGCGATGTCACATTCAGAAACGTTCGTGCGCTAGATGGGCTCGCGCCCGCGAGCTTGTCCGACAACGCTGGTCGCCGATCATCGGACGGCAGTCCGACCCCGACTTTGGAAGAGTGGGCGGGTGACAATTACCGTGGAGGGGCCAAGTCTGGGCAAGAAGCATTTTTTGCTTACGGCGCAGCTCGTCCAGCGAGTATTTCCTATTTGAAAGCAACCTACGTCAATCTTCCGAGGAGAAACCGCATCGCTTGGAACCGTGATCTCATGAGTCATACTGTCTTCAGGAAGAGGCACCGCGCCACCTCGGAAATTTTCCGGTATCCGCATAGGTAAGCGGAGTAACTCGTGGGGCAATCCTTTACCCCACTACCTGAACGGCGGCTCGTTGAACGCGCGCAATTTGCGCGAGTGCAGCCGCTGGCCCTCTTCTTTCAGCAATCCGCACGCGGTCACGCCGATCTGCAAATGCGCCGCGATGGCTTCTTCGTAGAAGGTGTTCGCCTGTCCCGGCAGCTTGATCTCGCCGTGCAGCGGCTTGTCCGATACACACAGGAGCGTGCCGTAGGGGACGCGGAAGCGGTAGCCTTGGGCGGCGATGGTGGCGCTTTCCATGTCGATGCCGACCGCGCGGCTGAGCGAGAGGCGCCGCGCGCTGTCGGAGTAGCGCAGTTCCCAGTTGCGGTCGTCGGTCGTCACCACGGTGCCGGTGCGCATGCGCTGCTTCAAATTCGCCTCGCCTTCGCCCGACACTGCACTCGCTGCGCCGACGAGGGCCTGCTGGACCTCGGCAATGGCGGGGAGGGGGATTTCGGGCGGCAGGACCGGGTCGAGCACATGGTCATCGCGCAAATAGGCGTGGGCGAGGACGTAATCGCCGATCCGCTGGCTGCCGCGTAGCCCGCCGCAATGGCCAATCATCAGCCATGCTTCGGGGCGCAGAACCGCCAGATGGTCGCAGATCGTCTTCGCATTGCTCGGCCCGACGCCGATATTCACCAGCGTAATTCCGCCGCGTCCTTCGCCGACCAGGTGATAGGCTGGCATCTGGTGCTTGCGCCACGCCGTGTCGGACAATTGCGCACGGGCATTGCTGGTTGGCTGATCGAGATACAACCCGCCAGCCCCGGCCAGCGCCGTGTAGCCATTCTGCCCCAGTTGCGCGCCCGCCCAGTCCACGAATTCATCGACATAGCGGTGATAGTTCGTGAACAGGATGAAGCGCTGGAAGTGGTCGGTGGAGGTGCCGGTGTAATGCGCCAGACGCGCTAGGCTGAAATCGGTCCGCAGGCCGTCGAACAGCGAAAGCGGGATGGTCTGATCGGGTTCGTCCAGCTCGATCCCGTCGGCCAACTCGTCGCCGATATCAGCCAGATCGGTGTGCGGGAAATGCCGCGCGATCAGCTGGGGCGAGATGCCTGCCAGCTCCTTGCCCGCATCACCGTCCAGCACATAGGGGAAGGGAATTTCCTGCCGCGATGACCGGACCTTAACGTCGACATCGTAATCCTCGACAATCAGGGTCAGCTGCTCGGTCAGGTAATCGGCGAACATTTTCGGGCGCGTGATGGTGGTGGCGTAGGTGCCGGCAATATTGAACCGGCCAAAGGCGCGGCTGCGTTCCGAGCGCGGTTCCTCGCCGCGATAGGACAGCACGAGTTCGGGATAGGCGTAGGACCCGTCGCTGCGCCGCTCTTTCGAGGGCAGATCGCCGCTGCGGGCATAGGCGAGGATGTCGCTGCGCAGACGGGCGACCGCCGCGTCATAAATCTGGGCGAGTTCTTCGATGATTGCGGGGATGTCTGTCATTGCCTGCACGCCTTAGCCGCTCGTTTGATATTCCGCACCCCATCCGGGCTGCTCTTACAAAAAAGGGCGCGGTGCCCATTCGCACCGCGCCCCTTTTATCATTGAGCCTGTTGGATCAGGTACAAGAACCCGGGGTTAACCTTCGCCCGTTTCCGGCTTGGTTTCTTCCACCAGAGCTTCGGTCTCGGTTGTACCTTCTTCGGTGCTGACACCGTCTTCCAGCATGTCGGCGGGAATTTCGCCCGGCTCCAGAGTCGGATCGCGCTGCTGAGCTGCGGCGGCGTCCTCGATTTCCTTCTGCTCTTCTTCGAACAGCTGGGCGAGAACGTCGACCCCCTGGCTCTGCAGTTCCGCTTCGTCTTCGGAACGGGCGACATTTGCCTTCACCGTCACGTGGACTTCGGGGTGCAGGGCCACAGTCACATCGTGCATGCCGATCATCTTGATCGGGCTGCCGAGAATGACGCGCTTCTTGTCGACCTCGTGGCCTTTCTCGGCCAGACCGGCGACGATGTCGCGGACGTTGACCGAACCATAGAGCTGGCCGGCGTTGGAGGAAGCGCGCAGCAGCACGACTTCGGTGCCGTCAAGCTCCTTGCCGCTTGCTTCGGCTTCGACGCGGCGCTCGGCGTTTTCTTTTTCAAGACGCTCGCGGTTGGCTTCGAACACTTTCTTGTTGGCTTCGTTGGCGCGCAGCGCCTTCTTCTGCGGCAACAGGAAGTTGCGGGCATAGCCGTCCTTCACGGTGACAACGTCACCGATCGTGCCGAGATTGCCGATCCTCTCGAGGAGAATGATATCCATCTTGTCTTCTCCCTTACTTCACGAGGTAGGGCAGCAGGCCGATGTGACGCGCACGCTTGATCGCCTTGGCGAGTTCGCGCTGCTTCTTGGCCGAAACTGCGGTGATACGGGACGGCACGATCTTGCCACGCTCGGACATGAAGCCCTGCAGCAGACGGACGTCTTTGTAATCGATCTTCGGTGCATCCTCGCCCGAGAACGGGCAGGACTTGCGGCGGCGGAAAAACGGACGGGCCATCAGTTACGCTCCTCACGGTCGCGGCGCTTCTTGTTGTCGCGGTCATTCTTGCGCATCATCACGCTGGGGCCTTCTTCCGGCTCGTCCATGCGGATGGTCATGTAGCGAATGACGTCTTCGTTGATGCGGGTCTGCCGCTCCAGCTCTTCGACAACGGAACCGGGTCCGTCGATGTTGAGCAGGACGAAGTGCGCCTTGCGGTTGCGGTCGATCTTGTAGGCGAGGGATTTGAGGCCCCAGGTCTCCGTCTTGGTGACCTTGCCGTCGTTCTTCTCGATGATTTCGGTGGCTTGCGCTGCCAATGCATCGACCTGAGCCTGGCTCAAATCCTGACGCGCAAGAAACACGTGCTCGTAATGAGCCATGCATTCTTCCTTTCAATTGCTGCCGATCGCTGGCTGATCCGTCCGGATGACGGGGCCCCTCCGGCTTTCTTGGGTTCCCTGTTTTCACAGGAAGCGCGGCACATAGCGGTGTGGGCGCGAATTGCAAGCGCGATGAGCGCGGGTGCTGCCTCCGTCAGCCCGTCAGTTCGGGCTGCTGACTGGATGGTCTGATGTGTGCTCGAAAGTGCGCGCGGCCTGACACTGGGTGTCCGAGGGTGCGCAGAACAGCGATCCTGCGACTTCGTCGGAGGCTTCGAGATAAGCGCGGCCCGACATGCGGTCGATCATATCCGCCGGGCTGTCCGCTACGGCATAAAAGAACGCGCTTGAGACGATCAGTGCGCCCACCAGCCAGACAGTGGCGAGCGGCGTTGCGCCTAGCATATTGCGCTTGTCATCGGCGCGCCATGCCATCTGGTCGAACATGCCGCGCTGCCATGCGCGGTAGGTCTTGCGGTCGAAAATCCACGCGTAGAGGAGCCATGCGCCCGGCTCGCGCGGCAATTCCTGTGTGCGCGCACTCGCTTGCTGGAAGCTGCCGCCTCCGGCCACAGCCAGAGCGGGGGCAAAGGCCGGCATTCCGCCGCCCTTACGGCCAAAGCCGCCGCCGGAGGGAGTAAGAGCGGGCCGGACGCCGGCTGCGCGGGTATCGCGGCGCTGGCGGCCGGGCATGGCCATTTTTGCGGCGACCCGCTGGATTTCGGCCTTACGCTTTTCGGGCTGCGGATGGGTGCCGCCCTGGCTTTCCGGATTGCCGGAGAACAGCATCGCCTCGAACTTCTCGGCGCCCGGGAAATAGCCATTGCCTTCGCATTTCGCAGTCGCGGTCAGCAGCGCTTCGGGAAAATGCGTGATCCTGAGAGCTTCGGCATCGGCAATGAAATCGCGTGCACCGCGCACCGCGCCATTGGCATGGCGAGCCGCGCGCCATGCAGCCATCGTCACCAATCCGCCGACCGCCTGCGCCACGAGGAAAATCGGCAGGATCATCGCAATCACGAAATGCCACTGCATCTTCGTGTGCATGTTGAGCTCGACCTTGAGCGGATTGTAGACCTGCAGCGCTGTCGCGGTGCGCATCATCGCCTGATTGAGCGACAGCAGCCGCGCATCGCCGAGCCGGAAGTGCGCCAGCTCGTGCGCGATCACGGCGGCCACTTCTTCGTCATCGAGGTCATTGAGCAGGCCGCGTGTCACCGCGATCATCCGCTGGCCGGGTGTCACGCCCAGCGAAATCGCATTGCGGGCAGGGCTCTCGATGACACCGAAGGAGGGATGACGCAGTCCCTGCAAGGTTGCCTGCTCCCCGCCGATGCGGGCGAGGCGCGGTTCCTGCTGCTCGGTGACGCCTTGGATATTGAGGCTTTCTTCGATCTCCTGCCGCATCCGGAAATAGTTCAGTGCCAGAATGCCGAGCGACAGCGCGACAACGACGGGGAGAAAAATCGCGGCATAAAGCAGCGGGTTGCGCAGCAGCGAATATTCGGACTGGCCGACCAGAATGGGGACGACGCCGAGCGCCAGCAACCCGATGGGAATGAAGGCGAGGCAATACAGCGCAATCGAAGCCAGCGCACGCTGCCGGTTGTGGGCGACATGCGAGGCGAAGCCGGTGACCTTCATGGCGCTCAGCCGAAGGCAACGGTCTGCGGTTGGCTCACTTCCTCGCGCTTATCGCCCAGATCGAAACTCACATGGCGGGGCATCTTGCTCACCTTTGCGATCAGGCCGGGCACAAAGGCACTGCGGGCCGCATCATACTCTGCGACGGTGGTGTTGTAATACCGGCGCGCTGCGGTCACCTTTTCCTCGATCCGCGTAAGCTCTTCGCGCAGACGGGGAAACTCGCTGTTGCTGGTCAGCTTGGGCATGGAGCTGGCGACGTTAATCAGCTGGTTCAGGGCATTGCCCACCTCTGTCTCCGCAGTCATGCGGTTGTAGCCCATCGTTTCCAATGCGGCCTGCTGGGCCTCGATCAGGCGGTCGAGTACCTGGATTTCCTGACCCGCATGCGCTTTGGTCACTTCGACCAGATTGGGAATGAGGGCGTGGCGCTCGGCAAGAATCGCGTCGACATCGCCAAAGGCTGCGGTGCACCGGGCCTCCAGCTCGCCGACATTGCGGCGCTTACCCGAAAGCGACACGAACACGGCGACAGCGGCCACGGCAAGACCGCCAACCCACCAATAGTCGAGCAGAAGATTGGTCGAGTCGACCGACCGCTCGTAAATGCGCGTGTCTTCGGCGAAACCGCCCGTTTGCGCTGCTGCAAGAATATGGATCATCATTGGTCAAAACCCCCGAAAAACGTCACGAAGTTTATGGCGTTAAGTGTTTTAAAAAGCGGTAAATCGCGCTGCGCCGTGGACCACGGCAAAGCGTGCGCTGGCCACATCCGGCCCGCTTGTGCAAAGGACACGGGGTCAAACGACCGACACGGGAGTACTTTTATGCCTAGCGGATTGGCCGCCTTGCTCGACGACGTATCCATCATCGCCCGCACGGCTGCGGCTTCGGTCGATGATATTGCCGCCGCTGCCGGGCGGGCGGGATCAAAAACCGCAGGCGTGGTGATCGACGATGCGGCTGTCACGCCGAGCTATGTCACCGGCCTTTCGCCCGCGCGCGAGCTGCCGATTATCTGGGCGATCGCCAAGGGCAGTTTCAAGAACAAGCTGCTGTTTCTGCTGCCCGGCGCCATCCTGCTGAGCGAATTTCTGCCCGCTGCCATCATCTTCCTGTTGATGGCGGGCGGCCTGTTCCTGTCTTACGAGGGCGCGGAAAAGGTGCTGGAGAAGCTGGGCGGGGAGAAACACGGCAAGACGGTGGACGATGTCATCGAAGACCCCGCGCAATTCGAAAAGGAGCGGATTTCCGGAGCCATCCGGACCGACTTCATCCTGTCTGCCGAGATCATGGCCATCACGCTCAACGAACTGACCGAGCTGACCATCTGGTGGGAGCGGGGCATCGCTCTCGCTCTGGTGGCCATTGCGGTTACCGTGGCGGTCTATGGCGCGGTTGCGCTGATTGTGAAGATGGACGATTTCGGACTGTCGCTCACGCAGCGTTCCAGCGAAGTGGCGCAGGCATTCGGGCGGGGGCTGGTTGCGGCCATGCCCAAGCTGCTTATCGCGCTTTCTCTCATCGGCACGGTCGCGATGCTGTGGGTCGGCGGCGGCATTCTGCTGCATGGTACGCATGAGCTGGGCTTCCACGGGCTGTATGATGCCGCGCACGGTCTGGAATCGGCGGTGGCTGACGGTCTGGGGCCGGCGGGCGGCTTTTTCGGCTGGCTGACTTATGCGGCGATCTCTGCCGTCGTCGCGCTGGTCGTGGGCTGGGTCATCGTCTTTATCCTGCACAAGGTGCTGGGGCTGGGGCACAAGCCGGGCGCGGAAGGAGCAGCGCATTGAGCGTTCCGGTACTCCACACCTGCCGTGGCTCTCGCGGACTTCGCGCCACCTGGGCGGCGGAGGAAGCGGGCACCGATATCGACCTGCGGATGCTGCCGTTCCCGCCGCGTAAGAAAGCGCCGGAGTTTCTGGAGCTGAACCCGCTGGGGACCATTCCGCTGCTGGAGCATGACGGCGCGCAGATGACCGAAAGCTGTGCGATTGCCGTTTATTTGGCGGGGCTGGGCGGCAAGGGCGATCTGCTAGTAGCGCGCGGGCAGGCGGACTATGCGGCGTTCCTAGATTACACCTACCATGCCGATGCCACCATCACCTTCCCGCAAACCGTGTTCATGCGCTTTGCCCTGTTCGAGAAGGATCGCGGGCTGGAGGAGGCAGGCCACGCCTACGCCCGCTGGTTCCACAAGAGGCTGGTGAAGGTGGAGCAGCGACTGGAAACCCGCGAGTTCCTGTGCGCAGACAGGTTCACTGTGGCCGACATCTGCGTCGGTTACGCACTGATCCTCGCCAAGAGTGTCGGTCTGGACGAGGGCGTGCCCGACAGCCTGGAAGCCTATCGCGACCGGCTGACCGCGCGCGATGCGTTTAAAAGGGCGACCGCGCGCGAGAAGGCTGGCGCGGAGGGGCTTTAGGTCATGTCCTGTTGGTCAAAGGGATAGCCACAAAAATCGCATTGCCGTTTCGGGGGCATCATATTGAACTCGAGCCCGAAATTGGCAGTTGGCTCTAGCCGGCCAGCAGGTGATTCTCCGCACTCAGGGCAGGCAAACAGGTCTGAATACAGCAGCGGCAGTCCGAACATGGCTACAACCAGCAGGATTACCACGTAAAACCTCTGGAAGAGGACTTCAGGCCAAAAGATGAGTAGGCCAATGAAAATTAGCCACGCTGCTAGCATGAGCAGATAGCCGACCCACATTTGCGTGTATTTGCTCACTTCAATCGACTCAGAATATCCGCCGCAAACAGGCTCAGCGTGTCGTCGCGCGCGCCCATGATTACTATCCGGTCGCCACTTTGTGCGTTGGCGACGAGCCAGTCGCCGCAGCCCTCGCGGGTGTTGATGTGGATGGCTTTTCCGCCCGCCTTGGCAATCAGATCGACGATCCGCTCGCTTCCCTCGCTGCGGTCTACTGTGCCGCCGAAATAGACGGGGTCGCAGAGCAGGGTGATGTCATCTTCGCCGAGCTCGCGTGCAAACGTCTCGGCCAGTTCCGCGCCCATCTGGCGCAGCGGGCCGTAGCCATGCGGCTGGAAGAAGGCGAGCACCCGCCCGGGGCTGGACCTGAGCGTGCGCAGGGTCGCTGCGCATTTCTCCGGATTGTGTCCGAAATCGTCGATCACGGTCACGCCGCTGGCTGACGTGCCGACAATATCGAACCGGCGGGCCAGGCCCTCAAAGCGGGCCAGAGCGGCCACCGCGTCCGCCACCGACACACCGCAGGCATTGGCCCCGGCGATTGCCGCCAGTGCGTTGGACAGGTTGTGCCTGCCGGGCATGTTCAGCACCAGCGAATGCTCGCTATCGTCGCGGCGATCCACCACAAGGGCGGCCTGCCGCATCGGACCATCGGCGCGGCTGCCGGGGCGGATACCGATGGTCGCGCCCCTGTCGCCGATGCCGAAAGTGATGGCTTCGTCTGCATGCTCCAGCAGTTCCAGCGCCTCGTCATCATCGGCATTGATCACCGCGATGTGGGAGGCCTCCAGATAGTCGGCGAACAGCACGCGCAGTTCTTCCATGCTCTTGTGATCGAGGCTGACATTGAGCAGCACGCCGACTTCGGGCCGGTATTGCGCAATCGAGCCGTCGCTTTCATCGACTTCCGAGACATAAAGGTCGGGGCTGCCGACAACCGCGCTGGCGAAGGGCCGGTCTTCGCTGACAAAGTTCTTCATCACCGCGCCGTTCATGATGGTGGGTGCACGGCCCGCATCTTCCAAAATCCAGCCCAGCATGCCGGTGACGGTGGATTTGCCGCTGGTCCCGGCAATCGCGACGCCTGTGTTGCTGGAATTGAACAAAGCTGCGTTGAGATCGGCGCGGGTCAGGCGGGGCAGGCCCAATTCCTTGGCCCGCTTCATTTCCGGCACGGTGTCTTCCACCGCCGCACTGGCGACCAGCACTTGCGCTTCGCTGGTGATGCCGCTGCCGTCCTGCGGAAACAGCGTAAAGCCCTGCCGCTCCAACGCGGCGAATTTTTCAGGCGTACGGCCTTGGTCGAAGCTGCGGTCGCTGCCCGCGACTTCGGCTCCGCGCCCTTTCAGGATCGCGGCGAGCGGCTGCATTCCGGAGCCGCCAATGCCGCAGAAGAACCACGGGCGGGCGGTCAGGTCAGATGTCGGATCAGGCAAATCGGTCGCTTTGGTCATGGGAAAAGCTGACTAGCGCCAATAGCTACCCTTGCAACCATGAACGGACTAAGGCCATGGATGTGAGCATGACACGTATCGCTATTTGCGCGCCCGCGACTGCCATTACGCCGGATCATGCCGACGCGATGCGCGCGCTGGTGGCAGACGAATTTCCGCAGCACGAAGTGTGGTTTCACGACCAGTGTTTCGAGCGGCACGCCCATTATGCAGGCACGGACATGCAGCGCATGCAGGCGCTGGTCGAATGCGCCAACAATCCTGACTACGACGTCGTTTGGTTTGCCAAGGGTGGCTACGGCTCGAACCGGATCGCAGAGGCTGCCATCGCGCGGATGAACGAGCATGCGCGGGCGAAGACCTATGTCGGATTTTCCGACATGGGCTATCTGCTTGCGGCGCTCTATCGCCACGGGATCGGCCAGCCGGTCCACGGCTCCATGCCGGTGAGCGCGCGCAGCGAGCGTGGGCGCGAGGCGGTGCGCCGGGTGCTGCGCTGGCTGGGCGGGGACAATAGCGGGCTGGAGCCTTCGCTCGATGGCAAGCAGCCGGTCGTCGCGTTCAATCTGATTACGCTGGCGATGCTGGTCGATACGCCGCTGCTACCGGACCTGTCGGGTCATGTGGTGATGGTGGAGGAGGTGAGCGAGCATCTTTACGCCATCGACCGCCTGTTCTTCAGCCTCGCCAACACACTGCCGCGCATTGCCGGCTTGCGCCTCGGCTCGGTCACCAATGTCCCGGAAAACGACCGCGAGTTCGGCCAGACGGCGGAAGAAATCGCCCAGTTCTGGTGCAATCGCGCGGGCATCCCTTATCTGGGCCGCGCCGAAATCGGGCACACTTCCGCCAACCGGATTGTCCCGTTCGGCCTCGCCAGTCCATCCACTTTGAAAGAGACACAATGATCGCATTTATCTTCCCCGGTCAGGGCAGCCAGAAAGTCGGCATGGGCACTGATCTGGCCGCTGCCAGCAGCCATGCGCGCGAGGTTTTTCAGGAGGTCGACGATGCTCTCGGGCAGAACCTGTCGAAGATCATGGCAGAGGGGCCGGAAGACCAGCTGACCCTGACGGAGAATGCGCAGCCCGCAATTATGGCGAATGCCATCGCTACCCTGCGCGTGCTGGAGAAAGAGGGCGGTGTGACGCTGGCCGACAAGGGCGCGTTCGTGGCGGGCCATTCGCTGGGTGAATACACGGCGCTGTGCGCTGCGGGCGCATTCTCGCTGGCCGACACGGCGCGGCTGCTCAAACTGCGCGGGCAGGCGATGCAGGCGGCGGTGCCGGTGGGCGAGGGCGCGATGGCCGCACTGCTGGGCGCCAATTTGGAGAAGGCGCAGGCGCTGTGCGATGCAGCCGCAGAGGGCGAGGTTTGTCAGGTCGCCAACGACAACGACCCGGGGCAGGTCGTCATCTCCGGCCACAAGGGCGCGATTGAGCGTGCGGCGGGGATGGTGAAGGATCACGGAATCAAGCGCGGCATTCTGCTGCCCGTGTCGGCGCCGTTCCATTGCTCCCTGATGCAGCCCGCCGCCGATGCAATGGCTGCGGCGCTGGCCGATTGCCCGCCGCAGGCCTTCACCGTGCCGATCTACGCCAATGTCACCGCCGCCGCTGTCACCGATCCGGCAGAGGAAAAGCGCTTGTTGGTCGAGCAGGTCACAGGCCGCGTCCGCTGGCGCGAAAGCGTGCTGGCCATGCAGGCGGCAGGCGTGACGCGATTCGTGGAAGTGGGCGGCAAGGTGCTGGGCCCGATGGTCCGCAAAATCGCCCCCGACTGCACCGCGACCAGCGTGGTGGCGATGGACGATATCGAGGCTCTGGCCGCAAGTATTTAGGCGCTCACAGAGGCGCAGAGGCACAGAGAGGGTTGGCGCCTGTGGAATTGAACGAAGTGAGTGGGATCGTGGTCGATGAATGTATCGCAATCCATCGAGGACTCGGCCCTGGTTTGCTCGAATCGGTATACGAGACTGTGCTGGCAGCGGCGTTGGAGCGTCGGGGGCTGATGGTCGACCGACAAGTGCCGGTCGACATAGCTTACGATGGCATGCGATTCTCTGCTGCTTTCAGGGCTGATCTGGTTGTTGCCGGCTCGCTCGTGCTAGAAATCAAATCGGTAGAAAAACTGGCAAACGTCCATGCCAAACAGCTGCTAACCTATTTGCGCCTTATGGACAGGCCGCTAGGCCTGCTTTTGAATTTTTCCGGCGAAACCATGAAAGAAGGTATTCGGCGGATAGCGAATTGAGCTCTCTGTGCCTCCGTGCCTCTGTGAGCGCCAAACTATGGGAGTTTACGCTATGTTTTCACTCGAAGGAATGACCGCACTGGTGACCGGGGCCAGCGGTGGTATCGGTTCCTCAATCGCCCGCTCGCTAGCCCGGCAAGGGGCGCGGCTCGCGCTGTCCGGCTCCAATGGCGACAAGCTGCGCGCCTTTCGTGAAGAGCTGAATGACGAATTCGGCCACGACCATGTCGAGATCACCTGCAATCTGAGCGACCGCACTCAGGTGGAGGAATTGATCCCCGCAGCCATCGATACGCTGGGGCAGCTCGATATCCTGGTCAACAATGCCGGCATCACGCGTGACAATCTGGCGATGCGGATGAAGGACGAGGAATGGGATCAGGTCATGCAGATCAACCTGGAATCGTCCTTCCGCCTGATGCGCGCCGCCGCACGGCCGATGATGAAGGCCAAGTTTGGCCGGATGATTTCGATCACCAGCGTGGTGGGCGCCACCGGCAATCCGGGCCAGATGAACTACGTCGCGGCGAAGGCAGGCCTGACCGGCATGTCCAAGTCTCTGGCGCAGGAGCTCGCCAGCCGCGGCATCACGGTCAATTGCGTTGCACCCGGTTTCATCCGTACCGCGATGACCGAGGAGCTGACCGACGCGCAGAAGGACACTATCAACGCGCGTATCCCCATGGCCAAGATGGGCGAGGGCGAGGATATCGGGGCTGCGGTGGCGTATCTGTCTAGCCGCGAGGCGGGCTATGTCACCGGGCAAACGCTGCATGTGAACGGCGGGATGGCGATGGTGAGCTGACAGCGATGCGTTTCGCCCTGCTTTATCCCCAATAGCGACCAGCTTGGGCCGCCTATCCGCTTGCCCGTGGTGCCGCGCACGGTAAGGGTAGTGCAGGACATTTCCGGCGCTGCATGCGATTCCGGTCCCCGGAATAGCTGAACGCGCCGCGCAAGGGGAATTTGAAGCGATGAAGGCCACCATCGAACGCGCGACTTTGCTGCGCAGCCTTTCTCACGTGCAGTCGGTCGTCGAGCGCCGCAACACGATCCCGATCCTGTCGAACGTGCTGATCGATGCCGGCGATGGCGGGTCGGTGAAAGTCATGGCGACGGACCTCGATCTTCAGGTGGAAGAAACCATGGCCGCCGCCGGCGTGGAAAGCCCCGGCGCGATTACCGTTTCGGCTCACCTGCTTTTCGATATCGCCCGCAAATTGCCCGACGGCAGTCAGGTCAGTCTGGAAACGGCCGACAACCGCATGACGGTGAAGGCCGGGCGCAGCCGGTTCCAGTTGCCGACCCTGCCGAAGGACGATTTCCCCGTCATCGTGGAAGGCGATCTGCCGACCCGGTTTGAACTGCCGGCCAAAACCCTGGCCGAAATGATCGACCGGACGCGGTTTGCGATCAGCACCGAGGAAACCCGGTATTATCTCAACGGCATTTTCCTGCACGTTGCGGATGACGACAAGCCGGTTCTGAAAGCCGCCGCAACAGACGGCCACCGCCTCGCCCGCTTCACGCTCGACCGTCCCGATGGCGCAGAAGGCATGCCTGACGTGATCGTCCCGCGCAAAGCCGTGGGTGAACTGCGCAAGCTGCTGGACGAGGCGATGGACGGAAATGTCCAGATCGACCTGTCGGCCAGCAAGATCCGCTTCACGCTGGGCGGGGAAGGGGGCATGGTCCTCACCTCCAAGCTGATCGACGGGACGTTCCCCGACTACAGCCGCGTCATTCCAACCGGCAACGACAAGCTGCTGAAAGTCGATCCCAAGAGCTTCTTCCAGGGCGTTGACCGTGTGGCGACCATCGCCACCGAAAAAACGCGTGCGGTGAAAATGGGGCTGGATACCGACAAGGTTACCCTGTCCGTCACCTCGCCAGACAATGGCACGGCGTCGGAAGAGCTGGCGGGCGAATACAAGGCCGACGGTATCGAGATCGGCTTCAATGCCAATTATCTGAAGGATATCCTGAGCCAGATCGACAGCGACATCGTCGAGCTGCACCTTGCCGATGCAGGAGCACCGACGCTCATCCGCAAGGACGAGAACAGCCCCGCGCTGTATGTCCTGATGCCGATGCGGGTGTGATCTAAGGCACTCGCCAAGCCGGACGGCGGCGGCTAGCAGTTCTCCAAAGGGAGAATCGCTATGAGCCACGCCGTCCACGTTGAAAAAGCCGACATCACCAATGCCACGCTGGTGGAGGGCACCAATGGCCCGCTGCCCGAAGGCGGCGCGCGGCTGCGTATCGAGAGCTTCTCCGTCACTGCCAACAATGTGACCTATGCGGTGGTCGGCGACGGGTTCGGTTACTGGAATTTCTTTCCGGCCCCGGACGGCAAGGGAATCGTTCCGATGTGGGGCCACGCCACGGTAGTGGAGGACAATGGCAGCGGGCTGACCGTTGGCGAACGGGTCTATGGCTATCTGCCGATGGCCTCGCATCTGGACATCATTCCCGGCAAGGTGAGCGCCAGCGGCTTTGTCGACACCGCCGAGCATCGCCAGCCGATGAGCCCGATTTACAACCAGTATTCGCGCCTCGCTGCCGACCCCGAGCATGACCCCGCGCGCGAAGGCGAACGGATGATCTTCGGGCCGCTGTTCAAGACCGGTTTCCTGATCGAATATTTCATGCGCAGCGAGGGCTGGTTCGGAGCAGAGACGGTCATCCTGACCAGCGCGTCCTCCAAAACCGCGATGGGCCTCGCCAGTGTGGCCAAGCAGCTATCGCCGGGCGTGAAGCGCATCGGGCTGACCTCTGCGGGCAATGTCGATTTCGTTACCCATACCGGCCTGTACGATCAGGTTGTGGCTTATGACGCAGTCGACACGCTGGAGCAGACGGCGAGTGTCTCGGTCGATTTTGCGGGGAATGCAAAACTGCTGGCTTCGATCCACGCGCATCTGGGCGACAATCTGAAATATTCCTGCCTCGTCGGCGCCACCCATATCGAGGAGCGCGGCGCGGGCGGCATGGGCGGGCCGGAGGGCATGGCCGGTCCCAAGCCGGTCCTGTTCTTCGCCCCCGATCACGCGGTTGCGCTGTTCAAGGAACTGGGTCCGGAAGAGGCTGGCAAGCGGCTTGCCAAAGCGTGGCACGGATTCCTTGCCGATGTCGGCAACACAGTGACGATCGAACGCCATCACGGCCTTGCCGCAGCCCGCGACCAGTTCGCTACGATGGCTGGTGGAACAATTGATCCATCCGTGGGGATCGTGATCGAGCCCTGAATGCGCCCGCGCCCCAAGGACTGGCTCAGGTCGGCTTAACCGCGTAGCGCTTGAGGCCTGCGGATTGAGCCTTGTGCCGGTCGGCCATCTTGCCCTCCGTATCGATCTCGGTCGGGACGATGCACCAGCCGCCGCCCGCTGCCAGCGCCTCGTCTAGTCCGCGCGCCAGCACATCGGGGCCGGGCTGTGCGCGCCAATGATCGCCGACCTCGCCGGGCGTCTGGCGCGCCCCGCCGAAGCGTTCGGGCCGCGCCTGCGCCGCATTCCAGATTTCCGTGTCGAGTATGCCGGGGCACAGGATGGTGACGCCCACGCCCTTGGGCGCAAGCTCGGCCATCAGCGCTTCGCCAATCGCGGCGGTCATCTGCTTGGTGGTAGCGTAGAGCGTGTAAGGCCCGCTCACTGGCGTCACCGAAGCAGACGATGCAGTTATCCCGACATGGCGCGGGCCACTTTCAGGCATGAGGGGAACAAAGGCCTGCGCCGTTCGGATGGGGCCGTAGACATTCACCCCGAGCAGCCAGTCGAGCGCATGGGGCTTCGCGTCGAGCACGGTTGTCGCTGAGCCGGCGCCTGCGTTCAGCCAAACCAGCGAAGGCGCGATATTCGCATCGCTCAGCTCCGTCGCAGCGGCGAGCACGCTTTCGTGATCGGATACATCGCAGCGGAGGGCGCCGCCCTCTGTCGGGCAAAGGTCGATCGTCTCGCGGGCGGCGGCGTGGTCAATATCCACCGCCGCGATCCGCATTCCCTTTGCGGCAAAGTGGCGGCATAGGAACCGCCCGATCCCTCGGCCCGCTCCGGTGACGAGTGCCCAGTCGCCAGAGCGCGCCGTGAAAGCGTTCACTCGGCCGCTTCCGCGAGCTCAGCGCGTTGCGGGCCACGGATCAGGCCACCGGGCGTTTCGCCGGTCCATCGGCCGTCGCGGAAGGTAACCTTGCCGCCCTTGATTGTCGCGACGTAGCCATCGGCCTTTTGCAGCAATCGCTTGCCGCCGGCTGGCAGATCGAAGGCGAGCCATGGTTTGCCCAGCTTGAGGGCGTCCATATCGATGATGTTGAGATCGGCCAGATAGCCGGGCGCGACGATACCGCGATCTTCCAGACCATAGAGCTTGGCGGTGTCCCAGCATTGCCGCCGAATCGCGTTTTCCAGCGTGATCCGGTCGCCGCGTTTGCGGTTCTTTACCCAGTGCTCGAGCATGAAGGTCGGGCTGGCCGCGTCGCAGATCGTGCCGCAATGCGCGCCGCCGTCGGACAGGGAGTTCACCGTGTCATCGCTGTGTTGCAGCGGGTGGAGGAAATCGAGATTTCCGTCGGCATAGTTCAAGATTGGCAGGTAGATGAAGCCGGTCGCATCCTCGCGGCACAGCATGTCATAGGCGTATTCCTGCGGGTCCACTCCGGCCGCCTGTGCGCGGGCGTTCACGCTGGCGCTGGCTTCCGGTTCGTAATCGAAATCCGGGTCCATCTCGTATTGCAGCGCCCAGCCTTGGGTGATGACGGCGACGACCGGCAGGATGTCTTGCGGGGCCTCGGTGTAGTCGTTTGCCTCGGACAGCATTTGCGCCTTGAACGCTGGATCGAGCAGCTTTGCCTTCTGCTCGGCCCAAGGCAGGTCCTTGATCGTCTGCCAGCTCGGGCGGAAGGCGAAGGGGTTCACCGTCCCCTGCCACGCCATGATGATGCCATTGCCGCGCAGCGCGATCTGGGCGACGATGTTTGCGCCATTGTCGTTCTCGGCGCGCATGGTGGCAATCTGCTCGTCCAGCGGCAGCTCCTTGGCGATGGATTGCAGCGCGGCGAAGGTGACGGGCAGGCCGGTCTCGCGGCTGAGATTGCCCATCCACTCGAACTCGTTCCATTCCCGCATCAAATCGCTGGCCATTTCAAATACGCCGTGGCCTGCGCGGCCCATGGCGCGTCCGATGGCGACCAGCTCTTCCGGCGTGGCGGTGGTGCCGGGCACCAATTCGCCATCGACGGATTTGTGCAGAACCGTGCGGCTGGTGGAGAAGCCGAGTGCGCCTGCTGCTACACCCTCCTGCACGATCTGGGACATCGCGGCGATGTCCTCGTCTGTCGGCACAGCGCCCGGTTCCTCCCGGTCTTCCAGCACATAGGCGCGCACGGCACCGTGCGGCACATGGGTGCCGACATCGACGGTGCGCGGCAGTTTCTCCAGCGCATCGAGATATTCGGGGAAGGTTTCCCAGTCCCACGTGATCCCCTCGGCCAGGGCCGTGCCGGGAATATCCTCCACGCCCTCCATCAGGCTGATCAGCCATTCATGGCGGTCCTTGCGAGCGGGCGCAAAGCCGACCCCGCAATTGCCCATCACCACGGTGGTGACGCCGTGCCAGCTGGAGGGGGCCATTTCCTGATCCCACGTTGCCTGCCCGTCATAATGGGTGTGGATGTCGACAAAGCCGGGGGAGACGATCTTGCCGCTCGCGTCGATTTCCTCCGCCGCGTCGCCGGATACCGTGCCAACCTGCGCGATCAGGCCGTCTTTCACAGCCACATCGCTGGTGAAGCGGGGTTGGCCGGTTCCATCGACGATGGTCCCGCCGCGAATGATGAGGTCGTAAGCTGGCATGGCTCTCTCCGTTTCTTTTGCCGTGCCAATACCACAAGCGGGGCCGCGATGCTAAGCCATCACAATGGATAGATCACCAAGCTGGAACCCGCCCGCCGACAGCGGCATTGCAATTCGCTGGGTCGAGGCGAACGGCCTGACCTTTGAAGTGGCTGAGGCAGGAGCCGAGGAGAACGGCAGCGACCACCTTGCGCTATGCCTGCACGGCTTTCCCGAATTGCATTATTCATGGCGGAACCAGATCCCCGAGCTGGTCGCGAAGGGCTACCGCGTCTGGGCGCCTAATATGCGCGGCTATGGCGGGACGGACAGGCCAGAGGGCGTGCGCAATTATGCGATGGATCACCTGACGCAGGATATCGCCGCGCTGATCGATGCCAGCGGGGCGGAAAAGGTTACGCTGATCGCGCATGATTGGGGGGCAATTGTCGCGTGGATGTTCGCCATCCTGAAACTGCGCCCGCTGGAGCGGCTTGTGATCATGAATGTGCCGCATCCGGGCCCCGCACGGCGCGAGCTGAAGAAATGGCGGCAATTCAAGAAGAGCTGGTATATTTTCTTTTTCCAGTTGCCGAGGCTGCCGGAGAAGCTGCTGGGGAGGGGCGATGGCAAGTCCATCGGGCGTCTGTTCGTGAAGACCTCCAGCAAGCCTGAGAATTTCGGACCGGGAGTGCGCGCGGTTTACAACGCTGCGGCAGCGCGGCCCGGAGCGCGCGGTGCGATGGTCAATTATTACCGCGCCTTGCTGCGTCATCAGGATGTCGTCGAACCCGGCGACTACAGGATCGAGACCCCCACATTGGTCGTTTGGGGCGAAGATGACGTGGCCATCGACATCCATTGCCTCGACGGCACGGAGAACTGGGTGCCGGACCTGACTGTCAAACGTCTGCCGGGCGTATCCCATTGGGTGCAGCAGGATGCTCCGGATGAGGTGAACGCGATTTTGCGGGAGTGGTTACCGGGGGCATGAGAGGGTATTGGGCGCTCACAGAGGCACAAAGGCACAGAGGCCTTCTTCAGGGCTGCTTCCTCGCGGCGAAGCCGCAATAACCCGTCTGGCTAATCCAATGAAGTGATAGCGCCTGCGGCGCAACGGGCGCGACACATCTCTGTGCCTCCGTGCCTCTGTGAGCGCTAAACTAGACTAGCGAACAGTCTCCGCACCTCAGCATCGCTGCGAGCGAAACCCTGCTAAGCCGCCTTCAGGGCCTCACCCTCTGGCGCATCAAGGAAGGCGCGCAGCTTGGCTATGCTTTCGTCTGCGTGGGTCAGCAGGAACAGATGCCCGCCGCCTTCGACCATATGCAGTTCGCTGTTGGGGATCAGGCTGCGCAGCATCTTGCCGTTAATCGGCAGCACGATCTGGTCGTCATCGCCCATCATGATCAGCGTTTCCTTGGTCAGGAATGGCAGGGCAGGCGCGCTGGTCCAGCCGAGCATGCAGAGCAGCTGGTAGACATAGCCGCGCGGACTGGGCGGCTTCAGGCGGCCGATATGGCTGTCCTTCTGGTGGGCAGCGCCATCCTTGTCGAGGCCGCCATACAGCGTGGCAAAATGCTCGTTCATATAGTCGGCATCGATGTAGCGGCGCGGATTGGCCATCTTGGTGAAGGCCGCCGGATTGCCCGGCACCATCAGCATGCCCGCAGTGGTGGCAGCCAGCACCAAGCGGCGCACAAGGCCGGGATGCTGCAGGGTAAAGTGTTGCGCCATCGCGCCGCCCCAGCTGACGCCCATGACATCGCACTCATCCACCCCGTAGCGTTTGAGCAGCTGCGCCGCGGTCCAGCTCATGGTGAAGGGGTTGTAAGGCAGCAGCGGGTCGGGGCTTTCTCCCGTGCCCGGCATGTCAAACATGATGAATCCGCGATCGGTCATCGCCTCGGCCAGCGGAGCGACCGCTTCGATATTCGCGCCAATGCCGTTGAAGAACAGGATCGGTGGGTGGTCGCTTGGTTCATCCAGGCGCCAGCGGGCGACCCGCAATGCGCGGCCGCCGACCTGCTCGATTCCGATCTCGCAAGTCATCGGTTCGTCTTTGGATGCTGTCATGCGGTGCGACCCCTTCGGTAGTTGGGACCGCCCCTCCGCGGTCAGACCTCTTCCACTACGTACAGACCGGGGGCCGGGTCCAGTGGTTTATGCTTGGCATTCCCCAATTTGGACGGTGCGGCGACTTTCTTGCCGGAGCGGGCGTGAATCCAGTCGATCCAGAAAGGCCACCAGCTGCCGGCGACTTCTTCCGTGCCTTGCAGCCACTTATCCGCGGTTTCGGGCAGTTTGCCCTTCTTCTTCTGGACGAAATACTTCGCCTTGGGATTGCCGGGAGGGTTCAGAATGGCCTGCATATGGCCGGACTGGCTGAGGACATAGGTGATGTCTTTCGAGCCAAACAGCTGTGTGGAGCGATAGGTCGCTTTCCATGGCGTGATGTGATCGGTCACTCCGCCAAGGATGAACAGGTCGCTCGTCACCTTGCTCAGATCGACCATGTGATCGGCCATTTCGACTTCGCCCTTCTTGGTGAAGGCGAGGGTTTCGAAAAGGGTGAGGAAATCGCCCATCAGGCTGGCCGACAGATTGGTCGCATCGGCATTCCAGAACAGGACATCGAACGCTGGCGGGTCTTCGCCCAGCAGATAATTGTTGATGACGTAGTTCCAGATCAGATCATTGGGCCGCAGCCATGCGAATCCGCGTGCCAGACTGTCGCCTTCGATCACGCCTTTCTTCGCAGCGCGCTTGCGGGCCAGAGCCAGACCGTTCTCGCTGATAAGCGAACCGGCCTCGATGTCGTTCTGTTTGGGATGCAGCACGCAGACCATCAATGTCAGAGTGCCGAGCAGATCGCTGCCGTCGGATGCCAGTTTGCTGGCCAGTGTCGCAGCCGTCTGACCGCCGGAGCAGCCGGCCGAGACATTGACCTTCTTCGATCCGGTAATGTCGGCCACAGCCTCCATCGCTTGACGGCAGGCTGCGACATAGTCGGCCATATCCCAATGGCCTTGCTCCTTCGACGGGTTTCGCCACGAAATCACGAAAGTCTGGACGCCGTTATCAACCTGCATCTTCACGATCGACTTATCCGGCGTCAGATCGTTGATATACATCTTGTTGATCTGCGGCGGGATGGTCAGCTGCGGTGTCTCGTACACCTCGTCGGTTGTTGGCGCATAATGGATCAGCTCCATAATCTCGGTGCGCAGGACCACGCTGCCTTTCGACGTCGCGACATTCTCGCCGAGCTTGAAAGGACGTTTGTCGACTTGGCTGACCATGCCCTTGTTCTCGGTCAGATCGGTATAGGCGTTTTTCAGGCCCTTGATAAGCGAGAGACCTCCGCTGTCGATCAGGCGCTTCTGCGCGGTCGGGTTGCCCATCAGCGTATTGGTCGGGGCAAGAGAATCGATGATGATATTGGAGATGAACCGCGCACGGTCTTTCTCCAGCGCATCCAGATCCAGCTCCTCTAGCCAGTTGGCCATGCCTTTCTGCACCGCCAGATAGTACTGCGCGCCGGCCCGCATGAACGGGTTGTAGCGCCACGCCGGGTCCATGAACCGCTTGTCCTTGGGGTGGGGGGCCAGCTCGCTCTTGCCGGTCATGATCTTGATCATGTCCATGCCCATTTCCTGACTGTGGCGCATCAGGCGCTGCGGATCGGAAGCCGTTTCGCGCAGCAGCACGGCCACCGCGCCGATAATGTCCTCCCGAGTCAGACCGATTAGCGGCCCGAGGGCGGTGGTGGACTGGGCGGCTTCGTCTTCGAGCTGGGTTGGCATGGAACGTCGGGTCCTCTGTTTTTCTGCCGTGCTCTTGGCGGCACGGTGCGGAGTTATTCTCACTTGTAGCATTACGGTTCATGCAGGCAGCCTGTTCCCCGCGCAAGATGCCGTATGGGTCAGGTGCCATTCGGGTACGTATTCCCGGCAGCCTCGCCTAGCTCTCTCCGGCGGCAATCATCGCCTCGACGTCGACAAATTTCTCCCGCGGTGCTCCGTCCCTTGCGGCAGCGACTTCCGCTGCATCGATCTTCTGCCAATCGCTGAAGCGTACGGGTGTGATGCCGTGTTCTTCGGCGAAGCGATCGAAGCCCGCCGCGCCTTGTTTCGAGCCAGTGTCAATGGCCTTGGATGCAAGATCTGCCGCGATAAGATCGGCAATTGCATAGCCGTCTGGCCGGTTGGTGCCGATGGTCCCGCTTGGTCCGCGCCGGGCCCAACCAACACAATATAAGCCCGGCAGAATGCGTCCCTCGTCATTGGCGAACCGGCCTGCACGATCATCGAAGGGGACGTCAGGTATCGGCGATGTGCGATAGCCAATACAGGTGATGACCAGATCGGCAGGCATGCGGTAGGTTTTGCCAGTCCCGACCGCGCGGCCCGCTTCCACCCGCGTTTCCTCAAGCTCGATTTCCCTGACATGCCCGTCATCGCCATGAAACGCGATCGGACTGGCGAACATGTCGAAATCGATATCGATCGCGGCCTCGCCGCGTATGTTTTCGGGAATGGCGGCGAAACTGCGCAGATGCGTGACAGATTTACGCAAGCCCGGTTCGAGGAGCGCATCCGCGCTTTCCTCGGGCAAATCCGCCGGATCGACTCTCGGGCTGGCCCGCTCCAGATGCATCAGTTCGCCCAGCTCCTTGGGCGTCATCATGATCTGATGAGGGCCACGTCGGCCGACAATGGTGATGGCAGTGATACGCGATGCATCCAGCGCATCCAGCGCGTGTTCGACGATATCCGCGCCGGCAAATTCCCCGCGTGTCTTGGCCAGAATACGGGCGACGTCGAGCGCGACATTGCCCATTCCGATCACCACCGCGTTCTTGCCCGAGAGATCTGGCGCGAGACCGGCAAATTCGGGATGGCCGTTATACCAGCCCACGAACGCCGCGCTGCCGAAGATGTTGGACAGCTCTTTTCCCGGTATGTCCAAAGCCTTGTCGCGCGGCGCCCCGGTAGCGAGCACAACCGCGTGATAGAGGCTCTGAAGATCGGGAATGTTAATATCTTCGCCGACTTTGACATTGCCGACAAATCGCACATTCTCGTTGAGCGCGGTCTTCTCGAACCGCCGGGCAACGCCTTTGATCGACTGATGGTCCGGAGCCACGCCGGTGCGGATCAGGCCGTAGGGAACTGGCAGGGCGTCGAAGACATCGATCTGCACCTCCTCACCCCAGAGTTTCAGCGCTGCCTCGGCAGTGTAATACCCTGCCGGGCCTGACCCCACGATGGCGATGTGCCGCATACAGCGTCCCCCGATATCTGGGCGAACCATGGCCAGCTTGCCGGTCGGAAACAAGACCCTGAGCGCCCTAGGCCGTGCAAACTTGGCCAATCGCGGATTAACTTTCTTTGGCAAGGCTGCGGTTTAAGGTTTTTAAACGGCTCCCTGCGCATAAGGCCGCCCATGAAGGACGAGGGCATTTCGGCTAAGCGACCGACAGGTGCGCCGCGCAGGCGTGCCGATGCGCCTGCCCATGCCCGAAAGGCGCGTCCTGCGAAGAAGGGTGTTCCGCCCCCCTCCCGGAAGGGCCAACCCCCGTCCCGAAAGGGTGCACCCCAGAAAAATCGCCCCAAAGGCCGCAAACCTGCCCAAGGCAGTAAGCGTGCCTCTGTGGACCGCAGGGACCGCAACAATACGCGTCTTGGCACCCCGCAAAAGCGGACCGCCCAATCCTATATGCTCCCGCTGAATTGGGGGATGATGGCACCGGGCTATCTTGGCGTTGCCATTCTTATTCTGGCTCTGAATGCCGCCGTTCCGTCTACCGTTGCAATGTCCGCTTATGCGGGATCCGTCCTCTTGTCGGCGGCTAGCTGGCAGATCGCGAAATGGGAACGGGCATCCGTTCGCGGCCGCAATCAGGCAATTGCTGCAGCGGTCCTTTCGGTCGTCATACCCGCAGTGCTGTTCGGGTTCGCCATTGCCTATGGCGTGTTCAATTTGCGGATGGACCCGCTTCTTGGGGCAGGCGGCGTCATAGCCATTTCCGCCATATCGGCCGTCTTACTCTCGGGCCGGGCAGTCGCCCTGTTCGGCTGGAAAATCGCTGTCTGGACACCCTTCGTCCTCTTGTCGGGCAGCCCGACTGCCTATGCCGTTCTGGCCGCTTTCGCGGTCCTTTGCTATTTCGTGGTTCGCTATCAGATGCGTCTCGACCGGGAGCGTGCCGAGCGCAATCTTGCCGATGCACGGGTTCACAACCGTGCGATCGATATTCTTCAGGACTACGAAAGCACGAAGCAGGGGTGGTTCTGGGAAACCGACCGCCGGGGCCTGCTGACCTATCTGTCGGAACCGATTGCCAATCTGCTGGGCACGGAAGCGAAAGAGCTTCTGGGTCGCCCGATCCTCGACCTGTTCGAAATGGGCAACGACAACCGCGAGGGCGAGCGCTCGATCAACTTCCATCTCAATGCGCGTTCGGGCTTTCAGGAACTGGCGGTTCGCGCAGCTGGCGGTGAAGGCGAGCGCTGGTGGTCGATCAGCGGCCGTCCCGTGTTCGACAGTTTCCAGAATTTTTGCGGCTTCCGCGGCTCGGGCACCGATCTGACCGAGAAAAAACGCAGCGAGGAGCACGCCTCGCGTCTTGCTCACTTCGATTCCCTTACTGGTCTCGCCAACCGTTTCCAGATGTCCCAGACGCTCGAGCGCATTCTGGCGTCGCCGCAGGAGGGCAACCGCGAATGCTCCGTCTTCCTGCTTGATCTCGACCGGTTCAAGCACGTCAACGATACGCTCGGCCACCCGGCGGGCGATGCTCTGCTCAAACAGGTGGCGCAGCGGCTGGAAGTCACCGTGGGCGATATGGGCCGCGTCGGCCGATTGGGCGGTGACGAGTTCCAGGTCGTTCTGCACGGGCGCAATTCCACAGAGGTGCTGGGCCAGCTTGCAGGCGATGTTATCCGGTCGCTTTCGCAGCCCTATTCGATCGAGGGGCAGCGGGTGGTCATCGGCGCATCTGTCGGCATCGCGCGATGCCCCGATGATGCAACCGATCTCGACTTGCTGATCCGCAATGCTGACCTTGCACTCTACGCGGCCAAAGATGGTGGGCGGGGGCGCTTCCATTTCTACGCAAAAGACCTTCATTCCGCCGCAAAAGAGCGCAGCGAGATGGAGCAGGATCTGCGCGATGCGATCGATCAGGAAGCGCTGGACCTCCATTATCAGCCTGTGGTCGAAGCGGCGAGTGAAACGATCAGCGGGTTCGAGGCGCTGATCCGGTGGTACCATCCCGAGCATGGCTGGGTCAGCCCGGAGAAATTCGTTCCTATTGCCGAGGACACGGGCCTCATTCAGGAAGTCGGGGCGTGGGCCCTGCGGCGGGCATGCCGCGATCTGGCGACGTGGCCAGAGCATATCCGCTGCGCCGTCAATGTCTCGCCCATCCAGTTTTCCAATAAGGAGCTGCCGAAGATTATTTCATCGGCCCTGGAGGAAGCCGGAATTGCACCGTCGCGGCTCGAGCTCGAGATCACGGAAAGCGTCTTCCTGAGCGATGACGCGGGCACCGATGCGATGTTCGCTGAGCTGAAGAAGATCGGCGTTCGGTTGGCGCTCGATGATTTTGGCACGGGCTACTCGTCGCTCGGTTACCTGAAGTCGGCACCGTTTGACAAAATCAAGATCGATCAGAGCTTCGTTAGAGGCGCCACCCAGCCGGGCAGCCGCAACGGCGCAATCATTGCCTCTATTACCAGCCTCGCGCTTGCACTCGGCATGGATACCACAGCGGAAGGCGTCGAAACGCTGGACGAGCTCGATCTGGTCCGGCTGCACGGTTGCAGTCACATTCAGGGCTATATCTACGACAAGCCGTTGTCGTTCACCGATGCGACCAAGAAACTGGCCGCAGGACTCACCGCGATCGCCCGTGGGCCGAAATCCTCTCGTGCTGCGCGGCAAACCATGCTTCGCAAGATCGTGCTCGAATATGGCGGGCAGTATTACAACGGCACGGTCCGCAACATTTCGGCCACCGGCGCCCTGATCGAAGGCCTTTGGAATGTCCCCGTTGGCACGCTGTTCCGACTGGCGCTTAGCGAGACACTTATTGTCAGCGGCACCAGTCGCTGGAGCAAGAAGGACCGGATGGGCATCGAATTTGCCCAGCCGCTCAAGCTGGATGACAAGGGGGCGATCGAGGGGCTCAGCAATGACAGCCAGTTTTCGGTCAAACGCAGCATTCGCAAAACGGCGGGAGCGGTAGCATGAGCGCGTCTTTCGTTCCGGCCTGTTCGCGTTCGGGAGTTACTCCATGGCCATAGGGAAGCTCTTCTCCCGCTCCGCGCCCTCCAGCAAGGCCGCTCCCAGCGCGCCCCAAGACGGACCGCGCGCGCAGGTGTTCGACGATCCGAAACGCCTGACCATCCTCAACGAGATCGAACAGTCGGAGCTGGGATGGTTCTGGGCGACCGATGCAGACGGCAAGGTCGAATACCTCTCTGAATCGGCCATTGCTAAGCTGAGCATCGACGGGGAAGACGTAAACGGCAGTCCGCTGTCGCAGCTATTCCTTGCCGGACAAGACAGCGACGATAGCGACGACGCAGCGACGCAGCGGCCACTGCCTTTTCTGCTCCGCGCACGAAACACGATTCACCGCATACCGGTGCGGGTCGCCCATTGTGATACCGAAACATGGTGGGAGATTACCGGCAAACCGCAATTCGATGCCGAAGGCGAATTTGTCGGGTTTCGCGGCAGCGCAAAAGACATCACGACATTGCGTGAAGGGCAGCGCGATGTCAGCCGGATGGCGCAATATGATGCTTTGACAGGGCTGGCCAATCGCAACCGGATGGAGAAGCGGCTGACGAGCACTTTGACCGCGTACAAGGCGGCCAAACGCTCATGCGCGATAATGATGCTCGATCTGGACCGGTTCAAGCAGGTCAACGATACTCTTGGGCACCAGGCGGGTGACGAGCTGCTGAAACAGGTCGCGCAGCGCCTTGAACGCATCGTGGGCGAGCAGGGTGAGGCGGGCCGGCTGGGCGGCGACGAATTCCAGATTATCCTGCCCGATATCGAGGACCGGGGGCGGCTGGGTGATCTGGCTCAACGGCTGATCCAGATGATCTCGCAGCCCTATTCGATCAATGGTGCCAGAGCGATTATCGGTACGTCAGTTGGCATTGCCATTGCCCCTTATGACGGGATTGAAAGCGAAGAACTGACCGGCAGCGGCGACCTCGCTCTGTATGCCGCAAAAGGCGGTGGGCGCGGCCAATACCGGTTCTATTCCAGCGATCTGAAAGATGATGCGCAGTTCCGCCGACAGATCGAAGAAGATTTGCGCGATGCATTGGCCACGGACGCTCTGGAAATGCACTACCAGCCGCTCATCGATGCGAAGACCCATCTGGTAAAATCCTTCGAAGCGTTGGTCCGCTGGAACCACCCGGAACGCGGGTCTATCAGCCCGGCGGAATTCATTCCGGTTGCGGAGGAGTCGAACCAGATCCTTGCGCTTGGAGAATGGGTTATGCGGCGGGTTTGCAGCGATGCTGCATCTTGGCCCCACGAACTGTCGGTGGCCGTCAATGTGTCGGCGGTGCAATTCGCCAATCCCGACCTCCCGTCGATCGTCCATGACGCCATGCTATCGGCCGGGCTCCCGGCATCGCGGCTCGAACTGGAACTGACCGAAAGCGTCTTCATCGGAGATCCGCAAGCCACCCAGGAAATGTTCCGCGAGCTGAAAAAGTTGGGCGTGCGTTTGGCGCTGGATGATTTCGGCACCGGCTACTCCTCGCTTGGCTATTTGCGCAATGCGCCATTCGACAAGATCAAGATCGATCAGAGTTTTGTGCGTGGGGCGTGTGAAGGGGGCAACAACAACGCCGCGATCATCCAGGCAATCGTTAGCCTCGCCGGAGCGCTGGACATGGTGACTGTCGCCGAAGGTGTAGAGGCGCATGACGAGCTGGATCTGGTTTGCGAACTGGGCGCAGACCATATCCAGGGCTGGATATACAGTAAGGCGCTGCCTCAATCCGAAGTTCTAGAACGGCTGGCATCCGGTGTCTTGAAATACGAGCCACAGGGCCCGGCCAAGGCGCGTGCCGAGCGGATGGCGGTCTATCGCAAAGTGGGCGTCATTCACGAGGATCATCGCTACGAAGTTGTGATGCGCAACCTGTCGCGCACCGGCGCCCGGATCGAAGGAATGCTCCACGTTCCTATGGCGACCGATCTGGTTCTCGATCTGGGCAATGGACAGCTAGTTGTCTCAAAGGTTGTGCGTTCGGAAGAGGCCGAGCAGGGGCTCGAATTCGAGACCCACCTTATCAGCGACGGAGCGGACGGATTATGCACCCGGCACCGCGTGTCGCCCTATGCGCTTGCTGCGGCCGGGATGCCTTTGACTTCACTCTCGTCCGAAGCGGGTATTCCCGGAATACAATCACCGCACGGGCCGGGATCGCGTCCAAAATTTATGCAGGTGGACCTATCAGCCTAGCGGTTTTCGCGGGCTTCCGGTTGCCAGTTCGGATCTATCTGTAACCTAACGGCGTGCCTGCTCGAAACATTTGCCAATCGACAGATTGAGCAAAGGATTTCGACATGAAGAATGCATTCAATTCGGTGGTCGCATCGGCCGTTCTGGCTGTGACCGCGACAACGGCAACGCTGGGCGTAGCCTCGGCGATTTTCCCCAGCGCGGCAGTTGCAGCGACGACCAGCGCATCGGGCCAGTTCCGCGGGGCCGACAGTTCGCACCCGGCATCGGGCGGCGCGCGGGTTATCCGGCTCAAAGGCGGCGGCTTTGGCATCAAGCTCGAAAGCAATTTCAAGACACGCGGTGGCCCCGATCTGCGGGTATGGCTGAGCGAAGCCAAGAACCCGCGCAGCGGCCGCGCCGTTCGCGCTGCGGATCATGTCGACCTCGGACGTCTCAAATCCAGCAGCGGCGAACAGATCTACCGTCTGCCTGCCGGCACGAGCCTCGCTGAGGCACAATCGGTGGTCATCTGGTGCCGCGCATTCGGGGTGTTCTTCGCCAGCGCTGCGCTCTCTTGAGGCATTGGGCACTGAGGGAAGGCCGGATAAACACCCCCTAACCTCAGTCCTCTACTGACATCGGGTGATCGCATCGCTATTTGCGCTGGCGATGACTGATCTTTCCAAAATCCGCAACTTTTCGATTATCGCCCACATCGATCATGGGAAGTCCACGCTGGCCGACCGCATGATCCAGCATTGCGGCGGGCTGACCCAGCGCGAGATGTCCGAGCAAGTCCTTGATAACATGGACATCGAGAAGGAGCGCGGCATCACCATCAAGGCCCAGACCGTGCGCCTGGGCTACACCGCGAAGGATGGCGAGACCTACGAGCTCAACCTCATGGACACCCCCGGCCATGTCGACTTCGCCTACGAGGTCTCCCGCTCCCTCGCCGCGTGCGAAGGCGCGCTGCTGGTGGTCGACGCGGCGCAAGGGGTAGAGGCGCAGACGCTGGCCAATGTCTACCAGTCGATCGAGCACGACCACGAAATCGTCCCCGTCATCAACAAGGTCGACCTCCCCGCTGCCGAGCCCGAGCAAGTCCGCGCGGAAATCGAGGAAGTCATCGGCCTCGACGCGTCCGAAGCCGTCCTCACCAGCGCCAAATCCGGCCTCGGCATCGAAGACGTGCTCGAAGCCGTCGTCGCCAAAATCCCCCCGCCAAAAGGCGACCGCGCCAAGCCGCTCACCGCCTCCCTCGTCGACTCATGGTACGACCCCTATCTCGGCGTCGTCATCCTCGTGCGCGTGATCGACGGCGTCATCACCAAAGGGCAGAACGTGCGCTTTATGCAGGGCGGCACACAGCATCTGGTCGACCGCGTCGGCTGCTTCACCCCCAAACGCACCGACTTGCCGGAAATCGGCCCGGGCGAAATCGGCTTCATCACCGCCCAGATCAAAGAGGTGGAGCAGGCCCGCGTCGGCGACACCATCACCACGGTCAAGAACGGATCCGAGGTCGCGCTGCCGGGGTACAAGGAAGTGCAGCCGGTGGTGTTTTGCGGCATGTTCCCGGTAGACGCAGCGGATTTCGAGAAACTGCGCGAGAGCATCGGCAAGCTGCGCCTCAACGACGCCTCCTTCAGCTTCGAAATGGAAAGCAGCGCGGCGCTGGGCTTCGGCTTCCGCTGCGGGTTCCTCGGCCTGCTGCATCTGGAGATCATCCAGGAACGCCTCAGCCGCGAATACGACCTCGACCTGATCACCACCGCGCCATCGGTCGTCTACCGCATCCAGCTGGGCCATACGAAGAACGAAGAAGCCAAGACGATCGAGCTGCACAACCCCAGCGATTACCCCGATCCCAGCCGGATCGAGATGATCGAGGAACCGTGGATCAAGGCGACGATCTACACCCCCGACGAATATCTCGGCAGCATCCTGAAACTGTGTCAGGACCGGCGCGGCATCCAGACCAATCTGACTTACGTGGGCGGCCGCGCGCAGGTGACCTACGAGCTGCCGCTGAACGAGGTGGTGTTCGACTTCTACGACCGCCTGAAATCCATCAGCCGCGGCTATGCCAGCTTCGATTACGAACAGATCGGCCTGCGCGAAGGCGATCTGGTGAAAATGAACATTCTGGTGAACAACGAGCCGGTCGACGCCCTATCCCTGATCACCCACCGCGCCGTGGCGGAGGAACGCGGGCGGGGCATGTGCGAACGCCTGAAAGACCTGATCCCGCGCCACCTGTTCAAGGTGCCCATCCAGGCCGCCATCGGCGGCAAGATCATCGCACGTGAAACGATTGCGGCCATGCGCAAGGACGTGACCGCCAAATGCTACGGCGGCGATATTTCGCGTAAGAAGAAGCTGCTGGAGAAGCAGAAGAAGGGGAAGGCGCGGATGCGGGAATATGGAAACGTGAGCATTCCGCAGGAGGCGTTTATTGCTGCGTTGCGGATGGGGGAGGAGTGATGTTCAACGAATTGATCGAAAAACACCGTGCCCGAGAGCTGGCTCGCTATCGGAAGATGAAATCCTTCGAAGGAAATTGGCCAGTTTGGAAAGCCAAAATTGATGAACTGACCTCGGACTTGAGTGACGCTGATGCAATTTTCTCTTTGGGTTCCAAGTTATCTGAAATCTTCAGAACCACCGGTGGGAATGGACGGAACCAATCAACTCAATCGGCCGGAGGCACTGGTTGGGAGGCGTTAGTGAGTTGGTACTTGAATTTGGTTTTTTGCGGAACACGGGCCATTGCTTTTCGGCAAAATAAACCACTAGTGCCAGCGGCTATTTTCGATGCTGCAACAGTAAAATACGGCAGTCACAAGACAAATACTGAGTCGGATATTTCAGTGGTTGTCTTTCCCGAAAACATGGACGATCTAGGAACTGGGTCGGCCACTCAAAAGCTTGATCGTGCAGTTCGACGTGAACTAGATCAAACACACCTTCGGATCATCCAGTGCAAAACTAACTGGAACGATAATGCGCAGATCCCAATGTTGTGGGATATGGTTTACCAAGGCAACTTCCCAGATCATTCGACTGTAAGGATTGGTACCGGCGGTGTTACTGTTCGAAAGTTGGGTAGCTTCAAATACTGTTTTGTCACTGTTCCGACTAACAAGAATGAGTATCGCTCTGAAACTTTGGCGGTCAAACGGCTCGGAGGCATGACAGGCGGCAACTATTGGGGTCAGTCATCGAAGCCAGGCGTTGCTGAAAGTCTTTCGGAAATTTTCACCAATGAGTTTGACTTTGTTTTCCCTAGCTCGGTCACCGCGAGCATAGATGCAGCCATAACGGAGGAAATTGGACCGTTTGGGCTTGACCAAAGCTAGATGTTCCCTCTTTGTGCATTCCTCAGAAGCGGAGCGTGATTGTGGACCTGTCTCGGACAATTGAAGTCGGATATGCGCGCGATGAAGCGCTGGCGGAGATTGGCGATCCAGTCATTCTACGTCCTATGATTGATTTGTTTGCGGGTTGCGGTGGCCTTTCTCTAGGCTTTGAACACGCTGGTTTCACACCTATTTTCGTTAATGAGATCAATGATGACGCAAGAGAAACCTACCTTGCCAATCGGAAGCACAAATTAGGCGGAAAGCCGTTCAACGAGCGTGCCGAACTTCATTCTTCCGATGTATGGGAGCTCAACACAGATAGATTGACGAAACTCAAAAGCGATCTGGAAAAGTTGGACATTGGATTAGAATTTGGGCGGAATTCTAATCTTGATGTTCTTGCGGGCGGACCACCATGCCAAGGCTATTCAGGGATAGGTCATAGGCGTTCATACTCGGTGGACAAAGCAGAGATACCTTCAAACCATCTATTTGAGCAGATGGCTCATGTGATTGAGCAAACCCGTCCGCGTATATTCTTATTTGAGAATGTTAAGGGGCTATTGTCCGCCAAGTGGACCAAGGATGGCGATAAGGGCGAGATATGGTCTGACGTTTATGGAAGGTTTCAGCGTCTAGCCCGGGAGCACGGATACGTCGTTCGATGGAAGTTGGTTCATGCCAAGGATTACGGCGTTCCTCAGAATCGTCCTCGCGTCCTCATCGTTGGTTTTCGGTCTGATCTTGTGGAAAAGCTAGGCGAGGCTATACAACTTAATGCTGATCCGGAAGATGCGGTCCTCTGTGGTCTTTTGCCCCCTCACGGAGAAGTGGCGCCAGACCTTTTTGAAGTTCTCGGAGATTTGATTGATCCCCAAGTGGTCAAGCAACTTCGGCTTCAGGATTTCGATAAGAAGTTCGCCACGCACTTTTATCCTCATCCTGCGAAAGGAAAGTGGCAGCAGTATTTTAGACCACGCGAATTAGCGAAAAAGGGAGTGTCTGTCGCCGAGCAGGAGTACAGCAAGCACTCTACGAAGGTGGTCGCCAAATTTGACGCTATGATCGCCAATGGTGGGCAGATTCCTAAAGAATTTCAGACTAAAAAATTCGCGCAGCGTGTTCTGCCAAAAAAATGGGGAAATAAAGGGCCTACGATCACGGCATGCTCGCTTGCAGACGACTATGTACATTTCGATCAGCCGAGGTCGCTTTCAGTAAGAGAGTGGGCGAGGCTTCAGACATTTCCCGACACATACGTGTTTAAAGGAAAGAGGACGACTGGCGGTGTCCGCAGGGCAGGGAATCCGCGGGAAGGGCTTTTCGATCGTGAGGTGCCGAAGTACACTCAGATTGGAAACGCAGTGCCAGTGAAGCTAGCTGAGGCTGTCGCGAGACACTTTGACGCCCTTCTAACCAAGGCAGGGTTTTAGTTTTCATTCAGGAAGTCGGGGGGCAGTACACCTAACTCGCATCTAGCTTCAGCATCCTGCATTTCTCTCGTGGCACCTGAAGTATTGCTTCAGGGGTTAGGCTCCCCTCCCACTTGGGGGTTGCGCGCGATAGCCTGAGCCGGACAGGCCCACCCCGCTGCGACTAGCGAGCAAGCTCGCAAGTCTCACTGCCCCTCCCGCGAGCGGGAGGGGTGGGCAGGGCATTGGGGTTATTCCAAGAGGCGGGAGTTTTTTTTGTTTAAGCCCCTGCGGGCGGGGGCCATCCGGCCCCCTTGCTTCGCCGCAGGGGCGGCGGCGCGCAGTCGCGCGCTGGCGTCGCTGGCGCGACGCGAATTGCGCTCTAAATCATCGTTCGTCCCTCGGATCATTCCCCCCGCTTCCCCAAATACAATTCATGCTCCGGATCGCGATAGGCGAGGTAGCCATTGGCTTCGTCCTCCTCCATTTGCGCTTCGTGGGCTTCCAGCAGGGCGCGGGCGCGGGGGCTCATCATTTTCAGCTGGTTTTCGTGCATCCGGTCCAGTTTGGCGTCGATGCTGTCCAGCACCGAATCCTCGTTCTCCAGCGTGACGCGGCGTTCATCCTCCCACTCCTTGTGCCACTGCTTCTTCAGCCGCTCCATTTCCATCTTGCCGACGGCGTTCAGCGCTTTTGCCCGTCCTTCTGTGAACCGCTCCGGTGCGCGGTTTCTCAGCATGAACATCAGCAGGCGATCATTATAGACCGTGCGTTTGCCGACCAGCTCGCCGTACGAATAGACCGGCACCTCCACCCCGTTGAGCGCGCGGTCCATCGCCACGTCCTCCACCCGCTGCATCCCCAGATCGACCGCCGCGCGCCACGCCGCTGCAAACTCCTCCGCCCCGGGCTGGCGGCGCAGGTGATACGCGCCCACGGTGCTGCGCCGCACCCGCTTGCAGGCCGAGGCGACGGAGCCGGTATCCGCCAGCGCCTCGATAAACTCGCGCTGCACCTCGGGCTTCCACCCGTTGCTGCGGTCCATCTTGCGCGGGACGGGGGTAAAGGCGGGCAGGTGTGCGGGGAGGGCGGAAGGCGGGGATGGGGGTGGTGAGTCGCTCAATGAAGTATCCTTGTCCGCCGCACGCCATCCGGCGCGCGAAATCCTCGCTCATGCGGCCTGAAGGCCGCGTCGCTGCGGGCGCGTGGTCACGCTTGCGGTCCGCCTGCGGCGAACCGTTCAGCGTGAAGCACAAGGCGAGGCATGTAGGACAGGATTTTGGTGTTGGGTTTCTTTCTAACCCGCCGGGTAGAGCCACGGATACATCATGGTGCTGCGGTCGAAGTGGGTCCATTCGCCCTCGGGCTGGGCCAGTCGCTCGGCCAGCAGCAGCAGGACCGACGGATTGACGCACAGGCCCATATGGCTGCCGACGATCTGGACGCTTTCGGTGTTCTCGCCCTCAGGGTCGAGGCAGTTTTCCCACGCGGTGATCCCGTCCAGCTTGGAATAAATCGCGGTGGAGGGGACCAGCGGGACGGCGGCGCTGTCGGCCAGTTCCTTGACCATTTCGGGGTGGTCGAAGCTTTTGCCCGATGTCCGCTCATACATCCGCCACAGATTGGTGGCATAGGGGCTGCCCGTGAAGGGCGAGCCGATGGTCACGATCTGGCGGATGGGTTCATCGGTAGTGCCGGCGATCAGGCGGGCCATGATGCCGCCCAGGCTCCACCCCACCAGCGTGACCGAGCGGCCGGTATCCTGCGCGATTTTCGCCACCCGGTCATGCAGCCGCTGCCGCTCCGGCCCGATGGTGGAATGCCCCATATTGCGCCCCAGCTTCCACGCGCGGACATCATAGCCCAGGTTTTTGAGATAGCGCCGCAGCAGCAGGGTGGAGGCATCGGACGTGGCGTAGCCGGGCAAGACCAGCACCGGATGCCCGTCCCCGCGCGGGGAGGCGGCATAGGCCGCGGCGAACATGGAGTTGGCCATGAATTCCAGCCCGGCGCGGAAGATATCGGTGCCCATCAACAGTGCGCTGGGCGGGGTGATCGGCGCGGCTTTGGCGAGCGTCTCCATCTGCTTGCTGGCAGCGGCGACGGTTTCTTCGACGATGTTCATTGGTTTGGCCATGTGCCCCTATTCCCGCTCGCCAAAGGCGGCTTGCATCCGTCGGTATTCGCGCAGGTGGAGCGACATGACAACCAGATCATAGACCTCGCCATCGGGGTCCTTCACATGATCGCGCAGCAGCGCCTCGGCCCGGAAACCGGCGCTTTCGAAGAGCGCGATGGCGCCGCGCTGGTCGGGCGTCATGCGGGCGATGAATTTCTCCGCGCCGCTCGCCTCTCCGGCTTTCAGCGCTTCAAGCAGCATCTTGCGGCCCAGCCCGTGGCCCCGCATCGCGGTGCTGATGACCATGCGCAGATCGGCGACGTGGTGCGACCAGCCCAGCCTGTCGGTCACCAGCGCGGTGATGCCGTGAATCTGGCCACCCGAATGCGCCACCAGGCTCGTGATGCTTCCATCCTCCACCGCATCAATCCACGCGGAGACGACCTTCGGGTGGCGGATATCGCGGGAGAGGAACAGCATATCGTGCAAGGGCAGGGCGGCGGCAAAATCCATCGCCTTCTGCGCATCATCGCGGCTGAGCTGCGACAGCTCCACCGTGTGTCCACCGCATTCGAATGGGGGGCTGTGCTTTGTCATACCGATCGTTTTCCAAGCCATTTTTCAGTCGCAGGCCAAAGCCGTTTAACCGCGTTGGGTCCGGCGATCACACTGACATGGCCGCCTTTGAGTTCGAGATGTTCCTTGTCCGCAGAACCGATCCTGTCGATCAGCGGGGCGGAGGCGGCAGAGGGCACGATGCTGTCATGCACCGCTGTCGCCATGAAGAAGGGGATCTCGATCTTCGCAATATCCGCCGTGCGTCCGGCAACCTGCAGCGTGCCTTCATACAGGCCGTTTTCCCACATCAGCCCGCGTATCGTGTCGGCAAAATACTCGCCCGCAAGCGGCAGGATATCGTTCGCCCAGCGATCGAACAGGCGGTAGGATTCGACGAATTCGTCGTTCCACATATTGTCCCACAGCCGCAGATTGCCCGCCGTCTTGTCCGCCGGCGAGAGCAGGTCGAACGCCCCGTAGATCAGCTCCGGCGGGCAATTGCCGTAGGTCTTCAGGATGCGGTCAACGTCGAAAAACCGCTTGTCCGACCAGTTGTGAAACCCCGTCATCTCGGTCATGTCGAGCGGGGTGGTGAAGACCATCAGGTTCTTCGCCGGGCCGTCCAGATGCAGTGAGGCATAGATCAGCGAAAGCACGCCGCCCATGCAATATCCGATGACCGACACCTCGTCCTCACCCGTTTCGCGGGTGATCCGCTCGATACAGCTGGGAATGAGGTCGAGCACATAATCCGCCATGCCAAGCCCGCGTTCGTCATCGCGGGGCGGTTCCCAATCGATCACGAACACATCGAAACCCGCCTTCAGCAGATATTCGACATAGCTTTGGCCCTTGCGCAGATCGAAGATGTAGCCGCGATTGGTGGTCGCCATGATCAGGACCACTGGCACCCGGTACACCTCGTCCACCAGCGGGGTATAGTGCAGCAATTGCAGAGTGCCCCGGTCGATCAGCGTTTCGCTTTCGGAGATCCCGACGACGGGCGCAGGCGACTGGATGTATTCCAGCCCCTTGATATTGCGCTGCATCATCCGCTCGAAACGTTTGGTCGCTTCGGCCAGAGCGTCAGGGCCGAGCGGGAACGCCTGCGTGTCGGTCTCGCTCATTCGGCTTCAGGGGGCTTGCGGGTCCGCTTGGGGCTCTTCTTGGCTTTCTTGGACGCTGACTTCAGATCGGTCCTGATCACGGCCTCTATCCTGGCCAACTGCGTTTCGATCGCACCCAATCGCTCGCCCAGTGTGATAATATCCTCGCGGCTCGGCAGGTTCGCCACTTCCAGCGCCTTGCCCATCGCCTTCTGGATTTGCGCGCGCATCTGCATCTGCATGGCGTTGGACTGGTTGACCGCCTGGCTGAATTCCTTCGTGCCCGTGATGCTCTCGCTGATCGAGTTGGTCATCTTCTCCCATTCGGCCAGCATGGTGTTGAACTGGGCTGCGGGATCGATGATCGGGCCGGAATCGGGTTTGTCTGCCATAAGCGCGCGCCCTTTGCTGCGAGTTGTGCTGCGAGGATTGGACCTAGGTTAGGGGCTTAGTCTGTAGGGGGGCTGGCACGGAACTGCCACTACTACCAGTGATGGGCGGATTGTTGGCGGTTTTTCAAGGGCAGAGGGGTGTTTTCGTTCTGGAAGTGTTGGAAAAATTATTGTGGGGCGGACGCGCCATTATGGACCGGCTCAAACAAGCAGCTGCGTTCCGCCCTTTGTCGAGAATTTGCGATAGATGAACCAGCCACTCCACATCACTGAATAGAGCCCCAAGGCGGCAAAGATGGCCGGGCGCGGATCGTCCAAAGTGCTGACGGAGCCTGCGTAGGCGGCGATCCCCATATAGGGCAATGTTCCCACTAGCCAGAATATGGCAAAGCGCAGCAAAGGCATCCGAGTCATCCCGGCCATACAGGCAGTTACTTCGGGCAGGATTGGAGCCGCGCGGGAAAGCATAATCATGCCGGGTCCATGGGACGTGAATGCGTCGCGCATTTCTGCGCGTTGGTTTTCATCTCGGATCACTTTGGCAAGCGCGGTCTCGCCCCACCTTTTGCAAATAGAATAGCCGCCAAATGCCGCGACTGCCGAGCCGGCAATGGCTGCCGCGAAGCCCATCTCGAATCCGAGAAAATAGCTCCCCAGTATGACAATGGTAAGTGTCGGCACTGCGACGAAAAGGTCGATGGCGAGAAGGCCTACAACCACGGCGATCACCGTAAGCGCAGAAAGAGTGCTCGCAATCTCCAGCCATGCTCGGACATTATCCTCAGTCAGGATCCCAAACACACGGCCCAGAATGAAGGTGGATGCGAAAATCGCAGCTATGGTCAACATGACTTTGAGCAGAGTTTTCATGAGTCACCTTTTTGCATGATTGCGTTGGCAATTGAGGGAGAGAGGCGGTTGATGACGCGAAGCAATCTGGCTTTGCCAATATCATTGTCAGGCGTACCGCGTTCGATACCGCGAATGATCTGACGCGCGACTTCTTGCGGCGAGAGCTTGCCGCTTCCGTGTCCAGTGGTCATCGGCGTGTCCACCAGGGGCAGGAAGGCCTGCTGAACCCGTATATTGGTGTCGTTCAGTTGCGCTCGCAAACCACGAGACAGATTGTCGAGCCCGCCTTTGGTGGCGCAATAAACCGCTGATTCGGCTTTTGGCACGAGACCGAGGCCGGAATTGACGTTGAGGATGAAACTCTCAGGCGGCATGCGCAGATGACCTAGCAAACCGTGGATCAGCTGAGCTGGACTGGTGAGATTGATCGCAATTTCTGTCGCGATGCTGGAGGGATCAAAATCGGTGTCCGTGAATTTGGGCAAGAATTGCACAGCCGCGCAATTGATCAGCCCATCAACCCCATCCGGACAAGAGTGGGTGATCGCCTCGATGGCCCTATGCACGCTTTCCGCATCGGCCAAATTGGTCGCAATATGGGTAGATCGAGGCGATAAATGCACCGCATCTTCCGGGGGAGCTCGGCGCGAAAGGTTGATGATAGCGTTGGATGCGCCAAGCGCGCGCAACAGGTCGAGCCCCACTCCAGAGCTGCCCCCCGTTAGGACGATGGTTTTGTTTTCGAGTTTCATGGCGCTAGGGTATTGCCGAAGCGTCGCGCGCCGTAATTAACCGAGGTTCATTTGTCGCAATTTCAGCAGCTTGTCGTCAGCAATGGACGAGAAATTGCGCTTGGAGTTGGTGACCATGCTTTCATGCAGGGGGACCACGCTTCGAATGTCTACTTCGTCAAATCCGGTCTGCTAAAAGCGTACTACATTCGCGCCGATGGCAAGGAGCACATCAAATCCTTCCTTGCCGAGGGTTCGATTATCGGCAGCATGGTTGCCCTTGTTGATGGCGATCCCTGTACGTTTAGCCTGGTCGCTAGCGAAGCCACTCTGGTGGTAGCATTGCCGTACGAGGTTTTGGCGAACGCGGCTCAAACTGACATTTCGCTGGCGAATGCGCTGATCGGTTTCCTCTCAGTTTATGGAAAGCGCAAGGAACAGCGCGAGTATCAATTGCTTAGCCTTTCAGCTGAAGACCGCTACGAGCTTATGATGCGAGACATGCCTGAAATCGCTGGGAGGA
Organism: uncultured Altererythrobacter sp.; assembly: GCA_947492235.1. Classification (GTDB taxonomy): domain Bacteria; phylum Pseudomonadota; class Alphaproteobacteria; order Sphingomonadales; family Sphingomonadaceae; genus CAJXSN01. The sequence goes on along the minus strand of CANLLZ010000001.1, from coordinate 1,301,398 downwards.
TTAGCCAAGCCGATCTGGCGGCCTATATCGGCATCACCCCGCAGGCACTCAGCAGGATCAAACGGCGTTTGTCTCGATAAGCGATAGAGCTGCTGCCTTGGGTTCGACTATGAGCTTCAATCCCACTGGCCAGTTTTCAAACATGTGGGTGCGAAGCGGACTTGTCTCTACAAGTCGCGGTTCAGCGAACAAATCCGACAATGATGGACCGCAACTTCTGCGGGTTGGGCCCAATCAGACGCAAACCTGCTCCAATCCCCAACCCGCCGCAAAACCCCTTTCCTTTCACTTGGCGTTCACGCGGGCGCTGGCTATAGGCTGCAGCCATGTCGACAAAACAGATCCGTAACGCCCTTGGTGCCAGTGTTCTGGCTCTTTCCCTCACCGCCTGTGCCTCGCTGGGCGGGGGCGGGGATGCCCGCGATACGGCCTATATCGCCCGCGATGTGGAAACGCTTTACGCAAATGCGAAGATGCGGCTGGATGCGGGCAATGCGCGCGTTGCTGCTCCTCTGTTTGACGAGGTCGAGCGTCAGCACCCCTACAGCCCGTGGGCACGACGCGCGCAGCTGATGAGCGCGTTCAGCTATTATGTCGGCCAGAACTACACGAAGGCGATCCAGAGCGCGCAGCGTTTCCTGACGATCCATCCGGGCAACAAGGATGCGCCCTACGCCTATTACCTGATCGCGCTCAGCTATTACGAGCAGATCAGTGATGTGCACCGTGACCAGAAGACGACCGAGCAGGCGCTGGCCGCGCTCAACGATGTGCAGCGTCGCTATCCCACCACGCAATATGCCGCCGATGCGCGTCTGAAGATCGATCTGGTGAACGACCATCTGGGCGGCAAGGAAATGGAGATCGGCCGGTTCTATCAGAAGACCGGGAAGTGGCTGGCGGCGCAGATCCGGTTCCAGAACGTGCTGGAGAACTACCAGACCACCAGCCACGCGGCAGAGGCTCTGTATCGCCTGACCGAGACCAGCCTGGCGCTGGGCGTGCCGGTAGAAGCGAAGAAATACGCCGCTGTGCTGGGCGCGAACTATCCGGGCTCCGAATGGTACGACAAGGCGTATGACCTGATCAATCGCCACGCCGCCGGTGTGACGGTTAGCTAGGCAGAGCCGATTTCCCGCGCGTCGTCGGGAACCCAATTCGCTTTGTGGCATTGGAGGGGTGCGGGACCGGGCCCCTCTGGCAGATGCGCTGCGCGCGTCTGTGATGTCGGACCGCATCGGATTGCCGGTGCGATGGCTGAATACGGGGCGCGACTGGCTCGCCATTCCCGAACCCGCCGCATCACTTGAAACCGGGCAATCCGATCGATGAATTTCGATGAAGGAGCCTGCCGTGATTGTGGCGACCAGACAGTTCTACCCGGCCGATCCCCTGGCCAATTCCGCCCTTGCCGCCCTCGAGCTGCGCGCGGGAGGCGAGCGATGATTAAGGCGATTGTCCCTGCGCTGCAGGATTTTCTCAAGAAAGAAAGCGCGGGCGGCATCGTCCTGATCTGCGCCGCCTTGCTGGCGCTCGTCGTGGCGAACAGCCCGCTGGCAGGGGCCTATATCGCCGCGCTGGATACGCAGGTGATCGCCGGGATTGGGTCTGCCGTGATCGACAAGCCGTTGCTGCTGTGGATCAATGACGGGCTGATGGCGGTGTTTTTCTTCCTCGTCGGGCTGGAAGTGAAGCGCGAAATTCTGGGCGGGCAGCTGTCCAGCTGGAGCAAGGCCTCGCTGCCGCTTTCCGCCGCGATTGGCGGAATGGCGCTGCCTGCGCTGGTGTTCCTTATCATCAATAGCGGGGAGCCTGCCAATCAGGCGGGCTGGGCCATTCCGGCGGCGACGGACATTGCCTTCGCGCTGGGTATCCTTGCGCTGCTCGGCCCGCGTGTGCCGGTGGCGCTGAAGGCTCTGCTGCTGGCCATCGCAATCATCGACGATATCGGCGCGATCACCATCATCGCCCTGTTCTACTCTGGCACGATCGACATGAACATGCTGGGCGCAGGCGGCGTGGTTCTGGCCATCATGATGGTTTTCGGACGGATGAAGGTCGCGTCCTCCATCCCCTATGTGCTGCTCGCCATCGTGATGTGGGTGTTCGTGCTCAAATCGGGGGTCCATGCGACGCTGGCCGGTGTTGCCGCGGCGGCGACGGTGCCGATGGTGGCGAACAACGGAGAGCGCCCGCTGGAGCGGATGGAGCACGCGCTGCATCCGTGGGTGGCGTTCCTTGTCATTCCGATTTTCGGCTTCGCCAATGCCGGTGTGGGCCTGATCGGGCTGGACCCGGCAGACCTGCTGGAGCCGCTGCCGCTGGGCATCGCTCTGGGTCTGCTGATCGGCAAGCAACTGGGCGTGTTCGGCTTTGGCTGGCTGGCGGTGAAGGCGGGCATTGCCAGCCTGCCGGAGAATGTCAGCTGGCGGCAGGTTCATGCGGTCTCGCTGTTTGCAGCGATCGGCTTCACCATGAGCCTGTTTATCGGCAACCTCGCCTTTGCCAGCGCGGAGCAGGTCGACGCCGTCAAGCTGGGCGTTCTGGCCGGTTCGACCATCGCAGCGGTGGCGGGATATTTTCTGCTGAAAGCCACTTTGCCGAAGGAGGGGCCGAAGGAAGGGACCTCTCAGGCGGATGCCGATGACAGTCCGGAGAAGGGCGCGGTCGCCTATTAGACCGCTCTTTTCTGGATAAAAGACCAGCGGGCGCGCACCATCCGGTGACGCGCCCGTTTTGGTTCGGTATAGACGCCCGCAATGCTCACGCGTCTCTCCATCCGCAACATCGTTTTGATCGAAGCGCTTGATCTCGATTTCGGGCGCGGGCTGGGCGTGCTGACGGGGGAGACGGGCGCAGGCAAGTCGATCCTACTGGATGCGCTGGGGCTGGTGCTGGGCAATCGCGCCGACAGCGGTCTGGTGCGCAGCGGAGAGGCGAAGGCGAGTGCGACCGCGAGCTTCGAGTTTGCGCATCTGCCGGAGGCTCTAGCCGAAGCGCTCGACGATGCCGATATCGAGATAGAGCCGGGCGAGGCTTTGGTCATCCGCCGTCAGGTGAAGGCCGATGGCGGGTCCAAGGCGTTCGTCAATGATCAGCCAGTGGGCGTCGCGCTGCTGCGCACTTTGGCGGCCTCGCTGGTGGAATTGCACGGGCAGCATGATGATCGCGGTCTGGTCAATCCGCGCGGGCACCGGTTGCTGCTGGACCGCTATGCCGCGTCGGATACGGACCGCGTGGCCAAGGCTTGGGCGGCGTGGAGCCATGCGCGCGATGCGCTGGAAACGGCGCGCACTGCCATCGAAGACGCGAAGGCGGAGCAGGATCTGCTGATCGCGCATCTGGCCGAATTGACGGCTCTGGAACCGCAGGCGGGCGAGGAAGCGCGCCTCGCTGAAACGCGCGCCACAATGCAGAAGGGCGAGAAGCTGGCGGGCGATCTGGAGGAGCTGCGGCATATCTGGGAAGGTTCGGATTCTCCGCTTGCCGAACTGCGCAGCGCCGCGCGGCGGCTCGACCGGATCGGCGGCGAGCATCCGCTGCTGAAGGAAGCGCTGGAGGCGCTCGACCGCGCGGTAATCGAGGCGGGCGAGGCGGAGGACAAGCTGGCTGCCGCTGCCGAGGCGCTTGTGCATGATCCGCAGGCGCTGGATGCGGCCGAAACGCGGCTGTTCGAATTGCGCGCTCTGGCCCGCAAACACCGCTGCGAAGTGGACGAGCTGCCCGGCAAAATGCGCGCCTTCCGCGCCGCGCTGGATGCAATCGAGGGCGGGGAGGCACAGCTCGACGCGCTGCAACTGGCCGAGAAGGAAGCCGCCGCCGCCTATCGCAGCGCAGCCGAGAAGCTGCATGATATGCGGGTAAAGGGCGCCAAGAAACTGGATAAGGCGGTGGCTGCCGAACTCGCTCCGCTGAAACTGGACGCGGCGCGGTTCCAGACTTCCATCGAGGTGCTGCCGGAGGAGAAATGGGGCGCGGGCGGGATGGACGCGGTGGAATTCCTGATCGCCACCAATCCCGGCGCGCCCTTTGCTCCCCTCGGCAAGATCGCCAGCGGCGGGGAACTCTCGCGTTTCATCCTCGCGCTGAAAGTCGCGCTGGCAGAGCAGGGCGGGGCGGCGACGGTTATCTTCGACGAGATCGACCGCGGCGTTGGCGGAGCGGTGGCGAGCGCCATCGGTGAACGTCTGGCGCGGCTGGCAAAGGACGGACAATTGCTCGCCGTCACCCACAGCCCGCAAGTGGCTGCGCGGGGCGGCACGCACTACATTATCGCCAAATCCTCCGAAGGGACAGTCACCCGCACCAGCGTCGCGCTGCTCGACGATGCAGGCCGGCAGGAAGAAATCGCGCGGATGCTATCGGGCGCGGAAGTGACGCCGGAAGCGCGGGCGCAAGCGGATCGGTTGTTGGAGGGGGTGTGATGGTGCGGAGACCGAACCGGATTCACTTGGTTTTTTCCTGTTTGGTTGGAACATGTTTTCTGGCAGCTTGTAGCGACAAGTCTGAGCAGTATGATGAGCAATACCAAATGCTTGAAGACATTGACGCCGACGCGCCAGAAAGATGCGAGTTAGCGAGTGAAGCTTCCGAATGGGCCTTTGCCAATCAAGAGCGAATGGCGTTTAAAAAGTGGTCAAAGATTAAAGATCGCTTTTGTGATTTGAGTATTGCCGAAGCCTACGGTGATAGCGAGGCGAATGACCAATTAGGTGCGATTATCGGCACCTACAATTATCCGAGCGACTACATTCCAGATGATATTCAAGCATGTGCATCCAACGTGACAACGCAGGAGCTGCATTGTGACGCTGTGCGATCTGGCGATCAATTCACATTTACACTGGCACCGGGAAAGTACCGCGTGTTCGCTAAAACAGCCGATTGGCCTGGCTATAAGGCATACTTTAGCAACGCAGTGCGTTGCGGCCTGTCAGTGGATTGCAAAGACCATAGCGCGATTGTGCTGAACTTGGAGGCAGGTGAGACGATCGATGGCGTGAAGCCTCATGATTGGTATGCTGGAAATTAGCATGACCGAAGCCGATGCCGCCAATGAGCTAATGCGGCTCGCGCGGCAAATCGCGCGCCATGACCGGCTGTATCATGCGCAGGACGCGCCCGAGATTACCGATCAGGAATATGACGCGCTGGTGCGCCGCAATGCGGAGCTGGAGGCGGCGTTTCCGCATCTGGTGCGCGACGACAGTCCTTCGAAGAAGGTGGGCCATGCCGTCGCTGCCTCGCCGTTGAGCAAGGTGACGCACGAGGTTCGCATGATGAGCCTCGACAATGCCTTTGCCGACGAGGAAGTGGCGGAGTTTGTGGCCCGTGTGCGGCGGTTTCTGTCGCTGGCCGGGGATGCGCCGCTGGCCTTCACGGCGGAGGACAAGATCGACGGGCTATCCTGCAGCCTGCGCTATGAGGGCGGCAAACTGGTCCGCGCCGCGACGCGCGGGGACGGGCAGGTGGGCGAAGATGTGACGGCTAATGTCGCGCATATTGCCGATATTCCGCAGCAGCTTACAGGCGATGCGCCCGACATTTTCGAGATCCGCGGCGAGGTCTATATGTCCACTGCCGACTTCCTCGCGCTGAATGCGCGGCAGGAGGCGGCGGGGGAGAAGCTGTTCGCCAATCCGCGCAATGCCGCTGCCGGATCGCTGCGGCAGAAGGATGCGGGCGTCACCGCGAAGCGTCCGCTCAAATTCTGGGCGCATGGCTGGGGTGCGGCGTCAGATGTGCCGGGCGAAACGCAAGTCGACGTGGTGCGCGCGCTGGAGGCGTGGGGCGTGCCGGTATCGCCGCTGTTCACGCGGTGCGAAACGCTGGACGCAATGATCGCCCATTATGAGAGCATCAACGTGCAACGCGCTGATTTACCTTATGAAATTGACGGCGTGGTCTATAAGGTGGACCGGCTCGATTACCAGCAGCGGCTGGGCTTCGTCGCGAAGGCGCCGCGCTGGGCGATTGCGCGTAAATTTCCGGCTGAGCAGGCCGAGACGACGCTGGAGGCAATCGATATTCAGGTCGGGCGCACTGGCAAGCTGACGCCGGTCGGGCGGCTTGCGCCGGTGCTGGTGGGCGGGGTGACGGTGACCAATGTCACGTTGCATAATCGCGATGAAATACAGCGGCTTGGCGTGCGGCCCGGAGACCGTGTGCAGGTTCAGCGCGCGGGCGATGTGATCCCGCAGGTGGTCGCCAATCTGACGCCCGAAGTGGAGCGCGAGGCCTTTACTTTCCCCGACGCCTGCCCCGAATGCGGCAGCGAGGCAGTGGCGGCAGAGGGCGAAGTTGATGTGCGTTGCACTGGCGGACTGATCTGTCCAGCGCAGCGCACAGAACGGCTCAAGCATTTCGTCAGCCGGGGCGCGCTCGATATTGACGGGCTGGGCGAGAAAACCATCGACCAGTTCTTCGCGCTGGGCTGGCTGGAAAGCCCCGCCGATATCTTCCGCCTGCGCCGGCGGCGCGAGGAGATTCTGGCGCTGGAAGGCTGGAAGGAAAAGTCTGTCGATAATTTGTTGGCATCTGTGGAGAACCGGCGCGAGCCCGACGCGGCGCGGCTGCTGTTCGGGCTGGGCATCCGGCATGTGGGGGCCGTAACAGCGCGCGATCTGATGAAGCATTTTCATGAGCTCCCCGCGCTGCGGTCATTGGCCGAGAAAGCGCGGGCGGGCGATGACGATGCGACATCCGAACTCACCGATATCGACGGTATTGGCAGCGCCGTGGTCGAGGCGCTGGGCGACTTCTTCCACGAGGACCACAACCGCGAAGTGTGGGACGATCTGCTCAGCGAAGTCTCGCCGCCACGCTATGAAGTCGAAACACTGGACTCACCCGTCGCCGGCAAAACCGTGGTCTTTACCGGCAAGCTGGAAACCATGAGCCGCGACGAGGCCAAGGCGCAGGCCGAGCGTCTGGGCGCAAAGGCCAGCGGATCGGTCAGCGCGAAAACGGATTTGCTGGTCGCCGGGCCGGGTGCGGGCAGCAAACTGAAAAAGGCCGCCGACCTGGGCATCGAGGTGCTGGACGAAGCGGGCTGGGCCGCGATTGTCGCGGAGGCGGGCTGATGCTTACCGAACTGCATCCACAAGCCCTTCGCATCGCCGGGCTGCTACGCGAGCGTGACGAGAGAATCGCTGTTGCCGATGGCGCGACGGGCGGGATGCTGGCAGCATCGCTGCTGACGGTACCGGGAGCGCTCGATTTCTTTGTCGGGGGCGGGGTGGTCTATTCGCTGCGCGCCCGCGATGTACTGTTCGCACAGCCGCGCGATGCCTATCGCGGAATGCGCGGGGCGAGCGAGGACTATGCCCTGCTTCAGGCGCGCTCCATCCGCGATAATTTCGCCGCCGAATGGGGGCTGGCTGAAAGCGGCTCGGTCGGCGGCTCCACCCACCCCAGCGGCGCACCCGCGGGGCAAAGCTGCGCCGCTTTGGTGGGGCCGGAAGGCGAGTGGACGAAAATGACCCAAACGGGCAGCGATGACCGGATCGCGAATATGGAGGCCTTCACCAGAGCCGCTCTCGATCACCTCGAAAGCGTGCTCTCGGCCTAGGTTCAATCCGCCGGCATCAGGTGGATTTCGCGCACTGCGGAGGTCTCCCGCTGCTCGATGGCGAAGACCACCGCATCGGCAATGTCTTCGGGCTGCAATTTTGTCGGCTTCGCTTCGTCGAAGAATTCGGTGTTGACCATGCCCGGCGTGATGACGGTGCAGCGGCCACCCCATTCGCGCATTTCCTCGGCCAGATTGCCTGCAAAGCCCTGCACGAACCACTTGGTCGCGCTGTAGACCGAGCCCTTGAAATGTTCGCGGCCCGCCTTCGATCCGGTGACGATGAACATGCCCTTGGTCTTCTTCAGTTCGGGCAGAGTGGCATGCGCGGTGTAGAGCACGGCGAGGATGTTGAGGTGGATCATATCGTGCCATTCCTCCGGGTCGCCGTTTTCCATGCCAGGGCTGTCCGCGCCCTTGCCGGCATTGGCGTAAACCGCATCGAGGCTGCCGAATGTGTCGACCGTCTTGGCGACGGCGGCGTTTAGCGCATCGCGGTCAGTCACATCGCATTCCACCGCTAGGGCGCTGTCGCCGATCTCGCTGGCCAGTTCCTCCAGCTTGTCCTTGCGGCGGGCGAGCAGGGCAACATTCCAGCCTTTCTCTGCCGCAGCGCGGGCAGTCGCGGCGCCTATCCCGGAGGATGCGCCGGTAATCATGAGAGTGCGCGCATTTTTGTCAGGCATTGTGGGAGCTCCGTTAATTCGATTTGTGTATGGGGATTACCGCAGCAATGCGGGAGAGCGCGGGCGGGTTCCGCGCGCCCCCGTGATTGGCGCAATAGGAAAGGGCTTCGAAGGCAGGTCATGGCAGCGGCATCGAACAGCATCGGCGTGATCGGCGCTTTTGCGGCGCTGGCTGCTTTGGCGACCTGCAATATGTCGGGCGTGACGATCGGTGCAGCGGGCGAGAGCGCGGGGTCCGTCGCGCCGTCCTTCGCCGAGCGCGTGGAGGAAGTCGCAGAGGAAATCATCGAGGAACGCCCTGCGGAAGAGCGCTGGTTGGACGACCGTTTCTACGGCATCGGCAGCACGTTTGATGGCTATCTGGGTATCGCGATGGTCGATGTGCAGACGGGCGCGCTGGTGCATTTCAATGGCGGCGAGACCATGCCCCAGCAGAGCGTGAGCAAATTGTGGGTCGCGCTCTCGGCGTTCGATCAGGCGGATAAGGGCACGCTGGATCTGGCCGAGCGGGACACTGTGACGTTCTCCGATCTGACGGTCTTTCATCAGCCGATCCGCAAGATCGTGAAGGCACGGGGCAGCTTCACCACCGATTACCGCGACTATATCCGCCGGGCGCTGACCGAAAGCGACAACACCGCCAATGATATGGTGCTGAAGCGCGTGGGCGGGCCGGATGCGGTGCGCAGCGTTCTGGCGGAGAAGGGGCTGGGCGATATCCGCTTCGGCCCCGGCGAGCGGGCGATGCAGGCCGCGATTGCCGGGCTTGAGTGGGACCAGCGCTATGCCGTGGGCAAGACGTTTTTCGAGGTCCGCAAGACGGTGCCGCATGGCATCCGCCGGACCAATTTCGACGGCTATGTCAGCGATCCGGTGGACGGAGCGCGGGCGAATGCGATTGCCACGGCGCTGGCGCGTCTGGCGCGGGGCGAATTGCTGTCAGCGGGCAGCACGAAGGCTTTGCTGACTTTGTTGGACGAGGTGAAGAGCGGGCCGAACCGGCTGAAAGGCGGGTTGCCTCCGGGTTGGAGCCTTGGCCACAAGACGGGGACGGGCCAGGTGCTCGATATCGTGCCGCCCGGCGTAATCGGGGAGCAGGCAGGCTATAACGATATCGGTATCCTGACCGCGCCAGATGGTAAGCGGTATGCCGTCGCGGTGATGATCGGGCGAACCGCGCGGCCAGTGCCGGAGCGCATGGACCTGATGCACAAGGTCGTGGGCGCGATTGCTGGCTATCACCAGCGCGTCAACGGGAGCGTGCCTGCCGCAGGAAGCTAGGATCCTGACCCTAGACGGGCCGCCTGCGCCGCAGCCACAGAATTGACCAGTCGCCATTGACGATCCGGCCCGCCATGCGGAAGCCCGCGCTTCTATAGGCAGAGCGCACCGCGGCCTCCTGCGTTTCCAGCAGACCGGCGAGCACCAGATGCCCGCCCGGCGTCACGCTCCTGGCAAAATCCGCCGACAATTCGATCAGCGGAGCGGCGAGGATATTGGCGATGAGCAGATCGAAGGGACCGCGCGCTTCCAGCAGCGGATCGTCCATCCCGTCGGCGGTCAGCATCAATAGCTCGCCCGCATCGCCGCCCATGGGCACGGTGTTTGTAACCGCGTTCTCCATCACGACCCCCTCGCACACCGGATCGATGTCGGATGCCGTGCACAGCGCGCGGGGCCACAGCGCCATCGCGCCGAACGCCAGCAGGCCGGTGCCGGTGCCGATATCGGCGATATTGCGGGCATTCACGCCGCTAACCCGGATATTGGCGAGCATCGCAAGGCATCCGGCAGTGGTCTCGTGCTGGCCGGTGCCGAAGGCCTGACTGGCGGGGATGACCAGATCAAGCAGCTCTTCGGTCGGGGCAGGGTGGTCCGGCGTGCGGACATAAAACGGGCCGGAGCGAATGGGATCCACACCCTGCTGGCTGAGCGTGAGCCAGTCCTGATCGGGCAGCTTCTCCACCGCCATGGCAGGCGTCTTTCCGGAGAAGAGCGCGGCAATGGTCGCTTTCTCGGCTTTGGTGGGCTTGCCCGAATACCACGCCTCGAACACCCAGTCCTCGGGCCGATCCTCGGCAATCTCGTGGCCCGAGACGACGACGTTGTAATCCCAGTCGACCGACTGGTCCTGCGCATCAAGCGCGGCGGCGACCACCGGCTTTGGCGCGTGGATGGTGATTTTCCAGAAGGGCATCAACGGCTCACAGTCTAGCGCACATAGCTGGCGCCATTGGCGTCCAGCGTTGCGCCGGTCAGGCTGGCAGGGGCGTCCAGCGCGCAGAATTCGATAAGGCGGGCGATTTCTTCCGGCTGGGCCACGGAGCCCAGCGGAATATCCTTCAGCAGCTCCGGCCCGCCGCGACTGGCCAGATAATCGCCCGCCATAGCGGTATCGGTAAAGCCGGGCGCAATGGCGTAGGACAGAATGCCATCGGCGGCATGGGCGCGGGCAATGGTCTTGTGCATCGCCAGCATCCCGCCTTTCGCCGCTGCATAATGCCAATGCGCAGGCGAATCGCCCCGGTGGCCCGCGCGGCTGGCGACTTGGACAAGACGGCCCCGGTGGCCCTTCTCGTCCGATTTACGCTCCAGCCAGTGCTGCACCGCAAACCGGCTGAGCTGCGCTGCCGCAGTCAGATTGATCCGCATCGTATCCTCCCAAGCATCCAGCCAGTTGATATCCGCGCTGTTGGTGGGATTGGCCGCAAACAATCCGGCATTGTTGACCAGCACATCGATCCGCCCGCCGCCGCGCTCCAGCGCCTCTTCCCACAGCATTTGCGGGGCGGAAGGCTCGGTAAAATCAGCCGCAAGCCGCCCTTCGCCGCCCGCAGTCGAGTGCCCGATCACTGTGCAGCCGCGCGATTCCAGCGCGGACAATGCCGCCGCGCCGATGCCCCGGCTGGAACCTGTCAGAAGTATCGTTGCCATATTTCGTGTGACCATAGACCGCTTGCCTGCGCGCTGCAAAACTCCCTGCAGGAATCATCCTGAATTTGTTAGGTTTGCACCCCACGGCCCTAGGCCCTGCTTGCATGGTGCGCGCGGTTCGCTAAGTGCACCGCAGAGATTATCACTTCGCGCAGCATCGCCGCGTCAGACCGGAAGACATAGAGCCTATGGCAAACCGTCCGCTTTCCCCGCATTTGCAGATCTGGAAATGGGGCCCGCACATGCTGGTTTCCATCCTCCACCGCGTGACCGGCGACGGTATGGCGCTGGTCGGTCTGGGTGTTTTCCTGTGGTGGCTGGGGGCACTCGCCAGCGGACCCGACGCCTACGGGATGTTTCAGGCCGTCATGACGTCACCCATTGGCTATGTTGTGCTGATCGGCCTGACCTGGGCATTCTTCACCCACATGATGAGCGGGCTGCGCCACTTCGTTCTGGATATCGGCGCGGGCTACGAACTGGATACGAACAAGTTCTGGTCCATCGCCAGCCCGATCATCGCCATCCTTCTCACCGTCGCCTTCTGGGCGCTGGTCTTCCTCAAGTAAGGGCACCGAACCATGGGTAACGGTACATCGATTGGCCGCGTTCGCGGTTTGGGCAGCGCGCATGAGGGCGCGCATCACTGGCTGGTCCAGCGCTTCACCGCGATCGGCAATCTGGTGCTGATGGTGTGGCTGCTCGCCAGCTTCATCCTGCTGCCGGACATGAGCTATGGCACCGTCAGCGAATGGCTGTCTGCGCCGATCCCGGCGGCAGCGATGGTTCTGCTGATCATCAGCATTTTCTGGCACGCACGGCTCGGCCTGCAAGTCCTGATCGAGGATTATCTCCACGAAGCAGGCACCAAATTCGCCGCCCTCGCGGCACTCAATCTCACTGCAATTGCGGGCAGCGTTTTCGGCATCTTCTGTGTCGCACGCCTTGCCCTTGGAGGAGCCGCCTGATGGCGACCGAAACGAATTCCAACACCGCCTATCCGATTATCGAGCACCAGTTCGACGTGGTCGTCGTCGGCGCAGGCGGTTCCGGCCTGCGCGCCACGATGGGGGCGGCAGAGGCGGGCTTGAAAACGGCGAATATCTCCAAAGTCTTCCCGACGCGTAGCCACACGGTTGCGGCGCAGGGCGGCATTGCGGCATCTTTGGGCAACAACACGCCCGATCACTGGTCATGGCATATGTATGACACGGTGAAGGGGGCTGATTGGCTCGGCGACCAGGACGCAATTGAGTATCTTGCCCGCGAAGCTCCGCAGGCTGTGTACGAGCTGGAGCATGCCGGCGTTCCGTTCTCGCGCAATGAAGACGGCACGATCTATCAGCGCCCGTTTGGCGGCCACATGCAGAACATGGGCGAAGGCCCGCCGGTGCAACGCACTTGCGCCGCAGCCGACCGTACCGGCCACGCCATGCTCCACGCGCTGTATCAGCAGAGCCTGAAGTATGACGCGGACTTCTTCATCGAGTATTTCGCGCTCGACCTGATCATGGAAGACACCGCTGACGGCAAGGTGTGCCGCGGCGTGATCGCCATGTGTCTGGATGATGGTACTCTGCACCGGTTCAAGGCCCAGTCCGTGGTGCTGGCAACCGGCGGTTATGGCCGTTGCTACTACACAGCCACCTCGGCGCATACCTGCACCGGCGACGGCGGCGGCATGGTGCTGCGCGCTGGTCTGCCTTTGCAGGACATGGAATTCGTCCAGTTCCACCCGACCGGCATTTACGGCGCAGGCGTGCTGATTACTGAAGGCGCGCGGGGTGAGGGCGGTTATCTGACCAACTCCGAAGGCGAGCGTTTTATGGAACGCTATGCTCCGTCGGCCAAGGATCTGGCATCGCGCGATGTCGTCTCCCGCTCGATGGCGCTGGAAATGCGCGAAGGGCGCGGCCACGGGGCGGAAGGTGACCATATCCACCTGCACCTCGACCATATCGACCCGAACGTGCTGGCCGAACGTCTGCCGGGCATTACCGAGAGCGGTAAGATTTTTGCCGGTGTCGATCTGACCCGCCAGCCGCTGCCTGTCACCCCGACAGTGCATTACAATATGGGCGGCATTCCGTGTAACTATCACGGGCAGGTCGTGGCCGGCGAAGCGGGCGATCCGGACAAGGTTGTGCCGGGCCTCTATGCCGTGGGTGAAGCGGCCTGTGTCTCGGTGCACGGCGCGAACCGTCTCGGCTCGAACTCGCTGATCGATCTGGTGGTGTTCGGCCGCGCGACCGGCCTGCATCTGAAGGAAACGATCAAGCCGCATGCCGCGCAGGACGCTCTGCCCAAGGACAGCAGCGACCTGGCGCTGGCGCGTCTCGACCACTTCCGCCACGCCGACGGGGGCTCGCCCACCGCGCGCATCCGCGAGGATATGCAGAAGACCATGCAGAAGCATTGCGCCGTGTTCCGCGACACCGAAACGCTGGCCGCCGGCAAGAAGCATCTGGCCGAAGTCAACAAGCGGATGGAGGACATCAAGGTCTCCGACCGCTCGATGATCTGGAACAGCGATCTGATCGAGACGCTGGAGCTCGACAATCTGATGGCCCAGGCTAGCGTAACGATGGCCAGTGCCGACAACCGCAAGGAAAGCCGCGGTGCCCACGCGCACGAGGATTTCCCCGAGCGCGACGATAAGCAGTGGATGAAGCACACCGTCGCATGGTTCGACGGCTGGGGCGGCGGCGCCGGCGGCAGCGGCAAGGGCGATATGAAAATCGACTACCGCCCGGTCCACGAATACACGCTGACCGACGACGCGGAGTACATCAAGCCGAAGAAGCGGGTTTATTGATCCTGCGGGGGCAGTAATTCTATGCCCCTGCGGGTCGCGATCATCGGTGGCTATGGCAATTTCGGCGGTTACGTCGCGCGCGCGCTCGCCGGAGATCCGCAAATTGCGTTGACCATTTGCGGGCGCGATGGCGCCCGTGCGGAAACGTTCGCCCGCGATCTGGCTGCGGCCAATGAGGCCAACGGCAAAGCCGTGGATATAGCGAATTCGGCCAGTACCATGTTGGCGGGGGTCGAAGCCGATCTCGTCATCAATATGGTCGGTCCGTATAACGGCCAGGGGTACGGCGTGGCGCGCGCTGCCATCGCTATTGGGGCGCATTATTGCGACATCGCCGATGCCCGCGAATTTGTGTGCGGTATTGGCGAGCTTGACCGGGACGCAAGGGCGAGCGGGGTAGCGGTGCTGGCCGGGGCAAGTTCGGTACCTGCACTGACCGCAGCCTATTGCGACGATGCGTTGACGTCGATGGCTGCGCTGCGCCGGGTCGAGTACGGCATTAGCGGAGCAGAACAGGCCAATCGTGGTGCGGGCACCGTGGCGGCCGTGCTGGCGTATGTGGGTGAGACCTTCACCCGTTTGGCCAAGGGTACAATGATCCCTGAGACCGGCTGGAGCGGGCTTGAATCGGTTGACTATCCGGAGCTTGGTCGTCGGTGGTTTTCCTCCGGCAATGTGCCTGACCTCGGGATTTTTCCGAAACGTTACGAAGGCCTGCAGGAACACCGGTTTCTGGCAGGGCATGAAATCTCCCTGCTGCATTTTGGCCTATGGGCAATGGGGTTGCTGCGCCGCTGGCGGATTGTGCCGCGTCTCGACCGGTTTGCGGGTGTGCTGGTGAAACTATCCCAACCATTCAATATTCTGGGGAAGGGGCGCAGCGGCTTTCACATGGTCATTGATGGTGAGTATGCCGATGGAGCGCCGATGCGCCGTCGCCATTGGATAATCGCGCGCAGCGGCGATGGCCCCAATATTCCCGTTATCCCTGTGATACTTCTCGCCCGAAAACTGGCTTCGGGCGAGAGGTTGGAGCCCGGCGCGCGTCCATGCCTCGATGTGATCTCGCTTGATGAATACCGGCAAGGGTTCGCGCATCTCGATGTCACCTGTATCGACGAATGAACCATCCTTCCTACAGCTTCCGCGCCGATCCGGATGTGCCAAATTTCGACGATTCTCGTCCGCTCTTCGTCTTCGATAATGTGTGCGTGCTGTGCTCAAGCGGTGTGCGCTTTTTGATGAAGCACGATCCCGGTGGGCGGATCAGCTATACAAGCGCGCAAGATGCTTTGGGTCAGGCGCTCTATCGCCATTACGATATCGACATGGACGCAACCTATCTTCTGATCACGGACGGGGAGGCATGGTCGGAAAGCGCCGGCTATTTCAAACTGGCGGAGAAGCTCGGCGGATGGTGGCGGCTTGCGTTGATCGGGCGGATTGTCCCGCGCGGGCTGGCCGATGCCGCTTACCGATTGGTCGCCCGCAATCGCTACCGGTGGTTCGGGAAGACCAATACGGCCTGTGCGCTGCTGAGCGAAGAGCAGCGATCCCGGCTCGTCTAGGCTACTTTTGCTCGGCCAATCGCCGCGCTTTCGTAATCACCACCGGCTCCGCCAGCGTCTGGCCGACCATCCAGCCTTCGCCCTTTGCCGGGTCGATCGGGGCGGCGTGGATGGCTTCGACTACCTCCATTCCGTCCACCACGGTGCCGAAGGTGGCGTAGCCGTTTTGCCAGACGGGGTCGGTCGCATCGGGGTTGGCGTCCATGCCGGGCTGGTCCTGTAGCATGATCGAGAAGTCGCCGTTCGCGCTGCCCGGTTCGCCCATCGCCATGGAGATCGCGCCGCGCGCGTGGGTCAGGCCGGTTACGGTGGTCGGTTCGTGCGGGATGGGGTCTAGTATCCGGTCGGGGTCGTTCTGCGTGCCGCCCTGGATCAGGCCGTTGGGCTGCTCGCCCCAGTCGAGGCTCATCGCGCGGTAGAACACGGTTCCGTCGAACCGCCCTTCGTCGACATAGCGCAGGAAATTACCTGCGGTGATCGGCGCACGCTCGGTTTCCAGCGCGATGGTTATCGCGCCCATCGTGGTTTCCAGAACCACGCCCACCGTCTCGAATGTCGGCTCCTCGGGTGGTGCATCCTCCGTTTGCGCGGCAAGGGACGCAGGCAGGGTGAAAGCCAGAGCGGCGGCGATAATGGCACGGTAGGTCATCTGCTGAAGCTGACTGTGTAAGGCGCGGGGTGCAAGTGTTCGCTACATCATGGCGGTTCAACGAGCATTCAGTTCATCGCTCACAGTGCACGTTTCGTCGCTATAACGCGCAATGGAGAGAATGATGCGAACCGAACGATCGCCCGGGGTGAAATTGCTGTTTGTGGGGCTGGTGGGCTTTATCCTGCTGGTCCCGCTGCTGATGGTCTACGCGCTGGTCAGTGACCGGCAGCATCAGGCGCGCGTCGCGCAGGACAGCATCACGGCGGGCTGGGGCGGGCCGCAGACGCTGAGCGGGCCGGTGCTGGTCGTGCCCTACACGGAAGAGACCACCCAGACCGAAACCCGCAATGGTCAGAACATCACCCGCCGGATCACCGCGCGGCGGGAGCTGTATCTGTCCCCGCAATCGCATGATGTGGCGACGACGCTGCAACCCGAAGTGCGCAAGAAGTCGATCTACGAGACGGTCACCTATCTGGCGACGACCGAAGGCGCGGCACAGTTCGCCTTGCCAGATGATCTGGAGCGGCTCGATGTCGATCCGGCCTCTCTGCGTCTTGCCGAGAGCGAGCTGCGTTTTGGCGTTTCCGATCCGCGCGGGCTGCAAGGCGATGCGGCGGCGACTATTGCGGGCGAGGCGTTGTCGCTGAAACCGGGCAAGGGTCCTATAGAAAGCGGCGGTTCTGGCTTTCATGGCTATCTGGAATGGGACGGAGAGGGCACGCTTGCGGTCGATTACAGTTATAGCCTGCGGGGAAGCCGTTCGCTGTCGCTGGTTCCGCGCGGCGGGCAGACCGACTGGGCAGTCAACTCCACTTGGGCGCATCCCAGCTTTAACGGCGGCTTCCTGCCCGATGCGCGCGAAGTGGGCGATGACGGGTTCTCCGCAGAATGGTCCATTGCCAACCTAGCGCTCGGCCGGTCCATCGCATCGACCGCTGACACAGGTGTGGTCGAGAATGCCGGGGGTATGGCAACACCGCCTCCGCCGCCTGTTCGGGTATCGGCTTACGCGGAGGGCGCATCGGGCGGTCAGATTGCCGAAGTCCGGCTGATCGAGCCGGTCGACCTCTACAGCCAGGTCGATCGCAGCGTGAAATACGGTTTTTTGGTGATCGGCTTTACTTTCCTGACCTTCCTGATGTTCGATCTGGTCGCCGGCGCACGGGTGGCTGCGGCGGAATACCTGCTGACTGGCGCTGGGCTGGTGCTGTTTTTCGTCCTGCTGCTCGCCTTTGCGGAGGTCATCGGGTTCACTGCGGCCTTTGCCGGAGCGACGTTGGCGATTGTCGGCTTGCTCACCGCCTACAGCATGGCGGTGCTGGGCACGAAGAAGCGCGCGCTGACAGTCGGAGCAATCCTGCTGGGCCTTTATGCCTCGCTCTACGTCCTGCTCAGCCTAGAGGCTCTGTCACTACTGATCGGATCGGTGATGCTGTTCATGGCGCTGGCCGGGGTGATGTATGCGACACGCGGCATCGACTGGTCGAGCGTGGGCGGACGCAAGGACCCTGAAGCAGAGGAACTTACAGCGTAAGCCCAAGGCAACAAAGCAGGCGGGGGAGGACTGTCAGTCTTCCTCCGCCTCTTGCGTTTCTGCAGGATCGGCAATGTCCACCGGCGCTGTCGAGATCGGGCGAGCCGGGATCATGCAGCCTTGCTGCGCGCCCAAACCCTTCAGATAACCGCGCCGGGTCGATCCGGCGATAATGGCCAGCTCCAGATCACGCTTGCGGTCTGCGGCACCGGTTATCTCACGGATAATTCCGTCAAACGGGATCAGCATACCCAGCGCGCCCTGCGCAACTTTCTCGATGGTTAAACCATCACGCTCCACCTGAAGCGTATCGAAATCCGGGCCAAGCACGTTGGTCAGCCGGGTGATTTCGATATTAATATCTGCGCAGCCAGCCAGATCATCGCTGGCATAGGGATTGGCCAGAGCCTCAACCAGAACAGGGGGAAGGTCTTCTGGATCGATATTGAGAATGTCCAGCGGCGTGCGCGCGACATCGGTCATGTTCGGACCGTCCGTCACCACTCTGGGCTCGTCCTGCGCAAAGGCAGGTGCTGCCAGAGCACTTGCGAGCGCTCCTGCAAATACGGCTCTCATCACGTTGCTACAGGTTCTCGAAATAGGCATCGCAAACGCTGTCATCTGCACTCTCCAATCCGCGCCGCAGGGCGTCCATCCGCTGCTGGCTGGTGCCGTGGGTAAAGCTTTCGGGATTAACGCGCTGGCCGGCATTTCGTTGCAAGGTATCGTCACCGATGGCGCTGGCAGCGCGCAGGCCTTCCTGCATATCGCCCGGTTCGATCAGGTTGCGGTTTTTGCCCGCCCAGACACCGGCATAGCAATCGGCCTGCAATTCCATGCGGACCTGCAATTCGTTGGAGCGGCGCGGGTTCTGCGCCTGCACGCTGCGCACTTGCCCGGCCAAACCGGTCAGGTTCTGGATGTGGTGACCATATTCATGGGCCAAGACATACAGCCGCGCGAAATCGCCGCCTGCGCCCATCTGCTGCGCCATTTGGTCGTAGAATGTGGTGTTGATGTAGATGCCATTGTCAGCGGGGCAGTAGAACGGCCCTGCGGCTGCGGGCGCGGTGCCGCACCCTGATCGCACACCGCCGCCGGTATAAAGGTCCAGCACGGGTTGCTGGAACGCGATGCCGGCGCGCTGGAATTCCGGGGCCCATGTCTGGTTGAGCGACTGAAGAGCGTTGCAGGCCTCCGTCGCGTATGGGCCGCGGGTGCAGATTTCCTGCTCGTTCGTGCTGGAGGTTCCGCCGCCGCCGCCGGTGGTTTGCTGGACGCTTTCGACCACGCCGATGGTCTGCATCGGATTGATCCCGAAAACCAGCGCGCCGATGGCTGCGATGACCAGCGTGCCGCAGCCGACCTTGCCGCCGCCGCCGCCGGGAAATCTGCCGCCGCCTCCGCCGCTCGAACGGACATTGATATTGCCAGTGTTAAACGGATTGAGCCGCACGGCATTTCCCCTACAAACTATTTCTGTTTCCGCCGGGACTGGACAGCGGACGTATTGAACGCAAGACAGGTCCCACAAATTGTTCGCAATTCAAACCCCTAAGAGGCAACGTATGTTCCTGTCCGGCAAACGCGCACTTGTTACAGGCTCAACATCGGGCATCGGTCTGGCGGTGGCGCGCGCCTTGCATGCGGAGGGGGCAGAGATCATCCTCAACGGGTTTGGCGATGCCGATGCGATTGCTGCGCTGAGGGAAGAGCTGTCTGCCAGCCACTCGGGTGCTGACCTGACTGACGCGGACGCCATCGCGGAAATGATGGCAGAGGCGGGGCCAGTCGATATTCTGGTCAACAATGCCGGGATGCAGCACGTTGCGCCGGTGGAAGATTTTCCGCCTGACCAGTGGGACAAGATTATCGCGCTGAATCTGACCGCGGCATTTCACACCACGCGGCACGCGGTTCCGGCGATGAAGGAAGCGGGCTGGGGCCGGATCATCAACACCGCCAGCGCGCATTCGCTCACCGCATCGCCGTTCAAGAGCGCGTATAACGCCAGCAAGCATGGGATTGCTGGCTTTACCAAGACGATTGCGCTGGAGCTGGCGCAGACTGGCGTGACGGCGAATTGCATCAGTCCGGGTTATGTCTGGACGCCGCTGATCGAGGGGCAGATCCCCGACACGATGAAGGCGCGGGGCCTGACCCGCGATGAAGTGATCAACGATGTCCTGCTGGCCAAGCAGCCGACCAAGAAATTCGTCCAGCCCGAAGAAATCGGCGCGCTGGCGGTTTTCCTGTGCCGTTCGGAAGCGGGTAATGTAACCGGTGCCAATTGGAGCATCGATGGCGGGTGGACCGCCGAATAGGCTCGGTTTTTGGGGAAGCACGGTCTTGGGGGCGATTAGAAATTCGCAGAGGAAGCGCCTGATTGGCGGCCTGCTGGCACTGGCGCTGGCAGGATGCACGACCGTCGGGCCTGCCAGTGAAGATCTGACCGGCATCGAGGCGGCGCTTGGCGAGCATATCGCCGTGCTTTCTGCACCGGAATATGGCGGACGTATGCCGGGCAGCGCTGGCGGCGTGGCCACCCAGCAATACATCATCGCAGCTCTGGAATCCTACGGCTTTCAGCCCGGAATGCGCGGCAAGTGGAAGCAGCCTCTGACCGTTCCGGCCCAGCGTTACCGCGATATGCAAGTGGATGTGAGCGAAGGCGTGACCGGTCTGCTCAGCGCGAATATTGTCGGCGTTCTGCCCGGATTGGTGCCGGATAGCGGCGCGGTGGTGCTCCTTTCGCATTGGGATCATCTGGGAATGTGCGGTCCGCCCGCTGCGCCCGACCGCCTGTGCAACGGGGCAGTCGACAATGCCAGCGGCGTGGCTGTCACGCTGGAGGTGGCCCGCCGCATCGCTGCGCAAGGGCCGCTTGAGCGCGATCTGTATATTGTCGCCACCACGGGCGAAGAGGCCGGCTTGGTGGGGGCTGAGGCGTTCGCCGACGATCCGCCCGCGCCGCTGCCCACCATGGTCGCGGCCTTTAATCTCGACAGCGTGGCTATTGCCCCGCGCGGTGCACCGGTCGCTGTAATCGGCTGGGGGCGCACGCCGCTCGATGCCGGGATTGCCGAAGTGATCCGGGTCGAGGGAAGGCGGCTGTCTGTTCGCAAGGAGCAGGACCGCTGGGTGCCGCGTCAGGATGCCTTTGCCCTGCTCAAACGCGATGTGCCCGCCGTGCTGGTCTCCAGCGCCTTTGCCGACGAGAAGCGGCTGGGGCAGTTTATCGATAGCGATTACCACCGCGCCACCGACGAATGGGGTGAGGATATAGAGCTGGGCGGGGCGGCGCAGGATATGTTGCTGCATGTTGCCCTGCTGCGCTATTTCGGCAGCACGGTGCTTTATCCGGTCGGCGAGGAATAGTGCACAGATGGTGACGCGCAGGCACTAGCGGGCGGGGGCCACACGGGTTAGAGGGCGGCGCACGATTCTCTCCCCCCATATGCAAGCCCGCTTCGGGCGAAAGGCGCATCGTGTCACGCAGCGAAATCCCTCTAGGCCTTACTTTCGACGACGTTCTTCTGCGCCCGGCGGAAAGCGACGTTCTGCCCTCCATGGCCGACACCAGCACGTTCCTGACCAGGGCGATCCGGCTGAATATTCCGGTGGTCTCCAGCGCGATGGACACGGTGACAGAGGCCGATATGGCGATTGCCATGGCCCAGATGGGCGGCATCGGCGTGCTGCACCGCAATCTGGAAATCGAAGAGCAATGCGCTGCGGTGCGTGCAGTCAAACGTTATGAGAGCGGAATGGTGGTGAATCCTATCACCATCGATCCCGATGCAACGCTGGGCGATGCGCAGGCGCTGATGACGCAGCACCGGATCAGCGGCATTCCCGTGACCGATCGCGGCGGCAAGCTGGTCGGCATTGTCACCAATCGCGACGTGCGCTTTGCGGAGAATCCGAAGCAGCCCGTGCGCGAGCTGATGACGACCGAAAACCTCGCCACTGTGCCGCTGGGCACGGGGCAAGAGGAAGCACGCCGCCTGCTGCACCAGCGCCGGATCGAGAAACTGCTGGTGGTGGACGATGCTGGCAAATGCGTCGGGCTGATAACGGTCAAGGATATCGAGAAAGCCGTTGCCTATCCCCACGCGACCAAAGACGAGAGCGGCCGCCTGCGTGTGGCGGCGGCCACGACGGTGGGCGACAAGGGCTTCGAGCGCACCGAAGCGCTGATTGATGCGGAAGTCGATGTGATCGTGATCGACACGGCGCATGGCCACAATGCCGATGTCGGCCGCGCGGTGGAGCGAGTGAAGAAGCTCTCCAATGCGGTGCAGGTCATCGCCGGCAATGTCGCGACCGCAGAGGCGACTAAGGCTCTGATCGGCGCAGGCGCGGACGGGGTGAAGGTCGGCATCGGGCCGGGCTCCATCTGCACCACGCGGGTGGTTGCCGGTGTGGGCGTGCCGCAGCTGACCGCAATCATGGACAGCGCCGATGAAGCCGCGAAGCACAATGTTCCGGTGATCGCCGATGGCGGTCTGCGCACCAGCGGCGATGCCGCGAAGGCGCTGGCGGCGGGCGGCTCTAGCGTGATGATCGGTTCGATGCTGGCCGGCACTGCGGAGGCGCCGGGTGAAACCTTCATCTATCAGGGCCGCAGCTACAAGAGCTATCGCGGCATGGGCAGCGTCGGCGCGATGGCACGCGGCAGCGCGGACCGATATTTCCAGCAGGATATCAGCCAGCAGAAACTGGTGCCCGAGGGGATCGAGGGGCAGGTGCCGTTCAAGGGCGCAGCCGCTGATACCGTCCATCAGCTGGTCGGCGGGATCAAGGCAGCGATGGGCTATACCGGCAGCAAGACGATTGCCGACCTGCGCACCCGCGCGCAGTTTGTGCGGATCACTGGTGCTGGCCTGACCGAGAGCCACGTCCACGATGTGGCGATCACCCGGGAGGCCCCCAATTACCCTACGCGCTGACCAGAAGGTGGGGGCATGACCCCCGCAGCCCGCGTTCAGGCGGCTATCGAAATTCTTGATGGAGTGATCGAGGGGGCAAAGTCGAACGGCGCCCCCGCTGACCGGATTATTGCAAATTGGGCGAAATCCAGCCGTTATGCGGGGAGCAAGGACCGTAGGGCCGTGCGCGAGCTGGTCTATGCGGCAATCCGTGCGTGTGGCCCCGTGCCCAAAACGGGCCGCACCGCGATGCTCCGACTGGCCGAGGTCGATCCGGCCATCGCGCCCTTGTTCGACGGCTCCAATTACGGCCCGCCCGCCATTGGCAGCCGCGAGAAGGCGGCGGAAGGCGGCATGGTGCCCGGATGGTTGGCGGAGCGCTTTGCCGCGTCGGGTCTGGACGAGGAGGAGCAGTCGGCTCTGCTGGGCCGCGCGCCGCTCGATATTCGGATCAACACGCTCAAGGCGAGCAGCGAAACAATCGACCTGCCTGTCGAGGCCGAGCCGCTGCCCATCGCGCAGGCGCTGCGCCTGCCCTCAGGCACACAGGTCGAACAATGGCCCGCCTACCGCGAAGGCCAGCTGGAAGTGCAGGACCTCGGCAGCCAGATCGCCTGCCTCGCCGCAGACGTGAAGCCGGGACAGACGGTGATCGATCTTTGCGCTGGGGCAGGGGGCAAGACCCTGGGGCT
The DNA here is from genome assembly GCA_947492235.1 of uncultured Altererythrobacter sp. Classification (GTDB taxonomy): domain Bacteria; phylum Pseudomonadota; class Alphaproteobacteria; order Sphingomonadales; family Sphingomonadaceae; genus CAJXSN01. The sequence goes on along the minus strand of CANLLZ010000001.1, from coordinate 1,278,013 downwards.
CGCCGCCGCCATGGAAAATTCAGGCACGCTGATTGCCAGCGATACCGACCGCGGACGCCTGTCCAAATTGCCGCCGCGCGCCGAGCGGGCAGGGGCGGGCATGATCGAAACGGTCCTGCTGGATGCGGGCAAAGAGCTGGACGCGCTGGCGCAATGTCGCCGGATGGCTGACTGTGTGTTTGTTGATGCGCCATGCTCTGGCACCGGCACCCTGCGGCGCAAGCCAGAGGGCAAGTGGCGGATCGATAGCCGCGCGCTGGCCCGCTATGCCGGGGTGCAGGACAAATTGCTCGATATCGCATCGGAACTGGTGAAGCCGGGCGGGCGCATTGTGTTCGTCACCTGCTCGCTGCTCGACGAGGAAGGCGCCGACCGGATCGATGCCTTCCTGAAGCGCACGCCGGGCTGGCAGGCCGATCCGGTAACGCTTCCGGCGGGGCAGCCACGCGGGCAAGGAATGCGCCTGACACCGTTCCACGACGGGACCGACGGATTTTTCATCGCCCGTGCAGCCTTGCCGTGCTAGCCTGCTGATCTATGGTCCAAGCCGACCCTATCGATGGCCCCGTTTCCCAGACCAAGGCCCGCACTTCGCTGAAGGAATTGTGCATGCGTTTCGCCCCTGCTGCTGCTGCCCTGTCGCTGGTTATCGCTGTTCAGGCGAGTGTGGGCTACGGCGCGGAACGCGATCCGGCTCCGCGCGCAGCGGTGCTGGTGGCGGAAGGGCGCGCTGCACTGGCCGCCGGTCAGCCGCAAAAGGCCATTGACGCATTCGAGGCGGCGCTGGCGGTGGATCCCGCCTACACGCCGATTTATCTCGATCTGGCAAAGGCGGCGCGGCGCGAAGGGCTGCAAGGCAAGGCCATCGCTTATTACCGCGAGGCGCTGGACCGCGACCCGAACAATTTTGCGGCCATTGCTGGCGAGGGTCAGGCGCTGGTCGAGAAAGGCGCGGTCGAGAAAGCGCGCAACAACCTCTCGCGCCTGCAATCGCTGTGCGGCACGAATTGCGCCGAGACCCGGCAGCTGGCGGCGACCATTTCACAAGGGCCGCAGCCACGTGTTCTGACCGCCGAGGCCGTGCTGCCCGATGCGCAGGTTACGCAGTCGAACTGACGAGCGCTAAACCAGCTCGCGAAATGCCTTTACCACCGCGCGATACACATCGCGTTTGAACGGCACGATCAGGTCCGGCAGCTCCTCCGGATCGGCCCATTTCCAAGTGGAAAATTCCGGCGGATCGTGCGCTTCCAGATCGATATCGCTGTCTTCGCCCATGAACCGCGCGAGGAACCAGTGCTGTTCCTGCCCGCGATATTTGCCGCGCCACAATTTGCCGATCAGCTCGTCTGGGAGGTCGTAGCGCACCGGATCATCCATCCGCCCGATAATCTCTACCTTGTCGCCCGAAACGCCGGTTTCCTCGGCCAGTTCGCGCAAGGCAGCGGCTTCGAGGTCTTCGCCCTTGTCCACGCCGCCTTGCGGCATTTGCCACGCATCATAGCCGCGGCTGTCGATCCGCTGAGCGACGAAGACTTTGCCGTCCCTGTTCGCCAGCATCACGCCCGCGCACAGGCGATACGCTGTAATCGTAGCGGTCATATTCAGGCGGCCATCCGGTCCAGCTTGACCTTGATCGCGCCCAGAAACGCCTCGAGGTCGGCTTGCCCGCTCGGCATGGCTTTGCGCAGTGTGGTGAAGCCGTGGATGATGCCGGGGAATTCGAAATAGCTTACCTCGGTGCCCAGCTGGATCAGATGCGCGGCGTATTCGCGGCCTGAATCGCGCAGCGGATCGAGACCCGCCGTGCACAACACCGTCGGCGGCGTGTTGCTGCAATCGCCCAGGATCGGAACATTGCGCGGGTCGGTGTCGTCGGCCGCATATTGCTGGGTGAACCACGCCATTGCGGCGCCGGTCAGCAGATAGCCGTCGCTGAAGCTGGCGAAGCTTTCATGCTGGCTCACATCGCTCGCCACAGGGTAGATCGGGGCCTGCACCACCACGGGCACATCGGCGGGATTGGCCATCAGCTGGTTGGTGGTGACAATGGTCAGATTGCCGCCCGCGCTGTCTCCGGTGATGACCAATCCGGTCACTTCGCGGCCCAGTGCCTCCGGCGAGGTGGCGACCCAGCGCGCGGCCGCTTCGCAATCGTCAGGCGCGGCGGGGAAGGGATGCTCAGGCGCAAGCCGGTAATCGACCGACACGACGGGCAAGTCGAGGAAATGGGAAATCTCGGTGCACAGATTGTTGTACACCTCCAGATCGCCGATCACGAAGCCGCCGCCATGCAGGAACAGGACAACCGGCGAAGGGCCGCGTTCCGCTTTCACATCGTAGAACCGCACAGGAATATCGCCGAGCGATCCGGAGCAGGTCAGGTCTTTCTGCACGGCCATTTCCCGCGCGGGCGCTTCGGCAATCGCGCCCATCGCGCGCATCTGCTCGCGGCCCATCACCGCGCCGACTTCCTCCACGCCCTGTCCGCCGATCTGCTCCAGCATATCGAGGAAACCGCGCACGTCCTCGCGCACAAAATGTTCGGTGTCGGCCATCTGTTTTCTCCCGGTACTGCTTGCTTTGCCAGTTGCGATAGAGTGCGTCTGCCATGCAATTCAACTGCTGTGGACACTCGGGACAGAAAAACTTGATTGCCCCGCAGCAGGCGCGCACCTAGGTCGCCAGCCCAAGACACACCGCGTGGATGCGGATGGACAGGAATATTTATGGCTACCCAGGCGGCTCCCCGCGAAGAGATTACCGAAGCACCCGAAGCCGTTGTGGTCCGCTTTGCGGGCGATAGTGGTGACGGGATGCAGCTGACGGGCGGGCAGTTCACGCTCTCCACCGCGCTGGCGGGGAATGATCTGGCGACGTTCCCGGACTTTCCGGCAGAGATCCGCGCGCCGCAGGGCACGCTGTTCGGTGTGTCGGCGTTCCAGATCAATTTCGGCTCAAGAGAAATCAACACTGCCGGCGATGCGCCCGATGTGCTGGTGGCGATGAACCCTGCCGCGCTGAAGGTGAACATCGCCTCGCTCAAACCCGGCGGGCTGATCATTGCCGACACCGGCGCGTTTACGAAGCGCAATCTGGACAAGGCGAAATACGAAACCAATCCGCTGGAAGATGGCAGCCTGGCGAAGTTCGACCTGCTGGCTTTTGATATCTCGGAGCGCACAATCGAGGCGGTGAAGCCGTTTGGCCTCGGCAACAAGGATGCGCTGCGGTCCAAGAATATGTGGACGCTGGGCCTCGCGCTATGGATGTTCGACCGTCCGCGCGACCCGATCCATGCGTGGCTGAAGGACAAGTTCAAGCGCAAGCCAGAGATTGCCGACGCCAATATCGCGGCGCTGGATGCGGGCCATGCCTATGGCGAGACGGCGGAGCTGTCCGGCCCGTTGAAACAATTGGCCATGCCGCCGGTCGAAAGCAGTCCCGGCCTCTATCGCACGATCACCGGCGCAGAGGCCGTGTCGCTGGGTCTGGTGGCCGGTGCGCAATTGGCCGAGCTTCCGATGTTCTTCGGCGGCTATCCGATCACGCCCGCTTCTGCGATCCTCCACCATCTGGCGCGGCTGAAGGAATTCGGCGTCACGACGTTTCAGGCCGAGGACGAGATTGCCGCGATCTGCGCGTCCATCGGGGCGAGCTATGCCGGCTCTCTGGGCGTTACCTCCTCCAGCGGCCCCGGCATTGCGCTGAAGACCGAGGCGATGGGCCTTGCGATCATGACCGAGCTGCCGCTGGTCATCGTCAACTCGCAGCGCGGCGGGCCGTCCACCGGCCTTCCGACCAAGACCGAGCAGAGCGATCTGTATCAGGCGGTGTATGGCCGCAATGGCGATGCGCCGCTGCCGGTGGTTTCCGCCAGCAGCCCCGGCGATGCGTTCGAATGCGCGATCGAGGCCTGCCGGATTGCCACGCAGTACATGACCCCGGTGATGCTGCTGACAGACGGCTATATCGCCAATGCCGCCGAACCTTGGAAAGTGCCCGACCCGGCCACCTTCACCCCGTTCCCGGCGAAGTTTCTGGAAGAAAAGAACGGCGAAGAGCTGCTCCCCTACGCCCGTGACGAGAAGGGCGCGCGCCCTTGGATCAAGCCGGGCACGCCCGATCTGATGCACCGCATCGGCGGGATCGAGAAGGCGGCGGGCACGGGTCATATCGATTACGCGCCCGACAACCATCAGGCGATGACCGATCAGCGCCGCGAGAAAGTGCTGGGTGTGACTGTGCCCGATCAGGAGGTGTGCCTTGGCGAGACCTCCGGCACGCTGGCCGTGGTCGGCTGGGGCAGCACCTATGGCCCGATCCATCAGGCCGTGCGCCGCGCCATCGCGAAGGGGTGCAAGGTCGCGCATATCCACGTGCGCCACATCTGGCCGCTACCCGCCAATCTGGGTGATCTGCTGCGGTCCTATGACAATGTGCTGGTGCCGGAAATGAACACCGGCCAGTTCAAGACTGTGCTGCGCGATCAGTATCTGGTGGACGCCAAACCGCTGACCAAAACCAGCGGACAGCCCTTCGCCATCGCCGAACTGGAAGACGCCATCGCGGCATTCTTCGACAACATTCCCGGAAACGAAGGCGGTCAGGTTGCGGTCAATGACGACCAGCTGCCTAGCCCGGAGACGAACTGATGAACGCCCCAACCAAAATCGAGACCACGCTCAAGGACTGGGAAACGGATCAGGAGGTGCGCTGGTGCCCCGGGTGCGGGGACTATGCGATCCTGAAGGCGGTGCAGCGCACGCTTCCGCAATTGGGCTGCGATCCGAAGAACACGGTGTTTATCTCCGGCATCGGCTGCTCCAGCCGCTTCCCGTATTACATGGAAACCTACGGCTTCCACACCATCCACGGCCGCGCGCCCGCGCTGGCGACGGGGGTGAAGCTGGCCAATCCCGATCTCGATATCTGGCTTGTCACGGGTGACGGCGACGGACTGAGCATTGGCGGCAACCACATGCTCCACGTGCTGCGCCGCAATGTGAACATGCAGATCATGCTGTTCAACAACGAGATTTACGGCCTGACCAAGGGACAGGCCTCGCCCACCAGCCGCGTCGGCACGAAGAGCCCGTCCAGCCCCACCGGCAGCGTCGATTATCCCGCCAACCCCTGCGCCTTTGCGCTGGGTGCGGGCGCACGGTTCGTGGCGCGCGGGTTCGATGTATCGAAGAAACTGCCCGAAGTGCTGAAGGCCGCTCACGCACATCAGGGCGCAGCCTTCATCGAGATTTTTCAGAACTGCATCGTCTACAACAAGGACGTGTTCGACGATTTCGCCGCTCCGAAGGGCGCAGAGGACCGCCAACTCTGGCTGGAGGACGGAGAGCCGATGCTGTTCGGCAGCGAGAAATCCGGCGGCGTGAAGGGTCTCGTCTTGGACACCGAAACGCTGGGTTTCAAGGTGGTGGATGTGGCTGATGGAGACTGGCACGCCGCTGGCGTGCGGGTCCACAATGTGAAGGACAAGATGGTCGCGCATTTGCTGTCGGAACTGGAATTCGGCGAATTCCCGATGCCGATGGGCGTGCTGTACGACGATCCCGCACCGACATTCGAGCAAGCCGTGAGCGCCGAACGCGAGCAGTCGAGCGCAGGTAAGGAAGCGAACCTCGCCAAGCTGCTTGGCACGGGCCAGACATGGACGGTGGATGCGGCTGAGGGGCATCCGACGGACTGATAGGTCTGGCCGGAACCCAGCTTGGACAATCTCACCCATTCTCTCGTCGGTGCGCTACTCGGGCAGGCCGGGCTGAAGCGCAAGACGGGGCTGGCCATGCCGGCGCTGATCATTGGCGCGAACCTGCCCGATGTGGATGCGGCGTGCTTCTTCTGGCTGGAGGGGCAGGAGCATCTGGGCTTTCGCCGCGGCATCACCCACGGTCCGCCCGCACTGATCCTGCTCCCGCTGATATTGGCGGGGCTGCTGTATGGTTTCGACCGATGGCAGGCGAGCCGGGGGAAGCGGCTTGAGGGCCGTCTGCCGGTCAATTTCAAATGGCTGTATGCGCTCAGCTTCATCGGCTGCCTGACCCACCCGGCGCTCGATTGGCTGAATGTCTACGGCATCCGCCTGCTGGAGCCGTTCTCCAGCCGCTGGTTCTACGGCGACACGCTGTTCATCATCGACGTGTGGCTGTGGGCGCTGATGGGCTTTGCCACGTGGTGGTCGCTCAGGAAGGAGAAGCGCGGACGGGAGTGGAAGCGGCCTGCGCGTGTGGCGATTGCTTTGGTAGTTGCATATATCGGTCTGAATGGCTGGAACACAAACCGCATCGCAAATGCGACGTCTGTCCACGGTTCAGATCCGCAGGTAATTGTTAGTCCGGTACCCTTTACATTCTGGGACCGTGAGCTCATCGTCGGCGTGGGCAAACCCCGCCGCTATGAGGGAGGTCTCGTCTATAGCATGCGAGATGATCAGTTCCTTGAGGTGGCTTACTGTTCTATGGAACCTGTTCGTGCGCAGAGAAGCGCAAATTCACAGGTTGAAGCATTCCTCTTCTGGTCCCGCGCACCGTTTGCCGAGCGGGCACCGGATGGTTCGGTCCTCCTGCGGGATGCGCGTTTCTACGATCCTCGCGCGCGGGATCGCTTCACCGTTGCCTTGCCTGATGTCGAATGCATGGAACTGCCCTCCGAGTAGGCGCGTTCTCCTCATAACCCGTTCGTCCTGAGCTTGTCGAAGGACTGCACTTTCTTCTGGTGCCGCGCGGGGAGTGAAAGGCGACCCTTCGACAGGCTCAGGGTGAGCGGGATTAATTATGACCAAACCACAAATCGTCTGGCTGCGGCGCGATCTGCGCATGAGGGATCAGCCTGCGCTTTTCAGCGCCGCGCAGGCGGGGCCGGTGGTGCCGGTCTATGTGCTGGATGACGAGCGAACTGGCGACCACGCCTATGGCGGAGCCTCGCGGTGGTGGCTGCATCATTCGCTGGAGGATTTGTCCAAGAGCTTTGGCCGTCACAACAGCCGCGTCATCTTCCGCCGGGGCGACAGCGCGGAAGAGCTGGCCGCAATAGCCAAAGAACTGGGCGCGGGCGCGATCCATGCGAACCGGCATTACGAACCGTGGTGGCGCAAGGCGCAGGGCGATCTGAAGGACGCGCTGGAAGGGACCGATTGCGAGCTAGTGCTGCATGACGGCAATTACCTGCTACCCGCGGGCACCGCGACCACCGGCGGCGGCGACCCGTACAAGATCTACACGCCGTTTATGAAAGCCACGAAGGCGCTCTTCCCGCCGCGCGATGAACTGCCCGCGCCGGAGACAATCTCTTCCCCCGATGCTTGGCCCGCCAGCGACGATCTGGTGGATTGGGACTTGCTCCCGACCAAGCCCGACTGGTCCGGCGGCTTCTCCGACCACTGGAGCGTGGGCGAGGATGCAGCGCATGAGCGGCTGAACTGGTGGGACGATATCGTCACCGAGTATGATGACGGACGCAATCTTCCCAGCGTCGACAAAACCAGTCAGATGTCTCCGCATCTGCATTGGGGCGAGATCAGCCCGGTGAGCATCTGGCACGCCTTCAAGGACAAGCGCAGCGATGGCTGGGCGACGTATGAAAAGGAGCTGATCTGGCGCGACTACGCCCAAAACGTAATCTGCCAGTTCCCCGCCTATGCCAAGGAAAGTTACCGCGACCAATTCGATGCCATGCAGTGGCGCGACCCCGAAACGGACCCCGAGGCCAAGGCCGACTTAGAGGCATGGCAGAAGGGGCAGACCGGTTACCCCATCGTTGATGCCGGAATGCGGCAGCTGTGGCATATCGGGTGGATGCACAACCGGGTGCGGATGAGCACAGCCAGCTTCCTGATCAAGCATCTGCTAATCGACTGGCGGCACGGCGAGCGTTGGTTCTGGGATACGCTTGTCGATGCCGATTACGGCAGCAATGGCGCGAACTGGCAATGGGTCGCAGGCACGGGTGTGGACAGCAACATGTTCCCGCGCATCATGGCCCCGCTCAGCCAGAGCGAGAAGTTCGATGCAGCGGGCTATATCCGCGAATGGGTGCCGGAATTGGCCGACCTTCCCGATAGCGCGATCCACGATCCGGAGGACGAAAAGCGCGGTGATTATCCCGCCAAACGGATCGGCCACAAGGAAGCGCGCGAACGGGCGCTGGATGCATACCGGCAAATGAAGGACGGCTAGCTTGCCGCATGCCGCCCACCGCGCCATAGGCACTTGCGATGGCGACGCAGGCTCAAGAAACACTTAGCGAAAACCGTGGCGGCGGACTGATCGACGGTGCGCAGCGTTTCGCGCGCAAACCCGGATTGGCCGCGCGTCTGGCGGCCCCGGCGCTCAGCAAGATGCTCGACCGGATTGACGCAGGGCTGGTGAGCGGGACGATCCACGGGACGCTGCCCGATGGCACGCCGCGCAAACTTGGCGGGCACGCGCCGGGCTTTGAATGCATCTTCGAACTGCGCAGCTGGAACGCGCTGGTCCGCATCGCCAGCAATGGTTCTGTGGGCCTCTATCAGGCGTGGGAAGCGGGTGAGTGGTGGAGCCCTGATCCCGTGCCGCTGTTCGCGATGTTTGTGCAGAATGCGCAAGCGCTGGGCGATACGGCACGCGCCAAGGGGCCATTCCGGCACGCGCTGAAATTGGCGCATCTGTTCAATCGCAACACGCCTAGCGGGGCGCAAAAGAACATCTCCGCCCATTACGATCTGGGCAATGATTTCTACGAAGCGTGGCTGGAGGAGACGATGGCGTATTCCAGCGCGCTCTACCGTGAACCTGATCAGGCGATAACAGCAGCGCAGATCGCCAAATGGCAGGCACTGGAAGACCGTATTGAGGGCGCTGGCTCAGTGCTCGAAATCGGTTGCGGTTGGGGCGGGCTGGCCGGGCATATGCAGGGGCAGGGCTGTGATGTGACAGCGATCAGCCTGTCTGAAGAGCAGCTGAAATGGGCGCAGGCCCGCAATCCCGGGCCGGACTATCGCAAGCAGGATTACCGCGATGTCGAAGGGCAATTCGATGCCATTGTCAGCGTGGAAATGGTCGAGGCACTGGGCCGCGAATACTGGCCAACTTTCATGGATTGTGTCGCTCGCAATCTGAAATCGGGCGGCCGTGCGGCCATCCAATATATCTCCTACCGCGAGGACTTGTTCGAGAAATACGCTGCGAGCGCGGATTTCATCCAGGCCTATATCTTTCCGGGCGGATTGCTGATCAACACGCCCGAATTCCGGTGCTTGGCCGAAGAACGCGGACTGGTCTGGCAGGACCAGCACGATTTTGGGCTCGATTATGCCCAGACGCTGAAGACATGGCGCGACAATTTCGATGCGGCTGTGCGGGAAGGGCGCTTGCCCGCCGGCTTCGATGCGCGCTTTATCGATCTGTGGCGCTATTACCTGATGTATTGCGAAGGCGGCTTTCGGGGCGGCGGCATCGACGTGCATCAGGTGACGCTGGTGAAAGAACGATAGACCTTTTGGGAGTAAGACGATGAGAAAAGCTTTTGTGCCGAGCCTGCTGGCTGCCCTCGCATTTTCCGGATGTGCTGCTGCTTACAGCGAACCTGAAGCCGTCGCTCCCGCAGCGTCGGTCGCTCCTTCCGGCACGGCCGCCACAGCCGAGGTCGAAACTGGCTCTGTCACGTTCTCCATGCCAGAAGGCGGGATCGACCTGGAGGGCGCGGCGGTCCTTGCATGGGACGATGCGACCCGCGCGGCGAATTTCCGGCGGATGGAGGATTTCTTCCCCGGCTACGAGGTCGCGCCATCGGACAATCCGCGCGTTCTTTCCGCCGGTGATGCACTCCCTGCGGCAACTGTCGCGGCGATCGAGGCCTATATGGCGCGCGGCGATATCGCCGGGATCATGGTGCTGCAGAACGGGCGGGTTCGCCATGAGCAATACGGAATGGATTTCGGGCGCGATCAGCGCTGGACCAGCTTTTCGGTCGCCAAGAGCCTGACCTCCACCCTGCTGGGTGCGGCGGTGAAGGACGGCTTCGTCGCATCGCTCGATGATCCGGTGTCCAAATATATCCCCGGCCTTGTCGGCAGCGCCTATGACGATGTGACGGTCGAGCAGCTGGCAACCATGACCTCCGGCGTGAAGTGGAACGAGGATTACACCGACCCCAACAGCGATGTGGCACGCATGTTCGATACGCAGCCCGCAGCGGGCGAAGATCAGGTGGTCGAATATATGAAGACCCTACCGCGCGAGGCGCCTGCGGGGGAAAAGTGGGTCTACAAGACCGGCGAAACCAATCTGATCGGCGTGCTGGTCGAAAACGCGGTCGATATGACGCTGGCGCAATATGCCAAGGACAAGCTGGTCGATCCGGCCGGGCTCGCCTCGCCGCTATTCTGGCAGGTCGATCTGTCGATGCGCAATATCGGCGGGTGCTGCCTTTCGATGGCACTCGCGGACTATGCGCGGATCGGCCAGTTCGCGCTCGAGGGCGGGGAGGGCGTGGTGCCCGAAGGCTGGTTCAATGCCGCCGGAGCGCCGCAGGTCGATTTTGGCGAGGCCATGGGCATGCCGGGCTTCGGCTATGGCTATCAGTGGTGGACCTATCCCGGTGGCAATTACGGCGCGCAGGGCATCTTCGGCCAGTCGATCACGCTGGTGCCGTCGCAGAATCTGGTGGTCGCGATGCTCAGCAACTGGCCCAAGGCGAGTGACCGGGCGCAGTCCATGGAGAGGCTTGCCCTGATGGCTACCATTGCGGCGGGTGCCGGTCCTGCAGAATAGCGCCCCAGGCCTGAGAGCCTAGATATTTCGAAACACCGTCCGCTGGCCATGGTTCGCCATGATGTTGTCATAGACGATCGGGCTCAGCAGATATTGAAACGCGCAGCCGACTATCGAGTTCTCCCACCACACGACTTCCGCCATCTGCGATTCAAGACCGGGCAGCGTCAGGAAGCACATCTGGCCGACATACATCCGGTTGATCGCCGATGCGCTGAAGCCGCTGATCGACAGGTCATGCACCACTGTCTGGAATGCGCGGCCGCCACTGGCCCGCATCTGTGCCGGGACGATAATTTTCGTACGGGGTGCGCAGCGATCTTCCTGCGCGGCGATTTCGTAACGATCGGTAGAATGCAGCACCGATAAGCCTCCTATCCAATCCGCGCATGAAGCAGCGGGGTGTACCCGTGCGCGAATATCCTTGCGACAGGGGGACTCTGGAGGGGGGGCGCTTACCCGGTAGTAATAATAATTCCCTAAGCGGAATTAACCCTCTCGCGGTGGCCGGAGGGGAAATCTTCGCCCAGTAAAGCCACGATCCGGTCGGCCACCACTTCGGGCGGTTTTACCGTTTGCGGGTCCTCGCCGGGATAGGCCTTTTCCCGCATTGCCGTGCGTGTGGCGCCGGGATCGACGATGGCGACGCGGATATTGCCGATCTTCTCGACCTCCTGGCCGTAGGAGCTGAGGAGATTGTCAAAGGCCGCCTTGCTGGCGCCATATCCGCTCCAATAGGCGCGCGGAGCGGCTCCCACGCTGCTGGTGAGGCCAACCACCACCGCATCGTCGGATCGCTTCAGCAGCGCATCGAAATTCGCAAGCAGCGCCTGCGTGGCCATGACATTGATCGTCATGGCCTGCCCGAACTGCTTCGCATCGATTTGCGTAACCGGCGTGAGGTGCGGCAGGTAAGCACCTGAAATCACAAGATAGTCGAGCGTGTCCCAGCGGCCGCGTATGGCTGTGGCGAGGCGTGCAACGCCGTCCACTTCGGTGAGATCAACGGGCGCAATGGTGGAATTACCACCGCTTGCATGAATTGCGTCTTCAACCTCTTCCAGCGCTTTCACATCGCGCGCGGTAAGGATGACATGCACGCCTCTGGCGGCCAGCGCCTTGGCCGTGGCTGCCCCTATGCCGCGCGATGCGCCGGTGACGACGGCCAGTTTGCCCGACAAATCCTTGGTATCAGCCATTTACGCGTCTTCTTTTACCGGAAACGAGAGCTGGGCATCGCCGACTGTCTTGTTCGCCAGATCGGTCAGCGAGGTTGGATAATCGCCCGTGAAGCAGGCATCGCAGAATTGCGGGCACCCGCCATTGCGCGGTTCTTCGCCCACCGCGCGGTAGAGACCATCGATGGAGATGAACGCGAGGCTGTCGGCCTGAATAAACTCGCGCATCGGCTCCACATCCATGCGGGCAGCCAGCAATTTGGAGCGTTCTGGCGTGTCGACGCCATAGTAACAGCTATGCGCGGTCGGCGGACTGGCCACGCGGAAATGCACTTCGCTGGCGCCTGCCTCGCGCATCATTTCGACGATCTTCAGGCTGGTGGTGCCGCGCACGATGCTGTCGTCAATCAACACGATCCGCTTGCCTTCCACCAGGCCGCGATTGGCATTGTGCTTGCGCTTCACGCCCGAATGGCGCGCCGTATCGGAGGGCTGGATGAAAGTCCGACCGACATAGTGGCTGCGGATGATGCCCAGCTCGAACGGAATGCCCGACGCCTGAGCATAGCCAATGGCCGCCGGCACGCCGCTATCGGGCACCGGTACGACCAGATCGACATCGCACGGATTCTCCAGCGCGAGCTGCGCGCCGATCGCCTTGCGCGCCTCGTAAACGCTGCGTCCATCGAAAATCGAATCCGGACGGCTGAAATAGACATGCTCGAAAATGCACGGGCGAGGGCGGGCTTCCCCGAAGGGGCGGAAACTGGTGACATTGCCCTCCAGATCGACCTCGATCATTTCGCCCGGCTCGACTTGCCGCTCGAATTCCGCGCCGATGACGTCGAACGCGACCGTTTCGGATGCGAAGGTCACCGCATCGCCGATTCGGCCCATTTGCAGCGGGCGAATGCCCAGCGGATCGCGGCAGGCAATCATGCCCTGCGGCGTCATCACGATCAAAGCATAGGCGCCTTCGACCAGCCTCAGCGCGTCGACCAGTCGGTCACGCAAAGTGGGGTAGCGGCTTGTGGCGACCAGATGAATGATGACTTCGGTGTCGGAGGTCGACTGGAAGATCGCGCCCTTCTGCACCAGCTCGCTGCGCAGGGTCGAAGCGTTCGAGATGTTGCCATTATGCGCGATGGCAAAACCGCCGCTGGCCAGATCGGCGTAAAGCGGCTGCACATTGCGCAATCCGCCCGATCCGGTGGTAGAATAGCGGACATGGCCGGCTGCCATGAAGCCGGGCAGTTCGGCGATTGCCTCGGGCGTGCTGAAATTGTCGGACACATGCCCGATGCCCCGGCGCGAGGTAAATTGCTTGCCGTCGAAGCTCGTAATGCCGACCGCTTCCTGCCCCCGGTGCTGCAAGGCATGCAGGCCCAGCGCCGTTACCGCTGCCGCGTCATTGGCTCTGGTGACCCCGAAAACCCCGCACTCTTCGCGCAGTTTGTCACCATGTTCGTCATAGAAAGGATGTGAAATCGACATAAAACCGCCGCGCCAGCCGCCCCGCTCGGACGCGCACCCAATGGCGATGTTACAGCTCGATTACAACCCTAGCGGACAGGCTTGCCCGCATCATTCGCAGGAAGTGGCACTGAGGGCACGGGCATATTGCGCGACCAGCACGGGGGATGGCGCATCACCCCTTCATTGCGCAGTCAGACCGGCCTATCTATGGGACCGATCAACCGAAAACTATTTGCGGGTTTGCACCCTTTGTTTCTCACCCAGTTCGAACGGACGATTGCGCGCCGGTACCTGCTTCCCGGCAAGGGCGAGGCGTTTATCGCGCTGGTCGCGGGGATCAGCGTGGGCGTGGTGATGCTGTCCGTCGCCATGCTGGTCATCGTGATGAGCGTCATGAACGGCTTCCGCGCAGAATTGCTCGACAAGATCGTTGGCCTGAATGGCCATGCCATCGTGCAGGCCTATGGCGGCCGGCTCGATGACTGGGAAAACGTGCTGGAGGAAATCCGCGAAACTCCCGGCGTGGTCGATGCGTCCCCGCTAATCGAGCAACCCTTGCTGGTGACCTATGAGGGGCGGGTGGAAGCCGCTCTGGTGCGCGGTAACACGCAGGATGACATCGAGAAGCTGGGCGAGAAAACTGTGGTGGGCGATATGGCCCGCGTGCAGCCCGACGCAAGTGTGGTCGCCATCGGAGCGCGGATGGCGGAGAATATCGGCGCACGGGTCGGCGATACGGTGACGATCATCAATCCGGCCGGACGCACGACGCCATTCGGCACGGTGCCCCGCCAAGTCGGATACGAAGTCGGCGCGATATTCGAGGTTGGCCTCTATGATTACGACCAGTCCTTCATCGTCATGCCGATCCCCGATGCGCAAACCCTGCTGCTGACGGGCGAGACCATCGGCATGATCGAAGTAACGACCGAGGACGCGGACCGTGTGGGCGAGATCATGGCCCCTGTTACCGCCAGCCTGCAGGGCCGTGCCATCGTGTCGGACTGGAAGACGATCAACTCCACCATATTCGAGGCGCTGCAGGTGGAGCGGGTGGCGATGTTCTTCGCGCTCAGCTTCATGGTGCTGGTCGCCGCGTTCAATATCCTGTCCAGCCTCGTCATGCTGGTCCGGGCCAAGACGCGCGACATCGCAATCATGCGGACCATGGGCGCGACGCGCAAAAGCCTGCTCAAAATCTTTGTTACGACCGGCTTCACCGTGGGGGCGATTGGCACGGTCGCGGGACTTATCCTCGGCTTCCTCGTGCTGTTCTTCCGCCAGCCCATTGTGAAGGTGATCGAGGTGGTGACGGGCCAAAACCTGTGGGATCCCTCGATCCGCTTCCTGACAACCTTGCCGGCCAAGACCGATCCGATGGAGATTGTCGGCATTGTGACGCTGGCTCTGGTTCTCAGCTTCCTTGCTACGCTTTATCCCGCGCTCAAGGCTTCGGGCACCGATCCTGTGCAGGTGCTGCGATATGAATAAGCCGGGACAAGCAGTGGTGGAACTGCGCGGATTGAAGCGCAGTTTCCAGCAGGGTGATGTAAAAATCGACGTACTGCGCGGGATCGATCTGGCGGTTCAGCCGGGCGAGATTGTCGCGCTGCTCGGGCCGTCGGGTTCGGGCAAATCCACGCTGCTGCAGGCGGTCGGCCTGCTTGAAGGCGGCTTTGGCGGCGAGATCGTGATCGCCGGGCAGGCGGCCGAGAAATCCGACAGCGCGGCACGAACCGAACTGCGGCGCAACCATCTGGGCTTCGTCTATCAGTTCCATCACCTGCTGCCCGACTTCAACGCGCTGGAGAATGTCGTGCTTCCGCAATTGGTGGCGAATGTGGACAAGGCCGATGCCGAACGCCGCGCCGAAGACCTGCTTGTGGCCCTCGGGCTCGGGGCCCGTCTGGAGCACCGGCCCAGCCAGCTGTCGGGCGGGGAGCAACAGCGCGTGGCTGTCGCGCGCGGCCTTGCCAATCGGCCCAAGCTTGTCCTTGCCGACGAGCCGACCGGCAATCTGGATGAACATACATCGGACAAGGTGCTGGACCAGTTCCTCGGCCTTGTCCGGGGCGAGGGCAGTGCAGCCCTGATAGCGACGCATAACGAGCGGCTGGCCGCCAAGATGGACCGGGTTCTGCGGCTGCATGAGGGATTGCTGGCCTAGAGCCGGAAACCGAGCGGCGCTCGTGCGTTTTCCCCTCAAAAGGAGATATTCATGAGCGATCATCCAAGCACGTTCGAAGGCACACCCGGCAACACGGGCGCACTTAATTGGGAAGACCGCGCGGCGCTTCACCGCAAAGACGATGGAGACGGCGTTCTCGACGGAGCGAATTCGTTAAAGCGAGGCTCTTTCGCCGAGATTATCGAGCATCTGATGCTTTTGCCCGCTGATGACCGCGACGCTTATGTCATCGAAAAGGCTGGCGATCGTGAGTACTCGGCTGATGAGGCCGCTGCGCTCTACCAGCACCCGGATTTTCCACGAAACGACTAGAGCGCTCGACAGGGACAGGCGACGCTTGAGCAAAGCGCGGCTACGGTCGGTTGATGATAGCCATTGCCATGCCGCTCGCCCTTCTTTTGCAAACGCCAAGCGCAGCTGCTCAGCCCCCAGCGCCGCCTCCCGCATGCGACTCCGAGGCGCACGCGGCCTTCGATTTCTGGGTCGGCGAATGGGATGTATATCCAGCCGGGCAGGACACGCAGGTGGCGAAGAGCCTGATCGAGCGCCGCTACAAAGGGTGCGCCGTCGTTGAACAATGGATGCCCTTCCGGGGCGAGGGCGGCACCAGCCTTAATCATGTCGATCCCGAAAGCGGGCGTTGGCACCAGAAATGGGTCGGCCAATCACCCGGCGCGGTCGAATTTGTCGGCGGGCCGGTTGAAGGCAAAATGGTTTTGCAGGGATATTGGGAGGATCTGGGCGGCCCCGGCGTCGATGCCCTTGTCAGAATGACCTATTCCGCGCAGGAGGATGGCTCGGTGCGCCAGCACGGCGAAGCATCCACGGATCACGGCCTGACCTGGGCCACCAGCTTCGATTTCATCTATCGCCCCGCCGCGGATTAAGGCGGGGCCCGCAAGGACCGCTTTATGACCACGATTGCCGATTTCACTGTCGAGACCAATACCGGCGAACAGCTCGATCTGTCGGAGAAGCTGGGCAAGGTCTTGCTGGTGGTCAACACGGCCAGCAAATGCGGCTTCACGCCGCAATATGACGGGCTGGAAGACCTGCAGAAAGAGTATGCCGATCAGGGATTTGAAGTCATCGCCTTCCCGTGCAACCAGTTCGGCGTGCAGGAACCGGGCGATGCCGAGGAAATCGCCAATTTCTGCAAGCTGACCTACGATACGTCCTTCCCCCTGATGGCCAAGGTGGACGTCAACGGGCCCGATGCGTCCCCGTTGTATGACTGGATGAAGGGCGAGGCGAAAGGCCTAATGGGCAGCGAGGGCGTGAAGTGGAACTTCACCAAATTCCTGATCGACCGGGATGGCAAGGTGGTGCGCCGCTTCGCTCCGCAGGATGCGCCCAAATCGCTGAAGCGCCATATCGAGAAACTGCTGTAACCTTATCGGCGACGGGGGCGAAAGGCCGGGCATCATGCTAGACACATTCAACCAGTGGTTTCTCTCGCTCGGCGCGGAATACGGGGTCAATCCGTATATCTTCGGCGCGATCTATATCGGGGCGATCCCGTTCTTTATCCTCAGCATCGGCTGGCTGGTGCGGCGGGCGAAGGCGGGCCGTTCCACCGTTTTGCCAACCATGAGTGCTGGGTTCTTCTTCGTTTCCGCCTATCTCTATCTCGCGATTGCAGGCCGCAATATTCCAGTGTGGGTGTGGATCTTCCTCGCTGCGCTCATCGTCTATGGCGCGTGGTCGAGCATTCGCGACACGCGCAAGAAGATTGCCGCAGCGAAGGCCGAGGCCGAAGCCGGCGCGTAGCGAGGCGCTTCCACGCTATCCACAGCCGGGCCAATTTGTCCCGGCGTGCACCTTTCCGACTCAGCTTTCGCGCCCCATAGTGCGGTGATGGCTTTCGCACCTTTCGTTCCCTTGCGCGTCCTTTCCAGCTATTCGATGCTGGAAGGCGCAGTCGATCCGAAAGCCTTTGGAAAGCTTGCGAAGGAGCGCGGCTTTCCCGCCATCGCCATCTGCGATCGCAATGGCCTGTATGGCAGTGTCGCCTTTGCGAAGGCATGCTTCGAAGAGGGTGTCCAGCCGATCATCGGGACCTTGCTGGGCGTGGCGCGCGGTGAGAGCTTCGGCGGGGAGCAGGCCATCGATTACCTGCCGCTCTATGCGCAGGACGAAGCGGGCTATGACAATCTGTGCCATCTGGTCAGCCGCGCCCATCTGGAGCGCCCGCTGGAACTGGAGCCGCATGTCAGCCTGGCCGATCTGGAAGGCTACACCGATGGCCTGATCGCGCTGACCGGTGCGGCAGAAGGCGGCTTGACCCGCTTGCTTGCAGACGGGCAGGCGGATCACGCAGGCGCTTATGCCGACCGGTTGCAGGCGCTCTTTCCCGAGCGGCTTTATGTCGAATTGTCTCGCCGAGGGAATGCCGTCGAAATGGCTGCTGAGGACGGGCTGCTGGAGCTGGCCTATGCCCGCGATCTGCCGCTCGTCGCCAGCAATCCGGCTAATTTTGCCGATCCGCATTTCCACCGTGCGCATGACGCGATGCTGTGCATCGCCAGCAGTCACAAAATCTTCGAGGAAGACCGGCCCAAAACCGACCGCGAAGCCTTCGTGAAGTCCGCGCCGATGATGGAAGAGGCGTTTCCCGATTTGCCCGAAGCGCGGGCCAACACGCTCGTCATCGCCCAACGCTGCGCCTACGCGCCGCCCAGCCGCGCCCCGATCCTGCCCAGTCTGGCGGGCGATATCGAGGGCGAAAAGCAGATGCTGGCCGAGCAGTCGCGCGCCGGTCTCGATGCGCGGCTTGCAGCCTATGAAGAACTGCCGGAGGAAGAGCGGCAAGTCTATTACGAACGCCTTGATTACGAGCTGGGCATCATCAACCGGATGGGCTTTCCCGGCTACTTCCTGATCGTTGCCGACTTTATCCAGTGGGCGAAGGACAATGGCATTCCGGTGGGGCCGGGGCGTGGTTCGGGTGCCGGCAGTCTGGTGGCCTGGGCGCTGACGATTACGGGCCTCGACCCGATCCGGCTCGGCCTGCTGTTCGAGCGGTTCCTGAATCCCGAACGTGTTTCGATGCCGGATTTCGATATCGATTTCTGCGAAACGCGGCGCGGCGAAGTCATCCGTTATGTACAGGCGAAATACGGCGCCGATCATGTCGCGCAGATCATCACTTTCGGCAAGATGAAGGCGCGCGCGGTGCTGCGCGATGTCGGGCGTATTCTGGACTTCGGCTATGGCCGCACGGACCGTCTGTGCAAGATGGTGCCCAACCACCCGACCGACCCGTGGACGTTGAAGCGCGCGCTCAACGGATCGTCGGAATTCAAGGCCGAATATCACAACGACAACGACACCAAAGCGCTCATCGATCTGGCGATGCAGCTGGAAGGCCTGCCGCGCAATTCGTCCACCCACGCCGCCGGTGTGGTGATCGGCGACCGTCCGCTGGAAAAGCTGGTCCCGCTCTACCGCGATCCCCGGTCCGACATGCCGGTGACCCAGTTCGACATGAAATTCGTCGAAAGCAGCGGGCTGGTAAAGTTCGATTTTCTCGGCCTGAAAACGCTCTCGGTCCTGCAAAAGGCGGTGGACCTGCTGGCCAAGCGCGGGATCGAAGTCGATCTCGATGCGCTGGCTTGGGATGATCCGGCGGTTTTCCAGCTCCTCAAACAGGGCAATACGGTTGGCGTGTTCCAGCTGGAATCCGAAGGGATGCGGCGCACGCTGACGGCGGTGAAACCGACCAAGTTCGAAGACATTATCGCGCTCGTCTCGCTCTATCGGCCGGGTCCGATGGACAACATTCCGCTGTTCGGGAAGCGCAAGGCAGGCGAAGTCGCGATCGAATATCCGCACCCCAAACTGGAGGGGATACTCGAGGAAACTTACGGCATTTTCGTCTACCAGGAACAGGTCATGCAGGCCGCGCAGATCCTGGCCGGATATTCGCTGGGCGATGCCGATTTGCTCCGCCGCGCCATGGGCAAGAAAGTGCAGGCGGAAATGGACGCCCAGCGCGGCCGGTTTGTTGACGGGTGCAAGACCGAGTCGGGGATCGAAGCGGACGATGCGAACGAGCTGTTCGACTTGATCGATAAGTTCGCAGGCTACGGCTTCAACAAATCCCACGCCGCCGCTTACGCTCTGCTGGCCTATCAGACCGCGTGGCTGAAGGCGCATTATCCAGAGGAATTTTACGCCGCCTCCATGTGTTTCGACCTGCACCAGTCGGAGAAACTGGCAGTGTTTGTCGACGATGCGCGCCGCTATCCGGGGCGCGAGGGCGGGGTGGTCGTCGCACCGCCCGACATCAATCATTCGGAGGCCCAGTTCACCGTCCAGCGCGATGATGAGGGCTATGCCGTGCGCTATGCGCTCGCAGGTATTCGCAATGTCGGCGAGAAGGCTATGCAGGCGATCGTCGTAGAGCGTGAGGCAAACGGGGCCTTCGAGAGCCTCGCCGACCTGTTCGACCGCCTGCCGCAAGGTTCGATGAACTCGCGGCAGCTGGAAGGCCTGATCGCTGCCGGCGCGCTGGATGCTCTCGAGCCCGATCGCGGCAAGCTGGCGGCGAATATCCCGCTGCTGCTCGCCACCGCCGATGCCGCAATGCGCGAGCGGTCGAGCGGGCAGGAGGCGCTGTTTGGCGGCGATATGGCGCAGACCGATACGCTGCGCCTGAAAGATGCCGAGGAATGGACCCGCGCCGAACGTATGGCGAAAGAGCGCGAGAATTTCGGCTTCTATTTCTCTGCCCACCCGGTCAGCGCCTACCGCGAGGCCGCAAGTGCGAATGGCGCACGGTCCTACGCCTCGCTGATGGAAGGCGGAGCGCCTACTGGCGGCAGCACCAAGGCCGTGATGGCGGCGATGGTGGAGGCGGTGAATATCGGCAAGACACGGCGCGGCAAGGATTTCGTCCGCGCGGATTTTTCCGACAATACCGGCCAGTTCAGCGCGGCGTGCTTCGAAGACGGACTGGTTGAATCCTTCCGCAAATGGGCTGCGGAGGGCACCTGCATCCTCCTGAATGTGGAACTCGACAGCCCTTCGCCTGACGAACCGCCGCGTATCACAGTGCGCGGCGGGCGGCCGCTGGAAGGGGTGGTGAGCAATCAGCGGATGCTCCTGACGTTGGAGGTGCAGCATCAGGCCGCCCTGTCGGAATTGGCAACATGCCTGGTGCCAGGCCAACCGGGTTTTGGCGAAGTGCAGGCGAGGCTGACAACTGCCGAGGGCGCGCCGCTGGTCAGTCTGGGCAACGATTTCAAGCTTGGCGGAAATCTGGCGGACCGGCTGATGGAAATCGACGGGCTGGCGAACATCAAGCTGGTGCCCAAAGCCGGGCCGCGCCTACACCGCGCAGCTTAGGCCCTTTCGGCACACCCGATACGTCGCGACACGCGCTTTTTCCTTGCGGGCGGCGGCCTGTTTGCGCACTCTTGCGCATAACGAAAAGCAACAGAGAGGAAGCCGCCCAATGCTCGGAGCCATGCAAGACTGGACCATGCGGATCACCCATGTGATCGATCATGCTGCCCGCGAAAGCGGGACCCGCGAGATTGTCACACGCTGGGCCGATGGCAGTGAAACGCGCACCGACTGGTCGGGCATTCGCACCGATGCCCTGAAAATGGCACAGGCGCTGGAGGCACTGGGCCTGAAGCCGGGCGACAAGGTTGCCAGCCTGGCGATGAACCATTCGCGCCATCTGGTCAGCTGGTACGGCGTCGCCGGGATGGGCGGGGTGCTCCACACCGTGAACCCGCGTCTGTTCGAGGATCAGCTCGAATATATCGTCAACCACGCCGAAGATAAGGTGATGCTGTACGATGCGATGTTCCAGCCGATCATCGACAAGATGCGCGACAAGTGGACCACGGTCGAACATTACATCTGCTTTGATTCCGGCGATCAGTCGCAAAGTTTCGAGGACTGGATCGGCGCGCAGGACGGCGAGTATGAATGGGTCACCGGCAGCGAAACCGACCCGTGTATGATCTGCTACACCAGCGGCACCACGGGTAATCCGAAAGGCGTGCAATACGAACACCGCAGCACGGTTCTGCACGCGCTTGCCGGACTTCAGCCTGCCGCTTTCAACTTCAGCTCGGCCAGCGTGATGCTGCCGGTGGTCCCGATGTTCCACGCGGCCAGCTGGGGCCTGCCCTATGCAGGCGCGATGGCGGGCATCAAATTCGTCTTCAGCGCGGTCAACGACCCCGCCGTCCTGCACAAGCTGATGCTCGATGAGGGCGTGACCGACAGCGCTGGTGTTCCGACCGTCTGGCTCGCGCATTTCCAGTATTGCGACAAGGAAGGCATCGACCTGCCCCCGCTCAAGGCGGCCACGATTGGCGGCTCGGCCTGTCCACGCTTCATGATCGAGCGGCTGATGAAGAACGGCACCCGCGTCCAGCACGCCTGGGGAATGACCGAGACCTCTCCCATCGGCACGGTTGGCGGGCCGACATGGGATTGGGACCAGCTCAGCTTCGAGGAGAAGGTCGACAAGACCGCGATGCAGGGCCGCCCAATCTTCGGAGTGGAACTGCGCACGCTCGACCTCGACGATCCGACAAAGGTTCTGCCGCGCGACGGAGAGACGAGCGGCGCGCTGCAGATCCGTGGGCCGTGGATCATCCAGCGCTATCTCAAGGCGGAGGCCGATGCGGCCGATCCCGATGGCTGGTTCGACACCGGCGATGTCGGCATCCTGCATCCCGACGGCACGCTACAACTGACCGACCGGACCAAGGACGTCATCAAGTCGGGCGGCGAGTGGATCAGCTCGGTCGAGCTGGAAAACGCGGCGGTGGGCCATCCGGATGTGGCCGAGGCGGCTGCCATCGGCATGTATCACCCGAAATGGGACGAGCGGCCCGTGCTGTTTGTGGTCAAGAACGAAGGTGCCGATCTCTCGGCCGATGACGTGAAGGGCTATCTGGAAGGCAAGATCGCCAGATGGTGGATGCCCGACGCGGTCGAATTTGTGGGCGATATCCCGCACACCGCCACGGGCAAGATCAGCAAGAAGGACCTGCGCGACCGGTTTGCGGACTACAAGCTGGAGGCGTGAGTTGGGGCGGATCGGGGAGGGGAGCGGTGCTCTCACTTCCCAGCATTCCCGCACTCTCCATCGTCATTCCCGCGAAAGCGGGAACCTAGGATGGCGCAGTTCTCCCTCGCTCTGGGTCCCCGCCTTCGCGGGGATGACGGGGTTTGGAATGCAGCGTGACAAGTTGAAAGTGAAGCTATGACCGAAACCTATATCGACCCGTCGCCCGCCAATTTTCAGGCGTTCAAGGACCTGCCGCGCGATCAGCCGATCCACATGCTCAACCTGCTGCTATACCGCGACCACGCCGATTATCCGGAAGGTCACGAGCACCACGGCAATGGCTGGACCGGCCGCCGGGCCTACGAGGAATACGGCAAGACCAGCGGTCCGATCTTCCGCCGCGTGGGCGGCAGCATCGTGTGGCGCGGGACGTTCCAGACCATGGTGACCGGCCCCGACGACCGCTCATGGCACGACGGGTTTGTTGCGCAGTACCCCAATGCAGGCGCGTTCTTCGAAATGATCAAGGACGCGGATTATCAGGGGGCGGTGGTGAACCGCACCGCTGCGCTAGTCGACAGCCGCCTGATACGGTTCGCTCCGGGTGAGGGCGGGGAGGGGTTTGGCTAACAGCATTCAAACCCTCGGCAGCACCCCAACTATAACAGGACAATCATTCAAAGCCTTCGATACCGCGTTGCGAACTTAGTCCTCGCTACCCGCAATTTCTCCAAGATTACTGGCCGGGATCTTAATTGAACGACCTCCGACGGGTGGATAAATGTAGACGTCTTCGGCTACCAATCCGTTCTCTGTACGGCGACATACGACTACACCGGATGATCCGGGAGCTGGGATTTGTATATTGAATGCCATCAGTTCTTCCTTTTTCCAAAGGAGGATATGGTCTGATCTTCGTACATTACAACAACCGCATCTGCCCGCCGACCTCAGGCTTTCTAAACCGCATGCAATCCAGCTCGAACTTCGGCGTTTCCTCTCCTTCACCGATCCCGGCGCGTTTGCACGCCAGCCGGAAGCGCGCGCGGAACAGATCGGCCCATACGCCGCCGGGTTTCATGCGGGTGTGGAAGCCGGGGTCGTTGTCCCTTCCACCCCGGATCGATCGGACGATGCCCATCACCTTGTCGCCGCGCTGCGGATAGTGGACGCTCAGCCATTCGCGGAACAAGGGGGCGACTTCGTGGGGGAGGCGTAGGGGGATCCAGCCCGCGCTTCGCACGCCTAGCGCTGCTGCGCGGGTGATGATTTCCTCCATGAATTCATCGGTGATGGCCGGGATGACGGGCGAGACGGAGCAATGGGTCGGCACACCCGATTCGGTCAATTTTCCCAGTGCTGCCAGTCTCTTAGCAGGGGAAGCTGCGCGAGGTTCCAGCTTGCCCGATAGCTTGGGATCCAGACTGGTCACCGATATCGCCACCGCCACCAGCCGCAGCTCCGCCATCTCCTCCAGCAGGTCCAGATCGGCCAGAATGCGGTCCGATTTGGTGGTGATGGTGACCGGGTGCCGCGCGTCCAGACACACCTCCAGCAACTCGCGTGTGACCCCGTAGTCGCGCTCGATCGGCTGATAGGGATCAGTGTTGGTCCCCATTGCAATCGGGCGCGGGCGGTATGTTGGGCGTGCCAGCGTCTCGCGCAGCAGCTTGGCCGCATCAGGTTTGGCAAACAGCTGTGTTTCGAAATCGAGGCCGGGGGAGAGATCGTGATAGGCGTGGGTCGGCCGCGCAAAGCAATAGACACAGCCGTGCTCGCATCCGCGGTAGGCGTTGATCGAGCGGTCGAACGGAATGTCGGGCGATTGATTGAAGGACAGGATCGAACGCGGGCGTTCCTCCGTCACATGGGTGCGGAGTTTCGGCGGTTTCCCGTCCAGTATCTCCATGTGGTCGCGCCAGTCACCATCCGCCTCGCGGGTCGCCAAGCCGAAGCGGGTCGGCACATCGCCGCTCTGGGCACCGCGTCCGGTAACTGGAGGGTCGAGTCGTCGTTCCATCGGTGGGAACATAGCATGAACAATAGCTATGGGACACGCTTCGATGGCGGGTGTCCAACCGGGGGAATTGTCGCACAAATTTGGTTCGCGCAGAGGGCGCAAAGGGCCGCAGAGACGTTGCGTCAAAATTGCGGCGAAGCCGCTTCAACCTGCCCGCAGCGCCTTGGCGACATCTGTCATGGGGGCACTTCGTGCCGGGGCGTCACGACAACTCTGTGATCTCTGCGCACTTCTTCCTCCGCGATCTCTGCGCGAACCCAACTACGCTTGCATCAGTCGCGATATATGGAACTCGAAGCGCGTCGGCCCGTCACGTTTCCCGCAGACGGGGCATCAGCTCGACGAAATTGCAGGGGCGGTTCCGGCTATCGAGTTGTTCGGCCAGAATACCGTCCCAGCCATCCTTCACAGCGCCGTTCGATCCGGGCAGCGCAAAAATATAGGTGCCGCGCGCCACCACTGCGCAGGCGCGGCTCTGGATAGTGCTGGTGCCGATGGTTTTCAGGCTGAGATAGCGGAACAGCTCGCCAAAGCCGGGAATATCGCGCGTCTTGACTTGCTGCAGCGCCTCCGGGGTCACATCGCGGCCCGTTAGGCCGGTGCCGCCCGTGGTCACAACCGCGTCGATAGTTTCGTCGTCGATCCAGCGGTGCAGATGCGCGGCGATTTCCTCGGCACTGTCCTTGCTGATCTCTCGGGTCGCCAGTTCATGGCCTGCGCCCTCGATCCGCTCCGCCAGAATATCGCCGGAGGTATCATCCTTGGCCGTGCGCGTATCCGATACCGTCAGCAGCGCGATCCGGATGGGCTTGAATTCGCGGTCCGGATCAATCGCCATCAGTTGCCGCCGCTCATGCCGGCAAAGTCGACGCCGGTCGCCGGGAACGCGGGCCACTGGCCCTGCGCCAGCGCGGTACGCGTCGGGGAGCGGGTCGCAGCCTGACGCTCATACATCCAGTAATTGCGCATCACGATGGCGACATAGCCACGCGTTTCCCAATAGGGGATGGATTCCATGTAAAGCAGCGGATCGTTCTGGTCGCGGATTTCGCTGTTCCAGCGGCTGATCGGGCTGAGACCGGCATTGTAGGCAGCCATGATCTTGGGCAGCTTGCCTTGCGTAGCGCCGCTATCGCGCAGCATTTCCAAATGGCTCTGGCCAAAGGCGAGGTTGATTTCGGGGTCCGACAGATCGCTGGCCGTGCCGCGCACGCCGAGCTTCCCGGCATGGTCTCTGGCCGCAGCAGGCATGATCTGCATCAGACCGCGCGCACCGGCGGGGCTGACGACTTTCGCCCGGAAATTCGATTCCTGTAGCGTGTGCGCATAGGCGAGCGCGGGGTCCACTTTCCATCCGTCGATCGGCTTCCAGCGCGGGGTCGGGAAGCGCAAAGCAGGCTCGCGCTGTGCTCCGGACGGGGCGTTATGCGCCATCCACAGCTGCGTACCGGGCAGGCCAAGTTCGCGAGCGAGGCGTGACAGGGCCTGATATTGGGCCGGATCGCCGATGCGCGCCTGATGGCGCAGGATTTCGTCGGCCAGATCGTCGCGGCCAATCTCTGCCAGAGCGACAGTGGCGCGGACATTTGCGTTGCCGCGCAGGGCTTGCCAGTCGGCTGCATCCAGATCGGGGGTGACGCCGCCTTCCGGCAGCGCCTGACCCAGCGCTTCGCGGGCCAGCATGCCGTACAGGGTTTCGTCCATCAGCGCCGCGCCGCGCAGATGCTCGGCGGCGGATTCAGGCTGGCGGCAGCGGACGAGAGCTCTGCTGGCCCAATAATGCGCAGCGGCGGCGAGCTCGACATTGATCGCTCCGGCAGCGGCGCTGCGGAACGCGTTCGCGGCGGTCTGGCAATCGCCAAGACGCCAGGCGGCAAGGCCGTGGACCCAGTCACCCTCGGCAACCCACGCGCCGGTGCCCTCTGCCACCGTGCGGGCCATCGCCATGGCGGCGGGATCATTGTTCTCTATGTAATAGCTCCACGCGACCTTCTGACGCCATTCGGCACGGGCAGCGGTGGAAAGCGAGGCATCGACCCCGTCGAGCAATTGGCGCGCACCATCGGGATCGTCGTTCTTGATCCGGTCATTGATCGCATTGCGGATGCTGGACGGCATGGTGCCGTCATCAACGGGGCGGGGGCGCAGGCGCTTGGAGGCGTAGGATTGCCGGACAAAGCCCTGCTCACGCGGCAGATAGGGGGCGGACATCATTCCGCGCTTCATACCCAGGGCACCCATCCGCTCCGCCTGCGGAAGATAGGTTCCTTCGGCGAGCCATGCCTGAATAGCCGGCAATTCGACGCGCGGGCTGTTCGCGTGAAGATAATATTCGGCCTTCGCCACGGCGTGCAGCGGACCATCGGCGCGCTGCGACAGAAGGCTCTCGACATCGCCCCAGCGTTCAGCGTCGATCGCACGGAATAGATCGGCGTAATATTGCCGGTCAGACGTGCTTAGGAGCTGGGGGACGTTGTTGGAGACGCTTTTGGCGCGGAAATATTCGGCGCTGGTATTGGCGGCCGCAGGTAAGGCCGTTGTGCCCATGCACAGGGCGGCGAAGCCCAGAAATGCGGGTCGTAAAATTGCGGCAGCCGAAGTCATTATCAATCTGTCCATTCAAGCCATTGTTGCCAAAACCGCTTCCGTTGACTGGCGCTTCTGAGAAGCGAACCAAGCTCGGGCGCGGCCAACAGAGGGACGCTGCGTCCTTCATGGTTAAAACTTCGTAAATTCGCAGCGTCTTGCGCCGGTTCGTGCGCGACAAGCGGCAAAATGCGGCGTCCGAAGACAATTATGCGTTCGGGGGCCGCGAGGCCGAGGTGATGGCGGACAATCGCGCCGTGGCCGGATGCGACCAGTTCATCCCAATCAGGCTGCAATGCGTGGGTCGGCAGAGCCGAGGCAATGTAGCAATCAGTCTCACCCAGACCCATGGCGCGTTGCATTGCGACCAGCATGGCGCCGCGCGGCCCGTCCAGAAGCCGTTCCCGATCCTCCGCCTCGGGTTGGGGAACGAGAAAGAGGTGGTTCGCCCCGGCTGTGCCGCGCGCAGGGATGCGGTGGGGCGTGGGGCCACTGCCTTCTCCATCGGACCCATCATCTTTTTTGCCAGCCCACCAGTCCTGAAAAGCTGCCAGTTCGGCCGGCCATTCCTCGGGCGATCCCGCCATTGGAACCGCCTTCGCAACCGTAATGCGCTCCCCGCCGACCGGTTTCACCGGAGGCGGGGTCTTCTTGCGAATGACCGGTTGCTGTGCGCTGGGTTCCGTAACGTCGGTGACCGGCTTGGCGGTTTCCGCATCAAGCCAGACGGAGTGTTCGTCCTGAAAATCCGCAGTGAGCCCGGCCTGCCGCCACCAGTCCAGCGCAGCCTCGATTTCGCGCTTCGCATCGGTTGCGTGGGTGGGGGTCTCAGAGGGAACCATGGCCGTATGCAGGTCTTGACCTCAAGCAGTCCGGCAATCAAGGGTTTCTGCGAGATTGCGCGCCGTTTTGGGCACCCCCGGGCAGTGCGCGCCGCGACGATAGATTACACAGGGAAGAATGCAGTCATGAGCGAACGGGAATCCATGCCATGCGATGTCGTCATTGTTGGCGGCGGCGTAGCGGGTCTTGCAGCGGCAATCCGGCTCAAACAGATCAATGAAGAGCTCGAAGTCGTGGTCCTTGAAAAGGGCTCCGAGATCGGCGCGCATATTCTGTCGGGCGCAGTGGTCGATCCCAAGGCGCTGGACGAGCTGCTGCCCGAATGGCGCGACATGGATTGCCCGATGGCGGAAACGCCGGTGACGGACAATCTGCACTGGGTTCTGAGCAAGGGCGGCCAGTGGAACATGCCGCATCTCATGATGCCGCCCTTCATGTCCAATACCGGCAATTACACCGGCTCGCTGGGCAATCTGTCGCGCTGGATGGCGGAGCAGGCCGAGGGGATGGGCGTGATGGTCTTCCCCGGCTTCCCGGCCAGCGAAGTGATGTTCAACGATGCGGGCGCTGTCACCGGCGTGATTACGCAGGACATGGGCATTGCCGAGGATGGATCGCAGAAAGGCGATTACCAGCCGGGCATGGAAATCCATGCGAAATACACTCTGTTTGCAGAAGGTGTGCGCGGCAATCTGACCAAGCAGTTGAAGGCGCGTTACAATCTCGAGGCGGATTGCCAGCCGCAGGTTTACGGGCTGGGCATCAAGGAATTGTGGGATATCGACCCTGCCAAGCATAAGCCGGGCCGGGTGATCCATACGCAGGGCTGGCCCTTGTCCGAAAGCCACAGCTGGGGCGGCGGGTTCATCTATCATCAGGCGAACGGTCAGGTGGCATTGGGCTTCGTGACGGCGCTCGATTATCACAACCCCTATGTCTCGCCGTTTCAGGAATTCCAGCGCTGGAAGACGCACCCGAAGGTCCGCGAGATCCTCGAAGGCGGGAAGCGCGTGGCCTACGGTGCGCGTGCGATCAATGAAGGCGGCTGGCAGAGCGTGCCCAAGCTCGCTTTCCCCGGCGGCGCTCTGGTTGGCTGCGCTGCTGGCTTCGTCAATGTGCCCCGGATCAAGGGCAGCCACACCGCGATGAAGAGCGGGATGCTGGCCGCAGAAAGCATCGCCGCGGCGGTTGCGTCAGGGCATGAGCATACCGAGCTGATGGAATATGACACGGCGGTGCGCGACAGCTGGATCGCCAAGGAATTGAAGCTGGTCCAGAACGCGCAGCCTGCGGTGAGCAAGTTCGGCGGCGATATCGGCACCATCGTAGCGGGCGCGGATATGTGGATGCGCACGCTGAAAATCGGCCTGCCGATTGCGATGAAGCACAAGCCCGATCACGAGCATCTGCACCGGGCGGATCTGTACCAGCCGATCCACTATCCGAAGCCCGACGGCGAAATCACGTTCGACCGTCTGACCTCGGTGTCCTTCAGCTACACCAACCATGCGGAGGACCAGCCGGTCCACCTCAAGGTGAAAGATCTGGAGCTGCAACGCGAAAGCGAGCTGGGCGTCTATGGCGGGCCGTCGAACCGGTACTGCCCGGCGGGCGTCTATGAATGGCTGATCGAGGAGGGCAAGGAGCCCAAATTCCAGATCAACAGCCAGAACTGCGTCCACTGCAAGACCTGCGATATCAAGGACCCGAACCAGAATATCGAATGGACGACGCCGGAGGGCGGCGGCGGACCGAACTATCCGAATATGTGACGCGCTTTCGCCGCTACCCTTTCGTTTGCAATGATCAGGAACGGCTACTTTGCCCGTCATCGAAACTGCCTACGCCAAGATCAACCTGGCGCTGCATATCCAGCGTCGGCGCGATGACGGCTATCACGAGCTGGAAACGCTGTTCGCCTTTGTGGATGCAGGCGATACACTAACAGCGCGTGCGGCAGAGGCAGACACGCTCCGGGTGCAGGGCGAATTTGTCGATGCGCTGGATGATCCTTTCGATAATCTGGTGATGAAGGCTCTGACCAAGCTTCCGCGTCCGGGCGGGATCGAGCTTCTGCTTGAGAAAAACCTGCCGGTTGCAGCCGGGCTGGGCGGCGGCAGCGCGGATGCGGGCGCGGTGTTCCGTATTGTGCGGGATATGCATGGTTTACCCGACGACTGGCACACCCGCGCCGCCAAACTCGGCGCTGATGTTCCAGCCTGCGTCGATAGCGTTACCTGCATCGGGCGTGGTACTGGCACGCAGCTGGCCCCGATCGAGAACGATCTCGCGGGCACTCCGGTGCTGTTGGTCAATCCCCGCGTGATGATCTTCACGCCGCAGGTTTTCACCGAATGGAAGGGGATCGGCGGCGGCCCCTTGAAGGGCGAAACGGCCCGCGAAATCGCGATGTCGGGCGGCAATGACCTGCAAAAGATCGTGACCGAGGACTTGCAAATCATCGAGGTCATTCTCGCGCTGAACAGCCTGTCCGATACGAAACCCGTGCTGCACCGGATGTCCGGCTCTGGCGCCACCTGCTTTGCCTTGTACGAAACCAACGAAGAGCGCGACAATGCGCAGCGCGAAATCAACACGCGCCATCCGGAGTGGTGGACGCTGACAGGAAATCTCAGATGATCGACGATCTACCGTACCGCCAGGTTGGCGAGCCTGTCCCCGGCCGCATTGTATGTGTGGCGGACCACGCCTCCAACTTCGTGCCAGAGGATGTGCCGCTGGGCGTGCCTGCGCATCTGCTCGATACGCATATTGCCGTCGATCTGGGAGTGGAGGGTGTCGCCGACCGGCTGGCCCGCCGCCATGCCATGCCCGCCCATATCGCCTGCATCAGCCGTCTGGTGTGCGATCTCCACCGGCGCGAGGACGAGGACGCGGTGGTCCCGTTCTCCAGCGATGGGCACACCATTCCGGGAAATATCGGGGCCGACGTGGAAAAGCGGCTGGAGCGGTATCACCGGCCTTATCACAATGCGCTGGCCGATTGGCTCGACGCGGCGCAGCCCGAACTGATCGTAGCGCTGCACAGCTTCACACCGTCGCTGGAGACAAGCGACGAGGAACGCCCCTGGGAAGTCGCGCTGCTGTATAATCAGGACGACAGTGCAGCGCGTCATGCGATCCGGCTGTTTGGCGAGGAAGGGCTGAATGTCGGCGATAACGAGCCCTATTCGGGCAAACAGCTCAATGCCTCGATGGACCGGCATGCAGAGGCGTACGGGCGGCCCTATCTGACCATTGAAATCCGTCAGGACCTGCTGGCTACCGAAGCCGATCAGGCCCGCTGGGCCGCGCTTATCCACGATATCGCCAACCGCACGGCGCTGGCGCTGAAAAGCGCCTGAGAAAAGTTGCGGGACGGGCAGGCCCAAGCTTTCCTGCGGTTGACCGGCGGTGCGCGCCGCGCAAGGAAAGCGCAAGCGTTTGAGAGGGAAAGCACTGCATGACCGCCAAGTTCGACAAATCGAAGCTGCCCAGCCGCCATGTGTCGGTCGGGCCGGAGCGCGCGCCGCACCGGTCCTATTACTATGCAATGGGCCTCAGCGAGGAAGAGATCGCGCGCCCCTTCGTGGCCGTGGCCAGCGCGGGCAATGACAGCGCGCCCTGCAACACCACGCTGGATGCGCAGGCCGATGTCTGCCGCACAGGCGTAGAGCAGGGCGGCGGGATGCCCCGCCGGTTCAACACCATTACCGTCACCGATGGCATCGCGATGGGCCATCAGGGGATGAAAAGCTCCCTTGTCAGCCGCGAGGTGATTGCCGACTCGGTGGAGCTGTCCGTACGCGGGCATTGCTATGATGCGCTGGTCGGCTTTGCTGGCTGCGACAAGAGCTTGCCCGGTATGATGATGGCAATGCTGCGGCTGAACGTGCCCAGCATCTTTGTTTATGGCGGATCGATCCTGCCGGGCACCTATCGCGGCGAGGATGTGACCGTTGTTGATGTGTTCGAGGCGGTGGGCCAACACGCCGCCGGAAACTGCCCGCTGAAAGACCTGACTGCGCTGGAGAAGGTGGCCTGCCCCGGTCACGGCGCATGTGGCGGCCAGTTTACTGCCAACACCATGGCCTGCGTCGGCGAGGCGATTGGACTGTCGCTGCCCAACAGCAATATGGCCCCTGCGCCAAACCGCAGCCGCGAGGAAGTGGCCGTGGCGGCGGGCAAGCAGGTGATGGCTTTGCTGGAGAAAAATCTGCGACCCCGCGACATCTGCACCAGGGCGGCCTTCGAGAATGCTGCCCGCGTCGTGGCGGCGACCGGTGGATCCACGAATGCCGCGCTGCATCTGCCCGCCATGGCCAGCGAGGCGGGGATTGATTTCGACCTGTTTGACGTGGCCGAGATGTTCAAATCCACGCCTTACATCGCCGATCTGAAACCCGGCGGCAAATATGTTGCGAAGGATATGCATGAGGCGGGCGGTGTCTACATGGCGATGAAGACGCTGCTGGATGGCGGCTTCCTCGATCCCGAACCGATCACCGTGACCGGCAAGACGCTGGGCGAGAATATCGACGAGATCACGTGGAACCCAGACCAGAAGGTGTTTTACGATGTGAAGACGCCGATCACGCCAACCGGCGGTGTTGTCGGGCTGAAGGGCTCGCTCGCACCAGAAGGTGCTATCGTGAAGGTCGCAGGTATGGAGCGGCTGCAATTCACTGGTCCGGCGCAAGTTTTCGAATGCGAGGAAGACGCCTTCGCCGCTGTCGAAGCGCGCAAGATTGCCGAGGGCAGCGTGGTGGTCATCCGCTACGAAGGGCCCAAGGGCGGCCCGGGAATGCGCGAGATGCTCTCCACCACGGCGGCGCTGTATGGTCAGGGAATGGGCGAGAAGGTGGCGCTGATCACCGATGGCCGGTTCTCCGGCGCGACGCGCGGGTTCTGCATCGGGCATGTTGGGCCGGAAGCGGCTGCGGGTGGGCCCATCGGACTGATCAAGGATGGCGATATGATCGCTATCGATGCCGAAGCAGGGACAATCGATCTGCAGGTCGACGAGGCCGAGCTGGAGGCCCGCCGCAAGGATTGGAAACCGCATCGCAACGATTATGGTGCAGGGGCCTTGTGGCGCTATGCGCAGAATGTCGGGCCGGCATATAAGGGGGCACTCACGCATCCCGGGGCTGCGGCGGAAAGTCATGTCTATGCGGATATCTAGTCTCGCTCTAATTGCTCCTGTTGGCATGTTGGCCGCCTGTGGCAGCGATGCTCCGCCGCCTGCGCCCGATCCGATCGAGGAACCTGGCGCGGAAATCGTCGAGTGCGCTATCGGGATCGGGAGCGAATATGCCGCCGAATGTCCGGTCGAGCGGACCGAAGTCGATGGCGAGGCGGTGCTGGTGGTGCATCATCCCGGAGGCGGTTTCCGCCGGTTTACGCTGGCCAGCGATGGCAGCGGGCTGACCGCCTTTGACGGGGCGGATCAGGCTGCGCGCAGTCTGGCGGGGGATACGCTGGAGCTGACAGTGGGCAGTGACCGCTACCGTTTCCCGGCGCGACGGATGAATGAGGCTCCGGAAACCGGTGAGACTGAAGAGGGCGAAGCAGAACCCGAGGGCGTTGATCCGGCGGACAATGCGGGGTCGTGATCCGGTCCTGACGGTCGCCGAGGTACAGGCGGCCGAGCAGGCGCTGTTCGATGCAGGCCTGCCTCCATTTGAATTGATGCAACGCGCGGGCAACGCCGCCGCCCAATGGGTCTGGCGCGTAGCCGCCGGGCGCAGTGTCACCGTGCTGTGCGGGCCCGGCAACAATGGCGGCGACGGTTATGTGATCGCGACCTGGCTCCACAGGCAGGGCTGCGATGTGGCGGTGGTCGCTCCAATGGAACCCGCCACCGACAGCGCGAAGCAGGCGCGCCCGGGCTATGACGGTGCGGTTATTCCGCAGGACGAGACGCGGGCTGCCGATGTCTTCGTCGATTGCCTGTTTGGCTCCGGCCAGAACCGGCCTCTGTCGAACGAATTATGGGCGATGTTGCAAGACCTGCGCGGGACGCACGCCACCCATATTGCGGTGGATCTGCCTTCGGGTGTGGGGAGCGACGACGCGCGTCTGTTCCATGACCTTTCTCACTATGACATCACTATGGCGCTGGGCGCGTGGAAATGGGCGCATTGGGCTATGCCCGCTGCGGCGGTGATGGGACGGCGGGTGCTAATCGATATCGGTTTGAATATCGACGATGGAAAAGCGCAGTTGATCGGCAAGCCGTCCTTGCAGCGACCCTCTGCGCGGGCGCACAAATATACGCGCGGTCTCGTGGCGGTGGTGGCGGGCGCGATGCCCGGTGCAGCAGCGCTTTGTGCGCGGGCGGCGCAGCATGGCGGTGCCGGATATGTGAAGCTGCTTTGCGATTATGCTCCGCATGGCCTGCCAGACAGCATCGTGGTGGATCAGCGTCCTTTGGAGGAAGCGCTGCGCGATCCCAGAATTGCTGCGATCGTCATCGGGCCGGGGTTGGGGCGCGAAGCCGAGGCGAAGGCCCGGTTGGCGCATGTGCTAGGCCTGAAACGCGATGTGCCGACAGTGCTGGATGCCGATGCTCTGCATGCGATTGGACCGGAATTCTCTCCCAAGCTTCCGAGTCCGCTAGTCCTGACCCCGCATGAGGGGGAACTGGCAGCCTTGCTCAACGCGTATGATTGCGCGCAGCCATCAACCGAAGGCGCGCCCGAGAAGCTCCTGAAGGCTCAGGCAATTGCGCGAGCGACGCAAGCCACCGTCGTTGCCAAAGGTGCAGACACATTTATCGCACAAGAAGGCAGGGGCACTGCAATCGCTCCTCCGGCTCCATCCTGGCTATCGGTCGCCGGAACGGGCGATGTGCTGGCCGGATTGATCGCAAGCCGCCTCGCGACCGGCACTCCTCTGGGTCAGGCCGCGCGTGAGGCGGTGTGGCTTCATGGCGAGGCCGCTCGGCTCTCCGGTCCGGTTTTTTCGGCCGACGGGCTGGTCGCGGCTCTGCAAGACGCCTACGCGGCCTGCCTGTGACTGACACCGACCCCAACACCATCATCCGCATCGCCGCACGCGGTGACGGCATCACCGCCGACGGCCGCCATGCCAAGGGCGGGGTGACAGGCGATATTCTGCTGCCCGATGCCACTTTGCAGCATGGCCCGCATCATGTTGCCCCCGCCTGCCGACACTTTGCCAAATGCGGTGGCTGTCAATTGCAGCACGCCGATGATGAAGCGCTGGCGGGCTTCGTCCATGATCGGGTGGTGCTGGCAGCCGAGGGGCAGGGGATCACTGCCGAAACGATCGCTCCGCCGCATCTTTCTCCGCCACAGTCTCGCCGCCGCGCGACCCTGCATTTCCAGCGCGCTGGCAAGCGGATCGTACTGGGTTTTCGCGAGGGCGGATCGCACAAGATTGTCGATATGAAGGAATGCCCGGTACTGCATCCCGATCTGTTCGCATTGGTCGCCCCGATCCGGACGATGCTAGCCAAATGGCCGCAAGCACGGGCGGGCGACGTCTCGCTGACGCTGGTCGACCAGGGGGTCGATCTCGGGCTGAAGGGCGCGGTGCCCGAGGGATTGGAACAGACCGAAGGCCTGCTCGATTTCGCCCGCGATCACGGTCTGGCGCGGCTGAGCGTCGATCATGGATATGGCCCGGAAACCGTGTGGGAGCCGGAACCTGCCACCGTCACTTTGGGCACGGCAATCGTGCCCTTTCCTGTGGGCGCGTTTTTGCAGGCTACCAGCGATGGAGAAGGCGCGCTGGTGTCAGCGGCAAAGGATTGGCTTGGCGGCTGCGCGAGGATTGCAGACCTCTTTGCGGGGCTGGGCACATTTGCTTTTGCCTTGGCCGGGGAGACGCAGATCGTTGCTGTCGAGGCGGCCCGCGATATCGTGCTCGCGGCCAATGTCCCGGCACGGCGTGCAGCGCGCCCCATCGAATACGCCCACCGCGATCTGTTCCGTAATCCGCTGGACGCGAAGGAATGCTCCGCTTTTGATGCAATCCTGCTCGACCCGCCACGTGCCGGTGCGAGAGAGCAGGTACTCCAGATTGCGGCCAGCGATGTGCAGCGGGTGGTCTATATCAGCTGCAACCCGGCAAGCTGGGCTAAGGATGCCAAGGCGTTGATCGAAGCAGGCTTCCGCTGCGAGGAATTGCGCCCGGTCGGGCAATTCCGCTGGAGCACCCATGTGGAGCTGGCCAGCCTGTTTGTGCGCTAAGGTGCGTCAGACTTTTCGCAGCGCAGCCAGAACCTGATCGTCGAACCATTGGCGGGCGTGTTCCTCGACGAACGCGTGGCTTGCGCCGTCACACTGGTGCACCCGGTCGTCATCCTTCGGCCATGATGCCGCAAAGGCCTGCGCTGTGCGGTCATTTCCGGCGAGCAGGATGTGCACGCGCCCCTGATAGTCGGCGATGCCGTGCCGCATTCTCTCGGCCAATCCGCTGGGTGGGGGCGCCTTGCCGACAGAGCCGCGCAAGCCCCCGGCGAGTTTGCGCAAATCCACGCCGCCGCTGACCAGCCGCCACAATTCACGGGGGTTCTTCAGCTTGGCCAGATAGCGCGCGCGGATGGCATCGGGCGGCAGATCAACCGCCTCGCCAGCATCTTCCGCCTGTTCGATGGTCCATGGGTTGGAGAGGACCAGCGCGTCACAGCCCGCACCGCCCGCCAGCATCAGCGCGCTGGCCGCATCGCAATTGCCCAGCCCGACCACCTTCTCCATCGTTGGCGTTATAGCGCGGAACGCCTCTAGCGCGGCTGCGATATCCTTCTTGCTCTTCTGGAACCCGCGATTGTCGCCTTCGCTGTCGCCGATGCCGCGCCGGTCGAACCGGAAGACGGGAAAGCCAGCCTTGGCCATCCGCGCGGCCATATGGGCTTGGCCCGAGAACGCACCGGAGCGCAGCTCATTCCCCCCGCTCACGATCATCAGGCCGGTTTTGGCGGGTGCCGTATCGAGCGTACCGGCGAGTTTGGAGCTTCCGCAGCCGAAGGCAAGGTGAAGGCGACTCATTCGCTTGGCCCCGTGCCCAAGATGCCATCAGCAATCAGCGCCGCGAGCGCGTCTGCCTGCGCCGCATCATAATCGGGCTCTGCCCTCAGCCATAGGGGAGACCCGCCGACGGAGGATTGTTCGATGATTACAAGGTTCTCTGGCACCGGTTTTTCGGACGCTTCGAGCTCGGCAAACATGTCCTGGCCGATGGTCCAGCCAGCCAGCGTGATCCCGCCACTGCGGGCAATTTCAGACAGTGTTTCTGCGCTCTCTTCCGTGCCTGCTTCCCGCGAGGAAATCACTCGCGCGCGAAGCATGGAACGAAGCAATTGTTTGCCTGCCACGGGGCCATACAGCCAGCCGGAGATTGTATCCGGCACTAGCAGTCCGCCACCGCGCACCGCTAGCACATGTGTCGCACGAAAATGCGAGATTGCTGCTTCGACGGCGTTTCGCCAGCTGGCCAATGATTGCTTGGAAAGAAGAAGGGTGCTCTCATTGCAGCCCGGCAGATCGAAGAGAAAACTGTCGATGTCCGACATATCCAGCCGCCGCATTACCTCGACCAACTGGTGGCGCAGCTTGTTGTGCTCATCGAACAGCGGAGGGATAACCAGCAAACGCTGAGCGCGCCCGGCATCGAAAAGGCGGACATTTTCCTCTGCGGTTTCACCACCCGGCAGGGGGCAGGGCCAGACCGCAAACATTGCGGTGCTTAGCTTTCCGCGACTTTGGCTTCGGCAAAGGCAAGCAGGCCGCCGAAGGTCTCCAGCATTTCGCCGTCAACATCGTCGTCTTCGATCATGATGGCCAGACGGTCTTCCATCTCGGTCAGCAGTCCGGCGACCGCCATGGAATCGAGCTCCGGCAGATGACCGAACAGGCCGGTGTCGGCGTCGAAGGTCTCGACCTCGTCCACGTCGAGACCCAGCACGTCGCACAAGATGCTGCGCAGGTCGCTGTCGATGGACGCGCGGCTGCGCAGGGAATTGTTCTTTGGGAGAGCGGACTGGTCGGTCATGCTTGTGAATTCACCCACGGTCGAAAGTGGGCCGCTCCCTAGCTTTCTGCGGCTTTAGGCGCAAGGCGCGCCGCGATTCCGCCGATCCGGCGTTTTGCTAGTGGCGGCCAGGCGGCGGCCTGGCGTGGATCGAGGCAGTCGATACGATAGCGCGGGCGAATTTCCTCCATCCAGTCGGCTTTGTAGCGATCATTGCCAGTTCCGAAATCGATCAGCGACACGCCGTCCGTATCGATCACATGCTCGAACAGTGCGGCGCTGAGCGTGGTGCCGGCCGACAGGGTCTTGTGCGCCTCCCGGTGGGCGAGCTTGTGAATATAGGCTGTGCCGTCTTCCACGGTCCAGAATTGCGCCGCGACCGGTTCACCGTCATGGCGTGCAATCGCCAGACGGATACGGCCAGCTTCGCCTTCTTCCTCCGCAAAAGCGCGCAGCAGGCCGGGCGTTTCTTCCTCCGGCTTCCAGCTTTCGGCATAGATTGCCTCATAGGCATCCCACGCCGCAACATCGAACCGCGTCAGCAGTTCCACGTCGACCTTCTTCGCCTTGCGTTTGAGCGTCGTGCGCATCCGGCCCGGGCGACTGGCCCAATATTCGGCAAAGCTGCGGCCTTTAACCGGCAGTATGTGATTGTGGTCGCATTGCTCGCGCAGAACATTCCACCCCGCATTGCGAAACGCTTGCTCCAGCCGCGTGGCAGAGCCATCTTCGTCGGGCACGGGCCACAGCGTGACGCGGTGCGACCGACTGCGCAGATCGCGGGCGATACTAGTCAGCAACCGGTCGCCCTCCGCTCCATCGGGGGCGAGTTGGCGCCATGTGAAGCTGTACCAATTGCGTAGCGGCTCGATCCGGCCATTGGCTTCGCTCAGCGCCATTGCTGCCAATGCGTCGCCCTCGCTTGCCATCGCAACCAATGGGCGGGCATTCTGCGCCAGCAGCGCAAACCATTCTGGCCGGTCGAAAGGGGACGAGGCAAATGCACGCGTCCCTTGCAAGACGTTAACCCTGTCGTGATAGCTGGCAGCAATCGCATTCACGAGGACGTTACTCCGTTTCCATGCAGCATACGCCTGACATCAAAGCACAACCGCTCGACCATCTGGCGATGCGCGGGGCCGATCACGACCCTGCGCTTACGCTGCGTGCGGGCACGCTTACCTATCAGGCATTAAGAAGCCGTGTTGCCCTGCTGGCGGCATGGCTGGCGGATCAGGTGCCCGATAAGGGCGCGCGCGTGGCTAGCTGGGCAGCCAAGGGAGAGCTTACATGTCTCCTGCCGCTAGCCTGTGCGCGGGCGGGGCTGGTGCACGTCCCGATCAATCCGCTGCTGAAGCGCGCTCAGGTTGCGCATATTCTGGACGATTGCGAGCCGGTGATGCTGCTGGGGACGGCGGCGCGTTTGAAGACGCTGGAGGAGAGCGATGCGTCCGCAACCTGCCAGGTGATGGACGAAAAGGAAACGTGGGCCGCGGCCGAAGCGTTTGGCGGCACCATGGCTCCATCCTCGCACGATCCCGATGACCTCGCGGCGATCCTTTATACCAGCGGCTCCACCGGAAGGCCCAAGGGGGTGATGCTGAGCCATGCGAATATGTGGTTGGGCGCTGTCAGCGTGGCGGATT
The DNA here is from genome assembly GCA_947492235.1 of uncultured Altererythrobacter sp. Taxonomy (GTDB): domain Bacteria; phylum Pseudomonadota; class Alphaproteobacteria; order Sphingomonadales; family Sphingomonadaceae; genus CAJXSN01. The sequence goes on along the minus strand of CANLLZ010000001.1, from coordinate 1,238,275 downwards.
ATCTTGGCATAGCCGCCGATGATGTGGTTTTGGGCGTGCTACCGCTCAGCTTCGATTACGGCCAGAACCAGTTGCTGAATGCATGGTATGCCGGGGCCAGTGTCGTCCCGCTCGATTATTTGTTTGCCCGCGATGTGGTGAAGGCCTGTGCGAAACACGGTGTGACAACACTCGCCGCCGTTCCTCCGCTTTGGGTCCAGCTGACGGAAACCGACTGGCCCGCAGAAGCCGTCGCTCCGATGCGGCGCATGACCAATTCCGGTGGAGCTCTGACCACGCAATTGGTGGGCGAGCTCCGGACAATCTTTCCCGATGCGCGGCTCTTTCCGATGTACGGTCTGACCGAAGCCTTTCGCTCGACCTATCTCGATCCCGCGCTGGTGGACAGCAATCCTACTTCGATGGGCACCGCCATTCCTTTCGCGGAGATATTGGTCATCAATGATGACGGCGAAGTGGCCGCGCCCGATGAAGAAGGGGAGCTGGTGCATTGCGGGCCGCTGGTCGCGCAAGGCTATTGGCAGGATGCCGAGCGGACTGCCGAACGCTTCAAGCCTGCGCCCGCCGCCTCGCACTATGGCGGGACCGCCGTCTGGTCGGGCGACCGTGTGCGGCGCGATGGGCAGGGCCTGCTGCATTTTGTCGGGCGGCGTGATGCGATGATCAAAAGCGCGGGCAACCGGATCAGCCCGCAGGAAGTGGAAGAAGCGGCGCTTGCTACCGGGCTTGTGGCAGAGGCGGTGGCGCTGGGGGTGAAGGATGACCGGCTGGGTCATGCAGTCCACCTGGTCGTGCGGGCCGAACCTGGTGTTGCAAACGGCGAGGATCAGCTTCCCGCTGCTCTTGCGAAGGAACTGCCCAATTTCATGCAGCCGCAGGTCATCCATTGGCGTGAGCAAATGCCGATTAATCCCAACGGGAAGCTGGACAGGACGGCGCTCGCGCGGGAGATCGGGGCATGAGTGTGAAACCCAAACCGCTTGGTCCTATCCCTCAGGGCTACGAGACCGTGAATGGCGAATTGGCCATTGCGGGCAAGACCGCGTCCGCGCTGGTCGAGGAGGCGGGCGGGACGCCTCTGTTTGTCTATTCGCGTGATCGTCTGACCGGGCGGATGGCCATGCTGCGTGATGCAATGCCGGAGCGGCTGGGCATCAATTACGCTGTCAAAGCCAATCCCTTCGAGCCTGTGCTGCAACACATGGCTCCGCTGGTCGATGGTTTCGACATTGCGTCGGGGGGAGAGCTGGAGATCCTGCGCGCCGCCGGTTTTGACCTTTCGCGAGTCAGTTTCGCAGGGCCGGGCAAGCGCGACGCGGAACTGGAAGCGGCCATTGCTGCGGGCGTTACGCTTAATCTTGAATCCGAAAACGAGGCCCGCCGCGCGCTGGCCATTGCCGATATGCTGGGCACCACGCCCCGTCTCGCCATTCGTGTAAACCCCGATTTCGATATGAAGGGATCGGGCATGAAGATGGGCGGCGGGGCCAAGCAATTCGGGGTCGATGCGCAGCGTGTGCCAGCGCTTGGTCGGGAGTTGATCGCAGCCGGAGCCGGTTGGCGCGGGCTGCATATCTATACCGGCTCGCAGGCTCTCTCGGCTGAGGCGATAATCGAGACGCAGGCCAATGTGTTGACTCTGGCGGACCGGATCGCGGTGGATATCGGCGAGGCCTTGCCCAAGCTCAATATGGGCGGCGGCTTTGGTATTCCCTACTTCCACGGTGACGAGGAACTGGACGTGTCAGCCATTGGCGCGGCCTTGTCTGATCGGTTCGCCGAGCTGCCGGAATCACTGGAAAATGCGCATCTGTGTATCGAGCTTGGCCGCTATCTCGTCGGTCTTGCAGGAGTTTATCTCACACGAATTGTTGACCGGAAGGACAGCCACGGGGAGACTTTTCTCATCACCGATGGCGGCCTGCATCACCAATTGGCGGCCTCGGGCAATTTCGGAACGGTGATCCGGCGCAACTATCCTGTCGCTATTGCCAACCGGTTCTCTGCACCGGTGGATGACATGGCCAGTGTGGTCGGTTGCCTGTGCACACCGCTCGACAGACTGGCGGATCGGGCTGAACTGCCACGCGCCGAAGTTGGCGATCTGGTCGCCGTGTTTTGCGCCGGTGCTTATGGCGCCACAGCATCCCCATCGGCCTTTCTCGGGCAGGGTCCGGCAAGGGAAACGCTCGCTTAACCTTTACAGGTCTGATGTCCCGTATCGGGATAACCCACCGAAAACCGCCGAAAACTAACGAGATGTTCACCCTTTTTGGCGAGAAACGCTCCAAATCGCGGGGACCAGTGTATCCGGACTAGCCGGAATGCTGCGCTCCTCACGGGTTGGATCAAGGAAGCGTTTCGATGTCGTACATCCGCATCTCGAAAGTTCTGGCGACTTCGGTCGTCTCCACTCTGGCACTGGCGGGCTGCGCCGGTGCAGGGGGCGGTCCCGAACTGCCGCCTGCGGCATTTGTGGCTGCTCAGGAGGGTCCGAGCCAGGAATATGTGATCGGCCCGCTGGATAAGCTGTCGATCCATGTGTGGCGCAACCCGGAACTGGGCGCAGAGGCCATTCAGGTCCGGCCCGATGGGCGCATCACGATCCCGCTGGTCACCGACATGCCTGCCGTGGGTAAGACCCCGGCGATGCTGCAGGAAGATATCCGCCTTCAGCTTTCCCAATTTATCGAGCAGCCGATTGTGTCGGTCATCGTGACCGAATTTGCCGGCACATTCAGCCAGCAGGTCCGTGTCATTGGCGCGACCGCTCAGCCGGCTTCGATCCCGTACCGCGCGAATATGACGGTGCTGGATGCGATGATCGCAGTTGGCGGCCTGTCCGAATTCGCCGCCGGCAACCGGGCCAAGCTGATTCGTTTCGATCCGCGGGCCGGGCGTCAGACCGAATACGGCCTGCGGCTTTCCGATCTTCTGAAGCGCGGCGACAGCCGAGCCAATGTGATGCTGCGTCCGGGTGACGTGATCATCATCCCCGAGAGCAATTTCTAAGGGCGCTCCTGACCATGAACGAAGTTTTCGACGAGCTCCGATCGGCAGTATACTCGGCGTGGGCCCGCAAGTGGCTGGTGCTGGGTGTGGCCTGGGCGATCTGTTTGCTCGGCTGGTTGGTGGTCGCCATGATCCCCAACAGCTACGAAGCCCAATCAAAGATATTCATTCAGCTGGACGACGTGCTCGCCCAGCAGATTGGTATTGCCGGTAGTGACAAGACCGACATCGCGCGCGTCAAACAGACGCTGGCGGGCTCGGAAAATCTCGAGAAGGTCATTCGCTCCACGAAGTTGGGCGAGGGGGTCTCCACTCCGCGCGAGATGGAGCGCGAGATCGGCAGTCTGTCCGAAGACGTCTCGATCACGAGCGAAGAAGACAATCTTTTCGAAATCACCGCGACCATCGGCAAGGGGCACCTTTCCGATGCGCAGAACGCTGCCCTTGCGCAGGATGTGGTGCAGAAGCTGATCGATATTTTCCGCGAGGAAAACATTGCCGGTAATCGCGGCGAAGTGGCCGAAACGGTGGTCTTTCTTGACCAGCAGCTGGCCGAACGCGCGACCGAGCTGGAAGCGGCCGAAGCCCGCCGTACAGCCTTCGAGGCCGAGCATCCCGAACTGATTGGCGGCGCGGCTGCCATTTCCACTAAGCTCGGCGCACTGCGCACGGAAATGCGCGGCGTGGATGCCGATCTGGCAGCGGCGCAAAGCGCATTGGCAGCGATTCAGGGCCAGCTCGCCGGTACGCCGGAGACGCTCCAGGGTCCCCCGATCCAGTCGCCGCAGGGTTCTGCATCCGCGGCGCTTTCGCAGGCTCAGGCCCAGCTTGCCGGTTTGCGTGCACGCGGCCTGACCAGCAACCACCCGGATGTAATCGCTGCAGAGCGGCAAGTTGGCCTCCTGCGTCAGCAGGCGGCTGCCGAAGGTCCGCAGACGAGTCGTTCCACCAGCTCGCCTAATCCGGCCTACAGCTCGCTGGTTTCCATTCGCGCCGAGCGTCAGGCCAATGTTCAGGCCCTCATGGCCCGCAAGGCCTCTCTGCAGGCGGACATGTCCAGCCTGATTGCCGATCAGGCAAGTGAGCCGGCTCTGGCCGCAGAGGCCCAGCGCATCAGCCGCGACTATGAAGTGCTGAAGACCAAATATGACGATCTGCTGCAGGACCGCGAGGAAATGAAGCTGCGTGGTCAGGTCGAGAGCGAGCGCAGCTCGTTCAAATTCGACGTTATCGTACCGCCTGCTCTGCCGCGCAAACCGGCAGCGCCCAATCGGCCCCTGTTGCTGCTGGGTGTCCTGATTGTGGGTCTGGGTGCAGGCGTCGGCGCAGCCTTCGGCCTCAGCCAGATCAAATCGACCTTCAGCACGACGGCTTCGCTCGAACGGGCGATGGAGCTGCCCGTCATTGGTGCCATCTCGCGCACCATGACGGATGGCCAGCGCGCCATCGAGGCCCGCAAAATGAAGATGTTCTACGCCGCATCCGCTGCTCTCGCCGGGGTCTTCGCGATCCTGCTGGCAATCGAGTTTGTCCAGGTTGGCACGGTAGCGTGAGGGGGATCAGACAATGACCGAACATAAGAAAATCCCGCTCCCCGAAGAGCCAGAGAAAAGCAGCGGCGGCGATAGCTCGCTGTTCGAACGCGCCAGCGGTGCCTTTGGCCTGAGCGAATTCGGGCCAGCTCCTATGCCCGGCAAGCTGGCTGATGCGCCGATGAAACGTGCGCGCCCGGTGAAGCGCAAGGATGCTACGGCATCCCCGGCTGCAACAGCGCAAGCTGCGCCCGCACCGGCTCCTGCTCAGGAGATGCCCGATCTGGAAACATTGGCTGCACGGGTGCGTGCCAAGCTGATGAACGAGGAAATGCCAGGCGCGGCCAGTCCGCAGGTAAGCTCGCAGGTTCCAGCGACTCAAACATCGAACGTTCCTGCCACCATTGATGCGCCGGGGCATGCAACGCCGTTTCGCGGCAAGCCGTTCAATGTTGACCGCGAACTTTTGCGCGATCAGGGCCTGATCGATCCCGATGGCGAGGTTAGCGCTTTGCTGGAGGAATTCCGCATCGTGAAGCGTCAGGTGCTGGGCGCCGCACGGGAAACCGGCACATCTCTGGCGCGCCGTATTCTGATCTCCTCGCCCCATCCGGACGAGGGCAAGACCTATTGTGCGGTCAACCTGGCAATCGCTCTGGCAGCGGAAAAGGATCTCGAGATACTTCTCGTCGATGCAGATTTCGCCAAGCCAAGCTTGCCCGAAACGCTCGGAATACCGGCAGGCACTGGTTTCATGGACGCGCTGGCAGACGAGAATTGTCACGTCGAAGACCACGTCATGCGGACCGATATCGGCAATCTCTGGGTTCTTCCCAGCGGCAGCCAGTCGACCACCGACAGCGAATATCTGGCCAGCAGCCGGACTGCCGAGGTGCTCGACCGTCTGACGCAGGGGCATCCCAACCGGATCGTCATCTTCGACACGCCGCCCGCACTGGCCGCGTCGGCCGCCGCAGAACTCGCCAAGCATGTCGGGCAGGGCATTCTCGTCGCCCGCGCCGACCAGACGGGGCGCAGCGCATTGGAAGATGCCTATCAACTGCTGTCCGCTTGTGAGGACATCAAACTGCTTTTGAACGCCACCAATTTCAGCCCGAGCGGTCGCCGCTTCGGGTCCTATTACCAGTGAGGGGACGAATAATGCGCGCCCAATTCATGCTTTCCGCCGCGATTGTTGCTCTGGCCATTCCGGCCACCGCGCAAGCGCAATATTATGGCAATGACGAAGTCACCGGTGGTGGCGGCGGCTCGAGCCAGTCTGCCGAGCCCTTTGGCGGCCGCGCCGAGCCGGAAAACACCCGGCAGCGCGCGCGTATCACGCCCTATATCGAGGCCAGCCAGGTTGTCCTGCAGGAGATATCGCCGGGCAGCGATACCGTCACCTATACGCAGCTTGCAGCAGGCGTCGATGCATCGGTTCAGGGCCGCAACAATGGCGGCTCTGTCTCGGTGCGCTACGAGCGCAATATCGGATACGGCGATGCTGCTGTAGACAGCGACACCATCACCGGCATTGCGCGCGGCTACACTTCGGTCGTGCCTCAGGTGCTGACGGTGGAAGCCGGTGCCCTGGCCGCACGGACCAGCGTTGGCCAGAGCGGTTCCTCGACCTTTAATTCGATCGAAGGGATCGGCGAAGACACCGAAAGCGAGATCTACTCTGTGTATGCCGGGCCAACGCTCGCCACGCAGGTAGGCGCAGCGCAAGTCTCTGCCCAATATCTTTTCGGCTACAACCGTGTCGAAGGGCCGGATGTCGTTCCTCTCGACGGGGCAGGGGCTCCGGTCGATATCTTTGATGACAGCACGGTGCACTCGGCCACGGCCAGTGTCGCGCTGAAGCCTGCTGATGTGTTGCCGGTCGGCCTCGCTGTTTCCGGCGGCGCCTATCAGGAAGACATTTCCAATCTCGACCAACGCGTGCGCGATCTGAATGTACGTGCGGGCGTGACCGTCCCGCTGACGCCGTCCTTCGCGGTTACCGGCGGGATCGGCTATGAAGACGTCGAGGTGTCCAGCCGCGATGTCGCCCGCGACGTCGATGGCAATCCGATCGTCGATTCCAGCGGACGTTTCGTCACCGACGGCAACGCTCCGCGCCAGATCGCCTTCGAAACAGACGGGTTGATCTGGGATGTCGGCGTGGTCTGGCGTCCGTCTTCGCGCACCTCGCTGACGGCCTCCTATGGTCGCCGCTATGACAGCGATACCTACTACGGTACCTTCGCCTATGCGCCGGATTCGCGCAGCTCGCTCGGCGTTTCCGTCTACGACTCGCTTGTCGGCTTTGGTGGTCAGCTGACCAACTCGCTGGCCGCAGTGTCGACCGACTTCACCGCCGGACGCAATCCGCTCACGGGTGACTTCAACGGCTGTACCTCGGGCGCAGAGGGCGGAGGGTGCCTCAACGGCGCGCTCGGCTCGATCCGCAGCTCGGTCTATCGCAGCCGCGGTGTGGCAGCGAACTACTCGCGCCAGCTTGGGCGGCTCAGTGCTGGGGTGGGGCTTGGCTATGATCGCCGGACCTTCCTGGCCGCGCCGAACACGGTTCTGGCAGCCGCCGATGGCCTGACCGACGAGAACTACTACGCCACGGCATTCGTGAGCGGACCGATCGGCCGGAACGCCGGGTTCAACACTAATGCCTATGTCAATTACATCGACAACGGCACCGGACTGGGCGGCGACGCGACAGTTCTGGGCGCAGCCGCATCGTACAACCGCAACATCTGGCAGGGCCTCTCGGCCCGCGCTGCGGTGGCTGTGGATCATCTCGACAGCGAATTGGCAGCGGAGGATCTGACGACCGCCTCCGCCCTGTTCGGCCTGCGCTACGACTTCTGATCGGGGAACAGATATGTTCGATGACTTTTACGGCCTGACGGCACGACCATTCCAGCTCACGCCGGACCCGGCCTTCTATTTCGAGAGCGTGACGCACCGCAAGGCGCTGTCCTATCTCGGCTATGGCATGGCTCAGGGTGAAGGCTTCATCGTCATCACGGGCGAGGTTGGCGCGGGTAAATCCACGCTGGTCGCGCATTTGATGAACAAGGTGGACCCGGAGCGTCTGACTGTCGGCCAAGTGGTCACCAGCAATCTCGACGGGGAAGAGCTGGTCCACGTTGTGGCGCAGAGCTTCGGCCTCGACATTGATGGGCATGACAAGGCCAGCGCGCTGGGTGCGATCGAGGAATTTCTGCACGAGGAAGCGCGCGCCGGTCGCCGGTGTCTGCTGACGGTGGACGAATCGCAGAACCTTTCGGTGGAAGCGCTGGAAGAGCTGCGGATGCTTTCCAACTTTCAGCTGGGCAGCCATCCGTTGCTGCAATTGCTGCTGCTGGGTCAGCCGGAATTCAAAGCCACGCTGGCAAACCATGAGGAGCTGGAGCAGCTGCGCCAGCGGGTCATTGCCGCGCATCATCTGGATGCGATGGAGCCTGCCGAATTGCAGCCTTATGTCGAACACCGCCTGAAATGTGTCGGGTGGGAAGGCAATCCTGCTTTCGATCAGCGTGTCTATGCAGAGCTGTATCAGGCCACGGGCGGTATCCCGCGCCGGGTCAACCAGATCGTCACGCGGCTATTGCTGCTGGGCGCAGTGGAGCAGCGCACCCGGATCGATGCGTCCATGCTGTCTTCCGTGATGGAAGAAATGGTCAGCGACAGCACGTTCCCGGCGGCTGCTCCGAAACCGATGGCCAAGCCCGAGCCTGCGGTCTCTGCGCCTGCACCGCTCAACCACGCCCCGCGTGTGGATGTGGATCAGGTCGAAGCCATGCTCGCGTCGCGCGATGCACAGATTGCCGAATTGCAACAGGCCGTGGTCGAGCTGGCCGATGCGCCCGCTGTGCCCGCCGATCTGTCGCACCGGATTGCCGCTCTGGAGGCCCGGGTCGACGAGCAGGAGCAATCGGTTCGCCACGTTCTCACCATTCTGATCGAATGGATGGAACGCGACGATCGCCGCGCCGCCTAGTCCGGGAAGGTCCAGATTTCCATGCAGGCAGTTGCTCTCAATAAGCCCCGCATCGTCAACGGATTGTCTGTCGATGTCGAGGACTGGTTTCAGGTCGGCGCATTCGAAAATGTGATTGAACGCGGCGAGTGGGACAGTCTTGCCAGCCGGGTGGAGGACAATGTCCTGCGCATTCTGGACCTGTTCGATGCTGCCGATGTGAAAGCGACGTTTTTCACGCTGGGCTGGGTCGCAAAACGCAACGGCCCGCTGATGCGGCGCATTGTCGAGCGCGGTCATGAACTGGCCAGCCACGGATATGACCACGCACGCGTGTTCACTTTCGACCGCAAGCAGTTTGCTGGCGATCTAAAACTGGCGCGGATGATTTTGGAAGATGCATCAGGCCAGCGGATTACCGGCTACCGCGCGCCCAGCTTCTCCATCGATCAGCGCACGCCGTGGGCCTATATGGAGCTGGCTGAGCAGGGCTATGCCTATTCCTCCAGCGTCGCGCCGATAACACATGACCATTATGGCTGGCGCGAGGCGCCCCGGTTTGCGTTCCGCCCGCTGCCATGGTCGGACCTGATCGAGATTCCGGTGACCACGGCTATTCTGGGTGGCAAGCGCGTGGCGGCAGGCGGGGGCGGGTTTTTCCGCGTGCTCCCCTATGCGTTCAGCCGCTGGGCGATCCGGCAGGTCAATCGGCGCGAAGAACGCCCGGCGATCTTCTATTTCCACCCGTGGGAAATCGATCCAAACCAGCCGCGTGTCGAGAATGCTCCGGTGAAGTCGCGCCTGCGCCACTACACCAATCTGGACAAGATGGCGGGCAAGCTTGGCGAGCTGGTGCATGAGTTCGAGTGGGGCCGCATGGACATGCTGGCACACCGTCAAGCGCCGCTCGCAAAGGAGCTGGCAGCATGAATGCGCCTTTCGGTCTGTGTGAGGAAACCGTGATGCTGGCGGACTTGTCCGATCCGGGCGAGGCTGCGCGGATCGAGCAGTTTGTGTTTTCGCATGGTGCATCGCCGTTTCATCTGCCGCGCTGGCTTTGCGCAGTGGAGCGCGGGACCGGGCAGAAGGCCTTGGGCCTGATTGCTGAGCGGGGCGGAACAATGACCGGTTGGCTGCCGCTTACCGAAGTGCATTCTCCGCTCTTTCCGAGCGCGCTTGCCTCCAGTGGTTTTGCTGTCGATGGCGGAATTGTTGCAAGCGATCCCCGCACCGGCAAACGCCTTGCCCGCGCAGCTCAGGAACTGGCGGCGCGCCGGTCCTATGCCTCCGTCGAATTGCGCGGCGGCGATGCTCCCGAAGATTGGAGTGTCCAGACCGACAGCCATTGCGGTTTCCGCAGCGAGCTTGCGCAGGATGATGAGGCGCAATTGCTGGCCATTCCGCGCAAGGCGCGTGCCGAAGTGCGCAAGGGCCTGAAGAACGAGCTGCGGATCACGACTGGCGTCACGGAGTCCGACCGCGCTGCTCACTACGCTTGCTATTCGGAAAGCGTCCGCAATCTGGGCACGCCGGTCTTCCCGCGCAGCCTGTTCGATGCGGTGCTGGATGCATTCGAAGACGACGCCGACATTCTGACCGTGTGGGACGGGGATCGGCCAGTCTCCAGCGTCCTGTCGCTCTATCATCGCGGTGATGTGATGCCCTATTGGGGCGGCGGAGTGTGGGATGCCCGTACTCTGCGCGCCAACGAAGTGATGTATTACGAGCTGATGTGCCACGCTCGCCGCAGGGGCTGCATCGCGTTCGATTTCGGGCGCAGTAAAACGGGTAGTGGACCCTATGCGTTCAAGAAGAACTGGGGCTTCGAGCCTGAACCTCTGAGCTATTCCAGCTGGTCTGCCGACGGTGTGGAAGCACGCGACGTCGATCCCACCAGCGATGCCTATCAGCGCAAGATCGCGCTGTGGAAGAAACTTCCTGTGCCGATCGCCAATCTCATTGGGCCACCCATCGCTCGCGGGCTCGCCTGATGGGCGATATCCTGTTCCTCTCGCACAGGATCCCGTTTCCGCCCGATCGCGGAGACAAGATCCGCTCGCACCATCTGCTGCGCCATCTGGCGAAAGAGCACCGCGTGCATGTTGCGACCTTCGGCGAAACTGCGGCCGATATGGCGGCCGAGAGCGAGCTCGCTGCCGTGGCGGCAAGCCACTGCCTGATCAAACGGAGCAAACCGCTGCCACTGGCAGGTGTCGAAGCGGTGCTTTCCGGCAAGCCTGTCAGCCTGACGGCCTTCGATCACGCGCGCTTGCATGGTTTTGTGCGTGATACGCTGGCCCGCCATGCGATCGACGCTATCTTCGTATTTTCGGGCCAGATGGGACAGTATGTTCCCGCTGACTATCGCGGGCGCGTGGTCATTGATCTGTGCGATGTCGATTCTGCAAAGTTCGAGGCCTATGGCGAGAAGGGCGGTGCACGCGCCTTTATCGACCGGCGCGAAGGCGTATTGCTGGCCCGCGAAGAAGAGCGTCTTGCCCACCGGGCCGACACCACCATCCTGATCAGCGACAACGAAGCGGCTTTGCTTGCCTCGCGGATGGAGCGTCCGGATCGTGCGCGGATCACCGCGCTGCGAAACGGGATCGATACGGTCACTTTCGACCCGGCCAAGGTTGCTGTTCAGCCGGAGCTGGAAAAAACCGCCGGTCCCAATCTCGTCTTCACCGGGCAGATGGATTACGCGCCGAATATCGACGCTGCGCTGCGGATGATCGATGGGCTGATGCCGCGCATCCGGGAAGCTCTGCCCGATGCAGTCTTCCATTGTGTCGGTCGCGCCCCGGTTGCTGCGCTCACCGCGCGCGATGGCGAGCCGGGTATCCGCATCTGGGGAGAAGTTCCCGATGTGAAGCCATTCCTCAAATCCGCCGATATGGTCATCGCCCCGCTCACGATTGCGCGGGGTATCCAGAACAAGGTGCTGGAAGCGATGGCGATGGCGCGCCCGGTCATTCTTTCGCCTGAGGCTGCAACCGGGATCGATGCGGTGGATGGCGAGCACTTCGTGATTGCGCCAGACGATGATACCATCGTGGAGGCGGTAATGCGCTTGCAGGCAAGCTCCGCCGAGGCAGACAAACTGGCGGCAAGGGCCCGTGAATTTGTCATGCGGGAGCAGGGCTGGGACGCCATGCTCGCCCCCCTGTCCGACATTGTTGGTGGAGCGATGCGCGATGCCGCCTGAGCTAACACTCGACAATGTGCGCAGTGGCAATTGGCGTGCGCGTTTGCCTGTAGCTTGGAAGATGCCTCTCGCGCAGCTAGCTTTGGCATGGGCCGCGCTCATGCTTCTGACTGCCCGGGCATGGGTCGAAATGGCGATCCAGTGGTGGAACATCTCCACCTACAATCATATTCTGTTCGTACCGGTCATCGTGGGGTGGCTGGTGTGGGTCAGGCGGGAAGAGCTCGCGCATCTCCAGCCGAAAGCATGGCTCCCTGGATTGGTGCTGGTCGCAGGAGCGCTGTTCGTATGGCTGCTCGGCGAATTGGCGGGCGTGAATATCGTGGCCCAAGCCGGCGCAGTCGGTGCGCTACAGATGAGCGTGGTTGCCATTCTCGGCCCCCGCGTGGCCACAGGCGTATTTTTCCCGCTGGCCTATATGGTCTTCCTCGTGCCGTTCGGTGACGAACTGGTGCCGACCTTGCAAATGATCACTGCGGATGTCGTCATCTGGCTTACGCGTCTCAGCGGCATTCCCGCCGTGATCGACGGAGTGTTTATCGATACGCCTGCAGGCCTGTTCGAAGTTGCCGAGGCGTGCTCGGGAGTTAAATTCCTCGTCGCGATGATCGCCCTCGGTGTGCTTGTTGCACAAACCTGCTTCACGCGCTGGTCGCGCCGGATTGCATTTATCGCGGCCTGCATCGTCATACCGGTTATCGCCAATGGCGTGCGGGCATGGGGCACGATTTACATCGCGCAGTCGCAAGGCATCGAATTCGCGGCCGGGTTCGACCACATTTTCTATGGCTGGGTGTTCTTCGCCATCGTGCTTGTTCTTATCCTTGGCGCAGGCTGGCGGTTTTTTGACCGCGATCCGGAAGAGCCGGGGCTCGACGGGAAAGCGCTGGCCCGTTCCCCGTGGTTCAACGTGTTCGAGAAGGGTCGGGGCGGCACCAAGGCGATCGCGGGCGGCTTTGCGGCGCTGGTACTGGGTTTTGGTATCTGGAGCGCTCTGGCGTCGCAATTGGAAGCCGACCTTCCCGAGACGTTCGAAGCCCCCGCAGTGGCGGGCTGGACACAAGTTTCGCCGGACATGGCCCTTGATTGGGAACCGCGCGCCAGCGGAGCTGATAAGCGTCTGCTCGCCAGCTATACCAATGCGCAAGGCCAGCGGGTCGATGTGTTCGCCGCCGCCTATGCCGCGCAGGGCAATGGCCGTGACCCGGCCGCTCAGGGCGAGGGGGCGCTTATGCCCGAAACCGATTGGCGCTGGCTTCGCGGCGGCCAACCTCGCGCTGATGCAAAGGCTGATTATCTGTTCGCGCTCGGCAGTATCCGCCGCCTGACCGAAACCAGCTGGCGTATCGGCGATGTGACCACAGCGAGCGCCACCCGGCTCACCCTGGAAGCCATGCGCGACAAGCTTTTGCTATCGCCCCGGCCGACGTTGACGCTGATTGTTTCGGCAGAGGACCGCGACGGAATGCCCGCTCTGGATGCTATCAACGCGTTTCGCCGGTCCACAGGTCCGCAGGACGCGTGGATGGACCAGTTCCTCGCGGTGCCTTAGCGAGCATTCCCATGTGCGGCATTGCAGGTCTCTTCCATCTCGGCACGCCGAAGCCCGTCGATCCGGCCCGCGTGCGTCAGATGACCGACGCGCTGGCCCATCGCGGGCCAGACGGTTCGGGAGTGTGGACCGCACAAGGGGTCGGGCTGGGGCATCGCCGCCTGTCGATCATCGATCTGGAAGGCTCCCCGCAGCCGATGCATTCGGCTGACGGACGGGTGACCATCGTCTTCAATGGCGAGATCTACAATTTTCAGGAACTGCGCGCCGAGCTGTCGGAGCGCGGGGCCCAATTCCAGACGCAAGGCGACACCGAAGTCATTCTGGCCGCGTGGCAGCAATGGGGCCCCGATTGCCTGCGCCGGTTCAACGGCATGTTCGCTTTCGCGCTTTACGATCACGGTGACCACACGCTGTTTCTGGCGCGCGACAGGCTGGGCGTGAAGCCGCTGTTCACCGCTGAACTGAGCGACGGAAGCTTGGCCTTTGCCAGTGAGCTTAAAGGGCTGCTGGCGCATCCGCTGCTGCGGCGGGATATCGATCCACTGGCGGTCGAGGATTACCTCGCATGGGGATACGTGCCCGATCACCGCTCGATCCTGCGCGGCGTGGAGAAGCTGCCTGCCGGGCATTACCGCCTGCTGTGTCATGATGCCCCTGCGGCCAAGCCGGTGCAGTGGTGGGATGTCGATTTCAGCCGGCGTCATACGGGCAGCGAGGCTGATCTGTCAGCTCAGCTACTCCATCATCTACGCGAAGGCGTCACTTCGCGGATGGTTTCGGATGTGCCGCTGGGCGCCTTTCTCTCAGGCGGCGTCGATTCCTCCAGCGTGGTCGCGCTGATGGCGGAAAACAGCAACACGCCGGTGAATACGTGCTCCATCGGTTTCGACGTTGCTGCGCTGGACGAGACTTCGCACGCCCGGAAAGTCGCCCAATTGTTCGCTACCGATCACCGCGAGCGGATTGTCGATCCCGATGATTTCGGCGCGCTGGATGCGCTGGCAGGGATGTTCGACGAGCCTTTTGCCGATGCGTCAGCGCTGCCGACTTGGCGGGTGTGCCAGTTGGCGCGCGAGAATGTCACCGTGGCATTGTCCGGCGACGGAGCGGACGAGGCGTTTGCCGGATATCGCAGGCAGGTATTTCATGCACGCGAAGAACAGGCGCGGTCTCTGCTTCCCGCAGGTCTGCGCGGGCCGGTGTTCGGGACGCTTGGACGCGTATGGCCCAAAGCGGACTGGGCCCCGCAATTCCTGCGTGCCAAGTCGACATTTCAGGCGCTCGCCCAGAGCGGTGAGGAAGGGTATGCGCGGGGTCTGTCCGCCATGGCTCCGGAACAGCGCACCCTGCTGTATACCGACACAATGCAGCGCTCGCTGGGCGACTACCGCGCGGAGCAGCCGTTCATCGCAATGATGCAGAACGCCCCTGCGCAAAGCGGGCTGGACCGGGCGCAATATGCCGACCTGAAGTTCTGGATGCCGGGCGACATTCTGACCAAGGTCGACCGGACCAGTATGGCCACGAGTCTGGAGGCTCGCGAGCCGCTGCTCGACCATCGCCTGATCGAATTTGCCGCTGGACTGCCGCACAGCGCCCGGATCAAGGGCAGACAGGGCAAATATCTGCTCAAACACACGATGGAGCGGTATCTTCCCAAAGACATCCTATACCGGTCAAAAATGGGCTTTGTAACACCGCTCGCCCAATGGTTCCGGGGGCCGCTGGCGAAGGAAGCGCGGGCGATTGCCACAAGCGGTGTTTTGGCGCGAACCGGTTGGTTTGACACGGATCGTATCGCCACCTTGGCAGAGGATCACATTGGTGGGCGCTCGGACAACAGCCGGGCGCTGTGGCAGCTGATGATGCTGGACCGGTCACTGGGGCTTATCCAGCCCAGCAACTGACGATTCCGTTTCATGGCGGGACTGTCCACAATCATCGCCGCCCAGCGGAAATCCAGCCTTGCGTAATAAGTTGTAAATTGCCTACCACGGTGGGCAGGGACAGCTGTCAAGCTGACGGGACGCGCGCAATGGATCGATTGGATAAGGAATTCGAGGATAGCATCATTGTCGACAATGCAGATGATGACGCACTCACCTCGACAGGACCCTCAACGGTGAACGCTTCGGCATTACCCGCAGGAATGCCGCAGCAATTGCTTCAACTGAATGAATTGGAGCTGGCTTACGAGCCGGAAACGCAGGCTTTGTGGACCTATATGCGTCCCAGGGGCCGGCCCAGCTTTACTCCGCCCATGCTGGGCGATTTCGAAGCGTGGCAGTCCGGTATTGCGGCCGGTTTCGGGGAGGGCAAAGCGCCGCTTCAGTTTCTGGTTTTGGGGAGCAAGGCTCCGGGCGTGTTCTGCTACGGCGGCGATCTGGCGCTGTTTCGCCAACTGATCCTTGACCGTAATCGCGACGGCCTGGTCGAATATGGCCATCGCTGCTGCCAGATTCTCCATCGAAATATCGAAACACTGGACCTGCCAATCCTGACGGTCGGTCTGGTGCAGGGCGCAGCTCTGGGCGGCGGCTTCGAGGCCCTGCTGAGTTTCGATTATGTCATCGCGGAGAAGAGCGCGACCTTCGGTCTGCCCGAGATCATGTTCGGCCTCTTTCCTGGAATGGGTGCACATGCCTTGCTCAGCCGGAAACTCGGCAGCGCGCAGGCGGATCGCCTGATTGTCTCGAGCGATACCTATTCCGCTCAGGAAATGTACGATCTGGGGCTAGTTCATCACCTCGCAGAGGATGGTGAGGGTGAGGAGGCTTGCCGGGCTTTTCTCAAAAAGTCGGTCCGCAGGCATTCAGGGCTCGTTGCCGGGCGCCGGGCGATGAAAGTCGCATGGGGTCTGGAACTGGCGGAATTGTATCGCATCACCGAACTTTGGGCTGATGCAGCACTTGAATTGCGGGAACAGGATCTGAAGCTGATGGCACGGCTGACACGGGCGCAGGAGCGGGTTGCAGCGCAGGCCTGATCCTTATCCGGCACTTCCCGATGCGCCGTGGCCCAGCGCCATGTAGTCGGCGCTGCGCATCTCCATCAGACGGCTCGCTGTACGTTCGAATTCGAAGCTGCCGTCGCCCGCGCGGTACAGGTCATCCGGCTCCGCATCGGCGGTGGCGAACAGTTTGACGCGGTATTCGTAGAGCGCGTCGATCAGTGTAACAAAACGCGCCGCTTCGTTGCGCATGTCCGGGCCCATCTGCGGGATGCCGACGATGATGACGGTGTGGAATGCCTGTGCGATGGCGAGATAATCGGGCGCGCCGCGTGCTTCGCTGCAAAGTCGTTTGAAGCTGAACACTGCGACGCCTTTCAACGCGCGCGTTACGTGGATCGACCGTTTCTCGCCAATGGCCAGCTCCATCGAGGGCACATCGCCGGTGTCGGGATCGTAATCGGTCAGTCGGAAGAACGCCTCGCGCACCTGTGCCGTTGCGGACTCGCCCAAGGGTGTGTGCCAGTTCTCCAAATCACCGAGACGGTCGAGCCGGTAATCGGTCGGGCCGTTGAGGGGAAGCACGTCCAGTCGGTCCTCGATCAGAGCGATGAAGGGGAGGAAATGCTCGCGGTTCAGTCCGTCCTTGTAGAGGTCGGAGGGCGGTCGGTTGGAAGTGGCGACAATCGTCACACCTTCATCCACGATCAGTGCGCGGAACAGGCGGCTCATGATCATCGCATCGGCGCTGTTGTTCACCACCATCTCGTCAAAGGCGAGGCAGCGCAGATTGCTTCCGATTCTGGCAGCGACTGGCGGGATGGGATCGCCGCTCTCCTTTTTGCGCTCCTCCCTCAGCAGGGTGTGAACGTCCTGCATGAAAGCGTGGAAGTGGGCGCGGCGCTTGCCCTTTATATCCAGCGCGCCGTGGAACAGGTCCATGAGCATCGATTTGCCGCGACCGACTCCGCCCCACATATAGACGCCTTTGGGTGCTTCGGGTTTGCCCTTAAGGGCGCGCCAGATGATCGAACCGCGCTTCGGTGTCGCCTCCAGCGCAGTTTGCAATTCCTCCAGTCGCTCGGCGACGGCGGCTTGCTCTGCGTCTGGGCGTAGCTCGCCTGCTTCTACCAGCGCATTGTAGCGCGCCAGTATGCTGCTCATTTGCCTGCTTTCGGAGCAGACGCCTTGCGCACCATACCGCTGAAGGCCGCGACCAGGTGCTCGTCATTCGGGCCCTGAACCACTTCGCCGCGCAGGAACATCAGGCGCCGTGTCTCGCGCAGCACTTCAACCACTGCATCGAGCGGCTCATCGACCTTACCGCCGCCGATGAACTGCGTGGAAAGCTCCAGCGTCACCGCCATTCCGGCATCGCTTTCGCGCAGCATGTGCATTCCGCTGAACAGCGCGATGTCGATCAGCGACAGCGTGACAGCGCCGTGGATCATGTCCTGCAGATTGGTGTGCTTTCGCTCCGGCATCATCCTGAGCCGCGCGCGGTCGCCTTCCTGTCGCACGCGCAACTCGCCCATGACGACCGCGTTGAAGCGCGTGTCGTCCTTCAGGTCCCAGCTATACCAGCCAGGTTCTCCATCGATCGGCTCGCAATCGAAGAAGGATGGGGGCTTTTTCAAGCGTCGCGCCCGATCAGATCGTGCGTTCGGCCATCATTTTCTTGGTCTCGGCGATGGCCTTGGCCGGGCTGAGGCCCTTGGGGCACACATTCGCGCAGTTCATGATGGTGTGACAGCGGTAGAGGCGGAAGGGGTCTTCCAGCTCGTTCAGGCGCTCACCTGTCATTTCGTCGCGGCTGTCTGCCAGCCAGCGATAGGCCTGCAGCAAGATTGCGGGACCGAGGAACTTGTCGCTGTTCCACCAATAGGATGGGCATGCGGTGGAGCAGCAGGCGCACAGGATGCATTCGTATAGGCCGTCCAGCTGCTCGCGCTGCTCGGGCGATTGCAAGCGTTCCTTGCCGCTCGGCGTGGGGGTCACGGTTTGCAGCCAAGGGCGGATGCTGGCGTATTGCGCGTAGAAATGGGTGAAGTCCGGCACCAGATCCTTGACCACTTCCATGTGGGGCAGGGGGGTTATGCGGATTTCGCCGTTCATATCCTCTATTGCACTGGTGCAGGCGAGGCCGTTCTTGCCGTTCATGTTCATGGCGCACGAACCGCAGATCCCTTCGCGGCAGGAGCGGCGGAAGGTCAGTGTCGGGTCGATATCGTTCTTGATCTTGAACAGCGCGTCGAGAACCATCGGGCCGCAATCGTCCAGGTCCACCTCGAACGTGTCGTAGCTGGGGGTCTGGCCGCTGTCCGGATCGTAGCGATAGATCTTGAACTTCTTGATCCGGCCGCCGCTTTCCGCGCGGTGCACTGCGCCGTCTTTACGGATCTTGGAGTTCTTCGGGAGCGTGAAAGTTGCCATGGTTCTTAAGAAGTCCTGCTGGTTTGTTGCGGCCTATCTAGCAATCCTGCGGGCAAGCACAAGCTGGTCCATCGGCCTATCCGCCGTGTTGGACAATGACGGATTTGCCCTCGTCCCAGCCCAACATCCGGAATTGCGATGTGCAACTCCAAAGCAATAACATTCGGCTGCAAAAGAATGAGGGGAACATTGCAGCCATCTGGTCCGTCTGACCACCATGAGCGATGCACAAGAGCAGGCAACTGGAGCGAGCGTAAACAGCGCTGCCGTCTTTGGAGCAAGTGGCGGCATTGGCCGCGCTCTGGTGGAGGAACTGGCGGACCGGGGCGTCGACAGGATCTATGCCGGATCGCGCAGCGGGAATGCGCCAGAGGGCGAAACGATCATCCCGTTCCGCTTCGACTATGAGGATCCCGCGTCCATCGAGGCCACTGCCAGCATCATGGCCGGGCATCCTCCGCAATTGGTCATCGTCGCGACCGGCGTGTTGACTTTGCCCGATGGCACAGGGCCGGAGCGCAGTTACAAGCAATTGGACTGCGTCACGATGGCGCGCGTGTTGCAGGCCAACACCATCGGGCCGGCGCTGGTGGCCAAGGCGATGCTTCCGCTGTTCGACCGCAAGCAGCGCAGCGTGTTCGCGGCTCTTTCGGCGCGTGTCGGTTCTATTGGCGATAACGGCATTGGCGGATGGCACAGCTACCGCGCATCGAAAGCCGCGCTCAATATGCTGGTGAAGAATTTCGCCATCGAGCTGGGCCGCACGCACAAGCAGGCCGTGGTCGCATCGCTCCATCCCGGTACTGTGGACACCGCCCTGTCCGAGCCGTTTCAGTCCAATCTGCCCGACGGCCAGTTGACCGAGGCGCAGCAGGCCGCGCACAATTTACTGTCGGTGATAGAAGGTCTCACGCCCGATCACAGCGGGCACCAGTTCGACTGGAAGGGAGAGCGCGTGCCGGATTAACCCTTCGCGGGGCGCCCCGGCAGCAATTCCTCGCACACCGCATAAGTCCGCTCGTTATCGACATCGATGGCGAGCGCGCCGTCCTCGAACTCCACTGCCTTGATCGTAGCGCCCAGCCGTTCGCCGAGCACTTCCATCGCCGGGTGCAGTTTCAGCATGCCTGCTTTCAGCAGAATGATGTTGAGCAGGCCGAAGGCGCGGACCATGCGGCCCGGATTGGACATAAACTGTCCGCCCTCGCGGAAAACCTCGGCAGCCTTGAATGCCTTGGGGCCGGACAGGCCGTAGAGGTTGCAATTGGCAATTCCGCCGTCGGAAAACCCGTAATAATTCTTCTGGCCTTCGGGATGCGCGGCCTTCACGTTCTTCTCGCGCGCAATGCCAATCACCGCATCCGCAGTGCGCATGGCGTCCACCACTTGCGCCACCGCATCGCGGGTCAGCAGGACATTGTCGGCTGTGGTGATGACGAAGGGCCCTCCGCTCTTGCCGGCTGCCTTCACCACGCTCTCGACGATGTTCGGATCGCTCTCGATCAGCGTGATCGGCAGATCGGGCCGTGCGTAGTCCGCCAGCACCGCTTCCAGCTCGGCATGCGCCTCTGCCTCCACCGAAACGCGGATCGCCTCCACATTGGGCACGGTGATCAGAGTTTCCATCACATGCCGGATCAGCGCCTTGCCGCGAATAGGGGCGAGGCATTTGTGCGAGACACCGGCCCGCGTCGCCAGCGGATTGACCACCCCTGTGCGCTGCGCCGCAAGAACGATGAATGTTATGGCGGTTGCTGTTTCGGGCATCGATGAACCTCTTCGTATCAGGGCGCGGCGAACAATCCGTTTCGCCGCCACGCCTCTGCCAGAAGGGTTTCCAGCAGATCGGCATGGCTAAAGCCGGCATAGGCCGCTGCCTTTGCCATAACCTTTTCCGACCACAAATTGCAGTTCAAATTGATTTCGATGAAATTGATGTCGCCGGTGTTCAGATCGACACGGAATTCGATCCGCCCGTAATCGAACGGCAAAAATTCCTGCGCGACCCGCTTGGCGTAGTCCTGAACCTTCGCGGCCAGCTCTGGATTGTCGAACCGTTTGAGCGCGGCTTTCTCCGTATTCTGAACCAGATCGCGCTTCTCGTAATAGGTCCACAGTTTCTGCGTGTCCTCGCGCTCGTACCACAGCATGGGGAGGGCGGTGGGCACATCGTTCAGCGTGATGAAGGCGCACTGGACATCGTATCCGTCCAGATACGGCTCCACGATGGCGTCATGGCCCTGAATGTGGATGTCGGCGACAGCATTGGCGACGCCCTGAAAATCGAACGCATCGGATATGCCCCAGCTGGCGGAGGACGCATTGGGTTTGATGACCCACCGGCCATCTGCGGATGCTGGCAGGTTTTCCTCAAGTACCGGAGCGCCCCGGCGGTAACAGAACCACGGGGCGGTCGGGACACCGGCATTTTTGCACACGAGCTTCGACACGCTCTTGTCATCGCCCAGACCGCGCAGGAACGGCATTGCGCCGAGATACGGTATGCGGTGCATATTGCACAGCACCGGGATCAGCATTTCGGAATTCACGAACCCGCCGCGATTGAGCAGCGGAAAGACAAAATCCGCCTCCGGCTGTTCGAACAGAACCTGATAATTGTCGGCAAATTCCAGCTGCAGACCCAGCGTCTCCAACGTGGTCCGCACCTCGTGGTGATAGATCGCGTGATTGCCGTCTTCGGGATGCATCCCGCCGCCCCACAGGGCGTGCTTGGCCATGAACAACGTGCGGACGCGATCCTTCGCCTCCTGAGGTATTGTAAGCGGTGCGACACCGGACATGCGACTGTGATCCCGATATTATGTTTTCGGGCCGCTTAGGCGCGCGCCGCGCCGGTGGGAAGCGGAATCAGACGCCTGCTGCTTTCGCCGTGTCCAGAATGGCGGCCACGAAGCCTTCGGGGTCATCTTCCTGAATAAAGTGATTGCCTTTCAGCGTCCGGTGCAGATCGTGGCCCTTGGTGCCAGCGACCCGGCCGACAAACGCTTTCTCGCCGCCTGCAGTGATGGCGTCCTGATCGCTGAAGGCACAAACGAAGGGCTTGTCGAACGCCTCCAGCGGTTCCCATGCTTTCAGCTGGTCCGGCACTGCGACATTGTCGCCCAGCGGCACCAGACTGGGGAAGATGCGCGCGCACGCCTTGCTGTCTTCATCGGGGTAGGGCGCGTCATAGGCGGCGACTTCGGCATCGGTCAGATCGCGGGTGGTGGCCCCTTGCAGGATATTGCCGATCGGGAAGACCGGGCTTTCCTGCGAGAATTTGCGCCACGCGGCGAAGGCCGGCGGGGGTTCCTGACCTGCTGGGAGGCCGCCATTGGACAATGTGACCCCGGCAAAGCGTTCGGGCATTTCCGCCACCAGCCGCAGGCCGATCAGCGAACCCCAATCCTGACAGGCGAGGATAATGCCGGTGAGGTCCATCGCCTCCACCCATTCGCGCATCCACGCCACATGCCCGGCATAGGAGAACGCATCGCGCTCGGTCGGCTTGTCCGATTTGCCAAAGCCAATGAGGTCTGGCGCGAGGACGCGGTAACCGGCCTCCGCCACAGGCCCGATCATGTGGCGGTAGAGGAAGCTCCAGCTGGGCTCGCCATGCATCATCAGCACCGGCGTGCCATCGCGCGGGCCTTCATCGACATAATGCAGACGCAGCTGGTCCGACAATTCATGGTAATGCGGCGCGAAGGGATAGTCCGGCAGATTGTCAAAGCGGCTCTCGGGCGTGCGGATCACGGTCATGGGCAGGTTCCTCTCTCGCGTTGGAGTGTGCCATAGTCCGCACGTCAGGGACAGGAGGTTAGCGATGGGCATTGCTCAATGGTGGGACAGGCACGGTGTGCCGCGCGTTATCAAGCTCGCTTGCGGTGCGCCCGCGATCATGAAGCTGCGCGGCAAAGTGGTGCCATTGGCGCGCGGCGATGTGTTCGAGATTGGCTGCGGAGGCGGGATCAACCAGCCGTTTTACGAAGCGGGCGCGATAACCCGTTATGCCGGGATCGATCCGGGGGCGAAGCTGCTCGACTACGCCCGGTCAGAAGCGGCGAAGAAGGGCTGGGCCGCCGATATTCGCGAAGGCGTGGGCGAGGCGATCCCCTTCGAGGATGCGAGCTTCGATACGGTGGTGTGCACTTACACCATGTGCTCGGTTCAGGATCAGGCGCAGGTGGTGCGCGAGATGCGGCGGATCCTGCGGCCCGGTGGGCGGCTGCTGTTTCTGGAACATGGCCGCGCGCCCGATGCTTCTGTCGCCCGCTGGCAAGACCGGATCGAACCTTACTGGAAGCCGGTGGCGGGTGGCTGTCACCTGACCCGCCCGATCACTGCCGCAGTGCGGGGTGGCGGGTTCGAGACCGAGCAACTCGGCGAACGCTATGCCCCCAAGACCCCGCGTCCGGTGGGTTGGATGGAATGGGGCGTGGGGATCAAGTCCGGCACCTGAAAGTGACAGTCTGGTGATAGTGAAAAGGGGCGCGAACCTGTGTGGTTCGCGCCCCATTTTCTGTGTTCGGGAATTGATGCCCTCGGGCTGGTCTATTCGCCGAAGGTCCGCTGCCACCAGCCACGCTTCGGCTTGGCGTCTGCGTCCGCCGGCGTGTCCTGCGGTGCAGGGGCCTCTTCCTGCACCGGCTCGGCGGCGGGTTCTTCTGCCACTTCCCCGGTTGCAGCAGGAGCGGGAGCAGCCTTCTTGCGCGGCGCACGGGTGCGCTTGGGCTTGGGCTTTTCTTCGGGCGCTGCGTCGGCGTCGGACGGTGCTTCTTCCGTCGCAGCTTCGGCCTTGGGTTCTGCCTTCTTGCGAGGAGCGCGGGTCCGCTTCGGCTTGGGCTTCTCCTCGGCTTCCTCTTCGGCAGGCGCTTCCGCGTCGGCCTTCGCTTCAGCCCCGGTATCCGCCTTCTTGCGGCGAGTGCGCTTGGGCTTCGGCTTTTCCTCAGCCCCTTCATCGGCCATCGCCTCGGCAGTTTCAGGCGCATTTTCGGGTCCTGCGACCACGGCCATGTCGTCCTTCACCTGTTCGGAGACGTCTTCCAGCGATTCCGCACCAGCTTGATCGTCATTGGAGCCGTTCTCACCGCTCTCGCTGTTCTCGTCCGAGCGATTGCGACCACGGCCGCCCCGGCGGCGACCACCACGGCGGCGGCGCTTTTTGGGCTTGTCGTCGTCATTGTCGTCGGAGCTTTGCTCGTCCGCGCCACCCTCATCGGAGCTGTCGTCCTGATCGCCGTCATTCTCGTCGCGGCGGTTCTTGTTGCGGCCCCGGCCACCCCGACGGCGGCGGCGCTTCTTCGGCTTGTCGTCATCGCGTTCCGCGTCCGAATCGTCTTCGTCCTCGTCCGTCTCGACGCCCAGATCGTCATCATCTTCGCTATCGTCGATGATCGGCTCGAAGCTGGGTGCCTCGGTCGGGCGCGGGCCGGAACTGGCGATCGTCATCTTGGCGCCTTCGTCTTCCCCTTCGGGCACGACTTCGACGGTGACGTGATAGCGCTCCTCGATTTCCTGCAATTCGGAGCGCTTGGAATTGAGCAGATAGACCGCCGCTTCCGTGCTCGCCGACAGGGTGATGACCGATCCCTTGCCCTTGGCCGCTTCGTCCTCGATCAGGCGCAGCGCGGACAGACCGGCGCTGGACGCCGTGCGGACCAGACCGGTGCCGTCGCAATGCGGACATTCGCGGGTGGAGGCTTCCAGCACGCCTGTGCGCAGGCGCTGGCGGCTCATTTCCATCAGGCCGAAGCCGGAGATGCGGCCCACCTGAATGCGGGCGCGGTCGGTCTTCAGCGCATCTTTCATGCACCGTTCGACTTTGCGGATATTGCCCATCCGCTCCATGTCGATGAAGTCGATCACGACCAGGCCTGCCATGTCGCGCAGGCGCAGCTGGCGGGCGATTTCCTTGGCCGCTTCCAGATTGGTCGCGGTGGCGGTCGCCTCGATGCCGTGTTCCTTGGTGGAGCGGCCCGAGTTGATGTCGATCGAGACCAGAGCCTCGGTCGGGTTGATCACCAGGTAGCCGCCCGATTTCAGCTGGACGACCGGATCATACATCGCGCGCAGCTGGTCTTCCGCGCCGTAGCGCTGGAACAGGG
Organism: uncultured Altererythrobacter sp.; assembly: GCA_947492235.1. Classification (GTDB taxonomy): domain Bacteria; phylum Pseudomonadota; class Alphaproteobacteria; order Sphingomonadales; family Sphingomonadaceae; genus CAJXSN01. The sequence continues at coordinate 1,213,499 of CANLLZ010000001.1, read as the reverse complement.
GTACGGGGTCGGAATAGGCCTTCACCCGGCGCGCATGGCTGGGCATCAACAGCTTCATGAACTGCTTGGCCGATTTGTAGCCCTGCTCGCCCTCGACCACGACTTCCTCGATCTCGCGATTATAGATGTCGCGGATCGCGCGTTTGATCAGGTCGCTGTCCGAATGGATCAGACTGGGCGCACTGGAGCCAAGTGTGTTTTCGCGGATTTCGTCCCATAGCCGGGCGAGGTAATCGAAGTCGCGTTTGATCTCGGTCTTGGTCCGGGCAATGCCGGCAGTGCGCACGATCAGGCCCATGCTCTTGGGCAGGCTCAGATCGTTGACCACCTGCTTCAACCGCTTGCGGTCACCGGCGGAATTGATCTTGCGCGAAATGCCGCCGCCATGGCTGCTGTTGGGCATCAGGACGGTGTAGCGGCCCGCGAGGCTGAGATAGGTGGTGAGGGCAGCGCCCTTGTTCCCGCGCTCTTCCTTTACAACCTGAACCAGCAGGACCTGACGGCGCTGGATGACATCCTGAATCTTGTACCGGCGACGCAGGGCCTGACGGCGGGCGCGGACATCGTCCACTTCCTTCGCGCGGCTGCGCGGCTTGCCGCCTTTGCCGCCCTTGCCCTGACGGCGGCCACGGCCCCGGCGACCACGGCGCTGGCCGCCATTGCCGTTTTCCCCGTCGCTATCGTCGTCGCTATCATCATCATCATCATCGTCGTCGTCATCGTCGTCATCGCCGTCGGAATCGTCTTCCACATGGCCTTCTTCGATGGTGGCGACTTTCTCTTTGTCGCTGGTGTCGATTTCCTCGAGCCCGTCTTCGGCAAGGTCCTCGGCCAGAGCTTCGCCGCTCTCGTCGCTTTCCGCGTCGTATTCCTCGCCGGGAATTTCGCCGCGATCTTCTTCCTCGTTGCGCAGGCGCGCTTCTTCCTCGGCGGCTTCGGCTTCTTCAGCCAGCAGCTGCTCGCGGTCTTCCTTCGGGATCTGGTAATAGTCCGGGTGGATTTCGCTGAATGCGAGGAACCCGTGGCGGTTGCCGCCAAAGTCCACAAAAGCTGCCTGCAACGAGGGTTCGACCCGCGTAACCTTGGCTAGATAGATATTTCCCTTGATCTGCTTGTGATCGGCAGATTCAAAATCAAACTCCTCAATCCGGTTTCCCTTGAGGACCGCCACCCGGGTTTCTTCCGAGTGGCGCGCATCGATTAGCATGCGCGTTGCCATTGAATTGTCTCCATGCACGCCGTCGCCGCCGACCGTGGCCGGGTGGAGATGCGCGCAAATATGTGTGGAAGCCGTTCGCCCAATTGGCGGTTTCGGCTGTTATGGAATGGGGAGGGCGCTCTGCCGCCGAACCCCGGAAATGCGTGTCTGCAGACGATGCACTGCGCCATTTGTGCGCAATCGCCAGGCCAGCAAGCACGCCGCAGTCCGCAGACTGCATCGTGAAAGTGGCGGGACGGGTATGCATTGTTGCTTCAACCTGTTGTTATGCCCCTACAGCCTTAAGGCGTAAGGATTGCGGAACCGTTCTCAAACTCAAGAAAAAGTCGGCCCGACTTGGGACGCTGTTGCTAGCAGGGCCTTGCCGATGCAGCAACCATATTGCGCTGCGGCCCTGCCAACCCCTACACGCGCTCGTGTGATGAGTGTGCGCATGCAGATATGGCTGATTTTTGCCGCACCCCTGGCGCTGATCGCCGGGCTCTATGCTTTTGGGCTGACTATTCCGGTCCCCCATCTTGGCCGCGATTACGTGCTGCGGCTGATTTTGCCCGATGCAGGCGACCCGGTCGACCTGCCGAAAATATCCGGCCCGCAAGACCGGTCGCGCCCGCTGGTGGTGATCGATGCCGGGCATGGCGGCAAGGATCCCGGCGCCGTTGTTGGCGGCGTGCGGGAGAAAGACATTGTTCTGGGTCTCGCCAAAGCGCTCAAATCGGAATTGCTGGCCAGTGGCGGCATTCGGGTGGCGATGACCCGCGAATCGGACGAATTTCTGGTGCTTCAGGAACGCCCCGAAATTGCCCGCAGGCTGGGGGCCGACCTTTTTGTGTCGATCCACGCGGACAGTGCCGGCGATGTGAGCGGGGTGCGTGGGGCAAGCATTTACACCCTGTCGAGCGAGGCTTCGAGTGAAGCGGCGGCGCGGTTTGCCGAGCGGGAGAACAATGCCGACCGGCTGAACGGCGTCTCGGTCGAGGGGCAAAGCGAGGCGATCAGTTCGATCCTCGTGCAATTGTCCCAGCGCCGCGTGCAGGAAAATTCCTCGGAATTTTCGCAGCTGATCGTGCGCGAAGGGAGCGGCAATTTGCGCTTCCATCCGCAGGCGCGTCGTTCGGCAGAGCTTGCGGTATTGAGAGCGCCCGACGTGCCGGCGATCCTTTATGAGGCGGGCTACATCACCAATCCGGACGAGGCGAAATTGCTGGCCTCCGAGGAAGGCCGCGAGAAATTTGCCGACACGATGGCCCGTGCGATCCGGATTTATTTTGCCCGCGAGCGTGGAGCGAGTTCGGGCAGCAGCGGCGGCACTGGCGGGGTGACCGATGGCAGCGGCGGGGCCACACCCTAGATCGTTCCGGGTGCATTCCCTTTTTCGGATATTTCGGGGATCAAATCGCGCGGTTTGCCGCATTGGTTATGGCAAGTGACAGGAAGCCCGTGCTAAGCGGCCATGGAAATTATGGCTGACGGTTTTTCTCCAGACTCGTTTCACTACCGCATCCGCCGCGAAGCGTCGGGCGCGGTGGCTTTTGTTCGCCGCAACTGGGCCGCCCGGCGCTGGGTGCGCTGGACCGGCTATGCTTTGATTGGCGTGGTCCTGTTATGGCTCGCGCTTTGGGCTTTGCTTGCCCGTGATCTGCCCAATGCGGAATCGCTGGTCGATTACGAGACGCCGCTGCCATCGGTTGTTCGCGGTATCGATGGCGAGATTGTGCATTCTTACGCCCGCGAACGCCGGGTGCAGTTGCAGTATGAGGATTATCCAGAGCAGCTGGTGCAGGCTTATCTGGCGGCAGAGGACAAGACCTTCTTCAGCCATGGCGGGGTCGATCTGACCGGCACCATCAATGCCGTGTTCGACTACGTAACCAAATTCGGTTCGGGCGAACGCGCGGTGGGCGGCTCCACCATTACCCAGCAGGTGGCGAAGAACCTGCTGCTGGGCGACGAGTATTCCATTACGCGCAAGCTGAAAGAGATGCTGCTTGCCCGCCGGATCGAAGCGGTGCTGAGCAAGGAAGAAATCCTCACGCTGTATCTCAACGAGATTCCGCTGGGCCGCCGCAGCTTCGGTGTGCAGGCCGCGAGCCGCGCCTATTTCGACAAGGACGTCAACGACCTCGATCTCAACGAAATGGCGTTTCTGGCGATCCTCCCCAAGGCGCCGGAGCGCTACGGACGCGAGGGCAATGAGGCAGCTGCGATGGAGCGGCGCAATTTTGTCCTGTCGCAAATGGTTGCCAACGATTTTGTCGGGGCCTCCGATGCCGATGCGGCGAAATCCGCGCCGCTGGGTCTGGTCGAACAACGCAGTGCACAATCGGCCGATGCGGGCTATTTCATCGAGGAAGTCCGGCGGCAGCTGATGGGGCGTTTCGGAGAAACTGCGGAAGACGGTGAAAACAGCGTCTATGCCGGCGGTCTTTGGGTGCGCACCTCGCTGAATGTCGAGATGCAGGATGCCGCGCGCGACGCATTGCGCAAGGGCCTGCTGCGCTATCACGGGCGGCGCGGATGGCGCGGGCCGATCGCGACAATCGATCCGGCGGACGGTTCGCTGACGCGTCAGCTGGCCAGCTCCACCATCAGCATCAATTACAGTGGCTGGCGCGTAGGCGTTGTGACGGAGCGTTCCGGCTCGCAGGCGACGATTGGATTCTCTGATGGAGAGACCGCGCCGCTGGTCGGGTTGCCCAACGCCCTGAAGGTGGGCGATGTGATTGCCGTTTCGCAGTCGGGCAATAATTGGGCTGTGCGCACTCTGCCAGAGGCGCAGGGCGGTCTGGTTGTGCAGGACGCCCAGCTTGGCCGGATCCTCGCGATGCAGGGCGGCTTCGATTCGCGCCTCGGCAGTTTCAACCGGGCGACGCAGGCCAACCGGCAGCCCGGATCGACTATTAAACCGTTCGTCTATTCGACCGGGCTGGATCACGGGATGACCCCTGCCAGCGCAATCGATAATGGTCGCTACTGCTATTATCAGGGCAGCCGCTATGGCGAGAAATGCTTCCGTGGCGGGCGGGGCGGGCAATTCCCGCTGCGCTATGGGCTGGAGCAATCGCAGAATGTGATGACCGTGCAGGTCGCCATGACGGCGGGTATGCCGAATGTCGTGAAGCAGATATCGGAACTGGGCATCGGCGATTATGATCCGTTCCCGGCCTTTGCTCTGGGCGCGGGCGAGACGACGGTGATGAAGATGGTGGCGGCCTATGGGGCGCTGGCCAATCACGGGCGGCTCAATCCCCCCAGCGTTATTGATTATGTGCAGGACCGGCGGGGCAAGGTGATCTGGCGGTCCGACAATCGCGATTGCGAACGTTGCAATATGGCCGAGTGGGACGGGCAGCCGATGCCGCGTCTGGGGCTCAAGGGCAAACAGGTGATGGACGCACGCACCGCGTTCCAGACGATGCATATGCTGCGCGGAGTGGTCCAGCGCGGCACCGCCACCACGCTCAATTCCATCGATCTGCCGCTGTTCGGTAAGACCGGCACCACGACGGGCCCGAAGGATGTGTGGTTCATCGGTGGCACGCAGCGCCTGATTGCGGGCGCCTATGTCGGGTTCGATCAGCCGCGCAATATGGGCGGCTATGCCCAGGGCGGAACGATTGCCGCGCCGATCATCAAGGATCTGATCCGCAATTCGCGCAATCAGTGGAGCGATGCCCCGGCGGTCGCTCCTTCGGGCGTGCGGATGGTCCGGGTGGATCGGCGTACCGGGAAGCGGGTGTTCGATGGCTGGCCGACCGGCGATGACAAGGCCGCGATCATCTGGGAGGCTTTCAAGCCCGACACCGAACCACCGCGGGCTACGGCGGCGGACGAAATTGCCGCCCGGCGCGAGGAAATTCTCGCACTGATCCGGCAGGCCCGCAGCGGCGGTGCAACGACACGCGCGGTGACACGGCGTGCCGAGCCGGAGGAACGCGAAGAGCCGACCGAGGACTTCGTCGAGGATCAGGGCGGCATTTACTGAGCGTAACCGCTGCGCCGGGCTTTCGCACCGGTTGCCAATCGCGCCGCTTTCGCTAAGCGCTGTAGACCTATGTTTGCAGGAACACACAGCTGATGCGCGCCGAGGGACAGGCCCATATCGACCGGATCGAAGCGGCGCTGGCGCTGGTGCGTCAGTCGCTCGACTGGGAGCGCGCGCTGCGCCGTCTGGACGAGCTGAATGCGCGCGTCGAGGACCCGACCCTGTGGGATGATCCCAAGCAGGCGCAAACCATCATGCGCGAGCAGAAACTGCTCGAAAACGCAATCGGCACAGTCAACGAAATCTCCGCCGAAATGTCCGACGCGATAGAATTCATCGACATGGGCGAGGCCGAGGGCGACGACGAGATTGTCGCCGACGGGCTCGCCAGTCTGGAAAAGCTCGCCAACCGCGCCGATGCCGACAAGGTGCAGGCGCTGCTATCGGGTGAGGCGGACGGCAACGACACCTATCTGGAAATCCACGCGGGCGCTGGCGGCACGGAAAGCAATGACTGGGCCGAAATGCTCTTCCGCATGTACACCCGCTGGGCCGAACGGCGCGGCTTCAAGGTCGAAACGGTGGAGTATCAGGCAGGCGATCAGGCGGGCGTGAAAAGCGCGACCCTGCTGATCAAGGGCGAGAACGCCTACGGCTATGCCAAGACCGAAAGCGGCGTGCACCGGCTTGTACGGATCAGCCCATATGACAGCAGCGCGCGCCGCCACACGTCGTTCTCCAGCGTCTGGGTCTATCCCGTGATCGACGACGATTTCGAGGTCGAGATCAACGAAAGCGACTTGAAGATCGATACTTACCGCGCAAGCGGAGCAGGCGGCCAGCACGTCAACACCACCGATAGCGCCGTGCGCATCACCCACCAGCCAACAGGCATCGTGGTGGCCAGTCAGAACGACCGCAGCCAGCACAAGAACCGCGCCACCGCGATGAATATGCTGAAGGCCCGCCTGTTCGAACGCGAGATGGCCGAACGCGAGGCTGCTGCCGGCACGGAATACGAGGCGAAGACCGATATCGGTTGGGGCCACCAGATCCGCAGCTATGTTTTGCAGCCTTACCAGATGGTCAAAGACCTGCGGACCGGCGTCACCTCGTCCTCGCCTGATGCGGTGCTGGATGGGGCGATCGACGAATATATCTCTGCCGCTCTCGCCCAGCGCGTGACGGGCGAGACAGTGGAGGTGGAGGACGTGGAGTGATCCACGCAGCCTTTCGCTCTCTGGCAATTCTGGCCAGCGCCGCCCTGATGACGGCGGGATGCGAGCGGGTGCCGGACGAAAGCGACAGGCCGGCAACCTCGCTGGAATTTCCCCGGCCCGACCGGCCAGTATCGGAATTGGGATCGAACCAGTTCAGCACCGAAACCGCGCGCGACAGCCGGGGCGAAGCGCAAAAGGTGATGGATTTCGCCGAGCTTACCACTGGCATGACCGTGGCCGACATCGGAGCGGGCGAAGGCTACTACACCGTCCGCCTGGCCGAGCGGGTCGGCACTGAAGGTCGCGTGCTGGCGCAGGACATTGACGACGATGCATTGGGCCGTCTCGCCCGGCGGGTGGAGCGCGAGCGGCTCGACAACGTTTCGATCAAGCCCGGCGCGCCCGACGACCCGCGCCTGCCGGACAACAGTTTCGACCGCATATTCCTCGTCCATATGTACCACGAGGTGGAGGAACCATACGCCTTCCTGTGGCGGCTCTGGCCCGCGCTGAAAGAGGGCGGGATGGTGATCGTCGTCGATGTTGACCGGCCCACCGACCAGCATGGCATCGACCCCTTCCTGCTCACCTGCGAGTTTGAAGAGGTCGGCTTCACGCTCGACACGCTGCGCAATGCGCCGGAATTGGCGGGGTACTATGCACAGTTCCGCAGAGCCGCTACGAGGCCGGAGCCCGGCGCGATATCGCCGTGCAAGGGGGCAGCTGTCAAGGCTGCGAAAAGAGCCGCAGAGAGCGGTTCGGGATAATTTTTCAAAGAACGGATATTTGATGGCATTCAAGGGTTTGCAGCCGGTTTCCTACGGTGGACGCGAAGTGTGGCCACTGGTCGAGGGCGGCAAAGGTGTGTCTGCCACCAATCACCTGAGCTCCGGCGCATGGGCCGCTGCGGGCGGCATCGGCACGGTCAGCGCGGTCAATGCCGACAGCTATGACGAAGCGGGCAATGTCATCCCGCAAGTTTACGACGCGCCGACGCGTAAGGAACGCCACCAGCAGCTTATCGACTATGCGATTGCCGGCGCGACCGAGCAGGTCAAACGCGCCTATGAAGTGTCCGGCGGCAAGGGCGCGATCAACATCAACGTGCTGTGGGAAATGGGCGGCGCCGCGGAGGTGTTGGAGGGCGTCCTGTCGAACACCCCCGGCATGATCGCAGGGGTGACCTGCGGCGCGGGTATGCCCTACAAGCTGGCCGAAATCGCCCAGCGGCATAATGTTTTGTATCTGCCCATCGTCAGCTCGGCCCGCGCATTCCGCGCGCTGTGGAAGCGCAGCTATTCCAAGGTTCCGGACCTGATGGCGGCGGTGGTTTACGAGGATCCGTGGCTGGCGGGCGGGCACAATGGCCTGTCCAATGCCGAGGACCCGCGTTCGCCCGAAGACCCATATCCCCGCGTGGTCGCCCTGCGCGAGATGATGCGCAAGGAAGGTGTTTCGGAGGAAACCGCTATCGTGATGGCAGGCGGCGTCTGGGCTTTGCGCGAATGGGACGAATGGATCGACAATCCGGATATTGGGAAGATCATGTTCCAGTTCGGCACCCGGCCTTTGCTAACGCAGGAAAGCCCGATCCCCGACGTTTGGAAAGACATGCTGCGCACCGTCGATGAAGGCGAAGTGCTGCTGCACAAGTTCAGCCCGACGGGTTTCTATTCGAGCGCGGTGAAGACTCCATTTCTGTATGATCTGATGCACCGCAGCGAGCGGCAGATCCCGTTCGTGAAGGAGCAGAGCGAGGAGCATTCCAAACAGCTCGATTTCGGCGTGAAGGGCAAGAAGATGTTCGTCTCCGCCGATGATTATGCCCGCGCCAAGGCGTGGTTCGGGGCGGGGCAGACCGAAGCCCTCAAGACGCCCGATGATACGCTGGTTTGGGTTACGCCCGAATCGCGCGATGTGATCCGCAAGGACCAGCAGGACTGCATGGGCTGCCTGTCGCACTGCCAGTTTTCCAGCTGGAAGGACCACGACGATTACACCACCGGCAGGCTGGCCGATCCGCGCAGCTTCTGCATCCAGAAAACTCTGCAGGACATCGCCCATGGCGGCGATCCGGACAACAATCTGGCCTTCGCCGGACACTCGGCATACCGGTTCAAGCAGGACCCGTTCTACTCGAACAATTTCACCCCGACAGTGAAGGAACTGGTCGAGCGGATTTTGACGGGGGATTAGGTCCGGCGGGTGAAGAAGCGATCGTGCGAGAGAAGCGCATTAAGGCGTGGAAGCGGGACTGGAAGATTGAGTTGATAGAGACCGCGAACCCGGACTGGCGCGATTTATCTGGCTTCACGCAGTAGCTGAAAGAGGTCCCAGCTTTCGCTGGGATGACGGTAAGAGTGGGCGCTCTCTTCGTGCGCCTCACTCCACAATCCAGCTGCGTTCGCCGTGGCTGGCGATGTCCAGACCGTCGCGCTCTTCTTCTTCGCTGGCGCGCATCGGGAAGATCAGGCTGCACATCAGCGCCAGTACCGCAGTGGCAACCGCGCTCCACAGCGCCACAGCGCCCACGCCCACGGCCTGAGCTATCAGCTGGACGCCAAGGCCGCCGCCTTCGGCATAGCCGAGACCGCCTAGCGCAGGCAGCAGGAAGACAGCCAGCAGCAGCGAGCCAGTAATCCCGCCCACCCCGTGGACCGCGAAGACATCCAGCGAATCGTCGATTTCGAAGCGGAACTTCACCAATTGCAGCGCGCCATAACAGGCGAGTGCGCCCGCCAGACCCAGCAGGATCGCCGCACCGGGGCCGACAAAGCCCGCCGCCGGTGTGATCGTGGCAAGGCCGGCAATCGCGCCGGTGGCCCAGCCCACGCTGGTCGGTTTGCCTAGCGAGAATTTCTCTATCAGGATCCACACCAGCGAAGCGACCGCCGCCGCCACATGGGTGTTGATGATGGCTGCCGAAGCATCGTCCGTTGCGGTCAGCGCGCTGCCGCCATTAAATCCGAACCAGCCGACCCACAGCAGGGCAGCCCCGGCCATGGTCAGGCCGGGCGCGTGGGGCAGCATGGGGGTCTTGGGCCAGCCTTTGCGCTTGCCCAGCAGCAAAGCGATCACCAGCGCCGAAACACCGGCGGTCGTGTGAACCACAATGCCGCCCGCGAAATCCATCGTGCCCAGATTGGCGAGCCAGCCGCCGCCCCAGACCCAGTGCACCACCGGCGCATAGACGACGAGGCCCCAGAGTGCGCAGAACGCCACGACCCAGCCAAACCGCGCGCGATCGACCCAGGCGCCGATCATCAGGGCAGGGGTGATGACGGCGAAGGTCATCTGGAACAGCGCGAAGGTGCTTTCGGGGATGGTCAGGCCGTCGCGCACTTGCCCGAGATTGTTGAGCATCCAGAATGCGCCATTGCCGACCCAGCCATTGGTCGCCGCGCCGAAAGCCAGAGTGTAGCCGACGACGACCCACAGGACTGAAGCGATGGCGGCCACTGCGCCGACTTGCAGCAATACGGAAAGCAGGTTCTTTGCCCGCACCAGTCCGCCGTAAAACAGGCCAAGCCCGGGCAGCGTCATCAAAAGGACCAGCGCGGAGGCGGTCAGGATCCACGCGGTGTCCCCGCTATCGGCGATGGCGACGGCTTCTTGTGCCGATGCAGCGGCGGGCGTCAGGCCGGCAACCAGACCGGCGACCAGCGCGGCACTCCAAGTACGAACAGTCACTGCAAATTCCCCCTTGCGACCCGTATGCCCCCGGCACCGGTTTTCTTGGCGCTCACAAATGGCGCAAGCGCGGTTGGAGGGCAAGCGGGTGCAGTCTTCACCCTGTGCAAGACCGGCTTTAGCGGCTTACCCTGGGCCAGCGCCTAGACCAGCGCGTCCAGCACCTGATCGGGCGGGCGGTGGCCGTCGGCCCAGAAGCGGATATTGGCGATGACTTTCTCGCCCGAGGCCTCGCGTCCCTCGATCGTGGCGCTGCCGATATGGGGCAGGGCGATGACATTGGGATGCTCCAGCAGGCGCGGGTCGATGGCGGGTTCTTCCGGAAATACATCCAGCCCTGCGCCCGACAAATGCCCCTCGTGCAGAGCGGTAATCAGCGCTTCATAATCCACCAGATCGCCGCGTGCCGTGTTCACCAGCGCCGATCCGGGCTTCATCGCCGATATGCGCTGCGCATCGATCAGCCCCCGCGTTTCGGGCGAGGCGGGGCAGTGCAGGGTGACGATGTCCGATCCGGCGAGCAGATCGTCCAGCTTCTCCACATAAGTCGCGCCGAACATGCTCTCGACCGCGCGGGGCAGCGGTTTGCGATTGTGGTAATGGATTTCCAGCCCAAAGGCGCGGGCGCGGTGGGCGACGGCTTGCCCGATACGGCCCATCCCGACAATGCCGAGAATCTTGCCGCCCAATTGCCGCCCGAGCAGCGCAGAGGGTGCCCACCCAGTCCACTGGTTCCGGCGCACGAGAGCTGTTCCTTCGCGGATACGGCGCGGCACGCCGATAATCATGGACATGGTCAGATCGGCGGTATCGTCGGTGAAGACACCGGGCGTGTTGGTGACCATGATCCCGCGCTTCGCCGCTGCAGCCAGATCGATATGATCCGTGCCCGCGCCGAAGCTGGCGATCAGTTTCAGCCGCTCGCCCGCGTTTGCGATCAGCTCTGCATCTATGGTGTCGGTGACGGTCGGCACCAGCACATCGCAGTCATTCATCGCGGCCTGCAGGGCCTCGCGGGACAGGGCGCGGTCGTCGGGATTGAGCTGCGCATCGAACAGCTCTTTCATCCGCGCCTCGATGCTGGGCAGCAAATGGCGGGTCACGACGACGCGCGGTGTGCCACTGACCCGGCGGCCCGGCGCGTCACCGGCCGGGGGCGAAGAAGAATTAGACCCGTTCATATCGCGTAACGATTGGCGAATGCGCCATCGGCGGTCAAGCGCCGAACGGCTCCATTACAGGACAGTTCGCGTGTTCCCGCTTGAAGGTCCAACCCGCCTGCGCGTATTGTTAACCCTGTTATGAATCGCACTGCCCGTATTGTCCTGAGCCTGGCCTCGGCCGCTTCCCTTTTCGCTGCGCCTTCGCTCGCACAGAATCGCGATACGCCCTATTGGGCGAGCATCGACACGACCGAGCTGAACATGCGCGTGGGGCCGGGGCGCGATTACAAGATCGAGTGGGTGTACGAGCGCGAGGATCTGCCGCTGAAGGTGCTGCGGGTGCAGGAAGGCTGGCGCTTCGTCCGCGATCCAGACGGGGAAGAGGGCTGGGTGTCAGCCGCGCTGATCCGCGACAAACGGCCCGGCGCACTGGTGATTGGCGAAGGTCTGGTGCCGATGCGCGAAAGCCCGGCGGACAATGCTGCGCTGCGCTGGAATTTGGAGCCCGGCGTCACCGGCCTATTGGGCGAATGCGAAGCGGGCTGGTGCGAGTTTTCCGTCGATGGCCGCGCGGGTTACGTCGTTCAGGATCGGCTGTGGGGGGCTGGCGAGCCTTAAGCTGGCCGAACCCCCGTTATCCGGCCTCTTAGGCCAGCTCCACCGCCACTGCCGTTGCTTCACCGCCGCCGATGCACAGGCTCGCCACGCCCTTGGTCTTGCCTTGCGTCTTCAGGGCATTGAGCAGAGTCACGATGATCCGCGTGCCGCTCGCGCCGATGGGGTGGCCCAGAGCGGTGCCGCCGCCATTCACGTTGATCTTGTCATGCGGGATGCCGATGTCGCGCATCGCGAACATGGCAACGCAGGCGAAGGCTTCGTTGACTTCCCACAGCTCCACCTCGTCCGCACTCCACCCGGCGCGCTCGAGCACCTTTTTGATGGCGCCGATGGGGGCGATGGTGAACTCGCTCGGTTCCTGAGCATGCGCTGCCATGGCGACGATTTTTGCAACCGGCGTCTGTCCATTCTCTTTCGCACTGCTTTCGCGCGTCAGAACCACCGCCGCCGCGCCATCGGAAATGGAGCTGGAGGTTGCAGCGGTAATCGTGCCGTCCTTGGCGAAAGCAGGGCGTAGCGCCGGGATCTTGTCCGGACGGCCACGGCCCGGCTGCTCGTCATGCTCCACCGTCACTTCGCCTTTGCGGGTGGAGAAAGTGACCGGCACCACCTCACCCTCGAACGCGCCGCTTTCGATGGCGGCATTGGCGCGGCGCAGGCTCTCGATGGAATAGTCGTCCATCTCCTCGCGCGTGATCTGGTAGTCGTTCGCTGTGTCCTGCGCGAAGGTGCCCATCGCGCGGCCCGCTTCGTAGGCGTCTTCCAGCCCGTCGAGGAACATGTGATCATAGGTGGTGTCATGGCCCAGCCGCGCGCCGCTGCGGTGCTTTTTCAGCAGGTAGGGCGCATTGGTCATGCTCTCCATTCCGCCCGCGACCACATAGTCCACCGCGCCGCTGGCCAGTGCTTCTGCGCCCATGATGACCGTCTGCATGCCGCTGCCGCAAACCTTGTTCACCGTGGTAGCTTGAACGGATTTGGGAAGGCCTGCCTTCACCAAAGCCTGACGCGCCGGAGCCTGCCCCAGACCTGCAGGCAACACGCAGCCCATATAGCCGCGATCGAATTGGTCGCCCGCGACGCCGGAACGCTCCACCGCTGCCTTGACGGCTGTGGCCCCCAGATCGGTGGCGGACACTTCGGCCAGCGCGCCCTGCATCCCGCCCATCGGGGTGCGGGCGTAGGAGAGGATGACAATTGGATCGTTTTGGGAGAAGTGGGCCATCGGTAATTCTTGCCTTTCAGGAGCGGAACGTCTTGCAGTGCGTTGTGTGTCCGAAGCTGCTAATGCTGCGGTGCAAGATAATCAAATGGAGAGAACAATGGGTGACGGCAACAAGGGCGAACTGGAACGGATTCTGAAGGTGCAGCGCGATAGCTTCACGGCGGCTCGCCCCGAGGCGATGGACGTGCGCAAGGACCGGATCAAACGCGCCATCGCCCTGCTGGTCGATCACGGCGAAGCGCTGGCCCGCGCGATGAGCGCCGATTTCGGCAATCGCAGTTTCGAAGCCACCATGGTCACCGACATCACCAGCACCATCGGCTTCGGCAAATATTGCCTGAAGAATATGGATCACTGGTCGAAGACGCAGAAGCGCTCGCCGCGCTTCCCGCTGGGCCTGCTCGGCGCAAAGGCAGAGCTTCGTTATGAGCCCAAGGGCGTAATCGGTGTCCTCAGCCCGTGGAATTTCCCGGTGCAATTGTCGATCACCCCGATGATGCAGATATTCTCTGCCGGCAATCGCTGCATGATCAAGCCGAGCGAATTTACCGAAGCGACCAGCGAGCTGACGAAGGAGCTGATCGAGAAGTATTTCGACGAAAGCGAAGCCGCTGTCGTGACCGGCGGGCCCGATGTGGCGCAGGCATTCTCCTCGCTGCCATTCGATCACCTTGTCTTCACCGGCTCGACACAGACGGGCCGGCACGTGATGGAAGCGGCGGCCAAGAACCTCGTTCCCGTCACTCTGGAACTGGGCGGCAAGAGCCCCGTCGTCATGGGCCGCAGTGCTGATTACGAGAAGGCGGGCGAACGCATCGCCATGGGCAAGATGATGAATGCCGGGCAAATCTGCCTTGCGCCCGATTACATGATCGTGCCGGAAGAACGCGAGGAAAGCGCCATCGCTGCCGTCCAGCTGGGCGTGCACAACATGTATCCGACGCTGCTAGATAATGACGACTACGCCTCAGTCGTCACAGACAAGCATTTCGACCGCTTGCAATCCATGGTCGAGGATGCCCGCGACAAGGGCGCCGAGGTGATCGAGGTCAATCCCAGCGACGAGGATTTCTCCAATACCAATGCGCGCAAAATGCCGCTGACGATCCTGCGCAATGTCACCGACGATATGCAGGCGATGCAGGAGGAAATCTTTGGCCCCGTCCTGCCGGTCAAAACCTACAAGCAGACCGGCGATGCCATCGACTATATTAATGACCGCGACCGTCCGCTGGGCCTCTATTATTTCGGCAATGATAAGGGCGAGCAGGAGGAAGTGCTGACCCGCACCATTTCTGGCGGCGTCACGGTCAATGATGTGATTTTCCATGTGTCGGTCGAAGACCTGCCCTTTGGCGGCGTCGGCCCGTCGGGCATGGGATCGTATCACGGGCCGGAAGGCTTCAAGGAATTCAGCCACGCCCGCGCAGTCTACACCCAGCCGAAGATCGATATCGCGAAGCTGGCGGGCCTGCGTCCGCCCTATGGCGAGGCTGCGCGCAAGACCATCGCACGCGAAATGAAGAAGGCGTAAGACCGGCAAGCCTCTCCGGTGATCCGGGGAGGCTTCCGCTGGTGCGCTCCCGCTCAACAGCACGTGCGTATTTTGCACGGTTTCACGTGTGATACGGGCCTTCGCCCCCTTGCACCCCATGGGGCAGGGGACTAGGGCGCGCGTATATCTTTTCGTGGCGCTTCGTCACACCCTTACCGGTGGGCGAATCCGATTGTAAGCGAGCCTTAGTTTTGGTCGATCTTTCTCAATATCTGCCCATCCTGCTGTTCATCGCGGTGGCCGCCATTTTGTCGGTCGCGTTTGTGTTTCTGCCGATGGGCGTTTCCTTCCTGACCGGAGCGCACGCGCCCAACGCCGAGAAGCTGAGCGAGTATGAGTGCGGCTTCCCCGCTTTCGAGGAACCGCGCAGCCAGTTCGACGTGCGGTTTTACCTCGTCGCCATCCTGTTCATCATCTTCGATCTGGAGGCCGCGTTCCTGTTCCCCTGGGCGGTCAGCCTGGGCGCGACGGAGTGGACCGGATGGATATCTATGATGATCTTCCTGTTCATCCTCGCCGTGGGCTTTGCCTATGAGTGGAAGATGGGCGCGCTGGATTGGGAATAGGGACCGGGAATAGCATTATGAGCGAACAAACCATCCTGACTTCCGCCGGACGCGACGCCGTGCTTCAGCCCACCGCGCAGCCGGGCGAGGTGCGCCAGCCCGACGCGGAATATTTCAACGCGCTTCAGACAGAAGTGAACGACAAGGGCTTCCTCGTCACCAGCACCGAAGACGTTTTCCAGTGGGCGCGCACCGGCAGCCTGTGGTGGATGACCTTCGGCCTCGCATGTTGCGCCGTGGAGATGATCCACGCCAACATGCCGCGCTATGACATGGAGCGTTTCGGCGCGGCCCCGCGCGCTTCACCGCGCCAGTCGGACCTGATGATCGTGGCCGGCACGCTGTGCAACAAAATGGCCCCGGCGCTGCGCAAGGTGTACGACCAGATGTCGGAGCCGAAATATGTGATCAGCATGGGCAGCTGCGCCAATGGCGGCGGCTATTACCATTACAGCTATTCCGTCGTGCGCGGGTGTGACCGGATCGTGCCGGTCGATATCTACGTGCCCGGTTGCCCGCCCACCGCCGAGGCTCTGCTCTACGGCGTGATGCAATTGCAGCGCAAAATCCGCCGCACCGGGACGATTGAGAGGTAGGCGCGATGGCAACGGTTCTCCACTCCGCCCCGAAATTCGCCTCCAATGAAGGCGTGCAGGATGCCCTGACTGCAGCTCTGGGCGCGCATGTTAAGGCTGCGCGCGAGGAGCATGGCGAGATCATCCTGACGGTGAAGCGCGAAAGCGTTGCCGAGGTGCTCAAGACGCTGCGCGACAATCACGCCTATCAGCAGCTGATGGAAATTGCCGGGGTCGATTTTCCGGGCCGGGACGAGCGGTTTGAAGTCGTCTACATGCTGCTTTCGGTGACGAAGAACCACCGGATCATGATCAAGACCACGACCGACGAGGCAACACCGGTGCCCAGCGTCACGCATATCTGGCCCAATGCCGGATGGCTGGAGCGCGAAGTGTTCGACCTGTTCGGCGTGCTGTTCGACGGCAACACCGATCTGCGCCGCATCCTGACCGATTACGGCTTTGAAGGGCATCCCTTCCGCAAGGATTTCCCGCTGACCGGCTATACCGAACTGCGCTATTCCGAAGACGAGAAGCGCGTGGTGTACGAGCCGGTGCAGCTGGCGCAGGACCTGCGCAGCTTCGATTTCATGTCCCCGTGGGAAGGCGCCGACTACGTGCTGCCGGGCGACGAGAAAGCGGAGACCCCGCCGGTCGACAAGCCGCAGACGACGGATGGTCCGAAGAAAACTGGTGCAGGCGAAAAGGCCGAAAAGAAGGCTGAAAAGAAGGTGAGCACTAAGGGCGCGCCGAAGAAGAAAGCGGCCCCCAAGAAGAAGCCCGCCAGTAAGAAATCAGGAGACGCGAAATGAGCGTCCAACTCGAAGAATCGCCCACCACCGGCGATGAAGTCATCTCCAACTACACGATAAATTTCGGGCCCCAGCATCCGGCGGCCCACGGCGTGCTGCGCATGGTTATGGAGCTGGACGGCGAGATTATCGAGCGGGTCGATCCGCATGTCGGACTGCTGCATCGCGGCACCGAAAAACTGATCGAGCACAAGACCTACCTGCAGGCCCTGCCGTATTTCGACCGCCTCGATTACTGTTCGCCGCTTTGTCAGGAACACAGCTACGTCCTCGCGATCGAGAAGCTGCTGAACATCGAAGTGCCGGAGCGGGCGCAGTATCTGCGGGTGCTGTTTGCCGAGCTTACGCGGATTTCCAACCACTTCCTCAACATGGGTGCCCATGTGCTGGACGTGGGCGCGTTCACGCCGAACCTGTGGATCATGGATCTGCGCGAAGATTGCATGAACTTCTTCGAGCGGGCGAGCGGTGCGCGGATGCACTCTGCATGGTTCCGCCCCGGCGGTGTCCATCAGGATGTGCCGGAGAAGCTGCTGGTCGATATCGGCGAATGGGTGGAACACCGCCTGCCGGGCTTGTTCGATGACGCGATGAGCCTGGTGATCGACAACCGCATCTTCAAACAGCGCAATGTCGATATCGCCATTGTAAGCAAGGAAGACGCGCTGGCCTGGGGCTTCTCCGGCCCGATGATCCGCGCTGCCGGTATCCCGTGGGACCTGCGCAAATCGCAGCCTTACGACGTGTATGACCGGATGGATTTCGACATCCCGACCGGCACCAATTCGGATTGCTACGACCGGTTCATGGTCCGCGTGAACGAGATCAAGCAGTCGGCCCGCATCATCAAACAGTGCCTTGCCGAAATGCCCGAAGGCCCGATTGCCAGCACCGATGGCAAAGTCTCCCCGCCCAAGCGCGGCGAGATGAAGCAATCGATGGAGGCGCTGATCCACCACTTTAAGCTGTATACCGAGGGCTTCCACGTCCCCGCCGGCGAAGTGTATGTCGCCACCGAAAGCCCCAAGGGCGAGTTCGGCGTCTATCTGGTCAGCGACGGGTCGAATAAACCCTACCGCTGCAAGATCCGTCCGACGGCGTTTAGCCATCTGCAAGCCATGGACTTCATGTGCAAAGGCCACATGCTGCCCGACGCGACCGCCATCCTGGGCGCAATCGACGTGGTGTTCGGGGAGTGTGATCGGTGAGTTGGGTAGGTCCCGTTCTGCTTTTTGCCGGATGCGTTGCGATGATGCCGCTCATTGCGGTGGTTTTTCGCCTCGTGCTTGAGTCCTTCAAGCCCGAAGAACAAGCGTCCGTTTGGGCGTTCCGAATGACCGTGCTCTCTGCATTACCGCTGTTTCTGATGGCTATCCTGGCGCCAAATATCGGTTCCGCCGTAATGGCTGCAGGGTCGCTCTTTGGTATCTTCTTTGCGCGATGGGTATTGGCGAAGAGGGCAGTAAACACATGATCCTCCGCGAGCTCTTCATCTTCGTCGCCGCGTGTGCTGCGTTTGCTTCGGCAGTCGCGGCGTATCTGCTGGCGTTTCATGGCGAGTCTTCGCTCAAAGACATCCTTTCGACAGCCGCCGCTGCTGTCATCGGCCTGTATGTGGGCCGCTATCTGCAAACGAGACTGACCCATGGCTGATCGCCGCCTTGCCCCCGATACGCCCGAACTTCGCGCGCAATACAGCGCGTGGGCCTTCACGCCTGAAAACAAGGCGAAGGCCGATTATCACATCGCCAAATACCCCGAAGGCCGCCAGAAATCGGCGGTGATGCCGCTGCTCGATCTCGCGCAGCGTCAGGTGGGCGAGGAAACGAATACGCAAGGCTGGCTGCCTCTGCCGGTGATGGAATATGTCGCCGAGTATCTCGATATGCCGGTGATCCGCGTGGTCGAGGTGGCGACCTTCTATTTCATGTACAACCTCGTTCCGGTGGGCAAATTCCACGTCCAAGTGTGCGGCACCACGCCCTGCATGCTGCGCGGCAGCGACGATATTATCGCCGCCTGCAAGAAGCGTGGAATGGCCAAGGGCAAGGTCTCTGAAGACGGCCTGTGGACCCTCACCGAAGTGGAATGCATGGGCAATTGCGCCACCGCGCCGATGGTCCAGATCAATGACGGCAATTACGAAGACCTGACGGTGGAACGCCTCGACGCGGTGCTGGATGCGCTGGCCGCTGGCGAGACCCCCAAGGAAGGCACGCAGGAGCCGGGCCGCAAGACCAGCGAACCCAGCGGCGGGCCGACCACCTTGAAAGAAATGGTCGATGCCAATCACGATTACCGGGGCGAGTGGTAATGCCTGAGCTCATCACCATTGTCGTCGCGCTGGTCCTCGCCTTTATCGCGTGGAAGGTGCTGATGGGCATGATCAAATTCGGCGCCATGGCCGTGATCGGCGTGGGCGCGCTCTATTTCCTCACACAGGGAGGGCTTGGCTGATGGCTCTTCAAGACAAAGACCGTATCTTCACCAATGTCTACGGGTTCCAGGATTGGGGCCTGAAGGCGGCGCAAAAGCGCGGTGACTGGGACAATACGAAGGCGCTGATTGCGCGCGGCAACGATGCGATCATCGACGAGATGAAGGCATCGGGCCTGCGCGGGCGGGGCGGGGCAGGCTTCCCCACCGGCCTCAAATGGTCGTTCATGCCCAAGGAATCGAAGGATGGTCGCCCGTCCTTCCTAGTCATCAATGCCGACGAATCCGAACCGGGTTCCTGCAAGGACCGCGAGATCATCCGCCATGATCCGCACAAGCTGATCGAAGGCGCTCTGGTTGCCGGTTTCGCGATGCGGGCGCGCGCGGCGTATATCTACATCCGCGGCGAATATATCCGCGAGGCCGAGACGCTGCAGGCCGCGATTGACGAGGCGTATGCCGCCAAACTGATCGGCAAGAACGCCAGCGGCAGCGGCTATGACTTCGACGTGTTTATGCACCGCGGTGCCGGCGCGTATATCTGCGGCGAAGAGACCGCGATGATCGAAAGCCTCGAGGGCAAAAAGGGCCAGCCGCGTCTGAAGCCGCCTTTCCCGGCAGGCGCGGGCCTCTATGGCTGCCCGACCACGGTCAACAATGTCGAGAGCATCGCGGTCGTCCCCACGATCCTGCGGCGCGGCGCAAGCTGGTTCGCCGGCTTCGGGCGCGAGGGCAATGCGGGCACCAAGCTGTTCCAGATCAGCGGGCATGTGGAAAAGCCGTGCGTGGTCGAGGAAGAGATGAGCATCCCGTTCGAGGAACTGATCGAGCGGCATTGCGGCGGCATCACCGGCGGGTGGGACAATCTGCTGGCGGTGATCCCCGGCGGTTCGTCTGTTCCGCTGGTCCCCGCCGACCAGATCCGCAGCGCTCCGATGGATTTTGACGGGCTGAAAGAAGTCGGCTCCGGCCTCGGCACGGCTGCGGTCATTGTGATGGACAAGTCCACCGATATCGTCCGCGCGATCAGCCGCATCAGCTATTTTTACAAGCACGAAAGCTGCGGCCAATGCACCCCCTGCCGCGAAGGCACGGGCTGGATGTGGCGCATGATGGAACGCCTGCGCACGGGCGATGCGGCCATCGAGGAAATCGACATGCTGCAGCAGGTGACCAAGCAGGTAGAAGGCCACACGATCTGTGCGCTGGGCGATGCAGCCGCATGGCCAATCCAAGGCCTGATCAAGCACTTCCGCCCCGAGCTGGAACGCCGCATCGAACAGCACAACGCACAATTCGCGGAGGCGGCGGAATGAACGAGCTGCGCGGTCTCCCGATAGTTGCTTATTTGGCCCTTAGTCTTGGGATTATTTCACTGGCTGTTGGCTATCCGAACTTTTCATCCGGCGAAAAGTCCCTCTGGGACTGGCTGCTCTTGCCGACCGCCATGTTCATGGTGTTCGGGGGCACGCTCTATTCAGCGCACAAGATGAAGAAATTTAACGAGGGCCCCAATGCCTAAAGTCACCGTAGACGGACAGGAACTGGACGTTCCGGACGGCGCGACCGTTCTTCAGGCTTGCGAGCTGGCGGGGAAGGAAATTCCGCGCTTTTGCTATCACGAACGGCTGAGCATTGCGGGCAATTGCCGCATGTGTCTGGTCGAGGTGAAGCCGGGGCCGCCCAAGCCTCAGGCGTCTTGTGCGCTGCCCGCCGCTGAAGGTCAGGAAATCCGCACCGACACGCAGATGGTGAAGACCGCGCGCGAAGGTGTGATGGAATTCCTGCTCATCAATCACCCGCTCGATTGCCCGATTTGCGATCAGGGCGGCGAGTGCGATCTGCAGGATCAGGCCGTCGCTTATGGCCGTGGTGGCAGCCGCTACGACATGAACAAGCGGGCGGTGACCGAGAAATATATGGGCCCGCTGATCAAGACGATCATGACCCGCTGCATTCACTGCACCCGCTGCGTGCGCTTCTCTGAAGAGATCGCCGGTGTGGACGAAATCGGCGCGCTGTATCGCGGCGAGGACATGCAGATCACGACGTATCTGGAGCAGGCCGCCAGCCACGAGCTGAGCGCCAATGTCATCGACCTATGTCCGGTCGGCGCGCTCACCAGCCGTCCCTATGCGTTTGAAGCGCGTCCGTGGGAGCTGAAGCGCACGCTCAGCATCGACGTGTCCGACGCGGTGGGCGCGAATATCTCGCTGCATTCCAAGGGGCGCGAAGTCATGCGCACCCTCCCGCGGATTAACGACGACGTGAACGAGGAATGGCTGTCGGACAAGGCGCGCTATCAGGTCGATGGCCTGGGCAAGCGGCGGCTCGACAAGGTCTTCATCAAGAAGCGCGGCAAGCTGGCCGAGGCGGGCTGGGACGAGGCGTTCAAGGCGATTGCCAAGCAGCTGAAGGGCGATCCCTCCAGCATTGCCGCCATCGCCGGTGACATGGTCGATTGCGAGACGATGTTCGCGGCCAAGTCGCTGCTCAAGGCGTCCGGCTCGACCCTGCTTGAAGGCCGCCAGACCGGCATGGATTACGACGTGTCGAACCTCGCGGCGGTGAACTTTAACTCCACCTTTGCGGGAATCGAAACGGCTGATGCGATCCTGATCGTGGGCAGCCAGATCCGTGACGAGGCTCCGCTGGTCAATGTCCGCCTGCGCAAGGCGGTGAAGCGCGGCGCGAAGGTCTTCATCGTTGGCCCGCATTGGGACCCGACCTATCCGGCCGAGTTCCTTGGCGACGACACGAGTGTGCTGGGCGATGTGCCCAAGCATGTGGCCGACGCGTTCAAGGCGGCCGAGCGTCCGGCGATCATCATGGGCGGTGCGGCTCTTGCTGCCGGTGCTCTCAACGCCGGGCTGGCCTTTGCCGAGAAATTTAAACTGGTCCGTGATGACTGGAATGGCTTCAACGTGATGCACTTCTCGGCTGCTCGAATGGGCGGGCTGATGCTCGGCTACGCACAGAAGGGCGGCATCAAAGATATCGTCAAAGCCGCGCCGAAGGTGGTGCTGGCGCTCGGCGCGGACGAGATGGATTTCAGCGCGTTCGAAGACAGCCTGAAAGTCTATATCGGCCATCACGGCGACAAGGGCGCGCATGCGGCGGACATCATTCTGCCCGCCGCCAGCTATGCCGAGAAAGACGGCACCTACGTCAACACCGAAGGCCGGGTGCAATTCGCCGAGAAGGCCGTGTTCGCGCCGGGCGATGCGCGCGAAGACTGGACGATCCTGCGCGCGCTCGCGGATGCTTTGAAGGTCGATGTCGGCTTCGACAGCTTCGATGCATTGCAAAGCGCGATGATCGCCGAAGTACCTGC
Organism: uncultured Altererythrobacter sp.; assembly: GCA_947492235.1. GTDB lineage: Bacteria > Pseudomonadota > Alphaproteobacteria > Sphingomonadales > Sphingomonadaceae > CAJXSN01. Next base: position 1,191,101 of record CANLLZ010000001.1, on the reverse strand, counting down.
ACTGGGCGAAGAAGGGCTGGCTGATTACGGCAAGCTGCCCAAGGCCAAGAAGGCTGCTAAAGGCAAAGTCATTGCAGGCTATCCGATCAAGGATTTCTACCTCACCAACCCCATCGCCCGCGCCAGCGACGTGATGCATCGCTGCTCGGAAGAACTGCTCCACGGCGGTGAAATGGCGGAGGTTGCGGAATGACCGAGTTTTTCCAAGACACGGTAGGCATGTCCTACGAAGCGGCATGGTTCACAGCCACCATGGTCGGCATCCTCGCGATTTCGCTGATCGTGATGTTCGCCGTTGCCATGGTGATTTACGTCGACCGCAAGGTGCTGGGCGCGATCATGATGCGGCGCGGGCCCAATGTGGTGGGGCCGTTTGGCCTGCTGCAAAGCTTTGCCGACGGGCTGAAGGTGTTCCTGCAGGAAACCATCATTCCCAGCGCCGCGAACAAGGGCATTTTCCTGCTCGCGCCGATTGTCACCTTCACTGTGGCTCTGGCCGCATGGGCGGTGATCCCGTTCGATGCAGGCATGGTGCTGGCGGATATCAATGTCGGACTGCTGTATGTCCTCGCGATCAGTTCGCTGGGCGTTTATGGCGTGGTGATGAGCGGGTGGGCGAGTAACTCCAAATACCCGTTCTTCTCCGCCATGCGCGCCGCGGCACAGATGATTTCCTACGAGGTGTCCATCGGCTTCGTGCTGGTGTGCGTGGTGCTGTATGCGGGCACGTTCAACCTCAGCGGCATCGTGATGGCGCAGCAGGGGCACGGGCTGGGCTTCATCAACGGCTATTTCGTCAACCCGCTGCTGTTCCCGATGTTCGTGGTGTTCTTCATCTCGGCGCTGGCTGAAACCGCCCGCGCACCGTTCGACCTAACCGAGGCGGAGAGCGAGCTGGTGGCAGGGTATCAGACCGAATATTCCAGCATGAGCTTCGCGCTGTTCTGGCTGGGCGAATATGCCAACATTCTGCTGATGTGCTCGCTGTGCACCCTGCTGTTCATGGGTGGTTGGTTGCCGCCGGTGGAATGGGCGCCGCTGTATTATGTGCCGGGCATCGTCTGGTTCCTGCTGAAGACGTTTTTCTTCTTCTTCCTGTTCAGCTGGATATGGGCGACCGTGCCGCGCTACCGCTACGACCAGCTAATGCGTCTTGGCTGGAAGGTATTCCTGCCGATGAGCCTCGTCTTCGTCGTTCTGATTTCGGGCTTTCTGATGGCCACGGGGCATTACGCGTGAGCCTATTTCTAGCCATCGTTGCAGGAGCGCTCGCGGAGCAAGCCACCCCTCGCATCACGCGTGGGCCCGAGCGCCTGGTGACCGACCATCTAGCGGTGGTTCGATTTGACTGTACGCTTACAAATTCCGCAGGCGAATTGAAGAATTTGGCGCTGCGCAAGAGTGGGCGGCAAACCTATTTTGATCAGTACGCGGCTACTGAGCAGACAACTCCAGCTCCGCTGATGGCCGATCCGGTTTATCGAATCCTTGAAACCAGCGATCAATGGCTTGACCCTGATCTCGACTATGTACCCGGTGGACGTTCAGCGAGCCCGTCTGTGGGTGAGCAAGACGATCTGGTCTTTCTCAATAAAGATGGCACACCGGTCGGCCTGCTCAGATTTACGAAGCACTACATTACCTCAGCAGGCATCCCGATTTCTGCTTTCGTGCCCAAACCGAACGATCCTACCTCACTCGAAACGCTTGCTGGTGTTTGCACGCCGACGCGGCTTGAGGACGAACCGCAATGACCGTTACCCAACTCATCAAATCCTTCACCCTGTGGGAATTCCTCAAGGCTCACGCGCTGACCTTGAAGTATTTCTTCAAGCCCAAGGTGACAATCAATTACCCGTTCGAGAAGAACCCGCTGAGCCCGCGTTTCCGCGGTGAGCATGCACTCCGCCGCTATCCCAACGGGGAAGAGCGCTGCATCGCGTGCAAACTGTGCGAAGCAGTGTGCCCGGCGCAGGCGATCACTATCGAGAGCGAACCGCGCGACGATGGCAGTCGCCGGACGACTCGGTATGACATCGACATGACCAAGTGCATCTATTGCGGCTTTTGTCAGGAAGCATGTCCGGTGGATGCCGTGGTCGAGGGGCCAAACTTCGAATATTCGACCGAAACCCGCGAGGAATTGCTTTATGACAAGGCAAAATTGCTCGCCAATGGTGACAAGTGGGAGCGGGCGATTGCCGCAAACCTTGAAGCCGACGCGCCCTACCGCTAACCGCGCGCACAGCTAACCGGGGCCCCATGATACAGACCATCGCCTTTTACCTCTTTGCGAGCATCGTGATTGCCAGCGGCGTGCTGACGATCATGGCCCGCAATCCCGTGCATTCCGTGCTCTGGCTGATCCTCGCGTTCTTCAACGCGGCGGGCCTGATGGTGCTGGTGGGGGCAGAGTTCCTCGCCATGCTGCTGGTGGTGGTTTACGTCGGCGCGGTCGCGGTGCTGTTCCTGTTTGTGGTGATGATGCTGGACATCGACTTTGCGGAAATGCGGGCCGGGTTCATGCGCAATTTCCCTCTGGGGATCGCGGTCGCCATCGTCCTGCTGATGGAAATCCTGTTCGGGCTGGGTGCGCTGAGTGCCGGACCGATTGCGCTGGGCACGGCCGACGGCAGCGCAGCGCCGGTGCTGGGGCAGACCAATATCGAGAACCTCGGCGCGCTGCTCTATACCGAGTACGCCTTCCTGTTTCAGATTGCGGGCATGATCCTGCTGGTGGCGATGGTCGGGGCGATTGTCCTAACCCACCGCGAGCAGAAGGCCGTGCGCGGTCACCAGAACATCGGCAAGCAGATCAGCCGCCGTCCGGACGAGGCCGTGGTGATGAAGCAGCCCACCAGCGGCGAAGGGGTGGAATTGTGATTGGCATCGAGCATTACCTTGTCGTCAGCGCGATCCTGTTCGTGCTGGGCGTGCTGGGCATCTTCCTCAACCGCAAGAACATCATCGTTATTCTGATGGCGATCGAGCTGATCCTGTTGGGGGTGAACCTCAATCTGGTGGCTTTCAGTGCATTCCTGAATGACCTGACCGGCCAGATCTTCGCCATGTTCGTGCTGACCGTTGCGGCTGCGGAAGCGGCCATCGGGCTTGCCATCCTGGTGATCTATTTCCGCGCTCGCGGGACCATTGCGGTCGACGATGTCGATCGGCTGAAGGGGTGATGATGACCAATTCTCAAACCCCGTTCGCCCTGAGCCTGTCGAAGGGCCGCCCTCCATTTTCACCTGAGCACGCGAAGAAAAAGCAGTGCTTCGACAAGCTCAGCACGAACGGAATTTTTGAGTGAACTCTCAAATCCTGATCATTGTTTTCCTGCCCTTGCTGGCCGCCATTATCGGCGGGCTGGGCAATCGCGCACTTGGCAACACGGTTGTGAAAACGATCACGACCGGGTCGCTATTCGTGTCCGCTGCGCTCAGCTGGCCGATCTTCCTCGGCTTTATTGCGGGCACCATGCAGGCCGATGTCGTGCCGGTGCTGCAATGGGTGCAATCGGGCGATCTGAGCTTCGACTGGGCCTTGCGCGTCGATGCGCTGACGGCGGTGATGCTGGTGGTGATCACCAGCGTTTCCGCGCTCGTCCACCTGTATAGCTGGGGCTACATGGACGAAGATCCGGACCAGCCGCGTTTCTTCGCCTATCTGTCGCTGTTCACCTTCGCCATGCTGATGCTGGTGACGGCGGACAACCTCGTCCAGATGTTCTTCGGTTGGGAAGGGGTGGGCCTCGCGTCCTACCTGCTGATCGGATTCTGGTTCAAGAAGCCAAGCGCCAATGCCGCCGCGATCAAGGCATTTGTGGTCAACCGCGTGGGCGACCTTGGTTTTATGCTGGGTATCTTCGGCACGTTCCTGGTGTTCGGCACGACTTCGATCCCCGAGATTCTGGCCGCTGCCCCTGCGATGAGCGGCAGCAGCATCACCTTTATCGGCTTCCAGTTCTACACGATGGATATCCTGTGCATCCTGCTGTTCATCGGCGCGATGGGCAAATCGGCACAGCTGGGCCTGCACACCTGGCTGCCCGACGCGATGGAGGGGCCCACGCCGGTCTCCGCACTGATCCACGCCGCGACCATGGTGACCGCAGGCGTGTTCATGGTCTGCCGCCTGTCACCCATGTTCGAAACCGCGCCCACGGCGCTGGCCATCGTGACCTTTATCGGCGCGATGACCTGCCTGTTCGCCGCTACGGTCGGCACGACGCAGTGGGATATCAAGCGCGTCATTGCCTATTCCACCTGTTCGCAGCTGGGCTACATGTTCTTTGCCGCAGGCGTCGGCGCATACGGCGTGGCGATGTTCCACCTGTTCACGCACGCTTTCTTCAAGGCGCTGCTGTTCCTCGGCGCGGGCTCGGTGATCCACTCGATGCATCACGAGCAGGACATGCGCTATTATGGCGGCCTGCGTAAGAAAATCCCGATCACCTTCTGGGCGATGATGGCCGGGACGCTGGCGATTACCGGTGTGGGTGTGCTCGGCTTCTTCGGCTTTGCCGGGTTCTATTCCAAAGACGCCATTCTGGAGGCTGCGTTTGCGCGCGGTACGGAGGTCGGCAATTTCGCCTTCTGGGCCGGAGCCTTCGCCGCGCTGCTCACCAGCTTCTACAGCTGGCGTCTGATGTTCCTGACCTTCTGGGGCAAGCCGCGCTGGATCGAGAGCGAGCACATCCAGCATACGGTGCACAAGACACCCGAAGAAGCGGGCGAAGACACCACCGGCGGATATGCTCCGCATGAAAGCCCGTGGGTCATGCTTGTGCCGCTGCTGGTGCTGAGCGTTGGCGCGATCTTCGCAGGCTATGCTTTCAAATATCCCTTCGTCGACGGGTCGAGCGAAGCTGTGAACGGCGCGTTTTGGGGCGGCTCGATCTATTTCAACGAGAACCTGATCCACGCGCTGCACGCGGTGCCGCTTTGGGTGAAGCTGACCGCAACGGTCTCGATGATCCTTGGCCTCGCCATCGCATGGCTCGCTTATATCAAGGACACCTCAATCCCGGCGAAGACCGCGGAGCAGTTGGGCCCAATCTACCGGTTCCTCTACAACAAATGGTATTTCGACGAGCTCTACAACATCCTGTTCGTGAAGCCGTCTTTCATCGTCGGACGCTGGTTCTGGAAGCTGATTGATATCGGCACGATTGACCGGTTCGGACCGGACGGAGCCGCATGGCTGGTGCGTCAGGGTTCGGCCGGGGCCAAGCGGTTCCAGTCCGGTTATCTTACCAGCTACGCGCTGGTCATGCTCCTCGGCCTCGTCGCCGCCATTACCTGGGTTTTGATGTGATGGACGGCTTTCCGATCCTTACCGTGATGTTGCTGGTGCCGCTGGTCGGCGCGTTGGCGTGTTTCTTTCTTGCGGCGAGCGAGGCGCGGATGGTCGCGCTGTTCGCCACGCTGATCAATTTCGGCCTCGGCATCGCGCTGTGGGCGGGATACGAGATTGGCGGACCGCAGTGGCAGTTTACAGAACGGGCAGACCTGTTTGCGGGCTTCCAATATGCGCTCGGCATTGATGGCATTGCCCTGATGCTGATCGTGCTCAGCGTGTTCCTGATGCCGATCTGCATTCTGGCCAGCTGGGAGGCGATCGGCAAACGCGTCGGCGAGTACATGGCGTCGTTCCTAATCATGGAAACGCTGATGATCGGCGTGTTCGCGGCGCAGGATCTGTTCCTGTTCTACATATTCTTCGAAGCCGGTCTGATCCCGATGTATCTGATCATCGGTATCTGGGGCGGGGCGGACCGGATCTACGCCAGCTTCAAATTCTTCCTCTACACGCTGATCGGCTCTGTCCTGATGCTGATCGCGATGTTCTGGATGGTGAACACTGCGGGCACATCGGACATCCCGACGCTGATGCAATATGACTTCCCGGCCGGCGCGCAGACATGGCTGTGGCTCGCCTTCTTCGCCAGCTTTGCCGTGAAGATGCCGATGTTCCCGTTCCACACATGGCTGCCCGCAGCGCACGTTCAGGCGCCCACGGCAGGCTCGGTCATTCTGGCCGGTGTGCTGCTGAAGCTGGGCGGATATGGCTTCATCCGGTTCAGCCTGCCGATGTTCCCCGAAGCCAGCGCGCAGTTTGTGTGGCTGGTGATGATCCTGTCCTGCATCGCGGTGGTCTACGCCTCGCTGGTGGCGCTGGTTCAGGAAGATATGAAGAAGCTGATCGCCTACTCCTCGGTCGCCCATATGGCGATTGTGACGGCGGGCCTGTTTGCTTTCAACGTGCAGGGGCTGGAAGGCGCGATGATCATGATGCTCAGCCACGGGCTGGTGTCGGGCGCGCTGTTCCTGTGCGTGGGCATTATCTACGACCGGCTGCATACCCGCGAGATCGCGCGCTATGGCGGCCTCGCGATCAACATGCCGAAATATGCGATTTTCTTCCTGCTGTTCACCATGGCCAGTATCGGCCTGCCGGGGACCAGCGGCTTTGTGGCCGAGTTCCTGAGCCTGGCCGGTGTTTACGAGATTTCCAGCGACGTGACTTTGATCCTGACGACCGGCATCATTCTGGGTGCCGGATACATGCTCTACCTCTATCGCCGGGTCGTTTTCGGGCCGCAGGTAAATGAAGATGCCGCCGCGATGCGTGATATGAATGCGCGCGAGTGGGCGATGCTCGCCCCGATTGCGGCAGCGGTACTGTGGATGGGTGTTTATCCCGAAAGCTTCCTCGCCCCGATGCGCAGCGACATTGCCGCGCTGGAGGCCCGCGTGGCCCGCGCCGCGCCGCAGGGCGATGCTAATCTGACGGCAGGCACCCCGCGCGAGCATGAGGCGAACCATATGTCCGGCGAGCATTCGGCAGAGGGGGCGCACTGATGGATATCGCACGCTCCATGGGGCTGATGATGCCCGAGCTTATCATTGGCGGTGCCAGCCTGCTGTTGCTGCTCGTTGTTGCCTATGGCGGCAAGGGTTCGGCGCGCGCCGTGTTTATTGGCGCGGCGACCGCATTGGGCGCGGCGCTTTTCTTCGTCGTGCCTACGGTCACCGCAGGCGTCGCCGGGGCCGGAGCGGACGCATTCGGTACCCAGTTCTCGGCCGATGCCTTTGCCGCCTTTGCGAAGGTGCTGATCTATCTGGCGGGAATTGCCTGTCTCGCTGTAGCGCCGTCTTTCCTCAGCCGGTTCTTCGCCCTGCGCGGAGAGTACGCCATTCTGGTCCTGCTCGCGGTAATGGGCATGGGGCTGATGGTGTCGGCCACCGATCTGGTCGCACTCTATATGGGGCTGGAGCTCAATTCGCTGGCCGCCTACGTGCTCGCCAGCTTCCTGCGCGATGACCAGCGCTCGGCGGAAGCGGGTCTGAAATATTTCATCCTCGGCGCACTGGCTTCGGGCATCCTGCTCTACGGGATGAGCCTGATCTACGGCTTCACCGGGACGACCTCGTTTGACGGCATCGCCGCGGCCATTTCCGGCGACATGTCGACCGGCGCTCTGTTCGGCGTGATCTTCATGCTGGTCGGCCTCGCTTTCAAGATCAGCGCTGTGCCGTTCCATATGTGGACGCCGGACGTGTATGAAGGCGCGCCGACACCGGTTACGACCTTCTTCGCCACCGCGCCCAAGGTTGCGGCTATCGCGCTTCTTGCGCGCGTCTCGCTCGATGCGTTTGGCGATCAGGTTTTTGCCTGGCGGCAGGTCGTCATTTTCGCCGCGCTGGCTTCGATTGTCGTCGGTGCGTTGGGGGCAATCGGACAGAACAATCTGAAGCGCCTGCTGGCCTATTCCTCGATCAACAATGTCGGCTTTATCATGATCGGTCTGGCCGCTGCGACGGTGCAGGGCCTTTCCGCGATGATGGTCTATCTGGCCATTTACGTCGTCATGTCGCTCGGCAGCTTCGTTGCGGTGCTGATGCTGCGCAACGGGCATGGCGAGCAGCTGGAAACCTTCGATGATATTGCCGGCCTTTCGACCACGCGCCCATTGATGGCGTGGTGCCTGCTGATCCTGATGTTCAGCCTTGCCGGTATCCCGCCGTTGTTCGGTTTCTACGGCAAGTTTGTGGTGTTCCAAGCGGCCGTGCAGGCCGATCTCGTTCTGCTGGCCGCCATCGGTATCGCGGCGAGCGTGATCGGGGCGTTTTACTACATCAAGTTCGTCAAGGTGATGTTCTTCGATGAACCTGCGGACCGCGCGACCGGCGAAGCAGATAGCGTAAGCTGGGTGATCCTGATCGGCTCCGCCATCCTCGTCAGTCCGCTAGCCTACATCCTGACCAACTGGCTGACCAATCAAGCCGACACAGCGGCGGCGTCCCTCTTCCTTGGCTGAGGGAAAGGCTCGATCGATCCGCATTGCGGCCGAGACAGGGTCTACCAATGCCGACCTGCTGGACGCCCTGAGATCGGGCGAGCGCGTTCCCGAAGGCGAGTGGCTGGTAACCGACCGTCAGACGGCGGGGCGGGGCCGCCAGGGCCGCGACTGGTTCGATGGTGCGGGCAATTTCATGGGCAGCACCGTGGTGCGCCCCGGCCCGAATGATCCCCCTGCGCATACACTGGCGCTGCTCGCCGGTCTGGCCCTGTATGAAGCGGTGACGCCGATGTGTTCCGATCCATCGGCGGTTTCCCTCAAATGGCCGAACGACTTGTTACTCGGCGGCGCAAAGCTGGCCGGAATCTTGCTGGAACGCGAAGGCGATGCCGTTGTGCTCGGTTTCGGCGTCAATCTGGCGAAAGCTCCCGATGTGCCGGGCCGCGAGACGATTGCCCTCACCACGCTCGGTCCCGCACCCAGCCGCGATCTGTTTGCCCGCGATCTTGCCATTTCGCTCGACAAGGAACTGGAGCGCTGGCGCAGGTACGGGCTAGAACCCATATTGCGCCGATGGTGCGCTGCGGCCCATGCGGTAGGCACACCGCTCAGCGTGCACGAGCCGGATGGCACGATCTGCGAAGGTGCGTTCAAAGGCCTCGATGCCGAGGGCGCGCTGCAAATCGCTCTGGCCGGTGGCACGGTGCGTACAATCCATGCCGGCGATGTCCTGCACGCCAAGGAGACCTGATCCATGCTGCTCGCTGTCGATGTCGGGAACACCAATCTTGTCTTTGCCGTCTTCGATGGCGACGACGTGCGCGCGCGCTGGCGCATCGCCACGGACCCGCGCCGCACCGGCGACGAATATGCCGTATGGCTGCTGCAGTTGCTTTCGATCGAGAATATCGAACGCGATCAGATCAAGCGGATCATTGTCGGCTCCGTCGTCCCGCGCGCGGACCACAACCTTTCAGTCCTTGCGGAAAAGTATTTCGGCATCACCCCGCTGATTGCCGGACGGGGCGCAGCCGAGTGGGGCTTTGCCATCGATGTCGACCAGCCCAGTTCGCTGGGGGCGGACCGCGCATTGAACTGTATTGCTGCGCATGATCTGGTAGAGGGCGACAAGGTCGTGGTCGATTTCGGCACCGCGACCAAGTTCGAAGCGCTGGATTACAACGGCACTTACAAGGGCGGAATTATCACGCCCGGGATCAATCTTTCACTCGATGCGCTGGTTGGCAAAACCGCCAAATTGCCGCGCATCGCCATCCGTGCACCCGAAGGGCGCAGCGTTATCGGTCGTAATACCGAGGATCAGATGCTGATTGGCATCTTCTGGGGTTACGTAGCGATGATGGAAGGCTTGATAGAACGCATGCGCTCTGAAATCGGGCGGCCGACAAAGGTTGTTGCGACCGGCGGTCTGGCTGTTTTGTTCGATAATCACACCAATATATTCGATGTGGTGGACGCTGATCTGACCATTCGCGGGCTTAAGCTGCTGGCCGACCGGGTGACCTCGTGAAGAAGAATTACCAGCCGGAAAACGAGCTGCTGTTTCTTGCGCTAGGCGGGTCGGGCGAGATTGGCATGAACGTCAATCTGTATGGCTGCGATGGCAAATGGATGATGGTCGATCTGGGGATGAGCTTCGGCGCGAACGAATATCCCGGCACCGAACTGCTGTTCGCCGATATCGATTTTATCGAGGAACGGTCCGAAGATCTCCTCGGCATCGTGCTGACGCACGCGCATGAAGACCACATCGGGGCAATACCCTACTTCGCCGCCGATCTGGGTGTGCCGCTGTATGCTACGCCGTTCACCGCAGAGCTGATCCGGCGCAAGCTGCAAGAGGCCAATCTGCTGGACGAGGTCGAAGTCCGGATCATCGAAGAAGATCACGGGCATATCGAAATCGGCCCGTTCGAAGTCACCTATATTCCGCTCGCCCACTCGATTGCGGAGGGCAACGCGCTGGTCATCGACACGCCTTACGGAAGGGTGTTCCACACCGGCGACTGGAAGCTGGACGAGGACCCGATCATCGGGGAGCCGACCACCGAAGAAGAGCTGCGCGAAATCGGCGACGAGGGCGTGCTGGCGGTGGTGTGCGACTCGACCAATGTCTTCAATCCGGAGCCCAGCGGCTCGGAAGGGGCGGTCTATGCCGGCCTGATGGAAGAGGTGAAGAAGTGGGACGGCCGCCGCGTGATGGTCACCACCTTCGCCTCCAATGTCGCGCGCCTGCAAACGCTGGGTGAGGTCGCCAAGGCCACTGGGCGCGAACTCGCGGTGGCCGGGCGCTCGCTCGACCGGATGATCGAGGTGGCGCAGGATAATGGCTATCTGGCGGACTTCCCCAAGACGGTCGACTGGGACACCGCCATGGGCCTGCCGCGCGGCAAGGTGTTGATCATGGCAACCGGCGGGCAGGGCGAACCGCGCGCCGCTCTCAGCCGGGTGGCGGAGGACAATCATCCGCTGAAACTGACCAGCGGCGACGTGGTGCTGTTCTCCAGCCGTCAGATCCCCGGCAACGAGCTGAGCATTGGCAAAGTGCAGAACAAGCTGGCCGAGCGCGGGATCGTGATGGTCACCGACCGTCAGAGCATGATCCACGTTTCCGGCCATCCTGGGCGCCCGGAACTGGAAGCGCTGTATGAGTGGCTTCAGCCGGAAATCCTTGTGCCTGTGCATGGCGAGATCAAGCATATGCAGGAGCAAGCCCGCGTCGGGATAGCAGCTGGTATTCCCAAGGCTGTCTTCCAGAAGAACGGTGATATCGTCCGCCTCGCACCGGGCACGCCGGGCGTCATCGCGCAGATCGAGGCGGGGCGTCTGGTGCTGGATGGCGACATCATCGTGCCCGCCGATGGCGAGAGCATCGTGATGCGGCGCAGGCTGGCGCATAATGGCGTGGTCGTGGTTATTCTGGGGCCGGGCAACAAGGTCACAATCGAGAGCGTTGGCTTGCCTCTGGACGAGGATCATGATGACTTCATCGCTGAGGCCGAGGCCGATGTTGTGAAAGCACTCGGCGCGGCAGGCAAGAAGAAACGCGGACCAGCCACCGACCGGCTCGAGACCGCCCGGCTTGCCGCAAGGCGGGCGGCGACTCGCTGGTCAGGCAAGAAACCGCAGGTCCGTGTGATCGATCTCGCAGGATAGGCACGATGGCGATCACCTCGATATTGGCGATCTATTTCCTGTTCTGGGTGATGTGCGCCTTCATCATGCTGCCTTTCGGCGTGAAAACGTCCGAAGAGTTGGGGCTGGAGAACGTGCCGGGTCAGGCCGAGAGTGCACCGGCCAATTTCCGCCCGGGGAAGATTGTCCTCAGAGCAACCATTCTTTCAGCCGTTCTCACGGCGCTGTGGGTGCTCAATTACGTCAATGGCTGGGTCGGCGTTGAAGTGTTCGATATCTTCGAACGGCCGGGGCATCTGGTGCTCGAGGACGAGCCAGCGAGTTAATCCTCGCGCAGCCGCTCGATGGCCTGCGCGAGCACCACGTAGAGCTTGCCCATATCCGAACTGAGCAGGGTGACGCCCAGCGCATTGCCGTCGCGGGTGGACAGCATCGTGCGCAGCATTGCCTCGAAGTCGTGGATGTAGCGGCTGACGTGATCCTGAAAATCGGGATCGCTGTCGTACAATTCGGCCACATCGCGGGCTTCGGTATTGCCCACCAGATTGACGGCACGGCGGGTGAAGATGCCCCGATCCCCGCGCAGATAGGATGCCCACGCCATATCGGTCACATCGGTCGACAGGGCCTTGGCAATATCGATCGAGTTCGAATTGAGCGCTTCGGTGATCAACGCAACGCGCCGCGCGAAGTCATTATCGACCTGCTCTTCCGCACGCTCGCGCGCCAGCGCAACGCGGTTCTCCAGATTGCCGGCAAGCTCGTTCACCATGGAGAGCTGGTCGCGCAGCTGGATCGCCGCCTGCCGCGCTGTTTCGGCAGCCTTGGCAGAGGCTTGGTCCAGCGCCGCGATGCTTCGGCTCGATTGGTCGCTGATCGCTGTGTCGATGGCCTGCGCGGTTTTCTTGCCAATCCGGTTGGTGATAAGGTCGAGGCGTCTCTCGCTTTCGGTGTCCGCCAGCGAGAGCGCATCGCGCGCCTTTGTGTCGAGCTCGCTGATTGCAGTGCGCAGGGCCGTTGCTGTGCGTTCGCCGGCCGCATCGCCATCTTTTTCCAGATCGGCCAGTGTTTCGCGCAAGGCCTCCAGCTCGCGCGTAAAGTTGCCGCGCATTGCGCCCAGTCGCTGGTCCAGCGATGTCAGATTGGCGTCGACCTTGTCGGTTTCCTCGCGTGCGGCAAGCACGTAATCGGAAATGCTGCGGGACCGCTCGCCAGTGCTGTCGAGCAGCGCCTGCAGTGCTTCACCCGCTTCGTGCGTGGCGACAAGGCGGCGTTCGGCTTCTTCCAGAGACGTTGGGAGAATCTCACGGCTGTGCTCCGATCCTGCCTGAATGAGTTCGAGCAGGCGCACGCTTCCCTCGGTCAGGTCCTCGATTGCCGGAGCCAGATTGTCCGCATCCTCGCGCGCATTGGCGAGCCGGGCGGCGACAGCGGTACCGCTGGCTTCGAGGCGTTCGTGCGCGCCCTCCGCCCGCGCCGCCAATTCTTCGGACCGGGCAGCCAGCGCTTCGATCTGGGCAATACTTGCCTCGGCAGCTTCACGCATAGCCGCAGCGGCGGCATCCTGCCGGGCACGGCGCTGGTTCAGGTTTTCATCCAGCGTATTGAGCCTGTCGGTCATGGCCGTGATTGCGGCATCCTGCGAGGCCGCCACATGCTCATCGCGCGTCGTAAGGCGTTCTGTAAACGCCGCATCACGGTCGATCATCGCCGCATCGACGCGCTCGGCCTCGGCATGCAATTCGGCCAGTTTCGCCGAGGCGCTTTCGAGCGCCTGCGCATCCAGCGCCTGGATTTCCTCGATCGCCTCACCCAGACGTGCGCGCAAAGCGGCAGCCTGACGCGACCAGCTTTCGCCGGCTTCCGCTTCTGCGGCGCGCAGGCCAGCTGAAACCGACTGGCTTTCATCGGCGAGGCCGGCCAGCCGTTCGCGCATAGTATCGAGTGCGGTTTCTTCGGCTTCACCCAGCTGCGCGCTGGCGGCGGCAATTTCCTCGCCGAGACTGTCCATCCGGCGGCGCATAGCCGCCAGCGTTTCGACTTCGCGGCTGTCCATCTCGCTGCGGAATGCGTCGCTGGTTTCGCGCAATGTGGCGAAGCGCTGCTCTGTTACATCACCCATATGGCTGGCCTGCGTCTCGAACTGGGCGAGGGCTGCATCGATCCGTTCGCTGAGCGAAGCGACTTGCCGTTCGCTGGCCTGCCCGAACACGTTGAGCCGTTCAAACCCGCTGATCAGCTTCTCCAGCTGCGCACTGGCATCCTCGCCCGCTGCACCAATCTGATTGGAGGTATCGCGAGCGGAATTGGCGATCACCGGCAGTTCGTCGCGCAGGCGGTCCATATTGACCAGCGCCGTTTCGCTGACACTGCCGATTTGCTCCACCGTCTGGTGGTTCTCACCAATCAGGGTCTGGAGACGATCCGCATGCTCATTGATACGCGTCCCCGCAACCCGGCCCAGCGTTTCCAGCTCCCGCGTTTCGGCCGAGAGGAACTCGCGCGCGAGGCTGAGTTCGCGGTTCACGGTCACCAGTCGCTCTTCCAGCTGAGCGGATTCACTCGAAAGCGCATTGGCAGCATCGGCAAAGCGGTTCGCCTCTCGGGTGCTGCTGCGCATGACGATGAGCCACAGGCCGATTACCAGCAAGACAGGCAACGCCCAGTCGCCGATCCAGTCGATCCATTGCTGCGCACTGGCCCCTGTCAGAATTTCCGCCCGGTGCGTCCAGCCGAAAAAAGCGGTCCAGCCGGCCACGGTGAGTAAGGCTAGTGTCGGCCATATCCATGTCAGGCCGGAGCGCGTTGGACGATAGCTATCCTCCTCCCACTCATCCTCGGCAGCGGGATAGCTATCGCCATCCCCGTCTGCTTCAGGTGTTGGAAGGGCAATATCCTTGGCGTCCTGCGCCTCGGTATCGTCCGGCTCGGACCCAATGGCCCGGATATGTTGACCCCCGCTCATGCCCGCGCATTTACCATAATTAATGGGTCAGGAAACCCTGTCTTAACCATTGAAACCTATGGGCAATGGTCATGGCATTTGAAAACGCCCCTTTTTCAGCAACTTTGGCTGCAGCCGCTGGTGAAGACGCTGCGCTGCACGCCGAGCTACGCAAGGCGTTCCGCGAAAGCGTTGCACAGCAGATCGATCTGCTGCGACGCGCGCGCTGTGACGGGAACTGGCTGATTGCAGCCCAGCGTATCAAGGGCCTCGCCGCCAGCTTCCACGCCGAACCCCTGATGGTGCTGGCCGAAGAAGCCATTGAATGCGCGCCGGGCGATCCCGTGACTTTGCGGCGACTGGACACATTCCTCAAAGATTTCGACAGCTAAAGCGGTTTTGCCGCAACGCTGCTTGGCAGCGGGCAGTGTCGGGATTATCGCGGAGCCCATGGAACCGGGCCGTGATGTAATCGCCTTGCTGGCGCTTGACGATCAAGGGACTGTGCCTTGTGTCAATCGTGCGCGTTTTGCTTCTACCCCCCTGATTGTGCGGCAGGTTGACCTTGCGCTGGCACTGGGTTGCAAAAGCCTGATCCTGCTCGCTCATTCTCCTTCGGATAATGACGCGCTGGCCGCGCAGCATCTGGCGGAAGCGCAGGGCATGCGGTTTCACCTGCTCACGCGCCCGCAGCAATTGCCGTCTCTGGTCGGTGAGGAGGCAGAGCTTTTGTTGCTTGCACCGGGCGTTCTGACATCGGACGCGCGGCTGCTCGAGGATTTGCTCGGCACGCAGGGGCTGGCGACGGTCCCGGCGGAAAGTGATGCGGCCAAGGGATTGGAACGGCTCGATCTCCACACCGCGTGGGGTGGGGCGCTGCGCATGCCGGGTGCCCTTGCGGCCCAGATCGAACCCCTCGGGGCGGACTGCGAATTGCTGAGCGCTTTGCCGCGGATTGCCCGGAGTGCCGGTGTCGCCGAGAAGCCCCTACCGGAAACCGCGATAGAGAGCGGGGCCTGGCTGATAGGCCAGTCTGAAACGGGGGTTTTGCCGAGAGCCAATTCGCCGGGCAAGGCGATCAGCGGCCGGGTGGTCCAGCCGATTGCGGAGGCTCTCGCATGGAAGAATTGGCCCGATACTGTTCCTACCGCAGCAGCTTCTGTGTTGGTCCTGGCGGCGATGATTGTCCTTTGGTTTGAACGGTCTGCAATCACGATTGCCGTGCTGGCCCTCGCGATGCTGGCTTGCTCGGTCGCCCAATTGCTTCGCCAGCTGGAAGATCCGCTGCGCCTTTCGGGCGGCGCCCATTCGAAATGGACAGGAATGGTCGCTTTGGTGCCCGAAGCGGCAGCAGCGGGTGCGCTTGGCCTTGCGCTTGCGCCTGAGAGCGGGGCGGTTCCGGCGATTTTTGGCGCTGCCACCGCCTTGGGGGCAAGCTGGCTTTCGAGGCGCACACGGGTGAGCGATCTGGAAGGCCTGACATCCGGCGTGTTCCTGTGGCTGGGGATCGCGGCCCTTGGCGCAATCGGGCTGTGGTGGTTGGCAACAGGCTTGGCAACAGCGGCAGCCTTGGGGGCCATCGCCTTGGAATTGCGGCGTTTGCGGCGCATAACGCGGTCTTAACCATAGCGGGCTATGCGGGAATCTATGAGTGAACCGTTTGCACCTTCCGGGTCGGAATATGCCGCGTCCGCGTCCCCTGTCGAGGACGTGATGCGCGCCGAGCTCGCCTATGGCGATGCCAGTCTCGGTACCGTTGGGCCCATTCTCGGCCATCTGGTCGTCAGCAGCGATCACTCGCTGTTCAGCGATGAAATGGTTGCGCGCGTGCGCGGGATGCTTGGCAATGTTGCCCGCCAACTCATCGATATCGAAACGGCGCACCTGCCGGTCCCGGCGGTGTCCGAGGCGGAAGACGACGAAGACGAGGCGGATGCCGCGTCAGAAACCCAGGACGGCGCTGACGAGAGAATTGCAATGCTCGCTCAGGCCATTGCGGGCGATCAGGCATTTCTCCAGCACTGCCATTCGCTTGCGATCGAATTCCAGCTGGCAGAGCGGTTGCAAAGGCGCAGCAATATCGACCCTGTGCTCACCCCGCTGATGCAGTCCATGGTTGCCGACAAGGATAGCAAGACCGCGAGTGCGGCGATGGCTACTCTGGCAGCGCAGGCCCGTTTCATGCAGCAGCAACGGCGGATGGAGCTACCGCTGGGGGAGCTTCCCACGAGCCTGGCAGAGCATGCGATGCAATGCTGGCGCGCGCAGACACAAGTCACCGAGGCTCACATTGTGGCGCAGATAAGTGCGGCGCAAAGGAGCCTTATGTACGAGGATCGCGCGCGGCTGTCCCTGATCCGGCAATTGATGGAAGCGATCGGGCGCGGTTCAGCCAGCGGAGCAGTCAGCTGCCTTTCGTTGCCTCATGCCGGGGCGTCGATTTTCCTTTCGGCCTTGGCCCAAACCGCCGGCATTTCCCGTGAGGACGCTGCGATCCTCACTAATGACCGGCAGATGGCCCGCCTGGCGCTCTCGCTGCGTGGCGCAGCCCTGAAGGTGACATCGATCGAAGAGCAGTTCCATTATCTGCACCCCGATATCGAGCTGCCGGATCATTTCGACTCCATCACGCCCGACCGCGCGCGGGCTCTTCTCGGTCCTGCCCGATGACCGGGGCGCAGACGACCAGCGCGGCCTCTGTCCACGGGCGGACCGATGCCGATGACCGGCTTGTTTTTGCCGATGAGACCTTGGCCAGCCTGCAAACGCGCTGCGGTGGTGATCTGCCCGGTGTGATTGCCGTGCCTGAACTGCGCGAGCTGGTTTCGAAAACCCGGCGCTTCAAAGCGCGGCTCGCCCGCGAAATCCGCGCATTTGATGGCGAAACCCATATCCGAACTTGGGCCGAGGCCAGCCCGGATCGTAGCGGTCAGGGATGTCTCATCTCATTGGCGAACTGGCGCAAGGCCGCTGCCAGCACCAATCCGGAATCGGACGAATTGCGCCGCAATGCGTGCGACCGCGCGACTGCGGATGCGATTGTCCGGCTCGATAAATCCCAGGCAGTGATCCACGCGGTTGGCGAGGCGCGCGATCTGGAAGCGGTCATTGCGGCGATGAATGAGGGGCAGGGGACCCTGTGGACCGAGTTTGTCGAGCTGGAAGGGGTCGAGCATCAGCAACCGCTCCATTGGCGGCTGCTGGATGGCGCACGGGCGCGGGTCGAGCGCAGTGGCCGGCATTTCACCACGCGTCTTCTGCCGCTGGGCCGAACTGACCCCGGCAGCGAAGGGTTCGAGCTGCTACTGATCGCCGACGAACCCTTGCCGGCGATGGACGACATTCAGCATATCCCAGCTGCCACTCCCGAACCGAAGGATGGCTTGTCGGGCGAGTTGGGCCCGGTTCTGCGTCAGCCGATTTCGCGCATCATCGCCAACGCCGAAACCATTCGCGCACGTCTCGCGGGGCCGCTGGCCGACGAATACAGCAATTACGCGGCCGATATTGCCACAGCTGGGCAGCACTTGCTGGCACTGGTCGATGATCTGGCGGATCTGGAGATTGTCGAATCCGAGGGGTTCACTACTGCGCCCGATGCCATCGACCTGATCGAAGTTGCCCGTCAGGCAACCGGCATTCTCGGGATGCGGGCCCGCGAGAAGCAGATCGATCTGGTGCTGCCTTCTGACACGGCAAAGCACCCTGCCACCGGCGAATTTCGCCGCGTCCTGCAAATTCTGCTGAACCTCATCGGCAATGCGATCAATTACGCGCCGCCGGGGACGACGGTTCTGATCGAAACCGGAGCCCGGCAAGGCTCTGCAACGATCAGTGTCACCGACAGCGGGCCGGGCATGACGCCCGACGAAGCAAAGCGCGTGTTCGACAAGTTTGAACGCCTCGGCCGGAGCGGTGATGGCGGATCGGGCCTTGGCCTGCACATCTCGCGGCGACTGGCAGAGGCCATGGGCGGCGATTTGTCTGTCCAGACCGCCGAAGGGGAGGGCGCGCGCTTCACGCTGACCCTGCCTCTCAACCCCAAATCCTAGCGCTTGCCGCTGCGCCTAAGCAGGGCAAGACAGGCAATTCCCGCGAGGCCGGTCAGCCCGCCGATAGCCAAAAAGTTACGATTACCGGCTATAAAGCTGGTCGACGGATCACCGACGAGCCCAGCCGCCTGTAGAACCCACCAGGCACCCGTCAGCAACAGCGTGACACCGGCCACCTGCAAGAGGAAGCGCGGCACACGCATGTCTCTCAGACGTCCTTAGCGCTCGCCAACCGGAACGTAGTCACGCTGTGTCGGGCCGGTGTAGAGCTGGCGCGGACGGCCGATGACCTGCCCGGGATCAGAGATCATCTCGTTCCACTGCGCGACCCAGCCCACGGTCCGCGCGAGCGCGAACAATGCGGTGAACATGGTCGTCGGGAAGCCGATCGCATTGAGGATGATGCCGGAATAGAAATCGACATTCGGGAAGAGCTTCTTCTCCTTGAAGTAATCGTCGTTCAGAGCAATTTCTTCAAGCTTCAGGGCCACTTCAAACACCGGATCGGTCACGTTCAGCGCCTCGAAAACTTCACGCAGTGTCTGCTGCATGACGGTCGCCCGCGGATCGTAGTTTTTGTACACGCGGTGGCCGAAGCCCATCAGACGGAACGGATCGTTCTTGTCTTTTGCACGCTCGATATAATGCGGGATCTTGTCCGGCGTGCCGATTTCCTGAAGCATGTTGAGCGCGGCTTCGTTGGCGCCGCCATGCGCGGGGCCCCACAGGCAGGCAATGCCCGCTGCGATACACGCGAACGGATTGGCGCCAGACGAACCGGCAAGACGCACGGTCGATGTCGACGCGTTCTGCTCGTGATCGGCATGCAGGATGAAGATC
Source organism: uncultured Altererythrobacter sp. (assembly GCA_947492235.1). Classification (GTDB taxonomy): domain Bacteria; phylum Pseudomonadota; class Alphaproteobacteria; order Sphingomonadales; family Sphingomonadaceae; genus CAJXSN01. The sequence continues at coordinate 1,171,804 of CANLLZ010000001.1, read as the reverse complement.
CGGTCCATCGCACGTTCGATCGCGGGCTGGACTTCATATTCCTCTGCCGGAACACCGAAGGTCATGCGCAGGAAATTGCCGGTGTAGCTCAGCGAATTATCCGGCTGCATCATGGGCTGACCGACCGAATACTTGTAAGCGGCAGCCGCAATTGTCGGCATCTTGGCGATCAGGCGATGGCTGCTGATCTTGCGATGTTCCGGATCGGAGATGTCCGTACTGTCGTGATAGAACGCAGACAGCGCGCCAACCACGCCGCACATGATGGCCATCGGGTGGGCATCGCGGCGGAAGCCCTGATAGAACTGGCGCAGCTGGTCATGCAGCATCGTGTGGCGGGTGATGGTGTAGGTGAAGTCGTCGAGCTCTTCCTGCGAGGGAAGCTCGCCGTTCAGCAGCAGATGGCTGACTTCCATGAAGCTGGAATGTTCCGCCAGCTGGCCGATGGGATAGCCGCGATGCAGCAGGACGCCTTCATTGCCGTCGATATAGGTCAGCGCGCTCTCGCAGCTCGCCGTGGATTTGTACCCGGGATCGAAGGTGAACGCGCCAGTCTGGCCGTAGAGTTTGCGGATATCGATGACATCCGGCCCCACGCTGCCCTTCAGGACTGCATAGTCGTGTGCATTGCCACCAACGTCCAGTGTTGCCGTATTGTCCGCCACCCGCGTTTCTCCTTCAAAAATCTCTTTGCGTCCGCTGTTTCAGCCGTTTGGCGTCGCCTGTGCGTCGATCCGCGCCAGCGACTCCTCTCTGCCGAGCAGGACGAGTACGTCGAAAATTCCGGGGGACGTGGTCGTCCCCGTCAGCGCCGCGCGCATGGGCTGCGCCAATTTGCCGAGCCCCAGTTCCAGGCGCTCTGCAAGCGCTTTGGTAGTGGCTTCGAGGGCCTCGATTGTCCAGTTATTTTCCGCCTTCAAAGCCTCTGAAACCTGACATAATCTTGCGCGGCCATCCTCATCGAGCAGTTTGGCCGCCTTCTCGGTCATTTCCAGCGGGCGTTTGGCGAACAGGAACCGTGCGCCATCGCTCAACTCGTGGATGTCTTTGGCCCGCGGCTTCAGCACGTCCATTGCCTGCTCCAGCAGCGCGACATCGGCCTCTGCGCCCAGCTCGTCTGCCACCAATTGCGCGAGCCGGCCATTGTCGGCCTCGCGGATATGGTGCCCATTGAGGTTGAGCAGCTTCTTTGTGTCAAAGCGCGAGGCGCTTTTGCCCACCGCGTCGATATCGAACAGGGCAATCGCCTGCTCCCTGGTAAACTCTTCCTGATCCCCATGGCCCCAACCGAGACGGAGGAGGTAATTGAACAGGGCTTCCGGCAAAACGCCTAGCTCGTCGCGATACGCCTCTACGCCCACCGCGCCGTGGCGTTTCGACAGTTTTGCGCCGTCGGCCCCGTGGATCAGCGGAACGTGGGCATAGACCGGCGCGTCCCAGCCCATCGCGTGGATGATCGGCAATTGGCGGAAGGCGTTGTTCAGGTGATCGTCGCCGCGAATGATGTGGGTGCAGCCCATGTCATGGTCGTCCACCACCACGGCGAGCATGTAGGTCGGCGAGCCATCTGCGCGCAGGAGAACGTAATCGTCGATTTCGGCATTGGCCACGCGGACCTCGCCCTGAACAGCGTCCTGGATGACCGTTTCGCCTTCGGCCGGCGTTTTGAGGCGGACGACATAGGGCGTGCCTTCGGGCGCTTCGGACGGATCGCGGTCACGCCAGCGGCCATCATAGCGCATTGGCTGCTTGGCCGCGCGCTGCTCCGCCCGCATTGTTTCCAGTTCTTCGGGCGTCGCGAAACATTTGTAGGCATTGCCCGATTCCAGCAGGGCCAGCGCCACTTCGCGGTGACGGTCGGCGCGCTGTGACTGGAATACGGGTTCCTCGTCATAATCGAGACCCAGCCAATCGAGCCCTTCGAGAATCTTGTCGATGGCATCCTGGGTCGAGCGCTTGGCGTCGGTGTCTTCGATCCGCAGCAGGGCTTTCCCACCGTGGTGGCGGGCGAACAGCCAGTTGAACAGGGCCGTGCGCGCTCCGCCCAGATGGAGATAACCGGTGGGGGAGGGCGCGAAACGCGTGACCACTCCTTCTTTCTTGCCGCTGGTCATATGGTCGCTTTCGCTTGCCATCGGGGGCAGCTTCCTTTTCTAGTTCACATCTGATGGCATCGGGTGGGGCAACCGAAGTTCCGCTGGGAAGCGGAGAAGCCGTGCCGGGCGATGCTGCATTGCAGCACAGGCCTTGGCAGGGGCGTTGGCGCTTGTCCAGCGTGGGCGACATGCTCGAGAACGGACTGGAGGATGCCGGGTTCGAGCGCGCACCGTGGCTGGCGGTGGCGCTGGCCGCAGGGGTCGCTGCATGGTTCGTGCTCGATGCGCCGTGGCAGTGGACTGCGGCGATAGGTGGAGGCCTGCTCGTCGCCCTGACCGGGTGGCATTGGACCACGCAGGAACAGCGCATCCGGCTCGGCATGGCGAGCATCGGTTTGGGTTTGGCTTTCGCGCTGGGTGTGGGCCTTATTTGGAGCCGGTCGGCTGTGGTCGGCGCAGAGGCATTCGAATACCCGCGCGTCATCCAGTTCAACGGACAAATTCTCGACCGCGAAGACCAGCCCTCGCGTGATCGGATCAGACTTGTGCTGGCGATGCGCGATGCGGAGACGGGGCAGGCGCGCAAGGTTCGCGTCAATCTGGACGCCGAGGACGCGCGGGATACCTATATCGAGGGCGCAGTGGTGCGGCTGCGCGCCCGTTTGATGCCCCCTGCGCCGCCCATGGTGCCCGGCGCGTATGACTTTGCCCGCACCGCCTGGTTTATGGGATTGGCCGGGACGGGATCGGTGGTCGGGCCGGTCGATCTGGTCAGTCCCGCTCCGCCGAATTCGGACCCGATCAGCGCGTTGCAGCGCATCTTGTCGGCCCATGTTCGCGCCAATGTTTCGGGCTCTGAAGGAACCATCGCAGCGGCTTTTGCCAGCGGGGACCGGGGGGCAATCGCAGAGCGGGACGAGGAGGCAATGCGGGACTCCGGGCTGACGCATTTGCTCTCGATCAGCGGGCTTCATGTGAGCGCAGTGATCGCGGGCGCGTATTTTCTGGCGATCAAGCTGCTGGCGCTCTGGCCTTGGCTGGCCCTGAGGGTGCGGCTGCCGGTTGTCGCGGCGGGGATCGGGGCGCTGGCGGGCATAGGCTATACCTTGCTGACGGGCGCGGAGGTGCCCACGGTGCGAAGCTGCGCGGCGGCCTTGCTGGTGCTGGGTGCGCTGGCTCTGGGAAGGCAGGCTTTGTCGCTGCGGATGGTCGCATTGGCTGCGGCATTCGTGCTGTTCCTGTGGCCGGAATCGCTGGCCGGTCCCAGTTTCCAGATGAGCTTTTCCGCAGTGCTGGCGATCGTCGCTTTGCACAATTGCGAGCCGGTGAAGGAGTTTCTGGCGGCGCGGGAAGAAAGCTGGTTTGCCCGGACGGCAAGGCGCGGGACGATGCTGCTGGTCACGGGGTTGGTCATCGAGTTCGCCCTGATGCCCATCGTGTTGTTCCACTTCCATAGGGCGGGGGTCTACGGTGCCTTCGCCAATGTGGTGGCGATCCCGCTGGTGACGTTTGTTTCGATGCCGCTGATCGCCCTTGCTCTGATGCTCGATCTGGTGGGCCTGGGCAAACCGGCCTGGTGGCTGGCGGAATTCTCCCTCGATCAGCTCCTTGATATTGCCCATTGGACTTCGGCGCAGCCCGGTGCGGTGAAGCTGTTGCCGCAAATGTCCTACGCTACCTTCGCCATGTTTGTGACTGGCGGCTTGTGGCTGGCCTTGTGGAAGGGACGCAAGCGGGCATTGGGGCTGGTCCCGGCGGCTATCGGGACGGCCATGATGATCGCCACGCCCGTTCCCGATATTTTGATTTCGGATGACGGGCGTCATGTCGGCATTGCGGGCGAGGATCGGCGATTGCTGATGCTGCGGGAAAGCCGGTCGGACTATGCGCGAGAGAATTTGCAGGAGATGGCCGGCACGTCAGGCGATGTTGTGCCGCTAGCCGAATGGGAAGGGGCCGAATGTTCGCGCGACTTCTGCGTCATCGCGATCGAGCGGGGCGGGCGCAAATGGCAGGTCCTGATGGCCCGCAGCCGCGATCTGGTGAGCGAGCGCGCCCTTTCCGCTGCCTGCGAGCGCGCAGATATCGTGGTGGCGGATCGTTATCTGCCGAGATCGTGTCTGCCGCGCTGGCTGAAGGCTGATCGGCGGACTCTGAGCGAGAGCGGCGGTCTGGCGATTGTTCTCGCAGACGAGACGATCACCCGAGTGGCGGACACCCAAGGACAGCATGGCTGGTGGCGCGGGCGAACCGATAGCTTTGGGGGCGGAAACCCAAGGTAAACTGGCACAATTCTCTGTCATGAAAACAAATCCGGCCAGTGGTCCTAAAACCACTGGCCGGATGCAATCTGACTACTGCCAGATGGGCTTAATGATAGCGCCGGAGCAATCCTGCGAGCTTGCCCTGAACCTCGACTTGGGCCGGCGCGTAGACCTGCGCCTCGTAGGCGGCATTGGCCGGATCCAGCCGGACATTGCCGCTGTCACGATGGAGATATTTCAGCGTGGCTTCTTCGTTGTTCACCAGCGCCACCACGATCTCTCCGTCGCGTGCCGTGTTGGTCCGGCGGATAAGCGCAAAATCGCCGTCGAAAATGCCTGCCTCGATCATCGAGTCGCCGGAAACCTCCAATGCGTAATGATCGCCAGGGCCAAGCAGCGCCGCCGGGACCGGCAAGCTCTGATAGTCTTCCAGCGCTTCGATTGGAGCGCCTGCTGCAATCCGGCCATGCAGCGGGATCTCGATCACATCATTCGCAGGCTGCGGCGCGGCGGTCGGTGCGGACGTTCGCGCACCCACAAGGTCATTGGCCGCTTGCGGCTTCTTGACCGCTCCCGGCACCGCGTCTTCCGGCTGCCGGATTACCTCCAGCGCCCGCGCGCGATTGGGCAGGCGGCGGATAAACCCGCGCTCTTCCAGAGCAGAAATCAGTCGGTGCACGCCCGATTTGCTTTTCAAATCGAGCGCTTCCTTCATTTCCTCGAACGAGGGCGAAATCCCTGTCTCTTCCAGTCGCTGCTGGATAAACTGGATCAGTTCATGCTGCTTCGCCGTGAGCATCGGCAAGCCTCCATTACCATTCAGACTTCGCGCACCGGACGGCGAACGAATGCGGAACGATTACGGAACAGAATTTCTAAAGTCAAGCAATACAGCCATTCTGGAGGGGAAAGGCTGGAACAGGCGTTCCTGATTTCGTCCCTCGCAGGGATCGTTAGCTATCGGCGTGCCAGTCGCCCGATTTACCGCCGGATTTGGCCAACAGTCGCACCCCGCTGATGACCATGCCCTTATCGAGCGCCTTGGCCATGTCGTAGACGGTCAGCAGGGCGACGCTTGTCGCGGTCAGGGCTTCCATCTCGATGCCGGTCTTGCCCGTCAAAGAAGCGGTTGCCGTCACACGCACGCCGGTATCCTCGACCGTGCAATCCACGCTCACTGCATCGAGAGCTAGTGGATGACACAACGGGATCAGTTCGCCGGTTTTCTTGGCCGCCATGATGCCCGCGATGCGCGCAGCTGCCAGCACATCACCCTTGGGCATAGTGCCTTCGCGGATCGCGGTGAGGGCCTCGGCGCTCATGGAAATGAACCCTTCCGCGACCGCGCGGCGCGCCGTTTCGGCCTTTGAGCCGACATCCACCATTCGGGCTTTCCCGGCGGCGTCGAGATGGGTGAGGTCTGTCATGGGGTAGTGTCTGGCATATCGAGGCGGGTCAGCACAGCCGTCTCATTTGCCAGTCAGCAAAGCACGGGTCGCGGCCGCGACATCGGCCGCGCGCATCAGGCTCTCGCCAACCAGGAAAGTGCGCACGCCGCAGTTCGAGAGGCGAATGCAATCGGCGTGGCGGGCAATGCCGCTCTCGCCGACCAGCAAGGCGCCTTCCGGTGCCAGACCGGCGAGCCGCTCGGTGGTTTCCAGACTGGTGGTGAAAGTCCTCAGATCGCGGTTGTTTACCCCGATGAGGCGCGAACGCAGCGCGTGGGCGCGTTCCATCTCGGCCTCGTCATGCACCTCGACCAGCACGTCCATATCATGCTCGAGAGCGGCGCTTTCAATCTCGGTCATCTGGGTGTCCGAGAGAGCCGCCACGATAATCAGGATTGCATCCGCACCCATCGCGCGTGCCTCTGCACATTGCCACGGATCGACCATGAAATCCTTGCGCAATACGGGCAGATCGCAACCGGAACGGGCGGCGACCAGATAATCTTCATGGCCCTGAAAATAGGGGGCATCGGTCAGGACAGACAGACACGCCGCACCGCCTGCCTGATAATCGCGTGCATGGTCGGCGGGACGGAAATCCGCGCGGATCAGGCCCTTGGAGGGGGAGGCTTTCTTGATCTCGGCGATAAGGCCGAAACCGGTTGCAGAGGCGCGGCGCAAGGCCTGTTCGAACCCGCGTGGCGGCGATTGCGTGCCCGCCTGCTCGGACAGCAAGGCAAGGGTGGTCGCCGATTTCCGAGCAGTCACTTCGGTGCGCTTGGTGGCGCAAATCTCGTCGAGTTTGTTCATTGCGTGCGCGCCTAAACCGCCATGTCGATCCAGCGGACCAGCAGCTTGCGCGCATCCCCTTCATCGAGCACGCGCGCGGCCATCGCTGCGGCTTCTTCCCAATCCTCCGACACTCCCGCAACCAGCAGGGTCGCCGCCGCATTGAAAATCACCGCATCGCGGTAGGGGCCGGGTGTACCGCGCAGCAGAGCTTTGAGCGCAGCAGCGTTGTGCTCGGCATCCCCGCCACGGATTGCCTCGATAGGGGCGTGGGGCAGACCCACAAACGAGGCGTCCGCGCGGCGCATGTCGAAGCGGTTGCCCATGACATCGGCAATCTCGTTTCCACCTGCGAGGCTGAGTTCATCCAGGCCTTCATCGCCCGAAACAATCATCGTGCGCTCTGTGCCCAGCCGTGCCTTGGCGCCTGCATAGATCGGCACATAGCCCGGCCGTGCAATCCCGATCAGCTGGCGCTTCACCCGCGCAGGGTTCGACAGCGGGCCCATCAGATTAAAGATCGTACGCTTGCCGATGCGCAGCCGGATGGGCTGGATGCGGCCCATCGCGGGATGGTGGTTTTTGGCGAACAGGAAGCAGATACCGAGTTCCGCCAGCGTTTTTTCCGCCGTGCGCCCGGCGGCTTCCATGTCGAGGCCCAGCGCCTCCAGCGTATCGGCTGCCCCAGCCTTGCTGCTGGCCGCACGGTTGCCGTGTTTTGCCACCGGCACGCCGCATGCCGCGACCACCAAGCTGACGGCGGTCGAGACGTTCAGCGTATGATGCCCGTCACCGCCCGTGCCGCAGCAATCCACCGCGTTTTCGGGCGCAGAGATCGGGATCAGGCGCGCACGCAGGGCACGCGCAGCTCCGGCGATTTCGTCCGAGGTTTCGCTGCGCTCGGTCATACCGGTGAGGTAGGCCTCGATATTGTCCTCGGGCACATCGCCATCGAGGATCTGGCCGAAGACCTTCTCGGCCTCTTCCTCGTCCAATTGCAGTGCGGGATCGGGAAGGGATGTCATGGGCGTTCCTCCGGCGTCAGGCCGCACAGTTTCATGAAGTTGGCGAGCAGGTCATGGCCGTGCTCGGTCGCAATGCTCTCGGGATGGAATTGCACGCCGTGAATGGGGAGGTCTTGATGGCGGAAGCCCATGACGCTGGTGCCATCGAGACCGGGCGTTTCACTAGTTGCGTTGACCTGCAGCGCGCTCGGAACGTCTTCCACGACCAGCGAGTGATAGCGGGTGGCGGTAAAGGGGGTGGGCAGACCGCTGAATACGCCGGTTCCGGCATGGTCCACAGCGCTGGTCTTTCCGTGCATCAAGCCGCCGCGCACAACGCGCCCGCCAAAATGCTGACCGATGGATTGGTGGCCCAGACAGACGCCCAGCAGCGGCAATGCCGCATCGGCACAGGCAGCCACCATGTCGAGACTGATGCCCGCTTCCGAAGGCGTGCAGGGGCCGGGTGAGATCAGCACGCCTTTTGAGCCTAAAGCCATGGCTTCTTTGGCGGATAGGGCATCGTTCCGCTCAACCCGCACATCTGCGCCCAGCTCCATCAAATAATGGACCAGATTGAAGGTGAAGCTGTCGTAATTGTCGATGACCAGGATCATGCTTGCCGCGCCTCTACCGTTTCTCGACCACGATCAAGGGGCCTAAAGGCACGGTTGCGTCCATTCGGTTCTCGGCCGGGACCCAAAGGGCCGAGACATTGCCATCGAGATACAGCGCATTGGGTGTCTGCGCGACATCGCGGAAAAATGCCGCAAACAGCCCGAAGCTGATCCCCCCATTGGACTGGACAAAATGCGCGCGGCCCTGCGGATCGACGCCGACGCCGTTGCGCACCATTTTCGACGGGCCATCCTCCTGAAATTCCGGATGCATCTGCCCGTCGATCAGCAGCATCGGGCCCGATTGCGTCCCGAAGCGGGGCCGGTCGCTGACCTTGGCGTAGAAATCTTCGGTTGTCCGCACGCGCCATGCAGTGTCGGTGCCGTAGAAGACCCCGTTAGGCTTCATATGGAAATTGCCGGGGCCGTCCGCGCGGTTCAGTTCGCGCCGCCGTTCGCCGTTTTCGACGTAGTAACCCACGGGCGCGCCAGCTTCGTCGAACATGCCGCCATTGACCGCAAAGGCGACCGGCTGCGCACTGCCTCCCCGGGCCGAGGACAGGGCCGAGAACGAGCGAAAATATGCGCCCTTTGGACCTAGAACCATCGTGACGCGGTGGTTCTTTGGATCGGCAATACAATGCGTCAGGGTTGCGCCTTTATAGGCGACCCGCTGGCATGGCGACGCGGGGTCAGAATCGGGAGTTGCTTCTGGCGCTGCAGGAGCGTCTACCTCGTCATTCGCTGCCTGCGCGGTGTTGACGCCGGAGCCGATTTCGGTGCGGGTGACCGGCTCGCCTTCGGTTTGGTCGCCGCATGCCGAGAGGACGAGCGCAAGAACTACAGCGACGGTTGATGTTGCGCGCTTCCTCATTGCCCAAACCCCGGCTCGCTCGCGACCCGCGCCGCCTCACGAGCGGCGGCGAACAAGGCACCTGCCTTGGCCTCGCATTCGCGCTGTTCGGAGGCGGGATCGCTGTCTGCAACTATTCCCGCGCCGGCTTGCACATGCATCGTGCCGTCCTTCACCACAGCGGTGCGCAGGACGATGCAGCTGTCGAAGCTGCCATCGGGCGCAAAGTAACCGACCCCGCCCGCATAAGGGCCGCGTGCATCATTCTCCAATTCGGCGATAATTTCGCATGCCCGCACCTTTGGCGCGCCGCTGACGGTGCCTGCGGGGAAGCCTGCGAAGAGGGCATCCAGTGCGTCCCGCTCGGGATCGAGCTGCCCTGTGACGTTGCTGACGATGTGCATTACATGGCTATAACGTTCGACCGTGAAACTGTCTGTGACGGTCACGCTGCCGCGCTTCGCCACCCGGCCCACATCATTCCGGCCCAGATCGAGCAGCATCAGATGTTCTGCGCGTTCTTTCGGGTCGGCCAGCAGGCTGCGCTCATTGGCTTCGTCTTCGTTTCGCGTTGCTCCGCGCGGCCGTGTCCCGGCAATCGGGCGGATGGTGACTTCGTTTTCGCGCAAGCGGACGAGGATCTCGGGGCTGGAGCCGACGACGGCAAATCCGGGCAGATCCAGCAGGTAAAGGAAGGGCGAGGGATTTACCCGGCGCAATGCGCGGTAAAGCGCCAAAGGAGGCAGCGGGAAGGGGCAGGAGAAGCGCTGGGACAGCACGACCTGAAAGATGTCGCCCGCAACGATGTAGTCCTTCGCCTGCGCAACCATCGCCGCGTAGTCATCGCCAGCCATAGCGTGGACTGGTTCCATTTCGGGCAAATCGCTGAGCTTGGCGCTGGATGGCACCGCTTCGCCCAACTTCCGCAATGCCTCGTCGATCCGCTCGCCCGCCTGTTCCAGCGTGGCATCGGGCGCGGCCGCCGATGGCCAGAGTGGCGCGATGCAGAACAGCCGGTCGGACAGGGAATCAAACACCAGCAACAGGGTGGGGCGGGTGAAGACCATGTCGGGCAGGCCAAGGCCCGGTGCTCCGGCACGCGGAACATCCTCGACCATCCCGATTGTCTCGTAGGAGAAGTAACCGACCACGCAGGCCAGCGCGGGCGGCAGGCCTTCGGGCACGTCGATGCGGCTGCTATCGATCAGCGCGCGCAAGGCATCGGTCGGTTTGCTTGTGTCAGGCTCGAACGCCAGCCTGTCGCGCTGCCATTGGCGATTGATCGCGGCCCCGTCCGTATCGGAGCGGAACACCAGATCGGGATCGATCCCCAACAGGCTGTAGCGCCCGCGCACTTCGCCGCCTTCGACCGATTCCAGCAGGAAATCCCCGCGTCCCGGCTCCATCAACTTGAGCGCTGCGCCGACCGGCGTTTCGGTGTCCGCCACCAATTCGCGCCACACCAGCGCGGCCTTGCCGTTCTCCAGCAAGGCGCGCGCATTCTCTGCGTTGGAGATGCCGGCAGGCGTCACAGCCCTGTTGGCGCTCTAATTGTTGCCGAGAAGCTGGCGGCGCAATGCGGCCACAGCCTCGTCATTGGTCTCCACGCCGACATCGGTGCGGACCGCCGCAATAAACTGGGCGGTGTATTCGCTGCCCAGTGTCTGCGAAAATTGCGCCTTTGCCTGCGCGAACAGCGGATCGTCGCTGGCGATCAGACCGGCCTCAATGTCATCCAGTCCGACAATAAACCAGCCCGCGTCATTCTCTGCTTCCAGCCGCTTGGTCGATCCCTCGGCCATGGAGAAGAACAGTGCCAGAGGCGGAATGACCCGCTGGCCGCTTTGCAGCAATTCCTCGCGGGTAATGTTGATTGGATCGGGGCGGGGGAGGCTGACTTCCTCGGCTGCGAAAGCGGCTGCTGGAGTGGTTCCGCCTTCTATCCTTTCCAGGATACGGTCGGCCGCCGCCTTTGCCGCAATAGAGCCGCGCGACATTTTCCAGGCCGCTTTCACCTCGTTCTCGATCTCCGCGAGAGGCGCGGTGGCGGACGGCGTGATGGTGCTTGTTTCGAACAGCAGGAAGGTTTCACCCGGCACGGCCTCGGCCAATTGCGGTTCGCCTTCTTCCATCTGGAAAGCGGTTGCGAGCACTGGGCGCAGTATCTCGGCCACCTGCTGGTCGCGCGTGCCGTAGACCAGACCGGCGGCCGTGACGGGCTGCGTGGTCGTGATTTCGACGTCCAGCTCGTCGGTGACATCGCCCAGCGACTCGCCATCGGCCAGCCGCTCTTCGAATGATGCGGCCATCTCGTTGATCACCCGGCGCCGTTTTTCGGTGCGCAGGCTCTCGAGAATTTCTCCGCGTGCCTGCTCGAAGCTGCGGCCCCCCACGCTGGTGATGTTGTTGACTTGCACGACATGCCAGCCAAGGCCGCTGCGCGCTGGTTCGGCGATTTCGCCATTGGCAGTCTCGAACGAGGCCTGAGCCACAGCAGGCGAGGTCTGGCGGGCAAAATCACCGCGCGACACCGGTCCGATCTGCGCGGTATCCAGCCCGGCCTCGCGGGCGGCGGCGGCCAGAGTGCCGCCGGCATTGACCCGGTTGCGAATGGCATTGGCAGCCTGCTGCGTGGGCACGATAACCTGCGTGAATGTCCGGTCCTCGCTGGCCGCGTAGACCGAGCTGTTCTCCGCATAGCGTGCGCGCAGCTCTTCTTCGGTCGGCTCCGCGCGGTCGCCCAGCGCATCCAGCCCGAATGTCGCGTAGCGCAGCACCCGCCGCTCGGGGCGGATATAGTCGCTGCGATTGGCGTCGTAATATTCCTTCAGCTGCGCGTCCGTAGCGTCTTCTTCTGGGGCGAAAAGAGCACTGGGCAACAGGCCCAACGTCCCTGTGCGCCGCTCCTTGAAGAGGGCGGCATAGCGGCTCGTCAGCTTGTCGGGCAGCTGGGTCCCGAAGGCGACGGGCACCATCACCTGCTGGGCGAGCAAGCCTTGCGCCAGATCGTCCCGCACGCCGACATCGCTCAGCCCCTGCTGCTGCAGAGCCCCGCGATAGGCGTCTTCACTGAAATTCCCGTCCGGCCCGCGAAATGCCGGAATGCGGCGGATTTCGCTGTTCACCAGATTGTCGCCGGCGCGCAGGCCGTATTTGCGGCCAAATTCGGCGATTGCCGTCCGGTCCAGCACCGTGTCGAGCACATTTTCCAGACCGCCTTCCGCGATGAAGGCGGGCATGGAGATGGTGGGATTGTTCTGCCGCACCTGATCCAGCGCATTGGTGGCCGCCTGGCTCAAATCCAGCGCGCTCACTTTTTCATCGCCAACAACCGCCACATTGCTTTCGCCAGACAGACCGCCGAGCGAACCTGTGGACGAAACATCCATGCTGGCAAACGCTACACCGATCAGCAGCAGGAACGCCATGGTCAGGCCAAGACCGATCTTGGACTTAAAAAATCGTTGGAAAGCAGTGATCATCTGGGCGGTAATCCGGGGATAGACAGTGGAGGCTGGCCCTGCATGCAGAACCGGTGTGTTGCGCCAGCCTCTATAGGGGCTGCGACCTTGCCGCAACAGGTCGGAAAGGGTTTTGACCTATCGCGCCCGCTCGGCTAGCGGACCGGTCCCCCCACCGTCTAAGAGGCGGTAGACAAAGTTTTATCAGGATATTCCCATGAGCAACCGACCCTATATCGTCGGGAACTGGAAGATGAACGGCACCCGCGCAATGCTGTCGGAAGCGCGCACGATCGACCGTGCCGCGCAGCGTTATATGAAGGTGGAGGTCGCCGTTGCACCGCCATTCACGCTGATCCACGCGGTGCATAAAGAGGCCGAGCAAATCGGTGTCGGAGCGCAGGATTGCCACCCGGGTGAAGATGGCGCCCATACCGGCGATATCTCGGCCACTATGGTTTCGGATGCCGGGGCGAAATTCGTCATTCTGGGCCACAGCGAGCGGCGGCAAAACCACGGCGAAGACAGCGCGATGGTGCTGGCCAAGCTGCACGCCGCGCTGAATGCCGGGATCAATGCCATCATCTGCTGCGGTGAGCCGGAAGATGTGCGGGTTGCCGGCGATGCGGAGAAATATGTTCTCGATCAGCTGCGTGCGTCCTTGCCCGAAAAGCTGGACGATGCCGGCGAGCGTCTGACCGTCGCTTACGAGCCCATCTGGGCAATCGGCACCGGACGGGTTGCTACCGTCGAGGATATCGAGGCGATGCACGGCGCGATCTACGCGTTTCTGAAAGCCCGCTTCGGCGAGGAAGCGGCTGATGGGATGCGCATCTTGTATGGCGGATCGGTCAAGCCGGAGAATGCCCGCGAAATCCTCGCAGTGCCGCATGTTGGTGGAGCGCTTGTGGGTGGAGCCAGCCTTTCTGCGGACAGCTTCATGAACATCGCTCTGGCCGCCGGCGAGATCGAGGAGCAGTAATCCGGATCGGCGGGCGGGGCGCCAAAGCTCTGCCCGCAAATCTGTCTTCCGCCCGTCTTCGACCAAGCCCCCTTGGCTTACGGCCCCCCAGCGCCTAAATGCGCTGCCTACGCACGGCACTTCGCCGGTAAAGGTGCACTATTCCATGTTTCTCTTTCTGACCGTCGTTCAGGCCATCGTGGCCGCAGCCCTTGTCGGGGTGATCCTCATGCAGCGTTCCGAAGGGGGCGGGCTTGGTATTGGCGGATCGCCCGGCGGTATGATGAGCGCACGCGGTGCAGCTGACTTCCTGACACGCACGACGCGCATTCTGGCCATTCTGTTCGTGGTCCTCTCGATTGCGCTGGCCGCATTGGCGGTCGACCTGTCGGGCGGTGACGAAATCGAATCGACGCTGGACCGCACCGTTACCGCGAACGAAGATCCACTGGCCGCGGGCGGCGCGGTCGACGCGGGCACTGCAGATGGGGATGCGGCTGCTGCAGCAGACGCGGCTCCGGCGGCATCCGACGATCCGCTGGCCGGCGCGACCGAATAAACCACTCATTCCCAAATTAATGTGGATGAGCCTGCGAGGCTCGCCCCATTTCGCTTGCCCCGAATCCACGCAGGCGCTTAAGGCTTTCCTCCCATGGCGCGGTTCATTTTCATTACCGGCGGCGTGGTCTCCTCGCTCGGAAAAGGTCTTATGGCGGCGAGCCTTGGCGCGCTGCTGCAGGCGCGTGGCTACAAGGTCCGCATCCGTAAATTCGATCCCTATCTGAATGTCGATCCGGGCACCATGAGCCCGTATCAGCACGGCGAAGTCTACGTCACCGACGACGGGGCAGAGACCGATCTGGACCTGGGACACTACGAGCGCTTCACCGGCGTATCTGCGCGGCAGAGCGACAACATCACCTCTGGCCGGGTCTATCAGGACATCATCGCGCGCGAGCGGCGCGGCGATTATCTCGGCGCGACCGTGCAGGTGATCCCGCATGTGACCGACGCGATCAAAAACTTCGCGTTGGCCGATCAAGGCGATCTCGATTTCATCCTGTGCGAAATCGGCGGGACCGTCGGCGATATCGAATCGCTGCCCTTCATGGAGGCGATCCGCCAGCTACGGAACGAGCTGGAGCCGCTCCAGACGCTGAGCGTGCACGTCACGCTGGTCCCCTATATTGCCGCGGCGGGCGAGCTGAAGACCAAGCCTACGCAGCATTCCGTGCGCGAACTGGCGAGCCTGGGCATCAAGCCCGACATCCTGCTGTGCCGCGCAGAGCATCCCATCCCGGAAGGCGAGCGCAAAAAGATCGCGCAATTCTGCAATGTCCGCGCCGAATCGGTCATTCAGGCGCTGGATGCGCCGTCGATCTATTCCGTGCCACTGCAATATCACGGCGAGGGACTGGACAGCGAAGTGCTGCGCGGCTTCGGCATTACAGACGCGCCCGAGCCCGATCTTTCGGCATGGGATGATGTGACCGACCGCTATTTCCACCCCGAAGGCGAGGTGACCATCGGCGTGGTTGGCAAATATGTCGGCCTGCAGGATGCGTATAAGTCGCTCAACGAAGCGCTGGTCCACGGCGGCATGGCCAACCGGGCGAAGGTCCACATCAAATGGATCGACGCGGAATTGTTCGAAAACGCCGATGCCGATCTCGCGGCCGAGCTCGAGCCGCTGCACGGAATTCTGGTGCCCGGCGGATTCGGAGAGCGCGGCAGCGAGGGAAAAATTGCCAGCGTGCGTTTTGCGCGCGAGCGGAATGTACCGTTTTTCGGCATTTGCCTCGGCATGCAGATGGCCTGTGTGGAAAGCGCACGATCGGCCGGCCACGAAGCGGCGTCTTCCACCGAATTCGGCTCCACGCAGGAGCCGGTGGTGGGCATCATCACCGAATGGATGAGCGAAGAGGGCATCGAAACGCGCGAAGAAGGCGGTGATCTGGGCGGGACGATGCGTCTGGGGGCCTATGATGCGCAATTGGCCGAGGGCAGTCTTGTCAGTCGGATTTATGGCGGGGAAACAATGATTTCAGAGCGGCATCGCCACCGCTATGAGGTGAACGGTGCCTATCGCGAAGCGTTGGAAGGGGACGGATTGACCTTCTCCGGCATGTCGCCTGATGGCCTGTTGCCCGAGATTGTCGAGCGGCCCGATCATCCCTGGTTTGTCGGCGTGCAGTTCCACCCCGAATTGAAATCGAAGCCCTTCGCACCACATCCGCTGTTCGCCGGATTTATCGAGGCAGCGCTGAAACAATCGCGACTTGTCTGACTTTTTTTGAGAATGTCGCGTCCATACAATACCGCGACACATCCTTTCATGTAGTTACCTTTGCAATCAGTGGAGGTTCGTAGGGCCAGCGCTGAGCGAGGGATGACAGGGACGCTTCCTCACCAGAATTAGAGCTTGTCGGACGTTGGCCATCTTCTGCGACCCGGATGGCCAGAATTCGATAGGGCGGCATTGCGCCGCGGGGCAGACTCCCATCCCGGAGTCTGCCCCTTACTGTATCTGGCGCGATCTTCTTTGGCGGTCAGCGCACACAAATTGGCCCACCACCGCTGACTGAGCGGGGCGGGCCAAACATTTCAGCAGAAGGTTGCCGGATCAGGCGGCGTCGGTTGCGCGGCCGTCTTTCTCGCCATCTTCGCTATCGACAATCGACAGCGAGGGCTGGCCGTTCACGGCAATCTTCTTCGGCTTCATCGCTTCCGGCACTTCGCGCACCAGATCGACCGTCAGCAGGCCATCGGCCAGATCGGCGCTCTGGACCCGAACATAGTCGGCCAGTTCAAACCGGCGCTCGAACCCGCGATTGGCAATGCCGACATGCAGCATTTCGCCTTCGGGATTGTCTTCGCGCTTACGGCCGATCACGGTCAGCAGGTTCTGCTGAGCGGTAATGTCGAGATCTTCGGAGCGGAAACCGGCAATCGCCAGTGTGATGCGATAATCGTCATCGCCGCGCTTCTCGATATTGAAAGGGGGGTAATTGTCGCCCCCGCCGGCACGGTGCTGGTTTTCCAGAACATCGAACAGCCGGTCAAAACCGACGGTGCTGCGGCGATAGGGGGTGAAATCAAAACGTGACATACAAACTCTCCTGTGAGCAATTCGAATGATTTACCGGACCCGCTAGGCGCGGCATCCGTTACGATAAACAAGCGGCCCGTTGTGGCACCGCCCGGTGGCAAATATATGGGTTTGCAAACGCAGGTTTCAAGACCTGCCAAACGATTGAAAAGGCAATGAATATGACAACGCCCAAGGTTGATATCTACACCAAGTTTGGCTGCGGATACTGCTTCCGCGCGAAACGCCTGCTGGATGAAAAGGGGGTGGCGTATGAGGAATTCGACATCACCATGGGCGGACCCAAGCGGGATGAAATGCAAGCACGCGCACCGGGCGCACGCACCGTTCCGCAGATTTTTGTCGGTGATACGCATGTCGGCGGTTCGGACGAATTGGCCGCGCTGGAGCGCGAGGGCAAGCTCGACGCCCTGCTGGCTGGCTGATGGAGCAGTCGGCCCCGACCCGTATCGCGGTTGCCCAGATGCAGACCGGTATCGATCCGGCTGCCAATGCCGCCGAGTTGACCAGTCAGGTCGAGCAGGCAGCGGGCGAAGGGGCGGCTATGCTGTTCACCCCGGAGATGACGGGCCTGTTGGACCGTGACCGGAAACGGGCAGCCGCATCCATCGTCGCCGAAGCCGACGATCCTACATTAGCGAGCGCCCGTGAAGCGGCGGCCCGCCACGGCATCTGGATCGCCATCGGTTCGCTCGCTTTGAAAGGCGAGCAGGACGGATTGTGGGTCAACCGTTCGCTGCTGATCGACGATGCGGGCAAGATCGCGGCGCGCTATGACAAGATGCACATGTTCGATGTCGATCTGGCGAGCGGGGAAAGCTGGCGCGAATCCAATGCCTATCAGGCGGGTTCCGATATTGCCGTTGCTTCTACGCCTGCGGGCACACTGGGGCTGACGGTTTGCTACGATATTCGCTTCCCGGCATTGTTCGAGGAGCTGGGCCGGGCGCTGTGCGACATTATCGCGATACCCGCCGCCTTCACCGTGCCGACGGGCAAGGCGCATTGGCATGTGATGCAACGTGCGCGGGCCATCGAAGCCAGCGCCTATGTCGTGGGGGCCGCGCAAGTTGGCAAACATGCTGACGGACGCGAGACCTACGGGCATTCGCTGGTTGTAGATCCGTGGGGCGAGGTGCTCATTGATCTCGGCGGGGAAGGGCCCAGGCTCGGCTTTGCGGAGATCGATCCGGAGCGGATTGCGCAGGTGCGGGCGCAAGTGCCCAGCCTTGCGAACCGACGCCCCGTTGCTACATCCAGACCATGATCGTTTACGACCTCGCCTGCGATAATGCGCATCGGTTCGAAGTGTGGTTCCGCTCCAGCAGCGACTACACCGATCAGTGCGAGCGTGGTCTGGTCCAATGCCCGCATTGCGGATCGAAGGACGTTGCAAAGGCACCCATGGCGCCCGCAGTTGGAGCCAAAGGCAACCGGCAGCAAGTGGCAAAGTCTGACACGCAAACGAACACGCCAGAACCGGTCGAAGGCGGTAAGCTGCCGGAGAAGATCAAGGCAGCAATGACCGCGCTTGCAAAAGCGCAGGCCGAGTCGATCAAGGACAGCACCTGGGTGGGCGAGGATTTCGCCAAGCAATCGCGCGAAATGCACTATGGCGAGCGCGACGAGGCGTTGATCCATGGCCGCGCGACCAAGAAGGAAGTGGAAGGGCTGGTCGATGAGGGCATCGGGATTGCCCCGTTGCTGGTTCCGGTGGTCCCGCCAGACGAAGCGAATTAGCATCGCAGCGGCCCACACTTGCGCGATTGCCAGCAAACGCGCTGCGCCCTAATGGCGGTGCTTCAGTCCCCGTAGCTCAGTTGGATAGAGCATCGGATTCCTAATCCGGGGGCCGGAGGTTCGAATCCTCTCGGGGACACCAGTTTGGGGCAGGAGACTATCATGACAAACGGCAATCACCCTTGGACCCGGCGGATCAGTGCCTTTGCCTTTGTGCTGGCCATCGCTGCGGTGCTGGTCGCGTTTATCGGTATGACCCTCGCGCGGTATGATCTGGTGGGCAAGTTGCCCGGTTTCATGTCCTTTCTCTATATGGTGCCCGTTGCGGGTGTCGCTGCTCTGGTCGGCGTCATTGCCCTGATTATGAACTGGCGCACCGGATGGCCTGCGGCGAAGAAAGCGTTGGGCGCAGTCCTGATTGGCGGCGGCGCGTTCGGAGCGGCTACATTGGCGATGAGCCCCGCTTCGCAGGTGCCTGCTATCCATGACATCACCACCGATCTCGATTCTCCGCCCGCTTTCACCGAGCTGTCGATCCCGGAGGACAATCTGCGCGGCGTCGATACGGTCGAGAAATGGAAAGAAATGCATGTCGAGGGATATCCCGATCTCGATGGCATTGTGGTGGATGCCACGCCCGCAGACGTGATTGCCAAGGCCGAACAACTGGCCGCCGACAGGGGCTGGACGATTGCCGCCGCAGCGCCGGAAGAGGGCAGGCTGGAAGCGGTCTCCTACGCTTCGTGGATCAAGTTCGAAGACATCGTCGTGGTTCAGGCTGTTGCGCTGGAAGAGGGCGGCACACGCGTAGACATGCGTTCTGTTAGCCGTGTCGGAGTGAGCGATCTGGGCGAGAACGCGAAACGGATCCGCGCTTTCCTCGCCGATCTGCAAGCGGGCTAATCCGCGCCGCTTGTCCCGCGCATTCCGGTCCAGCTGAGCGCAACAATGCCCAGCGACATCGCGCCAACCAGCATGGCCGTTCCGCCCCATCCGGCGAGCTCGTAGGACACCGGCGCGGCCCAGCTGGCAATCCCTGCGCCGGTGAACATCAGGATGATGTAGCCGGTCATCAGCCGCGTGCGGATGTCCGCATCGAGCGCGAGAAACGTCATGCGTCCGGTGACATCGACCGACGGCCCGACAAGGTTCATGACGCTTAAGGGTATCAGGAGCAGCCATAAACTGTCTCCCAGCGGCCAGAGCAGGGCGATACCCGCTGCCTGCGCCACGGCGAGCCAGAAGCGTGCTTTGTAGGCTCCCACACGGTCGGCCCAGCGGCCCAGTGCCGGCGTTGCGAAGATGCTGACCACCGAAATTCCCGCCAGATAGCCGACCGTATCCGTGCCGTAGCCCATCGCATCGCTGGTGAGGTGAAAGGCGAGGGCGAGCCAGACGGATAGGAATATCCCGAAATTGAGCGCCTGAATGATGCCCGAGCGGATCACCAGCGGGTATTCGCGCATCAGGGTGAGGGTGGAGAAAACGAGCGACCAATAGGGCTGGCGCTTCGCCGGATCGGGCGGGGCGCGTCGCGGTTCCAGAAACAGCGGAACAGCCAATGTCACGCCGATCATGATGGCACCGGCAATCCAATACACCACCCGCCAGTCGACATACTCGGCGATAATCCCGGCACCCACACGGGCAATCAGAATGCCGACAATAATGCCTGCCGTCAGCGTGGCGGTGACGCTGCCGAGTTTGTCGGGCGACACGCGCTTCGAGGCATAGGACGGCATCAGATAGGGCACGATGGTGAAGAAGCCGAGCAGGGTGGAGCCGGCCACAAAGAGCGCGAAACTCTCGGCCCATGCCATAAGAAACAGCGATGCCGCCTGCGCTGCGGAGAGGACAAGCGACAGCTGCCGGGCAGGATACCGGTCACCCAGCGGGAGGAGCAGAAAGATACCCAGCGCCAGTGCAATCTGGTTGGCGGCGGGAACGAGCCCTATCTGCGCCGCGCCCGCTCCGAAATCCGGGCCGATATCCGCGATGATCGGGTGGATATAATAGGCGTTGGCCACCGTCGCGCCGGTAATTGCGGCAAGCGCGAACTCGCTCCGGCGCGAGAGGCCCTGGGGCTGGGAGGCCTCTGGCGCGTGCTGATCGGAAACGGACATGCCAAGCCGAGTGCCGCAACCGGCGCCCGAATACTAGCTGCCCGTGCTCGGTTCGCCCGGTTCGCTGCCCATTGGCACGCGCTCCTTGAAGGTGTGCGTGATATAGGGGAACGGAATTTCGATGCCCGCATCGTCCAGCCCGCGTTTGATCGCGCGCACCACCTGGTCGGTCGATTCCCACATGTCGCGCGGTTTGGAACCGCTCCACCAGCGCACTTTGAAATTGACCGAGCTGTCGCCGAATTCGTTGGCGAAAATGTCGATGCCCTTGTCGGTATCGACCGCCTCGCAGCTTTCGACCGAGGATCGGATCACCTTCGCTGCATGGTCGAGATCGGTGTCATAGGACACCCCCGCCATGATCTCGTGGCGACGCTGGGTCTCGTCGGTCAGAATCTGAACCGGGTTCTTGAAAAGCATCGAATTGGGCACCAGCGTGACCTCGCCCGACAGCTTGCGGACATAGGTTTCGCGCAGGGTGATATGTTCGACCTTGCCGGAGATGCCCTCGCATTCGATCACATCGCCGATGCGCATTTTCTCGCGCAGCATGATGAGGACGCCAGCGAGGAAGTTCTCGAAAATATCCTGAAAGGCGAAGCCAATCGCAACGGCGCCAATGCCAAGACCGGCGATCACGCTGGCGGGGGTAAAGCCGGGCATCATGACGACCAGCGCCGCCATCAGACCAACCAGCCAGATGCCCAGTTTCACGAGTGTGTCGATCAGGTTTTTCAGGCTGGGCCGGATATCGGTCTTGCCAGTGATCCGGTCGGCAATGCGCACGGCAAATTTCGCCACCAGCCAGGTGATGATGAGGACGACCACACCGATTGCGAGATTGGGAAGGGCGGCGATAAAGCCCTCCGCCATACCCACGAGTGTGTCTTGTAATGTGCCGACTGTGTTGACCGTCCGGTCGAAAGCTTCACCGGGTGCTGTGGTTGTCGTCGAAGAAGTCATGAAAATCCTTGGCCTGTTTGATGCGCGAAACGCATCAGCGGGCCGGGAAGTTCCGCTTCCGGATCAATCAGCTGCCTTGGCGTGTTCCTCGCGAGCGATTTCGTGCAGCCATGCGGCGTGCTGTGGAGCCTTCTTCGTCTCGCTCCATTCGTCGAGCATCGGCATGGCGACGCGCTTCAGCTCGGCATACTGCTCGTCGGTCCCGATATCGGCCGCCAGCTCTACGCGATGGCCATTGGGGTCGAAGAAATAGATCGATTTGAAAATACCGTGATGCGTCGGGCCGAGAACGTCGATGCCGAGGCCTTCGATATGCTCTTTGGCGCTCAGCAATTCGTCGAGGCTGCCGACACGAAAAGCCAGATGCTGGACCCATGCAGGCGTGTTCTCGTCGCGCCCCATTTCCTTCTGGTTGGGCAGTTCGAAAAAGGCGAGGATGTTGCCGTTACCCGCATCGAGAAAGACGTGCATATACGGATCGTACTCGCCGGTGGACGGCACGTGGTCCTCTGAAAACGCAGAGGTGTATTCCATGCCAAGGACCTTGGAATACCACTCGACAGTCTCCTTGGCATCCTTGCAGCGATAGGCCGCGTGATGGACGCCGCCGAGTTTTACCGGATGTTCGCTCATGGTCAGTCTTTCACACCGTTCGCCCTGAGCCTGTCGAAGGGCTGCTTATTCTTGGTCCGTTGTTCTCAAATTGAGAGCAGTGCTTGGACAGGTTCAGCACGCACGGGACTTGGGCACGGATTACTCAGCGGGTTCGGCCTCTTCCACCTTCAGCGCACCGCGATTGATCTGGTCGCGCTCCATGCTCTCGAACAGGGCCTTGAAGTTGCCCTCGCCAAAGCCATCATCGCCCTTGCGTTGGATGAACTCGAAGAACACCGGGCCAACTTGGGCCTCGGCAAAGATCTGCAGCAGCAGTCTGGGCTGGCCGCCCTCTGTGGTCCCATCCATCAGGATGCCGCGCATTTTCAGCGCCTCGGCGTCTTCGCCGTGGCCGGGCAGGCGCTCATCCAGCATTTCGTAATAAGTGGCGGGCGGGGCGGTCATGAAGGGCACGCCGAAACTTTTCAGGCGGTCCCACGCGGCTACCAGATCGTCACAAATCAGCGCGATGTGCTGGATGCCTTCGCCGTTGAACTCCTTCAGGAACTCTTCGATCTGGCCCTTGCCGCCCTCGCCCTCTTCGTTGAGCGGGATCTTGATCTTGCCGTCGGGCGCGGTCAGCGCTTTCGAGGTCAGGCCGGTATATTCGCCCTTGATGTCGAAGAAGCGGATCTCGCGGAAATTGAACAGCGTTTCGTAATAGTCCGCCCAATAGGCCATCCGTCCGTTGTAAACGTTGTGGGTCAGGTGATCGATAATGTCGAAGCCTGCGCCTTCGGGATGTTTTTCCACGCCGGGCAGATATTCGAAATCGATGTCGTAGATTGACAGACCGTCTTCGCCTTCATCGGCATAGCGGTCGATCAAATAAACGATCGCGCCGCCAATCCCGCGAATGGCGGGAATACGCAGCTCCATCGGGCCAGGTTCGTTGGCGACCGGCTCTGCGCCTTTTGCGATCAGATGATCATACGCCTTCGCTGCGTCTTTGACGCGGAAGCCCATACCGCAGGCGGAAGGGCCGTGTTCGCGGGCGAAATACCATGCGGCGCTGCGCGGTTCGTAATTGGCGATGAGGTTGATGTTGCCCTGCCGCCATAGGTGCACGTCCTTGCTGCGGTGCGAGGCGACTTGCGAAAAGCCCATGGCTGTGAAGACCGGCTCAAGCTGGCCCTTCTCCGGAGCGCAGAATTCGACGAACTCGAATCCATCGAGGCCGGCGGGGTTTTCGAACAGGTCGGTCATGGAGTGTCTCTCTAAGCTCGAGGCGTCAAACTGGTTTCAATAGAAACTATATAACCGTAAATTGTGTCAATTGTAAAGCGCACGGGCCCCCTAGCGGTTCCATTGGTTGATTGAGCGTGCGGCGCGCGCCAAGACGCTCGCCGAAGCAATGGAGTAAGCATGCAAGAACGTGAAGACCTGGCCGAGATTCGCCGCGCTGTGCGGGCGCTATGCGATGAGTTCCCCGGCGAATACTGGCGCGACAAGGATCGCGACCGGGCTTACCCGTCCGAATTTGTCGATGCTCTAACCAAGGCAGGGTTTCTCGCTGCGCTGATCCCGGAGGAATATGGCGGCAGTGGACTAAAGCTCGATGCAGCAGCGGTCATCATGGAGGAAATCCAGGCATCGGGTTCCAATGGCGGCGCAGCCCATGCGCAAATGTATGTGATGAACACGCTGCTGCGTTATGGCAGCGAGGATCAGAAGAGCCATTATCTGCCCAAAATTGCTGACGGCACGCTGCGTTTGCAGGCCTTCGGTGTTTCCGAACCAACCAGCGGTACCGATACGCTGTCGCTGCGCACTTTTGCCGAGCCCGATGGCGATGAGTATGTCATCAACGGCCAGAAAATCTGGACCAGCCGGGCGGAGCATTCCGACCTGATGATGCTGCTGGCGCGCACCACGCCCAAGGGCGAGAGCGCCAAGAAAACCGAAGGCCTGTCGCTGTTTCTGGTCGACATGCAGGAGGCGCAGAAATCGGGCGGCATGACCATCAAGCCGATCCGTACAATGATGAATCACTCATCCTGTGAAGTGTTCTTCGATGATCTGCGCATCCCGAAATCCGCGCTGATCGGAGAGGAAGGAAAGGGCTTCCGCTATATCCTTTCCGGCATGAATGCAGAGCGCGTGCTGATCGCGGCAGAGTGCATCGGCGACGCCAAGTGGTTCATCGAAAAGGCCAGCGAGTATGCCAAGGAGCGGCAGGTGTTCGGTCGTCCGATCGGCCAGAACCAGGGCATCCAGTTCCCCATCGCGCGGTGCTACGCCCAGATGCGCGCGGCGGAGCTGATGGTGTATCATGCCGCCGAAGTTTACGATCAAGGCGGCAATGCGGGGGAGGAGGCTAATATGGCCAAGATGCTCGCCTCCGAAGCCAGCTGGGCCGCAGCAGATATGTGCGTGCAGACCTATGGCGGTTTCGGCTTCGCCGAGGAGTATGACGTGGAGCGCAAGTTCCGCGAAGCACGGCTCTATACCGTTGCGCCGATCTCCACCAATCTCATCCTCAGCTACCTGTCGGAGCATGTTCTGGGCCTACCCCGCTCATATTAAATCCAATGGTTTGAATCGCTTGCAGAAAAAGCGAAAATTAGCGCTTGAATACAGGCGTTAACTGTGATTCTTACACTTGTATGACGCATAGCGGGCACAAATTGGTTTCACGGCGGGAGCAGGCGGTGCAGGGCATCGCACTGGTATCCTTGCTCGTGCTGACCGGTCTTGCCTTGCTGGGGCCGAGCGGGCTGCTCGCGTGGGGCGAGCAGGCCAGCCTGCTGGAGCAGCGCAAGAGCCAGATTGCCGTTCTTGAGGCCAAGCGCTCCGAAATGAAGGGGCGGGTCGATGCGCTTCACCCCGACCGCGCCGATCCCGATATGGTCGGCGAATTGCTGCGCAAGAACATGCATGTCGTGCACCCGGACGAGATCGTTCTGACGCTGGAGCCCGAGGGCTGAGGCAACGCCTGCTGGCCGCTACGGCGCCGGGTGAATTCCTATTCGGAAACATTGCGAAGACTGACGGGTTGGGCCAATAGACGCCAACTCGCGCTGCGACTGTGTCGCGGCCTGCAATGGAAGAGGAATGACGCGCTTGGCCAAGCCATCGAAAGCCCGCAAGACCCCTGCAAAACCTGCCGCGCAGGAAGACGAGGACTTCGCCCTGCACAGCCTGCAGGCCGCGTTCGAGAAGAACAAGCGCTTCGATGCGAGCGAAGAGCAGATGCTCGAATTCTATGAGCAGATGCTCCTTATTCGCCGATTCGAAGAGCGGGCAGGGCAGCTTTACGGCCTCGGCCTGATCGGCGGGTTCTGCCACCTCTATATCGGGCAGGAAGCGGTTGCCATCGGCCTCCAGTCTGCGCTCGACGGGGACAAGGACAGCGTGATTACCGGTTACCGCGATCATGGGCACATGCTGGCCTACGGCATCGATCCCAACGTCATCATGGCCGAACTGACCGGGCGGCAGGCCGGCATATCCAAGGGCAAGGGTGGCTCCATGCACATGTTCAGCACGGAGCATAAGTTCTACGGCGGGCACGGCATTGTCGGTGCGCAGGTGTCGCTCGGCGGAGGCCTCGCCATGGCCCACAAATATCGCGGCGACGGCGGGCTGTGCCTCGCTTATTTCGGCGACGGTGCTGCCAACCAAGGTCAGGTCTACGAGACCTTTAACATGGCGGCCTTGTGGAACCTGCCAATCGTCTTCGTGGTCGAGGACAACCAGTACGCCATGGGCACGGCGAGCGCGCGCAGCTCGGCGGAAACGCGTTTCCACCGGCGCGGCACGGCGTTTCGTATTCCCGGCATGGATGTGAACGGCATGGACGTGTTGGAAGTACGCGCCGCTGCCGAGGTTGCGTTCAAGCATGTGCGTGACGGCAATGGCCCGGTTCTGATGGAGCTTAACACCTACCGGTATCGCGGGCACTCGATGTCCGATCCTGCGAAATATCGCACGCGCGAAGAAGTGCAGGACCAGAAGGACCGTCACGATCCCATCGAAGCGTTGAAGAAGGTGTTGCTCGAAAATGGCAAGACCGAGGACGAATTGAAAGCCATCGACAAGGCGATCCGGGCGCGCGTGTCGGAATCGGCGGACTTTGCGGAGAACTCGCCCGAGCCGGATCCGGTCGAACTCTACACCGATGTTCTGGTGGAGGAGTATTGATGACCAACCCTCCCCGGTTCGAACACGCCGAGATCGTGCAGCAGCGTTCGCTGTCAAGAAGCGGTGTGCAGCGCGGGCCAGTAGGCCCGTGCAATCGCCGCGACGCGGATCAGCGGGCGCTGCTGCGCGACCGCGAAGCGGCGGGCCGATTTTGCTCATCTGCGGCGTCTATCGTCGCTTCCAAAGGATCTACTTTGCGCACTCCTCAATCCTTGCAGCCGAACAAAATCGGCTCCGTCTCGGCATGCTCGAACCGGGGAGGGTTGGTCTAATGGCGATTGAACTGAAAATGCCCGCGCTTTCTCCGACGATGGAGGAGGGCACGCTCGCGAAATGGCTGAAGGCCGAAGGTGACGAGATCGCGATTGGCGACATTATCGCCGAGATCGAAACCGACAAGGCAACGATGGAATTCGAAGCGGTCGACGAGGGCACGCTGGGTAAGATCCTGGTCGAAGAGGGCACCGAGAACGTCGCGGTCGGAGCCGTCATTGCCATGCTGCTGGGTGATGGCGAGGACGCTGGCGAGACAAGCGCAACCGAACCGGCAGCTGCTGAGGCCAAGGACGACGTACCGGGCGAGGGCAAGGATGTTGGCCGCGAGCCGTCCGAAGCCGAATTGACGAAGCCTGCAAAGCTGGAACGCGCACCTGTCGCCGACCCTGCCATTCCCGAAGGCACGTCGATGACCTCGACCAGTGTGCGCGAAGCATTGCGCGATGCGATGGCCGAGGAAATGCGCCGCGATGACCGCGTATTCGTGATGGGCGAGGAAGTTGCCGAGTATCAGGGTGCTTACAAGGTCACACAGGGCCTGCTCGACGAATTCGGTGACAAACGGGTGATCGATACGCCGATTACCGAATACGGTTTTGCCGGGATCGGGACAGGCGCAGCGATGGGCGGTTTGCGCCCGGTTGTAGAATTCATGACTTTCAACTTCGCGATGCAGGCGATCGACCACATCGTGAACTCGGCGGCGAAGACCAACTACATGTCGGGCGGCCAGATGCGCTGTCCGGTGGTCTTCCGTGGCCCCAACGGTGCTGCCAGCCGGGTGGGGGCGCAGCACAGCCAGAATTACGGCCCGTGGTACGCCAGCGTTCCGGGTCTGATCGTCATTGCGCCCTACGATGCGGCGGACTCAAAAGGCCTGATGAAGGCCGCGATCCGAACCGAGGATCCGGTCGTGTTTCTGGAAAACGAGCTGGTCTATGGCCGCAGCTTCGACGTGCCCGATCTGGACGATTACGTCCTGCCGATCGGTCAGGCGCGGATCATGCGCGAAGGTAGCGATGTCACCATCGTTTCCTACTCGATCGCCGTGGGTCTCGCGCTGGAAGCAGCCGAAGAACTGGCAGGCGAGGGGATCGATGCCGAGGTGATCGACCTTCGCACCTTGCGCCCGCTGGACAAGCACACCGTTCTGGAAAGCCTGAAGAAAACCAACCGCTTGATCGTGGCGGAGGAAGGCTGGCCGACCTGCTCCATCGCCAGCGAGATTATCGCCATTTGCATGGAAGAGGGCTTTGACGATCTGGATGCGCCGGTACTGCGCGTAACTAACGAGGATGTTCCGCTGCCCTATGCGGCCAATCTGGAAAAGCTGGCGCTATTGGACAGCGCGCGCATCGTCAGCGCAGCCAAGCAGGTGTGTTACAAGGACTGATCTGCTGCAGGGTCGGTTATTCCGCTCCCCCGTCAGCACATTGCGTCCCTTTAGGTGCCCGGTCCGTCCTGGCTGCCGGGGGCATTGATCATTCCGCCGCCTACTTCCCCATCGAGGTTCGTATAGGTGGCGCATGAAGCAACCGGATCGGGGGAAGCCGGATCGCGCTGGTAAATTTGCGTGAGGTCGCGGTCTGCACGAACGGTAAAGGCTGAATGCGCGAAGATCATCGAATCTCCGACCAGAGAATCGGAGAACAAGGGCTGATATTGGTAGCTGATTTCTACGAACATCACCGCGTCGCCTTCCTGCGCCGCAACCTTCTCGTTCTTCGGTCCCATCCCTTTGAATGAACCGCCTTTGTCGCCTTCCTGGCCATAGGTGGATGCCCAGCCGAGCTTCCCTTGGCACCGCTGCCAATGGATCCATTGCTTGGTGGGTGCGTCCGGGTCTGTCTCCAGGCTGGAAATGATGATCCGTCCATGCTCGAAGATGTCCAGATTGCCGACCTGCAGGTCGACGCCAACCATCAGATCGTTCAAATCGGACTCGTAAATGGCCCGGTTATCCAGCGAGGACACGTCACCGATGCGAGAGGCATTATCGGCCACGTGAATGGCGGCCTGATTTACCTTCATATGTACGATCGTGAGGTAGGCGGTTTCCATGCCGAACAGCCCGATGCCGATCATGAACGGAGCGGCCAATGCAAACTCGGTCATCGCAACGCCGCTCGTATCACGCAGCATGGTGCGAAGTTTTCTGCCGATGCGGCTCATATGCAATTCTCCGTCGCCGGCGGATTTTCGTTGATGTCGTAAGGCTGATTGCGCAGCACCGTGGAGGACGATGCGGTGTATTTCTCCGGGAGGCTGGTGAACGCATCGATCGGGAAAAAGCGGTCGAACGTCATGGTGGCCGTCAGGACAACCGCATTGCGCGCACCGCCCTGTCCGGCCGCGCCGCGATCCAGATCGTAGGCACCATTCCCATTGGCGTCCTCGAACGGTTCGCCATCATTGCAGGTTCCGTCGCCGTTGACGTCGGTATAATCTTCCGGCTGCGAGACATCGGAGAATTCGGCGTAGGAGGTGCGCGCAAAGGTTACGTTGGCGCTACCGACAGCCCGCCGCACCTGCTGGGTGACCTGGGCGTCGATTGTCCCCGTATCCGCATCCTCGATAGTCGAATTGCGGCCGGCCTCCTGCATGGCGCCTTCCAGAATGGCATTGGCGTACATATTGTAGCTCACGTCGAACAGACCGAGCAGCAGCGTCATCAGCACCGGCACCACCAGCGCGAATTCGACAATGGTCGCGCCGCTTTGGTCGGCAACAAGATCAGGTTGAGACATTTGCGTCATTTGCTCACCCTCAGGTCACCCATCGACCGTGCGATGCTATCGAAGGCCTCGGTCAACTGCGAAGCATTGCTGGCTTCGAAATAGCGCCCTTCGCCAGCGCACTCGGTCATGGCGGTATTGGCATCGGTTCCGAACGCGATCACCCACACGGTCGTGTTCTTTTTCTTGATCTCGTTGCACGCAAACGAGAAGCGAGCCTCGACAACCTCGTTGAGCGTCAACGTGCTCGTGTCAGGATCCCACCGCCGACGGTCGAGAGGTTCGAGACCGTAAGCCCCGTAGGCCACATCATATGCTTCCGTCTGACCATCAGTCAGAAAGATAAGGTGGCGCGTCGTCGGCTTGTTGGCCGATTCATCCGCGTTTTCGGAGGCAAAGAGACCGTCGGGGGACAAAAGCCGCGCACCCCACAGCATTCCGATGTCGTGATAGGTCGCGCCTTCGGGGTTCAAGGTGTCAAGATAGGTTGCGATGGTGGTCGCATCCATCTCGTTCAGATTGACCGCCGAGGCCGGACAATTCGACATCCACCAATTACCAGTCTTTGCGTAGGTACTCGTGGTGATCACTTCGGCAGGCGTGAAGCTCCCCACGCCGCTATTGTTGAGCGAGCGTGCGTAGATGATATCGTGATACATCGGGCGCCATTTGCCGGCGTTTGACGAACCGGGGACGTGATCGATGTTCAGATCAAGCGCTTGTGCCAGATCGACATTGTCGTAGTCCGCAATCTGGACGGTATCGATTTCTTCCATGCAACCGAATGTCTCGGTTCTCCAATCATCGACGTCCCGCGCAATCGGTGTGTAACGCCAATCGGTGGAGCTGCTTTCGCTTGGATCGGTGATGCGATCAAAGGTCTGAACATAATTGTCGTCGACCTGGCGCTCGACAGTACACGTGCTGCCATCCCTGATGGTGCGATAGCGCGTGCCGTTATGCCAACGTCGCATGTGATCGATTTCCCGCGTACCGGCCGGAGGACCTGCGAAGGGCTCGGATGACTCGCCTAAAAGCGTGTCTGTGACGTCTACGGCATAAGCCGGTTCTGATCCCTCGCACCTGTAGGAGTCGCTCGTGCCGCCACTACCGCCTTCATCGCCGGTCCCGGGCGTGCCCGGCGTTCCTGGATAGAAAGTGGCTGCGTATGTAGATACGGCGGTCCAGTCGCTGCGTGTCCCGGACTCATATACCCAGTTGGTGTCATAGGTTCTGGTACCAACTGTCGTGTTCGTGGCATCCAGTTCCCGGGTCTGGTAGGTCCAATCGTTGACTACCCAATTGTTCTTGAGCAGGCCGCCGACATTCACGTTGGTTGCATAAGGAACGAAGCCGTATCGCACGCGCGTGTCGGGCGCTTTCGCTGACTCAATATCCGCGTGGAATCCCTTGATGACCGCACGCATCGAATCGATGCGCGAGAGCGAGTCCCCGGGATTGGTGAGACGCATTGAGCCGGTCACGTCGAGCACCATCATGATGTCGAGATTGGTGAAGTTCATGCGCGATTGGCAGGTGACGGCGATGGGCATTTCCTGCTTACCGAAAATGCCCATGATCGTGGTCGGCAGCGTCGCGCTGGCCTGACCCGAAATTGCGAAATCTTCCTCCAGTGTCATCACGAAGGAACGGTCTTCCGTGCTGTACCGGCCTTCGGGAAAATTGAGGTCGAACAGCTCGTTTCCGACTTTTTTTACTTCGCCGAGGACAAAACCGCTGGGAGGTAGATCCGATCCCAGCTTCTTCCGCGCGCCAAGAACGCCGGCATCACAGGCCTGTTGCAAGCGGCTTTCGGTCACATATCCGCGGCCGATATCGACTGCACTTCCCACAACGGCGACAAGTGGAGCGGTGGCCGCAGCAACCAGTGCGAGCGTGTTGCCCGAACGGTCGTGCAGCAGTTGCGACAGGAAGGTCGATCGAGGGGAGTTACAGTGTGTCACGCAGGGAGTGTTACCCTGCAGACGTAAGAGATATGTCTACGGGCGTGGTTAATTTCTTAGCCTTTTGCATTGCAACCCATCGAGGGGGATGTCCGGGTGAGCGATGACCCGGCCTATTTGCTCACCCTCAGGTCACCCATCGACCGTGCAATCGACGAGAAGGCATCGGTCAGCTGCGAAGCGCTGTTGGCTTCGAAATAGTGCCCTTCGCCTGCGCATTCGGTCATTGCCGAGTTTACCGCCGTGGCAAACGCGATGACCCACACCGTCGTGTTCTTCTTCTTGATCTCGTCGCAAGCGAATTTGAATCGCTCCTCGACGGTTTCCTGAAGCGTAAGGGTCGAAGTCGCTGGATCCCACCGCCTCCGGTCAAGTGGCTCCACGCCATAGGCACCGTATGCGAGATCATACGCTTCGGTCTGCCCGTCGGTAAGGAAGATCAGATGCCGCGTGGTCGGCTTGTTCGCGGATTCGTCGGCATTTTCGGTGGCAAACAGACCATCCGGTGAGAGCAAACGCGCGCCCCAGATCATGCCGATATCGTGATAGGTTGCGCCCTCGGGTGCCAGAGTTGCGAGATAGCTATCGACCGCAGATGCATCCATCTCGGCGAGCTGCTGCGCAGGGGCGGGACAGTCGGACATCCACCAATTGCCCGTACGGGCGAAGGTGTGAGCAGTAGTGAATTCTTCGGGATTTAACTCGCCGGTTCCGTGCTCATAAAACCGCCTGGAATATGTGGCATCACGGTTCTGTGGCCGCCACTGCGTCGCCGTGTTGCCGGGGGTTGGGACAAGATCAATGTCCAGATCCAGCGCACGGGTCAGATCGACATTGTCATAGTCGGTTATCTCATACGTATCGCGCTCCTCGATGCAGGTATCCATCGTGGCACGCCAGTCGGAAACATCGAGAGACAAAGGCTTGTAAGTCCACTGAGCGGTTGTGAACTCGTACGGGCGGACCCAATACGTGTCGGTATAGGTATATGCTGAGTAGTCTCTTTGCTCGATTCTGCAGGTAGTGCCAGACATCGAGACTCTAAATTTTGAGCCCTCCTCGACAATCGTGCGATCATCGAATGTTTGCGTGCCCGCTGGCGGTCCGGCAAAGGGTTCCGACCGTGTGCCCGTAACGGTTACCGTTTTGGTATAAGTGTCTTCAGGTGCCTCGGTTGCACAATACAATTCATCTGTTGTGCCGGGCACTGGAGTGGCGGGGTAATTGCTTGTCTCATACCAATCAGAGTCGGTTCCGCTAACTTCCGTCTTGTTGAGGATCGATGCGCCATTCGAAACGGTTACGACATCCGGCGCGGATTCGCGGGATTGATAGGTCCATTGCTGGGCCACCCAATTGTTCTGCAGCAGTCCACCGACATTAACGTTGGTTGCATACGGCACAAAGCCATAGCGAACGCGGGTATCGGGCGCTTTTGATGCCTCGACATTGCTGTGGAAGCCCTTGATGACCGACCGCATTGTGTCGATCCGTGATGCGCTATCGCCAGCGTTGGTGTGGCGCATAGAACCTGTGACATCGAGCACCATCATGATGTCGAGATTGGTGAAGTTCATGCGCGATTGGCACGTTACGGCGACGGGAATCTCCTGCTTACCGAAAATGCCCATGATGGTCGTCGGCAGTGTCGCGCTCGCCTGCCCGGAGATTGCAAAATCTTCCTCGAGGGTCATGACGAAGGAACGGTCCTTCGAGTCGTACCGACCTTCAGGGAAGTTCAGATCGAACAACTCGTTTCCGACATTTTTGACTTGTCCAAGAACAGCGCCGCTGGGCGGCAGGTCCGAACCCAGCTTCTTCCGCGCACCAAGCACGCCCGCATCGCAGGCCTGCTGCAGGCGGCTCTCGGTGACATAGCCGCGGCCAATATCGACTGCGCTCCCTACAACGGCCACGAGCGGCGCGGTGGCCGCAGCGACCAGCGCGAGCGTGTTGCCCGAGCGGTCTTGCAGCAGGCGCGACAGGAAGGTCGAGGCATGATGGTTTGGGTTGCTCACGGCTTCCCATTAAGTCACTGCGACTGACTACTACGTTCAAGAAGAGGGTTAAGAAATTAAGCCCTCATCGAATTACGGGGTGGGATCGAGCACGAAGATCGGGCGCTCATAGGTCATCGCAGGCGCTTTCCAACTGAAAAAGGGCAGGATCAGTTCCGGCGTGTAGGTGGCCGAAATCGTCATTTCGATCGCACCGGCAATCGATTGGGTCGCCTCTTGATCCACATCCAGCACCAGCCGGTCGCTCTTCAGGAAGTAGGGAGAGCTGGTTGCAATGCTTTCCGCTTCAGTTTCAATCTGCGCGTCGCTCGGCGTGTTGCCGGCCTGATACTGGACCACGGCGTAGCGCGCCGCGTCTGCAGCCGCACTGCGGACCGCGTTATAGTTCTGCAGCGCCACGCCAACCTGGAGCACGCCAAGCATCAATCCGATGACCACCGGGCCGATCAGGGCGAATTCGATCAGCATACCGCCGCGATCGCAGCGTTGCAGCCGGCGCGCAAATGTCACCATCCTGCTCACCCGATCTGCACCGTGCGGTCCACGGCCACTTCAATGTCCTTGCCAACGCCGAATTCGGTCCAGATCGGCGAGTAAGTATCGCTCATAGTGATCACGACAAAGGTGGAGATCACATCGCTCGACCCGCAATCAGCCATATCGTCCGTAAGATCGTCGGCGTTTCCGCAGCGATAGTTTTCAACCAATGTGACGTCGGCATCGGCCAGTCCGGTCGACGCTTCGACGATATCTTCGATTGTGCTGAAATCATCGCCCTGTTCGGGTTCTGTCGACAGCACCAGCGCCACGGCTTCCGATGCCGCCGAGCGCATTTCGCTGTGCCGCGCCACGATGCTGCTGACTTCAAAACCGCCCAGACTCATGATGAGCAGGATCGGGATGACAAAGGCGGATTCCACCACCATGCTGCCCCGTGTATCCGACGAGATTGCCAGTGTTTTGTGCAAATGCCGGATCATCCAACTAGCCTGACCGATGTGCGGCGAGTGCCGGCAGGAATGGGGTTCGCGATGGTAGGCACGCAAAACGCGTTGACCGTATTGGAGCCGGTCATTTTGATCGTCCCGGCCACAACCTGAAGGCATACGCCCGACAGCGCAGAGTTGCCGTTGAAGGTCACTTTGCGTTTCGGCATGTAGATGTTGCCATTCAACACCATGTCGGCGCCGCCATTGACCTTGAACTCGTCGGTGCTTTCGGGGTCGAAAATGATCATACCCGCCAGTTCGGCCGCGTCGGCAGCGCTAAGGCCGTAGACTGTCTGCAAGGTGTTGTCGGTAATCCCGCTCAGGTTGATTTCCGATTTGCTGTTGATCGAGGACCTTCCGCTGCCAGTGATGACGAACAGGACATCGCTGCCTGTCACGACCTGGTTCTGGCCGAAGTCCAGTTCACCGGTGATTGTGTATACGCCAGGCTGGAATTCGGTCGTGCAGGCGATGTTGATATCACCGTAAGTGCCCGGTTCCGGCCGAGCGATCCCGTCGCTACCGCCGGTCGTTGTGGTCGTTACATTGCTGTAGGTCTTGGTGATCGTCTGCTGCAGCCATTCGTAGACCTTCTTATTGCCGGAGCCTCCGACTAGGTTGAGATCTTTCTTGTTGAACGAGCTCGGGCTTTGCGTCGTGCTTGCGCCATTTGTCGTACCAACCGCAACTGTTTCAGTGACCGGTCCCGCACTGGTCGTATAGTCGGAATTTGGCCCGGCATAGCCAGCGTCATAGGTCGCTTGCGACGGATTCTTACCGATATAGTACTGATAATCGTAGTACGTTACGGTTGTCACTGTGGCCGTTGCCGTGCTGCTGCCGCCCGTTGCTGTGGGGCAGGAATAAGTCCGCGAAGTGGTGTCGCTTGGCGGCGTGATGCCAGCGAACGGGTCGGACAGGCTTCCGACATTTGCGAAGATCTCGCCGTTAGCGTCATACCCGTCTTCGATCCCGCCATTGGAGATCAGCTGTCCGGCCCAGGCGCTGGGATTACCGTTCTTCACCATTGCGGTGCCGCTGTTGGAAATCGCACCGAATCCGCAAGGGGCGTTGCCCGAGGTGTTCCCGCCCAGCTCAAAGGCGCCGCTGGCGCTTGGGTCGACGGCCAGCATGCAAGTGAAGAAATCTTCACCGGGAACGACAGCGGCCTGAGCGCGGACGCGGATCGTGGCCGCTTCGTTGGTCAGGAAGCTGGAGAAGGGCAGCTGCCGGGATGCGGTCACTTCCACAGTAACGCTGGCGTCGGTTTCCCCGTCCCAATCAGCCAGTCCCACTACAGGCGTGGCGGCGAAATCCGACGTGATGTCCAAATTGGCGTTGAATTCCTTGTCCGCCCGCGCGGCATAGGCACTGCTTGATCCGGTATCCGACCGTGCCCACGCGCCAGCGATTGCGGCCTGATCGGCGGCGTATTGCAGCTCGCGCTTCCACAAATACCATTGTGCAGTATCCACAGCGAAGCCCGTTCCGCCCACAAGCATGGGCAGACCCAGTGCGAGCAGGGTGGCAGCATTGCCGGTACGTGAGCGCCGGATTGCCGAGATAAGGTGCTGGATTCGTTTCATCTTCGGTGCCTTCAGAATGCAAGATCGGCGAATGTGTTCATTGTCCCGCGCCTTAATACCCGTGATTTGTAAGTAGACAGTTAAGGTGCAATTTCAGCTTTCGAATGAGGTCAGGATTGTGCGATGGCCGACAATGTGGATGACACTTCTCTTGCCAGTTTGCCGCCGGTGTACCGGGTCGCCTTAGGCTCTGCGCGCACCCAAGAGTTTCATTTGTTCGCTGCGCTGTTCGCTCTCGATGCGCGGCTCGGGCGGGCTGTGCGCGAGGCGAGCGAGCCGATTATCGCGCAAATGAAGCTTGCTTGGTGGCGGGACCGTTTCGCGCAGGCACCTGACGAATGGCCTACGGGTGAGCCGCTTCTGGCCCGGTTGGAACAATGGGGCAGCGCAGCGACACAACTTGGCGCACTGGTGGATGGCTGGGAAGAGTTGGTGGCTGGCGAAGAATTGGATGCGCAGGGGGCGGAGCGTTTTGCTGCGGGCCGTGCTGCTTCATGGGACGCGTTGGCGAGCGTTGTCGGGGTATCGCCGGATGACGGCGCCCTTGCTGCATCAGCGGTGCAGTTCACATGGGGCGATCTTTTGGGCAGAGGCTTTGAGCTGCCGCTGAACTCAGTCTCAATTGACCAGCCTGTCCGCCTCCCGCGTTCTCTGCGACCATTTGCAGTGCTCGGCAATCTTGGTCGGCGCGCTGCATCGAAAAAGCGCCCCATGCTGGACGGGCTGCCCAGCCTTGCCCTTGCTGTGCGAACTGGCCTAATCGGGAGGTGAGGACAGGGACAAGGGGAAGCGATGGACCGAATGATATTGGGCGCCGTGCTGGCATTGATGCTGGCGGGCGTGGGGATGTTCTGGTGGCAGGGCAGGGCACAGGTGGAAGAGGCAGCGCCTCCGCCGGAGCCTGAGTCGAT
The DNA here is from genome assembly GCA_947492235.1 of uncultured Altererythrobacter sp. Taxonomy (GTDB): domain Bacteria; phylum Pseudomonadota; class Alphaproteobacteria; order Sphingomonadales; family Sphingomonadaceae; genus CAJXSN01. The sequence goes on along the minus strand of CANLLZ010000001.1, from coordinate 1,135,100 downwards.
TGCCACCGAGGAACCGGCTGAGCCCGAGCTGCCCGAAACCGATCCGGGCGATTTGCGCGGACCGACACCGCCAGAGGCGACCCAGCTAAGCCGCGAGCAACGCAGGTTCTTCCGCTATGACCGCAACCGTGATCTGTCCATTACCCGGTCCGAAATGCTTTCCACCCGCACCAGCGCGTTCAAGAAGCTCGATAAGGACGGCAACAACCTCCTGACCTTCGAAGAATGGGCCGTGTCGACGGCGACGAAATTCGACGGCGCTGATGCCAATGGCGACCGAAAGCTGACACAAGCCGAGTTTGCGACAACCGCCCCGAAACGAAAGCCCAAGCCCGCTTGCCGGTGCTGATTGTCAGGCTAGGCAGGCACGGTTTCCAAATCGGCAAGCCACTCGCCCAAATCGGCTTTTGCGCGTGAAGTGTAGGCCTCTTTACGCTGCTTCTTTTTCACCTCGTGGAGCGGCGGGAAGAGGCCGAAATTGATATTCATCGGCTGATAGGTCGCCGCCTCGGCATCGCCGGTAATATGCGACAGCAAAGCACCGAGCGCCGTGGTGCGGGGCGGGGCGGTCCACTTTTCGCCCGCCAGCTCCGAAGCCGCCATCATACCTGCCATCAGACCGACAGCAGAGCTTTCGACATAACCTTCACAGCCGGTGATCTGCCCGGCAAAGCGGATGCGCTCCATACCCTTCAACCGTAGCTGACGGTCCAGAACCATCGGCGAATTCAAAAACGTGTTGCGGTGCAGCCCGCCCAGTCGGGCAAACTCGGCATTCTCAAGCCCCGGAATAGTCCGGAACAGCTCCACCTGCGCGCCATATTTCAGCTTGGTCTGGAAACCGACCATGTTCCACAGCGTGCCCAGCTTGTTGTCCTGCCGCAGCTGGACGACTGCATAGGGCCATTTGCCCTGCGGAAATTCCTCCGACGTATCGTGCGGATTATCGAGGCCGACGCCTTTCATTGGGCCATAGCGCAAAGTCTCGACTCCGCGTGCGGCCATAACCTCGATCGGCATGCAGCCATCAAAATACGGCGTGTCCTCTTCCCACTCTTTGAACTCCGTCTTCTCGCCATCCATTAGCCCTTGGTGAAAGGCGAGGTACTGCTCCTTCGTCATCGGGCAATTGATGTAATCGCCTTCGGGGTTGGAGGCGCTGGTGGTTTTGTCCCACCGCGATTGCACCCAGCATACGTCCATATTGATGCTGTCATGATGCACGATCGGCGCGATGGCATCGAAGAAGGCCAGCCGCTCCTGACCGGTCGCGCCGACAATGCTTTGCGCCAAGGCAGCAGCGGTCAGCGGGCCGGTTGCGACAATTGCCGGGCCATCGGCGGGGAGGGCATCCACTCGTTCGCGGACGATGGTGATATTCGGATGTTCCTCCAGCACCTTCTGCACTTCGGCGGAAAATACATCGCGGTCCACCGCCATTGCCGACCCGGCGGGCACGCGCGCTACCTCTCCGGCCCGCATCACCAGAGAATCCAGTCGCCGCATTTCGTGATGCAACAGGCCGACCGCATTTTTCTCGTCATCGTCGGAGCGGAAGGAGTTGCTGCACACCAGTTCCGCCAGGCCATCTGTCTGGTGAGCGGGGGTCATCTCGCCCGTCCCGCGCATTTCCGAGAGGCGCACTTTGAAGCCCCGCCGCGCCAATTGCCACGCGGCTTCGCTTCCGGCCAATCCGCCGCCGATAATCTGGATGTCGTGTGTCATGGTTAGCTCTATCCTTACGGCCGGGCATCTAGGTCTTGCCCATACCCGCCTGCAAGCCCTAGCGAGAGAGACTATGGCCCAGTTACCCGTTTCCAATCGCACATTGGCCCATGAAAGACCGTGGCTACTGACGGCGCTTGTGGCCGCGGTGGCGTATTATTTTCTCGCCGACAGCCAGATTGGCGGGGCCTATCTGATCCTGTTGAAGGGTGCGGGCGCGGCAGCGCTTGCGGCCTATTGCTGGTGGCGTGCGCAAGGGGTGAGCGGTTTTCTGATCGGATTGGTGATGGCGCTGTCCGCCGTGGGGGACATGGGCATAGAGCTCGACTTCTTGATCGGAGGCGCTGCCTTTTTCGCTGCGCATGTTGCGGCCATTGCACTCTATCTGCGGCATCCAAGACCCAGCCCGGTGGCCAGTCAGAAACTGGCAGGTCTGGCGTTGCTTGTGCTCACGCCGGTTATCTCTTGGTTCCTGACCTTCGACTGGAGCGTCGTGCTCTATGCCGTCTCGCTGGGCGGGATGGCAGCCGCTGCATGGTGGAGCGCTTTCCCCCGCTACCGTGTCGGTCTGGGTGCAGTCCTCTTTGTGATTTCCGATCTGCTGATATTTGCACGGATGGGGCCGCTTCAGCTGGAGCAGCTCGGCGACCTGCTGGTCTGGCCGATTTACTTTGCAGGACAGTTCCTGATCGCGACAGGGGTGGTGCAAACGCTCAGGCACCCGGGCTTCACCGCCGACTAATGCGCAGCAATGGTGGTCCGGTGCAATTCGCGCCGGTGGCCTTCATATCCTCCCGTGGCGCGGTGGAGAACGCTCCGATTGTCCCACAGGATCAGCATGTCCGGCTCCCATTGATGGCGATAAACGAACTCCTCGCGTGACTGCCAGTGATAGAGCTCTGTAAGCAGGGCAATAGCTTCGGCATCCGCCATGCCCTCGATCCCGATGATGTAGCCAAAGCAACTGAACAGCGCTTCCTCGCCAGTTTCAGGGTGACGCTGGACCAACGGGTGGGTGCATGTTTCGCGGGCGCTTGGGTCAGGGCGAATGGCCATGCTGCGGCCCTCGTCCTTTTCGCCATACGCTCCGTCTGGCGCGTAAGCAGCGCGTGCGCTGTGTATAGCGGTGAGCGTACGCAGTTGTGCCTTGCGATCATCGGGAAGGGCATTGAACGCGGCGATCTGGTTGGCGAACAGCGTGTCGCCGCCCACCGGCGGGATATCGATGGACAGCAGGCAGGTTCCCGCGGGGGGGCGGGGCAGAAAGCTCCAGTCCGAATGCCAGTTCTCGGCAAACAGCGGCGATTGCTCGTCGGCCTCACGCAAGATGGCGGCGATATGCGTGCGCCCGGGGATCGGGTCGAAAAACGGGTCCTCGCCAAATCCGCCCATGGCCACGGTAAAGCGCTCTAACGCATCGTCATCCATGCGCGTTTGCCCGGGGAAAGACACGACGCGGTGTTCGAGCCATGCCTTGCGAATGGCCGCGACGGTGGACGGAGCAAGCTCGCTCGCCAAATTGACGCCCGTGATCCGTGCGCCGCAGGATTGTCCGCTTGGCTCGACCGTTATGGCCATGTCGCGCTCCTTACTCTGGCGGTGGCTCGCCCTCATTGCTGTCGCGGTCCATCGTCGTCTTCGGAGTGGTCTCGTCCTCGCCGCCGCGCTTTTCGACCAGTTCCTGTGTAATCAGCTCTTCAGCCTCGTTCTCCGGTGCTTCCTGCTCGTCGATCCGGACCGCGCTGACGACCTTCTCCTTGTCCGACACATCGAACAGCCGGACTCCGGACGAGCTGCGCCCGATAACCCGCATGCTATCCAGCCCGATGCGGATCAGCTTGGCCTGATCGGTCACCAGCAGCAATTGATCCGCTTTGGTGGCGGTGAAGCTGGCGACAACAGGGCCGTTGCGCTTGATGTTGTCGATATTGGTGATGCCCATGCCGCCGCGCCCGGCGCGGCGATATTCGTAGGCGGAGGACATCTTGCCGTAGCCATTGGCGCAAACGGTCAGGATGAACTGCTCTTCATCGGCCATGGTTTGGTGGTCTTCTGAAAGCGGCGCGGCGTCCTCATCGGCCTTCCATGGAGCGAGCTTCAGATAGGCGTCGCGCTCTTCCGGAGTAGCGGTGCCGCCATGCAGGATGGAGAGCGAAACCACTTCGTCATCGTTCTCCTTGAACTTCATGCCGCGCACGCCGGTGGAAGTGCGAGAAACGAATTCGCGCACATCTTCGCCGGAGAAGCGGATGGCCTTGCCCATGCGGGTGGCCAGCAGCACGTCGTCGCCTGCTTCGAGCAAGGCGACCCCGATCAGCCGGTCTTTGCTCGCATCCTCGAACTTCATGGCAAATTTGCCGTTCGACGGGATGTTGGTGAAGCTGTCCATGCTGTTGCGGCGGACATTGCCCAGCGCGGTGGCGAAGACGACGTTAAGAGCGCCCCAGCTTTCTTCGTCTTCCGGAAGCGGCAGGACATTGGCGATGGTTTCGCCTTCATCCAGCGCTGGCAGCAGATTGATGATCGGCCGTCCGCGTGTTGCTGGCCCGCCTTCGGGCAGCTTCCAGACTTTCAGTCGATAGACCTTGCCGTGGGTCGAGAAGAACAGCACCGGGTTGTGCGTGCTGGTGACGAACATCTCGCGCACGGCATCGGCTTCCTTGGTCGCCATGCCGGCGCGGCCCTTGCCGCCGCGATTCTGGGCGCGGAAGGTCGAGAGCGGCGTGCGCTTGATATAGCCGTCATGCGTCACTGTTACGACCATCTCGTCGCGCTCGATTAGGTCTTCATCATCCAGACCATCCCATGCAGGCGCGATCTCGCTGATGCGCGGCGTGGCGTATTGATCGCGGATTTCCTGAAGCTCGTCGCGCAGCACGCGATAGAGCTTTACCCGGTCGGCGAGGATCGAGAGATATTCCTCGATGGCCAGCGACAGCTCTTTCAGCTCGTCGCCGATTTCATCGCGGCCCAGCGCGGTCAGACGGTGGAGGCGCAGGTCGAGGATGGCCTTTACCTGTCGTTCGGACAGACGATACGTACCGCCTTCCTGCTCGGCATCCGGCTCAATCGCTTCGACCAGACGAATATATTGGGCGATCTCGCCAATCGGCCATTCCTTCGCGCGCAGTTTTTCGCGGGCGATCTTGGGGTTGGAGGAGCCGCGGATCATGGCGACGACTTCATCCATATTGGACACTGCGACCACCAGGCCGAGCAAGACATGCGCCCTTTCGCGGGCCTTGTTCAGCTCGAACTTGGTCCGGCGGGTAATCACTTCCTCACGGAAGGAAATAAACGCCTGAATAATCTCCCGCAGCATCAGCGTTTCCGGACGCCCGCCACGGATCGCCAGCATATTGGCCGGGAAGCTGGCCTGTGCCGGGGTGTAACGCCAGATCTGGTTCAGAACGACATCGGCGGAAGCATCGCGCTTCAGTTCAATGACCACCCGCACGCCTTCGCGCGAGGATTCGTCGCGAATGTCGGACACGCCTTCGATCCGCTTTTCCTTTGCGGCGTCGGCGATCTTCTCGACGAGGTTGTTCTTGCCCACCTGGAACGGGATCGATGTGAGGACGATCGTCTGCCGGTCCCCGCTGCGCTCCTCGATTTCGTGCCGCGCACGCATCAGAATGGAGCCGCGCCCAGTGGTATAGGCCGACTTCGCACCGGATTGACCCAGAATTAGTGGAGCGGTCGGGAAATCGGGACCGGGGATGTATTCGACAAGCTCTTCCGACGTGATCGCCGGATTGTCGAGGAAGGCGAAGCAGCCGTCGATCACCTCGCCCAGATTGTGGGGCGGAATGTTGGTTGCCATGCCGACCGCGATACCGCCAGCGCCATTGACCAGCAGATTGGGGAAGCGGGCAGGCAGTACGGTCGGTTCTTTCAGCGAGCCATCGTAATTGTCCGCGAAATCGACGGTGTTTTTGTCGAGATCCTCCAGCAAGCTATTGGCAACCTTGGCCAGACGCGCCTCGGTATAGCGCATGGAGGCCGGCGGATCGGGGTCCATGCTGCCGAAATTGCCTTGACCATCGATCAGGGGAACACGCAGCGACCAGTCCTGCGTCATCCGGGCCAATGCGTCGTAAATCGCGCTGTCGCCGTGCGGGTGATAATTGCCCATCACATCGCCGACGATCTTGGCGCTTTTGCGGTAGGGGCGACCGGCGACAAAACCGCCTTCCTGACTGGCGTAAAGAATACGGCGGTGGACCGGCTTAAGCCCGTCGCGCACGTCCGGCAGCGCGCGGCTGACGATCACGCTCATGGCGTAATCGAGATAGCTTTCCTTCATCTCGTCGACGATGTCGACGCGTTCGAAATTGCCCAAAGGATGCGGGGCGGGGAGGGTGTCGATTTCGTCGCTCAACTAAGGTCTCGCTGAATGGCTGTGGGCGGGCACGAAAATATGCCGCCCTATATGCGTTCCAAGGTAGTGGAGATGCGCCCGATGGGCTACCTTCGCCCGTGTCAGATGGGGGCTCAGACCGTTGTTTTCCACATATGCGAAGCGCCGTATGCGATTATGTTGCAGTGCGTCATTCAATTGCTGTTCAGCGCCCTGTCGCTAGTGTGTTTTCAACGATCCGGCACCACCGGCTTGCTCGCGCGTTTGATTCCGTGCAGCAGCTACTTGGCCGGAGTGCAGATTTCCGAATTTCTTGGGAGAAAATAGAATGTTCAAACCCCTTCGTAATACCCGCCGCCCGGGCGCTAATGTCGCTCTCGCAATCGCGCTGATGTGCGGCACAGCCATCGGCGTGACCGCGCTTGAGGCACCGGCGCACGCTCAGAAGAAAAAGAAAGAAAAGGCAGCTAAGCCTGACTATTCGGACAGCTTCATCGCAGCGTACAAGCCGCTGGAAACAAGCCTGAATGCCGACGCGCCCGATTACAGCGCGATCAAGGCCACACTGCCCGGTGTTCTGGCAGCGGCGCAGACTGCTGACGATAAGTATGTGCTCGGCGGCATCTACTTCAATGTCGGTGCACAGTTGCAGGATCAGGCAACGCAGTTCGAAGGCGTCAAGATGATGCTGGAAAGCGGCAAGACCGGCGCCGACAAGATTGCTTCCTACAATACCATCGCAGGCCAGCTGTCGTACAATCTCCAGAATTACAATGCGTCCCGCACGTATCTGGAGCGGGCCATCGAGGCGGGTGCGGACAGCAATGGCCTCGCTGGTCTGATTTCAGAAACCTATTTCAACGAGGGTCGTAACGCTGAGGGCCTGAATTATCTGCGGAATGCGATCAATGCGCGTCAGTCGGCAGGTCTTGAAGTCGATGAGGGCTGGATCAAGCGCGGGCTTTCGGTGGCTTATCAGGCCAATTTGGCCAACGACGCCATTCTTTACAGCATAATGTATGTGAACATGTTCCCGAGCGAAAGCGCCTGGAGCGATGCGGTCGCAATCCAGCGCAATCTGCTGCAGTATCAGCCGCAGGAAACGCTCGATCTGTTGCGCCTTGCCCGCCGTGCGGATGTGCTGCGCGACCAGCGTGATTACTTCGACTATGTCGACGCGGCCGATTTCCGCCGCTTGCCGGGTGAAGTAGTGGCGGTGCTCGCCGAGGGTGTAGCCGATGGCAGCCTCGATGGAACCGACCCCTACGTCGCCGAAGTTCGCGGCAATGCCAGCAAGCGTGTCGCGGCTGACCGCAGCGAATTGCCCAAGCTGGCTGCCGACGCCCGAAAGGCCGGGGCCAGCCCGACGCTGGTCATGGCAACCGGTGATGCCTATCTGAATTACGGTGAAGCTGCGTTGGCCGAAGAATTCTACACCATGGCCTTGGCCAAGGAAGGCACGGATACCCAGCGCGCACTGACGCGTCTGGGCATCGCCCAGGTGGATCAGGGCAAGACAGCCGAAGCCAAGGCGACTTTCGCCAAGGTCCAAGGTGACCGGAAGGCCATTGCGCTCTTGTGGGATGCGTATGCGGACAGCATCGCAACACCGACAGCGGCAGCTCCAGCGGCTGATGAGCAGCCGGTTACTTAACCAGCTAGTTCAACCGAATGAATGCGGCGCGGGTCCAGTGGGTCCGCGCCGTTTTATTTTGGGCTCACCCTTGGCCCGGGAAAAAATGGCGCTTACCGCAAGCCTATCGCAGGCGCCGGACATAGAGCTGTCCGTCATCTCCGCGCTTGATGTCGAAACGGTCAAGCGAGCGCACCATTTCAGACAATTGCTTGAAGCCGTAATTGCGCACATCGAAGCTGGAGCGGTTGCCGGCAATTTGCCCGACCTGCTGAAGCCGCGCATACCCTTCATCATCACGGTCGGAGGCTTTCCAAGCCTCGCCAAGCAGTTCGATCAGCTCGTCCTCGATCCCGTCATCATTGACGCCGGAGGCGTCGATAGCGCCGTCACCGCTCCTCTTGGGCGAAGACTTTTGGTTGTTGCCCGACTGCGAACGTTTGTCCCCCTGCATCAGCTTGTTTATGTCGATAAAGCGGGTGCAGGCGGTCCTCAAAGCCTGGGGCGTCTTGCTGTCGCCAAAGCAATAGACGGGCAGGCCGTCCTGCCGCAGCCGTGTGACCAGCGGCGTGAAATCGCTGTCGCTGCTCATGATCCCGAACCCGTTGACCTTGCCCTGATAGAGCAGGTCAACCGCATCAATGCTCATCGCCATATCGGTTGCGTTCTTGCCGCGTGTCAGATCGAATTGCTGATGCGGGCGGATGCCATAACGATTGGTTATGTCGCCCCACTTCTTCAGCGCGTCCTTCGCCCAGTTGCCGTAGGCGCGGCGTATATTGACCTGCCCCAGCTCGGCCAGAACGGTCAGGACGCTGTCGATCCCCTTGGGATTGACGTTATCGGCATCGATAAGAAGGGCGATATTCTTGGCATCAAGTTCGGACATGCCGCGTCCATGGCGGGGAGCGATGCGCTGGGCAAGTCATTCGATAGCGACAAATTCATCGTCGTCTTGCTCAAGGTGATGCAGAACGCCTTCTGAAATCGCGAAAAATGCCCCGCGCAATTTCAGCGCGCCAAGGTCCACCTTGTCCTTTACCCACGGAAAGGTGAGGAGGTTGCGCAGGCTCAGTCGCACGGCCGCTAGTTCCATTTCCCGTTCCGCTTCCCGACCCTTGGTACCGAACTTCTCGGCAACGGGCTCCCGCGCGTCGGCCAGGAGCGAAATCCAGTTGGCAACAAAGCCGCCTTCTCCGGGGGGATTGCCGTCCATTTCGCCGGTCAGAGCCGCCTTGCACCCGCCGCACATACCATGGCCCATGACGACGATCTGCTTCACTTCCAACACCTGCACAGCGTACTCTATGGCCGCCGATACCCCGTGATAGCCGGGATTGGTTTCGAACGGAGGCACCAGCGCGGCAACGTTGCGGACGACAAATATTTCGCCCGGATCGACATCGAAAATCTGCGCGGGATCGACGCGGCTGTCGGAGCAGCCGATGACCATGAGCTTGGGGTGTTGGCCCTGCTCGACCAGCTCGTCATACCGCGCGCGTTGTTGTGGGTAGCTGTGCTCTCTAAAGCGGCGGTAGCCGCGCAGCAGTTCGGCAAATTCAGGCATCAGAAACGCTCGCCCCGGATCACCTCGATATCCCACATGGTGAGCAGGAAACCGTGCGAAGAGAGGCTGGGGGCCAGGGCCTCTGCCAGCGCCATGGCTTTGTCCTGAGGCGCAATCGTCAAAACAAAAACCTTGTCGGAACCGGTAACGCGTTCCTCGCGCCAATGGCCATCTCTGCCTTTGCCGGACTGCACCGGCGTGATCGTCCAGCCGGTTATTCCTGCATCATCGATGGCTTTGGTTATTCGGCGGACAAGGGCCGTATCGGTCAGTATTTCGATCCGTTTCCGGATGACGGTTTCAATCATAGCATCATGCCTCCGGGGCCGACGAGCGCGTTGGCGAGGGCGCCGATCAGGCCGATGTTGATCAGGATATTGAACGGGAAGGTGATGCTGAGCGACATGGTCAGATATATCCCGGCATCAGCCTCTGGCAGGGCAAGACGCATGGCGGCCGGCACAGCAATGTAACTCGCGCTGCCGCACAAGACGCCCAGGGCCGCGGTGGAGCCGACATCCAGCCCGATTGCCGCACCGGCAAATGTTCCGATTACACCGTTCAGCAGCGGGATGGCGATCGCGATAACAGCCAAGCGCCAAGTGAGCGATTTCGCATCCATGATACGGCGTGCGGCAATCAAGCCCATGTCTAGCAGAAAGAGACAAAGCACGCCTTTGAAACCGGCTTCGAAAAAGGGGCTGACATCCTCGAAACCGCTGGCACCTGAAACCGCGCCTATTGCGAACGCGCCCAGCAGCAAGACCACAGAGGCATTGAAGAAGACCTCGTGAAACATCTCGCCTGCGGGTCGCTTTTCCCCGCTCGCGGCGCTTCTGGCGAGCAGCAAGCCTGTGAGAATGGCGGGCGTTTCCATGGCTGCCATCACTGCGACCATGAAGCCGCCGGGCGGCATGGATTGGGCTTCGTAAATTTCGACAGCCGTCACAAATGTGACCACGCTGACGGAGCCGTAATGAGCAGCGACAGCGCCCGAATTGAGCCGGTCCAGCTTCCCGAAACCTTTCAGAACAGCAAAGGCGATTAGGGGCATGAGGAAGCTCGCCGCGATGCCGGCTAGCAAGGCAAGCCCGATGGTCGAATCCAGCCCCGACTTCGAGACCGCGACGCCGCCCTTCAGTCCGATGGCTGCCATCAGATAGAGCGACATCCCCTTGGCCAGAGCCTCAGGTATCGCGAGATCGGACCGGGCAAAGGCCGCGAAGAGACCCAGAACAAAGAACAAGACGACAGGCGACGTGAACGTCTGAAGGGCTGCAGCATCCATACGTGCTTTGGTAGATGGTGGTGGGCAGGGGGGCAAGCGCAGTAGGCCACGCCGCCTACACATTGCCCACACTTTAGTTGCGGGCACTCCCCATGCGCCCTAGATACACGGGCATGAACGATCTTTCGAACGCACCGTCACCCGAAGAAGAGCGGCCTGTTCGGCAGCGCAAGCCTGACTGGATCAGAGTGAAAGCGCCGGTCAGCAAGGGCTATCACGAAACCCGCAAATTGATGCGTGAGCTCAATCTTAACACGGTTTGTGAAGAGGCGGCTTGCCCGAATATCGGCGAATGCTGGACGAAAAAGCATGCGACGGTGATGATCCTCGGCGATGTCTGCACTCGCGCCTGTGCGTTCTGCAATGTGAAGACCGGCATGCCGCGCATTGTCGATCCGATGGAGCCTGAAAATACCGCGGTTGCTGCGGCGAAGATGGGGCTGGAGCACATTGTCATCACCAGCGTCGACCGCGATGACCTACCCGATGGCGGTGCATCGCAATTCGTGAAGGTCATCAGGGCCCTGCGCCGCGAGACCCCGAACACCACAATCGAGATCCTGACGCCCGATTTTCGCGGCAAAATGCGGGCCGCCGTGGAGGCCATCTGCGAGGTTGGACCCGACGTTTATAATCACAATCTGGAGACTGTACCGCGCCTCTATCCCACCATTCGGCCCGGCGCGCGCTATTACGCATCGCTGCGTTTGCTGGAGGAAGTGAAAGGGCACGACCCGATGATCTTCACCAAGTCGGGCATCATGCTGGGGCTGGGCGAGCAGCGCCTGGAAGTGCATCAGGTGATGGACGACATGCGCTGCGCCGATATCGATTTCATGACCATGGGCCAGTATCTTCAACCGACCCCCAAGCACGCCAAGGTCGAAGACTTCGTCACGCCCAAGGCGTTCAACGCATTCGGTGCAATCGCCCGTGCAAAGGGCTTCCTGCAGGTTGCGAGCACACCGCTGACGCGTTCCAGCTATCATGCCGGCGATGACTTTGCCGAGATGAAAGCCGCGCGGGAGGCACAGCTGGCCAAAAAGCGCAGCTGATGCCGGGTATCCGCGAGACTCGCGACCTGCCTTATAGCTGCGAGCAGATGTTCGATCTGGTCGCGGATGTGGGCCGTTACCGCGAGTTTCTGCCCTGGGTCATTGCCACCCGCGTCCGGTCGGAAAATGAGACCGAGATGGTTGCCGACATGGTGGTGGGCTTCAAGGCGATCCGGGAGAGTTTTACCTCCCGCGTGGAGAAGGACCGGCCCAATTTTCTGCGTGTGCACTATGTCGACGGGCCGCTGCGCGATCTCGATAACACATGGGGGTTCGAGCCTTTGCCCGCAGGTGGATGCCGGATCGATTTCTGTGTCGAATTCACGTTCAAGAACCGGGTCTTCGAACGGTTGGCGGGCCAGTATTTCGACCGGGCCTTTCGTAGGATGGTCGAAGCTTTCGAAACGCGCGCCAACGCCCTCTATGGCAGCAGCAATTCCAGCGCACAAAGCGTTGCCTGACGGCGGATTTCTGCTCGGCCAAGATCCCCGAATTTCTTGAGCTCACCTTCCGGCTCGCCTTCGGAATTCCGGATTGCGCGGGCGAACACGACCGTACCCACCGGCTTCGTCACAGTCCCGCCTCCGGGGCCCGCCACGCCGCTGATCGCCACGGCGACATCCGCTCCGCTTTTCTCCAGCGCGCCCTGCGCCATCGCCCACACGCATGCGATGGACACTGCGCCAAAGGTTTCGATGATGTCGCTGGGGACACCCAGCATCTCCATCTTCGCTTCATTGGAATAGGTCACGAAGCCTCGGTCCAGCACCGCCGATGATCCCGGCACCTCTGTAAGGGCGGCGGCGACCAGCCCCCCCGTGCAGCTTTCCGCCAAAGCGACGGTGCGTTTCGCGTCACGGTTGGCAGCGATCACCTTCTCGGCAAGGTCATCAATATCCTGGGGGAGCAATGCATCGGTCATAATCCCGCTTTAAGCCCCCGAAACCATCGTCGCAACGGCCTGCGCGGCGATGCCTTCGCCCCTGCCCGTGAAGCCCAGCCGCTCGGTAGTGGTTGCCTTGACGCTGATCCGGTTGACACCCGTCCCCAGAATAGCGGCGATGCGAGCCTGCATTGCCTCGCGGTGAGGGCCTATCTTGGGTGCCTCGCAAATCAGGGTCAGGTCGATATTGCCCACTTCATAGCCTGCCTCTGCCGCCAGTTGCGCTGCATGGGCGAGGAACTGGTCGGATGAAGCACCTGCCCATTGGGGATCGCTGGGCGGGAAGTGCTGCCCGATATCGCCTTTCGCAACTGCGCCCAGAATGGCGTCGGTAATGGCATGAAGCCCGACATCGGCATCGCTATGTCCGGCAAGTCCGTGCGAGTGGTCTATCTTGATCCCGCACAGCCAGAGTTCTTCGCCTTCGGAAAGTCGATGGACGTCATAGCCCATACCGGTTCGGACGGGCGGGGCGTTCGTCATAAAGTCCTCCGCGAAAGTCAATTTGTGCAGCGACTCATCGCCTTCGACCAGAGCGACTGTGCCGCCATCGGCGGCAAGGACCTGAGCGTCGTCCCCTGCCGGGGTGTCTTGGCCCCAAGCGTCGTGAGCCTGAAGTATCGCGCCAAAGCGGAAGGCTTGCGGCGTTTGCACTCGTCGGAGTGTGTCGCGGTCGGCGCTTCCCCCCATTTTTCCGTCCTGAGAGACGGCAAGACTGTCTACCACAGGCAGGGTAGGGATGGCCCCCGGATGATCAGCGAGCGCGCTGAGTAGCCGGGCAACCACATCCACTGGAACCAGCGGACGTGCAGCATCGTGGATCAGCACATATTCGGGATCGCTGTCTTTCAACATGGCCAAGGCCTTGGCCACCGATTGCTGCCGTGTTGCGCCGCCGGTGACAAAGCGCACGGATCCGGCTCCGCCAACCGCTTCTGCCGCAATCGCATCGGCACCTTCGGGAATAGCCACCACGATTTCGCTGGCACCGGCAGCAACTAACCGCTCGACCGAATGGCGTAGCACTGGCTTGCCGCGCCACAGGGTGAACTGCTTGGGTACAGGTTGGCCCGCACGAAGACCTTGTCCGGCGGCGACAATAATAGCTGCAAAAGCGGGGAGGACGGGCGTGTCTGTCATGCGCAAACGCCGCTACGCGCTTGCGGGATGGTCCGCAATCCACTAGGTGACTGCCCAATATTTAGGCAGAATTCAAACAGCATGACACTTGTCCAGCCTCCCGTTTCTCCGAAGCCCATCCAGATCGGCCCGGTAACGATTGATACGCCGGTTGTTCTCGCCCCGATGACAGGGGTGACGGACATGCCTTTCCGCACGCTTGTGCGGCGCTATGGCTCGGGGCTGAATGTGACGGAAATGATAGCGAGTCAGGCGGCAATCCGTGACACGCGGCAGAGCATCCAGAAGGCCGCATGGCACGCGACCGAAGACCCGGTATCGATGCAGCTGGTCGGCTGCGACCCTGTTAGCATGGGCGAAGCGGCCAAACTCAACGAGGATCGCGGCGCGGCCATCATTGACATCAATTTCGGCTGTCCGGTGCGCAAGGTCACCAACGGCATGGCCGGCAGCGCGTTGATGCGCGAAGTGCCCTTGGCGACCAAGCTGATGGAATCGACGGTCAAGGCCGTGAGTGTGCCCGTGACGGTCAAGATGCGGATGGGGTGGGACCACGCCAGCCTGAACGCACCGGAACTTGCAAAAATTGCCGAAGATATCGGCGTCAAGATGATCACTGTGCACGGGCGCACGCGCAACCAGATGTACAAGGGTAGTGCCGACTGGTCTTTCATCCGCAAGGTGAAGGAAGCGGTCTCGATCCCGGTGATCGTCAATGGCGATATCTGCACTGTGGACGATGCTGCCGCTGCTCTGGAGCAATCGGGTGCCGACGGCTTGATGATCGGTCGCGGGGCTTATGGAAAGCCGTGGTTGCTGGGTCAGGTAATGCATTGGTGGAAGACCGGCGAGTTGCTCGCGACCCCCAGCTTTGATGAACAATACGAGACGGTGATCGAGCATTATCAGGGCATGCTGGATCTGTATGGCCGCGATGTCGGGGCCAAAGTCGCGCGTAAACATCTGGGCTGGTACACGAAGGGAATGCACGGTTCGGCAGAGTTCCGGAACCACGTCAATTTCATCGATGATCCGGATCAGGTGCTGGGCGAGCTCGAAAGGTTCTACATGCCATTCATGCGGCGCAGGGCGGCGTGACAACCGGCCCTGTGGGTAAGGCAGGAATTCCCGATCCCGCCGCACAAATCTCCGGTCTGGTCTTTGCATTCCTGTTGATCGACGGAGATGGTATCATTCGGCAAGCCAATCAGGCGGCAGAGGACTTGCTGGGCATGGGCGCCGCGCGCATCATCGGGCGCAATTGCACCGACGTCGTGCCGCTGTCGGACACGCGCATAGCTTCGCGCTTGCGTGATCCTGAAGCCCGTTTGACGGCGCGTGGCCTGCCACTCGGAAGAGGCGATACAACGCTCACGGTAAACTTGACCCTTTCCCCTGTGGCAGCGTCTGACGGATGGCGTGTGGTGACTTTATCCGAGGCCGGGCAGGCAAGCATGGAAGACGATCCCGACCCAGCCGGTATCGCTGCTCCGGCCGTTTTGGCGCACGAGATCAAGAATCCGCTGGCGGCCATTCGCGGAGCAGGGCAATTGCTCGCGCGCAAAATGCCGGAAAGCGAGCGGGGGCTGGCGACGCTGATTACCGAAGAGGTCGACCGGATCGCCCGCATGATCGACCGGATGCAAGCGCTGGGGAGTACGCAGGAAGAACCGCTGACGCCGGTGAATTTGCACGAAGCCATTCGCAATGCGTTGGGGGTCGTGCGCTCGATCGAGGGCGCACCGCCGGTCACGTTCAAGGAAGAATTCGATCCGTCCCTACCTCTCGTGATGGCAAGCCGCGATGCCTTGCAACAAGTGCTGATCAATCTGCTGAGCAATGCACGGGATGCATGTTCGGAAAATGAAGACCCGATTGTCAAAATTCGCACGCGTTATGTCACAGGCCTGGTGATGAATGTCCTGCGAAGGGGCAGGGGACGCTCGGTCGCGCTGCCGATAGAAGTGGCGATCACCGATAATGGACCCGGCATTGATCCCGCGATTGCAGACCGGATTTTTGAGCCTTTTGTGACATCCAAGCAGGGAGGGCAGGGCCTCGGCTTGGCTCTCGTTCGCAAGCTGGTGCGCGATATGGATGGACGGATTGCACATGAGCGAGACCGGCGGGCGGAAATCACACGGTTCAGCGTCCATCTTGCCGAAATGAAGGAACCGAAATGACCGGCAATACGCGCATTCTATTGGTCGAGGATGATGCCGGTATCGCCACCGTCATCGTCTCTGCGCTGGAGGCCGAAGGGTATCAGGTTGATCGCTGCGCCGCCATCGCCGCGCGGGACGAGCTGTTGGCGAAGAACAGCTACGCGGCGATGCTCACAGATGTAATGCTGGAAGATGGCGATGGACTGTCGGCGCTTGGCAGAGTGCGCCAATCCTATCCCACTTTGCCAATCATCGTCCTGTCGGCCCAGAACACGCTGGATACCGCCGTTCGGGCCAGCGAAAACGAAGCCTTTGAATATTTCCCCAAACCCTTCGATCTCGACGAACTGGTGCGCGCCGTCCGCCAGGCAGCGGGCGCGGGGGCGGATGCTGTGGTTGGCGAGCAGGCGGGCGACGGCATGCCGCTGGTCGGACGCAGTGTGGCAATGCAGGACGTCTTCCGCATGATCGCGCGCGTTCTGCGTAACGATCTGACAGTGCTGGTCACCGGGGAAAGCGGTACGGGCAAGGAACTGGTCGCAGAGGCGATCCACCAGCTGGGCCACCGCAAGACCGGGCCGTTTGTCGCAGTCAATGCAGCCGCCATTCCCCATGATCTCATAGAGAGCGAACTGTTCGGTCACGAACGCGGCGCATTCACCGGAGCCGCCACGCAGACCATCGGTAAATTCGAGCAAGCCAATGGGGGCACGTTGTTTCTCGATGAAATCGGCGACATGCCGGTAGAGGCACAGACCCGGCTATTGCGGGCCTTGCAATCGGGCCGCATTCGGCGGGTCGGTGGACGACAGGACGTGGCGATTGACGTGCGCATCGTCACCGCGACCAACCGCGATCTGGCTCCCATGATCGCAGCAGGGACTTTTCGCGAAGACCTATATTACCGGCTCGCCGTGGTTCCGATCGAGTTGCCTCCACTGCGCGAGCGGCGCGAGGATATCGGGATGCTGGCGACGCACTTTATGGCGCAGGCTGCAGAGGAAGGGTTGCCTCGGCGTGGATTGACCGAAGAGGCAATTGCCGGGTTGGCCAAGCTCCCCTGGCGCGGCAACGTCCGCGAATTGCGCAATCTGGTATTCCGGCTTGCGATCATGTCCCGCGAGGATGTTATCGATGCCGATGTCGTGAACGATATCGTCGCGCGTGGTGGCGCGTTCGAATCGGCGCGAGAGGGCTCGGGCGACGGGGCCGACCTGACTGCCCCGGTGCAAGATTGGCTCACGCAGACCAATCCGCCTGATGGTGCATGGCACCGGATGGCTACGGCGGCGTTTGAAAAGCCGCTGTTCGAGGAAGTTTTGCTGCGCACAGGCGGTAACCAATTGCGTGCCGCGGCCGTGCTGGGCATCAATCGGAACACGCTGCGCAAGCGTTTGACCGATCTCGGCATAAACGCCGAGCAGTTCACTACACGCGGCTGACTGAGCGCTTTTCGGAAATATCTACTTGCGCAAAAGCCACACCACTGTTGTAACTGCGCAACGATGGAAGCTTCAATGAACCCGTCCGACAATCGGAGTCCGCGCTGGATGCGCCGGTTCGTGGTTGCTTCGCGGCGTGCGAATTTCTTCCTCGTCCTCGAACTGGTAACGCTCGCCGCGCTCGGCACCATGATCGCCACGACCTGGCTGGCGTTCGACAGAGCGCCGCCGGACGGGCAGTTGCTCCCAACCCAGCAGGTCGCGACCTTGCTGATCGGGACGATGATTCCCGCGATGGGTTTGCTGGTGCTGATCGGGCGCAGGCTAGCGTTAAAACGTGCCGCTGGCAGCACCGCGCGTCTGCATGTCAGACTGGTGTTTCTTTTCTCGTTGATCGCCGCAGTACCCACTTTGCTGGTGGCCGGCTTTGCCGCTGTCCTGTTTCAATCGGGAGTCGATTTCTGGTTCTCGGGCAATTCGCGCGGATTGATGGAAAACGCGAACGAGCTGGCGCGGGGCTATTATGAACAGAACCAGCTGGAAGTGGCGAACGAGACCGTCACCATGGCTGGCGATCTGCGGTTCTATTTCTCGCGTGCCGACCGTCTGGACCTGACCAACAACGAATTCCTCGAAGATTTCAGCTACCAAATGCAGGGCCGCGAGATCAACGAATCGGCGGTGCTCCAAGCCTTCCCTGACGGTTCGCTCACCACGGCAGCTGCATTCAATCTGCGCGAGGATTCGAACCCGGCGGAGCGCGGTCAGCTCGCATTGGAAATGTTCGCCAATGACGAGCCGGTGGCCGTGTTTGCCGATGCTACGCGGATCGAAGCCGTTGCGCCTATCGATACCGAGCGCGGCATCTATCTCTACAATGCGCGCAACTCGCAGGCCTTGTCGTTCAGCCAGTGGGAGCGGGCCAGTTCGGTTGTCTCCCAGTATGATGTTCTGACGAGCAGAGCGCGCGCATTGCAATTGCGCTTTAATCTGGCGCTCTTCTTCGTGAGTCTCTTTCTCGTTGGCCTCGCAGTGTGGTTTGCGCTGCGTTTCGCAGACCGGCAGGTGGAACCGCTAACCGATTTGGTTGCAGCCGCTCGGCAGGTGGGGGCAGGCAATTTCGCATTGCGCGTAGAAGGCCGCAGGGGTGCCGATGAAATCGGGCTGCTCAACCGCGCATTCAACCGGATGACAGCGCAGATCGAATCCCAGACCGATGATCTGAAGGCGGCCAACCTCCAGCTTGATGACCGGCGCAGCTTCATGGAAGCCCTTCTGGAATCGATCACGGCCGGGATCATATCTGTCGACCCAATTGGCAATGTGCTGCTGATGAACGGCTCTGCCCAGTCGCTTCTGCTTCCGCGCGGCGTCCAGTCGGCGGAGGGACTTTCGCTCGACAGTCTGGCTCCGCAGATGAGCGCGCTGGTGCAATCGGGAATTGGGCAGGGCGTGGTTAGTTTCGACAAGGGCGAGGAGATCGTGACACTCGCTGTGAAGGTAGCGCCGGCTGCTGGCGGGTTCGTGATCACATTCGAGGACATCACACGGCAATTGCTCGACCAGCGACAGGCCGCATGGTCCGACGTTGCGCGGCGGATTGCGCATGAAATCAAAAACCCGCTGACGCCAATTCAGTTGGCGACAGAACGGCTGAAACGCCGGTATCGCCGCCAGATCGAGCTGGATGGCGACCTGTTCGATGAACTCACCAACACCATCGTGCGCCAAGTCGGCCAGCTGCGCACGATGGTCGACGAATTTTCCAGCTTTGCGCGTTTGCCGAAGCCCGTCTTCCGGCAGGAGGATGCCCGCGATCTGGTGCGGCAATCGCTGTTCTTGCAGGAAGTCGCACATCCGGAGATCGATTTTGTCTTGCGCTCCGATGGGACCAACGAGGACGGGGGCGATGCCGAAGAAGAAATCGACATTGCCTGCGACCGGCATCAATTCGCGCAGGCGATGACCAACGTGCTGAAGAACGCCGGAGAGGCTGTGGAGGCACGGCTAGCAGGCGCCGAGCCCGATTTTCGCGGGAAGATCAGCGTCACTCTCGCTTCGGATGATAGGTGGATCGACATCGCGGTCGAGGACAACGGGATTGGCCTGCCACAGGAAAGTGAGAGCCTTCTCGAGCCCTATGTGACCACCCGTGAAAAGGGCACCGGACTTGGTCTCGCCATCGTCAACAAGATCGTTGAGGAACATGGCGGGGTGATGAGTTTTGGCCGCGCAGAACACGGCGATACCGGAACCCGGGTATCGATGCGCTTTGCCCGCAATCCTGCCGTTTCTGATCGTGAGGCCGCCGAATGATGCCGCGTTTTCCCATTCGTATTCGCACCAGCAAGTGCCATCCGAAAATGACACGTCCAAACCCAAGGAAACCCGCCTGATGGCCCTCGAAATTCTGGTAGTCGATGACGAAAAGGATATTCGCGATCTTGTGTCGGGAGTGCTGAGCGATGAAGGCTTTGAATGCCGCACCGCTGGAGACAGCACCACTGCTCTCGAGATGATCGACGAGCGGCGACCGAGCCTCGTTCTGCTCGATGTCTGGCTCCACGGCAGCAAAATGGACGGTCTCGAAGTGCTTGATGCGATCAAGAGCCGGGAGCCCGAACTACCGGTGATAATATTCTCCGGCCACGGCAATATCGATACCGCCGTTGCGGCCGTTTCGCGCGGGGCGATGGATTTTCTGGAAAAGCCGTTCGAGGCTGAACGTCTGTTGATGCTGGTCGGGCGTGCCACCGAGACAGAGCAGTTACGCCGCGAGAATATCCGCCTGCGCGAGGGCATGACGGCGAGCGACGAGTTCACCGGTAACTCCACGGCGATCAACCAGGTGCGCGCCACGCTGAAGCGGGTGGCCAATACGGGCAGCCGCGTTCTGGTGACTGGCCCGGCGGGGGCGGGCAAGGAAGTTGCTGCGCGCCTGCTGCACGGATGGAGCCCGCGTTCAGGACATGCTTTCGTGACGGTTAATTCGGCGCGGATTACTTCTGACCGGTTCGAGCATGAACTGTTTGGCGAGGAAGCCGATGGCAAGCTGGTGCGTGCCGGCCTGCTTGAAAAGGCCGATGGAGGAACGCTCTATCTTGATGAAGTGGCCGACATGCCGCTGGCGACACAGGCGCGCATCTTGCGTGTGCTGACGGAGCAGAGTTTTGTCCGGGTCGGCGGATCGAGGCAGATCGGTGTTGATGTCCGCGTGGTTTCTTCCAGCTCTCGCGATTTGCAGAAAGAGATTGAGGAAAAGCGCTTCAGAGAAGACTTGTTCTACAGATTGAATGTCGTCCCGGTGACGATTCCGTCACTCGCGGAAAGGCGCGATGACGTGCCTGCTTTGGCGGAGCATTTCTTCACCCGCTATGCTTCCGAGCAGGGCATCCGCGCTCCTGTTATCGCGCAAGAGGCTATGGCGGCCCTGCAGGCCTATGAATGGCCCGGAAATGTGCGACAATTGCGCAATGTCGTCGAGCGGACGGTCATATTGTCTCCGCGCGACCGGATGGAGGAAGTGCAGCCCGACATGCTCCCTGCGGAGGTAACCAGCGGCAAGATTGGCGGTGGAACGGGCATGTCCAGCATGATGGGTGTGCCGCTGCGCGAAGCCCGGGAAAACTTCGAACGCGAATATCTTGGCATCCAGATCCGGCGGTTCTCGGGCAATATATCCAAGACGGCCAGTTTTATCGGCATGGAACGCTCTGCGCTTCATCGCAAATTGAAACTTTTGGGGATGACTGACCGCAAGAATAGCGATTAGAAGGAATTCGGAACCGTCGCATTAGTGTAATGGTTCTTACTTACGACCGTCCGGACCAATTGGTTCGGCGAACCGGAAGCGCCTTGAGCGCGACCAGAATGCGGACTGCACAAGCAGGCGCCAAAAACAAAGGACACGGCAAAATGTCGGACGGAAGAACTTTAAGCGCACGCCCAAGAGCCCCTGAAAAACAGCCTGCCGAAGATAGAGGGAAAAACGGGGGCGGACACAAATCTGCAAAAAGTGGCAATTTGCAGGACGTTTTCCTGAACAAGCTTCGCCGCGACAAGACCCCGGTCACCGTCTTTCTGGTGAAGGGCGTGAAGCTGCAGGGCATTGTCACATGGTTTGATAATTTCTCCATGCTGCTTCGCCGGGATGGGCAGTCGCAGCTTGTCTACAAGCATGCGATCAGCACCATCATGCCGGGGCCAGCGATCGATCCGAATCAGTTCGCCAGCCAGGCAGGAAACCGGAAACAACGCCTGCTGCAGGATGTTTTCCTGGCCAAGGTCAGCGATGCGGAAGTGCAGGTCACCATGTTCCTTGTGAACGGAGTGATGCTGCAGGGACGGATCGCGGCGTATGATCCGTTCTGCGTCATGCTGGAGCGCGATGGCTATGTTCAGTTGGCCTATAAACACGCGATTTCTACCGTGCAGCCTGCAGAAAATGTCGATCTCTCCGATGATTATGATGGCGACGACAGCTGAGCTTTCTTGACGACGAACGCGAAGAGGTAACGCGCGGCGGGCGCACGCTGGTCGTGTGCCCCGATATCCGCTCGGTTACCTACGACCTCGACGCCGAGGCGCGTCTGGCGGAGGCCTGCGGATTGGCGCTCGCCATCGGACTTGTTGTTGCCGAGAGCTTCGTTCTGCCCGTCCGCGACGTGAAGCCGAATACGTTGTTCGGGGCAGGGCAAGTCGATCGGATCAAGACCGATTGCGAGCTGCACGAGGCCGAACTGGTCGTCGTCGACGGCGCGCTCAGCCCGATTCAGCAACGCAATCTGGAAGAGAAATTGGGCCGCAAGGTCATCGACCGGACCGGCCTGATCCTCGAAATCTTCGGCGAACGGGCCGCCACGGCCGAAGGGCGTCTGCAGGTCGAACTTGCACATCTCGATTATCAGCAAAGCCGCCTTGTTCGCAGCTGGACACACCTTGAGCGGCAGCGCGGCGGCTTTGGCTTCCTTGGCGGGCCGGGCGAAACCCAGATCGAGGCCGACCGGCGGATGATCCGTCAGCGGATGGGGCGCCTGCGGCGTGAACTGGAGCAGGTTCGCAAGACGCGAACTCTCCACCGTGATCGCCGTGGCCGTGCGCCCTGGCCGGTCATTGCTTTGGTCGGCTACACCAATGCCGGCAAGTCGACCTTGTTCAATCACCTGACGGGTGAGGAGGTGATGGCGGAGGACCTGCTCTTCGCTACTCTCGATCCGACGATGCGCGCTATCGGTTTGCCGGGCGTCGAGAAAGCCATCCTGTCCGACACAGTCGGTTTTATTTCCGATCTGCCGACCCAATTGGTGGCCGCTTTTCGCGCGACGTTGGAAGAAGTGACAGGGGCGGACCTGATTCTGCATGTCCGCGATATCGCCAATGCATCCACCGAGGCCCAGAAGAAGCAGGTTCTGGATGTCCTGGCCGATCTCGATGTTATCGACCGGGAAAGTGGCGTCAGCATCATTCCGGTTCTGGAAGTGTGGAACAAGTTCGATCTGCTCGAACCCGAGCGTGAGAAAGCGCTTCGCGATGTTGCTGCGGGCCGCGATGATGTCGTGGCGGTGACAGCGTTGACCGGGGAGGGCGTTAAGACGCTGATCCATCGTCTCGGCACCGAACTCACCGCCAATGCCGTGACGCGCGAGTTCCTCTTGCCGGCCAGCGATGGCCAGCGGATTGCCTGGCTGCATGCGCATGGCGATGTTCTGGAAGAAGCCGATGACAACGCAGAGGATGGCGATCCTGTGCGGCGGATCATCGTGAGGCTGAACCCCAAGGAGCTCGGGCAGTTTGAAACGCTCTAGCGGTTAATCTGTGCCGCGTTCCGCGCGTTTGACCGCATTCCAGAGCGCCTCTTGTTGATCGAGGGAGAGCGACGCGAACCGACCTTGTGCCGCGTTTTCCATTCCCCGATACCGCCGCTCGAATTTGTCATTCGCTGCGCGCAAGGCCTCTTCTGCCGGCACGCCATAGGCGCGCACCAGATTGACGGCGGCAAAGAGCAGGTCGCCTGCTTCCTCAAGCCGGTGATCCACATCGGCCTCGGCAAGCTCGGCCATTTCCTCGCGCACCTTGGCCGCCGGTCCCTCCGTATCGCCCCAGTCGAAACCATCGCGAGCGGCGCGTTTCTGCAGCTTTTCTGCGCGGAGGAGGGCGGGCAGGGCGCGCGCAACACCGTCCATTGCGCTTTGCGATCCCTTGGCCTCGCGCTCGGACGCTTTCAATTCTTCCCACCGGCGCTCGGTCATGGTGCCGGTGCCATCGCCAAAGATGTGCGGATGGCGGGCTTCCATCTTGTCCGAGATAGCGCGGGCGATGTCTTCGAATTCGAACAGGCTTTTCTCCTGCGCCATGCGGGCAAGAAACACGACCTGGAGCAGAAGATCGCCCAGTTCCTCGCGCAATTCATCCATCGCCCCGCGTTCGATCGCATCGGCGACCTCATACGCCTCTTCGATAGTGTAGGGAGCAATACTGGCGAAATCCTGCGCCAGATCCCATTCGCACCCCGTTTCGGGATCGCGCAGGCGGGCCATGATTTCGAGCAGGCGGTCGAGTTGCTGAGACATGGGATGCTCTGTAGGGCCTGAGACGTTGGTCGGCCAGAGAAACGCGTTGGTCGAGTTCACCCCCGATCCCGCTCTTGTGTCGCCGTGAAAGCTGCCGCACACAGGGCGCATCAAGGGGGAATTTCCGACATGAAGTTGATCGCCGCAGCCGCATTGGCATCCACCAGCCTGTTCGCTCTCAGTCCGGCCATGGCACAAGAGCAATCGCTCCCAACGCCCGTGCACACCACCGAGGTGCCCGAGAGCGAAGTGGATGGAGCGGAAACGGACGATGCTGAGTGGGATGTCAACGCACCACCCGGCGCAACTATCAGGCAGGTGCCGATCAACACGGATGAAGGCACATGGATGGATGTCGACGTGGCCCCTGATGGCCGGACCATCGCGTTTTCCATGCTTGGCGATATCTATACAATGCCGATTACGGGCGGCACCCCGACGCGCATTTCCGAAGGTCTGGCGTGGGAAGTGCATCCGCGCTTTTCGCCTGACGGCCAGCGCATAGCGTTCACCTCCGACAGGGGAGGGGGCGACAATATCTGGCTGATGGATGCGAACGGGGCGAACAAGCATCAGTTGACCAAGGAAGACTTCCGGCTTCTCAATCAGCCAAGCTGGTCGCCCGATGGCCGGTATATTGTGGCCAAGAAACATTTCACCACCGGCCGCTCGCTCGGCACCGGCGAGATCTGGCTGTATCACGTCTCTGGCGGGGGAGGGGTCAAGCTGATCGAGAAACCGAGTGAAGCGCACCAGAAGGAGCTGGGCGAGCCTGTCTATGCACCCGATGGCGAGGCTATCTACTTCACGCGCAACACCACCTCGGGACCAATTTTTGAATACGCCCAAGACTCGAACAGCGGTATCTTCGAGATCGAACGCTACGATCTCGCATCAGGCGAGCGGACCACTGCCGTGTCCGGATTTGGCGGAGCCGTGCGCCCCGCGCCATCTCCCGATGGCCAGTCGATCGCGTTCGTTCGGCGGGACAAGGATCAGTCACAGCTCTGGGTAAAGGACATCGCCAGCGGACGCGAGCGCATGATCTATGGCGCGCTCGATATGGATGTGCAGGAGACCTGGGCCGTCACCGGCGTCTATCCCAATATGGACTGGACGCCCGACAGTTCCGCCGTCGTATTCTGGGCCGGCGGCAAGTTGCGCCGGGTGAATGCAGATGGGACAGCTGCGCGTGAAATCCCGTTCCGGGTAAACGATACGCGCGGCATTGCCGACGCGCCGCACCCGGTCATCCCGGTTGCGCCCGACACGTTTGAAACCTCGATCCCCCGCTTCTCGACCCTGTCGCCTGACGGTCGGCGGGTCGTCTTCGAGACAATGGGCAAGCTCTATGTCAAAAACGCAGCGGGCGGCGCACCCCGGCGGGTGACGAATAGCGGCGACGCGCTGGAACTGTTCCCGGCCTTCAGCCGCGACGGCCGCAAAATGGCTTATGTCCGATGGACCGACGCGGGGCTGGGCGAGATCATTGTGGCTGATGGTAATGGCAGCGGCGGGCGCAGTATTACCAGCCAGCCGGGCCATTACGCCAACCCGCAATTCTCTCCAGATGGTTCGACAATCGTCTTCGAGAAGCGGGAAGGGGGCTTCCTCAATTCGCCCGACTATTCCGAGAACCCGGGCGTCTATCGCATCTCGGCCAGCGGCGGCGCACCGAAGCTGATTGCCCGCGATACAGGAAGCCCGCAATTCGGAGCGGATAATGACCGGCTGTTCATGTTGGCGCGCGAAGGCGGCGATTTGCAGCTGATCAGCTCCGATTTGTCGGGTGAAGCCCGCCGGGTCCATGCCAAGGGCGATCTGGTGAACGATTTCCGGGTATCGCCGGACGGTCTGCATTTCGCTTTTCGTCAGAATTACGAAGCGTTCGTGATGCCGCTGATGCCGGGCGGTCAGGCCGTCAGCGTCAGCGAGAAGGGTGGGGCGCTGCCGGTTACCAAAGTGAGCGATGGCGGCGCGGATTACATTGGATGGGCGCGGGGCGGGGACACGCTTTACTGGTCGATGGGGCCGGCGCTTTATCGTGCATCCAGCTCTGCGCTATTCTCCAATTCGCCCGGTGACGAGACCGCGAAGTTCACTCCGCCAACCAGTGGTATCGCGCTGGGTATGACGGTGCAGGCGGACAAACCCTCGGGCACCACCGTCATCACCGGCGCACGCATCCTGACCATGGCGGGTGAGGGTGCTGGCGCGATTGAGAACGGCGTGATCGTGATCGAAGGCAACCGGATTGCCGCGATTGGTTCCGCGTCGGATGTGGCAGTGCCCGCCGGGGCGCGTGTTATCGATGCTTCGGGTAAGACGATTATGCCGGGGCTGGTCGATGCCCATGCGCATGGACCGCAGGGGCGGGGCGATTTGATCCCGCAACAAAACTGGGTGCAGGTCCAGCAGTTGGCGATGGGCACCACGACGATCCACGATCCCAGCTCGAGCGCCAGCATGATCTTCGCCGCAGCGGAACGCCAAAGGGCCGGTCAGCTTCTTTCGCCGCGTATCTTCTCGACCGGGGAGATTGTGTACGGAGCGAAGGCGGCGAGCGTTTACGCTCGTGTGGATAGCTATGAGGACGCGCTAGCGCATGTCCGCCGATTGAAATCGCAGGGCGGTATCTCTGTAAAGAACTACAACCAACCACGGCGCGAACAGCGCCAGCAGGTCGCCCTCGCCGCAGCAGCAGAAAACATGCTGGTCGTGGCCGAAGGTGGCTCGCTGTTCGGCATGGACATGAATTTGGTGGCCGACGGGAATTCGACCGTCGAGCACAATGTACCGGTCGATGTGATGTATGAGGATGTTCTGCAGTTCTTCGGGCAGTCGCAGACAAACTATACGCCGACGCTCACGGTCACTTATGGCGGTCTCGCCGGTGATCCGTATTGGCGGCAAGCTACTGATGTGTTTGACAATCCCTTGCTGGTTCACACGCCGCCCAAGCAATTGCTCGCGGCCACTGCGCGTCGGACGAAAGCGCCGGATTGGGCTTTTGTCGATGACAATGCCGCGCGTGAGGCGAAGAAACTTGCCGATCGCGGTGTGAAAGTGAGCATCGGCGCCCACGGACAACAAGCCGGCATCGCTGCGCATTGGGAAATGTGGAGCTTTGCCCGTGGCGGTATGTCGCCGATTGAGGCGCTACGAGCCGGGACTATCGAACCTGCCAGATCGCTTGGGATGGATCGTGACATCGGCAGTCTGGAAGTCGGCAAGCTCGCGGATCTGATTGTTCTGAATGCAGACCCCAGCGCCGATATTCGCAATTCCGACAAGATCGACCGCGTAATGCTTGGTGGCCGGCTATACGATGCGCGGACAATGAATGAGATCGAGACCGGCGATGCGCAGCGACGTTCTTACTGGTGGGAGGACTGATCGGCAGGGATCGCTTGCGCGCGGTGAAGAGGGGACCTGCTCTGGCGCTCACTTCACTGAAACATCGGAATGATAATATATATTATGTTAAGTAGAGCGAGACCCTGCAGCGGGTAGAGGCCCCAATGGCTAGCCGACGATCGAGAAGACCAAATACACGGTCGCGAAGATGACGGCCCAGATGAACGCCAGGCGCAAACCTTCTTTCCATTCGAATTTGTAAGACGCCAAAGCACCGACAGCGAGCACCAGCCAGCCAAGCAAAGCCACAATCTGGACCGTGTCGAACTCGTTCATATTGTCATCTCCAGACCATCATAGCCGACAGTTACATGGCTTGGCACTTCGTCGCACAATGTCTGGTAGTCCATGCTCTTGTCCAGATGCGTGAGAACGATGCGCTTGGCTTTGCATTTTGCGCCGAGCTCCAGCGCCATATCCAGATGCGCGTGAGTCGGATGCGGTCGACGGCGCAAACAGTCGCTCACCAGTATGTCTACACCTTTGAACACGCGGATCATGTCGGATGTGATCTCGCTGAAATCTGTCGCATAACCGATTGCTTTTCCGTCTCTTTCAAACCGAAAAGCCGTGCTCTTGGCCGGACCATGCGGCATTTTGCACCATTCGACACCAAAACCGGCAAACATCCGCAAATTGTCGAGTGTTTGCAGCTCCACGACGGTGGGATAACCAAATTGTCCGGCGAATATGTAGTCAAACCGGGCTTTCAGGCGGCGCGCGGTTTCTTCGGTTGCGAAACCCGGTATCGGGTTGGACCGGCCATATCGCAGCCCGCGCAGATCATCGATCCCATGGCAGTGATCGGCGTGATCGTGGGTCCAGAACACCGCATCCAGCTTGTCGATCCGGTTGGTCAGTAACTGGTGCCGCAGATCGGTCGCGGTATCGACCAGCAGGCGCTCGCCGCGGGGTCCTTCGACAATGATGGACACCCGCGTGCGCCGGTTGCGCGGCTCACTGGGATCGCAAGCGCCCCAATCGTTGCCGACGCGCGGGACACCCGACGACGTCCCGGAGCCGAGCAGAAGAAGTTTCACGCAGCTGTCCGACTGAACAGCTCATGGAAATTGTGGGTCGTGCGCTCAGCCAGTTCGTCGAAGGACTCTCCACGCAATTCGGCGAGAAATTCCGCGGTGTTGCGCACAAATGCCGGTTCGCACGGTTTGCCGCGATGCGGGACGGGAGAAAGAAACGGGCTGTCCGTTTCGACCAGCAGCCGGTCGGCAGGGATTTCTGCTGCAACAGCCTGCAAGTCTTTGGCATTCTTGAACGTGACGATGCCCGAGATGGAGATAGACAATCCCATATCGAGGACCTTTCGACCAAAATCGGCCGATGCCGTAAAGCAATGGATCAGCGCGGGGAAAGCGCCCTTTTCCTTCTCGTGTGCAAGGATGGCGGCGGTGTCGTCCTCCGCATCGCGGGTATGGATAATGAGAGGTAAACCCGTTTCGCGGGCGACGCCGATATGCATCCGGAACAGGTCCTGCTGCACCTGCCGGTCGGACTTGTCGTAGTAATAGTCGAGACCGGTCTCCCCGATGCCGACGACGCGCTCTGCCTTCGTCGCTTCGGCCAGTATATCGCGGCCCAGATTTTCATGTGCATCGGCCTCGTGCGGGTGAATGCCGACACTGGCCCAGACATCGCTCTCGCGCTGCGCGGTGCCAACCACCCGCTCCCATTCGCTGTGGCGGGTCGAAATGTTGAGGAAGCCCCCTACTCCGGCATCACGCGCACGTTGCAAGACAGCTTCCTGGTTCTCGACCAGGCCGTCATATTCCAGATGGCAATGGCTATCGATCAGCATCAGGCGGTTTCTTCTTCGGGCATTTCGAGACGCGGGAAAATCGGTGTCGGCTTTTCAACAATGTGTCCTGCATCCACCAATGCATCGAACCAGGATTCGTTCGTCAGAGCCGTATAATCGCGGTCGTCCGCTGCAGCTCCCAGCTGATCAAGAACAGCGTTTGCCTTGGCAGGGACCACGGGTTGGATTGCAATGGCGAGATCTCGGATGGCGACGAACAGGGTCTGGAGCACCGCCTTCATTCGCTCGGGGTCAGTCTTCTTCAGGCCCCACGGCGCCTGTTCGTCGACATATTGATTGCAGGCGTAGACCGCCTTGATCCATTCCTCGATGCCGTTGGAGAACGCCAGTTTCTCGAACCCATTCGGCAGCCCGTTGCGGCACGCTTCGCGCACTGTGCCGAGGAGCGCCGTGTCGTCTTCGGTCAGCTCGAAAGCTTCAAGCTTTCCATCCATATTCTTGGAAATCATCGACAATGTGCGCTGCGCAAGATTGCCGAAGCTGTTGGCCAATTCTGCATTGCAGCGGGTGACGATGGCTTCGGCAGAGTAGCTGCCGTCCTGTCCGAATGCGATTTCGCGCATCAGGAAATAGCGCAGATTGTCGACTCCGAAGCGCTCCGCCAGCTCACCGGGATCCGTCACGTTGCCCAGCGACTTGCTTTCCTTCTGCCCGCGATTGAGCAGGAAACCATGCCCGAAGACCTGCTTCGGAAGCGGCAAATCGGCACTCATCAGGAAGGCGGGCCAATATACTGTGTGGAAACGGACAATATCCTTGCCAATCAGATGCAGACTGGCAGGCCAGAACTTGGCGTAATCTTCTGTTTTATCGGGATAACCAAGACCGGTCAGGTAGTTGGTCAGCGCATCGACCCAGACATACATCACGTGGGCTTCGCTGCCGGGAACCTTCACGCCCCAGTCAAAGCTCGTCCGGCTAACAGATAGATCGCGTAAACCACCGGAAACAAACGAGATCATCTCATTGCGGCGGCTTTCCGGCTCGAGGAAACCCGGGGTTTTCAGTAGCGTGAGCAATTGGTCCTGATATTTCGACAGGCGGAAGAACCACGTCTCTTCCTCGGTCCATTCCACCGGCGTCGATTGGGGCGACAGCTTCTCTCCGCCCTCCCCCTCGATCAACTCGCTTTCATCGTAATAGGCTTCGTCGCGGACGGAATACCACCCCTCGTAGCGATCCAAATAAAGGTCGCCCTTCGCTTCCATCGCTTGCCAGATGGCCTGGCTGGCGCGGTGGTGGTCCTGGTCAGTGGTACGGATGAACCGGTCGTAGGTAATGTCCAGCTGTTCGAACAGATCGCGAAATGCGCCGCTCATCTCGTCAGCCAGCGCGCGCGGCGTAATGCCCAGATCGCGCGCCTTCTGCGCCATTTTCAGTCCGTGTTCGTCGGTCCCGGTCTGGAAGCGCACCTCGCGTCCTTGGAGGCGGTAGAAACGGGCCAGAACGTCGGCAGCAATCGTCTCGTAAGCATGGCCGATATGCGGCTTGCCGTTGGGATAATGGATTGCGGTGGTGATGTAATAGGGATCAGACATTGGCGCTGCTCCTATTGCCCGCGACCGATGCGAGCAAGCCGCCGATTTCCATCACCAGAAAGTTTGCGTCGAAATTGTAGATCGGAGCCTGCGCAGCAAGCTCCACCAGATCTGAATGAGCATCGGCAAGTTTGGCCAGGTCTTCGCGGGGCGTATCGGTCATCCTGTCGGTCAGGATCGCGCGGGAAAGATCGAACAGGACGCTCTGGCGTTCGCGATCCGGGCGCGTTCCGATAGCGGCCGAGAGCGCACCGCGCAGCGTAAAATCACGGTCGCCCTCATGCGCTATACGGCGCAGCAACTGGTCGATTTTGCCCATGTCATGTTTCAGGTAGGACAGCGCCATCCCCGGTGATCCTCCGGCGGCATGCACTGCCGCCTCACGAAGCTCGGCCTGCGTTTCCGGCGATTGATCGGCGACAGCGGCGTGGATTGCTGCATCCTCCACCGGAGCAAACCGGAGAATCCGGCAGCGCGAGCGAATGGTGGGAAGCAGCCGCGAAGGCCGATGGGCAATCAGAAAGATTGTGGTGCCTACCGGTGGCTCTTCTAGTGTTTTGAGCAGTGCGTTGGACGCCGCAGTTTCCATGTCGTCTGCGGGGTCGATGATGATCGCGCGATTATCGCCCATGGTTGGCCGCGTGTTTAGTCGGCGCTGCATCGCGCGTATCTGGTCGATCTTGATATTGCGGGCCCGTTCATATGGTTTGCCGTCGGCCTTCTTGCGTGCTTCCTTGTCGTCCTTCGGCGGATGGTCGAGCAACAGGATATCGGGGTGGTCCCCCTCACCCGTATCTCCGACCAGATCGCGTGCAGCGGCTTGAGCAAAGGCGCGCTTCTCCAGCCCGCGCTTGCCCGCGAGTATCCAACCGTGATGCATCCGCGCACCTTGTCGCGCCTCACGCCATTCGGACCATGCTGGTGTCGAGCGGGGATTTTTCATGCGGCAGCCAGCAATGGCTCGAGCGCGGCCATGATGCGAGAATGTACCTCGTCCGGCCCGGCTTCACCATCAATGACGACGAAACCTCCCGGATCACGCTCGGCAAGCTCCAGAAATGTCTGGCGGACGGCTGCGTGATATTCAGTGCCCCTGCCCCCGATCGCATCGCTGTTGCCGGCATCCCTTTTGGCCAAACGCGTGGCCGTCACTTCTGCCGGTACGTCGATCAGGATCGTGCAATCAGGGCGCAATCCGCGTGAGCCGATTTGGTGGAGCGCGGTTATTGTCTCGTCGCCAAGACCACCTGCCCCGCCCTGATAGGCACGGCTTGAATCGACAAAGCGATCACAAATGACCCAACGCCCGGCCTCCAGTGATGGCTCAATGCGTGTCGTGACATGATCGGAGCGCGCGGCTGCGAAAAGCAGCGCTTCGGCCTCGGCGCCCCAGCCTTCACCCGGTGGATCCAGCAGCATTGTGCGGATCGCCTCGGCACCCGGCGTACCACCAGGTTCGCGCGTGATCTGCGTCGCAATGCCGCGAGTATCGAGCGCCTTGGCCAGCATCCGGCACTGGGTGGATTTCCCGGTCCCTTCGCCCCCCTCCAGTGCGATGAATTTGCCCTGCCTCATGAGAATAGTGATCCAAATGCATTGCCGATACGACCGAAGAAGGTGGCCTGCTCGACCGATTGCGAGGCGACAAGCGGAACGTGGGTCGGCGGCAGACCATCAACTACGATGCGTAGTTTCGCGATCTCTTCCCCCTGCGCAATCGGAGCCGGAACAGGCCCGCGGTAGACAACAGAAACCCGGACATTGTCCGCGCCGTCTTTGGGCAGCGCGATCCTGATAGGGCCCGCTGCCGATAATCCCACCTGATCGACCGTACCGTCCTGGACCCGCGCGATGCCGACATTCGCACCGCGTCCAAACAGCAGGCGACTGTCGAAAGCATTGAACCCCCACTCGATGAATTCGCGTGCAGCACGGTCGCGGATCGATTCCCGCGCGGCCCCCGCCACGACCATGATCAGGCGGCGGCCATCCCGTTCTGCGGTACCGAGAAAGCCGTAACCGGCCTGATTGGTGAAGCCGGTTTTAAAGCCGTCGGCTCCTTCCACGATGCCGCTGATGGGATCGTGGTTTTCCTGCGCAATACCGTTAAACTCCATTCCCCGATGGCCGAAATAGCGCCGGAACTTGGACGGGTGACGCGTAAGAATGGCCTTTGCCAATGTGGTCAGATCGCGCGCCGTGCTGAACGTATAGCCTTGATCCGGCCAGCCATTGGGCGTGCCGAACCGGCTGTCACGCATGCCGATGGCCTGAGCGTTGGCGTTCATCGCCTTGATCCAGTTCGCGGCTGAGCCGGAGGCCCCCTCCCCCAGCACAACGGAGCCGTCATTGGCGGAAATCGTCGTGATGCCCATCAGCAATTGATCAACCGGGATCACGTCTCCGCGTCCCACGAACATGCTGGAACCCTTGCCGCTCCATTCTTCGAATGTCGCATCGCTGACGGTCATGCGCTGGTTTGGGACCAGCTTTCCCGACTCGAGCATTTCGAAAGCCGTATAGGCCGTCATCACCTTGGTGATGGAGGCGGGGACAAATCGGCGATTAGCTTCTCTTGCGAGCAAAGTCTGATTGCTGCTCAGGTCCAGCATCAGCGCAATCGGTATTTCATCCGCGCCGGGCGGAGCGATTTGCGTTTGCGCGCAAAGCGGGGCCGCCGCGACCAGCGCAGCCGATGCAGTCAAATATACGGACGTCTTGCCCAATTCCAGCCCCGCCACCGGCAGGGCCGGCAGTCTCTATCCTGAGGTGAACACTCGCGCGTCGCTATAACCGGCTGCACGGACCTTGGCGAGCGCTGCCTCGGCCTGTCCACGGGTGGCGTAGGGGCCGGTGCGGACGCGGTAGAAGCGGCCTGCCTTACGGACGAAACCGTCAAGACGGTCAGCAGCTCGTTCGGCATTGCTCTTGCTGGAGAATGCGGCGGCCTGAATTACGAAACCGGAATTGTCAGTTGCAACTGCCGCTGGTGCCCGGGTGGCGCGCGGTTCTGGTGCGGCGGAGGCTTGCGTTACGCGTCCTGGCAGCGAGAAGTTGGCAGGCGGCGCTGCCTGTTGAGCGACGACCACCGGGCGCGGTGTCTGCGCCACCGGGGGCAAGGCGCGCACTGGTGGCGACATTGCAACGCCCGTCAACGGCGGCAGCGGATAGGACCGATTGGCCGTCCGGCGGTCTGCGAAGGCACTATCGAAGCTCTGCGCAAGTCCGCTTGTAACTGGCGCTGAGGCTGTTTGGCTGGGCTGCACGGCAACATTCGCAATTGCTTGTGGAGCGGCCGAACCGCCAGTTTGGGGCATATCCCCCTGCACCATGGTCGCGCGGGCACTTTCGGCTGCGGGGGAGCGCAGGCTTGCCGAACCGGTTGCAGGCAGCTTCTCACGCAAGACTGCGACCAGAGACCTCGGCATTTCGAGGCGATTAGGGACGGATTGGCCCGCGCGCAGCTTGGCGCGCTCATGCTCTGGCGGATTCACACGGCGGACGCGAACCGCTCCGCCTTCGCCAACGCCGATTTGTGTGGCTGCAACGGGCGAAAGGCCAACCAGCCGCGAAGCTGTCATCGGGCCGCGCGTGGTGACGCGGGCCAGAATTGTCGCGCCGGTATCGAGCGAAGTGATCTCGACATAGCTCGGCATCGGCAGGGTCTTGTGAGAAACGGTAATCCCGGAGCCAGCGCCCGCATCCAGCGTAGCATAGCCCACCGAATCATAGCTGAGCACATCTTGGGGCGTGTAGCGTTGGCCATCGACGGTAAACGGGTCGCCCAGCACCTGAGGATAGTCCGCTGCTGGCCCGAAAGCGTCCGATTGGACCGGCATGTCCGACGCACTGGCGAGCGCGCGAGGCTCCTCGCCTCCCCGCCCGCAGGCGGCCAGAACAACACTCAGACCGAGGATCAGTCCCTTGCGAACAGCATTATCGAGCAATCTCATCAGCTAACAGCCCCACACTCATGGCGTAGTAATTGGAGCAGTTATATTCGAGGATAACTCGATAATTTGAGGTTAATAGCCATGCACGCGTGCCCGGACCGTCCGGCTGAAACAGCGAAGTCATGACGTCATCGGCAAGATATTGCTGCGGCTGAACCCCCAAATTCCGCCATTCCGAGACCGGCTTCCACTGACTGTGGCGTTCATGCACCCGGTCGCACACCGGCGCAAAAACCTCGTTATCGACCCGGTCGAAATTGAATCCCGAGGGTACCGAAGCGCGCACGCCCCATGGCTGTCCGGTGCGCCAACCCGAATCCTGAAAGTAGCGCGCAATCGAGGCGAGCGTGTCTGCACGATTGGTGAAAATGTTGGCACGCCCGTCCCCGTCGCCATCGGTGGCGAGGCGCAGATAGACGCTCGGGAGGAATTGCGGATTGCCGAACGCTCCCGCCCAGCTGCCGACCAGTTCGCTGCGGGAATAGCCCTTGTCGGCCACTTTCATCAGCGCGACAAATTCGCTGCTGAAGAGCTCGCGGCGGCGGCCTTCCCAGGCGAGCGTGGCGAGTGAGCGGGCGAGATCAAAGTTCCCGCGATAGGAGCCGTAATTCGTTTCGTGCCCCCAGATCGCGATCAGGATCTCGTGAGGCACCCCGTATTGTGCTTCCACCGACTGTCCGATGCTGCGCGTGGATGCAAAAGTCCGGCGCCCATTGGCGATCCGCGTGCTGTTCACATGCGTATTGAGGTAAGGCTGCAACGCCGGGTAGCCGCTGCGCGTCGGTGAGCCCGGTTGCCCCTGATCGAGCTGGATGACCCGGCTGTTGGGCGTGAGACCGGCAGTCATGCGCTGCAAAGTCGCCTCGCTCACCCCTTCAGCGCGGCTGCGCGCCATCAGGATCTGGAGATAAGCGTCAAACGACATGTCCTGTGCGGCGGACGGCGTGACGGGCGCTGCCATGACAAAGGCAGCTGCGGCGATGAAGAGGCGCTTTACGTTCATAGCTCCGCTTGTCTCACATCCGGCATGAAGCGCCAATGACTTTCCCCGCACATACGCCCCGTTTTGGCGAGCAATTTTACCCTAGGTGACAATCGCTTCGAACGGCGCTAGCGAGCGATCCAGCGGACAGGTGGCAGAGCGGTTGAATGCACTGGTCTTGAAAACCAGCGTGCGCGCAAGCGTACCGTGGGTTCGAATCCCACCCTGTCCGCCAAACCGCCGGCCCTGAAAGGGATGGCGGATTGGCGGATATGCGTGACGCAGGCGAACCCGCCCGGTTCGGAGTCGGAGCGCAAGCGGAGACGGCCAAAGGCCAATCCCACCCTGTCCGCCAATTCTCGCGCTCCCTCAGATATGCAGCGCCTTGCCGTAGGCTGCCAGCACACTTTCGTGCATCATTTCGCTGAGCGTCGGATGCGCGAAGACGGTGTTGCCCAGCTCAACCTCGGTCGTCTCCAGCGTCTTGCCGACGACATAGCCCTGGATCAGTTCGGTTACTTCCGCGCCGATCATGTGCGCGCCCAGCAGCTCGCCTGTCTTCGCGTCGAACACGGTCTTGATGAAACCGTTGGCTTCGCCCAGCGCGATGGCCTTGCCGTTGCCCATGAACGGGAAATTGCCGACCTTCACCTCATGGCCGGCCTCTTTCGCTTTCGTTTCGGTTAGGCCAACGCTGGCGACTTGCGGGTGGCAATAGGTGCAGCCCGGTATGTTGCGCTTGTCCATTACATGCGGGTGCACCTCGGCGTTGCCGAGCTCCTTGGCAATGGACTCTGCAGCACACACTCCCTCGTGGCTTGCTTTATGCGCGAGCCATGGGCCGGGCACGCAGTCACCGATTGCCCACAAGCCCTTGGTCTTGGTGCGTCCGTATCCGTCGATCTGGATGAAGCCACGGTCCATTTCGGTGAGCTTTTCCAACCCGATATTCTCGGTATTGGGGACAATGCCGATGGCCACAATGACATGTGTGTAATCGGTCTCGGTGACCTTGCCGTCGGCGCCCTTGATCTTGGCTTTCACGCCCTTGGCATGGGGTTTCAGGTCCTCGACACCGGTTCCGGTATGGATAGCAATCCCCTGTTTAGTCAGCGATTTTTCGAGGAAAGCGCTCACTTCCTCGTCCTCGACCGGCACGATCCGGTCCAGCATCTCGACCACGGTCACATCCGCGCCCATGTCGTTGTAGAAGCTGGCGAATTCGATGCCGATGGCGCCGCTGCCGATCACCAGCAGTTTCTTGGGCATTTCCGGCGGGGTCATGGCGGTGCGGTAGGTCCACACCCGCTTCCCGTCGGCAGGTGCAAACGGCAGGTCGCGCGCGCGTGCTCCGGTCGCAACGATTACATGCTTGGCTTCCAGCGATTCTTCGCCCTTCTCGCCTTTTACGGTCAGCGAGGTGGGGCCGGTAAGCCGCCCTTCCCCCATATGCACGGTGATCTTGTTCTTCTTCATCAGATGCGTGACGCCCTGATTGAGCTGTTTGGCCACGCCGCGGCTGCGTTTTACGACAGCCTCCAGATCGGCCTCGATGCCACTAGCGGCCAGGCCATAGTCGCTTGCGTTCTGCATCAGATGCAGCACTTCGGCAGAGCGCAGCAGCGCCTTGGTCGGGATGCAGCCCCAATTGAGGCAGATACCGCCCAGCTGTTCCCGCTCCACAATCGCGGTTTTCAGGCCAAGCTGCGCACAGCGGATCGCGGCGACATAGCCGCCAGGACCACTGCCCAAAACTACTACGTCATAGGAATGGTCAGCCATTGTCATTTCCCTCGGAAAGTTCACTCGTCGCCGTACCCGCGACCCGCACGGGCCGCGGGCGGTCATCATCGTCCAACATCACGAATTTGAAAATCCCGCTGGCCACCAGAGTGGTCACTTCGGAGTTGCGTTCGCGCGCAATCGCCTCGGCGGAAATCGTAATCGAGGTGCGGCCAAGCCGTTCGATGGCGCAATAGACGCTCAGCTCGTCCCCCACCGTCATCGCTCCGGGAAATGCGAAGTCAGTGGCCTGCACTACCACGGCTTTACCCTGCCCCTCGCGGCTCGCCAGTGAGCCTGCGCCCAGCGCCGTTTGCGCCATCAGCCAGCCTCCGAAGACCCCGCCATAGGGGTTCAGGTCTGTGGGCATCGCGGTGACGCGGATCATGGGCTGGCGGTCGTCCATCGCGTTAGCCAGCGATCAATTTGAGGTAATCATCGCGCACCCAGCCGGAACGGCAGGGGCCATCATAATCCCGCACTGATGGGACGGGCGAACCGGTACCGCAGGAGCCCAGTTCGCCTTCCTCTTGCGGGTAGACGATGCCAATCCATCCGCCGGTTTCCTGACACATCGCAACCCCGCTCCCTGCGGCCAATGCGTCCACTTCCTCCGCGCTGTCTGCTGGTGCGTTCCGAACGGACAGCCGCGCGTCTTCGCCCGGTCCGATATTAATGACCGTGGCGTAGGCAGCGCAGGCATCGAAGCGGGGGCCATCGAAACCGATGCGCACCGGCCGCTCGCCGACCATCGCTGTGCGGTCAACCGGTGCGACTGCGACGTCATCATTCTTGCTGTCGAAGGTCTGGTTCGAACAGCCCGATATCGCAAACGCGAACAGTAGGATGGTCGCGAAAGGTTTCATTCAGACCACCAGCCCCATCGGATTCTCGAACAATTGCTGGATTGCCTCCATCAGCTGCGCTCCGTCTGCGCCGTCGATGGCGCGGTGATCGAAGCTGCCGGTGATGCTCATCACGGTGGCAATGCCGAGTGCGCCGTCGATGACATGGGGGCGTTTCTCGCCTGCGCCCACTGCCAAGATCATGCCCTGCGGCGGGTTGATCACGGCGTCGAATTGCTTGGTGCCGAACATGCCCAGATTGCTCAGGCTGGCTGTTCCGCCCTGATATTCGTGCGGCTGCAATTTGCCGTCGCGTGCCTTGCCGGCCAATTCCTTCATCTCGGTGCTGATCTGGGCAAGGCCCTTTCGCCCTGCATCGGTAATGATGGGTGTGATCAGACCGCTAGGCGCAGCCACGGCGACGGAAATGTCCTGCCGCGTATACTGGTGCAGCGTGTCGCCCTGGAAGCTGACATTGCATTTGGGCACGCGGGCCAGCGCGCGAGCCAGCGCTTTGATGATCAAATCGTTGACGCTCAGCTTGATGCCGTCTGCCTCCAGAGAGGCGTTCAATTCACCGCGCAGTTTCAGCAGCGCATCGAGGCGGACATCCACAGTGAGGTAGATGTGCGGCACGGTCTGCTTCGCCTCGGTCAGGCGGCGGGCGATGACCTTGCGGACATTGTTGAGCTTCTGCTCCTCGTACGGTGCGCCAAACTCGCTTTCGGCAGGTGTCTTTGCCGGTGTTGCAGGCGCATCCATGGTCTGCGTCGGGGCTGGAGCCGCGCCAGGCTGCGCATTTTCGACATCGGCTTTGACGATCCGGCCATTCGGGCCTGAGCCAGTGATAGTTGAGAGATCGAGGCCCTTCTGCTCGGCAATGCGTTTGGCGAGCGGGGATGCGATCACTCTGTCGCCTCCAGGAGCCGCCGGTGCGGAAGCAGGCGCAGGAGTGGGGACTGGAGTTGTTTGAGCAGGCGCGCTGCCGCCCGCGGCCTCTACATCGTCCTTTGTGATCTTCCCGTTCGGACCGGTGCCCGTAATGGTGGAGAGATCGATGCCGCTCGCCTCTGCCATCTTGCGTGCAGAAGGCGTCGCTGGCGGCCCCTCCGGCGCGGCTTTGGCAGCAGGTGCTGGGGACGGCGCAGGAGCCGGTGCGCTCTTCGTTTCCGGCGCTTCTTTGGCGGCCGCGTCCACATCCTCGCCTTCCGCGGCCAGCATCGCAATCACCGTGCCAACGGCGACGTTCTCGGTACCTTCCTGCACTTCGATAGAAGCGAGCGTGCCCTCGTCGACAGCTTCGAATTCCATCGTCGCTTTGTCCGTCTCGATCTCCGCCATGATGTCGCCAGCGCTGATCGTATCGCCC
Source organism: uncultured Altererythrobacter sp. (assembly GCA_947492235.1). GTDB lineage: Bacteria > Pseudomonadota > Alphaproteobacteria > Sphingomonadales > Sphingomonadaceae > CAJXSN01. The sequence goes on along the minus strand of CANLLZ010000001.1, from coordinate 1,095,493 downwards.
ACTTTCACCAACCATTTGGCAAGCGTCCCCTCGTCCATTGTTGGGGAAAGGGCGGGCATCTTGATCGGCGTGGGCATGGTGCGGATCGGTTCCTTAAGCGCTGCAATCTGTCGTATCTTTGACGGGATGACTTAGGCGAGAACTCCGGCGGGCGGCAAGCGTCTTGGCCGGTCTCACCCCTATCAACCTTGCTATGCATACGTTTTCGGACGAAAGATGCTCCCGCCTCTCACAGGGACGGTGGGTATTCGGGGGAACGCATGCGGGTCTATCTGACGATAATCGACGAGACACCGGAGGCGCAAAAGGCCTTGCGCTTCGCCGCCAACCGGGCGGCGGCAACGGGTGGGTCGGTCCATATTCTCGCTCTGGTCCAACCGCAGAATTTCAACGCTTTTGGCGGCGTGCAGGCCACGATCGAACAGGAAGCTCGTGACCGGGCGGAGGCCATTGCTACAGGTGCCGCAGGCGCGCTGATGGACGATGATGGGCGCATGCCCACAATCGCGGTGAAGGTAGGCGAAGGTCAGGCCGTGATCCGCGAATATCTGGCCGAGCATCCTGAAGTGGCAGCACTGGTCCTCGGCTCAGCCGAAACCGGCGTCCCCGGCCCGCTGGTCGCGCATTTTTCTGCCAATGCAGGCAAGCTGAGCTGCCCGCTCTACATTCTGCCCGGCGGCATCACGAAGGAAGAGATCGACCGCCTTTCAGGCTGAACCCGCATGGCGTCTCAGGTGAGCGTGCCGCGCGTCGGATAATCGTTCTTGATCACATAATTCAGGCCCTGCAGCAGCTGATCGAGCGAGGGGCGCGTGAAGGGCGCGTTTTGAACGACCTGAAAATAGAGCTCGCCATCGGGTTTAATGAGGAACAACCCCGGCTCTGAAAATATGTCCGGCTCCTCGCTGTCGGGACGCTTCTCGCTGATAAAGAGCCCCCATTCGCGGGCTTCCTCCTCGCTCAGGCCCCAGGCCAGGGGCAGGTCACCTGTGTCCCATTCCTTATGCGCCACCGCAGCGCGTTCTTCACTATCCATGGAGATGGCGAAGACATTAATACCGGCATCGGTGAAGTCCGACAGGCGTCCGCCGATTTCTTCAAGCTGGCCTTTGCAGATCGGGCAGTGTTTGCCGCGATAAAACACCAGCATGGTGAAGTTTTGCGGGCTTTGCTTGGAAAGCTCGAAGCGGGCAGCGATGGTCAGGGGCAGGTCAAGTTCGGGTACGCTTTGGCCGGGGGTCAGCATGGGTTTCTCCTTTTGCCGAACCAATGTCCGAATACCGAGAAGCGTTCCGCTTATTTCCTGCGCCCCTGATGCCGGATATTGCCCGGGCGGCCGCGCTTGCCGACGGCGTGTTTGCCCTTGGCATCCTTGCGGGCTCCTCGCTTGTGGTTGCCGCCCTTCCCGCGCGGGTATTTTCCAGCGGCGGATTTCTTCTGCTCTGGCCGGGTGCCACGCGGCTCTATCCCGCCGCCCTCGCCGTGCGGGATTTCGAACTTGAGCGCGCCCGTCAGTGCGTTGGCTTCGCCCAGTTTCAGCTCCAGCCGCTGGCCGACTTCGTAGCGGGTGCCGCTGTCCTCGCCGATCAGGGCCTGCGCCGCCTCGTCATAGCGGAAATACTCGCGGCCCAGTGTCGACACGGGCACCAACCCGTCGCCGCCAAGACCTTGGATCGTCGCGAAGAAGCCGAAGCCCTGCACACCGGTGATGCGGGTCTGGAAGGTCTCGCCAACCCGCTCCGACAGCCACGCCGCGACATAGCGATCGATCGTGTCGCGCTCCGCCTCCATCGCCCGGCGCTCGGTCTTGCTAATGGCATCGGTGATTGCCGAAAGATTGCTGCGGTCGCGGTCGGACAGGCCGCTCGTTTCCGGCAGGCCGTTCTTCGGCTTGGGCTGTTCCAGCTTGTACGCATCGACCAGCGCGCGGTGAACCAGCAGATCGGCATAGCGGCGAATGGGCGAGGTAAAGTGCGCGTAGCTCGCCAGTGCCAGCCCGAAATGGCCCGCATTGGCGGGGCCGTAATAGGCCTGCGTCTGGCTGCGCAGCACCGCCTCCATCATCAGCGCGCGCTCCTGCTCGTCGGTGACTTCTTTCAGGAAGCGGTTGAACAGGCCGGGCGTGATAACCTGCCCCAGCGCCAGCACCTTGTCCTGCGTGGCGAGATAATCGCGCAGGGCGATGATCTTCTCGCGGCTCGGCTGCTCGTGGACGCGGTAGACGACAGGCGCGGTCTTGCTCTCCAGCGCCTTTGCGGCAGCGACATTGGCGGCAATCATGAAATCCTCGACGACGCGGTGCGCATCGAGGCGCTCGCGGACAGCGATTTCGGCGATCTTTCCTTTATCGTCCAAAACAACACGGCGTTCGGGCAGATCGAGATTGAGCGGATCACGCGCAGCACGCGCCTTGGCCAGCAGCTTCCATGCCGCCCAAAGATCGGTCAGTTCCTTGCCAGCTGTTCCGTCATCAATGGCCGCTTGCGCGTCTTCATAGGCAATGTTGTGCGTCAGCCGCACGATGGCGCGGGTGAAGCGGTGCGACGTAATTTTGCCCGTCGCGGAAATGCGCAGATGGCAGGCCATCGCCGCGCGGTCCTCCCCTTCCCTCAGCGAGCAGACGTCTGCGCTAAGAATTTCCGGCAGCATCGGCACGACGCGGTCGGGGAAGTAAACGGAGTTGCCGCGTTTGCGCGCTTCCTTGTCCAATGCGCCGCCGGGGCGCACGTAATGCGAGACATCAGCGATGGCGACGATAGCGCGGAAACCGCCTTCGTTTTCAGGATCGGGCTCGGCCCAGATTGCATCATCATGGTCGCGCGCATCGGCAGGATCGATGGCGAGGATCGGCACATCGCGCAGGTCCTCGCGGTGCTCTTGGCTCAAAGGCAGGTCAGCGGCACGCTCGGCCTCGGCCATCACTTCTTCGGGGAAGGTCGTGGGGATGCCGTGCTTGGCAATCGCGATCAGGCTGAAGGCCTTGGGTGCCAGCGGATCGCCGACCACTTCGATCACTTTGACCCCGGCGCGGTGGCTGCGCCCTGCGGGCTCGGCGAACACCAGCTCGCCAGCCTCGGCACCGTTCAAGTCGGAGATGGGGGAGGAATTGCGGACCTTTTTGTCGACCGGTGCGAGCCACGCTTTGCCCGCCTTGTCGATCTCCACCACGCCCATCAAGCCTTCGCTGCGGGCGGGCAGTTTCTTGATCGGATAGGCGCGCCACTTGCCGCTTCCGGCTTCCCCCAGTTCTTCGGTGCGCGAGAGTACGCGGTCGCCGGTTTTCAGCGCGGGCATTCCCCGGCTTGGCGAACGGCCGCCGCCACGTTTTGGTCCATGGCTTTTCTCGACGATCAGTAGGCGCGGCGGCTTTGCGCCATCGTCAGGATTCCAATTGTCGGGCTGAGCCCAAACTTCGCCATCGTCTATCTCAACCACGCGCAGCACAGTGACTTTCGGCACACCGCCCATCTGGTGATAAGCAGTCTTGCGCCCGTCGATCAGGCCTTCCTCGGCCATGTCTTTGAGACGCTTCTTGAGCGCGATTTTCTCCTGTCCCTTCAGGCCGAAGGCTTTGGCGATTTCCCGCTTGCCCGCAGGCGTCTCGCTGCTCTGGATAAATTCGATGATTTGTTCAGGTGATGGCAGGCCCGGCTTGTGATGGGCGGACCGCTTATTGCTTTGTTTTCTTGTCATGTGCCCCGCAATATGGGGACGCGGTTACTCGCTGTCATCCTCTGACTGCGCAACCGGCGCAAAAGCACCTGCTGGGACCGCGCTGGCGATGGGGCTGCAATAACCGGTGGCAGTGCAGGCATTCACGCCGAAGAACCAGTCATCACCGCGCTCATCAATGACGGTGGAGAGCTTCCCGTCTACCGCGCCTTCGTCCAGCAAATCGGCCGTAGCCTCGTCGTTCCAATAGGGCTGATCGGTGCGGCGCTGATAGACATGGTAATGATGCGCGCCGGGCACTGCGTCCCATTCCACCACTGTGTCGGTGCGCACTATGGCATCTGCGTTCGGGGCCGGCGGCATGGGGCTTTGTGCCAATCGGTCGAGGGCCCGCACATTGAGCTGCGATGCGCGGGTGAGATAATCGAAATCGATTTCATCGACCGTATCGCCATAGGTGATGCCGTCTTCGATCCGCAGGTCCTGATGCTGATGCTCGTAATCTTCCACCGCGACGGTGATGCGCACTGCGGGATAGCCCCGGTCGAGGAACGGGATCTGGTCCCCGCCGCGCCCCATGCGATCGGTGCGCCAGATTTGCCTTACCTGCATGCCTTCTGGATCGGCCTCGGCCACGCCCGCAATCCAGCGTGACAGATTGCGCCCCGGGCTGTCATTCTCGCCGCCGAAACGGCGCTGCATGGCGCGCACTTCTGGGGTGGAATCGGCGCGAAGACCTTCGGAGAATACCCGCACATGCGCCGCATCGCATTTCCCGTCGGACCCGCAGCTGTTCCCGATCATGTCGTTGTTGAGCACCGCCTTGACGGTGTAGCCCTGCTCCCCGACCCAATCTGCCAGGATTTGCGCGCCGTAGAGCCCTTGCTCTTCGCCGGTCAGCAAAGCGTAGACGATGGTGGAGGGATATTCGCGCTGCGACAGGATGCGCGCCGCTTCCAATATCATCACGCTGCCAGAGCCGTCATCATTGGCGCCCGGCGCGTCGTCTGTCCCGTTCAGCGGATCGGTTACCCGGCTGTCATAATGGCCCTGCACGATGATGATCTCGTCCGGACGCTCCGTGCCGCGCTGGATTGCCACGGCGTTGCGCACCAAAGTGGGCTGCGGAATGCGCCTGCCGTCCGGCTCTACAATGCGTTCAACCGACTGAACGTCCAGACAATCATTACAGCCATCACCGATGCGGCCAAATTCGTCCAAAGCCCAATTGACCGCCGCGCCAATGCCGCGTTCCGGATCGGTCTGGCTGGAGAGTGTGTGCCGTGTTCCGAAGCTGACGATGGCGTCCATATCCGCACGCAGACGTTCGGTGGATACCTCCTCCGCCGGGTCGCTTTGGGCAAAAGCGGGGTAGGACAGGAGGGCGGCAGCTAGGATGAGTTTGCGCATGGGCAGCGTTGTTGCGCATCTGGTGGGTAAGCTCAATAGGCTGGCGCAATGCCATGATTATTCGTAATGCCGGACTCGATCCGGGACCCAGCTTTTCAAGCGCTGTGCTCAAGCAACTGGGCCCCGGATCGAGCCCGGGGTGACATTTGTAGATTGGTGAACCTCAGTAAGCCTTCGCGACGTAAATCCGCTCGACCGCAGGCTCTCCGGTAAAGATACAAGCGCCGCTCACCTCGCCGCCATCCATCGGGACATTGCGGATCGTTAGCTTCAAATCCTTCAGCTGCTCGACCACCTTTTCCAGTGCCGCGCCGGTCGGCTTGGCCCACTGGACTTCGACCCAACCGGGGAATTTCGTCTTGGCCTGATAGAACGCACGGAGGCTCTCCATCGTGTCGATATCGCGGACGATATTGGCATCACGGCGCTCGGCTGCCTCGGCAAAGATCGCGTTCTGGATATCCTCCAGCATCGCACTCATCCCGCTGGCTGCATCCTCGCGCGACGGTGTCTGGAAGTTCGGCTTGCCGTTATCCGTGGTCCAGAGATCATCACGCCGCAACAGGCTGACGACGCCATTGTCCATGTCGCGGCTCCCGACCTCGATGATCACTGGAGCGCCCTTGCGAACCCAGTCCCACCGCTTGGCCGCAGCCTTGCCCGGCTTCTTGTCGTGCAGCACGCGGATAGGCTCGCCCAGTGCGGATTGCTGGACGAGCTTGGCCCGCAATTCCTCGCAATAGTCGATGACCGCCTGATCCTCGGGTTTGTCGCGCAGCATCGGAAGAATCACGACCTGATAGGGCGCAATCCGAGGCGGCACGCGTAGCCCGTCATCATCGCCATGGGTCATGATAACGCCGCCGATCATGCGGGTAGAGACGCCCCAGCTGGTGGTGTGGCACAGCTGTTCGCCGCCTTCGCGGTCTTGGTATTTGATTCCAGCGGCCTTGGAGAAATTGGTCCCGAGATAATGGCTGGTGCCGGCCTGGAGTGCCTTGCCGTCCTGCATCATTGCCTCGATCGACCATGTCTCGACGGCTCCGGGGAAACGCTCATTCTCGGGCTTCTCGCCAGCGATCACGGGGAGAGCGAGATCTTCCTCGGCGCAGGCGCGATAGACTTCCAGCATCGTCAGCGTGTGTTCCTTGGCCTCGGCCGCATCCGCGTGGGCGGTATGCCCTTCCTGCCAAAGGAATTCGCTGGTGCGCAAAAACATGCGCGTGCGCATTTCCCATCGCACGACATTCGCCCACTGGTTCGTTTTGAGCGGCAGGTCACGCCAGCTGCGCACCCAGCGCGCCATCGCATCTCCGATGATCGTTTCTGAAGTAGGGCGAACCACCAGTGGCTCTTCCAGCTTGGCCGCAGGATCAGGGATCAGACCGCCCTCGCCATCGGCAATCAGGCGGTGATGGGTGACGACGGCCATCTCCTTGGCGAAGCCTTCTACATGGTCGGCCTCACGCTCGAAATTGGCGAGCGGGATGAAGATCGGGAAATAGCAGTTCTCGTGGCCCGCCGCCTTGATCCGGTCGTCCAGCAAACGTTGAATGCGTTCCCAGATACCATAGCCCCACGGCCGGATGACCATGCAGCCGCGCACGCCCGATTCTTCGGCCATTTCGGCGGCGGAGATGACTTCCTGATACCATGCGGCAAAATCGTCTTCCCGCTTGACGGAAAGGGCGTGGCGGATGTTGGACACTGTGCGTGGACTTTCTGAAATTCGGGAGAGGTACTGGCGCGCGAAGCTTACTTGCCCAGCTGGTCCAGTTTTTCCTGCATGGCGGCCATTTGCTCGCGCAGGGCTGATAGCTCGTCACTCGTGGCAGGCTGGTCCGGAGCAGGGTCTTTCTGCTTGGAACCGGTGCCCGGGATGAAAGCCTCGGTCGCGGCGCGCATCATCGCCATGTTGGTTTCGTGCATTTTGGCGAGCAGACTGCCGCCCGGCGTGTTCTTCGCCGCGTCTTGCCATTTCGCCTGGTTCTCGCGGAAATTCTGCATCGCCGTTTCCAGATAGGTCGGCATCACCGCCTGCATGGAATTGCCATACATGCCGATGATCTGGCGCAGAAAACTGATCGGCAGCATAGGGGCCCCGCCGCTTTCCGCTTCCATGATGATCTGCGTCAGGATGGAGCGGGTGATGTCATCGCCAGTCTTGGCGTCCTTGACTTCGAAATCGACGCCGTCGCGGGTCATTTTCGCCAAGTCATCGAGCGTGATATAGCTGGAGGACTGCGTGTTATAGAGCCGCCGGTTGGCGTATTTCTTGATGACGATGGGCTCTCCCGGAGCCGATTCTTTGCCTGCCATAATGCCGCCTGCCTTACTTCCGGGTGCGCCGGATTGTTTTGAACCGTTTTCGCAGTCTTAGCACTTGCACAAGCTGCACCGCAACGTGCTTCGCTGCAATGCACACGGCGCAAGGTGTCAGCTGCGCATTCGCTGGCCCAGAACGGTGAGCAATTCGTATTGAGAGAGACCGATTATCCTCGATGCGGCCGGAAGATCGTAGGGCACATCCAGCCAGTCGCCGAGCCTGATTTCGGGGGTATCAGTCAGGTCCACGATGACCATATCCATCGAAACCTTGCCGAGCAGCGGCAGGCGATCGCCGTTGTGTTCCAGCCAACCTTCTGCGCTCCATGACCGCAGGAAACCGTCGGCGTAGCCCAGCGAAACGGTACCCACTCTCATCGCATCGCGGGCGGTGAATTCGCGGTTGTAGCCAACAGCATCGCCGGCCTTCAGATCATGCACCTGAATAATTGCGGCGCGGGGATAGGCGACCTGCCTTATGCGCCCTGCCATTTCAGAACGCGGCACGCCGCCATAAAGCGCAAGCCCCGGGCGCGTCAGGTCGAAACTGAAATCATCGCCCAGGCCGATGCCTGCGCTGTTCGAGATACTGAGCTCGCGCGCCCCGACCGCTCGCTTGGCTTCGTGGAAAGCCGCGAGTTGCTCGGAACTCACAGAACCATCTTCGTCCGCCGAGGACAGGTGCGACATCAATACGGCCACATCCAGCGACTGAATCGCAGGCTCCCGAAGGTCCGCCGGCGCAATTCCCAGACGGTGAATACCTGTGTCGATCATCAGATGGCACGGCCCGCCACCCGTCTGGTTCCACAGATTCGCTTGATGCAGCGAGTTAATAACGGGCAGCACGCCGGTGGCTCTGGCATAGGCTGCCTCTTCCGCAGTGTTCACGCCATGCAGCACTGCCAATTGCTCCGGCGGCACATGGTGAAGCACCGCGGCGACTTCGCTCCAATGCGCGACAAAGAAATCCCGCGCCCCTGCATCGCGCAGCACGGGAACGCACACATCGACACCCAGCCCGTAACAATCGGCCTTGACCGCCGCCCCTGCCCGCGCATCGCCGGACATGGCATCAAGCGTGCGCCAGTTGGCCGCCAGCGCTTCCCGATCAATGTCGAGGCGCACGGTGGGTGCTGGCGGAATGGCGGTCATTGTTCTGTCAGGTCGCGACGTCGTCTTCAAAATCGCGGGGCGGGCCATCCGGAATGCCCCACCAGGCGACCACGATACCGAATGCAACCACAATCCAGGTGTACCAGAGACCGGAATAGATATTGCCAGTACTGGCGACGATGATCCCTGCGATCAGCGGCAGGAAGCCGCCGAGATACCCGGCACCGATGTGATACGGGATCGACATCGACGAATAGCGGATCTTGGGCGGAAACATTTCCGACAGGAGCGCAGCCACCGAACCATAAGTCAGCGCAGACAACATGCCCGCCACAAGCAGAAGGCCGATGATCCCGATGATATTCGCCAATGGCGGCACCTGCCGGGTGAAGTCGAAACCTGCCGCACCAAGCTGTTCCTGCAGGCCCGCAGTCCGCGCTGCACCATCGCTGAGCCAGTCATCGCCGAAGACCACAGCTTCTCCGCCAACAGTGACGCTCAGGGGTTCCCCTGCAACGACCGTATAGGAAACGCCGCTGGCGATCAGTGATCCGAGAATCTTGCCGCAATCGCTGGGCTCGCGGTCCAGCAGCTCGGCAAAGGGATCGGTCACGCATTGCTGGCCGGTTACGACGACCGGAGCGCGCTCGGCAGCTGCAGCGAGGCCCGGATTGGCCAGCGCCCCCATGCCGCAGAAAATCGGGAACAGCAGCGCCAGGGTGGCCAGCGCACCGATGATGATCGGCTTCTTGCGCCCAACCCGGTCCGACCATTTGCCGACAATCAAATAGAAACCCATCGACAATGTTCCGGCGATCAGCAGGATCACTTCCACGCTGGTTTCATCGAGGCGCATATCGCCCTTGAGGAAAGAGAGGCTGGAGAAGAATGCCGAATACCAGATCGTGGTCAGGATCCCGGTAATCCCGAACAGCGCGACAAAGATGCGCTTCTTGTTGCCGGGATAGGTAAAGCTTTCAATGAAGGGATTGCCCGATGTTTCGCCCGCTTCCTTCATCGCCTTGAAGACCGGGCTTTCGGATAGCTTGAAGCGCATCCACAGGGAAATGACCAAGAGGAGGATCGAAAGCAGGAAAGGCACACGCCAGCCCCACGCCTCAAAAGCCTCTTGGGGAATGATGACGCGGCAGAGCAGCACCACGATAATGCTGAGCACAAAACCGCCCACGACACTGGCCTGAATAAAGCTGGTATAGAAGCCGCGCTTCTCTGGCGGTGCATGCTCTGCGACATAGATCGCTGCGCCGCCATATTCGCCGCCAAGGGCAAGCCCCTGCAATACGCGAAGAATGATAACGATAATCGGCGCCACTACGCCAATCTGATCGACTGTCGGTATGAGCCCCACCCCCGCAGTGGCGATGCCCATCAAGGTCACCGTTACCAGAAAAGTATATTTGCGCCCCAGCCGGTCACCGAGAAAGCCGAACAGGATCGCGCCAATGGGCCGAAAGGCAAATCCCACGGCAAATGTCGACCAGACCAGCAATAGACCGAGCGTCGGATCATCGACATCGTAAAATGCATCTTTGAGGATATAGGCGAGCGTCCCGTAGATGAAGAAATCATACCACTCGAACACCGTCCCGGCGGATGAAGCGCCGATGACCAGGCGGATTTCCTTCTCGGTCGGCTCACTAACCGCTGCAGTTTCCGATGTGCTCATGATGCGATGTGCCCTTCCCCAAACAAGACGCCGCAGGCCTAGCGTTCATGGCCGGTAATACAAGCCGCCAGTGCCCGCGCACCACCTGTCAATTTCAACAAAATCAAATGCGCGCATCGGGCAACGCATTTTCCAGCGCTTTCCATGGCAGCAATATCGCACCGTGGCGGGCGGGATAATCGCGGGCAATTGCAATGGCTGATAGGTCCGGGGCCGATGGCAAGGGAGCATTTCCAGCAAGCCAATCCACCACGCTGGTATGGGCGCATGCGGTGTCGGCGGCGGATTTGCCGATCACCCAATCGGCAAACAGCGCGGCACTCGCTTGTCCCACGGCGCAGGCCTGCACCATCAGACCGACCGAGGCGATTGTGCCATCTGCCATCTGCACATCAATTGCGAGCGAGCCGCCGCAGGTGTCGGATCGCGCGGATCCGTGCAGCGCGGCGTCGGGAAGGCGCGGATAGGCGGCAAGACCGGTTGCCAGCGCGAGCATTTCGGAAGTGTAGAGTTTCGAGGAAGGCGATCGAGTGGTGTTTTTCTCTGAGTTTTGCCCAGTCGTCGATATGCTCATTGCGCGGTATCGCCGCCGGGCTTTTCGTCCTCTTCCAACTGAGCGCGGCGGGCTGCGATCAAGGGGACCAACTCGTTGGTCGCGGCATTGATTGCCGGATAGGTCCGGGCTGTTGCGACCCATGCCGGGCGGCCTGTCACGCTCCATTCGTCGTCGAAGGTGAAGGCAATCAGGCAAAACCCGAAGACAGCAATCAAAGCGCCCTTCACCAATCCCATGCCGAAGCCCAGCACACGGTCCACCGGCTTCAGATCGGAACCGCCATCGTCGGTCGCTGCAAGGCCGATAATGACCTTCATCCCGGCGTAGGGGATCAGCAGCAGAAGGGCGAAGGCGAGGATGGCCGAAAGCGTGCTGGAGGGAATATATCCCAGCAAGAAATCGTAGACCGGGTAGTGCAGGAAGCGCATCGAAAACGCAGCCAGAAACCATGTGGCCAGTGACAGGACTTCCTGCACCAGTCCGCGCATGAAGCCGCCGATTGCGGCGACACCCACAATGACGATTACAATGATATCGAAGCCGGTCATCACGGCGGCGGCTTTTATTGGTTCCCCATGACCCGGTCAACGAGATTGGCCAGTTGGCGCAGCCCCCCATAGGTCAAATCTTTCGGTACATCATCCACTCCGTGCGGCCCGAAGGATTTGGAGAAGCCCAGCTTGGCCCCTTCCCGCATCCGCAATCCGGCATGCGCCACCGGGCGAATTTCTCCCGCCAGCGAGACTTCACCGAAGAAAATCGAGCGATCCGGCAAAGGTTTGTCCGCCAGTGCGCTAACCAAGGCGGCAGCAATCGCGAGATCGGCTGCGGGATCGGACAGGCGGTAGCCACCGGCAATATTGAGATAGACCTCGGCCGAGCTGAAATTCAGACCGCAGCGAGATTCAAGCACGGCGAGCAACATGGCCAGCCGTCCACTGTCCCAGCCTACCACAGCGCGGCGCGGCGTGGCCCCTGATTGCAAGCGCACAATCAGCGCCTGCACCTCGATCAGCACGGGTCGCGTGCCTTCCAAAGCCGGGAAAACAGAACTTCCCGCCAGCGGCGCATCGCGGCCCGACAGGAACAGCATGGAGGGGTTGGACACTTCCTCCAGCCCCGCCCCCGCCATCGCGAAGACACCGATTTCGTCCACCGCACCGAACCTGTTCTTAAGCGCGCGCAGAATGCGGTACTGATGGCTGCGCTCTCCCTCGAAGCTCATCACCACATCGACCATGTGCTCTAGCACGCGCGGGCCGGCGATGGTGCCGTCCTTCGTCACATGGCCGACCAGGAACAGCGCCACGCCGTTTTCCTTGGCATAGCGGATGAGCTCGAACGCGCAGCCGCGCACCTGACTGACCGTGCCGGGCGCTCCCTCGATTGTGTCGGAATGCATGGTCTGGATCGAATCGATGACCAGCAATTTGGGCGGCTCCATCGTACCCAACGTGGTAAGGATATCGCGCACCGATGTCGCAGCCGCCAGACTGACCGGCGCATCTGCCAGCCCCAATCGCGCGGCACGCAAGCGAACCTGCCCGGCGGCTTCTTCACCGCTGATATAGACTGACTTCCCGCCATCCTTGGCAATCGCAGCAGCCGTCTGCAGCAGCAGGGTAGATTTGCCGATGCCGGGATCGCCACCCATCAGGATCGCGCTACCCGGTACGAGCCCTCCTCCCAGAGCCCGGTCGAACTCAGGCAGACCGGTTGGCTGGCGCACCGGCATTTCGCCCGGTTTGTCCAGCGGCACGAAGGCGACCGGCCTCCCCCCGCTCGACAGGTCATGCTTTTGCGAGAACACCGTCGCCGGCGCATCCTCCACCAGCGTGTTCCATTCCGCGCAATCGCCGCACTGCCCCTGCCAGCGAGGGGACACGGACCCGCAGGCCTGACAGATGTAGCGTTTCTTCGGCTTTGCCATGGGCGCTTCAGTAAACAGAACATTTCCAGAACGCAATTGCGCTAGCGGAATATCCCCGCCACAAGGTCCGCATGCGCCAGAAAGAACTCCGCATTGCGCTCGTCTGCTATGGAGGGGTCAGCCTTGCGGTCTATATGCACGGCGTCACCAAGGAAGTGTGGAAGATGGCCCGGGCCAGCCGCGCTTTTCACGATGGCGACACAGATGCGGCCGAGACCCGCGACGGCGCAGAGGCAGTCTACCTCCGGCTGCTTGCCCATTTGCGGGATAAGAACGGGCTGTTGCTGCGGGTGCTTCCCGACATTCTGACCGGAGCCAGTGCGGGCGGGATCAATGCCGTGTTTCTGGCCGAGGCGCTGCATTCGGGCCGATCGCTCGATCCATTGACCGACCTGTGGCTGGGAAACGCTGATATCGACCGGCTGACGGACAAGGATGCCCGGCCTGTGTGGCGCTATGCCAAGATATGGGCGCAGCCGCTGGCGGAATATGTCCTGCGGCGTCCGGGCAACGCCGTGAGCGAAAGCGTTGCGCCCGAGACCCGCGAGGAGGTGCGCACTAAAGTCTCCCGCCTGATCCGGGGCCGCTGGTTCCAGCCACCGTTTTCGGGTCTTGGCATGTCCATGTTGCTCCACACGGCGCTGGAGGCGATGGCTAATGGAGAGCCGGGTCCGCCTTTGCTGCCACCCGGCCATCCGCTCGACCTCTATGTCACCACGACCGATTTTCGCGGCTACCGCGCGATGTTGCGCCTGAATTCGCCTCCATTGGTTCTGGAGAGCGAGCACCGGTTGCCGATATCCTTTCATGCACAAACCCCGTCAAAGGGCGGACAAGGTCTTGCCAATTCGCTGGAGCTGACCTTCGCGGCACGCGCTACCTCGAGCTTTCCGGGAGCATTTCCGCCGCTGAAAGTCGCAGAGATCGACCGCATGGGCGATCTGCTGCAGCGCAATTGGCCAGAACGTGACGCATTCCTGCGACGCAATATGCCCGCGCACCTCGAACAGGGGGACGTGGACCGGGTCGCGCTGATCGATGGCGGCGTGCTGGTCAACGCACCGTTTCGCGCGGCAACCGAGGCACTGCGCGGCCGCCCAGCCCACCGCGAAGTGGACCGGCGTTTCGTCTATATCGACCCCCGTCCCGAGCGGTTTTCCGATGATGATGAGGAGGAACCACGCCCGGTCGGCTTCTTCTCAGCCATCTTCGGCTCGCTCTCGACCATCCCGCGCGAGCAGCCGATCCGTGACAATATCATCGTGCTCGAAAAGCAATCGCGCGAGGCGCTGCGCCGGCGCGAGATTGTTGGCGGCATGCGGGCCGGCGTAGAGACTGCGGTGGAGAAACTGTTCGGGCGCACCCTGTTCCTCAATCGGCCCACCGCAAAACGCCTGAAAAACTGGCGCTCGCGGGCGCAGCAGGCGGCGGCGGAAGGCGCAGGCTTTGCCTATCACGCTTATGCGCAAACGAAATTCAGCGGTATTATCGAGCGACTGGCGGCATTGGTCCTTGCGAGCGCCCCGCCCATGTCGCTGCCCGATAGCCAGACGGTCGCAGCGGTACTGCGAGAGGAACTGGAAGCGCGCGGGCTGACCGATCTGGCCGATGCGAGTGGCGGCGCAAGCACCGCTGCTATCGACTTTTTCCGCACCTACGATCTGGGCTTCCGCATCCGGCGCTTGCGCCTGCTGACCCGCAGGGCTTCACGCGACTGGGAAGCCGATCCGGAATTCGACGACAACGCGACCGACCAGGCCCGTGCAGCGCTTTACGACATTCTGAAGCTGTATTTCGACCGTGAGCAGGCGGACCATCTCGGTCCCGATTTCGCTGCCGCTGCTGCCAATGTCATGCTGGATCCGGGTGCGGTGCTCGATATCCTGGGCGAACGGCATCTGTTGCCGGAGCTGGACGAGCAAGCGGAGGAAATGCTGTCCAGCGCGCTCGCCAAAATGCCGCAGAATTTGCGCCGCCGAATGCTGCTGACCTATCTGGGTTTTCCCTTTTACGATGTCGCCACACTGCCTTTGCTGGGCACAGACGGCCTCACGGAATTTGATCCGGTCAAGGTCGACAGGATCAGCCCCGAGGACGCGACCAGCATCCGCGAAGGCGGCACAGCCGCGACTTTGCGCGGGACCGAGTTTTACAGTTTTGGCGCGTTTTTCAGTCGGACCTACCGCGAGAACGACTATCTGTGGGGCCGCTTGCACGGCGCGGAGCGGATGGTCGATCTGGTGTGTTCTACGCTCGATGCGCCGATGGAGGAGGCGGTCTGCACCGGCTTCAAGCGCGACCTTTTTCTGGCGATATTGGACGAGGAGCGCGGGCGGCTGACCGCCGATCCAACCCTCGTTCCACGGATCGAAGCGGAGGTGCGAGAGCGCCTCGGTTAGCCCGTCCCGTCAGCCGCCCTGCCCCGGCAGCGCACCTGCCCGGTCGAAGAACAGCAGCATCGCGAGACGCCCGCTTTCCAGATCAGTGCCGAAACCCGGCGCTGCGGTGTGGAAGAGCCATGGCGAGAACAGGATCAGCCGGTTGAACCGGATCGGCACCCGCATGGTCCGCTGCCACTTGGCCGGATGGGTCGTATCCTTGTTTACCACCTCGGCCAGCACCGCATTGATATCGGCAAATCCGGCTGCGCGGGCATCTTCCAGAGTAGGCGGAATACGGTCGAGCCCGCTCTTCTTGTGGCGGAAAAAATCGGTCCCGCCGGCATTGGGCTTGGCGCAGTCCTCCGGCTTCGAAAGATAGAGAATGCCCGAATAGAATGCAGGGTCGACATGAACCCCGCTCTGCCCCTTGTCGCTTTTTAGGGTGATCCGGCATCGGCCATGGCTGGTCTGCGGAGTCCCCACGACCGGCACACCGATTTGCCGGGAGACAGCCTCTTCCAGTGTTTTGGTCGGCAGAGGTTTCGAGGAATTACGACCCGGAAAATTGTTCTGGTTGGCTTCCGCATCATAATCTAGCGCCAGCGCTGCGCGGCGCACGCTATAGGGCTCGGCGAGAAAATCATCGATAATGGTCAGGGATGGCAGGACGGCCAAGGGGCTTGCTCCGGTGTCAGTCCAGCGAAGTCCAGATCGCGGTGACGAACTGGTCTGGCCCGATAAAGCCCTCTCCGCGATTGAAACCGGCCAGAGGCTCCGCCGCAATGGCTTCCTCCATGGTCATGCCTTGATCGCGTAGCTCCCGCACCAGCGAAACCGCTTCGCCGATCATCGCGCGGTAAGCGACCAGCTCTGCCTTGTTCGACATCGGGCCGTGGCCGGGGATCACTTGCGTCTCGTCATCGATCATCCGGATCACCTGATCGAGCGAGTTCATCGCATTGATGACGTTGCCGCCCGAATTGGTGTCGATGAACGGATAGCCGGGGATCTTGAAATAGAGGTCGCCCATATGGACGATGTTGGCCTCCTCCCAATGGATCACGCTGTCGCCATCGGTGTGGCCACCGCCGGTGAAAACGACATTGACCCGGTCGCCATTGAGATTGAACCGCAGGCCCTGTTCATAGGTCACGACTGGCAAAGCTACTTTCGGCGCAGGCGGTGTCGCATTGCCCGCTGCCATACCGCCTGCTGCCATGCGGCTGCGGACATTGTGGTGGGCAAAGATCAGCGCACCGGCCTTGCCGAAATTTTCGTTCCCGCCAGAATGGTCGAAATGCCAGTGGGTGTTGATGAGATAATCGACCGGCCCTGCGCCCAGTTCGGCAATCGCGGCCTGAATTTTGGCTGTGAGGGGCGCGAACTGGTCGTCGATCAGGACGGTGCCGTCTTCGCCATGGCTGACGCCGATATTGCCGCCTGCCCCGAACAGGACCGCTACGCCCGGAGCGATTTCCTCGGTCGTGATCTGCACGTCGTCAAAATTGCGCTGGGCGTTCACAGGCGTACCAGCCAGCAATGCGGCAGCCGATGCGGCGAGCGTTGCGGTTACGAGCTTCTTCATCAGACCATCCCCTTTATTCTTGCGGGGATAGCCCTAGGCGCAAAGCGTTTTGCCTGTCGAGAGGCCGCGGTATTTCAGGCCACCTCGATCAGGCTCCCAATGCGCCTTTCAGTTTGTCAAAGAAGCCTTGTGCCTGCGGGCATTCGGCACCCGTTTCGGTCTCGCGGAACTCTTTGAGCAATTCCTTCTGCGCCTTGGTGAGCTTGGTCGGCGTTTCGACCATGATTTCCACCACCAGATCGCCGCGCCCGCGCCCTTGCAATACAGGCATCCCTGCGCCGCGTTTGCGCAGTTGCTTGCCCGACTGGATGCCGGCCGGAATATCGATCGAATTGGTCGAACCGTCGAGATCGGGAATATCCACCGATCCGCCCAGCGCCGCGGTGGTGAAACTGATCGGCACGCGGGTCAGCAGCGTAGTGCCTTCGCGCTGAAACAGGTCGTGCTCGGCAATGTGGATGAAAATATAGAGATCACCCGGAGGCGCGCCGCGCGGGCCGGCCTCACCCTTGCCGCTAAGGCGAATACGTGTGCCCGTATCGACGCCGGGCGGAATTTCTACGTCGAGCGCCTGCGGCTTGTCCACCCGGCCCTCGCCCCGGCACGTGCCGCACGGGTCTTCCAGAACTTCGCCGCGACCGTGGCAATTGGGGCATGGCCGCTCGACAACGAAGAAACCCTGATTGGCCCGGACCTTGCCATATCCATTGCACAAATTGCAGCCGCGCGTACCCGTGCCCGGCTCTGCGCCGGAACCGTTGCAAGTGTCGCAGCTTTGCGAGACTTCGATTTCGATCTGGGTCTGCTTGCCGTCAAACGCTTCTTCGAGCGTGACCTGCATATCATAACGCAGATCGGCCCCCCGCGACTGACGCTGACGCCCGCCGCGCCCGAATCCGCCGCCGAAGATCGTTTCAAAAATGTCGCCGATATCGCCGAAATCCGCATGGCCTGCACCCGGGCCGCCCTGCTGCTGGAAAGCGGCATGGCCATACTGATCGTAAGCAGCGCGCTTCTGCGGGTCTTTGAGCACTTCGTAGGCTGCACCCACCGCCTTGAAATGGGCCTCCGCCTCGGCATCCCCCGGATTTCGGTCGGGGTGATATTTCATCGCCAGTTTGCGATAAGCGGATTTGAGAGCAGCGGCATCCGCACTGCGGTCCACGCCCAGCAATTCGTAGAGGTCGGTTTCGGAAGCCAAAGGAAATTCCCTGTTCGTTAAACGCTAGACCGCCGCCGATGCGCGATTGCACCGGCGGCGGCTTTGTTCGTCATTCGAACGATCAGCTCTTGGCGTCAGCGTCTGCGTCGGCATCGGTGTCGACTTCGGAAAACTCCGCATCGACAACGTCTTCGTCTTTGCCTGCATCTTCGCCGCCATCAGCCGGAGCATCAGCAGCTGCGCTGGCCTGCTCCTGCTCATAGATTTGCTGGCCCATCTTCATGGCAACTTCGGTCAGTTCCTGAGCCTTTGCAGAGATTGCGTCGGCATCGTCACCTTCCAGAGCTGTCTTGGTCTCGGCGATTTTCGCTTCGACTTCGGTCTTCAGCGCATCGTCGATCTTGTCGCCATGTTCGGAGATTTGCTTCTCCGTGGCGTGGACGAGGCTGTCGGCCTGGTTGCGGGCTTCGGCACTTTCGCGGCGCTTCTTGTCTTCCTCGGCGAACTTCTCCGCATCCTGAACCATCTGGTCGATGTCGCTCTCGTTGAGACCGCCCGACGCCTGGATCTTGATGGTCTGTTCCTTGCCCGTGCCCTTGTCTTTGGCGGACACGTTCACGATGCCGTTGGCGTCGATGTCGAAGGTCACTTCCACCTGCGGCACGCCGCGCGGTGCGGGCGGAATGCCGACGAGGTCAAAATTGCCCAGCAGCTTGTTATCGGCCGCCATCTCACGCTCGCCCTGAAACACGCGGATCGTCACGGCCTGCTGATTGTCTTCAGCGGTCGAGTAGGTCTGCGATTTCTTGGTCGGGATCGTGGTGTTGCGGTCGATCATGCGGGTGAAGACACCGCCCAGCGTCTCGATACCCAGCGAAAGCGGGGTCACGTCGAGCAGC
Source organism: uncultured Altererythrobacter sp. (assembly GCA_947492235.1). Taxonomy (GTDB): domain Bacteria; phylum Pseudomonadota; class Alphaproteobacteria; order Sphingomonadales; family Sphingomonadaceae; genus CAJXSN01. Next base: position 1,076,770 of record CANLLZ010000001.1, on the reverse strand, counting down.
AGAACGTCCTTCACGTCGCCCTGCAGAACGCCGGCCTGAATGGCGGCACCCATGGCAACGACTTCGTCCGGGTTCACGCCGGTGTTGGGCTTCTTGCCGAAGAATTCTTCCACGACTTCGCGCACTTTGGGCATGCGGGTCATACCGCCGACCAGAATGACTTCGTCGATGTCCTTTGCGGCCAGGCCGGCATCGGCCAGGGCTTTCTTGCTCGGCTCCAGCGTGCGCTTGATCAGATCCCCGACCAGCTGCTCCAGCTTGGAGCGGGTCAGCGTTTCGACCAGGTGCAGCGGAGTGGACGCGCCGCCTTCCATCCGCGCGGTGATGAAGGGCAAGTTGACTTCGGTCGAGGCCGAGCTGGACAGCTCGATCTTGGCCTTTTCCGCGGCTTCTTTCAGACGCTGCAGAGCCAGCTTGTCGGTCCGCAGGTCCATGTTTTCCTTCTTCTTGAAGGCCTCTGCGAGATACTCGACAATCGCGTTGTCGAAGTCTTCACCGCCGAGGAAGGTGTCGCCATTGGTCGACTTCACTTCAAACACGCCGTCGCCGATTTCCAGAACGGAAACGTCGAACGTACCGCCGCCAAGGTCATAGACCGCGATGGTCTTGCCATCTTCCTTGTCCATTCCGTAGGCGAGCGCAGCTGCGGTCGGCTCGTTGATGATGCGCAGAACTTCCAGACCGGCGATCTGGCCGGCGTCCTTGGTTGCCTGCCGCTGGGCATCGTTGAAATATGCCGGGACGGTGATGACCGCCTGCGTCACGGTTTCGCCCAGATAGCTCTCGGCGGTTTCCTTCATCTTCTGCAGAATGAAAGCGGAAATCTGGCTGGGGGAGTATTCCTCGCCGCCTGCCTTGACCCATGCGTCGCCGGTCTTTCCCTTGACGATTTCGTAGGGGACCAGCTCCATGTCCTTCTTGGTCAGCGGATCATCGAACCGGCGGCCGATCAGACGCTTGATCGCAAACAAGGTGTTGTCGGGATTGGTCACAGCCTGCCGCTTTGCCGGCTGGCCGATCAGACGTTCGCTATCCTTGGTGAAGGCGACGATCGACGGCGTGGTGCGCGCGCCTTCCGAATTCTCCACGACCTTCGGCTTGCCGCCGTCCATTACGGCAACACAGCTATTGGTGGTGCCAAGGTCGATACCGATCACTTTACTCATTCTGTACCCCATCTTCTTTCAGGTATTGGACACCGCCCATGGACCCCCCACCCATGTGGCAAGGCCTGTCGGCGGCTCGATTATGAGGGCGATATAGGTGGCCTTTCCCTTGGCACAAGGGAGGTAGCGGGCTAGGCGAGCATACAAATAAACAACCGGAGTGAAGCGCGTGAACAAATGGGCAATGGCATTGGCACTGGGGCTAGCTGGCGGCGGCTTGACCGCTTGCGGTGAGACAGCAGAAGCGCCTGCCGGTGAAGCCGCGGGCGCTGTTGAAGCTGTGCCGGGGCTGACGATTGAAAACGCTCGCCTTGTGCTGAACGCAGTCGCCGGCAACCCAGCCGCGATCTATCTCGATATGAGCTATGACGGCGAACGCGCGACCACGGTTCGGGCCGCTTCTGTCGAGGGTGCCGAGAAGACGGAACTGCACGAGACCTCCGAATGGGAACGCAAAATGGTGATGGGCGAAATGGGCCCGTTGCTGCTCAACCCCGGCGATAGCGTCACCTTTGAGCCAGGCGGCAAGCATATCATGGTGTTTGGATTGCCGGACACTGTCGAACCCGGGCAGAATGTCGATGTGACGCTGACAGTCGTGGGCGGAGACAAAACGAGCTTCACCGCCGAGGTGGTTGCAGCAGGCGCAGACCGTTAAGCGTGAGCGCGCTCGATCTGGAGAGCGATGACGAGCACGCCGAGCCGGATTTCTGTCCGGTCGGCGGGGAACGGCGGCTGACCGAGGGTGAAACCGCGCTTGCCAGGTCGATCTTTGGCGACGCAATCGATTACCGCAAGGTCACCATCAGACGGCGCAAATGGGCCTTTTTCCAGCCGCGCCATGTCACCATGGCCCCGCGCGGGCATTTGCATTTTCACCCGAAGGGCGAGGCTTATTGCGAGGACTTTGCGACCGCGCGTTTCCAGCGGCAGGGCCTGTTCATTCACGAAATGACGCATGTCTGGCAGACCCAGTCGAAAGGCGACTGGTACCTTCCGCTCCGGCGTCATCCATGGTGCCGCTACGACTATTCGCTCAAGCCCGGGCGACCGCTGGAGGCCTATGGCATCGAGCAGCAAGCGGAGATTGTGAAGCACGCGTGGATGCTGCGACGGGGCATTGCGCTGGCCGGCGTTTCCGATCCAGCCGCCTACGATCTGCTGGTGCGTTTTCCCGGTGCCGATTAGGTCCGCTCGCTTGTGATTCCTATGGCGCGGATATAGACTTTAGTCTGTCCGGTCGGCCAAACCCGCGACCGGCTAACGAGCAATCACATGGAGCTGAAGAATTACGCCATGTCGCGGACACGCGGCTACCTCTCGCATTACGAAATCGACGAGATCACCCTGCCCCCGGTGTGGGCCCCGATCGTGGAGGCAGCGGGAAATCTATCCGCGCTGCTGACCACAGGGCGGGTGCGCCACTGGCTGGAACAATTGCCCGAACCCGACATCGCCGATTGGGCCCGCGAGGCACCCGAAGAAGAAGTGCGCACCGCGATGGTCCACATGTCCTTCCTAGTGCAGGCCTATGTCTGGGGCGAAGCCGATGCGCCCGCCTGCCTGCCCGCCAATCTGGCCCGTCCAATGGTCGCCATTTCAGACCGTCTTGGGCAAGCGCCGTTGCTGCCCTATTCGGGCTATGTTCTCGACAATTGGTACCGGCTCGACAAATCGGGCCCGATCACGCTCGATAATATCGCGATGCACCAGAACTTTCTGGGCGGTGATGACGAAAACTGGTTCGTCCTGATCCATGTTGCGATCGAAGCGGAAGCGGGCGTTCTGCTCGACAATGCGGCCAAGCTGGTCACAGTGTCCAAAGACAAGAACACCGCCGAAGCCACCCGTTTGCTGACCGAGATGGATGAAGCGTGGGAGCGTATTTATGCCGTGTTCGGGCGCATGACCGAGCGCTGCGACCCTTATATCTATTTCCACCGCGTGCGGCCCTATATCCATGGCTGGGCCAACAATCCGGCGCTAGATGGCGGGCTAATCTATGAAGGCGTCGAAGCACTGGGCGGGAAACCGCAGGCGCTGCGCGGTCAGACAGGCTCACAATCAAGCATTGTTCCCGCGATGGATGCCCTGTTTCAGGTGGGGCACAGCGATGACCCGCTCAAAAGCTTCCTGGATGAATTGCACCATTATCGCCCGGTGGAGCATCGCCGGTTTATCGAGGATCTGGCGCGGCATTCGACCTTGCGCGATTTTGTCGCCGGGTCCGGTGATCCGGCGCTAAAGGCGGCGTTCAATGCCTGTCTGGAGCAATCAGCCCGGTTCCGCACCCGGCATCTCGAATACGCAGCGAGCTATATCAACAAGCAAGCCGGTTCGATTGCCGGGAATGATCCCGACGTCGGGACAGGCGGCACGCCCTTCATGAAATATCTGAAGAAGCACCGCGACGAAAACCGGGCGCAGACCGTCTAGGCCTCAGGTGCATCACGATCTGGCCGCGCCAACACCCGGCGCGGCCAGATTGCTGCGCTGCAATCAATAGCGCGGATCGGCCGGATAACCTGCGGTCCCGAAGCAATCATCATCGAGATACCGGCTGTTGTTGTAGCCATCGCATTTGTCGTTCTTGTCGACGAAATATCCCGCCAAGCCTCCAGCCGCAGCTCCTGCCAAAGCGTAGGTGGCAATATCGCCACCGGTCAGCGCAGCAATGCCGGCTCCTGCAGCCGCTCCAGCCAGACCGCCCTCCGCAGCATAGTTTTCGGCACAGCCGGGCAAAGTCAGCGCGCTGACCATGACGACGGGTGCGAGGTATAGGGACTTCTTCATGCGACTTCTCCTTTATGGGCCTTCCCTAAGCATCGTATCACTAATGCCCCGGAGAAGTTCGGCGAATTTCTGCGGCTTGCCTTTCGCTAGGCACAGATAGGCGCACCCCGATACGAAAACGGGCGGCCACTCGCATGACCGCCCGCTCAGATTAATAAGGTGTCCCTGACTTAGTCGGGCTTCTTCGCCACGCCGACCATTGCCGGGCGTAGCAGGCGATCCTTGATCATATAGCCGGCCTGCATTTCCTGCACGATGGTGCCGGGCTCATGCTCGTCCGTCGGCACTTCCATCATTGCCTGATGCTGGTTGGGGTCGAGCGGTAGGCCCATTGCGGCGATGCGCTCCACACCGTGCTGGCCGAAAACTTTGGTCAGCTCGCGCTGCGTTGCTTCGATTCCAGCGACCAGACCTTTGAATTTTTCGTCCTCGCGCAAGGCCTCTGGAATGGATTCCACAGCGCGCGAGAGGTTGTCGGCCACGGATAATATATCCCGCGCGAAACCGGTCGCGGCGTAGCTCCGCGCATCGGCCACGTCCTTCTCCATCCGGCGTCGGACATTCTGCGTGTCGGCGCGGGCATAGAGGGTTTCCTGCTTGGCCTCCGCCAAATCGTTGCGGAGCTGCTCGAGCTCTGCGCTCAAATCGGGCTCGCTCTCTTCCTCAGCGTCATCTTCATCGCCGAGCATGTGCTCGGGCACGCCTTCCAGTTCTTTCTCGATTTCTGCGTCTGTGCCTGCCGTATCCGGCTTATCTGTGTCATCCATCATGGGTGAAGTTTTTCCGTCTTATCCGATGAGTTTGCCCAATGAGCGAGCTGTGAAATCAACCATGGGCACGACGCGGGCGTAATTCAACCGGGTCGGGCCGATCACACCCAGCACGCCCACCACTTTTCCCTCGCGGTCACGGTAGGGCGACGCGATAACGGATGATCCGCTGAGCGCGAACAGGCGGTTCTCTGCGCCGATAAAAATGCGCGTGGATTCTGCCTCGCGCGCAATTTCGAGCAGATCGGCGACCGAGTGCTTGCTTTCCAGATCATCGAGCAGGGACCGGACCCGCTCCAGATCTTCCATCGCGGCTTCGTCCAGCAGATTGGCTTGGCCGCGCACGATCAGGACGGGGCGCTCGGCGGCGTCTTCGCTCCACACGGCAATGCCGCGTTCCACCAAGTCGCGGCTTGCCTCGTCCAGCGCGCTCTTCCCGCTCGCCAGTTCGCGCCTTATGTCCGCCGCCGCCTCTGGCAGAGTGCGGCCCGCCAACCGGGCAGAGATGTAATTGCTGACTTGTTCGAGAGTGTGGCTGGGAGTTGTGCCCACATCCATCACACGGTTTTCCACCTGACCGTCCTCGCCGACCAGAACCGCCAGCGCTCGGCCCTGCCCCAGCGGCACCAGCGTGACCTGCGACAGGCGCGGCTCGCGGCGCGGCACCATGACCATGCCCGCCGCCCCGCTGATGTCGGACAGGATCGCGCTGGTGGTTTCCAGCGCCTGCTCGATCGGGCCTGATGCGCTCAGGCGCTGTTCGATCGCGGCTCGCTCGACCGCAGTCGGCTCAGCCACCTGCATCATACCGTCGACAAAGATGCGCAGGCCGCTTTCGGTTGGCATTCGTCCGGCGCTGGTATGCGGCGCGGACAGCAGCCCGGCGCCTTCCAGATCGGCCAAGACAGAGCGGATGGACGCGGGCGACAGGTCCAGCCCCCCACCCTGCGCCAGCGTTTTCGATCCAACCGGCTCCCCGCTATCGAGATAGCCTTCCACCACCAGCTGGAATATCAAGCGGGCGCGGTCTGTCAGTTCTCTTAACGGGGGCGAAGCCATAGTGACTAGGTAAGGAATTCCGGCAAATCTTCAAATTCCCATGTCTATGCGCTTGTCCAAAGACTGCACTTTCTTATAGCGCAGTCCCACAAACGAAGGGCAGCCCTTCGACAAGCTCAGGGCGAACGGTCTTGGGATGGTACCGCCGGGCTGCACCCTTCGATAAGCAAGGAACTGACTTATGCGACCCTCTGGCCGTGCGCCCGACGAAATGCGCGCTATCACTATCGAGACAGGCTACACCAAACACGCAGAGGGATCCTGCCTGATCAGCTTTGGCGAGACCAAGGTGCTGTGCACCGCCAGCGTCGAAGAACGCATTCCGCCGTGGCTGCGCGGCAAGGGCGAAGGCTGGGTCACCGGCGAATATTCCATGCTCCCACGCGCCACCCACACCCGTGGAAGCCGCGAGGCCGCACGCGGCAAGCAATCGGGCCGCACGCAGGAAATCCAGCGGCTGATCGGTCGTTCCTTGCGCTCCGTGGTTGATCTGAAGAAGCTGGGTGAGCGGCAGATTACGCTCGATTGCGATGTCATTCAGGCCGATGGCGGCACACGCACCGCGTCGATCAGCGGCGCATGGGTGGCGCTGAAACTGGCAGTCGACGGCCTGATTGCTTCGGGCGATCTGAAGGAAGACCCAATCGAGGGCAAAATCGCCGCCATCTCCTGCGGTATCTACAAGGGCACGCCGGTGCTCGATCTGGATTACCCGGAAGACAGCGACGCTGATGCGGATGCGAATTTCGTCCTGATCGAAGGCGGCCAGATTGCCGAAGTGCAGGCCACCGCAGAGGGCGCGACTTATGACGAAGAGGGCCTGCTGCGCCTGCTCCGTCTGGCGAAAATGGGTTGCGACGATATCTTCGCAGCGCAGGACAAAGCGACCGCTAAATGACACGCCGTATCGGATCGGGCAGCCTGGTCATCGCGACCCACAATGCTGGCAAGCTGAAGGAAATTCAGGCCTTGCTCGATCCTTACGGCGTGCAATGCCTCTCGGCGGGGTCTCTCGGCCTGCCCGAGCCTGCCGAGACTGGCACCACCTTTGCCGAGAACGCGCTGATCAAAGCGCGGGCTTCGGCTGAGGCTTCGGGCATGGCTGCTCTGGCAGATGACAGCGGATTGTCAGTCGATGCGCTGGGCGGAAGGCCCGGTGTTTACACCGCCGACTGGGCGGAACGGCAATGGTTCGAAGGAGAGCCGGGCCGTGACTGGTTCATGGCGATGGGCAAGGTCGAGGGTATGGTGCAGGCGCTCGGCCCCGATACCAGTCGTGCCTGCGCGTTTCACTGCGTGCTCGCTCTGGCGTGGCCCGATGGCGAACATGCGGTGTATGAAGGCACCGCGCCGGGCACCCTATCGTGGCCCCCGCGCGGTGAAATGGGCTTCGGCTATGATCCGGTCTTCGTGCCCGAAGGCCACGAACAGACCTTTGCGGAGCTGGACCCGGCCGACAAGCACGCGATCAGCCACCGCGCCGATGCTTTCAAAAAACTGGTCGCCGATCAGTTCGGCTGAAGGGTTCTAGCCCTCTTCAGGGCATTGGCGTACCGCGCCAGTTTCCGGCGGGCAAATACCGGCAGACCAGGACATCGTTTTGCGCATTGTCGGCGATGGCACAGCCGACTTCCTCGGTCTCTTTCCAGATGATTTGGGTGTAATGGCCCACATCCACCCAATTGCCGGTAATCGATACATCAGGAAAAACGCCCGGCTTGAAAATCTCTTTCTCGGTCAGGAAAGTATCCATCATGGCGGTGGTGCTGAAATAGCCGGTGGTGCCCATCCACAAATTCTCGCCCGCCCCGCCGCGCGCCTCTTCGCTGGCATGTTCGATCCGGTTGAGCCCAGCTAGCACCTTGGCATACTCCGCTGCATCCTCGGCGAGCTTGGTGCTCCATGTGAGAGGCTTTGCGCCTACCTCTGCCCGGGCCCGATTGTGCGATTGCAGGAAGCTGAGCGCGAACAGATCGAGCGGTGCGGCCTCTTCCACCGCATCTTCGGGAGCGGCCATGACCGGCGTGCCGGTGGACTGGACTGGAGCGGTATCCTGAGCGGTGCAGGCGCTGCTGATCATTAGTGCAATGGTGCAAACGCTGGTTGCGAAGCTACGGCGCATCTTGACTTCCCTTGTTGTCGGACGCGAGGGTCTGGTGGTGGCGCAGGCTTTATACATACATTGGCCCTTTTGCCTGAAGAAATGTCCTTACTGCGACTTCAACAGTCATGTTCGGGCAGAGGTGGACCACGCGCTGTGGGCGCGCAGCCTTCTATCGGACATGCAATATGAAGCGAAGCTTGCTGGCGGTGAAGCGCTGCGCTCCATTTTCTTTGGCGGGGGGACGCCGTCGCTGATGCCGCCAGCTCTGGTGGCGCAATTGCTGTCCGAGGCGCAGAAGCTGTGGGGCTTCGACCCCGACATCGAGATTACGCTGGAGGCCAATCCGACGAGTTTCGAAGCGGCCAATTTCCGCGATCTGGCGGCGGCGGGGGTGAACCGTGTGTCGCTCGGCATCCAGTCGCTGGACGATGATGCGCTGCGCTTTTTGGGCCGCGAGCATTCGGTGACGGAGGCTCTTGGGGCATTGGAAGATGCGCAGAAGCTGTTCGAGAGGGTCACGTTCGATCTGATTTATGCGCGCCCAAAGCAGACTGCGGATGAGTGGGCGGCGGAACTGACCCGTGCTCTGTCGTTCGGCACCACGCATCTCTCGCTTTACCAACTGACAATCGAACCCGGCACACGTTTCGCCACTGACGCCCGCATCGGTGCACTGGAACCCATGGAGGGAGATGACGCCGCCGCGCTGTATACTCTGACACAGGACATGACCCGCGCCGCTGGCTTGCCCGCTTACGAGATCAGCAATCATGCTGTGCCGGGGCAGGAAAGCCGTCACAACCTCACCTATTGGAGATACCGCGATTATTGCGGGATCGGTCCGGGCGCGCATGGTCGGCGCGGCGGCAATGCGGTGCAGCGGCACAAGAAGCCGGAGAACTGGCTGGCCGCTGTTGCGGATCGCGGTGAGGGCATTGCCGCGCTGCGCACCCTCCCCCCGCATGAGCAAGCGTCGGAAGCTCTGCTGATGGGTCTACGCCTGACAGAGGGTGTCGACATAGCCGCGCTCGCCCGGCGCACAGGGATTGCCGCTTCCGGCTTGCTCGATGCGGCGAAGGTGGCGCTTTACACCGAGCTCGGTCTGGTTTGGCAGCGCGGCGATACACTGGGTGTCACCGCCGCCGGAATGCCATTGCTAGACGGATTGCTCGGCGAGCTGGTTGCCGACGAATTGCTGCGCGCATGAGCGACGCTGCCATTCTGGAGCGGTGGGCCGCCTATCTGACCGATGATTTGAGGCGGTCGCCGCACACAGTCAGAGCCTATTCCAAGGCCGCGCAGAGACTGCTTCTGACGCAGGATGGCGCGACCTTTGAGAGTATCGGCACGCTGGATGCCGGCACCCTGCGCCGTCATCTGGCCGGGCGGCGCGCAGAGGGGCTGTCAAATGCCTCTGCCGCGCGCGAATTGTCGGCGCTTAAATCCTTCATCCGCTTCGCCCAGAGCGAGGCTGGAATGGAGCAAACCGGAGCGCCGCGCCTGCGCGGGCCGCGAATCAAGAAAGGCCTGCCCCGCCCGGTTACTCCGGACGAAGCTGTGGGGATGGCAGAGCGGGTGGACAGCGATGCCGCGCAAAGCTGGATTGGACTGCGTGACCGGGCCGTGCTGCTGCTGCTCTACGGTGCTGGGATGCGTGTGGCAGAGGCGCTGTCGCTGACCGCCGATGTGCTGCCGCTTGGCGAGACGCTGACCGTCACTGGCAAGGGCAGCAAACAGCGAGTCGTGCCGATCCTTCCGCAATTGCGCGCAGCGGTGGATGCCTATGTTGAGGCCTGTCCCTACCCGCTGCCCAAGGACGAACCTCTGTTTCGCGGGGCCAAGGGCGGTCCGCTGTCTCAAGGCATGGTGCAGAAGGCGACGGCCCGCGCGCGTCGGTCGCTGGGCCTGCCCGACACCGCCACGCCCCATGCATTACGGCACAGTTTCGCGACCCATCTGCTGGGCGAAGGAGCTGATCTGAGGAGCCTGCAGGAGTTGCTCGGCCATGCCAGCCTGGGCTCCACCCAGATTTATACCAAAGTCGATGCCGCGACGATGCTGGATACCTATCGCAGCGCCCATCCGCGAGAAAGGGACGACTAGCTCAGCGCTCGCTTCGCGGTTTCCATGTGAAGAGCCGCCAGAGATAACCGGCAATCGCCACCACCATAATCGCAATGATCACCCCGCTGACAATATCGTCGATGTCGGAAAACGTCCGCGCCAGCCACTGCGTGCCCTTGATCAGCATCACATTCCACAGTGCTGCACCCGCCGCCGTGAAGACCACGAACTTTACCTTGCCCATATGCGCTAGACCAGCCGGCAGCGAGATCATGGTGCGCATGATTGGCGTTGCTCTGAGCGCGAAGACAACCCAGTGCCCATGCTTGCGAAAGAACTTGGTGGCGCGCTCTACATCTTGCCATTCCATCGTCAGCCAGCGGCCATATCGAACGATGAAGGGGCCAAGCCGCTGATAGCCCAGCCGGTCGCCAAGGTAGAACCAGAAGTAATTGCCGATAACCGTGCCGATGGTCCCGGCAACCAGCAGCGGCCAGAATTGCATGCTGCCGCGGTCAATCGCCAGAGCGCCCGCGCCCATAATCGCCTCGGATGGCATAGGCGGGAAAATGTTCTCCAGCGCCATCAGCACGGCCACGCCCAGATAGCCGAGCCGCTCGATCAGACTGACAATGAAATCATCCATGATGGTGCAAAGCGGCGGCGTTCAAGGTGTGCCGCTATCGGCTCAACCCTTGACCATTTCCGCGTGCCGCCGCTCCAGCGCGTCCCAGATTTTACCCGCAGTATCTGTGCCGTTGAACTGATCGATCGCGACGATGCCGGTCGGGCTGGTGACGTTGATTTCGGTGAGCCATTTGCCGCCGATCACGTCGATGCCGACAAATGTCAGCCCGCGCCGTTTCAGCTCCGGGCCCATCGCGGCGCAAATCTCTTCCTCGCGCGGGGTCAGCGTTGCGCTTTCGGCATAGCCGCCCTGCGCAAGGTTAGAGCGGAATTCGCCCTCGCCTGGCTTGCGGTTGATCGCTCCGGCAAATTCCCCGTCGATTAGGACGATGCGCTTGTCGCCCTCGCTCACCTCTGGGAGGAAAGGCTGGACCATATGCGCCTCGGGCCAGGTCTGGTTGAACACCTCGAACAGGGCGGAGAGATTGGTGCCATCAGCATCCAGCTTGAAAATCGCCTTGCCGCCATTGCCGTGGAGAGGTTTAACAACCACCGCCCCATGCTTGGCCTGAAAGGCGCGCACTTCGTCGAGTGTGCGCGCAATCAGCGTCGGCGGCATGAACTCGGCATAATCGAGAACGAACATCTTCTCCGGTGCATTGACCACTTCGCGCGGATCGTTGCTGACCAGCGTCTGACCCTGCAATCGGTCAAGGATCAGCGCGGCGCTGATATAGCCCAGATCGAAGGGCGGATCCTGCCGCATCAGGATGACATCGACATCCTTTGCCAGATCGGTCTGGCGGCGCTCGCCCATGGTGAAATGGTCTCCCTGCACACGCTGCACAGTCACTGGCGCGCAGTGGGCGGTAATGTGCCCGGCCCTGGTCCCGTCTGCCTCCCATGCCAGCGTGCCGACATCATAATGCATGACCATGTGCCCACGCTCCTGTGCAGCGAGCATCAAGGCGAAGCTGGAATCGCCTGCGATCTTCACGCTTTCCATCGGGTCCATCTGGACGGCTACACGCAAACTCATATCGGGGTACTTTCTTATGGCTGCCAAGCATTGGGGATGTGGCGTGGCAGGGTGCCGGGTGCAAGCAGGATCACGTCCACGCGGATATCCTCGCCCTCGGTGGCGTATTCATGGGCCACGCATTCCACCGCCGCCGCGACACGCTGCAATCGGTGCGCATCGATGGCAAAGTCCAAATCGGCCTTCGCTCGCCGCCACTTAACCTCGACAAACGCGACGAGCCCCCCGCGCTTGGCAATCAGGTCGATCTCGCCGCGCGGGGTCTTCACCCGTTTTGCCAATATGCGCCAGCCTTTGGCAGTCAGCCAGAGCGCCGCCCGCGTCTCCCCCTCGCGCCCGCGTTTCTCGGCTTGCTGTCGTTTCACGGGGTGCGCAATTCAAGCGCGCGGGCATAAAGCGCTTTGCGGTCAGCCCCGGTGGCCTTGGCGACCTTGCCCGCCGCTTGCGAAGGTTTGTCCTCCAGCAGCGCTTCCTTGAGCAGCGCATCCAGATCATGCTCGCCTTCGACCGGTTCGGGCGGGCCGACCAGCAGGACAATCTCTCCCTTGGGCGGATTGGCCTCGTAATAGGCGATCAGGCCATCGGGCAGCCCGCGTCGGCATTCCTCGTGCATCTTGGTCAGCTCGCGCGCCACCGCGATTTCCCGTACGCCCAGCACATCGGCAATCGCCCGTAGGGATTTCGTCAAGCGTGGCCCGGTTTCGTAGAAGATCAATGTGCTATCGACTGCGCCCAGCTCCGCCAGCACATCCGCCCGCGCCTTCTCCTTCACCGGCAGGAACCCGCCAAACAGGAACCGGTCATTAGGCAGACCCGACAGCGTCAACCCCGCGATCACCGCGCAGGCACCGGGCAAGGTCGTAACCGGTATTCCCGCCTCGCGGCAATCATTGACCAGTCGGTAGCCCGGATCGCTGACCAGCGGCGTCCCGGCATCGCTTACCAGTGCCACCGCGCGCGATTGCATCGAATCGACTAGGCGCGATCTCTCTTTGTCGCCCGCATGATCGTCATAACGCCACAGCGGCTTCGACACGCCGAGATACTTCATCAGCTTGCCCGTGACCCTTGTGTCCTCGCACGCAACACCGTCACACCGCGCCAGAATATCAGCTGCCCGCATCGTGATGTCGCCAAGATTGCCAATCGGCGTGGCCACGATATAGAGCCCAGCGGACAGAGGTTCGGTTTCGGTCGTGTTAATCACGTGACTGCTCATGAACCAGTGAATGAGGGAGTCGCAAGCGATGAAGCGTTTCAATTTGGGCAAACAGGCGTTGATCGTCGCCGCTACAGCAGCATTGCTGGGCGGTTGTCAGGTCATTCCCAAGGGGCCGACCGCCAGTGCGCCTGCACCGGAGCCGACCACCAGCGCGCCCGCGCCCGAACCCAGCGCGACCGCCCTGCCCTCCGGCGACACCGAACGTCACCGCGTCGCTTTGCTGGTCCCCATGTCGGGCGGCAATGCCAATGTCGGCCAATCGATCGCCAATGCGACCACGATGGCCATCCTCGACACCAATGCTAACAATCTGCGGATCACGACCTACGATACAGCAGGCGGCGCGCGCAACGCAGCGCGCCGGGCGATCAATGATGGCAATATGCTGATCCTCGGGCCGCTTCTGGCGGAAAACGTCCCTCAGGTTCTGGCCGAAGCTCGCCCGGCAGAAGTCCCCCTGATTTCATTTTCCAACGATTCGAGCGCAGCCGGACCGGACGCATTCGTTATGGGGCATTTGCCCTCGCAGTCGATTGCCCGGTCGGTGGGCTATGCCCGCAGCAAGGGTGCGCGCAATTTCAGCATCCTCGCACCAGAAGGACAATATGGCCGCCAGGCAGAGGCGTCGCTTGCGGCCGCCCTGCGCAGTTCGGGTGGCGGACTGATTTCCACCGAACGGTACACGCGCGGCAACACCTCAATCGTCAGCGCGGCCCAGCGGCTGCGGCAGGCGGGCGGCTATGACGCCGTGCTGATTGCCGACAATGCCCGGCTCGCGACACAGGCGGCGGGGGTTCTGAAACCTTCCGGACAGGGTTCAACCCAGATCATCGGTACCGAATTGTGGAGCGGCGAAGGCTCGATCACCCGCGTCTCGGCTCTGCGCGGGGCGATTTTCTCTTCGGTCTCGGATGCCCGGTTCAAGCGCTTCACCGAAAGCTACCAAAACCGCTTTGGCGGACAGCCATTCCGTATTGCGACCTTGGGTTATGACGCTGTTTTACTGGCCCTTAGAGTGGCGCAGGACTGGCGCGTCGGTCGCACCTTCCCTGTTTCTGCCCTGCGCGATGATGGCGGGTTCCTGGGCCTCGACGGAGCCTTCCGGTTCGAGCGCAACGGCGAAGTCGAGCGCGCAATGGAAGTGCGCGAGGTCCGCGATGGCAGCATCGTAATTCTTGAAGCGGCGCCCCAGCGGTTCGGCGACTGATAGCCTGAGCGAGATCGCGGGCCGCCAACACTGGCGAAAACTATTCTGTCCCGCTTGTGAGCGCAGCGGCGGCCTGCGTATAGCCTGAGCTATGTCCGACGATCTCTTTGATGGTACGCCCGCCTCGAGCGGCGATTACAACGCATCCTCGATCGAGGTTCTGGAAGGCCTGGAGCCGGTTCGCCGCCGCCCCGGCATGTATATCGGCGGGACCGATGACCGCGCGCTGCATCATCTGGTCGCCGAAGTGCTCGACAACGCAATGGACGAGGCCGTGGCAGGCCATGCAACCCGGATCGAGCTGAGCATCGAAGAAGGCAACCGCGTCACCGTGGCGGATAATGGCCGCGGTATCCCAGTGGACGAGCATCCCAAATATCCGGGCAAATCGACGCTGGAGGTGATCCTTTCAACCTTGCATTCGGGCGGCAAGTTCTCGGGCAAGGCCTACGCCACCAGCGGCGGTCTGCACGGCGTGGGGGTCAGCGTAGTCAACGCGCTCTCAAGCCTGACGCGGGTGGAGGTTGCGCGCGACCGGCAGCTGTATGCGCAGGAGTTTTCCAAAGGGCACTCGCTCGGCCCGATCGAGAAGCTAGGCCCAACCCCTAACCGGCGCGGAACCACCGTTACCTTTATCCCGGACACCGAGATTTTCGGTGACCGCGCCTTCAAACCGGCCCGTCTGTTCAAGCTCGCCCGCTCCAAGGCGTATTTGTTCGCCGGGGTCGAAATCCGCTGGAAATGCGCCGAGGCTTTGGCGACCGAGGAAATCCCGGCAGAGGCGGTGTTCAAATTCCCCGGCGGCCTGGCCGATCATCTGGCGGAGCAAACACAAGGCCGCGAATGTGTGACCGCAGAACCGTTCACCGGCACGCAGGAGTTTCCCGAAGGCGAGGACGGTATTGGGCAAGGCCGCGTCGAATGGGCGATTGCTTGGCCGCTTTGGTCCGATGGCTCGACCAGCTGGTATTGCAACACCGTGCCCACCCCTGATGGCGGAACGCATGAGCAGGGTCTGCGCGCGGCGCTCACAAAAGGCCTGCGTGCTTTCGGTGAACTGACCGGCGCGAAGAAGGCCAAGGACATCACCGCCGACGATGTGATGACCGGCGGTGAAGTGATGCTGAGCGTCTTCATCCGCGATCCGCAATTCCAGTCACAAACCAAGGACCGCCTCACCTCTCCCGAAGCCGCGCGTCTGGTCGAGAATGCCATTCGCGATCATTTCGATCTGTTCCTCTCGGCCAATATGGACCGCGGTAAGGCCCTGCTCGGCAATGTCATGGAGCGGATGGACGAGCGCCTGCGCCGCAAGCAGGAACGCGAGATCAAGCGCAAGACGGCGACGAATGCCAAGAAGCTCCGCCTACCCGGCAAGCTGACCGACTGCTCCGGAGAAGGCGACGGCGAGACCGAATTGTTCATAGTCGAAGGCGATTCCGCGGGCGGCAGTGCCAAACAGGCACGCGACCGCAAGACGCAGGCGATCCTGCCCATTCGCGGCAAAATCCTCAACGTCGCCAGCGCCACACCGGACAAGATCCGCGCCAACAGCGAAATCGCCGATCTCACGCTCGCGATGGGCTGCGGCACGCGCAAGGATTGCGACGCGGAAAACCTGCGCTACGACCGGATCATCATCATGACCGATGCCGATGTCGACGGCGCGCATATCGCCACGCTGCTTATGACGTTCTTCTTTCAGGAAATGTCCGATGTGGTGCGGAACGGGCACCTCTATCTCGCCCAGCCGCCGCTCTACCGCCTGACTTCCGGCAAAGAGAGCCGCTACGCGCAGGACGAAGCGCACCGGATTCAGCTGGAAGAGACGGTGTTCAAGGGCAAGAAGGTCGATGTCGGCCGGTTCAAGGGCCTCGGCGAAATGAACCCCGGCCAGCTGCGCGAAACCACCATGAATCCCGACACCCGCAGCCTCATCCGCATTACCCTCCCGGCCGAGCACGAGCAGCGCCACGCGGTGAAGGAACTGGTCGACCGGCTGATGGGCCGCAATCCGGAACACCGCTTCAACTTCATCCAGAACCGCGCGGGCGAAATGGACCGCGATATGATCGATGCGTGATGAGGGACCTTCTTCCGGTATGGACGAAGAGCCTCATGAAGAAGGCGACATCATGGCTGGTGACCGCCGCATAGCCCGCGCCGATACGGCCCTGCCGGACTGGTACGCATCTGACGCCGCCTACCGCCCCATTCCCATCGTCTGGTTTGGCGGCGCATTGGTCATGCAAGTCGTCGCTCTGCCCGTAGTCGCGTGGATTGCGCTCATGCTTGCCGGGTTAGGGCCGCTGGCAACCACAGCATTTCTCATGCTGACGACCGGCTTCATCTGGCACTTCACTTGGGAACGCGGGATGCAAGGCGCTGCGAAGGGCTGGCAAATTGCAACCGGCACGATGCTGCTGTTCTTCTTCGCGGTGGGCGTAATCGGGCTGTTTGGTTAGCCCGAAGAAACATCCTCCGTGTGAATATGCAGATGTCCCTCCAGTGTCTTGTGCACCGGGCACTTGTCGGCGATTTCGATCAGCTTCGCGCGGTCGGCTTCTGACAGGTCGTCGCCCATAATTGTGATGGCGCGGTTGAGAGCCTGGATCTGCATGCCCTCCTTCATCGCTTCGACATGGTCGCAATCTTCATCGTGCTTGCGTTCATGCGTCACGTGGATGCTGACGCCGTCCAGCGGCAATTCCTTGCGGTCGGCGTACATCTTCATCGTCATCGCGGTGCAAGTGCCCAGCGCTGCGTTGAGAAGATCGTATGGCGTCGGGCCGGTGTCGTCTCCGCCGTAACTGCGCGGTTCATCGGCCACGAAGCGGTGGCTGGCGGTGTGAACCTCGGTGCCGAATTTGCCATGGCCGGTGCACACGATTACGCCCTCTTCGGGCATTGGCCAGTCGTCCTTCATCGGCAGATACCGGCTTGCCCAACTCCTGATAACACCCGCGACAAACACCGCATCAGGCGCTTTCGTCAGCAAATGGTCCGCACCAGCCAGGCTAATGAAGCTCTTGGGATGCTTGGCCGCCTGAAACAGATTCGAGGCGTGGTCGACACCGACAATCTCGTCGGTCGGCGAATGGCAGAACATCATCGGGACGCGCAGTTTCTCGACATCGTCCAGTAGGTCGGTCTTGCTGGTCTTGTCGAGGAAGGCCTTGCTCAGCTTGAACGGGCGCCCGCCAATGGTGACGTCGCCCTGCCCCTCGGCCTCGATCGCCTTCAGATCGCCTTTGATGTTATGCAGAACATGGGGAACATCCGACGGCGCGCCGATGGTGGCAATCGCAGCCACTTTACCGCGCTCCATCATCTTCGCCGCCGCCAGCACTGCGGCCCCGCCCAGACTGTGCCCAATCAGCAGCAACCCGTCTCCAAAGCGCCCGCACAGGGCCTGCGCCGAGGCAACGAGATCCTCCACATCGCTGGCAAAGCCCGCGCGGCCAAACTCACCGCCGCTGCCCCCCAGCCCGGTGAAATCGAAGCGCAGCGTGGCGATCCCTTCGCGGGCGAGCGCACGGGTGACTTCGATGGCTGCCTTGCTCTGCTTGGTGCAGGTGAAACAATGCGCAAACAGCGCCGCGCCGCGCACCAGCCCGGTCGGCAATTCGAGCGAGCCTGACAATTCGTGCCCGGCGCTGGCGGTGATGGTCATCGTTTCGGTCGGCATCGTATTCTCCCTTTTGTATTCAGTAGCAGGTGAAACCGCTTTGATAAGTGCGGCCCGGAACGAAACCCGCGATTGGTTAGCGCAGTTGCGGAACCCTGCTGCGTCATTCAGAGTGGCGCTTATGCCGCGTCTGTCCTTCGCCCCCGTCCTCGCTATTGCCCTGCTGTGCGCACCAGTAATGTTCCCCGCACCGGTATTGGCGCAAGAGGCGACTGCGCCCTCCCCGATCCTGCAAATGCGTGCCGACGATGTTGCAGGCGTAATGCGGCAGGAACGCGATGCGCGCGATGTCTTTGGGCCCCAGTTTCTGGCCGAGGTTCCGCCCGAAACATTCGCTCAGATCGTGACGCAGGTTACAGCCCAGTTCGGCGATTTCATCGGGGTGGAGCGGATCGAACAGACCGGCACCTATAGCGCGACGATCTATTTGCGGTTCGAGAATGCCATCGGCTCCGGGCCGCTGACGCTGGACCCCACGCCGCCGAACAAGGTTGCCGGCCTGATCCTGTCCAGCTTTGTGCCGATTGACGATGATTTGGCCAAGGTCAGGGCTGATCTGGAGAAATTGCCGGGAACGGTGAGCGCCTATTTCGGGCCGCTTGACCGCGCCAGTCCCGGCGCAGTGCCCGCCCTCGCCATTGATCCCGACGGGCCGCTGGCAGTAGGCTCTACATTCAAGCTCTATGTCCTGTCCGCCCTTGCCCGGTCGATTGCTTTGGGGGAGCACAGCTGGGGCGATGTGGTGCCGCTTGATCGCCGCTCATTCCCGAGCGGCAAGATGCATTTGTGGCCGGAGGGATCGCCCGTCACCCTGCACACGCTAGCGATGCAGATGGTGACCATCAGCGACAATACCGCCACCGATGTGCTGTTCCACATGCTGGGCCGTGAAGCGGTGGAGGCGGAGATGCGCGCGAGCGGTCATGCCACTCCGCAAATGATGACCCCGATGCTCAGCACGCTGGAATTGTTCGCGCTTAAGGGCAGCCCGGGCAACCGCCGGAAATATCTGGCAGCGGACCAGGCGGGCAAGCGCTTCATCCTCGCGGACTTCGAGGACGATGTGGGCGGCAACCCGGACGAGATTACCCCGCCGCGCTTCAGCCAACCGACGGCCATCGACACGATAGAATGGTTTGCCAGCACGGGAGATCTTGCCGGAATTATGGCCAGGCTCATCGCACTGGACGACCCCACCGCGCGCCAGATCCTCGCCGTGGCCCCGGCGATGCCGCCTTCGCTGGTCGATGACTGGGCCTATGTCGGCTATAAAGGCGGCTCGGAACCGGGCGTGCTCAACCTCACTTGGGTGCTGCAGGATAGGGACGGCGACTGGCATTTGCTTGCCCTGTCCTGGAATGACCCTGATGCCCCGCTCGACCATTCGAAAATGGAGCTGATCGCCCAGCGCCTGATCCGGCTTGCGCCCTGATAGGCGCGATTTGGGGCCTGTCCTGACAATTTCACCAGCACCCCCGGCCACCAGTCTCTCTTGCCCTCGCCCGCATGGCTCGCTAGCCCGCTCGGCAAATACAAGTTTCATGGGAAAACCGATGACCGAACGTTTTGAAGGCACCAAAGACTATATCGCAACCGACGACCTGAAGGTTGCCGTCGACGCCGCCGTCACGCTGCGCCGCCCGCTACTGGTGAAGGGTGAGCCGGGAACGGGTAAGACGGTGCTGGCGCATGAAATCGCCAAGGCCATCGGTGCCCCGCTGATCGAGTGGAACGTGAAGTCCACCACCAAAGCCCAGCAAGGCCTCTACGAATACGACGCTGTTGCCCGCCTGCGCGATGGCCAGCTGGGTGACGAGCGGGTTCACGACATCGCCAACTACATCAAGAAGGGCAAGCTGTGGGAAGCCTTCACCGCAGAAGAATTGCCCGTTCTTCTGATCGACGAGATCGACAAGGCCGACATCGAATTCCCGAACGATCTGCTGCAGGAGCTCGATCGGATGAGCTTCGATGTCTACGAAACGCACGAGACGATCAGCGCGAAAGAGCGCCCCATCGTGGTCATCACGTCGAACAACGAGAAAGAGCTGCCCGACGCATTCCTGCGCCGCTGTTTCTTCCACTACATCAAGTTCCCCGACCGCGAGACAATGCGCGACATTATCGAGGTCCACTATCCCGATATCCAGAAGACGCTGGTGACGAAGGCGATGGACGTCTTCTACGAAATCCGCGAAGTGCCCGGCCTGAAGAAGAAGCCCAGCACCAGCGAGCTGCTCGACTGGCTCAAGCTGCTGATGAACGAGGATATGCCGCTGGAAGTGCTGCAGGATAGCAACCCCAACACCGCGATCCCGCCGCTGCATGGTGCGCTGCTGAAGAACGAGCAGGACGTGATGCTGTTCGAACGCCTCGCCTTCATGAGCCGCCGCCAGACGTGAGCCGGCACGAGGGCGGCTGCTTTTGCGGGCAAGTGCGTTTCGTCGCCTGCGGCGAACCGCTTGGAGCGCGCTATTGCTGGTGCCGCGATTGCCAACGGATCGCCAGCGGCATGGCCACGATGAATGTTCTCTTCGATGCCGCAGTCGTTACCTATAGCGGCGAGATGACGCTGATCAGCCGCGTGGCGGACAGCGGGAACACCGTGGAGCGTGGCTTCTGCTCCACGTGTGGTTCGCAGATGTACAGCAAAACGGTCGTCGGCCCCGAACAACCAATGCGGGTGCGTGCGGGAACGCTGGACGATCCTGACATTGCGCCGCCGGAATACATCATTTGGGGGCCAAGCGCTCCGGATTGGGCGCCCTTCCCCGAAGGCATGCCGGTGCATGTTGCTGGGCCGGGTTCGCCATTAGTTGACAGTGCTGACTAGCTGAAGCGCGCAGCAGAAAGTGTTTCGTAAGGGTCTAGCTAACCGGGAAACACGCCCCGCCGCCCGCTTTGATGGCATCGCAGGCCGCACGGGCCTGATCTCCGCCAACCCGCAAGCGGTAGACCTTCTGTCCGTTCACGGTAGCGGCAATCACCGCCTTGTTCATTGTCTTCAGGTCAGGGTGCTGGGCCACCATCTTTGACCAGTGGTCTTCGGCCGCACCGGCACTGGTGGCAGCGGCCAGCTGGATGATCTCGCCGCTCTGGGCAAGGCGCGTGGGAAGCGTTTGCGCTGTCGGCTTTTCTTCCTCCACTGGCGGCAGAGCATCGGCGAACTGGACCAGCTCCGGCTCTGGATTCTGGATCAAGCCGCCCGATCCGTCTGTACGCGCAATCGGCAGCGGCATTCTGAGCGCCACCTGCCGCGCATGTTCCTGCGAGTGGACCGCCTGATCGACAACCACCACCGCCGTCGTTTCATGGCTTGTCTGCTGGAACAAGGCTTTCGCAAAACCGCTCGGCAGACGAATGCAGCCGTGGGAAGCGGGATAGCCGGGCAAACGGCCCGCATGGATCGCAATTCCGTCCCATGTCAGGCGCTGCATGTGCGGCATGGGCGCGTTGGAATAGAGGTTCGAGCGGTGGAAAACCTTCTTTTGCAGGATCGGGAAGACACCGCTGGGCGTCTCCTTCCCCCGTTTGCCGGTGGATACAGGCGAGCTGTCCCACAACGCGCCGTCGCGGAACACATGCATGTTCTGCGAGCCTTTGCTGATCACGATCAATGTGCCCGTTTCCAGAATATCGCCGATCACCGGCGGCATTTTCGCAGCGGGCCCGGTCGCCTTTTCGTCCTTGGCAGGAGCAGTGGCAATCACGGCGGACGCAAGTTTCGCTGTGGTGGCCTCCGCAACAGGGGCCAGCGCCAACGCATTCGATACAGATGCGTCGGGCGCTGCCTTGCATGCGTTCAGCACCATTAGCGGGGCGACACACAGAACCGCAGTGAGGCGGCGTATGGTAAAGAATCCGTCAACCATGGCGGCATTGGTAGAACGCGTTTTGCGCCTACATCAAGCAATGTTTCCGGCGAGTCCCAAAACCGGATTAGCTAGCTTGCCCACCGTCCCGCCTCCCCCTAGAACCGGACGCAACAAGGGACACTGCATGTTTTTCAATTTCATGGACGAGCTGCGCGAGGCCGGAATCGGCGCTTCTTTCAAGGAGCACCTGACCCTGCTCGAGGCGCTGGATAAGGATGTGATCGAGCAGACGCCCGAGGCGTTCTATTACCTTTCGCGCGCCACCTTCGTGAAGGACGAAGGGATGCTCGATAAATTCGACCAGGTGTTCCACAAGGTCTTCAAGGGCGTGATGACCGATTACGGACAGAACCCGGTCGACATCCCGGAAGACTGGCTGAAAGCGGTCGCCGAGAAGTTCCTCACCGAAGAGGAAATGGCGGAGATCGAGAAGCTCGGCGATTGGGACGAGCTGATGGAGACGCTGAAGAAGCGGATCGAGGAGCAGGAAAAGCGCCACGAGGGCGGTAACAAATGGATCGGCACGGGCGGCACCTCCCCCTTTGGTCACAGCGGCTACAATCCAGAAGGCGTGCGCATCGGCGGCGAGAGCAAGCACAAGCGCGCCGTGAAGGTGTGGGAAAAACGCGAGTTCAAAAACCTCGACAACACCAAGGAACTTGGCACCCGCAACATCAAGATGGCGCTGCGCCGTTTGCGCCGCTTCGCCCGCGAGGGTGCGCAGGACCAGCTCGATCTGGATGCGACAATCGACGGCACGGCAAAGCAGGGCTGGCTGGACATCCACATGCGCGCCGAACGCCGCAATGCGGTGAAGCTGTTGCTGTTTCTCGATGTCGGCGGGTCGATGGATCCGTTTATCAAGCTATGCGAGGAGCTGTTCAGCGCCGCCACATCCGAGTTCAAGAACATGGAGTTCTTCTACTTCCATAACTGCCTGTATGAAGGCGTGTGGAAGGACAATCGCCGCCGCTGGAGCGAGCGCACGAAGACCTGGGATATCCTCCACAAGTACGGCCATGATTATAAGGTGATCTTCATCGGCGACGCCGCGATGAGCCCCTATGAAATCACCCATGCGGGCGGCAGCGTGGAGCATATGAACGAGGAAGCGGGCGCCACATGGATGCAGCGCGTGACCAACACCTATCCCGCGACCGTGTGGCTCAATCCTGTGCCGGAGAAGCAGTGGAGCTACTCGCAAAGCACGAAGATGCTCAAGCAGCTGGTCAATGACCGGATGTACGGCCTGACGCTGGACGGGCTGGATGAAGCCATGCGCGAGCTGAGCCGCAAGCAAGGGTAATTGGCCGGAGCAGCTTAGAAGGAGTCGACGGCACCAAAGAGAGTGCGCAGCTGGGTCTTCTCGACTTCTTCCAGTTCGGGCTTCCAAACGTCGAAGATCAGCACGATCCGGTCCTCACCCGAACGGTTCCACGCCTCGTGCTCGACCGTGTCGTCGAAAGCCATCAGCCTGCCCCGCTCCCATGCCCGCCTCGCCGCGCCGACGCGCAATTCGCCGTTGCCGGGGACGACAATCGGAAGATGGCAAATATAGCGGAAATTGAGCATGCCGGTATGCGGCGGGATATGCGCGCCCGGTTTGAGGCGGGAGAAAAGCACCGATGGCGTGCGTCCGTCGATCTCACATAGGGGTGCCCGCGCAAGCGCATCCCGCGTGGCAGAGGGAGCATCGCCTTGCACCGCTCCGTTCTCGACCAGATGATGGCTGCTCCAGTCATCGTTGCCGAGCATGCCGTGATAATCGTTCTGGGCCGCGCCGCTCTGGCCGTGGACATAGGCTGCGAAGGTTCCTTCGGTATCGCGAACCAAGTCGAGCTCTGCGGCGATTATCTCTGTGGCCTGCTCGACCTCGTTCCACCAATCCGCGTCAGACAGATCGGCAAAATCCACATTCGGCATATCGGGATAGTAGAAGACCCCCGGCATTTGCGGCCAGGCTGTCTGCACAGGGTCACGCGCCCGCTGGCCGGTCATGATATCGAGCGCTTTCTGGAAGCGCGGATGCCAGTCGGACTGTCCATGACCTGCGGCGGCCAGGGTCTGCAGCATGTGATCGATATAGGCTTGCTGCAGAGCGCCGCTGGCCTGCATCGCGCGCTGCCGGTCGGGCGATCCCGGGCCATGCTGCGCGTCGGGCGATCCAGCAGCCGCAGCGTAAAGCGCACCTGCAGAGCGCCGATCGCCTGCACGCATCGACCAGTCCGCTTTTGCCAGCAGGGCCGCAAGATCGACCGGATTGTCCGCCAGTCGCCGGTCGACTTCGGCGGGCGCGATTGCCGGTTCGGGTGGCAGCGACGCCATCAATAGAGCAGGTGTTTGGCGACAGCCGCTGACCAATCGGCCTCATCAGGCGCGGCCAGTGCCTCCAGATTGGCTGGCGTGGCATCTGGGTTATCGACCCATTTCCGCAATCCCGGCCCGCCATTGATCACATCGATCCCCAGCACGTCATTCGTGTATTCGTATTTGAAATCCGTACCCCGCCAGATGTCATAATCGGGATAAAGATTGCGCACGGCCTTGAAGGCCAGAGCCTGCAAACGCCAAGGCTTGAACGCCGCGTGATCGTAGGTCGGCCCCTCGGCATGAACCATCAATCCGTTGCACAGCTCGCCGGCGTGCTTGTGGAAGGTCGGCTCGAACCAGCAGTCGCGTAAGATGCAGCCGTCCGTCCATTCCGGCGCAAACCGGCGCATCTCGGCGAGCACGGCCTTGGCGTCCACATCGGGCGCGCCGAACAGCACTTCCAGCGGGCGCGTGGTCCCCCTGCCCTCGCTCAGCGTCGCGCCTTCGATCATCACTGTCCCGGCATAGGCGCGGGCCATATTCACACTGGCGGCATTGGGGCTAGGATTGATCCAGATGCGGTCCGTCGGCCAGCCAAAGCCGGGTGCTGTTTCGGGCTGCCACCCTTCCATCGCCACGACGCGGTAATCCACATCCAAACCGAAATGATCGATAAACCAGTGGCCCATTTCACCCAGAGTCAAACCATGGCGCATGGGCATTGGCGCTGCGCCGACAAAGCTCTCGTTCCCGGGAACAAGCTTGGTCCCTTCTACCGGGCGACCGGCGGGATTGGGGCGATCCAGCACCCACACCGATTTGCCCGCCTTCTCCGCCTCCTCCAGCAGATAGAGGAGCGTGGTGACAAAGGTGTATATCCGGCAGCCAAGGTCCTGCAGATCGAACAGGAAGACATCCGCGCTCGACATCATCTGCCCGGTCGGGCGGCGCACCTCGCCATAAAGGCTGAACACCGGGATGCCGTAGTGCGGATCGGTTTCGTCCGCTGTCTCGACCATATTGTCCTGCTTGTCGCCCTTCAGCCCGTGCTGCGGGCCGAATGCGCTGGTCACATTCACCCCGGCAGCGATCAAAGCGTCCAGGCTATGAGTCAGCTCGGCAGTCACGGAGGCAGGGTGCGCCACCAGCGCCACTCGCTTACCTGCCAGTTCAGCCAGTAACGCATCGTCGGCCAACAGGCGGTCAATGCCGAACAGCACCGTCATAGCATGCCCGCCAGTTTCTTGGCCCGGCATACCTCGCTGTGAAACTCCGGCTTGCCGTCCGGGAAAGCCAGCGCCCAGAATTGGATATTGCCTTCCATATCCTCGACCACCGCGTTCAACGCTACATCAGCAGGCGTCGGCAATTCACTGGCCAGACTCGCCTCCAGCTCCAGCTTCGCATCATGCGCACTGCATGCGATGGCCATCGCGCTCACAGGCGCATCGCGGCTGTTCAGCCTGAAATCGTCGAAATCATACGCCGCCCATTGCGAGGACGGGCTGAGGTTGAACTCGCGGTAATAGGTCCCGCCTTCGGGTTGCCAGAAAATTTCGAAGCACGTCGTCTTCCACAGATTGTCCTGCCGCTGGCCGTGTGTGTGCATCGGGACTTTAATCCGCCCGACATCGCCCTCCATCACGAACCTAGCGCGGCATCCGTCTGGGGTGGGCTGAATGGCTGCGCTGATCCGCTTGATCGGGCCGGGCGCGCAGGACGGGTGGAGAATGAGTTGTTCCATATGCATCCGCCTATCGCGCAGGCTGAAAAGCGCCGCAAGCCACTTGAAGCCACTTACCCGCCTGCATCACCGCTGCTAAGGCGCTGCGTATGAGCGAATACACATCAGAATTGCTGACATTGTTGGCGAGCCGCGGGCATTTGCACCAGGTGACCGACGCCGGTGCACTGGACCAACTGGCGGCAAAGGAAACGATCACCGGCTATGTCGGGTTCGACCCGACGGCGCCTTCGCTGCATATCGGCAACCTCGCCTCCATCATGCTGCTGCGCCGCTTGCAGCAAGCGGGACATCGCCCGATTGTGGTAATGGGCGGCGGCACGGCGAAGGTCGGCGATCCCTCCGGGCGGGATGATACGCGGCAGATGCTGACCGAGGAAAAGCTGGCCAGCAACATTGCTTCGATCAAGGGAAGTTTTGAGCGTATCCTGCGCTTCGATGACAGCGAAACCGGCGCGGTGCTGATCAACAATGACGATTGGCTGAGCGAGCTCGGCTATATCGAGATGCTGCGCGATGTGGGCACGCATTTCACCATCAACCGGATGCTGACCTTCGATTCGGTGAAGCTGCGGCTTGACCGGGAGCAGCCGCTGACTTTCCTTGAATTCAATTACATGATCATGCAGGCGTATGATTACCTGAAGCTGTCACGCGATTACGGGTGCCGTCTGCAACTGGGCGGCAGCGACCAGTGGGGCAATATCATCAATGGCGTGGAGCTTGGCCGCCGGATCGACGGGGCAGAGCTGTTCGGCTTCACCGCCCCGCTCATCACCCGGTCCGATGGCGCGAAGATGGGCAAGTCGGTCGACGGGGCCATCTGGCTCAACGAGGACATGCTGCCGGGTTACGACTTCTGGCAATATTGGCGGAACGTGGATGACCGCGATGTCGGCCACTTCCTGCGTATCTTCACCGACCTCCCGCTTGACGAGATCGCAAGGCTGGAAAGTCTTGAAGGCAGCGAGATCAATGCTGCGAAAGAGGTGCTGGCCAATGAAGTGACCACTCTGGTGCGCGGAGCGGACGCTGCGGCATCGGCTCAGGCCACCGCGCGCGAGACATTTGCGGGTGGCGGCGCTGGCGAAGATTTGCCGACCCTCTCGGTGGGCGAAGAAGGGATGCGCATTGGGGCCGTGCTTACCCAGCTGGGCTTCACCGCATCGAACAAGGAAGCGAAGCGCAAGCTGGCGGAAGGGGCTGTGAAGCTGGACGAGAAACCGGTGACCGACCCCGGAACGCTGATCGAGATTAATGCGGGCAGTGAAGCGAAATTAAGCCTTGGCAAAAAGAAACACGCCATCCTGACGCGATAAAATCGTTTAATTACAGTATGCTTGTTTCATAACGGGACAGGCCTGCTTAACTGAATATCAGCCAATCCCGGCCATAACGCTCTTTCACGAGAACCGCTCGGAGGGACGCGATTTATGTCTGTGGGTGCACAGCTGACAGTAACCGATATGCGCCGCGCTGCGCGTCATCCGGTCGATTTTCCCGTTATTGCGGAGCATCACCAGCATGGCGATCTGAAGCTGCATATCAGCAATCTGTCCGCCCATGGCTTCATGGTCGACGATGCCCACGATATCGTTCGCGGCGACCGGGTCATCATTCGTCTACCGGTTGTGGGTCGTATCGAAGCCTATGTGATCTGGCTGCGTGACAACCGCGCGGGCTTCCAGTTCGAGCGGATTATCCGCCTTGACGATTTCCTGCAGGTTATCGACGCTTTGCAGCCCAATCCCCGCCTGCGCAAACAGCGCTGAGACTTCCCTAGCGGCGCGAGGCCTGCCATGGCGCGCGGGTGAACGAGCAAACATCTCCTGATACCAGCCAACCGACGCACCCGCTGAAGGTGCACAATTTCCGGGCGTATTTCGTTGCCCGTCTGACGATGACGCTGGCGCAATACGCCATGCTGCTGATCATCGGGTGGCAAACCTACAATCTGGCGCGCGATAGCGGGATGTCGGTGGCTGCGTCCTCAGGGCAACTGGCGCTGATCGGGTTGCTCCAGTTTATCCCGCTGTTTCTATTGACCCCGTTCTCGGGATTGGCAGCGGACCGGCTCAACCGGCGCGGCCTGGCGCAGGCGACGGTAGCACTGCAGCTGGGCTGTACGCTCGCTCTGGCATGGCTGACCTGGGAGGGTCTGATCGCGTTGCCGTGGCTGTTCGGCATTGCCATATTGCTGGGCGTCGCCCGCGCGTTCAATGGCCCGGCTCTGTCTGCCCTCGCCCCCAATCTGGTGCCCAAAGCAATCCTGCCCAATGCCATCGCGCTGAGCTCGATCGCGTGGCAAACCGGCATGATCGTCGGCCCGGCGATTGGCGGCTATCTTTACGTTATCGATCCGGCGGCGCCCTATGCTGTTGCGGGCGTTCTGTTCGCCGTATCTTTCGCAGCACTGGCAATGATCGGCCATGTGCCGCGCAGCGCTATTCAGGGCGCTCAGCGTCCCATCGGGCAAGTGATCGACGGCCTGCGCTACGTGGTGCGCAACAAGATGGTGCTCGGCGCAATTACTCTTGATCTCTTTGCGGTATTCCTCGCCGGAGCGACCGCCCTTTTCCCGGTCTATGCGCGCGATATTCTGGAAGTGGGCGCCACGGGCCTAAGCCAATTGGCCGCCGCCCCCGCTGTGGGAGCGGCTCTGACGGCGCTCTATTTTTCCTTCCGTCCACTGGAAAGCAATGTCGGACCGAAAATGCTCTGGGCCGTCGCGTTGTTCGGTGTCGCGACCATCGTCTTCGGTTTTTCGACCTCCATGCCGCTCAGTTTAGCGATGCTTTTCATTGTTGGCGCGGCGGACATGTTCAGCGTCTATATCCGCCAGTCACTGGTCCAGCTGCACACTCCGGATGACAAGCGCGGCCGAGTGTCCTCGGTCAGCCTGCTCACCATCAGCGCCTCGAACGAAGGCGGCGACGCGTTCTCCGGCACGCTTGCCAGCATTGTCGGACCGGTCGCCGCGGTTGTCGGCGGCGGGATCGGTGCGATTGTCACCGTGCTGGTGTGGGCGAAAATATTTCCCGTCCTGCGAACAACACGGACCTTTGACCCGCCGCCCGAGTTGGACGAAGAGACACATAACAAAACCTAGCAGGAGCCCATCCGATGAAAGCCGACACAATCCTTCAGACCATTGGCGGCACACCGCATATCCGCGTGTCGAAACTGTTCCCAGACCACGAGGTGTGGATCAAGTCTGAGCGGGCCAATCCCGGCGGCTCGATCAAGGATCGTATCGCGCTGGCGATGATCGAAGATGCCGAGGCTGCGGGCAAGCTGAAGCCCGGCGGAACCATCATCGAACCGACCAGCGGGAACACGGGCATCGGCCTCGCAATGGTTGCTGCGGTGAAGGGCTACAAGCTGGTCCTCGTAATGCCGGAAAGCATGAGCCTGGAGCGCCGCCGCCTGATGCTGGCCTATGGTGCCAGCTTCGACCTGACGGACAAGGCCAAGGGGATGAAGGGCGCCATCGAGCGCGCGGGCGAGTTGGTCTCGCAAACCGACGGCGCGTGGATGCCGAGCCAGTTCGACAATGAAAGCAACTGGAAAGTGCACACGCGCACTACCGCTCAGGAAATCCTGAACGACTTCGCCGACACTCCCATCGATGCGATGATTACCGGCGTGGGCACTGGCGGCCATCTGACTGGTTGCGCGGTCGAGCTGAAGAAGCACTGGCCTGATATGAAGGCATATGGTGTGGAGCCTGAGCTATCGCCGGTCATCAATGGCGGTCAGCCCGGCCCCCATCCCATTCAGGGCATCGGCGCAGGTTTCATCCCGGAGAACCTGCACACCCAGTCCATCGACGGCGCTATCCAGGTGGATGCAGAGGCGGCCAAGCAAATGGCCCGCCGCGCGGCAACCGAGGAAGGCATGCTGGTCGGGATATCGAGCGGCGCTACGCTGGCCGCCATCGCGAAGAAGCTGCCCGAAATGGACAGCGGCAGCCGCATCATGGGCTTCAATTACGACACCGGCGAGCGGTATCTCTCCGTACCGGATTTCCTGCCGGGAGCCTGATTCCGTACAGCTCAGAAACAAAAAAGGCCCCGCACTATTGCGGGGCCTTTTCTTTGGAGCGCTTTGGCCCAGGCCGTGGATCAGGCAGCCGTGGCGAAGGCTTCCTCGCCCAGTTCCATCAGGCTCTCGCTGCCTGCTTCGATCTTGCGGCGCAGGGCGCCCGCATCCGGCGTAAACCGGTCGAAGAAATAGCGTGCCGTGGCCAGCTTGGCTTCGTAGAACGCCGCATCTTCCGGCGAACCTTCGAGTGCAGCGCGCGAGACTTTCGCCATTTTCAGCCACATGAAGCCCAGCGTCACGATGCCCATCAGGTGCATGTAGTGATGCGCGCCCGCGCCCAACTGATTGGGGTTCTGCATCGCATTCTGCATGAACCACATGGTGGCCGCCTGCTGTTCGTTCAGTGCCTTTTCCAGCTTTTCGGCCATCGGGGCGAGAGCCTCGTCCGCTTTGGCATCGGCAATCTGCTCGCCGACCACCTTGAAGAACGCCTGAATTGCCGCGCCGCCCTTGCTGGCGAGCTTGCGGCCGCACAGATCCATCGCCTGCACGCCATTGGTGCCTTCGTAGATCATGGCGATGCGGGCATCGCGCACGAACTGCTCCATGCCCCATTCCTTCACATAGCCGTGGCCGCCATAGACCTGCTGCATATTGGTGGCGAAGTCATAACCCTTATCGGTGCCATAGCCCTTGATCACCGGAGTCATCAGGCCGATCAGCTGGTCGGCCTGTTCGCGCTCTTCCTCCGTCTGCGCCTTGTGCGTCAGATCGACTTGCAGAGCGCCCCACAGGCACAGCGCGCGCATGCCTTCGTTGAATGCCTTGGCATCCATCAGCATCCGGCGCACGTCGGGGTGTACGAAGATCGGATCGGCTTTCTGCTCGGGCTCTGCCGGTCCAGTCAGCGCGCGTCCCTGACGGCGATCAAGCGCATAGGTGACGGCGTTCTGGTACGCGATTTCGGACTGGGCCAAGCCCTGAATGCCGACGCCCAGACGGGCCGCATTCATCATGACGAACATCGCGGCGAGACCCTTGTTCTCCTCGCCAACCATCCAGCCTTTCGCGCCGTCATAGTTCAGAAGGCAGGTCGCGTTGCCGTTGATGCCCATCTTGTGCTCGATCGAACCGCAAGACACGGCGTTGCGCTCACCAAGTGAGCCGTCCTCATTCACAAGGAATTTGGGCACGACAAACAAAGAGATGCCCTTGGAGCTGTCGGGCGCACCGGGCGTCTTGGCCAGCACCAGATGGATGATGTTCTCGGTCAGGTCATGCTCGCCTGCGGAGATGAATATCTTGGTGCCGGTGATGGCATAGCTGCCGTCGGCCTCAGGCTCGGCCTTGGTGCGGATCATGCCCAGATCGGTCCCGCAATGCGGCTCGGTCAGGTTCATCGTGCCGAGCCATTTGCCCGAAACCATGTTGGGCACATACATCGCCTTCTGCTCTTCCGAACCGGCAGCGATCAGCGCAGCAATCGCGCCGGTGGTGAGGCCGGGATACATCGCAAACGCCATGTTGGACGTGGCCATAAATTCTTCAACCACAAAGCCCATCACATGCGGCATGCCCTGCCCGCCAAATTCTTCCGGACTTGCGATCGTGCCCCAACCGCTTTCGACATACTGGCCGAATGCTTCCTTGAAACCTTCCGGGGTCGTGACGCTGCCGTCTTCGTGGCGGGTGCAACCCTGCTCGTCACCGACCTGATTGAGCGGGTGCAGAACCTCGCTGCAGAACTTGCCCGCCTCGTTGATAACGGTGTCGATCATGTCCGGCGTAGCGCTCTCGAAACCCGGCAGATTGCCGTAGCTGGACAGGTCGAGAACTTCATTCACGACAAATCGGGTGTCGCGTGTCGGGGCGGTATAGGTCGGCATAGTGGTTCCTGTTCAGAAGGTAGTGTTGACTTGATTTCGCAGAGGCGCGCTTGGCCGCGCCCCGGTCAATCGCCCAGATCGAGCGTTTCGATGTGAGCGATAAATTCGGTGAGCTCGGTGATGGACGAATCGATGTCATCCCGTTGGCGCTTGAGCTTCGCCACATGGTTCCGGCATTTCTCGATGGTCACACGGCGCTGCTCCACGCGCCCATCGTCGAGATCGTAGAGATCGATCATCTCTTTGATCTCGGTCAGGCTGAAGCCGACATTCTTGGCCCGCATGATCCATGCAAGCCGCGCACGGTCACGCTTCGAATAGACCCGCGTCAGACCAAGGCGTGCGGGAGCGATCAGGCCCTCGTCCTCGTAAAAACGGAGAGCCCGCGCAGTGCAGTCGAACTCGGTCGTCAGATCGGAAATGGAAAACTGGTCACGGGCCAATTCATCGGGGCGTTCCAGATGGGCGCCCGAATGGGTGTATTCGCTCAGAGCTTCTGTCGTCGTCATGCAGCTTTGCTACATACCCTTTACGTAAAGGTCAAGTCTTGACGCGTTGGAGAACCCCTCCCTCGAGCAAGCGGTAAAAACAGCTGGTTTCGCCTGTGTGACATGTCGGCCCCGCCGGCATGCAGCGCAGGACAATGGCATCCTGATCGCAATCGACCAGCATCTCCTGCACCTTCAGAACATGGCCGGAACTTTCGCCCTTTTGCCATAGCTTGCCGCGCGATCTGGAATGGAAATGAGCTAGGCCGGTTTCCCGCGTTGCTGCCAGCGCCTCTTCATCCATGAAGGCCACCATCAGCACATCGCCCGAGTCAAAATCGGTCACAACCGCACTCAGCAACCCCTTGTCATCGAATTTCGGCAGGAAGGTCTTCCCCCTCTCCCGGTCCTCTTTCGTCGTATCGTCCATGTCGTTTATCGGTCCGTTACAAAATGTTGCAAATTGGGCACAGAGCATCTGTGAAATTGCGCTGAATACCTAATGGCCCTTCCCCATCGGACGCGCAAATGGAACATCTCGCCGCACGACGCAGCGACGTCGACAACTGTTTCCGGATGCTCTTTTTGCAAGCCGGTTTGGTTGGGAGAGGATGCCGCCGCTTGTCGTCGGCATGGCTTGACGATGAGGGAAACGGTTTCCCTGTGCGGCCCTCGGGGGAAGGCCGCCGGAAACCGAATAGTTTCGTCACGCGGCGCCCGGGGTCCTAACGGATCCCGGGCGTTTCGTTTTCCGGTCCCGGAATAGTCTCAACCAGTGATGCCTCCATCGGTGCCGCGAAGGCTTCGCCGTCCACTACACGGGCGAAGCAGCTGATCCGGACGGACTTCGCGCCTCCCTTCAGCAACGCTCCGACACAGGCATTGGCCGTTGCTCCGCTGGTCAGGACATCATCAACAAGAATGATCTCCCGGCGCTGTATCGCGTTTGCTCTGGAGCGCTTGACCCGGATCGCCCCTTTCAGCGCCTTCGCCCGTGCCTTCCGGCCAAGTCCCCCTAGGCTCGGCGTGGGTTTGTGGCGTTCGAGCCCGTCGAGCATCACCTGCGCACGGGTGATCTTCACCAATTCCGTCGCCAGCAAAGCCGACTGGTTGTAACCCCTGCCCCATATCCGCCAGCGATGCAGCGGAACAGGGATCAACAGATGCTCTTCGCCGAGCTCTCCCAACCGCGCGGCCATCAATCGACCCATCATCGCCGCCAGGGCAATCCGGCCCCCATGCTTGAACGATAAGACCAGTCGCCGCGATGTATCGTTATAGAGCGTAGCCGCTGCGATCCCCGCATGCCGGGGCGGCGTGGTCATGCAGGGGGCGCACACCGCATCCTCGAACCCGGTCACATTGTCACCCAAAGGCCGCTGGCAGGAGGCACAGGCAGGCTCGCCCGGCTGCTCCAGCGCGCTCCAGCAATCGAGGCAAAGCCCGTCCTGTGTGCCCGATGCCTCGCCGCACAGCGGGCAGCGCGGGGGATAGGCAAGATCGACCATTGGCTGCAGAGCGCGGGCGATATGTGAAGCCAATGCCATTCCCTCCTTAGCTCCCTTTCTTCCCGGCCATAGTGCTGCACCTCTTGCCCCCGGCTGGCAAGCGCGTCAGGAGGCGCGGATGCAACCGACCGGCGTTCCCCAGATTTTCAGTCTCACCCGGCGCAGGCGGCGCGGTCAGCGCGCAGCAACCCGGCGCCTGCGTTCGGAGAACTGCGCCCGTTTTCTGGCCGAGGAAATCGGCACCGATATGGCGGACCGCCTCGCCTTCGTCCGGGCTGATCCGGACAAGATTCTGCTGATCGGACAAATTGGCGGAGCGATACGAAGCCAATTCCCCAGCAAGCCGATTACCTACGGCCACGGGCTCGACCTAGAGAAACCCTATGATCTGGGCAATCTGACCGACCAGTTCGACTTCATCGGTATCGGCGGGCAGCTCGATGCGGTGAACGATTTGCCCGGAGCACTGATCCATGCGCGCAATGCATTGACGCCGGGCGGACTGGTGATCGCCAGCTTCGTCGGCGGGGCGAGCTTGCCCCGGCTGCGCGCTGCGATGATGGCGGCTGAGCCCGACCGGCCCGCTGCGCGTATCCATCCTCTGGTCGATCCCCGAGCCGCACCCGGTCTGCTTCAACGGGCAGGTTGGAAGGATCCGGTGGTGGATACTTACACCCTCAATGTGCGTTATTCCTCGCTGGATCAGCTGGTGTCCGACCTGCGCGATCAGGCACAGGGCAATGCCTTTGCCGAGCCCGCCACGCCGCTGGGCCGGGCGGCACTTCAGCGCGCTCGCGAGGCGTTTCTCGACGGAGCGGACGAAGACGGCAAGGTCACCGAAACCTTCGAGATCATCACCCTGACCGGGCGTCGGTCTCTGGCTGGAACCTAGCCTTCACGCACCTAGCCTTCACCCAGTGCCGCCTGAGCCGCTGCCAACCGGGCGATGGGCACGCGGTAGGGCGAGGCGCTGACATAATCGAGCCCGGTCGCCTCGCAGAACGCGATACTCGCCGGATCGCCGCCATGTTCGCCGCAAATCCCCAGCTTGATGTCGTCGCGGGTTTTCCTGCCACGCTGTGCAGCGAGTTCCACCAACTGACCAACGCCGTCGATATCGAGGCTCACAAACGGGTCGCGCGGGAAGATGCCTTTGTCGACATATGTCGCAAGAAAACCGCCCGCATCGTCCCTCGAAACGCCCAGAGTCGTCTGGGTCAAGTCATTGGTCCCAAACGAGAAGAACCGCGCCTCATGGGCAATCTCGCCGGCCATCAGAGCAGCGCGTGGCAGTTCGATCATGGTACCCACGAGATACTCGATCCGCCGCCCACGCGCTTCGAACACTTCCTCCGCAATCCGCTCGACCAGTTCGCGCAGCAAGGCCAGCTCGCGGCGGGTGGCGACCAGTGGGATCATGATTTCGGGCACGGGTGCTTCGCCGCTTGCCTCAGCAACATCGCACGCCGCCTCGAACACAGCGCGGGCCTGCATTTCGTAGATTTCGGGATAGGTGATCCCTAGACGGCATCCACGATGGCCCAGCATGGGATTGAATTCATGCAATTCTTGCGCCCGGCGGCGCAGATTGGCGACGCTCGTGCCGGTCGCCTGTGCCAAATCCGCGAACTCCTCGTCCTTGTGCGGCAGAAATTCGTGTAGCGGCGGATCGAGGAAACGGATGGTGCATGGCAAGCCGACCATAACCTCGAAAATCTCGCGGAAATCGCTGCGCTGCTCGGGCAGCAGCTTGCCCAGCGCCTCACGCCGCCCGCGCTCGTCTTCTGCCAGGATCATCTGGCGAACGGCGCTGATCCGGCTTGCATCGAAGAACATATGTTCTGTGCGGCACAGGCCAATGCCTTCTGCGCCGAACTGGCGCGCCCTGCGGCAATCATCGGGCGTTTCTGCGTTGGTCCGCACGCGCATCCGGCGATGGCGATCGGCCCATTCCATGATGACTCCGAAATCGCCATCGAGCTCGGGTTCGATGGTCGCCACTTCGCCGCTCATGACCTGCCCGTTGCCGCCATCGACGGTGATGACATCGCCCTCGGCCAGCTCGCGGCTGCCGATCCGCAAGGTGCGGCCCTCGCGGTCAATCGAGACTTGCGAAGCTCCCGAAACGCAAGGCCGCCCCATGCCGCGCGCCACCACGGCTGCGTGTGACGTCATGCCGCCACGCGCGGTCAGGATGCCCTGCGCAGCGTGCATGCCGTGAATGTCTTCCGGGCTGGTTTCCACGCGCACCAGAATGACGCTTTCCCCCCGTGCGGCCCATTGTTCCGCAGTGTCCGCATCGAGCGCGATCTTGCCGCTGGCCGCGCCCGGTGAAGCAGGCAAACCCGCCGTCATGACGTCACGTTTTGCATCCGGATCCAGCGTCGGGTGAAGCAATTGGTCGAGCGCCATGGGATCGATGCGGCGGATGGCGGTGGTCTCGTCGATCAGCCCCTCGCCAACCATCTCGACCGCCATTTTCAGCGCCGCCTTGGCCGTGCGTTTGCCGTTGCGTGTCTGCAGCAGGAACAGTTTGCCGCGTTCCACCGTGAACTCGATGTCCTGCATGTCGCGGTAATGCTTTTCCAGCAGGTCGAACACGCGCGCCAGCTCGCGATAGGCGTCGGGCATGGCCTCTTCCATGCTCAGCGGTTTGGCCCCCGCCCGCTCCCGCGCATCTCTGGTCAAATATTGCGGCGTGCGGATGCCGGCGACCACGTCCTCGCCCTGCGCATTGACCAGCCATTCGCCGTAATAGGTCCGCTCGCCCGTGCTGGGATCGCGGGTGAAGGCAACGCCGGTGGCCGACGTATCGCCCATATTGCCGAACACCATCGCCTGAACATTCACCGCCGTGCCCATATCATGCGGTATATCATTGAGACGGCGGTATATTTTCGCCCGCTCGCTGTCCCAACTATCGAACACGGCGCGGATCGCGCCCCACAATTGCTCGGTCACATCCTGCGGGAACGGCGCATCCTGCTCTTCCTGGACAATGCGCTTGTACTCGCCGACCAGCACTTTCCAGTCTTCAGCCGACATCTCGGTATCGTTGTAGAAGCCATTGTCTTCCTTGGCGATTTCGAGTGCTTCCTCGAACAGGCCGTGATCCACGCCGAGCACCACGTCGGAATACATCTGGATGAAGCGGCGATAGCTGTCCCAGGCGAAACGGTCATCGCCTGCGATGGCGGCAAGGCCCTCGACCGTCTCGTCATTCAGGCCCAGATTGAGGACTGTGTCCATCATCCCCGGCATGGAGATTGCCGCACCCGAGCGGACCGACACCAGAAGCGGGTCTGCCTTATCGCCCAGTCGCTTACCCACCGTTTCCTCGATATGGCCGAGGGCAGAAGTGACATCATGACGCAAGCTTTCGGGGAATTCGCCGCCCTGATCGAGGTAGCGCAGGCATTCCTCTGTGGTCAGCGTGAAGCCGGGAGGTACCGGCAGGCCGATCTCCGCCATCTCCGCAAGGTTTGCGCCCTTGCCGCCGACGATGGTCTTGTCCTTCGCGCGGGCGTCTGTGGCCTTGGAAGAGCCGCCGAATGTATAGACCGTATCAGTCATTGCAGATGCCCTTCAGGGTGACAGTGAAGCGAGGGTTTCGATGAACTAGGAGTTTGCGGCAAATTATTGAAAGATAGCGAATTTGATCTGCCTTCAGGAGTATCGAGTGTCACCTTCCGCTTACCCTTCGATCCGGCTGAAATCGGCCACGGTGTGCACCGCATCGCGGAACCGCGCGAGCAGGCCCAGTCGGTGGGTGCGCTTCTCCGGTTCATCGGCATTGACAATCACCTCTTCGAAAAACGTGTCGATCGGCGTCCGTAAGCTGGCCAGCGCCGCCATTGCTGCGGCAAAGTCTTCTGCTTCGACAGCGGCAGCGGCTTTGGGTTCTGCATCTGCGAGCGCAACGCCCAGCGCCTTTTCGGCAGGTTCGGGCGTGTAGGACAGCGATTTTTCCTCAGCCGCCGTGAACTCCTCCTTCTTGAGGATGTTCGCAGCCCGCTTGTATCCGGCGAGAAGATTGGTGCCGTTGTCGGTTTCAATGAAGGCCTGGAGGGCAGCAGCACGACGCCGAACACGCCAGATGTCGCCGTCGAGCCGAGTTCCGAGCTCAGTGGATGCTTGCACCACGTCATAGCGAACGCCAGCTTCCTTCATCATAACGCCAAGGCGATCATGCATAAAATCTTCGACTTGAAGTCCGGGCCCAACCGTCTCGTCAGTGTTCCAAAATCGCGCGACCTCACTAACAAGAACGCGAATCTCGTTGGTTTCAATTAGGCGGATAATTGCGATTGTCGCACGGCGGAGCGCGAAAGGATCCTTAGAGCCTGTCGGTAGCTCTCCAATATCGAAAAATCCGAAGAGCGTATCAAGCTTGTCGGCCAAACTCACTGCCACCGTGACCGGCGCAGTTGGCACTTCATCGCCCTGCCCGACTGGCTTGTAATGATCGCGGATGGCGTCGGCGACGGCATCGGGCAGGCCCTCGGCGCGGGCGTAGTAGCCGCCCATAAGGCCTTGCAATTCAGGGAATTCCCCGACCATTTCGGTGACGAGGTCGGCCTTGCACAGGCGCGCGGCGAGTTCTGCTTGGTCGGCCAACTCTTCCACCGTTCGTGCTGAGCTTGTCGAAGTACGATTGGCGGGCGCAGGTCGCTGCCGTTGACGCTCCGCGTCAGCTTCGCTTCCGACAGGCTCAGGGCGAACGGATGTTGGTTGTGTTATCCCCTCTTCCACCAGCCAGCGCGCCAGCTTGGCGACGCGCTCGACCTTGTCGGCAACCGTGCCCAGCTTCTCGTGGAAGGTGATCCGCTCCAGACCCTTGGCGTGTTCTTCCAGCGTCTTCTTGCGGTCGACATCCCAGAAGAAGCGCGCGTCGGACAGCCGGGCGGCGAGGACTTTGCGGTTGCCATCGACAATCGCCGCGCCGCCGTCGCTGCCTTCGATATTGGCGGTGCAGATGAATGCGTTGGCGAGTTCGCCCGCTGCATCCTCGCATACGAAGTATTTCTGGTTCACGCGGGCGGTCAGCTGGATGGTTTCCGGTGGGACTTCGAGGAAATCATCCTCGAACCGGCCGAGCAGCGGGATCGGCCATTCGGTCAGGCCGGCATTCTCGACCACTAACCCCTCGTCCTCGACCAGTTTGAGGCCGGCCTCGGTCGCAACCTGCGCTGCGCCCGTGCGGATGAGGTTCTGGCGTTCCTCGTGATCGACTATCACATGGGCCGCGCGCAATTTCACCGCGTAATCGTCCGCATCGCCGATGGTGATGTCCCCCGAGTGGTGGAAACGGTGGCCCAGCGTGACCGCGCCCGAAGTGACGCCATGCACCTCGCATTCGACGATGGTGTCGCCCAGCAGCGCGACGATGCCCGATAACGGCCGCACCCAGCGCAGGCTCTCCGTGCTAATCGAGGCATCGCCCCAGCGCATAGACTTGGGCCAACTGAAGTCGCGGATGATCGCAGGGATCGCGCCGGCGAGCAGGTCGGCCACCGCCTGCCCCGGCTTGTTGATGACCGCGAAATAGGTCGGGCGGCCTTTGACGTCGCGGACTTCCAATTGGTCGCGCGTGACGCCGTTCTTGCGGCAGAACCCGTCGACGGCCTGATCGGGCGCGGCTTCGGGTGGCCCCTTGGCCTCTTCGCTCACCGCCTCGGTTTGCTCAGGCAGATCGCGTGCGATGAGGGCGAGACGGCGCGGGGTCGACCAGACGGTGACGTCGCCGATGGACACACCCGCAGCGTCCAGTTCGCGGCGGAACAGCTTTTCCAGTTCAGCGCGCGCGCCCTTCTGCATCCGGGCGGGGATCTCTTCGCTGCGGAGTTCGAGGAGGAAGTCAGCCATTACGGATTTCCGTTCGTCCTGAGCTTGTCGAAGGGCGTTGGTGCGAACGTGCTTCGGAGTCGAAGACGGCGCGAAGCGCCACCGGCTCAGCACGAACGGACATGGGGAATAAGTGTATCATGCCGACCACTCCGGATATTTCTCGGCCCAGCCAGCTTTCTCTTTCTCCATGTGCTTCTCGCAAGACCCACGGGCCAGATCGCGCACCCGGCCCATATAGCTGGCGCGTTCCTGAACGCTGATGACGCCGCGGGCCTGCAACAGGTTGAAGATATGGCTGGCCTCCACCGCCTGCTCATAGGCCGCGATGGGGACGTTGTGTTCCAGCGCATTCTTGCACTCGGCCTCGGCCTTGTTGAAAAGGTCGAACAGCGCGCCCGTATCGGCGACTTCGAAATTCCACTTCGACATCTGCTTCTCGTTTTCGAGAAACACCTCACCGTAGCTCACGCCGCGTCCATTGAAATCGAGGTCGTACACATTGTCGACGCCCTGGATATACATCGCCAGACGTTCGAGGCCGTAGGTCAGCTCGCCCGCAACCGGTTTGCAGTCGAAACCGCCCATCTGCTGGAAATAGGTGAACTGGGTGACTTCCATCCCGTCACACCAGACTTCCCAGCCCAAGCCCCATGCGCCCAGCGTCGGACTTTCCCAGTCATCTTCAACAAAGCGGATATCGTGCTTCAGCGGGTCGATCCCGATGACGCGCAGGCTTTCGAGATAGAGGTCCTGAATGTCGGCCGGGCTCGGCTTCAGGATCACCTGATACTGGTAGTAATGCTGCAGCCGGTTGGGGTTCTCGCCATAGCGCCCGTCGGTCGGACGGCGGCAGGGCTGCACGAAGGCCGCGTTCCACGGCTCCGGCCCAAGCGCGCGCAGGGTGGTGGAGGTGTGAAACGTGCCCGCGCCCATCCGCATATCGTAGGGCTGTAGGATCAGACATCCGTTCGCGCTCCAGAAATCGTGGAGGGCGAGGATCATGTCCTGGAAGGATTTGGCCGGATGGCGTTCGGGCACGCTGTTGGACTTGGTGTTAGGCATGGTGGCAGGCGCGGTTGTCATGGGCGAGGCCACTGCCCCACCCACCCGTAAGGGTCAATGCTGCACTGCGGCATTTACACGAATGGGACGGGGCCTGCTTTCGGTCCGAAATTATTGGAGCGTTAGCGCTGCGTTCACGGTTGTGCTGCCACATGCACCGGACCTAAGGAGCCATCATGCGTTTGAAATTCCGTAAATCCTTCGCCGCAGCCACGCTTGCCTTCGTGAGCACGGCATTGGCCGCCCCGCTTGCCGCGCAGGAGCAATCGCTGCCCACGCCTGTGGCCACCGAAATGGTCGCTGCGGAGGAAATGCAGCTCGATGGCCCGGCCCTGTGGAAGGTCGCGGACGAGGATACCACGATTTATCTGTTCGGCACCGTCCATTCGCTGCCTGCCGATGTCGATTGGTATAGCGGGACTGTGGCCGATGCTCTGGACCGCTCCAGCGAGCTGGTGACAGAGATCGATTCCACACCGGAATCGTTGGCTGCCATGCAGCAGATTATCGTCAGCAAGGCGCTGCTCTCCGAAGGCACCTTGCGTGACTTGATGGATGAGGAACAGCGCGCGACCTACGAAACTGCGCTCACAAAACTCAGCCTGCCGCTCAATTCCTTCGATTCCATGGAGCCATGGTTCGCCGCGCTGATGCTGAGCAATACCGCGCTGATGCAGCAGGGCTTCTCCCCTGAAGCGGGCGCGGAAACCGTGCTGGAGGCGACGGTCGGCGACACCAAGGTGCGCGGCGCGCTGGAGACGATCGAATTCCAGATGTCGATCTTCGACGAATTGCCACTCGATGCGCAGATGCGGTTCCTGCTGGAAGGCGCCGAGGAAATCGACACGCTGGCGGATGAATTGCAGAAGATGGTCGATGAATGGGCTGTCGGCGATGCCGAGGGGCTGGCCGCATTGCTGAACGAAGCTTTCGCGGATGATCCGCTGCTTGCCGACCGGCTGCTTTATTCCCGCAATGCCAACTGGGCCGTGTGGATCGACGACCGGCTGGACACCCCGGGCACCGTCTTCATGGCTGTGGGCGCAGGCCATCTGGCGGGCCGAAATTCGGTGCAGGACTTGCTGGCGCAGCGCGGGATCCCTACTTTTCGGGTGCAGTGAAATTCCCGTTCAATCCGCTTAAACCGATCATTGTCGCCGCGCTCCTGCTGGGCGCGAGCGCTTGTGACAGGGGCGAGGCACCGCCCTCGCCTGTCCAGACCGGCACGCCCGCAATCTGGGAAATAACCTCCGATGGCGGCGCGGTAGAAGGCTGGCTGTTCGGCACCATCCATGCCTTGCCCGACAACACACGCTGGCGCAGCGAGCCGGTGGAGCAGGCCATTGGAGAGGCCGATCTTCTGGCGATCGAAATAGCCGCGCTGGAAGACACGGAATCGATTGCGATGACCTTTCTCGGCATGTCGCATTCGCCCGGACAGCCCTTGCTGACCGAGCGCCTGCCCGCATCGCAGCACGAGGAACTAGCCGAACTTATCGAACGCAGCCCCTATGATGCGGGCGATTTCCGGGCGATCGAAAGCTGGGGCGCGGCGCTTATTCTGGCCCAGACCAATAAGGGCGCATCGAAGACCGAGAACGGCGTGGACAAGGCGCTTGCGACAGACTTTCAAGGGCGCCGACCAATCCGCGAAATCGAGGGTGTCCAAGCACAGCTTGGCGTGTTCGATGCCTTGCCCGAGGCCGACCAGCGCGACCTCCTTTCGCTGACCGTAGAAGAAACCACCCGGCCCGATTCCTTCCGCCAGAAAACTGTCCAGCGCTGGCTGGCCGGTGATGTCGAGGCGCTGCTCGACCCCGATGCGGAAACATTGCTGGACGATCCCGAACTGCGCGAGGCATTGGTCGAGGGGCGCAACCGGGACTGGATGCCGGTGATCGTCACCATGCTGCAGCAACAGCCCAAGCCGCTGATTGCGGTGGGCGCGGGGCATATGGGTGGACCGCAGGGATTGCCGGTTTTGCTGCGCAAGGCTGGCTATACCGTCACCCGTATGCGTTAGGCCGCGCGCGCCCCTCGTGTCTGGCGCTCTTTCGCCGCCCTATTTGCTTGCCAATACGCCCCCTCGCCCCTATGTGCCGCGCCTTCGGACGCCATGTTCATCCCTGGAGGTGTGGCGGATCCGAAATTACAAACACCGTATTTCGAAAGGTAAGCGATTATGAGCGACGCTCTGACTCTTCCGGCCGAGACGCGCGAACGGGCTGGCAAGGGAGCCTCCCGTGCACTGCGTCGTGAAGGCCGTGTCCCCGCCGTTGTCTATGGCGGCAAGACTGCACCCACCCCGATCCATGTCGAGGAAAAAGAACTGGTCCGCCAGCTTGGCACCGGCCACTTCATGAACAGCCTCGTCCAGATCGAGATTGGCGGAGAGAGCTTCCGCACCATCCCCAAGGATGTCGCTTTCCACCCCGTAACCGATCGTCCGATCCACGCCGACTTCTATCGTCTGGTCAAAGGCGCGAAGATCGACGTCAACGTGCCGGTCGTGTTCGTCAACGAAGAAGCCAGCCCCGGCCTCAAGAAGGGCGGCGTTCTCAACGTGGTTCGTCACGAGCTGGAACTGGTC
This sequence comes from uncultured Altererythrobacter sp., assembly GCA_947492235.1. Lineage (GTDB taxonomy): Bacteria > Pseudomonadota > Alphaproteobacteria > Sphingomonadales > Sphingomonadaceae > CAJXSN01. The sequence continues at coordinate 1,033,677 of CANLLZ010000001.1, read as the reverse complement.
TGCGATGCCGACCTGATCCCTGGTCAGATCGAAATCGACGTCACCGGCAAGGAAGTCGGCGATTCTATCCACATCAGCGAATTGTCGCTGCCCGAAGGTAGCGAAAGCGCCATCACCGACCGCGACTTCACCATCGCAACGCTGGTTGCTCCTTCCGCGCTCAAGAAGAGCGAAGAAGAAGCTGGCGACGACCAGACGGGCGAAGGCATGGAGCCGGGCGAAACCGCTGCTACCGAGCAGGGCCCGGATGCCGACGCGGCACAGGAACAGGAAGACAAGAGCTAAGCTCTGGTCGCCTATACCGAACAAGGAACGCCGGTCTCGCGAGAGGCCGGCGTTTTTGTTTGGCCTCAAGCGCCGGCGGTCGCATCCGCTCCCTGGGCTATCCTCGCTCTCGCGCCCTTCGGGCACTTCGCTGCGGGCGGCCCGGTCGGGCCTCTGTCGGTCGCTGGTCGCGACCGAGATCAATGAGGGTCGGTTTCGTTTGGCGATAGTATCGGCGCCATAGGCGACGACAGCGCGCGACCGCGCGCCGCCGCTTATGCGGCGTAGCAAGGGGTGCGGATGCACCCCGCCCGCAGGGCCTCAAACAAAAACTCAAACATTGCCCCGCGCGCCGGTTCCACTATCTAGCACCCATGCAAATCTGGACAGGCCTCGGAAATCCCGGACCGAAATACACCATGAACCGGCACAATGTGGGCTTTATGGCGGTGGACGTCATCGCGGATATGCACGGCTTCGATCCCGTCCAGAAGAAGTTTTCCGGCTGGGTGCAGGAAGGCCGCATCGGCGGTGAGAAGATCATTCTGCTAAAGCCCGCCACGTTCATGAACGAGAGCGGACGCAGTGTTGGCGAAGCGTTGCGGTTCTACAAGCTGGAGCCGGACGCGCTCACCGTGTTTCATGACGAACTGGATCTCGCGCCTTACAAAGTGAAGGTGAAGGATGGCGGCGGCCATGCCGGGCACAACGGCCTGCGCTCGATCAGCCAGCATGTCGGCCCCGATTACCGCCGCATCCGGCTGGGCATCGGCCATCCTGGTCACAAGGACGCGGTGCATGGCTATGTGCTGGGCAATTATGCCAAGGCAGAAATGGACCAGCTCGTCCACATGCTCGGCGCTGTGGGTGCAGAGGCGGAGTGGCTCGCCCAGGGGGACAACCCCCGCTTCATGAGCGACGTCGCAAGCCGCATGCAGGACTGACCCGAGCCCGCGACCTGTCGGCCCGTTTGACAGGTACCGGATCGGCAGGCCCCGGTTAACCATCGCCTCCCGCCAGTTTCCTGATCTGGCACGGATGTTGCTTTTATTCTGGTAAACCACTTTGGATCACCAGAAGGATACACCCTCGTGTTTGGACTAAGCAGCGCAAAAAAGCTTTTCGGTGCCGTTGCCCTGGCCTTTGCGGCCCCGGCCGTCGCCGAGCCGATCACCCTCGACAGCACCAATGTCGGCGAAAGCTTTACGATCAATTATGACGGCTTTTCCAACGGCGTGACCCACGGCCAGCTGGGGTCGTCGATTACCTTCACCCTCACCGGGGTGCAGGACGGCGCCTACAGCTTCGACTATTCGGTCGCGAACCTGACCGATGACGGAGCGGACTCGCGCATCACCAGCTTCTCCTTCAACACCGATCCGGACATTTCCGGCGCGACCTCGACGGGTGCCTATCCGTTCACGGTCACGGATTCGCGCTATCCGAATGGCATCGGGACGGTCGACGTGTGCTTCAAGGCCGCCGACAGCAATTCCTGTGCCGGCAATGCTAACGGTGTGGGTGCGGGCGAAACCGGAAGCGGTTCGTTGACGCTCAACTTCGCAGACCCGCTCGCATCGCTGACACTGACTGACTTCTTTGTGCGCTATCAGGGTATCACCGGTATTGACGGCGTCACGTCGGCCAGTGGTCAAATGACCGGCAGCACCACAACCGGCGGTTCGACCACCAGCGGTGGCTCGACCAGCGGTACGCCGGTCCCCGAGCCGGGCATGATGGGCATGTTCGCTGCGGCGCTTATCGGTCTGGGCCTGATGCGTCGCCGCCGGCGCAGCATCGGCAGCCAGCCTGCCTTCGCCTGATAGGCAACATTCAAAAGCCGGTTCGATCCGGCAAAGAGGCCTCTCCCCTGATCGGGAGGGGCCTTTTTTGTTTGCAGATCAGCTTTTCGCGCGCGCCAGATGGTCGGCGATGGTCGCATTGCCCGGATCGAGCTTGGCTGCTTTCTCCAGCATCGTGATGCCGCGCTGCTTGTCCTGACCTGTGCTGGCCAGCAGCCATCCTGCTGTATCGAGGATGGAGGGGTTTTCGGGAGCAAGTTTCACCGCTTCCAGAGCCAGCCCCACAGCCTTGTCGTCATTGCCCAGCTGCCCTTCGGCATAGGCGTAATTGTTGAGCACAATCGCGTTCGGACGTGATGAGCGCTGCTTGATCCGGCCATAGCTGGCCGCAGCATCACCCCAGCGCCCTTCGCGCATGGCTGCGTCAGCTTTGGCGATTTCAGTGGCAATCCACTCCGGAGCAGGCCGGCTGGCCCGGCTGGCGAAAGCATTGGCGCGCGGGTCACCGGCGCGCTCGGCAGCCTGCGCCGCCAGACGCAGTTCGTTGGCCCCGGCATCAGGTCGTTCGGCAATCATTGCGAGCGAGGCCAGAGCAGCTTTTGCGTCACCCGAGCGAAGCTGCGCTTCGCCCATTACCCGGCGGGCCAGGCGCTGACCGGGATACCGGCGCACCACGGGCGCGATCCAGCTGCGCGCCTGCTCGACTTGCCCCATTTCAAGCAAAGTCTGGGCATACAGCACTTGCAACGCGGCGCTGCTGCGTATGGCGTCCTCGTGCGGCTGAAGGATGGAGCGGGCTTGTTCCCAGTCGCCATTCTCGCCTGCAAACCGCGCGCGCAGATAGAGCACGTCGGGCCGGTTCGGGACCTGCTCACTCACGTCGGCCAATTGGGTTTTGGCCTCCTGAAGCCGGCCCATATCGCCAAGCACACCAAGCCTGCCGATCATGGCCTGCACATTCGCGGGATGCAGCGCGAGCGCGGTATCATAGGCCTTGAGTGCAGCGGGCAGTTTGCCATCTGCGGTTTCGATCTGCCCGCTCGCCAGCAGCGCGTCGAGCAGTTCAGGATTCTCTTCCAGCGCTGCGGCCACAAGCGTCCGGGCCTTTTCGAAATTACCCTGACCCAAGGCGAATCGCGCAGCGGTCGCTTGCAACTCTGCCTTGCTGCCGTCCAGCTCCAGACCGCGGTCCAGAGCTGCTTCGGCCTCGGCATAATCGCCCTTGGCGATATGGGCGAGCGCGCGCGCGCGTTCCGCTTCGATCCCTTTATCGCCGTCGATTATTGCAAGGGCTTCATCTGCTCTACCACGCAAGACGTTCGCCGTAGCCAGCAGGGCGCGGGTTTCCTCGTCGGGCTCTTGCAAGCCAGCGAGCGTTTGCAGCGTCGATGTCGCGCCCTCCCCGTCACCAAGGCCGATCTGTGTGCGTGCGAGAAGAAGAAGCATGGCCGGATCGCCGGGCTTTTCCTGCAATGCGGAAATCAGGTCCAGGCGGGCCGAGGCAAGATCATGCGCGGCAAAGCTCTCGACCGCGCGTTCATAGCGGGCTTCGGGGCCAACGCCGCAGCCGGAAAGGAGCGTTGCAGCAATGGCGATCAGGGCGGTCTGGCGAATGTTTTTCATACCTCGCCATTAGCCCGAATTCCTGAAATTTGGGTAAGCACCCATGCCGCCCGCGCGTTGCTCTCGACAGCCCGCCATCCACTTGGCTAGGCATGGCCGGAACGAAAGGCTTACCCGATGACCACCCTTACCCGCCGTACTCTGCTCGCAGGCGCTGCCGCCACCACTGCCCTCGCCGCGACCAATCTGCGGGCGCAGTCGGACATGATCGAGGCGCCCATCGACCTGACCGGTACCTCGATCCTCATCACCGGTTGCTCTTCGGGCTTCGGCAAGCTGGGCGCGGAGCATTATGCTCGTCTCGGCGCGCGGGTCTTTGCCACCATGCGCAACATGCCCCGGCCCGAGGCAGACGAGTTGCGCGATCTGGCGATTGCCGAGAAGCTCGACCTGTTTGTGATCGAGATCGATGTTCAGGACGATGAGAGCGTGATGGCCGGTGTGGCCGAGGCCGAACGGATCAATGGCGGCCCGCTCGATGTGTTGGTCAACAATGCCGGGATTGGTCTGTCCGGCCCGGTCGAAGTGCAGGACATGGAAGCCACGCAGATGATGTTCGACATCAATGTCTATGGCTGCCACCGGATGGCGCGCGCCGTGCTGCCGGGAATGCGGGCGAAGGGCAGCGGACAGATCTTCCAGATCAGCAGCCAGCTCGGCCGGGTTATTCTACCCTTCACCGGCCATTATTCAGCGACCAAATTCGCGCTGGAGGCCATGAGCGAGGCGATGGCCTACGAGCTGGTTCCGCATAATACCGAGGTCACGATCGTCGAACCCGGCGGCTATCCCACCAAGGTGTGGGTCAACCGCAACCGCTATGCCAGCGAGCTCAAAGCGCGGGCCGAGCAGAAGCATCTGGCTGGCTATCCTGCTGCGGTGGAGCGGATGGGCACCGAAGACGGCTCCGGCCGCACCGCCGATCCGATGGACATCCCCCGCTTGATCGCCAAGACTATAGCCATGCCGGCGGGTACGCGCCCCCTGCGCGCACCGGTCAGTGGTGGCCGTATGGCGCAGTTGGCCATTAACGAAGCAACCCGCGATGCGCAGCTCAGCTGGCTGGGCGGATCGGCATACGGGCCGCTGATGCGCGCGGTGCACGACTGATTGCTGGTGTTGCCGCCGCGTCCCCGTTAAAGGCGCGCCAAATCTAATTCTGGAGACACCCCATGGGATTCCGCTGCGGGATCGTTGGCCTGCCCAATGTCGGCAAGTCCACTCTATTCAACGCCCTCACCGAAACACAGGCAGCGCAGGCTGCCAATTATCCGTTCTGCACGATCGAGCCCAATGTTGGGCAGGTCGCCGTGCCCGATCCGCGGCTGGAAAAGATCGCGGCAATCGCAAAAAGCGCCAAGACGATCTACACCCAGCTCGGCTTCACCGACATTGCCGGGCTGGTCAAAGGCGCCAGCAGCGGCGAGGGATTGGGCAACCAGTTCCTCGGCAACATCCGCGAGGTGGACGCCATCGTCCATGTCCTGCGCTGTTTCGAAGATGACGACATCCAGCACGTCTCCAACACCGTCGACCCCATCGCGGATGCCGAAGTGGTGGAAACCGAATTGCTGCTGGCCGACATGGAAAGCCTCGAGAAGCGCGTTTCCAATGCCGAGAAGCGCGCCACTGCGGGCGACAAGGAAGCCAAGGCGCTCGCCAGTGTGCTTGGCCAGGCACTTGGTCTGCTGAAAGAAGGAAAGCCCGCTCGTCTGACCGAGCCAGAAGGTGACGAGGAAGAGCGCCTGTTTGCACAGGCCCAGCTCCTGACTGCCAAGCCGGTTCTGTATGTCTGCAACGTCGCCGAGGAAGACGCGGCGAAAGGCAATGCACTCTCCGCAAGAGTGTTCGCCAAGGCCGAGGCCGAGGGGGCGCAGGCGGTGGTTGTCTCTGCTGCTATCGAGGCCGAGCTGGTTGCGATGGAAGGTGAGGAACGCGCCGAATTTCTCGCTGAACTGGGGCTGGAAGAAAGCGGTCTCGCCCGCGTAATCCGCGCAGGGTACGAGCTGCTGGGCCTCAACACCTTCTTCACCGCTGGGCCCAAGGAATCCCGCGCATGGACTTTCCCCGCAGGCGCAAAGGCACCGCAGGCCGCAGGCGAAATCCACACCGATTTCGAACGCGGCTTCATCCGCGCCGAAACCATCGCCTACGACGACTATGTAACACTGGGCGGCGAAAGCGCGGCGCGCGAGGCCGGTAAGCTGAGACAGGAAGGCAAGGATTACGACGTGCAGGACGGTGACGTTTTGCTGTTTAAATTCAATGTCTGAACATTCTCGGCACTAATCCCGCCGCTCTCCGTTGGTGGCAAAAGATCAACGGAGCATTGCGGTGGTAGACAAGTCTGAGAAATTCAATTGGTTGGTGCGGGTTGGCTATTTCAGCCGCGCGATCTTGTATGCTGTCCTCGGCCTCATCGCGCTCACCAGCGTCGGCAGAATTTCCGAGGGCACGAACGGCATTTTCAAAGCCATAGAGGATTTCCCGGCCGGGACCGCCATCCTGTGGCTGATGGTTGTCGGCCTGATCGCATACGCCCTCTTCCGCTTCTGCTCGCCCCTATTCGATATCGAGAACGAAGGCAGCGACACCAAAGGCTGGGGCAAACGCATCGGCCATGCAGGCAGCGCAATCGGTCACTTGGCCCTCGCCTATTCGGCATTCAAATTTGCAACCACCAGCAGCGGCGGGTCCGGCGGCGGAGCGCAGGAGGCTGCATCCGGCGTTTTGTCTTTTGAACTGGGCGGCGTGGTCCTCGGCATCCTTGGCATCGCGTTTTTTGCCGCAGCTTTCTCGCAAGGAAAGAAAGCCGTCACAGGCTCCTTCATGAACCGTATCAGCGCGCAGGCGCCTGATGCCACCCGGATGCTTGGCGGAGCTGGGTTCATGGCCCGCGCGGTGGTCTACGCCATCATCGGTTGGTCGCTGTTTCAGGCTGGCTTCCTGTCAGCGGGAAGCGAGCAGATCAAAACTCTGGGCGATGCGGTGGCCTCGCTTGCAGGTGACGGAATTGTGTTCACACTGGTGGCAATCGGCCTCCTCACCTTTGGCCTCTTCAGCCTGATCCTCGCGCGTTACCGGATCATTCCCGATCTGGGCGAAGATGGCCGGGTGCCTTCGTACCGGGCATAGGTCGGGGATAACGCATGAGCTCCAAACCGACCGCGCAGCTCTACCGTATGGTGATGGACAAGCATGTCTGTCCCTACGGTATCAAATCCAAATGGCTCCTCGAGCGAGAGGGTTTTGCGGTCGAGGACCATCACCTGACGACCCGCGAGGAGACCGATGCGTTCAAGGAAAAGCACGGGGTAAAGACCACGCCCCAAACCTTCATCGGTGGGTCGCGGATCGGCGGCTACACTGATCTGCAGAAGCATTTCGGCACGGGCGACAAAGACCCGGACGCAAAGAGCTATACGCCCGTTCTTGCAGTCTTTGCGGTGGGCGCGGCGCTCGCCATATCGCTCGCGCTCTTCGTGTACGACACCCCGTTCCATATTCGCACCGCCGAATGGTTTGTCGCATTCTCGATGGCCATGCTCGCCATGCTCAAGCTGCAGGATGTCGAGCAATTTTCGACCATGTTTGTCGGCTATGATCTGCTGGGCAAGCGCTGGGTGCCCTACGCCTATGCCTATCCCTTTCTGGAAGCCATTGCGGCGGTCCTGATGGCGGGGCGGATTCTGCCGTGGCTTTCCATCCCCATAGCGCTCACCATTGGCAGCATTGGCGCGGCCAGCGTGTTCTACGCGGTCTACATCCAGAAGCGCGACATCAAATGCGCCTGTGTCGGCGGCAGCGGGAATGTGCCGCTGGGCTTTATCTCGCTCAGCGAAAATCTGGCGATGATCGGCATGGCAATATGGATGGTGTTGCGCCCCACCCTGTAACGGCTACAGCGCTGTGATGCTCTATTACGAAGACATCGCGATCGGCTCCACTTCCAGTTACGGCCATTACGAAGTGACCATGGAGGAAGTGCTGGAATTTGCGGGCAAGTATGATCCGCAGGCCTTTCACCTCGACAACGAAGCTGCGGCGAAGACCCATTTCGGGCGGATTTCCGCGAGCGGATGGCACACCTGCGCGATGACCATGCGGATGATGGTCGACAATATGAAAGACAATGCGCAGGCGGGTCTCGGCTCTCCGGGCGTCGATCAGCTGCGATGGAAGAAGCCCGTCTATCCCGGCGATACCCTGCGGGTGGAAGCCGAAGTGCTCGAGAAACGGCGGAGCAAATCGCGCCGCGAGATGGGCATCTTCAAATCACACGGGACGACTTTCAATCAGCATGACGAACCCGTGCTCGAAATGATCAGCAACGGGTTGATCCAAGTGCGTGACCCGGACGCGCCGATTGAGGACTAACCGCGCCCTAGATCGAGCCTGAAGAGCATTGCAGAATGCCGTCTAGCTCGACCAGCTGGTTCTCGCTGGTCTGCAAGGTCAGCCCGCTTTCCATTTCCAAACGGCCCCCGCCCGATGCGCGCTCCTCGCCGCTGGGTGTGAGCGTCAGGACAGCAGCCTCGTTGCCGTAAATGAGCCCGATGCCGAGCGGACCTTTCTCTTCCCCTGCCTCGGCGTCTTCGCTCAGCGGTAGAGGAGTCGCTTCCGGCCCGATCTTGATCCACGCCTTGTCCGGCTGGATCAGCGCCAGCGCCTGAATACTGCCACCTGCGGCGCGAAAGCCGCAGACTGTGCCGTAAATCTCGTGCTTCTCGATATCGGGCGCACCCAATGCGCCCAGCCTGAAATCAGGCTCTTCGGGAATTTCCCCGCCCGAACAGGCGGAGAGCAGCCCCGCAGCCAGAACCGCGCTAATGGCGCCCGAACAGTTTCTCGACATCATCCATCCCCAATTTCACCCAGGTCGGTCGCCCGTGATTGCACTGGCCCGACCGCGGTGTTCTCTCCATTTCGCGCAGCAGCGCGTTCATCTCGTCCACCCGCAATGTACGCCCTGCCCTTACCGAACCGTGGCACGCCATTGTAGCCAGCACTAGGTCCAGCTTTTCGCCCAGCAGCAGGCTCTCGCCATGCTTCGCCAGATCGTCGGCAATGTCCTGCAGCAGCTTATGCGGATCGCCGCCTGCCAGCGCGTGAGGCAGAGAGCGGACCAGCATGGCATTGGGGCCAAAACGCTCGATCGACAGGCCCAGCGTGTCCAGCTTGTCTGCGGCGTCTTCGAGACGGTCGCAGGCCAACTCTTCCAGTTCCACAACTTCGGGGATCAGCATCGCCTGACTGCGCGCGACCGCCTCCGCTGCGCCTGCGGCTTTGAGGCGTTCGAGCACCAGTCGCTCATGCGCGGCGTGCTGGTCGACCAGCACCAGTCCGTCCTTCGCCTCGGCCACGATATAGGTGTTGGCGACTTGCCCGCGCGCCACACCGAGAGGAAAGTCCTCTATCGGAGCTTCCGTCTCGGCCTCCACCGCGCGGCCCATGGGCGCGGCCATCACATCGGCATCCGGCGCATTCCACGGGCGCGCTGGTTCACTTACGCGCGTGGTGCTGGCGTTCCAGTCGCGGCCTTCGAAGATCGAACGCAAGGCAGGCGACGGCTCTTCGCGCACCGGCTCCTGCTGCCATTTCGCCATCGCGCCCGCGTCAGCCTCCTGCGCGCTGCGCCGGTCGCCGGTGGAGAGTGCCTGTCTGAGGCCAGAGACGATAAATCCGCGCACGCCCTGCGCATCGCGGAACCGGACTTCGGTCTTCGCCGGATGGACATTCACGTCGACATCTTCGGGCGGCAGATCCAGGAACAGGGCCAGCACCGCATGCCTGTCGCGCGCCAGCATATCGGAATAAGCTCCGCGCACAGCCCCGACCAGAACCCGGTCTTTCACCGGGCGGCCATTGACGAACAGATATTGGTGATCAGCCACACCGCGATTGTAGGTCGGCAGGCCCGCAATGCCGGTCAGCCGCATGGTGCCGGTGGGTGCGGGGCGCTCCATGTCCAGCAGCACGCCATTGTCTTTGAGTTCACGCGCGACAATCTGCGCCACACGGTCGGGCAAGGCGTCGTCCGGCTGCAAAGCCAGCACCCGCCGCTCGCCCTTCTCCGTGCGGTGCGTCAGCGTAAACCCGATATCGGGCCGCGCCATGGCGAGGCGGCGGACAATGTCCATACACGCGCCATATTCGCTGCGCGATGTCCGCAGGAATTTGCGCCGCGCGGGCACTTTGGCAAAGACCTGCTCCACCCGCACCCGCGTGCCGGGCGGCAAGGCGGCAGGCCCCTCCTCCACCAGAACGCCGTGATCGACCACTCTGCGCCAGCCATCCGCCGCGCCTTGCGGGCGGCTTTCAAGCGTCAGGCGGGCGACGCTGGCGATGGAGGGCAAGGCTTCTCCGCGAAAGCCCAGCGTGGCGACCCGCTCGATCGCCTGCGCCTCACCAATCAGCGCGTCGGGCAATTTGGAGGTCGCATGGCGTTCGAGCGCCAAGGCCATCGCGGCAGGTTCCATCCCGCAGCCATCGTCTGTGACCTCGATCATGGTCAGCCCGCCATCGACCAGCGTGATGGCAATACGGCTGGCCCCCGCATCGACTGCGTTCTCGGTCAATTCCTTCAACGCCGCCGCCGGGCGCTCGACCACTTCGCCCGCAGCAATGCGGTTGACCAGAGCTTCGGGAAGGCGGCGGATTTCCGGCATAGCGGGCACCATAACGACCAGTGGCCCGTCATACGAGATGACCTGTGTGTTTTGCCCCGGTTTTCCCCTAAATCCCGTGGTGTTTTCTGCGGCGAATCGTTAAGGAGCCGCATTCGCAGTCGCACTGGGCCCGATGGATCGCAAGTTCCGGGCCTATCCCACGATAAGTAATACGGAAATTCGGTTCACGATGAGTTTTTTGAGCAATCTTTTCAAATTCGGCTCCCAGAACATGGCGATCGACCTCGGCACCGCCAACACTCTGGTATATGTTCAGGACCAGGGCATTGTTCTGGATGAACCGTCGGTTGTCGCAATCGAGACCGTCAATGGGATCAAGCGGGTCAAGGCTGTGGGCGACGATGCCAAGCTGATGATGGGCAAGACGCCGGACAGCATCGAAGCCATCCGCCCCCTGCGTGACGGTGTGATCGCCGACATCGAAATCGCGGAAGAAATGATCAAGCACTTCATCCGCAAGGTGCACGGCAAGAAGAGCCTGTTCCGCTATCCCGAGATTACGATTTGTGTGCCTTCGGGCTCCACTTCGGTCGAAAAGCGCGCCATTCGCGATGCGGCCAGCAATGCCGGTGCGTCGGCGGTGTATCTGATCCTCGAGCCCATGGCTGCGGCCATCGGCGCCGATATGCCGGTGACGGAACCTGTCGGCTCCATGGTGGTCGATATCGGCGGCGGCACGACCGAGGTTGCTGTGCTCTCGCTGCGCGGTCTGGCATACACGACATCGGTGCGCACTGGCGGCGACAAAATGGACGAAGCTATCGTTTCCTATGTGCGCCGACACCACAATCTGCTGATCGGTGAAAGCACGGCTGAGCGGATCAAGAAGGATTATGGCGTCGCGGTCGCTCCTGCCGATGGCGTGGGCGAAAGCATCATCATCAAGGGCCGCGATCTGGTAAACGGCGTGCCCAAAGAAATCAGCATCAACCAGTCGCATCTGGCCGAAGCGCTGAGCGAACCCATCGGCGCGATCGTCGAGGGCGTGCGCATTGCGCTGGAAAACACCGCGCCCGAACTGGCGGCCGATATTGTCGATCAGGGCATTGTCCTGACCGGCGGCGGCGCACTGATTGCCGGGCTGGACGAACATCTGCGCGATGAAACCGGCCTGCCGGTCAGCATTGCCGAAGATCCACTCACCTGCGTGGCCGTGGGCACTGGCCGCGCGATGGAGGACCCGATTTACCGCGGCGTCCTGATGACGGCCTGATCTAGCGAAGGAGGGGCAGCATATGGCGCCGCCTTCCAATCGGCGCTCCGGCCATTCCCGCAGGGCGCAGTACGGGGTATTCACAGGATATGTGGTCGCCGGTCTCGGTGCGCTGATTGGCGCGCTGCTTCTGGGCATTTCCCTGTTCCAGCCCGGCTTCATGGCGGTCCCCCGCACGATTGCCACCGACGCCGTAGAACCGGTGGCGGACGCCAATGCGGCTGTGCGCAATGAAGGGCGCGGCTTTATCGAGAGCATTCAGGGCTATCTCAGAGCAGGCAGCCAGAACGATGCCCTGCGCAAGGAAGTGGAACTTGCCCGCATCCGACTGGCCGAGGCAGAAGCGCTCAAGACGGAAAATGCGCGGCTGCAGGGGCTTCTTGGACTAACCAGAGAAGATGCCGAGCCGGTGACTGTCGCGCGGCTGGTCGGCTCCAGCTCCTCCAGCACGCGCCGGTTCGCCTATATGGGGGCCGGTCGCAATGACGGTGTGCGCGAAGGCATGCCGGTGCGTTCGGCACGGGGGATTGTCGGGCGGGTTCTGGAAGTGGGGCGCAACAGCTCGCGCATCCTGCTGCTGACCGACAGCGAAAGCGTTGTTCCGGTGCGCCGCTCTTCCGACGAAGTGGTTGCCTTTGCCGAAGGCCGCGGCGACGGGCGGCTGGATATCCGGCTGATCAATCTGGGCGTCAATCCGCTCAAAGAAGGCGATGTCTTCGTGACCAGCGGCGCAGGCGGTTTCTATGAGCCGGGCATCGCCGTCGCCATCGTCAGCGAACTGACTGATGACGGTGCCATTGCGCGAGTGATCTCCGACCCGGCAGCGACCGATTACGTGTCGGTTGAACAAATCTACCAGCCACAGGCCACGCAGGGCGCAGAGACTCCCATCGAGGAAGAACTGGGTGCGGAGGATGACGGTTCAGACACTCCGGAAGGCGACTCCGAAGGTGATACCGACGGCCAAGATGCTGCGGATGATGAGGGCTGATGGAACAGCTTAATCCCAAATCACGCAGCGATGCCTATGGCAGCCGGATCAATCGGGATCATTCCCCCATTCTCATCCACCTCGTGCCGTGGGGAACCATCCTGCTCGGCTGTCTCCTGCCGTTCCTGCCGATCATCAGCGCCATTCCTCTGGTACCGCCGCTTGGGCTGTTGTTCCTCCTTGGCTGGCGACTGGTCCGTCCCGGATTGCTACCTGTCTGGGCGGGCTTCCCCATCGGGCTGTTCGACGATCTATTCAGCGGTCAGCCATTCGGCAGCGGTATATTGCTGTTCTCGCTTATCATGCTGGGCATCGAGTTTTTTGATACGCGGTTCCCGTGGCGCAGTTTCTGGCAGGACTGGATGGCGGCGGCTTTCGCCATCATCGCCTATCTTGTCGGAGCCGCGCTGTTCTCAGGGGCCGATATTGGCCTGATCGCCCTCGCCTCAATCGGACCACAAGCTTTGCTTTCGATCCTCGCTTTCCCGGTCATTGCGCGCATCATCGGCGGTCTGGACCGGCTGCGCCTGCTGCGTGTGAGGGTGCTGGGCTAATGCTGGGCAGAAAATCGCGTCAGATCATTACCGCCTCGACCCTGAAGAACAGCTTTGACCGGCGCAGCTTCGTGCTGGGCGCGTTTGGTGCCGGGATCGGCACTCTGCTTGCGGTGCGGATGGGCTACATCGCGATTGCCGAGAACGAGAAATACGAGACGGAGAGCGAGAGCAACCGCGTCAATCTCACCCTGATCCCGCCGCGCCGTGGCTGGATCCTCGACCGCAACGGTGCGCCCCTCGCCGCCAACCGCGCCGATTTCCGCGTCGATCTGATCCCCGAACGGCTGACCGATCCGGAAAAGCAGGTCGAAGTTCTGGGCGAATTGCTGGACCTGGACGAGACCCGGAAGATCGATCTGCTGGACGAGATTGCCAAGGGCACCAGCTATCAACCCATCGAAGTCGCCAGCGGGCTGGAGTTCGACCAGTTCGCAGCCGTCAGCCTGCGCCTGCCCGAGCTGCCCGGTGTCATCCCGCAGCGCGGTTTCTCGCGTTATTACCCTACAGGCCCCAGTGTCGGCCATCTGATCGGCTATGTCGGCATCGCCAATGCCGAGGAATACGAGCTGGAGCGCAATCCGCTGCTGGTTACGCCCGGCTACAAGATCGGCAAGGACGGGCTGGAGAAACAGTTCGAGCAGGTCATTCGCGGCGAGCCGGGCGCGCGGCGGGTGGAGGTTACCGCGTCGGGACGGATCGTGCGCGATCTGGAGACGCGGCCCGACGTGCAAGGCCAACCGCTGCGCACCACCATCGACGGTCCGCTGCAGGATTATGCCGCGCGCCGGATCGGGCTCGAAAGCGGCTCTGTCGTGGTGATGGATTGCGACACCGGAGACCTGCTGTGCATGTCCTCCATGCCCAGCTTCGATCCCAACAGCTTTTCCGCCGGGATCGGCAGCCTGGAATACGCCATGCTGCGCGAGAACGACCGCGTGCCGCTGCGCAACAAGGTGCTGAAAGGGCTCTACCCGCCCGGCTCTACCGTCAAGCCAACGCACTCGCTGGCGTTTCTGAAAGCCGGAGTCGATCCGAAAGAGACCATAGCCTGCGCAGGCGGACGCCGTATCGGCAGCCGGTTCTTCAATTGCTGGAGCAATCACGGCACGGTCGACATGGCCAAGAGCATCTACCAGAGCTGCGACAGCTATTACTACCACTTCGCCCAGCAGATCGGGTTCGACAAGGTGGCCGAGATGGCCCGCGACTTCGGCCTGGGCGAGGAATACGATCTCCCGGTCGCCAGCCAGTTTTACGGCACAGTGCCCGACCCTGCGTGGAAGCTGAAGAAATACGAGCGCCCGTGGGAGCCGTTCGATACGGTGAACGCCTCGATCGGACAGGGATATTATCTGTCCAGCCCGCTGCAGCTCGCGGTGATGTCCGCCCGGCTTGCGACTGGCAATATCGTCATGCCGCGCATGCTGCTGTCCGACAAGAAGCCGACCTTCAAAAGCGAAGGCTTTTCCAAGGAGGATATGGACTACGTCCGCCAGGCGATGAGCGACGTGGTCAATGGCCCCGGCACCGCCGGCCGCGCGCGCCTGCCCATCGATGGTGTGAAGATGGCGGGCAAAACCGGCACCGCGCAGGTCGTCAGCCTGAGCGTCAGCGACGGTCGCTCCGGCCCGTGGAAGTACCGCGACCACGGCCTGTTCGTGTTCTTCGCCCCGCTCGACAAACCCAAATATGCCGGCGCGGTGGTGATCGAGCATGGTGGCGGATCAGGCGCAGCCTATCCGATTGCCCGCGACGTAATGACGTTCCTGTTCGACCCGGCGAAGGGTATGGACGCGCTGCGGCGATACGAGCAGCAGTGGGGCGGCACCGCTCAGCAGCGGCTAGAGCGGCGATACGCGGCCTATGCCGAGGCGGCGGGCGAGTCCGTCCAACCCATTCCCGAGCGCAATGAAGACATCACCGCAAGGGTCGATGCAGAAGCGCGTGCAGCCGCAGCCCAGCAAGAGGCGATAGCGAGCGAAAGCCGCGCCTCGCGCCCGGCACGCGAAACGCAAAGCACCGAACTGCCCTCGGCTGGACAGGGGGGCGGTCAATGAGCTCCATCATCCCCGCCCCGATTGCCCGGCAGCCATGGGGCATGTTGATCCCGCTGATCCTGCTCACCAGCTTCGGCGGGTTCGTGCTGTTCTCCGCTGCTGGAGGAAGCCTCCAGCCCTATGCGCTGTCACACTGGATCCGCTTTGCCGTCTTTCTGGTGATGGCATCCATCCTCGCGCTGTTCCCGCGCGAGCTGGCGCGTTTCGCCGCTTACCCGGTTTACGTCCTCATCCTGATCCTGCTGCTGGCAGTGGAAGTGATGGGCACGCTGGGCGGTGGGTCACAGCGCTGGCTGGAGCTGGGCTTTATGCGCTTGCAACCTTCCGAAGTGATGAAACCGGCCATCGTGCTGGTCCTTGCGCATTTTTACGCCTCGCTCCCCACCGGAATGATCGATGGGTGGCGCGCTTTGCTGCCCGCTGCGGGGCTGGTCGCCGTGCCGATGGCGCTGGTGCTGATGCAGCCTGATCTCGGCACGTCGCTGGCCATCGCGTTTGGCGCAGGCACCGTCATGTTTCTCGCCGGTTTGCCGATGAAATGGTTCATCGGCGGCGGGATAGCCGCAGCCGCCGCTGTGCCGCTGGCCTATTTCTTCGCGCTCCAGCCCTATCAGCAGAAGCGGGTCAATACCTTCCTCGATCCGGAGAGCGACCCCCTGGGCACCGGCTACCACATCACACAGTCGAAAATTGCCATCGGGTCAGGCGGCCTGACCGGCAAGGGCTTCAACGAGGGATCGCAAAGCCACCTCAATTATTTGCCCGAACCGCAGACCGATTTCGTCTTCGCGACCATGGCGGAAGAATGGGGCCTGATGGGCGGTATCTTCGTGCTCGGCGCGTTTGGCATGATCCTCGGCTGGGGCCTGAAAGTCGCCCGCAATGCAGAGGACCGGTTCGACCAGTTGCTGGCCGCCGGAATGACCGCGACGATCTTCTTTTACGTGGCGATCAATCTGCTGATGGTGATGGGCCTTGCGCCCGTGGTGGGGATCCCCCTGCCCTTCATGAGCCATGGCGGATCATCCATGATGACCAATATGATCTGCATCGGCAGCCTGCTGATGGTGCACCGGTGGAGCCGCCAAAAGCGGCGCAGTGGCCTGAGCGGCTAAGCTAGACTCGGCTCGGAGAAATCAGAACGTCACGATGCCGAGTTTGAGCGCCTTGATCGTGGCGCCCACACGGTCGCTCGCTTCCAGCTTCTCGTAAATCCGTTTTGTATACGTCCGCACGGTCTCCGGCGAGATGCCGATAATCGTGCCGATATCGGTGTTAGACTTGCCCCGCGCGATCCATTTCATCACCTCCTGCTCCCGCTCCGAGAGGGGCGGGAAATTCAGGTCACGGTCGAAGATCTCGCAAATCCGCAAATGCGCCGTCTGGGCGACCGCGCGAATTTTGATTGCGGTGAGCTCGTCTTCGCTGGTCATGGGCCGCCCGAAATCGAAGGACGCGTAGGCGGTACGGTTGCTGGGGCCGAACAGCGGCAATCCGGTTCCGTATTTCAGCCCATGGCGCTCCATCGCATCGAAATATTCCTGCTGCTCCGGCGTTTCGGCACCCATCGCAATCGCGTCGGCCCAGCTCAGCATTGTCCCCTTCGCAAGCGTTCGCCCGGGTATCGGATCATGCAGGCGGAAATCCTTGTTGTGATACAGCGCCTGCCAGTCCGGAGAATAGCCATCGGCGTAGATGATCGTGTCGGCAGAGACCGGTGAGTGGAACAGAGGCGTGAAGTGATAGCTCTGGCGCAGCACTCCAAACCGGTGTCCGGTCGCCTGCACATGCATCAGCACCGCATCGATGCTCGATAGCTGTGCGATATGCAAAATGGCCTGATCCATAGCGGGCTGCATAGCACATATTTTCGCTGTCCCCGCATCGGGTGACTTTTGTGAACGTTAACGCGGGCCTAAATCCCCGGTGTAATCGATTCCGCCGCACGCCGTCAGGCACGTGCGAACCCCTGCGAATCGACCCCGGAGACAAAAATGTTATCGATGCTTCGCCCGTTATGGCGTCGCCGCGGCGTATTGCCGGGCGAACCCGAAACCAGCGCCGTGGATGCAACCCAAGCGGCAACCTGCACGGCCATATTGCGCCTGATCGAAACGCCAACACCGGATGGCCGCGTCTACCAGATCAGGGACCTGCACGGCGCTACCGGCCTGCTGCAACGCGACATTTTACGCGCCGTGGAGGAACTGCGAAAACAGGAGAAAATCACACTGGATGGCGGTCAATTCGATCCTCTGTCGGCGATCATCCGGGTAGCTTGAAGGCAGCACCCGCAAAAGAAACTGGCGGCAGCCCCTTGCCACAGCGCAGACAATCGCTAAATGCGCGCCTTCGCAACGCTCCGCGCAAAAAGACGCGCATCAGCGAATGGCGATATGGACGCATAGCTCAGTTGGTAGAGCAGCTGACTCTTAATCAGCGGGTCCTAGGTTCGAACCCTAGTGCGTCCACCATCCCTCCCCGGCGGTCAATCTCCACTCAGCGGCTGAAACTGCTTTGGGTCAAAGATACCGTGCCGTTGACGTAGGCCGATGTGACCAGCGTTCCGCGCGCGCCCTTGTGGTGCGGATCGCGGTACGGGGTCACCCCGACGAGTGCATTCCCCGCTTCGGCCACGGATTGGCGGCCCCGCACATTGGTCAAAGCATTGTTCGCCCAATTGGTGAAACTCTCGCCGGTTTCCCGTGAGGCGCTTCTGCTTCTGGTCACCGGCTGGCGATAGACGGCACGGAGCCAGTCCACCGTCACTGCGGCGATCCGCCGTCCCGATTTGCCGGACATATCCAGCAGCATGGCCTCCGCCGGTGCGGACTGGTTCAGCTTGAGGGCCAGGAAGACAGGGCCTTCGGTCCCCGCCCGCCCGTACGCCCCACGAATTCTCTCGGCCCGCCGGTAATTGTAATTGGAAAGGAGCCACTCGCAATCGGTCAGCAAGCTCCGATCCGAGGGTTCTTCCTCCAGCAGCCAGTATGTCGCGACAATCTGCGCATCGGGATCGCGCCGAGCTATGCTTTCGGTGCTTTCCACATCGCCGACAAACGCGTTGCACAGCGCCGTATTGCGCTCGAACTCCCGGCGATCCAGCAAGATTAACCCCAGCGGCAGGCCCACCGAGGCGGGTCCGTAGACATCCTCGCCATACAGATAGGAACGACCGATCCTGTAGCCGCTCGGCACATCCGATCCGTTGCCCGCTGACGACCGAAACCGCTCGCTCTCGCCCGAGGGGATTATCGGAGCCGGGCGGGCAATTTGCTCGATGCCCGGTGGGGGCGGCGGAGGAGGAGGTGGTGGTGCTGGAGGTGGTGGGGGTGGTGGGGGTGGCGGCGGCGGTGCGTCATAGCCCGCGCCTGCACAGGCGGTGACGGCCATCGCCACTGCTAAACCCAGTCCCAATTTCATAATCCGCATCACGGCCAGTCTCCCCAGCCTTGTTAGCGCTAATCGGGAAAATTACGCAAGTTTTCTACCGGGAGAGTATTCCGAGCTTTCCGCCCCAAATGACGGATAAAGTTACGTAAAGCTGAGTGCGCTCAACTTCTATCATTAAGGCCGGGTTTACATCCGCCCGCGCGACCGGCTGCCATGAACGCACTGTTAACTTCCCGCCCCTAGCGCGCCGGCATGGCCCGACTGCTCGGCAAGCTTGGCATAGCCATCGGTGCGCTCTTTCTGGGCGGCACCGGCACTGCGCACGCCGAGAACGCACCGGCCATGGCCGCCACCGGTATTACGTTGGCGACCAGCGCTTCGGCTTCCGAACATGCGACGAAGGTGGCCGAGGCCACTTCGCGGAGCCACGTCGCGAAAGCCATCTGGGACGCCTCGGAGAAAACCGGAGTGTCCTACCGCTATCTGCTGGCACAAGCGCATCTGGAATCGGGGCTCGATCCCAAGGCGCAAGCGACAACTTCCAGCGCGACCGGCCTTTTTCAATTCATAGACACCACATGGCTCAGCAGCATGGAGCGGCACGGTCGCCGCCTGGGCGTTGACACGGTAGCGGCAGGCAAATCGCGCGATGCGCTGCTCGACATGCGCAAGGACGCGAAGGTCGCTTCGTTGATGGCTGCGGGATTTGCACAGGATAATGCCCGCGCATTGCAGAGCGTGCTGGGCCGTGAAGCCAATAATACAGAGCTCTATCTGGCGCATTTCCTGGGTTCAGGCGGGGCGAAGCGGTTTCTGACCGCATGGCGGCGTGACCCCGGTGCTCCGGCAGCCGCGCTCTTCCCCGACGCGGCGCGTGCCAATGCACCGGTATTCTATTCTCAGGGCGGGCAAGCGCGCTCGCTCAGCGATGTTCTGGCCCATTTCGACCGCAAGATGCAGCGGGCTGTGGAGCTTACCGCCGGGCTCGCGGTTGACCGTGATACCGCAGAGCCTACTGCCCCGCAGCCGAGCAATGCGGCCGTTCCGCAGCTCGTGACGGCGGAAGGATCACAGCAGGATATCGCGGTACCCTCGACCGCTCAGGCCGATCTTGACGTGGCTACCGCTGGCCCGGCGATAGGGGCGCCCACCCCGGATACTGCTGTAGGCTTGGTTCTTCAGGGTCGTTCACAGCGCTGGTCGTTGCAAGCGACTGCGCGCCCGGCGAACGGCGTTGTCAGCGACCGTCCGCATGGTGAGAATAGCGCGATCTTCGCGGCGCAAAACGGGTTCATTTCGGATGCGCGGACCGGTGCTGGTTCGGCGTTCAGGCCGCCAGGGCTGGACCCTTTGCACAACCTCTCGCGCGAAGCACCGGTCTAGGTCACATTTGCAATCACATTGAAATGTGCTACCGATGTGTCATGAGCACATCGACAATCACACGCGTTCGCGATCTCGTCAATTCCGGGGAACTCACCAAGGCTGGTCTGGCCCGCGCAGCAGGACTGCACGCCAACACCTTGCGTGATGCCACCGAGCCGGACTGGAACCCGACCACCGAGACGCTGGGCAAGCTCCAAAGCTTCCTCGATGCCAATGACACCACCCCCGTGCTGGTCGGCGCGGAGGAGATCATCAACGAAGCGCGCAACGGGCGTATGTATATCCTCGTGGATGACGAGGACCGCGAGAATGAGGGCGACCTCATCATTCCCGGCCAGATGGCCACGCCCGATGCGATCAACTTTATGGCCACCCATGGCCGCGGCCTGATTTGTCTGGCGCTGTCCAAGAAACGGGTCAGCGATCTCGGCCTGCAGCCGATGACTCAGAACAATACCGAGAGCATGCAGACAGCCTTCACGATCTCCATCGAGGCGAAAGAAGGCGTGACCACCGGCATTTCTGCTGCTGACCGCGCGCGAACCGTTGCTGTGGCGATTGATGCTACCAAAGGCCCCGGTGATATCGTGATGCCGGGGCATGTCTTCCCGCTCTCCGCCCGCGATGGCGGAGTGCTGGTGCGTGCGGGGCATACAGAAGCGGCCGTCGATATCTCGCGCCTTGCCGGCCTCAATCCGTCGGGCGTGATATGCGAGATCATGAATGATGACGGCACGATGGCCCGGCTCGATGATCTGGTCGCCTTCGCCCGCAAGCACGGGCTAAAAATAGGCACAATCAGGGACTTGATCGAATATCGGATGCGTCATGACCATCTGGTGGAGCGGGTGGACGACAGTGCATTCGATTCCGATTATGGCGGCCAGTGGCGTATGCTGACCTACCGCAACACGGTGGACGGCAGGGAGCATTACGTCCTGCAAAAGGGCCACGTTCTGCCCGATCAACCCACCCTCACCCGGGTCCATCCGATTTCCATCTTCGACGATGTTCTGGGCCAGCCCGGCCCGCGCAAGCGCACGCTTCAGCGGGCCATGCGGGCTGTGGGCGAGCATGGATCGGGCGTGATTGTGATCATCACCGGTCGCCGGGCCTCGGGCGGCTATACGGAGGAAGACGAGGTCCGTAATGTCGGGATCGGTTCGCAGATCCTTGCGGACCTTGACGTGCATGACATGATCCTGCTCAGCAATTCGCAGCCCAACGTTGTCGCCATCGAAGGCTATGGCCTCGACATTGTCGACCACATGCCGATACCGGAATAAATTATGTCAAGAATTCTTATAGTTGAAGCCCGCTTTTACGAGCAGTTCAATGATATGCTGATTGCCGGAGCGCGGTCAGAACTGGAGGCACGAGGCCATGACGTCAGCCTTCTGACTGTGCCCGGAGCGCTCGAAATCCCCGGCGCGATTGCTCTCGCGGTGGAGGCTGGCGGCTATGACGGCTTTGTTGCCATCGGCGTGGTCATTCGCGGCGAGACCTATCATTTCGAGATTGTCGCCGGAGAAAGCGCCCGCGCAATCATGGCGCTGACGATGGACGGCATCGCCATCGGCAACGGGATCCTGACGGTCGAGAACGAAGAGCAGGCGCTGGTCCGCGCCGATCCTGCACAAAAGGACAAGGGCGGCGAGGCTGCCAAAGCCGCTCTCGCCCTGCTCGAAATACGGGAAAGCTTCGGACTTTAGCGCCCCGGCCTAGCGCCTACCCTCAGCGCCCGATCCGCCCGAAACAGGCTTTGCCGGCGTAATGCGCGCTGGCACCTAGCTCTTCCTCGATGCGGATGAGCTGGTTGTATTTCGCCAGCCTGTCCGACCGCGCGAGCGAGCCGGTTTTGATCTGCCCGCAATTGGTTGCCACCGCCAGATCGGCAATGGCCGCATCCTCGGTCTCGCCCGAACGGTGGGACATGACGGAGGTGTAGCCCGCGCGGTGCGCGATATCGACGGCCTCCAGCGTTTCGGACAGCGTGCCGATCTGGTTGACCTTCACCAGCAGTGAATTGCCAAGCCCGTCGGTGATGCCTTGACGCAGGCGCTCCGGATTGGTGACGAACAGATCGTCGCCGACCAGTTGGACCCGGCCACCAATGGCATCAGTCAGCGCCTTCCAGCCTGCGAAATCATCTTCCGCCATGCCGTCTTCGATCGAGTGGATGGGATAATCGTCGCACAATTTGGCGAGGTAAGCGGCCATTTCGTCGTCCGAGAGGGAGAGCCCCTCGCCCGAAACCTCGTATTTGCCGTCGCGGTAAAACTCGGTCGACGCGCAATCGAGTGCCAGCACCACGTCTTCGCCGGTCTTGAACCCGGCCTGCTCCACCGAACGCATGATGAAATCGAGCGCGTCGCGGGTGCTCGAAAGGTTTGGAGCAAAGCCGCCTTCATCGCCGACGGAGGTGGACAGGCCCTTATCCGCCAGACCCTTCTTCAGCGTGTGGAAAATCTCCGCGCCCCAGCGCACGCCCTCGGCTAGCGTTTCCGCGCCGACGGGCATGACCATGAATTCCTGAATGTCGATCGGGTTGTCGGCGTGCTCGCCCCCATTGACGATGTTCATCATCGGCACCGGCAGAACATGCGCCGACACGCCGCCGATATAGGCCCAGAGCGGCATGCCCCGCGCCGCGGCCGCCGCTTTCGCCGTTGCCAGGCTGACCCCGAGAATGGCGTTGGCCCCCAAGCGCGACTTGTTCGCCGTGCCATCCAGATCGATCATCGCCATATCGATGTCGCGCTGGTCTTCGGCATCGAGACCGAGGATCGTATCGGTGATCTCTCCGTTGACGGCTTCGACCGCCTTCCGGACCCCCTTGCCCAGATACCGGTCCTTGTCCCCGTCGCGCAGCTCCACAGCCTCGTGCGCGCCGGTCGAGGCACCTGACGGCACCGCCGCGCGACCGAAACTCCCATCGTCCAGCAACACATCGACTTCGACCGTGGGATTGCCCCGCGAATCGAGGATTTCACGGGCGTGCAGGTCGAGGATTGCAGTCATGGAGAGGCTCCGGGTGTTGTATAGTGCTAAGACACCTCTATATTGAGGTCGGCAGCGCTCTATGCGGCGGAACAAAACCGTGCAAGACGCGTTGATCAATTGAACAGCGCATTGCCCCCGGAATGTGCGGACAGATGAACCGAATTACCGAAGGATAGAACCATGGCCACTGCAACCACCAAGCCCAAAACAACGAAACGCGCGAAGACGACCAAGGCGACCACCACGACAACAGCGGCCAAGAAAACCGCGTCGACCACCGCCGATGGGACCAGCGAAGCGAAGACTCGCTTCAACGCGGCTCTGGACGAAGCACGCGCCGGCGCTGCCGCGCTCAAGACCGAAGCCACCGACCGCGCGGTTGCCTACCGCGAGCAGGCTGGCGACAAGAGCGGCGAAGTAACCGAGCAGGCCAAGGCCAAGGCTGGTGAACTGGCGGTCGAAGGCAAGGCCAAGGCAAGCGATGCGCTGTCCGCGCTGGGCAAAATGGTGGCAGATAATGCCGCGACCATCGACGAGCAGTTCGGCCCGAAATATGGCGACTATGCCCGCAACGCATCGCGCACTCTTCAGGAAAATGCCGCCAAGCTCGAAGCCAAGAGCGTTGACGAAATCGGCGATGATGCCAAGGAATTCGTCCGCAAGAGCCCCGGTCTGGCCGTTGGCCTCGCCGCAGTGGGTGGTTACATGATTGCCCGCCTGTTCCGCCGGTAATTTGCGCGAGAACTTGTGACGATCACTTTAGCCGGAACGGGCGACAATGCTGGATAATGCATCGCCCGACGGGCACACAGACTTGAAGGAGCGGGACGCCGATATCGGCGATCCCGCTTCTCCTGTTTCGGACGAACTTGCGCCGGAATATGCCGGCGATGAGGAGCCCTCTCTGGGCGACGACATCACCGCACTGGTCGATGATGGCAAGGCCTATGTTCAGGCCGAGCTGGCGTTCCAGAAAAGCCGCGCTGCCTTTGCAGCGGGTGAGGTCAAGGCGGGCACGGTCTTTGCGCTAGGGATGCTCGCATTCCTGCATCTGGCCCTGATCGGTCTGGTGGTTGGCCTGATCCTGTCCCTCGCACCAATCGTCGGGCCGCTCGGCGCAACCGGCATTGTTGTCGGCGTCCTGCTGCTGGGTATGGCGCTGCTGGGCTGGCTGGCGGTCACGCATTTCAAGAAAATCAGCCGCGCATTCGATGATCGCAAGACTACAGCTGGCGAGGACACGCCCTCATGAACGCCCGCGAACGCGACATGATTGCCGACCGTCAGCTGCGCGATGCGGCGCTGGCCCTCGTCAAAGCCGACATCGAAAACGTGAAGGAAGACGTGTCCGCCAAAAGCATCAAGGACCGCGTCACCAGCAGGCTGACCGACGGTGCGCTCGAATTGTTCGATGAGGCAAACGCAATGGCGGACAACAAGCTCGGCGTGCTGGCAACTTTGCTGGCCGCTGTGGGCATATGGTTCGCGCGCAATCCCATTATCGCAGCGCTCGGTCTGGAAGAGGATGAGCTGGACCCCGAAACCGCGGACGAAATTGCGAATGATGCCGAGCCCCGACTGCCTCTCGAAACCGACGCATAAACCGCGCAGTTTTCGCGCGCATGCCGGAACACACCGGCGCGCGAGCGATTGATAAGTCATAGACAAACACACATTCTCTCGGAGAACACACCATGAGCACTCAGGAACAACGCGACGCACTGCGCGCCAAAATCGAAGCAGGCGAGAAGCGCAACGAGGAACGGACTCTCGGCCAGCAGGCCGCCGACCTTGGCGAAAGCGCCACGCAATTCGTGAAGGACCACCCGGTGGCATCGGTCGCGGGTGTTGCCGTTATCGGCATCATGATCGGCGCGATGACCCGTCCGGGCCGCCGTGCAGGCGCCGCCGCAGGGGCAAAGGCGTCCGCACTGGCGACTTACGCGACCGAAATGGGTCTCGCCTATGCCAGCGGCTTGCTCGACCAGGCAGGTGATGTTGCGCGCGCAAGCGGCGACAAGCTGGAAGATCTGGGCGACGACGTAGCGTTCACAGCACGCAAGGCGCGGCGCAACGCCGCAGCGGCAGCAGGCAATACGCAGGACAATGTCCTCAGCCTGTCGCGCAAAGCGGCCCGCCGCGCAGGCCGCAGCTACCGCGATGCGAAGGCTCGCGTGGCCGGATAAGCGGGCGACAGACGTGAATAAAGTCGGCGCGGTGGGCATTTGCCTGCCGCGCCGACTGCGTTATGGGGGTGCAGATTTTTCAAGTGATGGCTTGCGCGGCACATCGCGCCAGCCACCCCATCCCTCCCCAAGGATATGACGATGCAAGAACAAGAGACAAAACAAACGCTTTTCATGGTCATGGGCGGCCGGGTCGATGATCCGCGCAGCGTGACCTTCAAAGACCCCGAAGGCATCCATGTCGCAGGTATCTATTCGGACTACGACAACGCCGTCGAGGCATGGCGCGGCAATGCCCAGCGCACGGTCGACGATGCAGAGATGAAATACGTCATCGTGCCGCTCCACAAAATTCTCGATCCCGAAGGCTGAGGCGCGCGGTTTGGCTTACACGATCCGCCCCTATGCCGACGGTGATGCCGAGGCTTTGTCGCTGGTGACACTGGCGGCCATCGCCACCATCGGACCCAAGGGCTATTCGCAGGAACAGGTGGCCGCATGGGCTGCGCGGCATATCCAGCCCGAACGCATTGCCGGGCGGGTCGCAGCGGGCGACATGGTGTTTGTCGCGGCGGATGCGGAAGACAAGCCTGTCGCCTATGTGCTGCTGGAGGCCAGCGGCCATGTCGACATGCTCTACAATCACCCCGACCATTCGCGCGCCGGTCTGGCAGATCAATTGCTGATGGAGGCCGAGAACAAGGCCCGGACGCTAGGGATAGAACGGCTGTATACCGAGGCCAGCGAACTCGCCCAGTCCGCCTTTGAACGCGCCGGCTACAGCCTGGGCGAGCGCCGCGACTTCACCATCGAGCACATGCGCCAACCCGTCCCCATTCACAATTACGCGATGGAAAAGACGTTGGGTTAAGGCGGATTGAAGCAGCCTTGCAGCGGGTGCCACCGGCCCCGCTGCCAACCGCTATTTAGATGAACTCGATTTTCTCGACGAGGTAAAACTTGTCGCCGCTGGGCACAGTGACTTCGATCTCGTCACCCTTGGACTTGCCGATCAAGGCGCGTCCGATGGGCGAGTTGTAGGAAATCCGGCCCGATTTGGCATCCGCTTCCGTCTGCCCAACAATCTGGTACTTCACCGGCTTGTCGTCTTCGTCCAGCAGAGTGACGGTCGCTCCGAACACGATCCGGTCACCAGAAAGCGTGGTGGGATCGATAATCTGCGCGCGGTTCACCTTGTCTTCGATGTCGCCCAGCGTTGCCTCGATCTGGCCCTGACGTTCCTTGGCCGCGTGATATTCGGCATTTTCCGACAGATCGCCATGCGCGCGTGCTTCTTCGATCGCGTCGACCACCTTCGGGCGTTCGGCGCGCAGAGCCTTCATATCGGCCATCAGGCGTTCGTAGCCTTCGGCCAGCATTGGCACTTTATCCATCGTTTTCCCAATCCTGTTGTGGGTGCCCGAAACGACAAAAAGACCCTTAGCCATGCCTTGCGGCCGGCTATCAGGATCGCGATGTCGGGAAGGGAACCTTCGTCTATTTGGGGCTGTAATAGTCCTGGAGCGACCGGACTTCAAGTTTCGTCGCATCCACGGTCGCGATTGCCTGCGCTGCGGCGAGGCTGGCGGCGGCTGTGGTGTAGTATGGCAGCTTCGCCTCCAGCGCCGAGGCGCGGATTGATTTGCTGTCCATCAGCGACTGCCAGCCCTCCGTGCTGTTGAACAGCAGATCGACCTTCCCGTCGATAATCGCGTCCACGATGTGCGGCTGCCCCTCGGCCACCTTGTTGACCCGCTCCACAGGCAGGCCCTGCTCGGCGAGATATTGCTGCGTGCCGCCTGTGGCAATGATCGACCACCCGGCCTCGACCAGCTGCTTCACCGCCGGGACGATCACGGCTTTGTCGCTTTCCTTCATGGAGACGAACAGCGTGCCGGTGGCGGGCAGGCTCATCCCCGCCCCCATCTGCGATTTGAGGAAGGCCTCGCCAAAGGCCGCGTCGATACCCATCACCTCGCCTGTCGAACGCATTTCAGGCGACAGGACGGGATCCGCGCCGGGGAAGCGGTTGAACGGGAAGACCGCTTCCTTCACCGCCATGTGGTCGGGGTTGAGATTGAACGGTTCGAAGGAGCCAAGCGGTTCGCCCGCCATCACCCTGGCCGCGACTTTGGCGACCGGGCTGCCGATGGCTTTAGCGACAAAGGGCACCGTGCGGCTGGCGCGGGGGTTCACTTCGATCAGATAGACCTCGCCATCTTTCACAGCGAACTGCACGTTCATCAGGCCCTTCACATTGAGCGCCAATGCCAGCGCTTCGGCCTGCCGCTCCATCTCGGCGATGATGTCGCCCTGCAGGCTGTAGGGCGGCAGGGTGCAGGCGCTGTCGCCCGAATGAACACCCGCTTCCTCGATATGCTGCATCACGCCTGCAATGCGCACTTCCTCGCCATCGCTGATGACGTCGACATCGCATTCGATCGCATCGCGCAGATACTGGTCCACCAGCACCGGGCTGTCGCCCGATACGTTCACGGCGGTATTGATGTAGTCATCAAGCTGCGCCTCGCTGTCGACGATTTCCATCGCCCGGCCACCCAGCACGTAGCTGGGGCGCAGCAGCACGGGATAGCCGATGCGGCGGGCAGCGGCGGCGGCTTCCTCGCGGCTCTTGGCGATACCGTTTTCGGGCTGTTTGAGCTTGAGCTTATCGACCAGCTGCGCGAACCGCTCGCGGTCTTCGGCCAGATCGATGGCGTCGGGGCTGGTGCCCAGGATCGGGATCCCCGCATCCTCCAGCGCCTGCGCCAGTTTGAGCGGGGTCTGCCCGCCGAACTGGACAATCACGCCGACCAGCTCGCCGGTCGATTGCTCGACCCGCAGAATTTCCAGCACGTCTTCGGCGGTCAGCGGCTCGAAATAAAGCCGGTCGGACGTGTCGTAATCGGTGCTGACGGTTTCCGGGTTGCAGTTGACCATGATGGTCTCGAACCCGGCTTCGGACAGCGCGAAGCAGGCATGGACGCAGCAATAATCGAACTCGATGCCCTGCCCGATCCGGTTCGGCCCGCCACCCAGAATGACGATCTTGCGCCGGTCGGACGGGTTCGCCTCGTTCTCCGCTTCTCCGAAGCTCGGCGCTTCGTAGGTGGAGTACATATAAGGCGTGATCGCCTCGAACTCGGCGGCGCAGCTGTCGATCCGCTTGAACACCGGCTCCACACCCAGCTTGCGGCGCAGGTCGCGCACTTCTTCTTCGGAAGTGGCGCCCGCCATCGCCTGCAAGGCATCATGCAGCAGGCCGGAACGCCGCGCCTGCGTCTCGCCCATGCCGCCCGCGACTCCGACAGAGCGCACCGCCAGAGTCGCAAGGCGCTTGTCGGAAAAGCCCATGGATTTGAGGCGTCGCAAGCCCGCCGCGTCATTGGGCAGACCATCGGACGCGACCACCTTTTCCGCCGCGATGATCTCCTCGATCTGACGGAGGAACCACTTGTCGTAGCCGGTGATGCGGTTGATCTCGTCCACCGTGAACCCGGCGCGGAAGGCCTGCGCGACATTCAGCAGGCGGTCCGGTGTGCGTTTGCTGAGCGCGGCGGTGACGACTTCCTTCGCGACCCCTTCCAGCTCTTTCACGCGGTTGAAACCATCCAGACCCGTTTCCAGCCCGCGCAGCGCCTTTTGCATCGATTCCTGAAAGTTGCGGCCAATCGCCATCACTTCGCCGACGGACTTCATCGCGGTGGCCAGCTCGATCTTGGTGCCCTTGAATTTCTCGAAGGCAAAGCGCGGGATCTTGGTTACGACATAGTCCAGCGTCGGCTCGAAACTGGCAGGCGTCGCGCCGGTAATGTCGTTGGTGATCTCGTCCAGCGTGAAGCCCACGGCCAGCTTCGCCGCAACCCGCGCAATAGGGAAACCGGTGGCTTTCGACGCCAGCGCAGAGGAACGCGACACGCGCGGGTTCATCTCGATGACGATCAGGCGGCCGTCCTTGGGATTGACCGCAAACTGCACGTTCGATCCGCCGGTCTCGACCCCGATTTCGCGCAGGCAAGCGATGCTGGCATTGCGCATGATCTGGTATTCTTTGTCGGTCAGCGTCAGCGCAGGCGCGACGGTGATGCTGTCACCGGTATGCACGCCCATCGGATCGACGTTCTCGATAGCGCAGATGATGATGGCATTGTCGGCCCGGTCGCGGACCACCTCCATCTCGTATTCCTTCCACCCGAGCAGCGATTCCTCGATCAGCACTTCGGTGGTGGGGCTGGCGTCCAGCCCCTCGCGCACGATCCGCTCGAACTCGGCGGTGTTGTAGGCAATGCCCCCGCCCGTGCCGCCCATGGTGAAGCTGGGACGAATGATGGAGGGCAAGCCGGTGCGCTTCACGATCTCGCGCGCTTCTTCCAGCGTGTTGGCCACGCCGCTGCGCGCGCTTTCCAGGCCGATCTTGTCCATCGCATCGCGGAACCGCTGGCGGTTTTCCGCCTTGTCGATCGCGTCGGCCTTGGCCCCGATCATCTCGACGCCGTATTTCTCCAGCGTACCGTCCGCATCCAGAGCCAGCGCACAGTTAAGCGCGGTCTGCCCGCCCATCGTGGGCAGCAAAGCGTCGGGCCGTTCCTTGGCGATGATCTTCGCAACGATATCAGGCGTGATCGGCTCGATATAGGTCGCATCCGCCATTTCCGGATCGGTCATGATCGTGGCCGGATTGGAATTGACGAGGATGACCCGGTAGCCCTCCTCCTTCAGCGCCTTGATCGCCTGCGTGCCGGAATAATCGAACTCGCACGCCTGCCCGATGATGATGGGGCCTGCGCCGATGACGAGGATGGAGGATATGTCGGTTCTTTTCGGCATTGTCGTTTAAAGTCCCAATCCTGCCGCGCCGGCATCGGTTGTGAATTCAGCGCCGGTTTTTTCCTGAAACTCGGCAAGGCACATTACCAGCCCGACCATCTCACGCTTCGAACGCTTGCTTCCCAAAATCACCGTTCGGGATTGCGGGGTGTCGGCCTGAATGGTTCCGGTGACAGGGATGCCGTCATCGGTCGTAAAGCTCATGCTGCGATCACCGGTCGTGATTGTGGCATCGGCAATGCCGCACTCGCTTTGAAGCGCTGCGAATTGCTCGTCTGTGATGGGCCCGGGTTCGTACGCCGTTCCGCCGCCAGAACATGCGGTGAGCAGGGCCAAAGTGGCAGACAATGTGGCTATGGCGAGGATGGAGCGACTGTCATTGTGTATGAGCATCAGAGGTGCTTCTTCGCTAGTTCGGCAAGTTGCTCGACAGCATCTCTACTCAGGCGCAATGTCTGGGAAACTTTCCCGGGTATTTCACGGTCCGCCGAACCCATCGTGTTAATTTGAAGGAATTTTTCGCCATCCTGTCCTTGAACGGACCAACCGCCGTAAGTCTCAGAGTGACGTGCGTTCGTCTTGAGCTCGAGCTCATCGAATCTTCTAATGATGGCCATCAATTCGCTCCCAACATCCCCACAAACTTCTCGAACAGGTAAAAACTGTCCATCGGCCCCGGCGATGCTTCCGGGTGATACTGCACCCCGAACGCCTTCTTGCCGGTGATGCTGATTCCGCAGTTCGAGCCGTCGAACAGGCTCACATGGGTCTGCTCCACGCCCTCGGGCAAAGTCTCGCCATCCACCGCAAAACCGTGATTCATCGAAGTGATTTCAACGAGGCCGGACGTCTCGCCCCAGCCCTCACCCACCCGCTGCACCGGATGGTTCGCGCCGCGGTGACCCTGGTGCATCTTCGTGGTCTTTGCGCCCGCTGCCAGCGCCAGCATCTGGTGGCCGAGACAGATGCCGAACAGCGGCATGTCGGCATCCAGCAGAGCCTTGATCACCGGCACCGCATATTCGCCCGTCGCCGCCGGATCGCCGGGACCGTTGGACAGGAACACGCCGTCCGGATTATGCGCCATGATTTCGTCGAAAGTCGCCTTCGCCGGAACCACCGTAACCCGCGCGCCGGCCTTCACCAGGTTGCGGAAGATGTTGTCTTTTGAGCCGTAATCGATTGCGACCACGTGGGGCATGTCCGAACCCGTTCGTGCTGAGCCTGTCGAAGCACCTTGGTCGCACGCGGTATCCCCTGTTTCCTGCCCTTCGACAGGCTCAGGGCGAACGGTGTTCTTATGCCATGGAGCGCGGCCATAGCCCTTGCCCAAAATCCACGATCCGCCTTCCCAGCTTTCCACCTTTTCGCGGCTGACGCGGGCGGCGAGGTCCATGCCTTCCAGCCCTGCCCAGTCCTGCGCGCGTTTCAGCAGGGCGGGCAGATCGAACTGCCCGTCGGGCGCGTGGGCGATCACCGCATTGGGTGCGCCGTTCAGGCGGATGAAGCGGGTGAGCGCGCGGGTGTCGATGCCGGAGAGGCCGATCTTGCCGCGCTTCGTCATCCATTCGCCAAATTCGCTTTCGGAACGGAAATTGCTTTGCGGCGTGACCCGCTCGCGCACCACGCAGCCAACCGCGCTGTCTACCGCGCCCTCCACATCCTCGGTATTCGCGCCGACATTGCCGATATGGGGAAAGGTGAAGGTGACGATCTGCGCGGCGTAGCTGGGATCGGTCATCACTTCCTGATAGCCGGTCATCGCGGTGTTGAAGCAGACTTCCCCGACGGCACTGCCGGTCGCACCAAATCCGTGCCCCCAGAGCGCCGTGCCATCGGCCAGCAAAAGGACTCCTGTCGCGCCTTTGGGCTGCGCAGGGGTAATGTCGGCAGAAGCCATAATGGGGCGCTCCGAGTCAGGGTTTTTCCGGCGATGTTGCTAAGCGTTGTCGGCTAGGGACGCGGCGGCCTGCCGTCAAGCGTGGCACCGGCGCAATTTGTCGCTATGGTGCCTTGGAAGGCGGACATCCGCCAAACCATCCACAGGAAAGCGAAAATAATGCTCCGCGACACCATCAAAGCCGAAACCGTCACAGCCATGAAGGCAAAGGACAAGGACCGGACCGCGACCCTCCGCCTGATCGGCGCGAAGATCAAAGACCGCGATATCGAGATGCGCACTGCCTCCAAGGAAGTGCCCGATGACGAGCTGGTGACCGAAGTTCTCACAAAAATGGCAAAACAGCGCCGCGAGTCGATAACCATGTATGTTGACGGTGGCCGGCAGGAACTGGCCGACAAGGAGAAGTACGAACTGGCGGTAATCGAGGAGTTTCTGCCCAAGACATTGGACGAGGCGGAAACAAAGGCCGCCATTGCCGATGCTAAAGCAACCACTGGCGCCGATTCCATTAAGGATATGGGCAAAGTCATGGGGGAACTAAAGGCGAAGCATGGAGCTTCCTTGGACATGAGCCTTGCCTCGAAACTTGTGAAAGAGAGCTTTTGATGAACCGCGCCCCCTCCCCGATTTTCTCCCTGCCTGTCACTCTGCCTGTCACCCTGGCACTGGCCCCGGCACTCGCACTGGCCGCATGCGCAGAGCCGGTTGACCAGCGCTCTGATCGCGGGGTTGATGGCGAAACGGGTGATCTAGAGGTTGCCACCACAGATGGCGAAGCCGCTTTGCTGGCTGATGCGATTCCAGCGGGCGATTTTGCCGATCTGGACCTGGGGGCGAAAATCATCGGTCCGCGCGGCCCGGAAGTGAAAGTCGCGATGAGCAATGAAGCGGGCGCCTTTGCCGACATGACCAGCTATGTCGCGTGCCCGGCGGGTATGGCCACGTGCGATCCCTCCGAAGCGCCCGAAGGCACGGTCTACACCTACGTGCACACCGTGTTTCCCGGCGAGGATAACGACGCGGCCACCGGCAGCGGTTCGGGTGCGGATTCGTCGACGGTCGAATTGGCGGAGCTCTTTCGGATGACCGGACCTGCGCACGGTTTCACCGGCAATGCCGGCTTCTCGAGGGCAGAAGCCAACGCTGCTGTGGGGGACAAGGTCATGGTGACCGTCACCTGCCAGGACGGCGCCCTGGCATGGACCATCGATGCTGGCGAAGGCGGCGACCAGTGGGCACAGGCCGAGCCGATAACCTTCTTCTGGCAATCGACCCTGCCGCCGGCTGGCCCTGCCAACCGGTATGAAATCACGGCCAATTACACCACGGCGTCAGGCGAAGGCCCCTACCCCGCCGAGAGCGAAACGGCGACCAATGCGTGTCTGGCAAGCAGCGGGGCAGGCGGTTCCTGATAAGCCCGATGTGACG
The DNA here is from genome assembly GCA_947492235.1 of uncultured Altererythrobacter sp. GTDB lineage: Bacteria > Pseudomonadota > Alphaproteobacteria > Sphingomonadales > Sphingomonadaceae > CAJXSN01. Next base: position 1,000,355 of record CANLLZ010000001.1, on the reverse strand, counting down.
GCTTGCGAAGGGCGCGCTTAGAGGCGATACTCTCGCCCATGGCGCTTTCCCCTCAATGGCTGGACGAACTGCGGGCGCGGGTGACTCTGTCCACCGTGATCCAGCGCACGACCAAGCTGCAAAAGGCGGGCCGCGAGTGGAAGGCATGCTGCCCCTTCCACAATGAAAGCACGCCCAGCTTTACGGTCAACGACCAGAAGGCGTTCTACCACTGCTTCGGGTGCGGGGCGCACGGCGATGTGATCCGCTGGATGACTGACCAGCGCGGCATGGGCTTTATGGATGCGGTGAAGGAATTGGCGGCCGAGGCCGGGATGGAAGTCCCCGCCCCTGACCCGGTTGCCGCAAAACGGGCCGAGAAACGTGCCGAGCTGATCGACGTGACCGTGGCGGCGCAGCAATGGTTCGTCGAGCGACTGGCTTCCGATGTTGGAGCAAAGGCGCGCCGCTATCTCGCCTCGCGCGGTTTCAGCGACGGCGTGATCCGCGAGTTCGGTTTTGGCTACGCTCCCGATGATAAACAGGCCCTGCCCGGCGCGCTTGCCAGTTTCGATGAAGCGATGCTGGTCGAAAGCGGGATGCGGATCGCGGCCGATGATGGAAATCGATACGATCGCTTCCGCGACCGGCTGATGTTGCCCATTCAGGATGCACGTGGCCGTGTGATCGCATTTGGCGGCCGGATTCTGGACAAAAGAGACGGCGTTGCCAAATATCTCAACAGCCCGGATACGCCGCTCTTCGACAAGGGCTCAACACTCTACAATCTTCACCGTGCCAGCCCCGCGAGCCGCAAGACGGGTCGTGTGGTCGTGGTCGAAGGTTATATGGATGTAATTGCACTGGCTAATGCGGGGATCGGGGACGCTGTGGCCCCGCTCGGCACCGCCCTGACGGAGCGCCAGATCGAGCTTCTGTGGCGGATGGTGGAGCGCCCCGTGCTGTGCTTTGACGGCGATGCCGCGGGCCAGCGCGCCGCAATGCGCGCCGCCACCCGCGCCCTGCCCCTGCTGCGCCCCGGCCATTCGCTGAGCATCGTGCGGATGCCGCAAGGCCTTGATCCCGATGACTTTCTTATAGAGCACGGTGCGCCAGCGCTGGAGAAGTTGCTCGCCGAACCCGCCAGCCTGCTCGATACGCTGTGGAGCTTTGAGCGCGATGCGCAGCCGCTCAATAGCCCCGAAGAAAAGGCCGGGCTGAAAGCGCGTCTGCTGGGCCATGTCGATACGATCGAGGATCAGGACATCCGCTCGCTCTATCGCCGCGAATTGCTCGACCGGTTCTCTGCCTTCGTTTTTCCCAAACGGGAAAGCAGCTGGCAGGGGCGCAACGGACAAAAGGGAAATGGCTGGAAAAACCGCAACTTCCCAGCCCGTCCGGTCACTTCCAACGCGGCGCGCGCCAGCCTCAAATCGCTTGCTGGCGGGGGCAATCGCGATGCCCTGTTGTCCGGAGTAGTCGCAGGTTTGCGCCGTTTCCCCGACCAGCTTGACCGCCACTGCGAAGATCTGGCCGACCTGGCCGAGCGTGACCCGAAAGTCGCGGATGTGATAAATCCGCTACTGGATTCGCTCGAACCGCTTGAAGCAAGCGGGGAAACGCCCATATCTGCCGGGACAGGACGTTCAGCGCCCCCGGATAATATTCGTTTCGCCTTCCTCAGAGAAGGAACAGATCCGCAGGCCGCGCGCGACATTCTGGCCGAAGCCGTTTCGTTGCTGGTCGAAAGGCCTGCGCTGGAGGCTGCTCTTGCCGCCGCCACGCAGCGTTTTTCCACCGATCCCGAAGGTGCTTTCGCCGATCAGCAGAGATTGCTGAAGCGAAAGCTGGAATTCGAGGCGCGACTCGGCCAAATGGCAAGCATGCGGGCTGCAGCCGACGATGAAGCGGATGCAGACTCAGGAACAGACACCACAGCGCCTACGCCGGAACCGGCGGACAGCGCGCCAATGAATTGAAACGAGACCTATGGCGTCCAAGGCAAAATCGAAGCAGGCAGAAGATGCTCCTCTGATCGATCTGAATGAATCGTCGATCAAGAAGTTGATCACCAAGGCCAAAAGGAAAGGCTACGTCACGCTGGACGAGCTGAATGCGGCCCTGCCCGACGATATGGGATCCGACCAGATCGAAGACGTGCAGACCGCGCTGTCCGAAATGGGTGTCCAGATAGTCGAGAACGACGAGGAAGCCGAAGCCAACGCAGAGAAGGAAAACGAAGTCGCGGAAATCGCGGTCGACGGTTCCAAGGACCCGGCGAAGAAGCCGGTCGAGAAGACCAAGAAACTGGCCGCTGGCGAGCGCACCGATGATCCCGTGCGCATGTACTTGCGCGAAATGGGCGCGGTTGAACTGCTCAGCCGCGAGGGCGAGATTGCCATTGCCAAGCGGATCGAGGCCGGCCGCGACATGATGATCATGGGCCTGTGTGAGAGCCCGATCACCTTCCATGCTATCATCCAGTGGTCCGAAGCGCTGAATGCCGAGGAAATGCAGCTGCGCGAGATCCTCGATCTCGATGCCATGCTGTCGAAAGAACCGCCGCCCGAGAAAATGGCCGAAGACGCCGAAGATGATGACGACGGCGAAATCTCCGAAGAGAACACCGGTCCGACGATCGTCGATGACGACGAAGACGATTCCGACGACGACAGCGAAGACGAGGACGGCGAAGAGGGTTCGTCCAAGAAGAAGGACGACGAAGAGGAAGAGGACAACACCATGTCCCTTGCTCAGATGGAAGCGGCGCTGAAGCCCGATGCCATCGAGCGCTTTGCCCGCATCACCGGCCTGTTCAAGAAGTTCGAAAAGCTCCAGATCGAGCGGGTCGAAACCTTGGGCCGCGGCGAGGCTTTCTCGCCCGCCAAGGAGAAGAAATACGAGGCGCTGAGCGAAGAGCTGACCGCCGAGGTGGAAAGCATGCAGTTCCACGCGACCAAGATCGAATTCCTGGTCGACAACCTTTATGCCTTTAACCGCCGCCTGACTGCGCTGGGAGGCCAGATGCTGCGCCTGGCCGAGCGCCACAAGGTCAAGCGCGCCGACTTCCTGCAGGCCTATATCGGCAACGAGCTGGACGATAACTGGCTGAAAGAGCGGGTCAAAAAGGACAAGAAATGGGCTGCCTTCGCCGAGAAGGAAGGCGCATCGGTGGAGCGTATCCGCGCGGAAATCGCCGATATCGCCAGCGCCACCGGCATGAGCCTGCCCGAGTTCCGCCGCATCGTGAACATGGTGCAAAAGGCGGAGCGCGAGGCGCGTATCGCAAAGAAGGAAATGGTCGAGGCGAACCTGCGTCTGGTGATTTCCATCGCCAAGAAATACACCAATCGCGGCCTGCAATTCCTTGATCTTATTCAGGAAGGCAATATCGGCCTGATGAAGGCGGTCGACAAGTTCGAGTATCGCCGGGGCTACAAATTCAGCACCTATGCAACGTGGTGGATCCGTCAGGCAATCACCCGCTCGATTGCCGATCAGGCCCGCACGATCCGTATCCCGGTCCATATGATCGAGACGATCAACAAGCTGGTGCGCACGTCACGCCAGTTCCTGCACGAGCAAGGCCGCGAGCCGACACCGGAAGAGATGGCCGAGCGCCTCTCCATGCCGCTCGAAAAGGTCCGCAAGGTGATGAAGATCGCCAAGGAACCGATCTCTCTCGAAACGCCCATCGGCGACGAGGAAGATTCGCATCTGGGCGACTTTATCGAGGACAAGAACGCGATCATCCCTGTGGATGCGGCGATTCAGGCGAACCTGAAGGAAACCGTCACCCGCGTGCTCGCCTCCCTCACCCCGCGCGAGGAACGCGTTCTGCGCATGCGCTTCGGTATCGGCATGAACACCGATCACACGCTGGAGGAAGTCGGCCAGCAGTTCAGCGTGACCCGCGAACGTATTCGCCAGATCGAAGCGAAAGCACTGCGCAAGCTGAAGCATCCGAGCCGGTCGCGGAAGATGCGGAGCTTCCTCGACCAGTGAGGAAGCTCGCAACCTTCGCCTCGCTCGTGCTGGCAAGTCTCGCCCTGCCGGTCACGGCCGCCACGGCGCAGGACGCACTCGTGGCGGAAGACGTCTCTCCCAATGCACTACGCGTCGCTCGCGAGGTCGTCGATGCAATGTATCCGCCTGAAACACGAGAGGATTCTTTAGTCGCGATGGCCCAGTCAATGGGAGCACAAGTGGCGGGCACGATGGACCTTGACGTCATCGAAGATGCAGGCGCGCGGAGGGTTATCGAAGAAAGCTTGGCGCAAGGCTTGGCCGATATGCGCCCTCTCCTTGCAGAACATATACCCGTGATGCTTGAAGCGACCGCCGTTGCATATGCCGATACGTTCGCTCTGGCCGAGCTGGTCGCTATCCGGGATTTCTCGCGCACACTTGCAGGTTCAGCGTTCTTTGAACGTTCTACATCTCTTGTCAGCCACCCTGCGTTGGTAGCTGTGAACGAACCCTATTTTCAGCAGATTCAGGTTTTCTCGCGGACATTGCAGATGCAGATCATAAACAATCTGGAATCCTATTTCCTCGAGCAGGAAGAAGACCGTCAGGATCCTGCCTGAATCGCTGGCGCGCAAAGGATATCTCTTCCTTAGGGCTCTCGAAACCGGCAACAGTCGCGCGGCTGGCCATTCTGATCCGCAAGGCTCGCGTTCCATTGTGAGAGGAGCGCCGTAACCATCTGCCGCATTAAAGGTATGACGCTAGAGAGAATTGGGGTTCGCCTATGCCAACCATAGCCATCGTCAGCCAAAAGGGAGGCTCCGGTAAAACCACCCTCGCCCTGCATCTGGCGGCTGCAGCAACGCATGTCGGCAAGGACTCGGTTATTATCGACACCGATCCGCAGGCTACGGCGGCGGCGTGGGGCGACTGGCGGGGCGATTTTTACCCGCTGGTCGAAACAAGCCCTCCGGCGCGTCTTGCTCGGACCATCGACAAGGCCGTCCGTCAGGGCGCGCATATCGTGGTGATCGACACTCCTCCCCATGCCGAGGCTGCTATGCGCGAGGCGATCAAGGCCGCAGATCTGGTGCTGATCCCGAGCCGCCCGCGCGCCTTTGATTTGCACGCGCTCGAAGGCGTCGCAGAGATGCTAGCCTTCGCCAAAAAGCCCGCCTTTGTTGTCCTGAACGCAGTCCCGGGCGGCGCGACCCGTCAAATAGCCGAAGCGAGCGATGCCGCCGCAGAACTCGGCCTCAAAGTCTGCCCGGTCACTTTCGGCGAGCGCGCAGATTTCCACCGCTCTTCAGCCAAGGGCGAAGTTGCCGCCGAAATCGACGCCGAGGGCAAGGCTGCGCTGGAGGCCAAGAAGCTCTGGCAATGGGTCAATAAGCAGCTCGGCTAACCCTTCAGGCTTTCATAATCCGCCACCGTCTCGGCCACCGGATCGAACCGGACGAACAACGCTATGGCGGTTGCCGCAAACAGGCATAGCGCGGCCACACCCATCGCAGTCCGGCCCTTCACCGCCGGTATCAGCAGCCCCAGAACGGGAATTGCGAGTGCCGCCAACAGAGCGGCGAGCGATGGCATGGTCGGCCCCACACCCTGCATCAACTGATGCCCGTATTGCAGCAGAAAGCCGCCTGCAATTGCTCCTCCGATGATCTTGGGCGCGGCGTCCCAAGGCTTGGGCGTGAAATGCGCGGCCACTGTGGCGAGGCCTGTCACCAGCAGCGGGAACACTATGATGAAGGCAGTGGTCGGCGCGAGGATTTGCGCTGCCAGCACGATCATGAGGCCAAACGCACTGCCCTTGCGCCCGGCCCATAGCGGGGCCGTTGCCGCCAAGACACCGGCGCAAATCAGCAGCGCCTGCGCCTCCAGCATGGGGATTGCCGCCAGCCTGTCGTAATAGGCATCGGGTACGGACGAGCCGGACACCCAGTTCAAGGCGTAGAGCAGGCCCCCGCCCCCGACAATCACGCCTAGTGAAGTACCGACAGAGCGCCACACGCGGTTTGTGCTGTTGGTGTCCTTTGCGGCCTGAGTGTTGATCTGAAGCGCGAAGACATGCAGCGCAGCGGTCAGGACCAGCAACACCCAGCCCACCACCGCGCCGTAATGAATCAGCACCAACCCAAACAAATCGAAGAACGTCCGGTTGGGAGCGACCGCTGGCAAAGCCTCCGCATTCCCAAGCGCACGGGTCAGCGCGAGCGTTTGCTGCCCCATATCCTGCACCGACCCCTGATCGAGATTTTCCGGGGTCGCCAGCGGCGAATGGTACAGGCCGGGCCTGCCGATGAAAGAAAGATTGTAAGCCACCAGTGGCAATTCCAGCGCAGGGGTCAGGTCGGTGTCGTTCGGCAGGGTCTCGTAAACGAATGTCGCCAGCGACGAGCCTCCCGGCGTTCCTACGGCATCCGCATACAGTTCAACCGCCGCGCCATTGTCACGCGAGGTCTGGAAGAGAGTGGTCCGCCCGCCTCCGCCGCGCGCTTCGACATTGACGACCGCGCCAACTCTCTCCCTTAGCGGGTTCTCGCCAAAGAACTGCCGCGCTCCGACCAGGCCCAGCTCCTCGGCATCCGTGATGAATGCGATCACGTCGCGTTCAAGTTGGCCTTGCGCAGTGGACGCGCGGAGGCTCTCGATAATGGCCACCACGCCCGCAGTGTCATCCGGTGCACCCGGTGAATTCCACACCGTGTCATGATGCGCCATGAGTACGAGCGCGGGTTTCGTCCGGTCACGCCCCGGCAGCGTGGCGATGATGTTGGTAAAGGTCAGACTATCGGGCCGCGTACCGCTCCAATGCCCGAATTTGTCGAGACCCCGCTCAGGCACTTGCCCCTGAGTAGTGGCCACTTCCATGCCCAGCGCCTCGAATCTGGCAATGATATGCGCACGCACCGCCGCGTTCTCTGCCGATCCGGTGACGTGGGGCCGCGCGGCAATGATCCGCACATCCTCCATAGCGCGGGCGGCGGAGAATTTCGTCTCAGGCGCATCTGCCCCTACAGGCCCGGGCGGTGTCGTCCCGATAATCGCCAGCGCGAATGCCCCTAGCAGAGCCGAGAAAAACGTCAGGTAGCGCATGGAGTGATGTCCCTCTAATCCGCATCGAACCTGCTCCAGAACCGCCGCATTGGCAACCGTGAGCGATTGCCCTTCCCAAGCCTAAAAAGAGCGCTGGAAAGACTTTCGTCGGGGGTGGAGGGAATCGCTGCGGGCTTCTATGGTGCGCCGCATGCGCATCGCCATAGCCTCCGACCACGCCGCCCTCTCCATGAAAGCCGAGCTGCGCGAGTGGCTGGTAGAAATCGGCCACGAAGTCGCCGACCTTGGCCCCGATAGCGGCGACAGCGTGGATTATCCCGATTTCGGCTACAAGCTGGCGAGTGTCGTCGCAGATGGAACAGCAGAACGCGGCATAGCGTTGTGCGGCAGCGGCATTGGCATTTCGATGAGCGTCAATCGCAACCCGGATGTCCGGTGCGCGCTGGTCTCCGAACCACTCTCCGCCGCCCTCTCCCGCGAGCATAACGACGCGAATTGCCTCGCCATGGGTGCGCGGCTGACGGGCATGGACATGGCCAAGGCCTGCGTCACAGCCTTCCTCGAAACCGAATTCGCCGGAGGCCGCCACCAGCGCCGCGTCGACAAGCTTTCCAACCCTTCCTGACCCAATTCCTTCTGACAGAGACAGACCATGAGCACAGCCCCAGCCTCCGCAAGCGAAACCGATATCATGCACCGTTTCTGGCATGACGATCTGGCCGCGGCCGATCCGGACATCGCACAGGCCGTCCAGAACGAACTCGCCCGTCAGCAGGACAAGATCGAACTGATCGCCAGCGAGAACATCGCCAGCAAGGCTGTGCTGGAGGCCGCGGGCAGTGTCTTCACCAACAAATATGCCGAGGGGTATCCGGGCAAGCGCTATTATGGCGGCTGCGATTACGCGGACGTTGTGGAAACGCTGGCGATCGACCGGGCCAAAGAACTGTTTGGCTGCAACTTTGCCAACGTCCAGCCCAATAGCGGCAGCCAGATGAATCAGGCGGTATTTCTTGCTCTGCTGGAACCGGGCGACACCTTCATGGGTCTCGACCTCAATTCGGGCGGCCACCTGACCCATGGCAGCCCCGTGAATATGAGCGGCAAGTGGTTCAACCCCGTCGCCTATGGTGTGCGCCAAGAAGACGAACAGATCGACATGGACGCGGTCATGGCCACCGCGAAAGAGCATAAACCCAAGCTGATCATCGCGGGCGGCACCGCCTATTCGCGGGTCTGGGACTGGGCTGCCTTCCGCAAAGTGGCTGACGAAGTGGGCGCGATCCTGATGGTCGATATGAGCCACATCTCCGGTCTGGTGGCAGGCGGCGCGCACCCCTCCCCCTTCCCGCACGCCGACGTGGTCACCACCACCACTCACAAGTCCCTGCGCGGTCCGCGTTCGGGCGTGATCCTGTGGAATGACGAGGAACTGACCAAGCCGCTCAACATGGCGGTATTCCCCGGCATGCAGGGCGGCCCGCTGATGCATATCGTCGCGGCCAAAGCTGTGGCGTTCCGCGAGGCTTTGCGCCCCGAGTTCAAGTCTTATGCGGCCAGCATTGTCGAGAATGCCCGTGCACTCGCTGCCAGTCTGGAAGAAAACGGCCTGCGGATCGTGTCGGGCGGGACGGATAATCACTCCATGCTGGTCGATCTCTCGGCCAAGGATGTGACCGGCAAAGCAGCTGAAAAAGGCCTCGACCGGGCATGGCTCACCTGCAACAAAAACGGCATTCCGTTCGATACGCGCAGCCCGTTTGTGACCAGCGGCATTCGTCTTGGCACACCGGCAGGCACTACACGCGGCTTTGGCCCGGCTGAATTCCGCACTGTCGGCCGTTTGATTGCCGAAGTGGTCGACGGCCTCGCAAAGAACGGCCCCGAAGGCGACGCGCAGATCGAAGAGCGCGTGCGCGGTGAAGTATCGGCGCTGTGCGCAGCCTTCCCCGTATACCCAGGACGATAAGACCATGACCGACAAACCCACCAATGATGGCCCCCAGTGGATCGAGGACGCCAAGGCAGAAGCCTCCGGCATGGCGAAAGATGGAATGAAGCACCCATCGACCAAGCCTGTGCTGGCCGGCGCGGCCATTGGCGGATTGGCAGGCGCCTTGTTGCCTGTGGTGAGTCTCCCCGTCGGGATTGCAGCGGGCGCGGCCTACGCGTTTTACAACCGGATCAAGCGGTAGCGCATGCGGTGCCCCTTCTGTGCGCATGACGACAGCCAGGTAAAAGACAGCCGCCCCGCAGAGGACAACGCGGCAATCCGGCGTCGGCGCCAGTGCTCGTCTTGCGGCGCGCGCTTTACGACATTCGAACGTGTGCAATTGCGCGAAGTCACTGTGGTGAAATCCGGTGACCGCAAGCAGGCCTTCGACCGGGTCAAGCTGGAACAATCCATCGCCCTCGCCTGCCGCAAGCGCGATGTATCCGCCGAACAGATCGACCAGCTTGTCTCGGGCATTCAGCGTCAGGTGGAGACGACTGGCGAAAGCGAAATCGCCTCGCACCGGATCGGCGAGATGGTGATGGACGGACTGCGCCAGCTCGATAGCGTGGCCTATATCCGCTTTGCCTCCGTCTATCGCGATTTCAGCGAAGCGCGCGACTTCGAGGAATTTGCCAGCACGGTGCAGGACGCAGCGAAGGGCGGCTAGATGCGATTCAAGGAATTCCCTCCTAGATTACCAAAAATCCACCGTAGTTTCGATTACTCATCGAAAATTAATTATTCCAAATATATCTTCATTTTCTCAGCTTTATTTACACCCATATTTGTATCCGTATTCGTTTGGCTTGATAACAAAGAGGGTTTTCGTGATGCCCAAGCAATCACGGGGCTATTTTCGCTCCTTTTAGGCTTCTATAGTTTTCTATGTGTCATCGGTACCCTTATATGGCAAATGCGCGAACTAGGCCTTCAGCGCGAAGAGCTAAGATTGCAACGTATGTCATTGGATCTGCAGAAAGACGAAATGTCGCGGATTGCAGCAGCGAATGAAGACCATCACGCTACGGATAATGAGCGCAGGCTCATAGAGTTTAAAAGGCAAATGGTTATTTCATATTTCAATTATCTATCATCTGTGGCGGATGTCTTGTCCAACGGACTTCGAAATCAATGCAACCAATTGATAAGATCGGAAGCAACCTTTCTTGAAAGAAAGCTCTTATTACGATCAGTTACTGGACTCCGATTCATTCGAAATGAGATGTTTTTTGTCTCAAGGCCAGATCATTCTCGAGAAGCGAATATCGAAGCCGACTGTACTTCTTTTCTAGGCTTCTTTCGTACAAAACGATATCTCGAATCGAGCGAATTTTCAGAGCGGGTCTTTTTTACTGGTCTGTTGGATCCACTCCTTGCCATGAAGAAAGACTGTGAAACGCTCGGGCTGAAAGATTGGTTTATCAATGATATAATTAGTAGCATAGGAAGGGTGGACGGTCTCAACGCCGATGAGGCATATTTGCTTCACCGTCTCGCTTGTTTGGTCAGAATAAAATGAACCCAGTGATCGTCTTGGTCCGTCCGCAGCTGGGCGAGAATATCGGCAAGGCCGCACGGGCGATGCGCAATTTCGGCCTGACAGAGATGCGTCTGGTCAGCCCGCGTGATGGCTGGCCCAATCCTTCTGCCGGCCCTTCCGCATCGGGGGCCGACGATGTGCTGAACGGCGCGGTCGTTTACGAAACAACGGCCGAAGCAGTAGCCGATTGCGCCATGGTTTACGCGACCACCGTGCGCAAACGCGGTGTGACCAAGCCGGTTGTGACGCCCGAACAAGCAGCCACCCAGATCCACAACGAGCAGGGCCGCTCCGCCATTCTATTCGGGCCGGAGCGTTCGGGCTTGGAAACCGATGACGTTGCGCTTGCCCGCGCAATCCTGACCGTGCCGATCGATCCTGAATTCGGCTCACTTAATCTGGCGCAGGCCGTAATTCTGTGCGCCTATGAGTGGTCAAAAGGCACAGGCCTCAGCCAGCCTACTGCCGAAGAACTGCTCCCGCCCGCACCGCAAGAGGATCTGGAGGGCCTGATTGCCCATTTCGAGAAAATGCTGGAGCCCAAAGGCTATTTCCTCCCCGAGCACCGAGCTGATGTCACCCGCCGGACACTCAGGACCGTCCTCACCAAACCTGGCTGGAACCATCTGGAAGTGCGTACGCTGCGAGGCATTTTGACAACATTGGGACGGGACCGCCGCGACGCGTGAACTTTGCCCCGGTTTGACAAGCTGGGGGATTGGGTCCTAGCTTCACAAATCATGATCACTGTCTCCACCCTGTTCGCCCCCCTGTTGCTTCTTCAAGCTACACCCGTGGTCGCTGCTGAACCTGAAGCAGCACCGCCAGTTCCACCTGCAGAAACGGCACCGGCGCAGCCAGCTGAACAGCCACAAAAGGAAGCCGAGGAAGTGGCGGATGCGGATAAGCTGATCTGCAAACGGCAGACTGTTGCCGGATCACGTCTCAGATCGCGCAAGATCTGCCGTACCGAACAGGGCTGGATACAATACAAAATCGATACCCAGAATGCGTTGAATCACGCAACGTCTCGCCATTCGGACACGCCCATTTAGAATGGGGCACTTGCTATAGCAGGACTGCATTGACGCAATTGTTGCGCTGCGTCATTATAAAGAACGGATCAATCTGGTTCACCGTGTCCTCATCCGCGCATGCTATGACGCGTCATTATTCAATCCCCCGACCTCCGGAAGGTTTATCATGAAGAAAGCCATCACCCTCGCAGCTGCCGCTGCTTTCACCCTGACTGTGCCGTCCATTGCCGCAGCACAGGAACAGCCTGCTCCCGCGCCTGCAGAGGCAGAAGCACCCGAAACGGTTGCCGAGGCAGAAACCGAAACAAAGTTGGATGACACGAAGCCCATCTGCAAGCGCTTCAAGGTGACCGGCTCGCGCCTGACCACGCGCAAGGTCTGCCGCACGGCCTATGGCTGGAAGCGCCACAAAGAAGAAACGCAGGACTCCGTGGCGCAGGCACTCAGCCGTCATGCCGCTGTCGGCGACAACCAGTAAGCCGACCGGCAGTAAGCCGACAGGTTCAAAAGTTCTGAAGGGCGCGTTGGCTGACTTTTGTCGGCGACGCGCCCTTTTCTTTGGCTGATAGTCTCCGGATCGGGCGAAATCAGCTGCGGGTGCGATCCCACACCTGCAGCTCATAGGCGATCGAGGTTTCCACCAGTCGATCCCATATCTCCGCCAATTCTGCCGCCGGCAATTTCCGCCCCTCGGCATCGGCCCGCGCATTGGCGATGACCTGCGCTTTGCGCCCTTCGTCGCGCACCGTATCCCGGCTTGGTTTGATCCGCGCTGCAGCGCGCATATAGCCGAAGCGCCGCTCAAGCAGTTCCATCAATTCTCGGTCGGTCGCATCCACTCCGGCGCGCACATCCAGCATGGTTTCGCAATTCTCGGGGCTTCGAATATCGGTCATGGCCGGTGCATTGGCGAGCATGCGCGCATTTGTCGAGCCGATAGGTGCGACTAGCCTTGCATTTCTGCTACCTTGCGCTATTTGGCGCGCTCACTTCGGCAACGCGGCTGTTATCAGCTGCGCCCGATTGGCCCCGCACCCCGGTGAAGCGGAGGCCGCATACGGCATAATCGGCCGTGTGGTGCGCGCCGGGTTCGATGGGGCGGCAATCGGCCACCCCCAGCAAATTGAAGGAATGGACTATGTCGAAGCGTAAAGCGTCGAAGTATAAACTCGATCGCCGTATGGGCGAGAACATCTGGGGTCGCCCCAACTCCCCCGTCAACAAGCGTTCCTATGGCCCAGGCCAGCACGGCCAGCGCCGCAAGAGCAAGGTTTCCGACTTCGGTCTGCAGCTGCGCGCCAAGCAGAAGCTCAAGGGCTATTACGGCGATGTGACCGAGAAGCAGTTCCGCCGTACCTATAAGGAAGCGGCCAGCATGAAGGGCGACACCGGCCAGAACCTGATCGGCCTGCTGGAGCAGCGCCTGGACATGATCGTCTATCGCGCCAAATTCGCGCCGACCATTTTCTCCGCACGCCAGATCGTCAGCCACGGTCACATTCTGGTCAACGGTGTGAAATGCAATGTTGCATCGCGCCGCGTGAAGGTTGGCGACGTGGTTTCGCTGGGCAAGAAGGCCCAGGAAATGGCGCTCGTGATCGAAGCACAGAGCCTGCCCGAGCGTGAAATCCCCGACTATGTGGTTCCCGATGGCAACGACAAGGTGACCTACACCCGCGTGCCGAAGCTGGACGAGGTGCCCTACCCCGTCACCATGGAACCCAATCTGGTGGTCGAGTTCTACTCGCGCTAATCACCAGCGCCGAAACAGAAAAAGGGCGGCCTCCCGTGTGGGTGGCCGCCCTTTTTGTTTGTGCTGAAACAAAACTGTCAGCCGCCAAGATTGGTTCTGAGGAAACTGTCGATTTCGCTTAGCATCTGGGCGCGATACACAGAGTTGTCGATCCCGTGGGCAATGTCCTCGAACTCGACATACTTTACCGATTTCCCCGCTTTGCGTAATTCGCGTTCCATTTCACGCGACTGGGTCACATCGACATTCTGGTCAGCATCACCGTGGAAAAGAAGCACGGGCGACGCGAATTGATCCGCATTGCGTGCTGGGCTTCCTGTCACAAGGTGCTCCCCTTCACCCATGAATTCCGAGCGCAATCTATAATCCCAGTAATTGCGACGATCCTCGCGCATCATCCGAAATTCGGTGACGGGCGCGATGGCTGCAATGGCTTTGTAGAGCGAGTTGTCCAGAATCTGAGATTGCAGCGCGGCATATCCGCCATAAGACCACCCGACTATCGCAAGCTTGGAAGGGTCAGCGACCCCTTCCCCGATTAGCCAGCGACCGGCATCATTCACATCGCCAATCGCTGTCCGCCATGCGCGGTAGCCATTTTCGCCGAACCATGCCTCTCCGTAGCCCGCCGACCCGCGAAAGTTGGGCTGAAGGACAGCGTATCCACGGGTGGCGAAGAACTGCACAAGCCAATCGAAACCCCATTCATCACGCGAACTGGGCCCGCCATGCGGCATGACGATCGCTGGAAGGCCTCGCGCATTCTCTTTGCCCGGCGGCAAAGTCAGATAGCCGGGTATCGAAGTTCCATCGCTGGCTGAGTAGGTGATAGGCTTCATGGTGCCCAATTGGCGTCCGGCAAACCCGTCACGCAAAGGCATCAGTTCGTTGAGTTGCCGCGTTTGCTTGTCATAGAGATAGAGTATCCCTGGATCGGTGTCGCTCGAAGCAGAAATCAGCAGGCGGCTCTCGTCGGCGTTGGCGGCTCTGATGCCAATCAGAGGATTGCCGGGCAATGCCTTGTTCAGACCGTCTGCCAGTGTCTTTAATTCGGGGTCGAAGTAGACCGCCTCGCGCACTTCTGTGGCATAGCTTGCCCCTACAACCCGGTCTTTGCGGCCAAGACGAATTAGGCCGTCGACATCCACATCATCGCGGGAAACAACCTCTTCAAATTGATCTGAGCCATCAAGCGGGAGACGATAGAGCGCGAGGAAACCTTCGGGATTGCGCATAAAGCCGTATACTGAGTCGCTGGCACTATCGATCGCACTGGGGGTGAATCCCTCTTCGAGGTTTTGGAGACCGAACTCCGCCCGGGAAAGTTCCTGCCACCGGGACGAACCCTTTTCACGATAGAAATAGGCCCGGTTGCCGGTGTCCCGATTGCCAGCATCAGAGCGAGTGACCCCCTTGAGGCGCACCGCTCCTGTGTCATCCGCCATGTACCACATGGTGTTGTCGTCAGGAGACTCGACCTTGCTGCGCTTCGCCGAGTTGATGTCGATTTCGACGACCCCGCGGCCCCACTCCTTATTTGCAATGCGGGTGTTCCGCCCATCTTCAGGGAACCAGTCCTGAGTCATCAGAATTTTATCTTGCTCGCCAGCCACGTCGAGCGCGACAACGGAGCCGCCGCTAAATGCCGTATACAAGGTCTTCGCATTGTCGGTCTGCGTCAGCTGCTCCACATTTGACCCATCTTCATCGACCGCGAAAATACGCGACAGACCGACGATGGCGTCATTGCTAGCCAAATTCCGCGTGAACGAAGTGCGACAAACAAAGCGCGTGTTGGTTGCCCACTCACAAAAATCGAGGTTCGATCGCTGCTGGTTAAGCGCAATGACCCGCTTGGGAACCGGGGTTTCGGCCGTGAGATCCACGCTGTAAAGAATCTCACCTTCAGCCCCCAGCGGCGCAATGTAAGAAAACTTCGTACCGTCGGGCGAAAGCGACACATGCCGATCGTTAGCACGCGCACCGAACAATTCTGCCGCTTCCTGCGCCGAGAGCGTCTGCGCGGAGACTCCTGCGGGCAGCAGTGCAGCGCATAGCGAGAATGTTGCTGCGCTGGCAGCGAGCGTTGATTTCCTGAACATCGAAGACCCCTGAATAAATACAATAGTCACCGAGGATACCTACCCCGGCGCACATGACTGTAACATTTCAAATGGTTGTTACGATATCAAGTCATTAACGCGAATATCGTCTATGAAACCGGCTCTGGAATCCGTGGAAATCACCGCCTGCAATCGCGTCGCGCATGGCCTGCATCAATTGCTGATAGAACCCGATATTATGCTCGGTCATCAATATCGCACCCAGCATCTCTCCGGAACGGACCAGATGATGGAGATAGGCGCGGCTGTATTTTCCGCAGGTCGGGCAGTGGCAGTCAGCGTCCAACGGTCCCGTGTCCTCCGCAAAGCGGGCATTACGGATATTGAGTGGGCCGTCCCATGTGAAGGCCTGCCCGTTCCGGCCTGACCGCGTCGGGAGCACGCAATCGAACATATCGACCCCGCGCGCCACGGCGCCGACCAGATCGTCCGGCTTTCCCACGCCCATCAGATAGCGCGGGCGGTCGGCCGGCAATTGCCCTGGAGCATAATCCAGCACGCCTAGCATGGCTTCCTGCCCCTCGCCCACAGCGAGGCCGCCAATGGCGTATCCATCGAAACCGATATCCGTCAGCGCCTGCGCACTCGCCCCGCGCAGTTCCTGATCGAGCGCGCCCTGCTGGATGCCGAACAGGGCCGAGCGTGCGGCATGCTCTTCGCCGCTGTCGAAGCCTTCGCGGCTACGCCTTGCCCAGCGCATGGACATCTCCATGCTAGCCTCGATCTCGGATCGCGGTCGGTCGGCGCGCGGGCATTCATCGAACGCCATCACAATGTCCGAACCCAGCAAGCGCTGGATTTCCATACTGCGTTCCGGGGTCAGCATATGCTTGGAGCCATCGATATGGCTACGGAACTCCACACCCTGCTCGGTCAGCTTGTTGAGATCGGACAGGCTCATCACCTGATATCCGCCGCTATCGGTCAGGATCGGGCGGTCCCATTTCATGAATTCATGCAACCCGCCAAGCCGCGCGACGCGCTCCGCGCCGGGCCGCAGCATCAGGTGATACGTGTTGCCCAGAATAATGTCCGCACCCGCAGCTCGCACCGCTTCGGGCTTCATCGCCTTCACCGTGGCGGCCGTGCCCACCGGCATAAAGGCCGGTGTCCGGATATCGCCGCGCTGCATGGAAATGGTCCCGGTTCGCGCCTTGCCGTCGGTGGCGTGAATATCGAACGCGAATCGGGACCGTGTCATCAGAAGCCGTATATGAGGGTAAACCTGGTCAGCGTATCGGTTTTTATTGCTCCGGCAGGCGGATTGGTATCGTGTTCCACCGTATAGGAAGCGCGCGCGGTCAAGCCGGAGCCCAGCCCCGCCTCCACGCCTGTGATCGATTGCAAGGTGGTATTCCCGCTCCCCAGGAACACGCTGGCATCCTGCGTTAGGGCAATACGGTCTGTCACCTGCCAGTCATAGTCCAGCGCAGCATAGCCGGCGATGCTCTGATCGGTGGTCCCGTCGGAAAATTCCGTCCGACGCCATGCGGGGCCGCCTTCGACAAGCAAACGCATCTTATCATTGTCGAATACCCGGTAACCGAGGCCACCCGATACCGAGTACCGCGCATCGAATCCCTGAAACCGGTCACGCTCCCATTGTGCCAGTCCGAACAGGTAGATCCGGTCAGACAGGTTGTAGCGCGGCTGATACGCAGCGAGGAATTGCTCACGCGTCGTGACGCCACTGCTTTTCTGGTAATCCGCCCGCGCGCGCAATTGATGCTCCCAATCGATGCCTTCGCGCCGCAATTCCACGGCGGCCGTCAAGCCTGTCTCGCTTGTATTGCCCGTTGCCCGGAACGCACCGATCTCGCCCTGCCCGGACCAATTGTCGAGCAGTCCGGCGTTGCGGATTTCTTCTTCCTCCTGCGCGGCCGCCAGTGCAGCTGCCTCCTCCTGCGAAGTGGCGAAGGTCGCTGCGATACCGTCCAGTTCCTCTGCCGCATCAGGATTGGTCTGCCGCGCAAGGTCCAGAACGGTGGCGACCGCGTCGGCATCGCCGGACGCGATGGCCGCATCGATCATGTCGCGCACCGGCTCTGCCAATTGCGCCTGTGCCGATGTGGGCATGGCGATCGCAATCGCCACGCCGAGCGTGGTAAGTCTGTTCAAAATCTGTGCTCCCCGATGGGCCGGTGGATGACCGGCCTTCCTTGTTGCAACGGACGGTGCCCCAGCCCGCTTCGGGATCAGTTTCTAAGCCGCCATCCTGTCTTGAAGATGAAGGCAATAATGCCCGTACAGACGGCGAGAAAACCGAGAGTGAGGCCAAGACTGACAGCGATGGACACATCCGCGCTGCCATAAAATGTCCAGCGCAATCCGCTGACAAGATAAACGATGGGATTGAACAAAGCGATTGTATCCCAAGGACTTGGGAGCATATCGACCGAGTAGAATGTCCCGCCGAGGAATGTCAGGGGCAACAGAAATAGCTGCGGTATGATGCCAAGCTTTTCAAAACTGTCGGCCCAAATCCCCAGGATAAACCCGAACAGACTGAAGCTGGCAGCGACCAGCATGATGTAAAATATTGCAAAAACGGGGTGCGCTATCGTGTAGTCCACAAACAGCGTCGCAGTGGCGAGAATGATCGCAGCGAGGATCAGCGATTTCGTCGCCGCCGCTCCGACAAAGCCGACCAGCGTTTCGGCCACGCCGACGGGCGCGGACAGCAGCTCGTAGATCGTGCCGGTGAAGCGCGGCATATAAATACCGAAGCTGGCATTCGACGTGCTTTCACTGAGCAGAGTAAGCAACAGCAATCCGGGCACGATAAACGCGCCGTAGGACACCCCGCCAAGATCTGGCATCCGCGCGCCGATGGCTGCGCCAAACACGATAAAGTAGAGTGAAGTTGTGAGCACCGGCGCGAGGATCGACTGAAACGCCGTGCGCAGGGCGCGCATCAGTTCGCGTGTATAGATCGCCCAAGCGCTGCGGATGTTGAAACCGATCATGCGGCTTCTCCCGTGGTCTCATCCGCGTGGTTCTCCACCAGACCGACGAAGATGTCCTCCAGACTGCTCTCGCGGATATCGATCCCGATATAATCAATGTCAGCCCGGACCAGTGCCTTGGTCAATTCGGCCACTTCGGCGCGGCCTTTCCCCGATCCGTCGCCGCCGCGGTAACACAGCTCTTTGCCGTCTTTCTCGAGCGTGATCGGGAAGTGCGCGATGGCCGGGGGCAAAGCGCTCATCGGCTTGGCCAGCTCGATCACCGCTTCGGTGGTGCCGAGGCGCTGGATCATCGCGTCCTTGTCATCCACCATCAGGATTTTGCCCTGGCGGATGATACCCACCCGGTCGGCCATTTCCTCGGCCTCCTCGATATAATGCGTGGTCAGAATGATCGTCGTCCCGCGCTCGCGCATCTGGCCGATCAGCCGCCACATATCCTTTCGCAGTTCGACATCCACGCCGGCAGTCGGCTCGTCGAGGAACAGCAGATCGGGCTCGTGCGCCATGGCCTTGGCAATCAATACGCGGCGCTTCATTCCGCCCGATAGCGCGCGGATCTGTTCGTCGCGCTTGTCCCACAGGCTGAGACTGCGCAGCACTTCCTCGATCCTCGCCTTGTCGGGAGACAGCCCAAACAGGCCGCGTGAATAGCTGACCGACCGGATGACCTTTTCGAACATATCGGTCGATAGCTCCTGCGGGACCAGACCGATCCGCGCACGGGCGCCTCGCCAGTTATTGCGGATGTCCTCGCCAAACACTTTGATCGTCCCCGAAGTGGGCGTCACCAGCCCGCACACCGCACCAATCAGCGTGGTCTTCCCTGCGCCATTGGGCCCTAGCAGCGCGAAGATTTCGCCCTTTCGGATTTCCAGATCGACATTGTCCATGGCGGTCAGGCCGCCGGGGTAGGTTTTGGTCAGCCCTGTCAGGCGGAGAATTGTGTCGGGCGAATTTTCAGGCATGCTCCGCTCATGGCAGCAGCAGCGAGGAATCTCCATAGCTGTAAAAGCGGTATTTTTCCGCAATCGCATGGGCGTAAACGTCCATGATCCGCTCCCGCCCGATCAGCGCACTGACTAGCATCATCAGCGTAGATTTGGGCAGATGGAAATTGGTCATCAATCCATCTACCGCGCGGAAGGTGTATCCCGGCGTGATGAAGATGGAGGTGTCGTCTTCAAACGGCTGAATAATGCCCGTCTCATCCGCCGCGCTTTCCAGCAGACGCAGCGAGGTTGTGCCCACCGCGATCAAGCGCCTGCCGCTGGCCCGCACGGCGTTTAGCCTATCGGCCGTCGCGGCATCAATCCGCCCCCATTCGGCGTGCATCTGGTGGTCGTCGGTATCGTCCGCCTTCACCGGCAAGAAGGTCCCCGCTCCGACATGAAGCGTCAGTGTCTCGCGGAGAATACCGCGTTCATCCAGCGCGGCGAGCAGTTCAGGCGTGAAGTGCAGCGCCGCAGTCGGTGCGGCCACCGCGCCGTCTTCGTCGGCAAAGATGGTTTGGTAGTCTTCGCGGTCGCGCTCATCCGTCGGGCGTTTGCCTGCGATATAGGGTGGCAAAGGCATGGTCCCTGCGCGCTCGAGCAAGACCTCGACCGGCTCGCCCCCTTCAAACGCGAGCGTCCAGCTGCCGTCTTCAGCGCGCGTCTCTGCAATCGCCGAGACATCTGCACCGAAGTCGATCCGGTCTCCGCCGCGAAGCCGCTTGCCATTGCGGATAAAGGCTTGCCAGCGGCGCAGATCGAGGCGCTTGTGCAAGGTCGCGCCGATGGTGGCTTCGCCGCGCTTGCCGGTCAGCTGTGCCGGAATGACGCGAGTATCGTTAAAGACCAGCACATCGCCGGGTTCCAGCAGATCGGGCAGATCGCGGACCGATTTGTCCGCCAATGCTTCCTGCCCGCGCGCGAACAGCATCCGCGCTTTGTCACGCGGGCTGACCGGGCGCAGTGCGATCAGATCATTGGGGAGGTCGAAATCGAACAGATCGACGCGCATCACTGTGCTCCTGAACCGCAGCGCAGACTGCGATCCGGCTGTGGTTATTCACCCAGCGGCGCGTTCAGATCGTCTACGCTGATACCATCAAATGCTGGCGTATCCTGTTCCGGCACCGGTACAGGCATCGGTGCGGGAACGGGCTTGTTATCGCTGGCAATAGATGCCTGCAGGATCCGTGTCGGGTTCGCTGGCGGCTCGCCGCGTTCGACCGTGTCCACGACATCCATGCCGGAGATAACCCGGCCGAAATTGGTGTATTTGTTATCCAGCGAGAAACGCGGATAGAACACGATGAAGAACTGGCTGTTGGCGCTGTCTTCACTCTGGGCGCGGGCCATGGACACGCTGCCGCGCAAATGCGGCATGGGATTGAATTCCGCTGTCAGATCGGGAAGCGGGGAGCCGCCCTGCCCCGTACCGGTCGGGTCGCCGGTCTGAGCCATGAAACCTTCTATCACCCGGTGGAAAATCACTCCGTCGTAAAACCCCTGGCGCGCCAGGGTCTTGATCCGGTCAACATGGCCGGGCGCCCAATCGGGCATCAGGCGAATGGCCACGCGGCCACCATTGCTGAGATCGAGCAGCAGGATATTCTCGCGGTCTTCGGCTGCGTTGAAATTCACTGGCGCGTAAACCTTCGGCGTCGCAGGTGCTTCTGCCTCTTGAGCAGCAGCAGGAGACACGGTCAGCGCAGCGAGGGCACCAGCGGCAATAAGACGTTTGAACATGGAGGATGATGGTCCTGAAATCTGATCTGTAGTGATGGTTTGGGCTTAGCGAAGGCGCGCTGTCACTATAATGAATGGCGCTTACAGGGGATCGCGCGAGAAGTCAGTAGTCCCCCCGCTTGCCGATGGTTTCGACGCGCGCATTGACCTGATCGCGCACGGCCGGGCTGACAAACGGAGAGATATCTCCGCCGTAAATCGCGATTTCCTTCACCAATTTGGATGCGATCGGCTGCAGGCACGCATCGGCCATCAGGAAGACAGTTTCGATCTCGTCATCAAGCTGCTGGTTCATCCCCGCCATCTGATACTCGTATTCAAAATCGGCGACTGCCCGCAGGCCGCGCACGATCACGCTGGCGCCTTGCTTACGGGCAAATTTCATCAGCAGAGCATCGAAACCGACAACGCGGGCGTTGGCAATTTCCATTTCAGTCAGCTCGGCAGTGACCATCTCCATTCGCTCGTCGGGAGTGAACATCGGGTTCTTCGATGGATTGGTGGTAACGCCGATAATCAGTTCGTCGACCAGCTTCGCCCCGCGCCGGATAATATCCCTGTGGCCCAAAGTGATCGGATCGAATGTACCGGGGTAAACCCCGATACGCTTGGCTTCGGTGCCGCTCATTTGTCTCTCTCCACGATAAACCGGGCCAGCGCGATCAGCAACGACGCCTCGCTGCCGTAATGCGCCAGATGGCCAGCAGCCTGATCCATCAATGCCCGTGCCTGATTGCGCGCGCCCTCGACGCCCATCAGCGTGACAAAGGTCTGTTTGCCCTGCTCGCTATCCTTGCCCACCGCCTTGCCGACCGTTTCCTCGTCGCCTTCGACATCGAGCAGGTCGTCGGCGATCTGGAATGCCAGCCCGACATCACGCGCATAAGCCCGCAGCGAGGTGCGCCCTTCGGGTGGCAGTCTGCCCAGAATGGCGCCCATCTCCACGCTCGCGGCAAGCAGCGCACCGGTTTTCAGTTGCTGGAGGCGGGTAATTGTCGGCAGATCATAGGTCGCGCTGTCGGCGGCCATATCCATCACCTGGCCTCCTGCCATGCCGTTCATTCCAGAGGCAGTAGCGAGCGTACGGGTCAGCTCCGCGCGGGTAAACGGGTCGGTGCTCGTCTCTTCATCGGTCAGTATCTCGAAGGCCAGCGCATGCAGGGAATCGCCCGCCAGCACGGCGGTCGCCTCATCGAAAGCCTTGTGCAGAGTGGGTTTGCCGCGGCGAAGATCGTCATCGTCCATGCAAGGCAGATCGTCATGGATCAGCGAATAGACGTGGATCGCCTCCACCGCGCAGGCGGCGCGCAATGCAGGCTCGCGGGCAACGCCCAGCATCTCCGCCGTCGCCACTAACAATAAAGGCCGCACCCGCTTGCCGCCATCCATCGCGGAGTACCGCATCGCTTCCACCAGCGGCCGGCGCGTATCGTCGGGCAACGGCAGAAGCGCGTCGAACAGCGCATCAACATCCGTCTGGATGCGGGCGAAGGCCTCGTCCAGTTCCGCTGTATCTTTGCCGACCAGTTCCACAGCCTCGCTCACCCCTGCGGTTCGCTGTCGAATGGGCGCGTGCCTGTGGCCTTGCCGTCGCCGTCCTGCACAATCGCCTCGATCCGGGCCTGCGCTGCGTCGAGCCGGGCCTGACACGCTTTGCGCAGTTCCTCGCCGCGCGAATACAGATTGATCGATTCGTCCAGCGGCACATCGCCGCTCTCAAGCTGACGCACGACCTGCTCCAGCGCTGCCAGCGCCTGTTCGAATGTCATATCGGTGATGGCCGTCGATGCGGCGTTTGAACCCTCTTCCATGGAACGGAGCATTGACCGCGCCGTTCACCATGGTCAAGGCACCGAAAATCTCGGGGCCATCAGGGGAGCGCAATTATGCAATGGATTATCGCCTATATCGCCGCCGCCATCGCCTTCGGAATTCTTGATGCCTTGTGGCTCAACTGGGCCGGACCAAATTTCTATCGGCCCCGGATTGGCGAGGTAATGGCCGAGTCATTCAATGCCGCGCCCGCCGCAGTGTTCTACTTTCTTTACTTGGCCGGAATGGTCTGGTTCGCGATCAAGCCGGGTCTGGCTTCCGGGTCTGTCGCCACAGCCGTCCTCAACGGAGCGCTGCTGGGCGGGCTTTGCTACGCCACCTATGATCTGACCAGTCAGGCAGTCCTGAAACAATGGTCGACCACAGTGACAGTCGCGGATATCGCTTGGGGTGCATTTGCAACCGCGACAGCAGCGGGCATAGCAACATGGGTGACATTGCGATTCACCTGAAGGATTTTGCTTAACCGGGGGGACCTAAGCACACATGTTCATCGGCCATTTCTCAGCCGCATTCGTTGCCGCAGCCGCATCGCGTCGCGCGCCCAGCCTGCCGACCCTGTTTGTCGGGGCGCAGCTGGTGGACTGGGGGTTCTTCACTTTCACCCTGATCGGCTTGGAACAGATGCGCGTGGTGCCGGGGATCACGGCGATGAACCCGCTCGACCTGTATTTTATGCCCTACACCCACAGTTTCTTGGGGACAGCGGTCTGGGGCCTCGCCTTCGCGCTGTTCGCACTGGCCAGGTGGCGCGATGTGGTTCCAGCAGTGATCGGGTTCTTCGTGGTTTTGTCGCACTGGATTCTCGATCTGGTCACTCACCGCCCCGATCTGACGGTGGCTGGAGGGGAGCATAAGCTTGGCCTCGGCTTGTGGGATTACCCATGGGCGGCAATTTCGCTCGAGCTTGTGCTGATTTTGGGGACATTCGCCTATTTCATGAGCCGTACGCGCGGGCCGATTGCACCTCCGCTCATCCTCATCAGCGTCATGCTAATCATGCAGGCGATCAACTGGTTTGGGCCGGAACCGACCGAAGCGGGACCAGCCTTGTATCTCACCGCGCTGCTGTCTTTCCTCATTATGACCCTGATTGCTGCATGGGTGGGCGCAACACGGTGGCATAAACGCGAGGTCGGACTGGCAGTGGCGAGCCTGCAGCGCTAAGCGGCGGGGATGGCGACACAGACCGACTCGATCACCCCGGAAATTGTTGAACAGCACGGGCTGAGCCCGGAGGAATATGAGCGCGTGCTCGCTGGATTGGGACGCGAGCCCAATCTGGTGGAGCTGGGCATCTTCTCCGTGATGTGGTCCGAGCATTGCAGCTACAAATCATCGCGCCTTCATTTGAAGAAATTGCCGACCGAGGCGCCGTGGGTGATCTGCGGCCCTGGCGAGAATGCCGGTGTGATCGACATTGGCGACGGACAGGCCTGTATCTTCAAGATGGAGAGCCACAACCACCCGTCCTACATCGAGCCTTATCAGGGCGCAGCGACGGGCGTCGGCGGGATTTTGCGCGATGTCTTCACAATGGGCGCGCGGCCAATAGCCAACGCCAACGCGCTGCGCTTCGGGCGGCCAGAGCACCCCAAGATGAAGCATCTGGTGCAGGGCGTGGTCGCGGGCATCGGTGGTTATGGCAACTGCGTCGGCGTGCCAACTGTCGCGGGCGAGACGAACTTCCACCCCGCCTATGACGGCAATATCCTCGTCAATGCGATGACTGTGGGCGTCGCGGATGCGGACAAGATCTTCTACAGCGCCGCCACCGGCGTCGGCAATCCGATCGTTTATGTCGGCAGCAAGACGGGCCGTGACGGTATACACGGTGCGACCATGGCGAGTGCCGATTTCGGCGAAGATACCGAGGCCAAGCGTCCAACCGTTCAGGTCGGTGATCCCTTTACCGAGAAGCTGCTGATCGAAGCGTGTTTGGAACTGATGGCGACCGACGCGATCGTCGCCATTCAGGATATGGGCGCAGCGGGACTCACATCCTCCAGTGTGGAAATGGCCACCAATGGCAAGGCCGGCATCCGGCTGGACATGAATGCTGTGCCCTGCCGTGAAGAGGGCATGACCCCCTACGAGATGATGCTGAGCGAGAGCCAGGAGCGCATGCTGATGGTGCTCAAGCCCGGCAAAGAGGCGATGGCCGCCGAAATCTTCAAGAAGTGGGAACTCGATTTCGCAGTCATCGGCGAAGTCACCGATACCCGGCACATGGTGCTGGAATTCGATGGCGAAGTGGTGTGCGATATTCCGCTGGGCCCGCTCGCCGCCGATGCTCCGGAATATGACCGGCCCTATCTGTCGATGGACGAATACAGCGCGTGGGCAAAGGTGCCTGCGCTGGATGATGTGCCCGAAAGCACCGACATCGCGGGCGATCTTCTCAAGCTGATGGCCACCCCTGCCCTCGCCTCGCGCCAGTGGATTGCGCAGCAATATGACAGCCAGGTCGGCGCGGACACGCTTCAGACCGGCGGCGATGCCGGCGTGGTCCGCGTTCACGGAACACAGAAAGCCCTCGCGATCAGCACCGATTGCACACCGCGCTATGTCTATGCCGACCCGTTCGAAGGCGGGAAACAGGCGGTGGCGGAGGCCTATCGCAATCTGAGCGCTGTCGGTGCGCGCCCGCTCGCGGTGACCAATTGCCTCAATTTCGCCAATCCCGAACGCCCCGAGATTATGGCGCAGCTGGTCCACGCGCTGGAAGGCATGGGCGAGGCCTGCCGCACGCTCGATTTCCCGATCGTGAGCGGCAATGTGTCGCTCTACAATGAAAGCAAGGCAACAGGTGGCGGCAGCGCCATTTTGCCCACCCCTGCGATTGGCGGCGTGGGCCTGATCGATGACAGCGCCGCAATGATGACCAGCGGCTTTGCCAAGGAAGGCGAGACCATCCTGCTGATCGGCTATGGCCCCGGCCATCTGGGCCAGTCGCAGTGGCTGCGTACCATTCACGGGCGCGAAGACGGAGCGCCGCCACCGGTCGATCTGGCAGTCGAGAAGCGGCTGGGCGAGCTGGTTCGCGGGCTCATCGAAAAGGGCAGGATCAGCGCGGCGCACGATGTTTCCGATGGCGGACCTCTGGTTGCAATTGCCGAAATGGCCATGTCCGGCGGTATCGGTGCACAGCTCAATTTGCCTCAAACAGACAAGCTGACTGCTGCTCTGTTCGGCGAAGATCAGGGGCGGATTCTGGTCGCGACCAGTGATCCGACCGTTATCGAACGGGCCAATGCGGTCGAACTCTACGCCAGCGAAGTGGGCACCACAGGCGGTGACAGCATCGTGATCGGCGAGCAAACCGTGACCATTGCGGATTTGCGCGAGGCCAGCACCAGCTTTTTCCGCGACTGGATGGAGAACTAACTCTGATGACCGCAGGCTATTCCGGCACCCCGCTCGCCAAAAAGCTCAACCTGCGGGACGAGCAGCGCTGCTGGTTTGAGGGAATGCCTGCCAATATTCAGGACGAGATCGACGAATACGCGCTGGAGCTGATGTTTGTGGCCAGCCCGGATGAGGGTGTGGATGCGGCACATATTTTCGTTACCTCAGCCACATCGCTGGAAAGCAAGCTCGCCGATTTGCGCCAGCACATCGCGCCCGACGGGCAAGTTTGGGTGAGCTGGCCGAAGAAGGGCTCCGGGCACGAGACCGAGCTCGATCAGGCGGAAGTCCAAAGGATCGGCTTGGCTGCCGGTTTCATCGATACGAAGAAATGCGCGGTGGACGAGATCTGGTCGGGTCTGAAATTCGTGATCCCTAAGGCCGATCGCTAGCGCCTACGCTGCTGTGGCGTTGCCCGTCATGACCTGCTCTGGCCCGACGCCTTCGGATTTCATGATTTCGAGGCACTGGAAGTAGAGCGCTGGCCGTCCGAGGTTCAACCGTGCGCGGGCCTCGTCGATGTCTTCATACATAAGCGCTTCGACATCCTGATGGGCCAGCTTCGCACAAGCGCGCCCCAATCGGCGGCCTTCATTGATAGCGCCATAGATCGGCGCAGAGGATCCGCTGTCGTTCTTGATTTCGCGCGCTCCAGCATAGGCGATAAACAGAATGCCATTGTTGTGGTTCTGCGAATAGCTGAAGCCGAGCAGCGCGGTCTCACCCAGCGCATCGCGGCCATAACCGGTCAGCACATGAAACAGATCATGCGTGTCGCGCAGCCGGTCGAAATACCATTCGTAGAGGTCTTCATAGCGTTCTTCCAAGGGTTTGAACTTGTGGCTTTCCGCCACCAATCCGGCAGCAGTCAGACCTTCGCGCCGCATGAAGGCCATATAATGCGCAGCCACACTGTTGGGCGCGCAATCGGCCCACCGATCATCATCGTCGAGCATTGGCGGCAAGTCATTGCCCTTCGCAAGAAGCCTCTGCCCGTCGGGAGATTTGACGAACGTAGCAGCCTGGCGCGCCGATTTGCGCCCTGCTGTCGCTTCGATAATATGAAAGACCTGTTCGGTATTTTCTTTATCCGCGACCAGCTTGCGGAAATGGCCGAGTGCCTTCAAAGGCTGGAATCGAACCATCGCCCGATCAGGATGCTGCAGAGGCCTATCAATCAATCGCACGCCAGCCTCCTAACATCGAGAACCCTTGCAAAGAATTACTGACAATCCAGTCGATACCACCAGAACAGTAGTTTCTTCAAATGCAAAACGCAGGCCAATAGGTGCACATCATGCAAGACCCCCAGACGCACCCTTACTCGCTTCCAACAATAGATGATGCGGAAGGCCTCGCCCGCGCCATGGCGATGCAGGACAAACTTTCGAAACGGCGGACATGCCGCGATTTTACCGATCAGCCGGTTCCCCGAGAGATTATCGAACAGGCGATACTTGCCGCTGGCAGCGCGCCCAATGGTGCGAACCATCAACCGTGGCATTTCGCCGTAGTCGGCTCACGCGACAAGAAGCACGCCATCCGGCAGGCAGCCGAAGAAGAAGAGCGCCGGTTCTATGGCGAAGACGGCGATGACCCAAAGGCCAGCGACGAATGGCTCTCCGCCCTCGCCCCTATCGGCACCGATGCCAGCAAGCCGTTTCTCGAAACAGCGCCATGGCTGATCGTGGTGTTCGCCCAGCGCAAAGGCGGGATCGAAGAGGACGGCAAAACGCAGAACTATTATGTGAATGAGAGCGTCGGGATTGCCTGCGGGATGCTGATTGCCACCCTGCACGAGGCGGGTTTGGCAACACTGACCCATACGCCCAGCCCGATGGGGTTCTTGCGCGAATTGTGCGGCAGGCCCGACCACGAGAAACCGATGATGATCGTGGTTGTGGGACACCCGGCGGAAGGGGCGACTGTGCCCGCCCATGCCATGCGCAAGAAACCGCTCAGCCAGATTGCCAGCTGGCTCTAGAACTTGAGATCAAGCTGGCACAACAGGCCGCCAGATCAGGCAGGTTGAGCTTCCATCGCCTGCTTGCCCAGCAGATCATACGGATCGACACCTTCTTCTGACCAGATCCGGTGGCATTCGCGGTAATATGTTGGTTCGGGAATACCAAATCGCGTGCGCGCATCCTGCAAATCCATCGCCAGCAATTCGCGGATCGACATAGCGACCAGCGGCGGACAAGCACGTCCGGTGCGCTGCGCCTGACGGCAGGCCTTCATCACCGGCGCACGGCTTTTGACTGTCTTCTTGATGTTCACCGCCCCCGCATAGCCGATCAGCAAGTGACCATGGCTGGGTGACTGGCCATGGGTGAACAGCAGCACGCACTGCTCACCAAGAGCGTCACGGCCATATCCTGTCAGCACATGCATCACATCATGCGTGTCGCGCGAGCGGAAGCCGAACCACTGCACCAGATCGCCATAACGAATGTTGCCGAGCTTGTCGGCCTCCGCCGCCAGCCCCGCTGCCGAGAGGCCTTCGCGCTCCATGAAATTGACATAGGCATGCGCGACGCTTCCGCGTGGCAATTTCCGCAATGTTTCATGATCATCGAGGATAGGAACAAGCGAAGGCTCATTGGCACGCAAGGTCTCGCCATGCTCGCTCAATGTGAGCGCCCGCACCCGGTCCATGAAATTCTTGGACGGCAGCGATTCAAAAATCCGGAAAACATGGCTGGTGTCTTCCTTGTCCTTGAGCAGTTCGCGGAAATGGCCGAACGCCTTGGGCAGCGAGTATTTCGGCTCCGGACGGCGCGGGTCACGCAGAATGGTCCCGTCACGGGCACATTCGATTGTCGAATGAATGGCTTGCTGGTCGGTCATTCCGCATTCCTTACTGACATTAATGTCAATATAGCGTGAACGGCGGAAATAGGAAGCCCTTAGGCAGAAACCCGCTCACCCGCCGGAATGTCGAGCAGCGCCAGGACCGCCGTCAGATCACCCCGATCAATCCATCCATTCGCGGCCTCCCGCGCTTTTGGCTTTGCACGGTAAGCCATGCCGTAATCGGACGCGGCAATCATTGGGATATCGTTGGCCCCGTCACCCGCAGTGAGCGATCGCGCACCCTGCCCCAGCCTCGCCAACTCTTCTTCAAGCGTCGCCTTCTTCGTTGCGCTGTCCACGACCGGTCCAGCGAGTTCTCCCGTCAGTACGCCGTCAGCAACGGCCAGTCGGTTGCCGACCACTTGATCGAAGCCCAGCATAGCTGCCACCGGATCGGCAAAATGGTGAAAGCCCCCGGTGACCAGAACTGTGCGGCACCCGTGCGCCTTCAATGTTTGCACCAGATCCCGCGCGCCCTGCGTCGGGTCGATCCGCTCGTCCAGACAGCGCTGGATAGCATTTTCATCGAGCCCCCCCAGCAGACCGACCCGTTCTTTCAGGGCACTTTCAAAGTCCAATTCGCCCTGCATTGCCCGCTCGGTGATCGCGGAGACCTTGTCCTTGAGCCCCGCAAAATCCGCCAGTTCGTCGATACATTCCTGTCCAATCATTGTGGAATCCATATCGGACACAAACAGTTTCGGCAGCGCGAAGCTATCTTGTGCAATCAAGCCATCGGTTCGCCCCAAATGCTCATCGATAGCCGCGCGTAAGGCCCGCACATCGCAGTTCGGCAACTCTAACTGCAGAACTTCTCCGCAATGCTCCAGCATGGATGCATTGGCGACGGGCATCCCCGCGTTGTCCAGTGCGGCGAGCAGTGGATCGACGGCTGTTTCCAGCGCCTGAGGGTCTGCTATTAGCCGGGCGATGGGCACTGACAATTCTCCGAAAGATAGGGCCGGGAAAGAGGTCGCGCTCATCGCAGGGCCGACCGCCAGCGGCAAGAGCGATGTGGCGGTGGAGCTCGCCCTGAATCTCCGCAATCGAGGGCGCGATGCAGTCGTAATCAATGCCGACAGCATGCAGGTCTATGCCGATCTGCAAGTCGTCAGCGCCCGGCCGACCCGTGAGGAAATGCGCGGCATACCGCACCACCTTTTCGGCACGTGGGACGGGGCGCTGCCCTGCTCAACGGCGGACTGGGCGAAGGCGGCGAAGGCAGAAATCGGAGCGGCCCATGATGCGGGCGTCGTCCCCATTCTGGTGGGCGGCACAGGGCTATATCTGCAAACCTTGCTGGAAGGCATCGCGCCGATCCCCGAAATTGCCGAGGATGTGCGCCAGCGTGTTCGCTCGGCCAGCCTCAAGAAGGTACGAGCCGAACTTGCCGAGCTGGACCCGGTGTCGCTGGCCCGGATTGGCGCAAACGACACGCAGCGCCTTTGCCGCGCTTTGGAAGTTGCCGCCTCGACCGGCAGAACTCTCGGTGACTGGCAGCAGCACAAGGAAGGCGGGATTGCACAGGATATCGCGCTGCACCCGCTCATTCTGCTGCCCGATCGCGAATGGCTTTATGCGCGCTGCAATGAACGGTTTCGCTGGATGCTGGACAACGGAGCGGTCGAGGAAGTGGAGGCGCTGATGAAACGCGGGTTGCACCCCGATTTGCCCGTCATGCGGGCAATTGGCGTGCCCGAGATTGCCTCTCTCGGCGAGAAATCGCGCGAAGCCGTGGAAGAAGCAGGCGGCACCGCGACAAGGCAATATGCAAAGCGGCAATATACCTGGTTTCGCAACCAACCGCCCGAGTGGTGGCCCACAGAGCGCGAACAATGCACTTCTGAGCAGCTAGTCGAACGCCATTTTGAAAGATTATTACAATATGTAGCCTTGACAAGATAGATTATAACGCCTACCGAGACTCCAGACCCAAAGGGCCCGGTGTTTCCCCCAACGCCGGGCTCTACTTTTGAGAGAATACTGCAATGCCCTCCCCAGATGCCGAGAATGGTACGCCAGCAAATCAGCGCAGCGGCGCCCGGATCCTTGTCGACAGCCTCGTCGAACAGGGCGTGGAATTCGTGTTTGGCTACCCCGGTGGCGCGGTGCTGCCGATCTATGACGAGATGTTTGGCGACAAGCGTCTGCGCCACATTCTTGTGCGCCACGAAGCAGGCGCTGCCCACGCGGCAGAGGGATATGCGCGCAGCACGGGCAAGCCCGGCGTAGTGCTGGTTACCAGCGGCCCGGGTGCGACGAACGCCGTTACAGGCATCGCAGATGCGTATATGGACTCGATCCCGCTGGTGGTCATAACCGGCCAGGTCCCGACCGGTCTGATCGGCACAGACGCATTTCAGGAAGCGGACACGGTCGGCATTACGCGCCATTGCACCAAGCACAATTACCTCGTGAAAGACCCTGACGAGCTGGAGGCAACGCTTACCGAAGCCTTCCGCATCGCCACCACAGGACGCCCCGGTCCGGTGCTGGTCGATATTCCAAAGGATGTGCAGATCGCGCAGGCTGGCCGCGCGGCGAAAGACCCTGCCCTCGCCTCGGCACGCTACCAACCCGGCACCGTAGCCCCTGCTGAAACGATTGCGGAAGCAGTCGAGATGCTGGCGGCCGCCGAACGCCCGATTTTTTACACCGGCGGCGGGGTCATCAATTCCGGCCCCAAGGCCAGCGAAGCCCTGCGCACATTGCAAGCGCTGACTGATGCGCCAGTCACCTCTACGCTGATGGGTCTGGGCGCGTTTAGCGCGGATCATCCAGACTGGCTGGGGATGCTGGGGATGCACGGCACGTTCGAGGCCAATATGGCCATGAACCAGTCCGATCTGATCATCGCTGTGGGCGCGCGCTTTGACGACCGTGTGACCGGACGGCTGGACGCCTTCGCGCCCAACTCAAAGAAGATCCACATCGATATCGACCGGGCCAGCATCAACAAGGTGGTGCCCGTCGATCTGGGCGTTGTCGGCGATTGCGGCACCGTGCTGGAACAGATGATTGAAGCATGGGGATCGCGCAGCCATCCCGACCGCGGCGAATGGAAGGCGCGCATTGCCGGATGGCGCGCGCGCGAATGCCTCGCCTACCCCGATGCCGCCGGGCCCGAGGGGCTGATGATGCCTCAAAAGGCCGTCGAGCGCCTGTTCGCCCTGACCCGCGACCGCGACCCGATCATCACCACAGAAGTCGGCCAGCACCAGATGTGGGCGGCGCAGTATTTTGGTTTCATGGGCCCGAACAAATGGCTCACCAGCGGCGGCCTAGGCACGATGGGCTACGGCCTGCCCGCTGCTATCGGCGCGCAATTGGGCAATCCCGATGCGCTGGTAATCGACGTCGCGGGCGAGGCCAGCATCCAGATGAA
Source organism: uncultured Altererythrobacter sp. (assembly GCA_947492235.1). Lineage (GTDB taxonomy): Bacteria > Pseudomonadota > Alphaproteobacteria > Sphingomonadales > Sphingomonadaceae > CAJXSN01. The sequence goes on along the minus strand of CANLLZ010000001.1, from coordinate 967,712 downwards.
TATTCAGGAGCTGGGCACCGCGAGCCAATACCGCCTGCCGGTGAAGGTCTTCATCCTCAACAACGAATATATGGGCATGGTCCGCCAGTGGCAGGAACTGACCTATGAAAGTCGCTATTCCAACAGCTATTCCGACAGTCTGCCCGACTTCGTGGCGCTGGCTGAGGCGTATGGCTGGAAGGGCATACGGATCGAGGAAGAGGCCGGACTGGACGCAGGCATCGAGGCGATGCTGGCCCATGATGGCCCGGTGATCGTTGATTGCCGGGTGTCAAAAGAGGCCAACTGCCTGCCCATGATCCCCAGCGGCGCGGCGCACACTGACATGCTGCTCTATGGTGACGAAACCGAAGGCACGATGGACGACGAAGCGAAGGCGCTGGTTTGATGAAAATTACAGAAGCCAAATCCGAACGGCACGTTCTCGCCGTTACCGTCGATAACGAGCCGGGCATTCTCGCCAAGATCACCGGCCTGTTCACCGCGCGCGGATACAATATCGACAGCCTGACCGTGGCGGATATCTCGGAAGACCATGCAGTCAGCCGGATTACCGTGGTCACGAATGGTCCGCCGCAGGTGATAGACCAAATACAGGCGCAACTGGAGCGGCTGGTGCCGGTGCACCGCGTCACCGACCTTACCGAAGAAGGCCCGCATGTGGAGCGCGAGCTGGCGCTAGTGAAGGTTGCCGGCACGGGCGAAAAACGCGTCGAGGCGCTGCGGCTGGCGGACATTTTCCGCGCTCGCCCGGTCGACACCACGACAGAGAGCTTCATCTTTGAAATCACCGGCCCACCAGAAAAGCTGGACAGCTTTATCGACCTGATGCGCGAGTTGGGGCTGGTGGAAATCGGCCGCACCGGGATTGTCGGGATGATGCGCGGGGCCGAAGGGGCTTGAGAGGCCGCGTCGCCCCGGCAAAAGCTGGGGTCTCGTGCAGCCAAGACGGAATTTGTGGACACAGGCCCCAGCTTTCGCTGGGGAGACGACAAAGTTTGAAAAAGGACCACCCATGAAAGTTTATTACGACGCCGACACCGATCGCAAATTGATCGAAGAGCGCAACATCGTCATCGTCGGCTATGGCAGCCAAGGCCACGCCCACGCCCAGAACCTGCGCGATAGCGGAGCAGGCGAAGTGCGCGTTGCCCTGCGTGAAGGCTCGGCCACGGTGAAGAAAGCTGAGGCCGCTGGCTTCACCGTCATGTCCAACGCCGATGCAGCCAAGTGGGCCGACATCGTGATGATCCTCGCGCCCGATGAAACGCAGGCGGAAATCTGGAACCGCGACCTCAAGGACAATATGAAGCAGGGCGCCGCCCTCGCCTTCGCGCATGGCCTCAATGTCCATTTCGGTCTGATCGAGCCGCGCGAAGACCTCGACGTGATCATGATCGCGCCCAAGGGGCCCGGCCACACAGTACGCAATGAATACGAGCAAGGCCGCGGCGTACCCGCGCTGATCGCCGTGCATCAGGAAGGCTCGGGCAGCGGAGGCAACGGCTTCGCGCAGGCCCTCGCCCTCGCCTATGCCGGCGCAATGGGTGCAGGCCGCTCCGCAATCATCGAGACCACCTTCAAGGACGAATGCGAAACCGATCTGTTCGGCGAGCAGGCCGTGCTGTGCGGCGGCATCAGCCACCTGATCCTGGCCGGCTTCGAAACACTGGTCGAGGCCGGTTACCCCGAAGAAATGGCCTATTTCGAGTGTCTGCACGAGACCAAGCTGATCGTCGATCTGCTGTATGAAGGCGGCATCGCCAATATGCGCTATTCGATCAGCAACACCGCCGAATATGGCGATTACCACACCGGCCCGCGCGTCATCACCGACGAGACCAAGGCCGAGATGAAGAGCGTGCTGGAAGACATTCAGGCAGGCCGCTTCGTTCAGCGCTTCATGATGGACAACATGGTCGGCAATCCGGAAATGAAGGCAAGCCGGAAGCGTCAGGAAGCGCATCCGATTGAAGAAGTCGGCACTCGCCTGCGCGCGATGATGCCATGGATCGGCGACAACCAACTGGTCGACAAAACCAAAAACTAGGAACCACGAAATGCCGCGTTGCGCTTGCGTGACGCGGCATTTTCGGCAACACATATGCTCATGACGCGCCCCGCTTTCCAATTGCTACGACTAACGCGCCCTTGGGCGTGACCTGACGCGTGGCCGATGGGCGCGCGGCAAGCGCTCAAGGGAAATCTCAGGCCATTCCTTCAGAGATACCAAGTTAGCGAACCGTCATGCCAATGCTCAGCAATCCCTCTGCCAAATACGCCGCTTTCCCGCAGGTCCCGCTGGAGAACCGCGAGTGGCCAGCCCGCACCATCACCGCCCCGCCCCGCTGGCTCAGCACCGATCTGCGCGATGGCAACCAGTCGATCATCGACCCGATGGACGCGGTGAAGAAGAACCGCTTCTTTGATCTGCTGATGGATATCGGCGTGAAGGAAGTGGAGGTCGGCTTCCCCAGCGCAGGCGCGACCGAGTTCGATTTTATCTCCGGCCTGGTCAAATCGGGCCGCGTGCCGGATGATGTGCTGGTGCAGGTGCTGACCCAGAGCCGTGAGGAACTGATCCGCACCAGCTTCGAAAGCCTGAACGGCGCGAAGCAGGCCATCGTCCATCTCTACAACGCCGTCAGCCCGGCATGGCGCGACATCGTGTTCGGCATGAGCCGCGATCAGGTGCGCGACATTGCCGTAGCTGGTGCCAAAGTGATGCGCGACGAAGCGGCCAAGCAGCCGGACACCGACTGGCATTTCCAATACAGCCCCGAGACATTCTCCACTGCCGAACTCGATTTCAGCCTAGAGGTCTGCGCGTCCGTGATGGAGGTGCTTGCCCCCACGCCGGACCATCCGATCATCTTCAATCTGCCCGCAACGGTCGAGGCGGCGACGGCCAATATTTACGCCGACCAGATCGAGTATTTCGCGAAGAACATTCCCAATCGCGAGAGCGTAGTCATCTCGCTCCACACCCATAACGATCGGGGCACCGGCGTGGCTGCGGCGGAGCTGGGCCTGATGGCTGGCGCGGACCGCGTCGAGGGCTGTCTGTTCGGCAATGGGGAGCGGACCGGCAATTGCTGCCTCGTGACCATGGCGCTCAACATGTACACGCAAGGCGTCGATCCGGGCCTCGATTTTTCCGACATCGACCGGGTCATCGAGACCGTGGAATATTGCAATCAACTGCCTGTTCATGAGCGGCATCCCTATGGCGGCGAGCTGGTCTACACCGCGTTTTCCGGCAGCCATCAGGATGCGATCAAGAAAGGCTTCGATGCGCATGGTCGCCAGAATGACGAGCGCTGGCGTGTGCCTTATCTGCCGATCGACCCTGCCGATCTGGGCCGCAATTACGAAGCGGTGATCCGGGTCAATTCGCAATCCGGCAAAGGCGGATTTGCGTGGGTGCTGGAACAGGACCAGGGGCTCAAACTGCCCAAGAAGATGCAGGCCCATTTCTCGCGCCACGTGCAGGAAATGGCCGACCGGCTGGGCCGCGAGCTGGATGCTGCCGATATCTGGCAAACCTTCCGCAGCGCCTATCACGTGCAAACCACCGACAAGCATTTCCAACTGGTCAATTACGAGGAAAGCCGCGCTGCCGACGGAACGCGCCTGTTTGCGGGGACCATCGCGGTTGCAGGCAAGGAGCAAAGCGTCAGCGGGCGCGGCAACGGCCTCATTTCGTCTGTCATCACAACCATCGAGCAGGCTTTTGGCCTGCATCTGGAAGTGCAGGATTATACCGAGCATGCACTGGGCACCGGCACCGACGCCCGCGCGGCTGCGTATCTCGAATGCCTCGATAAGGACGGCAACACCGTTTGGGGCTGCGGGATCGACGAGGATATTGCCACGGCCTCGGTGAGAGCCGTGCTAAGCGCAGCAAACACGGCAATCAGCTAACAAGACACAGCGGAGTAGATTGATGACAGAAGCGATCCTCGAACCCGATCTGCCGATTGTCGATCCGCACCACCATTTGTGGGATTTGCGCTCGCTGGTCTCGATGTTTCCCGAACCGCGCCATCACTTTATCGCGGCCCTTGCGGAGAAGCCGTATTACAATTTCGACGCACTGCGTGAGGACACCGATACGGGCCACAATATTGTCGCCACCGTGTTTATGGAGTGCGGCGCGTTCTACGACGCCGACCGGGCCGAAGACTTCAAGGTCGTCGGCGAAGTCGAATATGTGAACGGTGTCGCCGCGCAATCGGCCAGCGGCCTCTATGGCAATTACCGTGCGTGCGCGGGCATTATTGGCCATGCAAACATGATGCTTGGCGACAAGGCTGCGCCGGTGCTGGAATCTCTGGTCGCGGCGGGCAATGGCCGCTTTAAGGGTATCCGCCATCAGGGCGCATGGGATGCCGATCCGGAGGTTCTGGGCCCGCCCTTCCACGCTCCCGAAGGCCTCTACGCCAGCGCGTCATTCCGCGAAGGATTTGCGCATCTCGGCAAAATGGACCTGACCTTCGATGCATGGGTGCTGGAGCCGCAATTGGGCGATGTCATCGATCTGGCAAAGGCATTTCCCGATCAGCCCATCTGCCTCGATCACTGCGGCACACCGCTGAACGTTGCGGCATACAAGGGCACGCTGGAAGAGAATTACAAGCGCTGGGAGGCCTCTATCCGCGAGATGGCCAGCCTCGATAATGTCAGCGTCAAACTGGGCGGCCTGGCCATGGCGTTTTGCGGGATGCCCGAAGAAGGACCTTCTGCCGGTAAAGGATCGGAAGAGCTCGCCGCGCTGTGGCGCCCCTATATCGAGACCTGCATCGACGCCTTTGGGCCGACCCGCGCCATGTTCGAAAGCAATTACCCTGTCGACCACTGGGGCGCGAGCTATCCGGTGCTGTGGAATGCCTTCAAGCGGATCACCTCGGGGGCCAGTGCCGACGAAAAGGCGGCGCTTTACAGCGGGACTGCAGCGAAATTCTACGCAATCGAAGACGCGCTGTCAGACACCTGACGCTACGGCACAGCACCACCGAATGGGGCCCTGCCAAACCCTAGCAAAAAGGCCCTCTCGACTTTGAGGGCGCCGCCGCGATAAGCGCGTCCAACGAAAATTTTCCGGAGAGATTTGCATGAGCCTTCCCGCCCCGTTCGACCGTATGCGCATGCCGGTAATCGGTTCGCCCCTGTTCATCGTATCCGGCCCGGAACTGGTGATCGCGCAGTGCAAGGCAGGCATTGTGGGCAGCTTCCCGGCCCTCAACGCCCGCCCGCAATCGCTGCTGGATGAATGGCTCCACCAGATCACCGAGGAACTGGCCAAGCATAATCGCGAGAACCCCGATCGCCCCGCCGCGCCCTATGCGGTGAACCAGATCGTTCACAAATCGAACGACCGGGTCGAGGCGGACATGGCGACGTGCGAAAAGTGGCAAGTACCGATGATCATCACCTCGCTCGGTGCGCGGGAAGAGATTTTTCAGGCCGTGACCAATTGGGGCGGCATCACGATGCACGACGTGATCAACAACAAATTCGCGCACAAGGCGATCGAGAAAGGCGCGACGGGTTTGATCCCCGTCGCCGCGGGCGCGGGCGGCCATGCGGGCGCATTGTCGCCATTCGCCCTGATGCAGGAAATCCGCGAATGGTTCGACGGGCTGATCGCGCTGTCCGGCTCCATTGCGCATGGTCGGTCCATCCTTGCCGCACAGGCTCTGTCGGCCGACTTTGCCTATATCGGCAGCGCGTTCATCGCGACCGAGGAAGCCAATGCCGATCAGGGCTACAAGCAGGGTATCGTTGACGGGACCATGGACGGCATCGTCTACACGAACCTGTTCACCGGCGTGCACGGCAACTATCTGCGCAGCTCAATCGAGAATGCGGGCCTCGATCCGGACAATCTGCCGACCAGCGATCCGAGCAAGATGAATTTCGGCAGCGGCGGCAACACCAAGGCCAAGGCATGGAAGGACATATGGGGCTCAGGCCAGGGCGTTGGTGCGGTCAAGAGCGTCGGCACGGTCGAGGAAATGGTCGCGCGTCTGGAAACGGAATACAACGCAGCGAAGGCAGCTTTGGCGGAAGCGACTGGCGGCTAGGCCAAAACGGTCATCGACAGCCGCGTCGTTACGACCCCGGCGCCCGGCCAAATTCCCTCAGCCGAGAAAGGCCCGAACAAACCGGCCATTGGCTGATGGCTCGAGCCGCAAGATGCGGGTGTCCGGCAGAGTAAACTCCTGCGCCTCGCTCATCCTGCCCATGGGAATAAGCTGGGCGGCAACCCGCTGACCCAGCCTGATCGCATCGGAACGGTTGTCCACCAGCTCCGGCTCAAGACGCAGTTCCTGCTGCGTGAAGCGGGACAAGCCGCGGCTGACCATTCCTTGATCTATCTCGTCACGAAACCCGACGAAGAATGCGGCCGGTGGCTGGCTGGCAGTGCTCCAGTCATCCATCATTTGACTGAACTGCGCAGGAGCAACAAGCACGCCGGAGTCCGGCCATGCAAAAGCTGCCAAATTTTCAAGATGCGCACCGATCCGCGCGCCGGCAGAACACAGTGCCCGCAGCACCGGTGTCGCCATCGCGCCGCTTTCCAGGTGCGGCGAAACGTGAAGCATCAGCGCTTCCAACTGGCCGAAACCGGCAGCTTCCGCTGCCTCGTCAATCGACGCCGATAATGCCTTTGCCTTGATCGCATCCGAAGATTTCGCGACCCCGAAACCGCGCAATTCCATTGTCACTGCAGTCGTGCCAAGTTCGAACCACGGCCCGTCATCAGCGACTCCATCACTGTCTGCATGATCGAGCGAAAGGGAAATTCTATCGGCCTGCGCGATTGCTCCGCGTAATACATCGCTGCCGGGCCGCTTCCCACGGGGAAACAGCAGCAGCAAAGAGGGAATGGCTTTGCCGGGTTCGGCGGCGCCTCCACCATGTGCGATCGTAAATTCTCCTTGGGCGGGCGACAAAACATTGCCTTGTTCCAAGGATTTGGTCGAGTCCCCAGCGCGCAATTGTATCCGGTTTGGACGCATCTTCTAAAATATGCCCTGCCTAAGACCTTCCGACATTGCCGCCCCCAGTTCCCGGCATTTGCTCAGTTCTTGTTCGCCAACGAATTTTTCGGCCAATATTTCTTCTGCGGTCTGCGCGCTCATATTCACGATGAGAGGCTCGGCCACCCGTTTCAGCCGCCAGCCTTTGGCAATGCGGTCGATCTGGCGCTGGGCACCCTCCCCATCTGAGCCCGCAGCAATGGCCGTCGCATAAGGACGTCCTTCGATACGTCCCAGAACCGGACAATAACACCGGTCGAACATCTCTTTCATCATGCCGCTCATCGTGGCGAGGTTTTCCGGGCAGACAAACAGGTAACCGCCCCCTGAAAGCAGAGCGTCCGGCTCTACATCTTCGGCCCGCATCAATATCGCGCCGTCCCCAGCGTCCTCGAATGCTGCCTTAGCCATTGCCCGGGCAGCTCCCGTTCGGCTGTGCCAGATGATCAGGAAAGAAGTGCCGCTGTCCATGGCGCGCCAAAAGAGATTGTGGGCTGTCGAAAGTCAATGGACGCTGCGTTCCCCTTGCCTCCCGTTTCAGGTAGGATGTTGCCATGGCTTCCAATGCAATTTCCGCTGTCTGCGGTGTCGAACAGTCGCTCAGCGGCAAGCGCTGGCGCTGGCGTGGCGGCAATATGGCGATGACCGATGACGCGATGGCAGGCTCGGGCGTTGCCGGGCTGGAAGATGACATCACGACGCAGCTGCTGCTTGCGCGCGGTGTTCAGCGCAGCGATCTGGAACGGCACCGGCAACCGACCTTGCGCGGCTTTCTGCCCGATCCATCCGAATTTCGCGATATGGACACGGCAGCGGAGCGGGTCGCACAGGCGATCATTTCCGAGGAAACCGTAACCGTTTACGGCGACTACGATGTCGATGGCGCCACGAGTGCCGCTTTGCTGATCCGGCTGATGCGGATGCTGGATGCCGACGCGCAGTACTACATTCCCGACCGGCTGCTCGAGGGATATGGCCCAAGCGGCGAGGCTTTGGTCAAGCTGGGGAAGAGCGGCTCAAGTCTGATCGTGACTGTCGATTGCGGGGCCATGGCCTTTGATGCGCTGGGACAGGCGCGGGACGCGGGGATCGATGTGATCGTGGTCGACCACCACAAATGCGCTGCCGAACTTCCGCAAGCCGTCGCATTGGTAAACCCGAACCGGCTGGACGAAAACGACCTCGCCGCCTCCCACGGGCATCTCGCGGCAGTGGGTGTGGCCTTCCTGCTGGCAATCGCCATCGTGCGCACCCTGCGAGAGCAGGGCTATTTCAAGGACCGCAAAGAGCCCGACATCCGCGCCCTGCTCGACCTGGTTGCACTGGGTACCGTGGCCGATGTCGCCGCGCTTCACGGGCTTAACCGGGCCTTTGTCGCGCAGGGGCTGAAAGTGATGGCCAAGCGGGACAATATCGGCATGGCGGCCCTGATCGACGCGAGCCGCCTGAAGCGCGCACCGCAATGCAGCGATCTCGGCTTTGCACTCGGTCCGCGCATCAATGCTGGCGGGCGGGTCGGCGAATCGACCCTGGGAGTTCGGCTGCTCACGACCCAGGACCCGGAAGAAGCGCGAGCGATTGCCGAGCAGCTTTCAGCCCTTAACGAAGATCGTCGCCAGATCGAAGCCGAGGTCCAAGCCGCAGCCGAGGAACAGATCGCCGCACAGCACAACCGCGCAGTGCAGATTGTCTCGGGCCATGGCTGGCACCCCGGCGTGATCGGCATCGTGTCCGGGCGCATCAAGGAAAAGACCGGCAAACCCGCACTGGTCATCGCTCTGGATGGGGAGACGGGGAAAGGATCGGGCCGCTCGGTCTCCGGCGTCGATCTGGGTGCAGCAATCATCGCCGCACGCGAGGAAGGGCTGCTGGTCGCAGGTGGCGGTCACGCGATGGCGGCGGGCCTCACAATCGAGACGGACAAGCTGGAGGCGTTTTCCGAATGGCTCGACGCGCGTCTCGAGCGCGCCGTTGCTCAGGCCAACGAGGGGCGCGAGATGATTCTCGACCTCTCGCTCGCCGCTCGTGGTCTGACCGCCGATCTGGTGCACACATTGGACGGCGCAGGTCCCTACGGCGTCGGCTGGCCGGGACCACGGGTTGCCGTGGGGCCGGTGCATCTGATCAAGGCGGACGTGGTCGGAGCCGATCACTTGCGGCTGATTGCGGGCGGCCCCGATGGAGGCTCGCTCAAAGCCATCGCATTCCGCGCGGCGGAAACCGAAATGGGTCAGGCATTGCTCCACGGCGCAAAGGGGCGACGGCTATGGCTGGCAGGCCGGGCCAAAATCGACGACTGGGGCCCCACCCCGCGTGCCGAATTGCATCTCGAAGATGCTGCGTGGGCGGATTAGCGCAGGATAAGCCATCCGTTTGCGCGCATTTGAGAGCAAACGGGGCTTGACCCAATCACACCCCCTCCCTAAATGCGCGGCTCGCCTCCGGGACTGGTCCCGATACGGCCCCTTCGTCTAGCGGTTAGGACGCGGCCCTTTCACGGCTGAAACACGGGTTCGATTCCCGTAGGGGTCACCACCCGGAGGCGCATTTCTCCACTTCTCATTGCCACTAACGCGCTCAGCCCGGCGCGAAGAGATTTTGCGTATCTGTGGCGATACGACCGGACGTGACTGGTGGCGCGCAACTCCTGCGGCTAGAGTTCAGCCCATGAACCCGGCTCAAATTTTCTTCTGGCCTGCCATTGTTCTGGCCGGGGTGACGTCCACCGCGCTTGCGCTTGTCGGACTGGCGCCTGCTCTTGCCATCCTCTTGTTCGCTATCTGGAGCGGGTCCATCGCCCTGCTGGCGCGCGAGCCCAGCGAACAGCGCTTTCCCGACGATGGGGCCAGCGCGTCCTCGGCCATTGCGATCGCGGACAGTATGGCCGCGATGATCGAACATTCCGGTACGCCCCTGCTGCTGACCAAGGGATCGCGCATAACGGTAGCCAACAAGGCCGCCCGGTCGATTCTGGGGGATCACATTCTCGGCCAGGACCCGCGCGTGGCCCTGCGTCATCCCGAAGCGATTGCCCTGATGGAATCGCGCAAGCATGGCGAAGCAATTGTCACCGGCCTCGTCAGACGGCGCGATATCTGGCGGGTGAGCCGCCATGTGCTCGACGCGGACTATGCCGTGATTGAATTGCTCAACCGCACCAGCGAAGCAGATATCGGGCGCGCGCACACGGATTTCGTCGCCAATGCCAGCCATGAACTGCGCACGCCGCTCGCATCCATCATCGGATATGCCGAAACATTGCGGGAAAATCCGGGCGATCTGGATACGCCCATGGCAACCAAATTTCTCGACACCATCCACCGCGAGGCGCGGCGCCTGCAAAGTCTTGTCAGCGATCTGTTGTCGCTCTCCCGGATTGAGGCGGAGAAACACGAGCAGCCTGCGAAACCCCTCGACTATTCCGCTTTGGTGGAGCGCGCCGCGCAGGATGCCGCCGGAGTGGACCGGCGTGATCGCCTTCAGATGAACATCGACGCCGGATTACGGGTCGCGGGCGACGCGCAGCAATTGGAACAACTGACACGAAATCTGGTCGACAATGCGCTCAAATATGGCGCTGCCGACGGAAAGGTCAGCGTTGCTCTGGACACCGGACCGCACGGGAACGCCCGCCTGATTGTCAGCGATACCGGTGAAGGCATTCCGCCCGAACACCTGCCGCACCTGACAAGGCGCTTCTATCGCACCGATCCGGGTCGCAGCCGGGCGTCGGGCGGGACCGGCCTCGGGCTGGCGATTGTTAAGCATATTGTGGAGCGGCACCGGGGCCGTCTGGAAATTCGCAGCACACCGGGAGAAGGCACGACCGTAACCGCGCGAATTCCTCTTTTGTCAACTGCTTCACAGAGAGTGACGAAGGATGGAAAAGCAGCTTCCGGCAACAGAATGTCACAAAGATGAAACACAAATTCGACATGCCGATCTAGGAAAATCAAGGCTTGTAATCAGGCCCCAATCGATCGCTATCCACTCCTGTATCCAGTGGGACATGGCGCAGCCGGTAACCCGCTGCTAACGCGCGGCAAACGCGACTCGAACACTCTGAGGAACCGCCACGCTGATGTCGCCGGCCCTGCTCTTACTTGTTGCTCTCGGCCTCGGCTTTGTCGGCTGGCTGGCCGGCCGTGCAAAGGCGTCGGCGTTTCAAGCGCCCAACCCTTCCGCGCGTCCAGTGGCGCGCCCAAATTATCACGGGTGGTATGTGGCCTTGTGGGTGGGTGTCCCGCTGCTGGGCTTTGCCGCGCTGTGGATGGGATTGATGCCTTTGCTGGTCAATCAATCGGTGCTCGCGAGCGATGCGGCAGCCGATTTGCCGGAATTCGGCTTCATGCGCGAGACATTGCTAGCAGAGGCCCGCGCCGTGGCGACAGGCAATGCGGCAGCCGTCTTCGATCCGCAGTCACGCGCTCTGGTCGAACCATTCCGTGAAGCAATCCAGCGCTACACAGTTATCGGGCTGGTACTAGCGCTATGCATTGCTGTGGTTTGCGCGCTCTGGTCTTACACGCGGATCAACCCCTCCTTCACCGCACGCACGCGGGTAGAGCGGGCGGTCATGGCCGTGCTGCTCATCGCATCGCTGGTCGCGATCCTGACGACATTCGGTATCCTCGCCAGCCTGATCTTTGAAACTATCCGGTTCTTCGGCTTTGTAAGCCCGATTGATTTCCTGTTCGGCACCAGTTGGAACCCCGATCCGATGTCTAACCCCGATGCCGATCAGGGCGACCGGTATGGGGCCATTCCGCTGTTCTGGGGCACGATCTATATCGGCGCGATCATCGCCATGATTGTGGCCATTCCGCTCGGGCTGATGAGCGCGATTTACCTGACGCAATACGCCAATCCCCGGGTCCGCGCATGGCTGAAGCCTGCGCTGGAAGTGCTCGCCGGTGTGCCCACCGTGGTTTACGGCTATTTTGCTGCCCTGACTGTGGCGCCCTTCATTCGCGATATTGCTCAGGCTGCAGGCGTGCAGAATGCCTCGAGCGAAAGCGCGCTGGCGGCTGGCCTCGTCATGGGCATCATGATTATCCCCTTCGTTTCGTCGATGGCGGATGACAGCATTGCGGCCGTCCCCAGTGCCATGCGCGACGGCAGTCTGGCGATGGGCGCGACCCAGTCCGAAACCATCAAGAAGGTGCTCATCCCCGCCGCCTTGCCCGGGATTGTGGCCGGGATCATGCTCGCCATCAGCCGCGCCATCGGTGAAACCATGATTGTGGTGATGGCGGCCAGCACGGCGGCCAATCTGTCGGGCAATCCGCTGGATTCCATGACGACTGTCACGGTGCAGATCGTGGCGATGCTTACCGGCGAAGGCAGCTTCGATCACCCCGCAACGCTCAGCGCATTCGCGCTTGGCTTTGTTCTCTTCCTTGTAACGCTGGCGCTGAACTTCTTCGCGCTGCGCGTCGTCAAACGGTTCCGCGAAGCGTATGAGTGATAGCCCCGCCCTGAGCGCGCCAGGTTCCGCGCCCGCGCCTTCGTCCGCTTCAGACGAGCGGCAGGCCGCTTTCGAGAAGCGGCTGAAGCAGCGCTACGCATCCGAGAAGCGCTTCCGCCTTCTGGGCCTTGGTGCGGTGTCGTTCTCGGTCGCCGTCCTTCTGCTCCTGCTCGGCACAATGCTGTATAACGGCATTGGAGGCTTCCAGCGGGCCGAGCTTAAAGTGCCGATCGATTTTGCCGAGGCTGGCCTTTCGGTCGATCCCGCAACGCTGGAGCAGTCCGGCGTGCAGTCGCTGGAAACGCAGGGCCTGCCGCAAGTCGTCGAGTATTTCGCCGGTGAAGCTCTGGGCGCAGACGGCGCTGCCGAAATCAGCAGCGAGGCATGGCGCGAACTCGCGACCAGGATCGTAGCTGATCCCTCCATCGCGCGCGGCCAGCAAGACATCTGGGTCGCCGCCAGCGCGGATCTGGCGCAGGGCATGGAAGGTGAAGGTTCGCCCGAATTGCAGGCGCTCGCCGACCGACTCGAGAACGAGGGCTCGCTCGACAAGCGGCTCGACATCGGCTTTCTGCAGCGGGCCGATGCGACGGACCCGCAGCTGGTGGGCATCTGGGCGGCGCTCAAGGGCTCTATTCTGACGATGATCGTCACGCTCTTGCTAGCGTTTCCTGTGGGCGTTCTGGCAGCGCTTTATCTGGAAGAATACGCGCCGAAGAACCGCTGGACCGACATCATTGAGGTTTCGATCAACAATCTGGCAGCCGTGCCTTCAATTATCTTCGGTCTGTTGGGGCTGGCCGTCTTCCTCACGATCTTCCCCAATATGCGCTCCGCCCCGCTGATTGGCGGGATGACGCTGGCCCTGATGACCATGCCCGTTATCGTCATCACCGGGCGCAATGCGATCAAGGCCGTTCCGCCTTCTATTCGCGACGGCGCATTGGCGGTCGGCGCATCGCCGGTACAGGTGGTGTTCCACCATGTCCTACCGCTTGCCCTGCCCGGCATCCTGACCGGCACCATCATCGGCATGGCGCGCGCTTTGGGTGAAACCGCACCGCTGCTGATGATCGGCATGCGCGCCTTCGTCGCCAGCCCGCCGGATGGTTTCACCTCGCCTGCCACCGTTTTGCCGGTGCAGATCTTCCTCTGGTCCGACGAAATCGATCGCGGTTTCGTGGAACGGACCAGCGCTGCTATCATCGTGCTGCTGATTTTCCTTCTGCTGATGAATGGTCTGGCCATTTATCTGCGCAACAAATTCGAGAAAACCTGGTGACCGTACGACACGAGAATATGAATGACGCCGAGGCAAAGATGCGCACGCGCGACGTCAATGTCTATTACGGCGATAAGCAGGCCATCGATTCGGTGACAATCGATATTCCGTCGCAATTTGTGACCGCGTTTATCGGCCCGTCGGGTTGCGGCAAATCGACCTTTCTGCGCGCGCTCAACCGGATGAACGACACGATCCCCTCCGCCAAGGTAGAGGGCACGATCGAGCTGGACGGGCAAGACATCTACACTTCCGGTATGGACGTGGTGCAGCTCCGTGCGCGGGTCGGGATGGTGTTCCAGAAGCCCAATCCCTTCCCGAAGTCGATCTATGACAACATTGCCTATGGCCCGAAAATCCACGGGCTGGCGGAAACGAAGGATTCTCTCGACGAGATCGTCGAGAAATCCCTCACCCGGGCCGGTCTGTGGAACGAGGTGAAGGACCGTCTCGATGAATCCGGCACGGCGCTTTCTGGCGGCCAGCAACAGCGCCTGTGCATTGCGCGGGCAATTGCAGTCGATCCCGAAGTCATCCTGATGGACGAGCCGTGCTCGGCGCTCGACCCGATTGCCACGGCAAAAATCGAGGAACTGATCGACGATCTAACCGGGCGATACGCCATCGTGATCGTCACCCACTCCATGCAACAGGCCGCGCGCGTTTCGCAGCGCACGGCGTTTTTCCACCTCGGGAAGATGGTCGAATACGGTCCGACAGAGGACATTTTCACCAATCCGATCGAGGAACGGACCAAAGATTATATCACAGGGCGGTACGGCTGATGATGGACCACACAGTCAAGGCATTCGACGAAGACATCACGCGTCTGCGCGGCCTGATCGCGGAAATGGGCGGGCTGGCCGAGGTCGCCGTGCAGGAAGCAATCGACGCCATGGTGCGCGGCGACAAGGAGCTCGGTGATGCCGTGGTCGCACGTGACAAGAAGCTCGATGCGCTGGAAACCGAGGTGGACAAACTCGCCGTGCGGATCATCGCGCTGCGTGCCCCTCTGGCGGACGATTTGCGTGAGGTAATCGCAGCGCTGAAAATTGCCGGCGTGGTCGAGCGGATTGGCGACTACGCCAAGAACATCGCCAAGCGGGTCGATAAGATCGAGGAGCGCGGCAAATTCGAACCGCTCACCCTGCTGCCGACCATGGCCGAACTGGCCGCCGAAATGGTCCATGACGTGCTGACCGCCTACGCCGCGCGGGACCCCGAGCTGGCGCTGGAAGTGATTGCGGCCGACAACAAGGTCGACGCATTCTACGACAGCATCTTCCGCAATCTTGTCAGCCACATGGTCGAGAACCCGAAGACAATCTCGACCGCGGCGCAATTGCTGTTCGTTGCCAAGAATATCGAGCGGATCGGCGATCATGCGACCAATGTCGCCGAGATGGTCCATTTCGCCGCCACTGGCGACTATCCGCCTGATGACGATGACATTTAGGGACGCGAACCAGGATTGATTGCCGCATGTGCGGCCAGCAGAGGAACATCAAGTGTCTGTCGCCAGCCTGCTCCTAGTTGAAGACGACCCTGCGCTTTCGGAGCTGCTGGAGTTTCGCTTTTCGCGGGAAGGCTACCGTGTTCGCGCGACCGACGATGGCGATGACGCCTTGATGCTGGCAACTGAAGAGCTTCCCGATCTGGTCATCCTCGACTGGATGATAA
This sequence comes from uncultured Altererythrobacter sp., assembly GCA_947492235.1. Classification (GTDB taxonomy): domain Bacteria; phylum Pseudomonadota; class Alphaproteobacteria; order Sphingomonadales; family Sphingomonadaceae; genus CAJXSN01. The sequence goes on along the minus strand of CANLLZ010000001.1, from coordinate 952,237 downwards.
ACGGTACCAGCGGGATCGAAGTGTGTCGCCGGCTGCGGCGGGAAAAGACAACCGCGCATGTCCCGATCATCATGCTGACCGCGCGCGAGGCGGAGGATGACCGCATCCGCGGGCTGGAAACCGGAGCGGACGACTATGTGACCAAGCCCTTCTCCCCCCGCGAATTGCTGGCCCGTGTCTCGGCGGTCATGCGCCGCATCCGGCCTGCGTTGGCAGGGGAAGTGATCGAAGTAGGCGACATCAAGCTGGACCCGGTTGCACACCGGGTGGAACGGGCTGGCAAGCCGTTGCAACTCGGCCCCACAGAGTACCGCCTGCTGAAATTTTTTATGGAAAGCCCCGACCGTGTATTCAGCCGGGGCCAATTGCTCGACGGGGTATGGGGCACCGAAAGCGATATCGAATTGCGCACTGTGGACGTGCATATCCGCCGTCTTCGCAAGGCAATCCAGATGGACGGCGCGCCCGATCTGGTGCGCACTGTGCGGTCCGCCGGATACGCGTTCGAAACGCCCTAACGGCACACCCCGCCAATACGGCGCGGGGCTCGGTCGAAATGGAAATGGTCGGCGTGGGCTGCATTATAATCCGGCGACAAAACGGTGCTGAAGCCCGAGCAGGCCCCGTCGCGCACCGTGCGGAGGAATTCCGCTTTGGCACTCTCCCCGTCCCAATCGCCGAGAACCGAGACGCGCGTTCCGTCCGCGAGGATGAAGCCCGATATGTCCACCGCATTGCCCGTTGCATGCTCGCTCCACGGGCCTTCATCGCGGCCATAGAGGCGCCTGCAACTATAGGCACCATAGTGTTCGATGGTCTGCACGTCCTGATTGAACAGCCGCTCCGCCGCAGGCTGCACTGTCTGATCCAGCCATAATTGCATTGCGACAGCGACCGGGCACGTGCTGGCTGGCGGGGGCGAAGCATAGGGGAAAGCGTCCAACACAGTCCGGTCGCTGCGGCGGCATGCGCCATCGCCCTGAGGTTCCAATGCGGTGAACGATATATCGCTTCGGGCCAGAACAGCGCGGCACTGCGCCGGATCGTCCGCCAACTCCGCAAGTTTGGCACCGGTCGCCCAGCCCGCCGGATCGCGCAGATCCAGTGGTGCCGACGGATTGTGCTCCGGATGATCCTGCAACCAGCTCCATCCGGCAAGACCGATGGCGGCGAGAAGCAGGATGAGAATAACCCGCCTGTCGCCCCGGAACCGTCCGATGCGGCGGGAAATGCGTTTGGTTGGCGGCGTTGAACTCAATGAAAATCTCTCGACTTGGGAATGATCCGCGCATTGCGGGGATGGCCGCGACCGCCATTGGTGTGGTTACCGCATTCACGGTTATTGGCGGGCGGTGGTTCCCACGGCTCTATCGGTCTGGCTTTTTCAGTATCTCCCTCAGGTGGAATATCCGCTTCCTTGCGAGGGCCGAATTTGCTCGGCAGCGGCGAGGTGACATGATCCGCACGGGCGAGCGGAGCCTCTAACATATCGTCGGACAGGGCATGCAGACGGTGCGTGGCATCGGTCATGTGGTGGGCGATGACGTGGATCACCTCGTCATCATATTCCACCCTTCCGCGCACCTCTATCAGCCGCGCGCCCATCACCACCTTACGCTGCTTCTCCTTCAGATCGGGCCAGACGACCAGATTGATGACCCCGGTCTCGTCCTCCAGCGTGATGAAGCACACGCCCTTCGCGCTGCCCGGCTGCTGGCGGATCAGCACCACGCCGGCCACCTGCACCATGCTGCGAAACTTGCGGTCGCGCAGATCGCAGGCCCGCACAAAGCCGCGCTCGGCCAGATCGGGCCGCAGGAAAGCCATCGGATGCGCCTTCAGGCTGAGCCGGGTGGTCTGGTAATCGGCGACCACTTCCTCGCTCAGCGGCATATGCGGCAATTGCACGGCGCGCTTCTCCGCCCCCTCGTCCCGCTCGGCCGCAGCACGGAACAACGGCAGGTCAGGCCCCGCCACCAGACTGCGCGCATCCCACAGCGCCTGCCTGCGCGGCAGACCGAGCGATCCAAACGCATCCGCGCTGGCAAGCCGCTCGATATGCGCAGGCGAGAGCCCCGCCCGGTCCTGAAGCTCGCGCACATCGGCATAAGGCCCGTTCTCCGCCCGCTCGGCAATCAATCCCGCGGCGATGTGTTCGGGCAGCCCGTCGATCTGGCGCAGGCCGAGGCGCAGGGAGAGGTGCTTGTCCTGGCGGCCTTTGTCTGGGTTTTGCTCACGCGGACAGCCGTGCGACACGACGAAGTCAGTCGATTGATTGTCCCGCAGAGACGCAGAGGTCTCGCACCTTCGGCGAAGCCGCATTCCCTCTTCGACAGCGTCGTCTTCTTGTATCGTAGCGGGAAAGGCGCCTTCAGCGCGGTCCGTCCCTCTGCGCCCTCTGCGTCTCTGCGCGAAAAAAACTTCCTCTCTCATATCCTCCAACGTGCAGTCCCAGTCGGAGCAATTCACATCCGCGCTGCGCACCTCCACCCCGTGCTCCGCCGCATCGCGCACGATCTGCGCGGGCGCGTAGAACCCCATCGGCTGGGAATTGAGCAGCGCGCAGCCAAACGCCGCAGGGAAATGGCATTTCAGCCAGCTCGACACATAGACGAGATGCGCGAAACTCGCCGCGTGGCTTTCGGGGAAGCCATATTCGCCAAAGCCCCTGATCTGGTTGAAACAGCGCTGGGCAAAGTCGCGGTCGTACCCGCGCTTCACCATCCGCTCGACCATCATGTCCTGAAGCTCGTCAACCATGCCACGGCTGCGAAACGTCGCCATGGCCTTGCGCAGGCGGTTTGCCTCCAGACTGGAGAACTTCGCCGCATCCAGCGCGATTTTCATCGCCTGCTCCTGAAAGATCGGCACGCCCAACGTCCGCTCCAGAATGCTCGACAATTCATCCGGCGGGCCATGTTCGGGCGATGGCGCGGGTATCTGCACTTGCTCCGCACCGCGCCGCCGTTTGAGATAAGGATGCACCATGTCCCCCTGGATCGGGCCGGGCCGCACGATGGCGACTTGAATCACCAGATCGTAAAACTCGCGCGGGCGCAGGCGGGGCAACATATTCATCTGCGCCCGGCTTTCGACTTGGAAAACCCCCAGCGAATCGCCCTTGCGCAGCATCGCATAGGTCTCCGGATCCTCACGCGGGACAGTGGCCAGTTCCAACGGGCGGTCGTGGTGATCCTTCAGCAGGTCGAGACATTTCTTGATGCAGGTCAGCATGCCCAGCGCCAGCACATCGACCTTCAGAATGCCCAGCGCCTCGATATCGTCCTTGTCCCATTCGATGAAACTGCGCTCCGGCATCGCGCCATTGCCGATGGGCACAGTCTCGGTCAGTGCGCCTTCGGTGAGGATGAACCCGCCCACATGCTGGGACAAGTGACGCGGCATTCCAATCATTTGCCGGGTGACCGCGAGAACCCGTTTGAGGTGCGGATCTGTGATATCCATGCCGGTTTCGGCGACATGCGCCTCGCCGATTTCACGGCCCCACCCGCCCCACACGGTCTTCGCCAATGTGCTGGTGACGTCTTCGGACAGGCCCATCGCCTTGCCCACTTCGCGGATCGCCATGCGCGGGCGATAGTGGATGACCGTCGCCGTCAGTCCGGCACGGTGTCTTCCGTATTTGCGGTAGAGATACTGGATAACCTCTTCTCGCCGCTCATGTTCGAAGTCGACATCGATGTCCGGCGGCTCCTTGCGGTCCTCGGAGATAAAGCGGTCGAACAGCAGCTGATGGTGCGCCGGATCGACAGAGGTAATCCCAAGGCAGAAGCACACGGCAGAATTGGCCGCACTGCCCCGCCCCTGGCACAGGATCGGCGGGTTGACCTTCTCGCGCGCGAAATCGACGATATCCTTGATGGTCAGGAAATAGCGCGCCAGATCCATCTTGCCGATCAGCGCCAGCTCCTTGTGCAGAGTCTCCCGAACAGAGTCCGGCAAGCCATTGGGGTAGCGCCATTTTGCGCCCTCCCATGTGGCGCTTTCGAGATATTCCTGCGGCTCCATGCCGCCGGGACAAATCTCCTCCGGATACTCGTAACGCAGCTCGTCGAGGCTGAACTGGCAGGCATCGGCCACCTCCCGCGCCGCCGTGATGGCGTGGGGCCAGCGTTCGAACAGCTTGGCCATGACTTGCGGCGGCTTGAGATACCGCTCGCCATTGCCGTGCAGCAGATGCCCGGCCCGCGCGACCGTCGTCTTGTGGCGGATCGCGGTCATGACATCCTGCAAGGGACGCTTTTCCGGCCCGGCGTAATGCACATCATTGGTGGCCAGCAGAGTGAGGCCATGCGCCTTCGCTAGCGCATCGAGACGGTCGATCCGGGCGATATCGTCGCCGGTGTGCAGATGGCTGGCGGCGAGGTGGCGCAGGGTTGGCAGCTGGGCGATGAGATGGGGGAGCAGTTCGGGGAACGGGGCTGTAAGCCGCATCCTCTGCCCGCCCTGCTCGTCTGCATCGCGCAGCGGCACCACATTGCTTTCGACCTCAATCGAAAACACCGCATCCAGATCGCGCGGCGGCAGCAGGATTAGCTGCACATCCTCGCTATGCGCGGCCAGCATCGATAGGTTGATCGCGCATTCGCCCTTGGCCTGCCACTCCCCGTCCAGCGTCTGCATCCGGCCAGCGCTGATCAGCTTGCACAGCCGCCCATAGGCCGCCCGGTCGCGCGGGTATGCGAGGAAGGCCAGTCCCTCGACCGTTTCGATCCGGCAACCGATAACCGGCCGCAATTTCAGAGTTTTCGCCTCGGTGTGCATGCGCACCACTCCGGCCATGGAATTGGCATCGGCAATTCCGAGGGCGTCATAGCCCGCAGCGCGCGCCGCCATCGCCAGATCGACCGCATCGGACGCCCCGCGCAGGAAGCTGAAACAAGACACCACGCCCAGCTCCACAAAGGACGCGCGCGGCGGGGTGTCGATTTCGGTGGGATCGATTTCGAGAGTGCGTCTATCGGGAGTGAGGGGCTGATCGGGCATGACGGGAACATCCGTTCGTCCTGAGCCTGTCGAAGGACCGCACTTTCTTCGGGCGCTGCGCCGGAAGTGAAGAACAGCCCTTCGACAGGCTCAGGGCGAACGGTTCAGGGGCCTTTCGCCGTTTGCAACTCCCCCAACCGCGCCTTCACCGCAGCCAGATCGGCGTCGAACAGCCGCGCCTGCTCTTCGCGGGCTTCTCCGTCGAGGCGTAGGAGATAGGATGGGTGCGCGGTGATCCACAGCTCACTTCCGTCCTCCAACGCAATAGGCGCACCACGCGCCTTGTTGATGCTGACTGTTTTGCCGAGGATACCGCGCGCCGCGCTGGCGCCCATCGCCAGCACCAGCTTGGGCTGCACGATCGCGCGCTCTGCTTCCTGCCACCAGCGGCAGGTGTCGATTTCCTTCGCTGACGGCGACTGGTGGATGCGGCGTTTCCCGCGCCCAGTAACTTTGGGAACATATTTGAAGTGCTTCACGGCATTGGTGACGTAGGCCGCGCTGCGGCGAATTCCGGCCTTCTCCAGATGCACATCCAGCAATTGCCCCGCCGGCCCCACGAAGGGACGACCAGCCATATCCTCCTGATCGCCCGGCTGCTCGCCGACAATCATCAGGGCGGCATCGGAAGGCCCCTCGCCCATCACCGCGTGATTATCAAGATTGCCGATCGGGCACTGGCGGCAGGCATGGATCGCCTTGTCGATCGCCTCCAGCGTTTCCGGCTTGTCCTCGAACTCCATACCGAACCCTGATTTTCCAGCATCGACCATCTGCGCCTCGCGCGTCTGCGCGCCTGCGATCAGCTCCGGTATCAGCGAAGCCTCGGGCAGGTTTTTCCAGTATTTCTTGGGCATTTCGGACAGCATCGCGCCGACCTTCAGCCGCGCGGGGTTGAAGATGGAGGCGTAATATTTGCGCCATAGATCCTCCACCGGATCATCGCCGGGTGCGTCCTCGCGCCGCGCCGGAGGCCCTTCGCGCATCGTCTCGCCATCCCAGTGCAGCGTGCCCTTAGGCGTCAGAATCGACCAGCGCATATTGGCGAAGCGGCGGCGGAAGAAGCCCGCATTGGCGCGTACGATGTGATGGTCTGGCTCGAACCAGGCGACATAGTGCTCCCCGCCATCCTCGTCCTCCACCTGCCGGAAGCGGACGAAGGCGTGCATCTTGTGACTGTCGCGCCGGACATTCTTGTCCCATTCCTCCACCCGGCGGACATCGGCGTCGGTCTTGTCCTCCATGATGCGCGGATTGCCCTGCAACCGCCACAGCAGGCGGTACAGCAATGCAAAACGCTCCGGGTCTGAATGCAGCACCGCATTCTTCGCCACGCCGAGAAACCGCTTGCTCGCCCGCACCGGTCGCGCATCGGCAGGCGGCGCAGGCAGCCGCGTATCGCCACCCGCAAACAGATCGCCCGCCCCGCCCGGCTCCACCCATGCCACGCGGTCGGGGGGAACATCGCACTGGATCAACTGCCGCGCCCGGTCGCGCCAGAACGCGAAGTCGTCCGGCCGGGGCAGGTTCACCGCGTAATATGCGCCCGGTTTAACATGTTGAAGCGCGGTCATGACAGATCACCGTCATCCCAGCGGAAGCTGGGACCTCGTGCAGCGAAGTACGACCAGGCGGATAGAGGTCCCAGCGTTCGCTGGGATGACGATGAAAGAAAGACTGTCATGCCGCGAACAGCTCCAGTTGCTCCTGCGGCGGGGCGAGCAATCGGCGCAGGTCGGCACGGTCCGTCAGGGCGGTGGGACGCCAGTCGCAGGTCACGATGAAGGGGCGGATTTTGGTCAGCGAAACAGTCAGCTTCGCCACATCGTCCAGCCTCAGCGTGCGGTGCCGCCGCGCCGCCAAGATCCGCTGCACGCCCTTCACGCCCAGCCCCGGCACACGCAGCAACTGCTCCTTCGTGGCGCGGTTCACATCGACCGGGAACCACTCCCTGAATTTCAGCGCCCAAGCCAGTTTCGGGTCGATATCCAGCGGCAGGTTCCCGGCGTCATCCGTCGCCTGCATGATCTCGCCCGGCTTGTAATCGTAGAACCGCATCAACCAGTCCGACTGATACAGCCGGTGCTCACGGATCAGCGGAGGACGTTTCAGCGGCAAGACGGCACTGGCATCGGGGATCGGGCTGAACGCGCTGTAATAGACCCGGCGCAGGCGAAAATTGTCGTACAGCCGGCTCGCCTTGCCCACGATGTCCGCATCGCTGGCCGCATCCGCGCCGACGATCATCTGGGTCGACTGGCCAGCGGGCGCAAAACGCGGCGCGTGCTTGAAGCGCTTCTTCGCGTCTTTAGCTTCCACGATGCTCGACTTCATGCCGCCCATCGCGCCTTCGATCTCGCGCGCGTCCTTGTCTGGGGCCAGACGGGTCAGCCCGCTATCGGTCGGCAGTTCGACATTGATGGAGACACGGTCCGCATGCAGCCCGGCCTGATAGACCAGCTGCGGATCGGCCTCTGGAATTGTCTTTAGATGGATGTAGCCGCGAAAATCGTGCTCCTCGCGCAGGATGCGCGCAGTCTCGACCAATTGCTCCATCGTGAAATTGGAGCTTTTGATGATGCCCGAGGACAAGAACAGCCCCTCGATATAATTGCGCCGGTAGAAGCTGAGCGTCAGGTCGGCGACTTCCTGCGGGGTGAAGCGCGCGCGGCGGACATTGCTGCTCTTGCGGTTGATGCAATAATGGCAATCGAAGATGCAGTGATTGGTCATCAGCACCTTGAGCAAGGATATGCATCGGCCATCGGGCGCATAGGCGTGACAGATGCCCATCCCCTCGGTCGAGCCGATGCCCTTCCCGCCGATCGAGTTCTTTTTGGCCGTGCCGGACGACGCGCAGGAGGCATCGTACTTCGCTGCATCGGCAAGGATTTCCAGTTTCTGCAAGATGCTCTGTGCGGCCATTCGTTCTATATATGTTCCTTCGCATATTGAATCCAGTGCATTCCGCGCAAGGGTCAATTCATCCGTCAAATGAGATTCTGTATCATTTGTTTTCAGATGCTTGCCGGGAACCTGAATTCTGGACGGGCGTATATTGGCCACGGACCGGGCCCCTCTGGCGAGTGCAAGCACTCGTGATGTCGGACGTACCAACAGGGCGGCTGGTTCTTTCATAATCGGCCGCAAGTTTCACGCTGCCAACCGGCAAAGATCGGTGCGCGGCAGGTCTTGGAGAATGATTATGAAAATGCTTCCCGTACTTCTCGCAACCGCGATGGTCGTGTCCCCCACCGCTGCCATCGCGCAGGACAAGGACTGGAATTTCGGCGACGGCGAAATGCCCGAGCGCTGGTCCACGCTGAACACCGATTACGCGATCTGCGATGCCGGTCTCAACCAAAGCCCCATCGATCTTGGCGCGGCCAATGCACGCGGCGATGTCGCGCTCGAAACCAATTTCGGCGAAACCACCGGCACAGTCGTTTTTGGCGAAGAAAAAGTGCAAGTCGATTTCCCCGCCGGCATGGGGATGACTTCGGGCGGCAAGCCGTTCAACCTCATCCAGGTGCATTTCCACACCCCTTCCGAGCACGCCGTGAATGGCGAGCGGACGCCGCTGGTCGCACACTTCGTGCATGCCACCGATGCCGGTGAACTGGGCGTGCTGGGCGTGATGTTTGAAGAAGGCGAAGCCAATCCGGCGCTGGCCAAGATCACCGAACATGTCGGCCACCCCAGCGGCATGCTGGCCACATTCGACATCAACGACATGGTCCCCGAAGATCTGTCGGTGTTCCGTTATATGGGCTCGCTGACCACCCCGCCCTGCAGCGAAGGCGTCAACTGGCATGTCGCGAACGAGCCGCTGACCGCAAGCGCAGAGCAGATCGCTTCTCTGCGCGGTGCATTGGGCGACAGCGCGCGTTCTCTGCAGCCGCTGGGTTCGCGCCTGCTGGTTGCCCCGGCCGAGTAAGCTTTCACAGGATTGAAATTGCAGGCGGCGGCGGATCGAAAGATTCGCCGCCGTTTTGCCGTCAGGCGCATAGGCCCTGCACATACCAGTCGGGCAGTCCGCCATTTCGGTCATTGCCCCGCCCGTCTCCGATCAGGCCGTGGCGATAGATCCAGTAGCGGCGGCCCTGCGTATCCTCGATGCGGTAATAATCGCGCAGCCGGGTGGTGGATTTCTCGCGCCACCATTCCGGCGCGATCCGTTCCGGCCCCTCCACCCGGACGATTTCGTGAATTTCGCCGCGCCACTGGAAACGGCGGGGATAGCCATCGGGCGTGGCATACAGCACCGAGATAGGCTCCGCCCGATCGAGCAGTTTCAGCGGGCGGGCGTGGAAGCGCAGCTCATGCTGCTGCACCGGTTCCGGCTCCAGCGGCGCCTGCCAGCGCTGCGCCCGTTCGGGCAGATGGCTGGGATGCAGCACCGGGCGTGATACGGCGCGGGGGCCAAGACGCGTGGTCAGCCGGTCGATACAGGCAGCCAGCGATGTGCCATGGCCGTGTGCGGCGGCCTCTATATCGCCCTGCGCCATCGCCAGTGGCTCTGCCCAGCTGGCCCGCAAACGCATCGTCTCGATCCCGAAGCCAGCATCGATATTGTCGAGCTTTTCCGCAAACAGGCGGCAGATGTGATCGGCATCGCGCACCGCGGCGGCCAGTTCAAGCGCGCGCACCGTCACCTCGCCATCCACCCGCCACAGGCCCAGCTCCAGACGGCGGGCACCCTGTCCCCGCCCCTCCAGATCGCGGACCATATCGGCGGCCAGATCGGCCAGCACATGATCCAGCGCCTCGCGGTGGCGGATCGGTTCGGCCAGACGGCGCTGGGCCAGCGGCATGGCCTGCGGGACCACCGGCAGCAGCGGTTCGGGCACGCGGCCGGTCAGCTGATCCATCCGGATCAGCGGATTGGCGGCGGGGTTGCGGCGGTTGCGGAAACGTCGCTGGATCGCATCGCGGCCCGTTTCCCCGTCCTCCACATTGGTGATCTGCCGCAGTGTCTTGAGGCCAAGACGGCGCAGCACGGCAAGCACATCATCGTCGAGCCGCAGGGCCGCGACCGGCAGATCGGCGAGCCTTTCGGCAATGTCGTCCTCTGCCGACAGGATGCAATGTGGCGGGCCGTAATGGGACAGCGCCCAGGCCGCGCCTGCCGTGGGCGCTACCGCGAGCCGGACGTGCAGGCCTCGCCTGGTGAAATGATGCGCCGCATCGGCCAGCAGCCGCTTCTCTCCGCCAAACAGATGCGCCACTGCCGTGATATCGACCAGCAGGCCATCGGGCGGGTCCATCGCCGACCACGGTCCCCAGCGCATGGCCCATGCAGCCAGTTTTTCCAGCAGTTCCCGGTCCCCCGCCGGATCGCCCGGCACGGCGCGCAATTGCGGACACAGCGTGCGGGCATCGGCCAGCATCATACCGGCATGCGCACCCCCAGCGCGCCCCGCAGCATTGGCCACATCGATACGCGGCCCGTGTGCGGTTTCGGTAATCAGGGCCAGCGGATCAGCGTCTGCGCCTTCCCCCGGTTTACAGCCCTGCCCGGTGCGCCAGCGATCAAGCGCCAGCTGGGCGCACCAGACGGACAGAATACGGCGGGGAATGAGCGAACTTTCGGGCCGCATATCTCACCCCCGTTCGCCCTGAGCCTGTCGAAGGGCTGCACTCCCTTCCAGCGGGCCGCCAGAAGAGAAAAGCGGTCCTTCGACAGGCTCAGGACGAACGGAAAGAGAGGATGGTCCGGCAATCGGGAACTTCGCACTCATCTTACCCAGCCTCATCCCTACCGTAGCGGGTTGGCGTTGCTTGGGATCAGCCACCAGCGCTCCGCCGCGCTGCGTCAGCGTCCACTCGCCCGGAGCATGGGTGCGGGCGCGGAACAGCTCTGCGGCCCAAGCGGCGTCCCCCGGTGCCTGCGCATTCCACCGCGGCGGAGCAGACGGCGCAGAACGCACAGCCCAGCGCAGCCGGGCGGAGGACAGATCGCGGCCCGCATCGATCCGCACCAGCCACAGCGGAACGCCGTGCCGCTCTGCTGTCAGGCTGAGGCGGCGCGATGCAGTGAAATCCAGCGCGCGCGGATTGCCTGACACTTCGCCGATCACGCAGGCCAGATCGCGGCATCGCACCCCCTCCTCCAGCGCGAATAGGGCATCCTGCGCATTCTCCGCATAGACATGGATCATCCGTCCCTGCAGCGCCTCTGGCAGGCCGGGGCGATAGGGCCGCCCGGTCAGGCGCACGGCGGATTTATCCTGCACCCACAGAATGGCGCGGCGGTCCTCTTTCTCGGCAGAGGGGTGATCCGATTGCGCCGCCCTGCGCGCCTCCAGCGTGTCGAGCGCAAGAGCCAGCGCCAGCCCCGTCCCGCTGGCATCGCGCGCGCTGGCAAAAACCTCGCTGTGCACGGCATCGGGCAGACCCGGGCGCCAGCGTGCGGCACGCGTGGCGGACAGCGCGGCCACATCGGCGCTGCTGAGCCGTGCCGTTTCCGGCAGGCTGTCGAGAGAGGGAACAATCATAACGAATCGACTCTTATGTTCTTATTATGTTCCCACGCGCCTTTGAGTGCAACGCCTTGTCTTCATGAGACCACACCTCGTCGTGCAGCCCGTACCAAACCGGAACAAATCCCCCCGACCGCCCGTTGCTTCGGTATATAAAGGAGATACAGCACAATGACTTACGACGAGAACAAGTCCGACGATCTTAAGCAGGATTTCTGGCAGGCACTGGCGGATTCGCCGTTCGTGTTCCTCGAGCGCAAGAGCGAACCGGAAGAAGCCGTCGTCATGACCGCGCAGCTCGACAAGGACGCAGACAGCGCGATCTGGTTCTTCACCACGAAGGATCACAGTCTGGCCAATCTCGGCCCCGCCATCGCGACCTTCGCCGGCAAGGGCCATGATCTCTTCGCCCGCTTCGAAGGCACGCTCGTCAAGGAAACGAGCCGCGAGCGCCTCGACAAGCAGTGGAGCAACATGGTCGAAGCATGGTTCCCGGGCGGCAAGGACGATCCCAACCTGCTGATGCTGCGTATGGATCTCGGCAAGGCCGAAATCTGGAACAGCGATTTGGGCGTGTTGACCACCGCCAAGATGCTGATGGGCAAGAACGTCCGCGACGAAGCCCGCGAAGAGCACGTCGAAACAGCGCTCTAAGCGATAGTTAAAATAACAAAAAAGGGCCGCTCCTTAAGGGGCGGCCCTTTTTGGTTTGACCTTGGGACCTAACCCAGAACGCTGGGGAACAGCCCTGTCACCAGAATGATGCTCACAGCCAGCGGACACAGCCAAGCAAGCAGGAACCGCCAGACAGCGAACGCACCACCCGAAAGACCCGTGGTCGTCTCCAGCAGCCTGCGATCAGCCTTCCACCCGACAAACAACGAGGCAGCCAGCGCGCCAAGCGGCAGCATCACCTTGCCCGTGAAACCATCCACCGTGTCGAGAATATCTGTCTCTGCAAAGATCGACCAGAAGCCGAGCGGACGCACATCAGAGAGGACATTGTAGCCCAGCAGGCAGAAGATCCCGATCACGAATGCCGAACCGCCAAAGACCAGCGCGGAGGTCGTCCGCGACCATCCCATCTGCCCGACGCCCCAGGCGGTCGGAACCTCGAGCAGAGAAATCGAACTGGTCACCGCAGCAACCAGAATGAGCACGAAAAACAGCAGGCCGATCAACGATCCCGCCGGCATGGATTCAAATGCGAAAGGCAACGTCTGGAAAACCAGCGTCGGCCCGGCAGCGGGGTCCAGCCCGACCGCAAACACGATCGGGAAAATCATCAGACCGGCAAGCAGCGCCACACCCGTATCGGCAAAGGCAATCGCCACAGCGGTGGAGCCAAGCTTGGTGCCCTCACGGATATACGATCCGTAGGTGATGATCCCCGCAACGCCCAAGGAAAGCGAGAATAGAGCCTGACCCAGCGCAGAGTTCATCACCTCAGGTGTCAGCTTGGACCAGTCCGGCGTGAACAGAAACGCTGCCGCCTCGCCCACATCGCCGACAATCGCGCCGTAAATCGTAATCGAGATGAGCAGAACGAAAAACGCCGGCATCAGCCATGTCGCGGCTTTCTCGATCCCGCCGCTGATCCCGCGCGCCACGATGAACAACGTCACGCCCATAAATGCGAAATGCATTGCCAGAAGAAGCGTCGGATTGGCAAAAAGGTCGCCCATCCGGCCCGCAATCTGCTCCTGACTCTCACCCGCGAGAGCGCCGCGGAACGGATCGCCCGCCATCAGCGCACTGCCGAAATCGGCAGCAAACACCCCGACATAATAGAGCACCCATCCGGCCACGACCGAGTAAAACGAAACAATCAGGAACGCGGCCATGGCGCCCAGGCCGCCAAACAGCCACCAGCGCTCGGATACACGCGACTCCCGCGCGACGACCTTGATAGAGCCGACCGCATCGGTCTGCCCTGCCCGGCCAATGAATATCTCGGCCAACAGCAGCGGCAGGCCCAGCAGGACGACGCAGCCAATATAGAAGATCACGAAGGCCCCGCCGCCGCTTTCCCCCGCAAGCGTGGGGAAACGCCAGAGATTGCCCAAACCCACTGCCGCACCGATAGCAGCAAGAATGAAGGCAGACCGGGATGACCAGCCTTCGGCGGTGGACGTTGCAGCAACCATTTCTCAAATTCTCCCCGCGCCGGTGCAACCTGGGCACCATGCAAACGCTTCTCTCCGGCGCTCCATGCAAGAATTCTCGCGCTCCGCCAAGTGGCAGGCTTTGCCTTATCGCAATCGCGCCGCTAATCGGGCGGGTATGTCCACAACCTTCCAGATCGACACCTCGACCAGTCGCGCCAATCCGACGCCCGCCCCAATGAAGCGCCTGACAGTGCCACGCATCAGGGCACGCAAGAAGGGTGGCGTGACCGAAGAGCCGCTGGTGATGCTGACGGCCTACACCGCGCGGCAGGCCCAATTGCTGGACGCGCATTGCGATCTGCTGCTAGTCGGGGATTCGCTGGGGCAGGTCATTTACGGCTTACCCTCCACTATTCCTGTGACCATGGAAATGATGGCCAATCACGCAGCGGCTGTTGTCCGCGGCAGCTATCACTCTGTCGTAGTGGTCGATATGCCGTTCGGTTCCTACGAACAGTCGCCCGAGCAAGCCTTCGAGAACGCCGCCACATTGCTGAAAGCCAGCGGAGCGGCAGCGGTGAAGCTGGAAGGCGGCGAGGCGATGGCCGAGACTGTCGCCTTCCTCAATTCGCGCGGAATTCCGGTGATGGGTCACGTTGGTCTGACCCCGCAGGCTGTGAATGTTCTCGGCGGCTATATGGCGCGTGGACGCAGCGATACGGAAGCGGACAAGATCGTCGGCGATGCCAAGGCGCTCGATGAGGCCGGTGCCTTCGCCATTGTGATCGAAGGTGTTGTCGAACCCATCGCCATCGAGGCCACCAAGGCTGTCACCGCCCCCACAATAGGAATCGGCGCATCGGCGCAATGCGACGGGCAGGTTCTGGTGACCGAAGACATGCTTGGCATGTTCGAACGCGTGCCACGCTTCGTGAAGAAATATGGCGATATCGCCACCGTCATCTCCGACACTGCGGCCCAATATGCTGGCGAAGTCCGGGATCGCAGCTTCCCGGGCGAAGAGCAGACCTACCAACCCAAGAAATAGCGCACTTCGCCGCTCCACCTTTCCGATTGCAAAGATAAGTCCGACTTATGGCCACGCTGCTGCGTTTCTACACCTTCTCGCTCGCTTTTACCGCCGTCTGCTTTGCGCTGGGCGCATGGTATGGCTGGGCCAGCACAGGCACGCTCACAGGCATGCTTTCGCTCCTGTGGATCGTGTTTGTCCTGTCGATTCTGGAGATTTCGCTCAGCTTCGACAACGCCGTCGTCAACGCGACTGTTCTGCGCGAGATGGACGAGGTGTGGCAGCGGCGCTTTCTGACATGGGGTATCCTGATCGCCGTGTTCGGGATGCGGATCGTGTTCCCGATTGCGATTGTCGCCATCGCGGCGAATCTGGGGCCGGTGGAGGCAATCAACCTCTCGCTCAATGATCCGCAGGAATATGAGCGGATCGTGTCGGGCGCGCATATCGGAATTGCGGGTTTCGGCGGGGCATTCCTTGCGATGGTCGGGCTTACCTTCTTCTTCGACAGCGACAAGGATGTGCATTGGATTGCCAGGATCGAGCGGGCCATCAATCGATTCTCGAGCATTCCGGCGGTGGAAATCGGACTGGTCCTGACGCTGATCTACGCGGTCTCGACAACGCTTGCGCCGGATGATGCGCTGACCTTCCTGACCGCCGGTGTCCTCGGTCTTGTCACCTTTATCGGCGTTCACGCATTGGGCGCGCTGATCGAACAGGCCGAGGCACGCAAGCGGGCGGCGGGCGCTGTGGTCCGCTCCGGCCTTGGCGGATTTCTCTACCTAGAAGTGCTCGACGCATCGTTCAGTTTCGACGGGGTTATCGGTGCCTTTGCCCTTTCGAACAATATGATCGTGATCGCCCTCGGCCTGTCCGTCGGCGCGATGTTTGTGCGTTCCATGACCATCCACCTGGTCAAGCAAGGCACCTTGTCCGAGTATCGCTATCTGGAACACGGTGCGTTCTGGGCGATCATTGCGCTGGGCACCATCATGCTGGTTTCGGCCCGGTGGCATATTCCGGAGACCTTTACCGGCCTGATTGGCGCGACCCTGATCGGCATCTCATTGTGGTGGTCCGTGCGGCACAATCGGCGCGCACAGGCGGATGGGGTTCCTGAAGTCCACACGGACTAAGCAGCCCCTGTCAACGGCGCGCGAGGGCCGGATTGTTTTCCAGCTGCTGCGCCTTGGCCAGAGCGGTGCGCGCGACGTCGCTCTCCTCCACCATGGCCAGCGCCTGCAATGCAGCCGGGCTTTGCGGCAAGATCGATACCGCCCGGTGCGCATAGCGTTTTGCGAGATCGGGGTCCCCCTGCCGCGAGGCAACCACCGCGCGCAAGGACAGAACTTGCGGATCACGGGAGAACCCATGCCTGAGAGCCTGATCAAGTAACGCGGACGCACGGTTCAGATTGCCCTGATCATAGGCGAACCGAGCGAGCATCGAAGCAAGCTCTCCATTCGAGGGGTTGCCCGCCAGTTGCGCTTCGGCCAACGCAACCGCATCATCGCGCCTGCCAACCGAACGCAGTGCCGCGATCATACGGCGAGCCAATGGCCAAGGACGGCGAATCCTCGCGGCCGCGTCATAGGCCTGCAAGGCCGGACCGACCTGCCTGCTGGCAAGACGCGCATCACCCAGCAGCGCAAAGGCATCGGCCGAACCGGGGTACCGGTTCCTGAAAGCTCCGGCTGCGGCCAGAGCGCCCGAACGGTCCCCGTTGACGATGCGGCCGCGCACAAGGGACAAAGCGTCTTGCCCGTCGCCCACCCCTCGCCTGCTGGTCACGGTAAGGTCCATCGCAGGCTGCATCGCCACCAGGCTCGAATCGCGCGTTTCAGCTGCCAGATCCAACAATGCCACAGCCTGATCGCGGTCCCCGACCGCCTCGTGCGCGCGGGCCACGATCACCCGCATATAGGGCGAGGCGCTGAGCAAGCGGGCTTCATCATCGAAGCGATGGATCAACTCCCTGTGATTGCCCCCAAGCGAGAGGGACCGCGCGAGCAATTCGCGCACCTGCCGGTTTTCGGGCTGCAACCGATTGAGGCGGTCGAACGACTGCGCCGCGCTGGCATAATTGCCCTGTTCGATATCGATAACGCCGCCAAGCAGAATACCAGCAGGCACATCGCGGGCAAAATCCCCGCTCCGCATCAGCAGTTTGCGGGAAAGGGCGAACTCTCCGCCACGCGCGGCCAGCACGGCCTGCAGAAAATAGGCGCGTGGATATCCCCGGTCGATCTCCACCATGCGGCGCGCGACAGCCAAGCCTTCGCGCGCACGGCCAAGCTCAGCCAGGGTGGCGGAGTAATCGGCGAGTATGTCGAGATTGTCTGGCTGCTTCTCCAGCGCCCGCTCGAAGAACGGCAATGCGGCTGCCATACCCTCGGCATCCCGCGCCAGCTGTCCGCGCAGAAGCAACGCTTCGGCATTGTCCGGCCCAAGCTCGATGGCTCGCAAGGCCGCATCGACAGCCTGCGCCTGCTCTCCGCCGCGGTAGCGAAGCCGCGCGATATAGACCCACAGCTCCGCATCGTCGGGCATGAATGCCAGTGCCCTGTCGAAAGCCGTGCCTGCAGAAGGAAGATTGCCCACCTGCATTTCCAGCTTGCCCAGCATCAGGAAACCGCGCCCGGCGGTTGCGTCAGTAAACTCCCCTTTGCCGAGCCATTTCCGCGCCTCTGCGATCTGCCCCTGCAAAAGCTCCGCCTCGCCCATGGCGGCGGCTACGGCTTCGCGCGGGCTTCCGTTTTGGAGCATTTCGCGCAGGGCAAGCTCTGCCCCGAAGCCGTCGCCACTCGCCAAGGCAGCCTGCGCGCGTTCGGGCGGTGGCAATGGCGCCGCCGCCTGTTCGCAGCCGATCAGGGACAAGGCCCCGGCCAGGGCAAGAAGGCGCAAGGGGGCCATATCAGGCTTGCAGGTCGTACTGCTTCAGCAGATCATACAGCGTCGGGCGGCTGATCCCCAGCATCCGGGCGGTGCTGGAGATATTCCCCTCGGTCCGCGCCAGCGCATGGCGGATCACCTTGCGGTCCGACTGCTCTCGTGCGGCTTTCAGATTGAGGACATCGATATCGCCCCCTTCGTCAGTGTCGAGATCGAGATCCTCCGCCCCGACCAGACGCGCATCGGCCATGATGACAGCGCGCTTCACCCGGTTCTCCAACTCGCGGACATTGCCCGGCCAGCCCCAGCCATCAATCGCCGTTAGCGCATCGGGAGCGAAGCCTTTGACCTGCGGGTTCATCTCCGCAGCAAAGCGCTGAAGGAACGCTTTCGCGAGCAATGTCGCGTCGCCGGGGCGCTCGGCCAGAGAGGGGATCTTCACAACGATCTCGGCCAAGCGATAGAACAGGTCCTCGCGGAAGGTTCCTTCGGTGGTCATCACCTCCAAATCCTGATGCGTCGCACAGACGATGCGCACGTCGACATTGATCGGCTTGCGCCCGCCTATCCGCTCGATCACCCGCTCCTGCAGGAAACGCAGCAGCTTGACCTGAAGCGGGAGCGGAATGTCGCCGACCTCGTCAAGAAAGAGCGTGCCGCCATTGGCCTGCTCGATCTTGCCCTCGGTCGTTTTAACCGCGCCGGTAAAAGCGCCCTTCTCGTGACCGAACAGCTCGCTTTCGAGAAGGTTCTCAGGGATTGCCGCGCAATTGATCGCAACGAACGGCTTGTCGCGCCGGTTGCTGGCATCATGCAGACCGCGCGCGAGCAATTCCTTGCCCGTCCCGCTGGCGCCCAGCAGCATGACAGAGACATTGGTATCGGCCACCCGTTCGATTGTACGGGCCACCTTGGCCATTTCCGGCGCGCCCGTGATCATGGTGCCCAGAACGCGCTTTTCTTCGCCGACCTTGCCGGCAAGGCGCGTGTTCTCGGCCTCGATCGCGTGCAGGTTGAATGCCCGCCGGACAATCAGGCCCAGCGTGTCAATATCGACCGGCTTCTGGTAGAAGTCGTAAGCACCGCGCGCGATCGCCTCCAGCGCACTGTCCCGCGCGCCATGACCCGACGCCACAACAACTTTGGTATCTGGCTTGATCGCCATAATCGCATCTAGGACGGCCAAGCCTTCGCTCACCCCGTCAGGGTCCGGCGGCAGTCCAAGGTCGAGCGTAACGACAGCGGGTTCATCGGCACGCAGCGCAGCAATCGCAGCCTCGCGGGTACCGGCGATGACCACGTCAAAGTCCTCATAGGCCCACTTCAATTGCGCCTGCAGGCCTTCGTCATCCTCGACGATCAGCAGCTTCGGCAGGGTTTTCTCATTGGATTGGGACATCAGGCTACTTTCTCGATTGGCGTAGTTTGTTGTTCTTCATGGGCATGGGTCGCGCCAAGCAGACCGGCGGCGGCGGAAAGCGGCAGAATGATCACGAACCGCGTCCCGAGCCCCTTGCGTGACGTGACTTCCATCCGGCCGCCCATTGCGCGGATCAGCTCGCGCGCTTCAAACGCTCCAATGCCGAAACCGCCATTCTTCGAAGATACGAAGGGACGATAGAGGCCGGTGCGAATGAACTCGGCATCCATCCCCTCGCCGCTATCGATAATCTCGATCCGCGCCTGCAGACCGTCTGTGGTCACTTCGATATTGACCGGCACCCCGTCTTCGCTCGCATCGAAGGCGTTCTGGACAATGTGGATCAGCGCCTGGGTCAGTGCCTCCTGATGAGCGTGCACAATGCAGTTTTCGGGCGCTGCAATGTCGAGCTGATGGCCGCTTTCGAAACGCTTGCCGACATGGCTCAGCACCTCGTGAAGCGAGACGGGTTCGGGCGTGCCGTCCTGTCCCGAACGGTATCCGCCCAGGCGGTCAATCAGGTTTTGCAATTTGGCCGATGCCGTTCGCAAAGTGATCAGCATATCCGCACGAAAGGCGGGCTTCTCGGCGTGCCGCTCTGCATTGCTGGCGAGCAGATTGAGCTGACTGGCCAGATTCTTGATGTCGTGCATCACGAAGGCAATGCGACGATTGAACTGGTCGAACTGCGCTGATTGGGTAAGCGCCTCATGGCCAGCCTGCTCCGATAGGTAGCTCGCCACCTGACGACCGACCAGTTTGAGAAGGTCAAAGTCCTCCCAATCGAGCTCACGCTCTTCCGCAGGCCGGGCAAGCAGAATCGCACCGACCAGTCGCTCGAAATGCATGAGCGGCACGATAGCCCAGCAACGGGCGTCAGCCCGGATCCAGTCCGGCAGATGTGCGCTTTCTCCTGAGCGATCCTTGCCTGCGCGGATTGCATCCACGTCCACAATGTCGCCCTCGGTCTCCATCACCAGCGCCAGTTCTGCCGGGATCGACGCACCCGGTTCGCTTGCCAGCAACTGACCGACATACCCTGCCTCCAGAAACCGGCCATCTTCATCGGCCAGAAAAAGCAGCGCGGACCGGCTATCGGTAATATCAGCGACCGCCTTGAGGATGCGCACATTGAGCGTGCTTTCGGCGGTGGACTCGCTTCCGATTGTCTCGGTGAAACGCAGCCACTCCTCGCGGTAATCGTAGCGGTGCTGGAAAAAGTGCTTGAGCGCGACGACCTTCACAAGGGCTCGCACCCGCTGGCTGGGGAGCCAGATCAGCCCCAGCACTATCGCACCGCTCAAAAGGCCAACCTGTGCGAGCCGTGCGCCGTCCCCGTCAAACAGCGCCAAAAGCTCTGCCAGCGCGATCATCGCGATCAGATAGCAACCGACCAGCACCAGCGAGATGGTTTGCAGCGCTGCAACACGCGATGGCCGCAGCTGGATCGGTGCGGCATCGGGCCGCGAGCCGAGAATCAATCCCAATGCGCCCAGAGCAAGAACCAGTCCGCGAAAGGCTGCGACTTCCATTGCCGGCCCGTCGGCAAGGAAGGAAATGACGTAGAAATTGAGCTCGAAAGCCCAGATGCCCGCCAGACCGAAGATAATGGGACGCAGTCCAGTCCGGTTTTCTGCCCCTGCGCCGGCATACAGATTGTGAACCAGCAAAAGCGCACCCACCGCAACCATCATCCGCAGGATGAAAGACACATGCATGACCATGCTGCCTTCTGGCGCGTAGAGCACGGTCAGGATCGCCATCATCGCCTGCACCAGCTCCACGCCGACCAGCACGATAACAATCGGCCTGAGGCTGAGCCGCTGACCGGCTGTATCGAACAGCCGGTGAATGAGAATGACGAGAGCAATGTTGCGCACCGACTCCGCGATGCAGGACGCCAGCGACCAAGGGCCGGAAGCAGCGACACTGCCCGCCCACATCGCCATTGCGAGCAAAGCAACAAGCACGGGAATTCTGGCAGGCAGACCGGTCCGCCCGCCACGGATCAGCCACATGGCGGCCAGCCCGCAAGCGACAGCGGCTGCAAAATGCAGCGCTAGCAGCAGCGCTGCGAAAGAGGCGAAGCTCTCCGTCAACGGGCGCCCTCTGACCACAGAACTACGCGCAGAGTTTGCAGAAGGATCAGCAGATCCAGAAACGGCGTGTAGTTCTTGGCGTAATAGAGGTCGTATTCCAGCTTATGCCGTGCGTCCTCGATGCTCGCGCCATAGGGGTAATTGATCTGCGCCCATCCTGTAATGCCGGGCTTCACCATATGACGCTCGGCATAATAGGGCAGCTTGTCATCCAGATCGGCGACGAATTTGGGCACTTCGGGGCGCGGACCCACAAAGCTCATCTCGCCTTTCAAGACGCTCCAGGTCTGGGGCAATTCGTCGATCCGGACCTTGCGGATGAACTTGCCGATGCGGGTAATGCGCACATCATTCTTGTCGGCCCATTTCTGGCCGTCTTTCTCCGCATCCGCCGTCATGGAGCGCAGTTTGATGACATCAAACTGCTCGCCGAAAAGGCCCACACGCTTCTGGCGGAAGAACGCAGGCCCTTTGCTATCCAGCTTCACGAGCAAAGCAAACAGAGCAATGACCGGCAGGGTCAGAACCAGCAACAGACCACTGGCGAGAATGTCGAAGACCCGCTTGGCCGCGCTCGACACCATCCGGCCGGAGGAAAAACCGTCGGAGAAGATCAGCCAGCTCGGGTTGACCGTATCAAGGTCCACGCGGCCGGTTTCGCGCTCCAGAAAGCTGGAGAATTCATTGATGTGGACCCCGCGGGTTTTCACCCGCAACAGATCCTTCAGCGGCAACGAATTGCGGCGCTCTTCGAGAGCCAACACCAGCTCGCTGACACCGAGGTTCTCCACAAACCGTCCGATGTCGTGAATCGCAGCACGCGGGATCGCTTCCTCGACGACCAATGCGCCTTCATTCATCGCCAAATAGGAGACGATCACAAACCCGCTTTCCGGGCGCTCGGAAAGTTTGCGCAATCGCTCTGCACGCTCCCCTGCCCCCAGAACCAGCACCCGGCGGCGAAATGCCGACGTACCGAGAAATGCGCTGACGAGCAGTCGCCCGAAAATGAGCAACACGATGGAGAAACCCATCGCGTAGAGCAGCGTCGAGCGCCAGAACGTCGCTCCGGGGGCGATGAAGTCGATAACCGACAGGGCAATAATGCCCATGCTGATCGCCACCAGCAGGCGTGCGCAGGCATAACGCATCGACCGCAAGGCGTCCGAGCCATAAACGCCGACAGCGATCATGGCGATCCAGATGGTCAGCGCAAATCCGCCCAGTGGCAGCAACCGCTCGCTGATCACGCCGACATTGGTGCCGATCTGCGAAGCGCGCAGATGCCACGCAAACTCGCCGGCCAGAAGCAGCAGCACGAGATCGACCATGCCGAGCAGCAGCACCGCATGGGGAATATAGTGTTTGAACAGCCGGATCATTTTGTGCGCATTTTCCAGAGATAGAACGTGTGGATCATGCGCCTGATTACGGGCGATAAGTGAAATGTCGGTAAACTTTACACCGGGCCCTCAGGCACCGGCGGGAGCTGGCGCGTGGTGGTTAATGCGGCGGTTAGGAAGAGGTCACCTGCCCCTGTCAGCCAACTCTGGTTCCGAATTCGAACGGAGTGGCTGCCCGCGAGATCGTATCGAATGCCAATTGCGCCCCGCGCGGCGGGAGCGAGCGCTGACGACAATCGGGCCTCCGGCACCTCTCGCAGCCAAGCCCGATCGGCTGCGCCTGTTCGGGGCGCAGGGAAACGCCGCGTGCTTGCGCCAATGGCTCCGCCAGTCGCGCTTCCAAACCGATCACGACCGCGAATTTTCCGCCACCGCCGCTCGCATCGACCGCATGGCTGAGCGTGAACCAGTCCCGTGCCGTTTCGCCGTCGCCCTCCAATCGAACCACTTGAGGAAGCCATTGGTCAGGCCGCTCAAACGCTTCGTGAACATTCCACAGCGGACAGGAAGCATCGCTGCCCAGCAAGGGCGAGCCGCTGGCACCGGCAATCCGCTTCGAGAACTGACCCGCACGATCAATGCGCGCCATGAAGAAAGGCAGACCGCGCTGGCCCACCCGCTGCAAGGTAGTGAGCCGATGGGCCAGTTGCTCGGCGCTGACATTGAACCGACGTTCCAACACTGGCAGATCATAGCCCGTCGCATCGCAGGCCCGCATGAACCGGGAATAGGGCATCAGGATCGCCGCGGCGAAATAGCCCGCCAGATGGCGCTCGAACAGACGCCTGCCCGCCTCCTCCTCAAACTGCGATCCTGCGGCCAATTGCGTGATTGCCTCACCCTGCTCCAGATAGGCCAACTGCAGAGCGAGTTGAAAATTGCGGGACGCCGGCGAGAGCATCTCCGCCAGCTGGACCTGCCGGGCATGCAGATCGAGCCTGCGCAGCGTTTCGGGCATCACTTCGCGCGGCAACACACGGATCGCAAGCTGGTGACGTTCGCGCAGTCGTTCTGTCAGTGCAGCACCCATATCTGCGCGCGAGAGACGCAGCTCGTCCGACAATTCCTCTGCCGCATGATCGAGATCGGCAAAATGATTGCGCCACCGGTCAATCTCGCGGGACGATGCCGCCAAGGGATCGGATTGCCGCGCACCGGCGTCGCCAGCCTTGTCGAACAATTGCGCGAAGGCTGCCGCCGCCTGCGGGGCAGCCGCCAGAAACTCCGCAGCCTCCTCCCGGTCGATGCCGAGATCGGCGAAGCGTTCATCCGCCAACCGGCGAGCCAGCCCATCCAGCCCGCCAATCGCTTCGTCAGCGGTCAAGCGGCGGGGATCGAGGTCGAATTGATCGACCAGTTGCACAACTACGCGCGCCGATACCGGGCGCTTGTTGCGCTCGATCAGATTGAGGTAACTGGCTGAAATGCCCAGGCGCGCCGACATGGCAGCTTGAGTCAGGCCTTCGCGTTTACGAAGACGGCGTAGAGCCGGACCGGCAAGAAGAGAAGCTTCGCTCATTTGTAATTTTCTTTACAGATTGACATGCTTCAATTGCGTAAACCGCGCAAGAGGACAAGATAGTTTGTAAGTTTTCCTATTCCACGGGGGGCCATTGGTCCATGGCTGTGGGGCAACAACAAACCTCCCCAGATTGGAAGATTTTATGACGACCTACCAACAGACGACCGACGCACTGTCCCGGACCATTGCCGACAACGGCGCACCCTGGAACGCGATCGACGCCGAATCCGCCGCGCGCATGAAGCTCCAGAACCGCTTCCCGACCGGCCTCGATATCGCAAAATACACCGCGAAGATCATGCGTGAAGACATGGCGGCCTATGATGCCGATCCGGCCGAGTACACCCAGTCGCTCGGCTGCTGGCACGGCTTCATCGCGCAGCAGAAGATGATCGCGATCAAGAAGCATTTCGGCGGAACGAAGCAGCGTTACCTTTACCTGTCCGGCTGGATGGTTGCCGCTCTGCGCAGCGAATTCGGCCCCCTGCCTGACCAGTCGATGCACGAGAAGAACAGCGTGCCGGCTCTGATCGAAGAGCTCTACACCTTCCTGAAGCAGGCCGATGCCCGCGAACTGGGGCTGATGTTCTCCGATCTCGACGCAGCCCGCGAGAAGGGCGACGAAGTTGAAGCCAAGCGCCTCGAAACGGCGATCGACAATTACGAGACGCATGTCGTGCCGATCATCGCCGACATCGATGCCGGTTTCGGTAACGCCGAAGCGACTTACCTGCTCGCCAAGAAGATGATTGAAGCGGGCGCCTGCGCCCTGCAGATCGAAAATCAGGTTTCGGACGAGAAGCAGTGCGGCCACCAGGATGGCAAGGTCACGGTGCCGCACGAAGACTTCCACCAGAAGATCCGGGCGCTGCGCTACGCCTTCCTCGAAATGGGCGTGGACGATGGCATCATCGTTGCCCGCACCGACTCGCTGGGCGCTGGTCTGACCAAGTCGATTGCCTACACCAAGGAAGAAGGCGATTTGGGTGACCAGTACAACAGCTTCCTCGATTGCGAGGAAGTCTCGCCCGACGAAATCAAGAACGGCGATGTGTTCCTGAGCCGCGAAGGCAAGCTTCTGCGTCCCAAGCGTCTGCCGTCCAATCTTTACCAGTTCCGCGCTGGCACCGGTGAAGACCGCTGCGTGCTGGATGGGATCACCAGCCTTCAGGCCGGTGCCGACCTTCTGTGGATCGAAACCGAGAAGCCGCATATCGGCCAGATCGGCGGCATGGTGAACCGCATTCGCGAAGTAATCCCGAATGCCAAGCTGGTCTACAACAACTCGCCCAGCTTTAACTGGACGTTGAGCTTCCGCCAGCAGGTGTTCGATGCGTGGACAGAAGAAGGCAAGGACGTCTCTGCCTATGACCGCGATGCGCTCATGAGCGTCGATTACGACGATAGCGATCTGGCTGCCGAGGCCGATGAGCGTATCCGCACCTTCCAGAAGGACGCTGCGGCACAGGCTGGCATCTTCCACCACCTCATCACCCTGCCGACCTACCACACAGCGGCCCTCAGCACCGACAATCTGGCGAAGCGCTACTTCGGCGAGGAAGCGATGCTGGGTTACGTCAAGCAGGTCCAGCGCGAAGAGATCCGCCAGGGCATCGCTTGTGTGAAGCACCAGAATATGGCCGGCTCCGACATCGGGGATGAGCATAAAGAATACTTTGCCGGTGAAGCTGCATTGAAGGCTGGCGGTAAGGACAATACTATGAATCAGTTCGCCGCTGCATAAGCAACGGTTGGGAACCAGTTCGCCGCTGCGTAAACGGCTGGCATTGGGAGAGAAATAATGAGTGAAGGTACACCTCCATCCAAAGAGCCGGGCCGCGCACGCGCCCTGCTTTCGACCGCGGATTTCAAACTGCTGCGGCGTGCGCTCGAAAGCCACGCCAAAGCGACCGAAGACCGTGAAGAGCTGGCCAAGATCAACGCCCTGCACCACCGCCTGGGCAATTACGGCTAAGCGCGAAACCACATCTCCTGGGGAGGAGACGGGCGGTCGGCAGAGCAATCTGTCGGCCGCCCATTTTTTTGCGTCCAACTTAGGTCGCTGCACCGGTCCATTCCGGTTTGACGGATGGTGAGCAGAATTGATTAACCCGCCGGTGCTATCGGGTGCGTCATGGTACGTAAGGCAAAGAATGCTCCCAACCCGGCGAAAATGTATCGCCATTTTGCGGTTGTGACGGTGATCATCACGGCTGCGGTCGCGCTGATGGCCGATTCCGACAGCCGCCGTGAAGTCGTCGAAGTGGTCGAAGAGCATCAGGACCGCGCAGAGCTTCAGGCCGAAAACGATGCCATGTTCCAGTCTGGCAGCCTGATCGACAATTCCAATTCCCGCAATGTCGCCGGCGAATTCGGCGATGACAGCTGGGTCGGCTATGCCGGTTCGGGCACTTCCAGCAGCAGGCCTCCCTCCTCCAATGCACCGCAGAGCCCGCCATGGGTCCGGCTGGGAATGAGCCAAGAGCAATATGAGATGCTTCCCCCCGAGGAGCGGGAACGTCTCCTCGCGCAGCTTGGGCCCGAGACCATTGATCAGGCGACAATGGCGCGTATCAGCGAGCAGTCGATGCGCCGCGCGGGACGCACCACGCCTTCAGCCGACGCCCCCGGAGCCAGCAACCCTTAGAGGGGTCGCCCTATTCGCCGCCCACGGGCATCAGGCGTAATGTCGCATCGGCCAGCGCTTCTGCTGCAGTCGCGATGACCTTTTCCGCATCGGGTGCCCAGAACGGGCTGTGGAGCGACGGCAAGTCCGCTTCCCCGCGCTGCGCCGCATCAAATTGCTCCTGCGGAACGCCGCCGACCCAGAAGATCAGCGATTGCACCTCGTCGGGCGCATAACGCTTGAACTGTCCGAAGTCCTCTCCCCCCATCACGCTGGGCACCTGCATGACCCGGTCTACGCCAAAACGATCCGCAAAGCCTGCCATGACTGTCTGCGTAAACTCGGGATCGTTGAATGTCGCAGGCGTGTAGGGATCGGCAATCGTCACGGTCGGCATCTTGTCTTCCGGCATCCCCGCCGCCACCGCTTCACCCATCGCGACACGGGCAATCCCGTCCAGCAGCAGCTTGCGCGACTCGTCGGAATAGCTGCGCACGGTCAGCTGCAATTTCGCTTCGTCGGAAATGATGTTGTGCTTTGCGCCCGCGTGGAAGCTTCCAACAGTAATAACCGCCGGATCGAGCGGCGAACTTTCGCGGCTGACCAGCGTTTGCAGTTTCATCACGATGGCGCTGGCCAGAACGATGGGGTCCTTGGTCGTGTGGGGATAGGCACCGTGACCGCCAATTCCGGGGACCGTGATGTCCACGCTGTCCACATTGGCCAGCGCAAAACCCGGCGAAAATCCGATCATGCCAGCGGGAAACTGCGCCGCATCATGGAATGCGATGGCGTAGTCGGGCGTGCCGAAACGCTCGTACAAACCGTCTTCGAGCATGGCAGGCGCGCCCTCGCCCAATTCCTCGGCTGGCTGCGCAATCATCATCAGCGTGCCGGACCATTCGTCCTTGCGATCCACCAGTAGCTGGGCCGCACCAATCCACCCGGTCATGTGGGTATCGTGTCCGCAGGCATGCATGACGCCCGTCTCTAC
The DNA here is from genome assembly GCA_947492235.1 of uncultured Altererythrobacter sp. Lineage (GTDB taxonomy): Bacteria > Pseudomonadota > Alphaproteobacteria > Sphingomonadales > Sphingomonadaceae > CAJXSN01. The sequence goes on along the minus strand of CANLLZ010000001.1, from coordinate 924,651 downwards.
GCCCGACGCGGGCACGGCAATCTGCTTGGAGGCGTAAGGCAGGCCGGTCTGTTCCACCACCGGCAACCCGTCCATATCGGCGCGGAGCATAACAGTGGGCCCTTCGCCGTTTTCCATCATGGCAACGACGCCGGTTTGCCCCACTCCTTCGGTAACTTCAAAACCCAGCGCGCGCATCCGCGCTGCGAGTTTCTTGGCAGTCTCGAATTCCTGAAAGCTGAGCTCCGGCGTCGCGTGAAGATCGCGGTAAAGCTCCATCAGGCCGGGCATGTCGGCGGCGAGATCGGCGCGGAGAGTATCGTCCTGCGCAGATGCAGGCGCGCTCATGGCCAGCCCCATCGCGAGCGCCGACGCCGCTGCCCACCGCTTCACCCCAAAATGCTCAAACCTAATCATAGTCCATCCCCTCACCGCAAACCCTACGAGCTTGACACTTTTGACACATGCATGACGGTTTCCAACAGAGACATCTCTACTAAAGCACTGTTCCATATGCTTTTTCAAATGTTGGACTTGGTTGACACGTCTCGCGCGAATTCGCGAAAATCGCGCCCGTTTTTTCACTCGCACTCATCACCTTGCACATCGTGATGCAGTAGGAAAGAGCGGCGCGTCTAATCTCATTCACCGTCTCTACGGCTACATATCATACGTCATCACCAGCAGGAACGAGAGCGTCCCCACCATCAGGATGACCAGCGGCACCCCGGTGCGGATATAGTCCTTAAACTCATAGGACCCCTCGGCCATGATCAGCATATTGGTCTGATAGGCGATGGGTGTCGCGTAACACAGATTGCACCCGAACAGCACGGCCAGCACCAATGGCTCCGGAGGCAGGCCCAGCTGGTTTGCGATGCTGAAGGCGATGGGTGTCCCCACCGTGGCCGCCGTTGCGTTGGAGGCGAAATTGGTCAGGAAGGTCACGAAGATCATGATCGTGGCCAGCACCATCGCCGGGGTCAGGAATTGCAGCCCGTAAGCGAGCACAAGCCCCAGCCAGTCCGCAGCGCCGCTTTCATCGATAATCCGCCCGATGGCGATACTGGCCGCGATGAGCACAATGACCTGCGCCGAAAGCGCACGGCCCACGCGGTCAAACTTCACACAGCCGGTCACGAACATCAGGATGGCACCCGCCAGCGCGGCGATGGCAATCGGGATAAGGCCAATGGAGGCCAGACCAATCGTGCCGCCCATAATCCCGGCGGCAAGCCATGCTTTGGACCGGCGCGGCAATTCGCGCATGCCTTCCAGCATCAGCAGGCTGTCGGTGCGGGCAAATTCCTGCAGATTGTCGGGCAGCCCCATCACCAGCAAGACATCGCCTTCGCGCATCCGCAGATCGCCGCCTTCGCTGTATTTCTCCGCCTCGCCAACGAGACGCTCTGGCCGGTGGATGCCGATAACGGCGACACCATACAGATCGGCAATGCCGGAACTGGGCAGCGTGCGGGTAATCAGGCGGCTGTCCGCAGTGATGGCCATCTCGACGACGGCGATATCGAGCTTCTTCTCGGTAGCCTGCCGATGGATGCGATCGATGACCCAGGTCGGCGCAATTTCGCCCTGCAAGGTCCGCATGGCTTCCTCGATGCCATCATGCGTGCCCGACAGCAGAAGGCGTTGCTGCCCGTCGAGCTTCCCCTTTGGCGGATCGATAAACTCCACTTCCTTGGGCAGGCGCGGGATCATGTCGGACAGCTCCGTCCCCACCAGAGAGCTATCCTCCCCGATTCTCAGCCGCGTGGTGAAGCGCCGCTCCTGATGTTCTGCCTCTACCCGGTTATCCTTCAGGAGCCTGGGCATCACCAGCCAAAGATAGGGCAACGCCACAGCTCCGGCGACGAGCACGATAGGGGTGAAGTGGAACACACCCATCCGGTCCATCCCCAGATCGACGGCGATGGAGACGACCAGAATATTGGTCGACGTGCCAATGGTCGTGGCCACCCCGCCAATCAGCGAAGCGGCATTGAGCGGGATCAAAGCCTTGGACGCAGGCAGCGCTCCGCGTGCGGCCAGTGTGACAAATATCGGGATGAGCAGCACCAGAACGGGCGTGTTGTTGATGCCCATGCTCAGCACAAAGGCGATAATCAGGCTGACCAGCAGGCCGACTTGCAGATTGTATTTGAACACGCCTTCCAGAAAGCGCGCGGCAGGCTCCAGCGCGCCGGTCACCACCAGCCCGCGTCCCATCACCATCAGCGCGCAAATCGTAATCAGTGCGTAATGGCCGAATCCGGCAAAGGCGAGGACCAGCCCGTCGGTGGGATTGGTGCCCTCCAGCGGGAAGAAATACAGACCCACGGCAATCACCGCTATGGTGAGCAGGGATACAATCTCTGTCGACATCCGGCCGCGCACAAAGCCGACGAACATCGCCACAGTGACGACCATGGCGGCGATGGCATGGGGGGATGGGGGCGGTATCATATCGCTGGAGGCTGAATCCCCCAGCTAGCGCCCAAGCGCAAGTCTTTTAACGAATCCGTGCGCCAGACCGATGGGCCGGACGCACGGATTGTCTCAACTTTTGATTGCTTGTTCTCAGGCGTTCTCGTCCCGCACCGTCATGGCGATCAGGATGGCCAGCAGCGCCGTCGCGATCGTGCCAGCAGCGCCTGCTTGCTGGACCCAAGCCATGCCGTCCGCCATGCCGAGGAGGTTGAGGAGTACAGCGGCCAGACCGGCCAGAATGCCTATGACCCCGAGTGCTTTCGCCAAGCCACCGCCGCTGCGCATGGCCGACAATCCGAAGCCGATGGCCGCAAGGCCGAACATCGCTTTGCCATGGAAATAGAGGAAGAACGCGCCCTGCAGCACGGTCTCGAAGACTGCCAGATCTCCAGCATCTTGCGCCGGCCCGAACATCGCCAGCCCCATGCCGACCTGCATCAGATTGACCATACCGCCCACCGCGATGGCCGCCCATGCCAGCGGGTGCACCCGGTCACGCGCGGCCAGCACCAGCGCCACGACAGCGGGAATGCTGAACAGAGCCATTTCGCTCACCCATGTGATCCGGCGCAGCGTCTCGCCTTCTGAATTGGACACCACGGTAATGTAAAAAACCTGCGTCAGTGCAGTGGCAAATAGGGCCGCAGCGACGATCAAAGCGCCGCGCCGAACTGAAAATGTCATGAATCGTATTCCCCTGTTGATGGCCGCTGGACGCGGGCCTCTTGCCTGCTAGGTTCGCCCGGTCCAATCGAAAGGTTACACCATAATGAAAGCTCTCGTCTTCAACGGCCCCCGCGATATCCGGTACGAGAGCTATGCCGATCCCGAACTGGCCACGCCCAACAGCGTCATCATGAAAGTCTCCGCCTGCTCCATCTGCGGCAGCGATCTGCACATGTATCACGGCGCGCATATCGGAAACACGGAATACGGCGCCGACACGCCCAACTTCTGTGTCGGGCACGAATTCATCGGCGAAGTCGTGGAAGCGGGCAGCGATGTGCATCTCTACAAGCCGGGCGCGAAAGTGCTGGCGGCGGGCGGCACGGGCTGCGGATCGTGCCCCGCCTGCCTCATCGGTCAGCCGCTCAAATGCCCGCAAGCCACCGCCTTCGGGCTGAGCACGGCCTTGCAGGGCGGTCAGGCGGAATATGTCTGCGTGCCCAATGCCGACAAAACCTTGATGCCGACTGAGGGGCTTACCGACGAACAGGCGTTATTGCTCACAGATGGCATGGCGACCGCCTATTTCGGTCTGACCCGCGCCGAGCCCAAGCCAGGCGGAACGGTGGCTATCGTCGGCCTTGGCCCCATCGGGCTGATCGGGGTGGAACTGGCCTTTGCCTTGGGCGCCGCCAAAGTGTTCGCCATCGATCCAGTCGCCGAACGGCGCAACGCGGCCGAGGCACTGGGTGCGATCACCTTCGCCCCGGGCCCTGATCTGGTCGAGCAAATCCGCGAGGCGACGGGCGGACTGGGCGCAGACAGCGTTTTCGAGGCATCCGGTGCGAGCGGAGCGATTGCCGCGGTGTTGCCGCTGGTGGCGCATGGCGGGAATGCCAGTTTCGTCGGCATTCCGGAGCCGCAAGACACCCTGCCCCTCCCCCTCATCATGTTCAAAAACGTGACCGTGCGCGGCGGCATCTGCGACGTGCCGAATATGTGGCAGCATCTGGTACCGATGGTCCAGCAAGGCCGAGTGAAGGCGGAAGGACTGTTCAGCCACGACTTCACCCTGTCCGAAGGTGCAGAAGCCTACCGCATCTTCGACGCCAAAGAAGACGGCGTCGTGAAGGTGAAGATCACCGTTTGATCAGGACCAAAACCAAGTCACGGCAGTCAGAGCGCGACCGCGCGCCGCAGCCCCTGGTGCGCCCCCTCGGAGGCATCGGCGAAGCCGATAAGCCGTGAGAGAATAAATGGTGCCCCTGGCCCGACTCGAACGGGCACTCCGTTAGGAACTCGATTTTGAGTCGAGCGCGTCTACCAATTCCACCACAGGGGCGCACCAATCAGACGGCGCGCGGATAGCCTTACTTGAGGGCGTTTGCCAACAGTTTGTGTAGCCGCGAATGCAATGCGTCATTGGCGGCCAGAACCTGGCGCGAATGGATAGGCTGCGAACGCCCACGGAAATCGGACACGAAACCGCCCGCCTCGCGCACCATCAGGCAGCCTGCGGCGGTATCCCAGTCGTTGAGCCCGCTTTCCCAGAAACCGTCAAACCGGCCCGCAGCCAGCCATGCGAGATCCAGCGAGGCGGTGCCGTACCGGCGAATGCCCGCCACTTCCGGACCGATGGCGCCGAAAATGCGGCTCCATTCGGCGAAATCGCCGTGGCCGGAGAACGGAATGCCGGTGGCGATGAGCGCTTCGGAAAGGGACCGGCGCGACGATACCCGTAGGCGGCCATCATGCAGCCAGGCACCGCGCGATTTTTCCGCCCAGTAGGTCTCGTCGAGGATCGGCTGGTAGATGACCCCGGCGGTCACTTCACCCCACGGGTCACCGCTCATCCCGGCACCGCCCGGCTTGGGCTCCTGCACCGCGATGGAAATCGCGAAATGCGGGATGGCGTGCAGGAAGTTGCTGGTGCCGTCCAGCGGATCGATGATCCAGCGCGGCTTCGTCGGATCTCCCTCGATTGTGCCGCCCTCCTCCAGCACGAAGCCCCAGTCGGGCCGCGCGGCGAGCAGCTCGTCATATAGGGTGCGCTCGGAAATCTGGTCGGCCTTGGACACGAAATCCGCCGGGCCTTTTCGGCTCACCTGCAGATGTTCGACCTCGCCGAAATCACGGCGCAGCTTTCCGCCAGCCTTGCGCGCGGCGCGTTCCATAACGCGCACCAGTCCTGAATACATCGACATGAGGTGTTAGCTCGCCTTGCCGACATAGGTTTGTTCGTACACGTCCACGATGATGCGCGTGCCGCTTTCGATATGCGGTGGCACCATGACGCGCACACCGTTTTCCAGCACGGCGGGCTTGTAGCTGGAGGACGCGGTCTGGCCCTTCACCACGGCATCGGCCTCGGTGATGGTGGCTTCGACCTGTTCCGGCAGAGCGACCGAGATCGGCTTTTCTTCCCACAGTTCCAGCTTCACGGTCATGCCGTCTTCCAGGAATGCGCGGGCGTCGCCCAGCAGATCGGCAGGCAGATTGATCTGCTCGAAGGTTTCCTGATCCATGAAGACCAGCATATCGTCCTCGGCATAGAGATACTGGTATTCCTTGGTGTCGAGGCGGACCTTCTCGACCGTATCGGCGCTGCGGAAGCGGACATTGGTTTTGCGCCCGTCCTGCAGGTTCTTCATCTCGACCTGCATATACGCGCCGCCCTTGCCGGGCTGCGTGTGCTGAATCTTGGCAACTTTCCAGATGCCGTTTTCATATTCGATGATGTTACCGGGACGAATGTCCACGCCGCTCATTTTCATGGGGAGATGCCTTTTTGGTGCGAATGCCAGACGGGACCGCGCGGCCCGGCCTGGTAAGTTTCCTGCGCGCATTAGCCGCTGGGTCAGCTTGCGGCAAGGAGTGTGGCGATATGGTGCGCGCCATGATAATTGCACGCTCTATGAAGACATCCCTCCTCTTGGCAGCGGTGGCCATCGCCACGCCTCTCGCCATGGGCAGCCCGGCGCTTGCCCAGCCCAGCGGCCAGCTCGAAACCCTGCCGCTGGGGCAATACCGGTGCTCTGTTCCGGGCAGCGCTGCGGGGCAGGCATGGGTTCCGGTTCCCGGCATGGATTTCGTGATCGGCAATGCGTCCAGCTATACCGCTGCAAGCGGCAGCGGGACCTATCTGGCCACGGCCAGGACCGTCACCTTCACGCGCGGCCCGATGAAGGGTGCAAAGTTTGCCCGCCGGATGGCCAGCATCCTGCAGAAATACGGCGATGACGGACAACTGAGCCGGGTTCGCTGTGTGCGTGAAGGGCCTGCGCGTTAAAAATCAAGCCAGTTAGAACGCGCCGCCCGAACGCTGCGCGGTTGCCTGACCGGTCAGCAGCGGGAACGGGTTCACCGCATTGGCAGGCTCCCACCATTCGGCATCCTCGGTCGTGCGCAGGATCGCAAAATGGAGATGCGGTGCATTGGCATCGGCATTGCCGGACGATCCCACAGACCCGAGCCGCTGGCCTCGCCGCACGCGCATCCCTTCGCGCAGGCCCTGCGCATACTCATCCAGATGCGCATAATAATGGATCGTCTGGCGGTCGGGGGAGCGTACATAGATCGTCAGCCCGCCTGCATCGGAACGGAACAGTTTCTCGACCTCGCCGGCGCCCGCCGCGATGACCGAGGTGCCCCTCGGGGCCATGATATCAATCGCTTCATGCAAGCGATCCCCACCTTGCGCCGAGGCGGAGTAAGTATCGGAAAGGTCGGACGGGCGGACATTCAGCACCGGGACCAGCAATTGCGCAGCCTCGCTCTCGGTGGGCGAAGAAACATCATTGCGATCGAGCGGTGCGGCTGCGGGCGGTGCCGGGTCGGCAACATCCTCTGTTTCCGAAACGGCCGTTTCCGTTGGCGTGGGACTGGGCGCAGCCTCAGCCGGACGCACCGCATCGCGCTGGCCTTCGGCTGTCGCGTTCTCGATCAGGCTGCCGCCCGCAACGATCCACACGGCAGAGGTCAGCGTGGCAGTGATGACGATGGTCAGAAGGCGATCCAGGAACTTCATGGTTCGGCATTAGAGTATATGCAGAAGAAAATCACGCATTGCGCGCGCTTAAACCACCCCCTTTGATCAATCGGCGACGGCTTCGCTCTTCGCCTCCGCCACGGCCTTCGAAAATGCCTCGACCGCTGCGGCTTCATCGCCATTCCAGACAGCGCCGGACACAGCCAGAAAATCGGCCCCCGCTTTCACCAGAGGGCCGCAATTTTGGGGCGTTATCCCGCCGATCGCAACACAGGGGATTTCAAAGACAGTCGTCCACCATTCGAGGATTTCCACCTCGGGCCGATGCTCGCTTTGTTTGGTGGTGCTGGGGAAGAAGGCTCCGAAAGCGACGTAATCGGCCCCAGCCTCACCCGCCTCCATCGCCAGATGGCGGCTGGCATGGCACGTCACCCCGATCTGCGCCTCGCGTCCCAGCGCGTCCCGGGCATCGCGTGGGTCGCCGTCGCCCTGCCCCAGATGCACGCCGTCCGCATTCAGCCGCCGGGCGAGCGCCGCATCGTCATTCACGATGAACGCTACATCATGGGCGGCACAGATCTCCTGCAAGGGTGTTGCGAGAGCGGCAGCCTCGTGCTGGTCCAGCCCCTTCACCCGGAACTGGAATGCCGTGACAAAGCCCTCCCCCGCATCGAGCGCATGCTCGAGCCGGGAGGGAAAGTCGCCGCCAACATCGAGCGGGGAGATCAGGTACAATTGGCAATCGGTCATAGCGCGTGCATTATCCCCGGCATGAACCCGCGCCAAGCCCTGTCCGCCTTGAGCATGTTCGCTCTACTGCAATTGGGCGGGGGCTGCGCTGGAGTGCCCAATGATGAGGCGGAGCTCGGGGCAGAGTGCACCCTCGGTCCCTGCGTAGGGATCGGGACGTGGCAGAGCTTTGCTGATGCCGAGATTATGCCTGTCGAAGTGGTTTCCGACAGCCGCTGTCCGGCGGATGCCCAGTGCGTGTGGCCGGGCGAACTCATTCTGAAAGCGCGAGTCCTGACCGATGCCGGAGAGGCCCGGCTCGTCTTGAACAGCGCGAAACCGACAGACCACCGGGACGTGAGGTTGGAAATCGTCGAGATCGCACCGATTCCGACGACTCAATCCATGCCCATCGCCCCGTCAGCCTATCGCTTCCGTTTCGAGGCAACCCCGCTGGGCACCCCGAAATTCGCGCCGGGTTGAACCTTTACGCCGGCGCTTTGCTGGCGGTGTAGATCGCGTCGATTGCGGAACCCAGCGCTTGATCGAAGCCCTGCTCGTCCATCTGCGCGCGCAGTTCCTGCAGCAGAGCGCGGCTGAAGCTGGCGATCATGCCGTGGTTTTTCGCGAGTTCGGTGCAGGCCTCGTCGCGCGAATAGCCACCCGACAGTGCTACAACGCGAAGCACCTTCGGGTGCTCGGTCAGCGGCTTGTAGAGGTCAGGCTCGCTGGGGATGGTCAGTTTCAACATCACCTGCTGCCCATCGGGCACACGGTTCAGCTGATCGAGCATCGCGGCGAGTAGCTGGGCCTCGGCCTGCGGGCGGCTCTCGCTTTTCAGGCTGACTTCCGGCTCCAGAATGGGGACCAGGCCATTGCCCAGAATTTGCAGGCCGAAATCCATTTGCTGGCGGACATTGTCGGCGACGCCAGTCTCGTCCGCCTCATGAATGACGCTGCGCATCTTTGTGCCGAACACGCCGAGTTCCTTGGCCCGCGCGCAATTGGCATCGAGCTCGGGCATATCCTTCATTAGCTGCACGCCGTTGGCGGTGTCGTGCATGCCCTTGTCGACTTTCAAGAAAGGCACGATGCCCTTGGCCCGAAGACGCTCGGGAATGGGCGAACCATCAGGTGTGCAGCCTTCCATCGTCTTCTCGAACAGGATCGCGCCGACGACCTTCTCACCGGTGAAGGCTGCGCTTTCCACGATGCGGCAGCGCATTTCGTGGATTTTTGCGAACATCTCGTCATCGCCCGACCATTCGTCTTCACCAACGCCGTAGCCTGCCAGCGCCTTGGGCGTGGAGCCGCCCGACTGGTCCAGCGCTGCAATAAAGCCATCGCCTTGCGCCATTTTGGCTTTCATCTCGTCGAAATTCATGGGGGTCAGGTCCTTCAAATCTTGGAAGCGCGCGGCATGTGCGCGCATACGAATGCGACGGGCAGCCTTTAGCCAGCGAGGCGGCGGCCCGCAACAGGCGCACGGTAACCTTTCAAGCAGCCAAGCGTATACATCACATCAGGGAGAGATATTGTGCTGGACCAGAAACAGACTGAATTGTGCAACGCGAACACTACCGACTTCAGCGACCTGAAGGCGCTGACCATCAATTGCACGCTTAAACCCACGCCGGAGGCTTCACATACCGACAAACTTCTCGGGACAGCAGAGGCGATCATGGTGCGGAGCGGCGTGTCGCTGGACCAGGTCCGGCTGGTCGATCACCACATCGCCCACGGCGTCTACCCCGATATGACGGAGCACGGCGCCGAGCGTGATGACTGGCCGGCAATCTGGAAGAAGGTGAAGGCGGCAGACATCCTGCTGCTCGGCACGCCCATCTGGCTGGGCGAGAAGAGCAGCGTCTGCCAGCAGCTGATCGAGCGGCTTTACGCGCATTCGGGGCAAACCAATGACAAGGGCCAGTACGCCTTTTACGGCAAGGTTGCCGGAGTGTTCGTTACTGGCAATGAAGACGGCATAAAACACGTCTCCATGGGGACGCTCTACTCGCTCCAGCATGTCGGCTACACCATCCCGCCGCAGGCCGATGCCGGCTGGATCGGCGAGGCAGGACCGGGGCCAAGTTATGGGGACCCGCTGGAGGACGGCGAAGGCTATGTCGGATTTGACAATGACTTCACCCGCCGCAACGCCACCTTCGCGACTTGGAATATGCTGCATTTCGCGCGGATGCTCAAAGATGCAGGCGGTATCCCGGCCTATGGCAATTCGGTCGATTTGTGGAACGAAGGTCGCCGGTTCGATGCCCCCAATCCGGAATATCGCTAACGCATACGCCGGAAATACGCATCCTGATCGGTCATACCTGTAAGAGCGCGTTCCAGGTCGGCGCGAATAGACGACAAGATACGCGATGCCTGCTCGGGAGGGATCGCTTGGGCACGGCGGTCGATCTGCTGCGGAGTGATGCCAAACTGAATTAGCAGCTCTGTCCAGGTCTGCTGGTCGGCATGGTCCCGCTCGAACGAAGGCACGCGGCCGCGACTGGAGAATTGGTCGATCCGGGTTTGCAGGTTTGCCGGCGGTGGTGCGGCGCGCATCGCTTCCCAGAACTCGCCTTTGCGCGTGCACAGATACAGCGGAGCGAAGGCGAAATCGGTGATGCCGCGCAGGGCTTCTGCGTGCTTGCGGTTAAACGCCTTGGCCTCGGCCTGCATGTCGGTGCGGCTGGGTAGACCATCTGCCAGCAGCAGCGCCTGCGCCTGAAGCAGCGCCATATCGGCGGAAAGTATGGGGCCGAGCTGCGCCGAGGCTGGTCCGAGGCGAGCGACATTATTTTGCCATGGCGAGACCATTGCATGCGCCGGGCTGTCGGCGATGCCGGCATGATCGCCGAGCGTCTTGGCAATAACTTCGTCGGATGTTTGGGCCGAACAGGCGAGCGCAAGGAACTGTTTGATGGCTGTCGGCGTGGAAACCAGAACTGCGTCGTCCAAGGCGCGGTATGTCGGTAGGGTCTGTGCCTGATCCTTTGCAGTTTCCGCAGTGGCTATCCAGTGCGGCAGGAAGGGAACTAGCTCCGAAATTTGATCTTCGCTGACCCCAATGTTGCCTGAGCAATCGACGAAGAAATCGCCTGCGAGAAGAGAGCCGTCCGCCAGCTTTACCGCTGTGACCGATCCATCATCGCCGCGCTGTGCGCCCTGCACCTTGCCGGCGGTGATTGTGCAGCGCTGACGGCACCGATCCCGCAACATCGCAGTATAGGCTTCGCGTCCCACACTCACCTGCGGGCCGAGCATGGCCAGCGGCGATTCGGGCGCATCCGAAGGGAGGCCCATCTTTCCCGCCTCAGCCGCCCTCGCGGCAAAACGAAGCGGCGCGAAAGCATTGGCCAGATCACCATCCTGACCTTGACCCGCGATCATATTCCGCACCAGATGGTGGAGCGCGACGCCCCCGACCATCGGCAAGGTGCCCGAAGGCGCGGTGACGAAGCGGCTGCCCTCGCCCATCCAGCCTTCCATGGCGCTGCCGAGCGACGGCCACGCATCGCATCCGGTGATCAGATCGGAGCAATCCAGTTCGAGCCGGGCGTGGTAGTCGCTGGCAATCGGCACGGTCGCTGCCAATGCTCCGTCGCTCGCCATGTCCTCGACCACATGGAGAGCAATCGCGTCGGGCAATTCCCGCGCCAGCAGCGCCGCCACCGGCCACACATCGGCGGTGCGCCCGGCGACGACAATTGTCTCGACCGGCTTGCTCAATGCGCGCTGCCTTGCCGGAAACGCGCCCCGTACTGGTCGATGAAGGAAAGGTGCTCTTCGGTGCGTTTCACGCCCTCTTCAATGCTGGAATGAATGCGGGCCAAATGCGCCGTGCGCTCTTCGTCCGGCATCGCCTCTGCGCGCGGATCGAGCGTATCGGGGATCACATTCTGCCCAATGAAAACCGACAGCCAACTTTGTAGGAGGAACAGTCCCTCGGAATAGTCGGGCGTCAGTCCCCGCGTGCGAAACGCTTCCAGCTTTTCCGCCAGACTCTCAGGTAGCTCCATGCTGCGCATATCGTCCCAGAAAGGCAGGCCATGACGCTGATTGGCCACGTAATGCAGCAGAAGGAAATCACGGATGCGGCCGTATTCCAGATCCATCAGCCGGTTGTACTCTGCCACATCGGCAGGCGCGCATCCGTCTTGCGGGAACAGTTCAATCAGATTGAGAATACCCGTCTGGATCAGATCGATGCTGGTCGATTCCAGCGGCTCCAGAAACCCGCCCGACAGCCCGATGGCAACCACATTGCGGTTCCACATTTGCCGCCGTTTACCGGTGGTGAAGAACAACTGGCGAGGGTCGGCGATCGGCTTCCCTTCGAGATTGGCCATCAGCAGATCGACCGCATCCTGATCGCTGGAATAGCGATCACAATAGACGTGCCCGTTGCCCACGCGGTGCTGCAGAGGAATACGCCACTGCCACCCCGCATCGCGTGCGGTGGCACGCGTATAGGGCACTGTCTCGGCGCTCGTTTCGCAAGGCACAGCCCACGCCCGGTTGCACGGAAGCCATTGGCTCCAATCGTCGAAGCCCGTCTGCAATTCCTGTTCGATCAGCAATGCGCGAAAGCCTGAGCAATCGACGAACAAATCGCCTTCGATGACGGTGCCGTCCTCCAGCACCACTGCGGCGATATCACCACCCGTTTGCTCGCGGCGAACCTCGACGATCCGGCCCTCTTTCCGCTGCACCCCGGCCTTTTGCGAAACGTCGGAAAGATACGCCGCGTATAGCCCGGCATCGAACTGAAACGCGTAATTATACGCCAGCAATCCATCGCCCGACGAGGGAGGTTCGAACCGCCCATCCCACGCCGCAGCAATCGGGAAGGAATACTCGCCAAACGGCTTGCTCTCGCCGTTCTTAGCCGCCCTCTCCTTCAGCCAGTAATGATGAAACGGCGCGGGGCCGATAGATTCGCCGTATGTCCCGAACGGGTGCATATAACGCTCGCCCGGTCCGCCCCAATCGCAGAACTCGATGCCCAGTTTGATGGTCGCTGCGGTGCGCGCCATCATCTCCCGCTCGTCGATCCCCGCAATGCGGTTGAAGTCGCGGATTTGCGGCAAGGTCGCCTCACCCACGCCTACAGTGCCGATGGCTTCGGACTCCACCAGAGTGATGCTGAGCCCAGCACCGATAAGCGCGCGTGATAGTCCAGCGGCGGCCATCCATCCAGCGGTTCCCCCGCCCACGATAACGACTCGCTTGATGGCCCGATTGTTGAACTGCCCGCTCATCCCGCTGTCAGTCCTTCTTGCGGATCTTTGCGATAATGCCCGTGAAACTCAGTACCGGTTTCCCGTCCGATGTTATGATCCCGCGCACATAGATGGTTCGCCCGCCGGCCCGCGTCACCTCGCCCCGCGCTTCGATCAGCTGTCCGTTCTGCCCGGCATCGAGGAAGTCTCCGGAGAGATTCATTGTGACGCCGTGCTGCCCATCCAGCTCCTTCGTGGCAATCGAGAACAGTGCGAAATCAGCAAAGGTCAGCAGGCATCCGCCATGCATGAAACCTGCGCCGTTCATGTGTCGGTCTTCGGCGCGGAAGGCGCTCAGGAAACTGCCGTCGTCTTCCTTCTTGGTGAAGAACGGCCCGCTGCGCGTTTCGTATGGGTCCCCTTCCCAATAGGACCACCCCGCAAACTCGCCCACCTGGACGACGGTGCCACCGGGAAATGCGGGTTCGGTCATTGGACAAACTCTTCGAGAAAACGGCGGGCAATCGGGCTGCGGGCAACCTTGGCATCGACCAGGGACGACCCCTCGTTCCAGATGGCTTCGGTATTGGCGAGCACAATTAGGGTGAGCCTGTCCTCTGGCACCTTCAGGTAGACGGCGGAATACCGCTCATCGTCCTTGCCGGAGTGCCAGATCAGCCGCTTGCCAGCCCAGTCTTCCAGCCACCATCCCATTCGGTAATCACCGAGAGGGCCAATCTCCAGATCCTCGATCAGGCGAGTGCGCAGCGAAGGCGGGACGATAACGCCATTATCAAACGCACTATCGAAAGCAGCCAGAGCTCTGGGGGAGGTCTTTATTCCCGCAGCGGCACGGAAATCATCGTCGGAAATCGCCTGTTTCACAGCCCGCCCGTCTATCACGTGGTAGGGCGCAGCAAGGAAGCGCAGCGCATCGCCTTCCTCAGGGTCATGCCAGCCCAGCGCGACGTTGCGCATCCCTGCTGGCTCGACCACCCGGTCCCGCACAATGGCGCGCAAATCCCGCCCGCCTGCCCCGGTGATCACCCGGTCGATCCGGGCATAGGCGATGGGGTTGTAGACAAACGCATCCCCGTTCGCGCGCATGTCGAGCATCTGGGCGAGGCTTGTGGGCTTGGCGCAGTCAACCGGAGCAATTGCATTGCCATTGATATCTTCTCCGCCGCTCATGAACGGGATGGGCGTGGTCAGAAAATATTCGCAGATTTCGGTCCACCGGCTGTCCGCGGTCATCGGCGTTGCCAGATCGATACCTCCGGCCAGACTCTCTGCCACAATCCCCATCGCCGCGATCGGCTTGGTGACCGACGCTATCGAATAGGTGGTATCGGCGGTAGTCGGGAGCTCACCCTCATCGTCGTAAGTGCCGAAATAGCCCTCCCACACGATTTGCCCGTCCTTCAGGATCAGGGCGCTCATTGCAGGGGTGCGGGCTTCCTTGCGGAAAGTTTCGACAAATTCGCCGAACGCCTCGTAGTCTGGGGCCTGCGCCATTGCGGGCACAGGCAGGGCGATTGCGAGAAGCGCGATGGCGGCTCTTATCATGAAAGCGCCGCAACTCCGGGCAGGTCTTTGCCTTCCATCCACTCCAGAAAAGCCCCGCCCGCCGTCGAAACGAAGGTGAAGTCGTCTTTCACCCCGGCATGAGCGAGCGCAGCCACCGTGTCACCGCCGCCTGCCACCGAGACGAGCGAGCCATCCTGTGTCAGAGCCGCAGCCGTTTTGGCCAGAGCCACCGTTGCCTCGTCGAAGGGCGCGGTCTCAAACGCACCAAGCGGGCCGTTCCACACCAGAGTGCGGCAAGTTTTCAGCACGTCGGCGAGCGCTTCGACAGCCTGTGGTCCGATATCGAGGATCATTTCGTCCGCGCCAACTTCGTGCACATTGCATGTGCGCAAGCTGGACGGATTGGCCGCAAATTCCTTCGCCACCACCACGTCGTAGGGCAGATGGATCGTGCATCCGGCGTGGTCTGCCTGATCCATGATTTTGTTGGCGGTGTCAGTCAGATCATGCTCGCAAAGCGACTTGCCGACATCCACTCCGCGCGCGGCGAGGAAAGTGTTGGCCATGCCGCCGCCGATGATCAGGTGCTGCACCTTGCCGACCAGATTGGTCAGCACATCCAGCTTGCTCGACACTTTCGCCCCGCCCACGACTGCAGCGACGGGTGTTTCCGGATTGCCCAGCGCTGCATCCAGCGCCTTCAGCTCCGCTTCCATCGCGCGGCCTGCATAGGCGGGAAGCAAATGCGCGAGGCCTTCGGTCGAGGCATGCGCGCGGTGGGCGGCGGAGAAAGCGTCATTGACGTAGACATCACCATGCGCCGCAATAGCTTTGGCGAACTCGCCATCGTTGGCTTCCTCGCCCGGCCAGAAGCGGACATTGTCCAGCAGGCCGATATCGCCGTCGCCCAGAATGCCGATCGATTGCTCGACCACAGGCCCGGATACTTCGGGCACGAACATGATTTCGCGGTCCAGAACCTCCTCGACATCGCCCTGCACCATGCTGGTGCTCATGGTCGAATGACGCTTGCCCTTGGGGCGCCCGAAATGCGCCAGAAGCAGCACTTTCGCGCCCTTGTCGGCCAGTTCGAGGATCGTCGGCCTGGCCGCCTCTACCCGCGTGACATCGCTCGCCGAACCGCCATCCATCGGCAGGTTCAGGTCCACCCGGACAAGGGCGACCTTGCCCGTGAGATCGGCGGGAAGATCGTCGAGAGTCTTGAACTGCGTCACAGGCTGGCCATCACTCCGGCGGTGTCGATCATGCGGTTGGAGAAGCCCCACTCATTGTCATACCAGCTGACCACACGGGCGAGCTTGCCTTCCATGACAGCCGTTTCGAGGCTGTCGACGGTGGAGCTCGCGGGGTGGTGGTTAAAGTCACCGGAGACCAGCGGCAGATCCGTGTAGTCGAGCACGCTGTTCATCGGGCCATCGGATGCAGCTTTCAGCGCCGCGTTCAGTTCCTCGGCAGTCGTGTCGCGCTTGGGCGTGAACACCAGATCGATCAGCGAAACATTGGGCGTCGGTACGCGAACGCTCGAACCGTCCAGCTTGCCATTGAGCTCGGGCAGAACCAGACCGACCGCGCGGGCCGCACCGGTCGTGGTCGGGATCATGTTCTGCGCCCCGCCGCGCGCACGGCGCATGTCGGAATGCATCTGGTCGAGCATGCGCTGATCGTTGGTGTAGCTGTGGATCGTGGTCATGAAGCCGCGCTCGATACCCACCGTATCGTTCAGCACCTTAGCCACGGGCGCGAGGCAGTTGGTGGTGCAGCTGGCGTTGGAGACGATGTCGTCCTCTGCCGTCAGTGTGTCTTGGTTGACGCCGAACACGATGGTCTTGGACACACCCTTGGCCGGAGCGGAAATCAGCACCTTGCGCGCACCAGCGGCGATGTGCGGGCGGCAGGCTTCGTCGCTCTGGAAGAAGCCGGTGCATTCCAGCACGATATCGATGCCCATTTCCTTGTGCGGCAGATTGCCGGGGTCCCGCTCGGACGTCACGGCGATTTTCTTGCCGTTGACGGTCATCTCGCCGTCGCCATGCTCGATGGTGCCGGGGAAGCGCCCATGGGTGGAATCGAATCCGAACAGCAGGGCGTTCGATTTGGTGTCGGCCAGATCGTTGATCGCCACCAGCTCCAGATCGTGATCGTCCCGCTCCAAGAGAGCGCGGGCAACAAGCCGTCCGATCCGTCCGAAACCGTTGATTGCAACTTTGGTCGCCATGAGAAATGCTCCTGCTTATGCTTTGAGTTTGCCAAGTATTTGCGGGACAATCTGGTCCACGCTGAAACCGAATTTTTCGAACAGTTCGCCGGCCGGGGCCGATGCGCCGAAGCGGTCGAGGCCGATATTCAGGCCGTCCAGACCGGTATAGCGTTCCCACCCGAACGTGGTGCCTGCCTCGATGCTCACGCGCAGGACGCCCGCGGGCAGAACGTCGGCGCGGTATTCATCCGCTTGCTCGTCGAACAATTCGGTCGATACCATCGACACCACATCTGCGCCGATGCCATCGGCTTCCAGCGCCTTTGCGCATTCGACGGCGAGTGAGGTTTCCGAACCGGTGGCGATGATTACGACCTTGCGCTCCGCCTCTGCCGATTTCAGGCGGTAGCCGCCCTTGCCCGACAGGTTCTCGCCTGCATCTTCCAGGCGCAATTGCGGCAGACCCTGCCGGCTCAGCGCGAGGACCGACGGGCGATCCTTGTTCTGTAGCGCGATTTCCCAGCACTCTGCTGTCTCGACCACATCGGCGGGGCGCATCACGAGGAGATTGGGCATCGCCCGCAAGCTCTGCAGATGCTCCACCGGCTGGTGGGTCGGGCCGTCTTCGCCCAGCCCGATGCTGTCATGCGTCATCACGTAAATGACGCGCGTCTGTTGCAAGGCCGACAGGCGGATCGCGCCGCGGGCATAATCGGTGAAGACCAGGAAGGTGCCGCCATAGGGGATCACCCCGCCATGCAGTGCCATCCCGTTCATCGCCGCGGCCATGCCAAACTCGCGGATCCCGTAATACCCGTAGCGTTCACCGGGACTGTCCGCAGTGAAGGCTGCCATGCCGGCGGTCTTGGTGTTGTTCGACCCGGTCAAATCGGCAGAGCCGCCGAAGGTTTCGGGCACCAGCGGGTTGATCTCCTCCAGCGCAATCTGGCTGGCCTTGCGAGTCGCGACCTTTTGCGGGTTGGCGTACAGATCGGCAAAGAAATTCTCCCCGACGATCGCATCGGGCAGATCGCCAGCCATGCGCCGGGCGAATTCGTCGCGCTGATCGTGGCTCTGGAAGCGGTTGGCCCACTCGCCATGTGCCTTTGCCCCCGCTTCGGCGGTGGAGCGCCAATCGGCCAGCACATCGGCAGGAATTTCAAACGGATCAGCCTCCCAGCCCAACGTCTCGCGCGCCCCGGCTATCTCTTCCTCACCCAGCGGTGCACCATGCGTTGCGCTGGTGCCCTGCTTGGTTGGCGCGCCCCGGCCGATTACCGTGCGGCAAGCGACCAGCGATGGCCGATCATCCGCCTCGGCCTCTGCCAATGCGCGCTCGATATCGGCGAAATCATGCCCGTCGCACTCGACCGTATGCCATCCGGTTGCTTCATAACGGGCGCGGATGTTTTCGCTGGTCGAAAGGTCGGCCGAGCCATCGATAGTTATGTTGTTGTCGTCCCACAAAACGTTCAGACGCCCGAGCTTCAGATGTCCTGCCAGCCCGATCGCCTCGTGGTTGATGCCTTCCATCAGGCAGCCATCGCCGGCAATCGTCCAGGTCTTGTGATCGACCAGATCATCCCCGAATTGCGCGTTCAGATGCCGCTCCGCCATAGCCATGCCGACAGCCATCGCCAGCCCCTGCCCCAACGGGCCGGTTGTCGCTTCCACACCGTCCAGCAGGAAGTTCTCTGGATGGCCAGCGCAGGGACTGCCCAATTGCCGGAAATTGCGAATGTCCTCCATCGTCGGCGATGCATAGCCTGACAGGTGCAGCAGGCTGTAAATCAGCATCGAACCGTGGCCCGCACTCAGCACGAACCGGTCGCGGTCATGCCAGTCAGGCGCGGCGGGATCGAATTTCAGGAAGCGAGACCAGAGCACGGTGGCCACATCGGCCATGCCCATCGGCATGCCCGGATGGCCCGAATTGGCGGCCTGCACAGCGTCCATCGACAAGGCGCGGATGGCATTGGCCATCGGCATCAGGCGGGCGGGATCGAGACTCGCGGAATCAGAGCTCATTGTGACGGGCGTCTCCTGCATCGGTTCCGCGCCTCTCACGGGCGCGATTCGTCCTGCGGAAAGCCTTCGCCGTGCCGCCGCGCAAGGTCAAGGACAGCAAGACCGCCTCCGCCCGATACGGTGCTTATTCCTGGTCCCTCGCGCAATTTATCAACAGGCCCGGTCAACCCTTTGCCCTGACACCAAAGTCGCGGTAAATTCATGGCCATTATGGAAGCGGACCGCACCGAGAACGCCATTCAGCGCATTGAAGCAGCGCTCGCCCGCATTGCAGCAGCGGCGGATGCGCAGCCGGCTGCTCCTGCCTCCGCCGCAGATGACGCGCCGGACAAGGGATCGACCGGCGACACCGCGGCGAGCGGACAGATGCCTGCATCGGTCTCGCAACTGGTCGTGCGCCACGAGGCTTTGCGCGAAGAAGTCGCCGCGCAGATTCGCCGGATTGACGATCTGGTCGGGAAGTTGGAACAATGAACACCATCGAACTTGTGGTCGGCGGGCAGACCTATGCAATCGCCTGCGAAGAGGGCGAGGAAAGCCATGTCCGCGCGCTGGGCGCATCGATTGACGAGAAGTTCGTCGAGATGGGGCCGCGCTATGCGCAAAACCTGCTGTTTGCCGCGCTGCAACTGGCCGACGAACTGCACGAAGCCCGCAAGGCCACCTCGGCTGCCGAGGCCGACAAACGCAAATTGCAGGAGGGCTTTGACGCTTTTCGCGCAGAAAGCGCCGACATGCGCCGCGATGCCGATACCGCTCTCAACCAGCGCGACAAGCTGACCACAAGAGTGACGGAGCTGGAGCAAGAGCTGGACAGGATGCAATCCGCGCAGCAAAGCTCGCAGGAAGAAACGCAGGGCGTGCGCAAGGAACTTGCCGAATTGCGCGAGAAGGAAATGAGCTGGGAAGCCACCGAGAACCAGCTGCGCGCCGAGATCGCATTGCTGACCGATCGGCTGGAGGAGGCACGCTCAGCCCAGCCGGCCGACCCCGTACCCGTTCATGCCAGTCCGATGCAGGCTCTGGCGGCGCAAGGTGCATCGTCGGATGACGAGGACCTGCCGCCTGCGCTGGAACGATTTGCCCAATTGCTGGAAGAAACCGCCGACAAGCTTGAGGAAAAGCGCGGCGCTTCCTAAATAGGCGATGGCGGAACTGCCCGGCACGAGCCCGATTGGAATATCCCTGAGGCTATAAGCTATCCTAAGGGAGCTGTCCCTGCCTTGGTCCACCAGTTCGGCTGTGGGGTCAGGGCATACGGCGCCCACCTGACGTTTTCGCGTCAGAGGATTTCCCGGCAAACGACCCATGGTGGTTCCGCCACCTATTCTTGCCCGCAAACAGATCGGTCCGATGCAAAACAAGCAAGCCTTGCGCAAACAGTACCGCGCGGCGCGGCGCGCGCATGTTGATGCCCAGCCGGAAAGCATCCGCGCGCTGCTGTTTCATCGCCCGCCTGCTCCGCTGTTGGATATGATTCCGGAGGACGCCACCATCGGGCTCTATGTGGCAATAGGGGCCGAAGCGCCGACTGCCGCCTACGCCAAATTCTTCCACGAGCGCGGCCATCCACTCGCCTTGCCCTACTTTGCGGACAGCGCATCGGCGATGGGGTTTGCCACCTACAGCGATCCGTTCGGGGACGCTTCGCTGGAGACGGGCCCGCATGACATCCCGCAGCCCGGCGGCGACTGCGCTACAGCGGAGCCGGATGTGCTGTTTGTGCCGCTGGTTGCGTTTACCAAAACCGGCGAGAGATTGGGTCAGGGCGGCGGCCATTACGACCGCTGGCTCGCCGCGCACCCGCACGCCACAGCCATCGGTCTCGCTTGGGACGCTCAGCTGGCAGACAGTCTTCCGCTGGAACCGCATGACCGTTCGCTCGCTGCTGTCATAACACCGACAAGGCTTTACGGACCTTTCGCATGACCGATGAACCCAAATGGCGCGTGCCCGTTGGCATATTGCTGATCCTGTTCGGCCTGATCGTCTATGCTCTGGTTGTCGCCCGCTACGTGCCCGAAATGCTGGAAGGCTGGAATGTCGCGGTCCAGACGATCGTCTATCTGTTCTTCGGGTTGGTATGGCTCCTCCCGCTGGGCCGGCTTCTGAAATGGATGGAAACCGGCCACAAGAAGGACTGACTACCGGGCGCACAATACCCCCGCCGCCCGAGATCATCCGTTGGTCAGTTGCGCGTTGACCCGGCTGCTGCTTCGCGTAGGCACAGAAGCGGGAAATTTGGGGGCTGGATGACCGATACCACGCAAGGCGCGCCACATACGGGTTCCTCGCAGGATGCAGGCGATGTGAATGCGCCTTCATTCTGGACGAAGGTGACTTTCGGCTTCGGCTCGGTCGCCTTCGGTGTGAAGGACAACGGGTTCAGCTATTTCCTGTTGCTGTTTTACGGGACCGTTGTGGGGCTGGAGCCGGGTCTGGTCGGGCTCGCTATCCTTATTGCGCTGGTTCTGGATGCAATCAGTGACCCGCTGGTAGGATATTGGTCGGACAATTTCCGCTCGCGCTGGGGCAGGCGGCATCCCTTCATGTATGCTTCTGCCCTCCCCGTCTCGCTCAGCTTCTTCCTGCTGTGGAATCCGCCGGACTGGAGCCAGGGCGCGCTGTTTGCCTATCTGCTGTGCCTCTCCATCCTGATCCGCACGTTCATCACATTCTACGAAACGCCCAGCTACGCTTTGCTCCCGGAACTGACGACCAGCTACGAGGAACGTACCTCCTTCCAGATCTTCCGGACCTTCTTTGCATGGGTTGGCGGCAATTCGCTGACGGTGCTGATGTTCGGCGTTTTGCTGGTGCCCACCGCGCAATATGCCGACGGTATCCTGAACCGCGAAGCTTACGCGACCTTCGGCATCGTGGGATCGTGCCTGATGTTCCTGTCGATCATGGTCTCCTCCATCGGCACGCACAACCGCATACCCACTTTGCGCCAGCCCGGCCCGCCAGAGCGAAAGACGGTTCGCCGCGTCTTTGCAGAGATCTTCGAGACACTGCGCGACCGCAATTTCCTGATGCTGTTCTGGGCCTTCGTCATGGGCTCCATGGCCACCGGTGTGGCGGCCTCGCTGGCCTTCATCATGCTCAGCTATTTCTGGGAGTTTACCGAATTCCAGCGTTTTCTTTGGACTGCGCTGGTCATGGTATCGGCGTTCGGAGCGCTCCTCATCGCGCCGCGGCTGGTGCGCCGGTTCGGCAAGCGGAACACCGTTGTCGGGCTCGGTGTGGTGGCCTTCAGTGTCGCGCCCATGCCGGTGATCCTGCGCCTGTTCGATCTGATGCCGGAGAACGGCGACCCGCTGCTGTTCCCGCTTGTGGCGATTATCAACACCGTCGATCTGGCGATGATCATCGCGCTTCAGGGCACGATGTATTCGATGATTGCCGATCTGGTCGAAAGCGGGGAGCTGCGCACCGGCAGGCGCTCGGAGGGGCTGTATTATTCCGCCGTCACCTTCACCCGCAAAACCACTGTGGGCCTCGGCGCATTTGCGGGCGGGACGATGCTCTCGCTCATCCAGTTTCCCGATGGCGCAGCGCCGGGCACGGTGAATGATGACGTGATCTGGTGGCTCGGCGCACTCTATGCCCCGACCCTGTTGACCCTGTGGGCCACAATGCTGTTTGCGGTCAGCCGGTTCGGGCTGGACCGGGAGGGCCACCAAGCCAATCTGCGCGCGCTCGCCGAGGGCAACAGGGCCCAAGGGTAGCAAGCGCGCGCAATAGGTCGTGCCGCCCGCTTAGGCAGCGGCCAGCTTGTTCATCCGGCCAAGGATATCGTCCGCTTCGCTCATGATGCCGTCGATCAGTTCCTGACAAGTCGGGATATCGTTGATCAGGCCCGCGACCATGCCGCAGCTCCACGCGCCCTTGTCCATGTCTCCGTCCATCATGATCTTGGGATAGACACCCGCGACCTCGTCGATGATATCCTCGAATTTCAGATCGTCGCCGAGGCGTTTTTCTTTCTCCAGCAGACGCTCGACCGCTTCGTTGGTCATCACCCGCTCCGTGTTGCGCAAGGGGCGCATCACCAGGCGCGTGTCGAGCTCGCTGGCAGCCACGATGGCCTTCTTCACATTCTCGTGCACAGGCGCTTCCTGCGTGGCGATAAAGCGTGTGCCCATATTCATGCCCTCCGCGCCCATGGCGAGGCTGGCGACGAGACTGCGCCCGTCGGCCATGCCGCCGCTGGAGACGAAAGGAATATCGAGTTCGTCCGCCGCACGGGGCAGAAGGATGAAGTTCGGAACATCGTCCTCGCCCGGATGGCCACCGCATTCGAAGCCGTCGACCGAGACGGCATCACAGCCGATGTCCTGCGCTTTCAAGGAATGGCGAACGCTGGTGCACTTGTGGATCACCTTGATCCCTGCCCCCTTGAGCGCTGGCAAAACTTCCTGCGGATTGCGCCCGGCGGTTTCCACCACCTTCACACCGCCGTCGATGATCGCTTTGACAAGGCCCGGATAATCGGGAGGCGTCAGGCTGGGCAGGAATGTCAGGTTCACGCCGAACGGCTTGTCCGTCATGTCGCGGCACTTGGCGATTTCATTCGCCAGCTTCTCCGGCGTTCCTTGTGTCAGGCCGGTAATAATGCCCAGCCCGCCCGCATTGGAAACGGCAGCCGCCATTTCAGCAAAGCCGACAAAATGCATGCCGCCCTGAATGATGGGGTGCTGAATGCCGAACATTTCGGTGATGGCGGTTTTCATGAGCGCAAATTCCTTCCCGTTGATACGAATCTGGCGCGGACCCTTGCCCAGAGCCGAGCAAAGCTCAATCACCGATTTGTCAGGAAAGCAGCCAATCCGTGCGGAAACTCCCCTTAAAGGGAGGATCACATGATCACAAAGCTAGGAAAAAGTCCCAAGTGGCGCGAGTGACGGGACTCGAACCCGCGACCCTCGGCGTGACAGGCCGATACTCTAACCAACTGAGCTACACCCGCGCATTTAAGCGGCTAGCGCCTCTTGGGAGCGGCGCAATTAGGCCAGCCTCTGTGACCTGTCAATGCGCAGTGTGCGGATAAATGGCGCCAAGTGAAATTGAGGTGAAATTAACCATATCTTGGAGCTTTGCAGGCAGTGGCCTGACGCAAGGCGGGATTGTGCCCGCAGCCTGATTTCAGGGGGAATGTATGCGTCGTCTTCTGCTTGCCACAACATTGGCAGCTCTCACCGCCTCTGCCGTTGCCGCGCAGAGCGGCATTGCCATTGAACGTTCGGTGTATCTGGAACAATCGCAAACGGTGGACGGGCGGCAAGTCCGGGCCCTGCAACCTGCGACATCCCTGCGCAAGGGCGACCGGGTGGTGCTGATGCTCCACTGGCGCGCGCCGGGACGCGGCGATGATTTCGTTGTTTCCAGCCAGGTGCCGCGCGATCTCGCCTTCCGCCGCAGCGGCGGGCAGGACGCCAAAGTCTCTATCGATGGCGGCCGGACATGGGGCACGCTTGACCGCCTGCGCGTTGGCAATCGCCGCGCCACGCCCGAGGACGTAACGCATTTGCGCTGGCACGTCAGCGATGCCGAGGCCGCACTGGGCCGTGGCAGCGTCAGCTTCGCAGCGGTTGTCCGCTAAGCCGAAACAATCAGAACCGGCGTTTCCAGAAGCTTCTTGAGCGCCTGAATAAAGCTCGCCGCGTCCCAGCCATCCACGACGCGGTGATCGCAGCTGATCGAGATATTCATCAGCTTGCGCTTCTCGATTCGCTCCCCGCCATTGCCGTCGGGCACATACATCGGGCGCTCGACAATTTTGTTCGGGCCGATGATCGCGACTTCGGGCCGGTTGATGACCGGTGTGGTGGCAATGCCGCCCAGCGGGCCAAGAGACGTGACGGTCAAAGTGCCGCCGGTCAGCTCGTCCTTGGTCGCTTTGCCGCTGCGTGCAGCCTCAGCCAGTCGGCTGATTTCATTGGCCAGCTGCCAGACATTTCTGGCCTGAGCATCCTTCAGCACCGGCACCATCAGGCCCGCATCGGTCTGCGCCGCCATGCCCATATGGACGGACCCATAGCGTGTCACCACGCCCGCCTCGTCATCATAGCGCGCATTGATCATCGGGAAATCGGGCAGCGTCTTGCAGATCGCGGTGATCATCAGCGGCAGAATAGTCAGCTTGGGCTTGTCACCCCGGTTGGCGTTCAATTGCGCGCGCATCTCTTCCAGATCGGTCACATCGACTTCCTCGACATAGCTGAAATGGGGGATGTTGCGCTTACTGGCAGCCATATTTTCGGCAATGCGGCGACGCATCCCGATGACTTTCTTCTCCTCGTCCGCCCGCGCTGGTCCGGCGGCGGCATAGCCTGAATTGTACGTCAGGAACTGGTCGAGATCGCCGTGACGCACGCGGCCGTCTTCAGCCGGCTTGACCTGCGACAGGTCAATGCCAAGTTCCTTCGCGCGCTTGCGCACAGCCGGTGTGGCGAGAACTTTGGCCGTTTCCGCCGGTGCGGGTGCAGGTGTTGTTGCTTGCACCGGAGCTGGCTCAGGATCGGCGGCCATTGCATCGTCAGCATCCGACGCATCGGAAGTTTCCACCTCAATGCGCTCTGTGACTTGTTCGGCCTTCGGAGCCGGAGCTGCCTCAGCCTCCTCCGCAACATCCTCGGGCACTTCGCCCTCAACCTCGACCACAACGAGCATTCCGCCGACGGAAATAATATCGCCTGCTTCGCCCGCTATTTCGGTGACGACGCCGTCCACCGGGCTTTCGATATCGATCGTCGCCTTGTCCGTCATGACGTCAACCAGATGCTGGTCTTCGGAAATCGTATCGCCGACCTTCACGTGCCATTCGACGATCTCCGCCTCGGCAACGCCTTCGCCCACATCGGGCATGTTGAAGATGAATTTCGCCATGTCGGATCAGTCCTTCAAAAGCCGGTCGATGGCCTCACCCAGGCGCACGGGCCCGGGGAAATAGGCCCATTCGAGGCTGTGGGGATAAGGTGTGTCGAAGCCGGTCACGCGCTCGATCGGGGCTTCGAGATGGTAGAAGCAGCGCTCCTGCACTAGCGCCGAAAGCTCCGCGCCGAAGCCCGACGTACGGGTTGCCTCGTGCACAATCATGCAGCGGCCCGTGCGCTTAACCGATGCTTCGATGGCTTCGATATCGAGCGGGACCATGGTGCGCAGGTCGAGAATATCGGCCTCGACACCCTTCGCCTCGCACACCGCCTGCGCCACATGCACCATGGTGCCGTAAGCCAGCACGGTCATCTGCTCGCCCTCGGTCACCCGGCGCGCTTTGCCCAGCGGGACCTTGTAATACCCTTCCGGCACCACGCTGTCCTTGTGCCGCTTCCACGGCTCCACCGGCTTGTCGTAATACCCGCTGAAGGGGCCGTTATAGATCCGCTTCGGCTCGAAGAAGATCACCGGGTCGTTGTCTTCAATCGCGCTGATTAGCAGGCCCTTCGCGTCAAAGGGCGTGGCCGGGATGACGGTTTTCAGGCCGGCAACGTGAGTGAACAGCGATTCCGGGCTCTGGCTGTGGGTCTGGCCGCCAAAGATGCCGCCGCCAAACGGGCTGCGCACGGTCATCGGAGCAATGTATTCACCGGCCGAGCGATAGCGCAGGCGCGCGGCCTCGCTGATCAGCTGGTCGAGGCCGGGATAGATGTAGTCGGCAAACTGGATTTCGGGGATCGGGCGCAGGCCATAGGCGCCCATGCCCACCGCCACGCCGATAATGCCGCATTCGTTGATCGGCGTGTCGAACACGCGGGACTTGCCGTGTTTCTCCTGCAGGCCTGCCGTGCAGCGGAACACCCCGCCAAAATAGCCGACGTCTTCGCCGAACACGACCGTATCGGGGTCGCGCGTCATCATCACATCGAGCGCTTCGTTGATCGCCTCGATCATATTGAGACGGCGTTCGGTGCCTGCCTCGGGCGCGGCGGCGTCTTTGGTCATCGTCTCACCCATCAGCCCTGAACTCCCTTCGCCGGCAGTCCTTCGGGAAACTTGGTCTCCCGCTCGTGAATTGCCTGCTCGGCCTGCTCTTTGAGATGCCAGGGCAGTTCCTCAAACACATCTTCGAACATTGTGCGGAAGGGATGGTGCAGACCGTGGCCCAGAATACCGTTCTTCTCGGCTTCCTTGGTGGTCTTTTTGACCAACTCAACGCATTCCACATCGAGCGCGGTCTGCCGTTCCTCATCCCATTCGCCCAATGCGATCAGGTGCTTTTTCAAGCGGTTGATCGGATCACCCAGCGGCCATTCCTCGCGCTCTTCGGCGCTGCGATAGCCGCTCGGATCATCGGAAGTGGAGTGCCCCTCTGCGCGGTAGGTGAAGAACTCGATCAGCGTCGGCCCGGCATTGGCCCGCGCGCGGTCGGCGGCCCATTTCTCCGCCGCGTAGCACGCCAGCGGATCGTTGCCGTCCACCCGCAGGCTGGCGAGGCCATAGCCCAGACCGCGCGCGGCGAAGGTCGTCCGCTCGCCCCCGGCAAAGCCGCTGAAGCTGGAGATGGCCCATTGGTTGTTGACCACGTTCAGGATCACCGGCGCATTATAGACGGTGGCGAATGTGCAGGCGGAGTGGAAGTCACCCTCTGCCGTGCTGCCCTCGCCCACCCATGTCGCGGCGACCCGGCTATCGCCCTTGATCGCCGACGCCATCGCCCAGCCCACTGCCTGCGGGGTCTGCGTGGCCAGATTGCCGGAGATGCTGAAGAAGCTGTGCTCGCGGCTCGAATACATGATCGGCAGCTGGCGGCCTTTCAGCTTGTCGCCCTTGTTCGAGTAGATCTGGTTGATCATCTCGATGAGCGGATAGCCGCGCGCGATCAGCACGCCCTGCTGGCGATAGCTGGGGAAGACCATATCGTCGCTGGCGAGCGCCATGGCGGTGGAAATGCTGGTCGCTTCCTCGCCCGTGCACTTCATGTAGAAGCTGGTCTTGCCCTGCCTTTGGCCGCGGAACATGCGCTCATCGAAGGCGCGGACCATGGCAAAATGCCCGAGCATCTCGCGCAAAGTGTCGGCATCAAGCTTCGGATCCCAGGGCCCGTGCGCCTTGTCATCATCGCCCAGCACCCGGATCAGATCATGCGCCAGCGGCGCGGTATCGAGCGCGGCGCAAGCCTCGTCAGGCCGGAATTGTTCCCCCGCTTCGGGAATATTCAGATGGCTGTAATCGACCTTGTCACCCGGCCGGAAATTGGGCTCGGGCACGTGCAGCGACAACGCCGGTCGGTTGTCGCCAGTCGAGGATGTATCGTTTGGTCCGGCCATTGGCTTGCTCTCCCAGCGAAGGCTTCAGGGGCGTCGCCTATGTCAGCGTTTGGAGGGGGTCAAGCGTTCCCGATCACACCGCAACAGGGGCCTTGATCGGGGCCTGCGGCGTGTAATCATGGACAACGAAATCCTCGATTCTGTAGTCGAATATTGTTTCGGGCTTTCGCACTATTTCCAGCGTGGGGGTGCCTTTCGGCTCGCGGGCTAGCTGCTCCTCGATCAGATGCTCGTGATTCAGATAGAGGTGCGTGTCCCCGCCCATCCAGACGAGCTCGCCCGGCTGAAGGCCGGTCTGCTGCGCCATCATCCGGTTGAGCAGCGCGGCCGACCACAGGTTGAAGGGCAGCCCCAGCGCGACATCGCAGCTGCGCTGGTAGAGCAGGCAATTGAGCCGCGCATCCGCACCCTCCCCCGCGACGTGGAACTGATACGTCTTGTGGCATGGCGGCAGGGCCATCCGGTCCAGCTTGGCTACATTCCAGCCTTCGATAATGTGGCGGCGGCTGCCCGGGCTGGCGTTCAATGACTGGACCACTTCCGCGACCTGATTGATGCCCTCGCCCGCTTCGAAAAGGCCGTCTTTGCGATAGCGATAGGTTGGCCAGTCAACCCATTGCTTGCCGTAAACCGGCCCCAGATCGCCCCAACTTGCAGCAAACGCCTCGTCCTCGGCAATCCGCTGCACGAAATCTTCGAGCGCAATGTCCTCGCCCGTTTCCTGCACATAGCGGGCATGCGGCCATTCGTTCCAGATTTTCACCCCTTGCAGCACCAGCGGGCGGATGTTGGTATCACCGGT
This sequence comes from uncultured Altererythrobacter sp., assembly GCA_947492235.1. Classification (GTDB taxonomy): domain Bacteria; phylum Pseudomonadota; class Alphaproteobacteria; order Sphingomonadales; family Sphingomonadaceae; genus CAJXSN01. The sequence continues at coordinate 895,730 of CANLLZ010000001.1, read as the reverse complement.
CAGGAACCACAGCATCTCGCGCGTCGCTGTTTTCCAGTAGACCCGCTTGGTCGTCAGCAGCGGCATAGCACCGCCTGCCAGATCGAACCGCAGCTGCGTGCCAAAGATGGAGCGCGTGCCTACCCCGGTGCGGTCCACCCGTTCGTCGCCAGTGCTCCAGATGCGCTGCATCAGGTCCAGATATTGCTGTTCGGGGTGAGGTACCGGGGCGTTTTCCATTGCCGTCAGCTTTAGCGGGTAAATGCCCGCTTGCCACCCCGCGCGCGCCCACCTATAGGCACGCGCCTTGCCTCGACCCGTAGCGCCTCAGGGCGAAACGGGACCGACACGGTCGGGGAGTAGCTCAGCCTGGTAGAGCACTGTCTTCGGGAGGCAGGGGCCGGAGGTTCGAATCCTCTCTCCCCGACCAATTTAACGCCTTTTCCATCCCATTAAGAGACGCTGTTCTCCAGCACGGCTTGGCGAATGCGTTGTGCGTGCTAATGACGCAGCCGGGTCGAGGAGAGAAAATGGCTGTAAAGTCCGACAATTCTGCGACCCAGCGCTTCTTCGCCACCCTCGACAGGGCGAAGGGCATTTTGATCGTGCTGATCGTCTTCGCCCACAACACGTTGGTCACCCAATCGTGGCCCGATCTGCGCGGGTTCTTCTACAATTGGCATGTCTTCGCCTTCTTGCTTCTTGCGCTGGTGATGCCGTTCCGAAGCGACAAGCCCGGGTTCCTGACCACGCGCTTTGTGCGATATTATGTTCCTTTCATCATATTTTTTACCATGACCTGGGCCGCCATGGTGGTTCTGGGCGGGACCACCGCAGGACTGTTTGACCGGTTTTCGGAATGGGCCGTAGCCGTGTTGATCGGTTCGGCGGCCCTTCTCGATCAGGCGTCTGGGGCGAGGCTTTTCTGGTTCCTCCCCGCCCTGATGGGACTGGTCTTGATACGATGGGCAATAAATCAATTCCACGAGACCGTTCGGCCGATGATGCTGGGATTGGTGGCCATCGCGGGATTTCTGTTCGCCGGGCTTATTCCGGATGACGTCAAGCAATGGCTGCCCTTCGGCTTACCCATCGCGCTCTATGCAATCGGCCCCGGTCTCGTATTCGCCTATCTGGTTACCCGTGCGCTGCGCGCCGATCCGGGCACTGCAACTCTCGCTCTTTACGCCGTTCTTTCGGCGGCTGTTTGCGGGTTGCTCTACGCCTACTCGGTTTCGCGCGGGTCCGCACTCGTCCTCGCCTCTTTCGATTTCTACGATATACGTTCCCCGGACCTTCTATTGGCCCATGCAGGGCTCGCGATGAGCGCTGCGGCGACGGTCGTGTTCGCCGCTGGAGCAATGGGCGAGGCGCGTTGGCTTCAATGGCTCGGGCAGGCTTCGCTGCTCATCTATTTGGTCCATCAGATCATTTTTGTCGGTTTGCGCGCTGTGGCATTTCAGGTTGATCCCGAACTCGAAGGCGCAAGCCGTCAGGTTGCCGGGATCGCTACATTTGTTGCTACCATGGCGCTTTCTGTTGCGGTGGCATGGCTTATTCAATCACGCGAGGCGCTCAACCAACTGGTCGCGCCCCGCGACTGGGCTGACTGGACGCGCGGCCTCGGCAAGCTGCTTCCGTTGCGGCCTTAGACCTGAAAAGCGGGGCGGCCTCTCGGCTGTGGAGAGCTCGCGCGCACATGATCGCCCGTCGCCGTTTCGCCCCAAGCGTCTGCTGCCAGCGCCAGCGCCATACCCAGCCCAACCCACACCGGGAAATCGATGGTCACGTTGGGCGCCGTGACCATGCGCACAAGAGCCGGACATAGAAGCGCAGCGATCGTGGCATGGACCTTGCGCTGACCGAGAGGGGCGCTGAGGGTCAAAATGAGAGCCTTTATGGTCATCCCAAGCATGGCGAGGAAAAACAGCAGCGCCGCAACCATGCCGAGAATGCCGAATGCCGACCATGCATCGATAATGACGTTATGCGCCCAGCCCTCGACAATTTCGCTCCGCCCCAAAAACGGCGATTCGCCTATCGCCTGCCAATGCTCCTCCGCAGTAAAGACTCGCGCGTCGAGGGAGTCGCTCGCGGTCAGCCGTGCTTCGATCAACTGGAACAGGCTGGAATTGCCTCCGAGAACAAAAAGCATCGGAATACCGAGCCCCAGTATGCCTGCAAAAATCGACAGACCGACAGCCGTGCGGACGTAAGAAATCGCGTAGCAGAGGCCGATCAAAAAGAGTGCGAGCCAAGCTGCCCGGCTGAACGGAGCGATTGTCATCACGACCGCGAAACCAATCCCCGCCAGCGCAATTGCTTTCACCGCATTGTTGGCAAATTTGGCGTAGGAAAGAGCAAGCAGGCCAATCGGTATCATCACGATGAAGGCGAAACTTAGCGACTGTTTCAGGTTCGATCGGAAAAGCACATCATCATTGCTGGCAGCAAAGGCGGCGCGGAACAGCTGGTTCATCACGATATTTGGATCGACCCGCGCGATCGCCAGGGTCAAAACCTCAATCGGGTCGATGCTCGCAAGAGAAAACTGGACCGAAATAAAGGCGACGAAGATCACGCCGGCCACCGCTGGCATAAGAGCGACAACCGGAAATCCGCCCCTGCGAATGGTGATGAAGAAGAGCATCCCAGTAGCGAGCGCAGTGGTTACGAACGCGAGATATTTCACGAAAAAGAAGGGCTCGAAAATGATCGTCGCGCCCGCGAAGCTGATCATCATCGCGACCGCCAGCAATCCGCAGGCGGCCCAAATCAGCTTCCCGCTTTTAATGAGCCTTTGCAGCGTATCGATCGCGCCCGGAGTGATGGCCACCGCCATAATAAGGCCCAGCGCAAAAACATGGTACGGAGCGATGGAGGTGCCGAACAGTCGAACCCAAACCAGTGGAGTCGTCGCGAACAACCCGAATATAAGCCCCAGATAGGGAAGGATGCGCCGATCAAGATAATCCGTCCAAGTCACTGCGCGTCCTCTTTCTCAGACAGTGTACGTTCCCGGGCAATGCTGCTCTCCAGATCGAAAATCGGAGCGAATACTTCCAGCCCATCCCGCGAGATATGCGTTTTGTCGGCAAACAGACTCTTGCCGTCCGCCATATAACGGCACACGCCGTCCTGACACTGCGCGCGGTGGGGTTCAAGCAGCTTGATATCGCCGCGCGCGCGGAAGTGGTCCAGATACGGAGCAAACTCGCTCAGGAAATCGCTTTCCGCGCGCTCGATGGGATAGGGGTTGTCGCGCCCGAATGCGTTGGCCCGGCTGACCACTGAAGGCAGCTCGTAATCCGGCACGGCAATTGGCCCGACGACCACAACCTTTTTTCCCTCGGCCCGCAGCGTATCGATTGTCCGGTCCAGACCCGCGATCAGGGCCTGCGCCGGATCGGTAGGAGCTTCGCCGGAGGGATCAACCAAGTCTTCCGCAATGTGCCAGGCGAAAGCGATCATTACCGTGTCGGCTTCCGGATGCTTGGCAGCAGCATCAATATTGGACTCGGCCACGGCGATGCAGCCGGGCCGGATATTGATACCGGTGAGCGGAGCGCAGCCATTTGCCGGGATCATCAGCAAATTCTGGCCGCGGGTCTCGGCCTGGTCGCGCAGGATCGGTGCATACATCTGGGCATGGCTGTTGCCGAGCAGGACCGTGTCGGCAGTTGCCGGATCGCCTTCGCCGAACCAGCAGGAGCGCACGCCAGCATACACCTTCGTGTCAGCCAGAGAGCACCGGTAATGCGAGCCGATTGCTGCATTCACCTGAGCAACCGATTGCGGAAGCCGGGATGGAAAGCCACCGGACTGGACGAAAGCCAGCCCGGCCAGCGCGAGCGCAAGCGCCCAGCCACCTGTGATCCAGTAGAGCTTGCGGACCGGAAAATCTTTCGAGCGGAACGGCTTCTCGACATAGCGCCAGCTCGCCCATGCTGCCAAGAACATGACGGCCAGCAGCGACAGGATCATAAGCGGCCCCGGCGCATCGACCAGATAATATTTCGCCAGCACGATCACCGGCCAATGCCACAGATACAGCGAGTAGCTGATCAGACCGACCCCCACCATCGGCGCGGTTTTCAGCGGGCCGGACAAGGCCGTCGGCGTCCCTGCGCTGCCGACCCAGATCAGCAGCGCAGTCGCGAACACGGCGGGCAATGCTGTCGGTATCGGATGCGGCACCCACAAGGGCGCGGCTATGATCGCTGCGATGAGCATCACATAGGAAATCGCCATCAGCACCTCTGCCGTGCCGCGCGCAATCGCCGGCTTGGGCAGGAAAACGAGCAGTGCCCCTGCCCCCAATTCCCATGCACGGGTCGGGAGCAGATAGAAGGCAGGCGAGGCATAGCCTGCGCGCAGCGACCAGACATTGAGCACAAATGATGCCGCAACGGTCCCGACAACAGTCGCGAACAGCCACCCCTTCCGGCTTGCCAGCAACATGACCAGCAGCGGGAAGAAGATGTAGAACTGCTCCTCCACCCCAAGCGACCAGATATGCAGAAGCGGCTTCGTCTCGCTGCCTTGCGCGAAATAATTCCCGTCGCGCCAGAAATAGATATTCGCCACGAACGCCAGCGAAGCAATCAGGCTCTCGCCATACCCCTCCAGGTCAAGCGGCAGCAGGATCAGCGCAGCAAAGCCAGTCGTCGCAGTCAGCGCAAACAGCAAAGCAGGCGCAATCCGCCTGATTCGCCGCTCGTAGAAACGGGCGATGCTGAAACGCCCCTCGCCCGCCTCGCGCACGATAATGCCGGTAATGAGATATCCGGACAGGACAAAAAACACGTCCACGCCCAGATAACCGCCGGGCATGAAGTGCTCGCCGAAATGAAACGCCACCACCGACAGGACGGCGATTGCGCGCAGCCCGTCAATATCACGGCGATAGCCATGCGGCTTTCCCGCGCCGGGAGCATTATCGGATAGTAGCTTCGGTATCATTCCAGACGATCCGTGCGTGAAAGATGAAGCAGGCACGAGACCAGCTATGGAAGCGACCCGGCGGATGCATAGGCAGGAGGCTGGCGCAAGACAAGCCAAGGTAACGAGCCAGATCGACGATATCAGTGAACCTCGGACAACGATCTTGCGACCTTCGAAACACAACAGTCCCAGCACGGCACCCGATTGGACCTGAACGATACTCGCCAGACCCATTCAGCCCCTTGTCACAGGCATAATGCCAAGGAATAAGCATGATCATGCAACTCGCCCTGACTTCGCTCGCGGCCATCGCCGTGTCCTCGCTCACTCTGGCCGGATGCGATCGCGTTGCCGGCTCATCCGGCACACGCGTTACTTCGCAGGCTACTGACACCGGCGAACAAGCCCCCTTATCTGTGGGTGTCGGCCATGCCACGCAAATCGAAGCACCCGCAAATGGGGTCGAATCCTACGGCAAATTGCTGGTCCTCGGGGACAGCTATTCGGTAGCCCCGCCATTCCGTGCCGCATTCGAACAGCAGTTCCCCAATCTCGACATCACATATGATTCGCGTGGGGGGAGCTCGCTGGCGCAACAATATGAGCGCCTGCAGCAAAACCCCGAGACGAAAGGATGGCCGCTGCTGATCCTTGATGGCGGCCTGACCGACTTCGATCCCCAAGACCAGATTGCGAAGATCGTCGATTTCCAGAATGCGCATTGCAATTTGTGGTTTTACGTCGAGCCTGTGCGCCGCGCCTATCCTAACAAACGGGTCCAGCAACGCCGGATGCGGGTTATCGACCGGCTGACAACACATTTTGAAACCGAGTATCCCGGCCATCTCATCCAGTGGAATGAGGAAGTCGCAGCGCAGGCTGACGGAACTCAGAATGACAAGTTCGCCATTCAGGATGGCCTGATGCCCGATTCATTGCGCAAGGACATGGTGCACCTCAACGAGCGCGGCTATGGACTGCTTGCCGGGATCATCGCCCGCGAGATCAAGTCGAGCCAGCTCGACGAGGGATGCTGACGCGGTCATCCACTAGTCGGACAATCGCCTCACGCGCAGGAATTGGCCAATCGTGTGGACGTGAGTTCTCGGGCCACAATCGCACCGAGAATCTCGTAGCCCTTGTCGTTGAGATGGACCTTGTCTTTCCTCAGGGAGCGCGGAACCACCATATTCTCCAGGTCCACAGCATCCTGAACCGAACCGTCTCCTTCTTGCGACAGTTCCGAAATCCACTCGATAAGATGATCGGGAAAATCCGCCTGTAATTCCGAAACAAGACGCTCGTGCTGGCGGTTTCGGCCCTTCTGCGCCTTCGCATTGTCATATTGGCGCCGCACGGGTTCGACGTAGAACCACATGTCGCATTGCGGCTGCTGCGCTCCGACCATGGCCCGGATTTCGTCCACCGGATATCGATCCGTCAGACCGCCATCCATAATGAGCAGCGGCCAGCCGGTAAGGCGATTGCGTTCTTTCACCAACTCGACCTGATCGGCCAGGCTGCTCCCGCCCCGGGAACTATAAACAACCTCGACACCCGGCAGATTCTTTTCGAGAGAGGCACGCCAGGATTTGGACACCGAATAGCTGTCGCCAACTACAAAAAGCCTGCCAAACCGGGCGACGCCGCTTGCCTCCGAAAGATCTTTCAACTCTACCGCCGGCCCGGCTGAAATGCGATCAGCACGTTCGGACGGCTTGGTACCTATCCCGAGAAACGCGGTCGCGCGGTCGCTGCTCATCACAGCACCGCCAGCCAGTATCACGAGAAGGACCAGCGCGATGGTGAGTGTTTTTGCATTCATGCATGCGTGCATTCCATATGCAGCGGGTCATGCATAGGGGCGCTCACAATTTTCCCCGCGCGCTTACACGCCACCGTAAGGGGACATCCTCACATCTCAACGATCGGCAAGGTCCCTGCAGTATCCACGTAATAGCCCTGTATCGCCGAACTGGGGCGCCCGCGCCCGACATTGATCGGACGGGTATCGAGCACCGCGGCATTTTCCGCGCCGAGCCGTGCGCCCGAGACAATGCGCCCGGCGACCTCCGCATTGGCCGTCAACAAGCCGACCATGCCGGCAACCATCGGGTTTTCGACCGAGCGCGGATTGAGATTGAGATCGACACTCACCTGCCGTCCCATGACCGAAACCGGCGCTCCGCCCCGCGCGCCGAAGCTACCACGGCTAATTTTCAGATCCTGAATTGTCGCCTTAGACCGGCTGCGCAGAGCCAGTGGCAGATCATGCATGCCTTCGATGTAGTAATGCAGCACGTTGATCGCGGTATTCTGGGCGATCAGTGAGGGCGGATCGATCAGAAAAGCGCCGGAGTAGTCCTGCGTTGCCCTGTGCGACAGAATGGCCCGGTCACCGTCCAATTGCTCGATTTCCGCAACAAAGCCGGGGCGATCGCGGCCGGGATGGACTGCCAGAACCATGCCAGGCTCCGCCGCAAAACCGCGCAGGATCGCCACATTGGACCCGCTCTGCAGATTGACCGTTCCCGCCTCGGCATCCTCGGCAGGTCGCAGTCCGTAATAAAAGAGCGAAGCGGCATTCAAATCCGTTCCGCGCAGCAGAGCGGCGTCACCGCAGCGGCTGATCCGCAGGATATCGAATGTCGCATCGTCCAGACCATTGCCCCATTCGCCGGTCTCGATCGCCATGCCGCAGAAACGGAATACCGCTGTCCCAACCCGCAAGCGGGTATAGGGCAGGAGATTGCGCCCCGGTTCGCGCTGGCTTCCCTGGTAAAATCCGAAACCGAACCCTTCGATCATGAGCGATTCGATAGAGACTTCCGCCGACGGATTCGCATTGCTGGCGGTCAGGGCGACCAGCGAAGAGGGGATCGCCCGGCGGCTGGCCGTGGTCATATCGGATATGCGCGCGCCCGTGAGCCGCATCGGCCCGCGCAGGATAGACCCGCGCGCATTGGCGGTATCAACAAATACGTGGCGCGGATCGACCGTAACGCCCGAAGCCAGATTCTCTTCGACCACCGCAAAGCGCGACAGGTTGCTGTAGTCGGCAATCCAGCGATGTTTGGTCCCGAACTCCATCACCACTTTGCCGCCCAGACGGATGGTCCCTGCCACCCGCCGCACCGCATTGTCGAAGAACGGCACCCCGCGCTCGACCGCCTGAGCCAGAGCGATATTGATAATCGACGCCGTTTCGACAGGATCGGTTTCGGGCGTCCATCCGAACATTTCGGGGGTCACGTGGGGAACCTGCGGGGGACCGACTTCTTTCGCCATGGCGCAACCCGATAACACAGACGGAAAGGCAATAGGCAGTGCCATCATGCCCAGAAAGCCGCGCCTGCCTATGCAGCTGGGGCCGCGAAATGTTGGCATCGTATGCGTCACCGGGATCCTCTCAAACGTCTCATCGCAAGCGGCGCACGGTTAAGCGCCAGAAACTACGATAGCCCGCCCCAAATGGCGACAGCGTGAATGATCACTCCAACGGGCGGTTGTATTTGCGTTTTACGGCGCTAATGCGCTTTCGGGGTCGGGTTAAGTCAAAACGGGAATTACAGTGACTAGAAAATCGGCTCTTATCACCGGCGTGACCGGTCAGGATGGTGCGTATCTGTCTCAGCTGCTGCTGGACAAGGGATATGACGTCCACGGCGTAAAGCGCCGCTCTTCGTCCTTCAACACCGGGCGGATCGAGGATATTTATCAGGACCCGCACGAGGAAGACCAACGCTTCCACCTGCATTATGGCGACCTGACGGATTCGACGAACCTGATCCGCATCATTCAGGAAACGCAGCCTGACGAGGTTTATAACCTCGCTGCGCAAAGCCACGTCGCTGTCAGCTTCGAAACGCCGGAATACACCGCCAATGCCGATGCCATCGGCACGCTGCGTCTGCTCGAGGCGATCCGTATCCTGAAGATGGAAGACAAAACCCGCTTCTATCAGGCATCGACCAGCGAGCTGTACGGTCTGGTGCAGGAAGTCCCGCAGAGCGAGACCACCCCGTTCTATCCGCGCAGCCCCTACGGCGTGGCCAAGCTGTATGGCTACTGGATCACGGTGAACTACCGTGAGGCCTACGGGATGCACGCCTCCAACGGCATTCTGTTCAACCACGAAAGCCCGCTGCGCGGCGAAACCTTCGTGACCCGCAAGATCACCCGCGCTGTGTCGGCAATCAAACTGGGCCGCCAGAAAAAGCTTTATCTGGGCAACCTGGATGCCAAGCGCGACTGGGGCCATGCACGCGAATATGTCGAAGGCATGTGGCGCATGCTGCAGCAGGATACGCCTGACGATTACGTGCTGGCCACCGGCGAAACCGTCACAGTGCGCCACTTCGTGGATATGGCTTTTGCCGAAACCGGAGTGACCATTCGCTGGGAAGGCGAAGGCGTGGATGAAAAAGGCTATGATGCAGAGGATGGCCGTCTGCTGGTCGAAGTCGACCCGCGCTATTTCCGCCCGACCGAGGTCGACCTGCTGATCGGCGATCCGTCCAAAGCGCATGAGAAGCTGGGCTGGAAACACACCACATCGGTGGGCGAACTGGCGGCAGAAATGGTCCGCGAGGACATGAAGATCATGCAGGACGCCCCGATCCAGAAGGACGCGTAATGTTCGATCTGACAGGCAAGTCCGTTTATGTCGCGGGCCATCGCGGGATGGTCGGCGGAGCAATCGCACGGCAATTGAAGGACCGAGACTGCACCGTCCTGACCGCCACCCGGCAAGAACTCGATCTGCTGGACCAGGCCGCAGTCTTCGCATGGATGGAGCAGGCCAAGCCCGACGCGGTGGTTGTGGCAGCAGCCAAGGTCGGCGGAATTCTCGCCAACAACGATTTTCCGGCCGACTTCCTGTATCAGAACCTCGTCATCGAGACGAATTTGATCGAGGCAGCGCACCGTGCCGGCGTCGACCGCCTGCTGTTTCTGGGCTCGTCCTGCATTTATCCCAAATTTGCCGAGCAGCCCATTCAAGAGGACTCGCTCCTCACCGGCGCGCTGGAGCCGACCAATGAATGGTATGCAATTGCCAAAATTGCAGGGATCAAGCTGTGTCAGGCTTACCGGAAGCAATATGGCCGCGACTACATCTCCGGCATGCCGACCAATCTCTACGGCCCGGGCGACAATTTCGATCTCCAGTCGAGCCACGTGATCCCGGCCCTGATGCGCAAAGCGCATGAGGCGCAGGAGGCTGGCGACGACAGCATCACCATCTGGGGTACCGGCACACCGCGCCGCGAATTCCTGCATGTCGATGACTGCGCCAGCGCATGCATCCATCTGCTGGAAATCTATAGCGACGATATTCACGTGAATATTGGCTCTGGCGACGATTTGCCGATCTATGATCTGGCCCAGCTGGTTTGCGAAGTGGTGGGATTTGAGGGCGAAATCGTCCGCGATGAGACCAAGCCCGACGGCACACCGCGCAAATTGATGGCAGCTGATCGCTTGCGCGCGATGGGGTGGACACCCGCGATCAGCCTCAAGGATGGCCTCGCCAGCACATATCAGTGGTTTCTGGAGAACAAGGCCGAGGCTCGCGGCGCCTGAGCCATGCGAATCCTGTTTCTCGGCCTGAATTACGCGCCCGAAGAGATCGGCATTGCCCGGTACTCGACCGGCATGTGCGAAGAACTTGCGCGGCGTGGACACCAGATCGAAGCAATCGTCGGCAAACCCTACTACCCTGACTGGGAAGTGCCCGAGGAATATCGCGGTAGCGGCGCGCGGCAATCGGTCGAGAACGGCGTAAAGATTACTCGCGTGCCGCATTATGTTCCGTCCGATCCGGGCGGGGCCAAGCGCATTGTCCATCATGCGACCTTCGGGCTCAGCGCATTGTTGCCGATGATCCGCGCCGCTCGCAGCCACAAGCCCGATCTGGTCATGACGATCGCGCCCTCCACCATTGGCGCCGCAAGCGCCCGGATTGCCGCGCGCATGGCCGGTGCCAAGAGCTGGCTGCACATCCAGGACTTCGAAGTCGGCGCTGCGCTCGCGACCGGCCTGGTCAGCGAAGGCGGCATAGTCTCCCGGCTCGCCAAGGCCTTTGAAAAATGGGTGGTCACCGGCTTCGACCACGTGAGTTCCATTAGTTTCGAGATGTGCCGCAAGATTGGCACCTATGGCGTTCCGGAAGACCGGGTCAGCGAGTTTCGCAACTGGGTCGAGGGAGGCGAGGTTTACCCGTTAGACGAGCCCTCCGCTTATCGGCAGGAATGGAACATCCAGACGCCGCATGTGGCGCTTTATTCGGGCAACATCGCCAACAAGCAGGGGATCGACATACTGGTCGATGTTGCGCGGAAGCTGGAAGAGCGGACTGATCTGACCTTCGTCATTTGCGGGAACGGCCCCAATCGCGCGATGCTGGAACAGCAGGCAGCCGGACTTGGCAATATCCAGTTCCACAATCTGCAGCCGATGGAACGGCTCAACGAATTGATGAATCTGGCGACCGTGCATCTCTTGCCGCAAAAGGCCGATGCCGCCGATCTGGTGCTGCCTTCCAAGCTCACCAATATGCTCGCCTCCGGCCGCCCTGTCGCAGCGACTGCAGACCGCGACACCGGCCTCGGGCGCGAAGTGGACGGATGCGGCTTGCTGGTTCCGCCCGGCGATCCGGATGCCCTCGCCACCGCCTTGGAACGACTGATCGACGACGAGGCGCTCTACACATCCAGCGCCCTAGCTGCTGTGCAGCGCGCGGACGAGCGGTGGAACAAGGACAATATCTTCGGCGCGCTCGATGCCCAGCTTCGCAGCGTGGCAAGCACCGGTCCATCGCTCGCGTGATCAAGGGTTTGCTGCGGATATCCCGGCCATTCGCTGCAATGCAGCATGAAGTCTTGCCAACACGCTTTGACGGCCTTAGCACTGCGCGCAATACAGACGTGGTCGCTCCTGCTCAGTATTCCATGGATTAGCCTTCGACCGCGCGCATGAATTCTCCCGCATCTCCTCCCAAACCAGCGTTGTTGATGATCGGGCCGTTTCCGCCGCCCGTTCACGGCCAGTCGGCGGCGACCCTCGCCACGGCTGAAATGCTGGCCGACGCTGGATTTGACGTGCGGCGCTGCGACACCGGCGAAGGCGCCAGCGGTGGGCGAATGACTCGCATCACCCGGCTGCTGTCGGTCATGATGCGCATCATGACCGGAAGCGAGCGGCATATCTACATCTCCGCCAATGCCAATCTGGGCATGAGCATCACATTCCTGCTGTGCCTTCTGGCCCGCATCCGGGGGCGCGCCCTGACCCTGCACCACCACGCTTACAGCTACATCGGGGCGCGTTCTGGATGGGCAGCCGGTATGGCAAAGGCCGCTGGCCCCGATGCCATGCATTTGACCCAGTGCAGCGGCATGGGCGCTGAATTGGCGGCACGATATCCGGTCATCGTCCGCACCCTGCCTTTCAGCAATGTCGGCTTTGTCGAAAAGCAAACAGATAACGGTCCGCAGCAGGGTGCCTTCACCTTCGGGCACATGAGCAATCTGACCGAGGACAAGGGCCTCGGCGAGGCAGTGGACACGCTGCGCAAGGCTTTGTCTGACGGCATGGACGCGCGCCTTGTCGTTGCCGGGCCCTGCTCCGACGATTTCGCTACCCGCACTGTCAAAGCGGCGAAGCAGGAGCTGGGCCAGCGGTTCGAATATCGCGGTCCGGTCTATGGCGCGGACAAGGACGCATTCTTTAAAGACCTCGATCTGTTTCTTTTCCCCACCCGCTACCGCAACGAGACACAGGGCATCGTGGTTCTCGAGGCGCTTTCGTACGGCGTGCCGGTTGCAGCCTATGGCCAATGCTGTGTGGGCGAAACGGTCGGTCCGGAAGGCGGTGTCGTTGCCGCCAATGATGACGATTTTGCAGGGGTCGCACTCCAACTTGCTGCCGCCTATGCAGCCGATCCGGCTGGAACGCGCGCCAAGGCCCATCGCCAATTTCAGCGTCATACCGAGACACACCAGCGCGATCTCGATGCGATCACCGCCCATTTCCACCAAGTTGCAGTCCGCATGTCCGGCTCCGCTGCCGTGACGCAATCGAGCCCGCAATGAACCACTCTCAGCCGATCACCGACCGGAGACCAAAGTGACCGACAACCACACGACATCCGGAGCCAAAGTGCCCTTGCGCGATCTCGCGCGCTGCCATGCGCTCGCTTCGCCCACCATGCTCAAGCTGTATTGGCAGCCGCGGGAGAAACCGCTGAAATCGCTGCGGGTCGCGCGGCCGGGCGACGATGCTGTGATCGACGGCTTTCCCCGTTCATCCAACACGTTTGCCACGCACGCGTTTTTTCTGACCCAAGGCGATGACGTAAAGCTGGGCAACCACGTACACTCTGCCGGACAGTTCGTGCTGGCTCAGCGGTACGGTATCCCGGCGATGCTGGTGCTGCGCGATCCGGTGCAGGCGACGCTCTCTCTTTCGGTGTTCGACAAGCGCTACACCCCGCCGGTTGCCTATTACTGGTACAATCTTTTCCATCGCAAAATGCTGGAGCTTGAAGACTTCATCGTGGCGCCCTTCCCCGAAGTGACATCCGATTTCGGGCGCACGATCGAGCGCATGAACGAACGCTTCGGCACCGACTTCAAGCCGTTCCATCATAGCGAAGAATCGAGTGACGCTGTCTTTGCCCGGATGGCGCGGGAGCGCGAAAAACGCGCCGACGCCTTGGGCGAACTTTATCGCAATCCCATGCGCGTCGCGCAGCCCACGGCGGACAAGGATACCCAAAAGCAGGCGATGAAGGCCGCGTTCAAAGATCCGGCGCTGGACGGTCCAAAAGCGGAAGCGCGCGAATTGTTCGAAGCACTGATGCAGCGGGCCGAAGCGTAAGGGCAGCCGTCCGAACCCGCCAATCTCCCATGAGCACCAGCCCCTCCCCAAACTGCCCCCAATTCCTGATTATCGGGGCGATGAAGGCTGGCACAACCACGCTCTATCGCGATCTTGAATTGCATCCGCAGGTGTTCCTTCCGCAGGAGAAAGAGCCGGAGACCCTGGTCAGGATGGGCGATGACCATGATGCCATCCTGCGCGATTATGCCTCGCTGTTTCGCGGTGCACGCGAGGACCAAATTCGCGGCGAAGCTTCCACAGCCTATACCAAGCGCCCGACCTTCGAAGGTGCAGCAGACCGGGCGAAAGCGCTGTGCGGACCTGATCTCAAGCTGATTTACCTCATGCGCGAGCCGGTGGGCCGGATGGTCAGCCAATACCGCCATGAATTCGGCCTGCATGAAACCGACCTGGCCATGGATACCGCTTTTGCGCAAGACAGCCGCTACGCCGATTACAGCCAGTATGATTATCAGCTCGAACCCTGGCAGGCCGCCTTTCCGGCCAGCCAGATTTTGCAGTTATCTTTCGAGGAATATGTGCAGGACCGGGCGGCAACATTGCTGGTCGTCTGCCAATTCCTCGGGATCGATCCCGCGCTGTTGCCGCAGCTGGAGGAAGACAAGGCCTTCAATGCCAGCGAAGGAAAGCCGGTGGCGCGCGGATTGATCGGACGATTCGTGACCTCGCGCCTCTACCAGCGCGGGATAAAGCAGGCTGTCCCGCGTGCCTTGCGCGAACGCGCCATGCAGGCGCTCTTGCCCAAGGCCCGCTCGGCAAGCGGAAAACTCGATCCGCAGATGCGGGCCACTTTGGCCGAGCAGTTTGCCCCCTACACCATCAACAAGCCCGCTCTACCGCCAGACCACTGAAGCTTTCTCGATTAGGGCACCCTCGCCCGACCTGTTATCAACCCCATTCGTAAGACACCCAGGAGATTTTATGCTCAAGCAGCTCGCCAGCAAAGTCCGCCAAAAGCTGCAAAGCGTTGGCAAATCGAACAAAGACATTTTCGACGAAATCTACCGCGAGGGCATCTGGGATGGCCCGGGCGAAGTTTCGTCCGGATCGGGCAGCCAGCCACAGAATTCCAAGGCGTATGAGGACATGATCGTCGCCTATGTCGAGGCGAATGGCATCAAATCGATCGTCGATGTCGGCTGCGGAGATTTCCAGGTTTCCGGCCGTATCATGGAGCGGTTGGGCGACGACGTCACCTATACCGGCTGCGATGTGTCGAGCGTGGTCATCGACCACAACAACAAGAAATACGCGACCGACCGGATCTCCTTCCAGCAGGTCGACGCCTCGGAGAAATCGCTACCGGTGGGCGAATTGGTCCTGATGCGCGAGGTGATGCAGCATCTCGACAATGCGGCCATCCTGGAAATCCTGCCCAAGCTCGAAGCTTTCCCGCACGCGCTGGTCAGCAACACGATCGCCAAAGGCGCGAAGCCGGTCAATATCGACCTCGCCCCCGGCCGCGGTGCGCGCGCCGGGATCGGCAGCGGATTGTGGCTCGACAAGCCGCCCTATAATCGCCCTGTCGAGGTTCTGCTGACCAGCGAACACGACAATGGCAAAGTGGAAATCGTGACGGTACGCCTGCTCTCCGCAGGCAAGGCCTAACGCTGCGTTACCTCCCTATCCGGTTCCCCGCTTCTGCTCCCAAGGAATGGGCAGCCGGGGGCCGGACTGGACTTTCACGCACTGACCATGACCCTTGCCGCCAACATCCAGCGAGCGCGCACCCTGATCGGTGAACGGATGCGCGGACCCGCGCTCAAACGAATATCCCTCGCAATGGGTGCCGGCATTATGGCTCGGCTGGGGCTGCTGGCTCTTGCCGTGGTGGTCGGGCGCAGTTTCGGACCGGAAGATTTCGGAGCCTTCACATTTGCCACCGGTCTGGCACTGGTTGTCGGACAATTGGCGGCACTGGGTTGGCCCGCGTTGATGAACCGTCTGATCCCGGCTCTACGCGAAGCGCAGGATTGGTCGGCATTGCGTGGTTTGCTGCGGGGCGGCAATTTCATCATCCTCACCTCCTCACTCACTGCCTCCGGCATCATTGTTCTGGTCGCGCAATTTGCCGGGGAGCTCTCGCGTTCGCTGCTGTTCGCGGCAATGCTCGTCCCGCCCTTCGCGTTTTGCATCCTGCGACGCCAGCAATTGGCTGCCTTCCGTAAAGCTCATTTCGGCATGCTGTTCGATCAGGGCTTTGGCGCAGTTTGCACCGTCCTAATCTTCCTTGCGCTGGGCGGGATGGCGTTAGGCGAAGCAGTGGTCACTTATGCCTGCATGACTTTGCTCGGCACATTGATTGCCGCATTCATGGTCCACCGGCTCGCACCGTCCGAGATTAAGGGACAAGTCCCGACTTACCGCATCCGTGCGTGGATGGCCCTCGGCCTGCCCATTCTGGTCGGCATGTCCTCCAAGCTGTTGCTCGGCAAGACCGACGTGCTTCTTCTGGCTCCGCTCTCCAATCTGACAGAGACAGGTCTGTATGGCTCCGCTTACCGGATCACCTACCTTCTGAGCTTCCCGCAAGTGGTCCTGATGACCATTGTGACCCCCGCGCTCGGCGAGGCATTCGCCAAACGCAAAGCGGGGCAGGTTCGCCGTGTTACCCGGCTGTCGCTGGCCTTCACGGCAGTGACGGTGCTGCCATTGCTAACGGCCGTGCTGCTGTTTGCGGAGGATATCCTGCGCATTGTCTTCGGCGCAGAATTCGTGGGGGCAGCGACCCCTTTGCGGCTGCTGGTTGTCGGTCAGGCAGCCAGTTGTTTCGCTATGGTTTTCGCGTCCATGCTGATCATGGGTGGGCGCGAGAAAGCCTTTGCCGGCTGGAATGCATTGATGCTGGCGGCGAACATCACCTTGTGCGTTCTGCTGATCCCGCAATTTGGCGCCGTTGGCGCAGCGCTGGCGACGTGCGGAGTGGCGGTCACCATGCTGCTGGGTCAAATCTGGTTTGCACGGCCGCTCTGGCGCGGAGAAATGTTGGGCGTCAACGATGCCCAGACCGGAATAGTAAAACCGATGAACGATAAAGGTGCAGACGATGTCGTCTAATTTTGTACAGAACGCAGCCCTGCGATCTGCCGGAATGGCCGCTTATCGTGCCTGGGCCCGGGCCCAGTTCTGGCGCAAGGGCACGCGCATTCTGGTCAATTCCATCCCCAAAGCCGGAACCCATTTGCTGACGGCCGAACTGGCCCGCATCGAGGGACTGCAGAATTCGCGCCTTCATCTGCTCAACACGGATATTCTGGAGGACAAGCTCGACAATTCCGCCAACCCGGCCATGAACCTGGAGCGCATCGCCCGCGCGGTGAAGACGGTGCGCGGAGGGCAATATTTCAGCGCTCATTTGCCGTGGTCATCCGGCTTCGAGCAAATCCTGCGCGAGGAGAACATCGCGACTTTCTTCGTCTTGCGTGATCCACGCGATGTGCTCGCGTCGCGCTACCACTACATCCTCGGCCTGAAGCGGCACCGTCTGCATTCCTTCTTCGCCGATCCTTCCCGGTCGGAGTTCGAACGATACAGGCTTCTGGTCGAAGGGCATGCGGGTGATCCGTTCATGCGGCCGATGGTCGAAATGCTCGCGCAATTCGCACCCTGGGTGGAAAGCGACATTACGCTGACTGTCCGATTCGAAGATCTCATCGGCGCTCGTGGCGGCGGCACGGACGAGGCGAAGCATGCGGCATTCCAGCGGATCGCCGTCCATGCAGGCATCGCGGCCGACCGATTGCCCGATGACATAGCTCAAGCTCCGGCGAAAACCGCGACCTTGCGCAAAGGCAAATCAGGCGGATGGCGTGATGAACTGCCGTGGGAGGTGCAGGAGCTTGTCGAAGAAACCTGCGGCCCGACCTTGCGCCGGATCGGCTATTCCCAGTAGCAGGCCAGCTGGCCGTTCTAGGACGGCGTTATCGAGAGATCGGAATAGGACGCCCTGCGGGTTTCGCCGCGAAGATTACGTCCCGTGCGCAGCTCTACGCGTTGGATCGGGCAATTCGCGGGCACCGTGAAGGGCAATGTCTGGGCTTGCCAACCACCGCCCGAGGCGGCGGCATTTTGCGGCGTATCAATGGTCTCGCCAGCGCACAAAACGCGCCATTCCAGACCCTCGCTCTCCGATCGGGAGCCAAGCTTGCTGTAGTTGAGCTGATATGGCCCCGGATTGAGTCGCAACGTCTGGATCAGGATCACGCCGCGGACGCGGCTCCGCGACCGGATGTTGAGTGCATCGTCGACCCCCTCGCGGCTGCCGACCGTGACAACGATACTCTGCGCGCGCCCGCGCTTCCATTCGAAGGGGCTGACGGCAGCGTCCGGATCACGCGCACCTTCGCGGAGGCCGCTGAATTGGGGATCATTTATGCCCTGCTGAAACATAGTAACAGGCTCCAGACGCTCGGCAGCAGCAAGCAACGGACCGCTGAGATCAAGCGCAGCCAAGCGCGACAGGACAGGCGCTACCTCTTCGCTTGCCAGCGAGCCGCCTTCGCGCTCGGAAAGTTCCAGCACCATCTGGGCAAAGTTCTGCGCCGACTGCGAATCGCCGAAATCATCGACCGACTTGAGTAGATCGAGCCGCCATGGGGGATCTTGCGAAAGCCGCGTGACCATTCTGGAGCGGATTTCCTCATTGGCGATGCCGGCGGAAATTGCCCGGAAGACCTCTTCCGACAGCTCGGTTCGCCGAAGCACCGCATCGATATGGTCGATAGCACCGGTAATGTCGCCATCCTGCGCGGCCATCATCAGCAGTCGTGCCTGCGCCGGGCTGTCCCGCCATCCGAGCAGGTCTGAGGTGCGAATCGTGTCGTTTGCCCACGCATCGGAGGCTTCGCCCGCGAGTTCTATCTCGCCCAGCTTGCGCACAGTGGATTGCTGGACAGGCAATCTGCGCACCGCAGCCTTTCCAGTCTCCACAGCCGCATCGAAATTCTCAGCCGAAGCGAGAACGACTGCTTCATTGGCAAGCCCCTCGGCGGACCTGACCGGCGAGAGAAAGCCAAGCCCGGCGACATCGGCATCGTCGGCGGCGTTGCCCAGCCCGTGAAGGACAACCACCACCAGTCCGGCAAGCGCGACGAGAATTGCCTTCACGCGCCGACTCTTCGGATCGGCTGTGGCCTCGCTATTCGCGCTTTCGCTCACCGTTCGGAATAGGAGTATTCATACTCCTGGTAATAATAGGCGTATCCGTCGCTCTTCGCATCGAACTTGGTCATGACGATACCAACCAGCTGGTTCGCATGGTTCGACAGGCGACGCAGCATATCCTTCACCTGGCCCGGACGCCACGCACCCGATTCCAGTGCAAAGACGGTCGCATCGACATTGGAAGAAATGATCAACGCGTCGGACAGGCCAAGAACCGGAGGACCGTCGACGATCACATGATCGAACTGTTCACGCCATTCGGCGATGGCAGCCTTAAGGCGCGCACTCGACAGCAGGTCGACAGGATCGGGCGGGATCGGCCCCGCAGTGACATAGGACAGGCCATTAAATTCGGTGGCCGAATGCACGATCGAAGACGTATCGGTCTGGCCCGCAAGCAGATCAGACAAGCCAACCTCGTTCTGTGAATCGACGAGACGGTGCATTTGCGGACGCCGCAAATCGGCGTCGACAATCAGCACTCTCTTGCCACGGCGCGCGAGATATTTCGCCACTGCGAAGGCGGTGGTTGACTTGCCTTCGGACGACCTGCCGCTCGTGATGAACATCGAACGCGGTGCGCCGGTGTCGCTGGATAGCGAAAGGATCGACGTGAGCGTCTGGAAAGCCTCCGAAACACCCGAAAGGTTCTCCTCCATCGCCGCCTTCATATCGCCATCGTGCGGTTTGGGGATGGTCGACAAGAGAGGCACCGACAGATGGCGACGAATGTCTTCCGGCGTACGGACCCGGTTGAAAATCTGTTCGCGCAGCATGGTCAGCAAACCAGCCAGAACCAGTCCGACCAGCAGTCCGATGGCCATGTTCCGCACCGGCTGCGGGGCAAACGGATTGCGCGGCAATTGCGCTTCATCGACAATAGTGATGCTGTTGCCGGTCAAGCCTGCCGACGCAGTCAATTCGCGGAAGCGCTGAAGCAAACCGTCATAGAGCGAGCGGTTCGTTGCGACTTCGCGGGCGAGAATATTGTACTGGACCCCCCGGGTTTGTTCGCCCTGCTGCTGTCCGGTGAGTTCCGCAACTTCCTGGCTCAGCTCACGCTCGCGGCCCAGGCGCGCTTCGTATTCCTTGCGCAGAGAGCTTTTGATCGAGCCGGAAATCGACGAAACTTCTCGGTCGATTTCGGCCAGCTCGGCCCGAACTTCCTGCACTTCGGGCGCGCCATCGACATAGCGCTCGTTCAATTCCGCCAATTCGCCGCGCAATTCGGCGCGTCGGCGAAGAAGGTTCGTGATCGCGGGGTTCTGATAGACTGACGGAAGCGCCAGCGCAGGGCTGGAGCGTGCGCTCTGCCAAGCCTGCTCGGCTTCGATCCGATCAGCTTTCGCGCGAATCAGCAATTCGTTGGTCTGCTCGATCGTCGCTCCGGTGAGCGATCCGGTGCTGTCGCCTTCCGCGTTGCGTGCTGTTGTGACAATGCCCGCATTCTGCGCGTAGGTGGCCAGAACCTTTTCTGAATTCTCAAGCCTCTCGCGTGCTTCGGCCAATTGTTCGCCGACAAATTCACGGGCATAATTGTTGACGCTGAAACGCCGGGTCAGGCTGTCTTCGATATAGTTTTCCGCCAGACTGTTGGCGATCTCTGTCGAGAGGCGGGGACTGGGACTGACAAATTCGATCTCGACAATCTGCGAGTCCGGAACGCGCGCCACACGGCGATTGGCCATAATTGCGGCCACGACTGCAGCGGTGCGATTGGTCTGCGTCGCGGCTTCATCGCCCTCGCCCGAAGGAGCTGCCCGGTTCATCGCAAGCAGAAACGCATTGTCATCGAGCAGGCCAAGATCTTCGGCCACATCCTCGGCAATAGACCGGCTCTCGAGAATCTCGATCTGCGTCTGCAGAAACTGGTCGGTATCCCGCGATTGGACATCAGCCTGCACGTCTTCGACATCGAGAATATTCGCCTGCTGCGGATCAACCTGCAGCGTCGTCTCAGCGCGGAACAAGGGAACGGTCAGTGCAGTCAGAATTGCCGCTACGATCAACATCGTCACAACCGATCCAAGGATCAGCCAGATATTGCGCATGACAATGGCGCGCAGCTCGACGAAATCGAACAGACCGCCCTCATTGTCACTGCCAGAGGGCGTGCCCCCTGCCAGCAATACGCTGTCATTGGTGCCTTCACCGATCGGGCGTCCACTCGGGACCACGGATTGCGCTTGATTCATTGGTTTCTGCACAGTTCCAATAATGTCGGAATTAGAGGGACGGAATTATCCGAAAGATGCTGGCCGCAATCGGCGACAGCCGGAGAGCCTCGAGATAGTTGCGCCGTGCGCCATCGGTGTGGACGACGACTACGTCCCCTGCCACCATTGTCGGGTCGTCGGCATACCCGCGCTCGATTGCGGTAAGATCGAACAACGCACCCATGCGCTGATTATCGATTGTCCGGAAAATCACGACATCATCGCGCGACGCAATCTCTGTCGTCCCCCGTGCACGGGCAATAGCGCCGAGCAAGGTCAGATCGCCATCGATCGGGAATACACCGGATTGGGCAACAGCGCCCTCAACCGTAATCCGCTGTGCAGCGGAACGCACCAGCATCACGGTCACATCGGGATTGCGCAGATAGCTTTGCGCCAGCCCGTTTTCCAAACGCTGCGCGAGATCGAACACTGTCGCCCCGGAAGCTTCCACGCGGCCCAGGATCGGGAATGCAATCGCCCCGGTCGAATCCACGGTAATCTGGTCAAAGGACAGATCTTCCTCGCGGAATGTCCGGATGCTGATCTGGTCCTGCGGCCCAAGACGGTATGTCGCGGGATCGACTTCGTTCAGCGGCATTTCAAACTGCTCGGCCACCTGCGCAATCGGCGGAGAGGCCTGTTCGATCGTGCTGGTGCAGGCTGACACCATTGCAAGCATCAAACCCATAGCTGCCAAAAAGAGCGGCGAATTTTTCATCGCGTGAACATTCCCGTCATTTCATGTGGTGTTTCGGGCCGAGGAATCGACCGTGGTGCGGTCGGTTTCCGATGTAACAATCGTGCTATCGCTTGGTCTGGGCATAAGCAAGCCGCAAAGGCCCGCGAAGGTCACCGCCAGACCTGTGGTACGCAGCGGATAGTCGAAACTGCTATGCGCAATCAGCACAATGACGGCGACACCCGCCACAGCCTGAAGCCGCCGATAATCGCCCGCATCGCCAAGCCCCCCGCGCAGCGCCTTCCATGCGGCCCAGCCAATCACGAAAATACCGGCAAACAGCAGGAGCAGACCCGGAATGCCCGCATCGAAAGCGATTTCGAGAAATTCATTATGCGCGCTGTTCACGAACTTGCGCCCGACCATGTCGAGCGGTTCGGTGAAGCGGTAATACTCCACGAAACTGCCAATGCCTGCGCCCAATGGCATGGTATCCTGCACGATCTCGAGCACGCGCGGCCAGATGATCAGCCTGACCTCGTCCTCATTTCCGAAACGCTCCAGCGTGCGGCCCAGCAACGCGCTTCCCGAACTTGCCGCGATGGCCAGAATGGCGGCGCCCAAAGCCCCGGCCCCGATCAGCGCGCCAAACAATTTGCCCGCATTCCCGGCAAACCGGATGATCAGGATGGCCAGAGCGGCAAAGACGGCCAGCAGAAATCCTCCACGCGAGCCCGTCGCGAGGATGGCGAGTATGAACAGAGCGCTCATCAGCAAAAGGATGCCCGCTTGACCCGCAGCGCCGAACCGGGCGGTCGGCACCCATGGAGAGGCGATCAATCCCGCCGCCAGTAGCCAGCCAATTATCGCAAAATCGGCTTGATGATTGCGGTTCGCGAAATAGCCCGAACCAAAGCCGATATGGGTCGCCTCGTAAAAGTCCAGCGACTGGGTCCCGCTGCCATATTGCAAAAGACCGAGAGCCGCGCCAACAATCGCCAGACCCAGTGCGACCAGAGCGAGCCGCGTCCGGCCGCGCTCCGAAAGGCGCAAGACCGCATAGAACATCGCGATGGGCGGCAGCAGAAGAAGCAAATTGTCAAACGTCTCTGCCGGATCGAGCGCGAAGGGCCGCCATCCATTGGCAAGACCCAGTTGCTCGAGAACCTGCTTCGCAGTGTCCACCGGCGAGAGAATAGCCCACAAATTATACGGCAGCGGAACCAGATGGAGCAGCACCAGCCCGATCGTCGCGGCCAGCACCCATCCAGCCCAGCGGACGACTTTCTCGTCCGAGACGCGCCCGGCTGTGGACGACGCATAGGCCTGATAAGCAACAAACAGTGCGGCGAGTTGGATTACCATCTCACGCCCAGCATTACCGTTGGCCTGTCCGCCGAGCAGCAATGCGACAGCCATCAGCACAATCGCTCCGATAAGCAGTTTTCGCTCGCCGCGAATAGGCGCGCCTTGAGGGTTTGCGGCTGAAAGCATCGGGTCGTGATTTAGCCAGAACTTCCCTGAGTGACCAGCCCAAAGCCGCGCTTTGCTGTCCATATATGGAACAGACGTGGGCCGGGTGGATTGGAGGGGCAAAGGAACCGTTTGATGCCTCACCAAAAGATGCCCGCAGCACGCGACATTACCTGCCGTGGCTGATCATGAAGGCAAGGACCGCCATCGCGCAGTGCCCAGCGGGCGGATCGCGCGGCTGGCGGGATTCAGCCGTCTCGCGGGCGGGGTTGCAGGCTCTGTCGTGGGCGAAGGTGCGCGCCGGATGGCGGCTGGCGAGCGTCCGACGATAAATGAGCTGCTGCTCACTCCGGCAAATGCAGCGCGGCTGGCCGATCGGCTTTCTCACTTGCGCGGCGCGGCCATGAAGATGGGCCAGATGATCAGCATGGATGCAGGCGACCTGTTGCCGCCCGAGCTGTCGACGATCCTCGCTTCGCTGCGTGACCGGGCCAACTTCATGCCCCCCAAACAGCTCGACAAGGTGCTGGCGCAGGATTGGGGCAAGGACTGGCGCAAACAATTCCGCCGCTTTGAACCTCGCCCAATTGCCGCTGCCAGCATTGGCCAGGTCCACCGCGCGCTGACCCGCGATGGGCGCATGCTGGCGATCAAGGTCCAGTATCCAGGGGTCGCCAAGAGCATCGATAGCGATGTCGACAATGTCGCGACCCTTTTGCGCGTGTCCGGCCTGCTGCCCAAGGAGCTCGACATCGAGCCTTTGCTGGCGGCTGCGAAAGAGCAATTGCACGAGGAAGCGGATTACCACCGCGAAGGCGAGCAGATGCAGATCTACGCATCGCATCTGGATGAGAGCGAGGGCTTCGTTGTCCCTACCCTAGACACCGAACTGACCCGGGATCGTATTCTCGCGATGAGTTTCGAGGATGGCATTCCGATCGAGGATCTGATCAGCGAGCCGCAGGAATTGCGCGACACGATTTTCGAGCGGTTGCTGCGATTGGTCCTGCGCGAAATGTTCGAGTTCGGGATCATGCAGACCGACCCGAATTTCGCCAATTTCCGCTATCGCCGCGGGGAAGACGGCGCTCCGGGCCAGATTGTTCTGCTCGATTTCGGGGCCGCACGCCCGGTCGATCCCGATATCGCGGCGGCCTATCGCAGCTTGCTGGAAGCGGGCCTCGCCAAGGATGCGGACCGCATCCGCGAAGAGGCGATCAAGGCCGGTTTCATCAGCCCGGTCGTCATCGAGCGACATCCGGAACGGATAGGCAAGATCATCGACATCATTGTCGAAGAAATGAGCCCCGATGCCCCGTTCGATTTCGGGGATCGCTCTTTCGTGCCTCTGCTCAAGGATGAAGGCATGCAAATTGCCGAGGACCGGGCAAACTGGCACCTGCCTCCGGCCGAAACCCTTTTTGTCCAGCGCAAGATCAGCGGAACCGCCCTGCTTGGCGCGCGGCTGGAGGCGAAGGTCAATGTGCGCCGTGCCGTGCAGGAAACATTTCGCCGCACAACCGTTGGCAATTAAGCTGCGCGACAGGAACGCTGCGCAACCGCAAAGACCTTAACTGGCAAGGAAAACATCATGATCCGCAAGACAATCGCCGCAATCGCTCTGGGCGCAACCGTCTTCACCCTGACGGCGTGCAACACTGTCAAAGGCGTTGGCCGCGACATCGAATCCGTCGGCGAAGCTGGCGATCGCGCGATCTAAGCGCAGCCAGTCCCGCTCGGCCTAGCCTTCCTGGGCCGCAATCCAGCGATCGATATGCTGCTCCAGCACGCTGAGCGGGACCGCGCCGTTTTCCAGCACCGCATCGTGAAATGCGCGCAGGTCGAACTCCGCGCCGAGCGCTTCTTCGGCGCGGGTGCGTAGTTCACGGATCTTCAGCTCGCCGATTTTGTATGCCAGCGCCTGTCCGGGCCACGTGATGTAGCGATTGACCTCGGCATCGATATTTCCCGGGCTGAGCGCGGTATTATCGAGCATGAAATCGACCGCCTGCTGCTTGCTCCATCCCTTGGCATGGATGCCGGTATCGACGACCAGACGCGCAGCACGCCACATCTCGTAGCTCAGGCGACCCATCTCTTTTGCGGGCGTGTCGTAGAGTCCCATCTCGATCCCCAGACGCTCGGAATAAAGCCCCCAGCCCTCGACAAAGGCAGTGAAGAACGTGCCGTTGGCGCGCAGCGGATGAATGTCGAGTTCCTGCTGCAGGGCAAGCTGGTGATGATGGCCCGGCACCGCCTCGTGAACACCCAAAGCAGGCAACTCCCACAAAGGCCGCTGGTCCAGCTCGGTCAGGTTCAGCCGGTAAATGCCCGGTTGCCCGGTCTCCAGCGATCCGCGCTCGTAATAAGCCGTGGTGTTGCCCGGTGCCTGTGCTGCCGGAATTGGAGAAACGGTGTAAGGTTGGCGCGGTAACTTACCGAAAAGCTTGGGCATCCAGCCGTCGATTTCCTTCGCCAAAGCCTGCGTATAGCGCAGATACTCGTCGGCATCCGTCATGTAATATTGCGGGTCTGTGCGCAGGTGCTCGATATAGGCCTCGCGCGTATCGTACCCCGCGCTGCTTGCCACTTCCACCATTTCGGCGCGGATCCGGGCGACTTCGGACAGGCCCAGATCATGAACTTCGTCCGGCGTCATCTCGGTCGTGGTGAAGCTCTTCACGCGGTAGGCATAATACTCCTCACCGCCCGGGGTGGCGAGGACACCCGGTGTGCCGGTGCGGCATTCGGGCTTGTATTCTTCGACATAAAAGTCGCGGAATTCGCGGTAGGACGGGAACACGCTCTCCTGCAGCGCCGCGCTCGCCCGGCTGGTCAGGGCTGCCCAATCGGCATCGCTGATCGTCGAAGGTTGCTCGCCGAATGGTCGCCAGAAGGGCGACTGTGTGTGATCCTCGACAATCTGCTGCGAAATCCGGTCTTCCAACCCTTCCATCGGGCCGCAGGGCTGCGTCAGCCCGCGCGCCACCGCCTCGCGGCTGCGCGCGATGCCATCGTCATTCACTTTCGCAAATGCTTCCAGCCGGGAAACATAGCTTTCGTAATCTGCTTTCGTGAACAGGGGAGACCTGTGCGGGAGCGAGGCAAACCAGGTGAACCAGCCGCCGCGATTGGTGAAGATCACATAGCGGTTCTGGTCGAAGCCGGCGCCTGCCAGTCCGTCTTCGAAACTGCGCTTGAGGATCGCGTAGTCGACCCGCAGATCACCGGGCAATGCGCTTTCATCGATCGCGTCCAATCGCTCCAGAAACGCCCTGCTCTGCGCCGTCTGGCGATCATATTCAGCGAGCGAAATATCGCCCAGCTTCCCGTCGCCGCGCCGGTCGCCGATGCTGGTTGCCAATTGCGGTGCGCTGTCGAGAGTCGCCTGCCAGACCTCCTCGCGCAAAGCCTCATAGTCTTCCACCGGACCTGCCAGAGCAGGTGATACGATCGCGGTGGAAAGAGCGAGGGCGGTGAAGAAGCGGCGCATGACGTGTGTCTCCCGGATTGTGTCGGTCTGTCCTATTGCGCGATATGGCCCCGGTCCAGTATCCGATGCGGATGATCCAGCGCCCCGCCGTCCTGTTCGTATGCCTCGGCAATATCTGCCGTTCTCCCCTTGCCGAGGGCGCGTTTCGGAGGCGCGCCGCCGAAGTGGGTCTGTGCGTCGATGCCGACAGCGCAGGCACGGCGGATTATCATGTCGGCTCCCCGCCCGACCCGCGCAGTATCGCCGAGGCACAGCGCCACGGGATCGACATTTCCGGATACAAGGGCCGTCAGTTGCAAATCCGCGATTTTCTGCGCTTCACGCACATCCTTGCGCTCGATCATTCCAATCTTGCCAATATCCAGGCCCTTGCCCCGCCCGATGCCACCGCCCGCGTTGGCCTGCTGATGGATGCCGTGCCGGGCCGCGAGGGCGCAGCGGTGGCCGATCCGTATTACGGCGGGGAGGAAAACTTCGCCGATACTTGGGAAGATGTCGATCTGGCAGCGCAGGCTCTGGTGGCGGCGTTCACGGAATGAAGCCGAATGTTATGCCCGTGTTAACCAAGTTCTAAACCATAGTTCCTATTGCCGCCGGACTGACCCGATCAGCCAAAGGCAATTTTCGTGAACCGTAAACTTCTCCCGCTCGGCGCTGCACTCCTGCTTGGCGCATTTGCCACGCCGACCTTCGCTCAAGACAGCAATGCTCCCGATGTCGCCCAGCCAACCGCCGCTGAAAACAGCGTCGAAGCGCGTTTCCTTGCGCTGGAACAAAGGCTGGCTGCGCTCGAAGCCGAAAATGCCCGGTTGAAAGCGAGCATCGCTCCGGCATCGGCATCAGCAGTGACACCGGCTCAAGCAGCGGCAGTTCAGGTCGCCTCGGCCACCGAAACGCCTGCGCCCGCATATGCAGACGAAGGCGGCACGGCCTCTCAAGACCGGTCACGGGGTACGGTCGGCTTCAACAATTCCTACGCTTTCCAGATGCTCGACAATGCGGAAGCGGCCAATACCAAACCGCTGGTGCAACTGGCCGCTGCCAGCGCTGGCGATCTGGACAGCCGTGTCGTTCTGTCCGGCGGCGTGACTGCCATTGCCAATCAGCAGTGGAGCGATACCGACAGCAAATTCGGTTATCTCATGCGTCACCCGACTACGAATAACCAGATCGGCAAGTCGGTGTCTGAAGCGGTAATCCATTCGGCGCAGCTCGCAGTGACCGCCAAACTGACTGACAGCGTGATTGCCTATG
Source organism: uncultured Altererythrobacter sp. (assembly GCA_947492235.1). Taxonomy (GTDB): domain Bacteria; phylum Pseudomonadota; class Alphaproteobacteria; order Sphingomonadales; family Sphingomonadaceae; genus CAJXSN01. The sequence goes on along the minus strand of CANLLZ010000001.1, from coordinate 867,622 downwards.
CCGAGATGCTGTATGATCCCCAGCAAAGTTTCGGTGCTGGCAACATCACTGCCCTCACCCGCAATCAGATCCAGCTGCGCCGCGGCTGGGTAATGCTGGGCAATCTCGACAAGTCGCCGTTCTACGCGCTGGTCGGCAAGATGGATGTGCCGTTCGGGCTGAACGAGACTGTCAGCCCGTTCACCAATTCGACCAACTGGCACGCTTTCGCCGGCCTCGCCTATGGAGCGCAAGCGGGGTACACCAGCGAGAATGTGACGGTACGCGCCATGGCCGTGCAAGGCGGAGCGCAGTTCCGCGCAGCCAATGTCCCTGTACAAGGCACCAGCGTTCCCTCGCGGCTGAACAATTTCGCCGTCGATGCGCGCTTTACCCTGCCCTTTGGCGAGAATGGCAACAGCGTCATGGCCGGGGCCAGCTACATCCATGGCAGCGCCTATTGCCAGGGCTATCCGATTTTCCACTTCAATCCGTGTGACGACAACAATCCCGCTGTTGCCGCCTATGGCCAGGTCAACATTGGCCCGGTCAAGCTGATCGGCGAGTATGCGACCACGACGGACGAATGGCCCGGCACCGCTGTGCCCATTCCGATGAACCCGCTCAGCCAGTTTGCTGCGGTCGAGGCAGAAGCCTTCACCCTGGGCGGCCGGTTCGGCTTCGGCGAATTCTCAGCCAGCCCTCAGGGCCGCAAATTCGCGGTATCGGGCGAGTTCTCCAAGTTTATCTCGGGCGACAATGGTGCACCGTGGGAACGGCAGAACCAAGCAGTTCTCGGATTCTCCTGGTTCCCGAGCGAATCGATCAATCTGTTCACCGAGTTCACCCATGTGGACGGCTGGGCGCCGCTCAATTTCCTGAGTGGCGGCAATCTACCCGATGGCAGCAGCTGGTCCGTACGTGAGGCCGACACCAATGTCGCATTAATCGGCGCGCAGGTGGCGTTCTAACCGCGCGGTTAACCTCCGCGCAGCAGCTGGACGCCCCAGTCCCGCTCCATCAGATAGAGCAATGTGCGTGCGGCCTTGCCTCTTTCCGAGGCGAGGCCGCCGTCATGATCGACCAGCATCTGCGCATCATCATGCGCAACTGGCAGCCATTTCTGGATTTGCTCCAGCGTGGCAATCCGGAACGGTGTGTCGCCGGACTGCCGCGTGCCGAGCAATTCGCCCCCGCCGCGCAGTTCCAGATCTTCCTCTGCAATACGAAAGCCGTCCTGAGTCTCTCGCATCAAAGCAAGACGCTTCTTGCCGGTTTCGGACAAAGCATCCCCGCGCAGCAGCAGGCAGACCGATTTCTCGCTGCCCCGTCCCACACGCCCCCTGAGCTGGTGCAGCTGAGCAAGGCCGAAGCGCTCCGCCTGCTCGATCACCATCAGTGTGGCGGCAGGCACATCTACGCCGACTTCGATTACCGTGGTGGCGACCAGCAATTTCGCCTCTCCGCTGGAGAAGCGCTCCATCGCGGCGTCTTTCTGATCCGCCTGTAATTGCCCGTGCACCAGCACCACCGCCTCGCCGAAACGTTCTTTCAGCGCAGCATAGCGAGCCTCGGCAGCGGCGATATCGAGCGTCTCGTTGTCATTGACCATCGGGCACACCCAATAGGCCTGCTGCCCTGTTTCCAGATGACGCGCGACGCCGTCTGCGACTTCCTCCATCCGCGCCTGCGGGAACACCAGCGTGTCGATGGCCTGTCTGCCGGGGGGAAGCTCGTCCAGGCGGCTGACTTCCATCTCGCCATATTGTGCAAGCGTCAGCGTGCGCGGGATCGGTGTTGCGGTCATCGCCAGCGTGTGCGGTGTGGTCTTGCCCTTCTTGGCCAGCATGAGCCGCTGCGCAACGCCGAAGCGGTGCTGCTCATCGATGACCACCAGACCGAGGTCCTTGTAGGCTACCGTATCTTGGAAAATCGCGTGGGTGCCGACGACCATGTCGATCGAACCATCCATCAGCCCCATCAGAATGCTCTCGCGCGCACGCCCCTTGTCGCGGCCCGTCAGCAGGGCAATTTCGACGCCTGTGGGCGCGGCCATGCTGCGCAATGTCTCGAAATGCTGGCGCGCGAGTATCTCGGTGGGAGCAAGCAGCGCCGCCTGGGCCCCCGCCTCCACCGCCACCAGCATCGCTTCCAGCGCAACCACCGTCTTGCCCGCGCCCACATCGCCTTGGAGCAGGCGCAGCATGGGCGAGACCTGTGCCATATCGCCAGCAATCTCGCGGTTCGAGCGTTCCTGCGCGCCAGTCAGCGGAAATGGCAATTGCAACTTACCGCGCCGCGATCCGTCACCCACCAGCGCACGCCCCTTGCGCTGGCGATTGTCCGCCCGCACCAGCATTAGTGCGAGGGAATTCGCCAGCAATTCGTCATAGGCAAGCCGCTCGCGCGCCTGCGCGTTCTCCCCCTTATGCGCCAGTTTCAGGGCATCGGACCATGCGGGCCAGCCTTCGCGCTCGAACAGTCCCGGCTCGATCCATTCCGGCAAATCGGGCAGCTTGGCCAGCGATTGCCCAACCAGCCCGCCGATCTTTGGCTGGGTCAGCCCCTCGGCCAGCGAATAGACCGGCTCGCACAGCCGCTGGAGCGTCTCGCCGCCCTCCTCCAATACATGATCGGGATGGACGATCTGCAGCATGTCGCCATACCGGTCGAGCCGCCCTGCGACCCAGCGTGTCTCGCCCACCGGCAGCAGCTTCTTGCCCGAATAGGATGCGCGCCCGAAATAGGTAATGGCGATGATGTTGCCGACCGCATCCTGCGCCAGAATACGATAAGGTCCGCGTCCGGGATTGTAGGGCGCTTTGTGTTCGGTGGGTGTCAGCTGGATGACGATCTGCTCTCCCTCGCCCGCCTCATCCACATTGCCAACCGCGCGCCTTGTGACGAACCGGTCCGGCAAGTGATACGCCAGATCGCGCACACGGCTGAGCCCCAACCGGCCCAGTGGTTTCATGAGCTTTGGACCCACGCCATCCAGCGTTTCGACCTCGGCAAACAGGGGATTGAGTTCATCTGGGCGCATCGACCACAGCCTATAGCCTGTTGCGCGGCGATTTCGAGTGGCCTAACCGCTCTGGGATGGCACAATCCCTCACCAAAGGAGCCCGGCTCGCGCGGGCCAAATTCCGCGCATGGCATCGCGGCACGCGCGAGGCCGATTATATGATCGGCGGCTTTCTGGACCGGTATAGCCAAGACTGGGGCGAGGCAGAGCTCGCGTGGTTTGAAGCGCTGCTGGACGAGGATGATGTGGACATTATGGCCTGGGCATTGGGGACGCAGCCGATCCCCGATGCCTTTACCGGCCCACAAATGGACGCCATGCGCAAACTCGATTACGTCGATATCCCTCGCTGACATCATAGGCCCACGGGAACGCTTCGGCGCGCCCGGCATACCCCAATCACATGCCTGACCTTTCCCGCATCCTGAAGGCCGATGGGCCGCTCACCCTCGCCAGCGTGGCTCGCGGGGCGCAACCGCTCGTGATGGCCGATCTGGCGCGCGCGGCGAAGGGCCGCGCCGTATTCATCGCTCCGGACGAAGCGGCGATGCGGTCCGTGGCCGAGGCAGCGCGCTTCTTCGCGCCGGAATTGCAGGTGCTGGAATTTCCCGCATGGGATTGCCTGCCTTATGACCGCGCCAGCCCCGCGCTTTCCATCAGCGCTACCCGCCTAGCGACCTTGCATGATCTGCAGGCGGGCAGAACGGGATCGCAACTGGTCGTCACTACCGTCAACGCCGCCCTCCAACGCGTGCTGACCCCGTTCCGTATCCGCGAGAGTGTCCGCGAGCTGAAGGCCGGGTTCGAGATCGGCCATGCCAGTCTCTCTGCACTCCTCAGCCGGCAAGGATACACCCGGTCCGACACCGTCGTCGACCACGGCGAATACGCAATGCGCGGGTCGATCGTGGATATCTTCCCGTCGGGTCTGGAGCAGGGATTGCGGCTCGATTTCTTCGGCGACGAACTGGAATCGCTGCGGCTGTTCGATCCATCGACCCAGCGCACCACTGGCACGCTCGACAAATTCCTGCTGCTGCCCGCCAGCGAGGCGCTGCTGGACGAAGACAGCATCAAACGCTTCCGCAGCCGGTACCGCGAGCAATTCGGGGCCTCCGCCACGCAGGACCCACTTTATGAAGCGGTCAGCGACAGCCGGCGTCAAGCGGGCATGGAACACTGGCTGCCTTTGTTCGAAGACCGGCTGGTCACCCTGTTCGACCATCTGAGTGCTGACGATGCACTGGTGATCGACAACGCCGCCCTGCCTGCCGTTGACGAGCGACTGTCCGATATCGCCGACTACCGCGAGGCGCGGACCAATGCGACCGGCCAGTCCAAGGGCGGTTACCGCCCGCTCGACCCGGAAACGCTCTATCTGGACGCCGACGAATGGCAGCGCGCCATGCAGGCCGCGCCGATCCATCGCAGCGTGATCTTCGCCGAGCCGGAAAGCGATAAAGTGCTCGATTTCGGCTTTTCATCTGCCCGCGATTTTGCACCAGAGCGCGCGCGTGGCGACAATATCTACGAGGCAGCGGCCAAGCACCTAGGTGCGCTGGGCAAGGCAAAGAAGCGCTCGATCCTCGCCACCTATTCAGAAGGTTCACGCAGCCGGATTGCGTCGATCCTGTCAGAAGCTGGTGCCGAGACCCTGCTGGCCGATAGCTGGCAGGATGCGCTTGGGAAATCGGCCAAGGGCAAGACGGTCGCTCTGGTCCTGCCGCTGGAAACCGGCTTCGCCAATGACGAGCTGGAGCTGCTGACCGAGCAGGATGTGCTGGGGGACAGGCTGGTCCGGCGCAAGAAACGCCGCAAGGATTCCGATGCCTTTCTGGCCGAGATACAGGCCCTCAATCGCGGCGATCTGGTGGTCCATATCGAGCACGGGATCGGCAAATATCTCGGGCTGGAGGCCATTGCCGCGGGCAAGAGCAAGCATGACTGCGTGATGCTGGAATATGCCGGCGGCGATAAGCTTTACATCCCGGTCGAGAATATCGACGTGCTGACCCGCTATGGCAGCAGCGAACAGGCCGTGCAGCTGGACCGGCTGGGCGGCGAGGCTTGGCAACGCCGCCGCGCGAAACTGCGCGAACGCATCCGGGCCATCGCAGGCGAACTGATGAAAACCGCCGCCGCCCGCGCCCTCCGCAAAGCGCCCGTGCTGGAAGCGGAAGAAGCAACCTACAACCAGTTCCTCGACCGCTTCCCATGGGAAGAGACCGACGATCAGGAAAACGCCATCGCCGACGTGCTGCGCGATCTTGAAAGCGGGCGCCCGATGGACCGTCTGGTCTGCGGCGATGTGGGCTTCGGCAAAACCGAAGTGGCTCTGCGCGCAGCCTTCGTTGCGGCGATGAACGGGCAGCAAGTCGCCATGGTGGCCCCTACCACTCTGCTTGCCCGCCAGCATTACCAGAACTTCACCGAACGGTTCGCGGGCTTCCCGCTGAAAATCGGTCGCCTCTCGCGTCTCGTTCCCCCGGCGGAGATGAAGGAAACGCGCGAGGGGCTCGAAAACGGCCAGATCGATATCGTGATCGGCACGCACGCTATCCTTTCGAAGTCGACCACCTTCAAGAATCTCGGCCTCGTGGTGGTGGACGAAGAGCAACGCTTCGGCGTGACGCATAAGGAAAAGCTGAAGCAACTCCGTGCCGATGTGCATATGCTCACGCTGACCGCCACGCCCATCCCGCGCACGCTGCAAATGGCGATGACCGGCCTGCGCGAGCTCAGCACCATCCAGACGCCGCCGGTCGATCGCCTCGCTGTGCGCACCTATGTGATGGAATGGGACGACATGGTGATGCGCGAGGCCTTGCTGCGCGAGCATCATCGCGGTGGGCAGAGCTTTATTGTGGTCCCGCGTATTTCCGACATGGAGCAGCTGGAAGAGTGGCTGCGAGAGCATGTGCCGGAGGTGAAGGTCGTAACCGCGCACGGGCAGATGGGCGCAGGCCAGGTTGAAGAGCGGATGAGCGCCTTCTACGAGAAGAAATACGACGTTCTGCTGTCCACCACGATCGTGGAAAGCGGACTGGATATTCCCAGCGCCAATACCATCATCATCCACCGCGCCGACCGCTTTGGCCTTGCCCAACTTTACCAGCTGCGTGGCCGTGTCGGCCGGGCAAAGCTGCGCGCTTATGCCTATCTAACCTACGGTCAGGACACGCAGCTGTCAGAGGTCGCCGAGAAGCGTTTGAAAGTGCTGGGCGATCTCGATTCGCTGGGCGCCGGTTTCCAATTGGCGAGCCACGATCTCGATATTCGCGGGGCCGGCAATCTGGTGGGTGACGAGCAATCGGGACACATCCGCGAGGTCGGCTTCGAGCTGTACCAATCCATGTTGGAGGATGCGATCCTGGCGGCCAAGGCGGGTGAAGCCGGTCTGGAGCGCGAAACGAGCGCCCTCAGCCCGCAAATCACCGTCGATGCGCCGATCATGATCCCCGAGGACTACGTGCCCGATCTCGCGGTGCGCATGGCGCTCTATCGCCGTCTCAATCAGGCACAGGACAAAGCCGAGATCGAAAGCATGGCCGCCGAGATGATCGACCGCTTTGGCCCCCTGCCCGATGCGACCCGCAATCTGGTCAGGCTGCTGGAAATCAAACATCAGGCGATTATCGCCAATATCGCCAAAATCGATGTCGGTGCGCGCGGCACGCTGGTGACATTCCACCAAGACGACTTCCCCGATGGACCGGGCCTGCTCGCCTATGTCGACCGGCTGAAGGGAACTGCGAAATTGCGCCCCGATATGAAGCTGGTGATCAACCGCGCATGGGATAGCCCCGAAAGCCGCCTAAATGGCTTGTTTCAATTGACCAAGGGTCTGAGCGGGATTGCTGCCAAGGCGCGCAAGGCGAAGGAAAAGCAGGCGGCCTAAGCGGCTGCGGCCCCCGCCATCGCGAGTTTGGCAAAAGCATCCGGCTTCATAGGGCGCGCCCGCAGGAAACCCTGATAACTTGAGCACCCTTCTCCGGCGACAATGCGCCGCTTCTCCTCGGTGTCGATCCCCTCGGCGACGACCGCCAGATCGAGCGCCCTCGCCATGGCCACTATCGCCCGCAAAACCGCCAGATCGCGGGGGTTTTCGGCGATGCCTTCCACCATGGTCCGATCCAGCTTCAACGCGCTGAGAGGCAGCAGTTTGAGATAGCGGAAATTGCAGAATCCCGCCCCGAAATCATCCAGCGATAGAGCGATCCCCGCCGACTGGATTTTCGCAAGAACCTCGGCTGCCATGTCCAGATCGGCCAGCAGAACCTGCTCGGTGATTTCCAGTGTCAGGCGATGCGGATCGAACCCGCTCTGACCGAGCAATGCCAGAAAATCATTCGCAAAATTGGGCGAGGCGAGATCGTTGGGGGTAATATTGAGCGATAGCCGCAAATCCGCTGGCCACTCTCGCGCAATATCCAGCGCCCGCTCCGCAACATGGCGCGACAGGGCCGAGGTCTGGTCGGCCCGCTGGGCAATCGCAAACAGTGGCCCGGCGCCGATCAGTCCCAGAACCGGATGCTGCCACCGGGCAAGAGCCTCGGCCCCAGTCAGGCGGTCATCTGGCAGTGCATATTGCGGTTGAAAGCGCACTTCGATCTCGCCGCGCGCCATTGCGCCCATCAGATCGGCCTCCAACTGCGCACCGCTGATCCCGTCCGGCGCTTTCTGCCGGTCGATCCATTCCGTGCGGCGCCCCGGCTGGCCTTTCATCCGGCCCAGCGCTTCGGCAAGCCGGTCTAGCAGGGCCCGCGAATCCTCGCCCGGTGCCGCGCGTATCAGGGCAATCCGTGGCCACAAACGCAGGCTGGCATCGGATTCAACCGCCGCTATCGGCAGCGCCACGGCATCGGCCAGCGCCTCGGCCAGCCATTGCCACCGCTCGCGCGTGCAACCCTCCCGCAGCGCCAGCAGGAACTTTCCCCCGCCAAGCCGCGCGGCAATCCAGTCGGACAGCTCGAACTCGTCCTCGCCGAAATGCATCAGCCGCCGCGCCACCTCGGCCAGGGCGCCATCCCCTGTGGCCTCGCCAAAGGCCAGATTGACGGTTTCGAACCGGCCAAGGCTCAGCACCATCGCGTGCACCGGTACGCCCTCGCGCGCCAGCCACTGGTCAAGCCGCTCCAGAGACGCAGCGCGCCCCGGCAAACCTGTCAGCTCATCCCGTTCCATTGCGACCATTGCATTCATATCCTTGGCCCTAGGCCCGCTTCGTGCCCGTGTCTTTGGCCTTTGACGAAGCCGTCATCTTATGGGACGGCAGCGCAAGATTACCGGGTTCGGAGACAGGCATGGGCGGTTCGCATCAATTCACGAAGCTGGCATTGCTGGCCGTCGAGACCGAGCGGGCGCAGCAGGCGGCCGCCGAATTGTCTGCGCAGTATGAATTTGTCGCGCTGGACGATGCCGATGCGGTGGTGGTTCTGGGCGGTGATGGTTTCATGCTCCAGACACTCCATCAGATGCTCGATGACCATCAGCTGAAGCCGGTTTACGGTATCAATATGGGAACTGTCGGGTTTCTGATGAACAAGCCGCGCAAGCGGGTGGACCTCCTCTCCTCCGTCAACCGCGCGATCGACCGCGACATCGCCCCGCTGTGGATGGAAGCCATCACACAGGACGGCAAGACCCACACCCGGTTTGCCATCAACGAAGTCTCGCTCCTGCGCGAAACCCGCCAGACTGCGAAGATCGAGGTCAGCGTGCGCGACAAGGTCCGGATTCAGGAGCTGGTGTGCGACGGTGTGCTGGTGGCCACTCCTGCAGGCTCGACAGCGTATAATTTCAGCGCCAACGGCCCAATCCTGCCGCTCGATTCCGAGTTGATTGCCCTCACCCCGATCAGCGCGTTCCGCCCGCGCCGCTGGCGCGGCGCGGTTCTGCCGGAACGCAATGACGTGACGTTCAAAGTGCGCGAGCCCGATAAGCGCCCGGTTGCGGTTGTTGCCGACCAGACCGAATTTCGCGATATCGCGGAAGTCCGCATCTCGATCTCACGCGAACAGCAACTGACGCTGCTGTTCGACAAGGGTCACACGCTGGACGAGCGGATTGTCGCCGAGCAATTCGTCACCTGAACTCCGGGTATTTTCCCCGGCGAAGGCAGGTTTTTTGCCTCAAGCTTCATTTGAGCGAGAACGGGCCTTGCCAAAGGTTTTGCGCACCCATATAGGCCCAGCCCTGCCCCCTCCATACCGCTTGGGGGCTGCTCCCCGATAGCTCAGCGGTAGAGTAGGTGACTGTTAATCACTTGGTCGTTGGTTCGAATCCAACTCGGGGAGCCATTTTCTTCACATCGAAAGCAGCAAGCGCCCGCCGACCCAGATGGTCAGCGCGGCGGTCAGCATGCGGATGACCCGTGCAGGAAACACTCTTAGCGCGAGCAGGCTTCCGATCTGTCCGCCGATCACCACCGCGATCATGAGGGGCAGGCCGAATGCTGCGGCTTCGCCAAGCCGGTCGGACCCGTTCTTGAGCAATTGCCCCGCCAGCCCGAACAGGGAATTGACAAGAATAAAGAGGCTGGCCGTGGCCGCGATCGCACGCGTCTCGTTCCAGCGTGTGAGATGCAGAAGCGGCGCAAGGAATATACCGCCGCCTATGCCCACAAGGCCCGACAAGAACCCCAGCGGAACAGCGGCAACGGGCATAAACCGCACCCAACGTGTCGGTGTGTCGCTCTGGCTGCGCTGAGGGACAAAGAGGGCCAGCCCCGCCAACACCAGGCAGCCGCCAAGCAGGATGAAGAAAGCATCCTCGCGGATTGGTGTCAGCCCGCCAACTAACGCCGCCGGCGCGGCTAAGGCTGTCAGCAGCAAAGCACCCTTCCACGGCGTCACACCGGCACGGGCAAAGCGGATGCTGCTGCCTGCCACCACCGCGACATTACAGATCAGTGATAGGATCGGGAGCAATCGGTAATCGAACCCCGAAAGCGCCAGAAGAGCGCTGTAGGTCGATCCGCCTCCGAACCCGACCGACGCGTAGAGCAACGCCGTGACGAAGAAGGCGGCGGCGAGCCAGATCATCAGAAAATTTGGCGCAGGTGATATGCCAAGATCTCACCTAGGCACGTCATAGCCAAATCGCTCGCACACGGGGGCCGCAAGAAACCGGACGGTTTCCACCAATCCATCTGACCCAGCAAACATCCTCTGCGGTCCGGTGTTGCTGGGGCGGAAATGGGCCTTTGCTGAAAAACTGGCAAACGTTTCACCAAGGCCCGCCAGACCGGGACGTAGCGCCTCAAGTCGGGCGACATCCTCTGCAATATGCTCGTACCGGATCATGTGATCGACGACATATTCGCCATGACAGTAATACTGCTTCTCGTTCACAGTAACGAATTTTGAATGCGTTCGAGCCCAGTTGGCGAACGCTGCTGGATCGTCATTCGCGTGACCCTGATTGTAAAACTGCGAAACCAGTACGTCGAAGGGGTCGCGCACGATCGAAACTTTCAAGGCCTTATCGAAGACGCCGGGCGCCAGTCGTTCCCGCGCTTCATGAGCCGAGGTATGGTTGTAGAATTTGTATGGATAGCGAAGCTCACGGGCAACGGGTTTGAGCTGGCGGCGCGTCAATTCCCACGGCCGGTATCGGTAATTGCGCTTGCCAGCATAGCCGCGCCTGATCCGCTCCCGTTCCTCCTCGGGGAGGATAGGCGTGATGATGTCCCCGCGCCCCGCAAACCGCGACAGAGCCATCTCGAAAGATGTCCCTGCCACTTTGCGCGGCTTCAAAAACAATACATCATGCTGCTTCAGCAGTATCAAGTTTGAAGCCCCCTGCAACCTCGCTGGCGCGTGGGCGGCGCGATTGCCGCCCACATTTCCCTCAAGACAATGCCCCGTGGCAATGCTTGTACTTGTTGCCCGATCCGCAGGGGCACTGCGAATTACGCGGAATGTCCTGATCCGCATAGGGATTGGGCGCCGATCCGCCCGACGAGGCCCCCGCTCTGGCAGAGCCGGCGAGCGAGCCGAACAGTTCGGGCCGCGCTGCCGATCCGTCGCCATCGTCGGAATTGTCGCGGCCGGTGAGCGGATCGATATGACCCGTGAGGAAATCGGGCAGTTCGGGCAGTTCTTCCGGCGGGGGCGCAGCGCGCAGCTCGCTCTTCATCAGAATGCTGGTGACATCCTGCCGCAGCGTATCGAGCAGCCCTTCGAATAGTCCGAAAGCTTCCTGCTTGTATTCGTTGATCGGCTGCTTCTGGGCGATACCGCGCATCCAGATGACCTGACGCAGGGCATCCAGCGTAGCGAGGTGCTCTTTCCAGTGATGGTCCAGCCGGTCGAGCAGAATGCCCTTCTCCACCCGCTTCCAGATCGAGGGATCGGTCGAGGCGATCTTGGCCGTCATCTTCTCCTCGGCCATCGTCTGCAGACGGTCCTCGATGATGTCCGGCTCAAGCTGGTCTTCCTGCATCCAGGCATCGAGATCGGGCGACAGGCCCAGAACTTCGGTGACCTTCTCCTTCAGCCCTTCGATATCCCACTGCTCGGGATAAGATCCGGGAGGACACGCGGTACCGACCAGCGAATTGATCGTGTCCTGACGCATATCGACAACCACATCGTCGACCGCCTCACTATCCATGATATCGGCGCGCTGTTCGTAGATTACCTTGCGCTGGTCGTTCATCACGTCATCATATTCGACGACCTGCTTACGCACGTCGTAATTGCGCGCCTCGACCTTCTTCTGCGCAGTCTCGATGGCCTTGCTCAGCCATTTGGAACCGATCGCCTCGCCATCTTCCAGATTGGAATTCATCATCCGGCTGAAAAGCGTGTCCGGCCCGAAAATGCGCAGCAGATCATCTTCCAGACACAGGTAAAACCGCGAGAGACCCGGGTCGCCCTGACGGCCCGAACGGCCGCGCAGCTGGTTATCGATCCGGCGGCTCTCGTGCCGCTCCGTGCCAAGAACGAACAATCCGCCAGCCTGCAGCACCTGCTCGCGCTCGGCGGCGACTTCTTCTTTAATCTTGGCAATCGCCGCATCGCGAGCGGCCCCTTCGGGCATGTCCTTCAACTCGTCTTCGATTCGGAACTCGACATTGCCGCCGAGCTGAATATCGGTCCCGCGGCCCGCCATGTTCGTGGCAATGGTCACTGCGCCCATCCGGCCAGCCTGCGCCACGATATGCGCTTCGCTTTCGTGGAAGCGGGCATTGAGGACGGAGTGTTTCACGCCTTCCTCGTCAAGGAACTTGCTGAGCAGCTCGGACTTCTCGATCGAGACCGTGCCGACCAGAGTTGGCTGCCCGATTTCGCTCTTCTCGGCGATCGCCTTGGCGATGGCTTTGAACTTGTCGATGGTGTTCTTGTAGAACTCGTCGTCCTCGTCGATCCGCTGCACGGGGACATTGGTCGGGATCTCGACCACATTCATTTTGTAAATGTCCCAGAACTCGCTCGCCTCGGTGGCGGCGGTGCCGGTCATGCCCGATAGCTTGGGGTACATACGGAAATAGTTCTGGAAGGTGATCGAAGCCATGGTCTGGTTTTCGGGCTCGATCTTGACGCCTTCCTTGGCCTCGACAGCCTGGTGCAGGCCATTGGACCAGCGGCGGCCATCCATCATACGGCCGGTGAACTCGTCGATGATCACGACCTTCTCGTCTTTGACGATGTAGTCGGTGTCACGCTTGAACATGATGTTCGCTTTGAGCGCCTGGTCCAGGTGGTGGACGACCTGGCTGTTCTCGACATCGTAGAGATTGTCCGTCGTCAGCACACCGGAATCGGCCAGCAATTGCTCGATGGCTTCGGCCCCATCCTCGGTCCAGCTGATGTTCTTGGTCTTCTCGTCCGCCTCGTACCATTCCGGATCGACCTGCTTCACGATGGCATCGATGGTCACATACAGATCGGTCTTGTCTTCGGTCGGGCCGGAGATGATCAGCGGGGTCCGCGCCTCGTCAATGAGGATGGAATCCACCTCGTCGACAATCGCGAAATTGAACGGTCGGTGGACCATCTGGCTGCGCTCGTGCTTCATGTTATCGCGCAGATAATCGAAGCCGAACTCGTTGTTCGTGCCGTAAGTGATGTCGGCTTCGTAAGCCGCGCGGCGATCCGGTTCGGGGATGTTGGGAATGATCACGCCGACGGTCAGGCCCAGCCAAGTGTAAAGCTGCCCCATCCACTCCGCATCGCGGCGAGCGAGGTAGTCGTTGACGGTCACGACATGGACGCCCTTGCCCTCGATGGCGTTCAGATAGGTAGCCAGCGTCGCCACCAGCGTTTTACCTTCACCCGTGCGCATCTCGGCGATTTCGCCCCGGTGCAGCACGATGCCGCCAATCATCTGGACATCGAAATGCCGCATGCCGAGCACACGCATCGACGCTTCGCGGACAGTGGCGAACGCTTCTGGCAGAATATCGTCGAGCGTTTTGCCGTCGGCCAGCAGGCCTCGGAACTTGTCCGTCTGTGCCTGCAGCTCCGCATCGCTGAGGGCCTTTACGTCATCCTCCAGTGCGTTGATCTGGCCGACGATCTTGCCGATGGATTTGACATACCGGTCGTTGGACGAACCGAAGAGAGATTTTGCGATACCTTTGAACATGAACTGTCCACCTTGGCGTAAAGATTTTGAACGAATTACGAGAGATGCGCGCCGGTCCTGATGCGGACGGCGAGGCTGATAGTCTTGTGCGTTACCGGCTTATGTGTGCGCGCGGTCGATCCGCAGGCGCACGGGAGGCGCTTCCGGGCAGAACAGGGCTGCGGGTTCCGCATGCGGGAATGCACTGGTCAGGCTTCGCTTTGATGCCATGCCGTTCGCAATCGCGGCAGGTGTGGCTTGCAGGCTCTGATCCGCAAAAGCACTCGCTTCACAAGCTGCAGCTGCGCCTTGCGCTGGCTGCGCCTGCACCGGCGCGCCGATAACGGCAAAGCCGCTCAATACGGCAAGCAGAGTGAGGAAACGGCGCATCATTGTGTCGCCCAGATAGGGAGGGTTTCCTAACAAGTCCATGCAGGGCCGATCCTAGGTCTGGAAAAAGACCCCGCGCTGGCATAGTCGCTGCGCCTATGGACCTTGCCCCCTCCCCGCTCGCTCGCCCTTTTCCCGAATTGCCGGCCATCGCCGGCGTTACACTGCGAACCGTGCGAGCCGGGTATAAAGACTGGGACCGCGCGGACCTCACGTTCGCGGAGCTGAGCGAAGGCACCGCTGTGGCAGGCGTATTCACCCAAAGCGCCTGCGCCTCCAGCGAGGTGGAACTGGGCCGCGAGCAGGTCAAGTCCGGACGGGCGCGGGCACTGGTGGTCAATGCCGGAAATGCCAACGCCTTTACCGGATATCGCGGGCGCGAGGCGGTGGAAGCCATCATGGAGCAAGTCGCGGGCGGCATCGGCTGCTCACGCGAAGAGGTGTTCGTCTCCTCCACCGGCGTGATCGGAGTGCCGCTGCCCAAGGACGTGGCTGTCGCCGGTGTAGATACCGCAATGACGGCGGAGCCGGTCGGCTGGGAAGCAGCCGCCAAGGCCATCGGGACGACCGATACCTTTACCAAGGGCGCAGGCGCTGCGGCGATGGTCGGCGGACAGCGCGTGGAGCTGTCCGGGATTATCAAAGGCAGCGGAATGATCGCGCCGGATATGGCGACGATGCTGGGCTACATATTTACCGATGCCGCCGTGGAACCTGCGTACCTCCAGCAAATGCTGAGCGAGATCAACGCGCGGACGTTCTCCTGCATCACAGTCGATGGCGACACGTCCACCAGCGACACCGTGCTGGTGTTCGCCACAGGAAAAGCAGGCAATACGCCCTTGGCCCGCTCGGAAGATCCCGGGGCCGACGCCTTTGCCGCAGCACTCGAACAGGTGTGCCGTGAGCTGGCGCAATTGGTGGTGCGCGACGGCGAAGGCGCGAGCAAATTTATCGAAATTTCCGTCACCGGCGCGGCGAGCAATGACAGCGCGCGCCGCGTGGGCATGGCGATTGCCAATTCCCCGCTGGTGAAAACCGCGATTGCTGGTGAGGACGCGAATTGGGGCCGCGTCGTCATGGCCGTGGGCAAGGCGGGTGAGCCTGCGGACCGCGACAAACTCTCGATCGGCTTTGGCGGACACTGGGCCGCACGCGACGGGCAACCGGTGGACGGTTTCGACGAAGCGCCTCTCGCGGCGCATTTGAAGGGCGAGGAGATCACCGTGCAAGTCGATCTGGGATTGGGCGATGGACGCGCCTCTGTGTGGACCTGCGATCTCACCCATGGCTACATCGCCATCAACGCGGATTACCGCTCGTGAACGCGCTTGACCGCCAGATCGAGACGTTGATGAAGCGCGTCACGCAGGAGGTAATCCTCCCGCGCTTCCAGAATCTGGCCAAGGGTGAGATTATCGAGAAGGCCTCGGACGATCTGGTCACCATCGCCGACCGCGAGGCAGAAGTGATGCTGGCCGAAGGGCTCGCCGCTATCGACAGCGATCCGGCGATTGTCGGCGAGGAAGCGGTTCATGCCGATCCATCGATCATGGACGCCCTGTCGGGTGATTGCTGGATAATCGACCCGATCGACGGGACGCATAATTTCGCCCACGGACAGCCGCCCTTCGGCATCATTATCGCCCGATCCTTCGGCGGGCTGTGCCAATCGGGCTGGATTCTCGACTGCCTGTCAGGCCGCTTCTGCTCGGCGCATCTGGGCCAAGGCGCACAGGTCAATGGCGAGACCATAACTTCTCAGCCAACCGGGGCAGGAGCCAAGCCGATTGCTGCCATCTCGATGATGTTCCTGACCGAGGAACAACAGGAAATGGTCAACCGCACCATCGCGCCCTACTATGATCTGGTCGACATCCCGCGCTGTGCCGCAGAGCAATATCCGCGCCTCGCGCTGGGTCAGAACGACGTTTCCAGCTTCAAGCGCACGCTCCCGTGGGATCATGCCGCCGGAATTTTGTGGTTGAACGAAGCAGGCGGCAAAGCAGCCCGCGTCGATGGCACCGAATACCGGGTGGACGAGCCCGACAAGCCCGGGCTTATCGGAGCTTCGTCCCCCGAAATATTCGATGCGTTCGTCGCCCGGTTGCAGGCGAACCGGGGCTAGCTCAGAGCTGCTCTTCGATCCAGGATTTGAGCTGGTTCTTGGGGGCAGCGCCGGTCATTTCGGCCACTTTCTCGCCGCCCTTGTAGAGCGCCAGATAGGGAATGCCGCGCACACCCAGCTGGCTGGGAGTGTCGGTATTTTCCATAATGTCCATCTTCGTGATCTTGATCTTGTCACCCAGTTCCTCGCTGATTTCCTCCAGCGAGGGGCCGATCATCTTACACGGCCCGCACCACTCGGCCCAGAAATCGACCAGCACGGGCTTGTCGCTTTCCAGCACGTCGGTTTTGAAGCTTTCGTCGGTAACGGCGGTGGTGGCCATGATTGGTTCTCCTGATTGGTTGCACCCTATGTAGGATGGCTGTTCGCTTACTCAACGCGCTTGGTGACAAAGCTTTCCTGCGTCCCCTGCAATGCGGCTTTGTGCGGGGCCAGAGCCGCATCCTCCAGCACGAACAATTGCGGGGTATGGGTGAAAAGCACTCCGGCCTGAATGGCGCGCCCGGGATAGATCGCCTCCAGCACGGCAACATAGGCCGCCATCTGCGCAGTGATGGAGCGCGAGACATTCTCCGCACTTGCAGGCGGCCGCCGCGCGGTTTTGTAGTCGACCAACAGAATGCGCTCAGCCGTGATCAACAGACGGTCGGCGGTGCCGTTGATCACCTTGCCCCCGACAATCGCTGCGAGCGGAACCTCCGCCAGAGATTGCGGACTGAAAAGCGGCGCGAAGGTGGGGTCGTCCAGAACGGTCAAGGCAGACCGGAGCATTTCGTCCTGCGTGCCTTGGTCGAAATCACCTGCCTGCCGCGCCAGCCAGAGGCGCGCAGCCTCTTCACGGTTTTCGGCGGCAATGTCGGGCAGGCGTTCAAGCAGCCCGTGGATTACCGTCCCGCGCCGTGCGGCCTGCGCAGCCACTTCTGGCGGCAAGGGTGGATCGGCACCGCGCTCGTCCCCGGCAGAGGATGGCGCGAGCGGCCGCGGTGGGCGCGGCTCCGGGCCGACCGGCGTGGTTGCCCAATTCGGCAAAGCAGGCTGCTTGGCTTTCGCGGGCTCAGCTTCGGCCTTCGCGGGCACCGGATCGGGCAATTGTCCATATCCGGCGCTCGCCCCCCAGATATCGTCATCGACAAATTCGCCATCGACCAGCGGTTCTAGCCGGGCATACCAGCTGTCTTCATTGGGCGCCTTCTCACGCAGGCCCAGCGCGCCGCCGACATACAGCGCCTCCTCCGCACGGGTCATCGCGACATAGAGCAGACGCCAGTGTTCCTGCAGCTCTTCCTTTTTGCGCTTCTCGTCCTCGTCGGACAACGGGCCCAGCACGTCCTCCTTGCCCAGCGGCGGCAGTGGCAGGGCCGCATCGCCGCCCTCCTCCTCTGCCAGCGACAATCCGGAAGACCGCGAAGCGTGTGGATTTCCCGTGGCATCGGCAAGAATGACAATCGGCGATTGCAGGCCCTTGGACCCGTGCACGGTCATCACCCTTACCAGCGACTCGCCGCCACCGGCCTCGCGCTTGACTTCGCCCTCGCCCGCATCGAACCATTGGAGAAAGCCTGTCAGGCTCGCGGTGTGCGACGCCGAATACGCAAATGCAGCGTTCAGCAATTCGTCGATCGGGTCATTCGCTTCGCTGCCCAACCGGCCCACCAGCTTGCGGCGGCCCTGCCACGGCCCCGAAAGCATCCAGTGGAGCAGCGCCTCAGGCGGTTCGAAATCGACTTGCGCCAGCAAATCGCCGAGGCGAGCAACCGTGTCACGCACCAGCGGCGCGTCACTGCGCCCCAGATGATCCCACAGCCGCTGTCCGCGCGGCCGGTGCCCGTGCTCCAGCAAGTCTTCCTGCGACCATCCGCCCAGCGGCGACACCAGCACATTCGCCAGATTGAGATCATCCAGCGGATTGACCGCAAACCGTAGCGCCGCGACCAGATCCTTCACCGCCAGAGGTGCACCCAGCCTCAATCTGTCCACACCCGCCACCGGCACACCTGCCGCATGCAGGCGCGCGACGATCAGGCCGGCCAGCTCCTTGCGCTTACGCACCAGCACCATGATGTCACCCGGCCCGGCATTGCGGTGCTTGCCTTTGGCGAGCGGGTGGCCTTCGTCGAGCCACTTCTTGACCTGCTTTGCGATCCCATCTGCCATGCGCCGCTCGACGGGTGGGAGCCAGCTGTCATCGGGAGCATTGTCAGCCTGGTCCCTGTCCTCTTCGAGCGCGCTGACGGGCCGCCAAAGCTGGACAAATCCCGCCTGCTCGGCTCCTCGATGGCTGCTGGGTGGTTCCTGCAGGCCCAGCTCCTCCCACCCTACCGCACCAATCGCCGCATCGACGAAATCGAGCACGGGCTGTGTGGTGCGGAAACTGCGGTCCAGATCGAGGTCGCGCAGGTCGCGCAATGCAATCGGCGGTTCGGAGCGGTTATCCCGCGCATAGTCGCGCGCGGCCGCAGCGGCCTTGGCAATTTGCGCCTTGTAGGTCTCCTTCGCCGCAGCAAAGTTCTCAGGGCTGGTGCCCTGAAAACGGAAGATCGCCTGCTTGTAGTCGCCGACTACGAAGATCGTCCGCAGCTTTCCGTCGCGCTGGCCGATTCCAGTGAAGAAATCCCCGGTCAGCGCCTTCACAATGGACCACTGCGCCTCGTTGGTATCCTGCGCCTCGTCCACCAGAATATGATCAAACTGCCGGTCCAGCTTGAAACGGATCCAGTCGGACATCCCGCCTTTGCCGAGCAAGTCCGCAGCGCGCCGGATCTGATCGTCGAAATCGATTAGGCCTTCGCGTTCCTTGGCCTCTTCCCACGCGAGAGCAAAAGACCGGCCCAGTTCCAGTGCAGGGGCCAGCCATTCGGCCAGTGCCAGTAGCCGCGCCTGTTGCTCGATGACCTCCAGATTGGCCTGCACCCGCTCGACCGGCTCACCATAGCCGGGATCGATTTTCAGGACATTCTTGAGCGATTTCGGCTCACCCTTCAGGGTGAACAGGGTGCCCGAAAAACCATCCAGAGTGCGATAGCGCTCGCCCGGATCAGCAGCCAACCACTGGTCGATGAAGTCGGTTGCCTCGCCAGCAGTCTTTGTCCCCCATGCTGCCAGAGATTCCCGACAGTGACGCAAGGAAGCGATATCGAAATCGGCATCGCTGCACTGCCCGGCAAGAGAGGCTTCTTCCAGACCGGCAGGCAATCCGAACAGGCGTTTTAGGCGCGGTGCCATGGGCGGAATCCATGCGGCAGGCCCATTCCACGCCGCACGCGCACCGGCACATTGCATCAGCCACCCCAACGCGCCGTCGGGACCAAGCCGCACGCTAAGATCGGCCAGCGCCTCGCGCTCGGCATCCGTGCCAGTGGCGATAACCCGCGTCAGAACTTCGCGTGACAACAACACGCGGTCGCGGTCCTCCATCGCGCGGGTGCCGGGCAGCAAATCGGCCTCTTCGGGAAACGCCGCCAACAGATACTGCGAAAAAGCGTGGATCGTATCAATCCTGAGGCCGCCACCGGGGCAATCGAGTACCTGCGCAAACAGCATCCGTGCGCGGCGGAGCGTGGCGGGGTCGGCAGGCGAACCGATATCGCCCAGCTCGCCCGCCAGCTTGACCTCATCCAGCATGACCCAGCGGGCCAGCACATCGTTGACCCGCGTGGCCATCTCCGCCGCGCCGGCCTTCGTAAAGGTTAGGCAAAGCAGGCTTTCAGGGCGGCAATCCTCTTGCAACAAAAGACGCAGCACCCGCGCGGAAAGCACCTGCGTCTTGCCCGTGCCCGCGCTCGCCGAGAGCCACACGCTGTCCGAAGGGTTTACCGCATCGGCCTGGCTGCCCTCGAGCTTATAGACTTCACCGCTCATGACGCTCCTCCGTCCGCATCACGGCCAAGCCATTCTTCCAAGCGCATTAGCTGGTCATAGGTGTCATAGCCCGGCGCATCAGGATTGAGGCGAGCGGTAAATGGCTCGCTGCCAAGAATGTAGTGATCGAGCGCCTCGTCGAGAAATTTGCGGGCCTGCGGCATGAAGTCTTCGGGCACGATCCCGCTTCGTTTGCGGCCGATCTTCAGCGGCGTATCGATATAGCCAAAGCCGGTCTCGCTGTCCTTGTTGCGGCCCAGCGACCAGTATTCGAACGCGCTGGCTTTCCCATTGCGCGCGCCGAAACCGCCCTCCTCCAGCATGATGCCCAACGTGCCCAATTGCAGGGCATAGCCCGCCTCCACCTGAGAGCCGGAGGGCGGCCTGCCGGTCTTGTAATCGATCACTACAAAGGAACCGTCAGCCAAACGATCGAGCCGGTCGATCCGGCCGTTGATCGTCACGCCCTTGTGCGTGATTTCGCCCTTCTCCTCGAACAGGACCGGCTCTCGGCCCTCTTCCCATCCGATGGCATCCTCCACCCATTCCAGCGCGCGCAAAAGGCGGGGCTGCCACAGATGCCTTGTCAGCGGATGGGCATTCATCTGGTCCAGCTGGCGCAAGGCAATATCGCGCAAATCGCCCTCGCCCTTGTGCCAGCGCTCCAGAATGTCATGCGCCAGCTCGCCCTGCCACGCGGGCGTAGGTTCGGCATCCAGACCGTCCCAATCCCGCAACCCCATGATCTGGCTGGCGTAGAACTGGTACGGATCAGACCGCAGTCGGTCGAGCGCGGTCACGGATACCGAAACTTTGCGCTGCTCTGCCGATGGCATCGGATGCGGCTGGGTGGCGGGGATGATTTCAGCGGGCCGATCCAGTGCAGCCGCCATTGCTGGCATTGCCACCTCCGAATGGGCTGAGCCCAGATCCCCGCCGAGGAGCGCCTTCACCCGGAGCCAGAACCGCGAGGCAATCGCCGGGCCATCCGCATCGCGCTGCGAGCGGCTGAGCACCACTTCCGGCGCGCCGAGCGCTCCGGCCAGGTCATGTGCGGCGAGGCCTATCCTGAACTCCGAGGCGGGCACGCCCAGCGCGCGCAGGACCGCAGGCGCCAGCAGCGGTTCCGCACCGCTGCGCGCAGGCCAGCTGCCTTCGTTGAGACCAGCACAAATCACCATATCCGCGCGACTCATCCGCGCTTCCAGCAGGCCGTAAATCGCGATCCGGGGATGGCCTCCATAGGGCGGGCGCACGGCAATCTGTGCCAGAGCGTCTTGCAGCACGGTGTGCAGATCACGCGCGTCCAGCGCAAAGCCGGTCTCCCGCGCGCGCATCCGCCAATCCTCGATGAAGGAGGATAATGCACGCCCGTCCTCCAGCGCCCACAAGGCCTCGCCGCACAGCGCCTCGCCCACAGCCACCAGCGCGTCCAAGCTATCAGCGAGTGGCGTTGCCTCGGTCATATCCAGCAGCGGCGCGAGGATGGCGGACATTTCCTGCCACCACTCGGCAACACCGGCCTTGGCTGCAATGGCGCTCAGCGGTTCCAGTCCTGCAGCCGGGCGCGGCCCCCGCAGTTCCTTGTCGAAGGCGCGCAGGGCTTTAAGGTGATCGCCCCGCGAAGTCCCTTCCCCGTCCCCGCGCCGCACAAGCGGATGGCCCAGCAACGCCACCAGCGGCACCGGAGCCGCATCCTCTGCAAGCACTTCGGCGAGCAGTAACAACAAGCGGCCCGCAGGCGTCTGCGACAATTCGCGTCCGGCGCTGTCATCCGCCTCTATGTTCCAGCGCCGCAAATGGTGGACAATCCGCCGCGCCAGCCCTCTGTCGGGGGTAACGATGGCCACCCGGCGTTCGCTGGTTTCCAGGGCCTCGCGCGCCATCAAAGCAATCGCCTGCGCCTCTTCTTCCGGCGCCGCGCTCTCCATCAGGCGGACCCCCGAAAGACGCCGCTTCTCGGCAGGCAGATCGATCCACCGCGTGCTGGCTTTCGGCGGCAGGAACAAAGAACCAATCGCATGGCTGCGTTCAGGCGGAGCGGCGGTCATGCCCTTTCGGTGCCACGGGCGCACTTCGCCGCGGGCAATGCCCATCCGGTTGAGCAGCAGCTTGAGATGATATTGCGGATGCGTCGGCGCGTCGTCCTTGGCGAATGGCGTGTCGTCAGGCTCCGGTCTCGCGCCTGCGCGGCCCAGCTCGTCCCAGACATCGGAGTCCATCGTCAGGTCCAGATCGGGCAGGATAACCGCGCCCTGCGGCAATTCGCTGACCACTTTCAGCAGGCGCGCCAGCGAGGGTGATGCACTCGTGACACCCGCCGCAACAATCGGCGTTTCAGGCGGATCGGCTTTCCAAGCCCTCGCCGCGCCATCGAACAGAAGATTGCGCCGCGTGGCCGCATCCACCGCCCCGCGCCGCTCCAGCTCGGCCAGCCAATGCCGCTGAACCGTGGCGAAGCGATGCAGGCTCTCCTGCCAATGGCCCGCCAGATCGCCGAACAGGGTCAGCACCCGGTCCGAGAGCAGCTCATCAGGTGTCACTTCCTCAACCAGCAGACGGTCCATCGTCTGACCGAAATCGCGCGCCAGTTTCAGGATTGCCGGGGCCGGTGGCGCGTCCTTGCCCATTTCGCGGCGTAGAATATCGGCCAGCACAAACAGCCGCTCCGTCGCATCGATAGCCGGAGGGATATCGGCAAACCTCAGCGGATCCAAAAGAGGGCCGAGCGTATCGTCGAGATCGAGATCGCCCACCACCGCCATCCGGGGTAGCAGCATACCGGCCTGCCCGCCTGTGCCCATGAGGCGGATAAACGCCTCGGTCACCGTGCGTGCGGCGCGCGCGCTGGGGAGCAACAGGGTCAGCCGCCCAAGGCCCAGCCCTTCCTCAGAATAACGCGGGACCAGTCCCGCCACGAGGGCATCGGCAAAACCGCGATGGGCCGCTATGGAATAGACGTCCGGGCTGGTCCGCGCTGGGCCTGCCGGATCAGCCATGCTGCAAGGCAGCCTCGGTCGGAGCGATAGCTTCGGGCGTGCCGACTTCGAACCATTGGCCGGTAAACGGCGCCGCGAACAGGCGCCCTTCTCCGGCGGCCCGGTTCCACAGGATATTGGTGGAGAATTTCTCCGCCTTGGCATCGCGCAAAAGGCGGTGCGAGACGATCTGGATTCCGGTATAGATAAACGGCGCAATCCGATGCGCGGTGCGCCGGGTGACGCGGCCTGCGCCATCCAGATGAAAGTCCCCGTGTCCGGTAAAATTCATCGCGCGCGAATGCGGCACCACCAGCAGAAGCGCGTCCATCGTTTCAGGGTCCCAGCGCCGCGAGAGATCGGCGAACGCATTTTGCGGCCCGTCGAGCCAGATATTGTCCGAGTTCAGGCAGAAAAAGGGGTCGGGCAGCAGGCCCTTCGCCTTGACCATCCCGCCACCGGTTTCGAGCAATTCTTCCCGTTCGTCGGAAATGGTCACCGCAGGGACCGGCCGCTCGGCCAGATGGGCCTCCAGCGCGTCGGCCAGATAATGCACATTAACCACCGCTTTGTGCACGCCAGCCTCGGCAAGACGATCCAGCGTATGGTCGATCAACGGCTTGCCCGCGACGCGCACCAGCGGTTTGGGCTGGCTGGCGGTGAGCGGGCGCATCCGCTTGCCCATCCCCGCCGCCATGACCATTGCGGTATCGCTGACCAGATCGCTCATGCGATGGTTCCGCCCGCTGCATTGCGCAATTCTTGCGGGATATTCGCATCGAACCAGCGCGCCACCGGAGCAAGCGCGGGATGCGCCAGATCGCGCTCCATCGCTGTCCACACCCGGGGGATGAAATCGAGATAGCGCGGCTTGCCATCGCGCCGGTGCAGGCGGGTGAAAATACCAACAATCTTGGCATTACGCTGCGCACCCAGCAGGGCATAATCGGCGTGGAAGTCGCCGTCCGCCCCGCTCGCCTGCAGGTACCGGTCCAGCATTCGTGCCTCCAGATCGGTCGAAACCTCACGCCGCGCGTCCTGCAGCAGCGAGACCAGATCATAGGCCGGATGCCCGACCAGCGCGTCCTGAAAATCGATCAGGCCCTGCGCGCCGCTGCCATCGGGTGCGGGCTCCAGCAGCATGATGTTTTCAGCATGATAATCGCGCAGCACGGTGACGCCGGGCTGCTGCCGGGCCACCAGCGGAGCCAGCGCTTCTTCCCAAGCAGCATCGAAGCCTGCCGCGTCCACATCAAGACCCGCGGCAGGACAATACCATTCGGTCAGCAGCCGGGCCTCGCGCAGATAGGTTGCCATGTCGTAGAGATCGAACGGTCCGGGCTGCTTGCGGTGCAAATCCACAAGCGCATCTATCGCGGCGGCATAGGCCTGCTCTTCGCCTGCCGGATTTTCGTCCAGCCAGTCGCGCATCCGGTCATCGCCGAAATCTTCTGTCAGCACCCACCCGGCAGCCGCATTCTCGGCAAGTATTTGCGGACCGCGCTGGTCGTTTTCGCTGAGCCAATGCGCAACATGCAGGAACGGTGCGGGGTCTTCTTCGGGCGGCGGAGCGTACATCAGCATCGCCCGATCATTGCCCCTCGCAATGCGAAAATATCGCCGGAAAGACGCATCACCGGCCAGCGGCGCAATGTCCGCCCCGGCCCAGCCAGCGGCCCCCAAAAACTGTTCCAACCCGTCAGGCAAATCACTCATGTCCAGCGCTCTAGCCAATCCGCACCCGGCACAACAGTCGCCGCGCGCCCTTCGCCAACAATTTCCAATGCAATCGACAAACATCCCGGCTCATGCGCGAAACCGCCCGCGTGATCGGGCCACTCGGCAAGCAGAGCCGCACCATGGCGGTAATCATCCAATCCGATCTCTTCGGCTTCCGATGGATGCTTCAGCCGGTAGAAATCGGCATGGACCACGGGCGGGTCCACATCATCATAGGTCTGGATGATGTTGAAGGTGGGCGATGGAACCTCGCCCTCATGGCCCAAGGCCGCCAGCACCGCGCGGGCGAGCGTGGTCTTTCCCGCCCCCAGCCCGCCTTCCAGCGTTACCACATCACCCGCACGGAGCTGACCCGCAATGCGCTGTCCCAGCACCTCCATCGCGTCCAGATCGGGCAGGTCGATTGTCACGGCAGGTGGATCAGCGCAGTCGTGCCGACGCCGCGCCGCGACTGGATGTCCAGCGTTCCGCCATGCAGTTCGACCAGCTGGCGGGCGAGCGGAATGCCCAGCCCCTGCCTGCGCTCCAGCCCGTCGCCGCTTTTAGCCGGACGCAGGCCATCCATCGCGCGGGACAATTCCTCGGGCGTCATCCCCCGGCCATTGTCCGAGATCACAATCCGCACGCCGTCTTTCTTGCGCGAAAGATCGACCAGCAGTTTCCCGCCTTTTGGTGTGGCCGTGATTGCATTGTCGAGCAATTGGCCGATCGCCCTGCCCAATTGCCGCGGGTCGGCCTCCAGCTTCGCCGCCTGTGCGCCGCGCAGATCGAGCGAGAGGCCTTTGTCGAGAATGGCCTGCTCCCGGTCGCGCACAATGCCGGTGACGAAGGGCTGCAATTCCAGTTTCTGCTTGGAAATCGGCAGCAATCCCGCCTCACCCTGCGAGAGATCGAGCACATTCTCCACCTGCTCGGTCAGCCGGGCAACAGAGTCGATAATGGCTTGCGTGTATTCGCGCCCCTGCGGGCTCAGCTCGCCCGCAACGCCGCCATCCAGCAGCTCGGCAAAGCCGCCGATTGACGTGAGCGGCGTGCGGAATTCGTAGGACATATTGGCGAGGAAGCGCGTCTTCACCTGATCGGCAGCCTCCAGCGCCTGATTGCGTTCGCGCAGCGCCGTTTCTGCCTGCTCGTTCGCCGTTACATCCAGCGCGGTGAGCAAGCCATTGCCATCGGGCAGCGGCACCCCGGCAAATTCCAGCGTGCGGCCATCGGCCATGGTCAGCCGACCTGCCTTTTCCTTGCGGTCGAGCGTCGCCGAGCGAATTGTCTCACCGATGCTGCTTGCACGCCTGGGCCGCGCTAGGCTTGGAGCGATTGCGGCGACCAGCTTGTCCGCCGCCGGGTGCGTATCGAGCAGGTCTTCTTCCACGCCCCATGTGCTCGCAAATGTCCGGTTCCAGACCTGCAATTTTCCGTCCGGCGCAAACACCGCCAGCGCTTCGAACAGGCTATCGAAAGTGGCTGTGCGGGTGCGCAGCATTGTGTCGCGGGTGGCAGACAGGGCCAGCTGCTCGGTCCGATCCTCCGCGATCAGCATCAGCCCGCCATCGGGCATAGGCTGCGCGATAATATGCAAATGGGTGCCATCTGCCAGCGGCCAATTCTCTTCCTTTGTGGCATCGCCGCCGAACCAATCGCTGTGTTCCGCGCGCCATGCAGGGAAATCGCGGACTTCGGGCGTTCGGCCCTCGTCGCGCGCTTCGCTCAGCCAGCGGTCGAACGCCATTCCCTGCGCGCCGCTGCCAGGGCGAATGGCGAAGATGCGGCGGAAGGGCTGGTTGGCGAAAGTCAGCTTTTGCTTGCCATCGAACTGGGCCACCCCGACCGACAGGCGGTCGAGCATGGAGCGCTGTGCCTGCGAGTAGGCGCGGTGCTCGCGGGCCTGCTGCTCCATCTCTTCAATATCGACAGCATAGCCCGCCACGCCCTCACCCTGCACCGGCAAATCGCTGACCTTGAGCGCGCGCCGCGTGCCCTTGATGGTGGCCTGCACCATCCGCTCGATCGGCCGGGACTGCTGGGCCGATTGTCCCGCAATCTGCGCTGCGGTCAGGCCATCAACCGACTCCACAAGCTCGACCTGACGCGCGATCACATCTTCCGCGCTTTCCCCGTCAACCGCATCGACATAGGCGGCGTTGACCAGGCGCAATCTGGTGTCTGTCCCGCGGAACCACATCGGCATGGGCGCGGCTTCGATCAGATAGACCAGAGCGGCGAAATCGCCCTTGGCCCGGCTGGTTTCTTCCCGCATCCGGGCCAGTTCCGTCTCGCTCTCGCTGAAATCGAACACCCAGACCATGGCCGCCCCACCCGGGGAAATCTGCGCATCCGCGAGATTGCCGCGCAATGCGAGACTTCGCTGCGACCCCGGCACGCTGAGTTCCATACGGAACGGCGCCGCTGTTTTCTGCGCGCGGCGGACGTGACCGGTCAGTTCTTCCAGCTGATCTTGCGACAGGCCGGTTTCCTCATCCTTGTGCAATTCGCTCAGGAATTCAGGTAGTTCGGGCAGACCCAGCCAATGCGCCAGCCGGTCCGAGCCTTCGATGCGCCCGTCACTGCGGACCAGAAGCGGAATGGCTGGTGCCTCGTCGATCATGCGGGCCAGCCGGCGCGCGGCATGGCGGCTCGCCTCTGCCTGCCGGTTGCGTGTGCCCGCCGCGATCAGCAGCCCGGCTGCCGCAGCCGTCCACACGGCCAGCAACAGGGCAAGAAACACCAAAGCGGTGGGCGATAAGGTCATGTGTACCAGCTATGCGGGCAGCACCGGGGATGCAACGTTTGCCCAAATGAAAAGCCCCCGCCAATCGGCAGGGGCTCCTCTTTTAGCGAAAAAGTGCAACGACAGAAGCATAACATTCGCTTCTGCCGCACACATTTTTTGGATCAGTAGCGGTAGTGATCCGGCTTGAACGGGCCTTCCTGCGGCACACCGATATAATCGGCCTGCTTGTTCGAAAGCTGGGTCAGCATCACGCCGAGTTTTTCCAGATGCAGCGCGGCAACTTTCTCGTCGAGATGTTTGGGCAGAACGTAGACGTCGTTCTCATACTGCTCAGGATTCGTGTACAGCTCGATCTGGGCCAGCGTCTGGTTGGTGAAGCTGGCGCTCATCACGAAGCTGGGGTGGCCGGTGGCGCAGCCCAGGTTCACTAGGCGACCCTTGGCGAGAATCAGCAGGCTCTTGCCATCGGGGAAGGTGACCAGGTCGGTGCCTTCCTTGATTTCCTTCCAGTCGTAATTGTCGAGCGCGGAAATCTGGATCTCGCTGTCGAAGTGGCCGATATTGCACACGATGGCCATGTTCTTCATCGCCTTCATGTGCTCGGCGGTGATGACGTCTTCATTGCCGGTCGCGGTGCAGAAGATATCGGCGCGCTTGGTCGCCTCTTCCATCGTCACCACTTCGAAGCCGTCCATCGCCGCCTGCAGCGCGCAGATCGGATCGATTTCGGTCACCATCACACGGGCACCGCCATCGCGCAGCGAAGCGGCCGAGCCCTTGCCGACATCGCCGTAACCGGCGACGCAGGCGACCTTGCCGGCCAGCATCACGTCAGTGGCGCGGCGGATCGCGTCGACCAGCGATTCCTTACAACCGTAAAGGTTGTCGAACTTCGACTTGGTCACGCTGTCGTTCACATTGATCGCGGGGAACGGCAGCTTGCCGGCTTTGGCGATCTGATACAGGCGCATCACGCCGGTGGTCGTCTCTTCCGACACGCCCTTGATGTTCTGGACGCTCTTGGTGAGGTAGCCCGGCTTTTTCGCGATGTAGGCCTTCAGCGCCTTCTGCATCTCGATTTCTTCGGCGTTTTGCGGGTCGGGCATGGTTTCGCCCGCTTCCAGACGCGCGCCCCACAGCGCAAACATGGTGGCATCGCCGCCATCATCGAGGATCATGTTGGCCGTCAGGTCGGCATCGTCCCCGGTCGCCCAATCGAAAATGCGGCCGACATAGTCCCAGTAATCGGCCAGCGTTTCGCCCTTGATCGCGAACACGGGAATGCCCTGATCGGCGATGGCCGCAGCGGCGTGATCCTGCGTCGAGAAGATGTTGCAGGTTGCCCAGCGAACTTCTGCGCCCAGAGCCACCAGCGTTTCAATCAGCACGGCGGTCTGGATGGTCATGTGCAGCGAGCCGGTGATGCGCGCGCCCTTCAAAGGCTGCGCTGCGCCATATTCCTCGCGCAGAGCCATCAGGCCCGGCATTTCCGTTTCGGCAATCGCGATTTCGTCACGCCCGTATTGGGCGAGGCCGATATCCTTGATGATGTAATCTTTTTCCAGTGCGGCAGTAGCCATCATTTGCTCCTCAGGAGTTGGGCGGTCCGCAAACGAACCACCAAAAGGGTTGGCTGCGCTTTAGCGGCCTCCCCTTCCAAGAGCAAATATAAAGATATCTTTATATCGTGAAGTCGCCTGGTCGCCCCGACCCGCATTTTCCTTGCGAGCCGGGGCCCAGGGACGTCCCGTTTGTTACGTGTCGGGTGCTACTTCACCGCAATCGCCAGCGCTGGCTGGGCCGGCTGCGGGCCCTGCGCCGGCTGCTTCAGCATGGCGACGGCTGTCATGTAGAGCTGCTCGCCCGGCGCCCGCGCGGCGAGCTCGGCCGTGGCCACTTTCAGTTCGGAACAATCCATTGTGGGATGGCCCTGCCCAAAGGTGTTTGCCATGCGGACACTGATACGGTCCAGCGCGCGTTTTGCGCCCTTCTGGCCGTGCTGCGCGACAAGCTCCGCCTGCATCAGCCGGCTGGCGGCATTGAGCTCCGGAAGGTGGCGGGCCGAGAACGCCCGGTATTCGGCTTGAAAATCGTGTGCGCTGTGGCGGCAGACGAGCGAGCTTACCATCAGCATGATATCGAGTTCGCGCACCGCCTTGGCTGTTTCGAGCTTGGTGACAGCGGCCGGTACCGGACCGATGGAGGTGACGGGCGCGGCTGGCGTGGCGACAGCGGGCTCGATCACAGCGGTGTCGGTGCCAACGGCAGCAACGGTGCCGACATCACTGGTCGCAGCGACTGCGGTGACGTCCTCAGTCGCCCCCTCGGTAGCCGCGGCGGCCGATGTCGTGGATACGAGCGCGGCCATGCAGCC
This sequence comes from uncultured Altererythrobacter sp., assembly GCA_947492235.1. Lineage (GTDB taxonomy): Bacteria > Pseudomonadota > Alphaproteobacteria > Sphingomonadales > Sphingomonadaceae > CAJXSN01. Next base: position 837,847 of record CANLLZ010000001.1, on the reverse strand, counting down.
CGCTGCGAGTCGGAAATTTCTGGTCATCATTCTGGTCTCCCCTGTGCAAGCACCCCTGCTTGCTGGAGCCCGAAATGACGCGCCGGGTTTACGAATGTTTAAACCGCCGAAGTAAAGCGCTTTTAACCACGCGGTGGCCTCTCCTCCTGCTTGCAAGCCGCCTGCGGTGTCCTATGTTGGAAAGCGAGAATTCCCGTCATCCAACGCAAGGACATTGAACAGCATGACCATTTCCAAAGGCGACACCCTTCCCGACGTAAAGATGGTGAAAGCCACCGAGGCCGGCCCCGAACAGGTCCAGTCCGGCGAGTTTTTCAAGGGCCGCAAAGTGGCGCTCTTCGCGGTCCCCGGCGCGTTCACCCCGACCTGCTCGGCCAAGCATCTGCCCGGCTATGTCGAGAATGTGGATGCGCTCAAAGCCAAGGGCGTGGACGAAGTGGTCTGCACCTCGGTCAATGACCCGTTCGTCATGGGCGCATGGAGCAAAGCCGATGGCGGCGAAGGCGTAACCATGCTGGCCGACGGCAATGGCGAATTTGCCCAAGCCATCGGCCTGACGATGGACGGCAGCGGCTTCGGCCTGGGCCAGCGGAGCCAGCGCTATTCGATGATCGTCGACGACGGCAAAGTGACCGAGCTGAATGTCGAAGCACCGGGCGATTTCTCGGTCTCCAGCGCGGAGCACATGCTCGGCCAACTTTGATTGGCATCACGCCAACCAGATAAGAAAAGGGCGCCCGTCGAGGCGCCCTTTTTTGTGTCAAAAAGATGCCGAGCCTGCTCAGCCATACCCCATCAGGCTCAGCACTTCTTTCCGGCTGCGCTGGTCTTCAAGAAAGGTGCCCATCATGCGGCTGGTGACCATGGAGACGCCCGGCGTGCGAACCCCGCGCGCGGTCATGCAGGCGTGGCTGGCGTCGATGACCACCGCGACGCCGCGCGGCTGGAGATTATCCCAGATGCACTCGGCCACTTCTGCAGTCAGGCGCTCCTGAATCTGCAGGCGGCGGGCATAGCCATGCAGCACGCGGGCCAGCTTGGAAATTCCGACCACCTTGTCTGTCGGCAGATAGGCAATCGCGGCCTTGCCGATGATGGGTGCCATATGATGCTCGCAATGGCTCTGGAACGGAATGTCCTTGAGCAGCACGATCTCCTCGTAGCCGCCCACTTCCTCGAACACGCGCGACAGGTGGAGGGCCGGGTCGTGCTCGTAGCCCTGGCAATATTCCTTCCACGCACGCGCGACCCGCTTGGGCGTGTCTAGCAATCCTTCGCGTTGCGGATCGTCGCCGGTCCATTCGATCAGGGTGCGGATGGCATCCTGTACGTGTTCAGGCACGTCGGGCTTGCTCGGTAGGCTGTCCTGCCCGTTGGTGTCGCTCATCCACTCTTCCTCTTCAACTTGTCGCGCAGCCTGCCGAGACGGCTTCCTTCGCGGAACAGCCCCCCATGGGCAAACGGTTCGAACATATCGTCCGGATGCTCGGGATCGAAAAACTGCGATCCGGCCAGCGCCTCTTCTGTGTCTCCCAATTCAGGAAGTTCAAAAGGACGCAAGGCACGCACACCGTCCGCTCCAAAACGTTCGATGGCCTTGTGCATGGAGCCGAGCGATTCGACTAGCTGGGCCATAGTCCCTTCTCCCACACCGCAATGCTCGGCGAGCAGCGAAGTGCGCAAATCGCGGATCGTCTCCTCGAAGCCCTTGTCGCGATTGGCCTCGCGGTCGCAATCGATGAATACGTCGCATTCGCTGTCGAGGCCCATGGAACGGTTGTTGAGATTGGCCGATCCGATCCTGAGAATGCGGTCATCGACAATCATCAATTTGGCATGGATGTAGATCGGGGTGTCGCCGGTCCACGCCACATAGACGCGGAACCGGTCGTGCTTGTCCGCCTCCCCGATTAACCGCACCAGCGCGGAGCGGGCATGATCCATTGCCTGCCGCTCAAGCCAGCCTTCGGCGTGTTGCGGATGGACCAGGACAATTTCGGGCGGGTTTTCCTCTTCCAAGCGCTTGATGATCGCATCGGCGATCTTGCGCGAGGTGAAATACTGGTTCTCGATATAGATGAAGCGCTCCGCCGCCGCGATCTGATCGAGCATCAGCGTCTCGATCTCGCATATCGGCGAGGTATCTTCGTATTCGGCCCGGGTCCGTGCGATGCCGATTTCGACGTCTTCGAAATCAACCGAGAGCTTTTCGGGCCACAGACTTTTCCCAGCCGGCTCCAGATCCTCCAGCTTGCCAGCCCCCGCCCTCTGCCAGCGCGCGCGGCACAGATCGGACAGTTCCCCCGCAATCGGCCCTTCCATCATGAAGGTGATGTCGTGCCATGGGCCATAGGGCTTCCCGCGCGGACGCCGCCTTCTGGAATCGATTTCCTTGTGCTCGCGCGTGTCCCACCGGTCATGCGTCAGATCGATCCCGCCGCACACCGCCAGCTTCTCGTCCAGCACGGCCAGTTTCTGGTGATGGGTGCAGCCGATCGGGTGCTGGGTATCGAATTTGAACGTGATCCGCTTCTTGGGCCACATGCGCAGCAGATCGACCAGCATCGAGCCCCGCGCGCCGAGCTGGAAGAAAGACAGCCCCCATTTCAGAACGCGAATTTCCAGTTCGTCACGATGGCGGACCAGCCAGCTGAGAAAGCTGCCCAGCCGTTCGGGATAGGAATTGTCCGTCGGACGCTCATACCATCGGCGCCCTTGCGAGAGATGGATGCGGGTGTCGAAATCCCAACCCACCAGCATGATCCGGCGCCGGGCATTCAGCATCGCCTGCTGCATATGCGCGAAGTAGCCTTCGGCATCGACGATGACGGAAGCCCGCTCGGCCAGCCCGAAACGCCAGACGCCCGGCTCGGCCGACTGGTCGAGCGCGGGCGCACTGTCTGTTGGATCACCGCTTTCCATTGCGGCCTAGCTAGGGGATTTATTCCTTCGCCGCATCCTTGCTTTCCGGAGTCACTTCCGCCGCGGCCTTTTCTTCTTTCTTCCGGCGGTCGAACACCTTTTCCATGTGGGCGATGTCGTCATCGTTCAGATGCTCTTCGAAATCGGGGAAGTGGTCTTCCTCCTCTTCCTCAATGTGATGGCGGTAATCGTGGTCGAGCTGTTTGAACTTCGCCATCCACGCGGGCGAGGACATATCTGTGGCGGCCAGATCGTTGAGCGCCTCGTCCAGCTCGTGATGCTCGGCAACAGAGTGACGCGTGTCATCGGTGGTCGGCGGCTTGCGGAGCATGGTGGAATAGAGCGCCTGCTCCTCGGCGGCGGCGTGCGATTTCACTTCTTTGGTGAATTTCTCGAGCAGTTCCTTGCGCCGCTCGGTCTCGCCGCTGGTCTCGGCCATCTGGTCGAGCAGCTCGCGGTGGTGGTCGTGGTCTTCCTTCAGGCGGGTGAAGATGCCTTGTGCATCGGACATAGGTGCTTCCTTTCAATGTGTTTAGCTATTCAACACAGAGAAAGGGGGTGAGGTTCCGATATCACGAGGCGGAATCAAAAAAGGGACCGACCCCTATCGGGGCCAGTCCCTTTTTATGGCGCACCCGGAAGGATTGTCTCGTCAGCCTGCGGCTTCCTCGCCGTCTCCGGCGCTTGGCAGCGCCTCCGACTCCGAACAGGTTCGCCTCCTTCCTGTGAGAACCAAAAAAGGGACCGACCCCTATCGGGGCCAGTCCCTTTTTATGGCGCACCCGGAAGGATTCGAACCTCCGGCCCCCTGATTCGTAGTCAGGTACTCTATCCAGCTGAGCTACGGGTGCGCATTGGAGGTGGGCACATACGGGCGTGCTCCGGGGATGGCAATCCCCTTTACTCCCCCTTCGCCCTCTCATGCGCAATTAGTGCCCCCAGCAATTGCCGATCGAGTGGAGACATCTTCAGGCGAGCGGCCTGCGCCAGAGGATGCCAGCGCCATTCGCCGCCTTCCAGCGACTGCGGTTCTCCAGTGAAACGGGTCGTTGTAAAGAGGAGCAACACCAGTTCGCGCTCGCCCGACGCCGTCTTTCCGGCGGCAAACGATACCGGTTCGAGCAAGCCCGCCTCCAGCACGACGCCGCACTCTTCGCCTATTTCACGGACGAGGGCAGCACGGGTGTCTTCGCCCCCCTCCACCTTCCCGCCGGGGAACTCCCACAAACCGGCATGATCGGCGCCCGCGGGACGGCGGTGCAGCAGGACCGTTCCGTCTCCGCGCAGGACCGCAGCGGCCACGACCAGCATGGGTGTCAGATTTTTTTCCATATCCGCCTGCAATCTTTACCCAAATTTTACGCTGATATCCGATGAGGTACCTAACCCCACAGAACCCACAGGTGAATGCGTGCACAATTTGTTCAAAGCAATCATGGCCGATCGATCGGGCGCAACCGCGGTCGAATACGGTCTGATCCTTGCTCTGGTGTTCCTCTCCATGATCGCGGCTGTCACCGGTGTGGGCACAGAAACCATCGGTATGTGGAATGATGTGTCGGACGAAGTTGTCGACGCGCGCGGGTCCTGATTTCGCATCTGACGGCTGAGCTTACAAAATGTTTCGCCGCATTAGGAATTTGTCAACGCCTCGCTCCTAGAAACCAAATCACCCGCTGCGGAAAGAGCCACAACGGGTCGGGTAACGAAGACCAATAACCAGGAGACTACACATGAAATTTCTCAAGAACCTCGTCCGTGACGAACAGGGTGCAACCGCTATCGAGTACGGCCTGATCGCTGCTCTGATCGCCGTCGCTGCAATGGGCGCCATGAGCACCCTGGGCAGCGAGCTGAACACCACGTTCAAGGATGTGTCCGACACGCTGGCTTCGTAAGCCAACGCCTAAACGGCAAAAAAAGAAGGGCGGCAGGGAAACCTGCCGCCCTTTTCTTGTGTCCGAAGCATTACCGGCATCAGTTACCGCGAACGACGATCTTTACTTTCTGCCCGGCCTGAAGCGTGTCGCCACTCGAAAGCCCGTTCAGGACACGGAACCGGGTTTCCTGCGCATTGGTATAGGCCATGCGATTCGCCAGCGAAGAAACCGTATCTCCAGAACGCACGGTCACCACATCCAGTTTGCGCGGCACGACCTTGTCGGCCTCGGCCTGGGAAATTCTCCGCATCGACTGGAACATGGGCGAGAAGACGTTCGATTTGCCCGCCTGCGTGATCGCCTGGAAGTGATAGGCCCGGTCATTCGCAAACTCGTAGGCAAACACCACCACATCCACTTGGCTGTTGCCATTATTCACACGCGCGGTTCCGTAGACGGCCGGTAGCCCGTTCACCGTCGTCCGCTGGAGGTTCGACGGGGTGATGGTCTGCCCTTCACCCGCCAGATCGGAGAACACCTTGTTTACATAGGTGTTCAGATTGCCGTTATATGGCGCCAACGTCATCTGGGCCTTCCCACTTTGCCCGTTTATCGACACAGCGCGGGTGCCGTTGACCATGTAAAAGCCGTTGGGCGCGGTAAAAGACAAGCGCAGATCGGGATGGGTGAACTGCCGCCCTTCGACAATGCCCTGTTCCGGATCGTCGCCATAGATCATGCCGTCGATTCGGGTCAGGAACGTGTCGCGATTGGTAACACTCCCCGGCAAACCCTGCGCTTTGGAAGCAGCAGTTTGCACCCGGCTAGCGGGATCGGGGTGGGTCGAGGCCCAGGCAGGGATAGTCGCATTGCCGCGGCCCTGAATCTGCGCATCGAGATTGTTCTGCAGCGCGAGACTGCGCAGCACGGTGGACATCGCCATCGGGTCATAGCCGGCACGGGTCAGATACTGAATGCCAAGCTCGTCCGCCTCCAGTTCCTGACTGCGCGAGAAACGCAGCGTAAGCAATTGCGAACCCTGCAGAATACCGCGCGAGAGAGTGTCGCCGACACCGCTATTGCCAAGCAGAACCCCGGACAGGATTGCCCCCGCCGCTCCTAGAATGGAGTTTCGCTGCGCTGCCTGCTGGCGGCGCTGCGAGTGGCGGGCCGCGACATGAGCGACCTCGTGGCCCAGCACGCCGGCCAGCTCGGCCTCGTTGTTCATCAATGTGACCAGCTGGCGCGTGGTGTACACATAGCCGCCAGGGATCGCGAAAGCGTTGTTGATCGGGCTGTTGACCAGCGACACGGTGAACGAACTGCGGGCATTGCCGAGGCCCGATTGGACCGCGATGTTCTGCCCCACTTGCTCCACATATTGCGCGTATGGCCCGGTCATCGCACCGCCAAATTCGGCCAGCAATTGCGGATGTGCCTCTGCGCCCTGCTGCGCTTCGGACTGGGTGATGGGCGCCGAAGCGCTCGGAATAGGCGCGCCGCTCGCCAGACAGCCAGACAGGGCCAAAGCCATCGCGCCGGCCGACGCAAGTTTAGCAAATTTCAAGGTATTCATCAGTTGTGGCTCCCCGCACGATTCAACATACGCCCGGCCCACCAACCGCGCGTCTTCAATAGGACCTTAACCTATTTTAAGCCCCGCGGGTTCCCCAAAGTCTACCCCGCGAGTTGTAAAAACCTGTCTTCCCGCAGTATTTGCAGCTCGGCTGTCGGCACTTTGACCAATTTGTCGAGCTCGTCGGAAATCGTCTCGGCCAGCCGGGCACAGGCGGTTTCAGGATCGCGATGCGCCCCGCCAACCGGCTCGGTCACGATGCGATCGATCACGCCCAACCTCTTGAGATCCTGAGCGGTTATTTTCATCGCATCCGCCGCATCGGGCGCTTTTTCCGCCGTACGCCACAGGATCGAAGCGCAACCTTCGGGAGAAATCACGGAATAGACCGCATGTTGGAACATCAGCACCCGCTCGGCGCTGGCCAGCGCCACCGCGCCGCCCGAACCGCCCTCGCCCACAATCGTGGCGACCATCGGTACCGGCAGGGCAAGACACGCCTCGGTCGCGCGGGCAATCGCCTCGGCCTGGCCGCGTTCCTCGGCCTCCACACCCGGAAACGCGCCCGACGTATCGACCAGAGTAACTACCGGCAGGCCGAAACGCCCGGCCATTTCCATCAGGCGAATGGCCTTGCGGTATCCTTCCGGCTTGCCCATCCCGAAATTGTGCTTCAGGCGGCTTTCCGTGTCGTGGCCTTTTTCATGCCCGATCAGCATGACGCGCCGCCCCTTCAACTTCGCGAAGCCACCGATAATCGCTTCGTCTTCGCCGTAATTGCGGTCCCCCCCAAGGGGCACGAAATCCTCGAAGGCGTGGGTCACGAAATCACGAAAATGCGGGCGTGCCGGATGGCGCGCGACCTGCGTTTTTTGCCACGGCGTCAACGAGGCATAGGTGCTCGCCACCAGGTCGGTGCATTTTTGCTCGAGCCGCTTCAGCTCGTTGGAGATGTCGACGTCATCGCCCTCGGCAGCGCTGCGCAATTCGGCAATGCGCGCTTCCAGCTGGGCAATCGGCTTTTCGAACTCGAGATAGGAATTCATGGGATTGTCGCTACTCCGCTACCCTGCCCTTCGCAAGCGCAGTGCGAACCGGAGGGGCAGCTATCGCGGCTAAGCTGTTGACGATTTGGCCAAAGGATGCCGTTCATTGACCAGCGCGACAAGCCGCGACGCGTCGACATGGGTGTAAATCTGCGTGGTGGCTATGTCGGCATGACCCAGCAGGGTCTGCAAGACGCGCAAATCCGCCCCGCCTTCCAGCAAATGCGTGGCAAAGGCATGGCGCAAGACATGCGGGCTGATCTTCGCCGGGTCCAGACCCGCGCGGCCTGCCAGAGCCTTGACCAGCTGGAACAGCCGTATCCGCGACAAATGTCCGGCCCGCGAGGGGAAGAGATGCGGCGAGCGGTCGTCTGGGCGCAAGGCTACCCAGCGCGACAAAGCCGTTTTCGCCCTGCCGCTGACCGGCACCATGCGCGCTTGTCCGCCCTTCCCCGTCACCGTCAGAAACGGCGCATCGCGCGGGATGGCGGCCAAGGGTAGGGAAACAAGCTCGGTGGCCCGCAAGCCGGAGCCGTAAAGCATTTCCAGCAGCGCCAATGTGCGGACGGCAAGCGGAGCGTCGCCTGCGGCCTCTTCCTCTGCGAGCGCGAAGAGCGCAGCAATATCGTCATGCGAGAGGATTTTGGGCAGCGGACGGCGCGGCACAGGCCGGGGCAAGGCGTCCGAGGGATCATCGCCGCGCAGGTTCTCGTCCTGCAGAAAGGCGTAAAACTGGCGCAGGGCCGATGCTTTGCGCGCGACCGTCGCAGGCGCGAGGGCGGACCATTGCGCGCCCAGCCCCTGCAAATCCTTGCGGTCGGCCGAAGCCAGATCGCCGATCAGCTCCTCCGCCCCGGTAAGGTCACGGCGGTAGGCAGCCAGTGTGTTCGTCGCCGCGCCGCGCTCTGCAGCCAGCATCACCAGAAATTCCTCGATAGCGCCGCCCTGTGTTTGCGAAGGGGTGTGCGCCGGCACCGTCATCCCCGCGCGACCGCCTCTGCCGCGATCATCCGTGCCTCTGCCGAAAGGCCCGACCGGTCGAGCGCGCGCACGATATGATAGAGGTGGCGCGGGGTCATTTTGTCCCAGCTCGCCCCCTGCATGCCCAGCCCGGCAAGAATCGCTACCAGCGCGCTGTTTTGTGCCTCGCCCGCCTGATCGATCGCCCGGCTCCACGCGGTTTCGCGGGCAAATCGCAGACCCAGATCCGCATCATATTCCGACACAGCATCGGCCTCCAACCGGCCCAGTCCGGCAAGGCCCGCAATCAGAAAGCCCGATTTGCGCTGCTCGGCACTTTCATCGTCACCAAGGAAGGAATCGACGGCGCCCTCGTCCACCGGGTTCGCCCGCTGCGGTTGGGCCAAAGCAAGCAGTGCCCAGCCCTCGCTCCCCTCGGAGACGACGCTGGCCCATTGCAGCGCATCCTGATCGAGACCTGCGGCGAGCATCGACGCAATCAGATCGGCAGCATCTTCCTCGAAATTCGCATCGGCCGGGACGCGGGCCGCGGCATAGGCGGTGAGGATCTGCCGGTCATAATCGGGTTGCGCATTCGCGCTGCCCCAAAGCCCGCGAATGGCGGAAATGCGCAAGGCCGGGTCTTCATTGACATAGGCCACACGCAGGCGGAGCGCGTCTTCGCCGATATCGCCCTCCCGGCCCGATAGCGCGTAATATTGCGAATAGAGATCGACCAGCGCCTCGCTCGACAAAACGCCTGTCTCGGCGGCTTCCCGCGCCGCCGGAATGCGCTGTTCGAAGGAAAGCATCGGCATGGTCGCCGCGATCCGCTGGTAATACGGCCCCGCATCCTCCAGCAGACTGGCCGGAATCTCCGCCCCCAACGCATTGGCCATGGCAAAGCGCCACGGGGTCAGTTCCTCGACGTCGTCCCATTCCAGATTGACCGCGCTGCGCCCTTCGCCCGCAGCCCCGGCGTAGCGCTGGGCCAGCAAGGCATCGATGACCGGCACATCGCCATCGGACCGCATCTTGCCGATTTCACGCCGCGCGCGGCCCGTTTCGCCGGCATAGGCGTTGCAGATTGCCCGGAGCAGGTTCCACTGTTCCCCCTCGCGCACATCGCCGCGATAGCGCGCCAGCGGGCAAATGCCGACAATGTCGGACGTGCCGAGATACGCGTTGATCGCGCCGCCAGCCAAGGCGTTGTTCCAGTCTTCGGTATCGATATCCTGCACAATCGCGCGCGCGGCCGCATGTTCGCCCATCCGGTTGAGCAAGCGCGCGCGCAAGGCTGCAAAGGTAACCGGGTCCATCCCCTCTGGCGCGGCCAGACGGCTGGCGAGCGCTCGGCGCAGCATGATGTGGCCCCAGCGCGAGACCAGTTGCCCGTCCGTTCCCGACAAGGCCGCACGAACCAGCGATGCCGGTTGCCGCGCAAGCGAGCCGGTCGGCAAGCCGCCCTCTGCCGGGGCAAGGATGCCGACCTGGCCGAGCGAACGCCGCGCGGCGGGCGGAATATCGGTGCGCGGGCGCAGACCCAGCAGCGCGTCCAGCTCGTCGGTCTCCAGCCGCTCCAGATCGGCCAGCGATGGCAGGCCATCGGAAGCAGTCGCCGTGCCGCCGCCGGTTGCCGGACGGGCAGGCGCGCTGGGCACTGCACCCCCGCCCCCTCCGGGCAGAGGCTGGACAACCGGTGTGCCTTGCGGGCGCGGGCTTGTAGCGGGTGCGGGTGCAGGTGCCGGAGCCGGTGCGGGCCGCGATGCAGGCGGCGGCGCCGGGCGCGGAGCCGGTGCTGGCGCAGGCGCGGGAGCGGGCGCTGGCGCGGGATCGTCGAAACCGGGCGGAAGCAGGCTCTCGGGCGCATCCTGAGCGAGAGCCCCGTTTCCGGCCCACTGGCCCGACACGCCGCCCACGACCAGAGCCGCGCCCAGCGCCAGTGCGCCTGCACCGGTAAGCAATCCACGCTTCATTATCGGCCCTCCGCCAGATCGCCGGACAGCTCCGGCGGGAGATCCACCGGATGTTCCATCGGCACCAGCGATTGCTCGCCGCCATCCCACCATGCCCAGACCAGCAGCAGTGCCGCGCCCGCTGCGATGATCACTCCGGTCCTACGCATGCCGCCAGCCTTCTGCGCATCGATCATCAATCCGCTACCCTAAAATTCTTCTTGGCAGGCGCAACTGCGCCCTTGGTTGCAAGCGCCCTAGCCTATCTCTAGGTCCGGCGACAATGGATACCCACAGCGAACCGTTGGACAATCCGCAGATTGCGGCCATCGCGCGGCGGATTGCCCGTCCGATCGTGCTGGTGGGACTGATGGGCGTGGGCAAATCGACCGTCGGGCGCAAGCTGGCGGAACTGACACAGCGCAGCTTTATCGACGCCGACACCGCCATCGAAGAGGCGGCGCAGCTGTCGGTCGCAGAGATTTTCGAGAAACACGGCGAGGCGGTTTTCCGGGATGGGGAGCGGCGCGTGATCGCCCGTCTGATCGACGAAGGCCACGGTGTGATTGCCACCGGCGGCGGCGCATTTGTCGATCCCGAAACGCGGGCGCTCATTCTTGAGCAAGCCATTGGCGTGTGGATCGATTGCGATATCGAAACTCTGGTCGAACGGACCAGCCGCCGCAACACGCGGCCCCTGCTGAAACAGGGTGATCCGGCAGAAATCCTCACCAGACTGCATACCGAACGTGCTCCCCTGTATGGGGAGGCACCCGTTCGGATTGTCAGCAAAAATGGCCCCCATGCCGAAACGGCGACAATGATTTTGGAGGCAATCGACCGATGGCTGTAATTCCCGTCGCTTTGGCTGGCCGTTCCTATGAAGTGCGGGTCGGCCGCGGCTTGCTGGGCGAGGCCGCGCATCATGCGGAAGCGCTGTTGCGCAAGTCCACCGTGCCCATTGTCGCGGACCGCAATGCATGGGACGCCCATGGCGAGACGCTGGTCGCCTCGCTCAAAAGCGCGGGCAAAGAACATGCCCTGTTCCTTGTCGAACCCGGGGAAGGATCGAAGAGCTGGTCCGGCCTGCAGACCCTGATCGACTGGCTGCTGGAGCAAGGCGTGGAACGCGGCGATCATGTGATGGCGCTTGGCGGCGGCGTGGTCGGCGATCTGACCGGCTTTGCCTGCGCGATCCTGAAGCGGGGTTGCGGGTTTATTCAACTGCCCACCACTCTGCTGTCGCAGGTGGATAGCTCGGTCGGCGGGAAGACCGCGATCAATACGGCGGCGGGCAAGAATCTGGTCGGGGCGTTCCATCAGCCTTCGCTCGTGCTGGCCGACACCGATACGCTCGCCACGTTGCCGGAACGCGAAATGCGCGCCGGTTATGCCGAAGTCATCAAATACGGCATCCTCGGCGATGCAGAATTTTTTGCGTGGTTGGGCGAGCACGGGAATGCGGTTCTCGCCCATCACGAAGCCGCGCTGGAAGAGGCCGTCGCGCGCAGCGTTGCGGCCAAGGCGCGAATCGTGGCCGAGGACGAGCGCGAGACCAGCGGCGCGCGGGCGCTGCTCAATCTCGGGCATACTTTCGGACACGCGCTGGAGGCCGAGACCGGCTTTTCGGACCGGCTTCTGCACGGGGAAGGCGTTGCGCTGGGCATGGTGCTGGCGGCGCGGTATTCGGCGCGTCGCGGCGAGATCAGCGCGGATGATGCCGACACGGTTGCGAGCGCGATTGGTGCAGCTGGCTTGCCGTCGGAACTCGCCGCATTGGGCCTCGATTGCAGCGGGCAGACGCTGGCGGATCACATGCTGCACGACAAGAAGATGGATGCCGGCACCCTGCCCTTCATCCTGCTGCGCGGTATCGGCGAGGCTTATCTGGCGCATGATGTGGACATGGCCGACATCGCCGCGTTCCTGGCCGAACAATTGCAGGCGCATTGATGCCCCGTTTCGTCGACCTGTCGATCCCGATCACCAATGACGTGATTTCCGACCCCGATGTGATGCGCCCGAAAATCCAGTACATGACCCACGAAAGCACGTGGGAGCAGATCGCGATGTTCTTCCCCGGTCTGGAGAAAGAGGACCTGCCCGACGGCGAAGGATGGGCGGTCGAGATGCTGGAGCTCTCAACCCACAATGGCACCCATATGGACGCGCCGTGGCACTATCATTCAACGACGGATAATGGGGGCAAAGCTGCGCCCAGCATCGATGAGGCTCCGCTCGACCGGTTCCTTCGCCCTGGCGTGAAGCTCGATTTTTCCGGTCTGCCGCACGGCCATGTCGTCAGCGCGGCGGAAGTCGAGGCAGAATTGGCGCGCATCGGCCACACGCTCCAGCCGCTCGATATCGTGCTGGTCCAGTCAGGCGCGATTTACGGCACGGAGAACTTCACCGATCAGGGCGTGGGTCTGGGCGCAGAGGCCACGCTCTACCTGACCGCCAACGGCGTGGAAGTAGTCGGCACCGACGCATGGAGCTGGGACGCCCCGTTCAGCCACACGGCGAAGAAATGGGCCGAAACCCGCGATCCCTCAATCATCTGGGAAGGCCACAAGGCGGGGCGCATCCGACCGTATTACCAGATCGAGAAACTGACCAATCTCGAAGCCCTCCCCGCCACCGGCTTCACCCTCAGCTGCTTTCCGGTGAAGATCGAGCGGGCCAGCGCCGGGTGGATCCGCGCGGTGGCGATTGTGGAGGAATGACCATGGAGGTGAGCGAGGCCGGTCTGGATGATCCGCAAGTCTGCGCTCTGCTCGAAATGCACCAGCGGGACATGCACGCCATTTCGCCACCGGGCACGAGCTTTGCGCTCGATGTGTCGGGCTTATCAGGGCCGGAAATCACCCTGTTCGCATGCAGAGACGGGGACTCTTTGGCGGCTGTCGGCGCTCTAAAGCGGCTCTCACCCCACCACGCCGAGATCAAATCCATGCGCGCTGACCCTCAGCATCGCGGGCTCGGAGCGGGACGCGCCGTACTGGAGGCCATTATCGAACGCGCGCGCACCCAAGGCGTCCGGCGCCTAAGTCTGGAAACGGGCACTAGCGAAGATTTTGCCGCTGCCATCGCGCTTTATCGGAAATACGGGTTTGAGCCGGGCAATGCCTTTGCGGGTTATACGAACGGACCGCACAACCAGTGCTATCATCTAGACTTGTGACGCGTCGCGTCCGGCAGAATCGGGGCGGAGTCTTGTTCTCGCCTAATCCACGCAGATGCCAACCACTTCGCCGCTATCGCTAAAATATTCGTAGCACCCAAAGGGATCGGTGGTCGCCTGGCACTGGCCGGTGACCGGTTTGGCGGACGAGTCAGCGACACGGCACTGGCCTTCGCAATCGGACGCCGCCGAGCAGGTTTTTCCGGCATCGGCATAGGGCACCGCGCAGCTATACTGCCCCGCCATGCCGCGTCTTTGGTAGCTGCCGTTTTTCACAACGCAGCTGGCGGCATCCGCGCTGGAATAGCCATGCTCGCCCTCCGGCACCGGCTCTGGCTGCGGGTCGCCAGAAGCCACGCATGAACTCATCAGGAGCGCTGCGCTCAGCATGGTCAGAGGGGCAATCCGCATGCGTTCAAGTTCCCATGTTCAGAACAGCCGCGAGCCGATGGGCACGGCGCTGTCCGGCGCAAAGAGCACCACCTCGCCCGCCTCGTCGGCAAAGCCCAGTGTCAGCACCTCGGACATGGCTGGCCCGATCTGGCGCGGCGGGAAATTCACCACGGCGGCGACCTGGCGCCCGACCAGTTCGTCGCGCTGGTAATTCGTCACAATCTGAGCGCAGCTTTTCTTTTCCCCGATCGCCGGGCCGAAATCGATCACCAATTTATAAGCCGGATTGCGGGCCTCGGGGAAATCGTCTGCCGAGACGATCACACCCACGCGGATATCCACCTTCAGAAAATCGTCGAAGGTGGTTTCCTCCGCCGCTGGTTCTTCGTGGCTGTGGTTGACGTGCATGGAGTCGCGAAGCCGGAAATCAGCCGGTCTTGTCCTGCGCCGAGGGATCATGATTGGCGAGAACGGCGACATTGCTATGGTCACCAATCGAGGCCACGTTCCCTTCCTCCAAATCGGCAATCATCGCATCGTGCTCGGCAAATATCGCCTCAAGCTCGGCGCGCTTATCCAGCAGCATATGGGCGATACCGGGGGCAAGAGAGTCGCCCTCCCCGATCTGCCCGAGCAGTGCGGACAAATCGCTTGTCGTCGCATCGTTGGGGCTTTTGAAGAAATGCCCCTTCTTATCGAAGTACCCGATCCCTCTGCGTGCCATCGCTTCCTCCCTGCTGCTTGCGTGGCTTAATCCATACCACACAATATCAACAAAGCGGTAACAGGGCAGTGAACAAGTCGTGAAAACGGCAGTTTGCAGCCACTATTCCAGTTCGAGAATTACCGCGTCGACAGCAAGACTTTCGCCTTCCGCGGCATTGATTGCGGCGATTGTGCCTTCCTTTTCGGCGCGCAGGATGTTCTCCATCTTCATCGCTTCGACGGTGGCCAGCGGCTGCCCCGGCTGGACCTCTTCGCCTTCCGCCACATGCAGTTTCACCAGCAGGCCTGGCATCGGGCAGATTAGCATTTTGGAAAGGTCCGGCGGCACCTTTTCGTTCATATGCTTTGTCAAATGGGCGATACGCTGGGGCAGAATGCGCAAATGGTGCGTGCGCCCGCGCGTGGTGATCGCATAGCCGGTGTTGGTCGGCGCGAGCTGGATGGTCATCGTCTCGCCTTCCAGCTCGACAGCGATCATCCGCTCGCCAGGCGTGTAGTCGAAACTGACATCCACTGGCTTGCCGTCGACAGTGATGGAGTCTTCTTCCAGCACGACCGTGTAATCAGTCGATCCTTCTTCCCGCTCCCCGATCCGCACAGCCCAATCACCGGGTGCATAAAGCGCTCCATCCAACTGTTGGTCAATGCGCCTCGCACGGTCGGCATCGACAGTCGCGATAATACCGCCAATCGCCGCCAATCCGCGCTTCAGTTCGTCCGAAGCAGCCGCGCCTTCAAAACCGTCAGGATATTCCTCCGCGATAAAGCCGGTGGTGAGTTCACCCGACCGGAAACGCGGGTGCTGCATGAGCGCCGACAGGAAATCGACATTGTGCCCCAGCCCTTCGATGCGGAATGCGTCGAGCGCCTGGATTTGCAGATCTGCCGCCTCGTCGCGAGTCTCGCCCCAGGTCACCAGCTTGGCGATCATCGGGTCGTAGAACATGCTGACTTCGCCGCCTTCATAGACGCCGTCATCCACGCGCACTCCGTCCACGCCGCGCCGGCCATTGGCGCTGCCATCATCGGTCCAGCCTTCCAGCGGCGGCTGATATTCGACCAGACGTCCAGTGCTGGGCAGGAAGCCGCGATACGGGTCTTCGGCATAGACGCGGTTCTCGATCGACCAGCCATCGATGCCGATATCGCCTTGCGTCATCTCGAGCTTCTCGCCAGCCGCGACGCGGATCATTTGCTCGACCAGATCGATCCCGGTGATCGCCTCGGTGACGGGATGCTCCACCTGCAGGCGGGTGTTCATTTCGAGAAAGTAGAAGCTCTCGCCAGTAGGGTCCGCACCGCTGACAATCAGCTCCACCGTGCCCGCGCTGTAATAGCCCACAGCCTCTGACAGGGCGACGCATTGCTCGCCCATCGCCTTGCGCATCTTCGGCGTGACGAAGGGCGACGGCGCTTCTTCCACCACCTTCTGGTGGCGGCGCTGGATGCTGCATTCGCGTTCGTTGAGATACAGGATGTTGCCGTGCTTATCGCCGAGAATCTGAATCTCGATATGGCGCGGGTTGAGGATGAATTTCTCGATAAACACACGGTCATCGCCGAAGCTGTTCAGCCCCTCACGCTTGGTCGCTTCGAAGCCTTCGCGAACATCCTTCTCGGAATAGGCGAGCCGCATGCCCTTGCCGCCCCCGCCCGCGCTGGCCTTCATCATCACCGGATAGCCGATCTCTTCGGAAATCCGCACCGCGTGCTCGGTATCCTCGATTTCGCCGACGAAACCGGGCACCACATTCACGCCCGCTTCCATCGCCAGTTTCTTGGACTCGATCTTGTCGCCCATCGCGGCAATTGCGTTCACGGGCGGGCCAATGAACTCGATGCCTTCCGCCGCCAATGCTTCGGCAAAGCTGGTGCGTTCGGACAGGAAGCCGTAGCCCGGATGAACTGCCTCTGCGCCGGTTTGCTTGGCCGCAGCGATGATCTTGTCCGCGATCAGATAGCTTTCCGCAGCGGGCGACGGCCCGATATGCACCGCCTCGTCTGCCATCTTCACAAACGGCGCGCGCGCATCGGCATCGGAATAGACCGCGACAGTGGCGATCCCCATCCGGCGAGCGGTCTTAATAACGCGGCAGGCAATTTCACCGCGATTGGCAATCAGGATTTTCTTGAACATGAAGTGGTCTTTCCGCGAATTCAGATGGTGGCAAGCGCCTGTGTCATGTCGGCAATGATGTCGTCGATATGCTCGATACCCACCGATACGCGCACCACGTCGGGTCCGGCGCCGGCGGAAAGCAATTCCGTCTCGCTGAGCTGGCTGTGGGTTGTCGACGCCGGATGGATGATGAGCGAGCGGGTATCGCCGATATTGGCGAGGTGGCTGAACAATTTGACGCCTGACACCAGCTTCACACCGGCATCATATCCACCCTTCAGGCCGAAGGTGAAAACCGCCCCGCCCCGCCCGCCGAGATAGGTCTGCGCAAGACCGTGATAGGGGCTGTCCGGCAATCCGGCATAGCCGACCCACGCGACCTTCTCGTGAGATTGAAGCCACTCGGCGAGCGCCTGCGCATTGCTGCAATGCCGCTCCATCCGCAGGCTGAGCGTTTCCATGCCGGTCAACGTCAGAAACGCATTCATCGGAGCCATGGCGGGGCCAAGATCGCGCAGCGCCAGGACGCGGCACGCAATGATGAACGCAATATCGCCGACCGCCTCGCTCAGCACTGCCCCGTGATAGCTGTCATTGGGCTGGCTCATTGTGGGGAACTTGTCCGATGCGGTCCAGTCGAATTGGCCCGAATCCACGATCACGCCACCCACCGAATTGCCGTGGCCGTTGAGGAATTTGGTGGTCGATTCCACCACAATATCCGCGCCGTGTTCAATCGGGCGGCACAGGGCCGGACTGGCCATCGTGTTGTCGACAATCAGCGGCAGGCCCGCATCATGCGCAACTTTCGCAATCGCCGCGATATCCTGAACAACGCCGCCCGGATTGGCGAGGCTTTCGATAAACACCGCCCGCGTCTTGTCGGTAATCGCTGCCGCCACATTGGCGGGATCATCCGCATCGACGAAATTGGTGTGCCAGCCCATCTTCTTGAAACTGTGGCCCAGCTGGTTGAGAGAGCCGCCATAGAGCTTTTTCGCGGCAACAATCTCGCAGCCCGGCTCCATCAGCGTGTGAAACACGATCATCTGCGCTGCATGGCCCGACGCGACTGCCAGCGCGCCGACCCCGCCATGCATCGCGGCAATTTTCCCCTCCAGCGCGGCATTGGTGGGGTTCATGATGCGGGTGTAGATGTTGCCGAATTCCTGAAGATTGAACAGGCGCGAGGCATGGTCGACATCGTCGAACACGTAGGACGACGTCTGATAGACCGGAGTCACGCGGGCATTGGTGGCCGTGTCGGGCTCGCAGCCTGCGTGGACCGCTTTGGTCTCTAGTCTGTGGTTGTCGGTCATCAAATATCCTCGGCCAGCGACGCAAGCTGCTCCGTGCGCGCTTCGGTCAAATCGGTTTTGCAGGTGGCAACCAGCAACGGCTCCAGCGAGCCGCCGCGTGCGTAAAATCCTTCGGACCGGCAATGCGCATCGCGGTAGGTCAGCCACGCGCGCTGGGCCTCGAGCAAGGTCTGGAAATAGCCGGGCCGTCCGTCATCCGGCCCGCGCGCATCGCGGCGTTTCATCTCCGCTGCGGTGGCCGACCATTGCCGGTTCAACGCCTCGTCCGCGCGATTGTAGTCCTGGGCGGCGCACCAGTTCATGTCGGCCTGCGTCATCGCATCCTCGCAATCGATCGCAGCCGCGCTTTGCAGCAGCATCAGGGCTGTCAGGATCATTGCACCTTCTCCGTTTCGCGCATGTTCGCATAGCCGATCAGCGCCGGAAGGTAAGCCCCGATGCCGCGCCGCTCGCGTTCTCCGGGCGGGATAGCCTGCGCAGCCTGTGACAGCCACCTGACGGAAGAACTAGGCAAAGCGCCCAGCGGCTGGACATACACACCGATCGTGAACAGGATCGCGCCCGTTTCCGGCAAGCGACGCAGGGTCTGGCGCTCGCAGCGGGCGAACAGGGTTTCGCCGGCGTTGTCAGGCATGACTTTTGCGAACCTTGCTCGCGGGCCGGGCAGATGCCTGAGCGCACCGTCATCGACGATGAACCAGTTGCCCCGGCCATAGATCGGCCCTGCCTTCAGCTTGGCCATAAAGCGATCGACACCGGTGGCGAGCTGCTCGGCATAGCCGTGGATCGGCCCATGCAGCGCGGCGAGCGGGAGGCCCATCTTGTCCGCCACGGTCCAGTCGGTCGGGTAGGCGACGGCGGCTCCGATCAGGCGGTAGATGTCTTCACCGGGTGTGCGGGTCAGCAGGCACATATCCTCGTGACAAGCGCGGGCCGCGTCGGGAAGCGCTCCGGTCACACCGAGCATGGCTGCGAGTTCCGCGCCGGGAGCCTGAGCTTCAGGGGTCAGCATCACACTGCCGGGATATGCTTCGAAAGCAGCGGCGCGGGCGGCCAAATCGGGATTGGGTTGCAGCCATTCGCCCTCCCCCAGCGCCCGCAGTCCGATCTTAAGCCGCCCACCGGATCGCGCATGCGGGAGGAGTTCGGGGACGGAGAAACCGAGGTTCACCGCGTCCCCTTTAGCCGCCGCCATCGCATCGCAGGCCGAGCCCGAATTCCTCGAGCCAGTCGGCCTCTGTCGGCAACAAATATTGGAGGGCTTCGGGCAGCAACCCATGCAGGCTGGTGGCGTGCCGAAGTTCCTCACGGCGGTCGGAAAAACAATGCGGCTGCGCGGGATCGAGGCGCGCCAGCAAGCCAAGCATGCCCTGCTCCGTTTCGCCCCCTTCATCGGCCAGCGACAAATAGATGGGCGGGCGCGCATCGATGGTCTGCGCGATACCCTTCACAAGCGCTTGCGAATTCCATTGCAGGCTGGGCGATATCGCCGCGTATCCGCTGAAAAGCTGCGGCTGTTTCAACCAGGTTTCGACCACGAAGTGCCCAGCCGCGCTCTCACCCACAAGGATCGCCGTCCCATTGTGGCGATAACGCGCCATAATCTGCAGCAGCACCACCTCGGACAGCCAGCTCCGGAAGGCGTCGCTTTCCCCGGCAGCCGGGTATTGTGCACGCTCATCGGGATTGTCGGTAAGCGGCAGCAATTCTCGCTGGCGGTCCACCGTTTCAATACCGACGAGAATTGCCGGCTGGCTGCGCCCCCAAAGGCGGTTCCATTTTTCCAGACCATTGGCGAGATAGAGGTCCTGCTCTGCCCCACCGTCGATCTGAACGATTATCGGCCAGATCTCGTCCGGCTTGTCTGCATAGTCTGGCGGCAGGATCACGTTGACAGACCGCACCGCATCCAGCGCCTCGACCTCGAACGTCTCACCCACCACCAGAGGCAAAGGCTCGGTCCATGCCGCCGGAAGTGATGCCGAGAGGACAAATGCCGCCAAGCTGCCAATCATTGTGCAGGCTCGGGCGCACGGTCTTGGCTGACTGCTTCGCGGCGCATTGGCTCCTCCTGCTGCAGGGGCGTAAGGCCCAGCTTCGCAAACAATGCCCCATCGCTGTCATCGCCCGCATTGGGCGCGGTCAGCAGCTTGTCGCCGGTGAAGATCGAATTCGCACCCGCCAAGAAGCACAGCGCCTGCGTCGCCTCGCTCATGCTCTCGCGCCCGGCACTCAGCCGCACCATGCTCATCGGCATCGTGATCCGTGCCACCGCGACCGTGCGGACGAATTCGATATCGTCGATCTTCGCCAGCGGAGTGTCGGCCAGCATATCGCCCAGCACCGTTCCCTTCACCGGCACCAGCGCATTGACCGGCACGCTTTCGGGATGCTGCGGCAGGGTGGCAAGCGTGTGGACGAAGCCCACCCGGTCCTCGCGCGTTTCGCCCATGCCCACGATCCCGCCGGAGCAGACATTGATGCCCGCACCGCGCACGTGATCCAGCGTCTCGATCCGCTCTTCGAAATTGCGTGTGCTGATCACCCGCTCGTAATATTCCGGGCTGCTGTCGATGTTATGGTTGTAATAATCGAGGCCCGCTTCCGCGAGCATGTCGGCCTGTTTCGGCGTCAGCATGCCCAGCGTCATGCAGGTCTCCATCCCCATGCTTGCGACGCCCTTCACGATCTCGACAATCGCGGGCATGTCGCGGTCTTTTGGATTGCGCCATGCCGCCCCCATGCAGAAGCGCTGGCTACCTGCATCCTTCGCCTGAGCCGCCGATTGTAGCACAGCGCGCACATCCATCAGCTTGGTCGCCTCGACGCCGCTATCGGCATGAACCGACTGGCTGCAATAGCCGCAATCCTCGGGGCAACCGCCCGTCTTGATGCTGAGCAGCGTGCACAGCTGCACCTGCTCCGGTGGGTGATACTCGCGGTGGACCGATGCGGCCTGAAACAGCAGCTCGGTGAAAGGAAGATTGAAGAGCCCAGCGATCTCTTCGCGGGTCCAGTCGGTGCGGATTTGGGTCAATTATTGTCTCGCATAAAGAATCTTAGAAGGAGTATCCCGCCTACAAACGGTAGAATGGTTAGGACGACAAACCCCAAAAGCTTTTGCCAAATCGGAAGAGACGCTTCTTCCCAAAAACCCAAGATACCAGCGAAGAAGCCGAGATATATCAGTGGATATACGGCAACGACATACACTGCGCAGCCGATCTTCTGCGAAGCGCTCAGTGCTGGCTTATCGCCGTAGCTCACTCCGCCGCCTCGTCCATATCCTCGCCCGAAGGCGGCATATTGTGGCCCAGCAGGCGCAGCATGTCCGCGCCGCATTCAACCACATTGCTGCCCGGGCCGTAGATGCCCTGCACCCCGGCCTCGCGCAGGAAGTCATAATCCTGCGGCGGGATCACGCCCCCGGCGACGACCTTGATATCGGGGCGGCCCGCTTCTTTCAGCAGGGTAATGAGCTCGGGGATCAGCGTCTTGTGGCCTGCCGCGAGGCTGCTGGCACCGACCGCGTCCACGTCGTTTTCCAGCGCCATATCGCGCGCTTCTTCAGGGGTCTGGAACAGAGGTCCGCTGACCACGTCGAAACCCATATCGGCAAAGGCGCTTGCAATGACATTCGCCCCGCGGTCGTGGCCGTCCTGGCCCATCTTCGCGACCATGATCTTCGGCTTGCGGCCAAGGCGGCGCTCGACCGCGCTCACCCCGTCAAGCACCTGCTGCCAGCGGCGGTCAAATTCATAGGCCGTGGCATACACGCCGCTGACCGGTTTGGGCGTTGCATCGTGGCGGCCGAACACCTCCTCCATGGCCGAGGAAATCTCGCCCAGCGTTGCGTCATGCCGCGCGGCTTCCACGGCGAGGGCGAGGAAATTGTTGTCGAGCGTTGGCCCTTGGCCTTCGACAGGCTCAGGCCGAACGGGACTTGTGCTGTCCCCATTTCCAACATCCGTTCGCGCTGAGCCTGTCGAAGCGCGCGCGCCAGCAGTCAAAGCCCGCAGCGCAGCCTGACATGCGGCCTCGTCCCGGCCTGCGCGCACTTTCTCCAGCCGTGCAATCTGGCTCTTGCGGACTGCGTGGTTGTCGATGTCGAGCGTGTCGATCTCGTCCTCGGTTTCGCGGCGATATTTGTTCACGCCAACGATCACCGTATCGCCTTTGTCCACGCTGGCCTGCTTCTCGGCAGCGGCACGTTCGATGGCGGCCTTGGGCTTGCCGGTCGCGACATAGGCGGTCATCCCGCCCTCCTTCTCGACATCGGCCAGCACCTTGCGCGCTTCCTCCACCAAGGCCGCAGTCAGGCTCTCGACATAGTAGCTCCCGCCCAGCGGATCGGCGACATTGGTGATGCCGCTTTCCTCTTGCAGCACCAGCTGCGTGTTGCGGGCGATGCGCGCGCTGAAATCGGTCGGCAGCGCAATCGCTTCATCCAGCGCATTAGTGTGGAGCGACTGCGTACCGCCCAGTACCGCCGCCATCGCCTCCACCGTGGTGCGGATGACGTTGTTGTAGGGGTCCTGCTCCTGCAGGCTGACACCCGATGTCTGGCAATGCGTGCGCAGCATCTTGGACTTGGGGTTCTGCGCGCCCAGATCGTCCATCACATCGTGCCACAGCTGGCGTGCGGCGCGCATCTTGGCGACTTCCATGAAAAAATTCATGCCAATGCCCCAGAAGAACGACAGGCGCGGCGCGAAGGCGTCGATATCCAGACCCGCTTCCATCGCGCGCTTGGCGTATTCCTTTCCGTCCGCAATCGTGAAGGCGAGTTCCTGTACCGCCGTCGCCCCCGCCTCGTGCATGTGATAGCCCGAAATCGAAATGCTGTTGAATTTCGGCATGTTGGCCGAGGTATATGCGATGATATCGCTGACGATCCGCATGCTAGGCTCGGGCGGATAAATATAGGTGTTGCGGACCATGAACTCCTTCAGAATGTCGTTCTGAATGGTGCCGGACAGCTTGGCCGTATCGATCCCCTGCCGCTCACCCGCGACGATGTAGAAGGCGAGGACCGGGATCACCGCGCCGTTCATCGTCATGGAGACGCTCATCGTGTCGAGCGGGATCTGGTCGAACAGGATTTCCATGTCCGCCACGGTGTCGATGGCGACGCCCGCTTTGCCGACATCACCAACCACGCGCGGATGATCGCTGTCATAGCCGCGGTGGGTGGCGAGATCGAAAGCGACGCTCAGCCCCTTCTGTCCGGCGGCCAGATTGCGGCGGTAGAATGCGTTCGATTCCTCGGCGGTGGAGAAGCCCGCATATTGCCGGATGGTCCACGGGCGGCCGGTATACATGCTGGCATAGGGCCCGCGCGTGAACGGCGCGATACCGGGGACGCCGGGGTCCAGATCGGCTGTGTCCTCGCTGGTGTAGAGCGGCTTGATCGCGATTCCCTCGGGCGTATTCCATGTGAGGTCGCGGCCCTTCACTTCCTTGTCGGCGCGGGCTTTCCAGTCGTCATAGGTGGGTTTGTCGGTCATCGTAAAATCCGTTCACTATCCTCCCAACTCGCTCACCCTGAGCCTGTCGAAGGGTCGTCCTTCATTTCTGGAACTGCGCTAGAAGAAAGTGCGGTCGTTGGGCAATGCCCACCTGCGGTCCCGACAAGCTCAGGACGAGCGGAATTTTGGTAGTCGCGCTAATGCCCGCCGTCCTTCGGCGTTTCCATAATCTCGGTCAGTTGGCCCATCATATCCTTGGGGTGGAGGAAGAAGATCGGTGTGCCATGCGCCCCGATGCGCGTGGGGCCGAGGATGCGTTTGCCTAGCCCCTCGAACCACGTGCGCGCCTCGCCGATATCCTCAACCTCATAACAGACATGATGCTGCCCGCCGTAAGGCTTCTTCTCCATCCACTTTGTGACCGGCGAGTCCGGCCCCAACGGCTCGATCAGCTCGATCTGCGTGCCCTCGGTCCCGTCAGCGCCGGGCGTGTCGACGAAGCAGACCTTCACCCCCTGCTCCGGCAGATCGAACGGCTCATGGCTGATCGTCGCACCCATGACATCGCGATAATAGCGCAGCGATTCCGTGATCGAAGGCGTTGCGACGCCGATATGGTTGAGACGGCCGAGTTTCATATTAGTTCTCAACATTCAATTGTCGTTGAAGTGAAGTTCTGCTCGCTCTACGAGCCGTACATAGGTCGTCACGGCTTTCACTACGTATTCGCGGACCTCATCACGCTCGAAATCATTTTCATTCAAATCAAAATGCTCGAAATTTATGTTGTCGAAGAAACTGTAAGCTTTCGAAATTGCGAAATCTTCAAATCTCCGTGATTCAGCATATTCTTTAGTATATTTCATCTGATCGGTAAATGCTTCAAGAGAACAATCCAAGTCGGATCCATTATTCTCGAAATCTTTAATAACAGATTCCCCAAATTCTTTGCAATTACGCATCAACATTCGCAGATGCTTACGCCTCTCTCGAGTCTCTCCAGATTCTTTCAAAAAATGAAGGGTTACGGCACCGCTTACTGCGATGAGCGCGCCTATCAGGCCACCAAGAAATCGCGCTCCATCAGCCTTGGAGAACTCAAGACCAACCGTAAGCGATACGCCTAAACCAATTCCAATTCCAAGCGCCAGTAGCATGACCGGAACAGATTTGAAGAAGTCGCTCATCAATAACCTCACAGCGGAATATTGTCATGCTTCTTCCACGGGTTCTCGAGCTGCTTCCCGCGTAGTTTCCGCAGTCCCAGCGCGATCCGGCGGCGGGTCGAGTGCGGGTAGATCACCTCGTCGATATACCCACGGCTCGCCGCCACGAAGGGGTTGGCGAAGCGGTCTTCATATTCCTTCGTTTTCTCGGCGATCTTTTCAGCATCGCCGCGGTCCTGGCGGAAGATGATTTCCACCGCGCCTTTTGCGCCCATCACGGCGATTTCGGCGGTCGGCCAAGCGTAGTTCAAATCGCCGCGCAGATGCTTGGACGCCATGACGTCATAGGCCCCGCCATAGGCCTTGCGGGTGATGACGGTGATCTTGGGCACGGTCGCCTCGGCATAGGCGAACAGCAGTTTCGCGCCGTGTTTGATGATGCCGCCCAGTTCCTGCGCGGTGCCGGGCAGGAAGCCGGGCACATCCACGAAGGTCACGATCGGAATGTCGAACGCATCGCAGAACCGCACGAAGCGCGCGGCCTTCTTCGAGGAATTGATATCGAGCACACCGGCCAGCACCATCGGCTGGTTCGCGACCACGCCCACGGTGCGGCCTTCCACCCGGCCAAAGCCGCACAGGATATTCCCGGCATGGGCCGGCTGGATTTCAAAGAAATCGCCCTCGTCCAGAACCTTCCGGATTACCTCGTGCATATCGTAAGGCTGGTTGGCGTTGTCGGGGATCAGCGTGTCGAGGCTCTGTTCCTCGCGGTCCCATGGATCGCTGGTCGGGCGCTCGGGCACCGGCTCGCGGTTGCTCAGCGGCAGGTAATCGAAGAAATTGCGCGTCGCCATCAGCGTCTCGATGTCGTTCTCGAACGCGATATCGGCCACGCTGGTTTTCGTGGTGTGGGTCACCGCCCCGCCCAGCTCTTCCTGCGTCACCTCTTCATTGGTGACGGTCTTCACCACGTCCGGCCCGGTGACGAACATGTAGCTGGAGTCCTTCACCATGAAGATGAAGTCGGTCATTGCGGGGCTGTAAACCGCCCCGCCCGCGCATGGCCCCATAATCAGGCTGATCTGCGGGACCACGCCCGATGCCAGCACATTCTTCTGGAACACCTCGGCATAGCCGCCAAGGCTGGCCACGCCTTCCTGAATACGCGCGCCGCCGCTGTCGTTCATGCCGATGACGGGCGCGCCGACCTTCAGCGCGGTGTCCATCACCTTGCAGATCTTCTCCGCATGGCGTTTCGACAGGCTGCCGCCAAAGACGGTGAAGTCCTGAGAGAACACATAGACCAGCCGCCCGTTGATCGTGCCGCTGCCGGTGACCACGCCGTCGCCGGGGATCTTCTGATCCTCCATCCCGAAATCGGTGCAGTCATGCTCGACATAGGTGTCCAGCTCCTCGAAGCTGCCTTCGTCGAGCAGTACGTCGATGCGCTCGCGTGCGGTCAGCTTGCCCTTGGCATGCTGGGCATCGATACGCTTCTGGCCGCCCCCCAGATGAGCAGCTTCGCGGCGACGTTCCATTTCGGCGATATTGGCTGACATAGCTTTGCTGGGCACCCCTGCTTGAAATCGGTCTATTGTACGGTTTCAAGCGGCGATGCCGCAGCGGCGGTGCAGGGTCAATATCGCGGCACCCTCACTAATTCGATGGCGCCTAAGATGGAGGAGGCGGCGGAGGTGGTGGCGGAGGTAGCGGTGATGGCGGGTATTGCCTGTTGAAGCGGGCACTGGACATAGGCGAGCCGACCACCTTGATCGGCGCATCCCCGCAGGCGCGTCGCAGCTCCGCCTCCTGATCGGGATCGATCACTGCGGTCGGCGGGCCGCCCCAGCTCATCTCTTCGCCCAGTCGGCCCATGGTTTCGCCGGTGACGCGGTTGATGAAGACAAGGTAGCCTTCCTCGTCCACATCCAGACCGGTCTCGGCATGGAAGAATGCGAGGCTCTCGCCCCCGCCTCCGGCAGAGGTGACGAGAAAGCATCCATCACGCACATACACGTGCCCGCCCAGCAGCGCTTCCAATTGTATGCCGGTGCGGTGGCGCGATGCGGGCCAGGTGCGCACCTTCGCCTCCGCCGCCGGGGTGATGCGGGGCGCGGTCATTTCGGGCTGGAAGCTGAACCGCAAATGGGGCGGCACCTCCCATCCGTACTTCGCCACCCACGCATCGAAATCGCGCGCGGTCATCAGCACATCGAACATGGCAATCGGCGCATCGTCGCTTTTGCCGCCCAGGCCGTATCCACCCAGAGCCTGCTTCGCCTCCAGCCGCTCCAGCCAGAGGGCACCCAGCGCCTTGGCATCGGGCTGCGGCGGAGCGGTGGCTTCGCGCCGCATTTCCCCTTTGGGCAAGACAGGCGGTTTGGCGATCAGCGGGCCATAGTCGGGACTTGGTGCATCCGTCTGGGTGGCGAAGGTTCGGGGCTCAGGCTCGCCCGTTGCTGGAGCG
This sequence comes from uncultured Altererythrobacter sp., assembly GCA_947492235.1. Taxonomy (GTDB): domain Bacteria; phylum Pseudomonadota; class Alphaproteobacteria; order Sphingomonadales; family Sphingomonadaceae; genus CAJXSN01. The sequence goes on along the minus strand of CANLLZ010000001.1, from coordinate 810,666 downwards.
CCCGTTGCTGGAGCGCCGGGCACCGGATCGGAGGGCGAGCAGGCCGAACAAAGGAGCGCGATGGCGATGGTGCGTAACATACGCGCATAATCGCCCCGCATAGCTTGCAAGTCCCTGAATAGTCAGCGCATCAGGACCAGTTCTTCCGCCATGGTCGGATGGATTGCGGTGGTGGCGTCGAAGTCTGCCTTGGACAGCCCCGCCTTCACCGCGATGGCCGCCGCCTGCATCATTTCCGGCGCTTCGGGCGCGATCATGTGGATGCCGACGATCCGGTCATCGCTCGCGTCGCAGATCATTTTGAACAGACTGCGCTCGCTCCGGCCCGCCAGCACGTTCTTCATCGGGCGAAAATCGGACTGATAGACCCGGACGCTGCCGAGTTTGTTCTTCGCCTCGCCCTCGGTCATCCCGACAGAGGCGATGGGCGGATGGCTGAACACCGCGCTGGGGATGCAGCTGTGGTCGACCGAATAGGGCTCGCCATCCCCGAACACGCTGTCGGCAAAGGCCTGACCTTCGCGGATGGCAACGGGGGTCAGTTGAACACGGTCGGTCACATCGCCCACCGCGTAGATGTAATCGACGCTGGTCTTGCTGAATTCGTCGACCTTGATCTCGCCATTGTCGCCCAGCTCCACACCGACCGTCTCGAGACCCAGCCCGCCGGTATTGGGCGTGCGGCCCACGGCGAACATCACCAGATCGACCCGCTCTTCGTCGCAGTCGCTCAACTTCACGAAATAACCGCCCTCGTCGCACGGCTTGATATATTCGAACACCGTGTTGAACTTGAACTCGATCCCCTTGGTCATGGAGATTTGCAGCAAACGGTCGCGCAGGGCCTCGTCATAGCCGCGCAGCAATTGGTCGCCGCGATTGACCAGTTTCACCCGGCTGCCGAATTCGTTGAAGATGCCGGCGAATTCGTTGGCGATATAGCCGCCGCCCGCGATGATGACCTTCTTCGGCAGTTCATCCAGATGAAACGCCTCGTTGGAGGTGATCCCATGCTCCACACCTTCGCAATCGGGCAGGCGCGGCTGCGCTCCGGTGGCGATCAGGATGCGCTCTGCCGTGACGACCTTGCCACTTGCCAGAGTGATTTCATGGTCGCCGGTAATCTCGGCGCGTTCCTTGAAGATCTCGACATTGTGACTTTCCAGCGTGTCGGTGTAGGCGCCCTCGATCCGGGTCACATCGGCGAGGACATTGTCGCGCAAAGTGATCCAGTCGAATTTGGGGTTGTCGATCTCCCAGCCGAATTTGCGGCAATCTTCCAGATCCTCGGCAAATTGCGCGCCGTAGACGAGCATCTTCTTCGGCACGCAGCCGCGAATGACGCAGGTGCCGCCGACCCGGTGTTCCTCAGCCACGGCCACTTTCGCGCCATGCGCCGCTGCGATGCGAGAGGCGCGAACTCCGCCGGAGCCCGCGCCTATCGTGAAGAGGTCGTAATCGTAATCGGCCATGAAAGTCTCCTGTTGCCCCGCGATATGGCGGGACGGGTGCCCCTTGCCAACCACCGAAGTTCGCGGAGTATCCCCTGGCCCGGGCGTTATCCTTGGGCGCGGTTGCCGCCGCCCCCGCCGCCACCACCGGGACGACCACCACCGCCGCCACGGCGACGCCGGTTGCGGCCACCCCCTTGTTTGGCACCAGCCGGCTTGCCGCCACCACCCTGGCCGCCTTCACCGCCGCCGGGGCCGCGATTGGGTCGTCCGGCGCGCGAGGTATGCTTGCGCTTGGGACCGCCCGACTTGGGCTTGGGCTGAACGCGGCCACGCTGCTGCTTGGGCGCAGGCTTGGTCGGGCCGACACCTTCGACCACCGCACGGAAATTTTCCGGCAGCGGCAGACGCTCGAACTCGGCGTCGGTCGTCTTGTTGATGTCTTTCAAATACTGGCGTTCGTCCTCGGCACAGAAGGCAATCGCGATCCCGTCTTTACCGGCACGCGCCGTCCGCCCGATGCGGTGGACATATTGCTCCGGCACGTTGGGCAGCTCGTAATTGATCACGTGACTGACACCAGGGATATCGATCCCGCGTGCGGCCACATCGGTTGCCACCAGCACCTTCACCCGGGCGCTCTTGAAATCATCCAGAGCGCGTTGGCGCTGCGGCTGGCTCTTATTGCCGTGGATTGCATTGGCGGTAATGCCGGCCTGCGCCAGCTTCTTCACCACCCGGTCACAGCCATGCTTGGTGCGGGCAAAGACCAGCACCCGCTCCAGCTCGCCCGGCGTGTTGTACCGGCCCGACAGGACCATTTCGAGCAGCGCCTGCTTCTCGTCCTGCTGGACCATGATGAGATACTGGTCGACCCGCTCTGCGGTCGAGGCCGCGGGCGTAACCGAGACATGCACCGGATCGGTCAGGTAATTCTTGGACAATTCCTTGATGCTGCCCGGCATGGTCGCGCTGAACAGCAGGGTCTGGCGATCGCTCGGCAGCATCGGCACGATGCGCTTCAGCGCATGGATAAAGCCGAGGTCGAGCATCTGGTCGGCCTCGTCCAGCACCAGAATTTCCACGCTGCCGAGATTGAACGCCTTCTGGTCGATCAGATCGAGCAGACGGCCCGGTGTCGCCACCAGAATATCGGTGCCGCGGTGCAGCTTGTTCCGGTCCTTGCCCACCGACGTGCCGCCGACGATTGACTGGACCTTCAGCCCCGCCATCGCGCCATATTCGCGGGCGCTCTCGGCAATCTGGCCGGCCAGTTCACGGGTCGGGGCAAGCACGAGCATGCGGCAGGATTTGAACGGTGTGCGGTTATCGGCGTCCCGCAGATTGTCGATGCTGGGCAGCATGAACGCCGCCGTCTTGCCGGTACCGGTCTGGGCGATGCCCAGCAGATCACGGCCATCCAGCAGATGCGGAATGGACTGTTCCTGGATCGGTGTCGGTGTGGAGTAGCCCTTGAGGTCCAGCGCCTGACGGACAGGCTGCGACAGACCGAGCTGGTCGAATGTTTTTGTCATAATGTTTGGTTTGAACTCGCAATAAAGATGCGGCGCGCCCTCGGGAATCCGGGATGGATTCCGGGCGTGTCGCGGGAGGATAACCACCCGCGTGAAAAGGGAAGTCTGGGAAAAAAGGACCGAGAGGCTGCCGGGGCTGGCCGCTTTTCTGCAGGCCGCCGCTTCACGCTGGCGGGCGTCTCGATGGGGTGCATATGGTGCACTGCACCCATAAAGTCAAAGAAACCCTATTTTGCTTGACGCTTTTGACACCCTGTCAAGCGACGAAATTCCCTCAAGCTACTGTTATACAATCAAATATGCCTGTTGGATTTAATTGACACCTCCGCGTTCCCTTTTTCGCATACCGGGCCGAATATGCATGAGCCCGACGCGTGCCGGATGCCACAGCCCCGCCCCTGTAGGACAGCAAAAACCGGCTCAGGCGCTGGCGGCCCCGAACGGCTTGTTCAGCTGCACGATCTTCCAATTGAGGATCGCGGCAAAGCTGACCCACACCAGATAGGGCACGATCAGCCAGCTCGCGATTTCCGACATAGGCCGAAGAAATACGCACAGGGCGAGGACCGAGGCCCAGAGAAACGGCACCTCGATCAGCGCCCAGTCGGGCCGCTTGATAGTGAAGAACAGCGGCGACCAGAGGAAATGAAACACCCCGTTCACCAGATACAGCGCAATCAGAAACGTGCGCTCGGCATCGGTTGCGGCGCCATTCCAGCTAAGCACAAACGCCCAGCCCCCCAGCCCGAGGATGATCGTCCACGCCGGGCCAAACAGCCAATCCGGCGGCTGCCAGCTGGGTTTTTCGAGATTGTGATACCAGTCGCCAATCTTGGTCAGCAGCCCGCCCCCGAGGCCGAGGATCACGGCCCAAGCGATGGCGAAGATGAGTTGGAAGGTCATGGAGCGGGCTTAGGCGGTCTTGGCGGCTTGCACAAACGCGACACAGGGGCTCAGGCGCCGAGAGCGTCCTTCGACAGGCTCAGGACGAACGGACGTCCGGTGACGGTATCAAAAAAGGCCGGATATAGCTTGTCTGCCTATTCAAGCACCCCACCCGTTCGCCCTGAGCCGGTGGCGCTTCGCGCCGTCTGCGACTCCAAAGGGCCCGCGCCACCATTGGCACCAATCGCACATCACCCACACCCGTTCGCCCTGAGCTTGTCGAAGGGCACGAGTTAACGCTAAAACAACGATCATGGGCAGGCTAAAAACGGTTTCCAAACCACTGAGAATTTCTGAGAAGCATTTGTCTAGATTCCGTGGCGGCATGGACGCTCGAGCGATCCAGATTTTGACTGGCTGGAGTAAGGCAACTGTTTATCGGAGACAAAGAGAGCCAGATTTTCCAAATAAGCTCGAAGGCCACGCACGACCTAAGTGGTCGACAATTGAGATCTTAGAATGGGTTTCCCGCTTCAATTTGAAGGCAGTGATGAGCGGTGAGGAGTTCTTGTCTTTCGAACGAGATCTCGCCGATCGAAGCTTCGCGCAAACCGAACTGCAAACAGCGATAGGTCGGGTCATTGAACGTGAAAATCACCGGCGCGCGCTTCTAGGTGATGGTGAATACAGCGATATGTCGCTCTATCCGACTTGATTTGAGACCCTTTAGTAACTGAAATCAATAAGAAGGCCATTCCAGTAGTGTGGATAGTGTCGCAGGCGTGGTCGATGAAAGCGCCGCGAGCACGGTATTCCATCCTCCATGCTGCACTCTCTTGGTGAACCCTTCATAATAATTATTGCTGTCGGCTTTGCTGGCAAAATGCTCCTAAACGGGGCTGCAAATGTGATATGGGCTCGAAGGTGTCACCCGCGAAACAGAGCTTTTCGCCCCATCGATTCGAAAAGTGAATATCGAAAAATCAAGACCTTAGGGGACGGCAAGTGATAGGCGGGATTATAACCCAGCCGCCTCCAACAGCGCCTTGGTACTAGCATCGAACTCCGCCTCGCCGCCTTCAATGTCGGTCGCCATTTTCTTACCCAGCTCCACCCCGAACTGGTCGAACGGATTAATCCCCAGCAGCACCGCATTCGCAAAGGTCCGGTGCTCGTGAAACGCGATCAGCGCGCCTAGGGCCGCCGCGTCCAGATCGTCGGCCAGCATCGTGGCGCTGGGGCGGTTGCCGGGGAAGGCGCGTGCCGGGTCCTTGCCGTCGGCCGCCATATTGCCGCCGGCCATCAGCGCGGCGCCCTGGGCGAAGCAATTGGTCAGTAGGATGCGGTGATGCGCCGGGTCCAGCTCGTCGCCCGGCGCGATTGAGGCGATGAAATCCACCGGGATCAGATGCGTGCCCTGATGCAGCAGCTGGAACACCGCGTGCTGCGCATCGGTGCCCACCCCGCCCCAGGTCACAGCGGCGGTCGGGCCATCGACGGGCTCGCCATCCACCGTCACGCGCTTGCCATTGCTCTCCATTTCCAGCTGCTGGAGGTAATCGGGGAAGAGGCCAAAGCGCTCGTCATAGGCGAACACGGCCCGCGTCTGGCAGCCGCGCACGCGGGCGTAATATTGGTCGGCAAAGGCGGCGCGCAGGGGCAGGTTCGCCCGCCCCTCGGTCTGCGCGAAATGCGCATCGACCGCCGCCGCGCCCGCCAGCATTGCTTCGAATTCATCCCAGCCTGCGCCCAGAGCCACCGGAAACCCTATGCTGGACCACAGCGAATAGCGCCCGCCGACCGTTTCCATAAAGGGCAGCACGCGGGTCTCGTCGACGCCCCACTCCACCGCCTTTTCCGGATTGGCGGTGAGCGCGACCACCCGCCCGCCGGGATCCTCCACGCCATTGTCGCCCAGCCATTTCAGCGCGCTGGCGGCATTGGTCATCGTCTCGATGGTGGTGAAGGTCTTGCTGGCCACCGCGATCAGCGTGGTCGCCGGATCACACGCGGCGAAGGCCTGCTCCAGCGCGACACCGTCAATGTTGGACACAACATGCACATCCACCAGCGCCAGATCGCGGGTCAGCGCATCCACCGCCAATGCGGGGCCGAGCGCGCTGCCACCAATGCCGATATGGATAAGGTGCTTGATCTCCCCCAGCGCGCCCTGATGGATTGCCTCCACCAGCAGCTTCATGCGCAGCAGCAGCGCCTGCGCTTCCTCCACGCTGGCGTCCGCGCCGGTGCCGCGTGTGGCGGTGTGCTCCGCCGCACGGCCTTCGGTGACATTGATCACCGCGCCCGACAGCAACTCGGCGCGTTTGTCGGCAAAGCCCCGCGCTTCGGCCAGCGCCTCGAAACCGTCCAGCAACGCGTCGTCCAGATGCGTTTTCGACCAGTCGAACAGGATACCGCCCGCCGTCAGCTCTTCTCCCCACTCGATCCGGCCCGAGAGTTTCCCGACGCGGTTCTCGTCGGCGGCAAACAATTCCTCCAGCGTTTTCTGTTCGTGAGACTGGATCGTCGTCCAGGCCTGATCGATCTTCGAAGTCATAATCTGCCGTTTTCCTTTTGCCGCTGGTCATGGCTCGCCTAAAGACCCCGGCGATGGATGAAAAGACGCAAAGCCCGGATACGAATGTTCCGGAATCGGGGGACCGCAGCGAGACCCCCGGCAGTTTTCTGCGCTTCATCCTGCTGGTCGCGCTGGCTGCGCTGGCATTTCGCAGCTTTGCCTTTTCGCTGTTCAACATTCCCAGCGAAAGCATGCTGCCGCGCCTGATGAACGGGGATTATCTGGTCGCGTCGAAATGGCCCTATGGCTTCACCAGCAATTCGCTGCCGTTCGATTTGCCGATCATTCCGGGCCGCTGGTTCGCCGCCCAGCCCGAGCGCGGCGATATCGTGATTTTCAAGCACCCGATCGACGGCACCGATTACGTCAAGCGCGCGATCGGCCTGCCCGGCGACACGGTGGAGATGCGCCGCGGGCAGGTCATCCTGAACGGGGAACCGCTGCCGCGCGTCAGGCTGGGCGATTTCCGGATTCCGGTCTCGGCCAACACCCGCTGCTCATGGGGCGCCAGCAGCCAGCGCCAGACCGATGGCAGGATCCTGTGCAGCTACACCCGCTACCGAGAGCGCCTGCCCGGTGGACGCACATACGAAACGCTCGATTTCGGGCGGTTGCCGCAGGATGATTTCGCCGAAGTGACCGTGCCCGAAGGCGCGATGTTCCTGATGGGCGACAACCGCGACAATTCGCAGGACAGCCGGTTCCGGCCAGAGGCTGCCGGGGGCGTCGGTCTGGTGCCGCAGGCGCTGCTGGTGGGCCGTGCGGAGAGCATCGTGTTCTCCACCGATGGCGGCGCAGAATGGCTTCGCCCCGGTTCATGGTTTTCCGCAACCCGCTGGCAGCGTATAGGGGACGGGCTATGACCAGCCCTGCCCCCGGCCCATCCCTCAACCCCGAAACCCGCGAATGGTTGACCGACAGCGGCTTCACCGTGAAGGACGAGGCGCTGTGGCTGGCCGCGCTGACCCATGGCAGCACGGGTGCAAAGCACGATTATCAGCGGCTCGAATTTCTCGGCGACCGGGTGCTGGGCCTGACGATTGCGGACTGGCTGTTCGAGCGCAATCCGGGGGCCGAAGGGCAATTGGCGCAGCGGCTGAATGCTCTGGTCAGCAAGACGAATTGCGCTGCGGTGGCCAGCGAACTGGGCGCGAGCGAGCATATCCTGCTGGGCAAGCAGGCTCGCGATGATGGCGCGGCGAAAAGCACCAATGTGTTGGGCGACATCACCGAATCGCTGCTGGGCGCGAACTTCCTCGATGCCGGATTCGATGCCACGCGCGCGCTCATCCACGAACTGTGGGCAGACCAGATGGAGGGCGACACGGGCCGCTCCAAACATCCCAAAAGCGCGCTGCAGGAATGGGCCGCCGGCAACCAGCGGCGTGGGCCCGTGTATGAACTGGTCGACCGGTCCGGCCCCGATCATGCTTTGCAATTCACGGTCCGCGTGACGGTGCCCAAGGTAGGCCAGGCCGAGGCCACCAAGGGCAGCAAACGCGAAGCAGAAACCGCCGCCGCCAAAGCATTTATGGAGCGGTTTGGCTGAGCCTAAGCGCGCCCTTCTCTATCCGTTCGTCCTGAGCCGGTGGCACTACGCGCCGTCTTCGACTCCGAAGGACCGCCCTGCTTCATGACGAACGCGCAAATCACAAACAGCCCTTCGACAAGCTCAGGGCGAACGGGAAATTTATGAACAATACCGAATTACACACCACACCATCCGGCCCCGAGGGGGACGGCAAAGCCGACCGGCCGCCCGCAGCCGCCCCGCAGCGCAGCGAAGGGAAAAGCGGCGAGGAAAAGCAGAAATGCGGCATGGTCGCGGTGATCGGCGCGCCCAATGCGGGCAAGTCCACGCTAGTCAACCAGCTGGTCGGCCAGAAGGTCGCGATCACCAGTGCCAAGGCGCAAACCACCCGCGCCCGGATGCTCGGCATTGCCTTGCATGAGACCGCGGATGCGAAGACCCAGATGATCCTGGTCGACACGCCCGGTATCTTCGCGCCCAAGCGTAAGCTGGACCGCGCGATGGTGACCGCCGCATGGGACGGCACGCAAAGCGCCGACGCGGTGTTATTGCTGGTCGATCCGATCAAACAGCGCCGCCACGAGCTTGAGCCGCTGGTGGAGGCGCTGGCCAAACGGCCCGAGCGCAAGATTCTGGTCCTGAACAAGGTCGACAAGGCGAAGAAGGAACCCCTGCTGGCGCTGGCCGAGGACCTGAATGCCAAGGCCGAGTTCGCCGAAATCTACTTCATCAGCGCCCTCACCGGAGACGGCGTGCCGGAACTAAAAGATGCGCTCGCCGGCATGATGCCCGAGGCCGAGTGGATGTATCCCGAAGATCAGGTGAGCGATGCGTCCGAGCGCCTGCTGGCCACCGAAATCACCCGCGAGCAGCTCTATCAGCAACTGCATGACGAGCTGCCCTATGACAGCGCCGTGCGCCCCGAAAGCTACACCCAACGCCCTGACGGCAGCGTGGAAATCCGCCAGCAAATCGTGATCGGCCGCGAGAGCCAGAAACCCATCGTGCTGGGCAAAGGCGGCAGCATGATCAAAAGTATCGGCGAGGCGGCGCGCAAGGAATTGTCAGAGATGCTGGGCGTGAAGGTCCACCTGTTCCTCCACGTGAAAGTGGATGAAAAGTGGGACGAGGACAAAGAGGTGTACGAAGAGATCGGGCTGGAGTGGAAGGGGTAAAGACCTAGACCCTCCACAAATTGCAAAACCATTTGGGGAGGTGGGCCGAAGCCATCAGGCTTCGGCTCGGAGGGGTTTGCGAGCTTCGCAAAAGCGCACGATGCTGTCGGCCACCCCACCCGGATCGGCCAGCACTTCGGACGCGGTGAATCGCAGCGTCTCGATGCCACTCTCCAAGAGTTTCGCATCCCGCTCGACATCACGCTGCGGCTTATCGCCCATGTCGTGCGCTATGCCGTCAATCTCGATGCATAGCTTCAGCGAAGCGCAGTAGAAGTCGAGCACGTATGGCTCGATCGAATGCTGGCGGCGGAATTTGATGTCCTGCTGCTGGCGGAGTTCGCGCCAGAGCAGGCGTTCGGGAAGCGAGGCTTCGCTCCGAAGCTTGCGAGCCTTCGCGATGTTTCTTGGTCTTCTGGGCCTCGGCACTAGTACCCCTCCGTCAGCCGCCTGCGGCGTCTGCCACCTCCCCATTTGCACTACGTGAAAATGGGGAGGAATTTTACTACCGCTTCTTAGCAATCGCAATCTTTTGCTGTTTGGCGAAGGTCTTGGTCGATTCCTCGCTGCGGTTCAGGGCCTTGGCGATTTGTTTGATGCCCTGCCCTTTGCCTGCGAGGAGCTTGAGCTTGCCCGCTTCCTCGCCGGTCCAGGGCTGTTTGTGGCGTTCAAAGCGTTCCTTGCCCATCTCAACTTCTCCCTAGTCTCGTCATTGCGAGGAGCGCAGCGACGCGGCAATCCATGACGCAACGCAGGCCACACTCACCAAGGTGGGTTGCATTGCGAAACGTCCCGTCATGGATTGCTTCGCTGCGCTCGCAATGACGATAATGGGGTTCACTCCTTCGCAACCGCCTTCTTCGGAGCAGGCTTCTTCTTCGCAGCTGCCTTCTTCGCCGGAGCTTTCTTCGCCGCCGGCTTCTTTTTCGGAGCCGCTTTCTTGCGGCCCTTCTTCTTTGGCGGGCCCTTGGCGATGCGGGCGTCGATCAGTTCGATCGCCTGCGCCTCGGTCACGTCCTCCGGCTTGGTGTCCTTCGGAATCGTGGCGTTGTTGGTGCCGTCGGTGACGTAGGGGCCATAGCGGCCCGGCAGGACCTTCATCTCGCCGCCGCTGGTCGGGTGTTCCTTGAACGTCTGGATCGGCTCGGCCTTCTGCCTGCCGCCCCCTTTGCGATTGGCCGCTTCAGCCAGCAGCGACACCGCTGCATTCATGCCCGTTTCGAATACATCGACGGTGCTGGTCAGCTTCGCATATTTGCCATCGTGGCGCAGATACGGGCCGTAACGTCCTATCGCCGCTTCGATTTCCTTGCCCGTCTCGGGGTGCTCACCCACGATGCGCGGCAGGTCGATCAGCTTCACCGCCCATTCGAGATCGAAACCGTCGAGGTCTTTGGGGATGCTGGCGCGCTTGATTTCCTTGCCCTCGCCCATCTGGATATAGGGGCCAAAACGACCCGTCTTGCGCTCGATCGGGAGGCCAGTGACGGGGTGTTCGCCGAGAACCGCATCTTCAGCCGCATCTTCGCCATCCGCACCCGGCTGGGCAAAGCGGCGAGTGAATTTGCATTCGGGGTAGTTGGCACATGCGACAAACGCGCCGTATCGGCCCCCGCGCAGTGCCAGACGGCCATTCTCGCGGCCCTCTTTTTCGCAGAGCGGACAGAAGCGCGCGTCCTTGCCGTCTTCGCGTTCGGGGAACAGGAAGTCGGAGAGATATTCGTCCAAGACTTCAGTGACTTCGGACGGCAACTTCTCCATGACCTCATCGGCCTTGGGCTTGAAATCCTGCCAGAATTTGGCGAGCAGCGTCTTGTATTCCTCGCGCCCGTCGGAGACGACATCGAGCTCGTCCTCCATCCCGGCGGTGAAGTCATAAGCCACGTAAGTGGGGAAGAACCGCTCCAGAAATGCTGTTAGAAGCCGTCCCGATTCCTCTGCAAAGAAACGGTTTTTCTCCATGCGCACATAGTCTCGGTCGCGCACGGTCTGGATCGTGCTGGCATAGGTGGACGGACGCCCGATGCCGAGTTCCTCCAGACGTTTGACCAGGCTCGCTTCGGAGAAACGCGGCGGCGGCTGGGTGAAGTGCTGGTTGGCCTCGACGTCCTTCTTCGCCGGGGCATCGCCCTTGCGCATGGTGGGCAGCAGGCCCTCCTCGTCATCTTCGCGGTCGTCGAAGCCTTCCTGATACACCGCTAGAAAACCGGGGAATTTCACCACCTGACCGGTCGCGCGCAGTTCGTGCTGGCCGGTCGCGTCGCGCATGGTGATTGTCGTGCGTTCCAGCTGAGCGGTGGACATCTGACTGGCCATCGCGCGTTTGAAGATCAGATCATACAAGCGGCCCTCATCGCCCGAACCGGCCGATTTCTTCAGGAAGCTGGTCGGACGGATGGCCTCGTGCGCTTCCTGCGTATTCTTCGCTTTCGTGCTGTAAAAGCGCGGTTTTTCCGGGCGATACTCTTCGCTGTAGCGCTCCACGATGGCATCGCGCGCGGCCATAATCGCGCTCATATCCATCTGCACGCCGTCGGTCCGCATATAGGTGATCGCGCCTGCCTCATACAGCGATTGCGCGCACCGCATGGTGTGGCTCGCGGAAAAGCCCAGCTTGCGCGCGGCTTCCTGCTGCAGGGTAGAGGTGGTGAATGGCGGGCTGGGATTGCGCTTGAGCGGCTTGGTCTCGACCTCCTCGATGGTGAAGCGGCCCTGCTCCACTGCTGCCTTCGCGGCAGCGGCGCTGCCTTCATTGCCCAGCGTCAGCTTCTCCAGCTTCTTGCCGTCATATTTGACCAGCCGCGCATCGAAGGCGGTCCCGTCCTGCTCCATCTTCGCGACAATGGACCAGTATTCGTCCGGCCGGAACGCCTCGATCTCGCGCTCCCGCTCGCACACCAGCCGCAGGGCGACCGACTGCACACGGCCCGCCGATTTCGCACCGGGCAGCTTGCGCCACAGCACGGGGGACAGCGTAAAGCCGAACAGGTAATCAAGCGCGCGGCGCGCCAGATAGGCGTCGATCAGCGGCTGATCGAGTTCGCGCGGCGACCCCATCGCCTCGGTCACTGCCTTCTTGGTGATCGCGTTGAACGTCACCCGGTCAACCTTGGTGGGCAGCGTCTTGCGCTTTTTCAGCAGCTCCTGAACATGCCAGCTGATCGCCTCGCCCTCGCGGTCGGGGTCGGTGGCGAGGACGAGCCTGTCCGCGCCCTTCGCCGCATCGCTGATTTCCTTGAAGCGCTTCTGCTTGTCCCGGTACAGCTCCCAATCCATCGCGAAGTCCTCGTCCGGACGGACGCTGCCATCCTTGGGCGGCAGATCGCGGACATGGCCATAGGATGCGAGAACCTTGAAGTCCTTGCCGAGGTAGCCTTCGATGGTCTTCGCCTTGGCAGGCGATTCGACGATAACGAGTTGCATTGTGGTGTGGGTATTCCCTTACGTGTGCGTATACGCGCGAAGGTGGGGTTGGTTTGGCGTAGGGGTCAAGTGGGATTGTGGGTGGAGACTAAACCTCTAATCAGAACGATCCGGCAACAACCCCGAGAGACGAGACGAAACAGCAACGATGCATTTCAACACCACGCTCATAACGAATAGCCACGTGGATAATTTGCTGAGGCTTAAAACAACCTCCGGCGTCTGAAATCGTCCGTTGCTGTCGATTTGCGTCAGAACCATCTCCACGAACAGCATGATCAGTACAAATACCAGAATTGTCAGGAACGGCCCGTATGAAAAAACCCTGCGAACTGAAAACGAAAGCGCGCCATCTGACTGAAACCTATCGGCTAAATGCCAAGCAAGCACCGGGATCAAAATGGTCATCAACAGCCCGGCGGAGTTCAATATGAACAATTGACCGTAATCGTCCCAGTCGTTTCGCGATAGCCAGCTCAAAAGGGTGTAAGTTCCGACCCCTAGCAGGGCCAGCACGACGCTAATTGGCCAATGCGTCCGCTTCAATGGCTCCATTTTCCGGGGTTTTGAGCTCACTTTTTCAGACTCACCCTACCCGCCGCGTGGCGCTCCAGCTGCCCGGCGATTTCCAGTTCCAGCAGCGCCAGTTGCACCGCGGCGGCGCCCGCGCCCGATTGGCGGATGAGTTCGTCCACGGCCACGGGCGCGGTGGTCAGCAGGCTGGCGATGTCGGCGGGTTCAGCGTCGGCCATGTCCTCTGGCGCGTAGTCGTAAGTCGCCACCGGTTCGCGGAAGGTGCTGCGGGGGATGCCGTCGAAGCCGCGCATCAGTTCGGCGACATCTTCGGGCGCCTGCACCAGCACCGCGCCTTCGCGGATCAGGTGGTTGCAGCCGTGGCTGCGGGCCTCCAGTGGGCTGCCGGGAATGGCCATAACTTCGCGCCCCGCCTCGCCCGCCAGCCGTGCGGTGATGAGGCTGCCGGATTTCACCGCCGCCTCCACCACCAGCGTGCCGCCTGCCAGACCGGCGATAATGCGGTTGCGGCTGGGGAAGTGGCTGCCGCGCGGCTCAGTGCCCGGCGGCTGCTCGGCGATCAGCAGGCCCTCGCTCGCTATACGCTCCTGCAAGTCGGTATGCTGCGGCGGATAGGCAATGTCGATCCCGCTGGCGATCACGCCGATGGTGCGAGGAAACGCCCCCTCATGACACGCCCCGTCGATGCCGCGAGCAAGGCCCGACACCACCGTGAACCCCTCGGACGTCAAGCCTTGCGCAAAATCCCGCGCCAGCTTCACCGCCGCCGCGCTGGCATTGCGCGCGCCGACCATGGCGACGCACGGTTTCGACGCCAGCGACAGGTCGCCGCGATAGGTGATGATGGGCGGAGCGCCGCCGATTTCGGCCAGCAGCGCGGGATAGTCGGGCTGGTCGTGGAACAGGTATTTCGCGCCTGCCTTGCGGACCTCCTCCACCTCCCGCTCCACCTTGCCCAATGGTGCGGGCCGGTAGGTGCTGCCGCCCTTCTTGCCGAGGTCAGGCAGCGCCTCCAGCGCGTCCACCGCATTGCCGAACCGCGCCAGCAATTGCGCGTAGCTGACCGGCCCAATGCGCGGGCTTCGCAGCAGGCGGATGCGGGCGAAGGCTTCGGGTTGTGAGAGGCTCACCTGCCGCTCACTTACCCGCCCCGACCTTCGGCTCCTCACCCTTCGCCAGACGGACAATATTCTCGCGGTGGAGGTAGACAATCAGCGCGGCGATGGCGCCCAGCACCGGGAAGAACTGCGGATAGCCCAGCAGCGGCGCAGCGGCAGCGACGGCCACCACAGCGGCCATGCCCGCCAGCGAGGAAATGCGGAAAATCGCCAGCGTGCTCAGCCAGATACCGGCATAGACCAGCCCCAGCGGCCAGCCGAGGCCGAAGGCGACACCGGCATGGGTCGCCACGCCCTTCCCGCCTTTGAATTTGAGCCACATCGGGTAGCAATGGCCCAGCACCACGGCCCCTGCGGCAAAGGCCATACCCTTCTCGCCCCAGATGTGTCCGGCGATCAGAACGGCGGCGAGGCCTTTGCCCAAATCGAGCAGCAGGGTGGCGGCGGCCAGCCCCTTATTGCCTGTGCGCAAAACATTGGTCGCGCCGATATTCCCGCTGCCGATAGAGCGCACATCGCCCATTCCGGCGGCTTTGGTCAGGAGCAGACCGAACGGGATCGATCCGATGAGATAACCCACAAGGGCTGGTATCCAGGCTTCCATGCCCGACCCTTAACCGCTCACCCTGAGCTTGTCGAAGGGTTGCATTGTATTCTAGCATTGTATTCTAGGCGCAGCGCCGGAAGACGAAGGACGATCCTTCGACAGGCTCAGGATGAGCGGTTTTCAGTGTCATGACAAATCCTTCGGCCCCGATCCTGCTGTTCGATTCCGGCGTTGGCGGGCTGTCGATCTTGCCCACCGTGGGCGCTGCCCTGCCGGGTGCCCCGCTGATCTACGCTGCCGATTTCGCGGGCCTGCCCTATGGCACGAAAAGCGAGGCGGAGATTGCCGCGCGGGTCTGCGGGCTGCTTGGCCGGATGAGCGAGCGCCTGCAGCCGCGCCTGATCTGCATCGCCTGCAACACCGCCAGCACCATCGCGCTGGCCATGGTCCGCGATGTGCTGGAAGTGCCGATTGTCGGCACCGTGCCTGCGATCAAGCCCGCCGCCAAGACGAGCAAGACCGGCGTTTTCGGCATCCTGGGCACAGAGGCGACCATCCGGCAAAGCTATGTCGATGATCTGGAACGCGAGCATGCGGTTGGCAAGACGATGCTGCGCCACGCCGCGCCGGAATTGGTCACCCTCGCCGAGGCAAAATTGCGCGGGCAGGCCGTGTCGGTGGACGATGTGGCGGAGGCCTGCACGGGCCTGACCTTACAACGCGAGGGCCGCAAGCTCGACACCGTGGTGCTCGCCTGCACGCACTTCCCGCTGCTGAGGGATGAATTGGCGCAGGCCTTTGGCGCGGACGTGGCGCTGATCGACGGGGCCGAGGGCATCGCCCGCCGGGTCGCCGCACTGGTCGAAGGGCAGGAATTTGCCCGCAGCGGGCCGGACCGCATGCTGGTGACCGGCGATGATCCGCTGCCCGGCGAACTGCGCGCCACCATGTCCAGCTACGGCTTCGATCAGATTGATCGATTTTAAGCACGCTGAGGCCGCGTGGACATATTCCGCATGGATCACGGTTCGAGTCCCGATCTGACTTCGCAAGGCGCGTGCGCGCAGGAAGCGCATCGCACTTTCAAGCGCGCGCAACGCCGCGAGGGCGGATTGGGGCCGAACCCCTGCGGGGTCAGACGAGAAACCGCCATTTCCGCGTTGCTCGTCCTTGAATATGCCCGCATGTCCTGCGTCCTCGCTCCTTGAACTGGCGATTTCTCGTCTGACCGTGACCATGTGAAATATGTCCACGCGGCCTAACGCGAATCGTTCGCAAAGATCGCGCTGGAAACTGGCGGAATTCCTGCCTATCTGCGCCAGCGGAAAAGCGATGAATTACGATCATATCTTTGACCAGGCGATCCACCGCCTCCATGCCGAGGGACGTTACCGCGTCTTCATCGACATCCTGCGCAACAAGGGTGCGTATCCCAATGCGCGGTGCTTTGCCGGGCATAACGGGCCGAAGCCGATCACGGTGTGGTGCTCCAACGACTACCTCGCCATGGGCCAGCATCCCAAGGTGATCGGCGCGATGGAAGACGCGCTGCACGATGTCGGGGCGGGCAGCGGCGGCACCCGCAATATCGGCGGCAACACGCATTATCATGTCGAGCTGGAGCACGAGCTCGCCGACCTGCATGGCAAGGAAAGCGCGCTGCTGTTCACCAGCGGCTATGTCTCCAACGACGCGACGCTTTCCACCCTGTCGAAATTGCTGCCCGGCTGTGTAATCTTCTCCGACGAGCTGAACCACGCCAGCATGATCGCCGGCATCCGCAATTCGGGCTGCCCGAAGCGGGTTTTCCGCCACAATGATCTGGAGCATCTGGAAGAGCTGCTCGCCGCCGAGGATATCGACGCGCCCAAGGTTATTGCCTTTGAAAGCGTCTATTCGATGGACGGCGATGTCGCCCCGATCCACGCGATTTGCGATCTGGCCGAGAAGTACAACGCCCTCACCTATATCGACGAAGTGCACGCCGTGGGCATGTATGGCGCGCGCGGTGGCGGCATTTCGGAACGCGACGAAGCCGCCGACCGGATCGACATTATCGAAGGTACGCTGGGCAAGGCGTTCGGCGTGATGGGCGGCTATATCGCCGCAGACGCGAAGATCGTCGATTGCATCCGCAGCTATGCTCCGGGTTTCATCTTCACCACCTCGCTCAGCCCCGCGCTCGTCGCGGGCGTGCTGGCATCGGTGAAGCATCTCAAGTCCTCCAGCGAGGAGCGCGATGCGCAGCAGGCCAATTCGGGCATGCTCAAACAGATGATGCGCGATGCGGGCCTGCCGGTGATGGACAGCACCACGCATATCGTCCCGCTGATGGTCGGCGATCCGGTGCGCGCGAAGAAGATCAGCGATATCCTGCTGGCCGAATATGGCTGCTACGTTCAGCCGATCAATTACCCCACCGTGCCGCGCGGCACCGAGCGCCTGCGCTTCACCCCCGGCCCCGCCCACACCGAAGCGATGATGCGCGAGCTGACCGATGCTCTGGTAGAAATCTGGGACCGGATGGACATGGAACTGGCCGAGGCGGCTTAGTCTCTTTTCTCAGTTTCCGCGCACTTTATCACTCGGGAACCTATGATTTGATTGCGCTCGGGCATGGCAGTGGCCGAGAATTTTTTGCCAGCCGATTCTATTTCTTCGCTTTATCCTATTCGTTTGTTAATCAATCCCATCTGCGCACGAAATACTTGGAGGCCACTGGGCCAACTTTTTCAGCGCGCGTATCGAAATAGCGGACATGAATACAAGCGGGAGAAATACATTGAACAAGCGAACGAACCTCCTTTTGCTTTCTGCAGCGGCATGTAGCCTTGCGGCCTGTGGGGGCGATGACTCTTCGTCGCCAAGCCCCGCTCCGACGCCTCCTCCCGCCGCGAGCCCCGCGCCCAGCCCATCGCCATCGCCATCGCCGTCTCCATCGCCGACCCCCACTCCCAGTCCAACTCCCACCTACACCACTTACGCGGAGCTCGAAGGGGACCAACAATTCGATCTCGCTTGCGCTGGATCGGAACACGATGATGATGCCCGAAACCCCTATCCTACGCCTGCTTTTGGCGTGCCGCGATTGGTTTTCGCTGATCGCAATAGTTCTTACACCCTTCTTGCGGAGGGCTTTCCCGATCCGATATTAAGCGGGGGCCGTTATAGCTTTAGCAGTTTCGACCTTAGCCGCAGGGAGCCGCCGCTCTTTCAATACTGGGTTTTTGATGGTTCCACGTCTGAGTATTTTTTCAATGCTCCTCGGCTTGGCGGCAAACAGTCAGACTTTGGACGATACACCGTTTTCGAACCGGCTAATATTGGCCCGACCAAGAAGTTCCTGCTTTTCTGCGCCTTGGGTGTTCGAACCCTGGCCGAAGATCCGCCTGCCGTTGGACGTTACGAAGAGGGCTTCTTTAGCGGGCGGTTCCGCACAGACGAGGACACAGTCTGGAACACAAATTCGTCTACCGTGATCGCGAACCTCTCCCAGAATGGTCTTTCATTCCGATTGGACTTGCGCGGCCGCGAGCGCGGACCTGCGAATGCCGGAACGGAGCCAACCGAATTTGGCTCCTATCGTGCGACTACCGTGACAGCAGATGACGGGACTTTCATCGGCACTTTCACAGACGATTCCGGTGCCGAGGTTGGTCGCATAAGCGGTGCGTTTTTCGGGCCTGGAGGCAACGAAGCTGGCTTTGCCCTTGATTTGGTCACGACGGTCAACGATGGCCCCAATGTCGGTCAGAAACTGACGGTGATCGGCTCTGGATTTGTCGGTCGCTGACCATTGCGGTCCAGCACCGTTTTGCTAGGTCGCATGAACGCCGCTCTATCAATACGGTGCCCGCCGGGCCGGAGATTTTTATGCAATATGATGAAGTCGTGCATGGCAGGCGCTCTGTCCGTGGCTATCTCGACAAGCCGGTGCCGCAGGCGTTGATCGAGGAAGTGCTGGCGATGGCGATGCGCTCGCCTTCGTCGATGAATACGCAGCCTTATCATTTCCACGTCATCACCGGCGACCCACTCGACCGGATTCGTAAGGGCAACACCGATCGCATTCTGGCGGGCGAGCCGGACAGCCGCGAGTTTCGCAAGGGCCACCCGTTTCAGGGCGTTCACCGTGACCGGCAGGTTGGCTGCGCGATCCAGCTGTTCGAGGCCATGGGCATCGAACGCGACGACAAGGAGAAGCGGCAGGACTGGGTGCTGCGGGGCTTCCGCCAGTTCGATGCGCCGGTCTGCGTGATCGTGACCTATGACAAGGAATTGTCCGACGCGGATGACACTGTCTTCGATTGCGGGGCGGTCACGACGGCGCTGGTCAACGCGGCATGGTCACGGGGCCTTGGCTGCGTCATCAACTCGCAAGGGATCATGCAGTCGCCTGTTGTGCGCGAGCATGCCAATATCCCCGACGATCAGGTCATCATGAAGGCCGTCGCCATGGGCTGGCCCGATCCCGATTTCCCCGCCAATCCGGTCAAGATCACGCGGCGTGAAGTGTCGGAGGCGGCAACCTTCGTAGGCTTCGAATGATGCGGCGGGTGGCGCAGCGGAGCGGCTTTGTGAAAACCCTTCTCGCCTCGGTCCTGCTGGCATTCGGCGGAGCGCAGAGCGGTGCGCAGGACGCAGCAACCGCAGTCGATCTGTCCGATCCGCGCTATGTCGCAGGGGCAGCGATGCTGGATGCCGAATTCGAGCGCACGGTCGACGAAACCATCCTGCTGACCGAAATACCCGCCCCGCCCTTCGGCGAGGACAAGCGGGCAGAGGCCTATCTTGCCATGTTCCGCGATACCGGGTTTGCCGACGCCGCACGCGACGAGGAAGGCAATGTGCTTGCCCTGTTGCCATCGGGTGCGGAGCGCGGGCCGGTGATCGTGGTCTCCGCCCATCTCGATACGGTTTTCCCGATCGAAACCGACGTCACCGTGAAACGCGAGGGCGACCGGCTGACCGCGCCCGGCGTGGGCGATGCGACGCGCAATCTGGCCGTCATCCTCGCCTACGCCCGCGCGATGAAGGAAAGCGGCCTGCGCACCAAGACCGACATCCTGTTTGTCGGCACAGTGGGTGAGGAAGGCCCGGGCGATCTGCGCGGCGTGCGCCATCTGATGACTCAGGGCGACTATGCCGGACGGGTGAAAGCCTTCCTGTCCTTTGACGGGCTGGACCCGGAAGAGATCATCGCTTCCGCCGTGGGCTCGCGCCGCTACCGCACCATATTCCGCGGGCCGGGCGGCCACAGCTTCTCCGATTTCGGAATGGTCAATCCGATGGGCGCAATGGCGCGCACGGTGGAGGAGCTTTACGCGCTGGAAGTGCCCTCCGATCCGCCCACCTCATACGCTGCCTCGATGGTGAGTGGCGGCCGCTCGATCAATTCGATCCCCGATGTGGTGCAATTACAGGTCGATTTGCGCAGTTTCTCGCCCGAAGAACTCGCCCGGCTCGACCGCGAATATCTCGCCGCGACCGAGCGCGCCGTGGTGCAGGAGAACGCCCGGCGTTTGACCTCCAAAGGAGAGCTGACCGTCGAGAACACGCTGATCGGCGACCGGCCTGCAGGCGGTGGCGGCGGTGACAGCGCCATCGCGCAAACTGCGCTGGCGGCTTATTCCGCGCATGACTTCTCGCCTGAATTCTCCGCTGCATCGACCGACTCGAATATCGCCATGAGTCTGGGCATCCCTGCCCTCACCCTCGGCTCGGGCGGGACCGAATTCGGCGCGCATTCGCTCGACGAATATATCGAGCTGCCGCGCGAGGACACCTTGCGGGGAATGCGCGCGGGCTATGCAGCGGTGCTGGCGCTTGCCGGCGCGCCACCGGAGCAGGACTGACAGCCAATTCTTGCTCTCCGGCAGCTTCGCGGGCATTCTGCGCGCGGAGGGAGAGACACTATGGCGACAGCAGCAGTCGAACGCAGTAGCGAGCACGACAGGGCATCACTGGATGTCCGGCCACTGACACCGGCTCTGGGCGCGGAAATCCACGGCGTTGATCTGGGCGCAGCGGACATTGCCGATGCCGTCCCTGCGATCCGGCAGGCGCTGCTCGATCACGGAGTGATCTTCTTCCGCGACCAGACCCTCAGTCAGGAACAGCACATAGCCTTTGCGCGCCATTTCGGCGATCTGGAAGTGCATCCGGCTACGCCCAAGGATCAGCCCAATCCCGAAGTTCTGCGGATTGCCCATGGCCCGAAGAGCAAGGGCCAGGAAAATAACTGGCATTCCGACGTCACCTGGCGCGAAAAACCCTCGCTCGGTTCGATCCTGCTGGCGCGGGAAGTGCCGGAAGTTGGCGGCGATACATGCTTTGCCAATATGCATCTCGCCTATGAGCGGCTTAGCCCGCAGATGCAGCGTTTCTGCGAGGGGCTGACGGCGGTGCATGATATCGCCCGTGTGTTTGCCCGCCGCCTGAACGAAGCGCCCGCCGACCTGCACGAGCGCTTCCCGCCCAAGACCCACCCCGTGATCCGCACCCACCCTGAGACCGGCCAGCGCGTCATCTACGTCAACACCGGCTTCACCAGCCATATCGAGGGATTATCAGCCAAGGAAAGCCGCTGGCTGCTCGATCATCTTTATGCGACCGCCATGGACGTCGAAATCCAGTGCCGGTTCCGCTGGGAGCCCGGCTCGGTGGCGTTCTGGGACAACCGCGTGTGCCAGCATCTGGCCGTCAGCGACTATTTCCCGCAGCGCCGCGTGATGGAGCGCGTGACCATCGCCGGAGACGCGCCGTTTTTTGCGCCTTAAGCCGTTAATCACGCTCATTTTCGCTAAATCCTTAGCGGCTTGGTAACCACATCCTGCCTAAAGATGGTCCGACCGGGTCATGAGAAAGGTAGGTCGGCACAGCGATGTCGATGCGTTCAATCCTCCAGAATTTGGGCAACCGCGCTGACGGTAAAGGCGGCGCTGCGTCTGCCGACGGCGATGCCGGGAGCGCGCGTAGCGCACCCTCCCCGCAGGACGCGAAGCTGCGTCTGGAGGTCATGGAAGATATCGAGCAGGCCGGGATCGGATGGATCTGGGCCAGCGACGCCGAAGGCAAACTGGTTTATCTGACCGAGGCCGCAGCGCAGTCTGTGGGCCGCGAACTGGACGATCTGATCGGCCAACCGGTGGTCGCCCTGTTCGAAACGGATGCCGACAATCCCGATGGCGGATCGCAGCGGCCGTTCAATTTCCAGCTCAAGGCACACAACAAACTGTCCGGGCTCACCGTCCGGTTTGCACTGGGCAAATCGCGCCATGATGTGAAGCAGGCATGGTGGACACTGACCGCGCATCCCAAATTCGACGGCAACAACAATTTTCTTGGCTATCGCGGCCAGGCAAAGGACGTGACGGTCGCGTATGAGCGCGAGCTGATCGACAGCAAGCTGGCGGAGTATGATTCCCTCACCGGCCTCGCCAACCGGCATTACATGAACAAGCGGCTGGACGGCATTCTCGCCTCCTACCGCAAGGCGGAACGCGCCTGCGCGCTGATGATGCTGGACCTCGACAAGTTCAAGCATGTGAACGACACGATGGGCCATGCCGCCGGTGACAGCGTGCTGGTGCAGGCATCCGAGCGGATCAAATCCGTGGTTGGCGAGCGCGGCACAGTGGGTCGACTGGGCGGCGACGAATTCCAGATCATCCTGCCCGATCTCGACGACCGGGGCACGCTGGGCGAGCTGGCCGAGAAAATCATCGCTATCGTCAGCCAGCCCTACCCGCTGGATGACGAGAAACGCGCCGTCATCGGCACCTCTGTGGGTATCGCGATTGCCCCCTATGACGGGCTGGAGCGCGAAGATCTCGCCAAGGCATCGGACCTTGCTCTGTACGCTGCCAAAAATGGCGGGCGCGGCCAGTTCCGTTTCTACGCCTCCGACCTGAAAGACGAGGAACAGGAACGTCAGGCCCTGCTCGACGATCTGCGCGATGCGCTGGCGGCGGGCGAGCTGGAGCTGCATTATCAGCCGGTCGTCAATGCGCAGGACAATACGGTTGTCTGCATGGAAGCGCTGATGCGCTGGCAGCATCACGAACGCGGTTTCGTCAGCCCCGGCGTATTCATTCCGGTGGCGGAAGAAACCGATCTGATTAACCAGATGGGCGCATGGGCCCTGCGTCAGGCCTGCGAAGATGCAGCCCAATGGCCCAGCACCGTCAATGTCGCCGTCAACGTCAGTGCAATGCAATTCGCCAATCGCGGCTTTCCCGACGTGGTGGCCAATGTTCTGGCGCAAAGCGGGTTCGACCCCGGACGGCTGGAGCTGGAACTGACCGAAAGCGTGTTTCTCGGCGACACCGACGCGACGGAAGAAACGTTCAAGACCCTCAAGGGCCTGGGCGTCCGGCTGGCGCTCGATGATTTCGGCACCGGCTATTCCTCGCTCAGCTATCTGCGCTCGGCCCCGTTCGACAAGATCAAGGTGGACCGCAGCTTCGTCGACTCCTGCACCGAGGAAGAGCAGAACAGCGCCAAGATTATCGCTGCCATCGTGGGCCTGTCCAATGCTCTCAGCATGGAAACCACGGTCGAGGGCGTGGAGGCGTTCGATCAGCTGAAAGTGGTGCGCGACAAGGGCGCGAAACTGATCCAGGGCTGGCTGTTTTCCAAAGCGCTGAAGCAGGAAGTCATTCTGCAGCGGATCACCAGCGGGGAATTCAAGATCGAGCCCGAAGGCCCCGATCTCCACCGCCGCGAGCGCCGCTCCGTCTTCCGCAAGATCGGCATCATTCACGAAGACCACCATTACCGAGCCACTATGCGCGATCTGTCCACCAACGGCTCGCGGATCGAAGGCATCATGGGCGTTCCGGTGGGCACGCCGCTCGTGCTCGATCTGGGCGCAGGCCAACTGGCCGTGTGCGAAGTCAAACGATCGAACGACAGTTTCATCGCTGTCGAGTTCGAGACTCCGCTCGTCAGCGATGGCGCCGGAGGCCTGTGCACACGGCACCGCGTATCGCCCTATGCCCTAGCGGCAGCAGGCATGCCCCTGTCCGCCCTGCCCGACGGCAGTTATCCGCATGAAGCCATAGGCGGCCCTGCGAAAAGCAAACCGCAGTTCATGGAAGTGCAGGTCGGCGGAAACCAAGCTGGCTAGAACGTCGTTTGCCCCGTTGATTTTACGGCGAATCGGCCCAATATACGGTTCATGAACGATGGAACCTCCTCGTCCGATCCCGCAGCCGTCCCGGCTGAAAAGATCGACCCGCCGCCGCAATGGGTACTCGACCTGATTGAAGGCAGCCCGATTGCCTCTGTGGTCTCCGACCCGCGTTTGCCGGACAATCCGCTGATTGCCATCAACAAGGCGTTCGAGGATCTGACCGGATTTTCCAAAGAAGAATGCGTTGGCCGCAATTGCCGCTTTCTCGCGGGCAGCGGTACGGAGCCGTGGCTGACCGAGAAAATCCGCGAAGGCGTGCGCGAGCACAAGCCGGTTCTGGTCGAGATCCTGAATTACAAGAAAGACGGCACCCCGTTCCGCAATGCGGTACTGGTCGCCCCGATCTATGGCGACGAGGATCAGCTGCAATATTTCCTCGGCAGTCAGGTCGAAATTGCCGAAGGCGACAGCAGTGTCTCTATCGGTCGCCAGCAGCGTGCTGCAGAGGCTCTCAAGACACTTTCCCCGCGCCAGTTCGAAGTGACGAGGATGGTCGCATCGGGCCTGCGCAACAAACAGGTCGCCGCCGAGCTGGGGCTGTCGGAGAAGACGGTGAAAATGCATCGCGGTCTGGCCATGGAGAAGCTCGGCTTCACTTCCAGCGCGGACCTCGTGCGGATTGCGGTCGAAGCCGGGATTTGAGGCTCAACGCCCTCCCCGGCTGTCAGCCAGACCTCACCACAGATTAACGACGTTGTCGCTTTCGGGCCGCGCGCGGTCGCCGCGATAGAGGCTGTCCATCGGCTCGTCCGTCACGGTCACGCTGAGGGCCGCATCGAAGCCGTTGAAGCTGGTCTTCATGACCGCACCATAGGCACCCAGCATGCCGATTTCGATATAATCGCCCGCCTGCATGTCCTCCGGCAAGGCGAAGGGCCCGGGCATGTAATCGGCATCGTCGCAAGTCGGCCCGTAGAACGCAAAATCCATCGGCGGCTTGATCAGATCGTCTTCCAGCGCACGGACCGGGAATTTCCAGTCCACGTGCGCGGCATCGAACAGCGCGCCATAGGCTCCGTCATTGATATATAGCTCCGCCCCGCGGCGCTTCTCCACCTTCACGATCAACGAAGAATATTCCGCCGACAGCGCCCGCCCCGGCTCGCACCACAATTCCGCATTGTAAGCGATCGGCAGCGCATAGAAGTGCTGGTGGATGATCTGGAAGTAATCTTCCAGCGGCGGAGGCTCCATTCCGGGATACACGCTGGGGAAGCCGCCCCCGACGTCGATCATGTCGATCACCACCGAAGCCTCCGCAATAGCGGCACGGGTCCGGTCCAGCGCCTGCACGAATGCAAACGGGCTCATCGCCTGGCTGCCGACATGGAAACATACGCCCAGCCAATCCGCATGCTGGCGGGCTTCCTGCAGCAGGGCGGGCGCTTCGGTCAGATCGCAGCCGAACTTGGCTGCCAGAGACAGCGCCGCATGCTCGCTCGATACCCGCAGACGCACGCACAGGCGCAGATCCTGTGCCGGATTGCCTTCATCGTCGCGGCAGGCTTCGACGATCTTCGCGAGCTCTTCATGGCTGTCGAGGCTGAAAGTGCGCACGCCGTGCTTGAAATACGCCTCGCGGATCGCGCCGGGGGCCTTGATCGGATGCATGAAGCACAAAGTCGCATCGGGCAGCGTGGCACGCACCAGCCGCACCTCTGCGATGGAGGCGACATCGTAATGCGTGAGGCCGGCATCCCACAGCGTGCGCAGCAGATCGGGCGAAGGATTGGCCTTCACCGCATAAAGCGATTTGCCCGGAAACTTCTCGATAAAGAAACGCGCGGCACGCGTGGCGGCGTGGGGACGATTGAGAATGACAGGTTCGTCCGGCTTCAGCGCCCGGACAACAGCCACCGCATCGGAATATACGGGGTGTGCGTCAGAAGAATTGTGCAACTCAAGAGACCCCCGGTCGATACGATGGAAAAATAAGGCCCTGTGGCGGGCCTGCTGTCAGTAATACGCGTCCCCCTGGCACCGAGTTCCTGCCCTCTGGAATCAAAGGACATTGTCGGCAGGTCGCGGGCCTTTAATCGGCGAATATCGCGTGCGCAACTGGAAACTGCGCACCGCGTGAACGAGCAGTCCGGCTATGCCCGACGCGCGATGAATAGAGGCTGAGAAATGCACCCAATCTGTGCGGACGAAACCGCGCGGCTCCTACTTCCGGAACGAAATATCCGGCACCTGATCGACCACGCCTTCCTCGCTGTCATCCAGACGGTGGAAATCGGCCTGCTCGAAGCCGAGAGCGCCGGCGAACAGGATGGCAGGAAAGCTCTCCCGCGCCGTGTTGAACCGCGAAACGGCCGCGTTCAGCGCACGCCGTGAAGCCGCGAGCTTGTCTTCCACGACCGACAATTCACGCTGCAATTCCTGGAAATTGACGTTCGCTTTCAGGTCCGGATAGGCCTCGCCCAGCGCCAGCAGCTTATCCAGTGCCAGCTTGAACTGCGCCTCGTCGCTCGATTTGACTTCGCCCTGCGCCGCCTTGTTGCGGGCGGCGATCACGCTGTCCAGCGTTTCCTTCTCGTGGCTGGCATAGCCCCGCACGGTCTCAACCAGATTGGGGACCAGATCATGCCGCAGGCGCAATTGCGCATCGATATCGGCGACGCCCTGCTGGACGTTCTGCCGCAGCCCCACCAGCCGGTTGTAAATACCGATGACCAGCAGAGCGATGAGCGCCAGTACGCCCAGAATGATGATAGCCGTCCACATGTTTTAACCCCAATCTTGTCCCGACCCGTGTATATTGGCACCACACGATTACCAAGGGGTCAAGAAATTTGGTCGAAGTGCCTGACATCGACCGGCTGATGGCCGGATCACTGGGGACGTTTCTGCAGGAGCAGCGCGGAGAGCGCGAGGCTGCCAAGGGCGAGGCCTGGGACCGTGCGTGGAAAGCCGCGATGGTGGCCGGTCCGCTGGCCATTCTTGGCCTGATTCTGGTCCCGGTGGATTTCGGCCTGAAGATCTGGGCGTGTTTTGCAGTGGCGACCTTTATCGGGGTGTGGGTGTGGAAGCCGATCGCTGCGGCAAAGAAGCGCGTGAAGATCGGCATCAATGAAGGCATCGCACAGGCGCTGGGCTTCACCTACGAACACGACGGCGAAAAGGGGCGCGAATACGAGTTGGCCGAGCAATTCGGCCTGCTGCCCGATTGCGACCGGTCCGGCGTGGAGGATTTCTGGTCCGGCACCTTGGGCGATCACGCGTTCAAGCTGCACGAGGCGCATCTGGAAGAACGGCGCGGCTCGGGCAAGAACCGCCGCTGGGTCACGGTGTTTCGCGGCGCCATTCTGCGCATCGGGTCGGGCCGCACCTTCCACGGGATCACGCTGCTGCAACGCGCAGGCAAGCACAAGAAGTGGTTCGGAGGGCGCAAGGACAGCGTCAAATTCGGCGATCACCGGCTCGACATTGTCGACATGGTCCATCCCGATTTCGACGACACATTCGAAGTGTGGAGCGACGACCAGACCGAGGCGCGCTATCTGGTCGATCCGCTCTATGTCGAGCGCCTGCTGGAACTGGAGAAATCCTTCGAGGGAAAGGACATCTGCTCGCTGTTTGTCGAGGGCGATATTCTGGTCGCCGTGCGCAGCGGCAATATGTTCGAAGGCGGCACGATGAACCCTGAAAGCGACCGCTTCATGGTGGAAAAATGCGCCGGGCAATTCGCCTCGATGGGACGACTGGCCAAATCGGTGCAGAAGGATTTCGGGTTTACCCGCTAGCGGGCGTTAACTCAGCCGGTTTCGGAAATCCTCGTAGCCGAATTCCTTCACCTGCTCGAGCATGTCGGTCTCGCTGTCCCACAGCCAGATGCCCGGCAGAGGCACGCCGTTGAACGTGTTGGTCTTGACCATCGAATAATGTGCCTGATCGAGAAACGCGATCCGCCGCCCGGCCTCAGCCCCGCCGGGCACGTGATAATCGCCGATCATATCGCCTGCGAGGCAGGATGGGCCGCCCAGCCTGACCGGGGGCTCTCCCCCTCCCCCTTCCTCGCCCAGCATTGCCGGCCGGTAAGGGGCCTCGATCACATCCGGCATGTGGCAGGTCGCGCTGACATCGGTGATGGCGAAGGGCACTTCATTGACGCCGGTGTCGAGGATGGTGCCCACCAAAATCCCCGCATCCAGCGCCACCGCCTCGCCTGGTTCCAGATAAATTTCCGCGCCGGTATCTTCCTTCGCATCGCGCAGAAACTCGATCAGCTCCTCGCGCTGGTAATCGGCGCGGGTGATATGGTGCCCGCCGCCCATATTGATCCATTTCAGCTGCCCGAACCACGGCTCGATCGCGTCGAACACCTTGTCCCAGGTCTGGGCCAGAGGCTCGAAGTCCTGCTCGCAAAGATTGTGGAAGTGGATGCCCTCCACACCCTCCATGTGTTCCTCGGTCAGCTGGTCGAGCGGGAATCCGAGGCGGCTGCCCGGGCTTGAGGGATCGTAACGCGGCACTTCCCCGGTGGGCACTTGCGGATTGATTCTGAGGCCGACGCTGACATCGCCGCCGGTCACCGCTGCCTGATCGAGGATCAGGGCCGCGCGCGCCATCTGGGCAGGCGAATTGAAGATTACATGGTCGGACAGTCGGCAGACCTCTTCCAGATCCTCCGGCTTGTACGCCGCGCAATAGGTGCTGATGTCGCCGTCGTAATATTCCGACGCCAGCCGTGCCTCCCACAAGCCGCTGGTGCAGGTCCCGTCGAGATACTCCCCGATCATCGGCGCAACCGAGAACATGCTGAACGCCTTGAGCGCCGCAAGCATCTTGATGTCGGCCTCGTCCCGGATTTCCGCGAGGATTTGCAAGTTGGCGCGCAGCTTCGCCGCGTCCACCACGAACGCAGGACTGTCGACGCGATTGAGATCGAATTGCCCAAACGCACCTGGATCGCCGGCTTTAGTTTCCATCATAGCTACAAAACGTCATTTCGATCTTCCCATTTTCAACTTCGTGCCAGCAGTGGGGAAGATTGTCGTCGCCAGCGCAGAAGCCGGAATCTATCTCCGTGCCGACAGGATCACCAAATTTCTTGTCGGGATTTGGAACTGCAACGCAACCGCGCTCACAATCGGATGCCGACCGACAAGGGTCTCCTGCATCTGCAGCGTCACAACCAGTCACCGCGAAGGCAGCACAGATGATAGCTCTGCGCATCAAAACCCGACCGGCCCATCCATCTCCACCACATTCCACGGCAGGCCGTGCGCGTTCAGCATCTCCATGAAGGGATCGGGGTCGAATTCTTCCATGTTGAACACGCCGTCTCCGGACCATTGTCCCGTCAGCATCATCGCGCTGCCGATCATTGCGGGGACGCCGGTGGTGTAGCTTACGCCCTGATTGCCGGTTTCTTCGTAGGCCGCTTCGTGGCTGCAGATGTTGTTGATGTAGAACGTCTTCTCGCCTGAACCGTCCAGCGCCTCACCGGTGGCGATGCAGCCGATATTGGTGTTGCCGGTGGTCGTCTCGCCCAGCGTTTCGGGCTTGGGCAACACGGCGGCGAGGAATTGCAGGGGGACGATCTCGCGGCCCTGATATTTGATTGGCTCGATCCCGGTCATGCCGACGTTTTGCAGCACTGTCAGGTGCTTGATATACTCATCGCCAAAGGTCATCCAGAAGCGCGCGCGCTCCAGTTCGGGGATGAACTTCGAGAGGCTTTCCAGCTCCTCATGATACATCAGATAGGCATTGCGCTTGCCGACCTGATCGAAGTCGAATTCGGTTTTCACCTGCATCGCGGGCGTTTCCACCCACTCACCGTTTTCCCAATGGCGAGCAGGCGCAGTCACTTCGCGGATATTGATCTCCGGATTGAAATTGGTCGCGAAAGCCTGCCCGTGATCGCCGCCATTGCAGTCGAGAATATCGAGTTGGCGAATGGTCTTCAGCTTATGCTTCTTGAGCCACATCGTGAACACGCTGGTCACGCCGGGATCGAAGCCGGAACCCAGCAGCGCCATCAGCCCCGCTTCCTTGAACCGGTCATGATAGGCCCACTGCCATTTGTACTCGAACTTCGCCTCGTCCTTCGGCTCGTAATTCGCCGTGTCGAGATAGTGCACGCCCGCTTCCAAGCACGCATCCATGATCGGCAGGTCCTGATACGGCAGCGCGAGATTGACCACGAGGCTGGGCTGCACCTTGCCGATCAGCTTGACCATGGCAGGCACTTCTTCCGCGTCGATCTCGTAGGTGCTGACCCCCTGCCCTGTGCGCTCTTTCACACTCTCCGCAATCGCGTCGCATTTCGATTTCGTGCGGCTGGCGAGGTGAATGTCGCCGAAGATATCGGCATTCATCGCCATTTTGTGAACACACACCGAGCTAACGCCGCCCGCGCCAATGACGAGAACGGTTGCGGGGACTGTGGCAGGATTGGACGACATGGATGGCTCCCGTGAAAATTGCTTGCGGCTCACATAGGCCAATGCGCTAGGAGGGCAATATGATCCGCACTCCCACACACGAAGGCGTCCTCGAAGCCGCCGGGAAGATCGCCGCAATCCTTCCCCCCACCCCGCTGCTGCCGGTGGAAATCCGGGGCACACAGTGCCGCGTGAAGGCAGAGAATCTGCAACCCATCGGCGCGTTCAAAATCCGCGGGGGCTGGCACCGGCTTTCCGCGATGAGCGATCAGGAGAAGGCGAAAGGTGTGGTGGCGGTCTCCAGCGGCAACCATGCACAGGGCGTCGCGTGGGCGGCGCGGCGGCTGGGCATTGCCGCGACCATCGTGATGCCGCGCGACGCGCCGCAGGTGAAGCTGGAGGGCACACGCGCTCTGGGGGCGGAAATAGTGCTTTATGACCGGCCCGGTGAGGACCGCGACGAGGTGGCAGCAAAGCTTCTGGAAGAAAGAGGCGGCACGCTGGTGCATGCCTTTGGCGATCCGTGGGTGATCGAGGGGCAAGGCAGCGCGGGCGTGGAGCTGACCGAGCAGATGGGGCGCGAGCCCTCGCGCATCGTCGCATGCTGCGGCGGCGGGGGACTGGCAGCGGGCCTCGCCCTCGCCTGCCCCGAAGCCGAAATCGTGCCGGTGGAGCCGGATGGCTGGGACATGGTCGGACAAGCGCTGGAGCGTGGAGAAATCGTCCATGTCGGCGATCCCAAGCCCAAGACCATCTGCGATGCTCTACAACCCGACGCGACCAAGCAGATCAATCTGGATGTGCTGCAAGGACGCAGCCAGCCGGGCGTCACCGTGACCGACGATGAAGTGCGTGCGGCCCAGCGTTTTGCGTGTCGCAGCCTCAACCTGGTGGTCGAACCCGGCGGTGCGGCCGCCCTTGCAGCAGCGCTGGCGGGCAAGGTGGCACTGGACGAAAACACGGTCATAATGTTGACCGGCGGCAATGTCGATCCGGCTGCTTTCGCCCGCACGATCTCCACAGGCAGCTGACTGTGAATTGACAATGCGGCGCTGCCCTTGCAGCTAGGCCCGCAATTCAGGGAGGGATTTCACACATCATGCAAGCTCAAATGCTCGCTCCGGCAGCCGTGCTGATCGTATGGTCGCTGCTAATGATCTTCTGGATCGCCTTCACCCGCTTCCCCGCGGCCAAGAAGCTTGCGCAGGATGGCGGCATCGATCTTGGCAAGGCAAAAGCCGGCGCGAGGGGCGGCGATCTGGATGACAAATTGCCGCCGCGCGCGGTCTGGCCCTCGCACAATTACACGCATCTGATGGAACAGCCGACCATCTTCTATCCGGCTGTCATCATCGTTGCGATTATGGGGGCAAGCGCAATCGACGTGACGCTGGCGTGGATTTACGTTGCGCTGCGCATCGTCCATTCGATCTGGCAGGCCACGGTCAACACGCTGAAGGTGCGCTTCCTGCTGTTCCTTCTTTCAACCCTCGCCCTCATCGTGCTCGCCGTGCGAGCCGTGATCGCGACCCTCTTCTTCGATCCCGGAGCTTTGCCGCTATGAATGAAATGTCAATTCTGCAGCCCACCGTGGCTCTGCTGATCTGGACCATGATTATGTGGGCGTGGATGTACGCCACCCGCATTCCGGCGATGAGCAAGGCCAATGTCGCGCCCAACGATGCCGCAGTGCCGGGCACTTTGGACAAGACGCTGCCTGCCAGCGTTCAGGCAAAGGCGCACAATTACAATCACCTGCATGAACAGCCGACGGTGTTCTACGCCACCGCAATCATTCTGGCGATCACGGGTCAGGGCGGCGATATGAATACGCTGCTGGCGTGGATCTATGTCGGCCTGCGGGTGGCGCATTCACTGGTGCAGGCAACCGCCAATGTGGTGATGGCCCGCTTCGTGTTGTTCGCTTTGTCGAGCCTCGTGCTTATCGCGCTGATCTTCCACGCGAGCATTCAGGTGTTCGACATTCACATGTAGAGTTTGCGAGGCGGCGGGGTCTTACTCCGCCGCTTCGACCTCTGGCATCTCGTCCTTGGCGAAATCGAGCGTTGCCAGGAACCGCTCGGCATCGAGCGCGGCCATGCAGCCCACTCCGGCAGCGGTCACTGCCTGACGATAGGTGTGGTCCATCACGTCACCCGCAGCAAAGACACCGGGGATCGAAGTCTTGGGCGTGCCCGGTTCGACCAGCAGGTAGCCGGTGTCGTCCATCGGCAGCTTGCCTTTGAACAGCTCGGTCGCCGGAGCGTGACCGATGGCGACGAACGCCCCGTCAACTTCCAGCGTGGAGGTTTCGCCGGTCACGGTATCCTTCAGAACCAGATGATGCAGCGCACCGTCTTCGCCCGCCTCGAAGCTATCGACCGTCTTGTTCCACAGCGTATTGATCTTGTCGGAGGCAAAAACGCGCTCCTGCAAAATCTTCTCGGCGCGCAATTCATCGCGGCGGTGGATCAGCGTCACATCGTTGGAATGGTTGGTCAGATAGAGCGCTTCCTCGACCGCAGTGTTCCCGCCGCCGATCACCGCGACCTTCTTGCCGCGATAAAAGAACCCGTCGCAGGTCGCGCAGGCGCTCACGCCCTTGCCGCCCAGTTCCTGTTCGCCCGGCACGCCCAGCCATTTGGCCTGCGCACCGGTGGCGATAACCAGCACGTCACCGATATAGATATCGCCGCTGTCGCCCACAGCGCGGAATGGCGAGCCATTCTCCAGATCGACATCGACAATGGTGTCCCACATCATCCGCGTACCGACATGCTCGGCCTGCGCTTTCATCTCTTCCATCAGCCACGGACCCTGCACCACATCGCGGAAGCCGGGATAGTTCTCCACATCGGTGGTGATGGTCAGCTGTCCGCCGGGCTGGAGGCCCTGCACCACGATGGGCTCCATCATTGCGCGCGCGCCATAGATGGCAGCGGAATATCCCGCCGGGCCGGAACCGATGATGAGCATTTTGGTGCGGTGAGTCGTCGGGGTTGCCATGTCGTCTGTATCCGTATGTTCAATTCGTTGACTGCGAATATGGGTATCCGCCGCCGCAATGTCACTCCACGAAGCGGGCCTTCAGCCGCGCGCGCATCGCGTCATCCACACCTATCTCCTGCTCCAGATAGGCGTCGAAGGACCCGTGAGAGGCCGTGACCGCATCGAGATAGGTGCTCAGATATTCGCTGCGTACGCCCATCAGGTTACGCACCGATTCCTCGTCCAGCTTGCCCAGACGCGCTTCTATGCCCGGCAAGGACTGGCGCTTGAGCACTTCGACGCTGGGCGCGTGGTTGGTCAGCAGAAACTCGCGCTCGATCAAATCGAACGGCACATCCAGCACATGCAGCAGCATGCTGGCGGCAATGCCGGTGCGGTCCTTGCCGGCAAAGCAATGCACCAGGCTGCCGCCATCCCGCTCGTCGAGAGCCTTGAAATAGCGCCCGAACATGGAGATCATCGCGTCGTTGACCGGCATCCGCGTGTAGACGGCAATCATCCGCTGGCGAGCATATTCGCCGGTCGGCATGGTGTCGCCGACATCCTCATGCGGCGGGCTGCTGGTGGTTTCGCCGGGATGCATGAGCACCTCGGCATCGAACCCATCGCTGCGGCGGCACGGATTGCGCTCCCGCTCGCTCTGCCCCCGCAGATCGATCACAGTCCGAATATCCAGCGTATCGAGCGCCTCCAGATCGGCGTCTTCCGCCTCCACATGCTGGCCCGACCGGAACAGCAGACCGGTGCGCACACGGCCACCATCGCGCGTTTCGTAGCCGCCATAATCGCGGAAATTGTGAATGCCCTGCATCGGCAGGAAAGGTTCTCGAATCATGCAAGCAGTCGTGGCAGGCCCGCACCCCTGCGGCAACCGCCGCGCAAATTTCGGCGATCCGTAGCACCACCTAACCGCCACGCCACTTTTGCTCAGCATCCGCGGATTACACGGGAAGCTGTCCGAACCAGCATCGAAAGAGCACAAAGTGGCCCATATACTGATTGTCGATGACGATGAATTCATCGCCGAAATGGCGTCCGAAATCCTGATTACAAAAGGCCATGCCTGCGGCTGGGTGACCAGCGGGGAGGAAGCGCTGACAATGCTGAAATGGCGACAACCCGATCTGGTGCTGCTGGATCAGGATATGCCCGGAATGTCCGGCGCGCAGGTCCTGCGCGCGATGCGCACCTCGCGCCAGCTCTACGATCTGCCGGTCATCATGTTCACCGCCATGAGCGGCGCGAAGGACGAGGAGCAGGCGCGGTATAACGGAGCGCAGGACTACATTCGCAAGCCCTTCAATCCGCAATTTCTGATGCTGAAGGTGCGTCAGGTTCTCGCCGCGAAGGCAGAAGGCCCCAGGCACCGCACGCTTGAAGCGTTTCTCGCAGAGCGCAACGGGGTGCAGTGGGAAGAGGCAAGCGTGCCTGCGCCCCGGCGATTTGTCTGACGGCGGTTACCCAGCCAGATCGGCGGTGAAGCGCTCCGTCCACGCCTGAACATTGTCATCCCGCACTGTCGCCACGCTGGCTTCGTAACGGCGCAAACGCTCGGCCTTTGGCATGTCGAGCGCTTTTCCGATCATATAGGACAGATCATCCGGGCTGTGCGGATTGACCAGCAAGGCTTCGGACAATTGCGCTGCGGCACCGGCAAAGCGAGACAGAATCAGGACGCCCGGGTCCTCGGGGTCCTGCGCCGCGAGATATTCCTTCGCCACCAGATTCATCCCGTCACGAAGCGGACTGACCATTCCGATCTTCGACGCGCGGAAAAACCCGAACAATTCGGCATGGCTATAGCCGCGGTTGACGTAGCGGATGGGCACCAGATCGACTTCCGACCGCGCGCCGTTGATCTGGCCGGTCTTCTGCTCAAGCTCTCCGCGGATTTTCTGATAGCTGTCGACATCTTCGCGGCTCGGCGGGGCAATCTGGATATAGACCAGATCACGCACGCGTTCCGGATTCTGGTCGAAGAACCGGCCGATGCCGTCGATCCGTTCAGGCAGGCCCTTCGAATAGTCGAGCCGGTCCACGCCGATCATCGCGGTCCGGTGGCGGGTGGAGGAAAGCAGCCTCTGGCACGCCTGCCGCGCTTCTCCGGTGTCGCCCTGCGCCTGAAAATGGTCCCAGTCGATGCCAATGGGATAGGCGCGCGCGGTGCATTCGCGGCCTTCATACATCACCTTGCCGGTGGCCTCGTCGACCTCGGCACCCAGCTCTTTCTGACAATAATGCAGGAAGCTTTCGAGCCATTCCTGCGTCTGAAAACCGACCACATCATATTCCAGCATCGTCTTCACCAGCCGCTCATGCGAGGGCAGCGAGACAAATAGCCGGGTCGGCGGCCAAGGCGTGTGGAGGAAGAACCCGATGCGGTTCTTCAGCCCGCGCGAGCGCAGCCGCTCACCCAGTGGCAGCAAGTGATAATCATGCACCCAGACCAGATCGTCTTCCTCGATCAGCGGGGTGACGCTCTCGGCAAAGCGCTCGTTCACCGCTTCGTATCCCTTGGCGGTTTCGCGTTCGTAGCGGGTCAGATCCAGCCGGTAGTGAAACAGCGGCCAAAGCGTCGAATTGGCATAGCCGTTGTAATAGTCGTCGACCTCTTGCGGCGTCAGGTCGATGGTCGCCGTGGTTACGCCATCATGGCGCTGCATATTGATCGTGCCGGCGCGCTCCTCGTTCGCCTCTCCCGACCAGCCGAACCACACGCCCTTGTGTTTCTTCAGCGCCGAGTTGAGGGCGCCCGCAAGCCCGCCTTGCGCACCTGCCGCGCCGCGCGCTTTGGGCACGGCCACGCGGTTCGATATGACGACAAGACGGCTCAACGGGGATAACTCAACGGATTTCGCTCCATGGTTTGGACAACAAACCGGCACAATTGATTATACCTACCAGCGAGTAGGTCTGCGGGAAGTTCCCCCAAAGCTCACCCGTCTCCCAATCCAGATCCTCGCTCAGCATACCGGAGCCGGTGGTGTGGCCCAGCATCGTGCAGAACAATCCGTGCGCCTCCTCGCTCCGGCCCGCCAGATGCAGCGCCTCGATCAACCAGAAGGTGCAGACATTGAACGCGGTCTCTGGCGCACCGAAATCATCCTCTGCCGCGTAACGCAGCATGTGCTCCCCGCGCCGCAATTCCTTCTCGATCGCGGCGAAGGTCGACTGGAAACGCGGATCGTCGGGTTTCAAAAACCGCAGATCGATCATCTGGAGCAGGCTGGCATCGAGATAGTCGCTCTGGAAACTGGCCTTGTAGTGGCCCTTTTCGCCATTTCCATCGGCCTCGACCCACGCATTGTCTTCGATGGTCTTGCGGATCGCGTCGGCGCGCTCGCGCCAGTATTTTGCGCGGTCGGGCTTATCCAGCAGGCCCGCCGTGCTGGCCAGCCTGTCGCACGCCGCCCAGCTCATGACGGCGGAATAAGTGTGG
Organism: uncultured Altererythrobacter sp.; assembly: GCA_947492235.1. GTDB lineage: Bacteria > Pseudomonadota > Alphaproteobacteria > Sphingomonadales > Sphingomonadaceae > CAJXSN01. The sequence goes on along the minus strand of CANLLZ010000001.1, from coordinate 773,856 downwards.
ACCTCCTGCCGCGTACGAAATTCCCACAGGCCGGCGTCGGGCTGATCGTGCATCTTCCACGCCATCTCGCCGACTTCCTCGAGGCTCTGGAAATCATGGTCGTCGGCAATCCGCAGCAGCCGTTTGTCGAGGAAGCCCTGCACGGTGGGCAGCACGATCTGTCCGTAACAATCATGCTGGATTTGCTTGTAGGCAGCATTGCCGCGCCGCACCGGACCCATCCCGCGATAGCCCGCCAGATGCGCAGCGGTCGTCTCGTCCAGCTCGCTCTCGCCCATCACCGAATAGAGCGGCTGGATCTGCCCGCCCTTCGCGCTGTCGACGATGTTGCGCAGATAGCCGAGATATTTCTCCAGCACATCGAGCGCGCCCAACCGGTTCAGCGCCTGCACCGTGTAATAGGAATCGCGGATCCAGCAATATCGGTAATCCCAGTTCCGCTCCGTATGCGCGGCTTCGGGAATGGAAGTGGTCAGCGCCGCGACAATCGCGCCGGTTTCCTCATGCTGGCACAATTTCAGGGTGATGGCGCAGCGGATAACCTCGTCCTGCCATTCGAACGGGGTCGCCAGCCCGCGCACCCAGCGCTGCCAATAGCTGCGCGTGGATTGCTCCATGCGGCGAATTTCCTCGCGCAAATTGCCGACAAACGGTTCATCCGGGCCGAGGAAGAAATGCGTATCGCCCTCCAGCCGGAAGGTCCGCTGCTCCAGCACATAGCCCACCGGCGCATCGGTGCTCAGCCGCATGGCCTGCCGCCCGACCAGATAGCGGATATGGTTCGTGCCGTGGGTGGTGCCCGCAGGCTCCGCCCCGTAATTCTTCATCGGGTTCAGGATCACCCGCACGCGCGGATTGCCCGCAATGGGGCGCAGGATCCGGCCATAGGCGACCGGGCGATACATCCGCCCTTTGCCTTCGAACCGGGGACAGAAATCGAGCACTTCGGCAATGCTGCCGTCCTCGGCCTCCAGCCGGGTGACCAAGATCGGCGTGTTGCGGATATAGCTTTGGGTGCTGGAAACCTGCCCCTCCAGCTCGAAGCGCCAGATGCCGCTGTCCCGCCGGTCCCCATTGAGCAGGCTGCAAAAGACCGGGTCTCCGTCCACGCGCGGCACGCAACCCCACACCAGCGCCCCGCGCGCATCCACGAGCCCGCTGACCTGGCAATTGCCGATGGGCCACAGATCGAGAGTGGGCTGGAAAGCGGACGATTTTGCAGGAGTGTTCACAGGCCCAACCATTGATACACCTCGTCCACTGCGTCCAGCCGATACTTTGCACCCTGCGAAACCCGCTCGCCCACCGCGATGCCGAAACCGCCTGCATCGGCGCAGGCGGCAAAGCCATCTTCGTCCGTCACATCATCGCCGAGAAAGATCGGTGTGCGCCCGGCAAACTCCGGCTGCTGCATCAGCAATCGCACCGCCCCGCCCTTGTCCGCGCCAGGCTGAACCAATTCGACAACCTGCTTGCCCGTCTTGCAAGCCAGCTCATGGCGCTCGGCCACCTGGCGGGCGAACGCGGCCATCGCTTCGAACTTCTCAGGCACTTTGCGCGAGTGCAGGCCCGCGCCGTGCGGCTTGTCTTCGAAATAAAGCCCGTGCCGGCTAGCATAGTCCTTCAGCGCGGCTTTGGTTTCCGACGGGATCGGATCGGCTGCGCGGATGATTTCACCGTCCGGCCCGATGACATGCGCCCCGTGAGAGCCCGCGCGGTAAAGCGGCGGTGACCCGACAAATTGGGTGAGATCATCAATTGCCCTGCCGGACACCAGCGCCAGCGCTTGTTCCACCGTCCCGGCCAGCCGCACCAGCCGCGCGGCCAGATTATCGGGGACATCTATTTGTCCCGGCTCCGGCGCAATCGGCACAAGAGTGCCGTCAAAATCGAGAAACAGCGCAGCGCGCGGAATATCGGCCAAAGGCGGGGGAGCTTGCAGTGTCGCTTCGGCACTCATGGTGCACTGCAATAACGATTAATATGGAAAATGGTAGCGGAGGAGGGAAATACAGGGAGCCTATAACATGCTGATTTACCTAATCAACTTTTTGAATCACCTTGCAAATACCCCCATCAATACCCCCAAAATCGGGCAGATGAGATAAAGCGCCTTTGGCAAACGACGACATGTTATTCGTAGTGACAGGTGAAAGGAGCGTCGGCCGTTTTCGGGCCGATCAGAAGGCGAAACGCCAGGTCATGAACCATCCGCCCGATCGTACATCGAGGACATGTCATGGTCTGGCATGGACGGCATATTGTGGCCCGCATGCGGATCGGGTGTGTCGCTAGGCTTCGCATTCATCGGCGGGGGAGTGGCCGCAGGTGACGGCGCTACTACCGGAGTGCTCGCCGGTCGGTCTGGTTGCCTACCGGCAGTCACAGCTTCACCCGACCGGTTCGTGTTGGCCTCTCCAGCGGGAGAGGCAGCGTTGTCTCTTTCGCCTTCGCCAGGACCTGTGCTCTCGGTCGGCGGGGCCGTATACAGTGGCAAGGCTTCAGCTTCTGATGAAGTGTCCTGCGTCTGATCACATGCAGCGAGCCCTAGCCCCAGTGCCGCCGCAGCAAGGGGGGCAACAAACCCGTTCCGATTCGATCTGCGCATCATTCTATCCTTCCAAGCTAGGAGATACCAAGATGATTGGCACCGTGCGCAAGCTCGCCGCCCAGAAATCCCTGCACCAGCACTAGAGCGGCCATGGCAAAGATTGCGGCGCGAAGCGCGGTCCGGCTCGCGGAAGCACGGCTCGCCAGATAGGCCATCGCCAGACCGAGGACCGCGATCAGCATCCCGTTCCATCGATGGACCTGCATGACGGCATCGCCGCCGAACCAAAGGCCGGTGTGGATCCATCCGAACAGGACTGCGACGACTGCGCCGATTGCTCCGCCGTAGACGAGTACGCGCACCGCGCTCTCAAGCCCTGCATCTTTCCGGCGCATGACGAACAACTCGGTGGCAGCAGCCATGAGAAACAGGGCGATCGGGAAGTGGATGGTCGCCGGATGCAGTTTTTTCAGGACGGCGATGACGCCGGAATCGCCCTCATCAGCATGGCCACCAGCCTCGTCATGGCCTCCACTTGCTTCGTCGTGCCCGGCTGAGGGCTCGCCAACCGCTCCGCCGTCGCCCATCTGCGCCATGGCCGCCTGGTCGTGCGCATCGCCATTCGCGGCGGCAGGCGCGGCGCTCGTCTCTTCGCCGTGCTTTTCGTCGCCATGAGCCTGAACTGGTCCGACGAAGAGCAAGCTGGCGGCCACGATAGCCATGAATTGTATTCGTTTCATTCTCTACGGGCTCCGGTCTTGGCGATGGTCGTGCAACCTATTGTGTCTGTAATGCTCTGCGAACCTTCATCTCTTGCGGTGATAGAGCGCGGCGATCGTCGACGCGTGAGGGTTCAAATTTTACTCACGAGATGGTCGGGCCTCCTGCCTTGCACCGCGCCCTGCTAAGAGTGTGGCCAGGCTCAGGCACAAAGCGAGAGCCCGGCCACCGCCTCCTAATCGTCTTGCGCCATGTTCTCGTGAGCCGCCATCTGCTCCATCATGTCATGCATCATCATCATGTGCTGGTGACAGGCCGCCATCATATCGGCGTTGTCCCCTGCATCATGCCCGCCATGTGTTCCTGCATTTTTGCACGATGTTCGGCCATAAGCCTTTGGCGTTCGGCAGGATCGCTCGCCGCGTGGGCCTGCTGCATCAGCGCGCGCATTTCAGCCATCTTCTCGCGGTGGGCCGTCATGGCCGCCGAATCCTGCACCATATGGCCAGCGTGTGACTGCTGCTGCGCCGCCGCTTGATCCCCGTGGTCATGCTGTTGCCGGGCCATTGCCGGGGTGGTTGCCAGGCCGGTGGCGAGCGCGAAAGCTAGAACTGTCAGTTTCATGGTCGATTTCCTTTCGTCGGTCTTGCGGTGGATGCTGTGTGCATTCATCCTCTTTACGCAGCCGCCATCTCTTCCCCTCAAACAATCCGCAGCAGCGGTGGGGCTGGTGGGCCGAAGCACGGCCGGTTGCAGCGGTGCTGTTTTTCGGCCACCTTTTTGAGAGAAGCCGATAACGACGAATGGGGAGTATCATGGTGCCAGCAGAGCCGTCGGAGAAGCAGTCGTGAGCACGGTCAATGAGAACGGCAGCTGGGATATCCCGGAGCCCGATCATGCCGAGCTGGTGCAAATGCGCATTCGCCTCATAACTCTCGAGAACATAGTTCTCGGCCTTTTGTCCGGGGCGAGCGATGAACAGATCGAACAGATCAGGAAACGAGCGGACATGATCGAACCGCGCCCTGAGGCGAGCCGACATCCGCTTACCGAACTGGCAGCAGGTGACATGCGGAAATTTCTCGAACGCGCTGCTCGCATGGCCAAGACCGAGAGCCGCGAAGACCGTGACTGATCCAGGCTTTGGGGCAGCAAAGGCGTTATGCAGGACGTGGAACTCCGGCCCGCTGCTATTTCCTTGCGCACATCATTCCGGCGTATCCGCAGCATGACCAGAACCCATTGGCTCATCTTTTTTTGCGGGAGCCTGATCGCGTTCGTCTGGGAGATCTTCCAGATGCCGTTTTTCAAGCCGGGCGATCTCGAGCCTTATGAGCAGACCATTCGCTGCGGCATTGCAAGCCTGGGCGATGGCGTGATGCTGCTGACAGCCTACAGCCTTGCAGCATTGCGCGGCGGGCACGCGTGGCTCTGGAGAGCCGCCAAAATGCCCTATGCTATCTATTTCGGCTTCGGGCTTGTCGTCGCAATCGCCGTCGAAATGATCGCCACATCGCTTCCGGCAAACAGTTTCCTGAGCTGGCGCTACAGCGAGTTGATGCCGCACGAGCCAGTGACGGGACTGGCGCTAATCCCGATTGCGATGTGGACGATCGTGCCGGCGCTAACGCTCCTTCTGGTCCGCTTTGCCCGAGCCGAACCTGATTAAACTGGAAGCGGCTTCAGGGAGCATTCGGCACAGGTTTCGCCCGCCGCCTGATCCTGGGAAACCGGTTGGCAAGCAGGATAAAGCCCGAAATTGCGATGATTGTCCCGCCGATCCCGAACAATAGCAGCCACCAGCTGTTGATCCGGTCGCGCTGCGTCCAGTCCATAATATGCAGCCCCCAGATAAAGTCGAACAAGCGCCAGGTGTCGCTGCGGGCAGCGAGCACCGAGCCGCTCGATGCATCGATGTAGACGCGGGTATTATCCACATCGCCGTAAGTGATTTGCCACGCCGGGAACGGACCGCGGAATTCGGTCCCGACTGCGTCTTCCACGAAAAGTGTTTTCGCTATGGTGGTTCGCGGCCCGGTCCAGGCACGTCGGGCGATGGCCTGTGCGCTCACGGCGGGAAGAGGCGAGAGGAGCATGCCGCTTTCCGGATCGCGGAGCGTGACGCTTCCATCTTCCCGACGGACCTCGGTCACGGCCCTGCCGCCGACCGCGCGCGTCGCAAGGGAAACCACCCCCTCCCTGCTATCGAGCCATTGGGGCAGGACAGCATCAGCGGGCAACACCTCCGGTGCGCGCGAAACGACATGTTCGGACCGGACCTCTACGATGTCGAGGAACGACATCAGCGCCCCTGTGATCATCCACAGGAGCACCTGGACGCCGACAAAGATCGCCAGCCATTTGTGAAGCTTGCTGCCCAGCACATGCAGACGCAGCTTGAAAGAGCGTGTCGCCAATCGGTGTTCCCCCAATCAAATCAGTTGTTACGCGGTGCGCGTGACGATGAATGGTACTGAACGATCTTCCAGCCATCTGCATCATGGGCGAGGACCGAGGTCGCTACCCCTTCGCGGTCGATTACGCGGCCGTCGGCCAGTTCGATCCGATAGGTGTAAGTTTCGCGGCCATAAGCCATATGTCCCATCCGGGTGACTGCGAGCGTCGGTTCGCCGAAGGTGAAGCTGGTTATTGCATCGAGTTCCGGTCCCAGGTGATGCTCGATGTAATGCGTGAAGCTGCCTTCCGCCTTGCCGTTTTCGTAAACGAAGGATTCCTCGGCAAACAGCGCGGCCATGGCCTCTGCATCGCGCGACGTCAGGGCATCGCGATATGATGTCAGAACCGCTTCTGCCCCAGCGACGTCGTCGTTCATCGCAGCCATATGCTCGGCATGGTTCATGCCCTGCTCCGTATGGTCCATCGGCGTTGATACCGAATGTTCCGAATGCGCCGAATGGTCCATGGATTGTGCCAGGGCGGGAGTGCCCCCTGCAGCCAAGGCCAGGGCGACCGCGCTTAGGGATAGTCTTGTCCTCATTGTATATTTCCTTCTCTTAAAACCAGAATCGCATGCCCACGACGTAATTCGTCACGCTAGGGTCTTCCCCTGCGGCGCGTGCAAAATCGGCACTCTGACCGATCCGCCACTCCTGGGAGACGCCGACATAGGGCGCGAATTCGCGTGCGAACTCGTAGCGAAGACGCAGACCTGCCTCGATCCGGTCGAGACCTGCGCTGATACCGAGTTCGGGAATGTCCTGTGCCGATAGCGCGAGTTCCGCCCTTGGCTGGAGGATAAGGCGCTGGGTGATCCGCTGGTCGAGCTCGCCCTCGATACGCGCGGTCACATCGCCCTTGGTGGAGACGAAGGCCGCGGCATCGATCTCGAAGCGGTACGGCATGAGACCCTGGATACCGATCACCGCATGGGTGCGCTCCGGAGCGGTGAGGTCCTGGCGAACACCCGCCTGGAAATCGAAGAAGGGCGCAATGGCGCGGCTCCAGAGCGCCTGGACCTCGGCGCCTTCTATGGGTTCGCCAAAGCTGCCCTCACCTTCGGACTTGAACCAGAATTTGTCGATGTCACCGCCATAATATCCTTGGATGTCCCACAGATATCCATCCTTCCCATCGCGGGCGCGGTATTCGAGCCTGTCGCCCTGAAACCAGAAGCGAATCCCGCCGTCGGTCTCGCGGACAAGTTCGCGCCGCGCTTCGTTCATGGCTTCCTCGCCCCAGATCGCAACCGCCGCGCGCGCTGGGCCGCTCCCTGCTTCTGGAGGAGGCGGCAACAGCGGGATATCGGCATCCGAGCCCATCTGCATCGCCGAATGGTCCATGCCCTGCATGTCCTGCGAAGGCGTCTGCCCATGGTTCATCTGGCTGTGATCCATCTGCCCATGGTCCATCGACGAACTGGCTTCCGCCTGTCCCATCTCGCCGTGATTCATCTGCGAACGATCCATCGCGCCTTCGGCAGGCTTGCCCTGCGGCATCGAGCCGTGATCCATTCCTTCATGACTTTCGGGCGATGCCTGTGGACGGGCAGCGTCAATCGGCATTGTCATGCTCGAATGACCGTCCCGAGCGGTCATCGAACCATGATCCATGGTTGAATGATCCATCTCGGAGTGGTCCATGGCGGCTTCAGACTGAGCAGCCGGTTCGCATGCTCCATCTGCTACCGGATGCCCCATCGCGCGATGGCGCTCGGCTTCCTCCTCGCACTTTGTCTTCGCGTCAGCCTGCGCCTCGGCGCCTTGCTGCGGCTCCGCCGGCGAATGACCGGCATGCTGCGCCGCCGCGGGGGAGGCGAGAACTGAGCCGGCTGCGACCGATGCGAGCAGGCTGGCAATACGAATTTTCATGCTTCGCTCCCGTCGGGATTGGCGACCGTGACGATCTGAAACATCCCGGCATGCATGTGATAGAGAAGGTGACAGTGGAAAGCCCAGTCGCCCGGCTCGTCCGCCGTCAGATCTAACTGCGCGCTGCCACCCGGCTGCAGGATTACCGTGTGCTTGAGCGGTTGACGATCGGCCGATGCGCCATTGACCAGCTCGAAGAAATGACCGTGCAGGTGAATGGGGTGCGCCATCATCGTATCGTTGACGAGCTTCACGCGCACGCGCTCGTTATAGGCGAAACGGATCGGCTCGTCGGAGACGGCGGAGAACTTCTTGCCGTCGAACGACCACATGTAGCGCTCCATATTTCCGGTCAGATGAATTTCCATTCGCCGTGACGGCGTGCGGCCCTCGCGGTGCGGCGTCAGAGCGCGCAGCTTGCGATAGTCGAGCGTGCGATGCGGGACATCGGCGAGACCGATGCCGGGATCGCCCATACGGTCGACCGGGTTCATCGAGACCATGTCGAGACCGGGACCGACCTTGACATCGGGTGGCAGGAGCGAGGTATCCCGCATCTGCATACCCGACATTCCGGCCATGCCTGCCATCTCGGATTGGCCGGAAGAACCATGGTCCATCCCTGCCATGTCGCCGCCACTTCCATGGTCCATACCCGACATGCCGGCGTCGCCAGACGAGCCGTGGTCCATGCCGCTCATGCCCATGTCAGCCATGGTCAGGAGCGGTGGATCGCGCAGCGGCGGAATGGCGGCGCGCGCGCCGGGTGCGCTCGCCAGCGTGGCAATACCCATGCCCGAGCGGTCCATCGACTCAGCGACCAGCGTGTATGCCTGTTGCGCGCCCGGCGTCACGACGACGTCATAGGTCTCGGCCACGCCGATCTGAAACTCGTCGACCTCAACCGGCTCGACGTTCTGCCCGTCCGCCTGAACGATGGTCATCGGCAGGCCGGGAATACGAATATTGAAAAAGGTCATGGCGCCGGCATTGATGAAGCGCAGCCGCACGCGTTCACCCGGGCGGAAGAGATATTCCAGGTTGTCGAGCGGTCCGTGACCATTGAGGAGGTAAGTGTAGGCAGCGCTCGACACATCGAGGATGTCGGTAGGCATCATGCGCATTCTGGCCCACATACGGCGATCCTCGCCCGAAAGCGGATAGTCGTCGGTCCAGGTATTCTGGTTGTAGTTGAAGTAGCCTTCGCCCTTTTTGAGCTTGTCGAATATCGTGTGGGGCGACATTTCGCTGAATTCGCTCAGCACCACGATATATTCACGGTCGGCCTGAACCGGATCGGGCCCCGCCGGATCCACCACGATAGCGCCGTAGTGCCCAGCCTGTTCCTGCAGGCCGCTATGCGAGTGCCACCAGTAGGTGCCGGACTGGCGCACCGGAAATTCCGCAGTGAAGGTTTCGCCCGGTTTGACGCCCGGAAAACTCACACCCGGCACGCCATCGAGCTCGAATGGCACGAGCAGCCCATGCCAGTGGATCGAGGTGTCTTCCTCGAGCTGGTTATGGACGTTGAGCCGGACGGTTGTACCTTCCTTCAAGCGCAACAAGGGGCCGGGAATCGAGCCGTTGACGGCGATGGCTCCACCGCTTCTGTTGCCGGTCGCGAAGGCTGATCGCGCGACAGTGAGGTCGATATTCGGTCCAGCTACCTCGTCCAGCCCCTTGCGGGCGTTTCCCGCCAAGATGTTCGCACCGCGTGCCCATGCCGGCATTGCACCGGCGAGGCCGAGCAGGCCTATTCCCCCCGCTCCTGTTCCAAGAAATTTTCGGCGATTAACGGCTGGCATAGGGGGCTCCTGAAAATGCGTATACCGTCACTTACGCGGCCACCTGCGCTACCCCTCAAAGTTTTCGAACCGCTCCTTCAGCCGGTTGCGCGCGCGATAGATGCGCGTCTCGACGGCCTTCTCCGTGGTGCCGAGCAGCTCGGCAGCCTCGGCCTGGCTGTACCCCTCGACAGTGACCAGCACGAGCGCCTCTTGCAGCCGCACCGGCAAGCGCCCGATTTCGACCTGGACCAGCCGCAGCTGTTCGCGGGCTCCGGCAACATTTTCGGGATTAGGGGCATCGTCGGCAACGGCGTCGGCTTCCCGGCCGCTCGGCAAGCCAAGGAAGCCCGCAACTTTCCTCCGGCGAAGCTTGTCGCGGCACTTGTTGAGAACGATTGTCGTCAAATAGGGACCGATGGGCTTGCTCGGGTCGAGGCGATGCCGTGTCAGCCAGACCGAAGCGAGACCGTCCTGGACGACATCTTCGGCCTGCGATGGTGAACCCAGCATACGCGTGGCAAGCGCGATCAACCGGGCGATCTCATGTTCGACGAGAGTTGTGAACGCCCGCTTGTCACCGGCTATTGCCCGCCCGATCAGCGCTGCGTTCGAAGTGTCATCCACCGCTGCCAAGGCTGATCAGTCACGCGGATCGCGCGTGAGGGCCGCGGACACTTTCCGGTCGAACTGGAGCTGCTGATCGGGATCGAGAATTTCCCGCATATCGAAGACGTGCCGCACGGTCGCTTTCTGCAATTCGCCCATGCGCGCATGCACCTCGTCGATCGCGGCACTGACTTCGGGCCCGTATTCGTGCTCGGTTTCCATTGCCTGGGCGAGCTGTGCGTTGGCTGCGCGCGCAGAGGCTTCGAGCCTTGCCTGTTCTACCGCGAAACGCGCTTCGAGCGCATCGAGCCGCTCCTCCTGGTCAGCCGTGAGCGAGAGTTCATCGTGCACGAACTGGTGCAGGCTGTCCTCCGCATCGTCGTTGGACCAGCGATCGGCGGCAAGCGCTCCGAGGCATCCGGCGAGCGCCGCCAGCAGAACCGCGAGGACAAGGTGAAACTTCTTCAACGCCTATGATCCCACATGAAGCAAAGCAGCGGGTGACAGGGATTCTCCGCCAACGAGGCTCTCGCCAACAATTTCTGTAGGAGCGCCATATTCGGAAGGCCATCCGCTGGTCCCTGCGCCAGCTGCCAGCCCGACGACAAACAGACCGGCGAACAAGGCCATTCTGCGTCGCTGATCGACAATTTCGCCAAGCTGTCCCGCGCGCTGCCAGACGCCGTTCATGAAGTCGGGCGGCACGTCGCCAGCCTTCTGCGAGGCCATGGTGCCGAGCATCGCATCGAGTGTCTGATTTTCACGCATCCCTTGCTCCTGTCGGTTGCACGGTTCCTATACGCGACACTTCGCGCAAACCCTCAAGTTTCTTTTTTGAGGGCTGCGGGTTGGCGACGCGTAAGAGGAGATATCTGTAGCAACAGCGGTATGTACCAGCGTCGAATGGGAGCCATGGCATGAAAAGCGCGGCAGTTCCGTCAAAAGAACGCGAGTTCACTCCGCCGCTGGGCAAAAGCTGGCTCACGCCGTTCTATGACCGCGCGATCGCAATCTTTACGCGCGAGAGCCGGTGGCGCCGCGCGATCGTCGAAGAGGCCGTATTGGTGCCGGGCGACAAGGTCATCGATGTCGGGTGCGGCACCGGGACCTTGCTCAGAGCGCTGATGGCCAGCTGTCCCGAAGCCGGCTTCATCGGCGTTGAGCCAGACCCCGCCGCGCTGGCGATCGCGCAGCGCAAATTCGGTGCCGGAGTCGATATGGTCCGGTGGCACAACGGCTTTCTTGACAGTCTCGAGCTTTCCGACGGCTGGCAACCAGATAAGATCGTCAGCAGTCTCGTCCTTCACCAGGTGCCCGTTTCGCAAAAACGCGCGATCCTCGAGCAGATCGAGAACCTGCTGGCCCCCGGGGGCATGGCGCTGATTGCCGACTATATGGGGCAGGATGCTCCAGTCATGCGCGCGCTGTTCCGTTCGAGCGTTCAGCTTCTCGACGGCGTGAAGGACACCCAGCCGAGCGCCGACGGAGCCGTCGAGAAATTGCTCGCCGAGATTTTCGCAGACGCCGAATTGCTCGATCGTATCCATACCGCGACCGGAACCATTTCTCTCTGGCGCGGCATCAAGAAAGGCAATGTCCAATGAACCTCACGAAAGATTCGAGACCGCTACGCCGTTCGCTGGCGGCCTCGCTCCTCCTCGCCCTTGCAGCCTGCTCGAATGCAGCGCAGGCCGCGACCTACACGATGTTCCGCGACGCAGGATGCGGCTGCTGTCTCAGCTGGGCCGGTCACGTCGAACATGGGCTCGAAGCAGAGGTCGCCTCGGTCGACACCGACGACATGGCTGCGCTCAAGACAGCCAAGGGTGTGCCACAGGATCTGTGGTCGTGTCACACGATGGAAGTCGATGGCTATATCATCGAAGGCCACGTGCCGGCCGATGCCGTCGCGAAGCTATTGCGCGAACGCCCCGAAGGCGTTGCTGGCCTGGCTGTGCCCGGAATGCCGCTTGGCTCGCCCGGAATGGAAGTCGGAGAGCAGGTGCAGCCCTATGATGTCATCGCCTTCGGCCCAGGCGGGCGGAGCGTGTTCGCATCCTACCCGTGACTATGGACAAGCCATTTTCGCGCCAACTCTAACGGAGGACCATCATGTCGGACTATTCGGTCAAAACCTCAATTCTCATATGGGGCTGGACACTCAGCCTCTTCCTGCTTTTCAGCTACCTGATCTGCATCGGTTTCGGCCTGCTCGCGCCCGAACAGGTGCACATGCACGAAGCGTGGGCGCCGCTGCTTCCCGGTTTCGAATGGCTAACCCTCTCGGGCTTTTTGGCAGGCGCTCTCGGCAGCTTTCTGTACGGTTGGTACATCGCGGTCATTGGGGTGCCACTGCTGCGATTTTTCCGTAACCGGTTCAGGACGTAGTAAATCGGCGGCGATGGACGCGTGCCTTGATACTCGCCGAGCATTTTCAGCTGCGCAAGCAGTCCGCTTTGGGCCGCAATTTGCTCGAGCGCCCCGAGCAAAACGCAACCCTCCGGATTTGTCCTGAAATATTTTTGAGGGATGAGCCCCGGCTGAACGTACTGTCCGGCATGATCTTTCTTGAACGGGAGACCATCGACAGGGGAAAGTCTTGCAAGACCATGAGCACGAGAATCAAAGCGAGACAGCTGGCTCGATAACCCTGCTTGGCGGCGTTGCCATGGGGACCGGCGTCATGATCGGTGCGGGCATTTTTGCGCTCACCGGTCAGATCGCAGAGCTTGCCGGTCCGCTCTTCCCGCTGTCCTTTGTTGCTGGCGCTCTCGTCACTTCGCTGGCAGCCTACAGCTACATCAAGATGTCGAACAAATGGCCGTCCTCGGGCGGCATCGCGATGATCTTGCAGAAGGCATACGGGCCGGGTGTCGTCGCCTCAGCGGCTGCGATGATGATGGCGCTGTCGATGATTATCAACGAAAGCCTCGTCGCACGAACCTTCGCAACCTACGCCCTGCGACCCTTTGGTCTGGAAGACACCGGCTGGCTTGTGTCCGCAGTGGCGCTCGCCGCTATCGTCTTTGCCTATCTGGTCAATGCGGCGGGCAACAAGTCGGTCAGCGGCTTTTCGGTTGTCATGTCGGCAATCAAGGTTGGCGGGATCGCGATTTTCGCGGTTGCCGCGATCTGGGCCAGCGGACTGTCGGGCGGCGCATTCTCGGAGCCGGTAGAGCTATCGAAAGCCGATGCTTTGCTTGCCTCGGTCGCCTTTTCGATTCTGGCTTTCAAAGGCTTCACCACGATCACCAACAGTGGCGGCGAGATGGTCGATCCGCACAAGAATGTCGGGCGCACGATCATGGTCTCGATCGCCGTCTGCATCGTGATTTACCTGCTTGTCGCACTGGCCGTCGGTTCCAGCCTCAGCATCTCAGAAATCGTACAGGCGCGCGATTATTCGCTCGCGGCAGCGGCGCGTCCGGCGCTGGGTGAGCTGGGCTTCTATTTCACCGTCGCGATCGCGATCGCCGCCACGACTTCGGGCGTGATCGCGAGCGTATTTGCTGTGTCGCGCATGCTTGCGATGCTGACCGACATGAAGATGATCCCGCACAGCCATTTCGGCATGAGCGGCGGAATTCGCAGCCACATGCTGGTCTATACGGTGGTCATTGCCGGGACGCTTGCCGTCCTGTTCGATCTGTCGCGGATCGCCTCGCTGGGCGCCTTCTTCTACCTCGTCATGGATATGCTGGTGCATTGGGGCGTCCTGCGTCACCTGCGCAAGGAAGTCGGCGCGCGCGCAACAATACTTCTTACAGCACTCGCGGCAGATGGCGTGGTCCTTGCAGCTTTTACCGCGGCCAAATTGCGCAGCGATCCTGCCGTTGTCGCCTATGCGGCGATCGGCATCGTCGCAGTCTTCATGGGAGAATGGATTTACCTTTCGGACAATTCCGAAGCGCCCGCTTCTCACAAAGATGATCGGTCAGAAGAGAAGAGTTGATGGCAACTTTTCGCTGGGCCTTGAGGCTCTTGCAGCGGGGTTTTTCGAAACCGTTCACCGAAAACCGGCGTTGAGCACGAGACACGTCAGGCAAAACAGATGGAGCGATTCATGACGACCCGAACAGCGGCGGTCTACCGCATGGTAATGGAGGACCATGTCTGTCCCTATGGCATCAAGACGGTCGATCTTCTCAAGCGGCAAGGTTTCGAGGTCGACGATCATCACCTGACCAGCAGGGAGGAAACCGACGCATTCAAGGACAAGCACAACGTCGAGACCACCCCGCAGACCTTTATCGAAGACAAGCGCATTGGCGGCTATGACGATGTCCGCGAGTTCTTCGGCAAGAGCCGTTCGCAGCCAGAGGAAGGCGAGACCAGCTATCAGCCGGTCATTGCGATTTTCGCGGTCGCGCTTCTGCTCGCGCTCGGACTGAGCTGGGCTTTTTTTGATAACCTCTTCACTGTCCGGGCCGCCGAATGGTTCGTGAGCCTATCGATGACCCTGCTCGCCGTTCAGAAGCTTCAGGACGTGCGCAGTTTCTCGACGATGTTCCTCAACTACGACCTACTCGCACGGCGCTGGGTGCCCTATGGCTTCGTCTACCCGTTCGGCGAAGCCGCTGCCGGCATTCTCATGACCGCGGGCGCGCTGACTTGGCTTTCTGCTCCGTTGGCATTGTTCATCGGCACCGTCGGCGCTGTCAGCGTCTTCAAAGCTGTCTACATCGACAAGCGTGAGCTCAAATGCGCCTGCGTGGGCGGCAGCAGCAATGTGCCGCTCGGCTTCGTCTCGCTGACCGAAAATCTGTTCATGATCGGAATGGGTCTGTGGATGGGCGCGAAGCTTCTCGCATGATCACCGCGCTCCTTCTCGCCGTCCTTCTGTTCCTCTCGGCTGTCGCTTCGCACCTTGCCATTCTGGGTGTCGGTCACCGGCTTCTCGACCGGCGCCGCGATACGCTGGCAAAGCTTGCCGTTTCGCTGCTCGTGCTCGCGTCGCATTTTCTGGTCGCGATCCTTTTTGCAGCAGGTTTCTGGCTGGGCGCGCAATGGGGCCTGGGAGGTTTCGACAAGGCGCCTTCCATGGACTGGATGGACTACTTCTATTTCTCGCTCATCAACGTGACCACACTGGGCCTGGGCGACATTTATCCGACCGAGCACCTGAGAGTTCTGGCCGGCGTCGAGGCCCTCACCGGCTTCGCTCTCATCAGCTGCTCGGCGCAGCTATTCTGGACCATGATGCAAAAAGGAGAAAAAGCATGACTGAAAAGACGACCCACTCGGACAAGGGAGGGGGCGGCAGCTACTGGCGATTCATGGCCATGGTGTCGACCTCGACCGTGATCATGTTCTTCCTGATGTATGCCAACACCTTTACCGTCGATGATCTTTTCTGGAGCGAAACGCGCTTCTGGATGATGTTTGTCATGGGCGCGATGATGATGGTTGTCATGCTGCTCTTCATGTGGGGCATGTACAAGGACCGGACCAAGAACTTCATTATTCTGGGCGTCGGCGCCTTCGTGTTCGCCCTCGCGCTGTGGCTGGTGCGCAGCCAGACCACCGTCGACGATACCGAATATATGGCAGCGATGATCCCGCACCACTCGATCGCGATCATGACCAGCGAACGCGCGAGCCTGAAGGATCCTCGCGTGCGCGAACTCGCTCAGGCCATCATCGTCGCCCAGCGCCGCGAAATCGCCGAGATGAAATATCTCATCGACGATATCGAACAGAACGGTCCTCGGACCGAAGAACGCCTGCCCGAGGAGATGCAGCCATGAACAAGATAGCTTTCACGGCGCTCATCGCGCTACCGCTTGCCGCCTGCAATTCGAACACCGCTCCGGGCAACGACCGCGAAGCCCAGCTCGACCCGCCTGCCACTGCCGCGCCGATCGAGGATGCGGCCAGTGCACTGGCAAATGTTGACCCGGGCCTCATGCTTCCCGGGACCATGAATGACGCGGACCTTGCTGCTCTGGGCGCAGGACAGGCCTGCCAGTTCCGCCTGACCGAAGTGGCCTTTCCCTCATTTGTCTATGACGGTGACGGGAGCGGAGCGATCAAGATCAATGGCAAATTGATCCCCGTCGCTTCTGATGGTCCCGGTAGCTATTCGAATGGCGAGCTTCGGATCAAAACCCGTATGTTGGATGGTGAAGGCGATGCGGGCTTGCAAATGCAGGAGATGATCGTCGCAGCGCCAAGAGCCAAGGATGAATTCGGCTTTTGGGGCTATACCACCTGTCCGGCTGAAGGAGCCTGAAACTGGCAGGGCGCACGGGCGGGCCACCGGCTACCCCATGCGCCCGCGCCTCCTCCGTTCGTCGCCCCCGCCAGTTTTAACAGGAACAAGCAGATGACTGATACGAGGCCCATCGCTGTCTTCGGGGCGGGCGGGAAGACCGGCACCGAGCTATTGAGGCGTGCCCTTGCCTCGGACATACCGATCCGCGCCTTCGAACACACAGTGCCTGGATCAGACGAGCGGGTGGGCGACTTCGAATATATCGAATGCGATGTGCTGTCGGACGATTTCGCGGGCGATCTCGATGGCTGCCGCGCGGTTATCTCGACGCTCGGTGTCGCTTTCGGTCCGGGCAATGCGATGGATCCACCGCCGCTCTATACCGATGGCACGCGCAACCTGCTCGAGGCGATGGCACAGACGAAGATCGACCGCATTGCCGTGATCTCCGCTGCCTTCGTCGAACATCAGTCGAGCGTCCCGGCGTGGTTTGAACTCACCGCCAAGCCTGCATTGTTCAATATACTCGAGCAGATGCGCGCCATGGAAGCGATGCTCAGCGACGCCCAAGGCATCAAATGGACGGCCGCACGACCGGGCTGGCTGCTGGATGAGCCTTACACCGGCGATGCCGTCATTACGGACGAACGCTTGGCAGAAGGCTGTTTCCGCTGCCGTCATGCTGATCTCGCGGCGAGCCTGCTCGATTTCGTGTGCGAAGATACCTGGATCAACGCAAAGCCTGCCATCGGCAGGCCCGAAGCCGAACATTTCGAAAGTCCCGCCGCCATCAAGGCCGAACTCGGGATCGATTGAGCGCCGTATAATTTTGCGATTTGTGACAGGCCCGCACGTTGCAAGTTGTGAGCAACAGACAAGGAAATCGTATGTTTCTGGAGAAAATCAAAACCCCTGGCCTCTCGCACCTTTCCTATATCATCGGCTCGGGCGGACAGGCAGCGGTCATCGATCCGCGCCGGGACTGCGAGATCTATGTCGAAAAGGCGCGGGCCGAAGGACTGGAGATAACGCACATCTTCGAAACCCATCGCAATGAGGATCTGATCAGCGGCTCGCCGATCTTGGCCGATTTGACAGGAGCCAAGGTCTATCACGGGCCCAACGCGGCAGGCGAGATCGTTTTTGCCAATACCGCACGCGAGGGCGATTGTTTCGAGCTGGGTCAATTGCGGATCGAGGTGCTGGAAACACCTGGACACACCGACGATCATCTCGCTTTCATCATCCATGACGGCGAATATTCCGAGGGACCGGTCGGCGTCTTTACCGGCGATGCCCTGTTTGTCGGCGATGTCGGGCGCACCGATTTCTATCCCGAGCGCAAGGAAGAGGTCGCAGGCCTTCTGTTCGACTCACTGCAGAAACTTTGCGGCCTCGGCGATCAGGCGATTATCTACCCGGCGCATGGTGCGGGCTCGGTCTGCGGGTCGGGAATGGCGGATCGGGAATTCTCGACAATCGGCCACGAGCGACGCAACAACCCTCGCCTGCGCATCTCCGACCGCGACGAGTTCATCAAGGCGAAGGTGGCAGAACACCACCACCAACCTCCCTATTTCCGGCTGATGGAACGGCTTAACCTCGAAGGGGCCGATGCCGCGCCGCGGGTCATACGACCAAGGCGCTTAGGGCTGGGAGAGCTTGACGAGATCGAAGCCGATCACTTGGTCGATGTGCGCGAGCCGCTCGCCTACGCTGCCGGCCATCTGCCGGGTGCCATGTGCCTTCCGGTGGGAATGATACCGGCCTTTGCCGGATGGTTTCTCAGTGAAGGCGACAGGATCGCCCTCATCGCTTCCGAGGAAGACCAGCTAGCCCAGGCCATGGCCCATCTGGTGCGTATCGGTCTCGATAATGTTGTCGGCGGCTATGTCGGCGTGGTTCCAGCTGCCGCACAGGGCAAAGCGATGCGCAGCATTCCCATGATCGGCACAAAAGAAATCGCGCGCAGGCTCGATCAAGACAGCGGCGAGTGGACCTTGCTCGACGTGCGCGACGCGGACGAACGGCAAGTAGCAAGGATCGACGGGTCAGCACATATCTATGTCGGTGAGCTCAACACGCGGTGGGAAGATCTCGACCGCGACCGCCATTACACGCTGATGTGCGCGAGCGGTATGCGGGCGAGCGTTGCTGCGGGCTGGCTGGCAAGCCAGGGCTTCAAGCGCCTCGACATCTATCTCGGCTCCATGGGCGCTTGGAAAAAACGCGTATAGCTGAAGTTTGGCCTCTCAGACTTCGAGGCGCAGACCCCGCAGCCGCAGCGCATTGCCTATCACCGATACGGAAGAGAGGCTCATGGCTGCGGCCGCAATCATCGGGCTGAGCAGCACTCCGAAGAAGGGATACAGCACGCCTGCCGCGACCGGGATGCCGAGTGTGTTGTAAGCGAAGGCGAAAAACAGGTTCTGCCGGATGTTGCGCATCGTCCCACGCGACAGCACGATGGCCTGCACCACTCCTGTCAGGTCGCCGCGAACCAGCGTCACGCCGGCGCTTTCGATTGCGACATCGGTGCCGGTGCCCATGGCAATGCCGACATCGGCGGCGGCCAGTGCAGGCGCATCGTTGATCCCGTCCCCTGCCATGCCGACGCGGCGACCTTGCGCTTTCAGCTCTTCGATCTTGCGGTGCTTGTCTTCGGGCGAGACATTCGCATGCACTTCATCGATTTTCATTTCGCGCGCGACCGCTTCGGCAGTGCTGCGGCTGTCGCCCGTCAGCATAACGACCCGGATGTCGCGCTTGTGCAGCGCCGCAATAGCCGCTGCGCTGGTAGGCTTGATCGGATCGGCCACCGCGATAAGGCCTGCCGGCCGGCCATCGAACGCAACGAACATCACCGTCTGACCCTGCTTGCGACCATTTTCGGCCGAGCCCAGCCAGGCCTCGTCATTGATCCCGACGCGCCGCATCATCTTCTCATTTCCGATCGCAACACGGCGGTCCTGGACGTTGGCTTCAACGCCTTCCCCAGTCGTCGAAGCGAGATCCGTGGCATTGGCAGGAGAAACGCCGCGCGTCCGCGCGCCCTCGACAATGGCATAGGCCAGCGGATGTTCGCTCCCCATTTCGACACCTGCCACCGCAGCCAGGAAATCGCTTTCCTTGATGTCATCTGCCGGCGTCACCGCCACCAAATCGGGTTTGCCCATCGTCAGCGTGCCGGTCTTGTCGACCACCAGCGTATCGATTTTCTCGAGTGTCTCCAGCGCCTCGGCATTGCGGATCAGAATCCCGTGCTGGGCACCCTTGCCTGTGCCCGTCATGATCGACATCGGCGTAGCGAGACCGAGCGCACAGGGACAGGCGATGATCAGGACTGCAATGGCATTGACCAGCGCATAGGCAAGCGCTGGTGCGGGCCCCCAGATTCCCCATACCACGAAGGTGGCGATGGCTATCACCACCACCGCAGGCACGAACCAGCCCGCCACCTGATCTGCCAGTCGCTGGATCGGTGCGCGGCTGCGCTGCGCCTCGGCCACCATCTGGACGATCTTGGACAGCATCGTGTCTTTGCCCACACCGGTCGCGCGCATGACGAACCCGCCAGTCTGGTTGACCGTGCCGCCAATGACTGTGTCGCCAGCCTGTTTGGCGACCGGCAGCGGTTCGCCGCTGATCATGGATTCGTCGATGGCGCTCGATCCCTCTTCGATCTCGCCATCGACCGGAACCTTATCGCCCGGTCGAACGCGCAGACGATCGCCTGTGGCCAGCTGGTCGAGCGGCACCTCGCGCTCATCGCCGGAGCCGAAGATCTTGACCGCGCTGGGCGGCGCCAATTCGAGCAATGCGCGCAAAGCGCTCGAGGTCGAGCCTCTTGCCTTGAGCTCGAGGACCTGTCCGAGCAAAACGAGTGTGGTTATGACCGCTGCCGCCTCGAAATAGATCCCGACCCGTCCCGAATGGTCGCGGAACGCCGCAGGGAACAGATCGGGCGCGACCGTCGCCACCACGCTGAACAGATAGGCGATGGCAACGCCAAACCCGATCAGCGTGAACATGTTGAGATTGCGCGTCTTGAGCGACTGGACGGCCCGAACGAAGAACGGCCAGGCTCCCCAAAGAACAACCGGTGTGGCAAGGGCAAACTGCGCCCATTGCGCCCAGGCAGGTTCGATCAGCCGGTCGAAACTGAGCCCCGGTGCCATGTCGCTCATCGCGTAGACGAACAAAGGCAGCGTGAGCAGCGCGCTCCACCCGAACCTACGCCGCATGTCGACCAGTTCGGGATCGGGGCCATCGTCTAGCGAAACCGTTTCCGGTTCGAGCGCCATGCCGCAAATCGGGCATGAACCCGGCCCGGGCTGGCGGATTTCAGGGTGCATCGGGCAGGTGTAGATCGTGCCTTCGGGCACATCCTCGACCGCGTCGAGATGCGCGCCCGAGAGATAGAGCTCGGGATCGGTGACGAACTTGTCGTGACATCGCGGCGAACAAAAATAGTGCTCGGCCCCCGCATGCTTCGCGATATGCTCTGCTCCGTCGATCGCTACGCTCATGCCGCAGACGGGATCGATGGCGGTGCCTTCGAGCAAGCTTGCGTCCGTGCTCATCGCTCTTCCTTTCTCACTCTACAGCAGACCTCTTACAGCCTTGTGCCGAATACCTTCGAATTGCCGTCACGATACCAGATTCCGGTCGCCCCGCATCTCATTGGGCGGCACCAGGTTTGCCAGGCACCACCCAACCGACTCACTGCTTCGTGATCGACGTGATCACATTGCCTTCAGAACCAGTACGAAATTCAAAGGCAATTCCCTCACCGACGCTTACTTCGCTGCGCAGTTGTTCATCGGCTCCAAAAGCCATGGTCATCGCAGGCCATTCGATCGCCGGGACCGGACCGTGGTCGACGGTTATCGTGCCCGCTTCGGCATCGATTGCAGTGACCGTGCCTTCTGCGTTGGCGGTTTGCATTCCGCTGCCAGGTTCCATCATCGGCATATCTTCGCCGTCCATCATTTCATTCTCTGCCATCGGCATGTCGTTCATCTGGGCAGTGTCCTGGCCAGAATCGCAGGCCGCCATCGCCAGCGGAAGGGCCAGTAGGCTCATGAGGGTTGTGGTACGCATTCTTCTTCTCCTTGGGGTTGGGTTGGCCGTTCGGGCCGGGGGCGCCGCATCAACAAATATGCGGCGGGGATAACGAACATCGAAAGCAGCGGTGCGGTGATCATGCCGCCCACCATCGGCGCGGCGATGCGGCTCATGACCTCCGAACCTGCGCCGGTTCCAATGAGGATAGGGAAGAGACCGGCAAGAATGACGGCCACGGTCATCGCCTTGGGACGCACGCGCAGAAGAGCACCCTCCCTGATGGCTTCGCCCACGCCGTCCGCATCGAGGGCACCGCTGCGCCGGGCCAGCGCAGACTTGAGGTAGATCAGCATGATGACGCCGAACTCGGCAGACACACCGGCAAGCGCAATAAAACCCACCGATGTCGCAACAGACTGGTTGTAGCCCATCAGATAGAGCAGCCAGAAGCCGCCGGTGAGGGCAAAGGGCAGTGTGCCCATAACAAGTAGCGCTTCGTCGAAGCGGCGGAAGATCAGGTACAGCAAAACGAAGATGATGCCGAGCGTCGCGGGAACGACGACCTGCAACCGCTCATTGGCGCGGGTGAGATATTCAAACTGGCCCGCGTAAGAGATGCTCACACCGGCAGGCAGATCGACGCCCTCTGACACCGCCTCCTGAAGATCGCTTACGACCGAAGTAAGATCGCGCCCGCGCGTGTCGACATAGACCACGCTGATAAGACGGCCCTGCTCATTCTTGAGCATGGGGGGGCCATCGCTGACGCTCACCTGCGCTACGGTGCCGAGCGTAATTTGCTGGCCAGAGGGGGTTAGCAAAGGCAGCGCGCGCAGTTCTCCGAGACTGTCGCGGATCTCGCGCGGATAGCGGACATTGATAGGATATCGCGCCAATCCTTCGACTGTCCGTCCGATATTCGCGCCGCCGATCGCGCCTGACACAATTTGCTGAACATCGGCGATATTCAGCCCGAAACGCGCCGCAGCGACCCGGTCGATGTCCACATCGACATAGCGGCCTCCCGAAAGACGCTCTGCCAATGCGGAGCTGACGCCAGGAACCTGTTTTGCGACATTCTCGACCTGCAAAGCTACGCGCTCGATTTCGGCAAGGTCCTCGCCGGACACTTTCACGCCGATCGGGCTTTTGATACCGGTCGCGAGCATATCGATGCGGTTGCGGATCGGGGGCACCCAGACATTGGCGAGTCCCGGCACCTGCACAGCACGATCGAGCTCGTCGACGAGCTTCTCTGGCGTCATGCCCGGCCGCCAGTCTTCGCGCGGCTTGAACCGGATGGTTGTCTCGAACATCGTGAGCGGCGCGGGGTCGGTCGCTGTATCGGCCCGCCCCGCTTTTCCGAAAACGGTGTCGACTTCCGGTACGGATTTGATCAGTCGGTCCGTCCGCTGAAGCAATGCGGACGCTTCACCAGGAGACAGGCCAGGCAGAGCGCTCGGCATGTAGAGGAGATCGCCTTCATCGAGCGGGGGAAGAAATTCTCCTCCAAGACGGGTGAACGGGATCAGCGCTGTAAGGAATACCAGTCCGGCCACAACCAAAGTGGTTTTCGGTCGGCGCATTACCCAATCAAGACCGGGCCGGTAGGCGTTGGTCAGCAAGCGATTGAGGACGTTGGTGTCCTCCTTGGGTATCTTCCCGCGGATCAGCCAGCCCATCAGAACGGGAACCAGCGTCACCGACAGAATGGCGGCCGCCGCCATGGCATAGGTCTTGGTAAAGGCCAGTGGGGAGAAGAGCCGCCCTTCCTGCGCCTGCAGAGTAAACACCGGCAGGAACGATAGGGTTATGATCAGGAGGCTGAAAAACAGCGCTGGCCCCACCTCTTTCGATGCGTCCGCAATCAGTTTCCAGCGCTCATCGTTGGACATCTTCTCGTCGGGATGGTCCTCTTCCCAATGCTCGATATGCTTGTGCGCGTTCTCGATCATGACGATGGCAGCGTCGACCATCGCGCCGATTGCGATGGCGATGCCGCCCAAGGACATGATGTTCGCATCGACCCCCTGGAACCGCATCACGATAAAGGCCGCCAGCACCCCCAATGGAAGCGTGACGATCGCCACCAATGCTGATCGCACATACCACAGGAACAGCGCGCAAACGATCGCGACGATGATAAATTCGGCGATGAGTTTTCCGGTCAGGTTTTCGATCGAGGCGTCGATCAGCTTCGAACGATCATAGGTCGTGACAATCTCGACCCCTTCAGGAAGACTGGCCTGGAGCACGTCGAGCTTCTCTTCGACAGCCGCGATCGTTGCCCGCGCATCCTCGCCTTGTCTAAGCACAACAATACCGCCTGCGACTTCGCCTTCGCCATTGAGTTCGGCGATTCCTCGCCGCATTTCGGGGCCAAGCTGGATCGTGGCGATATCGGATAGAGTAACCGGTATACCGTTCCCGACTGATTTGAGAGGGATCTGCCGGAAGTCGTCGAGAGACGTGAGATAGCCTGAAGCGCGGACCATAAACTCGGCCTCGCCCATTTCGACCACCGATCCGCCAGCCTCTTGATTGGAAGCTTGTATGGCGCGCACGACATCGCTGTAAGTGACGCCAAGCGAAGCCATGCGATAAGGCTCCAGGACGACCTGGTATTGCTTGACCATGCCGCCGACGCTGGCGACCTCTGCGATGCCCGGAATGGTCTGCAGCTCATAGCGCAAGAACCAGTCCTGAAGGCTCCGAAGGCCAGCAAGGTCGCTGTTCCCCGTTCGGTCAACCAGCGCATATTCGTAAATCCAGCCTACGCCCGTCGCGTCCGGCCCGAGCGAGCTGGTCACTCCGTCGGGCAATTCGTTTTGCACCTGGTTGAGATATTCGAGCACGCGCGAACGCGCCCAGTAGAGGTCCGTCCCATCCTCGAAGATCACGTAGACGAAGCTGTCGCCGAACATCGAATAGCCGCGCACTGTTTCCGCGCCCGGCACCGAGAGCATCGTCGTTGCGAGCGGATAGGTGACCTGGTCCTCGACGATGCGCGGAGCTTGCCCCGGATAATTCGACCGCACCACGACCTGCACATCAGACAGATCTGGGATCGCATCGACAGACGTTGCGCGCACCGCCCAGAAGCCGGCGAGCGCGACCGCGAAGGCCGCCAGAACGATGAAAAACCGATTGGCGATCGAGGCATCGATTATGCGCGCGATCATCGGTCGGTCTTCCGAATGGATTCGATGCGCGGACCGGTGTCGTGCTGCGAGAAGGTAAACTCGACCTTGTCGCCCGGTTCAATACCGTCAACTAGAGCGGCGTCGGCGAGGGCGAAGGGCATGACCATGCTTGGCCATTCGAGGGCGGGAACCGGCGCGTGGTTGAGAGTGATCGAAGCACCAGCGATTTTCGTCACTCTTCCCGTAGCGGTGTATGCCCTCATCTTTGGCGAGCCGTCCGACGCCATGCTCATGGTCCCATCGATCGACCTGACGTCGATCCCGCCAAGACTTGCTTCGGAGTCGATCAGGAACTGACCTGAAGTGACGACCTGCTCGCCCTCCGCAAGGCCTGCGAGTATCTCTGTCCTGCCATTCGCTTCGCGCCCGATTTCGACCTCGGCAGGCAGGAACGCGCCTTCATCCTGCTTGAGCATCACGAGATTTCGGCGTCCGGTTCGAATGACCGCCTCCGACGGTACCAGCAAGGCTCGCCGTGTGTCGGGTGAAAGCGACACCTGCGCGAACATCCCTGGTTTCAACCTGCTGCGCGGATTGGGTAGCTCAGCCCGGACGGTGATGGTTCGGCTCGCGGCATCGGCGCTTGGAAGGATGGCAACAATCCGTCCCGCAAATCGCTGATCCGGATACGCTGCCAGGGTCGCACTGATGGGCTGGCCCTGCCGGATATTTGCGGCCTGGGCTTCAGGAACCGAAGCTTCAAGCCATATCGGCGAAAAGCCCGTAATCTCGGCCAAAGTCTGACCTTCCATTACAGTCATGCCGGAGCGCACCCCAAGCATTGTTACGGCACCGCCCACCGGAGCCGTGACGGTGATCGTGTTTTGGGCTCTGCGTGTGCGTTCGACCGATGCGATCATTGCGTCGTTCATTCCAAGCAATCGCATGCGCTGCCGCATCGCATCTGCCAGCGCCCGATCGCCAGTATTGAGCACAGCAATGTACTCGCGCTGCGCGCCGCCCCAATCAGGGACCAAAATATCGACGATCGGAGCGCCGCGACTGACGACATCGTCCTGCGTAAGGCCATAGGTGCGTTGGACGTAGCCCCCCGCGCGCGGCTGGACGATAGCTATATCCCTGCTGTTGTATGCGAGGACACCCGTAACGGTGATCTCCGGTTCGAGAACGCCGAACTCGGCTGCTGCGGTGCGAATTCCGAAATTCTGCACAAGGCCGGGATCAATCCGGACGCCCGCTTCCGCAGCTTCTCCGGCGCACTTGGGAACCAGCATCATGTCCATGAAGGGCGACTTACCGGGCTCGTCAAAACGTTGTCCGGGCACCATCGGATCGTACCAATAAAGCACATCCTCACAGTCAGTATCCGTCGGCGAGCCAGCTCCGCTGCTCTCGCCGCCGAGCATGTGAAGACCGTAGCCAGCAGCCAGGCTGACAAGGGCAATACCTAGCCCAGCCGCAAACATGCGTCGGCGCTGCGTAAATCGTTCGAGCACGGAGTTCATGGCCTGCCCTCCCCGTATGTGAGTTGTAGCTCGACCGCCGCCTGCACGGCCGCCTGTTCGCGTTCGAGAATTTCCAGCTCGAGCAAGGCAAGTGCGGATTTCGCCGCAATCACATCGACGAGATCGGCACGCCCGGCCGCAAAGCTGGCTGTCTCGAGGTCAACGCGGTCACGCGCGAGCGGAAGAAGTTCATCACGCGCGCGGCGCCATTGGCGCATAGTGCTGCGCCAAGTGGCGAGATCGGCTTCGAAATCCGCGACCAGCGCGCGTCTGCGATCCTCGCGTTCGGCCAAAGCGGCAGCGGCATCGGCTTCGGCGGCGGCGATGCGCGGATTCTGCCGCCGGTCGGTGAAGATCGGAAGAGTAATCGACCCCATGACCGACACCGCATCGCCAAACGCCTGGTCGCGACGACCATAGTTGACGCTCACCCCAAAATCCGGCCTCTTTTCAGCGCGAGCGAGCGCGACACCGGCTTCGGCCCGGTCTCGTTCCGCATCGGCCAGAATGAGTTCGGGATTCCCTTCCAGTTCGAAGCGAAGCTGGTTTTCATCCAGAGCCGCCGTGGGAGCCTCACCCAAGGCAACCGGGTCAGGGAACGGTATGTATCGGGAAAGCTGCGCTTGCGCCGTCTCGCGCTCGGCCTCGATCGACGTCGCTGCATCCTCGATCCCAAGCAATTCGCGCCGTATCACGAGGCTTTCGGCCGGGCGGGCCGAGCCCGACGCAACTGCGCTATTGGCAACAGGGATGAAGGCTCGCAGCTCATCGAGCGCTGTGCTGGCGAGATCGAGGCGTTCTTGCGCGTAGAACAAGCTGACCCAAGCGGTTCCAGCGCTTGCGAGAAGATTGCGCTCCGCCATACCGAGCCGTGCTTCCGCCACCCGAACTTCGGAACTGGCAACGCCATACCTCGCCCGTCGCCGCGCAAGATTGGGTATCTCCTGCTCGATACCGATGGCGACTTGCGTAGGAAGTTGCCGGTCAAGCTCGAACGCCGCGGGTCCGCTTACCGGAAGGTTCATAACCCCTGCGCGTAAACGCGGGTCGGGAAGCTCGTCCGCCGCTTCCGCAGCCTCGCGCCGTGATTGTACACGCAGCGCGCCAGCTTCCAAAACGGGTTGCTCGCCCCGCACCGCTGCAAGTGCTTCCTCGTATCCGACAGACTGCGCTTGCGCAGCTTGCGCGGCGAGCAGTGCCGAAAACGGCACCCAGCCAATTCGCCAATCCATAATTCTCACTCTTTCAAAGCGAACTGGCCGGGAACGACTTCGGCGTACGCGTCAATCGACACGGCGCAAGTCAAGTAATCCGTCAAGCTCGCAAACGGCGCAGAGCACCGCCCGGGAAATGCTAGATGGTGAGTTCGGTTTGTGGAGGCGGAGATTCCGGCGGTCGAGGCTGGCTGTCGAGCCTGTTGGCGCTAGCGGCCAGATACGTAGGCGCAACAGGAAACGGTCCTGCATGCGCCAGTCCCGGACCCGCAAGCGCCAGCGGTGGCAGGCAATTCATGGCTACGAGACAATCGAGGCTCATCTCGCAGCATGAGCCATGCTGTTCGGCCGGGTCCGTTTCGGAAACCATCTGTTCGGGCATCGCGTGTTCAGACATGCCGTGCTCGGCCATGCCTTGCGCCATTTCAGCACAATCAGCCGACCCAGCCATTTCGCTCTGCGGAACGGCCGCCTGCGCAGCAACCTGCACAAGCAGTCCAAAGCTGAAGCAAATCAGGGTCAAGGCGCGAACAAATTTCACGAAGCTGCGATAGTCTGAATAAGGAGCCGAGGCAATCCAGCGGCCAAAATGCAAAATTCGAGCATCATCTTCGGAATTCGTCGCCTTTGATATGTTGGGTGCCCGCTTCCTCATGCTTATCCCTGTGCGCATCGCGAAGGATATCGATCCCGCCATACAGGGCGATGCCAGCAACCGCGATCCCAACCACGAGATCCGGCCAATTTGCGCCTGTAAGCATAACGATGATCCCGGCGACGATGATACCGCCGTTCGATATGAAATCGTTAAAGCTAAACGTGGTCGCTGCGCGCAGATTGACATCCTTTTGCTGAAGCTTCTGGAGCATGCGCAGGCATATGAGGTTCACCACCGCCGCGATGCCCGCCATGGCGATCATCATCAGGCCGCCCGGCTCGGAGCCTTCGATGAAACGCCTGACGGCATCGGCGATAACGCCTCCGGCGAAGACTAGGAGCATAATGCCTGAGAAACGCGCGGCCCCTCGTTTCCAGGATTGCGAACGGGTGAGAGCCAGAAGACTGAGCGCGTAGACAAATGCATCGGATGAATTGTCGAGCCCGTTGGCCAAGAGCGCGTTCGAGTCCGCAAAATAGGCAACGACAAAGAAACCAACCGCGATTGCGACGTTGAGCCACAATACGATCCACAATGTGCGTCGCTTGTCCGCCGAATCCAGATCGAAGTCATCGTTGCAGCTCATACTGGCTTCCCCGTTCTCTCTTTTGTGCCGCCCTTCTCCTTATACGCCAGCAGCCGGAGCGCGTTGGCGACCACGATCAGTGTCGATCCTTCGTGAACCGCGACAGCGGGGCCTATCCCGAGACCGAAAATGGTTGCCGGGATGAGCACGACGACAATTCCGAGACTGACGATCATATTCTGCCGGATGATCGACCGGGTCTGTCGGCTCAGATCGACGGCGAAAGGCAGTCGGGCGAGATCATCGGCCATCAGCGCGACATCGGCTGTCTCCAATGCAACGTCCGATCCGGCAGCCCCCATTGCTATTCCGACCGTTGCGTTCGCCATGGCCGGAGCGTCATTGACCCCGTCTCCGACCATCGCAACCTTGTCCTGGCCGGCAAGCTTGCGGATGGCCTTGACCTTGTCGTCGGGCATGAGATTGCCCCAGGCCTCGTCGAGGCCGACTTCCTTTCCAACCGCATCGGCCACTCTTTGGTCGTCGCCCGAGATCATGATCATTCGGGTGATCCCGAGGCCGCGCAACGCTTCGAGCGTCGCCTTTGCCGCCGCACGCGGCGTGTCGAGCAAGCCGATCGCTGCGAGATCGCGCGTTTCCGAGCGAACGCCCATCGTCGTCCGCCCGCGCTCGCGCATGGACTCTATAGCATCCGACAGTTCGGCACTGAGCGGAGGGACCCCATCTTGCCCGAACATTTCGAGCTTTCCGATCCACACCCGCTCACCGCCGACAAGCGCGGTGATGCCCTTGCCTGTGAAGCTTTCGAGATCGGTTGCTTCGGGCAGAGTCTCATCGCCAAGCCGCTGCTTGCCGTCCCTGACAATCGCCTGTGCCAGGGGATGATCGCTCAGATTTTCAGCCGCCGAAGCAATCGCAAGCAGTTCGTTTTCAGATACACCCTGCGCGGGTTCGACATCGGTAATGCGGGGTTCGCCTTCGGTAAGAGTACCGGTCTTGTCGAACGCGATGGCCTTGAGCGCACCGAGATCCTCGAGCGGCGCGCCGCCCTTTACCAGAATGCCGCTGCGCGCTGCTCTGGCCACTCCGGACAAGACCGCGCTCGGGGTCGCGATCGCCAAAGCGCAGGGGCTGGCAGCCACAAGCACCGCCATCGCCCGGTAGAAACTGTCGCGGAAGGGTTCGTCGATGACGACCCATGCGAAAAGGAGCAGGCCGGCCAGAGCGAGCACGGCAGGCACGAAAATTCGCTCGAAGCGCTGCGTGAAGCGCTGGGTAGGAGATTGCTGAGCCTCGGCTTCGCTCACCATTTGGACGACCTTGGCTAGGGTCGTATCGCTCGATCGCCGGGTCACTTCCACTTCGAGTGCGCCCGATCCGTTGATCGTCCCCGCGAAGACGCGATTGTCATCCGCAAGATTGTCAGGATTGGCGCGCGCAGAAGCGACATCCGAAACCGCGCTCTTGTCGACCGGCACGCTTTCGCCGGTCACCGGAGCCTGATTGATGGCACTGACGCCGTCCAGGATGAAGCCATCAGCCGGAAGGCGTTCGTTCGGACGCACGATTACCACGTCGCCTAGCGCAAGCTCCTCGACCGGGATCTCAACTACGTCAGTTCCGCGCTTTACCCGTGCGGTGTCCGGGGCAAGCCCGGCGAGCGCTTCGATAGCTTTCTTCGCGCGCCCCATCGCGTAGTGTTCGAGCGCGTGGCCGAAACTGAACAGGAACAGCAGTAGCGCGCCTTCGGCCCATTCCCCGAGAAAGGCGGCGCCCGCAGCGGCGACAAGCATGAGGCTGTCGATTTCGAACCGGCGGAGGCGCAAATTGTCCCACGCCTCTCGGAGAGTGAAGAAGCCTCCGAAGAAATATGCCACTATATAACAAGCGAACGGCAGCCAGACCGGATGCCCGTCCCATAGCTTCTCGATCCCGAAGCCGATGGCGAGAAATGCGCCCGAAGCGAGCGAGAAAAAGAGTTCAGTATTAGCGCCGAAGATGCCGCCGTGACTGTGCCCGGAATGATCTTTATCGTCATGGCGGTGTTCTTCAGCATCTCTGGCATTTGCGGCGATTTTGTCGGCCTTGATTGAAACCCCCAGTTCTTGCAGCGCATTGGCAATCGCGGTCTCATCGGTACGCCGGCGGTCGAACTCGGCGACCAGCTTTCCGCTCGCATCGGCATTTGCTTCAAGTACGCCGGATTCGCGGGCTACCAGATCTGCGACCGTCTGCGCCCGGCGCACCGAATTAATGCCCTCGGTTTGCCACACAACATGCCCGTAGCGCCCGGAAATTTCCGCTCCTGCTACGTGCGCAAGTTCTCTGATCCGCGCGATCGTGAGACGATCGGGATCGTAAGATATTGCAAGCTCGGCAGGTGCACTGTTCGATCCTTCAACGACCTCGACCCCATGCACACCTGCCCGCGAACTGAGCAACGACTGCAGCCGAGCGATACATCTGTCGGTGTCGCTCGGAATGTCCGGGAGAAGCGACGATAGTTCGAGTTCGATATTCCGTGTCACTAGCTGTCGCTCCTCGCTGCTGCTGATGTCTCAACCTGGGTCGCGCGCGGTTTTCTCGCGAAGATCAGGCTTACAATGGCAGGCAATACGAACAGGGTGAGCGCGGTGGCGGTGATCAACCCACCAATGACAACCGTAGCCAATGGACGTTGCACTTCGGCCCCGGTTCCCGTCGCAAGCGCCATCGGAACAAAGCCGAGCGATGCAACTAGCGCTGTCATCAACACCGGCCGCAGCCGCGCGATCGCGCCCTCGATGATCGCGTCGCCCAGTTCCAAGCCTTGCTCGAGACGCTGCTTGATCGCTGTGATCATGACGAGGCCGTTCAGCGTCGCAACTCCGGAGAGAGCAATGAACCCCACCGCTGCCGAGATGGAAAAAGGCATGCCGCGCAGAGCCAGGAAAAAGACCCCGCCAGCCAGTGCCATAGGGATTGCGCTGAACACCGCCAGCGCAGGGACCCAACCGCCGACCGCCAAATACAGGAGCAACAAGATGACGCCGAAGGCGAGCGGAACCACGATCAGCAGACGCTGCTGAGCCTGTTGCAGGTTCTGGTACTGACCGCCCCATTCGATGAACGATGCGGACGGCAAATCAACATTCGCGGCAACCTCGGACTGTGCCTGCTCGACGAATGACCCAAGATCACGTTCACGAACGTTGGCGGACACAATCACCAGCCGGCGACCCTGCTCGCGCCGGACCTCGGCCAAGCCATCGATCACCTGAAACTTTGCCACTGCGCGCAACGGCACGGTTCCTCCATTGGGAAGCACGATCGGCAATGATCCGAGCTGGTCGAAGTCATTGCGATTTGCATCCGATAGCCTGACCACGACATCGAAACGTCGATCGCCTTCGAACACCAGCCCTGCGTTTCGACCTCCAAGCGCTATGGCAACGGACTGCGCCACGTCTTCGACCGTGAGGCCGTAGCGCGCAATCGTTGGCCTATCGAAGGCTATATCGAGCGTCGGAAAACCCGAAACCTGCTGGACCTTCACATCGGCCGCGCCCTCGACACCGCGGAGCACGACCGCGACCTGGTTTGCAGCCGCAGTCATGGCCGTGAGATCATCGCCGTAGAGTTTGATCGCGACATCGCCGCGAACGCCTGCGATAAGCTCGTTAAAGCGCAGCTCGATGGGCTGGCTGAATTCATAGAGATTGCCAACGAGATTGCCGAGCGCCTCTTCCATCTCGCTTACAAGTTGATCCTTAGACAGCGAGGGGTCAGGCCATTCTTCGCGCGGTTTGAGGATAACATAGGCATCCGAGATGTTCGGCGGCATGGGGTCGGTCGCGACCTCTGCCGTGCCGGTGCGCGAAAATACCAGCTCAACCTGCGGGAATTGCTTCAATCGCGCTTCAACCTGGCGCTGCATTGTAAGCGACTGCTCCAGTGGGGTGGAAGGAATACGCAATGACTGGACAGCCAGATCACGCTCGTCGAGCTGCGGTGTAAATTCGCTGCCGATGAAGCTGAAGACAAGCGCCGCGAGCGCGAACACGCCGACTCCGGTACCGATGACAGGCCATGGACGGGCAAGCGCTCTGCGCAGCAGCGGACCATAGCGCTCCTTTGTCATTCGGATGGGCTTTGCTTCCTGTTCGTTGATTTTCTTGTTCAGCAAGAGAGCGATCATCGCGGGGACGAACGTGAGCGAGAGGATGAATGCCGAGGCAAGTGCCAGCATCACCGTGATGGCCATGGGCGAAAATGTCTTGCCCTCAACCCCGGTGAAGGTGAGGAGTGGCGCAAAAACCAGAAAGATGATCGCCTGGCCATACACCGTTGGCTTGATCATCTCATGCGCCGCTGCCCGCGTCTCGGCAAGGCGTTCGCGCAGTGTGAGCAAACGTCCCTCGTGCTCCTGCCTTGCGGCGAGGCGCGCGATGCTGTTTTCGACGATGATTACAGCGCCATCGACAATCAGGCCGAAATCAAGCGCACCAAGACTCATCAGATTGCCAGATACGCCAAGCCGGTTCATGCCAATAGCTGCCATCAGCATCGACAAAGGGATGACCAGAGCTGCAATGATCGCGGCGCGGATGTTTCCAAGCAGCAAGAACAAAATAACGATGACGAGAAGCGCGCCCTCGACAAGGTTGTTGCGTACCGTCACGATGGTCGCATCGACGAGTGTCGAACGGTTGTAGACGATCTCCGCCTCAACTCCTGCTGGAAGCGACGACCGTACCTCGTCGAGCCTGTCGGCAGCACCCGCAGCTACGGTGCGGCTGTTTTCGCCTGCGCGCATCAGCACAGTACCCACGACGGCTTCCTCGCCATTCAGCGAGGCTGCACCAGTGCGGAGATCGCCGCCAATCTCGACCGTTGCCACGTCGCCGACGCGGATCGGCACACCTTCGCGCGTTGCCACCACTGCCTGCGCAATGTCTTCTACGGAATTCAGCCGGGAATCGACCCGTGCAAGAAGAGCTTCGCCAGCCCTTTCGACAAAGTTGGCGCCTTCGGCTTGGTTCGCCGCTTCGAGCGCGGTAATCAGCTGGTCGAGCGAAACGCCGTAGCCGTTGAGGCGGTCGGGGTCTGGCTGCACCAGGTACTGCTTCTCAAAGCCACCGATCGAGTCCACGCCCGCCACGCCGTCGGCCGTACGCATCAGCGGCGCGACAACCCAATCCTGTACCGTGCGCAGATAGGCGGCTCTTGCCACCGCCGTGTCCAATCGCTCGCCCCGGTCCGTGAGAAAGCTGCCGTCCTTCTGCCAGCCAACAGCACCACCCTTGGGCGCATCGGTTCCACCCGGATGCTCGAATTCGATGGTATACATCAACACCTCGCCGAGACCGGTTGCAATCGGACCCATTGACGGCTCCGCACCTGCAGGAAGCGAAGAGGCCAGGTTGGCGATCCTCTCTTCGACCTGCGACCGGGCAAAGTAGATGTCGGTGCCTTCTTCGAAGATCGCGGTGACCTGGCTGAAGCCGTTACGCGAGATCGAGCGGGTCATCTCAAGTCCCTCGATACCGGCTAGTCCGGTTTCGACAGGGAAGGTTACCTGCGTTTCGATCTGCGAGGGCGAGAGGGCCGGTGCCTCGGTGTTTATCTGCACCTGAACATTGGTGATGTCCGGCACCGCATCAATCGGCAGTTTTGCTAGATTGAACGCGCCCCAAATGGCAACACCTAGGGCAAGGGCTACGACCGCCCAGCGATTGCGCACCGACCAGTCAAGGACGCCGCCAATCAGGCCATCATGGCTGCTGCGCTCCTCCTCGAAACCGCTTTCAGACCGATCAATGTCCATGTTCGGCCTCCTCTTTTCCGAGTTCGGCTTTGAGTAGGAAGGCGTTTTCGGTCGCGATCCGCTGGCCATTCTGCAATCCGGACTCGATCACGATGCGCCCTCCCGAGCGCGATCCCGTCACGACAGGCATCGCCCGAAACCCGGTACGCGTGCGAACGAACACGACTTCACGGCCTTCGACCATCTGAACTGCGGATTCAGGCACCGAGATCGAGGTCGCATCGGTTTCACCTGAGGGTCGGATGCGCGCCTGCAAGAATGCGCCTGGCTGCAATCCAGGGACCGCTCCGGCGAGTGAGATTATCGCTGTCGCGCTACGGCTTTCCGGATCGAGTGCCGGGGTCACCGAGCGCACACGTCCGCCGATCTCCCGGTCCTGCCCGAGCTCCAACGTAGCTTCATCGCCCGGCCGAATTCTCGCAGCATCGCTGGCAGGCAAGGCGACCTGCACCTGCAAGCCGCTCGCGTTCACGATCTGGAACATCTCTTCACCGGCGGAGACGTAGGAGCCAAGCACGATCGGCGCGCTGGTGATCTGCCCTGAAATCGGACTCGTCACGGCCAGCGAACGCCCATCCCCGCTGACACCAGCAGCAGCGGATGCGGCTTGTGCGCGTGACAGCTCCGATCTTGCCACTTGCAGATTGGCCTGCGCCGCTTCGAGATCCTGCCGGGCCGTCACATTGGCCTCGAACAGCCGCTTTTCGCGGTCGTAGAGCGCAGACAGTTCATTGACCCGCGCACGCGCGGCAGCGACCTGCGCAGCCAGTCCGGCAGCATCAGCGCTC
Organism: uncultured Altererythrobacter sp.; assembly: GCA_947492235.1. Taxonomy (GTDB): domain Bacteria; phylum Pseudomonadota; class Alphaproteobacteria; order Sphingomonadales; family Sphingomonadaceae; genus CAJXSN01. The sequence goes on along the minus strand of CANLLZ010000001.1, from coordinate 738,901 downwards.
TCGATCCGCGCGATCACCTCCCCCTGCCTGACATAATCGCCAAGCATCTTGTTCACGCTCTTCACCACACCGGATGCACGCGCATCGATCCGTGCGCTGGCATTCGGCGCCGCGGCGACGGTCGCTGGGAATACAAGCTCCGTTGCTGCGCCGAATTGGACAGCTTCGATTTCTATCGACGAAGCTGCGATCTGCTTCTCGTCGATCAGCAGAACGCCTTCGGGGACTTCGCTCTTTTCAACTTGTTCCGCTTGCTGGTCGGGTCCGTTTGAGTCAGCGGGCCAGAAGACCGAGGCCAAGGCGGCCAGCAAGATCAGGACGCCGCTTACGGCGATCAAATGGCTACGTTCCATGGAAATGGGCCTCACTGTGCGTTGAGCCAGATGAGCCGCGCCGCGAGCAGGCCGCGGGTCTCTTCTGCCTGAATCAGATTTTCACGAATGGCGTCGCGCGCTTCGGCAGCCGCCAGAACTTCGATCAGCGGAAATCTGCCATTGCGGTAGCCGATTTCGACGAGCCTGAGCGCTTCCTCAGCCTGCGGCAGGGATGCGCTGGAGAGGGTCTCCACACGCGTTTCGGCGGCCAGATAAAGCGTTCGCGTCCGCTCGAACTCCACGCGGTAGTCCGCCTCGGCTATCGCCTCGCTCGCGCTTGCCGCGCGGTATTGCGCCTCGGCGGCTGCGATGTTGCCCTGGTTGCGGTTGCGAAAGGGAAGCGGAATGGAAATCCCGACGATGAACGCTTGATCGTTGCTTTCCTCAAAACGGCGCACGCCTGCCGACAGCGTTGGGTCGGGAACGCCAAGCGAGCGCTCACGCGCAATTTCGGCTTCAGCAAAGCTGGTTCGAGCGCCCGCAATGCGCAGTTGCAACGGATTTTCGGAAACCGGCGGTGCAAGGGGCGGCGATAAGTCAGGAAAGACGTTCGATACTGCGGGATTGGGCTGTCCGGATACCCAGAGAGCCGCGAGCGCCTGACGTGCTGCTAAATCGTCTGCTTGTGCAGCCTGCAATTCGGCCTCCGCCTCGGCAAGCGTAGCTTGTGCACGCATAGCTCGAAGAGGCGGCTCCCGCCCGACCTCTACAAGCACGTTGGCGATCCGCGTCAGTTCACGGTTTCGCTCGACGATTTCCCGCGCGAGAACGAGGCGTTGGCCTGCGGCGACAGCCTGCACATAACGCTCGCGCACCCCCAAAGCGAGTTGCGACAAGGCAAATTCGCTCTGCAAGCCGGCGAAATCGGACGATGCGCGTGCGCTCGCGATGCGTGCGCTTCGCTTGCCGCCGAGTTCGAGCGGCTGACCGATCGCTAGGGTATATTCGGTCGACCGCAGCCCGGAGAAAGCGCCGGAGCCCGCGATGTTCTCGGCCTCGAGCGATAGCTCGGGATTGGGTCGGAGGCGTGCTTGGTCGATAGCCGCACGCGCGGCTTCGGCCTCCGCCTGAGGGCCGTAAACCCGGGGATTGCTGGAAGGGTCATCTTCCCCTTCAATGCCGACGCCCGCTCGAGCGAGCGCTTCCTCGAGTGTAACTGTTTCCTGTGCCAATACTGGCGAACCCGTGGACACGGCAATCAAGGCCGCGGCCAGTGCAAAGCACCGCATTATTGTATCTCCTGACTGAAACCAATCGAGCGCACGCGCAGGCGCACTCGCACATGATTTGCTGTCAGGCTTTGGGAGGTTGGATCAGAACCGGCGGCGCGCGCGAGGTGAGCATCGAAGTCGCCAGCGGACCCTTCAGGCTATTCGTGCGCGCAAAGGGCGACCCCAGGAACACTCCACTATCGGCGAGGCTGAAGCTGCAATTGTGATGATGCGTTGCCGAATGGTCCTGACCATCATGGTCCGGCTCGGGATCATTGCTATCGAAGTGGTCCGCCCCATGCGCATAAACGTGATCGGCCGCATGAACGAAGCTTTCGCCTTCTGAAGCATGCGCGTCAGGTAACGATAGGACACTACCGAAAAGAATGGCGATGATCGCAAGGAAGGGGAACACAAGACGCGGCATGTTACTCAACCCTTTAGGAGCCTTGCAAAGCTTGCGCAACCACGGCTGTCTGAGCGCTTGTCTTTTCATGATCACGATTTGGCACCGACGAATTCATACGCACAACCGGCCAGAAACTCGCGGAAATGAACTTCGCGCAAAACTTTGCGTGCTGGAAGCCAAGGGCGGAACTCTTCATATTCCCGCGCCACACCAAATGGTTTGGTCAGCACTATGCCGATTTCAATCAGCCATCGCGGCCAGCGCTCGGGGTGCTTCAGGCCAAGCAGGGCCATCCGGCCACCCGTCGGGAGAGCAGCTGAGGCGCGCTCGATGATCGCGGCGTAGTCAGGTGGCATTTCCAGTCCAAAGGTGCTGATGACTGCGCTGGTCTCGCTCGGAAAGCGGAAGGCGGCTACGTCTGACTGCACAAATTCGACATTGCTAGCTCGCAGGCGCTTCGCTCGTCGACGGGCTTGGTCGAGCATGCCTTGCGAAAGGTCGACCAGCGTCACCTTGCCGCTTGGTCCTACTCTCTCAAGCAGAAACGCGAGGTTTGCGCCGGTGCCAGCACATAGATCGATCACATGGTCACCGGCGTTGAGTTCAAGCCGGTTAACCAGATCGCGTCGCCAGCGACCAAGACCGGCCCACCGAAACCCCGACACCAATCGGTCATAGATTCCCGCGTTCTTGTCGTAGAGACGTTCAACCTGTTCGTTGGATAGAATTGCCATGGCGCGTGCTAGCGAACCTCGTCCGAAGAGATGGTGAAAACCTCCGCGAGGTCGTCCGGGTATGGCATTGGCGCGAATGCGCTCACGTTTGCGCGTCCGGTATTGCCCCAGGGGAGCCGTCCGGTGAGATTGCCAAGGGGAGCGAGCGCAAGACGTATGACCTGCCCCAGAACTTCGCGGCCATCGCGGGTTTCAACTGCATAGCCCAGCATCGTCATATGTGAACGAAGGTGCGGCCCGAAGAAGCCCTGGCCCAGAATATGTTCCCGCTCGAGCGCGGTCCAAGCCAAAGCCCGGTCACCAGACTGCCTGGCGGCACGGAAAACGCACCGCTCAGCTTCGATAAGTTCAATAATGTCCTTCTTTGCCACAGGATTTTACCGTTCTGCTTGCATCTTCGAATCGTCTTATGCACCTTGTAGTGGCTACAAGGTCAAGCATTGCGAGAAACCCATGAAGATTGGTGCCCTGGCGCGGAAGACCGGCACGACCGCCGAAACGATCCGCTACTACGAACGGACCGGATTGCTGGAGGAACCACCACGCACCGCCGGAAACTACCGGGACTATGGTTCGACCGAATTGGCCAGATTGCGGTTTATCCGCCGCGCACGCGACCTTGGCTTCACCATGGCGGAGGTGCGCCAATTGCTTTCTTTGTCGGATGATCCATCGCAATCGTGCGAAGCCGTGGACTCTATTGCCAGCCTCCACCTACGCGAAGTGGATCGGAAGCTTGGTGACTTGCGAAAACTGCGAACCGAACTGCGCCATATGGTCGACGACTGCCAGCACGGAGCGGTTGGCGAATGCCGGATAATCGAAGTGCTTTCCGGCTAGCGGGACAGCGCGCGTTTATTCGAGCGGTGACGGGACGCAAACCATGATCATCTCGAAATTCGGGGCGTGTTCTGACATATCTCGTCGGTGCGTTCGACAACAGAACCGATCCAGTCATCGATCTCGGCTTCGACCCATACCGTGCAACGGGGACCGAGCGAACGCGACTTTGGAAAACGGCCTTCGCGCATCCGCTGATAGATTGCCGTTCGGCGCAGGCCCACGCGCGCCATGACCTCGGGAAGACGAATGAGCCGGTCTGGCGGTGGCTCGACAGGAACGGCTTCCGCGTCCGTTTCGAGACCAGTCGTCATTTCAGAGAGCGAAGCTTTGTTCATCCTGCCGCTCCAGTTGCGCGAGGTGATCCGACAGGAGACCGGCGGTGCGGTGCGCGGTCCCCTTTGCCCAGCGCGGTCTCACATCGAGCAGCCTTTCGCCCAGCGCTTGATCCAAAGCAGACGGCAACTCGCTTATGAAGGTTTCAAGAAATTCCAGCACGCCGCTATTCTGCCAATCCTTGCTACGCCGCGAGTACCCCGCGAGTGCCAGCATCAGGGAGGTGCGCGGCGCGTGTCCGCTCGCGTCAAGGATGGCCAGCGCCTCTGGCAGTGTGGCTGACCTTGTCCCGGCGAGGATGCGTCGGAGCGCGTCCTTGTTGATATTCGTCTGTGCGGCAATCGTCCGCCGGGACTTGCCACTTTCGTCCACGGCATGGTCGAGGAAAGCGGCGACTCCTCGCGATAGTTCTTCCCATTTGTCGTTTGTGTCTCGCGCCATTGTTCCTGCTTCCGGTGATCTTCAGCGAATCACCAACAGGCTAGGCGACGCGTCAAACTGTAGGAAAGGAAAAAGAACAAATAAGGAACACGTAGGAAACTGGCTCATCGTCACACGATTTGATTCGCGCAGATTCCGGTCCCTCGATCTCAGACTTCGGTATGGGTGGCGCAATGATCGGTATTCTTGGCCGCAATGTCTGCACCGGTCGCGCAAAGCCTGGTCAGATTGCCCAGAATCGACGATTTCTCTTGGTCGGAATGCCGCGTGCGGCAGTTTCCGTTTTCCTACACCCTGCCTTCCAATCGAGGAAAGAACATACAGCGAACGCATCGCTGCCAATGTTCGAAACGGAGTTCCTCGATGACCAAGACCCTCGCCCTTCCCGCGCATCCCAAGAGCGGCGTACGCGCTCGCGACTACCTTCTCCCTGCCGCGATCGCGCTGGCCTGCGCCGGTGCAGCCTATGCGGGTGCCGACACGACCTTCGATCCGGCGCTCCAGAAGTTCACCGACTTCCTCGAAGGTTCGGGCGGCAAGATCATCACCGTCCTCAGCCTTGCCGGCGGCCTCATCGCGCTGGCCTCGGGACGCTTCGCCCTCGGGCAGGTCGCGGTCCCGGTGGGTGTCGGGATCGGCGTCGGCACGGGCGTGCCGATCGTCACCTCGGTCGTCACTGCGGTCATCTGAGCCGCAGCTAGCGACAGGAGGGCGGCATGGCCGACAGATACCTCGTTCCACGGCGGCTCGACGATCCGGAGCTCATCGGCTTTTGGACCATCGACGAGTTTGCGGGACTGCTCGTCCCCTTCGCCTGGGGCATCCTTGCGCAGCACATCATCATCGGCACCGGCCTATCGGTCATGACCTGGTTCGCCCTTCGAAAGGCGAAGGCATCAGGCGCAGGGTCGAAACTGGTCCATGCTGCCTACTGGTATCTGCCGGGGAGCTTCCTCGGGCTGAAAGCCACGCCGCCCTCCCACTGCCGCCTGCTCGCAGGCTGAGGGAGGATCCAAGTGAAACACGAATTCGCCTATGAGGAAGCGCAGCGTCACCTCAAACAGCGCAACCGCTTCGCCGCGCTGTCAGCCGTGCTGGGCCTTACCAGCCTGCTGGCGGTCGGCGCGGCGGCGACGCGCGAGGAAAGCGTCATTTTGGTGCCTGTCACGACCGAGCGCCTGACGCTCGGGAGCGGCGGTACCGATGCGCACTACCTCGAACTCGTAACCCGCGACACCGCGCTCATGCTGCTCAATCGCGCACCCGAGAGCCTCGACTACTGGATGGAACAGGTCCTCAAGGTGGCAGATCCGTCAGCGCACGGGAGCCTCAAGGCCGAGCTCGTCAAGATCGTCGACGAGCAGCGCGGTTCGGACATCAGCCAGGCCTTCGTCATCTCGCGGATGGAGGTCGACGCGCAGGCGCTCACCGCTGTCGTCACCGGCACGCTCAAGACCTTCGTCGGTGCGCAGGTGATCGCAAGCCAAGAGCGCAGCTTCGAATTCAGCTGGAACCGCCGCGGCCTCAGTCTCGGCCTTACCGGCTTCCGCCAGCTCCCAACCGAAAACGAGGAGGAGAACCCATGACACTCCTATCCCGCCCCTTCCCCGCCGCGCTGACCGGCGTTGCGCTGGCAATCGCCACGGCCGCCTACGCTTCACCGGCACATGCCGACCAGTTCGTCGAGGCCGCTGATGGCGCCGCGATCGACTGCGTGCTCGCACGCGGCGCGCTGACCCGTATCGCCCTCATCGAGGACGGTTTCGGCAATGTCTCGAAGATGGCGAGCGGCTATCCCTACAACGATTTCGAGGTGACCCACGAGCCGGTGCGCGGCGACATCTATGTCTCGGTGCCGCTGCAATATGCGAGCGCAAGGGTCAGCTTCTTCGCGACGAGCAGCGCGGGCTATGTCTACAAGTTCACCTGCCGCGTCGAAGGCGAGGAAGCGAGCCAGCTCTTCGTCACCAATCCCGCGCTCGCCAAATCCCAGGCGAGCGAGTGGGAAGGCCAAGCCCCGACCCGCGACGAGGCCGCGATCCGGCTGATCGAGGCGATGGCGAGCGACGGGGTTCTGCCGGGCTTCCGGGCCCGCACCGAACTCTCTCGACCACGCCGAACCGACAGTCTCGAAGTGCAGCAGGTCGCCGAATACGAAGGTGCCGAGCTGATCGGTCAGGCCTTTACTCTACGCAATCTCGGCCCGATGCCCGTCGACCTTGCCGGTGAACGCGAGGCGCCCGCCGGGGCGCTGGCCTTTGCCTATGGCCGAGACAGCCTCCAGCCCGGCGAGAGCACGCAGGCCTTCCTCGTCTTTACAAAGGGAGGGCTCGAATAATGGCCGATCCCGACACACGCGATACGCCCGCGGCAGCGCCCAAGGACGAGACGCGCGGCGAAGCCCGGCGCAATCTCAACCGCACGGTGGCGCAGAAGCAGAAGCTGCTGCTCGCCGGGATCGGCGGGGTGGCACTCATCGCCGGTTCGATGTTCATCTTCGGTGGTGAGGATGAAGCGAGCGCCGACGGCGCGGGCGCGACCACGATCGAGACCGGCGCGCTGGTCAATCGCAATCTCTCGCAGCGCGAATTCGTCGCCACTTACGGCAACCGCCTCGATGCGCAGGGCAAGGCGATCAAGGACCTGCAGGAGAGCCAGCTTCCCAAGGCTTCTATCGAGCAGGAGCTCGAAGCGCTGCGCGGCGAAAACGCGCGGATGCTGAGCGACGGCCAGGCGGCGATCGATGCGATCTCGGCGGAGAACGCCGCCTTGCGCTCAGAACTCGAAACCGTCCGCGCCAATCCCCCGATCGCGCCGGCGGCCGCAGTCGATCCGCAGGCTCCGGGCTTTGCTCCCGGACCGCTCGAGCCGCCGAGCGAACCCAAGGCAAGCCTGCTGAGCTTCTCATCCGAAAAGCCGGGCGCAGCCAAAGTCAAGGCAACCGAGAACGCGCCGCCGCTGCTGCTCGAGGCAAGCCGCGATTACCTGCCGCCCAACAGCTATGCACCTGCTACCGTGATCGTCGGGGTCGACGCCTCGACGGGCGTGACCAGCCAGAGCGATCCGCTGCCCGTTGTGCTGCGCATCACCGGCCCGGCGCGCTCGGTGCTGCAGGGCAACAAGCTCCTCACCACCGATCTCACCGGCTGCCTCGTGAACGGCGCGGCGCGCGGCGATCTCTCGGCCGAGAAGGTTTACGTGAAGCTCGTGCGCATGACCTGCGCGCAACCAGGTGGACGCTTCGCGGTCAGCGAGGTCAAGGGGTTCATCGCCTTCGCCGGCAAGTCGGGCGTGCGCGGCAATGTCGTCAGCCGCGAAGGCAGCCTCGTCAGCCAGGCGCTGCTCGCCGGAATCGTCGGCGGCTTCGGCCGCGGCTTCTCGGCCAATGCCAACGGCATCTTTGCGCAGCCTGTCGGCAGCGACGGCAAGCGCGACGCGCTCTCGCCGACCGACATCCTCGCAGGCGGCCTGGGCCAGGGCGCGGGCGAAGCCGCCGACACCGTCAGCAAATACCTCATCGAACGCGCAGAACAGTACCAACCCGTCGTCGAGATGCCGACCGGCATCGCAGTCGAGATCGTCTTTCTTGACGGCGTCCATGTCAGGAGCACACCCCAATGAACTACTCGAACCAGCGGCCCGGCCTCAAGGCGCGCGCCGCGCACATATCGCTCGCCGCCGCCAGCGCAGCAGCCCTCCTTACAAGCGGCGTCGCGATCGTAACCGCCATGCCCGCGCAGGCCGCGATCACGCGAGATGTGGTTGAAGCGCTCAAGCTTCGTCTGCCCAGAACGCCGATCGACGCGCTCGATTGCACGACATTCGCGCCATGGTGCGAGGTCGTCTCGGGAGAGACGCTGTTCTACATCGACGAAGCGGCACGCTACCTCTTCGTCGGGCGGCTCTACGACATGGAGGAGCGGCGCGACGTGACTGCCGCGCGCCTGCTCGAACTCAACCCCGACCTGCTCGCCGCCGGCGCAGCCCGCCACGCCGGCGAGGACACTGGAGGGCGCCATGACGTTGCCGAAACCCGCGACAGGCAGGTCGCGACGCATGTCGATCTCAAAGCCCTTCCCAAGGAAGGCGCGATCCTGTGGGGCAATCCCAAGGGGCTGAAGCTGGTTGTCTTCTCGGATTTCCAGTGCGGCTACTGTAAGCGGCTCACCGGCGAACTCGAAAAGGCAGGCGTTCTTGTCGAGGAACGGCCGATCTCGATCTTCGGCGCGTCGAGCCGCCGCTTGTCCGAGGCGGTGCTGTGCGCCGCCGACCCGGTCGAGGCGCTCCATGCCGCATACACCGGCAAGCACCTCGAACCGCGCGCAACCTGCAAAAAGTCAGCTGCGCTCGATGCCAACGAAGCCTTTGCACAGGCCAACGGCTTTGCCGGAACCCCGGTAATCGTCCGGGCGCGCGACGGTGCGGTGCTGCACGGCTACCGTGATGCAAAGACACTGCGCGCCTTTGCCAATGCCAAGACCGGATCGAAGCAATGAGCGGCGGTGCGACCCGTGTCGGAGCGACGGCAATTCTCGCGTTGATGATCGCCGGCTGTGCGACGCTTGGCGGCAACGTCAAGGGCGACTTTTCCTGCCGGGCACCGGAGGGAAGCTGCGCGCCGACCTCGATGATCGACGATACCGCGACCCGCGTTTCACAGGCAGAACGGTCCGGTCATGCCTCTGCGGGAGCGCACAGGGCCGGTGATCGCGGATTGCGGATCGTTGTTGCGGGCTACCGCGACGGGGCGGGCCGCATCCACGAGGCCCGGGTTGTTCATGTCGTGCTGCCCGATCGCGCTGCCGAGCGCTGGCGCGCGCCGCGTTCGACCGGCGACGTGCTTCGCGCACTGGCGCGTCCGGCTGAAGCAGAAGTCGCCCCGCCCGCCGCCGCAGAAGCAATTCCTTTTCAGCTTTCCAATCCGTCCCCCCAGCAGCCTCCCGATGTCCTGGTCATCCCCTCGCAGGATCTGACGGAGCTGCCCGGCGCCAAAGCGCCGGACCCCGGGGCACCTGGTCGTCCCCCCTCCCCCGGCCAGGTGCCCCACCCCGTTCTGCCCGAAGGAGAGCCCAAGTGAACCTCTCGCTATCCTCTGCGCGCGACGCGCTTCTCGCTGGCCTGTTCGGCGATGCGAAAAGGGGCGACCATGCGCAGCCGCGTTTCGCGCTCGACATGCTGTCGGACTGGCTTCCGTACCGCGTCTATGACGAGGGCCCGGGGCTCTACCGCAACGCGCACTCGAAGGGCTTCATTCTCGAAGTCACCCCGCTCATCGGCGCCGACGAGCGGACAGGTGAGATCCTCGGCCAGTTCTTCTCCGAGAGCCTGCCGCAAGGCGCCTGCCTGCAGGTGCTGAACTTCGCGTCCCCGCGCATCGGCGCCATCGTCGGCCCTTGGTTCGCGCCGCGCTACGAGCAGGGCGGGATCTACGAAGCGATTGCGAAAGCCCGCACCAACCGGCTCTACGATCTCGTCTGGAACTCGGGCTCGGCACACGCGCCGTTTCATGCACGCCAAGTGCGTCTGGTGCTCTCGCTCGGCGTTCCGGTGCCCGGAAGCGTCACCGATGCAGAACTCACCGAATGCCGCGACGGGATGGCAGGCATGCTGAACTCGCTCGGCCTTGCATCGAACAGGCTCGAGCCCGCAGGCCTGCTCGCACTGGTCGACGAACTCACCTCGCCGACGACAGCGCGCGAACCCGATCTCACCCACTGGAACCGCGAGGACACGCTCGACGCGCAGGCCATCCGCCGCGATATCGAACTCGAGGTCGAGGACGACCGGCTGATCTTGCGCACCGAGCGCTTCCGCGAAACCGGACGCGGCCGCGACGGCGTGCCGCAAATGGGTGAGTGCTATCCCGATCGCTTCGATGTGCGCCACTACGGCGTGCGCTCTACCCCTGAGCGCTGGGCACCGTGGGAATGCGCGCGGCTCATCGGCGACATGTTCACCGACAAGCTGCGCTTTCCCTGCCCGGCTGCGACCATGCTGTGCCTGCATTATCCCGACCAGGAAGCCGCCTCGGCGCGCGCAGGCTACAAGTTCATGCGCACCACCAGCCTGTCGGAAACGAAGAGCGCACGTTTCCTGCCTAAACTGTCCGAGCAGTCGGCAGAATGGAGACATGTCCAGGCCGAGCTCCAGGCGGGCAAGAAGCTGGTCAAGCTGTTCTACGGTCTCACCACGATCTCGCCGCTCGGCGAAGGCGATGCGCATGAGCGCACGGTCAAGGCTATCTACAAGGCAGCCGGCTGGGACCTCGCCGACGAGCGCTTTCTCCAGCTCCAGGGTCTCGTCGCGGCCTTCCCGCTGAGCCTCGCCGACGGGCTTGTCCACGACCTTGCTCGGCTCAAGCGCTTCCGGACCATGCTCTCGACCACCGCGGCCCATATCGCCCCGCTGCAGGGCGAGTATCTCGGCGGCACTATCCCGCACCTGCTGCTTCTCGGCCGGCGCGGCCAGCCCTTCTTCTGGTCACCCTTCGAGAACGCGGCGGGCAACCACAACATCGCGATCTGCGGGAAGTCGGGCTCGGGCAAGTCTGTGCTCCTGCAGGAACTGTGCGCAGCGCTACGCGGCGCGGGCGCGAAGGTCGTGGTGATCGATGACGGACGCAGTTTTGAGCATTCGGTCAAGCTGCAAGGCGGCCGCTTTGTCGAGTTTACGCTCGCCTCGGGCTTCTCCTTGAATCCATTCTCAATGGTCGATGATGCCCGCGCGCATGAAGACGAGGATTACCAGCTCGACTGCTTTGCGATGATCAAAGCGATCGTCGGCCAGATGGCGCGGCCAAGCGCCGCCCCCTCGGACACCGAGCGCGGGCTGATCGATCTTGCAGTGACCCAGGTCTGGAATACGCTCGGCAGCGGCGGCGCGATCGACGACGTCGCGCATGCACTCCATCAGAGCGACAACGAGGCGGGCAAGGACCTCGCTACCGCGATCGCGCCCTTCTGCCGCGGTGGCAGCTACGCCGGCTTCTTCTCCGGGAAAGCGAGCTTCGCGCTCGAAGACGATTTCACCGTCTTCGAGATGAGCGACCTCGCGTCCCGCGAGGAGCTTCGAAGCGTTGTCCTCTCGGCAATCATGTTCATGACCGGTCAGGCGATGACGCGCTCGTCGCGCTCGACCAAGAAGCTGCTGCTGATCGACGAGGCCTGGGCGATGCTCAAGGGCGGTTCGATGGGCGAGTTCGTCGAGACCTATGCCCGCACCGCGCGCAAATATGGCGGCGCGCTTGCGACCGCGACTCAGTCCTTGAACGACTACTACAAGTCCGATGGTGCGCGCGCCGCGCTCGAAAACAGCGACTGGATGCTGGTGCTCCAACAGAAGCCCGAGACCATCGCCGATTTCCGCAAGGAGGCCCGGCTCGACATGGACGACCGGACCGAGACGCTGATCCGCAGCCTCAAGCGCTCGGGCACCGAGTACAGCGAGATCTACCTCAAAGGTCCCGAGATGGAAGCCGTTGGACGCCTGGTGCTCGACCCACTCTCCGCGACGATCTTCTCCTCCGATCCTGACACCTATGCCGCGATCCACCGCCATGTCGAAAACGGCATGCCGCTGGAGCGCGCAGTCGCGCTGGTCGCAGGTGTGGAAGGAGGCATGTGATGGTGCTCGAGACCACCACGCTCGTCGATCGCGTGCCGCTTCCGTCAGTCAGACAAGCCCGCGACAAGCACCGTGTGATCGACTGGCTGGCGCTGTTCCAGGGCACCTGCCTGGTGCTGATCGAAACGGCAAGCTTCGCGGCGAGCACGCTGCTGCTGGTCCTCGGCCTGCCGCTGTTCGTGTTCCTGGCTGTAGCAGGCTGGGATCTCACGGCGCTGTTCGCGCAGCTCGGCAATCTTGCCGACCATTACCGCACCGCTGAACCGGTCGCGCGCCGCTTCTTTGCCCAGGACCTCCAGATCGCATTCCTCATCGCATCTGGCGGCCTCGCCCTGCTGCGATTGCCGGCTTTCTTGCACCGCCTCGATCGCCGCCTCTCCGAAGGATCTCCTCGCCATGGATAGACTGAACCTCCCGCTGCGCCAGCTGGGCCCGAAACTCCTCGCTTTAGCGGTGCTCGTTGCCGCGCTCCTGTGGGGTGCGTGGATTACGCAGCAAGTCACTGCCGCGCCCAAGCAGCGGATCGTCACGGTCCGGCTTGCCGAGACCATCGGGACATTCGTCGAGGAGGCCGCGCGCGCCGATGCCGATCCGGCGGTCGTCCAGGCGGCTAGCCTTGCCTACCTCAAGGCCGCCGAAAGCGCCGTCGCCGACATGGGCCATGACGGCCGCGTGGTGCTGGTTGCCGAGGCCGTGCTCGCGGGCGCTGCCGAAGACGCAACCCCCGAACTCGAGCAGCGCATTGCGGACCAGCTCGCCGGGGAGAAGCAGCCATGAGCCTGACCCGCTCGATCCTCCGTACGCTGCTGCTCTCGGGGCTGGTCCTGCTACCGCTCGCCTGGGCGCCGCTCGATGCCTTCAGCAAGGACCACGCGTTCCTCATCAATGCGAGCCCGAGCCTGCCCAACTGGGCGTTCTGGCTCGACAAGCACGCGCCGATCAAACGCGGCAGCCTGATCTTCTTCGAGCCGCCGCAAAGCGAGCTGGTCGAAAGGCATTTCGGAAAAGGACCGCAGATGTTCGGCAAGCGCGTGCTTGGCATGCCGGGCGATGTCGTGCGCCACGAGGGCGATGCGGTCTTCATCAACGGGAAGCAGGTCGCGAGCCTGCTCGAGGTCACCCGCCTTGGCGTGCCGCTCGCGCGCGGTCCCGAAGGCGCAATACCGGAAGGTTGCTACTACACCGGCACCAGCCATCCCCGCGGGCTCGACAGCCGCTATGGCGCAATCGGCTTCGTGTGCCGCGGACAAATCCTTGGCAGCGGGAGGGCGATCCTGTGATGCGCTCCCTCTTTCCGCTTGGCGCGCTTCTCCTCGCTGCGCTCCCTGCCAGCCTGCAGGCACGAGACTACGGCCAGCGCGGCGCGGTCTTCCCCGTGATCGAGCGCGATCTCTTGGAACAGATCCATACGCGCCTCGCCCAGATGGAAAAGTCGGGCGAGACCGCGCGGCTCAACGAGGAACTCAAGCGTCGCACGATCGCCCGCGTCAACCGGCCTGATCCGGTTGCCGGCGTGATCCGCGCAAGCGCAAGCCGCAGCTGGGCGTTCGACCCGACGATCACGCTTGCTGCCGATATCCGCGGGGCCAAAGGCGAGCTCATCCATGCTGCCGGAACGAGGGTCAACCCGCTCGACAGCGTCAAGCTGCGCGGCGACCTCCTGTTTCTCGACGGCGACGATCCGGCGCAGGTCGCCTGGTCGCTGAGGCAAGAGGTCAATGCCAAGCTGATCCTCGTCAAGGGTGCGCCGCTCGAGCTGATGAAGGCCCGCCAGCGAAGGTTCTATTTCGACCAGGGCGGCAAGCTGACGCAAAAATTCGGCATCAAGGCCGTTCCCGCGCGGGTGCGCCAGAACGGGCGCGTCCTCGAAGTCAGCGAGATTGCGCTGTCGCGCCGGAAGGCACAGCCATGACCGGAATCCGCGCCTTCCTCGTACTCTTCACGGCGATGCTGTCGCTGGTCTTCGCATCACCAGCTTCGGCCGATGCCGGTCCGGGCAAGTGCACCGGGCAATTCGTCAACCCCATCACCGACATCTGCTGGTCGTGCCTGTTCCCGATATCGGTCGGCGGGCTCGAAATCTGGCCGAGCAATCGCCCCGATCCCGACAATCCCGATCTGCCCGTTTGCCTGTGCGGGCTTCGCCCTGGCATCGCGATGGGGTTCTGGGAGCCGGTGCGGCTCGCCGATGTCAGCATGAAGCCGTGGTGCTTCGTCAATTTGGGCGGCATGAAGCTCGATCCCGGCTTTGATATCGGCTTTCGCTCGATCTCGGGTCCTTCGGCGGTGGGCGGCGCGAGCCAGTATTATTCGAGCTGGCACGTCCACTGGTATGCCTATCCACTGATCTACTGGATGGAGATCGTCGCCGATTTTCTGTGCCTTGAGCCGGGCTCGATCGACATCCTCTACATCTCCGAGATCGATCCGCTGTGGCAGGACAGCGAGCTCACCGCGATCATCAACCCTGAAGCGGTGCTCTTCGCCAACCCGCTGGCGCTCGCCGCCTGCGCTGCGGATTGCGCTGCATCGACCGCGAACCTGCCGCTCGACGAGATGTTCTGGTGCGCAGGCTGCCAGGGCTCGATGTACCCGATGAATGGCAATGTCTCGGCCTCGATCGGACATGTGCAGGCCTCGCGGCTCGTGCTCTCGCGCTTCGCTTACAAGCTCCACCGCGAGCTGGTCTCGTGGGGGACGATGGGTTCGAAGGGTCTGTGCGGCAAGTACCTCATGCCGGTGATGCGCAAGCAGCAATACCGCTTCCAGGCCACCAATCCCAATCCGGCGACGAAGGGCCGCTACGCCTGCCCGCCCGTCGGTGCCTCCACCACCTTCCAGTCCCCCGGACAGGTCATCCCCGCCATCGGCGAAGACATGGGATACCTCGTCTGGCGCAAGAGGAATTGCTGCGCGCTATGAGAAACGCCTTCCCCCTACTCGTTGGGCTGAGCCTCGTGATCGCTGCCGGATTTGCCGCAGCTTCTGCGCAGGATGCCGGGCCCGACCTTGACCTGGCTGAGATCCGCGCGCGCGCGGCCGAACATGCCGCCGACGCCGAGGCTCTCGCCACATCGGTCAGGACAAAAGCGAATGCCCTCGCAGACGACGCGCGCGCCGCTCAGCAAACGGCTTTCGACAATCGCGCAGCCTATGCCGAGACTGCGCAGGCGACCGCGAATGCCGGGCCGCTCGATATCGATGGCATGATCCGCGCCCAGGCCGATGCGGAAGTCGCAGCGATGGGCGACACGCCCCGGTTCATCGCTTTTGCCTCATTAGCAATGCCCGAGCCCTCATTGAAGGCGCTGGTTCGCGATGTCTCGAGGGCCGGCGGCGTCACCGTGCTGCGCGGATTCCCCCAAGGCGACAGCGCGCGCTTCAAGAAGCGCATCGCCGCTATCTGGAGCGATAGCGATGATGCCGACGCGCTCGGGATCGACCCGCGCCTGTTCCGCGCCTTCGATATCAAGGTTGCCCCGAGCTTCGTGATGATCGCGAGCGATTTTGCCCCGTGCGACGGGTTCGACTGCAATGACGTCCTGCCGCCGCACGACCGCCTTGCGGGCAATATCAGCGTGGCCGAAGTGCTCGACACCTTTGCTTCGGGAGGCGGTCCGGGAGCACAACTCGCTCGCCTCCACCTTCGTCGCCTCGAAGGAGAACGGCCATGAGGCTCACACAATCGCTTCGCATAGGACTGCTCGCCCTTCTTGCCATAGCCGCGCCCCTTTCCGCGCAGCAGCAGGACGCGCGGGCCGATGGCAAGGCATTCGGCGAAAGCCTGCGCGGCGAAGCGCAAGAAGCTGCCAGGTCGCAGCCCGACGCATCCACCCTCCCCAACTACGATCGCAATGCCGTGCGTGACCTCGAAACGCTCGCCGACGATCCCGACCGGATCGAAAGTAGCGCGGCAGCCGCTGCCACCGGACACCAGGGCTATCGGGCGGTGCGCGACAGCGTGGCCAATCGCGCGCGCTTCGATCCAAGTGAGATCGAGGACGTTATCGCGCGCAGCCTCGCCATCAACGAGACCCCGCTCGACTATACCAGTGGCATGGATATCTCCGGCGGTCAGGGCAATTGCGTGCCGCTGCCGCCCGGGTCCGGATCGGCAGGGACCTACACCGCGACCTGCAACACCGGCACGCGGATCGACCAGTCGGTGGGTCAGTGCGCGGTGCCGCTCGTTGCCAGCGTGACCCGGCGCCAGCAATGGCACTATCTCTGCAATGAGACCAGCACAGTCTATGGATATCCCTGGTGCTCGGCATTCGATGGAGGCTCGTGCCGGATCACCGGGTATCGGCCCGGCCCCTGCCTCCAGTGGCGGCAGGACCAGTTCTATAGATACTGCACCGAACCTGGCGACCCCATCGCCGAAATCACATGCGACACTCCAGATGCGCGCTACACGCCCTATGCGGTGACCACGGACAACTCGATCGATACCTTTTCCGACGAGAGCCAGTGCACCGGATTTGCCGATAATGGCGATTGCACGCTCGACAATGAGATCTGCACCGATGCCGATCCGCAGACCCGCGTGATCGACGGTGTCTCGGTTACGCGGCCCTGCTGGGAATGGCAGCGCAGCTACACCTGCACATCGCGCGAGGCGGCGAGCGACTGTTCCGACATCGAAAGCCATGGCACCTGCCGGTTCATCGGCGAGGATTGCTTAACCGACGAAGACCCGTGCGAGACCTGGGAGCGCATCTACGAATGCCCCCTCCCCGGAACTGACAGTTCCACCCAATATGTCTGCGACGGCGATGTCTATTGCATCGATGGCAGCTGCGAGACGATCGAGCGCACCGCCAACGATGAGTTCAAGGATGCCGCGGTCGCATTGCACGCCATGGACGAGGCGCGCGGCCAGTTCGATCCGAACACGCTGACGCTGTTCCGCGGCACGCGCAACACCTGCTCGTCCAAGGTCTTCGGCGTCTTCAACTGCTGCAAGGGCAAGGGTTTCCCGCTCATTCCGGGGATCAGCCTGCTGGTTGCGCTCGGCTGCGATCGCGAGGAAGTGCTACTCCACCAGCGCGATGCGCAGGGGCTGTGCGCCTATGTGGGGACCTATTGTTCGGACAAGTTCCTCGGCGTCTGCCTCACCAAGAAGAAGGTCTACTGCTGCTTTGAGTCCAAGCTCTCGCGGATCCTGCAGGAACAGGGACGTCGCCAGCTCCCCAAGCCATGGGACAAGCCCAAAGAAGAGCAATGTGAGGGGTTCACTCTCGACGAGTTTGCCCGGCTCGACCTCAGCCGGATGGATTTCAGCGAAGTCTATGCCGAGTTCACCGACGCGGCCCGACTTCCCGACGAACTCGAGACCAGCATCCTCATCCAGCAGAGGATCGAAGATTATTACGCAAGGGGCGGCCAATGACCCATCTGCATCACCTAACGGCGCTCGCGCTCGGCATAGCTGCCCTGCCCACCACTTCGGCCCAGGCGCAGGAGCGGCAGGACACAAGATCGACCACCGCTGCCGACGCGCTCTACTGCCAAGAGCGTAGGCTCGGCTACTGGTTCTACTGCGTGAAGCCCGCTCCCATTGAAGAGCCACAACAGCCTGAAGCCGAGCAGATCGCGGCCAGCCAAGAACTCGACGCGATCACCTCCGAGCTTCGCGAACTCAAGGCGCGCGCGATCCTCTATCCGACCGAGGCCAATGTAGCGGCCTATATCCGCTTCCAGCGCGCGCAGCTCGACCGCGCCTCGCTGTTCTCCGATGTCTGGCAGCGGGCGATCTGGCAGGACCCGGACCTCGACTACACGCTTGAACGCCCCGTCGGAGCGGTCGCCAAGAAGCAGTGGCAGGATGCCCGCAGCGCGGAGCGCGATCACGTCATGGCAACGCTCTCGCAGCGCTACGGCCTTTTCTATTTCTTCAGTTCGACCTGCGGACCGTGCGAAGTGATGAGCCCGATCGTGAAGGGCGTCGCCGACCGCTGGCGGATCACCGTGCGCGCGATCTCCACCGATGGCGGTCCATCCCGGCATTTTCCCGACTATCGGGTCGAGACGAACCAGCGCGGCAAGCTTGGTCTCGAAGGCAAAGCCACCCCCGCTCTGGTGCTGTGGGACAGCGTGACCAAACGCCCGATTCCGATCGGCTACGGCGTGCTCTCGGCCGACGAGCTGCAGTACCGCATCTACCTTCTCACCTCCAAGGAAGCCGGACATGATTACTAGCATCCGCAATGCGGCATTGACCCTTGCCGCCGCCAGCATGGTTGCCTCACCGGTCGCCGCGAATGTTGGCGACAGCATGGACCGCTTCATGGACGACATGGGGGCGGCGGCGAATGTCACCGGCCCGACCGCCTTCGAAGGCCAGTCGGCAGGCTATTACAGCCTCGGCAATGTCTGGACGCGCTTCCCTCAGAAGACGACCAACATCGCCAATCTCCAGCTGCCGCGCGCAAGGGCGGGCTGCGGCGGCATCGATATCTTTGCCGGCTCCTTTTCGTTCATCAACGCGAGCGAGATGGTCGCGCTCCTGAAGGCCGTTGCCAACAACGCGGTCGGCTTCGCGTTCAGCCTGGCGATCGATACCGTGTGCCCAGAGTGCAACAAGATCATGCAGGAGTTTAGCCAGAAGGCTCAGCTCATGAACAATCTCTCGATCAACTCCTGCGAGATGGCGCAGGGACTGGTCGGCGGACTGTGGCCCAAGGGCGATCTCGCCGACAAGGCGATCTGCGAAGCGATCGGGAACTCCGAAGGGATCTTTACCGATTATGCGGCCGCCAAGCACGGCTGCGGCACGCGCGGCCAGCGCGCGTCGACCAACGAGGGCGCCGGTACCGACTATGCCGACGTCAATCCCGGCGTGCCGCGCAACTACACCTGGCACGTCCTGAAAAAGAGCGCCTTCTTCAATCCGGGTGGTACCTTTGACCGCGAACTAGCCGAATACGCCATGACGCTGATTGGCACGGTCATCTACGTGCCGCCCAAGGATGATGAACCCGGCAAGTTCGTGCCGTTCGCGGGCGACGCGTCCTCGACGCTCGTAAGCGCGCTCCTAGACGGGACGCAGGGCCAGACCGTGCGCGTTTTCCGCTGCGACGAGACCGATCTCTGCCTCAATCCCACCTTCGAGCAGATGAGCCTATCGAATGCAAAGGCCATCCGCCCGCGGGTCGCGCTCCTCATCGGGAACATGGTCGATGCGATCCGGGCCGACACCGCGATCGGCAATGCCGAAAAGGAACTGCTGCAGGTCGCCGCTGTCCCCTTGTACAAGATCCTTACCGTCCAGGCCGCCTATGGACGCGGCATGCCGACCGACGACCGCGAAACGCTCGCCGAGATCGCCAGCATCGATCTGCTCTATGCCATCCTCGACCGGATCGTCTCGGAAGCCGGTCGCTCGATGGCGAGCTTCATCGCCGCCGATGAAGCCAAGCTTGCGATCTGGCGCGGCCAGGTCGCCGAAGTGCGCTCTGGCCTGGTCCAGAGGCAGGCTACTGGACAGGCCAAGGTCTCGGCGATCATGCAGATCATCGAGAAGACCGCGATGATCGAGAACGCGCTCGCCGCTTCGATGTCGCCCTCGATGTCCGCAGCGCTCGACTGGTCACGCGGCCTCCAGTCGCGCTCGATTATTCCCTGAGTCGAGCGCCATGGTCGAAATCTTCACAACCGGCGGCGGTGAGTACATCGTCAATGTCTTGAACGCCGTCGCCGCGTGGACCGGGGCCGGTGGCTACAAGAGCCTGATCCAGGTGGCGCTGGTCTTGGGCATGGCGCTTGCGGTCATTGTCGTCGCGTTCAACCAGGACTGGCGCGCCTGGCTCAACTGGTTCCTCGGCGCGACTCTCATCTACATGTGCCTGATGGTTCCGCGCATGGATGTGCAGGTCACCGACCGCGTCAATCCGAGCCTTGCACCGGCCACGGTCGCCAATGTCCCGCTGGGCCTAGCGCTCATGGCAAGCTTTACCAGCCAAGCGGGCGACTACCTAACCCGTTCCGCCGAGCTCGTCTTCGGCCTTCCCGACGATCTCAACTATTCGAAGAACGGCATGATTTACGGCGCGCGCCTGCTCGAAGCGACGCGGTCCCTGCGCATTGCCGACCCCGAATTTGCCGCCAATTTCGACGAACATGTCCGTCAATGCGTATTCTACGACCTGCTGCTCGGTCGCTACTCGATGAAGGAATTGTCGGAGAGCAACGATATCTGGGCGACCATTGCGCCCGGCAGTGCCGCGCGTGCGCAGCGCTTCCTCACCCGGCAGGCGGACGATAGCGTCACGGCCACGATCATCACCTGCCGCGAAGCATACACTGCGCTCTCCAACCAGTGGGCCGGGCTTATCGATGAGATGACACAGGTCGCCGGGCGCCAGCTCTACCCCCGGCAGACCGAAGCGCTCGCGAAGGCCAAGCTCATCGCCGACCTGCCGATTGCCTATCAATACCTCACCGGCGTCTCGAAGGATGCAAGCAGCATCTTCCGCCAAGTTCTGACCATCAACGCCATGAACCAGGCGATGCATGGATTTGCCGGAGCTAGCGGCGCATCGAGCGTCGATGTGTTCGCGCTGACCCGCGCCGATATCCAGACCGAACGGACCTATTCTTCGATCGCGCATAACGCGATGAAGTGGGTCCCGATCCTCAATGTCGTCCTGACGGTCGTATTCTACGCGCTTTTTCCGGTGCTCTTCCCACTGTTCCTGATGCCCAAGACCGGACCGATCGCGCTCAAAGGATACGTCACGGGCTTCTTCTATCTGGCAGCTTGGGGGCCGCTGTTCGTCATCCTGCACATGATCCTGATGCTCAAGGGCGCGAGCGATGTGGCGGCAGCGGGCGGCGCAAGCGGGCTCAGCCTCGCGACCTTCTCCGGCATGACCGACGTCAACAACGATATCGGGATCCTGGCCGGCTACCTCGTCGCATCGATACCGTTCCTTGCAGGCGGCGTCGCCAGGGGCGCGCTCGCAATATCGGGCCAGGCAACGAGCTACCTCAATCCGAGCCAGAACGCGGCAGAAGAGGCGGCGCGCGAAGCGAGCACCGGCAATGTTTCGCTCGGGAATACCAGCCTTGAGAACTCGAACGTGTTTTCGCGGCAGTTTGCGCAAGCCAGCCTCGCTCCCAACATTGGCTACGGCGCCGCGCAGACGCGAGCCACAAGCGAAAACGGCACCCAGACCACCGGCTTCCCTCAAGCCGAATTCGCCACCGTGCCGACCTCGAGCTATCCGTTCACCCCGACACTCGGGCAGGACTTCTCGAGCCGGCTTGCGACCATGGCGAGCCAGAGCCGCGGCCAGAGCGAGACCTTCTCGAACCTTGCCCAGCAGTCGACGAGTTCGGCTGTCACCCGCTTCAGCGAGCTACGCGATGCGTACACCCGCTCGCGCTCGAACGAGAGCGTCAGTGGCACGTCAACGAGCGACAGCATCGGCAGCGCCTTCAGCGAGGTCGACAACGCCTCGAAGACACTTCAGCAGCAATTCGGGCTGTCGCGCCGCGCGGCCGATGACATCACCGTATCTTGGTTCTTGAACGGGGATGGCGCTCTAGGACTGAAGGGAGAAAAAGGCGCTGGCTCGGCGAGCATAGGTGTTAAGGGAGGACGCAACCAGAGTTGGACCGACAGTGATATCGGGATCGCCTCCGAGGATCGCTCGCGCATCATGGGCGCGCTGAGCCAGATCTCGGACAGTCGCAGCTGGTCGAGCACGCGCGAAGGCTTCCTGCGCGAAACGAGTTCGAGTTCGGAGGCGCTGGTGTCAAGCAGCTCGGCCGGGATTACCACGTCGATCACCGAAGCGCAGAGCTATACCCGCGAAGCGCGCCGAGCCGAGGAGATCGCCAGCCGCCTCGAGAACCAGGCGAGTTGGTACGAGAGTGCCAATGCCGCAGGCACTCTCAACCTCAGCCAGGCCTATCGCGAATGGGGCATGGCGGAGATCGAGGCTAACCGGGATTACTACGGTCCGGTGCGCTTTGACGACATCGACTTCCAGATGAGCGTGCGGGGCCAGCAGCTTCAGGCGCGGTTCGTCGAAGGCTATGCGGACCAGCTCAATGCCGAGATCTCGGGCGACCTGGTCTTGCCGGCCTCTGCGTCCATCGCTCGGCCCTCGGCGAGCAGCGCCGAGAGCGTCCGGGGATCAGTGCGGCTTGACGGTGTGCCGGGAAGCCTGAGCGCCCCGTCCAGCGAACGTGAAGACATCGCCCGTGATGTCGATCGGGTGCAGCAACAGGGAGATCGACGGATCGGGACCGTGAAAGGCTACCTCGATGGCAAGACCCGCGATGCGAAGGGAGCCTCGGCCGAAGCGGCAGACGATGTTAAGGAATGGTAGGCTGCTAAAGGATGACGTCGTGCACAATTACGAACACGACAAAAGCTGCCAATGCAGCAAAAATCGCAATCAACTTGAGCCGTCCCCAAGGGTCAGCCCAAGTCTTTTTCCAGGTGTAGGAAGTGAGACGGTTCTCGGCGATGGCCCGGTCGACTTCACGAAGACCTTCCCAGTCCTGCTTGCCACCAGTGGGATTGTTGTCTGGATCGCTCATCGCTCATTCTCCTTCAGTGGTAAATCGGCGCTCTCACCTCTAAATCGTCCCAACAGATCGCTGATAAAATAGACAAGAAGCATCACGAAAGCGAGAACGCTATCTTGGCCTGCAGACTCGAAAATTTATTGCGTCGAAGATCGATCAGCTATGCGAGGACGGCGAGCAGAACGGGGCAAGACTCTGGCAGGTTGTGGTCCGTCGCTATGAGCAACTTGCCGCGCGCAAGTCCCATTCCTGATGGAACTGTTGGGATCTCCAGCCTCGACTGACTGCAGATAGGCTTCCAGCCGCTCTAGCGTTCGTCGACGCGGCCTTCGTCCTTGCCGGAGGTCGAGTACGAATCGAGGATCACCGACTGCGCGCCTGCCGAAGCGTGTAGCCGAAATATGATGATCTTTCAGATGCTTTTCGATCCGTTCCAGCAAGGTCATGACCCTTTCGCTCCGACTCGCAAATCCCTTGTGTTCCTGTTATGTTCTTAGTAAGATCATATCCGCGAGTCTAGGAAAATTCCTACGATTGAGATTCGAAGGACAGACAGATGGAACATGTCAGGGAAGAGCTCGACCGGCTGATTCTCAAGGGCGGATATGGCTACGCCTCGATATCGCGGCTGCTCGGCCGCAATCCCGCTTATGTACAACAGTTCATCAGGCGCGGCTCTCCAAGAAAGCTCGATGACGAGGATCGAAAGACGCTTGCCTGCTTCTTCGGTGTCGACGAGCAAGTGCTCGGTGGTCCGGCTAATCCGGTCACCGATGGCATGGTCGAGATCCCCGTACTCGATGTGGAGGCATCCGCCGGCTTTGGCGCGGTAGCTGCTAGTGAGACTGCACACACCCGGTTCGGGTTCGATGAGCGGTGGCTGCGGCACCTGACTTCGGCCAAGAGCGCCAGCCTGTCGATCGTCGGCGTCAAGGGTGACTCGATGGAGCCCACTCTCAGTGATGGTGACGAGGTTCTGGTCGATGCTTCAGATCACGGCTCGCGACTGCGAGACGGGATCTACGTCCTTCGTTCTGATGATACCCTCGTCGTGAAGCGGATCGCTATCAAGCCAAATGGTAGGCAGATCACCATTGCCAGCGACAATCCGGCTTACCCTACCTGGCACGACATGGATCGGTCGGAAGTTCACGTGGTGGGCCGGGTTATCTGGTTTGGCCGAGCCTTGTAGCGGCAGGACTTGGGCCGTTAGTTGACGGTCGGCTTTCGGCGCTGGTTTCGCAAAAAGCGGACCTTCCGCCTCCGACCCAATTGCGGATATAGATGGGTAATTGGAATTACCGCCATTCTTCGGCGTTGGCGTCGACTACAGCTGGTAAAGTTACCTTCTCTCGCGGCGACCGCTGGGCCCTTTAGGCATCGCCCAAATTGCGCTGCATTGCGGCCAAAGTAGACTTGAATGCCTCCAAGTCCTCGTCCTTTATTCCTGTGAGCAGGCGCGCATAGACCTGATCCGCTTCGACTCGCATTTTCGGAAGCAAGTCGATTGCAGCGGATCGCAGGTGCACCTGCCACACACGGCGGTCGTTTTTGGCGCTGCGCCGTTCGACCAAGCCCAATTCTTCTAGCCGGTCGATCGCTTGCCCGATGCTTGCCCGCTCCAGCTCCAATTGACCGGCCAATTCGGTCTGGGTCATGCCGGGTGTCCGGTAGAGATAGGCTAACGCACGCCACTGGGTGCGGGTGAGTCCAAACTGCTCGAGTGAGGAATCGAAGGTACGGCGCAATCGTCGCGTGAGCTCTTCCAACAGAAAAACCAACCGGTCTTGATCGGTCAGGAATGGCGCCGCTTTTTCATCGGGATCGTGGTCGAGCTTTGTTGCCATGCAAGGCACCTTAACACAGCATCGACTTAGATAAAGTCATTTACTGTAAATCAATTTACAATATAGTGGCTTGCGATATGGAGATTTTGACCACCAAAATTCATGGAGCGGGAGGACTCTCCCTTGCCGCAGAAGTGATTGGTGGCGACAACGCCATGCCCGTCCTGCTCGCACATGGCGGCGGGCAGACGCGCCGTGCGTGGAAGCGCGTAACAGGTGATTTGGCCGAAGCTGGCTACCGCACAATTGCGATTGATATGCGCGGTCATGGCGAGAGCGATTGGGCTGCGAGCGGAGCATACGATATTCGCGACTTCGCTTCCGATCTTGTAGCGATTGCATCAGGCATGGAGTGCAAACCAGCACTCGTTGGTGCTTCGCTGGGGGGACTGGCCGGGATCATCGCCGAGGGTTATCTCGCGCCAGACACTTTCGCTTCCCTGACCCTTGTAGACATTGCCCCGCGCATGGAGCCGGGCGGCGTGATGCGTGTGGTCGGTTTCATGGAACAGCATGTCGATACCGGCTTTTCTTCACCTGAAGAAGCGGCGGGAATCATCGCGAGGTACATGCCGCATCGCCGCAAGCGCGGGGCTGGAGAGGGACTGCGGCGCTACCTGCGCAAAAAGGATGATGGCCGCTACTACTGGCACTGGGACCCGGCCTTTATCCGTAACATCATGACCACGAAGCGAAGCGATCCGGCTCATCAGGATCGGCAATTCGATGCGCTGAGCGATGCGGCCAGTCGGCTTTCGTTACCAGTGCATCTCATTCGCGGCGGATCGAGCGATCTGGTTTCCGAAGAGGCGGTGGCGCATTTGCGCGACCTGGTCCCGAACACCGAATATTCCGACATCGCAGATGCCACGCATATGGTGGTGGGAGACGCCAACGACGCCTTTTCGGAAGCGATCCTCGATTTTCTGACCCGCCATCACTCTCCCCAAGGAACTACAGCATGAGCAAGGAGCACGGTCCAATCGATTGCGAACGTCTTGATGAGCTGTTGCGGATTGCTCCGTTTCATCAATGGCTCGGTCTGACGGTAAAATCGTATTCTAGCGAGCAGATTGAGCTCGAAATGCCGTGGCGCGAAGAGATTATCTCGAACCCGATGATCGGTTCAGCTCATGGCGGCGTGCTGGCATCGCTGATTGACCTCACAGGGCTCTACACATTGCTGTCGCAAGGTGTGACAGCGAAGGTGACAGCCGACCTGCGCGTTGATTATCATCGCCCGGCGACTTCTGGGCCCCTCATTGTGACGGGTCAGGTGGTCAAGGTCGGAAGGCAAATCTCGGTTGCCGAAAGCCGGATAGTTGGACCGGACGGCAAACTGATCGCCAGCGGCAGGGGTGCCTACATATGTTAGCGCGCGCCACCCTAACGGCTTTCTGTTTGGCTCTTGCTGCATGCTCAGGTGGCGTGGACGGAAGCGAGGCGGGGCAAGACGCGCAGTCAGGTCCGCGCAAAGTTCAGACAATGGTCGTCGAACCCGAATTGCTCGCAGAACCAGTAAAAGCATTCGGCACCATTGCAGCCAAGCAAAGCAGTTCGATCGGAGCGCTCGCAGAGGGGCCGGTTGAGCGCATTTTCGTAAAGGTCGGCGACAGGGTATCGCGGGGCCAACCACTCTTTCGTATCCGTCAGGCTGATTACCAGCGGCGCGTCGCCGAAGCGCAGGCCGCCGTCGATCTAGCTAGCGCCCGAGCGATCGAGGCAGAACGGCGCTACGAGCGCGTTATTGCGCTTGCACCTAAGGGTTTTGTATCAAACGCGCAGGTCGATGCGGTCGAAACGGAACTTGCCGTTGCACGAGCGCAAAAAACGCAGGCTCAGGCAGTGTTCGGCACCGCGCAGCAAGCGTTATCTGATACCATCACGCGAGCGCCTTACGATGGCGTTGTTACCGCTCGGTTGGTCGATGAAGGGGTCTACCTCAACAACCGCTTTTCGATGGGCGGTCAATCAGCAGCGCTCCAATTGCAGGAGCTCGGAACGGTCGCCGCCATCGTGAACGCGCCACAGGAATATGTTGACGCCTTTCGGCGAAATATGCCCGCTCGCGTCTACATCGAAGGGTTCGACGAGCCGATTGATAGCATAGTCTATATTATCAACGACCGGGTCGACCCTGAGAGCCGGATGGTCGAATTGCGGCTGCCGATTGCCAATCCAAATTATCGCATCAGCTCAGGTTTGGGGGCTCGCGCTGAAATCAACGTCCCACCCGTTTCGGCGATAATCCTCCCTCGAACCGCAATCCGTGGCGATAGTGCTGCCGCGCACGTTTTCATTGTTGAAAACGGGAAGGCACATGGGCGCGAAGTTACTTTCGAGAGCATCGATCTTGATCGGGTGCGCATTCTTTCAGGCTTGGCCGCAGGGGATGAATTGGTCCTCGATCCGCCTTCGACTTTGCGTGACGGTGAAACAGTAGAGTCCCGCCAAATGAGCGATGCAGACTGATATGTGGCTCGCTGACGTATCGATCCGGCGCCCCGTCTTCGCTACGATGCTGATCGCCTCGCTCGTGGTGCTGGGACTTGTTTCGTTCAATCGGCTCGGCGTCGACCTTTTCCCAAAGGTGGAGTTTCCATACGTTTCAGTAACGACGGCGCTTCCTGGCGCCTCGCCCGCATCCGTGGAGACCGAAGTTACCGACATTGTCGAGGAACAGCTCAATACCATTGCGGGATTGCGTCAGATGCGGTCGACCAGTGCGGAGGGTGTGAGCATCGTCAATCTCGAATTCGAACTCGAGGAAGATGCCGATGTGAAAGCGCAGGAGGTGCGCGACAAAATGTCGCGGCTTGGAGCCGATCTGCCTGCCGATTCCGAATCACCGGTCATCGAAAAGGTCGATCCCGATGCCGCGCCTATTCTCTCGGTTCTCATGTCGGGGGACATGCCCGCTCGTGACTTGACCGCTTTCGCAGACGAGGAGGTCAAGGAGCGTTTACAGCGCGTCCCCGGCGTCGGTTCAGTCGAGCTGGTCGGCGGACGCAAGCGGGAAATGCGTATCTGGCTCGATGCAGCCGCGATGCGCGCTCGCGGAGTGACTGCGGACGACGTACTCGGCGCAATTCAGCGCGAGAACTCCGAACTGCCGGGTGGTCGGTTGGTCACCGAGGGGCGCGCGCGCCAATTCGGTGTCCGCATACTCGCCGAAGCGGATAGCGCGGCAGAATTCGCGGCCATACCCATCGCCTATCGACCCAATGGCCAAACCGTTCGGATCGGCGACGTCGGGCGGGTAGAAGACTCGATTGAAGACGAGGCCAGTTATGCTCAGCTCGACGGTGAACCAGGCGTTGTTCTTGAAGTCCGCAAGCAAAGCGGTGAGAACACAGTCGCCGTCGCCGAACACATCC
Organism: uncultured Altererythrobacter sp.; assembly: GCA_947492235.1. Lineage (GTDB taxonomy): Bacteria > Pseudomonadota > Alphaproteobacteria > Sphingomonadales > Sphingomonadaceae > CAJXSN01. Next base: position 711,167 of record CANLLZ010000001.1, on the reverse strand, counting down.
GCGCCGACATTGAGGAGCTGCGAGCTTCGGCACCAGAAGGCGTCACCTTCGTCATCGCGCGCGACACTTCTCGCTTCATCGAACAGGCCATCGGAGACGTGCTGTTCGACCTGTTAATTGCCGTGGTTCTGGTGGTCGCGGTGACATTCCTTTTCCTTCTCAGTTGGCGCGCTACGATCATAGTATTGCTGGCGATCCCCACTTCGATAGTCGCAAGCTTCATTGCCTTTGCGGCGTTCGATTTCACGATCAACATGGTCACTTTGTTAGCGCTGACGGTCGCTATCGGCCTGCTGGTCGATGACGCGATCGTCGTCGTCGAAGCAGTTCAAAATGATGTCGATGAAGGTGCTGACGCAACTGGAGCGGCTCACGCAGCCACTAAGCGGGTTGCGTTGGCTGTTCTGGCTGGAACTTTTGCGACTTTGGCAGTGTTCGTGCCAATCGCGTTTATGGAAGGAATAGTTGGCCGCTTTTTCTTTCAATACGGTCTTGCAATCGTCTTCTCCGTCAGCGTCTCGATGCTGGTTGCCTTCACGCTCACACCCGCGCTTTCGGCCCGGTTGCTGCGTCCCGAAGAAAAGGAGAGCGGCTGGTTCGCACGCATAGAGCGATTCCATGTCGGGATGCGACAACGCTACGAAAGGCTCGTATCTTGGGCGATCCGCCGCCGCTACGTCGTACTAGGCGGCGCCCTTGCCAGCGTATTCGTGGGGGGGGTTTTTGCGGCGCTCGTGCCCAGCACATTCATGTCCACTACGGACCGCTCGGAATTTCTCGTCACGATCAAGCTACCGCTCGGCACAGGGATAGCCGGGGCAAAGGATGCAGCGCAGCAGGTGGATGCCGCTCTGCGCGAAAATCCCGAAGTCGAACTCGTTTTTGTCAGTGCGGGCAGCGGGACCAATCCAAAGATCAACGAGCTCGATATCTATGTCGGCCTTTCGCACAAACGGTCACGCGACGTGACGCAAGACGATATAATGACCTTCGCACGCCAGGCAGCACTCGACGGAGTCCCGAAGGCACGCCAAGTCGCGGTGGAGGAAGTCCCGTGGGTTTCCGGTGCCGGGGTCGGACAGACCGCGATAGAGCTGATCATCACAGGGCCGGATACCGCCACAATCAATCGCTACGCGCAATGGCTCGAAAGCGAGCTGTCCGCGCGATCTGATTTCGTAGACGTGCGCTCCACATATGAGGGTGGCAGACCTGAGTTGCAGATCGCGCTCGACCGTGATCGGGCGGCGGATCTCGGTATTTCTGCGCGCGACCTTGCGGCAGCTTCGCGGACACTCGTAGGCGGGAGCGATGCCGGGACGTTCGAGACGGGTGGACGCCGCTACGACGTTCGGGTCCGGTTGGAGGAAAGCGAGCGACAGCGATTGAGCGACATAGAGGCGCTGCCCCTCAGGACAGCGCAGGGCAGTCTGGTCGATTTGGCAGCAATTGCCGACATTGATGTCACGCTGAACGCCGCAGAAATCGAACGCATTGATCGATCGCGCCAGATTTCGGTGCTCGCCAATACCGCGCCGGGTGTTCCGTTGAGCGTGGCCGTCTCGGATTTAGAGGGCTTGCTTGCCGCCAACCCACCGCCAGCTGGACTGTCTACCCAAATGGAAGGCACAGCGCGCCGCCTCGCTGAAACGAGCGAGGCCATTATCTTTGCCTTCATCTTAGCGATTGTCGCACTCTACATTGTCCTCGCAAGCCAGTTTAACAGCTTCGGGCAACCGATCATCATCATGCTCACCGCGCCGCTGTCCTTCTCGGGCGCGTATTTTCTCATGTGGGCAGCAGGTCAGGAAATGAGCTTGTTTGCGCAAATCGGCATGATTGCGCTTATGGGTATCGTGATGAAAAACGGCATCCTGCTTGTCGATCGCGCCAACCAGTTCCGCGATGCTGGCAAAGATGCTGCTGCGGCCATGCGCGATGCCGCGCCGGAACGGCTGCGACCAGTCCTCATGACCGCGCTGGCTGCCGTTTTCGGAATGATGCCCGTCGCATTGGCACAGTCAGACGCTGCGGAATGGAGAAACCCCATGGGATTCATCATTATCGGCGGTCTCACGACATCTACCTTCCTGACATTGTTGGTGATACCCGCAGCTTATGCGGCAGCCTCGGATTTGCGGAAGCTCGTGAGCAACTTTCGATCCTCGCTCTTGCATGGACCGTCCTAGGTCGAAGCGTTGGCTCAACCGTTACCGGTTTTGTGATCGGCGCAGGGTAGAACAAGCATTGTCCGCATTCACCTCCAGAAGCGGACGCTGGGCCATTTGAGATCAGCGCCCAACTCCAGTCAGATCTCAGTTTTCTCAGCGAGAGTAAGAGCATCTTCAATGTCGACACCAAGATACCGCACGGTGTTCTCGATCTTGGAATGACCGAGCAGTATCTGGATTGCACGTATGTTGCCTGTGGCTTTGTAGATGATTGAAGCTTTGGTCCGGCGCAGTGAGTGGGTGCCGTATTCCTCAGGACGCAAGCCAATAGCCGTCACCCACTCATCAACAAGCCGCGCGTACTGTCGCGTGCTCAAGTGGCGTGTTTGATCAACTCTGCTCGGGAAGACGAAGTCCTCCACGTCACCACATCTGAGCTCGAGTCACGCAAACAGGCTTGCACGCGCATCTGATGCGATCTCAAACTGAACAGGTCGACCTGTTTTGCGCTGCGTGATTGTTGCTCGCGTCCGGATTTCCGGGCCGCTGACTAGGTCGCCGATTTTGAGCTCGACGAGATCACAGCCTCGCAGTTTGCTATCGATCGCCAAGTCAAACAGAGCGCGGTCTCTTATGCGCTCCTCGCGATCAAGAAAGAAACGGATCGCCCAAATCTGCTTTTGATTGAATGGACGCTTGGGACCGATCTTAGCACCGAAGTTCCAAGGCACTCGGTTTTGAGAAGCAGGATCAAATTGTGAATAGGTCATTGTCATTCTCCTTGGCCGGAATGGCCGCAGAGAATGTCCGCTTTCGGGAGCTAAGATCTCGGATGGCTACGTCCGACATTGGGGCGCATTGCCGCCGTTCGCGCTCCTGACTAATCGGCAGGCCTCTGGGCGAAAGCTCTGTCATCGAAGGATCGGGAGAAAAAATCCGAAAATGGTTCTGCGAAGTGACGACTGCTCGCGCTTTATGCCCGTCAATCTCCGTCCATGATATGCAATGACATATGATTAGTCAGCCATATATGTCGCTACAGATTTCTCTTGCTTTTTGAGAAACCTTTGTATATGCTAAAACATATAAACGTCGATCAACATATGCAGAACTATATTTATGAGCACGGCAATCGAAGACATCGCCGCAAGCATCAAAGCGGCTCGGATAGCAAAGGGCTTTACCCAGAAACAGCTGGGTGAACGGGTAGGTTTGCCCCAAAGCCATATCTCCAAGATCGAAGGCGGGAGTGTAGACCTACAGATTTCCAGCCTTGTCGAAATAGCGCGCGCGCTCGACCTCGAGCTGAAGCTTGTGCCTCGAAGGACCATACCGGCGATCGAAGGCGTTGTGCGCTCACAGCGCGAAAGAAGCGAGGCAAGTCGAGCGCTCGCAACGATTGCTGAAACCAACCGGTTCGCCGAGCGAGTACGGCAGACCTATCCGAGCATCACCGAGGTGAATGAGCTGCAAAGCGCACTTAAAAATATCCCGACCGTTAATCTCAATCCCGAAACGCTCAAGGCCATCCAGCAGGCCTTGCAGCCCGTCGCCCATCTGAAAAAACATTTTCAGGACTTCGGCTGGGCGCTTGAACAGCAAGAGGGAACGAAGAAGTTCGCCCAACAGATCGCGGCATCCACACGTGCCCTCCAGCGCGTCAGAAACCTGCAGGTCCACGCAATCGATCGAGATAGTGCCCCGAGACGGCCTGCTTACCGGCTTGAGGACGACGCCACATGATCGACGCAGCGGCTCTCGATATCTTTCTGGGTAAGACGCGCGTTGGAACGATTGCGCGCCTCGATGGAGATGCGAGCATCTTCACATTCGACGAGGTCTACCTTGCCGACCAAAATCGGCCAACGCTGTCGCTCGCCTACAAGGATGCGAATGGCGAAATCATTGCGGACACACGCAGCTATCGAACGAAAATCGAGCCGTTCTTCTCCAACCTCCTTCCCGAAGGCACGCTTCGCGACTACCTCGCCCGCCGCGCGGGCGTAAAAGCCGTGCGCGAGTACCACCTTCTCGCACAGCTCGGGCACGATCTTCCAGGCGCAGTGCGCGCCATCGCCGTCGACGCCGAGGAAACGGAGGCCGACGAGCCCGATGCAGAAGTGGTGGAGAAGCAGGCAGAGCGCGCGCTGCGCTTCTCGCTTGCCGGCGTGCAACTCAAATTCTCGGCGATCAAAGCCCAGGGCAAGAATGGCGGACTGACGATCCCGGTCACAGGCAGCGGCGGCGACTGGATCGTCAAGCTGCCCTCTGCAAGACATCCGGACGTGCCCGAGGCAGAATTCGCGGCGATGAAACTGGCCGCAAAGATCGGGATCGACGTACCTGAAATCGACCTTGTGCCCCTCGATCAGATCGATGGCATACCCGAAGGTATCACCCGTTACGGAGAGTCCGCTTTTGCCATCCGGCGCTTTGACCGGGGTGAAGAAGGACCAGTGCACACCGAAGACTTCGCCCAGGTGTTCGGTGTCTTTGCAGACGATAAATACGAGAATGCGAGCTACCGCCAGATCCTCAGTGTGCTGGCGATCGAAACCGACGAGCAAAGCGTGGTCGAATTCGTCCGCCGGCTCACCTACTCGGTGCTGATCGGGAATGGCGACATGCACCTCAAGAACTGGTCGTTGATCTATCCGGATAGGCGCAACGCGCTGCTTGCACCTGCCTATGACTTGCTTTCGACGCTCGCCTATATCCCGGGCGACGATGCTGCACTCAAGTTTCATAGCTCGCGCGAGTGGGCGTCCTACACCTATGATGAACTCGAGGCGATCGCCGATAGAGCTCGGCTGCCTGCCAGGCTGATCACCGCGACAGCAAAGGATGTCGTTGCACGGTTTGATGACGCCTGGAGCAGCGAAAGCGGACACCTCCCCTTCCCCGATCATGTGCGAAGCGCGATCGAAAGGCATCGCAAGACTCTTGCGATCTGAGAGCGGTTCCGAAATCCGATCGTTCGCGCGTAAGCACCACCTGGACCAACTGCCGGGCCCAATTCGTCAGAAAATCTTGCACATAGCGGCCCTTCAAATCCCGAAGTCCAGTGTCTTGCTCTTGCTTCGGGCGAGTTCCTTTTCGGCCTTGTTGGCCTCTTCCGGTTTCAGCTGATCAAGTTCGCCGTTTTTCTTTTCTGTCGGCGTCAACTGTGCGGTGACCTCGAGGGCCGAGGCCTTCTCGCCTTTGTTGCGTGCCACGGCTGCTCCGAGCCTGTCCGAACTGTCGACGACGAGTGTCAGGTGATCGCGAAGCCTCGTGATCGTCACCAGGAACGTTTTCTGGTTCGACAGGTTGCGCTCGCGGCTGTCCATGACTGCAATGCCGCGATCGGATGTCAGACCCTGCGCCATGTGGGCGTTGAGCGCATAGGCAAGATCGATCCGCTTCAGCATCGGATCGTCCTTTTTGAGCTCAACCTGGTCTCCCTTGGAAGTTTCGAAAGTGACCTTCCCGCCGACAACGGCAACCACCTTGGCCTGGTCGGCATTGAAGAGGCCGCGGCGATGATCGTTGCGGGTCCAGCGGATCCGGTCGCCTTCATGGATCTCGAGCTTTCTTGACTCATGCAAGGTCAGATTCTGGTCGCCCTTCCCTGCCCTGATCCGCGCGGGATCGAACCGGAACCGCTTGCCGCGCTTGTCCGCGACTTCGACCTGCCTGCCCTTCCGGTCCTGTCCCAAGACACGATACTCGCCCGCTGACAGTCCCAGGGCCTGTTGCTTTCTCGAGACCTCGAGCACCCGGCCAGGCTGGTAGGCTGACAGATGTCGCAGTTCTTCGCGGGTCGTGTTGACGCGATCCAGCACTCCAAGCTCGGCCTTGCCCGGTCCGATCTCGCCATTGGCGAGAAGTCCCTGCTGGACGGCAGCATTGACCGCAGAGCGGATGGCGCGGCCCGAAGCGTAGATCGAGGTGCGCGAGCGGGTGTCCTTGTCGAGCGCCAACCAGGTGTCAGCAGCGACCAGCGCGCCATCGCCCTTGGCCTCGAGTGTGTGCGGCTGCAGGTGACGCAGCGCCGTGCGTACATCACCCGCCTGCGCTGCCGCCTGCGCCTCGCGGATGACGGGGTCGCGGGCGCGCAGGTTGGTCGCCATTTCAGCGCTCGCCATGCCCGTCCGCTGCAGGAGCGCGAAGGGTTTGCCCGCATCAACTGCGCCGAGCTGCTTGCGGTCCCCCATCAGGACCAGGCGGTGAACGCCAGCCAGATTGGCGAGGCGGACGAGCTTTTCCTTGTCCTCATTCGAGACCATCGAAGCCTCGTCGAGGACAAGCACATGGTCTTTCAGCGCCGCCTTTGCCTCCGCGCGAAGCGCCGCGTTGCCAGGATCGTCGAGCAGCTTTTTCCAGCCACCAAGAAAGCGGGCCAGCGTCTGCGAGCCGATGCCGGTGTCGCGTTCGAGCATCTGGACGAGCGTGTTCTGGATCGCGAGCCCGATGACCGGGCGGCCATCGTCGCGCAGCACCTCGGCGACGGGCTTCAGAACGCTGCTCTTGCCGGCACCTGCAATTCCCTGGACCGCGATCGTTCGATCTTCGGACGTCAAGATCAGCTTCGCCGCTCCGAGCTGACCCGCATTCAGCCGGAACCCCTGCCCTGCCATTGCAGCGGACTGGACACGAGCGTTTGCGCTTCCCGGCTCAACTGCAGACGAGCTCGCACCCTTGCCAGCGGCAACCTCGGTCAAGATCCGCTGCTCGGCGATCACCGCGTCTCGCGAAGCCAGCCAGCCCGTGTGCTCTCCCTTGCCCGCTATGAGGTCGCCGGAGCGCACCAAGGCGCGGGTCCGTTTTTCAATATCGGCAATCGTCGCTGGCAACCCGAAATCGAGCGCAGCCTTGTAGAGCGCGGTGCGCTCGAAGGCAGCCTCGCGCTGCGAAAGATGACGCACCGCCGAAGCGACGGCCTGTGCCGCTGCGATCGTCTTACGGTCCTGTCTGAGGACCGACTTGGGCACAAGCGGATCAGCCGGATCGCCCCTGACATGCGCGGCGAAGCGTCCCAGCCATGCGCGCCCGCGCTCGACAAGCGAGCCGAACCTGCCAGTTTCGATCGACTGTTTCAGTGTGCGGGTCCGGGCCCGCTCGACCAAGGGCGCGAGGTCCAACCCGATCGATTTCGCGGTTTCGCTCCAGAGCTTGCCCAAGGTTTCGCGGTCCTCGATCGTGTCCTTGCTGGCGCGCGTATCGAGCGCGGCGATGCGGCCTGCTTCAAGACCAGGACCGCGCCGCGCATCGAGCACTTCCTGGCGGCGGCTCGAGAACGCCATGACCTGTTCGCGGGTGATACCGCGCGCCTCGAAATTGCCATGCTTGAGGGTCGGTCCCGGCTCATAGCCAAGCTTCTCGACCGCGACGCGAAAGCGCGCCATCGCGATAGAATTGAGCGTGGTGTTGAGCTGCCAGAGCCGGTCGTTCTTGAGCGTACGCCACTTCCCGTCCTTGCCTTGCGTGACATTGGCGATGACCGCATGGAAATGGAGGTTCGGCTCCTGGTTGCGGTTGGTGTCGTGCTGGAACAGGCCGATCGCAAGGTTTCCGGTGGCCTGCGTTACGATCTTGCCTTTCTCCACCATCCGGGTCTCGGCCGCATTCTTCTCAGCCCAGTCCAGCGCTTCGAGGACGGCTTCGCGGTAGGCGGGGATGATCCGCTCGTCCTTCCCGACGAGCGCCAGCAGCGACCAGCTCTTGGGAACGGAGAAGGTGAGGTCTGTACCTGGGCGGTGTGCCTGCCCGGGATTGCCGACACTGCTGCCGTCGGGCAGCTCGCCACGCAGCAGCGCGTCGAACGCTTGGGTCTCGACCTTGCCGTCGAGACCAAGGCGCCTTGCACCCTTGCCGACCCACCGGCCCGAGCGGTCGGCATCGGCGCTCGCGTAGTAATTGTCCGAAGCGAAGTAGCTTGCCGCCGCCGATGGCGAGCGGACATTGGCGACGGAAAGCATGGGCTGGGATCACTTTCTCTTGGCCCTCGTCCCCTCCCCGGTTGAGCGTCACATATCCGGATCGAAGTCCCCGTAATCGTGACCATGGTCCTGCCCCTGATCGGCATCGCGACCCTGCTTCGCTGCACCGCCCAGCAGCGACTTCTGCTGCTCTTCCTGGAGCCTCTGGTCGGCCTTGCCGCGCGCGACGTGTGCTCGCTGATGCGCTGCGGGATCGGGAATATCGGATCTGGCGGAAGGCACAGCCCGTTGCTCCATGCCGCGGTGCTCCTCAGCTTTCGAAGACAGAGGAAGTTCGGATTGAGCCGGCCGCTGAAGGTCCGATGTCGCCTTTTTCCCTCGCGCATTCGGATCGCGACGCTTCCTTGTCTGGTCCGGTCGAGCCTGATCGCCCTTGTTGCTGCGACGGGTCCGGCGCAGTTCCTTTTTGTCTTCCTTGTCGGCTTTCTTTTCAGCGCTGTCGGAGCGATCGTGCGCGTCCCTCATCCGGCGAGGATCACCATCATTGTCGCCTGTTTCAGAGGCTGCTCCGGCACCGCCCCCTGCTCCATCTTTACCATCAGAGTGCCGGGTCTGCGGCGGTGGCTTCGGCATATCGCGGGGAATGAAGCCTTCGGCTACCCGAGGCCAGTTGCGCGGTGCGAGAACCACGGGTGCCGCCGGAAATCCTTCGGGAAACTTGATGAAACCATGAAGGTTCTTGAGCTTCATCAGCTCGTCAGGAAGCAGCAACGGAACGACCTGGCGCCGGGGCGTCAGGCTCACCGCGTCACGCGCATTGTTGTAGCCGTAGCTGTAACCTTCCTCCATCTCGCGAACCTCGCGGTGGCCGATGATATCGGAACACCAGGTGGCGGTCTCGCGATCTGCTGTGCCAAGGATCAGCTTGGTGCGGGCAAGCGAGGAGAGGGTCATCGCCATGTTCTCACCGTAGACATCCTTGAGCTTGGCAAAGGCATGAATCCCGGTGACGATCGCGCCCCCGAAATTGCGCGCGGTCTGGAGGCCCTTTTCGAGTGAAGGGAGACGATGCAGGGCGCCCAGTTCGTCGATCAGGAACCAGAGCCTGATGTCCCGCGAGCGCTGGCCCGCCATCAGCGTATTGATCGCGGTATCGAGCCACAGCGTGAGTAACTGCGAGAGCACGCTCATGTCGATGTAGCGGGCAGACAGGAACAGGATCGAGCCCGGTCCTCCTGCCCCATTGATCCACTCGCGGACCGAAAAGGGCTTCCCGTCTTCGGGCAGCATCTGGAGCGCCTTGGCATTGACATTGAACACTGCACGCACCGATTCCGCCATGCGCGCCGCGCTCGGCGTGCTGATGGGACCGGCCATGGTATCTTCGACGAGACGGTGCAGATCGGAGAGATCGGCGTTCATGAGTTCGTGCGCCAGCGCGGCGTTGGTGCCCCGCCCCGCTTCGGCGAGCTTGAGACAGGTCTCGACGAACAGCGTGCGCGCGGCGAGCACCCAGAACTGTTCGGCGCCGCCCCCATCATGCGGGACGAGCGACTCCGCTGCGGCATGGAATTCGGCACGCGTGGAGCAATCGTTGAACACGCTCCATGCGGGGCAACGCGCGTCGAGCGGGTTGAGAATGATGTCGCGTTTGGGATCGTAGAAGGTTTCGACAAAGGCCCCGGTAAGATCGAAAATGACCGCACGTTCGCCCCGTTCACGGATCTCCCTGGTAAGCTCGGTTAGGACGACGGTCTTGCCTGTCCCGGTTGTGCCAACAAGCATCGCGTGGCTCTGCTCGAGGCGCCAAGGCCAGCTGACCCCTGCCAGATGCGCTGGAGAATAGAAGCCCGCATCCCGCAGCGAAGCCGACCCGGCCAGACGCCAGCGCCAGCCCAACGCATCGCCATACTCGCGGGCACGGGCATTGCGGTTGTGCGCGGCGATCTCCCGGTCAAGTTCACGCAAGGTAGCAAGCTCCGCCCCGCGCACATGCTTCTTCTGTTTGGACTTCTCGCCGAAGCGTTCGGCAACCCACCAGAAAAGAGCGAAGAGCGGCGCAAGAATGAACCCAGCAAGCCACAAGGCGCTGATCACCGCGCTCCGGAATAGCGCGACCGCTTCGCGCATCGGCGGGTAATCGGTCACGACGGAAATAGGAAAAGCAACGAGGTTCCCATCGGCCAGCTTGAGGTTCACAAGCTTGTCCGGATCGAACTCCATGAAGGCATAACCAGAGGCATAGGCATGCATCCACAGGAGGTAGACCTGATAGTCGTCTAGCGCGCTGCTTACGTCCCAATAGACCAGCCCGAGAACGACCAGGAGTGTCACGATCAGGGGTCCCTTGAGGCCCGCGGCAAACATGAAGCCGAAATGCCCGAGGAGCTGGCTGCCGCGGGTGAAGTTGACGAGATTATGCTTCATCGTCGCCTCCCATGGATCGGGGTGCAACGATACCGAGGCGTTCCAGCCGGCGCTGGTAGGCAGCGACCGTTCTGTCGCGCAGAGTGCTGTCGGGATGATGCGTAAGCAGCGCATCCAATGCGACCGTGATGAAGATGTGCTGGCGCACCGGATCGGTCGCCGGCGTCCTCAGATCAGCTTCGGTCGCGCGCTGCCAGGCATCGAAGATGCAATCGCAAACAACGATACTCGCGCTGACCCTGCGCTCGTCTGCTTGTTTCCTGATCCATTCGGCGATCAGGGGCGTGACATAGGTCACGAACCGGTGGTGTCTTTGCATTTTTCCAAGTTCCTTGTGTTCAAAGAACCTGGCTCACCCTTCGAAAGGCAAGTGCCACTCTAGGCCGCAGCAGGGGGTGTAGGAAAACGGAAAATTCACAAACAATTGCAGGAGGCTAGATGGATCTGTGCCGACTCGGCACGGTCCGGCGAGCAACTGGACCGCATCCGGCACAGAAGATGGTATCGGCGAAATTTCGTGAATTCGCGAAACAATTCCGCGCCTTCCATTGCAGCACCCGCTGCGTACGGTGTGCCAATTCTGTTCCCCATTGCGCGGCGAAATCCGGTGATCTTGGTCGTTCCGTTCTCGAAGGCATTTTCCAGCAAAGCCCTTGGCGGCGCGAGCATCCAGTTCGCGGCCGTAATCCAGCCTGATCTGTAATTGAAAGAATACCACGCACAAAGACCGCACCCCCGTAAAGGCTGCGGCAAAGGAGCGCGTGCGGTGCCCGGGACCGGGGCCTGTCGGTGCCGCGGCACCGCGCCGGACCGACCCGCTGCCGCTCGGGAGTGCGCGCGGGGCCCAGAACAAAAATGGCCGCGCCCGCAGGAGCACCGCCGAAGGCGGGGCGGGACCGAGCGCGTCCCCAGCCCCGCTCCACATTTCGTCCCGCTCCAGTGCCAGCGAACACGAAAAAAGGGCAGGAACCGTCACCGGCTCCTGCCCTCGTTTGGTCGTCAGTATTCGTCCAGCAAGGCCCCATGGACCGTGTGCACCACGCGGCTGGCGAGATGCGCAGGCAGTGCGTTGTAGTCACCCTCGTCCAGGGCGAAGTAGCCCAGGTCTTCATCTTCCACCACGTGCTGGTCGAAGAAACTGTGCAGGGCGCGCCTTTCGGCAACTGCAAGCGCTTCGAAATAGCTGTGCGCGTTCGTGTCCAAGGTGCTGAGTGCAGTCATGATATCCTCCTGAAACCTGTCGCTGAGACGACAGGAAACAGGCGGAGGGGCATGGGGCCGGCGGGTCAGGGATCGCCCCGAGGGCGACCGCGAAGCGGCGGTGGGGGCAACGATTTTGTCGGACCGGAGCAAAGCGCAGGGGAGGCAAAATGGTGGGGCCCCGCCGTCCTTGACGCGCCGGCCCTATGCCCATCACCCTTGGAACTCGGTGAGCCAGCCCCCTCCCCCGCTCCGTTACCTAGTGCAAGGGACGACCCGCGCGATTGGACTTTCCTACAGGCTGTGCCCGGGTGCATGTTGATCGAAGGGAGGATCCACCGAGGGGTGCAGGAAAGGAACCCCGATGCCAACCAAACGAAGCGCTGTCGCAGCACTCCGGAAACTCGAGGCCGACCGGCTGGCACTTGCCGAGCGCCAGAAACAACTTGAGGAGCAAGCCGCCCTAGAACTGGGCCGCATCATATTGGGAACAGGACTTGAGACCTTCTCGAAGAAGGCGCTCGCAAGAGTTGCCGGAGAACTTGGAAAGCTCGGCGAAGAAGCATCTCTGCAGAGGCTGCTTCCACCGGCTCGCTCATCTTCTCCTACCGAACAGTGAACCGGAGAGTAGGAACAGTAAGAAGGGGCCCTGTCCGGTAGGACAGGACCCCTTCGGGAGGGAGACCGACGGGAGAGTTCAGTCGATCTCGGGAGCGTCGGTGTTCTCGTTGTCGTCGCTCGAACCACTGCCGCGGGAGAGGAAATCGACCTTGTCCGCGAGGATCTCGGTACCGTAGCGCGTGACCCCGTCCTTGTCCTCCCACTGGGTGTAGTGGATACGGCCCTGGACGCTGACCAGCTGGCCCTTGGTGCAGTACTGGCCGACGGTCTTGGCGAGGCCATTGAAGCAGGTCACCCGGTGGAACTCGCTTTCCTTGGCGGTGTAGCCGTTCTCGTCCTTGTAGGTCTTGCCGTCCTTGTCGCGTGCTGGGCGATCGGTGACGACGGTGATCCCGGTGACATTGGTGCCGCCCTTGGTCTCGCGGGTATCCGGATCGCGGGCGATGCGGCCGGTGAGGATTGCGATATTGGTCATGGTGTAAGTCCTTCGGTTCCTCAAACCGGAGACCATCTCCGGCTTGCGAACATCCAGAAGAAGCAGGGCATGGGAGGACTGCACCGCAGGCCAGCAGACATCGTCTGGGGGCCGAAGGGGAACCTGTTCATGACGGGTGGTGCGGGCAGGCAGCGCAGCTGCCAACACGGCCGGCAAGGAACGGGTTGCTGTCCTCAGCTGACCTGATTCAGGACTGTTCGCGAAGAAAGCCGGATGGGTATCGGGTGCGGGCCTGAAGGTGCCAATACCCTGCTGCAATCAGCCTGCTCCATCGCCTTCCGATGCCGCCAGGAGATCCATGAAGTTGCGGGCTGCTTCCCGGTCTTCCTCGTTTTCGAACGCAACGTCGAGATCGGGGGCAGACCCAAACATGTGCAGGAACGACCACAGTGCAAAGCGCTTGCCCCGGTCGTCCTCAAGGCCGAGATCGACCCGGCAATGCTCAATGCCGGCTGCAAAGGTGTCGGGAGAAACCCCGGAGAGGTCGGTGGTGGCAAAGTAGCGCTGCAGCAGATCGTCAAGTTGCATGACCGGTCCATAGTCGGGTCGATGCCGGATGCACATGCAGACGTTTACGATGCTGATGATGAATGCCCACTCAGGACCCGGGAGAGGTGCCCAAGAGGCCGCGGCGATCGACCACCGTGATCCGGCGTGCCTTGGCATCGATGACGAGCCGTTCGGTCACGCCATTTCCCGGAAAGGCGACGACGTAACGCGGATTGAGCGCAAGCATTTGCTCGTTGCGCTTGAAGCCGGCGCGGGCACCAAGCCGACGATCGAGCGAATAGGTCAGCTGCTGCACCTCGCGGCGCTCGGCCCAGCTCGCTGCGAGGCGATCTGCACCCTTGCCATCGCCGCCATGGACCAGGAAGAGATCTGGAACCGCATCGCGAACCTTGTCCAGCGTTGCCCAGATATTGTCAGCATATCGCTTCGCATCCTCGGCGCTCTCGAAGCTCTGGCGACCACCGGCGAAGAGGACCGGAATTCCTTCCGGAATCAGAGCGTGACGCCGCTTCTCAGCACGTGCGCGGAGGAAATCGCGGGCATCGATAACAGCCGACGTGAGATGGCGCGAATGGCTCGCACGCGAGCCGGAAACGGGCTTCCACGAGGAACCGGTCTCGTCGCGGTAAAGTGCTGCCGCCGCCTCGCGCATCTGCTCAAAGGCAAGCATGCTGGCTTCGGCAGCCTGCGCACGCTCAACCTGCTCTTCAAGATTGCTCGAATGCACTTCGGACCCGTCGGCTGATGCGAGGAGGACCCGGATCTCGTCGCCGGCCCGGTCAAGTTGAGCCGACTTGCGGCTGGCTGCGCGGTGAAAGAGATTGACCACGCCCCAGGCAATATCCTCGGCATCTGCTTCCAGGGCCGTGTCGGAAAACATCGCGAAGAGGTCGGACCATACGGCACCAAGCGTCTGGTCGATCGCATCCTCGCAGGGAAAGTCGGTCTCGTTGAAGGGGGCTGGCCTGATGCTGAGGCCTGAAAGGTCGAGGCCGCTCAACTGGTCGATGAAGCTGTCGTACATGGGGTGTCTCCTGATCGCGGGGACAAGGAGAGGAGGCACCATTGCCTCGGCCCTGTCCGCCGGAGCCCGATCAGGGCCGGGAAAAGGGGCGAGACGCACCGCGTAGCGGGAAACCTGCGGCCCTAGGCTGGCGCGGGCAACACGGGCCGACGGGCCGCAGGTTGCGGCGCGCTCCGACCGGCCCAAGGGCCTTTCCCGGCGGGCAGGGATGAGGCAGGATCAGGGCACGGTGTCGCAAGCAGATCGGGAGCGCTCGAAGATCGCTTCGCCATTCGAGAACCGACCGACCAAGCGCAGCTCACCGAACAGGTCGATGAACCGTCCCGACACCTGGCCGAGCCAGTGCCGTGCCCTTGCCCTTCGCGGGTTGTAGAAATCGGCTTCCCAGTAGCGAGCGTCATCGCGCTCTACGAGCCAGATCGCCGCGAGACCGCAATAGGTCGATATGCCGCAATCGGCGAAGGCGTTTCGCAGGAGGATGCGATCCTCGCGGCCGCGCCATCCATCGAAGCGTTCAAAGGAAGGAAAGGCCGCCTTCGTGGTATAGATGATCTCGTCGACGAGGCACTCGTAGGCCCAGTCGACATCTTCGTCTTCGCCATCATAAAGCAGGCGAAAGGCTACCACGGAGCCGGTCGGATAGCTGACTGAACGTCCCATCTCTCTGCTCCTCAGGCTGCATCAGCGAGATTGATGTCGGGCTTGCTTTCGTGGGATTGGCAACCACCCAGTTTGAGCAGCAGGCTTGCCGCTTCCTCGGCCTTGGCCGCAGCAGTGAGGATCGCGCGCTCGTCCGATTTGAGGATCTTGAGCCAAGATGCGATGTAGCTGGCGTGATGGTCGAGGTGGGTGACCGGAAGACCCAGTTCGGCTCCGAGGATTGCCGACGAGAGTTCGGCGATCAGTTCTTCGGCAGCATAGGCGTCGCTGCCAAAGCGGTTCTTGAGATCGCGATCGAGCCGCGAGGAATGTCCCGTCCAGTGCGACAGCTCGTGCGCGAGCGTCGCGTAATAGTGGTCATACGCTTCGAACAGTTCGGTTGGCGGCATGGTGACCCGGTCGCGCATCGGCTCGTAGTAGGCATGAGCACCATGATGCCGCAGGTCTGCGCCAATATGGGCAAAGAAGGCATCGAGCCGGTCTTCGCCTCCTTCGGGATCAAGCGCAGCAATGAATGGCTTGGGATGATAGAACTCGGGGAGGCCATCGCACTGGTCAGCGTTGAACACGGCATAGGCCTTAAGCACGCGCCGGTTTTCGGTGTCGGCCTCGCCTTCGGCGTTTTCGACCTCCTTGGTGTAGCTCTTGTAGAAGATTGCGATGGTCGATTTCTCGCCCTTGCGGACCTGTCCACCAAGCTTATGGCACTGGCGGTAGGTGATCCAGTATGGCGAAGTGTAGCCACAGCCATCGGCCACCATCCACAGCCAGAAGGTATTCATTCCGCGATAGGGCGTTCCGCAAGAACGCAAAGGACGGGAGACTGGCACGCCGCGCCACGGCTTTACCCACGGCTTTGTCCCTTGCTCGAGCTTTTCGATGATGGCCGCGGTAATGCGCTGGGCTGGCGAAGCAGAGGCAGTGCGGCGGGATTTGGTCATGGGAGTTCTCCTGAACGCCGGGACGGGCATGTCCCGGTTCAGGAAAAGCAAAGCTCTCTCCCCTCTCGTTTAATGATTACGGCTATGCGTCCTCATTGAACATTAGAGGGATGCGTAAAGGTCAACCAAGAATGATCTTCGCTTTCGTTGCAGCTATGTCCGCTACTTGTGATGGCTTCGACGATCGCGCCCACTACTTGGTCCAGAAAATCCTGGGTCGGCTTCATTCACCGCCGCCGACTTCGTGATGGAAATCGAGGGTTCTCCCACACGTCAAATGCATCGGAAATCCCACCCTCGCCATCTTCCTCTTCGTCCTGATCAGTATGAATGAGCAACGTCATCATCCATCCGTTGTGCAGGCGATAAGCTTGTTCCTGCAGGGATGGGTGAGGACCTTCTGTCGAAAGAGCGAGCCACACTCCGGCGCTCACGTCATCCCAATCGGATTGCTGACCATTGGACAGGCGCGCGGCGAGTGAAGGTGTGGGCAGCCGGGTCCCGATCCGAACATCAATGAAAGGAAAACGGCTGGGCTTGTAGATTCGCCGGACGACATCATCCTTCGAAATGATAACCGCGCAAACGGCATCATTGTACTGCACATATTGAAGAGCGGTCGCTTCGTTACTCATATTGTAGCGCGTGGCCAGCGTGAACACATGCTCCAGCGCTGGTGTCCCCAGATTGCGCATATCGGGTTTGAAGTGCGCGAGCGGCATGAGCATGCCCGCACTGAACCGATTTGCCTCCAACTCCATCCGCCGCGCACGATTGTCACGGTCCGCCTCACGGATCGCCATATCGGCTTTCGAGCATGTGAACTGACCGGCGCGCGCGGGCTGGTGCGCGATAATAAGATAATGTCCGAGTTCGTGCCCGATAGTGAAGCGCTGGCGCTGCACCGAGCCCTTGCTGTTGACCAGGATGACGCCACTCGCGCGTTCGGGCTGTGTAACAAGTCCACCTTCGAAGCTGGCTGTTTCCAGCCGATGGATATCGGTGATGCCGACCGCCTCGGCCAATTCCTCAATCGGCACCGGGATCGGCATGTCGGGCACCTGCCGCATGATTTCAGCGATGATCTTTTCCGGCGAACCGCAGTCCGCGAGTTCGATCCGATCAATCTCCATCCTACCCCCCGGTTCGGCGCTTCTGCATCCCTTTGATAATGTCTTCGATCAGCTCGCGCTCCTTCGTATCGAGCGATTTCAGGTCGCGATACATGACGAGCAATTGTTCTTCGTCGCTGCCTTCGTCGGGAGCCTCTCCAACAAGGCTGGCAATCGAAACGCCGAAATGATCGGCGAGCTTCCGGACGAGCTCGATCGACGGATTCTTGGCGGTGCCCTTCTCCAGTTCCCAGACGTGCGCTTTCGATGCGCCGATGGCGTCCGCGACATCCTGAAGCGACTGTCGCTTTGCAGTGCGAAGTTTCTGAAGCTTCGTCGCCAAGGACATTGACCGATTTCCTTTCACGCATCCTATCATGCGGACACCCTCATAGGAATCAACAATCGTTCGGTCAAACGAACGTTTTCGTCCGGTCAGTTGACCTAGAGCGTCGTTCGGTATATCTTACGATTTTGTCGGGCCAATCAGACAAGGAATCGCTCATGAGTCGTAACCAGCATATTACACCCCACCGTCGTGGCTGGGCCGTTCAGCCGGCCGGAGGCCAGCGTGCGTCGTCCGTTCACCGGACACAGGCTGAGGCGATTGCCCGCGGTCGCGAGATCGCCCGCAATCAGGAATCCGAACTTCTCATCCATGGCCGCAACGGCCGAATTCGCGCGCGTGACAGTCATGGCCGCGACGAATTCCCGCCCGAAGGCTGAACCAAGGGAGCCCTGAAATGACGTACCAGAAGCCGATCTTGCCGCCTTCGGCCGCCGATGCTCTCCTGATGGACGTCGCGCGCCGCATCCAGCTCTCGCCCACCAAGCATGACGAAGCCGAACAGCATTATCAGGCGCTCTGCGCCCATGTGGATCGGCCCGACAGCCCGCTCCACGGGAAGGTGATCGCCTGCTATCCGGGCGGTAGTTTCGCGACCGGAACCGCGATCGCATCGCGCGTCTCGAAAGATCAGCACGATGTCGACGTCGTGATCGAACTCGATATTTCGCCGTTCAGTGAGCCGTCGGGCGTGCTGGCGACCCTTTTCGTTGCGATCAACGGTGAGGAAGGCAGCCGTTATCATGGGCGGGTGACCCTCAACAGCCGCTGCGTCACCGTAACCTATGAAGACGGCACACGCGTCGATCTCATGCCGATCGCCCGGCTCGACCAAACGCCCCTGAAGGCTGGCCATCTTTTTCACTGGCGCCAAGAGACCGCCGAAACCTACCACAAGACGGTCAATCCTTGGGGCTTCGCCGATTATTTCAATCGTGAGGTGGCGTTCGATCCGGTTTTCGCGACGATGTTCGACGCCCGTCGCCAGATATCGGATGGCGTGGTCGCGAAGGCCGAAACCGACCCGCTACCCGGTCGCGTTCCGCTCTCGGAAAAATCCTCGCGCGTCGTGGCGCTCCAGTTGCTGAAGCGGAATCGCGATGTCCGCTACCGCTCGCGCGATGGTCGGAAGCCGCCGTCGGTAGTGCTCGCGGCTATGGCTCTGGATAGCGGTCCGGCGCAGTCCGGGCTGGTTGACGAGGTCGTCAATATTGCCTCGCACATCAGTGGCCAGCTTCAGGATCACGTTCGCCGGTTTGACACCTTGGTCGTACGCAACCCCTCCTTCCCGGAGGATATCTTCACAGATCGATGGCCTAGGGAGGTCGCCGCGCAGAACGTTTATATGCGTGATCTCGATCATCTGCAGCGGCAGCTTGGTCGCCTTCGCAGCGACAACGCAAATCTGACCGAAATGCGGACCATCCTCGATGACCTGTTTGGCGAGACGGCGGCGGGCTTCGCGGTCGAACGCTTTCTCGATGCAAGCCGGCGCGAAGCCGAACGCGGCGCGATGCGCTTCGGAACGACCGGACGCATCCTTACCGGCGCGCCCGCCATCATCGGCGCTGCGACCAGCACAGCCGCGCGCGCCAGTACCAACATGGGTGGCGGATGCATCCCGGACTGATCAGCATCGAGAATCAGATTGCCGCGATGGCCGAGCGCTGGCCCGGCTTCAAGGTCATCGAGCGCGCCGATCGATACGCTGTCTGGCAGGGACGTCTGCAACCTCTCCAGCGCTTTTACACGGTTCGGATCGGCTATCGTGTGCCGTTGGCGATCGAGGCCTTCTCGCTGCTGCAGGTTCAACCGCGCGTTCAGATTCTCGATCCCGTTCTCGAACGGCATTCAGACTATGAGGAAGGCCCTGTCCCCCACGTCTATGTGAACCGCGACGAACCAAGGCTGCCTTATCTCTGCCTGTTCGACGCCTATAATCGCGAGTGGACTCCGAGCGATCTGCTCGCCGAGACGACGGTGCCGTGGAGTTCGCGCTACCTCTTCTTCTATGAGGGTTGGCTCGCGACTAAGTCATGGCGCGGCGGCGGTCGGCACCCGACACGAGAGGAGCAAGATGGCATTGCAAACAAAAAGGCCATCGCGGCGGTCTGACGGCACATTAGTCGAGCAGCGGGTGCAATTGCCCTGGCCTACCGACAAGCCCTTCCGCATTCTCTCGATCGACGGCGGCGGGATTCGCGGCATCCTGCCGGCTGCTCTTTTGGCAGAGTTTGAATCTCGCCACTTGGATGGCCGCTCGGCAGGCGAATATTTCGACCTAATCGCCGGGACGTCTACAGGTGGTATCATTGCCCTCGGCCTGTCAATTGGAATGCGCGCAAGCGAAATCCTCAAGCTCTACCTCGATCATGGCGAAGCAATATTTCCGCCAATCCGCCCCCCTTTTAGCAGGCTTAAATCGGGCCTTCGCTTTTTCCATTCGTTGACTCGCTACCAGTATGAGCGTGGTCCACTCGAACGCGAGCTACGCAAGCTGTTCGGCGAGCGGCAAATCGGCGATGCGCACTGCCGTTTGTGCATACCGGCATTCGATGGCTTCACCGAGGTCCACATCTTCAAGACACCGCACCACCCCGACTTCAAACTCGACTGGCGCGAGGAAATGGTGACAGCCGCACTCGCAACCTCCGCGGCGCCGACTTTCTTCTCCGTCTATAGGAATGGGGAGCGGCGCTTTGCCGACGGAGGCGTCTGGGCGAACAATCCTGTTATGGTTGCGCTAGTCGATGCGCTAAGCTGCCATGATCTCAATCGGCGCCAAGTCCAGATTCTGTCGCTCGGCTGTGGCGAGTCCGAGATGCTTATCTCAGATGATCAGGTCCGGCTCGGCGGACTATGGCACTGGAAAGAGGTCATCTCGTCGGCAATGCGGCTTGCTAGCCAGAACGCGCTTGGTCAAGCAGGACTTCTCATTGGTCGCGACCAACTCGTGAGAATTGACGCGCCCCTGATGCCTGATAACCCCATCGAGCTCGACGATTATTATCGCGCCAAACAAGTTCTGCTTCCACTTGCTGCGCCCTTGGCGAGCACTTTTGACGAGGTTGTTAGCCAGCGCTTTTTCGCAGTGCCTGTCGATCCTTATGAAGCATTTCATGGCTCGCGAGCGGGCTAATGGCCGACTATTCGGTGAGCGAAGCCGAAGCTGACCGAGGGCTTCCAGCCCAAATGCGGCTCAGATTTTAACATCCAGATGGCGGCCCGTCCCGAGAGGGACGGACCGCCTGCCGAGTGACCTGGACCTGTCAGGAGGGGTCAGGCTGCCTGCTCGGCAATCTCGTCAGTTCCTTCGGCGTTGACCGCCTCGTCTCCGTCGTGGTCGGCCAATTCGACTTCTTCAGAATCGTTGAACCGCATGATCGGCGGAACCCAAGCCTGCGCCCGTTCCTTGACCTCGGGCTCGCCAATGAAGTTGCCCGAGAAGATGCGTTCGGCAGCGCTCGCAAGCTCAGCCTTCTTCGATGCGGCATAACGACTGACCAGTTCGGGACCGCCGGCGGCGTCGAGCGCTTCGAGCGTGCGCGCCTTAGCCACCCGGTCGAAGTAGTTTTTCGCCGTGGGACGCCACCAATGCGCGGTCTCGATTTCGAGGAGCGAGCCGAGTGCCTCGTGCATCGGCACCGATCGTTCGCCTTCGCAGGCAAGGCTGGCAACCAGAGTGCGCGAGACGACATGGCCAAGCCATGCTGAGCGCGCCTCGTCGGAAAGCGCTCGGAATTTCGCGAACCGCTCGACATCGCTTTCACCCGCACGCCAGTTTTCATCGAGCGACCCGGCGAACTCGGCAAGCGCGGCACTCGCCGGCGCATCCTTCGCCTCGAACCCGGTGATAGGCCCGGACGCGACCGAGCCAACGAGGGTCGACGCTTTCTTGGCGCGCCAGTCGTGCCCATCGGCATCGGCGAGCGTGAAGACCATGAAGTCGAGCGCTAGTGCCGGGTCGTTGGCGAGATGGATTGCCAGGATGTCGCGGCGCTGCATTGCGAGTTCGTCGAGCAGGCGCTGGGAAAGCGAGCTCCCCTTGGGCTTAGCCGCACCGCTCTCTTCAATGGCCTCGACCACGCCTTCGTCAGCGATGACCTCGGTCTCGGTGTAGAACTGCGGGACCAGGGTCGGCTCGCCATTGCGCGAGAGGACGAGGAAGGCGCCGGCCTCCGGTTTCAGTTCGTCGGCGAGTACCGGCGGCCGGTCATTGAGCACGCGCATGGCACGGTCGATCACCACTAGTTCCTTCTCGGCCTTGGCGACCTCGTCCTCGTCGCTGTCCTCGTCTTCGAGCACAGCGGCGACGCGGTCGTAGTCGGCCTCGAGCTCGCCGAGTTCCTGAGCTTCCTGTTCGGTCATCGGCGCAGGGTCGCAAGGCAGACGGCTCAGACCTTCGACGAGGTCATGGCTGACGTAGTTGCCAAGGGTCGGGCGCACCCAGGCAAGGCCATATTCGAGCGCGGCCTTTTCTGCGGCTTCGTCCATGGCCTTGTGCGCGAGGTCCTCGAGCAGCGCGACATCGATCCAGCTCTCGCTGGCATCATCGTCGAACAGTTCGCGCTCGATCCGACCACCTGCGTCGAGATAGGCATCGCGTCCGACTAGCACAGCTCGCGGATCGGAACCGCGCACCGTGGCATCGAGCACCATGCGGCGGATCGTGTCGGGCGTGATCTGGTACCAGGCGTGCTGCAGCTCAGCATAGACATGCGCCTGGCGCTCGACGTCGGAAATCGCGCCGTAGGCCTTGGCCATGTCGAGCGTGATCGTGCCTTCGGCGAGCGCTTCGAAGACGCAAGGCGCGAGACTTGCCAGGCGCAGACGCCCTTCGACGAACCGGACGGTGAGGCCGAAGCGGCGCGCCACGTCTTCGGTGGTAGCCCCTGCCTCGATGATGGAGGCGAAGGCCTGCGCCTCGTCGGCGGGGTTCATCGCGAGGCGCTGGAAGTTCTCAGCAAGACTGGCTTCGCGCACTTCGCTTTCTTCGCCTTCGATGACGAGGCAGGTGACCTCGTGGTTCTCGGGCAAGGTGCCCTCTTCGGCCAGCGCCTGCAGCGCGGTGAGACGGCGACCGCCGGCCTCGACTTCGAACTTGCCGCGCTTTCCTTTGCGCACGACGAGGTTCTGCAGCAGGCCGCGCGCAGCAATGTCTGCCCGCAGCTGGAGGTCGGCCAGCACGTCGCTCGACTTGCGAACGTTGCGCGGGCTCGGGACGAGCTTCTTCAAGGGAATCGACTGGATCATAGGTGTTCTCCTGATGGATTGAAGGCGCAGGTGAGGATCACGAGGCCCACAAGCCCAAAGGGCTCCCTCCACTCTCATTCTGAGAATGGGGTCTGCCCGAGGGATCAGGCGGCAAGCGCGGGAAGGATCAAAGAGGCTTTCGACACCGGGACGAACAGCCGCGTGCGGTAGCGGATGATCTCGGTGAAGCAGCCCTTGTTCTTGTACCAGTCGAGCCGGTCGGGCGAGAACCCGGTCAGTTCAAGGCGCTGTTCGCCGCCGACCAGCGAGCGCTTCACAGTCAGGGAGTCGTGGCTTGCGAGGCACAGCGGTTTGCCGCTGGCGAGGACGAGGTCGCCGATCTGCTCTGCCGATGGTCCGGTAACCCCGGAAAGGCCAAAGGTATCGGCGATTGCAGCGAGATCGACATCGAGCACTTCGCGGCCGATGATCGACTGGCCGTCCTCGGCAACGAGCCGGGTGACGCGGACATGATCGCCGGGGAGGCGCTTCCAGACCGGGAGCAGCAGTCCGGTGGCGAGATGGACGCGCTCGGTAACCGGTGATTTGGCCGCCTCTTCTTCCTCGGTCCTCCAGGCGCTGGTGAACGCAGTGACGCCAATTTCTTCCCAGTGGCTCTCACCGAGTGCCTCAAGTGTCCAGTTCGCGGACTTGAGCGGTCGCAGAAGGCGCCGACGTTCGATCACGGCCCCGTCGTCAGCGATAAGGCGCCGGGCAGGAACCGAGAGGGCGACCTTGCCCGAGCGCGTATTGCGCATCGGGATAGCGTGCGGGCTGCCGATCTCGTGCATCCGCACCAGGCGCTGCAATCGCAGAGGCCGAAGGTGCCTCGTCATTTCGAGCGAGACGAGACGGGTCTCGGCTCCGGTCACGGGATCGGTGCGCAGGAGTTCATCTGCCAGGACATTGAAACGATCAACCCTGACGGTTTCCAGTCCCTGGTCGAGCGTTCCGGCCTCGCGCGCGGCTTCGATCCGCGCTTCGACGAGACCAAGGTATTCATCAAATATGGCGTTCTGGAGCGCGATCGGCAGCGCGAGAATGCGGTTGAGCCAACGCTGAATCGTCGGGAGATTGTCGGTCAGCCCGCCATCGGGGTTTTCGAGCCGGAGACCCGTACGCTCGACAAAATTCCCGAAACTCGTGGCTTCGAGCTTGCCGTCATAGAGCAGCTGGAACCAGCGGCTGAGCGCGTCGCGCGCATAGTCGCTTTCGAGATTGTCGGCCGGGTCGAACAGGTTCTGACCGCCCGTCTGGCGCTGGCCGCGCGTCAGCGCGCCCAATGCGTCGAGCCTTCGCGCAATGGTTGAGATGAATCGGCGTTCGCCCTTTACGTCGGTGGTTACCGGCCGAAACAGCGGGGCCGAGGCCTGGTTGGTGCGGTTGGTACGACCAAGACCCTGGATGGCGTTGTCCGCGCGCCAGCCCGGCTCGAGCAGGAAATGAACCCTGCGCTGCTGGTTTCGGCAGCCGAGGTCGGCATGATAGGATCGCCCCGTGCCGCCCGCATCCGAGAAGACCAGGATGCGCTTGATCCCTTCCATGAAGCTTTGGGCTTCGGCGACATTGGCGCTGGGGCTACGCCGTTCGAGGCGCTGCTCACCATCGCGGCCCAGTACAAGCCTGCGGGTCCGGCCCGTGACTTCGGCCACGGCGTCGGTTCCGAAATGTTCGATAATCGCATCGAGCGCAGTGGCGATGGGCGGCAGTGCGCAAAGCTGTTCGATCAGCGCATCGCGCACAGCAATGGCGCGCGGGCAGAAAACGGGATTGCCCTCTCCGTCGCTCATCGCCTCGGAGCGAAGATTGCCGTCCTCGTCGGCGAATACCTGCATCAATCGTATCGGGAAGCTCTTCGTAAGGTAGTCGATGACGTATTCACGCGGGGACAGATCGATATCGAGAGCTTCGCGTTCTTCCACGGTAAGGTCGGCAAGGCGCCGGTCGAGCATGGCCTCGGCGGTCGAGACCAGCTGCACGACAACCGAATTCTCTTCGCCAAGCGCTACTTCCATCGCGGGGATCAGGCTCGGCAATTTCATCGAAAGCAGGAGCTGGGCAAAGAAGCGCTGCTTGGTGCCTTCGAAGATCGATAGCGCCGCAGCCTTGGCATTGCGGTTGAGCGTGTCGCCGCTGTCCTCGTCGACCACGCGGGTTGCTTCGAGCGCAGCTTCGAGGTTGCGGTGGATGATCGCCCAGGCATCAGCATAGGCATCGTAGATCCGTACCTGTGCTTCGGTCAGGCTATGTTCGAGGATGTCGTACTCGACCCCGGCGAAGGACAGCGCACGGGCAAGATAGAGGCCCTGGGCCTTGAGATCACGGGCGACGAGCTCCATCGCCGCGACGCCGCCAGCGCGGATCTCGGTCATGAATGCCTCGTGGGTCGGAAAAGCGGTCTCGGGTCCCCAAAGGCCGAGGCGGGAAGTGTAACCGAGGTTGGCGATATCCGAAGCGCCAGTGGCAGACGCGTAAAGCACGCGGGCGCGCGGCAAGTGGTTCTGCAGCCTGACGCCCGCCATCCCTTGTTCAGAGCCCTTGACCTTGCCGCGGATTGAAGAGCCCCCGAGCGCATTAGCCATCGCATGGGCTTCGTCGAAAGCGATCACGCCGTCGAAATCCTCGCCCGCCCAGGCAAGGATCTGGTCGAGCCGCGTATCCTCGGCGCGGCCCGAGCGCAGCGTCGGATAGGTGACGAAGAGAATGCCTTCGGACATCGTTACGGGCTGGCCGAGTTTCCAGCGCGAGAGCGGCTGGAGATCGAGCGGTAGTCCGCCAAGCGCTTCCCAGTCGCGGCGTGCATCTTCGAGCAGCGCCTCGTTCTTGGTGATCCAGACATGCCGGCGCTCGCCTGCGAGCCAGCGGTCCATGATGACCGCTGCGATCTGCCGTCCCTTGCCCGCTCCGGTCCCGTCGCCAAGGAAGAAGCCCTGCCGGTAGGTGTGCCCATCTTCGGACAGCTCCAGCGAGGTGGCTTCCTGGCTGACCTTGAACTGACCTGGAAGATCACGCGAAAATGCCTGGGCAGCGTAAACGAGTGTCTCGCATTGCGCTTCGGACAGCAGGCCATCGGCCTGCCAACCTGCGGGAAGGCGCGGGCAAACATCGGGCTGCGGTGCCGCGACCGAACCCATGGCGACCGATTCCACGAGCGGGGTGGGATGGACCGGCGCATCTTCGAAGGCGATGCGGCTGGGCCGGTAAGGCAGGTAGATGCCTGCCTGTTCGGGCACAGGCGCGGGGTCGGCGAGGACCGAATAGGCAAGGTCGATCGCATTCGCGCTGGCTGCTGGTGTCGCGGCGAACGGCGCCACCGGCCGAACCGGCGCGCTTTGGGTCGAAGTCTTGCAAACGAGGCGCACTGGCTTGCCGACTGGCAGGCGATGGATGTTGGCGGATGTCTGCGCACGGGGCGGAAGCGCAGTGATAAGCTCGTGGAGCGCGATCAGGTCGGCAGTATCTCCGGTGATCGCGGGCGAAGCCGCAGTCGGCGTCTTGTCGAACACGACCAGTCGAACGGCAATCCCCGTCCCTGTCCGGCGAAACATCTGCTCCAAGCGGACATTGAGCACGAGCGACGTTTCGTCCTGTGCTTTGGCGAAAGCGGAAGCATCGAAGCCTTCGGGCATGATGGCGACTATCCTCGCCCCATTTGCAGCCACTCGGATCGCACCGCGCAGGTGACGCATGGCGGTCTCACCGTCCTTGCCGCGTTCCTGGCTGCGGGCGAATGGCGGGTTCATCAGCACGACCGACGGAACAGGGCCGCGCACCAGGTCGGCGATCAGCTCCCCGTCATACGTGGTGATCGCGGCTGCGGGGAAGATGTGGCCGAGGCAGTCTCGTCTTGCCGGATCGATCTCGTTGAGGAGCAGCGAAGCGTTCTGGACGCTGCCCCAAAGCGCAAGGGCGCCATTACCGGCGGATGGTTCGAGAAGCGTGTCTTGCGCAGCAACTGCTGCGGCCTTCGCCATCAGCCAGGCCAGCATTGGCGGGGTCGAGAACTGTTGGAGCTCGACCTGTGCTTCGCTGCGCACGTGCCGCGGCGGCAAAGCTGCTTCGAGCCAGTCGAACCGCGCTTCGGCTTCGTGTACATTCGTCGCCAGATCGATCCGTGAGGACTCTCGAAGCCAGAGTAGTGCGCCGATCTCGACCGCGCTGTTGTAGTCGTCGATCGTCCAGGCACCTCCCCAGTCGAGAACACCGGTCTCTTCGGCGAACAGCCCGGAAATGTCGGTACGGGTAAGATGACGACCCGAAGCAAGAAGCGCGGCAACTCGGGTGCCAATGGCATAGGCCAAGGGTATGGACGGCAACTGCTCGCCGGCGGGAAACAGGTCTGATTGAAACATGGCAATTCGTCCTCCTGATGGGGGCATCGGGACACGCCCTCTGCCGGATCAAGAAATCGAGAAGCCCTCTCTCCTCTAACGCGCCGCTTTGCGGCGCAGCCATGCTATGAGTTCATCGTTCCAGTCGGTATCGCTTGGATGTGGCTTGCGGACTTGGATCGTCCGCCCTTCCTGCGCGTAGGCTCCGAGGCCACGCGAGGCGGCCAGCTCGCCGCCAGCATCATGATCGACGAACAGATGAAGCTCGGTCACACTCTCGGGAATGCTTACGAGACCGAAACGCTCATTCCCAAGGGTCGCCCAAACGGGAATGCCGGTGAGCGCATAGGCTGACAACGCGCTCTCGATCCCCTCGGCAAGGCCGAGCTTCCCGGAAACCGGAGCAAAGAGACGGACAGCAGCTTCACCGAGCGAGCCAAGCGCGCGCTTTGGCTTGTCGAAGGTGGCCTTGGTTGAAGCCTCGGTGGACAAAAACGTGCGGTGGATCGCGATCGGCCCCTCATCGAGGCTGACCGCCGCAATCATAGCGGGAAGAAAGCGGGCCTGTCCTTTCGGCCCGAGCGGCGTTTGCGGATGAAAGCGAAGAGCTGAAGATGCGGCCAGGATGCCGCGGCTCTCGAGGTAGGCCTTCGCCGGACTGGCACCCAATGGTTCCGCTTCGCGCCAGATCCTCAACGCTGCTGCCGAGGGTGTGCGTAGCCTTGTTGGCTCGATCTGATCCTCGGCCGAAGAACCCGAGAAAAACCTGGCCACCTCGAAACCTTCGCGCGCCATTGCGGAAAGCACGCTCTGTTGATCGCAGCCCGCAAAGCAATGGAAGAGAATAGCCTTTCGGCCGAGCGTCACGCCGAGCGAAGGTGTGCGGTCATCATGCGCGGGACAGCACGCCATCCCCTTTGTGCCTGACCATTTGCCCCCTCGGCTTTCGCAGATGTTGCGGGCGGTGTCCTCAAGCGAGGTACGTGACAGGGTTGAATTCGAAACAGGCATACCGGCTCCATCGCCTCACAATTGCCCCCTCCAGACGAACCCCTCTCCTCTCGGATAAACTTGCAAAAAAAACGTTTTCCTACACCCATTTGTTCTATTTATGTTCTCTTGCGGATCGAGGCAACGTGAAAGGTAATTCAATGCGAATGTCTCTGGTGGCTTGCGGTTGCGGTGCGCTCGCGATTGCGATTTCGGGATCCGCGCACGCGCAGGAGTTTCAGGTCTTCGACCATGACCTCGGCACAGTTGAGGTTACAAACGACAAAGGGCGCGCTTTCAACCCGACTGCAATCCACTTGGGCAAGCCAGATGGCGGCGCGGCCTATATCGATAGAAGCTTCAAGGAAGCCTTGTATGAGCCACTCATCCGGCAAGCTGAAGCGCGATACCAATTGCCGCCTCGACTGCTTCAGGCCCTGATTTGGCAGGAATCGCGGTTCAACCCGATGGCAATCAGTCCGGCTGGCGCCGCTGGGCTCGCTCAACTCATGCCGGGAACGGCAAGAGAACTTGGTGTCAGCAATCGCCACGATCCGGCTGAGAACATCGATGGCGGCGCGCGGTATCTGAAGCAGATGCTAGAGCGCTTCGGTGCGATCCATCTCGCGCTGGCCGCATACAATGCTGGTCCCGGCGCCGTGTCGCGAGCCGGCGGAATACCGAAAAATCGTGAAACACCTGGATATGTGAAGAGCGTTATCGACCGATGGATGGCATACGGTTCGATATGACTACGAATCGGAAAAGGATCAGCGGACGGCTCGAGCACCTTCCTCGGGGAGCCGTAATTGTAACCGATGCCGGAGATCATTGGGTTCTCGAAGACTACGAACCCTCAAACAACGACTTTGGATTTGAGGTTACCGCAGAGGGTATCGTTGTCGGGTTCGACCGCCTTCGCGTCGAATGGCTGGGGCAGGTGCCCGCCTAGGAGCAGGTCAAGCGGCTCTCAAAACAGCAATGTTTTGCGCTTTGCCGCCGATGGAATCGAGGAAGTCTGCCCAATCCTGCAGCATTGCACGACGGGGAGCGAGATATTCGGCAGCATTGTATGCCCCGCGAACCTCGTTCTCTTCGCTGTGTGCCAATTGCAGTTCGACCCAGTCTTCATGATATCTGCGGATCCACATCGGTGGTTCGCCGACCTCGACCAGCTGCTCATTCGCCCAGGTGCTCGCCAGACCCCTGAAGCCGTGAACAGTTTGTCGCCCGTGGTAACCGAGGCGATAGAGGCCATAGATCATCGTATTCTCGGAAAGCGGCATCTTGGGCTTCTGGCCTGGAAAGACGTATTCGCCTTCGGACTTGCTGATCATATCTTGAGCAAGAGAAGCGGCTTGTCGCGACAAAGGCACGATATGCTCGCGGCCCATTTTCATCCGATCAGCGCCAATGCGCCAAACTGGTAAATCTCCGACTAGACCTTCAAACTCGTGCTTCTTGGCGAACCGGAGTTCCTTGGTCCGGACCCATGTAAGAAGAGCAAAGGTCAATGCCGCCCGCGTAATTTCGGATCGTCTCTCACCCTCTTCCTGGTATCGCTCCATCTTGATGATGAGTTCGGGTAGCTGTGCCAGAGGCAGCTTCGCCATATGCTTGACCCGAGGACGTGGCTTCAAAGCCCCCCGAAGATGCGCCGTTGGATCGGAATCGCAAAGTCCGCTGGCAATCGCGAACTGGAATACCTGACCAATGCATTGCTTGGCCCGTCGACTGATGTCGAGCGCGCCGCGCTCCTCGATCTTCCGAATGACCTTCAGGACTTCTGGTGGAGTTATCTCATGCATCATGAGCTCGCCTAAGACAGGAAGCACGTCCTGCTCCATCCGCGACCACACGCGCTTCGCATGGGCGGGATTGAGACTACTTGCTCTGTTCTCATGCCACATGGTGGCAATCGCCCTGAAGGTCTTAGCCTCTTCGAAGTCCCGACCCGGTTTGTGAACCATCGGGTCCCTGCCTTCGGCCAGCACACCCTTGGCAGCTCTCTTGAGTTCTCTTGCGGCCGCTATTCCGACTTCGGGGTAGGCACCGAAAGAAAGCAGCTTCTCCTTCCCGTGGTACCGGTATTTCAGCCGCCAGAGCTTCGAGCCGTTCTTTTGCACCAGGAGGAATAATCCCTCCCCATCCGCAAGCTTGTATGGACGCTCAGCCGCCTTCGCTTTTTTGATCTGAATCTCACTCAAGGCCATTGGGGGTATCGCTCCTTTTCGCTACCCCCGGAAAATACCCCCAAAATACCCCCACACCAAATCCGGCTTCAAGCGAATGCATGCGCACGCAAGCGGACGCGAATCACTCACATCATTCTGTTTTAATTGAAGTTTACGGATGTATGCGGAAGCAAGCGAACCCATGCGGATTCGAGATTGGTAGCGGAGGAGGGACTTGAACCCCCGACACGCGGATTATGATTCCGCTGCTCTAACCACCTGAGCTACTCCGCCACATCGGCTGCCCTTTCTCGTGCAGGGGAAACCCCCTGCAGGGCAGGCAGGCGGCGCTCTTACGGCGGTGCTTCCCGCCGGTCAACAACAGCTTTTCCAACGGGGTCAATTACGGCCCCGGAACGCAAAATCCCGCACCGCTTCCCATGGGCCGCCGCGATAGCGGAACAGCGAGAACCCGCGAAAGGCAAAATGGCTCGGCGCGATTGCGTCTTCCAGTTGGGCTTGCAGCGCCTTGGCCTCTTTGGAGGTGACCTTGTTCTGGATGGTGATGTGCAGGCGCGGCCTGTGCCGGTCCTGCGCTGTGAGCATACCGTGAAACCGGTCGGCAATTTCATCGCGCAGCGCCAGCATGTCCGGGCTTTCCAGTTTCAGCGCCGTGCCGCCGCCCAGCGACATGACCCCGAGCAGCTGCGCCGGAACCGGGGCAACCTCGCCCGCAAGCCGTGCCAGTGTTTCGCAAATCTCGTCGCCGCACTGAGCAGGCAAGGCGTGAAACAGCGTGACATGCGCTTGCAGATAATTCCGCTCGGGCGGGAAATGTGCCGTGCGCAGGCCGGTGGCCCAGCTGTGCATGTCGCGCGGCAGTTGTGCGGTCAGGATGAACGGAGCGTCGTCCCGCTCGCTCACATTTCACCACGTTCCCTGCGGAAGTTATACCACTCCTCCACATTGGCGTTGTGCTCGGCCAGCGTGTCGGCGAATTTGTGACCGCCAGTGCCGTCCGCCACCATGAACAGGGCGCTGGTCTTCTCCGGATTGAGAACAGCAGCAATCGCCTCCCGCCCCGGATTGGTGATCGGGCCGGTTGGCAACCCCACACGGGTGTAAGTGTTGTAGCCATTGATCGCCGCGATCTCGGACTGGCGGATACGGCGGCCGAGCGGCTTGCCTTTGGTGATCGGGTAGATGATCGTCGGATCGGCCTGCAGCAGCATTCCGGTTTTCACCCGGTTGGAATAGAGCCCCGCGACCATTCGCCGCTCGCGTGCGACGCCGGTCTCCTTCTCGACAATACTGGCGAGCGTGACCGCGTCCTCGATATTGTCCACCGCGATATCGGGTTTGCGCTGGGGCCAAGCTTCGGCGAGATAATTGCGCATCGCTGCCTGCATCCGGGCGAGGACCGCTGTGCGTTCTTCGCCGCGTTCGAAGCTGTAGGTGTCTGGCAAGACGCTGCCCTCCACCGGCACGGGTATTTCGCCGGTCAGCAGCGGCTCGGCCATCAGTTTCTCGTACACGATGATCGACGGCGTGCCCTCCGGAATGGTCACAAACCGGTTGATCACGTCGCCGTGCTGGAAAGTGTCGAGCATGGTGGCGGGCGACGCCCCTTCTGGGATCAGAAACTCGCCCGCCTTCACCGGATCGCCGCTGCCAAGGATCTTGGCACGCAGCAGGAAACTGTCTGCCGAGCCAATCAGCTCTTCCTCTTCCAGCTTGTTTGCGACCGAGGTCAGCGTGGCACCCGAGGGCACGATGAAGGAGGTCTCCTCCTCCACCATGCCGCCGCCCCACCAGCCGGAGCCGAACCACGCAAACACCGCCAGCGCCGCCAATGCGCCAGCGATTACCAGACCCTTCAAGCCTTTCATCGTGTCAGTCGACCTTGCGCATCAGCAGGCTGGCGTTCGTGCCGCCAAAGCCGAAGCTATTGTTCAGCGCGGCGCGCACTTCGCGTTCCCGCGCTTTCAATGGCACCAGATCGACGCCTTCGGTGCCCTCGTCGGGATTGTGCAGGTTGAGCGTGGGCGGAACCACCCCGTCGCGCATGGCGAGAAGGCAGAAGATAGCCTCGACCGCGCCTGCACCGCCCAGCAAGTGGCCGATGGCGGATTTGGTGCTGCTCATGCTCGCCCCGCCCAGATCGCTGCCCAGCACGCGCATGACCGCGGCCAGTTCGATCGTGTCGGCCATGGTGGAGGTGCCGTGGGCGTTGACGTAGTCGATATCCGCCCCCGTCATCCCGGCCTTCTTCATCGCCATTTCCATCGCCAGCTGTGCGCCCAAGCCATCAGGATGCGGCGCGGTGACGTGATAGGCATCGCCCGACAGGCCATAACCAGCCACTTCGCCGTAAATCGTCGCCCCGCGAGCCTTGGCGCGCTCATATTCTTCGAGCACCACAACGCCTGCACCCTCGCCCATGACGAAACCGTCGCGGTCCTTGTCATAGGGGCGGCTGGCTTCGGTCGGGCGGTCATTCATGCTCATATTGAGCGCGCGGGCCTGCGCAAAACCGGCAATGCCCAGCGGATTGACCGTGCTTTCGGCCCCGCCCGCCAGCATCACATCGGCATCATCGTCACGGATCATCCGCGCAGCATCGCCAATCGAGTGCGCGCCAGTGGAACAGGCCGTCACCACCGCATGGTTCGGACCCATGAAGCCGTGCTGTATCTGCACCTGTCCGGTGACAAGATTGATCAGGCGCCCATGAACGAAGTGAGGGGAGACCCGCCCCGGGCCGCGCTCGTGCAGAACAATCGATTCCTTTTCGATCCCGGGCAAGCCGCCGATCCCCGAGCCGATGGAACAACCCGTGCGGCGCTTTTCAGCCTCGCTCATATCAGTGAGGCCGGCATCTTCCAGCGCCTGTCCGGCGGCATCGATGCCGTAAACAATAAACGGGTCGACCTGCCGCTGCACCTTGTGATCCACACGCTTGTCCGGGTCGAAGCCCCAGGGGTGGTCCTTACCCTTCACCTCGCACGCAATGGTGCATTTGTGCCCTTCGGTATCGAACCGCGTGATCTGCCCTGCACCGCTTTCGCCGGCGATCAGGTTCTTCCAGGTGGTTTCGACATCCCCGCCGAGCGGGGTAACAAGGCCGAGGCCAGTGACGACGACACGCCGCATCAGAATTCTCCATCAGACCCGAATGGGGCCACAAAAATACGAAAGGCCCGGCCCGGCTTGCGGGTCGGGCCTGTCGGTACCCGGGCTAAATCCGCCGGGAAAGTGCCGTTGGGGCCCTTAGCCCCAAGATCAGCCCTTATTCTCTTCGATGTACTTCGTAGCATCGCCGACGGTGGCGATCTTCTCGGCCGCATCGTCGGGGATTTCCACGCCGAACTCTTCTTCGAAGGCCATAACCAGCTCGACAATGTCGAGGCTGTCTGCGCCCAGATCGTCGATAAAGCTGGCTTCCTGCGTCACCTTGTCGGCTTCGACACCCAGATGCTCGACAACAATTTTCTGCACGCGGTCAGGTGTATCGCTCATAGTATTCAGACCCTCTCAGTGGGAGTTTTCAAATCTGTCTTTCGCCCTAATGAACGCACGGGGGCTGCGCAAGTGCCCGCCTCCCGTCCTATCATTTAGGCCGAAGCATCCTGTGGCGGCTCGATCGTGCGGATATGCACATCACGCAGCGCCTGTGGCGGAACCTTGCTGGGTGCGCCCATCATCAGGTCCTGCGCCTTCTGGTTTAGCGGGAAAGCGATCACTTCGCGGATATTCGGCTCGTCCGCCAGCAGCATCACGATCCGGTCGATCCCCGGTGCGGACCCGCCATGCGGCGGTGCGCCCAGTTTGAACGCTTCGATCATACCGGCAAATTCGCGGTCCACTGTCGCTTTGTCGTATCCGGCGATTTCGAATGCCTTGTACATGATCTCCGGCTTGTGGTTCCGGATCGCGCCGGACGACAGCTCGTAGCCGTTGCAGACGATGTCGTATTGCCACGCCAGAATATCGAGCGGATCCTTGGTTTCCAGCGCTTCCATTTCGCCCTGCGGCATGGAGAACGGGTTGTGGCTGAAATCGACCTTCTTCGCTTCTTCGTCATATTCGAACATCGGGAAATCGACGATCCAGCAGAATTTGAAACAGCCTTCCTCGATCAGGCCCAGCGTTTCGCCCACGCGGGTGCGCGCTGCGCCCGCCAGCTTGGCCGCTTCTTTCGGCTTGCCAGCCGCGAAGAACAGGCCGTCATTTTCGCCGAGGCCGAGCTCGTCATAAATGGCCTGCATGCCTTCTGCGCCATGGTTCTTGGCAATCGGGCCGCCAAATTCGCCGCTCTTGCGGGTGACATAGCCGAGACCGGCAAAGCCTTCCTTGCGGGCCCACTCGTTCATTTCGTCGAAGAATTTGCGGCTTTTCTCATTGGTCCCCGGCGCGGGGATCGCCCGCACCGTGCCGCCGCTTCCGACGATCTTCTCGAACAGACCGAAGCCCGATTTTTCGAAATGCGCGCCGACATCGCTGATTTCGATGGGGTTGCGCAGATCGGGCTTGTCGGTGCCGTATTTCAGCATCGCTTCGGCATAGGGAATGCGGGGAAATTCGCCCGATTTGGTCACGGTTTTGCCGCCGCTGAATTCCTCGAACACGCCCGCAAGCACGGGCTCCAGCGCCTGAAACACGTCCTCTTGCGTGACGAAGCTCATCTCGAAATCGAGCTGGTAGAATTCCGGGCTGCGGTCGGCGCGCAAGTCTTCATCACGGAAGCACGGCGCGATCTGGAAATAGCGGTCGAAACCGGCGACCATCAGCAGCTGTTTGAACATCTGCGGCGCCTGCGGCAGCGCGTAGAACTGGCCGGGATGCAGGCGGCTGGGCACGATATAGTCGCGCGCGCCCTCGGGGCTGCTGGCTGCCAGAATAGGCGTCTGGAACTCGAAAAAGCCCTGATCCTGCATCCGGCGGCGCAGCGACGAAATCACCTGACTGCGCAGCATGATGTTGGCGTGCACACGCTCGCGCCGCAGATCGACGAAGCGGTATTTCAGGCGGATATCTTCGGGATAGTCCTCTGCCGAATTGACAATCAGCGGCAGTTCTTCCGCGCGGCTCTGGATCTCTACCGAGCGCGCGAATACTTCGATTTCGCCGGTCGGCAGGTTCGGGTTCACCGCCTCGGCATCGCGGGCCTTTACTTCACCATCGATGGTGACGACCGATTCCAGCTTCAGCTTGTCGAGCACCGGCAGCGCGTCGCTGTCTTCATCGGCGACAATCTGGGTGATGCCGTAATGGTCGCGCAGATCGACGAACAGAACGCCGCCGTGGTCGCGCTTCTTGTGAACCCAGCCCGACAGGCGGACCGTCTCGCCGACATTGGCTTTGGTGAGCGCAGCACAGTTGTGGGTACGATAGGCGTGCATGGTTTACCGGCTTCCATTCTCGAAGGATAAGGTTAGTGGCACAGGGTAGTGCGCTGAGTGACGCTCTATAGAGGATAAGCGTCAATGTTGCGCGCGCTAACAGGCTAAGCGTGAGAATTTGTCAAGCTGGGGCTTGCCAATGATCACGCGGCGCGAGGGCGGTACTCCGCTCAAGAGGAAAAGAAGACCACGATGAAAATCCATGACCTGATCACCGATACCGATACGCTTGCCGATTTTTGCGGGCGTATGGCAAAATCGGACTTCGTTACCGTCGACACCGAGTTCATGCGGGAAAACACCTTCTGGCCGGAGCTATGCCTGGTCCAGCTGGGGAACGAGGAAGAGGCTGCTGCGGTCGATCCGCTGGCCGAGGGTATCGATCTGACCCCGATGTGGGACCTGATGACCGAGAACGAGGACGTTCTCAAAATCTTCCATGCGGGCGGGCAGGACGTGGAGATTGTCTACAACTTCACCGGCAAGACCCCCCACCCCATCTTTGACACCCAGATTGCGATGATGGCGATCAGCCAGTCGGAACAGATCGGTTATGCCAATCTGGTCGAGAGCTGGCTGGGCAAGACCATCGACAAGGGCGCGCGCTTCACCGACTGGAGCCGCCGTCCGCTGACCGACCGGCAGATCGAATACGCGATCGGCGATGTGACCTATCTCAGCCAGATCTTCCCCATGATCCTGAAGAAGCTGATCAAGACCGGGCGCGGCGGCTGGCTGAATGCCGAGATGGAGAAGCTGGCCGATCCGGCCAATTACCAGAACGATGAAGGCGATGCGTGGAAGCGCATTCGCGCACAGGGGCGCAATCCGCAGGTGCTGGGCCGCCTGAAAGCGCTGGCCGCATGGCGCGAGGGCGAGGCGAAGCACAAGAACCTGCCGCGCGGCCGGATCATGCGCGACGAGACGCTGGCCGATATTGCCAGCCATCCGCCCAAGAAACAGGCCGATCTGGCCAAGGTGCGCGGGCTGTCCAATGCGTGGAAAGACAACGACATCGGCAAGCGGCTGATGAAGGTTCTGGAAAACGCCGAGCCAATGGCGAAATCGGAAATGCCCGCCAAGGCCAAGCGCGGTGCACCTTTGGGTAAGGAAGGCGCGCTGGTTGCCGATCTGCTCAAGCTGCTGCTGAAAATCCGTTCACGCGAGATCGATATCGCCTCCCGCTTGCTGACAAAGTCCAATGAGATGGAAGCACTGGCCGCAGGCGTGCGCGATCTACCGATCCTGCAAGGGTGGCGCTACGAAGTGTTCGGCAAGGACGCGCTCGATCTGGTGGAAGGCAAGCTGGCTTTCGCGGTACGCGACGGAAAGCTGCACATGACCCATGTCGAGGATATGGCAGGCGACATGGCGAGCAGCAAACAAGCACGGGCAGAGACCAAAGCCGCGCTGGCAGAGGCGGCGCAGGCGGACTAGGCCGACAGGGTGAGCACGTACCTCCCCACGATCAAGCAGCTGCAATATCTGGTTGCTCTGCACGAGCATTCGCATTTCGGGCGCGCGGCGGAGGCAAGCTTTGTCTCCCAGTCCACGCTTTCGGCCGGCATCCGCGAACTGGAATCGCTGCTGGGCACCACGCTGGTGGAACGCACGCGGCGGGTGGTGCGGTTCACGCCGCTGGGCAATCAGGTGGTCGAGAAGGCGCACCGTTTGCTGCGGGAGGCCGAAGAACTGTCAGAGCTGGTGCAGGCCGCAGGCAAGCCGCTCGCGGGCACCGTGCGGATGAGCGTCATCCCGACCATTGCGCCGTTCCTGTTGCCAAAGATTCTGCCCCGGCTGCGCCGCGAACGGCCCGAACTGAAGCTGTTCCTGCGCGAGGAAACGAGTGCGGATGCGGTCGAATCGCTCCAGCACGGGCGGGTCGATTGCGTATTGCTGGCCCTGCCCTTCCCTACCGGCGATGTGGAAAGCGCCGCCATCGGCGAAGACCGCCTGCTGATCGCCATGCCCAAGGACGACCCGCGCGATCCGCCCGAAAGCGTGCGCCCGTCGGCCATCGATGAAGGCCGCCTGCTGATGCTGGAAGACGGGCATTGTCTGCGCGACCATGCGCTGGCCGCCTGCAACCGGCCCGAGCTGAAAGGCAACGCCGCGATGATCGGCACAAGCCTGCACACGCTGGTGCAGATGGTCGACAATGGCCTTGGCTGGACGATGCTGCCGCAAATGGCGCTGGATGCCGGTATTTTGACCGGTACGGATGTGGTCGCGCGCCCTCTGACGACCAGCTCCGACACGCGGCAAATCGCGCTCATCTGGCGCACGGGCAGCCCCCGCAGCGAGGAGTTTCAGTTGCTCGCCGAGGAACTGCGCGCGGGGTAATCCCGCATGCCGCCGGAGCCCCTGCCAGTCCAAGCTTCACGAAATATTGGTAAATTTTGAGCTAAGCATCAACCTGAGGCCGAGGGAGAATACGGCCGGGTCGGAAAAGGTATGATGTTATGCGTTCTTACAACCGCTTGTCGCTCGACAAGGAAATTGCCTGCCGCGTGGACGGCGTGCGCGAATATGTGACGCTCTACAATGTCTCCAGCGGCGGCTGCATGATCGAATGCGTCGGCGATATGGCCGAGGGCAGCCGGGTCGATCTTGACCTCAACGATGTCACCCCGATGCGGGGCTCAGTCGTGTGGCGGATCGAGAAGAACGCCGGCATCAAATTCGATGTGCCGCTGCACACCGCAGTGGTGGAATCGCTTGGCTATGCGGCGATGGACGAAGAGTTCGACCGGCACGATCCGCGCGATCGCTTCGGGATTCCGCTGGTCGGCACGCTGCACAAGGCCGCCGGCAATATGGGCTGAGGGCGCTTCAGCGCGCCTCCTCAATCCATATGTTTGAGGCCAACGCGCAGATAATCCCAGCCCGTCACCACAGTCAGAATGGCCGCCGCCCACAGCGTGGTCAGGCCGGTCAGGTGGATCCATTCATACTGGGGCAGCGCACCCCCGCCGATCAGCGCACCCAGTGAAATGAGCTGGAAAGTCGTCTTCCACTTGGCCAGCTGGGTCACCGGCACAGAGACCTGCAGCCCGG
This sequence comes from uncultured Altererythrobacter sp., assembly GCA_947492235.1. GTDB lineage: Bacteria > Pseudomonadota > Alphaproteobacteria > Sphingomonadales > Sphingomonadaceae > CAJXSN01. The sequence continues at coordinate 672,531 of CANLLZ010000001.1, read as the reverse complement.
CGAGAAATTCGCGCAGGCCCGACACCGCAATTTCGCGCATCAGAATAATCAGCCCTGCGATCACGTGGAAATCGCCCACGATAGGCCCGCGCAAGAAGCCCTGTGCCGTCAACACCAGAATAACCGCCGCGACCATGATCTTGTCGGCGATGGGATCAAGAAATATTCCCAGCTTCGAAACCGTGCCCTGCGCCCGCGCCAGATAGCCATCGAGATAATCCGTAAGGCTGATCGTGCAGTAGAGAAGAAACCCCATCGCATAGCCCAGCGTCCAGCCCGGCCACCACAGAAGGTAAGCGAGCAGCGGAACCGCAAATATCCGCGACAAAGTGAGTATGTTGGGCAAAGTCAGCATAGGCCAGACGCGCCCCTAGCCGATCAGGCCAGCGGGAAAAAGAACAGAAGCGCCCTTGTCCGCCATCGACTTACAGCTAGAACAGCAGGCCATGGGCCGCATGGCCTGCGTTTGGGGACAATTCTTGACCACCGTCAAACTGCTCGGCCGTCGGCGTTTCCTGCCGTTATTTGTCACCCAGCTGTTCAACGCGTTCAACGACAATCTGTACAAGACCGCGATGGTCCTGTTCGTCGTGTATCAGGTCTATAATTCCGAAGAGGCCGAAGGGCTTTTCAGCGCCATCGCTTCGGGTCTGTTCATTCTGCCCTTCTTCGCGCTTTCGGCTGTGGCCGGTCAATTGGCGGATATGCGCGACAAGGCGCGGATCGTGCGGACCGTGAAGTTCTGCGAGATCGGCCTGATGATGATCGGGGCGACAGGGCTCTATCTGGCGTGGCGCGGGTTTGATCTGCCAGTCTCGATCCCGCTTGGCTTCAAGACCATCGATACCAGTTTCCCGATTATTCTGATGCTGTTCGCCCTGTTCCTGACCGGCGTACAATCCACGTTTCTGGGGCCGATCAAGTACGCGATCCTGCCGCAGCATTTGCGCAAAGAGGAGGTTCTGGCCGGTACCGGTCTGGTCGAGGCAGGGACTTATGTCGCGATTCTGGCGGGCACCATTCTGGCTGGCTGGATTCCGGTCGAATATGCCGCTGCCGCGATTATCGGCGTGTCGATCATGGGTTATATCTCCTCGCGCCAGATCCCCCCTGCCCCGCCGCTGGGACAGGTGGAGAAGCTGGATTGGCATATTCTGCGCGCTTCCACCCGGTTGATCCGCAAGACGATGGATGACCGGCAGGTTTATTATGCGATTCTCGCCATCAGCTTTTTCTGGACCATCGGTGCGGTGCTGTTCATCCAGTTCCCGCCACTGGCGAAGAACGTGATCATGGCCAGCAAGGAAGTGGCGAGCGTGTTCCTCGTCGTCTTCTCGGTTGGCGTGGCCATAGGTTCGGTGGCGGTGAACAAGCTGCTGAAGGGCCAGGTGTCCGCGCGGTTTGCCCCCGCCTCCGTGCTCGTGATGGCTCTGTTTGTGGTCGCCTTCTACATCGTTTGCAAAATGTGGCAGGCCGATCAGCCGACCGAGCTTCTGGATGTTGCCAGCTTCATCTCGTGGCCGATGGCGACTGTGCTGCTGCTTTGCCTGCTGGGCATTTCGGTCTCTGGCGGGATGTTCGTGGTGCCGCTCTACGCCTTTCTGACGACGCGGGTCTCGACCGATCAGGCGGCACGCACAATCGCGGCGAACAATATCGTCAATTCCGGCGCGATGGTGGGTGGATCGCTGCTCGCCATGGCGCTCACCGCAGGCGGAGTGCCGATTGCCGAGCAGGTGCTGCTCAGCGCTGCCATGTGCATCATTTCTGCGTGGCTGGGCGTACGCCTGCATTCAGCGGAGAAAGTCGAAGCCGCTGCTGCTTCGGCCTGAAACACGGCTCAGGCGATAAACACCAGAGCGGCGACGAGGCTGGCGAAGTAAGCGCTTACGAAGCCGCGAATGTCATCCTTGCCCGGCATGAACTTCGAACGCAGACGCACGGGCGGGTCTTCCCCCAGAACATGCGGAGGAATCGAGGCACGAAAGGGGTGCCGTGCGGCTTCGTCCGTTAGGACAAGGGAGCGTCTGGTGCGTTTCATCACGGACCGGTTAACGTATTGATAACCATTACGCTCCTGCGCAGTTCAGGGTGTCGCGTGGCGGGACATTAACCCTGCCGGTTCATTAGCTTCGGCCTGCTCTCCGCCTTATCGCTGCGATTGCCGCCCCGCTTCGACACGGCTAGGCATCCCGGCATGAGAGAAACGACGACTCCCGACGCCGCCCGCCTGCTGGTCGATTGCCTGAAAGAGCAAGGCTGCGACCGCATATTCACCGTGCCGGGGGAGAGCTTTCTCCAGGTGCTCGACGGGCTGGAGCAGCAATCCGGGATCGATGTGGTGACCTGCCGTCAGGAGGGCGGAGTCGCCTTCATGGCCTGCGCCGATGGTGCCCTGAACGCAGGCGGCAGTGGTAAGCCGGGCGTGGCGTTTGTGACGCGCGGACCGGGCGCGACCAATGCCAGCATCGGGGTGCATGTCGCGCATCAGGATTCGCAGCCGATGATCCTGTTTGTCGGCGATGTGGCGCGCGACATGCGTGAGCGCGAGGGTTTTCAGGAGGTCGATTTTCCCGCCTTCTTCGGTCCAATCTGCAAATGGGCGGCGCGGATTGATAGCGCTGACCGGATCCCGGAATTTGTCGCGCGGGCCTACTCGGTTGCCATGTCGGGTCGGCCCGGCCCCGTGGTTCTCGCCCTGCCAGAAGACATGCTGTCGGACGCGACCAGCGCCGCCCCGCGCCCCGAAGTGTCGCGTCCGGCGCAGGCCCCCTGCCCCGATGCCATGCAGGCTATGAAGGCCATGATCGGCGATGCCGCCAGCCCGCTTGCGATCATCGGCGGCGCTGGCTGGAACGCGAAAGCGCGCGAGCATTTCCAGCTGTTCGCCGAGCGTATCGGCCTGCCGGTCGCGACTGCATTCCGCCGTCAGGATGCGATCAGTCCGTCGAGCAGCGTCTATGCCGGCAACCTTGGCTACGGCCCCAATCCTGCACTGATCGAGCGGGTCAAGAACGCCGATCTGATTATCGCAGTCGGGGCGCGGCTGGGCGAAGCGACCACCGACGGCTACACCGTGGTCACGCCCGATCACCCCGGCCAGCAGCTGATCCATATCCATCCCGATCCGGACGAGCTGGGCCGCGTTTACCGCACCGATCTGGCCCTATGCGCCGATATGGCCGAATTCGCCGAGAGCGCCGCCCTGTGGGATGATGACGCAGTGATATCCTTCGATGCAGGCGGTGAAGCGCATGCCGAGTGGGAGGCGTGGGCCACCGCGACCCCGCAATCCTCCGATAATGCCTATCCGCTTGATCTCGCGACCTGCGTCACCTTCATGCGCGAGAGCCTGCCAGCCGATACGATCATCTGTAACGGTGCCGGAAATTTCGCCGGCTGGTGGCACCGCTATTGGCGCTATGCCGGTTTTCCCTCGCAGCTCGCCCCGACATGCGGCGCGATGGGATATGGCGTGCCCGCAGCAGTGGCGGCGGCCCTGCGCCACCCCGAACGCACAGTGGTTGCCGTGGCGGGTGACGGTGATTTCATGATGAACGGGCAGGAACTCGCCACCGCTGCACAGCATGGCTGCAACATGATGGTGATCGTCGTGGACAACGGCGCCTATGGCACCATTCGCATGCATCAGGAGCGAGAGTTCCCCGGGCGCGTCTCGGCCACCAAACTCAGCAATCCCGATTTTGCCGCGCTGGCTGCATCTTATGGTGCGTGGAGCGCGCGCGCGGAGACCACCGATCAATTCCGCGATGCTTTGACCGAAGCCAAGGGCCACTCCGGCCTGCGCCTGATCCACTGCGTGATCGACGTGGAGCAATTGGCCGCCAGTGGCGCAACGATCAGCGGGCTACGCGCGAAATAGGCGGGGAACCTAAACTCCCGCCATCGACATGATGATGGACCACTCGTCTTCCTTGATCTCGGCGACCGACAGCCGCGAGAGGCGCACCAGTTCGCAATCCGCCAGTTGAGGCTCGGCCTTGATCTGCTTGAGCGTCACCGGATGCGGCAGCTTGGTTTTTGGCACCACTTTCACTGCCGCCCATTTGCCCGTCTCATCGGTCGGATCGAGGATGCCCGCCACGCTCACTTCGCAGATGCCGACAATCTCCAGCCCTTCGCGCGAATGATAGAAAAACGCTTGATCGCCCACTTCCATCGCGGCCAGATTGTTCTTCGCCCGGTGGTTGCGCACCCCGTCCCACGTGCCCTCTTTCTCGGCCACGAGATCGTCCCAGCTATATTTGAACGGTTCCGATTTCATCAGCCAATAGCGGGCCATAGGTCTGGTCTTTCTGGATAAATGCAGGGCGGGTTTGCGGCCTTCTGGTGATTGGACCGGCAAAGGTCAAATGTGGATTAACCAGAATTTCAGCGGTCCGCCCTACGCACAGGCGTATGACAGGCGGGGAAAATCTCGAACCAGATGCGGCTCCTGCGTCGGCGAATGCCGATGAAGCGCGTCCGGCGCGGTCCTTGCGCGCGGAAAAGCGCGATCTGATCGCGCTGGGCCTGGCTGCCGCTGCGATCATCATGTTTGTCGGGACCGGTGGCCGGATGGTCAGCCAGTTTGTCCGCAACATCATCACCGATGGCGCAAATTCGGTCGATCCGATGGTCGCCTCTACACTCTTGCTCAATGTAGCGCTGATCATCTTCATCATGCGCCGTCATACCGATCTGACTCGCGAAGTAGCCGAACGGCGCAAGGCCGAGCGTCGCGCGCGCCAGCTCGCCGATATCGACCCTCTGACCGGGTGCCTCAATCGGCGCAGTATCGCGCCTGCGACCGATCAGCTGGTGGGCGAAGCCAATCGCAGCCGCCGCGGGGTCGCCTTTATCATGATCGACCTCGACAATTTCAAACAGGTCAACGATCTGCACGGCCATCAGGCTGGCGACGAAATTCTGATGCAGGTTGCCTCGCGCATCCGCGCCCTGATGCCGCGCGACGCCTTGCTGGCACGGTTGGGCGGCGACGAATTTGCGATTGTCCAGAGCTATGACCGGATGCTGCCGGAACGCATCGACCAGTTTGTGACCCGCATCATCGACAGCGTCGCGCAGCCGTTCAATCTGGATTGCGGGGCGATTGAAATCACCATGTCGGTCGGCATTGCAGCGGATCGTGACGATTTCTCGGTGCCGGGAGAGCGCTACGATGCTCAGGCCCTGATCCATAAAGCCGACATCGCAATGTACGAGGCAAAGAAGCAGGGCAAGAATCGCCATTTCTGGTTCGAGGCTCCGATGGAAAACGAGCTGCGGTTCCGCGGCCAGTTGGAAAGCGCAATCCGCAGCGGCGTGAAGGACGGCGAATTCGTTCCTTTTTACGAACAGCAGGTGGATCTGGAGACCGGCGAGCTGGTCGGCTTCGAAATGCTCGCACGGTGGCTGTCGCCCGAGCACGGCATTGTCAGCCCGGACGTTTTTATCCCGATTGCCGAAGAAATCGGTGTGATCGGCGAGCTGTCCGAAGGCTTGATCAGGCAGGCTTTCAAAGACGCCAACGAATGGGACCCGGCCTTGACCCTGTCGGTCAATATTTCACCCGTGCAATTGCGCGACCCCTGGTTCTCCCAGAAAATCCTCAAAATGCTGGTGGAAAGCGGTTTCCCCGCCGAACGGCTCGATCTGGAAGTCACCGAAAGCTGCTTGCACGAGAATATCGGCGTCGTTCGCTCGATGATCACCAGCCTGAAAAATCAGGGCGTGCGGATCAGTCTGGACGATTTCGGCACGGGCTATTCCAGCCTCGCCCAGCTCCGCTCGCTGCCGTTCGACCGAATCAAGATCGACCGCAGCTTTGTCAGCGATATCGGCGAAGACGAAAACGGCGCGAAAATTATCAATGCCATCATCTCGCTCGGCGACGGGTTGTCCATGCCCATCACGGCCGAGGGCATCGAGAATGACAGCATTCTGACCGCGCTGCGCAAAATGGGCAGCATGAAGGGTCAGGGCTACCACTACGGCATGCCCGAAAATGCGACTGCCGTGCGCGAGAGATTGCAGGCCGCCGGACGGATCGTCGAGCGTGCAACCGAGCAAGACGCCGCCGGTGCAATTCCCGAAGAGCGCAAATCCCGCGCCTGATTGCACGCGCGCTTTGACGCCGCGTTCAACCAATTTCGCCGCGTAACCTTTACCTGCATCGCCGCGCCCCATAGATGCGCTGCACGATGCGGGTTGAATTCACCAAGATGCACGGGCTCGGCAACGATTTCGTGATGCTGGACGGGCGCGAGAATGCCCTGCCCGCGATGACGCCCGGCATCGCCAAGGCCCTCGCCGACCGGCACACCGGCATCGGGTGCGATCAACTGATTTTGCTGGAGCCCGCTTCCGCCTCGTCCTCTGCCGATTTCCGGATGCGGATCTTCAACCACGATGGCGGCGAGGTGGAGGCGTGCGGCAATGCCTCGCGCGCCGTCGCGCTGCTGCATGGCAGCGATGCGCGGGTGGAAACCGCTGGCGGTGTCATCGCCGTCGCCCCGTCGGATGGCGGAGCCAGCGTCGATATGGGCGTGCCGCGTTTCGACTGGGAAGCGATACCGTTGGCCTACGCGATGGATACCGCCGCGATGCCCGTTGGGTGGGAAGACCTGACCGAGCCCAGCGCGGTCAATGTCGGCAATCCGCACGCGGTGTTCTTCGTCGAGGATGCAGACGCTGTGGCGCTGGATCGCCTCGGCCCGCAGATCGAGAATGACGCACTGTTTCCCGAGCGCGTGAACGTCAATGTCGCCAGTATTGTTGGCGACAATCACTTGCGCCTGCACGTGTGGGAGCGCGGTGCGGGTCTGACACGGGCATGCGGTACCGGGGCCTGCGCCACGGCAGTCGCGGCGTTCAAGCGTGGTCTGGTGGGACGCAGCGTTACGGTGACGCTGCCAGGCGGCGATCTCACCATCGACATTGGCGAAGATGACCGGATCACCATGACCGGCCCGGCGCAAACGAGTTTCCGCGGCAGTTTCGCATGGAGCGATTTCGCATGAGCGGCCCGGTCGAAACCAAAGCCAAGCCTGCCGAAGTCATCACGCTCGGCTGCCGTCTGAACATCGCCGAGAGCGAGCGCATCGGCGCCATGGTGGCGGGCGAGGATGTGGTCGTCGTCAATTCCTGCGCCGTAACCAGCGAAGCGGTGCGCCAGACCCGGCAGGCCATTCGCAAGGCCCGCCGCGCGCGCCCCGATGCGCGGTTGCTGGTGACAGGTTGCGCCGCCGATATCGAGCGCGACGCCCTGGCTGCGATGCCCGAAGTGGACGGCCTCATCGCCAATACGGCCAAGCTCGACCCGCGCAGCTGGAACGCGCCCATCGAGAGCGCCCCTGTGGTGCCCGCCCGCACCCGCGCCTTTGTCGGAGTGCAGAATGGCTGCGATCATGCCTGCACATTTTGCGTTATTCCGCAGGGGCGCGGCACCAGCCGGTCATTGCCGGTGGCAGAGGTTCTGCGGGTTATCGAACGCCATCTGGATCAGGGCGCGCCGGAAGTGGTGCTGACCGGGGTCGATCTCACCTCGTGGGGGCACGACCTGCCCGATGCCCCCGGCCTTGGCGTTCTCGTCGAGGCGATCCTGCGCGCTTTTCCCTCTCTCCCCCGCCTGCGCCTGTCCTCGGTCGACGGGATCGAGATCGATCCCCTGCTGTTCGATCTGATTGCCCATGAGCAGCGGATCATGCCGCATCTGCATCTGTCATTGCAGCACGGCCACGATCTGATCCTGAAGCGCATGAAACGACGCCACAGCCGCGCCGACGCGGTGGAGATTGTCGCGCGGCTGAAAGAGCACCGCGCGGACCTCTCCATCGGGGCCGATCTGATCGCCGGCTTCCCGACCGAGACGGACGAGCATCACGCCGCCAATCTCTCGATCATCGACGAACTCGATATCGTCCATGGCCACATCTTCCCCTATTCGCCCCGCCCCGGCACGCCCGCAGCGCGGATGCCGCAAGTAGACCGCGCGGCTATCAAGACTCGCGCTGCCGAACTGCGCAAAGCCACAACGGCACGCCGCAATCTGTGGCTGGAAAGCCTGATCGGGCGCCCGCAGGAAGTCCTCGCCGAGCGGGACGGGACAGGCTACGGCCCCAGCTTCGCGCGGGTGGCCGTGCCGCAGGGCACGCCGGCCGGGACCATCCTGACCATCACTCCGACCACAATCGAGAAGGGCATGCTCCTTTGACCAAAACGAGCTGGACCGAACGCCTGCTGGGAGGCTTTCGCAAAACTTCAGACCGGCTGGGCGAGAACCTGCCCGATGTCGCCGCATCGAGCGGACCCAGCTCTGCCGGCAATGCCAAGCTGGACGAGGCGACGCTGGACGAGGTGGAAGACGCGCTGATCGTCTCCGACCTCGGCCCCGCAGCCGCCGCGCGGATCAAGGACAAATTGCGCGAGCGCCGCTTCGGTCTGGAGATCACCGAACGCCAGTTGAAAGAGGCTGTGGCGGAGGAGATTGCTGCCATCCTGCGTCCCGTCGCCGTCCCGCTGGAAATCACCGCCTTCCCCCGCCCGCAGGTCATTCTGGTCATCGGCGTCAATGGCAGCGGCAAGACAACCACCATCGCCAAGCTGGCGCATTGGCTGCAGGAAGACGATTACGGCGTCATGCTGGCGGCGGGCGACACCTTCCGCGCCGCCGCCATCGGCCAGCTCGCCACCTGGGCCGAACGTATCGGCGTGCCGATCATCCGGGGCGCAGAAGGTGGCGACCCTGCCAGCATCGTGTTCGACGGCGTGAAGGCCGCGACCGATCAGGGCATCGACGCGCTAGTGGTGGACACGGCTGGGCGCCTGCAGAACAAGACTGAGCTGATGGACGAGCTAGCCAAGATCAGGAAAGTTCTCGGCCGCCTCAATCCGGAAGCCCCGCACAATGTGCTGCTGGTGCTCGATGCAACCAACGGCCAGAACGCGCTGTCGCAGATCGACGTTTTCAAGGAAGTGGCGGGCGTAACCGGCCTGATCATGACCAAGCTGGACGGCACCGCGCGCGGCGGTGTCCTGGTCGCGGCGGCAGAGCAATACGGTCTGCCGATCCACGCTATCGGCGTGGGCGAGACAATCGACGATTTGCGGCCCTTCGACCCCGATCTGGTCGCGCGCGTGATTGCGGGGGTGGCGTAACCCTGACCCTCACTCCCCGCCCTGAAAACCTCCAGCCGACGACCCCGTTCGCCCTGAGCCTGTCGAAGGGCTGCCCTTTCCTCTAGACCTTTGCCCCCAAAAGAAGGACGATCCTTCGACAAGCTCAGGATGAGCGGAAAAAATGAGATTCAACGCATCGTGACCGAACCCACCGACACCGTCCCTCCGAACAAACCCAAATCAGGCTGGCTCAACATCCTTGTCGATTACGGCCCGCTGCTGATCTTCCTCGGCGTCTACAAGTTCTACCAGCCGCCCGAAAACTCGATGTTCGGAGAGATCGCGGCGGTCATCTACGGCACCATCGCCTTCATGGTTGCGGCGGTGGTCGCGCTGGTCTTCAGCAAACTCAAATTCGGCCATGTCTCGCCGATGCTGATGCTCTCGACCGCGCTGATCGTCGGGTTTGGCGGCCTTACCATCTGGCTGCAGGACGAACGCTTCATCCAGTTCAAGCCAACCGCGATCTATCTGTTGTTCGGTGTGCTGCTGCTCGGCGGATGGCTGCGCGGCAAAGCACTGCTGAAAATCCTGCTGGAGGCGGCATTCGAGGGCCTCAGCCTCGAAGGCTGGCTCAAACTATCCCGCAATTGGGGCGTGTTCTTTCTGGTGCTTGCCGGGCTGAACGAAGTACTGGTGCGGGTGATGGACTTCGAAGGCTGGCTGTGGGCGAAGCTATGGGTCTTCATGCCGCTGAGCTTCCTCTTCACCTTCACCCAGATTCCCATGCTGCTGAAGCACGGGCTGGATGTCGGGCAGGAGGACGAGGTGATGAAGGACGAACCGCCTACGGCTTGAGATCAGATACTAAAAGCGGATCGTAACGTCGGCACCCTCAACGGCTGTCGATCCAATCGCATTTTGATAAATTAAGCCTTTTGGTTCTCGATCTCCGCAAATCTCTGCTAGCGTCTCCTCAGAACCGATCTGCAGCAAGAGCCGGAAGAAGCGACTTGCCTTTGGTCTTGAACTTACCGCTGCATCATAAGCACTCTTGATCTGGCTGAAGTTGCAATTCCCATCACAAATGGTGAGCCACAGAAAGCAGACGTCCCCCACAAATATTTGATCTGCTTGACCCACATGCCGCGACAATTCCAAGCCTCTGCGAAACCTATCTCTTGCTCGCGAGATTTGGTCTTCTCCGATGCTTAGAACTCCGTCGAAAGCGAGAGCCAAGGGATAATAATCAGACTTCTGTGTTAGTTGGAGCGCCTTTTCTAAGCGAGATCGCGCTTTGCTTAGTTGGCCCTTCTTCTTGTGTCGCCACGCGAGGTAGAGATAGAGAAGCTGTCTTAACTCTTGCATACGGGGCTGGTCGCTCATCCAACGAGAGTGGATGCGAAGCTGATCTGTTGCAAGGAGTATCCAGACAATTAGTTAGATCCGCACCTGCGACCCCAGCTCCACCACACGGTTCGTCGGCAGGTTGAAAAACTCCATCGCCGTCGCCGCGTTGCGGAGCATCCACGCGAAGATTTTCTCACGCCAGATCGGCATTGCGGGATTGTCGCTCGGCAGCAGGGTCTGGCGGCTGAGGAAGAAGCTGGTCTGCATCATGTCGAACTCGCCGCCGCACTGCTCCATGGTCTTGAGACCCGTGGGAACATCGGTGGCCTCCATGAAGCCGTAATGCAGCACCGAGCGGAAGAACCCGTCGCCCAGATCGTGATACTCGCAGCGCTTGGCCGGATCGACATAGGGAATGTCGGCGATCTCGACCGTCAGGATCACCACCCGCTCGTGCAGCACCTTATTGTGCTTGATATTGTGCAGCAGCGCGCTGGGCACACCGGCGGTGCTGCTGGCCATGAAAATCGCGGTGCCCGGCACACGGGTTGCGCTGTTCTTGGCGCTCTTGGCGAAAATCTCGATTGGCAGTGCGACCTCGGTCATTCGGTCGCGCATGATCTTGCGGCCCCGCGCCCATGTGGTCAAAAGTGTGAACGCGATCAGGCCGACGACCAGCGGGAACCAGCCGCCATCGGGTATCTTCACCAGGTTCGCCGCGAAATACGCCCCATCGACGATCAGGAACAGCAGCACGACGGGCAGCGCGTACCACCATTTCCACTTCCACACGCCCACGAACAGCACGCCCATCAGAAGCGTATCGATAGTGACCGCGCCCGTCACCGCAATGCCGTAAGCGCTCGCGAGATTGGACGAGTTCTGGAAGGTCAGCACCAGAATGATCACCGCGATCATCAGCGCCCAGTTGACCACCGGAATGTAAATCTGCCCCGCCTCGGTCTCGCTGGTGTGGCGGATGGAAAGTCGCGGGATAAAGCCGAGCTGCATCGCCTGATGGGTGATACTGAACGCGCCGCTGATCACCGCCTGGCTGGCGATAAAGGTGGCCACGGTGGCAAGGATCACGAGCGGCAGACGCCATTCCTCGCTAGCCAGCAGGAAGAACGGATTGCGCACCACCTCGGCGGCCTGCTCCGGCGGCAGACCGGCAATCATCGCGCCCTGCCCGAAATAGTTGAGCAGCAAGCAAGGCATCACAAAGCCGAACCACGACAGCCGCATCGGTCCGCGTCCGAAATGGCCCATATCGGAATACAGCGCCTCACTGCCCGTCACAGCCAGCACCACGGCGCCGAGTGCTAGAAACGCGACAAACCCGTCGAGGTAGAAAAACATCACCGCATAATACGGATTGAGCGCCCACAGAATGTCGGGGTTCTGCCAGATCTGGTTGAGCCCCAGCCCCGCAATGGTGATGAAATAGACGATCATCACCGGGGCAAACAGCGCGCCGACCTTCGCCGTACCCCGCCGTTGCAGCATGAACAGGAACACCAGCAGGACCAGCGCAATGGGGATAACAAACGGCTCCAGCCCCTGATCGACGACGGTCAGCCCCTCCACCGCAGATAGGACCGAAATCGCCGGGGTGATCATGCTGTCGCCGTAGAACAGGCTGGTGGCAAACACGCCCAGCAGCACGACCAGCCAGCCATAGGAGCTCTTGCCCATATGGCGGCTCAGCAGCGCCACGAGGGCCAGACTGCCGCCCTGCCCCTTGTTGTCCGCCCGCATCAGGATGGTGACATACTGGATCGCCACCACCAGCAGCATCGACCAGAAAATCAGGCTGACCACGCCCAGCACGTGCAGCCGGTCGATGGCGATGTTGGCGGTGCCGGCAAAGGTCTCGCGGAAGGCGTAAAGCGGGCTGGTGCCGATATCGCCGAAGACGATACCGATGGCGCCCACCGCCAGCGCGCCCTTGGTCGCGCCGTGGCCGGAGCTTTCACCGCCCGGAGGCGCGCGATCGATCGCTGTTGGTGCGCTGTCGCTCATCCGTCAAAGGACCTTAAAGAAGTGACCCGTCGATCCCTGCAGTGCGCTGCGCTTGCGGCGACGCTTCAGCAAAGCAAGGCGCGCGGGTAGCAGCGGCGGCATACCGGCGCAATAACCCGCTTGGAACGTGTTCAGGACCCGCCCTGCGCAACAATGGCAGCCATCAGATTGTCGAGCGAGTCCACGCGTTCCTGCACATAATCATAGCCCGGTGCATTTTCCCGTGCGCCTTCAAGCGCTTCGGCCCACAATTCGCGCGTTTCCGGCAGGCGGCCGGCGCGCAATTCGGGCAAAGCAGCGAAATAGCCGACTGCCGGATTGCCGGGCAGCGCATCGCGCGCATTCTGGTAAGCCAGAAGCGCACCGGGCGTGCCCCGCCCGTCGGCATATTCCACCAGAGCAACCGCCAGCGCCAGCCAGCCCTCGCCGTCATTGGGATTTTCCGCCACGGCGTTGCGATAGAACCCGCTGGCCGTCTCGTAATCCCCGCGGCGCGCATAGGTGTCGCCGGTCAGGACGAAGCGACTGGGCGGGCGCGAGGCGTCGAAAAACTCACGCCGTGCATCTATCAGCGCCGGAGCCGCTGTCAGCGTCGTATCGGCCTTAGGCAGCGGCGCGGAGGGCAGACCGGGGAAGCCTTGCGCGGCATAACCGGCAAGACCGAACACCAGAGCCGCCGCAAACAGGGTCCACAGATTGCGCGCATCGCGCAGCAGCACCGCGCCGCAGGCTAACGCGCCCGCGCCTAGCAAGACGACTGCAATCCAGCTCATCAGGAACGCCTCAGGCGGCGGACAAGCAGGCCCAGCGCAAGCAACACCAGAACCGCAGGGATGGCATAGAGCGGCCAGGTGATCCCGCCCGCTTCGGGCGCGTAGCTGATATAATCGCCATATCGCTCGATCAGCCATTGGCGAATGTCTTCCGGGCTTTCGCCCGCCTGCATCCGGCTGCGCACCAGATGCCGCATATCGACCGCCATTTCCGCATCGCTATCGGCGATGGATTGCGACTGGCAGGTGAGACAGCGCAGGCTTTCCATCAGCGCTTTGGCCTCGGCCTCCTGAGCGGGATCGGCAAGCTGGGTGTCGGCCATCGACGTTTCGTCAGCCGTCTGCGCCGCAGCATACCCCAGTGGCAGGGCAAGACAGGCAATCGCTGCGAACATGAGCCACAGGCGCCGCATCATTCGCCCGCCTCCCGAAGTTTTTCGAGGATCAGCGGAACATCGCGTTCGCGGATATCGCCGATATGCTGGTGGCGGATGATCCCCTGCCCGTCGATCACGAAGGTTTCCGGAACTCCGCTTGAACCGATGGCGAGCTGCACGGATGACCGCTCGTCAATGGCAATACCAGTATAGGGATCGCCATGCTCGGCTAGAAATGCAGCGATGTCTTCCTGCGTATCACGAATGGCGATGCCGACAATCGGCGCGCCTGCTTCTTTAAGGCTCTCCAGATGCGGAGCCTCTGCAATGCATGGCAGGCACCATGTCGCCCAGATGTTCAGCAGGCGCGGCTGGCCGTCGGTGAAGGCCGCATTCGTCACCGGCGCTCCGTCTGCCCGGCCTGGCGGCAGCTCGAACGCAGGCAAGGGCTTGCCCACCATCCGGCTGGGGATCTCGTCCGCCTTGGGCTGGGTCAGCTGATAGCCTGCCAACCCGACAAACAGCGCAAACAGCGCGAGGGGAATATAAAACGCCCAGCGGTTCATGCCATCGCCTCTTCTTGTCGTCGGACCAGAAGCAGGTCGGCCTCTTGCTCCGCAAGCCGCACTTCCAGTGCTTTGCGCCGCCGAGAGCGCCTTATATGACCTACAGCGGCCAGAATACCGCCCAGCGCAATCAGCAGCGATCCGTACCAGATCATCGCCACGAACGGCTTCCACCACAGCCGCAATTGCCAGCGGCCGTCGCCCGCCGCTTGACCCAGCACGGCATAAAGCTGCCCGTCCCACCGGTTCAGCAGCGCGCTTTCGGTGGTTGTCTGCACCGGCTGCACAAAGGTGCGCGATTGCGGGCGCAGGATGACAGCGTCACCCCCGTCGCTCGCCGAAAGGCGCGCCTCCAGCGCTGTCCAGTTCGGCCCGGCCAGTGGCTCCACGCCTTCCAGAGTCACTTCATAGGGGCCGATCTGGGCGCTCTCGCCGGCGCTGACTGCGGCCAGCGTTTCCTTGGAAAAGCCGCTCTCGCTGGCCATGCCGAACAGCGCTACGGCGACGCCGAAATGGGCCAGCACCATGCCCCATGTCGCCATCGGGGTCCGGCTCAATTTCCGCCCGTAAAGCGGCATCACAGCGGCCACGGCAATCACGGCGGCAAAGGCGAGGCCGAGAATGGGCAAGATGCCCGCATCGCTCAGCAGCGCGCCTGCAAGGGCCGTCACCACACCGACTGCGGCAAGGACAATAACGCCCTTCGAAATCCGCCGCGCGCTGTCCTGCCGCCAGCGCAGGATCGGGCCGACCGCCATCACGGCAAACATCGGTAGAGCGAACACTGCGCTGACAGGGTTGAAATAGGGCGGGCCGATGGAAACCCGATCTCCCGCTGCCTCTGCCATCAGCGGATAGAGCGTGCCCAGCAGCACGACGCCCAGAATGGCGCACAGCATGATGTTGTTGAACACCAGCGCCGTCTCGCGGCTGGCCACGGCAAAGCGTTTGCCCTCTGCAATGCTGCTGGCCCGCCATGCGAACAGCGCCAGCGCACCGCCAATATACAGGGCGAGCAGGATGAGGATGAACACACCGCGCTCCGGATCGACGGCAAAGCTGTGCACGCTCGTCAGCACGCCCGACCGGACGATGAAGGTGCCCAGCATGCTCATCGAAAACGCTACCACGCCCAGCATCACGGTCCATGTCCGCAGGGCATCGCGGGCAGCCAAGACCGTGACCGAATGCAGCAGCGCCGTCGCGGCCAGCCATGGCATCAGCGAGGCATTCTCCACCGGGTCCCAGAACCACCAACCGCCCCAGCCCAGCTCGTAATAAGCCCACCAGCTGCCCGCCGCGATCCCCAGCGTCAGGAACACCCACGCGCCCAGCACCCAGGGCCGCATCGCGCGGGCAAAGTCGGGGTTCACCTGCCGCGTAATCAGCGCGCCGACGACAAAGCTGAAAGCGACCGATAGGCCGACATAGCCGATGTATAAAGTCGGCGGATGGAAGGCGAGGCCCCAGTCCTGCAGCAGCGGGTTCAAACCCGCCCCCTGCGCCGCCGGAGAGGGCAGACGCTCGAACGGATTGGAGCTGCCGATCAGGAAGGCATAGAAGCCCACGCCAACCGCCCCTTGCGCAGCGAGAACCGCCTGTATCGTGCGTTCGGGCAGGCGTTTCTCCAGCGCGCCGATGGCTGCGCCCGACAGCGCCATGACCGCGACCCACAGCAGCATCGAGCCCTCGTGATTCCCCCACGCACCGGTCAGCTTGTAAATCATCGGCTTTTCGGAATGCGAATTGGTGGCGACCAGCTTCACCGACAGATCGGTGATCGCAAACAGCCACAACAGGCAGGCAAACGCGGTCAGCGCCAATAGCCCCTGCACAATGGCGGCAGGCCGTGTAAGCGCGCCGATATCGTTGCCTTCGCTGCGCGTCGCCAGCGCGCCTGCGATGAATTGCAGCATGCACAGCGCAGCCGCCATCCACAGCGCGGCGAGGCCGATTTCTGCTGTCACTCGGGCGAACCCCCGGTGGTCTCAGCCACCACCTGCTGCGCCTGATGCTCGGTCATTTCCTGCAATTCGCGCGGCACATAGTTTTCGTCATGCTTGGCCAGCAGGGTCTCTGCCATGAAGGTGCCGTCGCCCATGCGCCCCTCTGCCACTACGCCGGAATTCTCGACAAACAGATCAGGCACGATGCCGGTGAACTGCACAGGCATGGACGCCTCGCCATCGGACACAACAAACCTGATCGAGACCCCGTCGGCCTGCTGCGCAATGGACCCTGTCTGCACCATGCCGCCCAGACGGACGAGGCGGGTCTTTTCCGGCGGATCGGCGACAATCTGGCTGGGCGTGTAGAAGTAATTCGCCTCGCTGCGCAGGCCCCATGCGGCGAGCAATCCGGCCCCGATCAGCACCACCAGTGCGATCACGACCAGAACGAGCCGCTGGTGTTTCGCTTTGAGCATAGTCATTTGCGCCGCGCCTCCTCACGCCGGGCTTCTGCCTTGCGCATGGTGATGAAGGCCCACAGCACCAGAGCGCCAATCGCCAGCAGCCCCACCGCATAGGATGCGACCACGAAATCCCACTGGGCCAACCCCTCGCGCATCAGGCGGTCTCCATCGCCTTGCGCCGCAGCCGCGCATCGGCCTGCATATCGGCGAGCAAGGCCCGCATCCGCGCCAGCACCACGCCGCCAAACAGCAGCGAATACCCCAGCACGGCAATGAGCAGAGGCCAGAGGTAAGCCGGATCGATCGCGCTCTTGCCCACGGTCAGGCTGGGCGGCTGGTGCAGCGAATTCCACCAGACGACCGAGCGGTTGATAATCGGAATGTTGATCGCGCCGACCAGTGCAAAAATCGCCGGAATGCGCTGCGAAACGCCTTCACGCGCGCTGGCCTGCGCCAGGGCGATGTATCCGGCATAGAGGAACAGCAGCACCAGCATGCTGGTCAGCCGCCCGTCCCATACCCACCAGGTGCCCCATGTCGGGCGGCCCCAGATAGAGCCGGTTGCCAGACAGACGGCAGTGAACACCATGCCCGGTGCAGCCGAGGCCCGCGCGGCGATGGCGGCCAGGGGATGACGCCAGACGAGCAGAGCGATGCTGGACAGCGCAATGGCCGTCCATCCGCCCATGCCCAGCCAAGCGGCAGGTACGTGGATAAACAGGATGCGTACCGTCTCGCCCATCAGCCGGTCGGGCGGAACCTGTGTCAGGCCCCACCATGTCGCGCCTGCCGTCAGCACCAGTCCCGAAATCAGCAGCGCAGGCGTCAGCCAGCGGGCAATCGCGAGGAACCGGCGGGGATTGGCGAAACCGTGCATGAATGGGCTCTAGCGGGGAAATTGCGCGTGTTACCGGCTCTCTTACAGGCAGATACCAGTGGTGGGAAGGCGGTCCAAAGGGTGGCCTTCCAGCCCCAAACGATTACCGCCCGATCAGCTTTTGCGCCATGCGGTCGGCAACGACATCGGAGGACACGCCGCTGCTATCGCTTTCCGCCCAGATTTCTTCCAGACGTCCGGGGATCAGCGCGAGACGCTTGCGCACTTCATTGATGTCGCATGGATCGCCGTGGCAGCGGCACAGATATTCCATCGTCACGCTGATGATCCCGCCCGCGTTGATGACATAATCCGGCGCATACAGGATCCCGCGCTCGGCAAGCTGTGCCCCGTGATGCGCGCGGGCGAGCTGGTTGTTGGCCCCGCCGGCGACAATCGGACAATCGAGGCGCGCAATGCCCTCCTCGTCCAGAATGGCGCCCAGCGCGTTGGGGCTGAAGACATCGCAGGACGTGCTCATGATCGCATCGGGTGCAGCGACTTCGCCGCCCAGCTCGTCGGCCAGTGCCTTCGCCCGGCCTTCATCGATATCCGACAGGGTCAGCTTGGCGCCATCCTGCGCGAGCAATTTGGCCACGCCGCCGCCCACACTGCCGGTGCCCTGGATGGCGACATGCACGCCCTTTACGTTGTCCTTGCCCAGTCTGTAACGCACAGCCGCCTTGATGCCGTGATAGATGCCCATCGCGGTGAAGGGTCCGGGATCGCCGCCCGCCATATTGTCGCCTGCGCTGCCATCGACCGGCAGGCCGGAGACATGCGCGGTGCGCTGCGAAACGGCGACCATATCGTCTTCGCTGATCCCGACATCCTCGGCCGTAACATAGCGGCCATTCAGAGCCTCTACTGCATCACCGAAGGCGGCGAGCATTTCAGGTGTCTTGCGCTTGTCCGCACCGGCCAGGATCACAGCCTTGCCGCCGCCCATGGGCAGACCGGCCATCGCGTTCTTGTAGCTCATCCCGCGGCTCAGGCGCAGCGCATCGCGCATCGCGGCCTTTGGCTCGGCATAATGCCAGAAGCGCGTGCCCCCGGCACCGGGGCCAAGATGGGTGGAATGCAGCGCAATAATCGCGGTCAGCCCGCTTTCCGGATGGCGGACGAGCTGCACCAGCTCGTGATCGTCATAATCGGGTTCGGTCCAGAAAGCTGTCATTATCGCGTCCCTGCGCAGGTGCTGAAAGCGGCATGATCGGAAGCGAAAAATGGGGCGATCGACGGGGTTTGAACCCGCGACCTCCGGTACCACAAACCGGCGCTCTAACCAACTGAGCTACGATCGCCACATGCCCCGAAACTGCCGTGCATGGCGGGGCTGTTACGCCCGTAAACACGCCCGTCAAGGGCGCTTTCAGGCGGGGGCGAGCCTGTTGCATAAGCGGCCCCGATTGGGAAGCGAAAACTGCGCTGGCGGCGCTCAGGCGCAATATTCTTACCTTTGCTGCTTGCACGGTCTCGCCGGATATCTGATGCTGGAACACCGATGTTGCAACCAAACGAATCCTCGGGCGAGCGGCTGCTGGCCTATGGCGGCGTGCAAAAGCTGCCCTTCCCCAAAGCCGAAGTCTTCCAGCGGCGCGGCTTTGCGGAGCCGGAGCTGTGCGCGCAGCTGATGGCGCTGATCGAGGCCGAACGCCGCCCCTCCACCCTAGCGGACGCCAACGGCGATCATTATTTCCGCACCAGCGAAACTTGTGATCTGGATGCAGCCCATCCGGCGGTGCAGGCGATGGAAGCAAAGCTCGACGCGCTGACCGGGATCGACCCGGCCTACGGCGAGCCTCTGCAGGGCCAGCGCTATGATGTCGGGCAGGAATTCAAAGCGCACACCGATTACTTCGCGCCCGACGGCGAGGATTGGGAGAAATACTGCTCGGTCGCCGGGCAGCGGACCTGGACCTGCATGGTCTATCTCAACGATGTTGAGGCAGGCGGCGCGACGCGGTTCAAGGTCCTGAAAAAGAGCTTCCAGCCCGAGGCCGGCAAGCTGCTGGCATGGAACAATCGCCGCCCCGATGGCGAGGTGAACCCGAACACGCTCCACCACGGCATGAAGGTTCGCAAGGGGCTGAAATATGTGCTGACGAAATGGTACCGCGAGAAACCGTGGGGGTGGGAGTGAAATGGACGCCTTTGAGCAACTCGCATCTGAGCTGTTTTTTCGAGAGGGATACTGGGTCCAGAACTCGGTGAAAGTCGATCTCACGAAAGAAGAAAAAGTAGCGATCGGGCGACCGTCGTCTCCACGTTGGGAAATAGATCTAGTTGCATATAGCGGGGGCAGAAACGAGCTGCTCGCTCTCGAATGCAAGAGCTTTCTGGACAGTAGCGGGGTTGCTGTGTCGGAACTCGACCCTGACAGCAAGAGCACCCGCTACAAGCTTTTCAAAGAGGCAAAGACCCGTCAGATCGTCCTGAATCGGCTAGGAAGTGACCTGCGCGCAAAAGACTTCATCGCGGCTGATTGCTCGATCAATTTTGGATTGGTTGCTGCGAAGGTGAAGGCTGACAATTTCGAACCGTTGCAGGCATTGTTCGCAGAGAAGCAATGGCGTCTCTTTGGACCTGATTGGTTGAAAGAACGGACAACCGCGCTTGCGAAGTCACGCTACTCCAACGATATTTCCGCCGTTGTAGCCAAAATTCTGCTCCGCTGAAAACCAAAAAGGGCGGCCCCGCAGGACCGCCCTTTCCGTATTTCGCAAAACGCTGAAGAAGCTTACTTCTTGAGGCTGAGCCCGCCGAAGCGCTTGTTGAAGGCTGCGACGCGGCCGCCTTCCTGAATCTGCTGCTTGCCGCCGGTCCATGCCGGGTGGCTGGTGGGATCGATGTCGAGCGTCATCGTGTCGCCTTCCTTGCCCCACGTGCTGCGGGTCTGGAATTCGGTGCCATCGGTCATCTTGACCGTGATGGTGTGGTAATCGGGATGTCCTTCGGCCTTCATGGCGGTGTGTCCTTAAAGCTTGTGCCCGGTTCCGACCGGACGCGCTGTGAATAGAGAAGGCGCGGCTAATAGAGGTTTGCGCCCCAATTGCAAGCGTTGGCGAGCGCGCTCTGTTTGCTTTTCGCACCTGCATCCGCAAGCGCGTCCTCGGTGCTGTTTCGACCTTTCAGGTCGAGCACCTGCGGGGCGGCCGCGTGGCCTTGCGGAGCCTCTAGGCCCCGGCCCATTCCAAGCCACTGGTTGGCCACCAGGCTTGGCTCCCTCCCCCAATATCCGTTCGCCCTGAGCCTGTCGAAGGGCCCCGAATTTGGCGAAGCGTCAGAAAGAAGCGCAATCCTTCGACAAGCTCAGGATGAACGGGTTTGGGGTGTTGCTTTAGGTTGGGCATGCCCCGCTCTGCTTTCGGCGGCGCTCTAGAACGCGGACCGTGCTTTGCAGCAAGCTCTTTGGCTTGGAATGGTTCGGCGCCGAGAGGCGACGACAGCGCGCGACCGCGCGCCGCCGCTTATGCGGCGCAGCAAGGGGTGCGGATGCACCCCGCCCGCAGGGTCAAAACAAACTAACTCGGATCTGCAATCATCGCCGTAAATTCGGCTTCGCTATGCACCGCACCTTCGACGCTCGCCTTGCCTTTGAACTTGTAGACACGGCTGCGTTTCTGGGTGAATTCGACCTCCAGGTCGAGCAGGCAGCCCGGTGTCACCGGCTTGCGGAACTTCGCGTTCTCGATGCCCATGAAGAACACCAGCTTGCCGGTTCCGGCCAGTTCCAGTGTCTCGATGCCGAGGATCGCGGCGGCCTGCGCCATGGCTTCGATCTGCAGGACGCCCGGCATGATCGGCTGGCCGGGGAAATGGCCTTGGAAGAAATCCTCGTTGAAGGTCACGCCCTTCACCGCGTGGATCCGCTCGCCCAAATCGAGCGACTTCACCCGGTCGACCAGCAGCAGGGGGTAACGATGCGGCAATGCCTCCAGCACGCGCCGGATGTCATATGGCTTGTCAGCGTCCATCGTTTCCCCCTGCCCCGTTTCTGTCTGGCTTAGCGGCCGGTCGGCTGCGGAGCGGCGGCACCCTGCTGGGCAGCCTGTGCGGCTTGCTGCTGGGCGAGACCGGCAAGAATCTGCTGGAGTGACTGCTGCAGAGCCAGCGATTCGCGGCGCGGACGCCAGTTTGCCGGCGGCGCGGCCTGTACAGTCGGCAGACGCTGGTCCAGTACGCCGAGAATGTCGGACGTGACATCGGCAGCGTCGGACACATACTGCACGCCGTCAGCCGGCAGCATCAGCTGGATGCCTTTGGACGAGATGACCTGCTGCTGCGCGTTGTTGTAATCCATCAACAACTGCTCGATCACATAGGTCTGCGCCAGCGTGATCGGCTGGCCTGTCTGCGCAATCTGCTGCAGTTTCTGCTGAACCTGTGTGGTCACGCCCTGATTGGCGGCGGCTTCGGCATCGGTCACCTGGCCATCGCCATTGGTGTCGAGGCTCTGCTGCAGGGTCTGCGCTTCCTGACGCATGGTTCCGATCTGCTGAATTTGCGCAGCATAGGTCTGGGCGATCTGGGTGTAAGCGGCCTGGCGCGCAGCCGAGCGGAGGAAAACCGCTTCCGGGCTGCTCACGGCGATGCCGCTGACCTGCGCTGCGGCAGGCGCACCGGCCACAGTGGCGGCGGCTACGCTGGCGGCTGCGAGTGTTTTGGCAAGAATTTTCATTAGAACTGTGTTCCTACGTTGAATGACAATGTTTTGGTGTCGTCGCCCGGCTGCTTCTTAAGCACGCGGGCAAAATCAATCCTGAACGGACCGAAAGGCGAGTTCCAGTTGACCCCGATGCCCACGGATACGCGCGGCGAAGAGGAATCGCCCAGGAAGACTTCCTGAAACGGGTCAATCGTCTGGTTAAGCGGCTGGTTGGGGGTGCCGTTGGTTTGTGCCGGGTCCAGCGTGGGCGAGCCATCGGGGCCGATGAAGATGGGGTTTCCGTCACCATCGGTTTGCTGGAACGAGAGGCCACCGGGGAACGGGCTGTTCTGCAGCACTGGCTCGGTCACATTCCACAGCGCGCCGACATCGACGAACAGCGAAGGACGCAGGCCCAGCTCGCGCACGCCCGAACCCAGCGGAATCTCCAGTTCGGCGCGGCCAAGGTAGTAGGCGTTGCCGCCAATGGCATCGTCGGCCACCCGGTTGCGATCGGTAATGATCAGCGGGTTGCCTTCGCCATCATCGACAATCGGCTGACGCAGAACGCGCGGGCCGACACCGCGGATGTCGAAGCCGCGAATTTGCGGCTCGCCAAGGAAGAAACGGTCCGTCAGCAGAACATCGTCGACGCCCTCGCCTTCGCGATCCGCCAAGCCCTTGATGTATCCGCCCTCGCCTTGCAGCGAGAAGATAAAGCCATTGAAGACAGACCAGTATTTCGCCGCCTTGCCGCGAATCCGGGCATATTCGACCGACCCGCCGAGCCCAGCATATTCGCCAGTGATGCTGATGCTTTCGCCGCGTGTCGGGCGGAACCGGCTGTTGAGCGAGTTGTAATTCAGCGTCAGTCCGGCAATCGAGCTGGTCCGCGAACCCAGCGAGTCGCACAGGAAGCGGCCTGCCAGCAGCGGCTCACAGGTGGCCACGCCATCGCCATCGAAGTCGGCAAAGAACTGGTTCTCGTCCAGCGAGACCTTGTCGTGGTTCAGCGTGTAGCTGCCGATCAGCGACATATACTCGGTCAGCGGCACACCGGCGCGGATCGAACCGCCGGTGGTGGTCTGTTCGAACGTCGTGTTGCGATCGTTGTTGGTGAAATTGAAGCTGTTGAAATCGCGGCGGTACAGATCGACGCCCATCGAGATGTTCCGATCGAACACATAGGGCTCGCTAAAATTGATCCCGGCAGAGCGCGAGAAACGCGACCAGTTGACCGAAGCGCCCACCGTCTGGCCGCGGCCACGGAAGTTGCGTTCGCGGATAGAGGCCGCCAGCAGGAAGCTCTCGATCGAGGAGAAACCGGCGGAGAGCTGCAATTCACCGGTCGGCTGGTCTTCGACATTGGCTTCCAGAACAATCCGGTCCGGCGCAGAGCCTTCCTTCTGCTCGATCTCGAAGTTTTCCTGGAAGAAGCCCAGCGAATTGATGCGGTTGGTCGAACGCGCAACTTGCAGGGAGTTGAACGCATCGCCCTCGGCCAGCCGCATTTCGCGGCGGATCACCTTGTCCTGCGTCAGCGTGTTGCCGTTGATGTCAACCCGCTCGACATAAACGCGCGGTGCCTCGCGCAGGACGAAAGCGACGTCCATGGTCTTGCTGTCGCGATTGCGCGAGAATTCCGGTTGCACATCGGCGAATGCGTAACCGAACGTGCCGGCGAGTTCGCTCAGCTGTTCGACCGTATCTTCAACCAGTTTGGCATTGTAACCATCGCCGGTCTTCATCGGCAGATTGGCACTGAGGCCTTCGCTTGAGAAGTCGCGCAACTGGCTGTCGACGCTGACCTCGCCGAAATCGTACTTCTCGCCCTCTTCCACCACATAGGTGATGATGAAGTCGCGCTTGTCCGGCGTCAGTTCGGCCACAGCCGACACGACGCGGAAATCGACGTAACCCTCGGTCAGGTAGAACTCGCGCAGTTTCTGCTGGTCGAATGCCAGACGGTCAGGGTCATAGCTGGTGTTGGACGACAGGAAGCTGGTGAGCCGCGCCTGTTTGGTGACCATTTCACCGCGCAGAGTGCCGTCGCCGAACACCTCGTTGCCGATGATGTTGATCTGGCGGACCTTGGACTTGGGCCCTTCGCTGATCTCGAACACCAGATCGACACGGTTCTGGCTGAGCTCGACAATCTTCGGCTCGACCGTGGCGGCAAAGCGCCCCTGCCGCTTGTACAGCTCGATGATACGGGCCACGTCTGCGCGGGTTTTGGAACGGGTGAAAATCTGGCGCGGCGCCAGCTTGATTTCCGGCAGGATCTTGTCGCTATCCAGCCGGTCGTTCCCTTCCAGAATAATCCGGTTGATCACCGGGTTCTCGACCACCGTGATGAGCACCGCGCCGCGATCATTGCGGATCGAGAAATCGGAGAACAGCTCGGTATCCGCCAGTTCCTTCAGCGTCTGGTCGCCCAGCGCCGCGGTGTAGGTCTGGCCCGGACGGATGCGGATGTAGGACAGGATCGTTTGCGGCTCCAGACGCTGCGCGCCGGAGACGGAAATGGTCTGGATGACATCGGCTTGCGGAGCCTGAACAACAGGTGCCTCTCCGCTCTGCGCTTCCGGGCCAGCCTGCGCGGTCGGCAACGCGGCGGGATCGCCAGCATCCTGAGCCAGCGCGCCGGATGGCAGCCCCGCCAGAATGGTGCCGGAAAGCAGGGCGAGCGCAAAAGTGCCCTTTTTGTGCGCGGCCATGGCGCTACGCATCGGTGTGCCGTTCATTTCGGAAAAATTCCCGTCCATAGGTTTTCGGTCCGGCCGTCAGATCCATCGTGATTTCGCCGGTCACAAGAAGCAATTGTCGCCAATGCCCGATGCGGTGCGCGCAATCAAGAAGCTGGTACCCGATACGACCCGCCTTTTGTCCTGCCTGAGCCCCGATCCCTCACCCGAAGAGCGAGAGCGAAGCCAGATCATTGAATGTGACGAACAACATCAACATCAGCACCAGGGCCATTCCCGTCCGGTACGCCATTTCCATCCCCCGCGCACCAACCGGTTTCCGGCGAACGGCCTCCGCTGCATAAAAAGCGAGGTGCCCACCATCCAGAGCGGGGATTGGCAGCAGATTAATGAATGCCAAATTAAGCGATATCAGCGCCGCGAAGTTCACAAAGGCCAACCAGCCGAGGCTGAGCTGCTCGCCGGAATATTTCGCAATCTTGATCGGCCCGCCCAGCTCTTTCACCGACCGGTCGCCCGAAACGATCTGGATGATCCCGGTCACCATCATATCGACCAGACCCATCGTCTGGTCCCATGCGATCACCAGTGCCTGCACCGGGCCGACCGACGTTATTTCCGGAGCGCCCGAGGCGACACCCAGCCGCCCGATGCGAGATTCATTCCCGAACTGGTCGGTTTCGACCACGCTGGCGATCTTGACCGGGATTTCCATCTGCCGGTCATCGCGCTCGACCGTCAGGTTCACCGTCTTGTCCGGATACATCAGCACCTTGCTGCCGATATCCTGAAATGACGGGGTCGGGTCGCCATCGATAGCGATGATCTTGTCGCCCACCTCCATCCCGGCATCGCGCGCCGCAGAAGTTTCCGCAAAACCGCCAATGGCGTTGGAGGATTCGACCTGCCCGTAAGCGAGATTGAACGACGCAAAGATCGCCAGCGTCACGATCAGATTGGTCGCAGGCCCGGCAAACACGATCAGCGCCCGCTTCCACAGCGCCGCATATTGAAACGCGCCTTCGCGCTCGCTCGCGCTCAAGGTGTCATCGGTGTCTGCCCCCGGAATGCTGGCCGGATTCATATCGCCCTTGAACTGGACATAACCGCCCAGCGGCAGGGCCGATATTTTCCACCGCGTCCCGTGCTTGTCTGTCCGGCCCCAAACCTCTTTGCCGAAACCGATGGAGAACGCCTCCGCCTTCACGCCGAACCATTTACCGACCAAATAATGGCCAAGCTCGTGCACGGTAATCAGCGGCCCTAGCAGCAGCAGGAAACCAAGGATCCACATCCAGAAGGGGGTCGATTCGAACATTCAGGCGCTCTCTAGCATAGCCGACGCTTTTTCGCGCGCTGCGGCATCGACGGCCATCACATCGGCCAGCGATCCGGGCGCTGCGGGTGTGTAGTCGGTCAGGGTCTGCTCCACCATTACCGCGATGCGGGTGAATGCGATCTTACCGGCGAGAAACGCAGCCACGGCCACTTCATTGGCGGCATTGAGCACAGCAGGCGCCGCCCCGCCCGCCATCGCGGCATGGCGCGCCAGACGCGTGGCGGGGAAGCGCGTTTCGTCGGGCGCTTCGAATGTCAGCGAGCCGATGGCAGGCAGGTCCAGCGGATCGCAGGGCGTATCCATCCGGTCAGGCCAAGCAAGGCAGGAGGCAATCGGCACCTTCATGTCCGACGGCCCCAATTGCGCCAGCGTCGATCCGTCGCGGTATTCGACCATCGAGTGAATGACACTCTGCGGGTGCACCACGATGCGCAGCCTGTCGAGGCCGACGGGGAACAGGTGGTGCGCTTCGATCAGCTCCAGCCCCTTGTTGAACATGGTCGCGCTGTCGACGCTAATCTTGGCGCCCATATCCCAATTGGGATGCGCCACCGCCTGTGCCGGAGTGGCCGCTTCCAGCTCGGCCTGCGACCAGGTCCGCAACGGCCCGCCGCTCGCGGTCAGCGTTATCCAGCGCACATCTTCGGTCTTGCCGCCCGCAAGGCACTGGAAGATCGCGTTGTGTTCGGAATCCACCGGCAGCAATGTCGCGCCATATTTGGCGACGGCGGCGGTCATCACCTCGCCTGCGGAGACCAGCGCTTCCTTGTTCGCCAGTGCAATGGTGTTGCCCTGCTCGATCGCGGCCATCACCGGCTCCAGCCCCGCGCATCCGACAATCGCAGCGACCGTGATATCGGCGGTTGTCCGGGCGGCATCGCACAGGGCTGCCGCCCCGCCCGCGCTTTCGATCCCCGAGCCGGCCAGAGCCTCGCGCAAATCCGCAAGGCAGCTTTCATCCGCCACAACCGCTAATTCGGCATCGAATTCGCGCGCCAGTCTCGCGAGTTCGCCTGCGCTGCAATTGGCCGTCAGGACTTTGACGTCCCACGCGCTGCGATCCTGCCTGACAAGCTCCAGTGTCGATGTGCCGACCGAGCCTGTGGCCCCGAAGATAGAGAGACTGCGCATCGGATCAGGTAAACGTCGCGCCGATAAAGCCGACAATCAGTGCCACCGGCAGCAGGCCATCGGTCCGGTCGAAGAAACCGCCATGGCCAGGGATCAGATTGGAGCTGTCTTTCACCCCAGCCTTGCGCTTCAGCCAGCTCTGGAAGAAATCGCCGAATTGCGCGGTGATCGCGAGGATCGCGCCGACAACCGCTGCACCGGCGGCATCGGGCCAGGCCACTGCGAACAGCTCGCCCCACGTCTTGTATCCGCTGGTGTAGTGAAACGCGCCGACCATCAGGATCAGGAACAGCGCAGCAAGCAACATTCCCCCAAACAGGCCCGCCCATGTCTTGGACGGACTGATCGAGGGCGCGATTTTTGGCCCGCCAATGCTGCGCCCCATGAAATAGGCACCGACATCGGTGGCAATGACCACGCCCACGGCGGCGAGCAGATAGTAAGAATCAAGCCCGACAATCACCATCCCGGCCAGCCCGATATAGAAGGCGCCGGCCACAATCCCGGCGATGCGATAGGCCGGATTGTCGGTCGCCTTCAGAACCAAGCGGACGAATTCCGCAAAAGTGACCAGCGTTACCGCAACCACGAACGCATCGAACCACAGCTCGCCAGCCGCAAACGCGCCAAACAGTACCGCGAGCATGACCAGCGCAGAAGCGAGGCGCACGCCCAGATCGCTCTTCTTTTTCGGCTGGACTTCAGCGTCCACCATAGCGCCGCTCCCTCTGCGCGAAATCATCGAGCGCCTGATGCAAATGCTCCGGCGCGAAGTCGGGCCACAGCGTATCGACAAACGCCATCTCGGCATAGGCGGCCTGCCACAGCAGGAAATTCGAGAGGCGCACTTCGCCGCTGGTGCGGATCAGCAAATCGAGCGGCGGCAAGTCTGCAGTGTAGAGATGCGCGGCGATGCTTTCTTCGGTCACCTCGCCAGACGCCGCTGCTTTGGCCGCTGCCGAGGCAATTTCCTGCTGTGCCCCGTAATTGAGCGCGACGGCCAGCGTATGCGTCCCGCCCGCAGTCTGCTCCAGAGCATCCTCCAGCATGGCGACGATATCGGGCGCCAATCCCTGCCAGTCGCCGATGATCTTCAGGCGCACATTGTTGGCGACGAATTCCGGCAAGTCCGATTTGATGAACTTGCGCATCAGGTTCATCAGATCATCGACCTCTTCTTCGGGCCGCTTCCAGTTTTCGGAGCTGAACGCATAGAGCGTCAGGCAGTCGATGCCCATATCGCCGACACTGCGCACCAGCTTGCGCACGGCCTCTACCCCCCGCTGGTGACCGACCGCGCGGGGCAGCCCCTTGCGCTTCGCCCAGCGGCCATTGCCATCCATGATGATGGCAACGTGGCGTGCACGGCTATGGTCAGTCAAAAGCCCCCTCCTCTTCAGAGGAGGGGGTTTGGGGGTGGTGCAAGGCGCAATCGCTGCTGGCGCAGCGCAACCACCCCTCGATCCCCTCCTTTGAAAAGGAGGGGAGGAAAACGCCGGACGCGTTCACTGGGTCAGGATTTCCTTTTCCTTCGCCTCTGCGGCGGTGTCGGCATCGGCGACATATTTGTCGGTCAGCTTCTGGACCTCATCCTCGGAACGCTTGCGCTCGTCTTCGGAGATTTCCTTCTTCTTCTCGTCTTCCTTCAGCGCTTCCATCCCGTCGCGGCGGACATTGCGGATCGCGATTTTCGCGTTCTCGGCATAGGAGCCCGCCAGCTTGGCCAGTTCCTTGCGGCGCTCCTCGGTCAGGTCGGGCATCGGCAGACGCACGGTCTGGCCGTCGGTCATGGGGTTGAGCCCCAGATTGGCCTTGGAAATGCCCTTCTCTACTGCGCTGACATTGCTCTTGTCCCACACCTGCACGCTCAGCATGCGCGGCTCCGGGGCGGAGACGGTGGCGACCTGGCTCAGCGGCATCATCGAGCCATAGACTTCGCATACGACGGGATCGAGCAGGCTGGTGTTGGCGCGGCCCGTGCGCAGACCGCCCAGATCGCCTTTCAGGCTCTCAACAGCGCCCTGCATCCGGCGTTCGATATCGGCTTTGTCAAATTTGGCCATGTCAGGCTCTCCGGTTCCTCGTCGTTTTTTACTGGGTCGTTTTTACTGGACGATTGTCTGCGTGCCCTCGCCATTCAGGATGCGGGCCAGATTGCCCTTCTCCCGGATCGAGAACACTACAATCGGTATCTGGTTATCGCGGCACAGCGCCACGGCAGAGGCATCCATCACTTTCAGATTATCTGCCAGCACGCGGTCGTAACCCACGGTATCGAAACGCTTCGCATCAGCGTTCTTCTTGGGGTCGCTGTCATAAACCCCGTCCACGCTGGTGCCTTTCAACAAGGCATCGCAGCGCATTTCCGCCGCGCGCAGGGCTGCACCGCTGTCGGTGGTAAAGTACGGCGCGCCCACGCCCGCTGCAAAGATAACGATGCGCCCCTTTTCCAGATGGCGCTCTGCGCGGCGGCGGATCACCGGCTCGCACACCTTGTCCATCTCGATGGCGGATTGCACGCGGGTCGGCACGCCCAGCTGCTCCAGCGCATTTTGCATGGCGAGCGCGTTCATCACCGTGGCGAGCATGCCCATATAGTCGGCCTGCGCCCGGTCCATCCCCTGCGCCGCGCCGGCCATCCCGCGAAAGATATTGCCTCCGCCAATGACAAGGCAGATTTCGAGGCCGGTATCCTTGGCCGCCTTCACTTCCTGCGCCAGCTCGGCGACGAAAGCGGGATCGATGCCAAAGTCCTGATCGCCCATCAGCACCTCGCCCGAAAGTTTCAGAAGGACGCGTTTGGCAGTGGTCAGAGGCATGGCCGGTGCAGAATCCATTTCAATTTCAGGATGGCACGTCCCTTAGCGACCAAGCTAGGGTGGCGCAAAGGGAAAGGCCCGACCTTAAGGGCAGACGCGACGATGCTGAAGAAAGTAGCCATTGCACTGCTGGTGCTAACCGTGCTCGCTTTGGGGGCGACCCTGCTGTTCCAGCGCCAGATCGGGCAGGCACTGTTCGAAAGCGCCGCAGAAGCGCGTGCTGCCGGCGACGGGCTGGTGTTTGATGATGGCCTTCATCTGGTGCTGTGCGGCACGGGCTCGCCCCTACCCAATCCCGATCGCGCCGGACCGTGCCAGGTCGTTGTCGCTGGTAATCAGGCATGGGTCGTCGACATTGGCGAAGGGGGTGCGCGCAATCTCAATCTCATGCAATTCGATATCGCGAGTATCGATGGACTGCTGCTCACCCATTTCCACTCCGACCATATAGACGGCATGGGTCCGCTCGCGCTGCTTTACTGGACGCTGCAAGCGGCTGACGAGCCATTGCCCGTGCACGGGCCGCAGGGCATCGAAGCGGTGATTGACGGCTTCAATGCATTCTACGCGACCGACATGACCTATCGTGTTGCGCATCACGGTGAAGCGATTGTGCCTCCCACGGGAGGGGGCGCACAGGCAGTGCCGTTTTCCATCACCGGTGCGCCAGTCGTGGTGCATGAGCGCGATGGCCTGAAGATAACCGCCTTCCCGGTCGATCATGACCCGATCAAACCAGCGGTCGGCTATCGCTTCGACTACAAGGGCCGGTCCATTGTGATCAGCGGCGATGCGGCAAAATCACCATCTCTCGAAAGCGCTGCGAAGGGAGCCGACATTCTTGTTCACGACGCGCTTCAGCCCGATCTTGTCGCGCCCATCACGCGGGCCCTCGACGCGAATGACCAAGCCAATACCGCGACCATCACCCGCGATATTCTCGATTACCATGCCTCACCCGAAGATGCCGCCAAGAGCGCGCAAGCCGCGGGTGCGAAGCATCTGGTGCTCTCGCATCTCGTCCCCCCACTCCCGACAAGCATGGTCTATCCCGCCTTTCTCGGCGACGCGGCGGATTACTTCGACGGAGAAATCACCATTGGTGGGGATGGGATGATTTTCACCTTGGCACCGGAAGGAACAGAGGTGATGATGCGCGACGCCCTCTAGGCTCATCGAGAAACAAAAACGGCCGCCGAACCTTCAGGTCCGGCGGCCGCCTTTTTCTGCTTGATCGGGAAGAGAGCGTTTAGCCCTTCAGCGTCGCAGCAACCTCGGCTGCGAAGTCTTCCTGCTTCTTCTCAATGCCTTCGCCGAGCTGGAAGCGGACATAGTCCTTCAGCACGATTGTGGTACCGGCATCCTTGCCGGCCTTGGCCACCACGTCGGCGATCGGGGTCTTGTTGTCGATCACGAACAGCTGCGAGAGGAGAGCGTTCTCCTTGGCAAACTTCTTGATCGCGCCTTCGACCATCTTTTCCTGCACGTTCTCAGGCTTGCCGCTTTCGGCGGCCTTTTCCTGTGCAATCGCGCGCTCGCGCTCGATCACGTCGGCGTCGAGGCCATCGGCGTCCAGCGCCTGCGGGAAGGCAGCGGCAATGTGCATGGCCAGCTGCTTGCCCAGCGGCTCCAGCACGTCAGCACCGGCATCGCTTTCCAGCGCGACCAGAACACCGATCTTGCCAAGGTTAGCCGCAGCGGCGTTGTGCATATAGGGCACGACCATACCGCTGGAGACAGAAACGCTTTTCATCCGGCGGATCTGCTGGTTCTCGCCGATGGTGGCGACATTGTCGGTCAGCTTGTCGGCCACGGTGCCGCCCCCGGGATACTCCATACCCTTCAGCGTTTCGACATCGTCGCTATCGGCCTTGAGGCCGGTTTCGGTGACCTTGCGGACGAAATCCTGGAACTGCTCGTTCTTCGCAACGAAGTCTGTTTCGGAATTCACTTCGACTGCGACACCATTGGTGCCTTCCACAGCGACGCCCACCAGCCCTTCGGCAGCGGTGCGGCTGGATTTCTTCTGTGCAGCGGCGAGGCCTTTTGCGCGCAGGGCATCAACAGCGGCTTCGATATCGCCGCCGGTTTCGGTCAGCGCCTTCTTGGCGTCCATCATGCCCGCGCCGGTCTTTTCGCGCAGGGTCTTTACATCGGCGATAGAAAAATCGGCCATGTCATCAATTCCTTGAGTTTGAATTGGGGAGGTTTGAATTGGGGGATACAGCTGACGGGGCCGCACAATGCAGCCCCGCCTCGCATAGTCTGTGAACGGGTGGCCTGTTCAGCCCCCCGAATAAAAGGTCAGGCGGCCGCTTCGGCTGGCGGATTGACCATCTCGCCCGCGTCTTCGCCCTTGCCCTTCTTGCCCGCTGCCGCCGCTTCACCGAACGCTTCGGAGTAGAGACGCACAGCGCGGGCTGCATCGTCATTGCCCGGAACAGGGAAAGCGATGCCGTTGGGATCGACATTGGTGTCGAGAATGCCGACGACCGGAATGCCCAGAACGTTGGCTTCCTTGATCGCCAGGTCTTCCTTGTTGGCGTCGATCACGATCATGACATCGGGAATGCCGCCCATATCGCGGATGCCGCCAAGGGACAGTTCCAGCTTGTCGCGCTTGCGCGTGAGCTGCAGGACTTCCTTCTTGGTCAGGCCGCTGGTGTCGCCCGACAGCTGCTCTTCAAGGGTCTTGAGTTCCTTGATCGAACCGGAAATCGTCTTCCAGTTGGTGAGCATGCCGCCCAGCCAGCGGTGGTTGACGAAGTGCTGGCCGCTCATGCGGGCCGCTTCTGCCATCGGCTCCTGCGCCTGACGCTTGGTGCCGACGAACAGAACCTTGCCGCCAGCTGCAGCGGTGGAGGCGACGAAGTCGAGCGCGCGCGCCATCAGGGGCACGGTCTGCGACAGGTCGATAATGTGAACACCGTTGCGAGCGCCGAAAATATACGGCTTCATGCGCGGGTTCCAGCGGTGGGTCTGGTGGCCGAAATGGGCCCCGGCCTCGATCAATTGCTGCATCGTGACGGTAGGTGCCGCCATAGTAGAATTCCTTTCCGGTTGTGCCTCTGGAAAGCGAGTGACCCGTGCGGAGATCCCGCAAACGAGCACCGGTATATAGTGCTTTCCATGTGGATTTCCCGGCGGAGATTGGCTGCGGAAATGCGACCATTCCCGGCGGGATGCGGCCCTTTAGCGCTGTGTTGGTGAGAAATCCAGCCTCAATTCGTCGCATAAGGGATTCCACTCATCGGGAATTCCCCTTGACAGGGCGGAACAAATAGAGAACACAGTGTTCATCGAGGGAACAGATTGCTGACTGTAGCTGTTTCTCCACAGATATCCACAGGCTTTCGACAGGCTTGTGCAGTTTGAAGAGACCGAGAGATGATGATTACGATTGCCCTGTTCACCGTTTTCACCGCTGCCTTTGGTGCAAGCGTGCTTTCGCTGGCCGACACGCTGGTGCGTGGCCGCAATGCTTATGCTGAATTGAAGGCTGAACAGGTCAAGACACAGCGGCCTGTGCCCTGCCGGGTTATTCGTCCGGCGTCGTTTCATCAGAACGCGCAAGGCGGGTCGGCCCCTTCGCTGAAGTTTGCCGCTTGATCCGCGCGTATTTGAGCCACGCATAGGGCATCAGGGCCAGATAGCCGACGCTGATAACGGCAAGGGTCCACCACGGCTCCACCAGCAATGCGGCAAACAGGATGCCGACAAACAGGATCAGCTCCAGACGCACATTGCGCCGGGGCCTGATCGACATCCAGCTGAGCGTTGCGGTGTTGGAGATCATGAAAAACGCGATCACTGTCATCCACGGGCCGGCCACCCATGGGTCACGCAACCATTCCCAACCCCCGGCCAGCCAGAGATAAATCGGCAGGAACGCCAGCCCCGCCCCGACAGGCGCGGGAATGCCGGTGAGGAAGCCAGCCGATTTGTGCGGCTGATGATCGACATCGATCTGGGCGTTGAACCGGGCAAGGCGCAAGGCGCAGGCCACTGCGAAAGCGAGTGAGGCAAACCACCCGAGATTGGGCACCGCCTGCAGCGACCACAGATACAGTATAATCGCCGGAGCCATCCCGAAGGACAGCGAATCGGCCAGACTGTCGAGTTCCGCTCCAAAGCGCGATTGCGCCTTGAGCATCCGCGCGACACGGCCATCCATCCCGTCCAGAACACCGGCCAGAACAATGGCGAGCAAAGCTTCACGCCAATCGCCCGTTATCGCGAACCGGATGCCGGTCAGCCCGGAACACAGCGCAGCCGCAGTGATGGCGTTGGGCAGAACCGCACGCAGCCTCAGCCCCCCGCCCTGACGACCGATCGGCTTCTCGTCCTCATCGGCCTTGGGGCCCATGCGTTCGGGTTGCTGTCCGCTCAATGTCGTTCCTTCCCGCTGCCCATCACTGGGCAATGCCTTCCAGCAACTTCGTCTGGCCGAGCGTTGCCAGAACCGTCTCGCCGGCAATGGTCTTCTGTCCCATGATAACCTGCGGTTCGGTGCCTGCGGGAAGGTAGATGTCGACCCGGCTCCCGAAGCGGATCAGTCCAACCCGCTGCCCCACGGCGACCGTGTCGCCCTGCTTCACAAATGGCACGATACGGCGCGCCACCAGACCGGCGATCTGGGTGAAGCCGACCGTCACGCCATCGGCGCGGCGCACCAGAATATGCTGCCGCTCGTTTTCTTCGCTCGCCTTGTCCAGATCGGCATTCACGAACTTGCCGGGCACATAGACGAGACGCGTCAGCATACCGGTGATGGGCGCGCGGTTGATGTGCACATCAAAGACGGACATGAAAATGGATATCCGGGTGACCGGCGCTGCGGGCAATCCCGGCGTGCCGTCCGCATCCGCGCCCTGCATATCGAGCGGCGGATCGACGACGCGGATCATGGAGACGACACCGTCTGCCGGCGAAACAATCGCGCTCTCATCCTGCGGAACAATTCGCTCCGGATCGCGGAAAAACGCCAGCACCCCCAGCGTTAGAAATGCCAGCGGCCACGCGATGGTCTCCCACGCCATGAATGCCGTGAGCAATGCAAAGCCGGCAACGACGACGCCATATTTGCGGCCTTCGGGGTGGATTGCGGGCCATTCCCAGCCCCCGTCGCCCCGGCCCTTATTATCTAGCAGGTCACCTGACATGTCTTGGCATCTAGTGGCCTGCCCCTGCGCCCACAAGGGAAACCACGCGGCAAGGCTGTGGGGGAATGGCCAACCGCGTGATAATTATGGCCTATGCTTTCCGCACGAAGACGGTGCCGGCCGAGTAGCCTGCGCCGAAACTGCAGATCAGCCCGGTATCGCCGCTCGCCAGATCTTCGCTGTGTTTGTGGAAAGCGATAATCGACCCCGCGCTCGACGTGTTGCCATAGGTATCCAGAACGGTCGGGCTTTCATCGTCATTCGCCTCGTGCCCCAGCACGCGCTGGGCAATCAGGCGGTTCATCCCGGCATTGGCCTGATGCAGCCACAGACGGCGCAGTTGCTGCGGATCGAGCGACAGGCGCTCGGCCTCTTCCAGAATCATGGTCGCAACCATCGGCACCACTTCCTTGAAGACCTTCCGGCCCTCTTGCACGAACAGCTTGTCCGGCTCGCCCGCCGTTTCCGGATGGGCCCGGTTGAGGAATCCGAAATTGTTGCGGATATTGTTGGAATACAGCGTCTTGAGCCGCGTTCCGAGAATCTTCCAATGGTCGTCCGGCGCGATGGACAGGTCCTCCACCAGCACCGCCGTTGCCACATCGCCGAAGATGAAATGGCTGTCCCGGTCGCGCCAGTTCAGGTGTCCCGAGGTGATCTCGGGGCTGACCACCAGCACACTTTTCGCGTTACCGGCACGAATATAATCGGCGGCGGTCTGGATGCCGAATGTGGCGGAAGAGCACGCGACATTCATGTCGAAGGCAAAGCCATCGATCCCCAGCGCCTGCTGGATCTCGATCGCCATCGCCGGATAGGCCCGCTCCATATTGGAGGCAGCGCACAGCACGGCATCGATATCTTCCGCCTTGCGCCCGGCAGCGTCCATGGCCTGACGCGCCGCCGCAACGCCGATCTCCGCCATCAGCGACATCTCGTCATTGCCGCGCTGCTCCCACCGGGGAGACATGATATCGGGATCGAGGATCGGTTCCTTCGCCATCACATGGCGCGCCTTGATCCCGCTCGCCTTCTCGATGAACTCGACCGAGCTGGGCGCCAGAGCCTCGGCCTCGCCCGCCGCGATTTCGTCGGCAAAACGCGTGTTGTGGCGCTCTACAAATTCGTTGAAGCTGGCGACCAGCTCCTCATTGCTAATGCTTTCTTCGGGGGTGAAAAGGCCGGTGGCCGAAATTACGGGTTGGTGCTGATCTGTCATGCGGGGCTGAATAAGCCCGCGAGGCTGCGCTCACAAGTCACCAATGCGTGTCGGACGAGACCCAATGGCGAAGGCCACCAACGACAACGGCCGCCCGAGCTCTCGCCCGGGCGGCCGCTGCCGTGTGGTTTGTGGAACCTTAGAACTTGGTCCGAACCGTCACGCCGTAGGAGCGCGGCTCCTGGATGAAGGCCGAACGCGAGCCCGAACGGAGCACCGTGTTGAAGGTAACAGCCCGGGTGATCTCGTTGGTCAGGTTGTTGACGAACCCTTCGATTGTCCAGCGATCATCCTGCGAACCGATACCGGCGCGCATATTGATCTTCACATTGCTGTCCTGAACATCGAACGGAACCAGGATACGAGCGGCCGGATCAGCCGGATCGAATGCCTGTGTCGACGTACGACGATCCGATTCCATCCGAACCTGACCACCGATGAACCAATCGAGGTTGGTACCCAGATCACGCTCGTAAGTCGCACCGACGATGCCGACAATGTCAGGCGCGTTGGTCAGCGAGTTGCCGCACAGGTTCGTGACATTGTTGGCCGTGAGCGTGCCTGCACAATCGCTCGGATACCGGGCGTTCATGACCGTCAGCGCGGCGTTCAGCGTCAGGCTGTCGGTCGGACGAACGACACTCTCCACTTCGACACCCGTCGTCTTGGCCTTGGGCACGTTGAAGGTCTGGAACTGCGCGCCGGTGAATTCGAGAACCTGGAAGTTCGTGAATTCCTGATGGAATGCAGCAATGTTCAGCGTGACATCGCCGTTGAAGAACCGGCCCTTCATGCCGATTTCATACGCATCCACTTCTTCCGAAGCGAACCGGGGATCGGCCCCGCCCGCAGCGGCGGTGGAGTCGAGGTTGAAACCGCCCGATTTGTAGCCGTGCGTAAAGCTGGCGTAGACGTTCACCGGATCGATGAACGAGTAGCTCAGCTTACCGGTGTAGATCAGCTCCGAATCGTCGAAAGTGGAGTTGAACGTCCGGGGCAGCGGGAACACCGCCGCAGCGGGCAGATCAGCCGGTGCGGTAAAGGCAAAGCAACCGGTCCCGAACACGGTGGGGATGAATGCCCCCGGAACGTTCCCTGCACCGATAGAACCGAGCACTGCCGGACATATCTGGTTGCTGTTGTTGCCCTGCGCGAAGGCACCGTCTTTGCTTTCATCCGAATAACGCAGGCCGATCGTCAGCGCGAGGCTGTCGGTGATGTCCAGCGTGTTGTGGGTGAACACCGACCAGCTCTTGCTGTCCTGCGAATACAGGTTGGTGTTGGTCGTTCCGGCCGGATCGACACCGCCGGTCAGCGTGGAGAGCGGGTTTGCGCCCAGACCAAGGCCTGCTGGCGGCGGGAACAGGCTGGCACCGCCGGTCGCACCGGCGAACAGTGCACCGATCAGCTCACCATAATCCTGTCCGAGCGCGAAGCTGACCGACTGGCTGATGTCTTCCGTGGAGTAGTAGCCACCGATCAGCCACGAAAGGCGGCCGCCCCATGCATCGCCCTGAAGGCGCAATTCGTGGGTCATCGTCTCGATTGAAGTATTGTTCGCAGTGACGTCGAACACATCAATGCCGGAAAAGTCGGAATCATACGCTTCGAATGCGTCGAATTCACGATAGGAACCGATGTAAATCAGGTCGGCAGCAGCGCCGAGCGGGATTTCCAGTTCGCCAGTGATACCCCACTGTTCGGAATTTGTAATCGGCTCGAAATTGGCCGTTGCAATACGGTCATCCACCGCGCGCTGGGCGTTCACATTGTCGAAGGGACTGGTTGCGACGTTCGGCGCGGACATACCGCCACGCGCGCCGAGACCGACGGCACCGAACAGGCCGGCGCCTTCAATCGGCGACTGCAGCACTTCGAGGGCGGCACCAAACGGTGCCTTCGATTCAGAATAATCGCCGATGATACGGCCCGAAATGCCGCTGTCGGTTTCCCAGCCGATCTGGCCACGCACGAGATACTGATCGACCCCGTTCGATTCGCCGACTTGGTTGCCAGCGGCATTGAGGATGCTGACATATCCATCACGCTCGCGGTAGGCACCGGTCAGTCGCACGGCGACCGTATCCTGAACCACAGGCACGTTTACCGCGCCCTGCACGCTCAACAGGTCACGATTGCCGTATGTTGCGTTGGCGAAACCGCCGAACTCGGAAAGATCGGGGCGCACATTGGTGATGTTCAGAGCACCAGCCGAGGTGTTGCGGCCGAACAGAGTGCCTTGCGGACCACGCAGGACTTCCACCCGCTCCACATCGACAAATTCGGAAAGCGCGACACCGGGACGCGACTGATAGGCACCATCAACGAAGATACCCACGGCGCTTTCAAAACCGATATTGTTCGAGGTGGTCCCGATGCCGCGGATACGCAGCACGACCGAACCGGACGCTGTCTGCGCGTTCGAGGTCGAGAAGCTCGGCGAAACTTGCGTGATGTTGGTCACGTCGACAACGCCCTGACGATCCAGCGCCGCACCGGATACGGCGGTCACAGCGATCGGAATGTCCTGCACGTCCTCGGCGCGGCGGGTTGCCGTCACGATAATGACGTTGGGATCGACCTGTGCATCGGCACCATCGGCGGCCTCTTGAGCCATCGCGGGGGTTGCTGCGAGGGCGCAGGCGACCAGGGCCGTGCCCGACAAAAGGACGTGCTTCATAGATTTCCTCTCCATCAACGCCGGGTTGATCCGGCATCTTATGTGACGCACCCGTTTGCCGGGTGTCGTGGACCGTTGCGTATGCGCGGTGATTTCCCGGCGGACAAGCAACAGGCGGGGCAAAACCCCATCAAATTGGCCAGCGTTGCTGTTTTGCATCACCCCGCGCAAGGTTCGTGCGTAAGCCTGCGATGCTAATGTTACGATCAATCAGAGCGTAAAGACTATCACTCGAATTGGCATAGCCGCTTGTCGCACCGCCGCCTTTTTGCAACGGGCGGTGGAGCCAGCAGATGGGGAGTGGAAATATGCAGTTGGGCGTTTGCTATTATCCGGAGCATTGGCCGGAAGAACGCTGGGCCACGGATGCTGCAATGATGCGCGCGGCTGGCATCTCTCGCGTGCGGATTGGCGAATTTGCATGGAGCCGGATCGAACCGGAGCGCGGCAAATTCGACTGGGGCTGGCTCGACCGGGCCATTGAGACGCTCCACCGCGAAGGGCTGGAGATCATTCTGGGCACGCCGACCGCGACGCCGCCCAAATGGCTGGTCAACACCATGCCGGATATGGTCGCGCTGGACCGGCATGGTGCCCCCCGCCGCTTCGGATCGCGGCGGCATTACTGCTTCAGCCACGCAGGCTACCGCGTAGAAGCCGCGCGCATCACCCGCGCGGTGGCAGAGAAATATGGCCGCCACGATGCCGTCACCGCTTGGCAGACGGACAATGAATATGGCTGCCATGACACCGTGCAGAGTTTCTCGGCAGCAGCGCGCGATGCGTTTCGCGAGTGGCTGGCCAGCCGGTATGGCGACATCGGCGCGCTCAACACCGCGTGGGGCAATGTGTTCTGGAGCATGGAGTATCGCAGCTTCGGGGAAATCGACCTCCCCAACCTGACCGTGACCGAGGCCAACCCGGCGCATTGGCTGGCCTTCCGCCGGTTCTCCTCCGATCAGGTCGTGTCTTTCAACCGGGCGCAAGTCGACATTTTACGCGAAGCCTCGCCGGGCCGCGATATCCTGCACAATGCGATGGGGTTCTACACTGGCTACGACCATTTCGATCTGGCGCAGGATCTCGATTGTCTTGGCTGGGATTCCTATCCGCTCGGCTTTCTGGAAACTTTCCGATTCAGCGAACAGGACAAACATCGCTACGCCCGCACCGGACACCCCGATATCGCTGCGTTTCACCATGACCTCTATCGTGGATGTGCCACAGACGGGCGGTGGTGCGTGCTCGAACAGCAACCCGGCCCGGTAAACTGGGCCCGGCACAATCCGGCGCCCCTGCCCGGCATGGTCAATCTTTGGACCGCAGAGGCAGCGGCGCATGGCGCGGAACTGGTCAGCTATTTCCGCTGGCGTCAGGCTCCGTTTGCGCAGGAACAGATGCACGCCGGCTTGCTGCGCCCCGATGGAGAACCTGCACCGGCTCTGGGCGAGATATCGGGCATGTTGGACAGCCTGCCCTCCCCTGCCGAAACCGGCCCGCGCGAAAAGCATGCCATCATCCTGTTCGACTACGCTGCCGAATGGATGACGCAAATCCAGCCGCAGGGTGAAGGATTGTCTGCACTGTGGGCCGCCTTCTCTTGTTACGAAGCGCTGCGCACGCTGGGGCTGAACGTGGACTTTGCCCGTCCCGGCTCCGACCTCGAAGGTTATGCTCTTGTAGTCATACCCTGCCTGCCGGTCGTTTCCGACGCGGCGGCAGCTTTGCTGAATGCATTCGAAGGGCAGATTGTGGTTGGCCCGCGCACCGGCAGCCGCAACACCGATTTCTGCATTCCCGACGGACTGGCTCCCGGCCCCTTGCGCAATCTTCTCGGCCTGACCGTAACCAAGAGCGAAAGCCTGCGCCCCGGCCTCACCCATGAGGGCGACGGCTGGGAAATCGCGCGCTGGCTGGATCACATGGAAGGGAGCGCCGAAGCAGAACTGCTCGCAGAAGACGGCACGGTCGCCTGCTGGAAGAACGGCCGGGCACGCACTTGCGCCACATGGCCCGAAGGCGCGATCATAGCCAAGATCATGGGCTTAGCCGCCAAAGATGCAGGATTGCCAGTGCATCCGATGCCCGAAGGCCTGCGCCGTGTGAGCTTTGGCAAGGGCAGCTATTGGTTCAACTACGGACCCGAAGCAAACCACGCAAAAGCGCAGAAAAGCGGCCCGGCACGCTGGGTTTACGAGCCTGATTCGAAGGAGTGAGGCGGTGGTGGACAGGATAGGATTCGAACCTATGTACGCTTGCGCGGGCAGATTTACAGTCTGCTGCCTTTAACCACTCGGCCACCTGTCCACATCGCCTGCCCGGTCACAAGACCGGCCTGAAAATTGGTGGCTTGAGAAGCCACGCTGCGTGCCGAGAGGCGCCCCAATGGCGAAGCGGTGCTTGCCTGTCAATGGGGCCGCTGGCAGGGCAGCGCAAAGGTTTCAGTAAAGGGTGATTTCACGCGATGGCCAAGGGCGAACGCAAACGGGCATATAGAGGCCGCGCAGGCCGGATGCAGGGGGGCCGTGGCAGCGGCAAGGCCTCGGGCGGCAATGTGCGTCTCTGGGGCCGCCATGCGGTGGAGGCTGCGCTGAAAAATCCTGACCGTGTACACCGCAAATTATGGGCCACGCGCGAGGGGGTGGCCTCGCTCGACGGAGAATTGCCGCATGATTTCACGGTAGAATATGCCGATGGCCACGATCTGGCGCGGCTGGTCGCAGGCGATGCGCCGCATCAGGGTCTGGTGCTGGAATGCGCGCCGCTGGCCGATCACTTCCTGAAAGACGTGATCGACGGGTCGGGCCGCCCCATCGTGGTGCTCGACCAAGTGACCGATCCGCACAATGTCGGCGCGATCCTGCGCTCTGCCGCCGCATTCGACGCGGCTGCCATCGTGACGCAGGACCGCCATGCCCCGCCGGAATCAGGGGTAGTGGCAAAGTCGGCTTCGGGAGCGCTCGAAACCGTGCCCTGGGTCCGGGTGGTCAATCTGGCCCGGGCGCTGGAGGAACTGGCCGAGCATGATTTCTGGCGTATCGGGCTGGCGGGTGAAGCCGAGACCACCCTCGGCGAGGCTCTGCCAGCAGGCCCGGTCGCTCTGGTTCTGGGGGCGGAGGGAGCCGGAATGAGGGCCAATATCGCTTCGCATTGCGACGCGCTGGCATCGCTGCCGATTTCCGATGCGATAGAAAGTCTCAATGTCTCGAACGCGGCTGCGATTTCGCTCTACGCCATTGCCACACGATAAAATCCAACGGGGAACATGATGGAACTCTTCAAAAATCCGGCAGCCTTGCGCGCCCTGTCCACCTGCGGTGCCCTGCTGCTTCTGACCGGCTGTTTCCTGCAACCGGGCAAGTTCGACGCCGAGCTGACCGTCGAACGCGGAGGCACGTTCGGTTACCGTTACGACGGAGAGATTTATCTGCTCGGCCTGAGCAAGCTGGCCGAATTGGGGCAGCGCATGGAAAACTCCGACGCCGAGTTTGTCGAGCAGCCCTGTTATGATGACGGGCTGGAAGAAGATGCCTTCGAAGAGCGCCCCTGCACCGAAGACGAGATCGCGACCCAGAAACGCGATTACGAAGACGAGCTGAAGAGCAAGGCAGAAGAGCAAGAGCGCGAAACCGAGATGATGAAAGCCATGCTCGGCGGTCTGGACCCGACCGATCCCGATGCAGCGGAGGAGCTGGTCGCCCGGCTGGAACGGCAGGTTGGCTGGAACAGTGTGGAATATGCCGGCGATGGCCTATTCAACATCAGCTTCGCGATCCGCGGACGACTAAGCCACGACTTCGTTTTCCCCACCATGGAGCGCGTGCCCATGGCCAATCACTTCGTCCAGCTTGCCCTGCGTGAAGGGCAGAAGGTGCGCATGGATGCCCCCGGTTTCGCGGCCAGCAGCTCGGACGATCCCTTCAGCAGCATGATGGGCGGCATGACCGGGATGTTCGGCGCGATCATGGCCGCCAGCGGTGATAACGGAGAGGACGAGGACATTCCCCTGTTCCCCGAGCTCGACGGTACCTTCCGTCTGGTCACCGATGCGCGCATTCTGGCGAACAACACGGATGAGGGGCCGGAAATGATCGACGGACGCGAAGTGCTGACGTGGACGATTAACAAACGGACCAAGATCGCACCGACGGCACTGATCGACTATTCGCCAGCCAGCTAGCGCGCAGTGCCAGCTCGCCGGACGCCCCCGTCCGGCTCGGCTTGGCTCGGCCCGGCAAAAACATGAACGGCAAAAAGAAGCCCCGCCGATCATCACGATGGGCGGGGCTTCTTTGTTGGCTGAAGCGTCAAACCGACACTGCGGCCTCGCGAGTGGCGCGT
Source organism: uncultured Altererythrobacter sp. (assembly GCA_947492235.1). Classification (GTDB taxonomy): domain Bacteria; phylum Pseudomonadota; class Alphaproteobacteria; order Sphingomonadales; family Sphingomonadaceae; genus CAJXSN01. The sequence goes on along the minus strand of CANLLZ010000001.1, from coordinate 628,989 downwards.
CTTAGTTGACGGCGTCCTTCAGGCCTTTGCCGGCCTTGAACTTGGGCTGGTTCGACGCCTTGATGGTCATCGGTTCGCCCGTGCGAGGATTGCGACCCGTGGATGCTTTGCGCTTTGCCACGGAAAAAGTGCCGAACCCTACCAGCCGGACCTCATCGCCGCTCGACAGCGTTTTGGTGATGGTGTCGAAAACACCCTCGACCGCGCTCGCCGCGTCGCTTTTGGAAAGGCCGCTAGCATCGGCAACTGCGCCGATCAGTTCGTTCTTATTCATTGATAGTTCCCCCGGTGAAACAAAAGGTAGAATCGCTAACGAAGGGACGTATCACACTCTTTTTTGCCCGCCCTGTCAAAGACAAATCCGGCCAAATTGCGTGCGTTACGCAGCGTTAACCATGTTGCAATGCACAACTTGGCCTCTTCCCTGCGGAGCTGGTCGATCAGTGCGCGACCCGCCCCGTGTCGGCTGGCGAAGCAGACGGTGGCTGCGAAGCCAGATCATCCGCTTCAGTCCATTCAATCGCATCGGGCATTTCGACCAGCGCGCGTTCCAGCACCTCGTCGACATGGGAAACCGGCACGATTGCAAGACCTTGCGTGATCTTGTCCGGGATTTCGGCGAGGTCTTTTACATTGTCTTCGGGGATCAGAACCGTCTTGATCCCGCCCCTCAGCGCCGCCAGCAATTTCTCCTTCAGACCGCCAATGGCCAGCACCCGTCCGCGCAGTGTCACTTCGCCTGTCATGGCGACATCGGGCCGCACTGCAACGCCCGACAGGGTCGACACAATCGAGGTCACCATGCCCACGCCGGCGCTCGGTCCGTCCTTGGGCACGGCGCCTTCGGGCAGGTGGATATGCACATTCTTGCGCTGGAACAGGCTCGGTTTGATTCCATAAGCGGGAGCGCGGGCCTTCACGAAGCTGAATGCTGCGGCGACGCTTTCGTTCATCACTTCACCCAGTTTCCCGGTGGTCTTCACTTCGCCTTTGCCAGGGGTCGTGACGCTTTCGATGGTCAGCAGCTCGCCGCCCACCTCGGTCCAGGCAAGGCCGGTGACCGCGCCGATCTGCGCCTCTTCCTCACTCATGCCGTGCTTGAACTTGCGCACTCCGGCAAAGTCGGAGAGGTTCTCGGTCGTGATGGTGATGCTGTCGCCCTCGCCCTCCAGAATCTTGCGCAAGCTCTTGCGGCACAGCTTGGCGATCTCGCGCTCCAGCGTCCGCACACCAGCCTCGCGGGTGTAATAGCGGATGAGATCGCGCAGAGCGTCCTCTTCCAGCGCAAACTCTTCAGGCTTCAGGCCATGCGCCTCGACCTGCTTTTGCAACAGATGGCGGGTGGCAATCTCGACCTTCTCGTCTTCGGTGTAGCCCTCCAGCCGGATGATCTCCATCCGGTCCAACAGTGGCTGCGGCAGATTGAGCGTGTTGGCTGTGCAGACAAACATCACGTCCGACAGATCGAGGTCCAGCTCCAGATAGTGGTCCTGGAATTTGGAGTTCTGCTCCGGGTCGAGCACTTCCAGTAGAGCCGAGGCGGGATCACCGCGATAATCCTGTCCCAGCTTGTCGATCTCGTCGAGCAGGAACAGCGGATTGGATTTGCCAGCCTTTTTCAGATTGGTCACGATCTTGCCCGGCAGCGATCCGATATAGGTCCGCCGGTGGCCGCGGATTTCCGCCTCGTCACGCACGCCGCCCAGGGACTGGCGCACGAATTCGCGGCCGGTCGCGCGGGCAATCGATTTGCCGAGGCTGGTCTTGCCCACACCCGGCGGACCGACGAGACACAGAATCGGGCCTTTCAGCTTGTTGGTCCGCGCCTGCACCGCCAGATATTCGACGATCCGGTCCTTGACCTTCTCCAGCGCGAAGTGATCGGCATCCAGCACTTTCTGCGCTTCGCCAATATCCTTCTTCAGCTTTGATTTCTTGCCCCAGGGCAGGCCCAGCAGCACGTCCAGATAATTGCGGATCACCGTAGCTTCGGCGCTCATCGGCTGCATGGCTTTCAGCTTCTTGAACTCCGCCTCGGCCTTGGTGCGCGCTTCCTTGGAGAGCTTGGTTTCCTCGATGGTCTTGCCAAGGGCAGCCATCTCGTCGCCTTCTTCACCCTCGCCGCCCAGCTCGTTCTGGATCGCCTTCATCTGCTCGTTGAGATAATATTCGCGCTGCGTCTTCTCCATCTGACGCTTCACGCGCCCGCGAATCTTCTTCTCGACCTGAAGGACCGACAATTCGCCCTCCATATGGCTCATCACCATTTCCAAGCGTTTGCGCGGGTCGGGCTCGGTCAGCAGCGCCTGTTTGTCGGCTACCTTTGCGCTGATCGCGGCGGCGATGGCATCGGCCAGCTCGCCCGCATCCTCAATATCGCCAAGGTCCTCGTCCGCGCCGTCGCCCATCTTCTTGTTGAGCCGCGCATATTCGCCGAATTGCTTGGTCACGCTGCGCATCATTGCGGTGATCTCGGTGCCGGAGACCGAGCGATCCTCGATCATATCAACCTCGGCAACGACCATCGCACCTTCTGCCCGCAGAGCTCTGGTCGAGGCGCGTTGCTGCCCCTCCACCATCACGCGGACGGTGCCGTCGGGCAGTTTCAGCATCTGCAAGACCTGCGCCACGACGCCGGTGTCGTAAAGATCGTCCGCGCCGGGATCCTCGCAGCCGGGGTCCAGCTGGGCGAGCAGGAAGATGTCCTTGTCCCCTTCCATCGCCGCTTCCAGCGCGGCAACCGATTTGTCGCGGCCCACAAACAAGGGCACGACCATTCCGGGGAATACGACGATGTCGCGCAAAGGAAGGAGAGGATAAAGCTGGGTCATGGTGTCTCGCTGGTACGCACGCCGCCAGAACCGGCCGCGCGCTTAATCATACGAAGGATATGGGGAGCCGTGCGCGGCCTCGCAACAGTGCGCGCGGCAGGGCGCTGTGGACGCCCCAATCGGGACGATCCGGCTCAGCCCATGCCGGGCAGGTTCATGCCGGGAGGCAGGCCCATGCCTTGCTGTGCATTTTGCATTTCTTCGTTGGAAACCCGGTCCGCCTTGCCGCGTGCATCATTGAAAGCGGCGGTGACGAGGTCTTCCACCATCTGCTTTTCTTCCGGCTTCATCAGGCTTTCGTCGATGTTCACCGACAGGATGCGGCCCTTCGCGGTGCAGCGGATTTTGACGAGGCCGCCGCCGGACACACCCTCGACTTCGATGGAATCGAGTTTGGCCTGCACGTCGTTCATCTGGTTCTGGATCGATTCAGCAGCCTTCTGGGCGGCGGCGATCATTTCTTCCATGGATTGCATATCATTGGCTCCAAGTGGATTGTGCTTTGGGCGGAGCGTCGGGCTCCTCGAGTATCTGTGCATCGGGGAAGGCAGCAAAAGCGGCCACCACCATCGGATCGTTTTTGATACGCTCCTGCGCGGCGCGTTGTTCCGCCTCCAATCGCTCGTGCAGGCTGGGCGGCGCGTCGGCACCCGGGCGCTCTTCCACCTGCCAGCGCTTGCCTGTCGCGGCCAGCAGAGCTTCGCGCAGTTCAGGCGAAATATCGTCGGTGAAATGCGGGGCGCGGGTAAACACGAGCTTCCCGTCGGTCATCTCGATCACCCGCACCTGCAGCCGCATGATGCTGGCCGCAAGTGCATAGCCCTTATGCTCGGCCCGCTCCGCCAGAGTGCCGAAATCAGGGAGCGCGGATTGCGAGGCGGCAGGAGCGCCCTGCCCCGCATCGCCAGACGCCGCCGTTGCTGGAGCGGGAGTGGGCGCCGCTTTCGCCGCCTCCTCCAGCTTGCGCGCCAGCGTGCCGGGATCGGGCATATCGGAGGCGTGCAGCACCCGCAGCAGTGCCATTTGCGCGCTGACCAGCGGATCGGGCGCGGCTTTCACCTCGTCATACCCCTTCAGGAGCAATTGCCACAGCCGGTGAAGCTGGCCCGGTGAAAGGCGCTTCGACCATTCGGTCAGTGCCTCGCGCTCCTCCGCGCTAGGCGCATCGGGTTCACCCTCAGCCAGCTGGGCAAGAGTGATGCGGTGCACCAGCCCCATGAGCGAGCGCATCAGCGCCAGCGGCTCCACGCCCAGCGCATATTGATCGTCGATGGCAGAAATCAGCCCTTTGGCATCGCCCTGCAGCATCGTGTCCAGCAAACGCCGTTGAGCGCCTTTATCGGCCAGCCCCAGCATGTCGCGGACGCGCGCCGCCAGAACCTTCCCGCCATCGCCCATGTCGGCATGGGCAATCGCCTGATCGAGGATGGAGAGCCCGTCACGGGCAGACCCCTCAGCAGCAGCGGCGATCATCGCGATAGCCTCGTCCTCTGCCCCCACGCCTTCCTGCGCGCAGACATAGGCAAAATGCTTGGCCAGCAAATCGGCTGGAATGCGCCGCAAATCGAACCGCTGGGTCCGGCTGAGCACAGTGACCGGCAGTTTCTCCGCTTCGGTGGTAGCGAACAGAAATTTCACATGCGCCGGCGGCTCTTCCAACGTCTTGAGCAGCGCGTTGAACGCATTGCGCGAAAGCATGTGAACTTCGTCGATAATGTAAATCTTGTAGCGCGCGCTGACGGCGGCATAGCGCACCGCCTCGATAATCTCGCGCACATCGTCCACGCCGGTGTGGCTGGCAGCATCCATCTCGATCACGTCGATATGTCGCCCCTCGGCGATGGCGACGCAGGGCTCGCACACGCCGCAAGACTCGATTGTTGGCCCGCCCTGCCCGTCCGGACCGATGCAGTTCAGAGCTTTGGCAATCAGGCGGGCGGTGGAAGTCTTCCCGACCCCGCGCACACCGGTCATCAGGAAGGCGTGGGCCAGCCGGTCCCGCTCGATCGCATTGGCCAGCGTGCGGACCATCGGATCCTGCCCGATCAGCTCGCTGAAAGTTTGCGGGCGGTATTTGCGCGCGAGAACGCGATAGGGCGTGTTGCTCTTTTCGCGGGCCGCTGCTTGCGGCTCGATGGCCGCAGGTGCGGCGGTTTCGGCGGACGTGCCGGCCACCGGCTCGTCAACTGCCCCCCCAAACATCGAATCCTGCCCCGCAGCCTCCAGCTCCGCAGCCGTCGGCTTATCGTCCTCGTCAGGTTCCCCCCAAGGAGGCGTGTCGGAATTGTCCGGTGAATCACCCATGCGTTCATAGGTAGGCTGCCTGCCGCCCAATGTCATGCGGGCAGACCCAAGGATTCATGATCTGAGGATAAAAAGGAGCCGAGCGAGGATCGCTTTACCGGCGCCGGCCGGCACCGATTGTATAGAAAAAGGAGCCGAGCGACCCGCCGCAATTCACCTGGGCTGCTTCCTTCCGGACCTGACCCGGTGAGCGAACGCAAACGTCCACCCGACTCCCGTGGCCCATATGGGGCGCTGACGGTTCATTGGCAAGACATGACGCGCACCCTAAGAACCGCGCAACAATCGAGGGGTCGCAATGCGCAAAATTTCCGCAGCTCTTTCAATCATATGCCTCACCATCGGGACCATTCCGCTGACCGCGCAAAGCAACCGGGTAATCATAGATTTCGGTGATGATTCGGGCTTGTATGCCGATGATGGCGATTGTGACGATCCGCGTTTCGAAGGGCGCAAAATGGGCGCGGGGTTGCTGACCGACAATATCGGCCGCGATGCTAGCGATTGCCGCGCGCTGTTCATGCAGGGTCGGGTAACCCTCTCCCCGCTGTTCGCGCCGCTGACCGATCCGGCTGACATCAATTACGGCGATGACGACGGCGAATACGCCAATGATAGCGAGTGCGACGACATCAGGTTCACCCGGCCAGATGCCAGTGAAGTGCTCTATATGGCCGACGATATCGGCCATGATGCGACCGATTGCCGCACGGCTGTCGAGGCCGGATTATCGCAGTGGCAGGGCAATTCCATTAGAATGGAACAGCAATACATGTTTGAAGAAGAAATGAGCGAATAGTCGGCGCGCAGCACCCTACCGGAAATTATCGGCGTAGGCCTGCAGCTTCAGCGATTTGGGCGGCGTCGCGTGCACGCGGGCGGCAATCCCGTGCTTTTCGGCATACGCCTTCGCCGCATCCTTGCTTTCGAACGACAGAACCACCTGCGCCTGCGTATCGCCGCTGCCGGTCCAGCCCATCAGCGGATCCGCCTGGCGCGCCTCGCTCTGCTCGAATTCGAGCACCCACTCATCAATGCGCGCCTTGCCGGACTGCATCGCGGATTTCGGTCGTTGGTAAATTCTTGCGGCCATTTTTTGTCTGGTCCCTCAATCGCCGGGCGGCGGGCCTCCGCCCGCCTTGGCTTCCTCGCATCAGCTCGGGCGCGCGGTCGCGCTTGCGGCCCGCGATGCGTGCCGTCCGCCTCTAATTCAGCCCTGCCCCTTTGAAAAGGCGTTCTTGGTCTTCAGGCTCGGCTTTTCCGCCCATGGTTCGTCGGGCCAGCGATGTTTCGGATAGCGGCCCTTCATATCCTTGCACACATCGGCCCAGCTGCCGCGCCAGAAGGCGGGCAGGTCGCGGGTCGCCTGCACCGGGCGGCCTGCCGGACTGGTAAGCTTGAGCAATAGCGGGGTGGTGCCGATCACCGGGTGGCGGTCCACCCCGAACATAGCCTGCACGCGCACTTCCACCGCAGGAGCATCATCGCCGGTGTAATCGATCACATGGCTCGTGCCTGCGGCGGAGATGAATTGCTGCGGGGCTAGCGTTTTGAGCTTGCTCTGCGTGTCCCAATCGAGCTGACCCAGCACTGCATCCGTCACCGCCCGTCCGGACAGATCGAGATTGCGTTTTCCCGGCAGCAACGGAGCCAGCCAAAGATCAACAGTCTTTTTCAGATGCTCCACGGAAAGCTCTGGAATTCCGACATATTTTCCCCGCGCCAGAAGTTCGACCGGGACGATTGCCGCGACGTTCTCGCGCGCTGCCTCCATCAAACAGGCTGCAACCGCATCGGGGTCCGGTGCCTCGTCCGGTCCGCCCTTTATCACGATCGCGCCGAGCCGCACTTCGCGCCGCGCTTCGATACGTTTTTCCTTGGTATTCCAACGGACTGATCGTTTCTCTTCGATCAAATGCCCAAGATGCGCTTCCAGCTCCTGCGCATCCAGTTCGATGCCGGAAGTAATGCGAGCGCCCTGTGCATGGCCCTGTGCATCGCCGATCACGATCCACTCCGCGCGGGCCAGCGGCGACACCGGATCCAGCCGATAGCCACGCCCGCCCGCCGAGAGCCAGTCCTCACCCGAAGCATTGCGTCGGCGCGCGATGAAATCGGGCCGGGCGGCTGCGAGGAACAAAGCCGGACTGCGATGCTCCGCCTCACGTGCCGTCGCCAGACGCTCCGCTGCTTTCGCCCATCTCTGGGCCAATTGCCGCGTGGCCTGCGCCCGCTTTCCGCGATCGGCATTCCACGCGCTCAATCGCCGCCCCAGATCCTCGCTTCGTCCGCCGAGCCCGCGTTCCTGCTGCAACAGGACCAGCTTGGCCGCCTCCAGCGCCTGGCCCGCCTGGGCACCCGCCAGCACCGCCGCAGCCGATGCCGGATCGAGCGGCAAGCTGGCAATGTCCTTCCCGGCAGGCGTGATGCGCCCGGCATCATCCAGCGCGCCCAGTTTCGCCAAGCGATCCCGCGCGGAGGCAAGCGAAGCCAGCGGCGGCGGATCGAGCCAGGGCAGAGCAGATGGATCGCCCGCACCCCAATTGGCCAGCGTCAGCAGCAGGGGTGCCAGATCGGCGGTCTCGATATCGGGCGGCGAGTAAGCTGGCCGCCCCGCATGGCCCGCCTCGTTCCACAGGCGATAGGCGATCCCCGGACCCTGCCGCGCAGCGCGCCCCGCCCGCTGGTCCGCCGATGCCTGGCTAGCGCGGACAGTTTCCAGCCGCGTCGCGCCGCCGACGGGATCGAAAAAAGCCTGCCGCGACAAGCCGCTATCGACCACGACCGAGACACCATCGAGGGTCAGCGAAGTCTCGGCAATGGCGCTCGCAAGCACAATCCGGCGGCGGCCCTGCGGGTCGCGCTGGATGGCGTGACGCTGCGCCGCCGGCTCCACTTGTCCGTGCAATGGAAGGATGGGCGTGTCGGGAAAGACCGCTTCGCACCGTTCCTGTACCCGCGCAATCTCCCGCAAGCCGGGAAGGAACGCCAGAATATCGCCCCCGGTATCCGCCCACGCCGTCCGGATGGCTGACGTCATGGCGTCTTCAATGCGCTGCGAAGGATCCGCGCCAAGCCATTCGATTTCCAGCGGAAAGCTGCGCCCCTCGCTTTCAAGTACCGGCGTATCTTCGCCCAGCAGCCGGGCAAACCGCGCGCCGTCAATCGTGGCCGACATGACCAGAATGCGCAGATCGGGGCGGAGAATCTGCTGGGTCTCGATCGCCAGAGCCAGCCCCAGATCGCTGTCGAGATTGCGCTCATGCGCTTCATCGAACAGCACCGCGCTGACCCCTTTCAGCTCCGGATCATCGGCAATCCGGTTGACGAAAATCGCCTCGGTAAGCACCGTGACGCGGGTGGCAGAGCTTCGCTTTGTGTCGAGGCGCGTCGTATAACCGACTGTTTTTCCTGTACTCTCTCCGGCATTCTGTGCCATACGCTCGGCTGCGGCGCGGGCTGCAACCCTGCGCGGACTAAGGAGCAAAATCTCGCCCCCGCACCATTCTTCATTGAGCAGCGCAGGCGCGATTGCCGTGGTCTTGCCCGCTCCCGGCGGGGCGACGAGAACCGAGCCATTGCCGGACCGCAGCGCATCGAGCAGATCGGGCAGGACAGCGTGGACAGGAAGCTGGCTCACAGCACCCTCCTCTCTCAAACCGTCGTCCGGAATCAATAGCCCCGCGAAACGGCGAACTGGGCGGCCTCGACCATAGCCGCGCGGGCCTCTCCATCGGGAAAGATCGACAGGCTGTCGGCGGCCTGCTGGGCAAAGTGGCGCGCCCGCTCGCGCGTCGCCTCGACCGCGCCATGGCGGCCAATCAGCTCGATCGCGTGATCCAGATCGGCGTCCGACGTCCGGTGGCCGCCAATCGCCGCTTCCCAGAACTTGCGTTCCTCCGCATCGCCCCTCGCATAGGCCAGGATCACCGGCAGGGTCATCTTGCCCTCGCGGAAATCATCCCCGCGATCCTTGCCCATCTGTGCGGCATCCGCATCGTAATCCAACGCATCGTCGATCAGCTGAAAGGCCACGCCCAGATTGCGTCCATAATCGTCGAGCGCCTGTTCCTGCGCCTCATCGCATTCGGCGACGACGGCCGATATCCGGCTGGCAGCGGCAAACAGCGCAGCGGTTTTTGCGCCGATGATGTGGAGATACTTCGCCTCGCTCGTGGCAATCCGGCGCTGGGCGGATAGCTGGGCCACTTCCCCTTCCGCAATCACGGCACTGGCGGAGGACAGGATCTTCAGAACCTTCAGGCTTCCATCCTCCGTCATCAGCTCGAACGAGCGGCTGAACAGGAAATCGCCAACCAGCACGGTAGCGGGGTTGCCGAAGATGATATTGGCCGCGGCTTTCCCGCGCCGCAGCTCGCTGCCATCGACCACATCGTCATGCAGCAAAGTCGCCGTGTGAATGAACTCGACGGCAGCGGCCAGTTTGTAATGGCGCGTGCCCTGATACCCGACCAGCTCTGCTCCGGACAGCGTCAGCATCGGGCGCAGACGCTTCCCGCCGCCTGCTATCAAATGGCCGGCAAGGCGCGGAATGAGCGGAATCTCACTCTGCATCCGGTCGAGAATGACCGAGTTCACCGCGTTCATACCTGACGCCGTGAGCGCCAGCATGGGGTCGAGAGACGGCTGCGGAGCTTCGGGCCCCTTGGGGAAAGTCAGGATGTCTGCGCTCATCGTGGCAATGTTCATGCGGCGTGCCCGCGCGCTTGGCAAGGCACGAATTGCTGCTAGCTAAGGGGCATATGAGCAATCACGATGCACCCGCCCCGCTGCCTACGGATGAGGACACAGTCCTTGTGACGTATCGCCGGTCGATCGATAATATCGACGCGGCCCTTATCCATATGCTGGCGGAACGGTTCCGAATCACGCAGGCTGTGGGCGACTACAAGGCAAAGGCGGCGCTTCCGCCAGCCGACCCGGATCGCGAGAAGCGACAGGTCCAGCGATTGCGCGCGCTGGCCGAGGAAGCGCATCTCGATCCCGAATTTTCAGAGAAGTTTCTGCGCTTCATTATCGACGAAGTGATTCGGCATCACGAACAGGCGCGGTCCAAATGAGGCGCCGGACTGACCGGGCATGTGGCAAAAACGCCGCAAATCATCGCGCATCGCCGCTGAATCGCCACATTTCATCCCGCCTCGGCCCATTTTCTGTTGCAAGTGCGAAGGCCGCGCCATATCAGGATATGCAGATTTAGACATACGGAGACAAAAGAATGAAATTTGGTAAGCTCACTGCAGTCCTCGCCGCCGGCACCCTCGCGGTCGCCCCGATCGCGGCACAGGCCACGGTAGCTGATCGTTCTGCTCCGATCAGCGGCGAAAGCGAAGCTGGTGGCAAGGCTGGTGCGATCCTCGCACTGTTCGGTGTTCTGGCTCTGGCGATTGCCATTGGTGCCGGCGGCGACGACGAGCCGATCAGCAACTAATCGGCTGACGCCTTTGAATTTTGAAAGGGGTCCCTCACGGGGCCCCTTTTTTTGTCTGCGTTCCAGACTGGCCTGTTGGCTCTCCACCGGTGCTCAGCGAAGAAATCCAGATCGGCCGACGAGTTTCGTAAAAGGGCTGGAAAAGGTCGAACGGGGACACGCCGCGGTCAGCGGCGAACCTAGTCCGGTCGAAGCTGCTCCGCCCGTGGCAGAACCAACCGCACGAGCAGCCCGCCTAGGTCCTCGCTTTCGCCGAGAGTGACAGTGCCGCCGTAGATCTCTGCCACATCGCGCACGATGGCGAGGCCGAGACCGGTGCCAGGCTTGCCCGTGTCCAGCCGCGCGCCACGGTCGAAAATGCGGATGCGCTCCTCTTCGGGAATGCCCATTCCGTCATCCTCGACCCAGATCACGCACGGATCGGTGCCGCTGCCATCGCTTTCCGCATCGAGCGTCACGAACACACTCCCGCCGCCATACTTGGCTGCGTTTTCGATCAGATTCCCAAGGATTTCATCGAGATCCTGCCGCTCGATCGCCACCAGCAGATCAGCGGGCCCATCGATATCAAAGCGGACATGTGCATACAGCCGCTCGACCGCGCGCTGCACCGCCGCTGCGCTGTCGTTCAATGATGTGCGGGCCAGACCCGTGGCCCGCCGCCCCACTGCCCTCGCCCGCGCAAGGTGGTGATCGACATGGCGGCGCATTGTCCGCGCCTCGCGGATGACTGTATCCGCAAGGTCGTCGGCATGGGCGGTCGCCGCATTGTTCACTACGGTCAGCGGAGTCTTGAGCGCATGGGCGAGATTGCCCGCGTGGGTGCGCGCTTCCTCTGCCTGCCGCTCGGAATGCGCGAGCAAAGCATTCAATTCCTGCACCAGCGGCTGAACTTCGTAGGGCAGCGGATCAGTGACCCGGTTGGTGCCGGTGGTGCGGATACGCTGGATCGCCTCGCGCACGCGGCGCAAGGGGCGCAGGCCGAAATAGCTTTGCAGCGCTGCGAGAATCAGCAGGCCGATGGCCAGAACCGCGAAACTCCAGAACAGAATCGAGCGGATGCGGGCGATCTGCGCATCCAGTTCCTCCCGCGCGGAGGCAACGGCGAAGGTCCAGCTGGTATCGCTGCCGGGCAAAATGACGCTGCGTTCTACCATACGCAGCGGTTCGTCGGAAAACTGGCTGCTATTGTAGAACTCGGCCTCGTCCCCGGGGCTCTGCTGGCGCACTTGCAAGGTCCGGTCCCACAGCGAACGGCTCGGCCAGTCATCATGGCCCTCACCGCTGATCTGCCAATAAAGCCCGCTATTGGGCTCCAAAAACCGTTGATCGCCAAGCGGACGGTAGAGCAGAACTTCCCCATCCGGCCCGATTTCGGAGGACGCGATCAGCGCTGTCTGCACGTATTCGAGCTGGTCGTCGAAATTGCGCTCCACCAGCGCAACCAGCGTCCGGTCCAGCGCGAAACCACCACTCAGCAGCAGAATGCTGACCCAGACGGCGGATATCACCATCATCCGCCGGGCCAGACTGCCCGTATGCGGCGGCGCGCGCTCTCCTAAGTTCTCGCCTGCCGCGCCCGGCTCATTGCCAGTGCCTGCCTCGCCCGCGCCCAATGATGCGCTTATGCGATCAGGCGCATTCATATCAGGCCCTGGGCGCGTCGGCAGGATCGTCGAGACTGTAGCCAAGGCCGCGAATAGTGGTGATGACTTCGGCACCCAGCTTCTTGCGGATGCGCGTCACGAACACTTCGATCGTATTGGAATCGCGGTCGAAATCCTGATCGTAAATATGCTCGATCAGTTCCGTGCGGCTGACCACCTTGCCCTTGTGATGGATCAGATAGCTCAGCAGCTTGTACTCCTGCGCCGTCAGTTTCACCGGCTCGCCCTTCAGCGTGACACGGCCGCTGCGGGTATCGAGCCGGACATCGCCCGCCATAAGCTCGCTGGAAGTGTTGCCAGATGCACGGCGGATGAGCGCGCGCAGACGGGCGATCAATTCTTCGGTCTGGAACGGTTTGGCGAGATAATCATCCGCGCCTGCATCCAGCCCTGCCACCTTGTCGGACCAGCTGTCGCGCGCGGTCAGGACCAGCACGGGAAAGTCGCGGCCTTCCTTGCGCCACATGCCCAGCACGGTCAGCCCGTCGATTTCCGGCAGGCCCAGATCGAGAATTACGGCATCGTAATTTTCAGTCGAGCCGAGAAAATGCCCGTCCTCCCCATCGGTGGACAGATCAACAGCATACCCGTTTTGCTCCAGCGTGCTTTTCAGCTGCTGGCCCAGAGTGGGTTCGTCTTCGACAATCAGAATGCGCATGGTCGCTCAAAGCCCCCTATAATATGGCGTGCCTTGTGGCGCGTAAGCCCGCGCTGCGTCAATGCGCGACGCGGTTTCTGCGCATTTTCGTGGCTCACCGGGATGCGGCTCAGTTGGAGCGGCGCAGCACCCGGCCGGTGCGCGCATCCACATCGACGAAAGTGACCTTACCCTTGCGGATGAATTTCAGGCGATAGGCGACCGCCGTCGAATCGTAAGCCGGGCCGAGATATTCCGCCCCGCGCATGGTCGGCAGGATGCGGCGCTCGATCTCTCGCAGCGACAGCACGTTACCGGCCCGCATTTCCTTGCGAGCCTCGTCCTGCGGTTTGCGTTGCTGCGCCTCTGCCGGAGCAGAAAAGCCCGTCAAAGCAAGCGTGGCAGCGGCCAGAGAGAGAAGTGCTGTTTTCATTACGCTTCCACTATTAGGACGAAACCATTGAACACGCCGTGAATATGCGCGGTGCGGATTGTTCAGCCGGGCAGGCTTGTCAGCCGACAACCGGTGCGCCGATCATTTCATACGTTACCGATACCGATACGCCCGTGCCGACCATTCCCGGCTCGATCGGCGGCGGAGCGGCAGCATCAGCCATGCGCGAGGCGGTCACCATGATCGCCTCACCGCGCGGCGCGCTGTTGCGAATGGTTTCGGAGATTTGCAGGATACGCACGCCGGAATATCCCGCCATCTGTGCATAGGCCTCGGCCCGCGCCTGCGCGCTGGCCATCGCCCGGCCGCGTGCCTCGTCCTTGGCAGCCGTGTCATCTTCGACCGAGAAGCTGGGGCCGTTAATGTCGGTTGCACCTGCGGATACGAGCGCGTCGAGCACTTCGCCTGCCCGCTCGATTTCGCGCAGCCGCAGGCTCACCCGGTTTGATGCCTGATAGCCGCGGAACACCTGTTTCTGGCTACTGCGGTCATAATCGTAGCGCGCATTGAGATTGATGCCGGTCGTCTGGATATCGCGCGCATCGATGCCCAGCGCCTTGATCAGGTCCACCACGCGGCGCATCTCCGCCGAATTGCGCCGCAGGGCTTCCACCGCTGTGGGCGCTTCGGTCGATACGCCCGCACCCAATGTGACGATATCCGGGGCCACTTCGACCTGCTCGTACACGCTCAGTTCGATCACGGGATTGGTGGCGGTAATCTCCACCGTTGCTGCGGCCAGAGGGCTGGTCATCGCGGCAAAAGGCAGGCTGGCGGCGATCAATCCGGCGCGGATCGAGGGGCGGAATATGGGGCGAAACATGAGCGTTCTCCTGTCTGTCTATGACAGCCAAGCTGGGCCACTGCCGGTTACACTCGGCTGAACCGCCTTGCTGTCATCCTCGCACACCCCTACCTGCCTTCCATCATGGCGCAACCACCGATACTCTCTTGGGAAGGATTAGGCCTGCAGCAGGGCGGCCGCTGGCTGCTGGGCGGGCCGGAGCGCGACAATATCGATCTGCATATCGGCCCGCGCGACCGGCTGGCGCTGATCGGGCGCAATGGCGCGGGCAAGACCACGCTGTTCCGCCTGATCGAGGGTGTGCTTGAGGCCGATCAGGGCATTCGCAAGGTCAAGGCCAACACGCAGATCGTCGTGCTGGAGCAGGACCCCGATATGACAGGGTTTGCCACCCTGATGGATTTCGCGCTGTCCGGTGATAGCCCGCCGGAAGAATACGCGGTCGATGCCATTGCCGGTCAGCTCGGCATCGACATGACCACGCCCGCCCCCGGTGCCAGCGGAGGGGAACGCCGCCGCGCAGCGATTGCCCGCGCGCTGGCGCAGGACCCCGATCTGCTGCTGATGGACGAACCGACCAACCATTTAGATCTGAGCGCCATCGAATGGCTGGAAGGCTGGCTGGAGCGCTATACCGGTGCGTTTGTGGTCATCAGCCACGACCGGACCTTCCTAAAACGCCTGACCCGCGCGACGCTGTGGCTTGATCGCGGGATCGTCCGGCGCAAGGAAGTCGGCTTTGGCGGATACGAGGCATGGGAAGAGCAGGTCTATGCCGAAGAGGCGCGCATGGCCGAGCGGATGGACGTCAAGCTGAAGCAGGAAGCGCGCTGGCTGGAGCGCGGAGTGACCGCCCGGCGCAAACGCAACCAGGGCCGGTTGGAAGCGCTATGGAAACTGCGCGCCACCCGCGCCGCAATGATCGACACATCCGGCACCGCGAAGCTGAAGCTGACGGTGGAAGAGGACTTCAAGAGCAAGTCCGTCATCGTGGCGAAGGATATCGCCAAGACCTATGACGGGCGCGCTGTCATCAAGCCGTTTTCCCTGCGCATTCAGCGCGGCGACCGGATCGGGATCGTCGGATCAAACGGCGCGGGCAAGACGACTTTGCTCAAGATGCTGACCGGAGAGCTGGAGCCCGACAGCGGCTCGGTGGAAATCTCCAAGAAACTGACCGGCGTGATGATCGACCAGCAGCGCAGCATGATGGAACCCGATAGAACCGTCCGCGACATTCTGGCCGAGGGCGGCGACTGGATCGATGTGCAGGGCAATCGCAAGCATGTGCAAGCGCACCTGAAGGATTTCCTGTTCGACCCGAAGATCGTCGATACCAAGGTCGGCATTCTGTCGGGCGGCGAGAAATCGCGCCTGCTGCTGGCCCGTGAATTTGCCGCGAAGTCCAATCTTCTGGTGCTGGACGAACCGACAAACGATCTCGATCTGGAAACGCTCGACCTGTTGCAGGAAGTGATCGCGGATTACGAAGGCACCGTGCTGATCGTCAGCCATGATCGCGATTTTCTGGACAAGACCGTCACCGTGACGCTCGGCCTCGATGGCAGCGGATCAGTCGATGTGGTCGCCGGTGGTTACGAGGATTGGGAGCGCAAACGCCAGACCCGCGTGATCGGCAAATCGCGCGCGGGCAAATCGGAGCCTGCCCAGGTCAGCGCGCCGCCCCCTCCCCCGCCGCCCCGCGCAGACAAGCTCTCCTTCAACGAGCAGCGCGATTACGATCTGTTGCCCGCCCGTATCGAGGAACTGGAAAACGCCATCACTCGCGGCGAGCAGATCCTGTCCGACCCCGACCTGTTCACCGCCGATCCGCAGAAATTCGCGAATATCTCGAAGGGCTTGGAGAATGCCCGCGCTGAAAAAGACGCTGCAGAGGAACGCTGGTTGGAATTGGCCGAACGCGTCGAAAACGCGTGAGCCTGCAGGCGGAAATTGCCGCGTGCACCGTATGCGCCGGCGCTCTGCCGCACGGGGTACGCCCAGTGGTCTCCTTCTCCTCCACCGCGCGTCTGCTGATCATCGGGCAAGCTCCGGGATCGAAGGTGCATGCCAGCGGCATTCCGTGGGACGATGCTAGCGGGGTTCGCCTGCGCGAATGGACCGGCCTGACTAAAGCGCAGATGTACGATCCGGCGCAGGTCGCTCTGGTACCGATGGGCTTCTGCTATCCGGGCAAGGCAACGGGCGGTGACAATCCGCCACGCCCGGAATGCGCGCCTTTGTGGCATGAGCGCGTGCTCGCCTCGCTGCCGCAAGACCGTTTGACGCTGCTCGTCGGCACATACGCGCAGGCGTATTATCTGCCCGAAACGCGCCGATGGACGCTCACTGACCGGGTGCAGGCCTACCGTGACTTCCTGCCCGGCGTCCTCCCCCTGCCCCATCCGGCATGGCGCAGCACAATCTTCATGCGCAAAAACCCTTGGTTCGAAGGTGAGGTGCTGCCGGAGCTCCGACGGCAGGTTGCGCGCAGACTGCGCCGTGTGGGCTAATCTCCCGCGTCATGAAATTGCCGCCTTCTTTGGCTAAAATCGAAGTCCTGAGAGGAGATCATCATGTCTGTTGAAACCGTCGCACAGGAATTCACCAAGGCCGTCGCCGAGGACAATGCGGAAGGCTATCAGTCCCACTGGTCCGACGATATCGTCAGCATCGAGCCGGGCGATGGCCCGATGTCGCGATGCGAGGGCCGCGAAGCGCTGCTCCAGAAGCACGCCTGGTGGTTCGAGAACACCGAGGTGCACGACACCACCACCGAGGGCCCGTTTGTCACCGGCAACCAGTTCGCCGTGCATTACGGGATGGACGTCACCATGGATGGCGAGCGCAGCCAGATGAAGGAAGTCGGCATCTACACGGTCGAGAACGACAAGATCGTCGAAGAGCGGTTCTTCTATCCGCAGGGCTGAGCGCTTGCCTCAGCGGATGCGGTAGTAATCGGCCACCCGGTCGAGCGCGAGCTTGAGCACCAGCTTGCCCGACCGGGTGGGCCATTCGAGTGCCTTTTCGGCCAGCGATAGGCTTTCGCCCGCGCATACGACGCGCCACAGAATGTCGGCCAGCCCCGTGCCGGCCTGAGCCAAAGCCTCATCGAAGCGGCGCTTCGCCGAAATCTGGCGCTCGGTCGGGGTCAGGCCCGCCTCGCCGCCCTTCACCCGCACCGGATCCCATCGCATGGTGACGCTGGGCCCCAATTGCGCCCGCTCGTAATCCGCCCTCAGGCGCTCGCCTGCATCGAACAGCCGGTCCTCCAGATGCCCTCGCGAATGCAGCCAGGCCACCGGCGACTCGCTGGCATTGACCGTGACTGTCCGGCGGGCGCGGCCCGCGCGAGGCGCGGCACCGCCTCCTCTCGCCGGGCCTTCGGACGTCAGTGCACGTTCGACGAGGTTCTGCGGCAATGCTGTTCTCCTGAAGAATAACCAATATGGCGAATCGTGACTTGCCAAAGTGCGCATCGTGTAGGAAAGTGTTTTCTCACCATTTCGGTTCAGGAACGCACTATGATTAATCGTATCAGAGCCATCCGGAAGGATCGCGGGCTTACCCTTGCTCAGCTTGCCGCCGCCTGCGAACCGCCGACAACCGCCCAGACGATTGGCCGACTGGAAACGGGCATGCGGAATGTCTCGCTGAAATGGATGGAGCGGATTGCGGCCGCGCTGGAAGTCGATCCGGAAACGCTGGTGCGTTCGGACAATGCGGATCATCCGCAGATCATCGCCAGTCTGGGCGCTAGCGGCCCGGAGGCGCTGGCCAAGCCGCTGGATGCGATATTGCCCTCCGATCTCGCCGGTGAAGGCGTGCTCACCGTGATGAATGTGGAGGTTGCGAGCGGCGCCTATTTGCCCGGTGACCAGATCTGGCTGCGTCAGGTCGATCCATCGAAAGCGGCCCGCGCGATCAATCGCGATGTGCTGGTGCCCCGCCCTGGTGGCCGTTTCGCCTTTGGCCGGTTGATCGACCGGCAGGGCAGCATGGTCGGCCTGCTCCCGCCCGGCATGGGCCAGAAACAGCAGGTGGTGGATGATCCGCCATGGATCGCTGTGTGCGAGATGTTGGTGCGCCGCTTGTGAGCACCGGTAGCATGAAGCGCGTTCTCTCGCTTTCCACGCTCTATCCCAATGCCGCGCGGCCCCGTTTCGGGACATTCGTCGCGCGGTCTCTGGAGGCTTTGGCAGCGCACGGCGATTGGGACGTGACCGTGATCAATCCCATCGGCGTGCCTCCTGTCCTGTTCGGCGAATACACTGCGCTGGCGAATGCGGCGGTCGATGGAGAAGAGCACGGCGTCCATGTGCACCGCCCCACTTTCACGCTTCTGCCCAAAATCGGCGGGAGATTGAACCCGTCCATGATTGCGCGGTCCGTCTTGCCTCTGGCAAAGCGCCTGCATGCCGAGCGGCCCTTCGATGTTGTCGATGCGCAGTTCTTTTATCCGGACGGGCCTGCCGCAGCGACTATCGCTGAGGCACTCGGGTTACCCCTGTCGATCAAGGCGCGCGGGGCGGACATCCATTTCTGGGGCGCAAAACCCTATGCCAATCGCGCGATGCGCAGCGCGAGTGCTCAGGCGGGCGGGTTGCTCGCTGTCTGCGAGGCGCTGGCGGATGACATGGCGGGCATCGGCCTCCCGCGCGAAAAGATCACAATTCACTACACAGGACTGGACCGCGACAAGTTTCGCCCGCTCAACCACACCAAACTGCGCGACAGGCTTTCGGATGAATTGGGACTACCCCTGTCAGGCGATGCGCCCATTCTCGCCACCGTGGGCGCGCTGATCGAGCGCAAGGGTCAGGCGTTTGTGATCGAAGCACTGGCCACTATTCCCGGTGCGCAATTGCTGCTGGTGGGCAAGGGAGAGGATGAGGCTTCCCTGCGCGCTCTGGCGAAGGAACACGGCGTCGCTGATCGTGTGCATTTCCTCGGCCTGCTCGATCACGATCTCCTGCCGCTGGTGCTCTCTGCCGCGGATGCGATGGTATTGCCGTCCGCCAGCGAAGGGCTCGCCAATGCGTGGGTCGAAGCCCTGGCCTGCGGAACGCCGCTGGTCATCACCGATGCGGGCGGCGCACGCGAGCTGGTGACGGATGAAGCGGCTGGTAGGATCGTCGAGCGCAACGCCGGGGCGATAGCATCCGCCATCCGCGCCGTTCTGGCCGATCCGCCGGACAGACAGGCCACCGTCGCCATGGCCGAGCCTTTCGACTGGCGCGTGAACGGCGCGAAGCTGGGCGAATATTACGACGCGCTGGTCGCGGCCCACAGGACCTGATCGCTGCTCAGGCGGTTTCGCCTCGCGCAATCTTCTCCTGCCGGTCGGCCTCGGTTTCCTGCGGCACGAAGCTGTCGCTCGACACACCCAGCCAGATCAGGATCGGCGCGGCCATATAGACCGAGCTGTAGGTCCCGACGAAGAGGCCCAGCACAATCGCCGCGACCAGTCCGAACAGGCTGGCAGGGCCAAAGAACAGCAGCGGCAGCAAGGCCACCAGCAGCGTCAGCGAGGTCATCACCGTGCGCGCCAGCGTCTCATTCACCGACAGATCGAGCAGTTCGGGCATCGGCATCTTGCGGAACTTCTTCAGGTTCTCGCGGATGCGGTCATACACCACGATCGTGTCGTTCAGCGAATAACCGATGATCGCCAGAATCGCGGCGATGATCTGCAGGCTGAATTCCATCTGGAACAGCGCAAACATGCCCAGCGCCAGCGAAACGTCATGCGCCAGAGCGAACAGCGCCCCGACCCCGAATTGCCATTCGAACCGGATCCAGATGTAGAGCGCAATCGCCACCATCGCTGCGAGCAAAGCCCAGACAGCGGCCGAGCGGAACTCACCCGAAACCTTGCCCGATACCGAGTCCACCCCGTCGATCCGCACCTGCGGGTGATCCTCTTTCAGCGTATCGGTGATGTCCCGAGTCAACCGGTCGGCAAACTCCTTGTCGCCCTCGGCCTCCGGAGGCAGCTTCACGCGGATCGACACCTCGTTCTCCGCACCGAAGCGCTGCACCACCGGATCGCCGACGTTCTCGATGGAGGTCAATGACTCGCGGATTTCGGGGATAGGCGCAGAGGCCTCGCCTACGAAGGTCGCGCGAATTTCCTGACCGCCGGCAAAATCGACCCCGTAATTGAGGCCTTTGGTCAGCACGAGGCCCCAGCTCGCGGCCATCAGCAGGAGGCTGACGACGTAGAACGGCACACGCCATTTCAGGAATTTGATGTTTGTGTCGTCAGGGACGAGTTTGAGAAGTTTCATCGCGCGCGTTCCCTTAAATATACAGCTCTGACGGACGCTTGGCCCGCAGCCATCCGGCCACCCACATCCGCGTCAGCACAACCGCGGTGAAGACGCTGGTGAACAGGCCGATGATCAGAACGACGGCAAAGCCGCGGATCGGACCGGAGCCGAACAGGAAAAGCAACACACCGGCAATGAAGTTGGTGATGTTGGCATCATAAATCGCCCGGCTTGCTTCCTTGTAGCCATTCTCGACTGCCGCCACGACCCGCCTGCCGCGCCTGCGCTCCTCACGGATACGCTCGTTGATCAGCACGTTGGCATCCACCGCTGCGCCAATCGTCAGCACGAACCCGGCGATCCCTGGCAAGGTCAGCGTGGTGTTCAGCACAGCCATGATTCCGAGGATCATCAGTACGTTAAAGACCAAAGCTATGGTCGCGTAGACCCCGAAACGGCCATAGGTCAGCATCATCAGGCCGATGACCAACGCCGAGCCCAGCGCCATGGCCAGCATCCCGCGCCGGATCGAGTCCGCACCCAGATCGGGTCCGACCGTCCGCTCCTCGACCACCGCCAGATCGACCGGCAAGGCGCCAGAGCGCAGCGAGATCGACAGGGCATTGGCGCTTTCTGCCGTGAAACTACCTGAGATTTGCGCGCTACCCCCAAGAATTGGCTCTCGAATATTGGGCGCAGACAAGACTTCGCCATCCAGAATAATCGCGAATGGCTTGTTCACATTCTGCGTCGTCAGCTGGGCGAAACGCTGCCCGCCCTGCTGGTCGAAAGTGATGTTGACGACATTCTGCTGGTTCTGGGAATCGATGCCTGCCTGCGCATTGATCAGATTGTCGCCCTGAATCCCGCCAAGCCGCAGCACAGCAATGGACGTGCCCTGCTCTGGAGTGCCCTCGGCGAAGGGGAAAATCTGGCTACCCGGAGGCGCAATGCCCTGTTCGATATCGCTCGGCAGTGCGGACTGGTCGACAAGCTTAAACTCCAGCTTGGCCGTCTGGCCCAGCAAATCCTTTAGCTGATCGGGATCCTGCAGACCCGGCACCTGCACCACGATGCGGGTATCGCCCTGCCGGATGATCGTCGGCTCGCGTGTACCCAGCTCGTCGATACGCTTGCGGACCACCTCGGTGGCGCTGTCCATCGCCTGCGTTATGGCCGTTTCCAGCCCTGCGGCGGTTTGTGTCAGCACCATGCGGGAGGAATCGACGACCGTCAGTTCCCATTCCTGCACCAGCCCATCGCCATTCATCAGCGGGGTCAGCAGCTCGCGGGCACGGTCGATATCGCTGCTGTTCTCCAGCATGAAGGACAGCTGCCCCTCACCCGTCGAGACATCGCCGATACGGATGCGCGGCTCGGCATCGCGCAGCACGCTGCGCACGCCCTCCTCCATATTCTCCAGCCGCTGGGCCGCCACCTGATCCGGCTCGGCTTCCAGCAGGATGTGGCTCCCGCCGGCGAGGTCCAGACCCAGATTGACAGTCGGGTTCGGCAGTGCCTCGGGCCACGTAACACCGGTGGACGACAGCACGGAAGGCATAGCCGCGAGGCAACACAGCGCGGTGATGCCCCACAGCCAGATCTTCTTCCAACGCGGAAATTCGAGCATTGTGTTCTAAGCCCCGATCAATCGTTCGCAGGCTTGGCGCCCGCTGGCGGGATCACATCGCCAATCGTTGCCTTCACCGCTTTGACGCGCGTGCCGCCGCCGAGATCGATATCGGCATAATCATCGTCCACCTTCACGACCTTGCCGACCAGCCCGCCTGCGGTGACGACCTGATCGCCTTTCTTAAGCCCGGCAACCTTGGCCTGATGTTCCTTCTGCCGCTTCATTTGCGGGCGGATGATCAGGAACCAGAAGATCAGGCCCATGCCGATCAGCGGCAGAAATTGGACCCATGCAGGCGGCGCTTCAGCGCTGGCCGCGGCGGCGAGAATATCGAGCATGTAATTGGTATCCGATACCGGTTGTGACGACGCGTATATGGGGTGCGTCCGGACGACAAACATCGCCTTGTGCACCCTGTCGCCGCGCGCCTAGCAAGATTGCCATGGCGGGGCAATGAATTGCGAAAGGGTGCCGGCAAGCCAACACCGCCGTGCTCACGCAGCGCGAAGGATACTTGCCACCGGAATGGCACAACCCTATAGGCGCGCCTTCCACTGATCGGGACGTAGCGCAGTCTGGTAGCGCAC
Source organism: uncultured Altererythrobacter sp. (assembly GCA_947492235.1). Classification (GTDB taxonomy): domain Bacteria; phylum Pseudomonadota; class Alphaproteobacteria; order Sphingomonadales; family Sphingomonadaceae; genus CAJXSN01. Next base: position 606,347 of record CANLLZ010000001.1, on the reverse strand, counting down.
CACACTGGGGGTGTGGGGGTCGTAGGTTCGAATCCTATCGTCCCGACCAGTGGACTTTCCTCACATCGCTAGTTGCCATGGAAACGCACGCTTTTGCGGGGCCGAGAGCGCGCGCCAGGCACGATTCTGCATATCCTGACATTTCGTTGACGGACGAGAAAATACTGGGTCGAAACGTACGCAATCCCCCTGACCGCGCTGTTTACAACGTTATACATTTGGCACCATGGCGGCAAAACATCTGCTCGGAGCCGCCGCAAGACGGTCGATATGGAATCCTAGAAATGTCGTCATTATAGAGCTTTATATGGCCTTTCTCGAACTAATCGAGAACGACGTCACCACGCCATTTCAGCCTTTGTGAACACAAGATAACGAGCCTTTGAAGGCCATGTTGAAACGGATGTTAACGAATTAGGCCCATCAGAGCTGCGTTATGACACGTAGCCACACCAGAAGCGTATTGTTGGCAGCCTCTGCCGGCCTTACCGCCATCGCCCTGCCCTCCGCCGCAATGGCCGAGGGCGTCCCTGCAGGTACACCGATCGATAACACCGCCGAGGCGACCTATACGATTGGTGGAGCGACCGAAACGGTCCCTTCGAACAAGGTAACAGTCAAGGTCGACGAGATCCTTGATGTCGCCGTCCAGTCGCTGGACGCCGGCGAAGTCGTACTTACAGCTGCAGGCGCGGTTCTCACATTTCAGGTCAACAATACGGGCAACGGCCCCGAAGCATACAACATCGATGTCGATCCCGCTCTGACCGGAGACGACTTCGACCCCGCAATCGTGAAGTTCGCTTATGACAGCAACGGCAATGGCGTTTACGACGAAGGCGTAGACATCGTGATCCCGGCTGGCGGCAGCACGCCGGAAATCGCAGCCGACGGCTCGCTGCGCATGTTTGTAATTACAGAGTTTGATGGCGCGGCGCCGGGCAATGGCGACACTGCCGATGTCCGCCTGACAGCCACAGCTGTGACCGGCAGCGGCACGCCGGGTACGGTGTTTGCCGGCCAGGGTGTCGACGGGGTCGACGCGGTCGTCGGTCTGACCACAGCGATTGACGACGATATCGGCACGCTCATTGCCCAGGTCAGCGCTGTAACGCTGACCAAGAGCGCAACCGTGCTCGATCCTTTCGGCGGCAGCCAGACCATTCCCGGCTCGATCGTCACCTACCGTCTGATCGCACGCGTATCGGGCTCCGGCTCGGTCGACGGGTTGGTCGTGAACGATCCGATCCCGGTCAACACCACCTACATCCCCAGCACCACGCGGGTCGGCGGCGTACGCCTGACCGATGCCGCAGACGGGGACGCAGTCACCGCAGACGGCACACAGGTCAATGTCGACCTCGGCACGGTGGCCGGTGGCACCAGCACCATCATCACCTTCAAAGTCAAGATCGACGAATGATCTTTCGGACGAGGAAAAACCCCATGAATATCAGAAGTATCATCGCTGCTCTTGCAATCTCGTCGATGGCCGTTCCGGCCGCCGCGCAGGACAAGCCGATCGAACTGACCAGCGCCATCCAGCTGGTGAGCCAAAGCGATGCCGGCGAGAAACTGGTCGATCCGGCCAGTGTCGTGCCGGGCGACGTGCTGGAGTTTCAGACCAACTACAGCAACCGCACGGGCGCCACGATCAGCGACTTCACGGTCGTCAGCCCCGTCCCCCAGCACGTTACGTTGACGCCGGCTTCAGCTGCTTCGCTGGAAGTGTCGGTGGATGGCGGAACCGTGTGGGGCCCGCTCGCGAGCCTGACGGTCACTGCTGAAGACCAGTCCTCGCGTCCGGCAACGGCAGAGGATGTCACGCATCTGCGCTGGGTCGTCGCCCAGATGGCCCCCAAGGCCGAAGGCGTCGTCAGCTACCGCGCGACCGTCAAATAAATTTCAAAGTTTCCCGGGGGCGAAGACCAGCGCCCCCGCGAAAGCCGCCCTTCAGGCGTCAACCAAAACCGGCCGTTGTCCTTCGGGAACGCGGACCGTCCGAACGCATAACGGAGACCACCAATGACCAGAACTTTTGCCCATGGCAGCGCTCTGGGTGTCGTACTCGGCACCCTGGCTCTCGCCACCCCGGCCATGGCTGCCCCTGTCGGCACCCAGGTCGGCGAGACGATCCTCAACGAAGTAACCGTGAACTACAACATCGGCAGCGGCCCTGACGCCGTGGCTCAGGACCCTGTGGAAGCACAGGACGAGGTCGCAGTTGACCGCAAGATCAACCTGACCGTGGCTCGTACCGACAACACCGGCACCCAGGTTACGCCGGGCGAAACCGGCGCGGCTGTCACCTATGTCGTCACGAACGAGTCGAACGACGCGGTGGATTTCCAGCTTGACGCCACAAACGTCGCAACCGGCACGGCATCCGAACTGGACGGCACCGCGAGCGACAATTTCGACGCAACGGGCGGCTTCACCTATTACCTCGACAACCCGTCTGCCGGTACGCCGGGCGTGTTCGACGCCAGCGATACGGTTATCACGCATATCGATGCGCTGCCTTCCGGCGACTCGGCCATCATCCACGTTGTTTCCAACATCGAGGGTGGTCTGAGCACCGATGACCGCGCAGCCATCACGCTGAGCGCGATTGCCCGCGTTGATGACGGCACGACCGCGCTGGGTGGCTCGTTCACTGTGGCGACCGCCAACTCGGCCGATCCGCTCACCGTGGACACCGTGTTTGCCGACACCGATGCCGACGGCCAGATCGCCAATGACGGCGCTGCCTTCGATACGGACGATTATGTCGTGCTGGCAGCAGGCCTCACCGCGACCAAGTCCAGTGCAGTGGTTGTCGGTGCCTTTGGCGGCGATAACAGCGGCACCTATCTGCCGGGCGCAACGATGGAATATTGCATTCTGGTAGCCAACGTTGCCGGAAGCGCGACGGCCACCAATGTGACCATCTCCGATACGCTGCCCGCCGAGGTGACTTATGTCCCCGCATTCGGTGTCCGCGTCGGCGGCGCTGATTGCGACACTCCGGGCGGTACCGCCGGCAGCTTCAGCGGCGGCGTGGTGTCCGGCACCATCGGCTCGCTCGCTGGCGGCGAACAGCAGTCTCTCATCTTCCGCGCTACCATCAACTAAGCAGGAAAACGGTTGGAGGGCGCCTGACATCGGGCGTCCTCCCTCCGGCTTACAGGAAAAATCTGAAGCCAGAGCACACCCCATGCGGTCGCACCCATCCCTCTTCCACGCCGGATCGGCACTCCTCGCAGCTTTCACTGCGCTGGTGCTGACGCCTGAAGCGTCCTTCGCATCCGAGCGGCAGGTGACCAACACGGCCACCGCTTCGTGGAACGATGGCGGCCGCGACCAGACGGTCGGCTCCAACACGGTCACATTCGATGTGACCCAGCCCGAAGTGGAACTGACCACTTTCGTCCCCTTCCCTTCTGCTCCGCAAAGCGCAGAGCTGAACGCATCCTATTGCTCCAGCGCGACGGCACCGTCGCGTCTGACGATCGCTGGCGCGCCGGAAGGCGCACACCAGACCGACATCCTCCCCACGCGCACTGTGCGGGTTGGCCAGAACCTCGTGTTGCGGATCAACGCGCAATCGGCCAATTTCGACCCCGCCGCGCGCGATGAACTGCGCCTCGAACTGACTACGCCCAGCGGCGACGTCGAGACGCTGACTGCCGTTGAAGACAGCATCGACAGCGGAATCTTCTTCGCATCCATTGGCACCCTGCCGCTGAACCCCGCCCCGGTGACCGGCGATTGCCGCCTTAGCCTGCGCGACGGCGAAGAAATCGGCATCGCAGCCTTCATCCGCGGCAACGAAACTCCGTTCCTGACCGGTGCGATGGACGCGCTGGCCGATCCGTTCGGTGTCGTGTTCGACAGCCTCGACGGAAAGCCTGTCGATGGCGCGACCGTGACTCTGATCGATGTCGCTACCGGACAGCCAGCCGAAGTATTCTCCTTCGACGGCGTGACGCCCTACCCCAATACCGTGATCAGCGGCTCCAATGCTACTGACGCCAATGGCGATGTATATGCCTTTGCGCCCGGCGAATATCGTTTCCCGCTTGTCGCATTCGGCAACTATCGCCTGCAGGTCACGCCGCCCGCGCCCTATACCGGCCCGTCCGTTGCAACCCCGGCAGAACTGGCGCAGCTGACCGCACCTTCCGGCGGCGCATTCCAGATTTCGGACGCCTCCTATGGCGCCACATTTGCTGTCGACTCGGTAATCCCTGTCCAGATCGACTACCCTCTGGATGCACCGGGCGGTGATGTGTCGATCGACAAGCGCGCCTCGCGCGAAATCGTTCAGCCGGGCGACGCCGTGTTCTACACCGTCACGCTGCGCAACACGAACCCGTCGCGGGCTTCGCGCGGCGTGACGCTGACCGACCGCGCTGCCCCCGGCTTGCGCTTGCAGACAGACTCCATCCGTGTCGACGGGCAGCCGGTCGCCGAAGGACTGACGCCGGACGCCGACGGCAACGGCTTCTCCCTCGCACTCGACGCCATCAATGGCGGCATGACCCGCCGGGTCACCTACGCCATGACGGTGCGCGACGATGCGCCCATTGGTGACGCGGAGAACCTGGCCTCGATCACTGCACCCGACGGCAACACCGCCACCGCACAGGCCGGAATTCGCATCGAACGCGACGGATTGACCGCGCGGATGACGATCATTGGCCGCATCGTGGATGGCGGATGCCGCCCCGACGGCGAAGTCCGCGGCATTCCCGGCGTGCGCGTCATGATGGAAGACGGCAGCTTTGCCATCACCGACTATGACGGCCGCTATCACTTCGAAGGCGTCGTGCCGGGCAACCATGTGGTGCAGGCCATCCGCTATACTCTGCCCGAAGGCGGCGAGTTCGTGGATTGCACGCGCTCCACCCGCAGCGCCGGCAGCCCCATCTCCCGCTTCGTCAGCGGCCAGGGCGGATCGCTGGTGCGTGCAGACTTCCATGCCGTTCTCCCGGCCAGCGCAGATATCGCCCAGAATGCAGCGCGGGAACGCGAAGAGCGTGACAATATCGCGGCATCGGGCGCTTCGACCGATTTCCTTGCACTGGGCGACGGGCCGGACGGCTTTATCTTCCCCGAGGTGGACCACAATCCGCGCTCGCCTTCCATCCGCGTAGTCGTGCGCCACCGTGCAGGCCAGCGGGTAGCCCTGCACGCCGACGGCGAGCTCGTTTCCGGACTGGCGTTCGACGGGACCAAAACCAGCGCCGACAAAACCTTTGCGGTCAGCATCTATCGCGGCATTCCTTTGGAAGGCCCGACCACCCGGCTGCGCGCGGAAATTCAGAACGCCGATGGCAGCACGCTCGAAACATACGATCGGCCTGTCTATTATTCGACGACGCCTTTGCGCGCGCAGATCGTGCCGGAACAGTCACGCCTGATCGCCGATGGTGCCTCCGCACCCGTGCTGGCCGTGCGCATGACCGACCGCAATGGCCGCCCCGTCCACGCAGGCATCGCTGGTTCGCTGACAATCGACAGCCCGTACCAGACCCGCAGCGCCATCGAGGCCGCACAAAGCCGCGAGCTGAGCGGGTTCGGCAATGCTTCGGCCAGCTGGCTGGTCGAGGGGGATGATGGCATCGCCTATATCGAACTGGCCCCGACGCTGGTCAGCGGCGCTCTGCGCGCGAACTTCACCTTTACCGATGGCGAAACCACGCGCGAAGAGCGTCTGGAAGCGTGGGTCGAGCCCGGCGACCAGCCGTGGACTCTGATCGGCCTGGCCGAGGGTTCCATCGGTGCACGCAATGTGGCCGAGAACATGGAGCGAGAAGGCGACTTCGACAGCCATCTGGGCGACAATGCCCGCGTCGCATTTTATGCGAAGGGCCGCGTGCTGGGCAAATACCTCGCCACCATCGCCTATGACAGCGCCAAGCAGGAATCCGATCAGCGCCTCCTCGGCACGATCGATCCTGCTGCCTATTACACTGTGTTCGGCGACAATTCGCAGCGTTTCTTCGACGCCGCCAGCCGCGACAAGATCTATGTCCGCGTGGAAAGCAGCACCTTCTACGCTCTGTATGGCGATTTCGAGACCGGCTTCGATGAGACGGATCTGGCGCGCTATCAGCGCATCGCGACCGGCGTGAAGGCCGAGGGCCGCTTTGGCCAGGTCGAAGCGCAGGGCTTCGCTGCCAAGATCGGTTCGCGCCAGCGCCGCGACGAAATTCAGGGTCAGGGTATCTCCGGCCCCTATCGCCTCAGCGCGCGCCGCATTGTGCCCAACAGCGAAACGGTGACCATCGAAGTGCGCGACCGCCTGCGCAGCGACGTGATCGTCAGCAGCCAGACGCTTACCCGCTTCATCGACTACGATGTCGACCTGCTGTCGGGCACCATCACCTTTGCCCAGCCCGTGCTCAGCCGCGATCCGGCCCTCAACCCGCAATTCATCGTCGTGAATTACGATGTCGATGCGCTGGGCCAGAAGGAATGGAATGCAGGCGGCCGTGTGACCTGGTCGACCGAGGATGACAGCGTGCGCGTCGGCTTCACCGGCCTCACCGAAAAGGGCGACGAGCAGCGCACCAATCTGGGCGCAGTCGATGCGCGGGTGCGCATCGGTGAACAGACCGAAGTGCGCGCAGAAGCCGCGATGAGCCGCCAGAACGGCGCGACGTCCAACGCCTATCTCGCCGAAGTCGAGCATGCCTCCGGCCCGTTCGATCTGCTCGCCTATGTCCGTCACACCGATGCCGATTACGGTGTCGGCCAACAAAACGTGGCCGACCGTGGCCGCCGCCGTGTCGGCGTGGATGGCCGCGCGCGTCTGACCGAAGAATTCAGCGTCGTCGCCAGCGCATGGCACGATGAAAGCCTGATCGACACGGCCAAGCGCGACGCAGTAGAAGTGCGCGCCGTATGGCAGACCGCAGAAACCGATGCCTATGCAGGCGTCGCTCACGTCGCCGACACGCTGGCCGACGGTCGTAAAACCAACTCCACGATCCTGCAGGCCGGCGGCACGCAGCGCCTGCTCGACAACACGCTGGAAGTCACCGGCGCAACCAGCGTTCCGCTGGGCGGCACGGGCTCCATCGCCCTGCCCACACGCCATACGCTGGGCGTGCGCTACACAGTCTCGCGCGACGTGAAAGTCATCGGCAGCTACGAGATTGCTCGCGGCGATGCGATCGACGCCAATACGGTGAAAGTCGGCGCAGAGATCACCCCTTGGGAGGGTGGCCGTGTGGTCAGCTCCATCGGGCAGGACACCATCGGTCGCGGCCCGCAAGAAGCCGACGCGAACCGCACTTTCGCAGCCTTCGCTCTGGGCCACAGCTTCCGCGTGGGCGAACGTTTGCTGATAGATGCTACGCTGGACGGTAACAAAACCCTATCGGGCGGCATCGCGCTCGCCGACACGGTGAACCCTGCGCAGCCCGAGCCAAGCGGCGGCCAGTTCGATGGCAACGGCCTGCTGGGCGAAGACTTCACCGCCTTTACTCTGGGCGCGGCGTGGAGCGCCGGTGACTGGAATGCCCGCGCTCGCGGCGAATACCGCGATGGCGAACTGGCTGATCGCACCGGTGCCGATCTCGCGATCATCCGCCGTCTGGGCGCAGGCAGCGTTGTCGGCGGCGGCGCAACCTGGACCCGCGCAGAAAACGAAACCGGCGGGACCACACAGATTGTCGACGCGGCACTTTCTGTCGCGCATCGTCCCGCAAGCTCCGCATTCTCGTTCCTCTCGAAGGTAGAATATCGCAGCGACGAAGTGACCGGCGCAGTCGACGGTTTTGTCGGCGCCGCTGGCCAGACTGCCCTGCTCACATCCGGCGATGCGAAACTGCGCCGCCTGATCGGCAGCGTCTCCACCAACTGGTCGCCCATCGACCGGGACGAGGAAGACGGCCAGTCCGCCCGCACCGAAGTGGGCGTGTTCGCCGGCCTGCGCCATAATTTCGACCGAGTTGAAGGCTTCGATCTCGGCACGACCACGCTGCTTGGCGGTCTCGACCTGCGCATCGGCCTGACCGACCGGATCGAAATCGGCGGCAAGGCCAGCGTACGCCATGATCTTTCGTCGGGCACCACAGCGTTCTCCGTGGGCCCCGAAATCGGCTTTGTCCCGACCGACAATGTGCTGCTCAGCGTTGGGTACAATATCGTCGGCTTCCGCGACCCCGATTTCCAGAATGCGCGATCGACCGACAAGGGCCTGTTCGCCAGCGTCCGGATCAAGCTGGATGACGACAGCTTCAACCTCCTGGGGCTCGGCCGATGAGCACGTTAGATCTTGTATCAAACGCCCAAAGGTTACTGCCTCTTAACCTTGCGCGGATTAGTCCTGCCCGCATGCAACGCGCTGTCCATTCCGGCTTTGAATTCATCACGTTCCTCGCGGTGCGTGTGGGAGTTTTCGCTCTTGTCGCGCTCGCATCCGTGCTGGTCGCGGCACCTGCCAGCGCCCAGACCCAGACGTTCAACAATACGACCACCGGCGCGCTCGACAGCACCACGCCCTGCAATGCCGCAATGACGCGGACATTTTCGGTGGCGAGCGATTTTCTGCTGGGCGATGTCGATATCGGGATGCGCGGGTCGCATACCTATCGCGGGGACGTACGCGCGGCATTGCGCCATCCGGACGGGACAACTGTGCTGATCCTCGACGGCAACGGCTCGGTTTCGGGGGACAATTTCAATTTCCGCCTGAACGATGGCGGGACCCAGCTGGTCAACACGGACGGCAACACCACCAACCACCTTTCGACCGCTGTGAACGGGGGATACCAGCACAATTTCATCCCGGACAACGCCCTTTCGGCGTTCAACGGCAAATCGAGCGCCGGCACGTGGACGCTGCTGATGTGTGACAGCTATCCGACGGAAGATAATGGTATCTTCCGCCAGGCAACTCTGTATCTGACACCCCAGACCGCCCCCTTCGCCGATCTTTCCGTGACCAAAGCGGTCAGCACCGCCAGCCCGGTGTTCGGTCAGGACATCACTTATACTGTGACCGTGACCAATGCTTCGAGCTCTACTGCGACCGCAAACGCGATCATTCGCGATGTGCTGCCTGCTGGCGTAAGTTATCTCAGCGACGATAGCGGCGGCGCCTATGACCCGGCGACTGGCGACTGGACGGTAACGGCGCTTGCCCCGAACACCTCGCGGACGCTGGTCATTACAGTAGACGTGGTGGCTGGTCCCGGCTCGATAGTCGTGAACAATGCAGAGGTGTGGACCTCCAGCATCACCGACATCGATTCGACTTCCGGCAACGGATCCACCAGCGAAGACGATGACGCATCGGCCAGCTTCACCGTTCAGGGGACGCGCACTGCCGGAGTACCGCCCGCTCTTACCTGTCCAGACGGTTCGATCGCCTTCGACTGGGCGGGCCGCACCTGGACCCCCGGCAGCACGAGCAACGATTACAATCTCGCGGGTTTTGGCGCGTTCGACTGGGATCTTACCAGCCCTGCCCCTTATCTCGACATTGCCGCCTATGGGGGCGCGCATCCTCGTCTGACCACCGCGGTCCAAAGCACGACATCGCTGTCGCTGGCGGTCGATTTCAACAACCGGTTTGAGGTTGCAACCACCACAATATCGCTGGGAGAAGTCGTTGACGGAGCTCAGTTCACCATCTTCGACGTCGATTTCGCCGCCAATGACTTCGCCGACAAGGTCACTGTCACCGGCAAGCTGAACGGCGCGGATGTCATCCCGATCCTGACCAACGGACTGTCGAACTATGTGATTGGCAATACCGCATTCGGGGATCAATCATCGAGCGACACGCAAACAAACGGCAATGTGGTGGCGACGTTCACCAGCGCGGTGGACACGATTGTCATCGATTATGGCAACCACGGCATGGCACCCGCCGACCCCGACGGGCAGGCCATCCAGATGTCCGGCAATATTCAGGTTTGCAACGCCAACACCGATCTTACCGTTTCCAAGTCCAGCACGCCGGTCAGCGACCCTGTTTCGGGCGAGACGAGCGATGCGTTTGCCATTCCCGACGCGGTTCTGCGCTACTGCATCCTCATCACGAACACAGGCACAGCGTCTGCGCGAAGCGTGACGGCGAATGATACGCTTCCGGCCAATCTGACCTACAATCCCGGCACGATAAAATCGGGCGCAACCTGCGCGGCGGCCACCGTCGAGGAGGACGACGATGCTGTCGGGACAGACGACACCGATTTTACCGGAGTGTCGTTCAATTCGGGAACGATCACCATCGCCGTACCGGAGCTTCCGGGCGGGGAGACGGTGGCGGTGACTTACGAAGGCACCATCCAGTGAGACCCGGCTAGAAGCGAGCTCGCCGAAAGCACACTTTTCGCTGTCCTACACAAACCGATATGGTTATCTGAGTCGCTTCCATTTTCCGGGAGAGACCCAATGCCCCTCGTCGAATCGCTTATTGGCCCCATCGCCTCCATCATCGACAAGATCATTCCAGACAAAAATGCGCGGGCTGCGGCCAAGCTGGAACTGCTTAAGCTGGAAGGCACGCACGAACTGAAAGCGATCGAGGCCCGCCTGTCCGCGATTGTCGCAGAGGCGCAGTCGGCCGATCCGTGGACCAGCCGCGCCCGGCCCAGCTTTCTCTACGTCATGTACGTCATCATTCTGGCCGCGCTGCCAATGGGCGTGTTGGCCGCGATCAGCCCCCAATCGGCCCACGACATCGCCACCGGCATGAATGCCTATCTCGGCGGCCTGCCGGAGCCGCTCTATGCCCTCTTCGGCACCGGCTATCTCGGCTACACGGCCGCGCGCCAATGGGGAAAAGCCAAGGGCGTGGACCGGTAAACCTGCTTGCCGAGCGCCGCTCGCCCGCTAGACGGAGGGGATGAGCACCACAGTTTTCATCCTAAATGGTCCCAATCTCAACCTGCTTGGCCAGCGGGAGCCGGACATTTACGGACGCACGACTTTGGCCGAAATAGAGGCCCAGTGCCGCGATAAGGCGCAGGCTCTGGGTCTCACCGCTGATTTCCGCCAGACCAATCACGAAGGCACGCTGGTCGATTGGCTGCATGAGGCGGATGCGGCGGGCGCGCGGGCGGTGTTACTCAATGCGGCGGCCTACACCCACACTTCCATCGCCCTGCTCGATGCCATCAAGGCCATTGGCATTCCTGTGATCGAAGTCCACCTGTCGGACCCGCATACGCGCGAGGATTTCCGGCATAACTCCTATGTCGGCATGGCGGCGGCCCATACGGTTCAGGGCCTTGGCCCGCAGTCCTATATTCAGGCGCTGGAGCACGCGGCCCAGTTGTGATCGCGGTGGCAAATGCGTTCACATCGGGCAGTCCCGCCTCTTGCCAGAATGGCCGTGGCTGCGCATAGGCAAAGGTTCTGGCAAATAGCGGGACCACAATGGCCGAAACCAAATCGAACACTGCGCGCAAGAACGGAATGAATGTCGACACCAAACTGGTGCGCGAACTGGCCGAATTGCTCGGGGAAACCGGGCTGAGCGAAATCGAAGTCGAGGATGGTGATCGGAAGGTGCGGGTTGCGCGGCAGATGTCTGCTGCGGCCGCGCCTGCCGCCGTTGCAGCGCCCGCCCCGGCCCCCGCTCCGGCGGCCCCGGCAGCGGCTCCGGCTATGGGCGATAGCGGCGGCGATGATGCCTCTGTTGCCGATGCGATGACGTCCCCCATGGTGGGCACCGCCTATCTCTCCTCCGAACCCGGCGCCCCGCCGTTTGTGGCAGTGGGCGACAAGGTGAAGGAAGGCGACACGCTGCTGATCGTGGAGGCGATGAAGGTGATGAACCCGATCGCAGCCGACCGGTCCGGCACGGTCAAACAAATCTTGGTCGACAATGCGCAGCCGATCGAATTCGGTCAGCCGCTCGTCGTCATCTCCTGAAGGCCGCAGCGTGGCTATCAACCGCATCCTGATCGCCAATCGCGGCGAAATCGCCCTGCGCATCCACCGTGCAGCGCATGAAATGGGCATCGAGACCGTCGCGGTGCACTCCACCGCCGATGCCGACGCCATGCATGTGCGGCTTGCCGACCATGCGGTGTGTATCGGCCCGCCCTCTGCGACCGAGAGCTATCTCAACGTAGCAGCGATCATCTCCGCGGCCGAGGTGGCGCATTGCGACGCCATTCATCCTGGCTACGGGTTTCTGTCCGAAAATGCGAAATTTGCCGAGATCGTCGAGGCGCACGACATCAAGTGGATCGGCCCCAAGCCGGAACATATCCGCACGATGGGCGACAAGGTGGAGGCCAAGCGCACCGCCGGGAAGCTCGGCCTGCCGCTGGTCCCGGGCAGCGACGGGGCAGTGTCCGAGGTTTCCGAAGCGCGCAAGATTGCGGCGGAAATCGGCTACCCGGTGATTATCAAGGCGGCCAGCGGCGGCGGCGGGCGCGGCATGAAGGTCTGCGAGGCGGAGGACCAGCTCGAGACGCTGATGAAGCAGGCGGGAAGCGAAGCGAAAGCTGCGTTCGGCGATGCCACCGTCTATATCGAGAAATATCTCGGCAATCCGCGCCACATCGAATTTCAGGTTTTCGGCGACGGCGAAGGCACCGCCATCCATCTGGGCGAGCGGGATTGCTCGCTTCAGCGGCGCCACCAGAAGGTTCTGGAAGAAGCGCCCTCTCCGGTACTTTCTAGCGAAGACCGTCACCGAATGGGTGAAATTTGCTCCAAAGCGATGTCCGATATGGGTTATCGCGGGGCCGGAACCATCGAGTTCCTGTGGGAAGACGGCGAGTTCTACTTCATCGAGATGAACACCCGCCTGCAGGTGGAGCATCCGGTGACCGAAATGATCACCGGCATCGATCTGGTGCGCGAGCAGATCCGCATCGCCGCCGGCAAACCGCTGTCGGTCACGCAAAGCGAGGTGATTTTCGCAGGCCACGCCATCGAATGCCGGATCAACGCTGAGGACCCGTTCACCTTCGCGCCCTCCCCCGGCGAAGTAACATCCTACCACGCGGCAGGCGGCATGCATGTGCGGGTCGATAGCGGCCTCTACGCCGGATACCGCATCCCGCCCTATTACGATTCGATGATCGCCAAGCTGATCGTCTATGGCCGCACTCGCGAGAAATGCATCATGCGCCTGCGCCGCGCGCTGGAAGAGATGGTCGTAGAGGGTGTCAAAACCTCGATCCCCCTGCATCAGGAACTGATCAAACAGGACGACGTGCTGAGCGGCGACTACTCGATCAAATGGCTCGAAGAATGGCTGGAAACGCGCGAGGGTTAGTTTCAGGCGACATTGGCGCAGCCCGGCCTGTCTCCGAGGCATTTCTTGTCACAGAGGCGGAAAAAACTGATGGACTTGAGTCCCCGGACGAAGCGTATCCTTGCGCTTGTTGCGTTCATTGTCTTCATCGATATGCTCGGCATCGGGCTCATTCTGCCGGTTATGCCGCGTCTTATCGGCGACGTGAGCGACGTCGGCGTGAGCCGGGCAGCGGAAATCGGCGGCTATTTGATGCTCGCCTATGCGGCGATGCAGTTTTTATTCGCACCGATTGTCGGCGGCCTCAGCGATCGGTTCGGACGCAGGCCGGTCCTGCTGATCATGCTGCTTATTCTGAGTATCGACTACGCCATTATGGCCATCGCCCCGACATTGGCATGGCTGTTTATCGGGCGCCTACTATCGGGAATTATGGGTGCAAGCTGGACCGCCGCCAATAGCTGCGTCGCCGACTGCATTCCCCGCGATCATCGGGGAGCCGCCTTTGGTGCATTGGGGGGCGCAGGTGCTGCAGGCTTTGTTCTCGGCCCGGCGATCGGTGGGCTGGCAGGCGAGTTTGATACACGCCTGCCGTTCGTTATTGCCGCCCTACTCGCCCTCACTGGCGCGGTGCTTGGCTACTTTGTCCTGAAAGAGACATTGCCGAAGGAAAAACGTCGGCGTTTCGACCTTAGCCGTGCCAACCCGCTTGGCTCGATCAGACAGCTATCCGCGACCCCTCTCGTCATCGGGTGCCTGATCGCGGCATTTTTTATGCAATTGAGCAGCCAGGCCCAGCTTTCGATATGGGCCTACTGGGGAGAGTTGCAGTTTGGTTGGACACCGCTGATGAACGGCCTGACTGTAGCACTCTACGGGATCATGCTGGCGCTCACCCAAGGCGTTCTGACTGGCTGGTCGATCGCACGCTTCGGTGCTGTCCGAACGGCGAAATGGTCATTGATGTTCGGGATACCGTCGTATCTTTTGCTAGCCGTCGCAACGACAACGCCGGTGGCCCTGCTCGCCATTGTGGTTGGCTGCGTGACCGGCATGACATTTCCCGCCATGCAAAGCCTGATGACATTGCAGGTGGATGAAGATGCGCAGGGTGAACTACAAGGGGCGATTGCCAGCACTATCAGCCTGACATCGATAGTGGGGCCGATCATCATGACGCAGATTTTCGGGCATTTCACTGACAATAGCGGTGTAGTTTTCCCCGGTGCGCCCTACATCATGTCGACAGTTCTGATTATTGTCGCAATTACGATTTTGTGGCGTACACTTGCCCGGCACGCATAATTCTCACCCCAAAGGCACGCCCGGCTCCAGCTTGCTGGTCCGGATCGTCAGCGACGTCTTTACGCTCGCCACATTGGGTGCAGGCGTCAGTTTGCTAGTCAGGAATTCCTGAAAGCTCTGAAGGTCCTGACTTACGATCTTGAGAATAAAGTCGATTTCACCGTTGAGCATATGCACTTCGCGCACTTCGGGCAGATCGCGCATGGCCTGTTCAAACTCGCGCAGATCGGCTTCCGCCTGGCTTTTCAGGCTGACCATCGCGAACACCGTCAGGGCAAAGCCCAACCGCGAAGGCTCCAGCTCTGCGTGATAGCCGCGAATGACGCCGGCCTCTTCCAATGCGCGCACCCGGCGCAGGCAGGGCGGCGCGGTCAGACCGACGCGCTGGGCAAGCTCGACATTGGTGATTCGCCCTTCGTTCTGCAATTCAGCCAGCAGACGCATATCGATTTCATCGAGGCTTGCCATATCACCCGTTCCCCGCATTGCTGCCAGAGGCATTGCCGCCCCTGCGCTCTAACAATCAGCGCCGCACGATTCGCGCGCAAAATCGCGCCCTGATTCGTGTAATGAAAAACCGGAATCTTGCGGCATTCAACAAGATTATTTTTCCTGCCAGCAATTGTCCCGCTTTGCAACGCGTCCCCCGTTCAGGCCACGCGCGGGGTATTTGCTGGTAACAGGTGCGAACAGGAAAGTGCGCAAAGTTGCGTGCTTTCAGACTTGCCCCGACGCCGCGCTTAAGGACCCGCCCGCCACCCCATGCTGTTCGACGATCGCCTTGCTACCGTGCTGCGCCACCGCGCATCGGGCGAGCGCGCGGCGCGCACGCAGTTCCGGCAATTGCTGGACCTGCTGGGCCGCCGCCAGCGCGGCAGTGACGAAAGCCTGCGCGCGGCGGCCTGGCTCCGTCTGGGCGCTCTGGGCGAGACAATTCCGGCCACTGGCCGCGCCCAGATGATTCGCGATCCGGCTTTGCGCTTCCACAGCCCCGAACTGGCCGCGCATTTCGCCGAGGACGAGCCCGCCGTCGCCGCCGCTGCCCTGGGCGTGGCGCAATTGCGCGAAGACGATTGGGAAGCGCTTATCCCGCGCCTGCCGATCCGTGCGCGCGGGTTCCTGCGGCTGCGCAACGATTTGCCGCCCGGCGCGACGCGTCTGCTGGACCGGCTGGGGATCAGCGATCGCGGATTGCCGGAGCCCATCGTGACCATAGGGGAAACGGACGAGATCGCTGAGGTGCCGGGGGAAACCGACGCAGAAGCGCCTGTAACCGATACTCCGACACTTCCGCCCGTGCCCGCCAATGATGCTGCGGAACCGGAAGAGATTGCCGTCGACACTGCCAATGCGGCGCAGCCCACCGCCATCGGCACGCTGGTCCAGCGTATCGAGGCATTCCAGCGTGAGCGCGCCAAGCGCGTGTCTGAGAAAACCGGCACAACAGCCGCCCCGCCGCTGCTGCCCACAGAAGAAGACGCGCAAGGCACCCCGCCCTTGCTCGGCTTTGCCTTCACCACCGATGCCGTTGGCCGGATCGACTGGGCGGAACCGCATGTCGCGCCATCGGTGATGCATATGGCGGTGCCATCCTTGCTGCCCGATAGCTACCGCCGCGCTTTCATGCAGCGCCAGACCATCGATGGCGCACCGATCACGATCGAGGGTGCGCCGGTCATCAGCGGCGAGTGGATCTGCGAAGCTGCGCCGCGCTTTACGAGCGATGGTGGGCGCTTCTTCGGATATGCCGGCCGCCTGCGCCGCCCCGCCAGCGCTGCGGCGTCCGCGCTCGCCGCTGGGGCCGCTGCGCCCAATGCCCAGAGCGACGGCCTGCGCCAATTGCTGCACGAGCTGCGTACCCCGGTAAACGCGATTCAGGGCTTTGCCGAGCTGATCCAGCAGCAATTGTTCGGCCCCGTGCCGCATGAATACCGCGCGCTGGCGGCCAATATCGCCGGGGACAGTGCGCGGATGCTGGCTGGGTTCGACGAGCTGGACCGGCTGGCGAAACTGGAAAGCGGCGCGCTGGAAATGGAGCCCGGCGACGCCGATCATTCCGGTGTTATCGCCGCTGTGTCGGAGCGCCTCGCCGCGATCCTCGAGCCGCGCAATGCCGGGTTCAAGCTCAATCTGGTTGAGCAGATCCGGGTCACGCTGGGGCAGTCCGATCTGGAAGCGATGACCTGGCGCATGCTGGCCTCTTTGGCCGCTTCCATGGCGCCGGGCGAGAAAATCGAGCTGACACTGGTCGGAGACCGCGACACCAGCTGGCTAGAGGTTGCCCTGCCGGCCGCTCTGGTGGTGTCGGACGATATCTTCGCTCTCTCGAACGGCAAATCCCGCAGCAAATCCAAGGGCGCGGCCAGTTCCGGCACTTTTGGCCCGGCCTTTGCGCTTCGGCTGGCACGGGCAGAGGCAAGGGCGGCAGGCGGCGACCTAGCAAGAGTGGACACGCGGCTGGTTATGGACCTGCCGCGCTTGACCGATAGCGAGGCTGAACCTAGCCCAGCAACAGCGACGGGGCGCGCCGCCCGGTCCAAATGATCCTTCCCTTCGGGCGCCGGACTGCAATTTTGTGACCAATATGCTCGTGCCGCCATCGGCCAACAGCATTGCGAAATTTGCCGAAGGTTTCGGCCAGCGCGCCCTGTTGACTATCGATACCGAGGAAGAGTTCGACTGGGACAAGCCATTCAGCGCCACCGAGCACGGGCTGGATCATGTGCGCCACCTCCGCTCCTTTCAGGAGTTCTGCGAAAACCTAGGCATCAGCCCTGTCTATCTGGTCGACTGGCCAATTGCCCATGCGCCCATGGCGCAGGAAGTGCTGGGCGATGCGGTGAAGCGCGGCAAGGCCGAAATCGGTATCCAGCTGCACCCATGGGTCAATCCACCGCATGAGGAGGAAGTGAGCGCCCATAACAGCTATGCTGGCAACCTTCCCCCGGCGCTGGAGCGGGAGAAATTCGTCCGGCTGCGCGATGCCATTACCGAGAAATTCGGTTCCGCCCCGATGATCTACCGCGCCGGGCGCTATGGTCTGGGGCCACAAACCGCACAATTGCTGAGCGACAATGGCATTGGGGTGGATACGTCAGTGCGAAGCGGCTTCGACTATTCCGGGGACGGCGGCGCCGATTACACACGGCACCCGCTGCAGCCCTATTGGACCGGCGCACAGCACCAGCTGCTCGAATTGCCGCTGACCACTGTTTACTGGGGTATGCTGCGTCGTCAGGGACCGGCCTTGCAATCCGTGATCGACCGCATTCCAGCCTTGCGCGGCGCTATGGCCCGTTTCGGAATCCTGGAACGTATTGCGCTGACGCCGGAAGGCGTGACCGCAGAAGAAGCGCTGCGCGGCATCGATATCGCACTGGACGATGGATTGCCCTTGCTCGTCCTGTCGTTTCACAGCCCCTCGCTCGCCCCCGGCCATACGCCCTATGTGACCAGCGAAACCGGGGTCGACACGCTGTATGACTGGTTCCGCGAGGTGTACGCCTATCTCGGCCAGCGCGGCGTGAAACCGACAAGCGTCAGCGAGATCATGGAGCATGTGGTCCTGCCCCGCGGACAGTGAGCGGACAATGAGCGGGCAATAAATTGCGCTGCACCACGAAAAGAGGCGCGGATTTGGTTGCAGCAAGGCTCACACCCCGCTAGGCGCGCGGCACGAGGTGACGAGCCTCGTGTCCGGGAGGGCCTGTAGCTCAGTTGGTTAGAGCTGGCCGCTCATAACGGCTAGGTCGCGGGTTCGAGTCCTGCCGGGCCCACCAGGACACTTTCGGGTGTGCCGGTCCGGATGGTTTCGACCAGATAGTGTCGGCCAAATAGTGTCGGGGAGTAGCGCAGCCTGGTAGCGCATCTGTTTTGGGAACAGAGGGTCGCAGGTTCGAATCCTGTCTCCCCGACCACTATTTTCGGCCCTGTCCCGCCCACAGGGGCAGCATAGGGAGCGAGGCCCGTGACCAACTTCGCCAAAACCACCGCTGCAAAATTCACGCTGGATACGCGCGCGATCTGGGCGATTGCTCTGCCCGCCATGGTCACCAACGTCGCCACGGCGCTAATCGGCATTGGCGATATGTGGATCGTCGGGCGGCTGAACGATGCCGCGACGCAAGGTGCCGTCGATGTCGGCGCGCGGACCTTCGCAATCCTGTTCACGGTGATGAATTTCCTGAAGACCGGCACCACCGGTCTGGTCGCACAGGACGGCACGCGGGAGGGTGTTGCGGCTCAGCACGCCACTTTGCTGCGCGGTCTGGCCATCGCGCTGGGCATCGCCGCGCTGCTGCTGATTGCGAAGCCGCTGCTCCTGCCGGCCTTGCTGGGGGCGCTCGGCGCGCAAGGCGAGGTGCTTGGCGCAGCGCGGATTTATGCCGACATCCGGTACTGGACTGCGCCCGGTGTCCTGCTGAACCTGGCGCTGATCGGCTACATGGTCGGTCGGCGGCAGATGAAGGCGGTGCTGCTGTTCGAGATTGTCTACAACGCAGTCAATGTCGGGCTGGGGCTGTGGTTCGTGCTGGCGCTGGATATGGGCATCGCCGGGATTGGCTGGTCCAGCTTCATCGCCGAATATGCCAAGCTGGTGGCCGTGGGACTATTCGTGTGGCGCGGGGCACCGGACCTGTTTGAAACACTGCGCAATACGGCGGTGCTGCGCTGGGCCAGCCTCAAACCGTTTCTCGGCGTTAATCGTGACCTGTTCCTGCGCACCGTCATCCTGATGATCGCGCTGGGCGCCCTCACCCGCCTGAGCGCGGAGCGCGGGCCGGAAGTGCTGGCTGCGAACGGCATTCTCTACCAGATGTTCGTCTTCACCGCCCTGCTGCTCGACGGGTTCGAGAACGCGGCGCAGGTGCTGAATGGAGAGCGACTGGGCGCGAAGGACCGGCGGGGGTTCGTCGCCTATGTCAAAGCGATCCTGCTGCGCAGTCTGGCCGCAGCGGGCTTCGTGGCGCTGGGCTTTGCGCTGCTGGCCGATCCGGTTCTGGCAAGCTTTGCCGCCACGGACGGCGTGCGCGTTGTGGCACAGGATGCTGCGATCTGGCTGGTGATCATCCCCTTTGCCGGAGTCGCGGGATTTGTCTTCGACGGGGTGTATGTGGGTGCGAGCTGGACGGGCGCTCTGCTCGCCACCATGGTCGGAGCCGCGCTGGTCTTTGCCGCTTCGCTGTGGCTGACATGGAGCTGGGGCAATGCTGGGCTGTGGTTCAGTTTCACGCTGTTTCTGGTGGTGCGCGCGCTGCTGCAATGGGCCCTTATGCCGCGCCAGCTTAGCCGCACATTCGGCCCGCGTTGATCCCCGGCGCTCAGGCGGCGAGCGTGACCGATTCAGCGCCTCGGAAGGGTTTGCGGACCCGTTTGGTCTCGTCTTCGAGTTCCGCCTCGCCGTCGTAATGCACGCAGTTCCGGCCCCCTTCTTTCGCGGAATACATGGCCGCATCGGCTTGTCCGAACAGCCGGCCATATCCCTCGCCGCCGGAGAACGCGGCAACGCCGAAACTGGCGGTCAGATGGATGTCATCGGGAATGCCGTCGATCTCGGTCTCGGTCAGAGCCAGCCGGATACGGTCTGCCAGGCGCGCGGCAGCCGTGCCGGTACAATTCCACACGACAATGCAGAACTCCTCGCCGCCAATCCTCCCGGCAACATCGGTGGTCCTGATGGTCGACCCGATCAGCTTGCCGAACGCGCCGATGGCGTTGTCGCCCACCTGATGGCCCCAGATATCATTGACCTGTTTAAAGAAATCGAGATCGGCCACGATCAGACTGACGGGCACGTTGCGCGATTTCGACCGCGCCAGCATCGCCAGCGCTTCCTGTTCGAATGATCGGCGACTGCGCAGGCCGGTCAGCAGATCGGTCTCTGCCATCTTGCGGTCGACCTTGATCTGATCAAGCATCACCGCCGCGAGAAGAGCGAGAGCAAGCAGCAGCGAGAACAGCGCCACCACCATGATCATCACCGCATAATAGGTGGAATCGCGGTATTCACTCGCCGAGAGCGATTCCTCCAAGATGAATGTCGCTGCCGGTCGGACGAAGAATTGCACGGCTGTAGCGGCGAACAGCCAGAAGATGATCCGGTCGATCGGCTCATGCCGCGCGGCCAGCCCCATCGCATGGGCTCCCAGAATGAAAATCAGTCCGTAAGCGGAATTGGCGATGTACAACCGGGGGTTCTGATCGAGCCCGTAGGTAGACGCGATCATCAGCAGAGAACTGATTACGGCGACCGCGACAAAATAGCTTGGCTGGATCGTCTGCCCTACCCTGCGAGCAGCACCATGGGCGAGCAGCGCGCAACCGGCGGTATAGAACAGATGCATCGTCAGGATGGGTCCGCGCGCGGCGGGATCGGGCACGAAGTGAAAGATCAGAAAGCCTATCGCCAGCGTGGAATAGGCGATCGAGAAGAAGACAATATGCTTGCGGGAACGGTCGCGTTGCCAGGCGAACAGGAACAGCAGGGCGAAAACCAGCGAGATCGCCGGATTCATTAGCCCCATGATCTGTTGTTGCACGACAATCCCCCGGTACTTCGAGAAATTGCCTACGAATTAATGGTTAACACCTGGTTTCTGCGCAATCGCGCAAATGGGCCTTACTCAGGAGTATCCGGTCCATTCTGAATCGAGCCCGGCTCGTTTGCGAGGATACCGACCACCTGCGTCCACACCGCGACATTCTGGCGAAGCTGCACGGGGTCGATCTTGTCCAGCGTATCGTCCGGCGTGTGGTGCAGATCGAAATAGCGGGTGCCATCCTGTTGTAGGTCAATGATCGCGCCGCTCTGATCGCGGCTGATATTGATGTCCGCCCCACCGCGCGCGACGATGGTGCTGTCGGCCACGCCGAAGCGCGCAACCGACGCCGCCAGCTTTGCGTGGAGTGCCGGATTGGTGTCGCGGAAATTGCTTTCGAAGCGCCAGATCCGGTCCGCCCCGAAATCGCTTTCCAGACCGACGCCGATTTTCTCGTCGATATGCGCCTTGCTGTAAGCGACGCTGCCGAACAGGCCGACTTCCTCTGCCCCGGCCATCAGCACGCGGATCGTGCGCAGGGGCTGACCGGTGTGGCTGACATGGAGTGCAGCCGCCGCAACGATGCCGCAGCCCGCACCGTCGTCGAAAGCGCCCGGCCCGTTCCACCAGCTGTCGATATGGCAGGCGACCAATACCGGCGGCAGCGATGGATCGCGCCCGACAATTTCGCCGACAACATTGCCGCTGGTGGTGGTGCCGAGATCCTGCGGTGTCAGCGTCAGTTTCATCTTGATCGGGCGGCCATCAGCGCGGTCGAACATCCGTCCCAGATTGGCTGCATCGGGCAGGCTCAGCGCGCCAGCCGGTGTTGGCACGGGGCGCCCTACATCGCTCGATCCATCGGCATTGCGGAAGGTTGTGCCGCCGACATGCGGATTGCGGTGATAATCCGTACCGACCGATTTGATCACCGTGGCAATCGCGCCCTTGTTCTTGGCAACGCCTGCGCCGATCCAGCGCGCTGGCCCGGCAAATCCGTATTGCGAACCGTCCTGTGTCGGGGTCATCGAATGCGAGATATAGGCGATCTTGCCGGTCAGGCTGCCCTCGGGCGCGGCCATCAGCGCGCCGATGTTCTCAAACTCGACCACTTCGGCAGTGATACCATCGGGGCCGGTCGAGGCGCTGCCGCCCAATGGCTGGATCACCAGCGGTTGCGGAAACGGGCTGATGATCTCGGCCTTGTGCAGGTCACCCGGGACCCATGTTTCCATTTCAAACGGTTCGTCCGCGACATTGGCAAAGCCTTGCGCACGCAGCCATGCGACCGCCCAGTCGCGCCCGCGCTTTTCCGCCTCGGTCCCCGCCTGGCGCGGGCCGACTTCGGTGGTGATCCCTTCAACGAAATCCCACGCAATGGTGTCGCCCGCCAGTGCCCCGTCGGCCATGTCTTCCAGCGAGACGGAGCCGACATCCTGTGCAGCGGCGGGTGTAAGCGCGACAAGCGCGCTGGCGAGCAGCAGAGAGACTGTTTTCATGGGGAGCGCTGCTATCGACAGCGCGTCCCCAAGTCCAGTCGGCCCCAGTCCAGCAGGCCCAACTCCAGCAGTCCTAGAACTTCACGCCAGCTGTCACACCCCACACGCGCGGCTCATTCACCATGGCGGTCAGATTGTTGAAATCAATCCCGCTGACTGCCGAGGTGTCGTTGGTGATGTTGCGTACGAAAGCGGCGAATTCGTAATTGTCCGTCTCGTAGCCAATCCGCACGCCGCCTTCGAGCAGCCGCTTGTCCTGAAACTCGACGGATTCATACAGGAAGAAGTTGATCTTCGAACGGTAAGCCCAGTCGGTGTAGAGATACAGATCACCATCGCCGACAGGGATATTGTAGCGCGCCGTCACATTGGCAATCCAGCGCGGGCTCTGCGGCAGGCTGTTGCCATCGATGCTGACAATCGCGGCCGAGAACGGCGCAGCGGGCGTCACAACCGGGTCAAGCACCGTGCACAGCGAAACATTGGGGAACGTATCGACCCGTGTACCGCCGCAGGCCGCTGTGGTCAGGCCAGTGTCCTGAATCTCGGTGTTGTTGTAGCTCACCCCAGCGGTGAAATAGAGATTGTCGACCGGCGTGTATTCCGCATCCAGTTCAAAGCCATAGCCGCGCACATTGTCAGCATTGACCAGCCGGTTGGCATTCACGTTTCCGCCCACGGCGGTCAGCTGCGCATCGTTGAGATTGTAGTAGAAGCCCGACAGATTCACGCGCGCATTGCCGCCCAGCAGGATCGACTTGATCCCCGCCTCGTAGGACGTGATCGTTTCCGAATCCGCGATCGAGACGCCGTCTTCCAGCGGTGTCGCGGTGGCCGGCGGGAACAGGATGCGGCCCTGAATCGAGGGAGCGCGATAGCCACGCGCCACGCGGGCATAGAGGTTCACATCGTCGGTCGCTGCATAGGTGATGCTGGCATCCCACGTGATCGTATCGTCGCTCACTTCGCGGGTGACGGTGCCCAGCGGGTTCTGCAGGAAGGTCGGGAATTGCGTATCCTGACTGCGGACCACCACGAAATCGCGGCTGTCGTCATTGTAGCGGATACCACCGGTCACGCTCAGCTGATCGGTCAATTCGTAGGTCAGCGAGCCGAACAGGCCGTAAGCCTTGCTGTTCTGCTCCTGACTGACGAGGATGTTCACCCCGCCCGGTGCGTTCAGCGGGTCGCCCAGAGTCGAATAGTTCTCGCTGACGATGCTCAGGTTCTCGTTGAAGTAGAAGAACCCGGCCTGATAGCTCAGCGGGCCGCTGGTGTTGCTGGCGATCCGCAATTCCTGCGTGAACTGCTCCAGCTCGGGCACGGAATCGCGCGTTTCGGCAGTGAAGGGAATATTGCCCGGACCGAACAAACCGGCGGGCAGGAAGTTCGCCCCGAAGCCGCCATCGATATCGCCAACCGAGGTCGAATTGCCGTCCCACAGGCTGGTGACCGAGATCAGGCTGACTGGGCCAACGTCCCACGTAACCCGGGCCGATGCATTGGTGGTGCGCAGCTCGTTCTCGTTCTGGCCGTCGGTCGATACGGCAAAACGATCGAAATTGGCATTGAGCCCTTCTTCGCCGCGGGTGAAATTGTTGGCCCGGAAAAGACGCGCCGTGCCGTCCAGATCGCGGAACTGGCCAGTCAGCAGAACTTCCAGATTGTCGGCGAGGCGAATCTCCGCCTGTGCGCGCAGAGCAAAGTCGTCATAGGCACCCAGCGCGTTGCTCTGTGTGCCAGAAGGCAGCACGTTATCGACGTAATTGTTCTGGCTCTGATAAAGAGCAGACAGGCGCACACTGACATTGTCGCCCAGCGGGCCGCCCACAGCGCCTTCCAGATTGAACGCGTCGAACCGGCCATAGGTCGCTGTCAGATAACCATCCGCGTAATCGCGCGGCTTCACGGAATCGAACTTCACGATGCCCGCAGGCGTGTTGCGTCCAAACAGCGTGCCCTGCGGGCCGCGCAGCACTTCGACCTGCTGCATATCGAAGATCGGGAAACCCTTCAGGATCGGGTTTTCCAGCACGACATCGTCATACACCAGGCTGACCGGCTGGGCCGCATTCAGATCGAAATCGGTGTTGCCGAGGCCGCGAATATAGAAGCGCGGGAACGTCCGCCCGAAAGAGGATTCGACCAGCAGACTGGGCACCCGGCCCGACAGAGCGCGGATATCCGCGCCGCTGGAATTGATCGCCGTCAGCGCGTCCTGATTGATCGCGCTGACAGAGACCGGCACGTCTTGGAGGTTCTCCTCGCGGCGCTGCGCGGTCACCACGATGGTTCCCACCCCGCCCTGCTCGGCTTCTGCGGTTTCCGCAGCAACGGTATCCACGTCCTGCGCCATCACGGGGGTTACGGTGAACGCAGCGGCAATCGCAGCACCAGCGGCGGCGCATAGGAAGCGGGTGGTTTTCATTTTTCAGGGTATCCTTCGTTGGTCGCGGGGTGTGCCGCGCGCTTGCAAGGGGTGTCGTGCAGGTATCGCTGCGTGTTGATGACAGTCATAAAATCGCAACAATGCTGCACCGCGTCAATCGGGGCAGGCGTGCCCGCGCGCGGTCATCGCGCTACCGTGGCGGAAAGGTCACGGGACTAAAGGGCAGCACGCGTCCCGGCCCTAGGCATCACGGATCGCCGGATTGCCATCTCGCCCTTGCTCCTGCCGCCGCTCCGCCCTATCTGCAGCGCAGCAATTTCCTGTCACATTCCCGCCTACCCGAAGGACCAATTCGATGGCCGCGCAATACGCCTATGTCATGAAGAACATGACCAAGACTTTTCCCGGTGCCCCCAAGCCGGTGCTGAAGGACATCAATCTTCAGTTCTATCAGGGCGCGAAGATCGGCATTGTCGGCCCCAATGGTGCGGGCAAATCGACCCTGATCAAGATCATGGCGGGCATCGACACCGACATTACCGGCGAAGCATGGGCAGGCGAGAACATCACCGTCGGCTACCTGCCGCAGGAACCGCAGCTGGACGAGAGCAAGACCGTGCTCGAAAACGTCAAGGATGGCGCACGCGAAGTGGCCGACAAGGTGGACCGTTTCAACGAAATCACCGGCCTGATGGGCGACCCGGACCGCGACGATTTCGACGCGCTGATGGAAGAGATGGGCACGCTGCAGGAAGAGATCGACGCGGTCGACGGGTGGACGCTCGACAACCAGCTCGAGATCGCGATGGAGGCCCTGCGCTGCCCGCCGTCCGATGCCAGCGTCGAGAACCTTTCGGGCGGCGAGAAGCGCCGCGTGGCGCTGACCCGCCTGCTGATCCAGAAGCCGGGCATCCTGCTGCTGGACGAGCCGACCAACCACCTCGATGCGGAATCCGTCACGTGGCTCGAAAACCACCTGAAGGAATATGCCGGCGCCGTCCTGATGATCACCCACGATCGCTACTTCCTCGACAATGTGGTGGGATGGATTCTGGAGCTCGATCGCGGAACTTACTATCCGTATGAAGGCAATTACTCGACCTATCTCGACAAGAAGGCCAAGCGTCTTGCGCAGGAAGAGCGCGAGGATACCGGCCGCCAGAAGGCACTGAACGAGGAGCTGGAGTGGATCCGGCAGAACCCGAAAGGTCGCCAGACCAAATCGAAGGCCCGCCTGCGCAAGTTCGAGCAGCTGCAGGACGCGCAGCAGGACCGCAAGCCGGGCAAGGCGCAGATCGTCATTCAAGTGCCCGAGCGTCTGGGTTCACAGGTGATCGAAGCGCACGGCATCTCCAAGGCGTTCGGCGACAAGCTGCTGTTCGAAGACCTCAGCTTCACCCTGCCCCCGGGCGGCATTGTCGGCATCATCGGCCCCAATGGCGCGGGTAAGTCCACGCTTTTCAAAATCATCACCGGGCAGGAAGAGCCCGACAGCGGCAGCATCAAGATCGGGGACACCGTGCATCTGGGCTATGTCGACCAGAGCCGCGACGATCTGACGGCGAGCAACAATGTCTGGGAGGAAATCTCCGACGGGCTCGATTACATGCAGGTCAACGGCCACGACATGAGCACGCGTGCTTACGTGGGCGCGTTCAACTTCAAGGGGCAGGACCAGCAGAAAAACGTCGGCAAACTGTCGGGCGGTGAACGCAACCGCGTGCACATGGCCAAGATGCTTAAGCAAGGCGGCAATGTGCTGCTGCTGGACGAACCGACCAACGATCTCGACGTCGAAACCCTCCGCGCGCTGGAAGACGCCATCGAGAACTTCGCCGGCTGCGCCGTGGTGATCTCGCACGATCGCTTCTTCCTGGACCGCCTCGCGACGCATATTCTGGCGTTTGAGGGCAACAGCCACGTGGAATGGTTCGAAGGGAACTTCGAAGCGTATGAGGAAGACAAGCGGCGCCGTCTTGGCGATGCGGCGGATCGGCCTACGCGGTTGGCTTATAAGAAGCTGACGCGCTAGCCCACGCTACTATTATAATTGTTGCTTTACGTTGAAGCGCCTGCTCTTTGGAACCAATGGAGAGCATAAAGTCACGTTTAGTACTCACGATAGACACTAGAAAACCGATCGAATTGCGTGAGTTTGTCGGCCTCTTCGTAGGGTTGGGCAACCAATTTGAGTTACACTATGCTCGCGAACATGGCGTCGTTCGCGGCACTGCTAAATTTTACGTACAAGAGATTCGCAAAGGCTCGATCATTGCGGAACTCACACCCTACATCGTGCCCGGTGGGGTGCTTGCCGGTGGCGCCTTAGCTGGGATCAAACATGCAAATGATCTCATATCATTCGTAAAGAATGTGCGATCAGGCATTAGCTCCTTAACCAAACCTAAAGGACGACTAGCCAACCCGACCAAAGGCGAATTGAGTGACTACCTCAAAACTGTACGATCAGTCGCCCACGACTCAAATGGGTCACTGTCACTGGCGGTTTACGAGGACGACGATAGGCGCATTGCTTTTGAATTTGATACGCAACAGGCGCGCATGGCAGAAGCCAATCTGATCGAACAAGGTCTTGAATTGGAGCGCACTGATCAGGCAGACTACGAGCGCATGTTGATGGTCTTTACCCGCACCAATGTCGAGCATGCGACGACTGGAAAACGTTCAGGCGAACTGGTCGAAATCGAGGCTCTACATAAAAAGCCACTTCCTATCGTGTACGCCTCAAAGTTGGCCGAAGAGCGCATTCGTCACGAGATCGCGGGCACAGATGAGAACGTCTACAAGAAGGCCTTCGACGTTGATGTTAATGTCGAGATGCGCGGCGATATGCCAATCGCTTACAGACTTGTAGCGGTCCACAACGTAATTGATCTTCCCGAAGAAGAATGATCGGGTAGGACTACGGGGCGAGCCTCAGCCCGCCCTGCCCTTAATTTCCTTGAAGCTACAACCCCTCGGTCGCCTTGCTGACCAGGATATTCACCGCCACTCGCCGGTTTTGCGACTTGCCGTATTCGGTGGAATTGTCCGCCGCCGGGTCGGCTTCGGCCATGCCGGTGGGGGTCAGCATCCGCCAGGGCTGCCAGCCGCAGGCCTGCTGGATGTGGTTGACCACACGGCCCGCGCGGCGTTCGCTCAGGATCTGGTTGTATTCCTGACTGCCCGTCGAGTCGGTATAACCCACCACCAGAAGCAGCGCATTATCCATCGCATCCGCCTGATTGACCGCGCTGCACAGGCGCTGTTCGTCACCCGGCGAGAGGGACCATTCATTGGTGCCAAAATAGACGTTGGTGGTGCCCTTGATACTGTATTTGTCGATGTCGCCCACCCGGCCGCGCAGAGCCTCGGTCGCGGCGGTCTGCTCGGCAAAGCCTTGGGCGGTACCGGCGCGGATCATCTCGGCCATTTCGAGATCGCTGTTATCGAGGCGCACACGGCTGGCATAGAGAGCATCGCCCGCCCGCATCGTCTCGACCGATACGGGCAGGCCGTTCATCAGCGAATCCGCGCCGAGCGATTTGCGGCTGAGGCCCAGAAACCCGCCTTTCGCGCGAATATCGGTCTCTTCATTGATCTCGATCACGGTCTGCTGCCCGCCCGGCGCGGTGATCTGCACCATGTTATCGCGCCGCGCAGTGATGACGCCTTCGACATCAGGCCCCTCGACAAGCGCCTGTCCGAACACATCGATTTGCTGGTCGCTGTAATTTTGCTCGTCACTGTAATCCTGCGCCGACACCGCCGCGCCCATCGGCATGGCGGCCAGAGCAAGGGCGCAGAGCCCTTTTGAAGTGGTGGTCATGGCTTTCATCGCTCGTTCCTTTCAAGCCCCCTTCCAACTCCCCTTTCCAACCGGGAGCATCCGGTCGCTGCGGTCTGCGTAACGGCGCATGCGACCCGCCGAGCCCATGCGGCGGCAGATCGGGCCTTGCCCGGCGCCCACGCATATGCTGCCAAGAGGGTTCGCACACATCGCCATTTGCGCACACCACCGATGCGACGAAACGGGCAGAAAATGAGTCGTAAGCCATCCACACCTGACGGATCGCTGGCCGAATGGCTGGAGACAGAGGGCATTGTGCCGGCAGCCGATCCGGCAGCGCTGAAGGATTTGCCGCGCATTCGCGCGCTGCTGCTGGAGGCCGCGCGCGCCGGGCATTCGGTCAGCTATTCCGACATGCTGGGGCAGCTGGGCTTTCGCTTCACCCGCCCGAAAATGCGCACTCTGTGCCGTTCGCTCGATGCCATTGACGAGACAGGACGGGCGGCGGGCGAGCCGGAACTCGCGGTGCTGGTGGTGCGCGAAAGTGATCGGCTGCCGGGCCAAGGATGGTGGGTCGGTGTGGCCGACCGGCTGGGCTATACCGGCGCGTGGGAGGGTAAGGAAGCGCTGCGTTTCATCGAAGGCGTGCAGCAGCGGGCGTTCGACTATTGGCAGGGGTGCTAGACTGGAGAGCGTCTTGGCGCGGTCTCAGCGCCGTTGCCGCGATGACGGACAGAGCGCGGCCGAAATGACGGCCATCACCGCGCCTAGCATCAGGAATGCCACTGCGGCGCCGGTGGGGCCGAGCGCTTCTACGGTCGAGTTGATGATGTCCCCGGTCCCGCGAGCGGCCCTTCCCGCCAGCGGCGTCTCCGGCGCGTCGGTGGTGGCCGCATAGAATGCGAGAATGCCGCCAAATCCCATCGACGCGAGCACGGCGGTTTTGCGATTGCACTGCATGAGGGCGGGTCTAACTCCCGCGTGTTAAAACCCGGTTTCCAATCACATTTCCGCCCAAATCCCTTTCTCCAACAGGTTCAGGGCGAAACCCAGCGCCCTTCCCAGCTCCCGCTGCCATGACCGGTTTGGGCGCGATCAAACTGCGCGCGGCGATGGCCGGTATGGGCGAGATGAAACCAGTCGAGCGATTGCAGCTCGACCATCAGCAGGGCAAAGTTCGGCCGCGCCGGGACCAGCTCGGCATCTTCCGGTTCGGTCCCTTCGAACGCTTCGGGAATGCCGCTGGTTGGCGTATCGCTGGATGCGCCCGGTCCCTCGCCCAGATAGCAGCGGCGGGCGAAATTGGTGCTCGCCTCCCACGCCGCGTCGACCATGTCGCCGTCTCGCACAATGCGCCCCCGCCCCCGCAGTCGCAGCTGCACCTTCTGCGCCTTGTCGTAAAACAACAGGCCGATCCGCGGGTCGTCCTTAACCACGGAAACCTTTGGAGCCCGCGCATCGGTGTGGAAACGCAAAGTCCACGCCGCCGCATCGAAGGCACGCAGGACCATGACCCGCGCATCCGCATCGCCCGTTGCCACAACCGGCGTATGCATGGCGGACTTGCGATCCTTCGCTGCGCGGGCAAGACGGCTGGCGATATCGGCGCGGACATCATCGAGTGTTTCGAGCATGCCTGCTTCCCCGCCCGAATGAACCGCGCCTGTCAAGAATTCAGAAAAAAGCGCCCGAACCTGAACAAAAGCCGTAACCCTTTGTTCAGACTTCGCTCACCGACTCGTTTGTATCAGGAGTGTATCAACAACGCCGCATCATGGGTGGGCGCGGCTCAATCAAGGGGAACCGCAAGGTGACTATTCAAAAACTTCTCGAAGCGAGCGGGCTCACCGCGCTGGCTGCAGCCCTGTCTTTTGCCGCGATGCCGGCGCAGGCTGTTGCGGCCGAGGCGGATGCAGAACAGCGCGCAGATCGCCAACGTGGCGGCGGCGGCCAGCAGGCACGCCAGAACCGCGGCAATCGTAATCAGGCCCGTGCACAGCGGGCCAGCCGCCAGCAGGCGCGCGGCCAGAACAGGCAGCAAGCGCGGCAATCGCGTCAGGCTCGTCAGCCCCGTCAGGTGTCGCGTCCCGCTGCCCAGCGCACAATCGCGCAAAGCAACAGAGCGGACCAGACCCGCCGTCCGTCGGGTGATACCCGCACCGTCAGCGCCAATCAGCGCCCCACTTTCGCACAGGATCGCGCCCAACGCGCCCAGCGCGGACAGCGGGTGCAGGCACAGCCGAGGCAACAGCGCGTGGAACGCCGCACGACTCGTCAGGCCACCCGTCAGAACACCCGCCAGCGTACTGTGACACCAACCCGCCAGGCCTACCGCGAAGGTCGCCGTGACGGCCGGGTGGTGGAACGCCGGGGTGATCGCCGCGAGAACCGGCAGATCCGCCGCAACGGCTATCAGCAGGGCTACCGCGATGCGAACCGCAATGACCGCCGCGAAAATCGGCAGATCCGGCGTAATGGTTACGAGCAAGGCTACCGTCAGGCCCGCCGCGATTACCGGGGTGGTGATTACCGCCGCTGGAACACTGGCTGGCGCGGTGACCGCCGGTACAACTGGAACCATCACCGCTATTCGAACCGCAGCCTGTTCCGTCTGGGCCGGTATTATGCGCCTTATCGCAATTACCGCTACAGCCGGATCAATATCGGGTTCTTTCTCGATAGCGCGTTCTTCGGCAGCCGGTACTGGATCAACGATCCGTATTCCTACCGCCTCCCGCAGGTTTACGGCCCGTATCGCTGGATCCGCTATTACGACGACGTGATCCTGGTGAATATCTACACCGGCCAGACCGTCGACGTGATCCACGACTTCTTCTGGTAAGTCGCCAGATCGCACCACCAACAAGGGCCCCCGCCAGCCATGCTGCGCGGGGGCCTTTGTCTGTCACGCTTTGGCTTGAACTGAACCGCACCTGCGATACAGATTACCGAAATGACTCAAACGACCACCGACATTCCCGATCAGGCCGCCCTCGCCCGTCTTGGCAAACAGGTCCGGAATCGGCTCGATATCGATCCCAAGGCTTATAAAGTGCCCACCGATCTCGCGGAAATCTATGCGATCGGAGACTTTCTGACCCTCAGCGAATGCCAGCGCCTGCGCGACATGATCGACGCCGTGGCGCAGCCCAGCCAGCTGCACGAGGGCGCTTATGTCGAGGGCTTTCGCACCTCCTATTCCGGCAATTTCAAAGACGAGGACCCGTTTGTGCGCGGCATTTCCCGCCGGGTCGATGATTTGCTCGGCCTGCCGGGTGAGCTGGGCGAGCGGATGCAGGGGCAGCGTTATCTGGTCGGCCAGCAGTTCAAGCCACACCACGATTTCTTCTATCCCAGCGAAGACTACTGGAAGGCAGAGCGCAAACGCGGGGGCCAGCGCAGCTGGACGGCGATGATGTTTCTCAACGAGGTCGAAAGCGGCGGTGCGACCAATTTCACCAATGTCGGCATCGATATAGAGCCCAAGCCGGGCGTGCTGCTGGTGTGGAACAATCACTCACCCGATGGCAGCCCCAATCAGGACACACTCCACGCCGGGACCCCAGTGTCAGAGGGCGAGAAATACGTCATCACCCGCTGGTACCGCGTGCGCAAATGGGGCTAGCGCGCGCCCCGCGTAAATTAGCCCCCCTTCCCTAGCGCATCGGAGATCAACGCCCGCGAGTTCTCGATCCCGTAAAGCCGGATGAAGCTGCCCATGCGCGGGCCCTGATCGGCCCCCAGCAAGATCTGGTACAGCGCCGTGAACCAGTCCCGCAGGTTCTCGAAACCGAACTCCTCCCGCTTGCCGATCTCGTAGACCTGCGTCTGCAAATCCTCCGCCGTGATATCGCCGGGCACATCGGCCAGCACCCCGTCCAGCTCCCGCAAGGCCGCCGCCTCGGTCTCTGTCGGCGCGCGCCGCTCCAGAGTCGGGGCGATGAAATCGCGGTTATAGGCCAGCGCATTGTCGATCAGATCGTCCAGCATCGGATGCTTCGCCGGGTCCGCATCCTCGACATAATTGGCAAGGTAGGACCAAACCTGATCCTTGTCCGCCTCTGCCCCCAGCACGCCGACCAGATTGAGCAGCAACGCAAAGGTCACCGGCTGATTGTCGCCCGCTCCCGGTGCCTCGGAAGGCCCCACTTCATCATTGGCAAAGCCGCCATTGGCCCGCGCCAGATGCCACACCGGATTGCCCAGCTGCTTGTCCAGCGGCTGTTCGGCCAGCCGCTCGCGGAAGGCCCAGTAATCATCCACCGCGCGCGGGATCACCCCGCCATGCAGCTGCTTGGCGCTTTTGGGATTGGGGAAGATGTAGAAGCCCAGGCTCTCCTGACTGCCGTAATCCAGCCATTGCTCGATCGTCAGGCCATTGCCCTTGGACTTGCTGATCTTTTCGCCGTTCTCGTCGAGGAACAGCTCGTAAATCAGCCCATCCGGCTTGCGCCCGCCCAGCACCTTGGCAATCTTGCCCGATTGCACGCCGGTGTCGGTCAGATCCTTGCCATACATCTCGTAATCGACGCCCAGCGCGACCCAGCGCATGGCGAAGTCGACCTTCCATTGCAGCTTGGCCATGCCGCCCAGCGCGCTCTGCTCGACCACGCTGCCATCCTCGTCGGTGAAGCGGATCATGCCCTCTGCGGCATCCACCACTTCCACCGGCACCTGCAGCACATGACCGGTCGATGGCGAGATCGGCATGATTGGCGAATAGGTCGCCGCCCGCTCGGCCCTGAGGGTCGGCAGCATGATATCCAGAATCGCCTGATTATGCGCCAGCACATTGCGCAGCGCATCATCGAACGCGCCCGACTGATAGCGGTCGGACGAGGCGATGAATTCGTACTCGAACCCGAACCGGTCGAGAAATTCGCGCAGCTTCGCATTGTTGTGCGCGGCAAAGCTTTCATGACCTGCATCAAAAGGATCCGGCACGCGGCACAGCGGCTTGTGCAGATGCTGCGCCAGCATATCCTGATTGGGCAGATTGGTCGGCACTTTGCGGAAGCCGTCCATATCGTCGGAAAACGCCACCAGCCGGGTCTTGCCGTCTTCCGGCTTGGCCCCGATCAGCGCCTCGAAGGCGCGGCGCACGAAGGTGGTGCGCAGCACTTCCTGAAACGTGCCGATATGCGGCAGGCCGCTGGGGCCGTAACCGGTTTCGAAAAGGATCGGCGAGCCGTCGGGTTTCGCGCCGTCGGGATAGCGTTTCAGCAGGCGCTGGGCCTCCTGAAAAGGCCAGGCCTTGGAGTTACGGGCGGCGTCGATCAGTTCTTGCATACTCATAGCGGGCTGCCATGCCACGCGCGCACGATGTTGCAAGTGCGAAGCGCAAACAGGCGGCTATGCGCGCCCGGAATTGCTGTTGGATTTGCTTGACGTTTTTGACACCCTGTCAAGCAGGGAAAATCACACAACCCACTGTTTTTATGATATTATTTCGGGTTGGATTTGCTTGACACATTGCCCCCGCGTTTTTCCCGGGCGGCGCGCAGGACCTCGGACGAAGCCTCGCCATATTCATCCATTTCATCGACGACTTCCGCCTCGGGATAATACCCGTCCTTGCCTTCATGCGGATCGCGGTCGAACCAGGCCCGCAATTCTTCTTCTTTTGAGTCGAGCCACGTTTCCGGCCCCTGCGCGACGCGGCTGATCAGCTCGGCCAGATCGCTGGGCGAATAGATCGTGCCGGGCTCGTGACGCGGAGGGCTTGGCCGCAACAGATCAGCGCGCAGTTTCAGCAGGCCCAGCGTCAGCTTCTCGTCATAGCGGCGCGAGACATGGACGACTTCGCCCCTGTGCAGATGCGGCACCTCCACCCCGTTAAGCGCGCGGTCCATCGCCGCCTCCGCCAGCGCATCGAACCGGCCCGAAAACGCCCCGTCCCACGCCCGGTCAAACGGCTGACCGCGCAATCGAGCGCGCAAAGCATAGGCCGATTGCCGGCTCATCCCCACCGCCCGCGCCGCCGCCGCGACATTGTGCGTGCTGCACAGCGCATGCAGAAACGCCGCCTGCTTATGCGGGGTCCAGCCGCGATTTCTGGTGATCGGGAGATACGGCTGCCCGGCAGTGTCTTGCGAGGCGGTATCGGGGGCGAAGCTGTTTTCCGGTTTGCTCATCGAAGAGCCTAATGCAAATTTCGCGCGTGTAGGACAGGGGTTTTTGATTGAGCGCCTTCTCTTAATGCGAGGCACTCTCCACACTCAAACCTGCTCGATACCACCCCGCCCTTCTGGCAAGAGCACTGCGGAATCGAAAATCACGTGCTCTTCCACTGCCATTCCGTCTTTCAGGCGGAAGCGGTCGACGCCGCGATAGGTGCGCCGCTCCCCGTGAATATTGGCCGCCGCTTCCCACGCGATATAGAGCATGTCGCCATTGCCGGCGCAGTCCATCGGTGTGACCACCAGCTCTTCCAGAGCCGCGAGTGTTTCCCCCATGAAAGCGGCGTACTGCGTCCCTGACATGAAGCCCGCGCCGGTGAAGTGGATAGAGGCGTCTGGTGCAATGATCTCCAGAACGCGCTCCCCGGAAGGATCTTTCCAAAAGGCGCAGAAGCGCTCGTAAAAATCGGCGTGTTCCGGATCCTTGCCTGCGTCGGTCATGGTGAACTCCTTTGATCGGCTGTCGTATGCCCTGCATATGTGCGGGGCGCACATAACGTCAATTGAAAAATGTGCGGGAGGCACGTATCTGGGCCTGATGTTGGACAGGACATCAAATTTGCTCGGGGCCGTCGGACTGGCCGTGGCTGACCGGATTCAGGCAGCCGCTCGGCAGGTCATGAGCCGCGCGGGCGAGACCCCCGCTGCTTTGGTCGTCATCGGCTACGGTACCCAGCCCTCGAACGATCAGCTGCGCGCGATCCTCGGCCTGTCGCATCCCGGCGCCGTCCGCCTGGTGGACCGGCTGGTCGCGGATGGATTGGTCGAACGGCGCAGCGGGCGCGACCGACGAACTTTGGCTTTGCATCTGACGCAGAAGGGACACGTAGCGCGCGAAGAGCTGCTGTCTGGTCGACTGGCTGCGATCAAGACGCTCGTATCGCCGCTCACCCCGTCAGAACGGGATCAGCTTGGTGCGCTTCTCTCGCGGATTTTGGCAGGGTTGCCATCCAGCGATCTGGAGCGATGCCAGCTCTGCCGTTTGTGCGACGACCGGGTCTGCACCGACTGCCCGATCCCCGCCGATTTCAAGGGAGATTGAGCGCCGAGTTCAAGCGCCCCAACAGATGCTCTAGCGGTGAAAGAGATTTGGCCCGGACCTCTCTCTTCTTGTCAGGTGGAGCCCCAAACATCGGCTCCCGCAAAATCGGCTCATTCATAGCACACCACTTCGAATTCGATGTCGTCCCAGTCGAAGAAGTAGAACCGCTCGCCCGGATCATAGGCTTCGCGGTCTAAGGGTTTTAGGCCGGCGCGGCGCACCGCCTCTTCCGCGGCGTCCAGATCGGCGACGGTGAAGGCGAGGTGGTTGAGCGGCTGGCCCTTGCTGTATCCGCCCTTCACGTGATCGCCCGTGTAGATCGCGAGGTAATCATCGCCATTCGCCGGTCCGCTGCCGATATGGATCGAGCGGCCATATTTCTGCGAAGGCCCCCTCCACCGCTCCTGCCAGCCCAGCAGATCGGCCAGCAAGGCGGCCAGCCGCTCCGGCTCGGTCGAGGAAATGTTGGCGTGTTCGAGATGGCCGACGGCCGGTTTGCTGGTCATATTGCACTCCATAGTTTGCGTTGCGCGTCCACCAGAATGGCGGTGCTTCGACGCCGAGTGCTGAAGTCTATGCAACCTCAAGCTAACTTGAGGTCAAGGTCTCATTTCACTAGAGTGACCCGATGGACAAGAACGATCTGCTCCCTATCGGAGAATTATCGCGCCGGACGGGCCTCTCGGTGTCCGCCATTCGCTATTACGAGGAGAAGGGACTGGTCGAGGCGTTCCGCTCGTCGGGCAACCAGCGGCGCTTCCTGCGCTCCGACATAAGGCGGCTGAGCTTTATTCTGATCGCCCAGCGGATGGGCCTCTCGCTGGGCGAAATCGAGGCCCAACTGGCCCGCCTGCCGCAGGGGCGCACGCCGACTGCGCATGACTGGCGCAGCATCAGCCGAGCCATCCGGGCGATATTGGATGAGCGCATCGCGGAACTGCAACGCACGCGGGACCGGCTGGACGGCTGCATCGGGTGCGGCTGCCTCTCGTTGCGCAAATGCGCGCTGTACAACAAGGATGACCGGCTGGCTGTGAAGGGCCCCGGCCCCAATCAGGTGCTGGCCTAGGTACCAAAGCGGGGCGCGCCATGTGCCGGGTCAGGCTACTTCAAATTTTTCCTCTAAACATCAGGTTTCCATCAGGATTTCGGAAATCCCGTGCGCTAGCCGGGCGTTGCAATGCAAACGCATTGTTGCGACCCGTGGCCACGGCATGTGCTGACCCCAGCATATGTCGTGGTTATGCGCTGCCCCCTGGTCCCTCGGGACTTGTCAGCTCTCAGGCCCCAGCTCCGCATCCAGATCGCGCGGGCGTTTGAAGTGGACGACTTCGCCCGCTTCTCCGCCCAATTCCGCCCAGCTGTCGATCGCGATATCCAGCACGGCGAAGGTGGCGGTGGGGAATTTGATGCACGCTTCCTTGAACAGCGCATTCTCCTTGTCCCGCGCGACCAGCATCAGCAGCAGATCCTGCAGGCCGGGATTGTGGCCGGAGACTAGAATCGCGCCGGGATCGCTGTCCAGAGCCTCCGCCGCATCGCGGATTTCCTCCGCAATTGTCTCTGCGCTGGCGAGATACAGCGCGCGGTTCCACTTTGGCTCCAGCGGCAAGTCGGCAGCCTCCAGCGTGCGCTGCACGCGCTCTGCGGGGCTGGCGAGCAGGAGGCCCCATTCCATCCCCTCGCCCCGCGTATATTCGCGAATATGCCGGCCCATAAGCGCAGCGCCGCGCCGTCCGCGATCGTTCAGACCGCGGTCGAAATCGCGCTTGGCCATATCGTCCCAATCGGACTTTGCGTGGCGCAGGATGCCCAGTCTCTTCATTTAGTAAGGCATGTCCTTCTCATCGATTTGCATCTCCTGCGCTGCCGACGGTGCTTCGCCGGTCGGCGGCCCTGCAGCGACCCGTGCCAGAGCAGCATCCAGTGTCAGCCTTATGACAGGCGTGCCCTCCGGGAAAGCGCTGAGCAACCGGCTGGGGAATGCCGATGATAGCACAACAAAATGCCCCGCGTCATCGCGGCTCCGGATCAGGCGTCCGAATGCCTGCGCCAGCCGCGCGCGGATGATGCGATCATCGTAGTTTTTCGCGCCGCCCTGCTCGTCCACCGCCGCCAGCCGCCGCGCGCGGTGCAATATGGTGGGGCGCGGCCATGGGACCGCCTCCATAACCACGCATCGCAAGCTTTCGCCCGGCACATCTACACCGTCACGCAAGGCATCGGTGCCCAGCAAGCTGGCTGCGCGATCATCGCGGAAAATGTCGGTCAGCGTGCCGGTGTCGATCGGGTCGACATGCTGGGCGTAAAGCGGCAGGCCAGCCCGCGCCAGACGGTCCGCAATTCGCGAGTGCACCGCGCGCAGGCGTTTGATGGCGGTGAACAGCCCCAGCGTGCCGCCACCCGCCGCCTCGATCAGCCGAGCGTACGCCCCCGCCAATGCAGGCAGATCGCCGCGCTTCAGATCGTTCACGATCAGCACTTCGGCGCGGCCTGCATAGTCGAACGGGCTGGCCGCGTTGGCGGTTTTGGGCGCGAGGTCGATATGCGGTGCGCCGCTGCGCTGAATGGCGTGGGGCCAATCCTCGATCCGCCCGCCATCGCCGGTCGCCGCGCGGTCGGTCAGCGTGGCGCTGGTCAGCATCACCCCATGCGCCTGCTCCAGCACCACCTTGGCAAAGGGTTTCATTGGGTCGAGCCAGCGGCGGTGGATGCCGATGTCGAACTCGCGCGTGTCGTTGCGGTCCACCGCGAACCAGTCGACAAAGTCGGGGTCCGCCGGGCCGCCCATCCGAGCCAGCAGGCTTTCCCACGTGGCCACCAGATCGACCCGCCAGCTCAGCGAATGACGCGCACCTTCGATGCGGGCACGGCCCTGCCCGTCCAGCCAATCGGGCGCATCCTCCAGCACCGCTTCCAGCCGTGCGCCCAGCGCCATCAGCGGTTTGCGGATCGCGGCCAAAGCAGCGCCTGCCTCTTGCGCGGCCTCCACCAGCGGGCCGTCCAGCTGTGCGATTTCCGTCTCTATCCCGTAGCCCGCATCCTGCGCGCCGCTTTCATCGCGGGCATAGGTGAAGCTGCGCACCTGCCCCAGCAAAGCCTCGACCGGGCCGGAAGGCGCGCCCTCGATCAGCCGCTGGTTCCACCCGTCCGAGGGCAAGGCCGCCGCCGCCTCGATCGCCGCCTCCACCGCTTCGCCGCCCGCATCGTCATAGCTCGCGACATCGGCGAGCCGCGCGGCCAGCCCGCGCCTGCGCCCGCGTGCATTGCGCTCCGGCCCGATGATCCAGCGCCTGAGCTCGATTGCCTCCTGCCCCGTCAACGCGGCGGCAAAGGTGCTGTCGGCGGCATCGAACACATGATGCCCCTCGTCGAACACCACCCGCGTCGGGGCCTGCCCCTGATGGCGGCCCCGTGCCGCGTTGATCATGACCAGCGCATGATTGGCGATAACCAGATCGGCCTGCGCAGAGGCCCGCGCGCTGCGCTCGATGAAGCATTTGCGGTAATGCGGGCAGCCTGCGTAGATGCACTCGCCCCGCTGGTCGGTCAGCGCGGTGATCCCGCGCTTGCGGAACAAAGTCCCCAGCCAGCCGGGCAGATCGCCGCCGATCATATCGCCATCGGCGCTGAAGGCGGCCCAGCGCGCCACCAGCTGGGCCAGAATGGCGGGCCGACCGGTAAAGCCGCCTTGCAGCGCGTCCTCCAGATTGAGCAGGCAGAGATAATTCTCCCGCCCCTTGCGCACCACCACGGGCCGCGACCCGTCACCGCGACGGTCGGGCCAGGCGCGGCGCGATTCGCTGCGCAATTGCCGCTGCAGGTTCTTGGTGTAGGTGCTGACCCACACCGTGCCGCCGCTTTCCTGCGCCCAATGGGCTGCGGGCGCGAGATAGCCCAGCGTCTTGCCGATGCCTGTGCCTGCCTGAGCGAGGAGCACATGGGGCCGTGCATCGCGCTCCCTCGGCGCAAACACCTGCGCGGCGGACTGCGCATAGGCGCGCTGCCCCTCGCGCCGTTCCGCCCCCTCACCCGTCAGCCGCGTCAGACTGGCGGCGACCGCCTCATCCTCCATCGCGACTTGCTTGGGCTGCGGCCGTTCGGGCGCATCCTCCCATTCGGGTAAGCGGGAGAACAGCCACTTCTCAGCCTGTGCAGGCCTCGCGATATGCGGGGCGACAACCTGCGCCCATGGCCAACGCAATTTGGCGAGCGATTGCAGGATGCTCCATGCGCCCTCGCGCTCGGCCCAGCCGGGCTCCTCGCATCCCTGCAACAGGCGCGTGGCGGCTTTCTGCAAAAATTCGGCAACCGCGTCGTCGCCTGTCGGCGGCTCCATATCGAGCGCCTGTGCGAGCCCCTTTGCCGTGGGCACGCAAAACCGTGCGGGATGGATGAAGGCATACAATTCCAGCAGATCCAGCCCGCTGAGATCGGGATAGCCCAGCCGCGATGCCACCAGCGGCGCATTGATCATCAGGACGGGCGTATCCGCGGCGCGGTTGATCGCCTGCCCCTTCGACACACCGCGCGTTTCGCCATTGGCCTCGCGCAGCCAGATGCCCGCATGGCTGGCGTGGAGCGCGGGAAGAGGGATGGCGGCAGTCGCAGACATTGCGCCCTTTCGATGCGATGGGCGCAACGCAAAGTAAACACAGGCTAGGCGGGTTTGCCCCTGATCCGCCCTGCGTCACGGGCTCGCCACCGGCCACCGGCTTTCGCCGGAAAAGAAAAAGGCGCGCTGCCCACCACCAGGGAACAGCGCGCCTCTTTGTTGGCCGCCCCGGGCAAAGCGCCCGGGTCGTTAGCGATCAGAGCGAAATCGGATCGTCGTCGTCACCGCCATCGAGGATGAAAATGCCACCGATAATGGCAGCAAGACCCAGAAGTGCGGGAAGCAACCAGTTGGTTCCGGTCGACGCAGCAACCGGTGCGGGCGCCGGTGCAGGAGCGGGAGCCGGTGTCGCAGCAGGCGGCGTCGGAGCCGGCGGAGCGGCGTTACCAACCGGCAGGACACACCCTTGCAGGCCGCCCTGACAAACAACGGCAGCTTTCGTGCCTGCCGACGCGAAAGCAGGTGCAGAGCTGCTGCCGATCAGCGCCGCAGCGGTAAATGCTGCAACCGTGAGTTTTGAAATGGACGTCATAAGTTTTAAATCCTTTAGGCGATTAAGGCAGATGGTGTTTTTTCAAACCCGGATGCGATCCCAGGTCAGACGAGCAACTCTACCCAATGTTCTGGCCCCACCAACGACGTTGATGTTAAGCACAAAAACCGTGGAATCCTAATGATTCTGCGTGAAAAAATCGTGAAATTGGCAGTGCATTTTTCACGCTATGGCACCAACCCCGCAGTATTGCGTGATTTTTGCGTGAAATTGTGCGATTTCAACGATGTAATACCTTGTAACGGACTGGCACTGCGGCGCTCCATGGGTTAATGCACTATCAAGCGCGAGGGTCTACTTTGCCCTCGCACGAGATGAGAGACTGATTCACACCGGAGGAATATCCATGAAGACAGCAATTCTTACCGCCGCCGCAATCGGCATCGCAGCGATGGGCGCCACGGGCGCTGCCGCACAGGGCATGCCCATGGGTGAGGAGCTCTACGGCCAGACCGTTCAGGTCCGCTCTGCCGACGGCACAGTCAACACGATCCGCTTCATGTCCGATGGCAATGCCGTCATTTCGGGACCGAATGTTTCTCCGGTCAATGCCAAATGGGGCGTCTCCGGCAACCAGCTGTGCCTGCAGGCCGGCGGTGCCAGCGAGTGCTGGAACTATTCGCAGCGCTTCCAGGCCAATCGCCCGGTTTCGCTTGCCAGTTCGTGCAACACCACCGCTCAGTGGACCGCATTGGGCGTTGCGCCGACTCAGGTAGCCGAGCCGGTTCTGCGCGAGCGCGGATAAGGTAAAGACAAAGTCAGCCTAAGCTTTCAGAAAAGGGCAATCTGCGGATTGATATAACAGCATTATGTCACGCAGATTGCCCTTTCTGTCGCTTGCCGCTTCACTCGCGGCCTCTTTAGCGGTTTCGGCCTCGGCCCAGTCCGTGTCACCGCTGGGCGCATCCGTAGTGGATATGCACTACGCAGATGCCGAGCTGGTCGTCCCGCCGACCGAAGAATTTCTCAAGATCTTTCCCAGCGCGACGCGGCTGCCGGACAATGTCCTGACAGTCGAAATGGAAGCCGCCGCGGCGCGCTTCGAAGCGGATTGGGGCGGACTGCCGCAGATCGCTTTGAGCGAAGGATCACGATTGAATGTCGGCGCATCGGGCCCCCGCGTCGCCAATCTGCGTGTCCGCCTGGGCCTTTCTCCGGGATCGCAATTCGATGCCGAACTGGGTTCGCGGATTGCAGCCTACCGCGCGGCGCATGATCTGGAGGATGGCACCCATGCCGATAATCGG
Organism: uncultured Altererythrobacter sp.; assembly: GCA_947492235.1. Taxonomy (GTDB): domain Bacteria; phylum Pseudomonadota; class Alphaproteobacteria; order Sphingomonadales; family Sphingomonadaceae; genus CAJXSN01. The sequence goes on along the minus strand of CANLLZ010000001.1, from coordinate 563,970 downwards.
CTGATCGCCTCGCTCAATCGCGGGCACAATTATTACCGCTCGCTGATCGATCTGAACCTGAAGCGGTTCAAGCGCTTACCGAGCGATCTTGGCAGACGCTATGCGCTCGTGGATCTGACCACGCAGACCCTGAAAATGGTCGAGAACGGGCAGACCGTCGATTCGATGAAAGTCGTGATTGGCAAACCGAGCACGCAGACGCCGGTGATGGCGGGCATTCTGCGCTACTCGGTGCTCAACCCCTATTGGAATGTGCCGTTCGATCTGGCGCAGAGCAGCGTCGCGCGCAAATATCTCGCGCAGGGGCGGCCCTATCTCAAACGCACCGGCTTTCAGGTGCTGGACGATTCGGGCGCGGTGATGGACCCGGCTTCGGTGGACTGGCGCGGGGCGGCTGCAGGACAGACCCAGATCACCGTGCGCCAGCTGCCCGGCCCGGGCAACGGAATGGGCGCGATCAAATTCATGTTCCCTAATGCGCTGGGCATTTATCTCCACGACACGCCCTCGCGCGCGCTGTTCGACAAAGAGCAGCGTATGTTCAGCGCGGGCTGCATTCGGGTGGAAGACCACGCACGGCTTTCGACGTGGCTTTATGGAGAGCGGCCAAGGCCGATGGGCAGCGCGCCCGAGCAGCGGGTCGATATCCCCGATCCTGTGCCGGTCTATGTTGCCTATTTCACCGCCGTGCCGACCGCCGATGGTTTTGACTTCCGCGAGGACATCTACAGCCGTGACGCTCCGCGTCTGGCGATGATGGGTAATTGAGCCCGCGCGCTTCCTGCGCTCTCGCCTTTGCGCTAACCGGCTCCGGCATTTCCGACCACGAAACACGCTGCAGCCACCAAGGCTCCGGTCAACCGATTGCTGCGGAAACGCGCCAGCGGATTGCTGCCGTCTTCGGTATCCAATGTTGTAACCTGCCAGCCCAGATGCAGCGCGGCGGGCAGTAATGCCAGCAGCGCCAGCCCGTCCGCGCGGTAGAGCCAGAACGCCAATCCCCACAGCGCCAGCGCGCCTGCGTAAAACAGCGCCACCCCGCCCTTCACCCGTGACCCCATCCGCAAAGCGCTCGACCGGATACCGACCAGCGCGTCATCCTCCCGGTCCTGCAGCGCATAGATCGTATCGAAACCAATCACCCACAGCGCCGCGCCGCCATACATCGCGGCCAGCGCATCCCAATTGTCGAACCGCAATTGCGTCCAGCCGACCAGCAGCCCCCAGGTGAACACCATGCCCAGCCACGCCTGCGGCCACCATGTGATGCGCTTCATGAAGGGATAGGCAGCGACCAGCGCAAGGCTCGCCAGCGCCACGAGCTGCGCCTCCCAGCGCAATTGCATCAGCACCACGAGGCCGATCAGGCACAGCGCCAGCAGCCAGCCCCACGCGGTCTTGCGGCTTATGCGCCCGCTCGCGACAGGGCGACTGGCCGTGCGCGCCACAGAGGCGTCCAGCTTCGCATCGACGATATCGTTATAAACGCACCCCGCACCGCGCATCGCGATACTGCCCAACAGCAGCCAGCCGAGCAGCGCGAATTGCCAGCCCGCGCCGGCCAGCCACACACCCCAAACGCATGGCCAGAACAACAACCACCAGCCGATCGGCCGGTCAAACCGCGCCAGCTGCGCCAGATCACGCGGGAATTGCGGCAGGCGCTCGATGAGCCCGCGATGCTGGCTATCGGGGACGATGGCCTCGGCTAGGGGTGTGTCGCTCATGCCCCGCCCTCGCCCCGTTTCGCCGCCCGCCATCCGATCAGCGCGAGCACCAGCATGGTCACATTGCCCGCAAAATCGAGCATCCCGATAGAGGTCAGCACCGGCACTTCGTAATGGAAATACCAGTTGAAAACGAAGAACGGCAGCAACAGCACGGCAAACACCGCAAAGGCGCGCGCTGGCCATTTGAGCACCAGCGCCATCGTGCCAAACAGCACCGCCTGCGCACCGAAACAGGCCATCGTGAAGACCGTCAGATAGGACGAATCCCGATATTTCGGCGTCACTGCCAGCTCGATCACACTGGCAGGCGCCAGCAGCGCCCATCCGCCCAGGATCAGGAACACTGCCGCGATCCCGTATTGTGCCAATCGTGCGCTCATGGCTTGCTCCCTAGCGCCGCCCGCGCCTAGTGCAAAGCCATGCCCGCCACTCCCGCCTGGCCTCCGCGCTCCGCACCGCGTCTGTTTGTCACCGCCCCCGTTGCGGCTGGCGAGCCGCTCGTGATCGAAGGCAATCCCGCGCATTACCTCACCCGGGTCATGCGCGTGCGCGAGGGGGACGCAGTGATCGTATGCGACGATGTGACGGGCGAATGGGCCTGCCGTGTTGTCTCCGCCGACAAGCGCAGCGTGACGCTGGAGCCCGTAGAGAAGCTACGGCCCCGCGAGAGCGTGCCCGATATCTGGCTGTGCCCTGCCCTGCTGAAGAAAGACCGGTTCGACATGGTGCTGGAAAAGGCCACCGAGCTGGGTGTTGCCGCCATCCACCCGGTGCTTGCCCGCCGCTGCGTGGCTGACAAGCTCAATCTCGACCGCGCACGAACCGTTACCACCGAAGCGGCCGAGCAATGCGCCCGCACCGCCCTGCCCGAAATATGCGCGCCGCAATCGCTCAGCGCCATGCTGGCCGACTGGCCCGCCGACCGCGCACTGTTCTTCGCCGATGAATTGGGAGGCGAACACGCCTTGCGCGCCTTCGCCTCACACTCCGGCCCCGCAGCCATTCTCATCGGCCCCGAAGGCGGCTGGGACGATGCCGAGCGCGACGCGATCCGCGCGCATCCCGCCGCCCGGCCCGTTACGCTAGGCCCCCGCATCCTGCGCGGCGAGACCGCTGCACTCGGCGCACTGGCCGCATGGATGTCCGTCTCCGGCGACTGGAAGCAGTGAGCCCCCGACCCGATCCGCATCCCTGCCGGTTGCATCGCGCAACGGAATTTCCTTTGCCAACCGCGCCAACTTTCCTAACGCCGGAAATATGAGCACGCGCGACGCATCCGACAAAGCCGATCCCGTCATCGAAAACCGCGACCAGTTGGTCGCCCCCATGATCGCCGGAGAGAAGGCCAAGTCCGACTGGCGCATCGGGACCGAGCATGAAAAGCTGGTCTACCGCGTCAAAGATCACGCCGCCCCGTCTTACGACGAGGAGAACGGTATCCGCGATATCCTGCTGAATATGCAACAGTTTGGCTGGGAGCCGATTACGGAGAACGGCAAGGTCATCGCGCTCAAAGGCACCGATGGCAATATCAGCCTGGAGCCAGCAGGCCAGCTTGAGCTGTCCGGCGCACCGCTCGAATCGCTGCATGAAACCTGCAATGAAACGGGCCGTCATCTGGAGCAGGTGAAGAAGCTGGGCGGCGAAATGGGCGTCGGGTTCCTTGGCCTTGGCATGTGGCCGGACAAGACCCGCGAAGAGCTGCCGGTGATGCCCAAGGGCCGGTATGGCATCATGATGAACCACATGCCGAAGGTCGGCAATCTGGGCCTCGACATGATGCTGCGCACCTGCACCATTCAAGTCAATCTCGACTATTCGAGCGAGGCGGACATGGTCAAAAAGTTCCGCACCGGCCTCGCGCTCCAGCCGCTCGCTACCGCGCTGTTCGCCAATTCACCGTTCACCGAAGGCAAGCCGAACGGCTACCTCTCCTATCGCAGCCATATCTGGTCGGACACCGATCCGCACCGCACCGGCATGCTGCCCTTCGTGTTCGAGGAAGGCTTCGGATATGAGCGCTGGGTCGATTATATGCTCGACGTGCCGATGTATTTCGTTGTCCGTGACGGCCAGTATATCGACGCGGCGGGCCTCAGCTTCCGCGATTTCATGAAGGGTGAATTGTCCGTCCTGCCCGGCGAATTGCCGACGCAGAGCGACTGGTGGGATCACCTCTCCACCGCCTTCCCCGAAGTGCGTCTGAAGAGCTTTCTCGAAATGCGCGGGGCCGATGGCGGACCTTGGAGCCGCATTTGCGCCCTGCCCGCCCTGTGGGTCGGCTTGCTATACAATCAGGGCGCGCTGGATGCCGCTTGGGATCTGGTCAAGGGCTGGACGATGGAAGAGCGCGAGGCATTGCGCAATGCCGTGCCCAAAGAAGCGCTGGGTGCGGAAATTCCCGGCGGCGGGACCTTGCAGGATCTGGCGAAGGACGCGCTAGCGATTGCCCGCAGCGGTCTGGCCGCACGCGGACGTCTGGGCCAGAGCGGCGACAACGAAACCGGTTTCCTCTCGACGCTCGACGAGATTGTCGAAAGCGGCAAAGTCCCCGCCCAGCGCCTGCTCGATAAATATCACGGCGAATGGAACGGCGATGTCAGCCGAGTCTACAAATACAGCTTCTGACAGAAAAGACGACCACACATGATCCAGATCAACGGCACACTCACCATGGCTCCCGGCACCATCGCAAACTCGCCGGAGACGGTGGAGGCGATCAAGACGATGGTCGCGGCCTCACGCGCCGAGGACGGCTGCCTCGATTACACCTTTGCGCAGGACCTGTCAGACCCCGACAGCATCGTGATTTTCGAGCGCTGGCGCGACAAGGAAGCGCTGGCAGCGCACGGCAAGTCCGAGCACATGGCCGCGTTCCAGAAAGCCATCGCCGCCACGCCGCCGGTTGGCCGCGAGCTGCGCATTTACGAAACCGATGACGGGAAGCCGATGTAGGCTTTACTCGGCGGGCGCCTGCACAGTTGCGCCGCGCTGACGCAGCCGGTTGCGCAGGCGTGCCAGCGGAGCGGTGATCACCCCGTTCTGCTCCATCCATGCGTGGTATTCGCGGTATTTCGCGTCCTCGCCCAGCAGATGCGCTTCCTCTGTTCTCGCGCGCCAGTAGTAAATCGCGCTGACGCAGCCGAGGAAGAAAGTGTTGCGGATCATGTCCACCGGATTGCCGGTCGACACGATGAACGGGAAGGTCGCGCACCACCAGAACAGATTTTTCGATACGTATGCCGGATGGCGGGTCCATTTGTAGGGGCCATTGGTGATGACGCCGCGATAGGTCAGGTTGGAAAAGCGGATGCCGAAAACCACGGTCGCCCAGGCATAAATCGCGGTCAGCAGGATCAGCCACGCGCCCCAAAGCGAGAGCGCCATGACATTGCCCTCGAACACCCCGCCCCAGCCGATCGTATCGACTTCATAGGCGAGGATATTGCCGAGGATGCCCCAGGCGAACGGTGGATAGCAGATCAGCGCCGCGACCCAGCCGCCGAAAAACGGATTGCCGCTGCGAATATGGGCATCGAGCGGGCGCATGGTGACGAGGTATCCGACGGTGCCGATCTGCACGTCGATCACAAACAGCAACTCGATCAGGAACAGCGACAGGCGGAACGGATCATTGGCCAGCTCACCAATCTGTCCGTTCACGATCACTGCGAAACCGCCCGGCAGAATGGAGATCATGAAGGCGGCAAAGAACCCCTTGATGATCCAGGCGCGCCAGTGCTTTTTCACTTCTTCGCCGTCAAACGCCTCGCGCCCAAGCAGCATTGCGCCGAAATGCCATGCGTGGTCCCTTGGATTGACCATCACGCGGTCAAGCCACAGGACATAGGGAATGCTCAGGATCACCAGCGGAATGATGGCTGCGCCCAGCACTTCCATGGCGAACAGATAGCGTCCGTCCCAATACCAGCGCGCAAGGCAATACAGCCCCGCAATAATCGCCCATGTCGCCCACAGGCCCGCGAGCTTCACCACCGAGACATCGCGGATTTCGGAAATCTTGCGCGGGTTCGACCAGTCGATGCCGGTGGAAGCGCGCAGATGCACCTTGTCGACCAGCAGCGACCAGATGACCATCGGGCCACTGGTGAACAGCAGAGCGGCCAGCGCGGCATAGGGACCGGACAGCGGCTCTCGCGGTCCGGGGAGGTTCATGGCCTCGGCAATGCCTGCATAATTGCGGCAGAACAGCAGCCACAGGGCAAGGCCCAGCAGGCCCGCAAGGCCCACGCCTGCCGATACATCACTGCGCGGGCGAGCCGCAGGTGCTGATTGGTCCAGTGTCATGGGTCATGGTCCGTAACCACAATGGGTTAAGGACGCGGTAATGCGGCCATGATTGGATGCGGCTCAGGGCGTGCAGGGAATCTCGCTAAAAGTCAGATCGCCCGAATACCGTGTGGTCACGATCAGCGCCCGTTCGCCCGCTGGTCCGTCGGTGAAGTTATAGAAATCCCGCGCGGAATCGCCGCTTTTCACCAGATCGAATTCCAGGGAGCCGTCGCTCTGCACGATGCGCGCGAAATGTGGCCGCCCGATAATCTGCGGCTTCCCGCTCATTTTGGTGCCGCTCCAGCCCTCGTAATGGTTGGTGCCGTTATAGATCAGGCCCGCATCCGAAATATCGAACCGGCCATGATCGGGATGGGCGTAGCAGCCGAAGAATGCCTCCTTCGGCACGCTGTTCCCGCGGAATTCCAGCATTCTGGTTGCGCCAAAGGCGAGCAGCGCGATCAGGATCACGGCAGGCAGGAAACGAAACGCTTTCTGCACTGCCCTTCCCTTCGCTTACTGGCCCACACCCCTACCGAAAGGCGTGGATCGTCCCGCTATCGTCGAGGATATACATCGTGTTGTTCGCCACCACCGGCGGCAGGCTGACCCCGGCATTCAGATCCTGAAACAGAGATGCAGAGCCTTCGCCCACGCTGAGTTGGTAGATCTCGCCTTCGGAGCTTGCGACCCACAGGCTACCCCCTGCCAGAACCGGGCCGGTCCAGAAGATCGGGTTCTTCTTCTTCTCGACATTGCGGAACGGCGCGAGCTGGGTGATCCAGCGCACCTTGCCGGTGGAGCGGGCAATTGCCAGCATCCGGGCATCGTCGGTCAGCGTGAAAATCCACTCGCCCGCAATCGCAGGGGTGGAAATGCCGGCCAGATTGAGCTCCCAGATGCGCTGGCCTGTCACCAGCTCATAGGCAGCCATCCGGCCACCCTGACCCAGCGCATAGACGCGGCCCTGATCGATAATCGGATCGGCATCGATATCGGTCAGCGAGCCGACCTCGGTGCTGATCGAGGTGCGCGCCAGCGCGTCCGACCACAGCACGCGGCCATTCTCGTAACGATAGGCGGAGAGTTCGCCCGAACTGTAGCCCGCGATGATCGTGCCTTGCCCTGCGGCAGGCGATGCCACGCCGAACACCCCGGCCTGTGCGATGGAGCCCGATTCCTGCCACGTAATCTCGCCCGTATCGGCATCGAGCGCGAAAATCCGGTTATCCTGCGACATCACGAAAACGAGATTGAACGCCACGGTCGGCGCATCACGCAGCGGGCCTGCGGGCGTGGTGGTCCACAGGATCTCGCCATTCGCGGCGTTCAGCGCGAGAACCTGCCCCACGCCGTTGGTGGCAAACAGCTTGCCACCGGAGAACGCCACGCCGCCGCCAAAGGCCGCCTGACGGATATCGCCGGGGATTTCCATCCGGGTGGTCCAGCGCTTCGCACCGGTCTGAGCATCGAAGGCATGGATCACGCCGTCGGTATCGACGGAGAACACCGCACCCGCCGCCACGATGGGCGCAGCGCCCAGACGCTTGCGATTGCTGGTCCCGGCCGTGTTGGCGCTCCAGATTTTTTGCGGCGCAGCGCCCAGCGTCAGATGGCCGTAGGATTTGGCCGGATTGCCGCCAGCCTGCGTCCATTCGGTGTTGGTCTGCGCGGGCGGTAGAACGACGGAGACACCCGCCAGTTCGGGATCGACCTGCGCGGTCTGATCGATGCGCGAGAGAACCGGCATCCGGTTGCCGATGGTCGGGGTGTCTTTATCGTCGCCACCACCACCGAACAGCCCGCCGGAACAGGCGCCGAGGCTGCCAGCAAGCAGAGCGGTGACCAGAAGCCGGCCCTTGGGAAGATTCGTCATAAAATACTGTCCGATCAATTTATTGTGCGCCTTGCGGAGGAGGCGACCCGGCGGGTTGTCCGGCATTCGGCACTTGCGCCGCTGGTGCTGGCCCGCTCATTTGTTCTATAACTTCGTCAATATCCACGATTGCGTCGACGCCCAGCATCCCGGCCATCTGCCGGGCACGGCCCCGCAGGCTTTCCGGCACGCTTTCATCCTTGGCGATTTGCGCGAAAAGGGCTCCGGCTTTTTCCGTATCGCCCATGTCGAGATGCGCCATAGCCACCATTTCAGCGGCGCTGCCGAAGAAGGGTTCGCCGGGCTTCGCCATATCGTCCAGACGCTCGATCACCTGCGCGCTGGGCAGATCGTCGAATTGCGTCGCTACGGCGCGGATGCGCGCAAGATCGCGGTAGGGGGACGGCACGTCGCTCTCCCCCGCCAATTGCTCGAACAGCTTCACCGCTTCATCGTTCTTGCCCGCCTGTGCCGCAACACCGGCCTGCAGCATCAGGGCAGATCCCTTGACCGCGCCTTCGCCATTGGCAGCCAGATCGGCCACGGTTTCGCTGGCCGTATCGAGATTGCCCGCCTGCAACTGATCGAGCGCGGCAACCATCGTTTCGCTGGTCGCTTCCATCGCGGCTTCCTGCTGGCTTTGCCAGAACAGGTATCCGCCAAAGGCGAGCAAGCCGATCACCAGCACCGCGATCAGCGGGCGGCCATAGGTTTTTCCGAAATTCTCGACCTGGTCCTTGCGCACCGCCTCGTCGACTTCGCGCATCAGCACGTCGTCTTCGGCTGCCTTTTTCTCGGCCTTGCCCTCGGAGGTGGTTTTGTTTCTGTTGGGTAAAAGGGCCACGTCGGGCTCGTATCCTTGGGCTGTTTGAACTGGGGTTGCCGCGTCTTAAACCATGGGTCACGCAATTCAATAGAAGCGCGCGTGAACCCGTTATGAAGCTGTGGAGCGCGGGGCGGCCGTCGGTGCCCTCTGCTTCAGGGCAAACCGTCCCGCCCCATCGCACTGGAATAGAGCCTGCGATAGGCGGCGATCATGGTCTTCTCGTCATAATCCGCCCGCGCACGGTCACGATTGGCCGTGCCGAGCGTGGCGCGCAGGGCCTCGTCTTTCGCAAGTGTGAGCAGCGCCTTGCCCAGCGCGTCAGGGGCGCCTGGATCAGTAATGTGAGGGACGTTCTCCGGCGCTACCATCTGCGCGATATCGCCCACCGCAGGGGCCGCAACCGGCAGGCCGGCGGCCATCGCCTCGACCAGAGAAATCGGAAACTGCTCGCTGTCCGACGAGAGCGCGAAAATATCGAACAGGCCGATATAGCGCGCAGGATCGGGCACGAAGCCGGGCAAATGGACGCGGTGGCCGATGTCGAGCCGCTCGGCCTCGGCCCTGATGGCCTGCTCTTCAGGCCCCTCCCCCACAATCACCAGCTGCCATGGCTCGGGCACCTGCGCGAAGGCGCGGACGAGCGCTGGCAGGTTCTTGACCGTGCGAAGGCCCGCGACCGTGCCGATCCAGAACTCGCCATCGTGCTTCACCACACCGCGCAGCGCGTCCTTTTTGGGCCGCTTGGCGAAGGCTTTGGTGTCGATCCCGTTGGCAATGCGCTTCACCCGGCCTATCGGCTGCTGCCATTCGGTCAGGGCGATGCCTTCCAGCGTTTCGGACGGCACGACCAGCCCGTTCGCCTTGCCCAGCGCGATGCGGCGGAACCATGTCCGGCGGCGCTTGCGGCGCTGCGCTTCGTCTTCGCCGAAGCCGTCCTCGTGATGGATCAGCGGCGGCAGGCCCAGCGCATCCTTGAACAGTGTATGCGCCATCACCGCATCCATCGCGCCCCAATTGTAGGTCAGCACCAGATTATGCGCCGCCATCCGCCGGGCAATCGTCTGCAAACGCCCGGGCGTGGGCTTGCCCTGAAGCGAGGGAAAGTCCTTCGGGTAGGAAACATTCGCCCCGCGCGCGATGGCGCTGGAGGCGCCGTAAGCGCCGTCCACCGCAGACACGATGGTGTGATGCACTTTCGGCCCAAAGGCATTGATCAGCCGCGCACAGCGCAGTTCCTTGCCCCCCGCATTAAAGGTGGAATGGAGATGCAGGATGCGCGGCGGCAGAACGTCTTTCTTGCCGCTCATGCGATTTTCTCCAGCAAGCGATCGATCGCGGCGACGGATTCCGGCTCGTCCAGCACCGGCGCATGGCCGCAGCGCGGTACGGTGACGACCTCCATCTGCGGCTTGCGCGCCTGCATCGCAGCGGCGGTTTCAGCCGAGAGCAGGTTGGACAGCTCCCCGCGCAGCAGCAACAGCGGCACTTCGCCCAGCGCATCGAAGGCGGGCCACAGATCGGGCGGCGCAGCGTTTTCGTCTGCCGCCTTGAACGGTTCGGCAATGGCCATGTCGTAATCGAACACCAGCCGCCCGCTCTGCCCCAGCACCAGCGTGCGCTTGGCCATTTCCAGCCAGCGCTCGATGTCGAAATCGGGATGCGCCGCGCTGTGCACGTCGCGCAAAGCCCGCGCGGCGTGCATCCATGTGGCGTAGCTGCCGCCCTGACCCAGATAGGTGCGAATCTTGTCTAGCCCGCCTGTATCGATGACCGGGCCGATATCGTTGAGCACCGCCCCGGCAATCCGGTTGCGCCCCTGCATCGCATCGCCTGCCGCCATTATCATCGTCATCAGCCCACCCATCGAGGTGCCGATGGCGATGAACCGGTCGATATTCTGGTCTGCCAGCAGCGCCTCGACATCCTGCACATAGGTGACAGGCGTGTAAGTCGCGCTGTCCGGCGCGTAATCGCTGCGCCCGCGCCCGCGCATTTCCGGAACAATCACGCGCCAGTTCTTGCCAAGATGGTCCGCCAGAGTGGCAAAATCCCGGGCATTGCGGGTAAGGCCGTGCATGCACAGGATCGGCGGCTTTTCCGATGCCCCATCCGGCCCCGCATAATCGCGGTAATGCAGGGTCAGCCCGTCGGCGCTTTGCCACGTGCGGTGTGCGTAGGGTTTATCCATCGGGTCTATCGTACTCACGCCGGAGAAATCGGGAGGGTGTGCAGCGCACGCTTGCCTGTGCCTGCGCGCATCCCCACTATCGCGCGATGCAGAGCGAACCGCAAGCCGCCGACTTCACACCGGAAACCGCAATTCTGGAGCTGGCCGACTGGCTTGGCGATCCGGTTCAGGCCGCCGATTTTCCTGAAACGCGGCTGCGCTTCCGCAACGACCGGGCGGCGGCAGAGGTCGGGCTGGCAGGCCTGACCGACGAGGAATGGCTCCGGCATTACGGGCGGTTCGCCCCACTGGAAGGGTCGCTGCCCGGCCCGCTGGCCCTGCGCTATCACGGGCATCAATTCCGCACTTACAATCCGGAGCTGGGCGATGGGCGCGGGTTCCTGTTTGCACAATTGCGCGACGACGCGGGTCGCCTGATGGATCTGGGAACAAAGGGATCGGGCACCACCCCGTGGAGCCGCGCAGGCGACGGGCGATTGACGCTGAAAGGCGCGGTGCGGGAGATTCTTGCGACGGAATTTCTGGAGGCTTTGGGCGTCTATACCTCGCGCACGTTCAGCGTGGTGGAAACGGGCGAGCAGTTGGAGCGCGGGGACGAGCCCTCGCCCACCCGCTCCGCAGTGATGACCCGCCTGAGCCATGGCCATATCCGGATCGGCAGTTTCCAGCGCCTGCTCGCGCTGGAGGAAGGCGATCACATGGCGGCGCTGGTCGCCTATTGCCTCGAACATTTTCCCGGCCCGCCACCGCCATCGGACGCGCCCGGCAGGGACGAACCGGCGGTGCAGCTGATGCATCTTGTGGTGGAGCGGATGGCCGATCTGGCGGCGAGCTATATGGTCGCGGGCTTCGTCCACGGGGTGCTCAACACCGACAATATGAACATTTCGGGCGAGAGCTTCGATTACGGGCCGTGGCGCTGGCTGCCCCGGTGGGACCCGGCCTTCACCGCCGCCTATTTCGATCATCAAGGCCTCTATGCCTTTGGCCGCCAGCCAGAGGCAATGCACTGGAATTGCGGGCAATTGGCCGTGGCGCTGCGACTGCTTGCCGATGCCCCGCCGCTGATTGCCGCGCTGGACCGGTTCGGGCCGCTTTATGCCGAGAATATCGCGCGCCGCTGGTGCTGGCGGCTGGGCGTAAAGCCGCGCGGTGTGGAAGCCGACACGGCACTGGTCACGGCTTGCGAGAAAGAATTGCGCGAAGGCGGCTGGCAGCCCGATGCGTTCTTCTTCGTCCATCGCGGTGGGCGCAATACGGACGGGGAATTGGCCGAGGTGCTGGAGGGCTATGACCTGTCAGGACCAGAGCATGACTATTGGTCGGGCTCCGCCCCCCAAAAGATGGTGATCGAGGAAGTCGAGGCGCTGTGGTCGCATATCGACAGGGATGACGATTGGGGCCCGCTGGAAGCCAAAATAGCGGCCCTGCGTAAAGTCGGCGAAGCGCATGGCGAGGCGCCTGCGCTTGCCGGGCATGGCTCGCGCCCGCTCTAATTATCGCGCTGCTCGATCATCTTCAGCGGGATGATATCGATGCCGTAAATCTTCCAGCGGCCTTGCTCCCACTGGTAATACAGATCGAAACCGACCGATCTTGGCCGTAGCTGGAAGATGCCTTGCACGCGAAAAACGCCGTTTTGCACGACCTGAGGCGCCTGCGTATATGTGGGGGGGACCAGCAGCGTCGTCGATAGATCGAGGCCTGTTGCGCGCAGTCCGGCAAAGACCTGAACCAGTTGCGACGGCGGGTTGCCGATCTGGAACGCTTGCGAACCCAATTGACGCAGAACGGAATAGTCTCCGGTCCGGTTGGCATTCTCTACCGTGATCATCGTCGACCAAATCAGCTGGGAAAGCTCCAGCTGCCCGGGCACAGGCCGCACCGCAGGCGGGGCATTGATCGTGGGGACGACCGGCTGCTGGGCAATCTGGAGTGCGGGCAGGCCGCTGTGTGCGGCAGCTGGTACACCCAGACAGACCAGTCCGGCAGCCATTGCCGAAAGGCGTGTGATGGAGCGGCGAAGATTCATTTCAATTATCCCGGATGCAAAAATGCCGGGGCGCGCTGGCCCCGGCATCTTGTTGGTCATGCAAAGATTTGCACGGCCTGAATGGCGTTTGGCTTACCAGGCAACCTGGAAGCCGCCACGTGCGCCCACTTCGCCGCTGTCGAAGCCGATACCGACACCGGCGGAAACCGATGCGTTGGTGCCGACGCGGGCGGAGAAGGCCATCGTACCGGCAGCGCGGTCTTCGAAGTAACCGATGCCGCCCGAAAGGCCGAAATTGGTGCCAGCCGGAAGCATCGGGCTTTCCATGGCGAGGGCCATGGCGACACCTTCGTTCGCACGCTCGATCGCGTCGGTGTTCGCAGCCGTCTGACCGAACAGCGTGTTGATCTGGGCCTGCTGGTTGCTGGTCAGCGTCTGCAGAGCAGCAACGTCCGACGCAACTGCCGCGACCGAAGCCGAGGTGGCGATGCCGGTCGTGAGACCGAGTGTGCCATTCGCGTCTGCGGTGACGAAGTTGGTCATGCCGGTCTGGCTGCCGGTGCTGGTGGCCAGATTAGCGATCACGACCTGGCCGTCATTGGTGGCCGTTGCGCCGTTACCGATTGCAATCGAATCGACGCCAGCAGCGCTGGACAGGTTACCGATGGCGATCGAACCGTCGGCACCCGCATTGGCCGCTTCACCAACCGAGACGGAACGGATGCCGTTTGCCACTGCGAGGTGACCCAGAGCCGTTGCACGTTCTGCGTTGGCTTCCGATTTCCAGCCGTAAGCCGTTGCACCCGGACCGGTTGCAAGAGCCTGACCACCGACGACCGTGGTCGAGGGGCCGGTTGCGACCGTTGCGCGGCCGCCTGCGCCGTCACGGTTGCTACCGATTGCAATGGCGTCGCCGCCATTGGCCTGTGCGCCGGTACCCACAGCGATGGAGTTGCTGTCGAGTGCATCCGAAGCGTTACCCAGAGCGATCGACTGGAAGCCCGATGCTACAGCATTGGGACCAACCGCCGTCGAGGCGCGGCCCGAAGCTTCGCTGACATAGCCGACAGCGACCGAGAACGAGTCCGATGCGCTTGCATTGGCGCCCACTGCCACAGAACGATCGCCGGTGGCCGATGCGAGAACGCCAGTGGCGGTCGATTCAAGACCGGTTGCATCGGCAGCGTTACCGATGGCGGTCGAGCGGTCACCGGTTGCCACGGCGTTTGCGCCATAGGCCGATGCCGAACGACCGGTTGCCGAGGAGACATAACCGGTCGAGGTCGAGAATGTACCCGATGCGTTGGCTGCGCCGCCGATGGCCACTGCGTGCGTGTCGGAAGCGTTGGCATCCCAGCCCAAAGCGACAGTGCCCAGAGCCGAAGCCTGCGCGCCGAAGGTGTCACCGTTCACGTCGGAACCGATTGCGATGGCGAAATCACCAGCGGCGTTGGCGTTGGCAGCCAGAGCGGTCGAGTTCAGGCCGTCGGCGCTCGAACCGTTACCGATGGCCGTCGAGCGGTCAGCAGTTGCGCCTGCGGCAGCGCCCAGAGCTACAGAGCCGCGGCCCTGTGCAGCCGAGTTGAAGCCGATGCCAATGGCGAAACGGTCGGATGCCAGAGCATTGTCGCCGATAGCGACAGCGCGCAGTGCGCTGGCGGTCGAATCGACGCCCAGAGCAACCGTGCGTGCACCCGAGGCGGTCGAGTCAGCACCGATGGCCGTTGCGAAGTTCAGGCTGGCGGTCGAGTCGCCGCCAACAGCCACGGCGCCGATCCCGGCTGCCGAGCTGTCCGTACCGGTTGCTACCGCACCGAAACCGCCGGCGTTTGCACGCAGACCATTGGCCACCCCGCTGTTGGCTGCGAAGGCAGCCGAACCGACGGCGGTGCCACCCGTACCTGCGGTGGAGACGACACCAACGGCGACTCCGACGTTACCGGCATTGGTACCAAAACCGATTGCAGTGGCTGCGTTGCCGGCATTCGAGAAGCTACCGCATGCCAGAGCGGTCAGCCCGGCAGAGTTCGCACCACCATCGGTGTCACCCGCAGCAGCCGTGCCGTCATCATTGGTGTCGAGCAGACACTCGCTTGCCGCTGCAGGCGTTGCCGCCAGAGCCATTGCCGCGAATGCTACGCCGGAGGCCGAAAGGGCCAGGCCGGCCCGTTTGATCATCGTGTTACGCATAATATTCCCTCGTCTTTTTGTCGAAGTTTCAATTCATTCGCCCATCTCGGAGCCGGGATGGGCCTATTTCCTGCGAACCCAGGCTTGGCCACAGTTTGTCTGTGCGCCTTTATTGTTGTGAAAAGCCGGTCTAACGCAGCCACGCTATCCGGCACAGGTGATTTCGCTCAGCATCCCCCCGCTCTGTTCATCTGTCGGACACTGTGCCAAGCGCTAAGGAAGTTCAAGGGTCTAATTCGATTTTCGACATGGTTAACGTCGCTTAGTTGCTACAAAGAACCAGTCGGATAGGACAGGGGAAGTCATAAACGTGTCGACCAACGAGATAATTTCTTACGAGCCGTCAACAGGCGAAGAGCTGTGGCGCAGTAAGGTTGGTAATGTAGACGCTGCCGTCGATCGCGCGCGCCGGGCATGGCCTGCATGGGCCGCCAAGCCACTGGCAACCAGAATAGAAGTGTGTCGCCGCTTCGCCAACGAAGTGCGGAAAGAAGCCACCAAACTCGCGGAATTGATTGCCAAAGAGACCGGCAAGCCGATGTGGGAAGCCCACACCGAAGTCGAGGCGGTGATCAACAAGGTGGATATCTCCGTCACCGCCTATGCCGAGCGCACGGGGCAGAAAAAACTGGACGGGGCGCTGGGCGGAACCGCCGCCGTGCGCCACAAACCGCATGGCGTGATGGTCGTTCTGGGGCCCTATAATTTCCCTGCCCACCTGCCGAACGGCCATATCGTGCCCGCCCTGATCGCGGGCAATGTCGTCATCTTCAAACCGAGCGAGAAGACCCCTGCGGTCGGCGAATTGCTGATGCAGTGTTTCAACAAGGCGGGTATCTCCGCAGCGGTGGCGCAATTTTTCCCCGGCGGCCCTGACGAAGGCAAAGCGCTGGTCGCCCACTCTGGCGTCGACGGCGTGTTGTTCACCGGCAGCGCGCAGGCGGGCATCGCGATCAACAAACGGCTGGCCACCAATCCGGGCAAGATCGTTGCGCTGGAAATGGGCGGCAACAACCCGATTGTCGTCGCCGACACGCCGCTGGTGACCGATGCCGCAATTCTGATCGTCAAATCAGCCTTCACCACCGCTGGTCAGCGCTGCACCGCCGCGCGACGCCTGATCGTGCTGGACAGCATGTATGATGCGGTCATCGCCGAGGTCAAACGGCTGGCCGACAGGTTGATTGTAGGCGAGCCGTTTGCCGACCCCGCCCCCTTCATGGGGCCGGTGATCGACAATGACGCAGCCGACCAACTGGTCGAAAGCTTCCTCTATTTCCTGTCCAATGGCGGCAAGGCGATCAAGCATATGCAGCGCGCCAATGATGATCTGCCGTTCCTCAGCCCGGCGATCATCGACACGACCGGCATTCCTGATCGTCCAGATGTCGAATTGTTCGGCCCGCTGCTGCAGGTCATCAAGGTCGGCAGTCTGGATGAAGCCATTGCCGAGGCGAACAATACGCGCTTCGGCCTGTCCGCCTCGCTTATCGGCGGCACGCCGCAGGATTACAGCCGCTTCTGGGCCAGCGTGCGGGCCGGTATCGTCAACTGGAACCAGCCGACCAATGGCGCATCGTCAAAGGCTCCGTTTGGCGGCCTCGGCCTGTCGGGTAACCACCGTCCGGCGGCATTCTATGCGGCGGATTACTGCGCTTATCCGGTGGCCAGCTCTGAAATCGACCAGCCCCGTGCGAGCGTCGGGGTGGGTTTCAAGGAAGGATAAGGCGCCTCAAGCGCGGGCCCATACCTGGCGACTCGAATTGGCGGGTCAGTCCCCGCCCTGCAGCACAATATCGAGGCGCGTCTGGCCATAAGCCGTGGGCGCAATATAGACCCGTGCTTCCACACCGCGCCCGGCGGCGGAAACCACATAGGCCGGACCCAGCTGCCGGATGCTGGCCCGCAGACCCTCGGTCCGCGCCTTCTCGAGGTAGAACGCCGCCACGTCTTTATACGCCACCGGCGTCAGCAAAGAGGCGCTACGCAGGGCGCATCCCCCTGCGGTATTGCCCGCCGATTCGCGCAGATTGGCGCGCGGGTAAATCGGCATGATCGCGGGCCATTCGGCCGCCCAGCGCGCGGTGTAGCCCAGGCCGCCCGCGCACGGCGCAAATTCCGGCGTCAGCGCCGCCATACCCTGCAAGCCGATCCCGGCCTCGACGCCGAGCGGCTCCCCCTCTTCGATATCATCGGGCAGAGCCGGAATGGCGCCTGTGCCCTTGATCAGCTCCAGCGCTTCCTGCTGCGCCGAGGAGATCGCCTCCCGCGTGCCGACCACGGGCGGGATCGAATGGTCGGTGCTGGTGGTCAGGGCGGCATTCGCTTCATTGCGGGCTGACAGGTCCGGATCGGTCATGATCTGATCGTTGACGGCCTGCACGGCAATCGGATCGCGTTCCGACGGCAGGAATGCTCCCTCACCGGAATCGTCGCAGCCAGCCAATAGGACCGGCAATGCCAGCATAGCCAGCACACACGAACGGGCCGGAGGAGAGAACCTGCGCATCATGGCCGGGCTGCTAGCATGAATAGGGTAAAGAGCAGGTCAACCGCGTATAGACCTTTGCGCCGTCCTGTGCGGGAGCCGTCCCCAATGAAAACACCCCGGACCGTTTGACCGGTCCGAGGTGTTCCCCACGGCTTGGTGGGATGCCGTGCCCCGCCCCTGCGCAAACAGGGGGCGAAGTTGGTTAAATCGTCCGCCGGATCAGCGGCAGCGCGCGCCGCCGCTATCGATCTCGCGGCCCAGCAGGGCACCGCCTGCCGCGCCCAGAATTGCGCCGAGCGTGCGGTCGCCGCGTCCGGCGAGTTCGCGGCCGATCAGCGCGCCCGCCGCGCCGCCAATCAGCAGACCGGTCGTGCCGTTGTCCTTCTGGCAGTAATAACGTCCGTCACGCGCCCGCCAGACGCGGGTGTTGCGGTGCACACGGTCGCCGTAATAGGCTTGGCGCGGGGCGTAATAGCGGCCCTGCGCACGGTAATCCTGACGATAGCCACGCCCGCGATTCGAGTGTTTGTGCTTCTTGCGGCCATGTTCAAATTTCAGATCGCCCATCGGCTGCATCATCGTGATGCTGGCCGGAATGGCGGAAGTGCCCTGCGCCACGGGAGCAGCGGCGACGGGTGTAGCGATGGCCATGCCCGATGCGGCAATGGCGAGAGCGGCGGTTTTGACCTTGTTGAACATTGCGAATTCCTCGATTGTTTTTCGCGCCTTAGCGGCCCGGTCGGTGGGACCGTCCAGCTCGACCCCTTCGACACGTTCAGCAATACAGCCGCTTTCCTGAACGGACTGCAACCGGTGAGTCAGATTGCGATTTTGCGATGAACCGAGTGATTGGCATCGACGAAACGCCGGGAAAATTGCCGCTTGCCGGGCCTTTGGTCCGCGCTTAGGCGGCTGTAATGAGCGACCCCGCGGTTCCGGCCCCCACCACAGCTGCATCGTCCAGCCCCGAATCAGCTCCGGCAGAGCCATCCGGTCTGCCCGCGGCGCTGGGCGCCTATGTCATATGGGGATTGCTGCCGCTCTATCTGATCTGGGTGTCCAGCGTGCCGCCGTTCGAATTTGTCGGCTGGCGGATTCTCTGGACCCTGCCGATTTGCGCCCTGATCATCAGCGTCCGCCGGCAATGGGGAGAAATTCGCACGGCCCTGTCGGATGGCAAGGTGATGCGCGTCCTGCTGGCCAGCGCTGCGCTGATTGCGGTCAACTGGTTCGTCTATGTGTGGGCGATCCAGACCGGCCATGTCTACGCGGCGAGCCTTGGCTATTACATCAATCCGCTATTGAACGTGTTGCTGGGCACGCTGCTGCTGGGGGAGCGGCTGTCGCGCCTGCAATGGCTGGCCGTCGCGCTAGCGGCCACCGGGGTCGCGGTGCTGGCGGGCGGCGCGCTGACCACGCTGTGGATCAGCCTGACTTTGGCGCTCAGCTTCGGCACCTACGGTCTTCTGCGCAAGCAGGTGACGGTGGGCGCTCTGCCCGGCCTGACCATCGAAAGCGCGCTGCTGCTGGTCCCCGCCGCCTGCGTCGCGGGCTGGTACGCCGCCTCACCGGCCGGCAGTTCGTTCGATGATTCGCTGGGGCTCAGCCTGCTGATCGTGCTGGGCGGGCTGTTCACAGCCGTGCCGCTGTGGCTGTTCGCCATCGCGGCAAAGCGCATGGCCTATTCCACGCTTGGCTTTATCCAGTTCCTCGCCCCGACGATTGTTTTCATTCTGGGGCTGACGGTCTTTCAGGAAGATCTGAAACCCGCGCAGGCGATCTGCTTCGCGCTGATCTGGGCGGCGCTGGCGCTGTTTATGTGGGACCTGTGGTCCAAATCGCGGGCTACACCATCCGCCAATTGAGCGTTTCGCCTGCGTGGAAAGGCACAACCGGCCCGCCGCCTGCCTCGATTGTGGCGGGAACGGTGTGCTCCACCCGCTCCAGCGTGACCGTGTCCTCATTGACCGGCAGGCCGTAGAACGCCGGGCCATGCAAGCTGGCGAACCCTTCCAGTCTGTCGAGGGCGCTCTCTTCCTCGAACACGGCGGCGTAGCTTTCGATAGCGAAGGGGGCATTGAAAATACCCGCACAGCCACAGGCGCTTTCTTTCTCGCCCTTGGCATGGGGCGCGCTGTCCGTGCCGAGGAAGAATTTGGGTGAGCCAGATGTCGCCGCCTTGCGCAAGGCCAGCCGGTGTTCCTCGCGCTTCGCCACGGGCAGGCAGTAATTGTGCGGCTGGATCCCGCCGACCAGCATGGCGTTGCGATTGATATGGAGATGCTGCGGCGTGATCGTGGCGGCGACATTGTCTGCCGCCCCATTCACGAAATCCACCGCATCGCTGGTGGTAATATGCTCGAAGGCAATCTTAAGCTCCGGCAGCGCGGCATGCAGCGGTGCGAGCGTGCGCTCGATAAACACCCTCTCCCGGTCGAACACGTCCACATTGTGATCGGTCACTTCGCCGTGAATGCACAGGATCATGCCGATCTCCGCCATCCGCTCGAACACCGGGCGCAACTTCGCGATATCGCTGACCCCGTGCGCGGAATTGGTCGTAGCGTTGGCGGGATAGAGCTTGGCTGCGGTGAACACGCCATTGGCAAAACCCTGCGCCAGATCGTCGGCATCCGTGTCGTCGGTCAGATAGCACGTCATCAGCGGGGTGAAGCGCGTTTCAGCGGGCAGCGCCGCCATGATCCGGTCGCGGTAGGCTGCACCCAGCGCCGTTGTGGTCACCGGCGGGCTGAGATTGGGCATCACGATGGCGCGGGCGAACTGGTGCGCGGTGTGCTGCGCCACATCGTCCAGCATGGCGCCATCGCGCAAATGGACATGCCAGTCATCGGGGCGGCGGATCGTCAGGGTCTGTGTCGGTGTTTGTGTCATCGGGGGCGGTCATACGGCCAGCCGCGCGCTCTTTCCACCGGCAATCGGTGAAGGTAGAGCGCGGGTCATGATCATCGGCTTTCTCACCTGCCCCGGCACGCACCCCGGCTCCCCCAATCGGCGCAAAGACGCGTTCGAGCACGATCTGCAAGTTGCTGCCCTGCGCCCCGCGATCGAGGCGGCGGGGATGGAATTGCGCGAGATCGAGTGGCGCGCTCCCGACACAGCGTTCGATGACATCCGGCTGGTGCTGATCGGAACGCCGTGGGATTATCAGGACCACGAGGCCGAGTTTCTCGGCAAGCTCGACACCCTCGCGGCGCGCGGCATCGCGGTGTGCAATCCGCCCGAGCTGGTTCGCTGGAACACTCGCAAGACTTATTTGCGCGAGCTGGAAGTGGCGGGCGCTGCCACTATCCCGACCCTGTGGCACGAGCGCCTGACGCGCGGCGATCTGACTTCGGCGTTCAATCAATTGGCAAGCGACCGGCTGGTCGTGAAACGCCAGGTCGGGGCGAATGCGGAGGGGCAGCATTTGTTCAATCGCAGCGATAATCTGCCGCAGGACTGGTCGCTGGATATGCCGGTGATGGTCCAGCCCTTCCTGCCCGCCATTGCCGAAACCGGCGAGACGTCTTTCCTGTTCATTGATGGCGAATTTTCCCACGCCGCCGTCAAACGCCCCGCAAAGGGCGATTACCGCGTACAGTCGGAATATGGCGGGACGGAGGAAGTGTACGACCCCACCACCGGCGAACGCGCTGCCGCCGCCGCGATCATCGCAGCCCTGCCCCAGCTGCCACTCTATGCGCGGATCGACATGGTGCGCGGCGAAACGGGTTTGCTGCTGATGGAGGCGGAACTGATCGAACCGTTTCTATACCCCAATCAAGGGCCCGAACTCGGCCCCCGCATCGCCGCAGGTATCACCCGCCGATTGGGACAGGCGGCCCGCTGAGGCTTGACCCGGCACGCCAAATCGCCAGCTATAGCGCCATGACCGCAACCCGCCTGTTCGACCGCGCCGTGCTGCGCCTCTCCCCGACCGACCCGGCAGAGGACGTCGCCGATTTCTTGCAGGGGCTGCTGACCAACGATGTGAAGGGCGAACTGCCCGCCTATGCCGGGCTGCTGACGCCGCAGGGCAAGGCGCTGTTCGACATGATCGTGTGGCCTGCTGGCGACGGCGAGCTGCTGATCGATTGCGAGGCGGCGGTGGCCGATGATCTGGTGAAGCGGCTGTCGCTTTATCGTCTGCGCCGCAAGATCGCGATTGCCCGCGACGATACTCTGGCCGTGCACTGGCATAAGCAATCGGGCGACGGCGCCCCGCCCGATCCGCGCCTGCCCGGGCTCGGCCAGCGCTGGCTTGCGCCGGTGGATGACACGGACGCCAGCGCCGATGCGGAATGGACCGCGCATCGGCTATCGCTGGGCGTGGCCGAGGGACAAGCGGAGCTGGGCGACATATTGTGGTTGGAAACCAATGCGGTGGAGCTCAGCGGCGTCAGCTTCGAGAAGGGCTGCTATGTCGGGCAGGAAAACACCGCGCGGATGAACTGGCGGCAAAAGGTCAATCGCCGTCTGCTGGTGGTGCCGCTGGAAGATGCCGAGGAAAAACGCATCAAAGCGCGGCACGAGGATCTGGGCCTGGCAATCGTGCAGAAACGCGTGGCGGATATCGATCCCGGGAGCGCGCCCGGCTGGATGCGCTTGCAATCAGACGAACAGCGCGGCGAAGCGTCCTAGCCGGAGGCCTTCCCGGCATTTATCTGCGCCTGGATCAGCGAAGCATCGATGATGTTCTCCGCCATATCGCGCGCGGTCGTCTCCGACAGCCGCAGCGATTGCGACAAAGGCGCGCCGATCAGCGAATGACCTAGCGCCAAAAGCACAACTGCCAGCGTCGCCTCATGGGCAATCCGCGCCTCATCGTGACCTCCTTCTTCTGGGTGCAGATCATCGACCATCCCGTGGATCGTCTCGACGAAAGGCTGGATCGAATCCTCGTGGCCCGTCGCCAGCATCCAGCTGACCAGCGCGCCGCCGCCTTCGTGATCGAACGCATCGAACGCAATATCGACCACCTCGCGCGGAGAGCCCTCGCCCGCACGGTTCTTGAGCACCGCCTGCGCCACGCTTTCGCACACGGTCTGCGCCATATGCGCCGCGAGCGAGCGTTGCAGGCCCGCTGCCGATCCGAAATGGTGGAGAAGGTTCGCATGCGTGCGCCCGACCCGCGCGCCGACCGCTTTCAGTGTCACCGCTTGCGGACCGGCCTCGATCAGCAATTCGCGGGCCGCGACCAGAGCGCCAGCGCGCGATTCTTCGGGAGAGAGACGTTTGCGGGTTGCCATCGGACAGGCAGATAGAACCGCGCGCGGGGAACAACAAGCGTCCATGAGCACTATTGACATTAATGTCAGTAACGCTATTTACATCGGTGTAAGTAATACGAGGCCACCATGAACGCACACACCACCATCTCCCCCGAAGGCATTACCCCCGAAGCTTCTGCGCAAACCGGCAGCGAATCGACTATGTCGGGCAGCCCCGCCGACCTCGCCATCACGGTCCGCGATGAACGCTTCAACCGCGAGAGCACCCCGTCCCGCTGGTGGGCCGGTGATGCTTTCGGCACCGCGTGGCACAATGCGCTCTCCGCCACCTTCCCGCGCGGCGAGGCCTTCTTCATCGAGGCGGTCAAAGCGCACCGTGACGGCGCGGACGAAAAGCTCTCCGCCGAAATCCGCGCCTTCGTCAAACAGGAAATCAACCACACCCGCGAACACATCGCCTTCAACCGGCTGGCCGAAGATGCAGGGTACGACATCGCCAAGATCGACCAGCGGGTTAAGGAGATGCTTGAGCTGACCAAGGGCCGCCCCGCCATCGCCAACCTCGCTGTCACCATGGCGCTGGAGCACTACACCGCGATGATGGCGCATGAATTCCTCGCCAACCCGCAGCATTTCGCAAACGCCGATCCCGAGGTCCGCGACATGTGGCGCTGGCATGCGGTCGAGGAAGTCGAGCACAAGGGCGTCGCCTACGATACCTGGCTGCACGCCACCCGCGACTGGTCAGGCTGGAAGGCGTGGAAAGTCCGCTCGCTGACCATGGTGCTGGTGACCGGCCGTTTCTTCAAGAACCGCTGGATCGACACGATCGACTTGCTGGAACAGGACGGCATCACGGGCTGGAAAGCGCGCTGGGGCCTGTTCAAATACCTCACCGTCAGCCCCGGCATCGTGCGCAAGATCCTGCCCGCATGGATCGCCTATTTCCGCCCCGGCTTCCACCCCTGGAACCACGACGACCGCGAACTGATCGGGAAGTATGAGGGCGAGTTTGCGGACGCGTTGATGCCGGCGGAGTGAGTGAGGAGCGAGTTTTTCGGCTCGAAAGCCGACGCAGCTTGGTCTGGCCACCAAAGTCTGAAAGTGGAGGTGAAAACACGCACGTCTAGACACCGATACGGCAAATCGTGTTGAGGCCGGAGAACAATTGGACGGCTTCTATCAGGATGCCATCACAGTTCATTAATGTCGACATTCTCTGTCGACTCCATCTTTAGTATAAATTCCTTCAGCACCTCACGAATCTCGTCCAATTCAAACGATCGATCCATTGGAAAATCAGGAAAGCGAACCCGCTTACTTTCTTTGATAACCCCTTCGATCAGCGGCTTGTCATTAAGGTGCAAGATAACACGCATGCAGTCTTCGACGATATCTGATCCAATCGATACCTTGAGTTTGGCGGACATTGTATTCCCCTATAAATGTCAGAAATCAGAGGGTTGCCTTACGATTTCAACGGCTTACTTCTTCTCACCATGATTACAGTCGCTGGCGGAGCGCCGTTGCTGTGAGAGAAACGCTCGTAGGGCAATGTCTGCAAATGGATCGTTAGCTGTCAGTCACCGATTGCGGAAGCTAAGCCTGCATTAGCTATGCGTAATATTGGAAGCCGACAATCCCAGAACTATCCCATTCTGAACGTTCGATCTTAGTAAAAACTGGCCCAAAAACCCTCAAGCCGCCCTTCGCGCCGCCTCTTCCTCCGCTTCCTCCAGATCGAGCACGAACTCCGCCGTAGGCGCAGCTTCGCCCCGTCCGCAGCTGTGGCGGTCGACCACGCGGCCGGTGCGCTGGAAGCCCAGCTTCTCCAGCACGCGTCCGGAGGCGGGGTTATCGAGATAGTGGCTGGCGACGATGCGCCGGTGGCCCAGCGTGCTGGCGATCTGCAACACGGCCCGCCCCGCTTCGGTGGCGTAGCCCTGCCCCCAGTGCTGGCGCGCGATCCAGTAGCCCATCTCGGTATCGCCATCATGCGGGTCGATCCCGATGCAGCCCACCAATGCGCCGCTGTCTGCGCGCGTAATCAGGAAGCGCGGATACAGGTCCGCAATCGGCAAGGACACGAAATCGCGCGCATCATCGGCGGAATAGGGCCACGGGGCGCGCGCCAGATTGCGCACGACGCCCTCGTCGGCGATCCCGCCGAGCACGTTTTCCCAATCCTCTGCCCAAGGAGGCCGGAGCAGCAGTCTTTCGCTGCGATGGAACATTGCATCTCTCCTCATCGCCACGCCCCCAATGGATGAATGCCCCGATAGGCACTCTGCGTGACATTCCCGTTTCAGCGAACCGAAATTCGCCAATGTGAGAGGGAGAAACGACAAGAGGGAGACGGGCTCCCCGGGTAATCCCGGGAAAGCCCCATCTCCCTCTAGTGGTGCCGGTGGTAAGCCCGGCTGGGACCGTCCCGGTGGACGGTTCCCTTATCGAACCGTCCGGTTATTCAGCTGCCTCGGCAATCGCATCGACCGATACGAATTTGCGGCCTAGGCGTCCGGTGTGGAAACGGACGACGCCGTCTTCCAGAGCGAACAGGGTGTGATCCTTGCCCATGCCGACATTGTTTGCCGGGTAGAATTTGGTGCCGCGTTGGCGAACGATAATGTTGCCCGCGACAACGCCTTCGCTGCCGAATTTCTTCACGCCAAGACGGCGGCCTGCGGAGTCGCGACCGTTGCGGGATGAACCGCCTGCTTTTTTATGTGCCATCGATCGGTCTCCTTACTTCTTGTCAGCAGCTTTGGGGGCTGCCTTCTTCGCTGCGGGCTTCTTGGCCGGAGCCTTCTTTGCCGCAGCTTCGGTTTTCGGTGCCGCTTTCTTGGCAGCAGGCTTCTTGGCCGGAGCCTTGGGTGCCGCAGCCTTCTTCTCTTCAGCCGGAGCTTCCGTCTTGGCAGCAGCCTTCTTCGGCGCGGCCTTGGCCTTCGCCTTGCCTTCGCCAACATCGGTAATGCGCAGCAGCGTCATCATCTGGCGGTGGCCAGCCTTGCGGCGATAGTTGTGACGGCGACGCTTCTTGAAAACGATCACCTTCTCGCTCTTCGCCTGGGCGATGATTTCGGCCGAAACCGTCACCTTGGCAGCGTCGGCAATCGAATCGCCTTCACCGGCCAGCAGAACGTCACCCAGCGTGACCGTGTCACCGGCTTCTCCGGCGAGCTTCTCGACGGCAATTTTATCTCCGGCGGCAACGCGGTACTGCTTGCCGCCTGTGCGCACGATAGCGAACATGGCTTATATACTTCCGTTTTAGTGCTGTGCCGCACCCTTATGAATGCGACGCGCCGGACGGTCCGCCATACAGCGGAGCCCGGAAAGACGAGTGCCGTTAAGGTAAGCGCGCCGCCAAGTCAACGCTTGAGGCTGCGGAAAGTGGTGTTTCGAGGAAGAGAATTTGCGGCCGGTCGAGGTGCATTGACCTGCCCGCTGCATCTCTCCGCACACGCTCAAGGGTGGCATCGTTCCGCGTGCATGATATGCACCGTGCTATGAACCGTCTCATGGTCAACACCGCCCCTTTCCGCAAGCCGCTCCCGGCCTGCGCGTCTCTGGCGCTTATCTTCGCTCTGCCCGGCTGCGCAGCGGCGAGCGGCGACTATCCCTCGCTGGCCATTCGCGATGCGGAGCGGCCGCGGGGCACGATCGAGGCGCCAGAACCACCCGTCCCCGCAATCCCCGTGCCCCCGCGCATCACCAGTGCGGATGTGCTCGAGCGGGCCGCCAGCCTGCGCAGCGATGCTGTCGCGGCGCATCAGCGATTCCTTGCCGCCGCCCCCGCCGCCCGCCGCGCCGTGTCTGCCGGGGCCGGCGCTGCACCCGCCAGCGATGCCTGGGCGCGCGCGCAGGTTGCTCTGGCCGATCTGGAAACGCACCGCTCGCTCACCGCAGTTCCGCTGGCCGATCTCGACGCCTTGCTGGTCGATCAGGCGGCGCGGCTCGACCCGGTGGCAGAGGTCGCCCGGGCCCACCGCGATGTCCTCGCTCTGGTGGCGGAGGAAGACCGCACGCTGGCGCAATTGCGCAGCCGGATCCGCTGATGGCGCTGGAGTGCGCGACCTGCCCTGTGCGTGATCAGGCGGCCTGTGCAGTGCTGGACGAGCAGGAGCGGGCCGAGCTCGCCACGGCCGGTCGCACCCGCACATTGTCGCGCGGCGAAGTCCTGTTTGCCGCCGGCGACGATGCCGATGCCTGCGCCACATTGCTGACCGGCGCGCTCAAAGTGTCGAGCACCGATATCTCCGGCGAAGAGCGCATTCTCGCGCTGATCCATCCGGCGGGCTTTGTCGGCGAGATGTTTCGCCCCTTCGCCGATCACGATGTGACGGCGCTGACCGATTGCCGTCTGTGCGTCTTTTCGCGCAGCGCGATGGAGGCGGCGCTGGACAAGCACCCCGCCCTCGCCCGCGCTTTGCTCCGGCGTTCACAGGATGAACTTCATTCGGCCCGCGCGCTGCTGGAACTGACGGGCAAGCAGGACGCCGCAACGCGCATTGCGGGCCTGCTGCTATCGCTGGCCCAGGCCGCCAGCCATTCGCCCTGCCATCCGGCGCAGGCGTTCGATCTACCCCTGACACGCGGCGAAATGGCCCAGATGCTGGGGCTGACCATCGAAACCGTCAGCCGCCGCCTGACCCGGCTGGAGAAAGACGGCGTGATCGCCAAAAACGGCAAACGCGGGATCGAACTGGTCGACCCCGCGCGCCTCTCCTCCCTTGCGGGCGCGGTGTAGATTATCGCTTCACATCGCGTCGCCCGCTCACATCACGGCCCATGTCCACATGACGAAGGCTGCGATGATGACGCAGACCAGCGCCCAGCACACGATCAGCACCGGCAGGATCAGCATCTGGATGGTTGCGTCCTTGGCCGAAAGACGGCCCGTATGGGTCATGATGCCCCGGCTTTTGAAGACGCTCCAGCTCAGCGGCTTTGACAGAGTGGCCGGGCTCAACCGAGTCCAGATCGCCGGGACCCCGAAACCGGCCACGATGAAGATCGCGAAGATCGCCATCGGGATGATCAGGCCGGGCGTGCTCATCCCTGCAGCCATGATGGCGAGAAAGCCGAGATACAGGCCGACCGTCGCCATATAGAGGCCCTTCGGCATTTCGAAGGTGCGGTCGACATCGTGGGCCACGGGCAGCACATCATGGACGATGGCATTGGCGGAAAGGACGTCGCGGGAAAGCAGATCGGACATTGGAAGTTCCTCCTCAGGTGTTGAGGAGAGTTATGACCCGCCTTGGCCCTGCGCGCTTTGACGCAGATCAAACTGGCGGAAGTTTATTCCTTTTCCCACCGCGCCCGGTCGGAATAGTCGGCATCGCGCGGGGAAATCCAGTGCCACGCCCCATCAGCACCGGTCCCGCGCTGCTCCCGTTTCCAGAACCATGCCGCGCTTTTGAGGTGGTCCATGACAAAATCTGTCGCTTCGAAAGCCGCCCTGCGGTGGCGCGCGGCCGCGGCGACCAGCACGATGGACTGGCCCGGTGTCAGCATCCCGACGCGGTGCCATGCCAGCATCCCGTCAAGGCTCCAGCGCTCCATCGCCTGCGCAGCGATCTCCTCCATGCCCGGCAATGTCAGCGGCTCGTAATGGGTGAGTTCCAGCGCTTTCACCTCGCCATCGGGGCGAACCGTGCCGACGAAACTGGTGATACCGCCGGAATCGGGATGCGCGGCATTGAAGGCCGCCAGCGCTTCGCCAACGGAGAAGCCGTTCTCCAGCACGCGCACATCGACCGGCGCATTGACCGCGATTCTAGCCACCGCTCACCGGCGGGAGCAGCGCCACCTCGTCGCCATCCCTGGCTTGCAGCGTGGTCTTTTCGGGCAGCACCTTGCCCCCGCATGCGATGTTTACCCGCGCTTCCAGCAATTGCCCGGCGACATTGTCGGAGACTTGCGAGAGGAGGCCGGGCCAGTCGAGCGGTGCATCGAATTCGCGTTCGGACGCGCCTTCCAGATCGGCCAACGGCCCAAGGAATAGAACCTTGACGCTCATCAGCCGCCAGTCATCGACATATGCCGGTCGACCGCAGGCGCTTCGCCCGCGCCGATCCGGAAATTGTGCCGCTCCGGCTTGATCGACATCGCCTGATCGAGGGCGGCCTCGAGCCGGGCCTCGGGCGAATCGGAGCGCAGCGCGGCACGCAGATCAACGCGCTCTCCACCGCCAAGGCAGGGGTAAAGCTGGCCTGTGGTTGTCACCCGGATACGGTTGCATCCGGCGCAGAAATTCTCGGTCATCGGGGTGATCAGCCCCAGCAATCCGCCGGTCTCGCGCACTTCAAAATAGCGCGACGGGCCGCCGGTGCGGTGCTCCGACGACTCCAGCGTCCAGCGCGCTTCCAGGTCCTCGCGCACTTTGGACAGCGGCAGGAAACGGTCGGTCCGGTCCTCGTCCACCACGCCCAGCGGCATCGTCTCGATCAGGGTAATGTCGTGCCCTTCGCCATGCGCCCACTCGATCAGCGCGGGGATGGTGTGCTCGTTCACGCCCTTCAGCGCGACGGTGTTGATCTTGACCTTCAGCCCCGCCGCCTTCGCTGCAGCAATTCCTCCCAGCACTTGCGGCAAGGCATCGCGGCGCGCGAGGCCGGCGAACACATCCCGGTCCAGCGTATCGAGCGAGACATTGATGCGTCGCACACCCGCATCGGCCAGCGCCACTGCGTGCTGCGACAGCTGTGTGCCATTGGTGGTCAGCGTCAGCTCGTCGAGCTCCGACCCCACATGGCGGCCAATGGCGCGCACCAGATCCACCGCGTCCTTGCGCACCAGCGGCTCCCCGCCGGTCAGCCGGATCTTGCGGACACCGCGGTCCATAAATCCGCGCGCGAGGGCGTAGAGCTCTTCGAGGTCCAGCACTTCCTTCTTGGGCAGGAAGGTCATGCGTTCGGGCATGCAATAGGTGCAGCGCAGGTCGCAGCGATCCGTGATCGAGAGGCGCAGATAGGTAATCTGCCGCCCGAACGTATCGACCAGACCCTTGCTGCTCACAAATCCTACTCCCCGATTGTGCAGGCCGGATCGCCTGCACCATTGTTATCAAGGGGTAGATACTGGCCCGTAATCCCATGCGCACCTGCCAAATAGGCTGTTGTCGCAGCCCTCGCCTGCGCGTCACCTCCGCCGATCACATTCACTCGCACCGGCGCATGGGTTCGCGCCAGATCGCGCGCAGCGGTGCGCCGCCAATCGGTGTGGTCATAAGGGGCAGCAGGCAGGGCGAGCACCACGTCGGAGGCACCGTCTTGCGCTGCCTGCGCGACCCGCGCTGCAATCGTCTCGTGGAGCACCGCCGCCGCGTCCAGAGCGCCGGACGGCAGCTCGCCTGGTTCGATGACAATCTGCTGCGGGGTATCCATCAGCGGCGCTCGCGCGTCAGCGTAATCCCGATCTGCTCCTTATCGACCGCAATCGCCAGCTTCACGATATGCACACTCACCCGCAGCACATGCTCGTCCTGCGCAAACAAAGTCTCGCAGATATGGTCGGCCACCGATTCGATCAGCTTGAAATGCACGCCTTCGGGCAGTGCATCGGTAGCCGCGAATTTCAGGTCCATGTAGTTCTTGCTGGCGTCCAGCGGCGTGTCGGGATCGTAGCGGTCCGCGACTTTGTAATCCGCCTCGATCGTGATGCGCAGCGGCTGGGGCTTGCCCGTCTCTTCCGAATAGATGCCGGTCAGCACATCGGTTTGGATATCGGCGAAGCGGAGAGTGAGCGAATCGGCCATGGAGCGCTCCCTAGCGCGGATTGGACCAGCGCGCGAAGATTGCGGTAGGCAGAAGCCGCCCGCCCTCGCCGCTCTCGCGCACCGCCAGATCGCCATGCTCCACCTTGCCGGGCAGATCGGCGAAGATTTCGCCCACCAGCCCGGCCAGCGCCAAGCTGCTCATCCGCACGGCATACACAGTCAGAAACAGGAAGCGGCTGTCGTTATCGAGCAGCGCGCGGCAATCACGCACCAGCGGGGCGAGTCCTTCCTCGATACGCCATATCTCGTGCTTCGGCCCGCGCCCGAATTTGGGCGGATCGAGGATGATCCCATCATAGCGCTTGCCCCGCCGCACCTCGCGCGCGGCAAACTTCGCCGCATCATCCACCAGCCAGCGGATCGGACGATCCTCCATCCCGGCCAACGCAGCATTCTCCCGCGCCTGCGCGACGGATTTCTTCGATGCATCGACATGGGTGACAGGGCCGCATTCGCTCAAAGCCTGGCTGCCAACGCCGGTATAGCCGAATAGGTTGAGCGTAGCGGCTTCGGGCTTGCCCTCCAGTTCACCACGCATCCAGTCCCACACGGGGGCCATATCGGGGAAAAAGCCCAGATGCCGGAACGGCGTGCATTGCGAGCGGAAGCGCGCCTCGCGCCACGCCATCGGCCAGCTGTCGGGAATGTCCGGCGTCAGGTGCCAGCGCCCGCCGCCATCCTCGTCCGCACCTGGGATGAACTCGCCATCCGCCTGCCAGTCGGTGCCGTCAGGATCGTGCCGCGGGGTCCACATCGCCTGCGGTTCGGGGCGGATGAAACGGTAGGGGCCAAAGCGCTCCAGCTTACGGCCGTGCCCGCTGTCGAGCAGGGCGTAGTCGTCCCACCCCTCGCCCGCCATGACCAGCGGCTGTTCGATCACCTCTGCCATCAGGCGTCCGGCTGGGCACTCGGACGCGCCGTGTCGAGAATATAAGCGGTCAGCGCGTCATACTCGCCGGGTAAGGAAACGCAGCGCTCTTCCCGCGCAAACAAGTCGCCGATCCGGGTCGGCAGCGGCGGGCGCGTGCCGGTCGCCCGCTCCACTGCATCGCGGAACTTGGCCGGATGGGCGGTCGCGAGCGTGACCACGGGCACATCGCCGGGCAGATCAACCTGATGCGCCGCAGCCAGACCGATGGCGGTGTGCGGGTCGATGATCTCGCCGCAATTCTCGTGCGTGCGCCGCATCGCCTGCGCCATGCCATCGGGATCGACTCTGATGCTGGTGAACAGTTCGGCGGCCCCGGCGCGCTGCTGGTTCGTCAGCGTCATGGCCCGCGTGCTTTCAAAACCCGCCATCTGCGCCGCCATCGCCGCACCGTCGCGCGTTCCCCCTGAACCGGTCAGGTCGAACAGCAGCCGCTCGAAATTGGAGCTGACCTGAATGTCCATGCTGGGGGCGGCCGTGGGCGTGACCACGCCTGCGGAATAATCGCCGGTCGACAGGGCGCGATGGAGGATATCGTTGACGTTGGTGGCGACCACCAGTTTTGCTATCGGCAGGCCCATCTTCGCGGCGACATAGCCTGCGAACACATCGCCGAAATTGCCGGTCGGCACGCTGAAGGCGGTGCTGCGATCCGGCGCCCCCAATTGCAGTGCGGTGGCGAAGTAATAGACCACCTGAGCGAGCAATCGCGCCCAGTTGATCGAATTGACCGCGCCCAGACGCAGCGTGCCCTTCAGCGCTTCGTCGCCGAACATGCGCTTCACCGCTGCCTGCCCGTCATCGAAACTGCCGGAAATGGCGATGTTGAACACATTGGGTGCCAGAACGGTGGTCATCTGGCAGCGCTGGACATCGCTGATCCGGCCTTCGGGGTGGAGCATGAATATCTCCACGCCCTCACGCCCGGCTACCGCATCGATGGCGGCAGAGCCGGTATCCCCGCTCGTCGCGCCGACCAGCGTCAGTTTCTCATCACGGCGGCCAAGGAATTCCTCGAACAGCAGGCCGAGCATCTGCAGGGCCACATCCTTAAACGCCAGCGTGGGGCCGTGGAACAATTCCATCAACCAGTGCTGCTGGTCCAGCTGCACCAGCGGGACCACCGCCTTGTGCGAGAACCGGCCATAGGCCTCTGCTGTCAATTCCCGCAGGCGCTCCGGCGTCAGCGCTTCACCGACAAACGGCTCCATCACCCGCGCGGCCACTTCGGCATAGGGCAGGCCGCGCATGGCGGCGATCTCGGCATGGGAAAATTGCGGCCAGACCTCGGGGATATACAGACCGCCATCATTGGCGAGCCCCGCCAGCGTGACACCTTCGAAATCGAGCACGGGCGCAGAGTCGCGGGTGGAGACGTATTTCATGGGCGCGGGTTAGCGCGCAGGTGCGGGCGCGACAAGAAAGCTAGTCTTCATCGTCGTCGCGATCCAGTTCATCCGCGTCCTGATCCCGCCGCCGGCGCCGCAAGGCGAAGAAGTAGATGACCAGCGCCGTGACTGCGAAGAAGAACCACTGACCGGCATAGGCCATGTGGTTGTTCGGCAAATCGGCGGGATCGGGCGGGCTGAGCGCAATAAGGCCAGCGCGCGGCGGATCGGCGACCAGTTTCGGCCCCGGCGCGATGATGCCCGTCACCGTGCCCCCGGTCCATTGCGGGCCATCGGGCGCGCGGGTCCAGCCCAGCGCGACTTCGGTTTCGCCCCCGCCCTTGAGCGCGCAGCGGGCGATCTGCGCCCAGCCCTTCACACCGGCCTCGCTCGTGCCTGCAGTGGCCCGGCGATCCAGCACCCGCTCGCACGTGATGGAGCTGCGGCGATAGAGGTCTTGCTCGGCCTGCTCGGGCGTCAGCGGGTATGCGACCGATTCGGGCAAGTCCCCAGCGGTGGCGTAGCGCGCGAGCATCGCTTCTTTCTCGTCCGCCCGGCCCAATTGCCAGAAGCCCAGCCCGACCATGACGAGCGCCGCGAGCACCACGATAATCGTGGGGATGATGGGTAGATTGCGGCTCATACTTCAGAACTTCCGGCCTCGCGGGCGTTGTGATGATATTCGGACGCGATCAGTGCGCCCTTGGCCACACGCAACCCGGCCAGTGTCAGCCCGACAATTAGCGGCAGCCACAGCAGCGCATGGACCCAGAACGGCGGACCCGCCGCAACCTCCAGCCACGTTGCCAGCCCGACGACAATCGCGCCCACAATCAGGATCAGGAAAGCCGCCGGACCATCGCCGACATTGAAGCGGGCAAAATCCAAACCGCAGGCGCGGCACTTTGGCGAAAAACGGACGATCCCGTCAAACAGCGTGCGCCCACCGCAAGCGGGGCACAAACCGAAAAGGGCAGCCTGCCGCATGGCGGGCTGCCCCTTTTCAGTGTCCGGCGAAACGCCCGGAATATTGGCCACCATCAGTGGAAGTCAGCGCCCCAGCCGCCCCAGACATAGACGACGATGAACAGGAACAACCAGACCACGTCGACGAAGTGCCAGTACCACGCCGCAGCTTCGAAACCGAAGTGCTGGCGGGGGGTGAAGTGGCCCTTATAGGTCCGCGCAAGGCAGACGATCAGGAAGATCGTGCCGACCAGAACGTGGAAGCCGTGGAAGCCCGTCGCCATGTAGAACGCCGAGCTGTAGGTGTTGCCGCCGAATGCGAACGGGGCAACGGCATACTCATACGCCTGGATGCAAGTGAACAGAGCGCCCAGCAGGATCGTGAGCCACAGGCCCTTCTTCACGCCTTCGCGGTCGCCCGACAGCATGCAGTGGTGCGCCCACGTGACCGTGGTGCCCGAGCACAGAAGGATCAGCGTGTTGATCAGCGGCAGATCAAACGGGTTCAGCACCTCGTCAATCGCAGCCGGTGGCCAGACGCCGCCGACAACTTCGGTCAGTGCATTGGGGAACAGCGCGAAATCGAACCAGCTCCAGAACCAGCCGACAAAGAACATCACTTCCGAAGCGATGAACAGGATCATGCCGTAGCGCATATGCAGCTGGACCACCGGCGTGTGATCGCCGCGTTCCGCTTCTTTCACCACATTGGCCCACCACGCGAAGAAGGTGGCGATTAGGCCGGCAATGCCGAGGCCCAGCACCAGCCACGCATTGGCCATTTCGTGCATGTATAGAACCATGCCGCTGGTGAAAGTCAGCGCCGAAAAGGCACCGATCAGCGGCCAGATGTCGGGTTCGAGAATGTGATAGTCGTGATTGACGTTACCGGCCATGCGTCGCGCTTCCTGCTTGGATATGCATTCAAATTCGTGTCACCGCCCTTAAACCGGCAGTGCGTGGTGGTCTAGGGGGCGGATGGCCCGCCACACCATATTCTGTCAGCTGTCTTCCTCGATCTTCTTGTGGAAGGTGTAGCTGAGCGTGATCTGCTCGACCCCGTCGGCCCCTTCGTCCTCCAGAATCGCGGGATCGATGTAATACAGCACCGGCATCCGCACTTCCTGACCCGGCTGCAAGGTCTGCTCGGTGAAGCAGAAGCACTGGATCTTGTGGAAATAGACGCCTGCGATTTCCGGCTCGACATTGAAGGTCGCGGTGCCGGTGATCGGCACGCTGGAATTGTTCTTCGCGGTGTAGAACGCCATGTCGCGCACGCCGATCTGGATCGTATCGGTGCTCTGCGCCGGTTCGAACGTCCACGGGACATTGCGCGCGGTGCTGGCATCGAAGCGCACGGAAATCGGCCGGGCCTCGGCCAGCGCCGCGAGACGCTCGGCATTGGCGGCCTCGCTCTCGGTGGCGACCTGCGTGGTGCCACCGAAGCCGGTCACTCGGCAGAACAATTCATACAGCGGCACGGCGGCATAGCCCATGCCCAGCATCGCCAGCGCTAGGCCGAATGCCATCATCCCGGTCTTCGCATTGCGGTTCTCGTCGGGAATTACCGTCGCCATCAGTCGCCCATCCTCACAATCGTGATCGAGTAAAACAGGAGTACGAAAAAGAGCAGCAATCCGCCCAGCGCCCAGTTGCGCGATTTGCGGCGGCGCTCCAGCTCGGTTTGTTCTTCAGGGGTCATAGAGCCTCCACAAACGGGCTGGCATAGCGGTCCAGCACCAGGACAGCGAACAGGGCAAACAGGTACAGAATGCTGAATTTGAACAGCCGCTTTTCCGGCAGCATCGCGTCGCCCGTTGCGCTGATCCGGGTCGCCACGGGCACGCTCAGCGCGATAAACCACGCTGTCAGGGCCAGAGCCGTAACGCCGTAAATCGCGCCAGTGCCGCCGATGGCCCAGGGGGCGACGGCGATGGGCAGCAGCAGGATCGAGTAGATCAGGACCTGCAGGCGCGTGCTCTTCTGGCCCTTCACATTGGGCATCATCGGCACGCCGGCATTTTCGTAATCGATCTCTACAAACAGGGCGAGCGCCCAGAAATGCGGCGGCGTCCACATGAAGATGATCGCAAACAGCAGGATCGGCATGGCGGTGATATCGCCGGTGACTGCGATCCACCCGATCAGCGGAGGGAACGCGCCGGCCCCGCCGCCGATGACGATGTTTTGCGGGGTGCGCGGCTTCAGCCACATGGTGTAGATCACCACGTAATAGAAAATCGACAGTGCCAGCACACTTGCGGCGAGCCAGTGCACGGCCAGCCCCATGGTCATCACCGACACGGCGGAGAGCAGCGTTCCGAAAATCAGCGCGTCGCTTTTGGGCAGACGACCGGCGGGAATGGGCCGGTTGCGGGTGCGCTTCATCTTCGCGTCCAGCTCGGCTTCCCACCACATGTTGAGCGCGGCAGCCCCGCCAGCGGCCAGAGCGATACACAAGATGGCGGTAAAGCCGATAACCGGGTGCACGCTGCCCGGCGCGGCCAGCAATCCGCACAGACCGGTGAAGATCACCAGGCTCATCACGCGCGGCTTCGTCAGCGCGTAGAAATCGCGCCAGTCGGTCGGCAGCTGAACAGTCGCCTGTGGCGCCTCGGAGGTGCTGGTCGCGGTCATTGTCCTAAGGCCAGTGGCCCTTTCCTTATGAGTGGGGGCGCACCATCGCTGGCGCGCCCCCCGATCTGTTGTGTTCCGCCCTAACCCCGATCCCCCGAGGCGCCGGCCGGATGCGATCAGCTGCGATCAGCCCTTGGCAGGCTTCGGCATATGATCGTGGTAATCGTGATGGTCCTCGATCACCGGCAGCGTTTCGAACTGGTGATAGGGCGGCGGGCTGGACAGCGTCCATTCCAGTGTCGTCGCACCCGGACCCCAGCTATTGGCTTCTGCCTTGCGGCCGGCAACCAGCGCGTAACCGATGTTCACGAAGAACACGAGCATCGAGGCCGCCATGATGACGTAGCCGTAAGACGCGATCTCGTTCCAGTAGGTATAGGCCGCAGTGTAGTCAGGATAGCGACGCGGCATACCCTGCATGCCCAGGAAGTGCATCGGGAAGAAGATCACGTTCACGCCGATGAAGAACAGCCAGAAATGCACGTGGCTCAGGAATTCACTGTGCCAGCGGCCGCTCATCTTGGGGAACCAGTAATAGAACCCGGCGAAGAGGCTGAACACGGCGCCCATCGACAGCACGTAGTGGAAGTGTGCCACCACGTAGTAGGTGTCGTGCAGGTTATCATCGATGCCGCCATTGGCGAGCACCACGCCCGTCACACCGCCAACGGTGAACAGGAAGATGAAGCCCAGCGCCCAGACCATCGGCGATTTGAACTCGAGGCTGCCGCCCCACATCGTCGCGATCCAGCTGAAGATCTTCACGCCCGTCGGCACGGCGATCACCATAGTCGCGGCGGTGAAGTACATCTTGGTGTTTACGTCGAGGCCGACTGTATACATGTGGTGCGCCCACACGATGAAGCCGACCACACCGATGGCCACCATGGCGTAGGCCATGCCGAGATAGCCGAACACCGGCTTGCGGCTGAAGGTCGCCACGATCTGGCTGACCATGCCGAAGCCCGGCAGGATCATGATGTACACTTCGGGGTGGCCGAAGAACCAGAACAGGTGCTGGTAGAGAACGGGGTCACCGCCGCCAGCTGCATCGAAGAAGGTCGTGCCGAAGTTACGGTCGGTAATCAGCATGGTGATGGCAGCGGCCAGAACCGGCAGCGCCAGCAGCAGCAGGAATGCCGTGACCAGCATCGACCACACGAACAGCGGCATTTTGTGCAGGGTCATCCCCGGCGCGCGCATGTTGAAAATGGTGGTGATGAAGTTGGTCGCCCCGAGAATGGAGCCCGCGCCTGCAAGGTGCAGCGAGAAGATTGCGAAATCGACTGCAGGGCCGACCGAGCCACTGGTGGAAAGCGGTGCATAGACCGTCCAGCCGGTGCCTGCGCCCAGCCCCGTGCCACCGGGCACGAATAGCGAGAACAGCAGCGAGATAAAGCCGACGACCGTCAGCCAGAACGAGATGTTGTTCATCCGCGGGAACGCCATGTCCGGCGCGCCGATCATCAGCGGCACGAACCAGTTACCGAAACCGCCGATCATCGCCGGCATGACCATGAAGAAGACCATGATCAGGCCGTGAGCGGTGATGAACACGTTCCACATATGCAGATTGGCATCGAGGCTCGCCTCGCCGCCCATGAACTCGACCCACCAGCCCAGATACTGAATATCAGGGGCCGCCAATTCGGCACGCATGACACCGGAAATCGCGCCACCAATGATCCCCGCGACAATCGCGAAGATCAGGTACATCGTTCCGATGTCCTTGTGGTTGGTCGACATGAACCAGCGGGCGAAGAAGCCCGGCTTGTGGTCCGCGCCGTGGTGCGAATGGTCCTCTGTGTGGGCCTGGAAGCCTTCAGCTGTGGTTGCCATCGTGCTTGGTCTCTTTTCTCAACAAACGTCTATAACTTATCCGGCTGCGACCGATTAGTCGCCCCGTACTTTAGGATGCAGCGGCTTCGGCCATTTCGGCTTCGGCTTCTGCGCCGGTGTCGCCGGCTTCGGCGGCATCTGCTGCCGACTCGGCATCTTCAGTTTCAGTGCCTTCTTCGTCACCGAACGTACCGCCTTGCGAAGCGATCCACTGACGGAAACGCTCCATCGGAACCGCTTCGATTGCGATCGGCATGTAGGCGTGCTTTGCGCCGCACAATTCCATGCACTGGCCGTAATAGATGCCCGGCTCGTCAATCGTCATCATGCGCTCGTTCAGGCGGCCCGGGATCGCGTCCAGTTTGAACCAAAGGCTCGGGATAGCAAACGAATGGATCACGTCGGCACCGGTTGTCTGGATCCGCAGCGGAACGCCCACAGGCACCACCATCCGGTTGTCGACACCCAGCTGGAAGGGCTCACCCTTGGTCAGCGCGTCTTCCTTGGTCAGCATGTTGGAGACGACTTCAAAGCCGCCCTGATCGGGATAGGTGTAGCCCCAATACCACTGGTAACCGGTCGCCTTCACGGTGATGGCGTCGGCGGGCGGGGTCTCGTACTGACGCGCCAGCAGCGTGATCGACGGAATGGCAATGGCCACCAGAATGATGACCGGAACAATCGTCCAGACCACTTCGATCAGCGTGTTGTGCGTGGTGCGCGAGGGCTCGACACCTTCGCGGCGGCGGTATTTCGCGACGACCCACAGCAGCAGGCCCAGAACGAACAGGCTGATAACAGTGATCACCGGCATCAGAATGTAGTCATGCATCCACAGCGCGTACTGGCCGTCGGAATTGTACTGGTCCTGGAAGGTCATGCTGTCCAGCGCACCGTCTTCGAACGCGGTGGGCTGGCCCTTGATCATCTCGGGGCCGTAATATTCGTAAGCCGGTTCTTCCGCTGCGGCGGCTTCGCCATCCACAGCTTCCGCAGCGGGCGCTGCCGAATCGTCCACTGCCGCATCCTGGGCAAGCAGCGGCTGCGCTGCGAAGGCCAGCATCACTGCGGCAAACAGCAGCGCCATGGCGCGGGTTAGGTCGGCGAACCGGGCGGATATTGTCATTGCGAACATGCTTTCAACTATCTTGGCCAATCGTCAGGCCAGCGCTGGCCATCGGGCAATTCGTATGAGCCACTGAGGGCCCTTGGCGTCCATATAGGGAAGCCGAATAGCGCGGCCTATACGGACGCTTGCCCACCGTCTCAAGCGCTTCTGCGGACATTTTTACGCAATTTGTGTCTCCCCTCGCGCAACACAGCCCCTATATCCCCCTGCACATCCGGCGCCCGCGCGCCGCCACGCGATGATGGGACTGCAATGACCGACGAAGAAGTATTGGCCGAATTCCGTAGCTGCGACGCGCTGCTGGAGGGGCATTTTCTGCTGTCCTCCGGGCGTCACAGCGGCTTCTATCTGCAGTGCGCCCGGGTGCTGATGAATCCGGAACGCGCCGCGCGGCTGGCAGCGGCGATTGCCCGGAATATCCCCCGCGAAATCCGTGGCGAGATCGATTGCGTGGTCTCGCCTGCCATGGGCGGCGTGATTATCGGCCACGAGATGGGGCGCGCGCTGGACAAGGATGCGATGTTCCTGGAGCGGCCCGAAGGCACGTTCCACCTGCGCCGGGGCTTCGCGCTGGAGCCGGGTGCCAAAGTGCTGATGGTGGAGGACGTGGTCA
Organism: uncultured Altererythrobacter sp.; assembly: GCA_947492235.1. Lineage (GTDB taxonomy): Bacteria > Pseudomonadota > Alphaproteobacteria > Sphingomonadales > Sphingomonadaceae > CAJXSN01. Next base: position 523,869 of record CANLLZ010000001.1, on the reverse strand, counting down.
CCACCGGCCTCTCCAGCCGCGAAGCCATCGCTGCGGTCGAGGCGGAGGGCGGCAAAGTCATCGCCGAGGCGTCGCTGGTCGACCGCTCTGCAGGATCGGTCGATCTGGGCGTGCCTTTCTTCCCGCTGGTGGCGCTAAACTTCCCCACCTATGCCGATGACGAAGTGCCCGCAGAACTGGCAGCTATCCCTGTGACCAAGCCGGGGAGCCGCGCCGCTTGAGCAACCACCACGCCTCTCACAAGCTCCGCCTCGGCGTGAATATCGATCATGTCGCGACCATTCGTAACGCACGCGGCGGCGATCATCCCGATCCCGTGCGCGCGGCGGAAATCGTCGCGGCGGTCGGCGGGGACGGGATCACCGCGCATTTGCGAGAGGACCGGCGCCATATCCGCGACGGGGACCTGCAACGCATTCAGGATGCGACCGGCCTTCCGCTCAATCTGGAAATGGCCGCGACTGACGAAATGCTCGCCATCGCGCTGGCGCATTCGCCCCACGCGGCGTGCATCGTGCCGGAGAAACGCGAGGAACGCACCACAGAGGGCGGGCTGGACGCGGCAGGTCTGGACAACCACCTCGCGCCGATCGTCACGCAATTGCGCGATGCGGGGATCCGCGTATCGCTGTTTATCGAAGCAGAGGAACGCCAGCTGGACGCCGCCATCCGGCTCGGCGCGGATATCGTGGAATTTCACACCGGCGAATACGCCCACGCGCATCTGGAAGGCGACAGCGCCAAAGTGACCAGCGAGCTGAAACGCATCGCCGACATGGCCGCATTGGCGGTGAAGAATGGGATCGAGCCGCATGCAGGACACGGGCTGACCTACGAAAACGTCCAGCCCATCGCCGCCATCCCCCAGCTCGCAGAACTCAATATCGGGCACTATTTGATCGGCGAAGCGATCTTTATCGGGCTGGAAGAAGCGGTGCGCCGGATGCGCGATTTGATGGATGAAGTGCGTTGATTATCGGCCTCGGCTCTGACCTGTGCAATATCGAGCGCATTCAAAACTCGCTCGACCGTTTTGGCGAGCGGTTCGAGAATCGCGTTTTTACCGAGATCGAGCGCGCCAAGGCACGGCGGCGTCCTTTCACCATCGCAGGCACTTACGCCAAGCGGTTTGCCGCAAAGGAAGCCTTTTCCAAGGCTGTCGGCACCGGCTTCCGGCGCGGCGTGTTCATGAAAGACATCGGGGTCGTGAACGCAAAATCGGGCGCGCCGACGCTGGCGCTGGAAGGCGGCGCGGCGAAGCGGCTTGCGGAACTGACGCCTGACGGCCATGAGGCCATCATTCACCTCACCCTCACCGACGATCACCCATGGGCGCAGGCCTTCGTGATTATCGAAGCCATCCGCACATGAATTCAGGCGCATCCAGACCCGTGAACGACAAGACAGACGAAAACGGCAAGACAGACGAGGCCGAAAAGAAGGACGAAAAGGTCAACTGGTTCGCGGAAATCCGCGGGCTGGCGCTGATGTTGCTGGCGGTGGTCGTGTTCCACAGCTTCATCGCGAAACCGTTCTACATCCCTTCCCAGTCGATGATGCCCAACCTGCTGGTGGGTGACCGGCTGGTGGTGAGCAAATATCCTTACGGCTTCAGCTGGGCCTCGGTCAGTTTCCACCTTGCCCCGCGCGGCGACTGGCGGGTGTTCGGATCAACCCCGGAATATGGCGATATCGTGATCCCCGTGCATCCCGAGCGGGACGAGGACTATATCAAGCGCGTGGTTGCCCTGCCCGGTGACCGGATTGCCGTCACCAATGGCCAGATCGTTCTGAACGGCGAGCCTGTGCCGCAGGAAGTGGTGCCGCCTCTGGAAATCCCGGTGGATATCAATTCGCCGTGCAGCGCCTACGACTATCCCGGCCTGCAGGAGCGCGATGAGGATGGCAACGCGGTCTGCCGCATCCCGACCTACCGCGAGACTCTGCCCAATGGCGCAAGCTATCTGATCCTCGATCACAGGACCGTCTCGCTCGACAATATGGACGAGGTTCTGGTGCCCGAAGACCATGTCTTCGTGATGGGCGACAACCGCGACCATTCGGCCGACAGCCGCGCCAGCATCGACGATCAGGGGTTGGGCGGGCCGATCCCGCTGAAGAATGTCGGCGGGCGCGCCGAATTTATCACCTTCTCGCTCGACGGGACAGCGGGCTGGAATCCGTTCAGCTGGTTCTCCGCGATGCGCGGTGACCGGGCGTGGACGACCCTGCGGCCCGAACTCGGCCCGCCGCCTGCCTCTCCCGAAGACGACGATACCGCGTCGTAACAACCGATCTGCAGAGCGTTCCATGGCCCGCAAGTTTCTCTATCTCGTCGCGTTCATCGCGGTCATCATCATCGCGGGCGGCATTGCGCTCAGCATCTGGTCGCGCGAGGCGACCGAACTTGCTTTTGTTCCGCAGGGCGATTTCGTAGAGCAGGATGCGCTGGCGCAGAATGCCTATGAGGACCCGGCCATGTGGTACTCGCGCCCCGGCATCGGGACCGACGATCCGGCACGTTACCAGCCCTCCATCGCCGAGCCTGAAGACGGCGCGGCCGAAGCGGCACCTCCGCCCCCATCACCGGAGAACCCGGCCACGGAAGCCAGCCTGCCGCCCGCCGCGCCTTCGCTGGAAATCGGCGAAACCCGCCGCGCAGAGATCGTACCGGCAGATGAAATCCCCGATTTCGCGGTCTTTTTCGTCCACCCGACCAGCTATATCCCGGTGAACTTTGCCGACGAGGTGAACTGGAATGCGGCGCTGGGCGACGAGCAGGCCGAGCTGCGCGCCCGGCTGTTCCTGCGCGGGCTGGCCAGCGCCTTCAACCGGGCGGACGAGATCTGGGCGCCAAAATACCGGCAGGCGGCGGTCGGCGCATTCCTGACCGACAAGCCCGAAGCGCAAAAGGCCATCGATGCCGCCTACCGCGATGTGGAACAGGCCTTCGCCTATTTCCTCGAAAGTGTGGACGACGACAAACCCATCGTGCTGGCGGGCCACAGCCAGGGATCGCTGCATATCCTCAACCTGCTGCGCCAAAAGGTCGCGGGCACGGCGGTCGAGGCCCGGATTGCGGCGGTCTATGCGGTCGGCTGGCCCATTTCGGTCGAAAGCGATCTGCCCGCCCTGCCCTTCCCCGCCTGCGCGGCAGCCGGTCAGGCGGGATGCATTTCCACCTGGAACAGCTTTGCCGACGATAACGACGCGAGCATGGCTCTGAGCTATTACGCGGAAGGTCTGGGCTTCAACGGCCAGCCGCGCGGCGACGGCCCGATCCTGTGCGTCAATCCCATCACCGGCGCAGTCAATGACAGCGCGCCTGCCAGCGCCAATCTGGGCACGCTGGTGCCGGAGGAAGACTTCTCCTCCGCCTCGCTGATCGCGGGCGTGGTGCCAGCGCGCTGCGATGATCGCGGATTGCTGCTGATCGGCTCCCCGCCCGATATGGGCGAAGCGGTGCTGCCGGGGAACAATTACCACGTCTATGATATCCCGCTGTTCTGGCGGAATGTGCAGGAAGATGTGGTCGCGCGCGTGAATGCATGGTCGGCGCAAAGCCGATAGCGGGCATGGCCAACGGCGAGTTGATCACCGAAAGCGCTGCCGATTTCGCCGGGGCTCTGCCCGAGGGCGGTGTGCTGCTGGCGCTCGATCTGGGGACCAAGACCATCGGTCTGGCGACCTGCGATGCAGGCTGGCGTTTTGCCACGGCGGGCAAGACCCTGCCGCGGGGCAAATTCGGCCGCGACCGGGAGGCTTTGCGCGCGCTGATAGAACAGCGCGGCGTTGCGGGCCTGATCCTCGGCCTGCCGCGCAATATGGACGGCAGCGAAGGGCCACGCGCGCAGGCCAGCCGCGCCTATGCCCGGAATTTGGCCGAAGCGTTCGGCCTGCCATTGCTGCTGTGGGACGAGCGCTGGTCCACCCAGAGCGCCGAGACCGCGATGATCGGGCAAGGCACCAGCCGCGCCAAACGCGCGGAGCGGATCGACAGCCATGCAGCGGCGATCATCCTGCAAGCGGCGATAGACCGGCTGGCTGGCGGAACAATCCTTTAGCGGCCATTGCTCACACGCTGGCGAGTGCGGACCGCCGCTGTCTGGCTTCCCCGGCCACCAGCCTGCTGCCCGATAACTCCGCCTCGCGCCAAACGGCATCGGGGTCTTCGCCCGCACGGCTGCGCTCATCGTAAATCGCCAGACGCAGGCGTTCCGAAGGATGCGCCTGAGCGAAATGGCCCGCCAGATCGCGCATCTCCTCATGCCCCGTTGCAATGCCGCATCGCAGCAGCGCTTCGCTGGCGCCGGGATTGAGGATGGCGGTGATCCGTCCTTCCTTCAGATCGAACCGGTATTGGTCGTGCCACGCCTGCGCCGGATTGGCCGCCACGACGTTCAATGAAACCGAGAGGCGGGCGGGCGGCAACTGCGCGTGAATATCGCGGTGCGCGCGGTAGTGAACCACCTCCCCCGGCGCGAGGACGCTGCGCCCGACAAACCGCAACGCCACTCTTTCGCCCGTCACTCCGATGACGCTGTCATAGTCGTATTCGTAATAGTCGCTGCCATAGCCGGGGCCGAAATGGCCGATGGTCAGAAAGTCGAAATTGTGATCGTGCGGCAGGCCGTAGGCAAAGCTGCTCGCCCCGCCCGCCCGCATCACGCTGTCGCCCGCAGCAGGCCATATATTGGCGCGCAGAAAATAACCGGGACGCGCTCCGCTCAGCATGATCGCTTGCGGGCCATATCCGTTTGCGCCGGGGTCCGCGCGATGGGAGGATTTGAGTTCCTCCACCATCAGATCGCCCAGAAAGGTGCGGTTGGCATCGAGAGAGCGCAAATGGGTGGCTGCGGCCAGCATATGCTCGTCTTGCGTGAAATCCGGATCGAGCGCGTCCAAAGCTGCGATGGTCTCTGCCAGCGAGGCGGCGGACTGCGGAGCGGTTGCAATGGTGCGCGGCATGGTCAAGCAAGCTCCAGTTCGCCGAGCACGGGATGGCGGGCAATCAGCGCATCGCACAGCGCCCGCGCATCAGGCATCAGCGGGTCTGCCGGATCACAGGAGATGGCCGACAGGGCAGCAAAACCGGCGGCGGTATCCATGGCCAGCGCCCCTTTCAGCGCCTGCCAACGCGCGGGGCCATGGCCCTCTCGCGTCGCCAGCCCCGCCAGGGCATCCACAGCATCCCCCCGCTCCATCGCGGTGAGCGTCGCGGCCATCAATTCGTGCCTTGTATCGCGGGGATCACCCGCCGCTTCATGCAGCAGCGCCCCGTCTGTCAGGCTGATCTGCCGCGTGGCGGGCATAGGCTCCGGTGTCCGGGCCAGTCGCAGACAGACGAGCGAGGATGTGACCTGATGAAACAGCCGCGTATGCCAGGCCGGCAGGCGCAATATGTCGCCCGGTGCAAAGCCACGCGGTTGGCGCTCCAACCGCTCGCCATGAAGTGCCGCAATCTCGCCCCGGGCGCGGCCTGCGAGCACAGCCTCGACCCGCTCCGCTGCTGTGAATGTGGCCGAGGCAGGCACCGCGCGCGTGCTTCCGCCATCGCCATCGCCCTCCACCACCACCAGCGACAGCGAGGCGCGGCCGCTATTGGCCAGATTGACCAGCGCAAATCCGCCCTCGCAGCTATGCCGGAAGCACGGCTGGCCAAGCGGAGTCTGCGCCATGGCACTGGCGGCATGGGTCAGGAAATCCGCCGCAAAGCGTGCAGGCTCAGCCCCGGCAAACAGGCCGGAGAGCACGGGCAGATCGCCCAATTCCTCTCCGGCCCCGTAGCGCGTCAAATCATTCAGCACCGGCGCAGCACACGCAGCCCCGCGCCAATCCTGCGCAGCCCGGATCATCGCCGCCTGTGCATGGTCTTGCGCCGCGCGGTCGCCACGAAATGCCGTTAGCTGAGGCCCCGCCTGCACGCCGCCGGCCCCAGCTTACAAAACGACGGATGCGTGGTTGTAGAGATAGACCATGATGATAATGATCCGGTCATCCAGCGTCGCGCTGGCGCCGTCCGCCAGACTGCCGAAAACGCCGGTGACTGTGCCAAGATCGGGCAGACTGTCGATATCGATTTCGGGAAGTTCCATCGGCTTGCACCCCTCCTGTATGCGGCCGCCACGATGGTGGCCGGGGCGCGCAAATTGGGCCGCACCGGGCCGCCAGAAAAATTAAAACATTGTCATGGCGGCCCACCCGTTTCACTGCCTTCCCTGCATGAGTGAACAGACCCCGCAATTCGATCCCAAAAGCATGGCCCGCTTCATGTTCGGGGCCAGTCACAATGGCTTTCTCGGCATGGGCTATCACGCGCATGGCGAGAACTGGATGGAACTGGAACTGCCATGGCGCGAGGATCTGGTGGGTGACAGCGAGCAGCACGTGCTCGCATCGGGCCCGATCATCAGCCTGCTCGACATGGCCAGCGGAATGGCGATCTGGACCAGAATGCAGGCTTTCACACCGGTGGCGACGCTGGACCTGCGGGTTGATTATCTGCGCCCGGCAAAGGAGCGATGCGCGGTTATCGGGCGGTCGGAATGTTACCGGCTCACACGCTCCGCCGCCTTTGTGCGGGGGATTGCGCATGACGGGGATGCGGAGGATCCAGTTGCCAATATGGCGGGTGTGTTCATGACCATCGGCGGAGCATCGCAGCGTGGCGGATAGTATCGATCCATCCCCGCTCCTGACGCCCTACGCCCGCTCCATGGGCGTGGAAGTGCAGGACGACGGCGCGGAAAACGGCACCGCCCCGATCCTCAGCGTGCCGTTCTCCGACACGGTTCAGGGCCGCCCGTCGCATTATCATGGCGGCGCGATCAGCGGTCTGCTGGAAACCGCCGGCTATGCCGCGATCCGAACGCAGCTGGAGCTGGATCAGCGCGGCAATGTCCGGCTCAAACCCATCAACATCACCATGCAGTTTCTGGCCGCTGCCAAATCCGAGACATTGTTTGCGCAGGCCCGGATTACCAAGCTGGGGCGCCGCAATGCCAATGTGGAGGTCGAGTGCTGGCAGGCCGACCGGTCCCGCCCGCGCGCCACGGCGGTGATGAATGTGTTGATGGTGGCCGCCGGGCCTGAATAGCAGCCCCACGGATCAGCTGCCGCGCCATCTGCCACTCTGGCTTAACTCCCCTGCTGGCCCAGCCTTTCGCGCACACGCTGCTCCGCCTCGCGCCGCGCGCGCTCGATCGCGGCGTCGTCCATCCGCACGCCGTCCTGACCGACTTCCAGATCAATCGGGATGCCATCGACATCGGTGCGCAGGATCAGCGTCCCGTCATCCAGCCGCAGCTGCACCCCGTCTTCGCCCAGCGGAATATCTTCGGGCTCCGGCACATCCTGCGGCTCGACCGGCCCTGAGGGATCAGCCGAAGGAGCACTGTGCGGTGCCGGAGCGCGTCTCTGCCCGCCATCGGCAACCAACGCGGCTTGCATGAAATCCTTCCAGATGCGCGCGGGCAAGCCGCCGCCCGATATCTTGCCGAGCGAGGAATTGTCATCATTGCCGATCCAGACACCGACCACCAGATCACCGGCATAGCCGACAAACAGCGCATCGCGATTGTCCTGCGTGGTACCGGTCTTGCCGTAATTGGGGCCGGACAGCATCGCCGCCCGCCCGGTACCGGAATTGATCGCTGTGCGCAGCATCGCCTCGATATCCTCATGCTCGCTGCTGCCGATGCTTTCCGGCCCGTTCCAGAACCAGTCCCACCAGCTTTGCTCCGGTTTCGGGAAGGCGGTGGGCGTCACCGGAAAGGCATTGGCCGCAACGCCGGCATAGGCTGCGGTCAGTTCGATCAGGGGGATGCTGGCTGTACCCAGAGCGAGACTGGGGTCGCCTTCTTGCATATCGCTTTCCACCCCGAATGCGCGGGCAATGGCGATCACTTTCTCGCTGCCGACATCCTGGAAAAGGCGCACTGCGGCCACATTGCTGGACTGCGCAAAGGCCTCCTCCAGCGTCAGGGTATCGCTGTATTTCTCGCCAGAATTTTTCGGCCGGTAGCTGCCGGTTGCGATCGGCAGATTGCTGATCGTATCATCCGGCCGCGCGCCCGCTTCCAGTGCTGCGAGATAGACGAACAGCTTGAAGGTGGAGCCTGCCTGCCGCCGCGCCTGTGTCGCGCGGTTGAAGGGCGAGCTTGCATAATCCTTGCCCCCCACCATCGCCACGACTTCGCCATTGGTCCGCATCACCACCATCGCCGCCTGCGCTCCGCCCAGCGGAGCGCGCGCGATGGCCTGCCGGGCAATGCCTTGCAGCCGCGCATCCAGCGTGGTGGTCATCGTCTGCCGGGCATAGCCGCCTTCCGCCCGATCCCGCGCTTCGGGCAAAGCCCAGTCCGCGAAATAGGTGCCGGTGGGAACGCGCTCCGCCCGCCGCACATCGAGTTTGGGCGACGGGACCGCCTGCGCCTCGGCCTGTGTCAGATAGCCTGCATCCACCATCGCGCCCAGCACCACCCGCATGCGCTCTTCGGCGCGGGCATAATGCTTGCTCGGCGCGCGGTAGGACGGAGCCTGCACCAGCCCGGCCAGCATCGCCGACTGCGCCAGCGTCAGATTCTCCGGCTTGCGATAGAAGTAATGCAAAGACGCCGCGTGCAGGCCGTAGCGATTGTCGCCAAAATAGGCATTGGCGAGGTAGCGCTCCAGAATCTCGTCCTTGGCCAGCCACCCCTCCAGCCAGAACGCGATCAGCATTTCGCGCAGCTTGCGGGTCAGGCTGCGTTCGGGCGTCAGGAAAGACAGCTTCGCCAGCTGCTGGGTGATGGTGCTGCCGCCCTGCACCGGTCCGCCCGTCGCATTGGACCATGCCGCGCGCGCCAGCCCGCGGGGGTCGATGCCCCAATGCGAATAGAACCGGCGGTCCTCGATGCTGAGGAATGCTTCGACCACATGGGGCGGCAGTTCCGAAACGGGGACCGGAGGCTCCATGACCGCACCGACGCGGGCAATCGGCGTGCCATCGGTAGCGAGCAGAGTGACCTCCGGCGGCACCACCGGCTCCAGCGATTTGGACAGCGGCGCGGTGATGGCGAGATAGGCGATAATCAGCACCAGCGCGGCCAACAGCGCAATAAAACCGCGCTTCAGCCATTTGCGGCGGCGTGGCCACGGGCTGACCGCAGTGCCATCGGACGCAGGCACATAGGTCCCGGATGAAGCCCCATAGTCCCAGTTGGCACCGCCAGCCGGGCCGCTAGCCGAGGGGCGGTAAAAACCATCATCCGGATCGTCGCCATCGTCTTGCCAGCCCCCGCCGGGGGTCTCTTCCAGCGGATAATAACCGGAATGCCCGGTAGTCTCTTCGCCGGAATCCCTGCCAAATCGAAAAAAGCGCCGCATCAAACTGTATTACCTTACCAATACGCCTTTGGCGAGCCTTAAGGATTCTGCGCCTTCGCACCGGAAGATAATCTTAACCAACCGCCGGTAACGCAAGGTGTCGCCAGAAGCCTGAAACGGGTAACGATCTGATGTTGAATGCATGGTTGCAGAAACCGGCAGTGCGGGAGTTTCTCCTGCTCGACCTGATCAATCACGAGGTTGCCGAAGCCGACCGGGAATGGTGGGCGCGCTGCAAACTGAATCACACCGCCGCTTTCCCCTATCTGGCCTATGACTGCGTCCGCCTGATTGCAGGCCTGATTATTTACGCGATTTTCGTCCCGGTGACTCTCCTAGTCGTCATGGGCGTCATCGGTAGCGGGATAATCCTGTGCCAGATGTGGATCGAGCGGAGCATCAAGAAGGGCGACAGATCGCACCGCGCCAATTACGCCGCCTTCCGCGATCTGGTAATCGTAAGGGCCGTATTTTGGGGCGTGGTAACCGCCACGGGTCTGTCTTTCGGTCCTTCGGAGTGGATCCCTGCCCTGGTCGCCTGCGCCCTGTTTGTGTTGTTCGTCGATACGTTGTGCATGATCGCCCTGCCCCGCCGGGCGCTTCTGGCCGCGTCGATCTATGCTGCGGCGATTTCTATTCCCGTGGTGGTGTTCCACAGCGGGCCAATCTGGATCGCGGCCATAATGGCCACATCGGCTCTGATCTTCCTGCATTGGGCCATGTTCAATCTGAACTTCCTGTTCGCCACACGCCGTCTGCGCACGCGCAAATTGACCGAGGCGAAAGACACCATCCAGCTGCTTCTTAACCAGTATGATGAGGATGGCAGCGACTGGCTGTTCGAATGCGACAAGGAAGGCCGGATTCTACGTCCCAACGAACGGTTCTGCCGCGCGGCGGATCGCAGCGCGCAGGAAATGGACGGGATGCGCCTTTCGCTATTGTTCGATGACTGCCCGGAGCGCGAGGAATTGCTGACTCTGGGCGAGAAGGAAGACAATTTCCGCGGGCTGGTGATACCGCTCACGGTGCGGGGCGAGAATTGCTGGTGGTCGATCAGCGCGCGCCCGATCTATTCCGCCGATGGCCAGCTGGAATGCTGGCGCGGCTTCATGACCGACATCTCCCGCTCCCGCCGGGCGGAGGCCAAGGTCACCTATATGGCGCATTACGATGTGCTGACCAATCTGCCCAATCGCAGCCTGTTCAACACCACGCTGCGGCGCGCCTTCGACCGGCAGGATGACGGCCAGCTCATGGGCGTTCTCTATGTCGATCTCGACCATTTCAAGGCGGTCAACGATACCCACGGCCACGCGGTGGGCGATATCGTATTGAGCGAGGCTGCCCGGCGGATCGAGCGCGCTGTGGGACACACTTCGATGGTCGCACGATTAGGCGGCGACGAGTTTGCCGTCTTGCTCGACCGGTTAACCGACCGCGAGGAAGCGCTGGGAGTCGCCCAGTCGATCGTGTCCGCCATGGACGAGCCAGTCCGGGTTGCTGGCCATAGCCGCCCGCTACCCATCGGGGCCAGCGTCGGCGTGGCTTTCGCGCCCGACAATGGCCGCACCGGAGAGGAAGTGCTCAAGGCCGCCGATATGGCGCTGTATGATGCCAAAGCGCGCGGACGCAGCGGAGCCAGCGTCTTCGACCCCGGCATGCAGCAGGAAGTGCAGAGCCGCCGCGAGCTGGAGCTCGATTTGCGCGCGGCGCTCTCGCGCGGACAGCTGGAGGTACAGTATCAGCCCCTGAAAGATGCCGTGACGACAGACACGGTCGGCTACGAGGCATTGCTGCGCTGGCACCATCCCGAACGCGGAATGGTCAGTCCGGCGACCTTCATTCCGATTGCCGAGGAAACCGGGCAGATCCTGCCCATCGGCGCTTGGGTCCTGCGCGAAGCGCTGAACGAGGCGGCGAACTGGCCCGAAGATATCAGCGTCTCGGTCAATCTCTCTCCCGCACAGATGCGCGACGAGGGGCTGGTCAACACCATTGTCGGCGCGCTCGCCACCAGCGGTGTTGCGCCGCACCGGCTCGAGCTGGAAATTACCGAATCCCTGCTGATGCAGGACAATGAGGAAAACATCGCGCTGCTGCACAAAATCCGCAGCCTCGGCGTGCAGATCTCGCTCGACGATTTCGGGACCGGCTATTCCTCGCTGAATTACCTGCGCAGTTTCCCGTTTGACCGGATCAAGATCGACCGCTGCTTCGTGCAGGACATCGCCGAGAAGGAAGACAGCGACGCCATCGTCAATGCGGTCGTCGAACTGGCCAGCAAGCTGAAGATGCGCACCACTGCCGAGGGTATCGAGAATACCGAGCAATTGGACCGCATCCGCGCCACCGGTTGTACGTCCGTTCAGGGCTTTCTGTTCGACGCAGCCAAGCCACCGGCCCAGTTGGAGCACGGGGCGGAGCAGCGTATGCTCCGCGCCCCGCAGCCGAAGGTCACCTCGATTGCCCCAACCGACAAGACGGAAGAACCCGCCAAGCCGGACCGCAAATCGGCTTAGGCGTTCGCGCCCGCCACCACGCTTTCGGGCAATTCGGTGCCGAACACGCGCTGGTAGTATTCCGCAACCAGCATCCGCTCCGCCTCGTCGCATTTGTTCAGGAAGCTGAGGCGGAAAGCGAAGCCGGTATCCTTGAAGATCGCGGCGTTCTGCGCCCAGGTAATCACCGTACGCGGGCTCATCACGGTGGAGATATCCCCGTTCATGAAGCCCTGCCGCGTCAGATCGGCAACCTTGATCATGTCGGCCAGCAACTTCTTGTCGATCTCCGGATTCTTCGACGCGACGATCTCTTCCTCCACCTCGGCAGGCAGATAATTGAGGCCGACGACGATGTTCCAGCGGTCCATCTGGCCCTGGTTGATCTGCTGCGTGCCGTGATACAGCCCGCTGGTATCGCCCAGCCCGACCGTGTTGGACGTCGCAAACATGCGGAAATGCGGATCGGGACGGATCACGCGGTTCTGGTCGAGCAGCGTCAGCTTGCCCTGCTGTTCCAGCACGCGCTGGATCACGAACATCACGTCGGGGCGGCCCGCATCGTATTCGTCGAACACCAGAGCCACCGGATGCTGCAATGCCCATGGCAACAGTCCTTCGCGGAACTCGGTGACCTGCAACCCGTCGCGCAGGACAATTGCATCGCGCCCGATCAGGTCGATCCGGCTGATATGCGCATCGAGGTTGATCCGGATGCACGGCCAGTTCAGCCGCGCGGCAACTTGCTCGATATGGGTCGATTTGCCCGTCCCGTGATAGCCCTGCACCATCACCCGGCGGTCATGCGCAAAGCCGGCCAGAATCGCCAGCGTCGTATCGGGATCGAACACATAGCTCTCGTCGAGATCCGGCACGCGGTCATCCGCCCTGGAGAAGGCAGGCACCTGCCAGTCGATATCGACGCCGAATGTCTCGCGCACATCCACCGTGGTGTCGGGCGCAGCCATCAGGGTCTTTTCGCGGGCTTCGAAGCTCTTTTCGGTCATGTCGTTCATCGCTGCACCGGTTAGCCGCGCGCCCGCCCCGCTGCAAGCGGGACGAAGGGCGACATTTTGTTAGGCGCGCACAAGTGCCTATATACGGCGCTATGCCGCCCGAGCCGCCATCCGAATTTCTGCGCCGCCAGGTGGTGGACCGCGTGCGTGCTGTCTTCCACGAACGGCCCGACCAGACCCCGCCGGTTCCACCGAGCGACGATGCTCTGTTCGAGAAGGACACCCCGATCCGAATGGTCCACGCCGATGTTGTGGGCATGATGGTCGGCGGGATACGCGGGCTGTTCCTACAGATGCTCCACCCTCACGCGCTGCAAGGGGTGCTCGACCATTCCAACTTTCGCACCGATATGCATGGAAGGCTTCGGCGCACGGCCAATTTTATCGCTGTTACCACTTTCGGTCATCAGAACCGCGCGAAAGAGGCGATCGAACGGGTTAATCGGATTCACGCCCGGGTCGGCGGCACCCTGCCCGATGGCACGCGCTACGAAGCGACCGATCCGCGCACGCTGGCTTGGGTGCATGTGGCGGAGGCGACCAGCTTCCTCACCGCCTATCTCCGCCATGTCCGCCCCGACATGCCGCATAGCGAGCGCGACGAATATTACCGCCAATTCGCCATCATCGCCCGCGCGCTGGGGGCCGATCCCGTGCCGCTGGACCAGCGCGAGGCGGAGGCTATCTTCCGCGAGCTGCGGGCTGATTTGCAGACCTCCGAAGCCGCGCGCGAAGTTGCACAGTTTGTAGTCAGCATCAAACCCGAAGGCGCACCGGTCGCTCTTCAGAAGGCGCTGGTGGCAGAGGCAATCGAAACCCTACCTGCCTTTGCCCGATCCATGCTGGGGTTGGAGCGCCCCGGCCTGACCGGTATTCCCGCCCGTGCCGCAACGTGGGGGGCTGGCAAGACCCTGCGCTGGGCTTTCCGGCAAAGCTGACGATCCGCCCTCCCGTCCGGCGTCGGCAAATTGGCCGCTTTGTGCTAAGCGGAGCCGCATTCAACGGGAGAGAGAAATGTATATTGCCTGTGCTGTCCTTGCCGTCCCTGAAGACAAGCGAAGCGCCTATGAACAGGCCGCTGCATTCATGGCCGACTGGTCGATGAAGCACGGCGCGCTGGAAGTGATGGAGGCATGGGAAGTGGACGTTCCCGAAGGCAAGAAAACCGACTACCGTCAGGCTGTGCAAGCCGGTGAAGGCGAAAAGATCGTCACCGGCTGGGTCATCTGGCCGGACAAGGAAACCTTCGAGAAAGCGCATGAAGCGATGGCCAAGGGTGAAGGATTTGAAGGTCATCCCGGCGGCGAACCGCCTTTCGATGGCAGCCGGCTAATCTTCGGCATGTTCGAACCCGTTCTGACCCGCGGACGGTAAGGAGCGCGACCCATGGCCGAATTCACATTCTACACTGTAGCCATGAGCCGGGGCCAGATTGCCCGCTGGGCTCTGCACGAGGCAGGCGCGGATTACGAACAGGTGGTGTTCGACTGGGCCACCCGGCCCGATAATCTCACCGAGATCAATCCGATGAACAAGGTGCCTGCGCTGGTGCATCATCACGCCATTGAGTCCGGTGGGCACCATGATCACACCATCACCGAATGCGCGGCGATCAACCACTACCTCGCCGAGACTCACCCCGATGCAGGCCTACTGCCTGATGCGCATGAAAAAGCGGCCTATTTCCGCTGGCTGTTTTTCGCCGCCGGGCCGCTGGAGCAGGCGCTGATGGCCAAGGCGCTGAACTGGAAAGTACCCGAAGAACGCACCGCCACCGCCGGGTTCGGAACGCTTGAGCTGACATTGTCGGCGATGGATGGCTGGCTGTCTTCGCACGATTTTGTCTGCGGCGAGCGGTTTACCATGGCCGATACCTATGTCGGCAGCCAATTCGTCTGGGGTCTGCGCTTCGGCTCGATCCCCGAAACGCCTGCTTTCAAGGCTTATGTCGAACGCGTGACCCAGCGGAAGGCCTATTCCGAGGCGAATGCCATCGATGCGAAGCTGATCGAGGCTGGGGGGTAAGGACGAAGCCTGCGGGTAGCCGCCTGCACATCCACCCGTTCGCCCTGAGCCTGTCGAAGGGCTGCTCTGCTTTCGAGCGAAGGTCCCACAGTGAAGAACAGTCCTTCGACAAGCTCAGGACGAACGGATTTGGGGTCTTGTGCCTGATCAAGACTCACCCGATCGCCCGCGATTTCCGCAGCAATTGATACGCGTCCACCACCCGGGTCAGGCGCTTTTCATACTTCCGGTCCCCGCCATTGCGGTCGGGGTGATAGCGGCGGACCAGTTCGGAATACCGCCGCCGCAAGCGCCTGCGGTCCGTTTCCAGCCCCAGCCCCATCACCTCCAGCGCCTTGGCTTCGTCGGGGCTAAACCTGCCATCCATTGCAATCTCGGCCTCGCGCCGGGCGCGGCTCTTGATGCCGCTGGCCCGCGCGCCGATTGCATCCAGCGGATCGTGAAAGTCCGCCCAGCGCGGCATCCCGTCGACACCGGCGGTCGGTTTGAACGCGCGCGTCTCGCTCGCCCAACCCGATGCGGGTGACTGCGCGCTGAGGATTTCATCCGCGCTCATCCCTTCGAACCAGTCATACCCGGCATTGAATTCGCGCACATGGTCCAGGCAGAACCAGCGCCACTGCCCCGGCCCGTCAAAGCTGTTCCCGGCAAGTCCCGGCGCGCGGAATTCGCCGGGCTCTTCGCAGGTCGGATGTTCGCAGATGCGCCCTGTATCTTCGTATCGGCCGTGGAATTTCTTGCTGCGCATCCCCATTAGGATGGGGAGTAATCGCTAATGTGAAAACCCCCGAAGGAGAATTGTCGATGGCTGGCCCGGTACAGGAAGAAATGGAGCGCCTGTTGCAGGACGCCTTCTCGCCCACGCGGCTCGAAGTCATCAATGACAGCGCCAGCCATGCGGGCCATTCAGGCGATGATGGCAGCGGCGAATCGCATTTCACCGTTGTGATCGAAGCTGCCGCCTTCGCCGACATGAACCGCATTGAACGCCAGCGTGCAGTAAATCATGCGCTGGGCGACATTCCTGGCCAGCGCGTGCACGCCCTAGCGATTAAGGCGAGTGCACCGGCAGCATAGGCCCTTTAGCAGCGGCGGACCTTGGTTCCCCAGCCCTGCGGTTTGATTATCGAGGTGTTTGCTTCATAAAGGGTTTTGAATGGTTTTGAGTCGCACAGTCCCAATTCGAACGGTGTCCGGGTAACGCCCATGCTGCTGTCGCGCACCTTCCGCCCTGGCGAGGATCTGGCTCCGTATATTCGGCGCTATTACATCTTCGAGGCGGAGCTGCCCGACGAGATGGTGATCGAGGATTTCCTCCTCTCTGAAACCGCTTTCATCCGCATCCTGCTGGACGGAGACTGGAAGGGCGAGGTGGAGCCCGGTGTGTGGGATCGCCCGTCCGACACACTGCTTTTTGGCGCAAACGAGCGACCCTTTCCGGTTCGGGTGAAAGGCAGCTTCAAAGTGCTGGGCATCGCTATCCGCCCTTGCGGCTGGAAGGCATTGTTCCCCTGGCCGCATCACAAGTTTCGCGACAATTTGTTCCCGCTCAGCGAGTTATGGGGCGATCTTGCCACAACCATGGAAGCCGAGCTGAAAGCGGCGGACGGCGACGACGCGATAATCGCCTGCATGGAGGACACCATCCGTGCACGCCTTGCACAAGTGGGCACGCACGAGACGGACGATGCGATGGCCCAGCTCGAGGGTATTGCGCGGACCGATTCGAAGATGCTTGTGGAAGAAGTCGCATCGCGTGCCGGCCTCTCCACCCGCCAGCTGGAGCGCCGCTGCCGCGACACATTCGGCCTGACCCCAAAGGCCGTGCTGCGCCGCAGCCGGTTCCTCGACATGGCCACCGCAATGCGCGGGTTCAGTTCGCCCAGCGAAACCGATCTGGCCGCGCTGCGCTATTTCGACCAATCGCATTTGAACAAGGAATTCAAACGTTTCACCCGCATGACTCCCAAACAGTTTGAAAAGGCGGTGACGCCGCTGCAAACCGCCGGGCTGAAGCTGCGGGAGGAAAGCCTCTACGAGGATTAGGCTGGATGGGAGAGGCTGCTTCCCTCCGATTGCGCCGCGCCGCCCGGCTGTTCGTGCTCGATACGCAGGGGCGCCTGCTGATGTTTCGCTACGATGTGTCCGACCGCCCGCCCTTCTGGATCACACCGGGCGGCGAATGCGATCCGGGCGAAAGCTTCGAGGACGCCGCGCGCCGCGAACTGCGCGAGGAAACCGGCATCATCGCCGATCCGGGGAAGCAGGTGCTGCGGATGCAGCCGCAATTTAAGACCGTCGAGGGTGAGCCAGTGCAAGGCGACGAGCGGTTTTACATCGTCCATGTCGACGATCCGCAGATCGACACATCCGGCCATACCGAACTTGAGCAACAGGTGATGAAACAGCACCGCTGGTTCACCATGGCCGAGATGGAAGACTGGCACGAGGCGATTTACCCGGCAGACGCTGCGGCGCTGGTGTCCGGCCTGCTCGCCGAGGGAACTGGCGCATGATCGAACAGACCATCACCCCGACCACCCATGATCTGGGCGCATTCGAAGTTCGCCGCGCCCTGCCCGCGCGCGAACGCAGCATGGTCGGCCCGTTTATCTTCGTCGATCAGTTCGGCCCCGGCTCGATGGATATCGGCAAGGGGATGGATGTCCGTCCCCACCCGCATATCAATCTGGCGACGGTCACCTGGCTGTTTCAGGGCGCCATCGACCACCGCGACTCGCTCGGGTCCTTCAGCACCATCCGGCCCGGACAGGTCAATCTGATGACCGCCGGGCGCGGGATCGTGCATTCCGAACGCAGTCCGCAGGCGGAGCGGGACAAGGGCCCGCAGCTTTACGGGATGCAGACATGGCTGGCTCTGCCCGACGGGCGCGAGGAGATCGATCCCGCCTTTGAAGAAAAACGCGACCTGCCAGTGATCGAGGACAGCTCCAGCAAGGCCATCGTTATCATGGGCGAGCTGTGGGGAAGCCGCGCGCCGACCACGACCTATGCCGATACGATCTACGCCGAGATCGTGCTGGGTCCGCAAGGGGCAATCCCGATTGAGGCAGAGGCGGATGAGCGCGCGCTGATGCTGGTCGGCGGAGAGGCCGAAGTCGATGGAACTCCGCTCGGTCTTTACACGCTCACCGTGCTGAAACCGGGCGCGGCGATGACTGTGCGCTCCAGCAAAGGCGCGCGCGTCATGCTGCTGGGCGGAGAGGCCTTTACCACCAGGCGCACCGCGTGGTGGAACTTCGTCTCCTCCAGCAAGGCACGGATCGAGCAGGCCAAGGAAGACTGGCGCGCGGGCCGCTTCCCGGTCGTGCCCGGTGACGAGGATCAACACATCCCCTTGCCCGAAAGGCCGAACACGGTCACCTATCCCTGAACATCGTCAGGGAGAGAGCATGACATACGAGAACGAATGCTGGTGGATCACCGGCGCATCGAGCGGGATCGGCGCGGCGCTGGCCCGCGAACTGGGCGCGCGCGGAGCGCGGGTCATCCTGTCGGGGCGCGACGAGGAGCGGCTGGCCGGGGTTGCAGGCGAAATTGCGACCGACACGCTCACCCTGCCCTTCGATGTGCGCGACGATGCGGCAATGCTGGCGGCGACGGAGAAGGCCGTGGACTGGTCAGGTGGCATCGACGGTTTCGTCGCTAATGCCGGTGTCTCCCAGCGCAGCCGCGCGACCAAGACCGATATGCAGGTCTACCGCGAGATTATCGACATCGACCTGACATCGCAGATCGCCGCGACGCAGGCGCTGCTGCCGCACATGACCCCGCGCAAATCGGGACGGCTGCTGTTTATCTCCAGCATCGCAGGCAAGGTCGGCGTGCCGATGCGCACCGCCTATTGCGCCGCGAAATTCGGTCTGGCGGGCTATGCCGATGCGCTGCGGGGAGAGCTGTCGCAGGACGGCATCGGCGTGCATGTGATCTATCCCGGGTCGGTCGCCACCGATGTCAGCCGCAATGCGCTGAAGGGCGATGGGGCCCGCCGCGAGAAGAGCGATTCCGTGATCGATAATGGCATCCCCGCGGACGAAGCGGCCAAGACGATGCTGGATGCAGTGGCTCTGAACCAGCGCGAGATCGTGGTAGCGCGCGGCATGGAGGAAGCCATGGGCGAAATGCGGCGCACGCCTGACCAGCTGTTCGATCAGGTCGCCGCAATGGTCGCCGATGGCTATATTGAAAAGATGGAAGCAGGCGAATGATGGAGCAGACCCGCGTCACGCTGGCCAATGGTATCGAGCTCGACATTGCGGACGAGGGGCCGAAAGAGGCCGAGGTCTTGATCTTCCTCCACGGCTTTCCCGAAAGCCACCGGACATGGCGGCACCAGATCCGGCGTTTCTCGGACCGGTATCGCTGCATTGCGCCGGACCAGC
This sequence comes from uncultured Altererythrobacter sp., assembly GCA_947492235.1. Lineage (GTDB taxonomy): Bacteria > Pseudomonadota > Alphaproteobacteria > Sphingomonadales > Sphingomonadaceae > CAJXSN01. The sequence continues at coordinate 504,558 of CANLLZ010000001.1, read as the reverse complement.
GCGGCTATCGCGGATCGTCAAAGCCGCAGGATGTGGCTTCCTACACACCGGACAAGATGATCGGCGATGTGTTCCTGCTGGCGGATGCGCTGGGTGTAGAGCGGTTCACCATTGTCGGCCACGACTGGGGCGGCGCGATTGCGTGGGGGGTTGCGCTGCACGGGCAAGGCAGCCGCGTGGACCGCGCGATTATCGCCAACGCCCCGCATCCACTGATCTTCCAGCGCCTGCTCTACACCCATCCCGGACAGCGCGAGGCGAGCCAGTATATTCGCGGCTTTCGCGACCCGGCCAATGATGCGCTGATCCGCGAGAAGGGAATTACCGGCATTTTGCAGCAGGAAGTTAGCTGGGACCGGCCCGATGCGATGGAACCCGAAGAACGCGCCGCTCTGCTGGAGGATTTCAAGAACCGCGAGGCGGCGGTGGGCATGATCAACTACTATCGCGGCAGCCCGATCGACGTACCGCCGATGGATGCTCCTTTCGAAATTCCAACCGACTGGACGCCGCCCGCCCTGCCCGATCTGGCCATCCCGACACTGGTGATTTGGGCACTGGACGACGGCGCGCTGCCGCCTGAAAATCTGGAGGGTCTGGACGATGTGATCGACGATCTCACCGTGGTGAAAGTCCCCGATTGCGGCCACTTCGTCCCGTGGGAAGCGCCCGAGGCGGTGAATGCGGCGATGGAGGAGTTTCTGGCGCGGTAGACCTGGCTGGTGATGGGTTCACCAGTAGCTCGGCCCCAAAATCCGCTCATCCTGAGCTCGTCGGAAGCGAAGCTGGGCGGAGCCCAACGATTGTTTTTTCTTGTAGCGGATGGCCTCAAGAAAGTGCGGTCCTTCGACAGGCTCAGGACGAACGGGTTGATGTGATGCGAGGCGGTCTCAAGCCAACACAAAAACCCTTCCTCTTCAGAGGATGCGGCTCAGCCCTCCAGCCACTCCACCCATGCGCCATGCGGGTGGGCGCAGGCCAGCAAATGCGGTTCGCCCTGCGCATCGCTGCCATTCCAGTATCTTACGACCAGTTCATGCCGGAAAGTCTCGCGGTTGGTTTCCAGCGAGAGCCATGCCAGCGGCATCTCCGCACTTGCGCCCTTCGCCGCGGTTTCCATCGCTGCTTCGATCGCCTGCTGCTGGTCGGCGGGGACATATTGCCACACGATCGAGTGGAACAACACGCGCATAACATTCGCCTGCTGTGGCCGTTGCAGAGCGTCCGCAACGAAACTGCCCGCATCCTGCGCCGTGACATCCGGCGCGCGCTCGCTCGCCAGCTGGACCGCCGCATCGATCCGCCCCATTCGCTCGGTTGCTTCCGGCCAGACATAGCTCTTCAGACGCAGCGCCGCTTCCGGATCGGTCGGATCGACCGGCGCGATATCGCAGCCACGGATCGAGACGATTTCGGGCGAGGTCGCCGGCGGGGGATCGCCGCGCCATTCCGGCACGATCCGCATCGGGCTTTCCGGTGGCCCCGCCTGCACCCCGCCCAGATCGAAGAAGTAGCGCTCCATCATCGTGTTGATGCCCGCGCTTGAGCCGATTTCCAGCATTTCGAATTTGGGCCCGGCGCGCCCGGCCAGCCACAGCAATCCCGCCATCAAGCTGGCAGAGCGACCCGCTTCATTGGTCTGCGGCGGACCGTCGAGCCATGGCAGCAGACGGGTGTCGTAAGTTTCCACCAGCTCGCGCACCAGCGCATCCGCCACCGCCTGATCGCGCACGCGGCCGCCATAGACATCGCCCAGCCGCGTATCCTCGCCCGTCAGCACCAGATTGTGCAGGCCGCCATTGATCCTGAGCGGCATCGCGTCCTTGATGATCGGGCCGGTCCAGCTGAAAATCCGCCGCGCCGTGGCCGCATCGCTATCCTCCAGCGCCATCAGCGCACGTACGACCATGGCGGTGCCGGTCGCGCCGGCTTGCTCGGCATGATGCGCCTGCCACTCGACCCCCTCGGCAATCGAGGAAATGTCCATAATCGCGCCGGATTGCTTGCCTTTGTCAGCCATACAGATTGCCCTTTCCACCACAGGCCCCTATCTCGCCCGCCATGCCGCAAAAGCCGATCACCTTCGCCGTGCCCAAGGGCCGTATTCTGGACGAGGCGCTGCCGGTCATGGCGCGTGCCGGTGTCGTGCCGGAAGCCGCGTTTCACGACAAGGGCAACCGCAGCCTGACTTTCGCCTGTGAAGCCGAGGACATGGCGCTGATCCGCGTGCGCGCCTTCGATGTGGCGACCTTCGTGGCGCATGGCGCAGCGCAGATGGGCATTGTCGGCTCCGACGTGATCGAGGAATTCGACTATTCGGACCTTTATGCCCCCGTCGATCTGGATATCGGCCATTGCCATCTGGCCGTGGCGGAGCCTGCCGATGCCAGTGCCAGTGCATCGCGCGGGGCGAGCCATTTGCGGGTGGCGACGAAATATCCCAATCTCACCAAACGCTTCTTCGAGGCACAGGGCATTCAGGCCGAATGCGTGAAGCTGAACGGAGCGATGGAAATCGCGCCCTCGCTGGGTCTGGCTGGCCGGATCGTCGATCTGGTGTCCACCGGCCAGACGCTGAAGGATAACGGGCTGGTGGAGCGCGAGCGTATTCTCGACATTTCCGCCCGCCTTATCGTCAACCGCGCGGCGCTGAAGACCGATGCCCGCGTAGCCGCTTTGGTCGAGGCTTTCCGGAGCGATGCCGAGAACAGGCAGGCCGCCTGATGCGCTCTCTCTCGGCCAATGATCCCGATTTCGAAGCCCGCTTCACCCGTCTGGTAGAGGCGCGGCGCGACACCGCGCAGGATGTGTCGCGCGACGTCGCCGACATTCTGGCGCGGGTGAAGGCGCAGGGCGACACAGCGCTGGTCGAATACACCCAGCGCTTCGATGACCACGCGCTGTCCGGCGATGCTGACTGGCAGATCGGCGCGGAGGAATGCGCTGCAGCCCACGCGGCGCTTGATCCCGATCTGCGCGACGCGCTGCAATTCGCCGCCAACCGGATCACCGCCTATCATCAGGCTCAGATACCGGAAAACCGCGACTACACGGATGATGCAGGCGTGCGACTGGGCGCAACATGGACGCCGGTGGATGCAGCGGGCCTGTATGTGCCCGGCGGACGCGCGGCCTATCCTTCCTCGCTGCTGATGAATGCCATTCCCGCCCGCGTTGCCGGGGTGGAGCGGCTGGCAGTGGTCACCCCCACACCCAAGGGACAGGTCAATCCGCTGGTGCTGGCCGCCGCGCATATTGCAGGCGTGGACGAAATCTGGCGGGTCGGCGGAGCGCAGGCCGTAGGCGCGCTGGCCTATGGGACACAGCGGATCGCGCCGGTCGATGTGATTACCGGCCCCGGCAATGCGTGGGTCGCAGAAGCGAAGCGCCAGCTTTATGGCACGGTCGGGATCGACATGGTCGCCGGACCGAGCGAGATTCTGGTCATTGCTGACGGCAAGAATAAACCCGAATGGATCGCCGCCGATCTGCTCAGCCAGGCCGAGCACGACCCGACCAGCCAGTCGATTCTGATTACCGACGATGCCGCCTTTGCCGCCATGGTGGAGGATCAGGTGGATGTGCAATGCGCCGCGCTTGCCACCCACAAGGTCGCCCGCGCCAGCTGGGATGCCAATGGCGCGCTGATCGTGGTCGATCGCCTCGAAGATGCCCTCCCCCTCGCCAACCGGCTGGCTGCAGAGCATGTGGAGCTGGCAGTGGATGATCCCGACGCCCTGATGAAGGGCCTGCGCCATGCGGGCAGCGTGTTCCTCGGTCGCCAGGTGCCCGAAGCCATTGGCGATTACGTTGCTGGCCCAAACCATGTTCTGCCAACGGGACGCCGCGCGCGCTTTGCCAGCGGATTGTCGGTGCTCGATTTCATGAAGCGGACAAGCTTCATCGCGATGGACGATGCCGGCCTCGCCGCGCTCGGCCCCGCCGCCGCCCGCCTTGCCCACGCGGAAGGGCTGCCCGCCCATGCCGCCTCGATAGAAATGCGTCTCAAATGAGCACTCCGAAACGATCCGTCGCGCGCTCCGCCGCCCGCCTTGCTGCCGTGCAGGCGCTGTACCAGAAGGACATGGAGGCGACCCCGCTCGCCAAATTGCTCGACGAATTTCACCAGCACCGGCTGGGGCAAGAAGTCGAGGACGAGCAATATGCCGATGCGGAAACCGATTTCTTCGACGACATCGTGAAAGGCGTCGATGCGCGCAGCGACGAGATCGACGCGGCGGTGGAGCTGCGGCTGGCCGGTGGCTGGTCGCTTCGGCGGCTGGACAAGGCAATGCTGCAAATCCTGCGCGCAGGCACCTATGAGCTGATGGCCCGCGCGGATGTGCCTAAGGCCAGCGTGATCAGCGAATATGTCGATGTGGCGAAAGCGTTCTTCGATGACCGCGAGGCGAAGTTTGTGAACGGGCTGCTGGATGCTGTGGCCAAGGATGTGCGGGACTGAGACAAATTCTGCCCCTCCCAAATCCGCTCACCCTGAGCCTGTCGAAGGGTCGTCCTTTTCTTTTGAGGCAACGCTGGAAGAAAGTGCGGTCCTTCGACAGGCTCAGGACGAGCGGTTTCAGGGTTTGACCATGAACGAACTCGACTTCATCCAGTCCCTGCGCGCCCTCGCCACGCACCCCGCTGCCCGCGGGCTCGCCGATGATGCGGCTGTCATGGAAGTGGGCGGCGAGACGCTGGTCCTGACCCATGATGCGATGGTTGAGGGACGGCACTGGCTGCCCTCGCAAGACATGGCGGATGTGGCGTGGAAACTGGTGGCCACGAATCTCTCCGATCTGGCCGCCAAGGGTGCCGAGCCGCTGGGCCTCCTGCTTGGCCATACGCTGGGCGATGGAGACGATCGGTTCGTGGCGGGCTTGCGCGCGGCGTTGACCGCCTTCGACTGCCCGCTGCTGGGCGGCGATACCGTTTCTGCCGGTGACAGCGCGCGCACGCTGGGTCTCACCGCCATTGGCCGGGCAACGCACACCCCCGTACCCTCGCGCAGCACGGCGCAGCCGGGCGATACGCTGTTCCTGACCGGCCCGGTCGGCGCGGCGATGATGGGGTTTGAAGCACTGCGGGACGACACCGGCGAAACCAACACCGCCTTCCGCTGCCCCACCCCGCTGCTGGCCGAGGGACAGGCGCTCGCCCCGCTCGTCAGCGCCATGATGGATGTGTCGGACGGGTTGTTGCTCGACAGCTGGCGAATGGCGACCGCGAGCGGCCTGACGCTGGTGATCGCGTCGGACGATGTGCCGATTGCCGCGCCGGAGGATCGCCGCGCCGATGCGCTGCGCTGGGGCGATGATTACCAGCTGCTGTTCACCGCGCCGCTATCAACGAAACTGCCGGTGCCCGCCATACCCGTGGGCACAGTGGAAGAAGGCGAGGTTCCGCTGATCTTGGACGGATTGCCGATTACGGGCCGCGCGGGCCTCGGCTACACGCACTGATCCCGCAAAATAACTACAGCGCAGAGCAATCCACGCCGCGCTTCTCCAGGATCGGCTTGAGCTCGTAATACGCCGCTTTCGTGCGGTGGTTCGGGATGCCGGGATACAGATGATGCACCGCGTGCGTTTCCATGCACATCGACAGGAAGTGGCCGATCTTGCTCTTGAAGACCTTGGTCTGTTCGTACCGGCTGGTGCGCCCTTCGCGCGGGTGATGCGGCACCCAGCTGAGATAAAACCGCACATAGCTCAGCGCGATATGGCGCGGCAGCCACCAGACCAGCGCCGCCTCGATCGCGTATCCGGTCCACGCCATCGTGAACAGCACCGCCATATACAGCAGCTGGACCATGATGGTGTCTTTCAGCGCCTTGGCAGCCTCGGGCGTGCCCATTTCGGCGACCACCCGCTTGTAAGTGTTGATCGTCCCGTCGACGCCCGGTTGGCGGTTGTACCAGGTTTTATACCATGCGGCCCAGAAACCCGGTGCCTCGTCCGGATAGTCGGGATCCTTCACCGGGTCATTGCAGTGATAATGGTGCTGCAAATGCATCAGCCGCGCGAGGCTGAACGGGAAGACGATGGGGATGGTCGCAACCTTGCCGACCCACTCGTTCACCCAGCGATGCTTGCTGCCGGGCCGCGCGATATTGTCATGCATCGCCTCATGCGCCGGGATGTAGCCGGCCGTCGCGATGAAGGTCGCCAGCGGGAAAGCTATCCACATCGGCACCAGATCGAGCATCGTCAGCGGGAACAGCGCGAGCCAAATGGCATAGCCGCCCCACGTTGCCGCGACATAGCCCCACATCGGGCCGCCGTGATATTTGGCTGCAATCTTGCGCTCTTCTTTCAGCAGCTCGACCCGCGTGTGCTTGTCCAGCTCTGCCGGGGCGCGCAGCGGAATGGCCGGTGCATCGCCTGACGGCTTGGTATCCGGCGCGAGCGCAACCGCGCCATCATCATCCGCGGGACCAACATCGAAATCCACGCCTTCGGCTTCGCCGACGCGCGGATGGATGGTGTAATGGTCGGTCATATCCAGCGCCCCCTGATCGTCGCGTAGAGCCCCCAGGCCGCCCCGATCACCAGACCGAACACGATCCGTTCCATCCCGAATGGCGCTTCCCAGCCCCACAGGGCCATGACTTGCGCAATCAGCGGCGCGATAAATCCGATGCCGAAGAGAAACGGCATGATGGCGAACAGCTTTTTTAGAGCGACCTGCATGATGGTTAGCATACGCTTAACCACAAAGCGCCGCAAGTAAGGGCGAAGGGCTGTAGCGACCTGAATTCAAAGCGTCTTGAATTGGGCCGCTATTGGCCGCCCTGGTCCCGCAGCGTCCCGTCAGAAGCCCGAATGGCGTGCCTATCGATTTGAGCGGGGGACCGGGGCCAAGCGAAAGCTTGCACCTGCCCTCACAGCCACTATAGCGCGTGCGCAGAGCGGCCCTGCGAAAGCGGGGCCTTTCACTATTGATAATGGATGCCGGTCTAAAAATTGGCCGGACGGAGGGGGAATAATCGTGAATGTAATTTTACTCTCGATCATTCTGGGACTGGTGGCCGTAATCTACGGCTTTGTAACCAGTCGCCAGGTCCTCGGCGCGGGCGCCGGGAATGAGAAAATGCAGGAAATCGCCGGGGCAATCCAAGAGGGTGCCCAAGCCTATTTGCGCCGCCAATACACCACCATCGGCATCGTCGGTGTGGTTGTGGCGATCATCGTTTTCATCTTCCTCGGTCCGATCTCGACCGCCGGCTTCGTGGTTGGCGCGGTCTTGTCGGGCGTCGCGGGCTTTATCGGGATGAACATCTCGGTCCGCTCGAACGTTCGCACCGCCGCTGCTGCACAGTCCGGTCTGCAACAGGGCCTGACCGTGGCGTTCCGCGCCGGTGCCGTCACCGGCATGCTGGTCGCGGGCCTCGCGCTGCTGTCCATTGCCGGGTTCTTCTACCTGCTGACGGTTTCGATGGGGCTGGACCTCACCGTGCTGGAAGAGAAGCGCGAGATTATCGACGCTCTGGTCGGCCTCGCTTTCGGTGCTTCACTGATTTCGATCTTCGCCCGTCTGGGCGGCGGCATCTTCACCAAGGCCGCAGATGTCGGCGCCGATCTGGTAGGTAAAGTCGAAGCAGGCATCCCCGAAGACGATCCACGCAACCCTGCGACAATCGCCGATAACGTTGGCGACAATGTGGGTGACTGCGCCGGTATGGCTGCCGACCTGTTCGAGACCTATGTCGTGACCGTCGGAGCCACCATGGTTCTGACCGCGCTGCTGTTCACCGGCCTCGCGCTGCCTGAACTGACCGCTTTGATGAGCCTGCCGCTGCTGGTTGGCGGTGTCTGCATCATCACCTCGATCATCGGCACCTACATGGTCCGTCTCGGCAAGTCCGAGAACATCATGGGCGCGCTGTACAAGGGCTTCATCACCACTGCGGTGCTGTCCATCCCTGCCATCTGGTGGGCTACCAGCTACACCATCGGCTTGGACGCCAGCTACACCGTGGGCGAGCAGACCTTCACCGGCATGGACCTGTTCTGGTCGATGATGGTCGGTCTGGCTGTAACCGGCCTGATCATCTGGATCACCGAGTACTACACCGGCACGGAATACCGTCCGGTCCGCTCGATCGCCAAGTCGTCCGAAACGGGCCACGGCACCAACGTCATTCAGGGTCTTGCGATTTCGCTGGAATCGACTGCTCTGCCGACGCTGGTTATCGTGGTTGGCATCATCGTGACGTATCAGCTGGCCGGCCTGATGGGCATTGCCTTCGCTGCTACGTCGATGCTGGCACTCGCCGGTATGGTGGTTGCGCTGGATGCATACGGCCCGGTCACCGACAATGCTGGCGGTATCGCCGAGATGTCGGAACTGGACCAGAGCGTGCGTGACAAGACGGACGCGCTGGATGCTGTGGGCAACACGACCAAAGCTGTGACCAAGGGCTATGCCATCGGTTCCGCCGGTCTGGCTGCTCTGGTGCTGTTCAGTGCCTACACCGCTGACCTCAAGGAGTTCTTCCCGGATCTCGCGGTCAGCTTCAGCCTTGAAAACCCGTATGTCATTGTCGGCCTGCTGCTCGGCGCGCTGCTCCCGTACCTGTTCGGTGCGATGGGCATGACCGCCGTTGGCCGCGCCGCCGGTGACGTGGTTGTCGATGTGCGTGACCAGTTCGCGAAAGACCCCGGCATCATGGAAGGGACCAGCCGTCCCAACTATGCCCGCACGGTGGATCTGGTGACGAAGGCGGCGATCAAGGAAATGATCCTGCCGTCGATGCTGCCGGTGTTCGCGCCCATCGTGGTCTACTTTGCAATCACCTCAGTGGCGGGTCAGGCCAATGGCTTTGCCGCGCTGGGTGCGTTGCTGCTGGGCGTGATCGTCTCGGGTGTCTTCGTGGCGCTGTCCATGACCGCTGGTGGCGGTGCATGGGACAATGCCAAGAAATATATCGAAGACGGCAATCACGGTGGCAAAGGCTCCGAAGCCCACAAGGCTGCGGTGACCGGCGATACGGTTGGCGATCCTTACAAGGATACCGCCGGCCCGGCTGTGAACCCGATGATCAAGATCACCAACATCGTCGCTCTGCTGCTGCTCGCAGCGCTCGCGGTCGGCTGATCCGAAGCTTCCCATAACGGGACGAGAAAGGCCCCGCCCGGCGTTAACCCGGGCGGGGCCTTTTGTATCGCGGCGGGACGCGGGCGCACCGCTTAAACATTCCGAAGTCAAAAGCCGTTACCGGAGACGAGCGCAGCAGGTTGCGCGGCGCTTACGAAGGTTAACGGTGGCGAGTCAGGCCCGGACAATTGCACCTGCCGACCCGGTCGGCACGGCGCGCGTGGTATCCACGCGGGCCGGCAGCGTGCCCGCCGTTGCCTGGGATGCGCTGGCCCAAAACGCTTCCACGCCCAATCCGTTCTTCGAACGCTGGTGCCTGATCCCTGCACTGGCCGTATTCGATCCGGCATACTCGGTAAGCCTTGCTTGCGTTTACCGGGATGAACAGCTGATCGGGCTGCTGCCACTGGCGCTGAGTGGGGATTATTACGGCTATCCCGTGCCCCATCAGCGGGCATGGCTGCATGCCAATGCCTTTTGCGGTGCGCCGCTGGTGCTTGCGGGGCAGGAACACGCCTTCTGGGCGGCCCTGCTGGAGTGGGCGGATGAGGCACAGGGCAATGCGATGTTTTTGCATCTGACCGGCCTTCCCTCGGACGGGCCGCTGTATGACGCCTTGCGCGATACAACCGCACGTGACCGCCGCCCGGCAGCGGTGGTCCAGCGGGCGGAGCGCGCGATGCTCATCTCCGACCTCTCGCCGGAAGACTATTTCGCCCAGTCGATGAGTACCAAGAAGCGCAAGGAGCTGCGCCGTCAGTCCCGCCGCCTCGGCGAAGAAGGCGCGCTGGAATTTGTCCGCCAGACGGATGATGCGCAATTGCACGAATGGACCGGGCAGTTCCTCGCGCTGGAAGCTTCGGGCTGGAAAGGCGACGAACGCTCGGCTCTCGCCAGTGCCCCCGATACCGCCGCCTTCTTCCGCGACAGTCTGGCAGGCGCAGCGCAGGCGGGCAGGCTCGAACGCCTGTCGCTCACTCTCGATGGCGCGCCGATTGCCATGCTGGCCAATTTCCTGACCGCGCCCGGCAGCTTCAGCTTCAAGACCGCCTATGACGAACGCTATGCGCGCTTCAGCCCCGGCGTCTTGTTGCAGCGCGAGAACCTCGACATTTTGCTGCGCGAAGACATTGCCTGGTGCGACAGCTGCGCCGCGCCTGACCACCCGATGATTGAACGCATCTGGCGCGAAAAACGCGAGGTCGTGCGTGTTTCTGTGGCGCTGGGTGGCATCATGCGCCGCCAAGCCGCCCGCGCCTTCCTGACCGCCGAAAACCGCGCCCTGCCCAAAGGCCTTTGAAGGACAGATTGATGGACAGCCCCTCCTTCCCCGCCGCAGACAATAACGCGCAAGACAGCGTCGCGGACCTGCCCGAGACGGTGTTCCCGCGCTCGTCGCGCGATCTGTTTGCGCTAGGCTATCCCGAAACGCCGCACACCTTGCGTCATTCGCTGGAACGCCACGATCTGATGACGCTCGATGCGCTGGCGGGTCTCGCCGGCGACCTTCCCGAAGCGAGCATCGAATACAATCGCGGCGATCTGCCCATCGGCGTGGACGGCAAACCGGGCGCGACGGGGCGCTCCATTCAGGACACCATCCGGCACATCGCTACCAGCAACAGCTGGGCCGTGCTCAAGAATATCGAACAGGTGCCTGCCTATCAGGCGCTGTTGCTGCGCCTGCTCGACGAATTGCGCCCCGCGATCGAGGCGAAGACCGGCGCGATGCTGCGCCCGCAAGGCTTCATCTTCATCTCCAGCCCGAACGCCGTGACGCCCTATCACTTCGATCCGGAGCACAATATTCTGCTCCAGCTGACCGGCTCCAAGGTAATGACCCAGTTCCCGGCGGGCGACCCGACCTATGCGCCGGACCAGGTGCACGAAGGATACCACACCGGCGGCGCGCGGGAGCTGACTTGGAGCGATGATCTGGCGGAAGGCGGCACAGAGTTCGCGCTGTCCCCCGGGCAGGCGCTCTTCGTGCCCGTCATGGCCCCGCATTTTGTTCGCAATGGCCCCGCCAGCTCCATCTCGCTCAGCATCACATGGCGCAGCGACTGGAGCTTTGCCGAGGCCGATGCCCGGGCCTTCAATGCCCTGATGCGCGATGCCGGGATCAGCCCCGCACCGCCGGGACGCTGGCCCGCCGCCAATCGCGGCAAGGCCCTCGCATACCGCGCCATGCGCCGCCTGAAGCTGGTCGCATAAGCAGCGCACCGCACACTGCCTGATTGACGCGCGCCACCCTTCCGCCGCATGGCCTGCGGGATGAGCGACGACACTCCCGATAACGGCCCCGATACCGCCCCCGACCCGCAAAAACTCACCGACGGCCTCGTCCGCCTGCTGACTGTAGAGCGCACCGGCGATGATGCGTTTGCAGGACGCCAGCAGAAGGACGGCTTTGGCCGCGTATTCGGCGGGCAGGTGATCGCGCAGGCGTTGCAAGCCGCACAGGCCACCGTGGAGGACGGCAAGCACGCCCACTCGCTCCACGCCTATTTCCTGCGAGGCGCAGAAGAAGGCGTCGGCATCGACTACGCGACAGCGCGCGATTTCGAAGGCCGCAGCTTTGCCAATCGCCGGGCGGTCGCCAGCCAGAACGGGAATCCCATTCTGAACCTTACCGCCAGTTTCCAGCGGCCCGAGGACGGCATGGCCCATCAGGACAGCGAGATGCCCGATGTCGCCCCGCCCGAAGACCTGAAATCCGATATGGAGATGCGGCGTCATTTTGCGGACAAGGCGAACCTGCCCGAAGCGACCCGCAAGATCATGCTGCGCCCTCGCCCCATCGAAATGCGGACCACGGACAAGCTCCACTGGATGAACAGCGAGCCCAAGGAGCCGCGCGCGCATAGCTGGTTCAAAACCTCCGGCACCTTGCCCGCCATCGAGGATGACCCCGCCATCCACCGCGCGATCATCGCCTATGCCAGCGATTACACGCTGCTGGGCACCAGCGCCCTGCCCCATGGGCTTAGCTGGATGCGCGGCGAGCTGGTCGGGGCGAGCCTCGATCATGCGCTGTGGTTCCACCGCGAGGCGCGCGCCGACGAATGGCTCCTCTACGCGACCGACGCCCCGTGGAGCGGATCGGGCAGAGGCTTCAACCGCGGCCGCATCTACAACCGCGCGGGCGAGCTGGTCGCGAGCGTGGCGCAAGAAGGCATGATGCGGCGGCGGAAGGGGAAAGGCTGAAGCCGGGAATCAGAACCAGCCGCGCAGACCGACCAGCACTTTGATCCCGTCGGGGTCTTTTCCATCCGCGCGGGCGATATCGGCGGTTTGCCCCAGCTTGGCCTCGTACTCCACGCCCACATAAGGCGCGAATTCGGGCACGATTTCGTAGCGCAGCCGCAGCCCGGGCTCGATCTTGGTAATTCCTGCGCCGATCTCGCGCTCGGGAATATCCTGTGCGGACAGCTCCACCTCGATACGCGGTTGCAGGATCCATTGCTGGGTGAGCTTCTGGTCGTATTCCGCTTCCACCCGCGCGGTCAGATCGCCACTGTCCGACAGGAACAACGCCCCGTCGACATGGAACCAGTAAGGCGCGAGGCCCTGCACACCCAGCACCAGATGCGCGCGCGTTTCGGGCTCTGCATCCAGTCGCACGCCGCCTTGCAGATCGAAGAACGGACCGATGGCGTGGCTGTAGAGCGCCTGAAACTCGGCATCTTCCAGCGCGCCGCCCAGCTCGCCCTCGCCCTCGGTTTTGATGACGAAGCGGCGGATATCGCCGCCATACCAGCCCTGCGCGTCCCACACATAACCGTCCTCGCCGCCGCGATCGGTGGCGAAGCGCGCCTCTAGCCGCTCGATCAGAACCATGCCGGTTTTCATGCCGCCATTTTCGCGGGCGAGCTGCGCGCGGGAGGGGGCCATCGCCTCTGCGCCCCAGATCGCATCGGCAGCATAGCGAGGCCCTGCAAGTGCGCGCGCAGGCACGGCGCTTTCCGGCGCAGCACCGGGTGCGGATTTATCAGTGCCCATCCCGTGCGCGGAATGATCCATCTCCCCATGCGCGGCAGACCCGGTTTTCGGCGGGCACTGTTCGGGCGGCAGATGGCCCATGGCGCAATGATCCATCTCGGGCTGCTTGGGCTTAGGCTCCGGCTTTGGTTCAACTCGTGCGCCAGTCTTCGGCGGGCACTGTTCCGGGGGCAAGTGGCCCATCGCGCAGTGGTCCATCTCGGGCTGCTTGGGCGCTGGCTCCGGCTCCGGTTCCACTTGTGCGCCAGCCTTGGGCGGACACTGCTCCGGCGGCAGGTGCCCCATCGCGCAGTGATCCATTTCCGCCGGAGCCGCATCGGTCGCTGCCCCAACATGCCCAGCATGCCCGGAATGATCCTGCGCAGCGAGCGGAGCCGCCGCCAGCGAAGCGCCGGTGAGCAAAAGAGCGCGGATCATGCCGGGGCCTTCGCGGGCGCATCGGGGAAGGGCCGCACGGTCACCACCTGCATCATCCCGGCGTGCATGTGAAACAGCAGGTGGCAGTGAAACGCCCAGTCGCCCGGCTCGTTCGCGGTCAGATCGAAGGTCGCCGTGCTGCCGGGTTGCACCACCATCGTATGTTTGAGCGGCTGGTGCATGTGGTCCGCGCCGTTCACCAGCTCGAAGAAATGCCCGTGCAAGTGGATCGGATGGGCCATCATCGTGTCGTTGACCAGTTTCACCCGCACCCGCTCGTCAAACCCGAAGCGGATCGGATCATCGGTGACGGCGGTGAATTTCTTGCCGTCGAAGCTCCACATATACCGTTCCATATTGCCGGTCAGGTGGATGGTCATCTCACGCTCGACCATGCGGTGCGGGTTGGCCTGTTTGGCCTTCAGATCGGTGTAGCGCAGCACACGGTGATCGACAGTGTCGAGGCCGAGACCCGGGTAATCCATCCGGTCCATCGGCGACTGCGACACCATATCGACGCCCGGCCCTGCCTCCACATCATCGGGCAGCAGCGAGGTGTCGCGCATATTGTGATCCATGCCATCCATGCCGGACATATCGTGCCGCATGGCGGCGTGATCCATCATGCCCATATCGGTCATGGTCAGGGTGGGGATTTCACGCAGCGGCGGCGGCGTGGCACGGTGCCCCTTGTGACTGGTCAGGCTGGCGACGCCCATGCCGCTGCGGTCCATCGCCTCTGCCGTGATCGCATGGCTGCCATCCGGCGGCGTCACGATAACATCGTAAGTTTCCGCCACACCAATCTGGAATTCATCGACTTCCACCTCGTCCACGTCTTTCCCGTCGGCCTGAATGACCGTCATCGGCACACCGGGAATGCGGACATTGAAGAACGTCATCGCGCTGCCATTGATGACACGCAGCCGGACGCGCTCGCCCGGTTTGAACTCCAGCTGCAAATCATCCGCCGGGCCGTGGCCATTGATCAGGAAGGTGTAGGTCGAACCCGTCACATCCGCGATATCGCGCGGGTTCATCCGCATCTGGCCCCACATGCGCCGGTCTGCGCCGGACATGTCGCCCTCGCTCGCGCTTTGCATCTGGCGCTGGTAATAATGCTCCCCCACCTTCAGCTTGCGCATGATTTCGTGCGGATGGGTCGGCGTAAACTCGCTCAGCAGCACCACATAATCGCGGTCATAGCGCGGATCCGGATCGGCGCTTTCGATAATGAGGGGACCGTAATGCCCCGCCTGTTCCTGCAGGCCGGAATGCGAGTGCCACCAATAGGTGCCGTTCTGGCGGATCGGGAATTCATAGGTGAAGCGCTCCCCCGGCTTGATTCCCGGGAAGCTGACGCCGGGCACGCCGTCGAACTGGAACGGCAGCAGCAGGCCGTGCCAGTGGATCGAGCTGTCCTCTGCCAGATTGTTGGTCACATGCAGCCGGACATCCTGCCCTTCCTTCAGGCGGACGAGCGGACCCGGAACGGTGCCATTGACGGCGAAGGCATGACCGGACCGGCCGCCCGTGGTGAAGTGGTGGTTGCCAATCGCCAGCTCGATATCCTCGCCCGACACCTCACCAAACCCGTTTTTCGCGTGGGATAGCGAGCTGCCCTTGGCCCAGGCAGGCATCGGCATTGCCGTGGCTGCTGCCAGCCCAGCAGTGCTGGTGATGAAACGACGGCGATTGAGGGATTTGATCATGGATTCCAGCGAGCTTGAAAAACGATTGTGGCGCCGCGTATATATACCCCCCTAGGGTATTTCAACGGACCAAAGACCATGAGCGATGCAAAAGCGGCAAAGATCAGGCGGCTCAGCCGGATTGGCGGGCAGGTGCGCGGGATTGCGCAGATGATCGAGGATGACCGCTATTGCATGGATGTCCTGCATCAGGTGCAGGCGGTGAAGGCCGCGCTCGCCAAGGTGGAGAGCCAAGTGCTGAAAGACCACGCCGCCTGCTGCGTCGCCGAGGCTATCGCCAGCGGCGACACCGAAGAACAGCGCGCAAAATTCGAAGAGCTGGTCGATCTGATGGAGCGGACGCGGAGATAGTGTTGGTTAGGCGGGCAGTCTGGATCAGGCGGACCAGTTCGCCCCAGTTTATAGCGGTCCGGGCGAATCGGGACGCATCATCAAATTGATCCGGTCCCACCCGGCAAGATCATAGGGATGCGTGGGCGAGCCGGTCGCCAGCGCAGCGCGAGAGGGGATGACGCCTCGCCGGAAGCGAATATCGCCGACCTCAAATGTGCCAGCTGTCGCGATGTTGGTGTCCCAATTCAGTCAGGCCGCGTCGGGCAACTCTTCAAGGGAGGCGTTCAGGATTGCATCCTCCTGGCTAAACTGGGCCTTCAACGCCAAAGCAATTGCTATGCAATAGGTTTCAAAGGAAAGCTCGTCTGCAACCATCAGCTCGCAGCCGCCGTTTCCATAGCGCAGTCCGACAATGTCCTGACTCTCCGGCAATTCGATGTCACATGAAAGACGTTCGACCAGCGAGGAGAAAATCGCGTTTGTTTTGTCCTTGCCAAGCTCTGGACTGGTAAGAAACAGGACCTTGTCGGCCATCGTCTGCTGAAAAATCATATCGATTTCCCATTTCACGCCATCGGTATCGTCCACCGTCAGGATGACGAACGAGGCCGATTTGGCGAGGTCCTTCACTACTTCTTGCCAGATATCGTCCGAGACATAACGCCGGGCTGCACCAAGGGGCGGCATGGGTTCGCCCGGTTTGCCTATCGCAAGCACAGGTCCGTACGAATGAGCCTCACTCAGAACAGCATCATCCAAACTGCTGTAAAGACTGTCGAGCCGCATCAATCGGGCTAGCCGCGATTGCTGTTGCTGCGTCATATCCATGCCGTCGAGATTGAATGGCCGCAGGTACAAAATGGGTCGCCTCGGATCCTCACTATCGATGGCCTGATATTCTTCGGTCGCCTCGGCCCGAACACGATGCTCCTTTTGCCGAGAGCTATCCATCATGCTGCTCGCCGCGACGTAAAGTATGGCCACAAAAACCGGCGTGAGAATGAGCGCGACAACCATGATCGGAAGGCTCGCGAATGCTAGCGTCGGATCGACCAACAATGTTCCGGCCACCAAATTCAGCGGAACACTAATGAGCCCTCCGAGCGACATGAAGAACACGAAAATCGGGACCGCGAGCGCCGCGCTCGCCGCATACTTCCAGCCGATCTCACGACGGCGCTGCGGGAGGACGTCGGCAAATGCTGGTGCGCCGATACCCCGTAGTAGAGAGTTTGAGAAACTGCCCTTTCTTGGCTTGTCTCCGCTTATCACCGCAAGTTTTGCAGTCTCGGTGGAAGAAAGCTGAAATGCCTGCCCCAAAAAATAACCGATGAGCACAAAGGAAACCAACGCGGACAGGGACGAGACCGCAAGATACAGGAGCACCCGCGGATCGCTGAGCGATTCCGAATGAAGCGAAAAAAGCCCTGCCACCCGGCTGAGGTTGCTCAAATTCAGATAAAGGCCACCAGCCAGAGCAGCGACCAACAGGAAATAGAGAGTTCGCACATTGGAATGGAGCAAAAACGCCAGCTGAAACGCCAGAGCCATTACCGGCAAAAGCAAAACCAGCCCAAGGATGAAAAGTGGGTGCGACGTCACGGCCAGCACCAAAGAGAGGATGACAACCGCCACGCAAAGTATTCCGATGGCCCAGACCAGATTGCCCGAACCGAAACGCTGAAAGAAGCGGTGCATCGAGCGACTGCCTGCAAGAGCAGTCAGATCCCTGTGGGTCCCTGAAATAACTCCGAGCTGCTCTGAAACTGTGCGTGCGCGGCCATTTTCAGTGCCCACAAAACTCGTCGCACTGAAGACAGCAAGGATCGTGACCACCCCAAAGGAGACCAACGCGATTGCTGGCAATGGCACCGCAAGGTGGATCGCAGCAATAAACCCGGTGAAAATGAAAAAGACCGGCAGTCCAAACATCGCCTGAAATGCTGTGCTGACGAACCACTTTCGTGTGTCGCTGGATTGTCGCCAAATTGACGCGACTATGAATTGGAATGGCAAGAGAATTGCCCAGGCAAAAGGCGCCAGCGCGGGCGCAATCATCGGCATGGCTGCCAACTCCTGCGCAGGGCTGCCATTGACCACAGCCTCCACTGTCAGTGCCCCCGCTACCCAGCAGGCGAATAAAAGTGCTGGTGCTGCTGTTGACCCAGCCGCCAGCCAAAAGGCATCCCTCCAGGTCCTTATTGAAACTTCTTCGCTTTCATCCTGATATTCCAAAATTTCTGCCCCCCCCATCTACTTTGCACTAACAAAGGATTTGAAACCGGCAACCTCGATTGCACGAATTCTGGTGGGTTGTTCCGGAAGTGGTCTATTCCGAAAAATGCCGATCGCGGCAAATTCCCTCGCCAGAAAAATACCGCAAGCCAAACGCTTCGCAGCGTGCTATGGTGCGCTGCAACATAATTTTGGCCTGACCGGTGATCCGGTCGATTGAGGGCTGATGCGCGGCTTGCGAGATAGCCGGAGCACCCCCTTGCTTTTGCCCCATATGTCCTGTTTCTCCGGTGCCGGCATAGCCTGCGCACCCACTGTTTCTGTGAGCTTTCATGTCCTCCCAACCATCCCCCGAAACTTCCGCACCAACGGACACCGACACGCCGGCTGGTGCCCCGTCTGCATCCGCACCCTCCCCGTTTGACGCGCTGCCCCAAAAGCTGCGCGATGCCCTGAACCATCGCGGCTATGAGCAGCCTACGCCGGTGCAATCCGCTGTGATTGCACCCGAAGCGATGGGCCGCGATCTGGTCGTCTCCGCGCAAACCGGTTCGGGCAAGACAGTCGCCTTCGGCATCGCGCTGGCCGACAGCCTGCTGGCAGAGCTTGGCGAAATGCCGCTGGCGGAAAAGCCGCTGGCGCTGGTCATTGCGCCCACCCGCGAACTGGCCCTGCAGGTCAGCCGCGAGCTGGGCTGGCTCTATGGTCAGGTCGGTGTGCGCATTGCCACCTGTGTGGGCGGAATGGATGCCTCGAAAGAACGCCGCGCGCTGCGTGGCGGGCCCGCGATCGTTGTCGGCACGCCCGGGCGCCTGCGTGACCATCTGGAGCGCGGCGCGCTGGACCTCTCCGGCCTGATCGGCGTCGTTCTGGACGAGGCGGACGAGATGCTCGACATGGGCTTCCGCGACGATCTGGAAGAGATCCTCGACGCTGCGCCCGAAACCCGTCGCACCTTGCTCTTCTCGGCCACCATGCCGCGCCAGATCGAGCGTCTGGCCGAGCGTTATCAGAACGATGCGCTGCGCCTGTCGCTGGTCGGTCAGGATCGCGGGCATGGCGATATTGCCTATCAGGCGATCACCGTGGCCCCCGCCGAAATCGAGAACGCGGTGGTCAATCTGCTGCGCTATCACGAAGCGGAGACCGCCATCCTGTTCTGCGCCACGCGCGACAATGTCCGGCGGATGCACGCAACCTTGCAGGAACGCGGCTTTGCCGTTGTGGCGCTGTCGGGTGAACATTCGCAGCAGGAACGCAACCAGGCGATGCAGGCTATGCGCGACCGCCGTGTGCGCGTGTGCGTGGCCACCGATGTCGCCAGCCGCGGGATCGATTTGCCCACGCTCAGCCTGGTGGTTCATGTCGAAGTGCCCCGCGATGCAGAGATTCTGCAGCACCGCTCCGGCCGCACAGGCCGCGCGGGCAAGAAGGGCACAGCGGCGATCATCGTCCCCTACAACCGGCGCAGGCGCGTCGAGGGTATGCTGCGCGGCGCGAAGATCGAAGCCGAGTGGATGGACGCCCCCTCGCCCGAACAAATCCGCGTGAAAGATCGCGAACGGTTGATGGAAAAGCTGACCGCCGAGGTCGAATTCGACGCGGAAGACCGCAAGCTGGCAGAGCAACTGATGGCCCAGCGCTCGCCAGAGGACATCGCAGCGGCACTGGTGCAGGCGCACCGCGCCTCCATGCCGCAGCCCGAAGAGCTGGTCGCCAACACGCCTGCCGCGCGAGAGGCTGCCAAGCAAGACCGCAAGCGTCCCGGTTTCGAAGACATTGTGTGGTTCAAGATCGCCGTCGGCCGCCGCCAGAACGCCGAGGCGCGCTGGATCCTCCCGCTGCTGTGCCGCCGGGGCCACATCACCCGCAACGAAGTGGGCGCGATCCGCATCGGGCATGAGGAAACGCATTTCCAGGTCCCCCGCGCCGTTGCCGGAAAGTTCGCCGAGGCCCTCAAACGGACGGCCGATGGCGACGATGATCAGGACTCGATCCTGATCGAGGAATCCGCTGAGGGGCCCCGTGAGCAAGCCCGCGACAACCGGCGCAACTTCAAAGGTGGAGGCGGCGGCAAGCACTACGCCAAACCGCGCCATGATGGGCCCCGCAATGACAAGCCTCGCGGCAAGTTTGAACGCAAACCCGGTGCGAAAAAATTCGACGGGAAGCCGGCTGGCAAGAAGTTCGACGTAAAGCCGGGAGCCAAGAAGTTTGATGGCAAACCTGCTGGCAAGCCAGCTGGAAAACACTCCGCCAAACCCGGCGGCCACCGCAAGGGCAACTCATCGTGGAAAGCGGGCGGCCCGAAAGATCGCCCCAACGCCGGGGCCAAGGGCGGACCGGGCAGCGCGAAGAGCTACTCCGGCAAATACCAGCCGACGGGTAAGTCGCCCTTCGATAACTAGGAAAGACGAGCGGCGGCAGGAGCGAGGGAAGCCCCCCCGCCGCCGCTCTAACGCGTGATCAGAAGCTGAAACGCAGGCCGGTGGAGAGACGATCCAGCCCAAGGCGGTTCGGATTGACGCGGCCGGTATTGCCCGCAACCTCCGGAATGCCGTCGAACTGGGTTTCGCTCAGCCGGGTATAATCGAGCACCAGACTGACATTGTCGGTCAGATTGTAGCGCGCACCGACACCATAGGCGAAGGCAGTTTCACTGTCCGAACGCTCCGTCACCGGCGGCGCAAAAGTGTAGCTGTTGGTGACATCGTAATCGATCACGGTGACGCCGCCATGGGTGTAGATGCCGAATTTGTCGTTCACGTCGTAATTGAACAGCAGCCGTGCACCGTAACGGGAATCCAGATCGACATCGGTAACCAGAACGCTGTTGATGTTGCGCGTCTCGGCGGTTTCGTAGCTGTAGAAGCCCTCGATCCCGACGGACGCCGGGAGGGCAGCGAGGTCGAACTCGTAACCGGCGGCGATTTGCAGGCTGGTGCCGTCATCCGACGTCAGGCTGGTGCCGCTGGTGTCGGCCACCGGCAATGCGGGTGGGTTGGGACCGAGGTCGCGCTGGATTTCGTGTTCCAGACTGGTCTGGCCGATCGATCCTGTGACGTAGAATTCATTGGCCGATGCAGAACCGGCGGCCAGCATTGCGGCGGCAGCGATGGCAGTGGCGGCGGCGGTGGAAACGAGGCGGGAAGAACGAAATGCGGGGGTCATGTGTCTCTCCTGATGTTCAGACAGACACCCTTTCGCCCCCTTCCCCCATTGCGTTACAAATGCGCGGATTTTCTTGCAGAATCGTCTGGGGGCCTCACCCACCCGCGTGGTAGAAATCGTAGATCGTCTGCGCGACGGCCTCGCTTACTCCGGGGGCGCGTTGCAGGTCTTCCAGTGACGCGGCGCGCACCTTTCCGGCGGTACCGAAATGCAGCAGCAGGGCGCGTTTGCGGGCCGGGCCGATGCCGGGGATTTCGTCCAGCGGGCTTGCGGTGATGGCGCGGCTGCGCTTCACGCGGTGGGCACCGATGGCGTATCGGTGGACCTCGTCGCGCAGGCGCTGGAGGTGGTAGAGCAGCGGCGAATTGACCGGCAGGGTCTTCTCGCGCCCGTCGGGGAAGTGGAACACTTCGCGCCCCTCGCGCCCGTGGTCCGGCCCCTTGGCAATCGCGATGGTCGGCACGCGGTCGGCGATGCCGAGTTCTTCCAATACGCTCATCACGCTCGACATTTGCCCCTTGCCGCCATCGATCAGGAGCAGGTCGGGCCAGATCGTTTCGTGACTGTTTTTCCTGCCACCGCTTTCTTCGGCGTCGGCATCTTCCGCCAGTTTGCGAAAGCGGCGCTCCATCACTTCGCGCATCATGCCGAAATCGTCATTGGTCTGCGCGGTCTTGATGTTGAACTTGCGATATTGCGCTTTCTCGAAGCCTTCGGGGCCAGCCACCACCATCGCGCCGACAGCTTTCGCGCCCTGAATATGGCTGTTGTCATACACTTCGATGCGCTGGGGCGGTTCGGACAGCTCAAGAAATTCTGCCAGTTCGCGGTTGAGCTTGGCCTTGGTGCCGCTTTCGGCCAAGCGCCGGTCAAGCGCTTCCACCGCATTGCGCTGCGCCTGCTCCATCAGCCGCCGCCGGTCGCCGCGCTGGGGTATGGAGATCGCGACCTTGTAACCGCCCGACTTGCTGTCATCGCCGCTGGCGAGCCTGGTCGCCTCGCCCAGCGCCTGCTCCATCAGCTCCTGCTCGGGCAGCGTGCGGTCCACCAGCACGGTGCGCGGCGGGGGCACTTCCTCGTAAAATTGCAGCAGCACATCGGCGAGCACCTGCCCGTCTTCCTGATCCGCCGTATTGCGGGGGAAGAACGCGCGGTGGCCCCAGTTCTGCCCGCCGCGAATGAAAAACGCCTGCACCGCGATCTGCCCGTTCTTGTGCGCCAGCGCGAAAACATCGGCATCGCCCACCCCTGCCGCGTTGACCGCCTGACTGCCCTGGATGAAGGTCGCCGCGCGCAGCCGGTCGCGCAGTATCGCGGCGGTTTCGAAGTCCAGCTCCTCGGCCGCCTTCGCCATTTGCTGTTCCATCTGCGCCTGCACCGCGCTCGATTTTCCGCCGAGGAAATCCTTCGCCTCGCGCACCAGCCGGTCATACCCCTCCGCATCGATCCGCCCGACGCATGGCGCGCTGCAGCGCTTGATTTGATAGAGCAGACAAGGCCGGTCGCGATTGGCGAAGAAGCTGTCGGTGCAGCTTCTGAGCAGGAAGAGTTTCTGCAGCGCGTTGATCGTGGTGTTGACGCTGCCCGCGCTGGCAAACGGCCCGTAATAATTGCCCTTGGCCCGCCGCGCGCCGCGATGTTTCATGATGCGCGGAAAATCATGCCCCTGCCGCAGCAGGATGAAGGGGAAGCTCTTGTCGTCACGAAGGAGCACATTGAAAGGGGGGCGGAACCGCTTGATGAACTGCGCCTCCAGCAGCAGCGCCTCGGCCTCTGAATTGGTGGTGACGATTTCCATCGCGCGGCACTGGCTGACCATGCGCTGCAGCCGATTGGTCAGATTGCTGACCTGCGTATAGTTGGCCACCCGCGCCTTCAGGCTGCGCGCTTTGCCGACATATAGAACATCGCCCCGCGTATCGAGCATCCGGTAAACGCCGGGCGTGGGTTTGAGCGTCTTCACCGTCTCTCGGATGGCGCTGACTCCAGCCTCGAGATCGGGCTGCGCGCTGGCGACAGTATAGGCGGCGCGGTCCTCGTTGAAGCGTTCTGCCCCACGCGGATCATGCGGCCGCTGCGCGCGCTCCTCTGTCATCGGCAATTTGTCATGATTTGCTGCTCACGAGGCCCCTCATAGCGGCAAACCGCATACGCGGTAGAGGGCGCTGCATTGCAACAAAAAAATTACCGCAATGATTCAGCATATTATGCGCGATATTCTCGTTTTGGGCCGCAAGCACTTTTTCAATCTCTTGTGGATAACGTGTGGATTGTAGACACTGCGGCCATAATCACGAGTCGCAACGGGTGGGGAAGCCTTTTGGACAAGGGTCTGACAGAGGAGCGCGCTTCCGACGCGCCATACAGCTGGGGCGAGTGCCCGCAGCGCATTTTCGACGAGATATGCAGCCGCCCGCGACCGGGTGGCCATGTCATTACTTTCGCCAACGAGAAAGGCGGCGTGGGCAAATCCACCCTCGCCTTCAACACCGCAGTGGCGCTGGCCAATGCCGGGGCAAGC
This sequence comes from uncultured Altererythrobacter sp., assembly GCA_947492235.1. Classification (GTDB taxonomy): domain Bacteria; phylum Pseudomonadota; class Alphaproteobacteria; order Sphingomonadales; family Sphingomonadaceae; genus CAJXSN01. Next base: position 481,068 of record CANLLZ010000001.1, on the reverse strand, counting down.
GTGGCGGCGATCGACCTGGACGCGCGGCAAGGCAGCCTGTCCAAAGCGCTGGAGCAGCGCGCCGCGACCGCCCGCTGTCTGAGCGCCCCTATCGCCTGCCCCGCTGCCGCCAAGGTGGAGAAAAACGGCGCTGCGCAAATCCTGCAGGAAATCGCCCGCATCGGGGCGAGCGCCGATTTTGTGGTTCTCGACACCGCCGGCAGTGACACACCGCTCGGCCGCCGCGCGGTGGCTCTGGCCGATACGCTGGTGACACCGATCAATGCCTCGGATTTCGATCTTGATCTGCTGGGCCGGTTCGATCCGGTCGACCGGAGGCTGATCGAACCGGGCCCCTTTGCGCGTACGGTTGTCGATCTGGCGGCAGAGCGCGAAAGCCGGATGGGCGCACGGCCCGACTGGGTGGTGGTGAAGAACCGCAACCGCAGCAAGGAACGCCATCAGCAAACGCGGATCGACGCGACGCTGGCAGAGCTGGTCCGCGCCTATGGCATCCGTGTTGCCGCCAGCATGGCGGAGCGCGTGACCTACCGCGAGCTGCTGCATTTCGGCCTGACGCAGGGCGATCTGGCGCGCATCCCGCAATTGGCGCGCCACCGCAAACGCGACCATGGGACCGAGCTGGAGCGCTTCCTTGCCGAACTTCGCCTGCCGACCCGCGTGGTGGCCAGCGAGCAGAAGCCGCAGCGCAAACCGCTTCATCCGCCGACTCTGCGCGAACGCTATTTGCAAGGGCTGCGCGCCGACGCCGGATGCCGCGATCTGACACCGGAACTGGCCGACTAACCAGCGGTATCTGCGCCTGCGCGCGGCAGTCTATCCAAATTGGCAAGAAACAAAACCGGTTGCCCGCAAGGCAGTCGATAAAGACCTGATTCCCCGAATTGCGATTCTATTCGGCGCCCATTCGATAAATTTTCGTAAGATCATTGAACCGAAAGAACGGTTCGCACGACTCATCACGATCAAAAGACAAATGTCGGTCGCATTCTGACGCACTTTTGAACGGAGTCGACCTATGCAAAATCACGAACATCATGGCATGAAACCGCTGGAAGGCATGGCCGCCCATTGCCGCCGCGGGCACAGCTCTGCCGATCAACGGGACGACCGGTTTGGCCGGTTGTTTCCCAAGCTCAGCCCCGCATTCACCCCGCGCCAGGTGCTCGAAAACATCGGCCGCAAGGGCGGCCCGATGGATGGCAAATCGAAAAACGACCGGACAGCTTCCGTGCCCGTTGGCATGGTATTTTTCGGCCAGTTCGTCGATCACGATGTCACCCTCGATGCCTCGACCAGCTTCGATACGGTGGTCGATAATCCGGGCGAAATTGCCAATGTCCGTACACCGACGCTGGACCTCGATTGCATTTACGGGCTCGGTCCGGAGGCGCAGCCCTATCTGTTCGAGCAGGGTGGCCCCTTTGGCGGTGTCAAACTGCTGACCGGCGCGGACAATCCCGGGCAGGCGGGGGAGCGGCAGGAAGACCTGCTGCGTAGCCCCAATGGCCGCGCCGTCATCGGCGACCCGCGGAATGACGAGAACAGGGTCATCAGCCAGATCCAGTTGGCGATCATCCGGTTCCACAATCACGTCGCCCAGACGATCCACAATTTCCCGGCCAATTTCGGTTTCGCCACGGCTCCGGAAGGCCACGAGCTATACGAAATCGCGCGCCGCGAAACGACCTGGCATTACCAGTGGGCCGTGGTGAACGATTTCCTCACCGCGATGTGCGGACAGCCGGTGGTTGACCGGATCCTTGGCTGCGGGCGGGAGCATTATTGCGGCGCTGTGCCCTTTATCCCGATCGAATTTTCGGTCGCGGCCTACCGGTTTGGCCATTCCATGATCCCGATGAAGGTTCAGGTGCAGAAGGGCGAAGCGCCGCTGGAACTGTTCGGCGCGATATTGGGCGGCGGCTTCGATGCGCTGACCGATCCAAAGGGCGTGGTCGACTGGCACGAATTGCTGTTCACGCCGCAAAACCGCAAGGTCGAGCGCGCGCAGAAGCTGGACCTGAAAATGGCCGGTGATCTGCTGGCCCTGCCCTTTATCACCGAGGGCGAGGCTTCGCTCGCGACGCGCAATCTTCTGCGCGGCAACACGTTTCTGCTGCCCGGCGGAGAGAAAATCGCCGAAGCCATCGGCTGTCCGCCCAAGCAGATCGAAAAGGTAGTCAAGCGCGTGGGACAACTGGACCCTGCGCTTTCGGCCCATGGCATCCCGCTTTGGCTCTATCTTCTGGCCGAAGCAGAGGTAATCGGCCGCGTCGAGCCGGATGGCAGCACCACCGAAGGCGAGGGCCTCGGCCCTGTGGGTGCAGTGATCGTGGCTGAAACGCTGATCGGCCTGCTGGAGCTGGACGAGCACTCCTATCTCGGTGCGAACCGCAATTGGTCGCCGCAGGATGACTGGAACACGCTCGGCAAGCTGGTCACGGCTGGCTGAGATTTGCCAATGGCATCAAGGCATGAAGGCCCGCCTTTCCCCGGCGGGCCTTCTCGCTTTCGTCAGAACAGCTTGCGGATATCGATCCCGACATAGCGGCCGGTGGGATCGACCAGAAGGGGCTGGAACCGCAGCGGGATCGCGCCGGTCTGGTCGCGCACGATGCGCCGTCCGTCGAACACATTGTCCGCTCGGAAGCTGAGGCGCAGGCCCTTCAGAGGCCCGTCCTCTTTATCCAGAAGGCGGCCCAGATCGGCAAAGACGCGCAGGTCGATCGTCGCCAAATCGTCGATGAACAGGTCGCTGCTGCCCGGCAGGCCGCTGCCCGACAGATTGGCCTTGCCCAGATACCGGCCCGAGACCCGCAGGCCCGCTCCGCCAAAGAACAGGCCGGCCTCGAGACGCGAACTGTGCCGGGCGAGGCCGAACGTAGCCGTGGCATCGCCATCCAGCTGGTCGAGCACCGGCACGCCCTGCGCGACCAGAATGGTGTCTTCCAGCTCGATCGTATGGCTGAGATTGACGAAATATCGGGGCCGCTGCGGGCCACCGCGCCCGAGAAACGCCGCCGGACTGGGGTCGCCACGCGCTGCGGGAGCACCCTGCGATGCCTGTTGCGGTGGCGGACCGGACGCAGAATTACCCGGCGGACCGTCGCCCGAGCATAGCCGCTCGCGCGCCTGCGCAAGCCGAGCGGGATCGATCTCACCATCTGGCCCGCGCAACCGCGCCAGCATCGGTTCAGGCACCCCGGTCAGGTCGGGCGCTTCGCCCTCCGGCGTTGTGCAGAACCGCTCGCGCGTCGCCCGGAATTGCGCGCGGCGTTCTGCAGGAACCTGCCCTGCAGCTGCATCCGATGGCGGTCCATTGCCAGCGCCCCCCGGCGGAGGTCCGCCTGCGGGTCGCCCGGAACCAGGGCGGCCGCTGCCCGGCGGACCGCCACCGGGCCTCCCGCCCCGCTCGGTCCGCTCGCCGATCTGGCCGCGCATCGTCAGGCCTATCACCACACGGCGGGCATTGGTTTCGTCATAGGCAAGCGGACGGGTGTCGAGCGCCAGCAAACGGCCATCCGCAGCGCGGGTCACACGGTCCGGAAAGGCTGCCTCCAGTGCCGGTGTCAGCGCGGGAAAGCCCGAAGTGACATTGCGCGAAGTGTTGTCGATATAATCGACATTCAGACGCATATCGGCCTTGGTCGGCAGCTTCCAGTTGGCGCTGAATTTCCAGTCCGACTGGCTTTCCGATGGCAGCGCGGCATTGCCTCCGTCGGTGACTGTCACCAGCGCTGTCTCGCCGCGCGTCAGATCGAAAATCGGGACGTTGAACGATGTGGTCAGCGGATCGCCCAGCTGCGACAGCGTGGGCGCGGCTTCGGCATCGACATAGGTGGCCGACAGCGTCAGACGGTCAACCGGCTCCCAAGTCAGGCCCGCGCTCCATTCATACAGCGTGCCGAAATCCGAGAAGTGATCGATGCGGCCCTGAAAATTCGCCGAAAAATCGCCCAGCGCGGCCATAAAATCATCCCGCCTGCTGGTCAGCGGCACTGCCACATTGATGCCTCCCGAAGTCAGCCCGCGCGTCAGCTGGGTGTTCGTCAGGCTGCGAGTATCGCTGCTTTCGATGCGCGACCAGTCATAGCCCAGATCGAAGGTCACACCCACATCACCGGCCGGCAGGAAGATCGGATTTCCGCGAAGAGTGACCTTACCGCTGACATCGTAGACCCGCGACTTCGCTTCATCGAAACCGCTCTCGCCCAGAACCGGCAGGGAGCCGTCGAGCGCCAGCGCGCCCGCCAGCGCTGCTGCCTCGAGCGCGCTGGTATCCGCCTGCTGATCGATGCGCGTGCGCGTATCGTCCACACTGGCGTCCAGCGTGGAAGTGAACTGCCAGCCGCCCACGGGCCGCGCATAGCTTCCCGCGAGGCTCACCGTATCGCTGTTGATGCGCCGGGTCAGCGGATCGTCCGCATTGAACGTCCTGAGCGCTGTGCTGCCGTCCGGCGCAGTCAGGAAAGCCGCATCGAGACCCGAGAGGGCGCGCCTGTTTTCATGCTCGAAACTGGCACTCAGGCTGGTGGAGGAACCGCTGTCCAGATCGGTGGTCGCCCAGTTAAGCGTGCCCTCGAACTGGCGGCTGTCGGCCACCAGACTGCGCGCCGCCGCCGGATCGGGATCCGTCGCGACATCGGGAATGCTATCATCGGTCTGGATGATATCGCGCTCGGCCTCGGTCAGCAGGCTGGTATCCTGATGCTCCACATTGAGGTTGAGGCGGCCGCTCTCCGCAATCCGCAGGAAGGTGAATTCCTGTTCGGTGACGAAATATCCGCCCCGGTCCGGGCCTTCAAACTCGACCTCGATCTCGCGGCTGGCATAGTCGGGCTGGAGCAGGAAATTGATCACGCGGCGATCAGGCGGAAAGCCAAAGCGCTGGGCGACTTCCTCGGGCAGCACCTCGACCTTGCGGATCGCTTCGGGCGGATAGGAGAAGAACTCGCGGAAAGACGCAACGCGGATGCCGTTGATGAGAAACACCGGCCGTCCGCCGCCGCCGCGCCCACGGGCCGAACCGGAAGAAGGCTCCAGCTGGGCGACGAGTTCACCCACAGAACCGGCACCGAAAGCGAGAATGTCTTCTTCATCCAGCTCGATCAGAGGGGGCACATCGGTATCGACCTGGCCCGGAAGGCGCGGGGCCATCACCACGATTTCACCGGTGACGGGGTCCAGCCCGGTGGTATCGAGCCCCTCCTGCGCGGCCAGCGGCGCGGCGGGCAAGGTCAGCGTAAGCGCGACCAGTGGCAGACCGACAATAATCGTGGAACGAGCATTCGGGTAAAGACGGGCCATCGCATAAGTCTCTAACGCTTCAGGATCCCCATCCACGCGGACAAATGGGCCAGGATCGGGGCGCATTCAAGACTGGTCTTTGTGTCGCATTGTCGCAGAATTGCGCAGTTTCCGTGCGCGTAAGGCGTGCCCCCTGTAACTTGACGGTAGCCTTTTGGCTGTTAGGCAGTTCCGGGGGACCTGCAAAAGCAGGCCATGTGGGAGGAACTATTTGCGCCAGCTTCAGGGCATGGATGCCAGCTTCGTTGCGATGGAAACCCGCAACTCGCCGATGCATATCGGCTCAATCCTTGTATATAATCCGGAAACTGCACCCGGCGGGTTCGTCCGTTTCAAGGATATTCTGAGCTTTATCGAAAGCCGGATGCAATTGAGCAAGACGATCCGTCAGCGTCTCGTCCGCGTGCCCTTCGATCTGGATTATCCCTATTGGGTCGAGGATCCCGATTTCGATCTGGAATATCACGTCCGCCATCTGGCCTTGCCGAAACCGGGTGACTGGCGACAATTGTGCATTCAGGCCGCCCGCATCTTTGCCCGCCCCCTCGATCTGACGCGTCCTCCGTGGGAATTCACTGTCATTGAGGGACTGGAGAATGTCGAAGGCGTTCCTCCCGGCAGCTACGCCCTTGTGACCAAGGTGCACCACGCCGCCATCGACGGGATGAGCGGGGTCGATCTGCTGGAGGCTACGCACACGCTCGATCCCAACGCACCTCCTCCGAACGCGCCCGATGACTGGCAGCCGGAAAAGATCCCCAATGCGGCGGAACTGCTGGGAAAGAGCTATTTCAACGCGCTGACCAACCCGATGAAGCAGCTGGAAGTGGCGGCAAAGGCCGCCCCCGGACTGGCCAATGCCGTCAAGGGCCTCGCCAAACGGGATTTCGAGGTGTCGACCAATCTCGTCGCCCCGCGCAGCCGCTTCAACCGCAAGATCTCGCCGCACCGCGTCATTCAGGGGATGAGCGTCCCGCTGGCCGATATCAAGGCGATCCGGGCCCTTTCGCCGGGCTGCAAAGTCAACGATGTGTTCCTTGCCATCGTCGGAGGCGCGCTGAACAAATATCTGACAGCCAAGGATGATCTGCCCAAGGCAACGCTGACAGCGATGGCCCCGATTTCCGTCCGCGAGAAGGACGAGAAAGGCGATATGGGCAATCAGGTCGCCGCGATGGTCGCGCCGCTCGGCACGCACATCGCCGACCACAAGGAGCGGCTCGAATTTGTCCATGCGCAGACGGTCAACTCCAAAGCGATGACCGACGCGATGGGCGCGCGCAACATGACCGAGATCAGCAAGGTCAGCCCCGCCCTGTTCATGTCGCTGGGTGCCCGGCTCTATACCGAGCTGGGTCTGGCAGAACGCGTGAAACAGCCTTTCTCCACGGTCGTTACAAACGTCCCGGGCCCGCCCGTCCCGATCTATTCCACCGGTGCAAGGCTGGAGAGCCAGATGGGGCTCGTGTGCCTCACCGATGGCATGGGGCTTGGCCATGTGGTCCAGTCCTATGTCGACGAAGCCACGATCAGCTTTACCGCCTGCCGCGATCTGCTGCCCGATCCCGATTTCTATATCGAATGCATTCGCGAAAGCTTCGAGGAATTGCGCGATCTGGCTGCTGCAGAAGCGGCCAAAGGCGCGGCGCGTTCAGGCTCCAAAAATAGCGCGGGTGCTAAACCGGTAAAGAGAACGGTAAAAAAGGCCGAAACCGGCACGGCGAAAGCTGCGTCGAAGCGCGCTCCTGCCAAGACAGGGACGACGCGCAAAGCGCCCGCAAAGAAAGCGAGCGCTGCGAAACCGCGCGCGAAGAAAACAACAAAAACGAAAACAAAGTAACAGGGACGCAGGAACATGAGCACACAAGCAGCAATGGCAGATGCCGCCACTACCCGGCCCGCAATGCCCCCTCGTCCCCCGTCGCGCTTCCTTGCGCTCGCCGAACCAGGCCGCGCGCTGAGCGAGCTGGCTACGTTTTACGCCCTGCGCCCGCTTCTCACCACGCTGAAGAAGGGCGACGGCCACGGCGTGCTCGTCCTGCCAGGCTTTATGGCCGGTGATAGCTCCACCCGCCCCCTGCGCTCTTTGCTCAGTGATCTGGGCTATGATGCGGTGGGCTGGAATCTGGGCCGCAATGTCCGCGTGGACAATGCCCGCGTCGCAGCGATGATGGACTGCATCGACGAATTGTACGGACGCACGGGTCGCAAGATTTCCATTGTCGGCTGGAGCCTGGGCGGTGTGTTTGCCCGCGAATTGGCCAAGCAGGCGCCGGAAAAGGTGCGGCAGGTCATCTCGCTGGGCAGCCCGATTTCCGACGACCGGAACCACACCAATGCAGCGCGGCTGTTCGAATGGCTCAATGGGCGCGAACCGGAGCCGATGAAGGATGGCCGTTTCCAGTCGCTGGCAGAGGCACCGCCCGTGCCCACCACTTCGATCCTGACCAAGACCGATGGCGTGGTGCACTGGCGCGGATCGATTCAGGAGGCTGGGCCGGAGACGGAGAATATCGAAGTCATCGCCAGCCATTGCGGCCTCGGCGTGAACCCGGCTGCGGTGTTCGCCATTGCCGACCGTCTGGCACAGGAAGAGGGCGAATGGACCAAATTTGCGCCCGAAGGCCTCGCTTCGCTGATGTTCCCGTCCTGCTCGCTGCACTGACAGCGGGTCCGGTTACCGCCTAGACACCGGCCTGCCCGCAAGGGCGACGCGGGAACCTCTCCTGCTGCCAAAGCTTTTCTTTTTACCGTCCTGACGCTATGGGGCGCGCTCGAACACGCCGTGCTGGCGTGCACACACAAGAACTGATGGAATTACATGGCCAAAGAAGAACTCCTCGAAATGCGCGGCAAGATTATCGAGCTGCTACCTAACGCGATGTTTCGGGTCGAGCTGGAAAACGAGCACAAGATTATTGGCCACACCGCCGGCAAAATGCGCAAGAACCGCATCCGCGTGCTGGTGGGGGACGAGGTTCTGGTCGAACTGACGCCTTACGATCTGACCAAGGGCCGGATCACCTATCGTTTCATGCCGGGCCGCGGCGGTCCGGGCCAGAACGCAGCACAGGGCCCCGGCCCCGGTTCCTGAGGGCCCGGTTCCTAAGGGTTGGCCCTGACCGGGCTCAGCAATGACGGGCTCATCACAAAAACTCATTCTTGCCTCGGCCAGCCCGAGACGCCGCGAGCTGATCGCGCGTCTGGGTGTGGAGCCCGACGCCATCGCCCCTGCCGATATCGACGAGACGCCTGCAAAGGACGAGCTTCCGCGCGATTACACCGTGCGCATGGCGCGCGAGAAGGCGGAGGCGGCAGCTTCTGCTGACGCCTATGTGCTGGCGGGCGATACGGTCGTTGCCGCCGGTCGCCGCATCTTGCCCAAGGCCGAGGACGAGGCGACGGCGCGCCGGTGCCTCGAATTGCTGTCGGGACGACGACATACAGTGCTCTCCGCCATTGCCCTGCGTGCACCCGATGGCGTGATGCGCGAGAAGCTGAGCACTACGCAGGTCAAATTCAAACGCCTGAGCGCCGAAGAGCTGGACGCCTATCTGGCGGGCGGCGAGTGGGACGGCAAGGCAGGCGGATACGCCATTCAGGGCTCTGCCGAGGGTCTGATTTCATGGATACAGGGCAGCCATTCCAGCGTGGTCGGATTGCCGCTGTTCGAAACGCGCGCGCTACTGAAGGCGGCAGGGTTTCGTCTTGGCTGAGTGGCTGGTCGAGGAAGGCATCGGCGAAACGCGCGCCTTGCTGATCGAAAACGACCGAGCACTCGCCGCACGGATGTTCTGGATCGGGAAGGAGTGCGCCCGCACCATCCTGATGGCGAAAATCGTCTCGCGCAAAACAGGCTCTTCCCGCGCGCTCTGCGTCAGCGAGCGGGGGACTGAAATCAATGCCGACGGTCTGCCCCGCGATGCCTCAGAGGGCAGCCAGGTCCGCCTCATCATCACCCGCGAGCAGATCGCCGAACAGGGCCGCCTGAAGCGTGCGCAGGCTCGCTATTTCGGCGATGACAATCCGCATATCCCGCCCGAAACGGTCATCGACACGGGAACAATCGTGCGGCGCTTCCCCGCCGGCCTGTGGGAAGATGTGTGGGACTCGGCAGCCATACGCACGCTGGACTTTCCCGGCGGCAGCATCATCGTCAGCACCACGCCCGCGATGACCCTGATCGATGTGGACGGCGAAGGAACCCCGCGCGAATTGTCGCTGGCCGCCATCCCCTCCATTGCGCGGGCTCTGCAATGGTTCGACCTTGGTGGCTCGATCGGCATCGATTTCCCGACCATCCCCGACAAGGCGGGCCGGAAAGCCGTCGATGCAGCACTGTCCGAAGCGCTGGACGACTGGCCGCATGAGCGCACGGCTATGAACGGATTCGGCTTCGTCCAACTTGTCGCGCGGCTGGAAGGGCCCTCGCTGCTGCACAGGTTGAGCCTGTCGCGCACCGGTGCCTGCGCCCGCATGGCCCTGCGCCGCGCCGAAATGGCGCAAGGAACCGGCCGGGTCCTGCTGATGAGTGTCCACCCTGCCCTCAAAGCCAAGCTGAAAGAAGCATGGCTGGTCGAGCTGGCGCAGCGCACCGGGAAAGAAGTGCGGATAGAGACCAATCCGAAGCTTGCCCTGGAGGCAGGCCATGCCCAATTGGTGGATCAATGACGCGCTCCCGACCCTGCCCGATCTGCAAAAAACCCCGCAGCGAAGAGCATACGCCCTTCTGCTCGCAACGCTGCCGTGACCGCGATCTGGCCCAGTGGTTCGGCGATGGCTATGCCGTTCCCGGCCGCCCGGCCATGCCGGAAGAGATTGCATCGGAAATCGGTGCGCGTTCTGACGAGGATGGTGTATAAATCCCCCTTGCAAAGCGCGCCGTGCTTCGCCATAGGCGCGCTTCACTCGCTCGCCGCTCCAGATTCTCAAGGATCGGCTCCGCAGCGAATGCCCGGGTAGCTCAGGGGTAGAGCAGGCGATTGAAAATCGCCGTGTCGGTGGTTCAAATCCGCCCCTGGGCACCATTTTTCCCCTTTTACGCAAGGGTGATTTCATGACCCGTCGCCGCCAGATTTACGAAGGTAAGGCCAAGATCCTTTACGAAGGCCCCGAGCCCGGCACGATCATCCAGTATTTCAAAGACGATGCCACCGCGTTCAATGCGGAGAAAAAGGGCACGATCAACGGCAAGGGCGTGATCAACAATCGCATCAGCGAGCATGTGTTCACCCGCCTCGCCCAGATCGGCATCCCCACACATTTCATCCGCCGCCTGAACATGCGCGAGCAGCTGGTGCGGCAGGTTGAAATTATCCCGATCGAAGTGGTTGTGCGCAATGTCGCCGCCGGCTCCATCTGCAAGCGGCTGGGTCTGGAAGAAGGCGTCCAGCTGCCCCACACGCTGATCGAATATTACTTCAAAGACGACGCGCTGGGCGATCCGCTGGTGTCGGAAGAGCACATCGCCTGCTTCAACTGGGCCAGCCCGGAAGAGATGCAGGACATGGCCAGCATGGCGATCCGGATCAACGATTTCATGGCGGGCATGTTCGCCGGGATCGACATCCGCCTGGTCGATTTCAAGCTGGAGTTTGGCCGCATTTTCGACGGCGATTACAGCCGCGTCATCCTGGCCGACGAGATCAGCCCCGATGGTTGCCGCCTGTGGGATATGAAGTCGGGCGAGAAGCTGGATAAAGACCGCTTCCGCCGCGATCTGGGCGGCGAAGAAGAGGCCTACCAAGAAGTCGCCCGCCGTCTGGGCCTGCTGAACGGCGAGGACAACGGCCCCGGCGAAGTGCTGGACATGGACGCCCATCGCGGCCGGATGCGCGGCAAATCGCCGAAACCGACGAAGTAAACGTTACACGCAGTATCGCAGGCTGATCCCGGCCGGCTCGATCGTGTGGGCGCATTCCGGCATATGATCGCCATCGACCTGCACCGGCGCCACACAGTCGGCGAAAGTAATCCGGCGACAGGTGCGGATTTCAATACCGCGCATGCCCTCCACCGGCCGGCCCAACATCGCCGCTGTCATCAGGGCAGCGGTTCCGGTGCGGGTGGATTGCCGCATCGTGATGAGTTCCACCGAATCCGCCTTTAGTGCAGCCGCCCGGCTCAACTGGAACGGGCCGCCATACAATGCTCCGTGGGAGACAATCGCTGCCTCTGCCTGCGTCTCGAACGGTGTGCCGTCGGCCAATTCTCCGCTGATCGGCATGGGCGCGCGCGGCCATCGGCGCAATTGCTTCATCATCGCAGCCCCGTAGGCATAGCGACCGATACGCATTTTCAAGGTTGGTGAAACGCCTGCCACAGCGTGACTATCGGGCCCGATGCTGAGGCACGATACAATCGGTGTCTCGCCCAGCGCATAGAGCGGCGAGTGCACCCAGCTGTCGGTTCCCCGCGCCCAGCCCGAAGCGAGTTGCTGGGCCAGAGCCAACGGATCGCGCGCATAGCCCAGCTCACGGGCGACAAGATTAATCGTCCCCGCAGGCGCAAGGCAGAGCGGTGTCTCGCCAGCGTCTTGCCCGGTCTTCTGCATCAGGGCCTGCACCGTATCGCGCAGTGTCCCGTCGCCGCCATGCACGCAGACGAGATCGGCCTCGCCAGACAGCACCGCGCCTTCAGCCGTCGTCGCCATCGGCTGCACGGCAAACCCCTGCGCGGCGAACGCCTCCGCCAGACGCTCCAGCCGCTCCGCTCGGAAACTGCCCGCCACGGGGTTGTAGACAAGGTCCATTTTCATCGCTGCGCGGACCCTAACACCGGGGCATTGCGAAAATGCCAATGTTATTGCCGGGTTCAGCCACACTCTGCATAAGAAACCCATGCTCAAACGCCTGTTTTTCGCAGCCGCTGCTGTTTCGCTTAGCGGATGTCTTCCCGCCCACGCACAGAACGCTCCTGCGGTCCCCTCCGCCACAGAAGCCCCCAGCCCCGTTTGGGCTTTCGAGGACAGCGATCTGGAACCCGAAGACGGCACCATTTACGGAACGCTGGATAACGGCATGCGCTACATCGTGCGCAGCAATGGCATGCCCGAAGGCACCGCTCTGGTCCGCATGGAAGTGGAAGCGGGCCGGTTCGACGAACGCGACAACGAGCGCGGCCTCGCCCATTATGTCGAGCACATGGCCTTTAACGGCAGCACCAATGTGCCCGAGGGCGAAATGGTGAAATTGCTGGAGCGACTGGGTCTGGCGTTCGGTGCGGACACCAATGCGGCCACCGCGTTTCACTACACGCAGTACATGCTGGACTTGCCGCGCGCCGACGAGGAATTGCTTGATACCGCGTTGTTCCTCATGCGCGAGACGGCCAGCGAATTGCTTTTCGAAGTGGATGCGGTGGAGCGCGAGCGGGGCGTGCTGATCGCAGAGCGCCGCGACCGGACCGACTATCGCAGCCTTGCCTCTGCCGACCAGATCGATTTCTTCTTTCCCGGCTCGCTCATTTCCAACCGGTATCCGCTGGTCGACCGCGAGGATGTCGATACCGCCACCGCCGATGTGCTGCGCGGGTTTTACGAGCGGACTTATATCCCCGCGAATACCACGCTGATCGTTGTCGGTGACTTCGATGCCGAGGCAGTGGAGGCGAAAATCCGCACCCGCTTCGCCGATTGGCAGGCAAAGCCCCATGCGCCGCAGCCCTCTGCCGGTCCGGTCCAGCCCGACTACAAGGGCGCCGCCGATATCTACACCGATCCCGCGCTCGACGCGCAGATTAGCGTCGCCCGGTTTGGCGAATGGATCGACCGGCCCGACACTTCCGCCAACCGGCGCGCAGCGATCATCCGCAGCATCGGCTACGGGATCGTCAATCGCCGCCTGCGCCGTCTGACGCTGTCGGAAGAGCCGCCATTCCGCAATGCAGGCTTCGGCACTTCTGACATCTTCGAGGCGGGCCGCCAGACATCGCTGGTGCTGGCTGCTCTGGAAGGCAACTGGCAGCGCGGCCTGACAGCCGCAGCGCAGGAATATGTCCGCATCATGCAGCACGGCGTGACTGAGGCAGAGATTGCCGAGCAAGTCTCCAGCCGCCGCACAGCTTTGCAAAATCAGGTCAACGCCGCCGCCACGCGCAGCCATGGCAGCTATGTTCGCGGCGCAGTGGGGCTGGCGCGCAACGATCTGGTGCCGACCAGTCCCTCCTTTGGCCTGGCCCTGTTCGAAAGCGCGGTGGAGCGCCTTACTCCCGACCAGGTGGTCGCAGCCTTGCGCGGTGACGTTATCCCGCTGGAGGAGCCTTTGATCCGCTTTCAGGGACGCACCGCGCCCGAAGGCGGCGAGGCGGCGTTGCGCGAGGCATGGGATAGTGCCGTCGCCCTGCCAGTAGAGCCGCCGCAGGAAAGCGCATTCGACGCCTTCCCCTACACTGATTTCGGGGAGCCGGGCATGGTCGTCTCCGACACGGTGGAAGAAGCGCTCGGCATCCGCCAACTCGTGTTCGACAACGGCGTGCGGCTCAATCTGAAGCAGACGGCGCTGGAGGATGACCGGGTGCGCGTCTCCTACGTGCTCGACGGCGGCAACTGGCTCGATACGCGCGAGAATTCGGAGGGCACTGCTCTGGCGGCGCTGCTGCCATCGGCGGGCCTTGGCAAACTGTCTGCAGACGATCTCTCCACTGTGCTTGCGGGCCGCAATGCGCAGTTCCGCTTTAGCGCGCAGACCGACAGTTTTGCCGGCACCACCACCACCACGCCGCGCGATCTGGAACTGCAATTGCAGCTGATCGCGGCCTATCTGACCGATCCCGGCTACCGGCCCGAAGCGCTCACCCGTTACCGCAATTCGCTGGAGGATTATTTCGCCCGGCTCACCGCCACTCCGCGTGCGGCGCTGGGCGCTTACGAGGCCAACATCCTGTCCGATGACGATCCGCGCTTCACGCTGAAGGACGAGGCGACCTATCGCGCGCTGGAATTGTCGGACCTGCGCGACACGATCAGCGACCGGCTGGAGAACGGCGCGCTGGAAGTGGCGCTGGTGGGCGATATCGATGAGGACGCAGCGATTGCTCTGGTGGCGCGCACTCTGGGTGCCCTGCCCCGGCGCGAGGCGGATTTCACCACCCCGCCCGGTGCCCGTGAGCGCGCCTTTACCGCCGATCGCAGCCCCCGCACGCTGTACCATACCGGCGAAGCAGATCAGGCCCTGCTGCGGTTCGTCTGGCCCACCACCGATGCGCTCGATCCGGAAACAACCGTCGGCCTCGGCCTGCTGCGCGCCGTCGTCGATCTGGCGATGACCGATGAACTGCGAGAGCGGCTGGGCGATGCGTATTCCCCCGGCGTCTCGAGCAGCCCCTCGCGCTATTATGATGGCTACGGCACCTTTGCGGTCAGCGCGGGCGTCGATGTCGAGCGGCTGGACGTGGCCAGCGCCGCAATCCGTTCCACCATCACAGCGCTTCGTGACGGACCGGTGTCCGAAGACATGCTGCAGCGCGCCCGCCAGCCGATTCTGGAAGGGCTGGACAATGCATTGAAAACAAATGGCGGCTGGCTTCGCTACACCCGCCGCGCGCAGAGCGAGCCGGACCGGATTGCCCGATATCTGGCAGGCGCGGATCGCTACCGCGCCGTGACGGCGGAGGATTTGCAGGCGCTTGCGGTGCGCTATCTCGATCCGGCAGACGCTGTGGTCATCACGGTTTTGCCGCAGACCGCTGCCGAAACGGCAATTGCCGAGTGATAAGCCTGCCCTACGCGATTGCGCCAGCTGCCCCTCTCGCTATAGGGCGCACAGATACCTGATCCGCCCCACAATGAGGGAACCGTCCGATGAAAGTCCGCATCCATGTCAGCCTGAAGCCGGGCGTGCTCGATCCGCAGGGCCGCGCTGTCCATCACTCGCTGGAGGGGCTGGGCTTTACCGGCGTGGAAGACGTTCGCATCGGCCGCACGGTCGAAATGGACGTGGCGGATACGACGACCGACGCGCAGATTACCGAGATGTGCGACAAGCTGCTCGCCAATACGGTGATCGAGGATTACCGGATCGAGAAGGTGGGCTGAGCCGATGAAAAGCGCCGTCATCACCTTCCCCGGCTCCAATTGCGACCGCGATATGGCGGTGGCTATCGAGCTGGTGTCCGGCACTGCACCGGTGCGCGTGTGGCATGGCGACAGTGCGCTGCCCGATGGCCTCGATTTTATCGCCCTGCCCGGTGGATTCTCCTACGGTGACTATTTGCGCTCCGGTGCGATGGCCGCCAACAGCCCGATCATGCGCGATGTCATCGCTGCGGCCGAGCGCGGTGTGCCGGTGCTGGGCGTCTGCAATGGTTTTCAGGTTTTGACCGAGGCGCGGCTGCTGCCCGGCGCGCTGATGCGCAATGCCCAGCAGACGTTTATCTGCCGCACCGCCAATCTGACGGTCGAAAACGCGCGGAGCCTGTTTACCGCGCAATATTCGGCAGGCCAGAACATCGCCATTCCGGTAGCGCATCATGACGGCAATTACTTCGCCGACGAGACCACGCTGGACCGGCTGGAAGGGGATGGCCGGGTGGCCTTCCGCTACGCCGACAATGTCAACGGCTCACAGCGCGCCATTGCGGGCGTGCTGAACGCGGCGGGCAATGTGCTGGGGATGATGCCCCACCCCGAACGCGCGGTAGAGGATGCCCACGGCAATACCGATGGCCGCGCCCTGTTCGAAGGTGTGTTGAACGCGCTGGCCACTGCTTAGGCGAGCCGCGTAGAGGCCTGACAATCAGGCGCGCATCCGGCTGGCGCGGTGGACAACATCCAGCGCCTCGCCCGAGGGCATGGGGCGACCGAAATAATAGCCCTGGATCTTGGTGCAGCCCAGATCGCGGATCAGCGCCGCCTCGTCGGATGTTTCGACGCCTTCGGCTGTCGTCGACATGCCGAGACTGTCCGCCATCGCCACCACGGCGCGAATGATCGCGACGCTCTCTGCAGCGCCCTGAGCCGCCCCTTGCACGAAGGTGCGGTCCACCTTGATCGTGCTGAAACGCAATTTGCGGATGTAGCCGAGCGAGGAATAGCCGGTACCGAAATCATCCAGCGCCACCCGGCAACCCAGAGCCATCACCTGCTCCAATGCAGAGCGGGCAACATCGGCATCGCGCAGGAAGATGCTTTCGGTCACTTCCAGTTCCAGCCGCTGCGGCGCGAGTTTGCTGCGTGACAGAGCGCGGACAACGGTGGTCGCGAAATCGGGCTCCAGCAATTGCTCGGGTGAAACATTGACGTTGATCCGCACATTGGACGTCCATTTGGCCGCTTCGATACAGGCCTGCTCCAGCACCCATGTGCCGATGGGCACGATCAGGCGGGTTTCTTCTGCCAGCGGAATGAATTTGCCGGGGCTGACAAAGCCGTGATCCTTGCTGTCCCAGCGCACCAGAGCCTCGAACCCGACCAGCTCCTCCGTGTTCGAGTCCACGACGGGCTGATAGTGGAGCAGCATCTCGTCGCGCTCCAGCGCCTTGCGCAGGGAGAACTCGAGCTGACGACGCTCCTCGGCAGAAGCGTGGAGCGAGGGCTCGTATTTGTAATGCTCCCCGCCGCCTTCGTCCTTCGAACGATAAAGCGCCAGGTCGGCGTTGCGCATCAATTCTTCGACAGTCTTGCCATCGCGCGGGGCCACTGCGGACCCGACGCTGGCGCCCACATAGAGCGTGTGATTGTCGACCGCGTAAGGCTCCGAGAGGCGCGCGATCAAGCGCTGCGCTACGGAATTGACGATCTCGCCATCCTTGGCCTCGCGGATCACCACGGCGAACTCATCGCCGCCCAGTCGGCCGCATACTTCGTTTTCGCCGCACACTTCTTTGAGCCGCAGGGCCACCTGCTCCAGCAAGCGGTCGCCCACCTGGTGTCCGAGCGAATCGTTTACCTGCTTGAAGCGGTCCAGATCGATCATCAGGAACGCACAGCGCGAGCGCCACTGACGGGCATAGCGCATGGCGTCGCCCAAAGCCTCGTTCAGCATCAGCCGGTTGGGCAGATTGGTCAGCGTGTCGTAGCGCGCCAGATAAGCGATTTTCTCGCTCGATTCGCGCTGCTCGGTCACATCGGAGCCTACGCCCCGGAAGCCGACATCCTTGCCGTGATTATCGAGCATGGGTGTGCCCGAAAGCTCCCACCAGCGCTCTTTCCCGCCAATAGTGACTTTCACCAGCAGGTTTGAGAAACTCTCGCGCCGTTTCAGGCGCTCGGCCAGATCGTGCAGGCTGTTGGGGAACTGGCCGGTTTCCCAATATTCGCCCGAGATCAATTGCAGGAACGGCTGCCCCTCTGCGTCATCGCTAGAGCAGCCAAGCGCAAACGCGAAACGCGGCGATGCCGAGCGGATGCGGCGCGATGTATCGATCTGCCAGAGCCAGTCGGCTTCGTTTTCCTCGAATTCTCGCAGCAAGAGCGAAACGACTTGCGAACGCTCGTTCATCCCGGCCTCGGCCAGATTGCCGCGCAGGAAATTCTCCGCCCGGACAATGAAGCCCCAGCAGGCAAGAGCCAGCATCAAAATCGCAGCGACCGATGCAGCCCACCAGCCCGACAGTGCCAGAATGACCGCGCCCGGTACCATGACGATCACCGAAAAGAGGATTGCCCCGAGCGGCGCTGTGCCCAGAGTGATGGTGATGCCGGTGATGACCGCGGCGATAACCGCCCAGATGGCCAGCACTTCGCTGGTCGTCCCGAACAGCCACGCGAGCGGAGTGGACATACTCCAGGTAATCGCAGCAGCAATCGTTCCGCGCAGATGACGCGCCGCAGAACCTTTGCTCAAAGGGCGACCGGGTTTGGCCTGCAAATCCGTATCGGCCTGAAACATCAGACCCAGCGATGCCGCCACCAGTGCGAACCAGCCAACGAGATATGCGGTTGGCAGGATCGGATAAAGAACGGTCGCTGCAATCGCCGCCAGCAATCCATGTCCGAACAGACGCAGGGAAATTTTCGATGCCGGAACGGAATGCTGTATCGCCCGCAGATGCGCCCAGTCGATATCCCCCGTATCCCGCAGGCCGAGCAGACCTGCGATCGGTAGTTTGGCTGGCAATTGCCTACGGTTTGGGGCGCTCTCCGTCACGCCTTTCCCGCTAGAGGAGAAAGGTTAGCGCCGAGTAAAGGATAGGGCCCAAATCTGCTTCAGGCAGCCGCCAAGCGTAACTTATTCGACCGTTACCGATTTCGCGAGGTTGCGCGGCTGATCGACATCGGTGCCTTTCGCCACTGCCACATGGTAGGCAAGCAACTGCACCGGCACGGCATAAACCAGCGGCGCGATCAGGGGATGGACCTTCGGCATGCAGATAGTGGCGAGGCAGCCTTCGCCGGCTTCTTCGAGACCTTCCTCGTCGGAGATCAGCACAATCTGTCCGCCACGTGCGCGCACTTCCTGCATGTTCGACACCGTCTTTTCGAACAGAGGTCCGCTGGGAGCCAGCACGATCACGGGCACATGCTCGTCGATCAAGGCAATCGGTCCGTGCTTCATCTCGCCCGAAGCGTAGCCTTCGGCATGGATGTAGCTGATTTCTTTCAGTTTCAGCGCACCTTCCATCGCCATAGGATAATCCGGGCCACGGCCCAGATACAGGACGTCGCGGGCCGGGGCGATCAGATGCGCCATCCCGGCAATATCGTCATCGTGATCGAGTGCGGCGTTCAGGGCGGCAGGTGCCTCCAGCAGATGATGCACAACGTCCTGCTCGTCCGCGCGGGACATCTGCCCCTTCTTCACCGCCATATGCGCCGCCAGCGCAGCGAGCACCGCCAGCTGGCAGGCAAACGCCTTGGTCGAGGCGACGCCAATTTCCGGACCGGCATGGGTGGGCAGCAACAAATCGGCCTCGCGCGCCATGGAACTGGTCGGCACGTTGACGACCACCGCGATGGTCTGGCCCGCTTCCTTGCAATGGCGCAGCGCGGCTAGCGTGTCGGCCGTCTCCCCGCTTTGCGAGATGAACAGCGACAAGCCGCCCTCTTCCAGCACCGGCTCGCGATAGCGGAACTCCGACGCCACATCGACATCGACCGGCACGCGGGCGAACTGCTCGAACCAGTATTTTGCCACCATTCCGGCATAGAAAGACGTACCGCACGCGACGATGGTGATCCGGTTCACCGCCGAGAGATCGAAATCGATCTGCGGCAGGGCGACGCTTTCATCGCTCTGCCGGATATAGCTGGCGAGCGTCTGCGCCACGACGGTCGGCTGCTCGAAAATCTCTTTCTGCATGAAGTGGCGATAATTGCCCTTCTCCACTGCAGCGGCAGATGCGCCCGAAGCGACTATCGGGCGCTCGACCGGCGAATTCTCGCTGTCAAAAATCTCCGCCGTATCGCGGGTCAGCACGACCCAGTCGCCTTCCTCCAGATAGGTGATTTTCTGCGTCAGCGGAGCCAGCGCCAGGGCATCGGAGCCGAGGAACATCTCGCCCTCGCCATAGCCCACAACAAGCGGCGAACCGCGCCGTGCGCCAATCAGAATGTCCGGATGCTCGCGGAACACAATCGCCAGCGCGAACGCACCGCGCAGGCGAGGCAGCACGGTCTGCACAGCTTCCTGCGGCGACGCGCCGTTTTCCACTTCGCGCGAAATCAGGTGGACCACCACTTCGCTATCGGTTTCGCTTTCCAGCGTGCGCCCGTCATCGGTCAGCTCTGTGCGAAGAGGGCGGAAGTTTTCGATGATGCCATTATGGACCAGCGCCACGTGATCGGTGGCGTGCGGGTGCGCGTTCGCGGCCGTCGGCGCGCCATGGGTGGCCCAGCGGGTGTGTGCGATGCCCAGCAGGCCGGGCGCCGGATTGCCGGACACTTCCTCGACCAGATTGGCCAGCTTGCCCTCTGCCCGGCGGCGCACCAGCGCGCCTTCATGCAGAGTGCAGACACCGGCGCTGTCATAGCCGCGATATTCCATCCGCTTGAGGCCGTCGACCAGCCGGTCTGCAACAGGCGCCGTGCCTGCAATGCCGATAATGCCGCACATCGCTTTGTATTCCTTAAGGCAAAACTTCGATTATGGTTGCCGCGCTATTAGCCGCAAAATCCTACTATACTACTAGCGCTGCAATTTCTTCGTGGTGGCGGGAGCAGCCGAGGGTGTGCTGCGCCACAGAATCAGCCCGGCACCGATGATGATAGCAGCGCCCGCCAGAGTGACTGCGTCGGGCACATCGCCAAACCACCACCAGCCCAGCGTAATAGCAACCAGCATCTGAATATAGGTTGTGGGGGCGATTGTTGCTGCTCCGGCGCGCATCGTGCCCAGATAGGCGAGCCAGTGCGCCGTGCTTGCCGTCACCGCCACCAGCGCGCAGCGGGCTAGCACGCTCCAGTCCGGGACGCTCACCTGCAGCATGGGAATGCCGCTCCAATGGCCCGCAATAGCCGCAATCAGCAGCAGCGGCGCGGCAATCAGAGCGACAAAGACCTGCATCGACAGCGGACTGCCCTGCCCGCCCGATGCGCGGTTGGCGATGATCATCATGCTGAAGAAAAACGCCGATGCGAGCGGCAGGAAAGCCGCCAGACCCAGAGCCGCCAGATTGGGCCGCAGGACGAGCACAACTCCGCAAAGCGCAATCACCGAAGCGATAACGGTCGGCAGGCGCACTTTTTCTCCCAGCAATGGCCCGCTGAACAGCGCGGTCAGAACCGGTGCGACAAAGGCCAACGCCATCGCCGAGGCAAGCGGCATCAGGTAAATCGCGCAGAAGAAACAGAGACTTGCCGCCGCCAGACAAAATCCCCGCGCCAGTTGCAGCCAGGGGTGACTGGGCCGGAAACCGCGTGCGCCTTCTTTCCAGAACAGCAATACCGACAGGCCAATCGCCCCGATGGTGAATCGCAGCGCGCCCACCGCCAGCGGCGACCACTCACCGGACATCGTCTTGATCACCGCATCGCCGACCGACAAGCTGGCAAACCCGGCCATCGCCAGCAAAAGCCCGGTCCGTTCATTGTCCTGCACGGCCCGGTTTCTCCTCAAAATTCATCAGTCGGCGCGCGCCCCTAACCCGCCTCGCACCCTCACGTCCAATACCGAAACCAACCGGGCCCCGCGCATTTAGGAAAAAAATAAGGTTTCCTGCCTATTCACCATTTTCCAGAAGGCCTTCTTCGCCCTGTTGTCAGATGGGTGCGCAGACGGGCCGGCAACAACAATAACGGATTACCTCCGAGGGAATTGGAACGATGAGCGCATTTGGACGCAAGAATGGACCCGGCGGCGGACGCTCATCCTTCGGTGTTGCCCGCCCGATGAAGGGCGGCGAGGCAGCGGCTCCAGCTGACAAGGCACCCCCACCGGGCGGTGAACAGTTCCCTCCTCTGCCCGGCGAAGACGCCGCAGAAGCGATGGATGTCGCTGGCGCGCAGCCGAACAAAGACGACGCAATGACCCGCCTTGCGGACCGCGCCAATGCGATCCACGAGAAGCAGGAAGTTGGCGGATTCGAAGCCAGCGTCCACAAGATCAAGGAACAGGTGCTTCCCCGCCTGCTCGAACGCGTCGATCCGGAAGCGGCCTCTACGCTTTCCAAAGAAGAACTCTCGGAAGAATTCCGCCCGATCATCATGGAGGTGCTGGCCGAGTTGAAGGTCACGCTGAACCGCCGCGAGCAATTCGCGCTGGAAAAAGTCCTGATCGACGAGCTTCTGGGCTTCGGCCCGCTGGAAGAACTGCTGAACGACCCCGACGTATCGGACATCATGGTCAACGGCCCCGACCAGACCTACATTGAAAAAGGCGGTAAGCTGGTCATCGCACCGATCCGCTTCCGCGACGAGCAGCATCTGTTCCAGATCGCCCAGCGCATCGTGAACCAGGTCGGCCGCCGCGTCGACCAGACCACGCCGCTGGCCGACGCCCGTCTCAAGGACGGCAGCCGTGTGAACGTCATCGTGCCACCGCTATCGCTGCGCGGTACGGCGCTTTCCATTCGTAAGTTCTCCGAGAAGCCCATCACCCTCGACATGCTCAAGGACTTTGGTTCGATGAGCGACAAGATGTGCACCGCGCTCAAAATCGCGGGCGCATGCCGGATGAACATCGTGATTTCCGGCGGTACGGGTTCGGGTAAAACCACCATGCTCAATGCCCTGTCGAAAATGATCGACCCGGGCGAGCGCGTGCTGACCATCGAGGACGCCGCCGAATTGCGTCTGCAGCAGCCGCACTGGCTGCCGCTTGAAACGCGTCCGCCGAACCTTGAGGGCCAAGGCGCGATTACCATCGGCGACCTCGTGAAGAACGCCCTGCGTATGCGTCCTGACCGCATCATCCTGGGTGAGATTCGCGGCGCGGAATGTTTCGACCTTCTCGCCGCCATGAACACGGGCCACGATGGTTCGATGTGTACGCTCCACGCCAACAGCCCGCGCGAGTGCCTGGGCCGTATGGAAAACATGATCCTGATGGGCGACATCAAGATCCCGAAAGAAGCCATTTCGCGCCAGATCGCTGAATCGGTGGACATTATCGTGCAGGTGAAACGTCTGCGCGACGGTTCGCGCCGCACGACCGACATCACCGAAGTGATCGGCATGGAAGGCGACGTGATCGTGACGCAGAATCTGTTCAAGTTCGAATATCTGGACGAGAGCGAAGACGGCAAGATCATCGGCGAGTTCCGCGCCAGCGGCCTGCGCCCTTACACGCTGGAAAAAGCGCGCCAGTTCGGTTTCGATCAGGCGTATCTTGAGGCTTGCCTGTAGGGCAAGCGACCCTCAAGCGCCGGGCGCGAGCCATCCGGCTCGCATGGCTCCGGCCTTACCGGCCGGCGGGCGGTCGCCCTTTGGGTCCGCTGGTTGCGGACCGAAACCGATTACAAATCTAATTGCCTGGAATGGTTCGGGGCCGCCAGGCCCCGCAAGGCCGACTGGCCGCCCGCAGCGACGCGACCTTCAGGTCGCATGAGCGAGGAGATTGCACCCCGGATGGGGTGCAGAAAACAAACATTCCTCCCCCACCGCACCAACTTCATCCCCCTTTGAGCAACGCCGGGATTGCCAGCGCCATCAGCCCTGCTCCGATCACGGCTGAAAACAGGAAGACGCCGGTCCACGGGACCCAGCCGATCCGGTCGATCCGGACCCGGGCATTGCGCCAGCGCTCGGCGAGCAAGGCCACCACCGCGAGCACCAGAAATGCACCGCCAGCCAGCGCCACCAGCGCCGCGTCGCTGGCAAAAATCAGACCATGGAAGAATTCGAGCATAGCGCGCTAACCGGCTGGGCTTTCACCCTTCCAGAGCCGGCAACAGCTTGGCCGCGCGGTGCAGCCCCTCATGCTCATGGACGAACTTGCCCTGCTGCTTGCGCATGGCGAGGGCCAGAATTGCCTCGGCCATCAGGCTGGCATGAACGGAGCGGTACTTGGTGTATTTTCCGCGCAGCAACAGATCCATCGCCGGGCTTGCCATGCGCCCCAGCCCTTCCAGCGGGCGCAGATCGGCGGTGCGGGTGCCGCGCAGCAGGCCGGGCCGCAAGATGTCGAGCCGCTTGAAACCGGCCTTCATCAGCGCCTTCTCGACCTCGCCCTTGGTCTTGAGATAGAAATTGTCCGAATGTGGATCGGCTCCGATTGAACTAACGGAAATCATCCGGTCCACGCCCGCTTCATGCGCCATGCGCGCTGTCTCGACGACCAGATCGTAATCCACCGCGCGAAAGGCATCTTTGTCCCCGCCGACCTTGCGGATGGTGGTGCCCAGCGCGCTCACCAGCACTTCGGGCCGCAAATCCTGCAAGACATCGCCCCAATTGGCCGGATCGGCGACAAACATCTCCATCCGCGCACCCTTGGGGATGGGGGCTTCGCGCCGGGAAAGCGCCACCAGTCGCACATCCTCGCGCCCGACGCAGGCCTCCATGACCGCGCGCCCGACAAGCCCCGTGGCACCCACCAGAGCAATCCGCGTAACCTCAGACATTGCTGAGGCCCTCCGGCACTGTGCCGTAGATCTTTGCGTGCTGCGCCATGGCATAACTATCGGTCATCCCGGCGATATAGTCCACTATATGGCGGCTGCGCTCCGGCTCCTGCGCCGGCAGCTGAGCGGCCCAGCGCCCGCCCATCAGATCAGGCTCCTGCTCGTAGGCAGCGTAGAGTTTCGCAACGACGCTTTGCGCGCGGCCCGCCGTCTGTGTCTGATCGGAATGCAGATACAGCCGGTCATACATGAAGGTTTTGAGACGCCGCTCGCGCTCGAACATCGTGTCGGAAAAACCCGCCACAGGTCCCTGATAAGAAGCGACCTCCTCGCGCGAGGAAATCCCCCTCATCCGCTCCCGCGCGGTGGCGATAACATCATTGACCATCACCCCGATCTGGTCGCGCACCAATTCGCGCAGCCGCGTTTCCTGACGCGCATCGGGATAGCGCTGCTCGATCGCGCGCCACAGATCGGCGACGAAATCGAGCTCCAGCAAATCGTCCAGTTTGAGAAAGCCTGCCCGCAGACCGTCATCGATATCGTGATTGTCATAGGCGATGTCGTCGGCCACCGCCGCGACTTGCGCTTCCAGACTGGGCCATGCCGCCAGATCCAGCGGATAGTCGCGGTCCAGCTCTGCCAGTGCCCAGTGCGGCGCGGTCACTGGTCCATTATGCTTGGCCAGCCCCTCCAGCATTTCCCAGCTGAGATTGAGGCCGACATGGGTGCAATAGGGGCTTTCCAGCCGCATCAGCGTGCGCAGGGTCTGGGCATTGTGATCGAAGCCGCCGTGACGCTGCAGCGCATCGTCCAGAGCCTTCTCCCCTGCATGGCCAAACGGCGGGTGACCGATATCGTGCGCCAGACACAGCGCCTCGGTCAGGTCCTCGTCGAGCCCCAGTGCGCGGGCAATCGTCCGCCCGATCTGTGCGACTTCCAGACTGTGCGTCAGACGGGTGCGATAATGGTCGCCATCGGGAGCGACAAAGACCTGCGTCTTCCCGCGCAACCGGCGGAAAGCGATGGAGTGAATGATACGGTCGCGGTCGCGCTGGAATGCGCTGCGCGGCCCGCGCGTTTCCTCGCCTCCGGCGGAGAACTCACGCCCGCGAGAACGAAGCGGATCGGCAGCAAGGGGGGAACGCGGCATCGCGCCTGCGGATAGGCGCAGCGCCCGGCTGCGACAACGGGAACAATCGGGCAACACCGCGACAAGTCAGACAAGGCGGCGTGGGCGTGTGCCAGTCTGTGCAGGGCGAACTAGCCTTCGGTGTCGCCCATGATCCAGTCCACCGCGGCATCACAATGAATGCGCGCGGAATCGAAAATCGGCAGCACATTGGCATCGACATCGATCACCATGTCGAGTTCCGTACAGGCGGAGATCACCGCCTTCGCGCCACTCTGTTCCATCCGGGTGATCATCGTCTTGAAAAACCGCTGGGAGGACCGCGTGCCCACGCCGGCCATCAGTTCTTCGTAAATGATGCGGTTCACTTCGCCAACCTGCGCCATGTCCGGCGGCATCAGATCGATCCCGTGGGCGACCAGCCGCCGGCGATAGAAGCTTTCGGTCATCACATTGCGCGTACCGATCAGGGCGGCCGCTTCGGTTGCGCCTTCTTTCGCCATTTTCGCGCCAACGCAATCCGCGATATGCAGCACGTCGATGCCGATCGCCTCGGCCACGCGGTCATACAGCCGGTGCATGGAGTTGGCGCAGATCATCAGCGCGCCGGCCCCGGCGTCCTCCATCCGTTTGGCGCTTTCGACCAGCACATCGCCCGCGCGGTCCCAATCGGCTTCATCGTCGAGCCCGAAGAGCGGGCGGAAATCCAGGCTTTCAATCAGCAGCGGAGCACTCGCCATCGGCTCCGCCCGCCGCTGAACGCCGCGATTGATCCAGCGATAATACATTCCGGTGGAGACCCAGCTCATCCCCCCGATCATGCCCAGTTTACGCAATGCACAACGCTCCTGATATCCCCTGCAAGGGCCTGATCGGCGCGCAGGGTTGAAGCGGCAGTGCTCGCCGCATCGCTAGGGAGTGTCAACCGCCTCGGTGGCAGGCTCCACCACCGCATCCTCGATCCAGCCGCGCAAATCGGCTGCCGAGCGCTCCGGGATCTCTTCCATCGGCACATGGGCCACGTTCGGATAGCGAATCGCGCGGTCGTTCGGCAGATGCTCCTCATACCAGTCGGCGCCGCTTGGCGGAGTGACCTTGTCCTCATCCCCCCACATCACCAGCGCGGGCATGGTCAGCGCGGCAATATCGCCGGTGTCGAACGGCCCGCCGCGCGGCGTATTACTGCGATCCAGCACAGCCTGCCGGTTGCCGGGATAGCGCAGCAATTCCCAGTAGCGATCGACCTTCTCCTCAGTAATTACGGCCGGATCGGCCACCGCGCCTTCATAGCTGGATTTGACCAGACTGCGCGGCGTGATGGAGGTCATCAGATTGTTCACGCCGGGGATCGAGGCGAGGATCGCGCCCAGATACAATTGCCCCTCGCCATCGATACGCGGCGCACCGCTGGCGTTGAGCAAGGCGAGGCCGCTGACCCGCTCGGGATGCGCAATGGCATAGGATGTCGCCATCCAGCCGCCCATGGAATTGCCCGCGATCACAAAGGTGTCGAGCCCGAGATGATCGGCAATGGCACCGATATCCGCCACATAGCGCGCCTTGGTATAGTCGCCGTCGGCAGCGGGTCCGGTCAGCCCGTGACCGGTCGTATCGAAGCGCACCACGCGGTAGGTATCACTCAGCTGGTCCGTCCACACATCCCATGTATGCAGGCTGCTATTGGCCCCGTGGATCAGCATTACGACCGGCGCATCGCGCGGACCTTCATCGCGCAAATGGAAAGTCTGCCCACCGCGCAGCTCGACAAATTGCGAAGCCTCGCCCCCGTATTTCGCACGCATCTCGGCCGCGTCGGTATCCGGCGTGCGGAATACCAGAAACAGCACACCGAGCAGGACAGCCAGAACGGCCAGAACCTTCAGAAATCTCTTCATGGCGATTGCCCCTGTTGGCGTGCTTTACTGGCCCAGTTCCACGATCCAGCGCTCGACCGCTGCAACGCCTTCCGGATCGATCGTCGCTCGGCCCAGTTCGGGCATCGCAACGCCGGGTTCCGCGCTCTTCATCCGGTGAAGCAGGATCGACTGGTCCGGCTGCCCCGGTACCACGTCGAAATCCAGTCCACCAGAGCCGCGTCCTGCGGCTACGGGCCGCTTCATGATGCCCAGCTTCATCGGGTCGCCCTGCTCCCACCGCAGGTCCAGCCCGCTGTTCGATGCGGTGGCCCCGGGCCGGTGACAATGCGCGCAGTTCACATCGAGATAGGCCCGCGCCGCCGCCTCGGCCTCTGCAGCATCGCCCGCGCCCCAATGCGGCATGGTGCCGGCATTGGCGGGCACACTGTCCAGCCGCCCATGCGCCACCTGCCGGGTCAGCCAGTCATGCGACAAATTGCGCGCCTTGGGGCCGATGGGCACCACCGCACCCTCCACCCCGTGGCATTCCTTGCACTGGTTCTTGTTCGGAATGCGGTAGCTGATCGCCTCCCCCGCAGGGGTCGTCAGGTCCAGCCTGCCGCCTGCCAGCGCGAGCTTTGCATCGGTCTGCTCCGCGTTCCAGCGATAGGGCAGCGCCAGCCAGCCATCGGCGCGGTGGAGCAGAACGCGGGTTTCGATCAGCCGCCGGTCCGCTCCTTC
Organism: uncultured Altererythrobacter sp.; assembly: GCA_947492235.1. GTDB lineage: Bacteria > Pseudomonadota > Alphaproteobacteria > Sphingomonadales > Sphingomonadaceae > CAJXSN01. Next base: position 453,096 of record CANLLZ010000001.1, on the reverse strand, counting down.
GCCAAAGGCAAAGGTCTTGATCAGCGCGCTGCCGACCGGGAAGGATAGCACCTCGTTCTCGTCCGCAGCGACAGCCGATGCTCCGCCGGGAATATAGACGAACCGCAATTTGTCCGCGCCGTCCGAGTACAACGGCGTCCTGAGCTGATAGGGAACCACGCCCGGCACCGGAACCTGCCCCGCAGCATCGCTGAAGAAGCCGAATTCGGACAAGGCGCGCGGGAATTTCTGGGTCGCAACAGCCGCATCGCTGACCTGCAATGGCTCGGCATCCTTGGCTGCAATCACACCCGACAGCGTGACCGCCGACAGCGCCAGCGCCGCTGCTCCCAACAGGCCGACATGCGACATCATCCCGCGATCCGCGCCGCCAGCTCAGCAGGGGCTCCGGTGACCTGGTCCAGAATAAGCGAAGCGGGCGTATCGACCACCATCGGTCCGGGCTGCGCATTGGCCACACCCTGCCCCTGCACCGGCAGATTGAGCGACCACCCGCGTGTGCCTTCGACAGCAAACAGAGCCGGCGTCCCCTCTTTCGCCAAACCGTCCCACAGCACATCCGGAAGCGATCCGCCAAATGCCGCCAGCAGCATTTCTGCGCCGGGCAGATACGGATCGCCCCCGCCGCCGGTGTAGAGATTCTCCCCAATCAACACATTGCGCGGATAGGGATCGTAGCGCGCATCGGTGAAGGTTTGCGAATAGGCAATCACCATCACCTGCGCGGTGTCGTTTTCCGCGATCAGATTGTTTTCGATCAGCACATTATCGTTGGCCATCACCATCACGCCGGTGCCCTTGGGAATCCCGGCCACGATGTTGCCCGCGGGCGCGAAATTCGGAGTGTTGTTGGTGGTCACCAGATTATTGCGCACAATTACATCGCCGCCGCCCATCACCGGCAAATCGGGCAGGTCGAACACCAGAATTCCGCCGGTATTGTGCAGCGTCATGTTGTTCTCGACGATCGCGTTGCGACTGTTCTCGATCTCGATCCCGGCCACATTGTACTGCGCAATCGAATTGCGGACCGTGATATCCTTGCTCTGGCCGACATACACCCCCGCATCGGACGCGCCGGAGACGACAACACTGTCTATCAGCACGCCGGTCCCCTCAACCGGATAGACGCCGTATGCGCCATTGGTGGCTTTGGGCCCTTCGGTCCATGTCACGCGCAGGCGGTAGAATACGATATTGTCGGCAGCCTTGGATTTGATCCCGTCGCCCTTCGGGTTCTCGACCGCGAAATCGCGCAAAGTCACATCGTCGCTGGTGATCAGAAAGCCCTCCCCGGCCCCCGCCTGCGTCGTGAAATCAAGGACGGTGGCATCCATCCCCGCCCCGCGCACGGTCACATCATCGACATCTAGACTGATCCCGTCGGTCAGCACGAAGCGGCCCGCGCCAAGCACCACTTCGTCGCCCGGCTCGGCAAGGATCAACGCCTCCTGCAGCCGCTCTTGCGCGCCCTCGCCCGGCTCGACCTCGTGTATCTCCGCCCAGGCCGGCGCGGCAAAAACCAGCGCAGATGCGGCCAGCAACAGCTTCGTCATAATTCCCATCCTCCCTGCGTTGCATACAGCCTGTGGAGGCCGCTTTTGCAAGAGCGGCGCTAGGGAATTTCGCTCACGGAGGCACAGAGGCACGGAGGGGTTGTGTCTGCGGCGAAGCCGCTTTCGAATAGCTAACCTCATGGCATAGGCGACAGCATCGTCTGTAAGCGGCTTCGCCGCACGAGACTCCTCTTCTGTGCCTCTGTGCCTCTGTGCCTCTGTGAACGCCCCCTCTGCGCCCTCTGCGTCTCTGCGCGAACATCCTCGCTACCGGGCCTCGTTCGCCACGCCCGCTGCACACAGCGCCGCCGACGAGCCCGTCACCGCAACCACCTCCGCATCGCCGACGCGGTTCAACCGGCGCAGAAAATCGCGCACGCCGGTCGGGCGTTTCGCTTCGCCATCCTGCGGGGCAAGCGCCTCCAGCTTCTTGAGTTGCTCGATAGTCAGCCGGTCAACCATCCGCTCGGCCATGCAGGCTGCGGTGCCTTCGGCCACACCATTATCGACCAGCGCGCTTTCAACGCGGCTTTGGGCAATTTGCGCGCAGCTCGCGAGGACGAACGCGGCGCCCGCCCCCAGCAGGGCGCGGGTCAATCCAGCGCCTTTACAATACCTTCAACCATCTTCTTCGCATCGGACAGCAGCATCACGGTCTGGTTCATGTAGAACACATCATTGTCGACGCCGGCATAGCCCACGCCGCCCATGCTGCGCTTGATGAAGAACACCTGCTTGGCCTTGTCCACATCGAACACCGGCATGCCGTAAATCGGGCTGGATTTGTCGGTCTTGGCCGCCGGGTTCACGACATCGTTCGCCCCGATGATGAAGGCCACATCGGCCTGCGCGAACTCGCTGTTGATATCCTCCAGCTCGAACACTTCGTCATAGGGCACATTGGCCTCGGCCAGCAGCACGTTCATATGTCCCGGCATCCGCCCGGCGACGGGGTGGATCGCGTATTTCACCTCCACGCCCTTTTCCTTCAGCACATCGGCCATCTCGCGCACGGCATGCTGCGCCTGTGCCACGGCCATCCCGTAGCCGGGGATGATGATCACGCTCTCTGCCTGCTCCAGCATGAAGGCCGCATCATCGGCGCTGCCCTGTTTGTAGGGGCGCTGCTCCTTCGCCTCGCCGCCACCGGCAGCGGCATCCGCGCCAAACCCGCCCGCGATCACCGAGATGAAGCTGCGGTTCATCGCCTTGCACATGATGTAGCTGAGGATTGCGCCAGAGGAGCCGACCAGCGCGCCGGTGATAATCATCGCGGTGTTGCCCAGCGTGAAGCCCATCGCCGCCGCGGCCCAGCCCGAATAGCTGTTCAGCATCGAGACGACGACCGGCATATCCGCGCCGCCAATGGGGATGATCAGCAGGAAGCCGATGGCGAAGGCCAGCACCGTGATCCAGACGATCAGCATCCCCTCGCCTGCCCCGCCCGCGCCCGACACGGCATAGGCTGCAATCAGCGCGAGAATGGCGAACAACGTGCCCAGATTGATGATGTGGCGACCGGGCAGCAGGATCGGCGAACCGCTCATCCTTCCCGACAATTTCAGGAAGGCAATAACCGAGCCGGAGAAGGTGATCGCACCGATGGCAATCCCAAGCCCGAGCTCGATGCGGCTGACGACCAGTATCTGGTCCGCCGCATCGGTAATCCCGAACGCCCCGGGATTAAGCCACGCAGCCAGACCGACCAGCACCGCTGCCAGACCGACCAGCGAGTGAAAACCGGCGACCAGTTCAGGCATCGCGGTCATAGCAATGCGCCGCGCAATGGTGAAACCGATCAGACCGCCAATGGCGATGGCGATAGCGATCTCGACAATATTGGCGATGTCATGCGTCACCAGTGTGGTGACGACCGCGATCAGCATACCTATCATGCCGAAACGGTTGCCGCTGCGGCTGGTGGCGGGGCTCGACAATCCGCGCAGTGCGAGGATGAAAAATACGCCCGCCACGAGATAGGCCAGCGCAACCCACGGGTTGACCGCTTCGCCCGAAGCAGCGTGTGCGGGTGCAGCGACCAATGCGGTCAGCCCAGTGAAACCGAGTGTCGGCCTGATCTTGGAGAGAAGCGAGCCCACGATCACTTCTCCTTCTTCTTGTACATCGCCAGCATTCGCTCGGTGACCGCAAAGCCACCAAAGATGTTCACGCTCGCCAGCACCACGCCGATCAGACCGAGCCATTTCGCGACCGCACTGCCCGCCTCTGCGCTCGCGATCAGCGCACCGACAATAATCACCGAGGAAATCGCATTGGTGACCGCCATCAGCGGCGTGTGCAGGGCCGGAGTGACCGACCAGACCACGTAATAGCCGACAAAACAGGCCAGCACGAAAATCGACAGAATACTAATGAAGTCCACGCGCGCCCTCCCCGGGCCTAATCGTTCAAGTTACCCCGGCCGCCGCTTCCATACGGGTCAGGCCATTGGCGATTTTTTCCAGCTCTGCATTTAGCAGGCCTTCGGTTTCGCCCGTGTCGGTATCGCCGCAGGAGGCTTCGTTGACCGTCCAGTAATGTTCGTAATCCGCCCGCACGATGGCCAGATCGACGGCCAGTGCTGTCCCGGCAATCCGCTCTTCCAGCGTATTCAGGCGCGTGCGCAAAGGCTCGTACTGGGCCAGCCGTTCCTCCTGCTCGGTAAAGGGGCAGACCGGATCGAGGCTGGCCACCACGTCCCGCGCGCCGAAGCGGAAATCGGAACCGGCTTTCGCGGCATCGGCGCTGTAGCTGCTCGCACCCGATTGCATGCCATCGCATGCGCCCAGCGCCAGAAGCGGCACTGCCAGAAAAATCAGTTTCTTCATGCTTGAAGCCTCTCGTGAACGATCTTGCCGTCTTTGGTCAGCCGCACGGCATCGCCGATTTCCTCGTCGAGCGTGACTGCGCCGGTCTCCTTGTCCCAGAAGGCGGAGAGGAAGTTGAACAGATTGCGCGAGAACAGCGCCGAAGCATCGGGCGAGAGAGCCGCAGGCGTATTGGAATAGCCCATGATGGTGACGCCGTGGCGCTCCACCAGCTCGTTCGGCTTGCTGCCTTCGACATTGCCGCCCTGCCCGACCGCCAGATCGAAGATGACGCTGCCCGGCTTCATACTGGCGATCTGCGCGTCGGATATCAGGCGCGGCGCATCCCGGCCCGGGATCAGCGCGGTGGTGATGACGATGTCCTGCTTGGCGATATGGCTGGAGACCAACGCTGCCTGCGCCTTCTGGTACTCCTCGCTCATCTCGGTCGCATAGCCGCCCGAACCCTCGCCCTCGATGCCTTCGACATCCTCGACAAAGATCGGTTTCGCACCGAGCGATTCGATCTGTTCCTTGGTCGCTGAGCGTACATCGGTGGCAGAAACCTGTGCGCCCAACCGCTTGGCTGTAGCGATCGCTTGCAGACCGGCGACGCCCACGCCCATGACAAACACGCGAGCCGCCTGCACGGTACCGGCAGCGGTCATCATCATCGGGAATGCGCGGCCATATTGATCGGCCGCCGACATGACGGCTTTGTAGCCCGACAAGTTGGACTGGCTGGAGAGCACATCCATGCTCTGCGCCCGCGTGATGCGCGGCATGAATTCCATCGACAGCGCTTCAAAGCCGCCCTTGGCATAGGCCTCTACCAGATCGCGGCGCTGGAACGGATCGAACGTGGCGGCGACCATCGCGCCCTGTTTCGCTTCGGCCAGCAATGCGGGATCGGGAGCGCGAATGCCCAGCACGATATCGGCGCCTTTGACCGCGTCTGCTGCCGTGCCAACGCTCGCACCGGCATCTGTGTAGTCGGCATCGGAAATGGAGGCATGGAGCCCCGCCCCTGCCTCGACCGCGACTTCAGCGCCCAGCCCGATAAACTTCTTCGCCGTTTCCGGCGTTACCGCGACGCGGGTCTCGCCCGCCTCACGTTCTTTCAGGATCGCAATACGCAAGGCCGGTCAGTCGGCTATCAGGACGATGACAACCAGCGTAATCACGCTGATCAGCGGCACCGCCCATTTCAGCGATGCGATAAAGCCATCATACGTGCTTTTCGCAGATTCCATATCGTTTGCGGCCATTTGTGTTTTTCCTCAGGATGGCAAATTGGCAAGAACGCGATTGTTCCTATCGCCGCCAATCGGCCCTTACAAGAGCGGTCTGGCCCCATCCCCCGCCAGCCGCACCTCTCATTACCGACAGCCTTAACACGAACTTTACCCCGAGCGGGTATCCACACTGCTTGTACCGCACTGGGACGGTTTTGGGGAACGATGGCAGAGGATGATACCCGCCTTTTGATGCTGATCGATGATGAGCCGGCGCAGAGCCGCCTCGTCACCGCTCTCGCTGCGCGCGAGGGCTGGCGCACGATCGTCGTCAAGGACAGCGAAACCGCCATTGCCACGCTGGGCACCCGCGAAGGGATGCAGCTGTCTGCCATCATTCTGGACCAATGGGTGCCGGGTGATGATGCCTGTGGACTGATTGAGGAATTGAAAAGCCGACGCCCGGCCCTGCCCATCCTGATGCTGACAACCAGCGCCAGCCCGCAACTGGCCGTGGAGGCGATGCGCGCCGGGGCCACCGATTACCTCATCAAGCCGGTCGCTCCCGATCGCCTGATGACCGCGCTCAACAGCGCCACCCGCAAGGAAGCGCCGCGCGACGAATTGCAGCCGCTGACCGAGAAGATTGACGCGGAACTCGATTTCGATTCGATGATCGGCACTGCCGCTGAATTCCGCACCTCGCTCGCTCGCGCTGCCAAGACCGCACGCGGCCACGGCCATGTGCTGATCGAGGGCGAAAGCGGCACCGGCAAGGAAATGCTGCTGCGCGCGATGCTGGCCGCAAGCCCCCGCGCGAAAGCTCCCAATCGTTTCCTCAATATCGGCGGCATCCCCGCCAATTCGATTGAATCCGCACTGTTCGGTCACGAACCGGATGCCTTTCCCGGTGCATTCGACCGGCAGATCGGCGCCATCCAGTTTTGCGACAGCGGGACGCTGGTGCTTGACGAGATCGACCGCCTCGGGCCCGGGCTCCAGACCCGCCTTGCCGATGTGCTTACCGAAGGTATTGTCCGCCCGGTCGGCGCGGCGCACGGTTTCAAGGTCGATGTGCGTATTCTCTCCGCCAGCAATTTGCCGATGGACGATCTGGTCGCCGGCGAACAGTTCGACGCACGTCTGTTGGAAGCTCTTGGCGCTACCCGCATCACTTTACCGCCTTTGCGCGAACGAGGCAGCGATATCGCCGCACTGGCGCGCCATTTCCTCGTCCGTATCGGTGAGCAGCCAGGCCTGCGCCATTTGTCGCTGGCCGATAGCGCTCTGAACCTGCTGGGCGCGTATGACTGGCCGGGCAATGTCCGCCAGTTGCAGACTGTTCTGTTCCGCGCCGCCGTCTTCTGCGAAGGCGAATCCCTGACAGCGAGCGATTTCCCGCAGCTGTCCGAGCTTCTTGGCGAGATGGACGAAAACGCGGTCCCATTGCAGGAAGCCATCGGCGTGATGCTCTATACAGAGGACGGCAATTTGCGTCCGCTGGAAGAGATCGAGGCCGATGTCATCCGCCTCGCCATCGGACATTACCGTGGCCGCATGACCGAAGTCGCCCGTCGCCTCGGCATTGGCCGATCGACACTTTACCGCAAACTCAGTGATTTAGGGATCGATAACGCAGCATGAGCGAGATGAACCATTCCGGCTTTCAAGCCGCTTGCGACGCCCTTTCCAACAAAGTCGATGCCGGCCAGTTCGAACGGTTCCGCTGGAGCCGCGATGAAGCGCCGAAACTGGCGCGTCTGGTCGAACTGGTCATGGGCTCTGTTGAAGACCGTACCGACATTGAAATCAACGAAGAAGGCGGCTCTCAGGACACCAAGCGCTTCGTGATCAAGGTCCATGGCAAGCGCATTGCCGGGCTGGGCGTTGCATTGGACCGGGGCCGCGCGGTGGTCTCCATCGGAGCGGTCGAGCGCAGTCCCTTCCAGGTTGTGCAAGACAAGCCGATCCACGCGCCGTATTCCGAAGTGGACGAGCAATGGGTGGGCGAAACGCTGGGCAAGCTGATGGAACGGATCGTCCCCGCTTAAGGGCTTTTCTCCGATACCATCGCCTCTCGACATGGCGACCGCCCGACCGTAGCGCGGGTCCATGCAAACCAACACATCATTCGCCGGTTCCGCCGCCCTCGTGACCGGGGCCGCATCGGGCATCGGCGCAGCCTGCGCTCGTTGGCTGGACGCGCAGGGTGTTCAGCGCCTGATACTGATCGATACGGACCTCGCCGGTCTGCAATCGCTCGAGCTTTCCTGCGAGATTGACCTCATCAAGGGGTCGGTGGGCGACGAAGCCTTGTGGGACCGCCTCGACACGAGCCATCCGCAGGTCGACTTCGCGGTCGTCAATGCCGGGGTTGGCGGCTCCGGCCCGATTGCAGAGCACGGTTTCGAAAGCTGGCGGCGGGTCATGTCGGTCAATCTCGACGGAGCGTTCCTGACACTCAGCTACGCGATGCGGGCGATGCAGCGGCGCGGGTCCGGCTCGGTGGTCGTCACTTCCTCTGCCACCGGTATCAAGGCGGTAGCAGGGATCGGCGCTTACGGCGTGGCCAAGGCCGGCGTCAGCCACATGACGCGGATCGCAGCGCTGGAGGGCGCGCCGCATGGCATCCGCGTCAATGCTGTCGCTCCTGGCGGCGTCGATACCGCGCTGTGGGACGGCTCGCCCGATTTCCGCAAGGCGGTAGAGGCCAATGGCCGAGAGGCGACCATCAAGGCCATGTCCGGCGACACACCGCGCGGCCGGTTCGCCACGGCAGACGAGCTGGCCGGACAGATCGGTTTCCTGCTTTCGGATGCAGCGGCCAATATCACCGGCGAGATCCTCGTCACCGATGGCGGATATTCGCTCTAGGGCAGCCTATTGCGGCTCGTTTTCTCCGCCCGGAATCATCCGGTCATCGCGCATGATTAGCGGAGCATCGCCGGGAGAATCACCGGGGGCTTCAGCTTCGTCAACGACTGGCGGAGCGTTCCAGAACACCACCTGCTCTGCCCGCACCTCGCCCTCGGCCCCGCGCAGTGATAGCCTGACCGTTTCGGCGTCCCAGTCGATCTCCACCAGTCCGAAGTTCTCCTCCGCAATGAAGTCCGTCACCCGCTTGGGATCGGGCTCGCGCGCGGTGTTGCGCTCGGTAGTGCTGAAAGCCAGATTGAGCGAACTGCTGGTCAGCTCCCACATCTGTTCGCCGCCGGCCATCGGTACATCGGTATAAATGCCGCCCGAGTGCCGGTCGCCCGACAGCATCAGCAGCCCACTTTCCGCCCGCGCGCCCAGCATTTCATAGAGCTTTGCGCGTTCGAGCGGCAATTGCTCCCAGCTTTCGTAATCATGCGCATCGGTCAGCACCTGGATCGACGACACCAGAATGCGCAGGTCTGCGGGTTTGGCCAGTTCCTGCTGCAGCCACGCCCATTGCGCGCCGCCCAGCATGGTCTTGCTCGCGTCTTCGCTCGGCGTATAGGGGCCGAGCGGCGGGCGCTCCTCGGTATAGGGCATCCGCTCAAATTCCGAGCGGAAGAAGCGCGTGTCCAGCATGATCAGCTGCACCCGCCGGTCGCCCTGCCCGAAGGTGCGGCTTTCATAGATACCGGGGCGCGAGCGGACCTCGGCAGAGCTGCCCCAATAGGTCTCGTAAATGTCCTCGGCAAAGCCTTTAAGCGCAAACTCCGCACCGCCATCGTTGAAGCCGAAATCGTGGTCGTCCCACGATGTCATCATCGGCACGCGGGCACGAAATTGCTGGAATTCGTCATGGCTCGATTGCTCGTCATAGGCAGCGCGCAGCGTGGAGAGCGCGGCATCGCCCGACCAGTTGGTGTCGCCATAGACATTGTCGCCGATCAGCAGGAACAGGTCCGGATTGGTCGCCTCTATCTGCGCCCACATATGCTGGCTGCGCGACTGGTGGTTGCAGCTGCCAAAGGCGATCCGCTGGATAGTCGCGGCGGTACTGGGCAGCGGCGCACCGGGAGGCGCGAGGGGCATGGATACCTGCCCGTCCAGCGCCTCGTAATAGCCCGCAAGGAAGGCGTCCGCGCCGACCGTCACATCATTATCCTGCGCCGCCACAGGGGCAGCAAACAGCAGCGGGAGAGCGACAGCCATGGAGGCGGAGAGGGGTTTGCGTTTGGTCATCATCTTGGCTTTCCTTGACCCTGTTTTGTGACAGGCCGGTTGCATATCATTCGCACTGGTATCAATCGGCGGGCAAGTCCGCAAAGTCGGTCAGCGCCGCATCGCGCAGGCCCCGCCACACATTGCGCGCCTGCACCGTTTCCTCGACATCATGCACCCTTAGCAGCTGAACCCCCGCCTGCATCCCGGCAATCGCCAGCGCGAGGGAGCCGCCCATCCGCTTCTCGACCGGAGCCTCGTGACTGAGCGCGCCGATCATCCGTTTGCGGCTGGCACCCAGCAGCAGCGGGTGCCCCAGCGCGTGGAACAGCGGCAGTGCATTGATCAGCGCGAGATTGTCCGCCACCTGCTTGCCGAAGCCGATGCCCGGATCAAGCACGATGCGCTCTGCCGGAATGCCCTCCGCCACCGCATCGTCGCGGATGGCGCGCAGAGCATCGAACACATCGAACACCACGTTATCGCCCGCTTTCTTGTGCAAATCCGTCCCGTCGCCGGCGTGCATCAGCACCACGGGGCAGCCGGCATCCTTCACCAGCGCGGGCGCGCGCGGGTCATAGCGCAGGCCCGACACATCATTGACCATCGCCGCCCCTGCCCCCAGCGCCGCCTGCATTACCTCGGCCCGGCGGGTGTCGATGCTGATCGCCCCGCCCATCGCAGCAGTATATTCGACGGCAGGCAGGATGCGGGCAATCTCGTCCTGCTCCAGAACAGCCTGCGCGCCGGGCCGCGTGCTTTCTCCGCCAATGTCGATCAGCGCCGCGCCCGCTTCCAGCATAGCGGCGGCGTGGGCCTGACCCACTTCGGGATCATCCAGAAACGCGCCGCCATCGCTGAAACTGTCGGGCGTGACGTTGAGGATGCCCATGATCTGCGGCTGGTCGAGGGCGATGGTTCGCTCCCCCAGTTCCAGCGGAGGGTGCGCAAGCGAAAGGTTCGACCACTGGAGCGCGGCATCGGCGGCGACGTCTTCGGGCAGCTGCTCCAGCACTTGCGGCATCGTCGCGGGCGAGCACGTCAAGCGCTGCGTCACAACCCCGTCCTCGCGCAGGATCACTGCGAAGCGGTGCGCATAGACCATGCTCCCCGCCAGCCGGATGGCATCCCCCTCCTCGCTCTGCGGGCCGGGGACAAGGGCGATGGGGCGGATGTAGACGCTGTCAGTCATGGCCCGACTTCCCTAGCGCATCGCCGTCAGGATGGAACACATGGAACGCGGGACAAGGGGGGAAAGTTCTGGAGGGGAGCCAAGTATGTCGAGCTCTCGGCCCGCTAAACCTCGTCATCCCCGCGAAAGCAGGGACCCAGAGCAAGCGCGCACAGCCCGCCATTCCGGGTTCCCGCCTCCGCGGGAATGACGTGGGAGTTGCAAATCAAACTGAACGAACAAACCGATTGTAGCGCTCAAAAAGCGCAGGAAAATCCAATGGCCGATCGAACGACTGGAGCTAGTCGACTAGGACTTGCACGCCCTTGTACACATCGGGATCGTCCCAGAAGGGATGGCGGGGGATCGCCTTGTAAATTGCGTCCAGATAATCTGCCGGGAGATCGTGTTTGTGACGGTCGCGCTCGAAATACTCGCGGTCGCGCGCCGTCAAATGGACAAGAAAGTGATCTCCCCGTTCTTCACAGACGAAACGTGTAATTTCCCTCCGATCATCGCTGAACTTCAGCGAGCTTGGAGGGGGGCCCTGATTGCCCGCACTGTGCCAGATTTTTGCCATCACCCCGTCCCACTGCTCCGCGTAATCATCGCGCGTGATGGCCGGTTCGAACTCCACGACGAAGCCGGGCGGGCCTTCGGTCGGACGCCAGTTCGAGAGGATAACAATCTGCCGGTCGAAATCGACGAGCTGTTTGAGGACGGGTTCAAACATAACCTTGTTTCAAGCTTTTCTTGGCACGGTTCGGGAATGGATCCTTTGAAAAACTTCCCCTGGCTCTATGACACCAGCGTGAAGAATATCTTGCGCCATCTGGCTGCGGGAGCGGGCGCGGCGCTCTTCTTTGCGGGATATTTTTCATGGCGCGGCATTCCTACCGTGGGGGCAAGCGGACCAATGATGCTGGTCGCATGCATTGCCGTGTATGGTCTTGTCTGGGGCTGCGTTCTGACGGCCCTGCGCATCAAATTCGGTTCGCCCTAATCCTCCACGCTGAGCAAATACAATTGCCGCACCGCGTCGATCGGCTTCACCGCGCCCCCCTCGTCATTGGCATCCTCGTAATGCCAGAAGGTCCAGCCATTGCAGCTGGGGGCGCCTTGCAGCTCTTTGCCTAGGCCGTGGATCGAACCTGACTGCTTGCCGCATAGTAATGACCCATCGGCACGCACCGTCGCGGTCCAGCGGCGTTTCTTGTCGAACAGCTCGGTGCCCGGTTTCAGCATGCCGTTTTCCACCAGCGCGCCGAAGGCGACCTTGGGTGCGGCGCGGCCGGCCTGCATGGTGGTGAGCGCGCTTTCATCGAGCGGGAGTTCCTTGGCGATGCGGGCATGGGCCACCTCGCGGTAAGCGGGCTCGCGCTCGCAGCCGATCCATTCACGGCCCAGACGTTTTGCCACAGCGCCGGTGGTGCCTGTGCCGAAGAACGGGTCGACCACCACATCACCGCGCTCGGTCGTGGCCAGCAGCACGCGGTAGAGCAGGGCCTCGGGCTTTTGCGTTGGATGCGCCTTGTGGCCGTCCTCCCCCTTCAGCCTCTCGCCACCCGAACAGATCGGTAGCACCCAGTCGCTGCGCATTTGCAGTTCGTCATTGAGCGTCTTCATGGCGCGGTAGTTGAACTGGTACTTCGCCTTCTCGCCCTGGCTGCACCACAGCAGCGTCTCATGCGCATTGGTGAAGCGGGTGCCGCGGAAATTGGGCATCGGGTTGGTCTTGCGCCAGACGATATCGTTGAGGATCCAGAAGCCCAGATCCTGCAGGATCGCACCCACGCGGTAGACATTGTGATAGCTACCGATCACCCACAACGCGCCATCGGGCTTCAGAATGCGCTTGCACTCTGTCAGCCAGGCCTTTGTGAAATCGTCATAAAGCCGGAAGCTGTCGAAATGGTCCCAGTCATTGGTCACTGCATCGACATGGCTGCCATCGGGCCGGTTGAGATCGCCGCCAAGCTGCAGATTATAGGGCGGATCGGCAAAGACGAGGTCCACGCTGGCATCGGGCAATTCGCGCAGGCGCTCCACACAATCGCCGTCGAGAATCTGACCGAGCGGCAGCGCCTCTTTCGGCACCGCCGCCGGTTTTGCCTTGCGCGCTGTGCGCTGTTTCGTGGTCTCCACGAGCCCCATCAAATCGTCCCTTCCCCTGAGTTATCCACAGGGTGAGTCCAAGCGGACTCCGCGTCAAGGGAGGATTTTGCGCAGCTTATGGTTAATTTGGCGTAAGCTCAGGCGGAACGAAAGGTGTCCGGCACAAGATGTTGAGTCCATGACCACTTGCCGGACTCGACATAAAGGGGTGTGGCGCAAAAGACTCGTTGGCGCAGCGCCTTCGCATTTCGGATGAATTACATCAGCGTGAAAGCGATATTCGCGCTGAAGGCCAGCAGCAGAGCCCCGCCCAGCGCCCGCCCGATCGCATGGCCGCGCCACAGCAGCACCCACAGCATCACTGCCGAACCCAGCAACACCGCCATCTGCAAACCGGCAATCTCGGCCGGCAAGGCCATCGGCGCCATCAGCATGGTCGCTCCACCGATCAGGAAGATGTTGTAGATATTGCTGCCCACCACATTGCCGACAGCCAGACCCGGCTTGCCCCGGAATGCGGCAGCGGCAGAGGCGGCGAGTTCGGGAAGCGAGGTGCCGATGGCGACCACGGTCAGCCCGATGACGGTTTCGCTCATGCCGGCAATGGTGGCGATGGCAATCGCCCCTTCGACCAGCCATTTCCCGCCGAAGATCAACGCCGCCATTCCGCCCGCGAACAGCGGGATCGCAAGCGGCAGCTTGGGGATGCTCTCGTCTTCCTCCTCCGCCACGCGCGGGTGGTTGATCCGCCAGATGATGTAGATGACCAGCAGAGCCAGCAGCGCCGCGCCGATCCACAGCGAGCCGATCTGCGCAATGGCGAGCGCAGCCAGCAAAACAGTCGCGCCCAGCGCCGCAGCGGCATCGCGCTTGCCCAGCCCGGTCAGCACAATCGGCGCGATTAGCGCGGTCGCGCCCAGGATCAGCAGGGTGTTGGCGATGTTGGAACCAACGATGTTGCCCCACGCGATCTCCGGCGAACCGGCTCGCGCAGCCTCTACGCTGGTGACCAGTTCGGGCATGGAGGTCGCCATGCCGACGATAATGATCCCGGTCAGCAGATTGGACAGGCCCATCGCCTTGGCAATGCCCACGGCCCCGCGCACCAGCAATTCGCCGCCCAGCGCAAGGCCGATGAGGCCGATGACGATCAGAAATATAGCAGTGGTCATGAAAGGTGTTTCAGCTTTCTGAAGAGATGTCGCCCAAGTCGGGGGCAGCATCAGGGGCCAGCCCCGGGTCGACCCCGGTAAGCTCTATCGATGTGTCCCACAAGCGCGCCGCCAGCAGCGGATCGCGCGCGGTGCTTGTGGCCACGGCGCGGCCTGCGCTGCGCCCGCTGATTTCTGCCAAGCCGTAAGGGCCGTAATATCCGCCCGGCTCCACATCGGGCGAAGTCGCCGCCATCAGTGCGGGCAAGGCGCCCTCGTCCGGATTGTTCAGCACCGCACCAACCACCTTGCCCATAAAGGCAAACGGACCGAGATTGCGCATCAGTTCGGTGCCGGCAATGCCCGGATGGCAAGCATAGGCGCTGACGTTAGATTGCGCAGCGCGCAGGCGGCGGTCCAGCTCGAAGGTGAAAAGCAGATTGGCAAGTTTGCTCTGGCCGTAAAATTTCTGGCGCAGATAGCCTTTGCTGCCGTCCAGATTGTCAAAGTCGATCCGCGCGCCCTTCTGGGCGATGCTCGCCTGGTTGACGATGCGGGCATGGCCCTTTTTGCCGGCGCTCTCGGTCAGCTTATTCAGCAGCAGACCGGTCAGCGCGAAATGGCCCAGATGGTTGACCGCAAATTGCGATTCCACGCCCATTTCCAGACGCAGCGGGGGCACCATGATGCCTGCATTGTTGATCAGCAGATCAAGCCGCTTTTCTTTCTTGGCCTTGGCCGCCGCTGCTTTGATGGAATCCAGATCGGCAAGATCCAGCTGAAGAAAGCGCGTGGTGGCCTCCGGCGCAATCTCCGCAATGCGCGCGCGGGCGGCCTCGCCCTTTTCCTCGTCGCGGCAGGCGAGGATCACCTCGGCTCCCTTGCGGGCGAGCGCTTCCGATATGGCGTAGCCAAGGCCGGTATTGGCGCCTGTCACCAGCGCGGTTTTCCCGCTGCAATCGGGGATATCGTCAAAGGTAAAACCGGTCATAGGGAAAGCTCTGCCTGCGCGACCGGCGCGAAGCTGCGACGGTGAAGCGGTGTGGGTCCGTATTGGCGCAATGCTTCCATATGCGTGCGGGTTCCGTAGCCCTTGTTCTTTTCCCAGTTATAAGCGGGATATTCCCGCGCAGCAGCCAGCATCATGCGGTCGCGCCACTCCTTGGCCACGATGCTCGCGGCGCTGATGGCCGGTTCCAATGCGTCGCCGCCCACTATCGCGCAGGCGGGCCAGCACCAGCCTTCGGTACGGCCCTGCGGAGTCATATTACCGTCAATTAACGTTCGGTCGATTGCGCGGCCCAACACCTCCTCCAGCCGCGCGGTTGCCAGGGTCATGGCCAGCATGGTTGCGGCGAAAATGTTGATCCGGTCGATCGTTGCCGGACCCACCACCCCGACCGCCCACGCGCATCTTGCCCGCACCGTTTCATCGAGCACTGCGCGGCGTTTGGCGGTGAGCTTCTTCGAATCGTCCAACCCTTGAGGTCGCGGCTTGCACAGCACCACAGCCCCCGCCACCACCGGCCCGGCCAATGGCCCGCGCCCGGCCTCGTCCACACCCGCGGTGATCTGCTCCGGCAGAGAAAACGCATCGGGGCGGAAACCAGAAACCGTATCGGGCGTTGCAGCATTCATGACACAGAACCTCCTGAGCCGCTCCGCCCTTCTTTCCCCCGCCGCGCTGCTGCTCGCAAGTTGTGGCAGTGCCTATGGCGGGGATAGCTCGGTGGAGGCGCAATCGACGTCCGCCGCCGCACCGATGGAAATGGCCGAGGCCGAGGCAGTCGGCCCCTTCGCCGTGCGCGACATGGGCACGTTCGACAAGCCGTGGGCCGCAGCCTTCGCGCCGGGCACCTCGACGCTGTTCATCACCGAAAAGCCGGGCACGATGAAGTTCGTCGATACGGCGACCGGCCGGATGGGCACCGTAACCGGCATGCCGGAGGTTGATTTTGGCGGTCAGGGCGGCCTCGGTGACATTGCCTTCCTCCCTTCGGAAAGCAGCGCGACGCTGGACCGCCGAACCATCTATCTCAGCTGGGCAGAGGCCGGCGATAACGACACGCGCGGCGCGGTGGTCGGGCGCGGCACTCTGGTCTGCGCCGAGGCGGATGCGTGCACGGTTGCAGGTCTGGACGTGATCTGGCGTCAGGCGCCCAAAGTCACCGGTCGCGGCCATTATTCGCACCGCATCGCGTTCTCGCCTGACGAAAGCCACATGTTCGTGGCCAGCGGCGACCGGCAGAAACTGGACCCCGCACAGGACAACACCAACACGCTGGGCACCATCGTGCGCCTTAACCTCGACGGCACGCCGGCAGCGGGCAATCCGATTGGCGAGGAAATCTGGTCCTACGGCCACCGCAACATTCTCGGCCTCGCCTTCGATAGCGCTGGCCGTTTGTGGGATCTGGAGCATGGCCCGGCAGGCGGCGACGAGCTCAATCTGGTGGAAGCGGGCAAGAATTACGGTTGGCCACTGGTCTCCGAAGGCGACCGTTACAGCGGCAAGGAAATTCCCGACAACGACACGCGCCCCGATCTGGAAGCACCCAAGATCGGCTGGACACCGGTGATCGCGCCAGGCGACTTCCTGTTCTATTCCGGCGATGCCTTTGCGGACTGGCAGGGCGATGCCATCATCGCAGGCCTGAAAACCAAAGCACTCATCCGGCTGGAAATGAACGGCACCGCGCCGGTCGAGGCCGCGCGCTATGATATGAGCGAGCGCCTGCGCGAAGTGGTGCAAGGGCCGGACGGCGCAATCTATGTGCTGGAAGACGGCGATGACGGGCGTTTGCGTCAGCTGATGCCTGGCTGACCGGCACTTCCCCTAGCGCTGCATCAAGCTGAACTTGATCGACAAAGGCGCCTGCGCGCACTAGCGCCGCGCTCCTTATGGCTACGCTCGTCCCCCTGTCCGCAATCGATCCGGCAATGGTCGAAGAATTGCTCGACGCCAGCTTTGGCGAGGACCGACGCGCGCGTACGGCCTATCGTATCCGTGAAGGCACGCAGTGGCTCGACGGCTTGAGCTTCGCGGTGCTGGATGATGAGGATTATCTGGCGGGCACTATCCAGCTGTGGCCGGTCGCCCTGATCGATCCCGAGGGGCGCAAACATCCGCTTATCATGGTTGGCCCGGTTGCGGTGATCCCCGCGCGACAGAGCGAGGGTTTCGGCACGGCACTGATGGGCGCAAGCCTTGGCGCGCTGGAGGCCAATGCCGGTGACCGCCCCGCTTTACCGCAAGTCATGATCGGCGATCCGGAATATTACGGGCGGTGGGATTTCACCGCTGCGCATACCGGAGGATGGCACTGCCCCGGCCCCTATGACCCCGCGCGCCTGCTGGTCCGCAGCGCCAATCCCGCCATTCTGCCCGCAGAGGGAATGCTGGAAGCGTGGCAGCCCGCCACGCAGAACGCGGGTGATACGGGCCAAGGGAACGATTGAGCGCGAGGGAAGGTTCTGACAGTCAGACCCTATGCCCTATGATCCACCCCCCGAACTCGCTGGTCTTTCTCTCAGCCAGATTGCCGAGCAGGTGGCTTTGCGCAAATTGCCGCCGGTCGAGACATGGACGCCCGAGACCGAGACAGAGAGCCTGATGCGGATTGCTGCCGACGGCACGTGGTATCACGATGGCGGGGTCATCAAGCGCGAAAGCATGGTCCGCGCCTTTGCCGGACTGCTGATCAAAGAAGACAGCGGCCAGCACTGTCTGGTCACGCCCTACGAGAAATCGCGGATCGAGGTGGAGGATGCCGCCTTTATCGCAGTGGATGCGGTGGAGCGCGATGGCAGCATCGCCTTCCGCCTGAACACCGACGAGCTGGTGGTGGCCGGCCCCGACCACCCGATCATCGCGCGCGGCGATGCGGAGCGGCCCGCGCTCTATCTGGCCGTGCGGCGCGGTTGCGAGGCGCGGCTCAATCGGTCGACCTATGAGCAATTGGCCGAAATTGCGCTTGCTGCTGGCGAAGACTGGCAGGTTACCAGCGGCGGCGCGACCTTCTCGCTGCTGCCTGCATGAACGACCTGTTCGACCGGCTGAAGCGTGTGTTCGATGACGGGCATGGCGAGGAAATGCCCGGCCTGCTGACCGACCAGGCCTTTGCCGATCGTTCCCCCCGCCCCGCCGCGGTTCTTGTCCCGGTGACCCAGCGCGAGCGGCCCGGTGTGATCCTGACCCAGCGACCGCGCGATATGCGCAGCCATCCCGGACAGGTCGCCTTTCCGGGCGGCAAGCTCGATGCGGGCGAGAACGCCGTGGAGGCCGCCTTGCGCGAGGCTCATGAGGAGCTGGCGATGCATCCCTCCCACGTGCAGATTGTCGGCGCGAGCGACGAATACGTCACCGGCACCGGTTTTGCCGTGACCCCGGTGCTGGGTGTGATCCCGCCAGACCTGCCACTAGTCCCCAATCCGGGCGAAGTCGAAAGCTGGTTCGAAGTCCCGCTCGATATCCTGTTCGACTGTTCCAATTATGGTTCGAACACCGTGACATGGAAGGGCGCGGAGCGGACCTACTTCGAGATGGAATATGAAGGCTATCGCATCTGGGGCGTGACCGCCGCGATCATCGCGAACTTGCAGCGCCGGATGCGGCTGACTGAGTTGTTCGAGAAATAGATCAAACCCCCTGCTCCCGTTCGTGCTGAGCTTGTCGAAGCACTGCACTTTCTACTAGCGCAGTCTCCGAAGTAAAAGGCGGCCCTTCGACAGGCTCAGGGCGAACGGGGTTTATGGTGGCAGAGTTACCCAAAGCAGACTGGACCCAGCGCGAAGACCTCGCTGCGCTCGTGCGTGCGCTCGGCGCGGACAATATCCGCTGGGTCGGCGGCGCGGTGCGTGACACGCTGCTTGGCGTGCCCGTAAGCGACGTCGACGCGGCCACGCCGTTCCATCCCGATCAGGTTATCCGCCTGCTGAACGAAGCCGGCATCCGCACCGTGCCCACTGGGATCGATCATGGCACCATCACCGCCTTGCTGGATGGCGGACCAGTGGAAGTCACCACTCTGCGCCGCGATGTGGCCACCGATGGCCGGCGTGCGACGGTCGCCTTTGCCAAGAAATGGCGTGAGGATGCGGCGCGGCGCGATTTCACCATCAACGCCCTGTTCGCCCATCCCGAAACACTCGCCATCGACGATTATTTCGGCGGGCTTGGCGATCTGGAAGCGCGGCGCGTGCGGTTCATCGGCGATGCCCGCCAGCGCATCCGCGAGGACCATTTGCGGATCCTGCGCTACTACCGGTTCCAGGCGCGGTTCGGGGCCGAACTGGATGCGGATGCGGAGGAGGCCTGTGCTGAGCTCGCGGAGACGATGAAGGGCCTGAGCCGCGAGCGCGTGGCGGGCGAATTGCTCTCCATCCTCGCCTTGCCGGACCCCGCGCCAACAATTGCCCGGATGCACGAACGCGGCGTTTTGAAGGTCATTCTTCCCGAAACAACTCAAGCGCAGATTGCCGCATTGCGCGCATTGACCGCGCACGAGAAAATACTGGCCGCGCGCCCCGATGCCTTGCGCCGGGTTTCCGCCCTGCTGCCCGCCCTGCCCCATGTGGCCGAGGCCGTGGCCGCTCGCCTGCGCCTTTCGCGTAAGCAACGTGCGCATCTCTCCACGCTCGCCGCCCGCAGCGATGCCGATGCCAGCCGCCCCAAGGCGCTGGCCTATGAAGAGGGCATGGACGCCGCGCGCGACCGGCTGTTGCTGGCAGGCGCGCCGGTGGCAGCGCTCGACGGCTGGGATCCGCCACAATTCCCCCTCAAGGGCGGCGAGATTGTCGCCATGGGTCTGGCGAAGGGGCCAGACGTCGCGCGGCTGTTGCAGACGGTGGAAGCACAGTGGATCGAGGAAGGTTTTCCGGATCGGGCGTGGGTGGAAGCTATTCTCGCGAACTTGAAGTAGATTCTGGCGCTCACAGAGGCACAGAGGCACAAAGAGGGTCTCGCCTTCCGCGGCGCAGCCGCCTCAAGTCAGATCGTTCGACTTAACCGAGGCTCGCAGATGCAAGGCGGCTTCGCCGCAGGCGCACCTCCTCCGTGCCTCTGTGCCTTTGTGAGCGTTCCTGATTCACAGCGCTCAGCGCCTCTGCGCGCGGAAAACCTAGAACCTGTTATCCTTCGGGAAGCCCGTCGGCGGCATACGCCCGGCCCCGCCGCGTGCGACTTTCCATTGCCATATATCGCTTTCGGTGCGGGTTCGGTCGCCCTTGCCGCCCATCGTCCAGCTAAGGCCTTCTTCCAGCACAAACGTCGTCGCATCGGACAGCCCGCCATCGCGGTAGTTCTGCAGCTTCACGCCCTGCCCGCGCGTCATTGTGGGCAGTTCTTCCAGATTGAACACCACCAGCTTGCGGTTGTCGCCGACTGCCGCAACGTGGTCGTGGCCCTTCGGAATAGAACGCACCACGGCCAGCTTCGCGCCGTCTTTCAGATTGACCACCTGCCGTCCTTTGCGCGTTTCGGCGAGCAGGTCGGCGGTGTTAGCGGAGAAGCCCTTGCCCGTGTCGGCGGCCAGCAGAAGGCGGCCCTCTGGCTGGTGTACGATCATCGCGGAAATTTGCGCCTCGGCATCGATGTCGAGCGTCGACTGCACCGGCTCGCCAAAGCCGCGTGCGCCCGGCAGCTTGTCCGCACCCAGCGTGAAGAACCGCCCGTCACTGGTCGCCAGCAGCAATTTGTCCGTAGTCTGCGCGTGGGCGATAAAGCCCAGCTCGTCGCCTTCCTTGAACTTGAACTCTTGGTTTAAATCGACATGACCCTTCGCCGCGCGGATCCAGCCGCGTTTCGACAGGATCACCGTCACCGGCTCCTTCTCGATCATCGCGTCCATGCTGAATTCGACCGCAGGCGCGGCCTCGGCAATGGTCGTGCGGCGGCGGCCCAGCTCTGTCTCCGGCCCGTATTCCTTGTGCAGCGCGCGCAAGTCTTTCTTCAGCCGCGTGCGCTGGCGGGCGGGCGATCCGAGCAGCTTGTCCAGCTCGTCCTTCTCCGCCAGCAGCTCGTCTTTCTCCGTGCGCAGCTGCATTTCCTCCAGCTTGCGCAAAGACCTCAGGCGCATGTTGAGGATCGCTTCGGCCTGACGATCTGTGAGCTTGAACTCCTCCATCATCACGGCCTTGGGCTCGTCCTCGGTGCGAATGATTTCGATCACCCGGTCTAGATTGAGGAAGGCGATGATATAGCCTTCGACCAGTTCCAGCCGCCGGGCGATCTGGTCCAGACGGTGCTGGCTGCGGCGCTGCAGAATGTCGATCTGACTGCGGACCCAGTTTTCCAGAAGCTCCTTCAGCCCCATCACCATCGGCGTGCGCGTGGCATCCAGCACGTTGAGGTTGAGCGAGAAGCGCGTTTCCAGATCGGTCAGCTTATAGAGCGACTCTTTCAGCAATTCCGGATCGACATTGCGGCTGCGCGGGACCAGCACCAGCCGGATCTTCTCGTCGCTTTCGTCGCGCACATCTTCCAGGATCGGCAGCTTCTTGTCGGCAATCGCGGCAGCGATCTGCTCGATCAGCTTGCCCTTGGGCACCTGATACGGAATTTCGCTGACGACCAGCTGCCATTGCCCGCCGCCCAGCCGCTCGATGCCGGCCTCGCGGTCGGCTTCCTTCTCGGCTTCCTCCGCATGGAAACGCCCGCGCACCCGGAACGCGCCGCGCCCGGTTTCGTAAGCGGCGGAAATCGAGGCCGCGCTGTCCACCACCAGACCGCCGGTGGCAAAGTCCGGCCCGTGGAACAGCTCCATAAGGCGAGCGTGCTCGACATGCGGATTGTCGATCAGCTCCAGAGTCGCGTCGACCACTTCGGCGACATTGTGACTGGGAATGTTGGTCGCCATGCCCACGGCGATCCCGCTGGCGCCATTGGCCAGCAGATTGGGAAACAGGCCGGGGAATATCTCCGGCTCCTCATCCTCGTTGTTATAGGTCGGGATGAAATCGACTGTGCCCTGATCGAGGCCATCCATCAGGCGCAACGCCGTCTTCGTCAGGCGTGCCTCTGTGTAGCGATAGGCAGCAGCGTTATCGCCATCGATATTGCCGAAATTCCCCTGTCCCTCGACCAGCGGATAGCGCAGCGAAAAGTCCTGCGCGAGGCGGACCATCGCGTCATAAACGCTCGTGTCGCCATGCGGGTGATATTTGCCGATCACATCGCCGACCACGCGGGCGCTTTTCTTGAACGCATCGGTCGGGTTCAGCTTCAATTGCCGCATCGCCCACAGCAGACGGCGGTGCACCGGCTTCAACCCATCGCGCAAATCGGGCAGCGAGCGCGCTGTAATCGTGCTGAGCGCATAGACGAGATAGCGCTCCTCCAACGCTGCATCGAAGGGCGCGTCGACAATTGCGTCGAACGGATCGGGTTCAATAATGTCGGTATCGTCTGCGGCCATGTATTCTGCCTTATCACCGCCACGCTTCGCCTGTCAGCATGGAACGTACACCTGTCCCCGTCCATTGAAGGAGTACCAACAAATCAAGGAGATACACCGATGAAAAACGTACTGATCCTCGCCACTGACGGGTTTGAGCAGTCCGAATTGATGCAGCCCAAGGCCAATCTCGAAGACGCCGGTATTGAGACCACTGTGGTGAGTCTCGAAAGCGGCGAAATCAAGGGCTGGAAAGATGGCAATTGGGGCGACAGTGTCCCGGTCGACATCACGCTGGACGAAATCGAGAATTGCGAAGGGTATGACGCGCTGCTGCTGCCCGGTGGCCAAATCAACCCGGACATTCTGCGGATGAACGACCGCGCAGTCGCGCTGGTCAAGGATTTCGACATGGCGGGCAAGCCAATTGCTGCGATCTGCCACGCACCGTGGCTGCTGGTCGAAGCCGACATCGTGAACGGCAAGACCGTCACCAGCTGGCCCTCGCTCCGCACGGATCTGAAGAATGCAGGCGGAAATGTGGTCGACTCGGAAGTCGCGCAAGACGGAAATCTGATCACCAGCCGCAATCCGGACGACATTCCGGCCTTCTCCGATGCCCTGATCGCACAGGTGAAGGAGCGCGTGCCCGAGGCCGCCTAACCTTCTGAAATATAGCCTAAAAATGGGCCTCGCCGCGACAGCTGGCGGGGCCCTATTTTGTGCCCTCTTGCTATCTTGTCTAAAATGTGGCCATAATGTGGCACAAATAAGGCAAGAAGGAGGCAAGGATGATGACTGGCGTACAATCAGGAACATGGATGAAGCTGGCAGCGGCGACTTCGCTGCTGGCACTGGCCGCCTGCAACGAGGCGGGCGACTATGCGGCGGAGGATGCCGCCGAAACGTCGGTCGACATGGCTGCCGAGAGCGTGATGCAGGCGGATATGGCCCCGTCAGAAATCGCAGATACGGAAAGCGCCCTTCCCCCGCTGAGCGAAATTCCCACCAGCCTCCCGCAGCTCGCTTACACTTATGACTACAACTGGCGGCTGGCCGCGCCCGAAATTGGCCCGCTGCAGCGCCGCCATGCAAGCCTTTGCGAACAGCAAGGCCCGGCCAGCTGCCAGATCCTGGGCATGACCAAAACGGGCGAAGAAGCCGACGATGTGCGCGGCGAATTGCAGATGGCGGTGGCCAGCAAGCAGGCTCGTGCGTTCGGCGCTCTGCTGGAAGACGAGGCGGAGGATGCAGGCGCGGAGCAAGTTTCCGCCGAAATCCGGTCCGAAGAACTGAGCAAGCAGATCGTCGATACGCAGGCACGGGTGGATGCCCGCACGCAATTGCGCGACCGGCTGATGGATGTGCTGAAAACGCGGCGCGGCACGGTGGAGGAACTGGTGCAGGCCGAGCGCAGCGTCGCGCAGGTAAACGAGGAAATCGATCAGGCGCAAAGCTGGCTGAAGGAAATGGAGGGCCGCGTCGCCTACAGCCGGGTGACAGTGCGCTACGAGACAGGTGCGCCGGTGACGAACGACTTCCTGAAACCGGTCGCGGGCGCGCTAGGTTCGCTCGGTTCCATTCTCGGCTGGGTGGTAGCAACACTGATCGTGCTGGGTGCAATCATTGCACCTGTTGCCGGCATCGTCTGGGCAGGACGGCGGATCAACCGCGGGTTTGCGAGCAAGGTGGTCGCTTCTGGCAATTGACTGCAGGCCCCTAATCCCGTCATTCCCGCGAACGCGGGAACCCAGGATAGCCTTGGCACCCCGCCGCTCTGGGTCCCCGCTTTCGCGGGGATGACGGGATTGGAACTGTGCTTACTCAGCCGGGAGTCCGACAATCGCGATCCGCTTGCCGTCCGGGCTCACCGCGATGCGGGCTGCCGATGCAATGCCGTGCTCGGCGAGGTCGGCAATCACTTTCCAGCCGTCACCGCCCTCGCGCCAGCGATGCAGCTTGCCGTCCTCGATTTGCAGGATCGCGCCGTCGGGCGACCAGGTGTAATTGGCATTCGCGCCGACAATCGGCGTCAGTGGGCGGATCGCCTTTGTTTCGGGGTCGAACGCCTTGATCCACACTTCCTCGTTGGTCTGGCGGTGGACGAAGCTGATCGTGTCCGTGCCCGGTATCACCATCGGAGTCGCAGGCACCGCGTGCCCGCTGATGAAGTGATATGCAGGCTTCTCGGCATGAGTCAGCGCCACGTTGAAGCCATAGCGCGACCAGAACAGAATATCGCCAGTCGCGTAATTGCGCGCGAAATAGCCGACCGGCTCGGTGACCCCGGCGGCCTCCAGCGACCATTGCGGCGCATCGGAAGTGCTCCGATCGAGATGCCAGATCGAATTGTTCCGCTCGAACACCATCGAAATCGTCTGGTTGTCCGGCGATGGCGTAGGCGAGAATTCGGATTCCGGCGTTCGCGTAATCTGCGTGTGGGTGCCTCTCGCAATATCATATTCCCAAATATCAGTCTGCGTCCCGTCATCGCGGGAATAGAGGAAGGTGGCGCTGTCTTTCGTGAAAAAAGGCTGGTTGTCATAGCCTGCGCGGCTGGTGACATTGGCCCCATCCGACAGCGCATTCGCGTCCGCCTCTGCATCATAATCGAACAGGAAAATCTCGGTCTCGGGGAAAGCCGGTGGCGGCGCGTCTTCAGCGGCTTCCTGCGCGTGCGCGGCTCCTGACAGCAACAGGCTGGCGCAAAGGGCATGGATCGAATGGCTTAGCGGCATTGTGGTCTCCCCGGTTTTTGACATCCTAGCGCATGGTGCGCGCGGGTCCACTCACCCGCCCGGCTTACTGCTTCCGCAAAGCCGCCACATCTTCGCGCAGGGCGCGCAGTTCCTCGATAATCATCTCACGCTCGCCATGCGCTTCTTCGTCCGTGGCCTCGGCCATCGCGTTGACGATCACACCGATAAATAGGTTCAGCACGATAAAGCTGGTCAGCAGGATGAACGGCACGAAGAACGCCCACGCATAGGGAAACTCCTCCATCACCGGGCGCACGATGCCCATGCTCCAGCTTTCCAGCGTCATGATCTGGAACAGCGAATAAAGCGATGCGCCCAGATTGCCGAACCATTCGGGAAACGCCCCGCCGAACAGCTTCGTCGCCATCACCGCGCTGATGTAGAAGAGCAGCAGCAGCATCACGATCACCGTGCCGATGCTGGGGATCGCCTTGAACAGGCCGACGATGACTTTGCGCATGCTGGGCACGACCGAAACCAGCCGCAACGCTCGCAATATACGCAAGGCACGCAGCACAGAGAACTGCTCTCCGGCGGGGACCAAGGCCGCGCTGACAATGGCAAGGTCGAACACGTTCCAGCCATTGCGGAAGAATGCGAGGCGATAGACGAACAGCTTCATCGCCAGTTCCACGACGAAAATGGCAATCGCGATCTGGTCCAGCCGGCGGACGATCCCGCCCGCAGCCTCCATCGCGGCAGGAGAGGTTTCCAGCCCCAGCCCGATGGCATTGATGACGATGACCGCCGTGATGAAGGTCTCGAACCGGCGGGATTCTACGAATGTCTGGAGCTTGCTGCGCATGGCGCGCAGATAAGGCGCAACCGTCCCTTTGGAAAGCGGTTACCCCCCGCTCATGTCCCGCGCCTCGGGGGGGATGGTGACGGTCAGGCCGTCCAGCGCTTCGGTCAGCACGATCTGGCAGGCGAGGCGGCTGGTCGGGCGGACACCGTAGGCCAGATCGAGCATATCCTCCTCGTCCTCGCTCGCGTCAGGGAGTGCGGCGAACCAGTCGCGTTCGACGACCACATGACAGGTGGAGCACGCCATCTGGCCCTCGCACGTGCCCTCCAGCGGCATGCCAGCCCCTTGCGCTACAGCGAGCAAGACATCGTTTTCAGACGCCTCGGCCTCCACAATCGTGCCTTGCGCTGTCTCGAACCGGATCTTCATAGCTGCTCCGCTGCGGCCGCGTTGATGGCCTGTGCTGCTGTCTCGATATCGTCCATTGTGGTGTAGCGGCCAAAGCCGAGGCGAATAGTGCTTTTCGCCTGCTTTTCGGACAGGCCGAGCGCTTTGAGCACATGGCTGGGCCGCCCTGATCCGCTGGCGCAAGCGGACCCGGCGCTGAACATGATCTGGCGGCAATCGCTCATCAAGCGGCCCACATCCACGCCTTTGCGGCGCAGGCTGAGATTGCCGAGATAGCGCGCGTCCTCGCTGCCATTGACCTCCCAGTCGGAGAACAACTCGCGCGCCCGCAGCCACAGATGCGCCACATGGTCCGCGTCCGCCGCCATCTGTTCCTTGGCCAGCATCGCCGCTGCGCCCATTCCGGCGATCAATGCGGGGCTGAGTGTGCCTGCGCGCAGGCCGTTTTCCTGCCCCCCGCCGGTCTGCACTTCCTTCAGGTCCAACCCGTTCCTGATCCACAGCGCGCCGACGCCCTTGGGCCCGTGAAACTTGTGCGCGCTGATCGCTATCATATCGGCGGCGGTGACTTCCATCTTGCCATAGGCCTGCACCGCGTCGCACAGATAGAGCGCGTTCGCTTCCTTCGCCTTGCGGTGCCAGTCGATGGTCGGCTGGATGGTCCCGATTTCGTTATTGACCTGCATCACCGCGACCAGCCGCGTGTCGGCGGGCAAGTCCTGCTTCGTATTACACTGGCCGTCTTTCGCCACATTCAGCTCGTGGCATTTGCCGACATGGCGCGCGGTATCGAGCACGGCTGCATGTTCCAGCGCAGAGACGGAGACCGTGCCGCCCGAACCACTGCCCCGGATGGCCAGATTGATCGCCTCGGTCGCGCCGCTGGTGAAGATCACCGTACCGCCGGGCGGAAACAGCGCCGCCACCCGGTCCCGCGCCAGCTCTATCGCGGCGGCCGCCTGACGGCCCATCTTGTGTGAGGAATGCGGATTGCCAAAGCCCAGCCCGTCCGGCCCGTCCAGCCAGCGCAGCATGGCATCGCGGGCCTCTGGCGCGAGCGGGGTGGTGGCCTGGTAATCGAGATAGATCATGTCAGTGATGACCAAGCGTCCGCAAACCGATCCAGTTCCTCAGCTGTCGTATTCCAGCCCAAGCTTACACGGATCGTCCGGCTGGCTGTAGCGTCGTCCACGCCGAAGGCTTTCAAGACGCGGCTCTGTTTCAATGTGCCCGATGAACACGCGCTGCCCGCCGAAACGGCAAATCCGGCCGCATCCAGCCTGATAAGCTGGGCCTGGGCGCTCATAGTCGGGTGCGTCAGCGCGGCGATGTAATCGACCTGCTCGTCAAAGGGCATCCGTGCGTCGCCAAAACCGGCGAAAAAGCTCTCCCTTTCGCGCGAAGACGTTTGCCAGTCGCCTGCTTCCAATGCGGCCGCAAACCCAAGTGCTGCGGGCATATTTTCCGTCCCACGCCGGTAACCGCGCTCGTGACCTCCCGTTGGTTTTAGTAGGTTGAAATCCTTCACAAGCAGAGCACCGATCCCGATCGGTCCGCCCAGCTTATGCGCCGAAACAATGATCATGTCGGGGGTTCTCATGCCGTCGTCCGTGTCCGGGAAAACAGATCCTGAAGGTAGAGCGATTTTGCCCGCGCTCTGCGAACAATCGCACAGCATCAGCGCTTCGGAAAAATTGCTCATCACGCCGCGAATCCCGGATACCGGCAGGATTGCACCGGTCTCCGAATTGACATGCTGCATACAAAGCATGCTGGGCGGCCGCATGTCGTCGGTCGAAGTGCCGATCACTCCCAGCGCATCGTAGGTGTCTCCGCGATTAAAAGAGCGTCCGTCCTTTAGCGCTAGGACCGCATCGATGCGGGCCCCTGCGCCGGAATGGATCGCGTCGTGCTCCACCGATGTAACTATGCGCCGTTCTATCTGGCCAGCACCCAACGCCAATGCCGCCGCCTCGCTCGCGCCGCTGGTGAAGATCAGCTCGCCTTCCCAACCCAGCGCTGTCTTGATCCGCGCCCGTGCATCCTCCAGCGCATTACGCGCCTTACGTCCTTCGGCATGCGGGCTGGACGGGTTGGCCCATAGCGCGAAGCCTTCCTCCATCGCCGCACGCGCTTCGGGCCTCAGCGGCGTAGTGGCCGCGTGATCGAGATAGATGCGGTCGGAAGAAGCGACGGGCTGGCTGATGGAGACTTCCGATAGTTAGCGTGATTGCGATTTCGCAGTTGCGCCTTATATAGCCGCCACAACCAGCGTGTCAGCAAGGCACGCCTTTAACCCCAGGTACAGCGCATATGCCATCTGTCATTTTCCCCGGCCCCGAAGGCCGTCTCGAAGGTCGTTTCTCTCCTCCGCCGCGCCCGCGCGCGCCCGTCGCGATGATCCTGCACCCGCACCCCGAAGGGGGCGGCACAATGAACGAACAGATTACGCAGCGTCTGTACAAGACCTTCGTCAATCGCGGCTTTGCCACCTTGCGGTTCAATTTCCGCGGGGTCGGGCGCAGTCAGGGCAGCTTCGACAACGGTGTGGGCGAATTGTCCGATGCCGCCGCTGCGCTCGACTGGATCCAGTCGATCCATGAGGAAGCGCAGGTCACCTGGGTTGCGGGCGTCAGCTTCGGTGCGCTGATCGGGATGCAGCTGCTGATGCGCCGCCCCGAAGTGCGCGGCTTCCTGTCGATCGGCGCGCCCGCCAGCATGTATGATTTCTCGTTCCTCGCGCCCTGCCCTGCCAGCGGCATCTTCATTCACGGCGCGCAGGACACGGTTGTGCCGCCACCGGCGGTGGGCAAGCTGGTGGAGAAATTGCGCACGCAGAAGCACATCACGATCCATCACGAAGAGATTCCCCGCGCGAACCATTTCTTCGAGAACGAGCAGGCCGAAATGATGGCTTCGGTCGACAATTACCTCGATTTCCGGCTGGACCCGTCCTGCCCGATCAAGTGATCGGCGCGCGGTCCGCGCCTGCCTGAATTCAAA
Source organism: uncultured Altererythrobacter sp. (assembly GCA_947492235.1). Taxonomy (GTDB): domain Bacteria; phylum Pseudomonadota; class Alphaproteobacteria; order Sphingomonadales; family Sphingomonadaceae; genus CAJXSN01. Next base: position 423,616 of record CANLLZ010000001.1, on the reverse strand, counting down.
CGGTAAAACGGCTCCTTCGGGGGCCGTGTTGCTATGCGGGCAAGGCATCGGATTTTGTAAGGTTCGGAATTGAAACGCAAATTTCCTTGCCTCGTAAATGTAATGTTGTAACATTATGCTCTCCAGCAGCACCTTCAACAGTTGGGCTGCGGCCAATCAGGGAGAGAAACATGGCCTATACCGACAGCCCTTCAGCCGCCAAACGCACCGGTGCCGTCAGCGGTGTGGTGATCATCCATGCCGCGATCGGGGTCGCACTGGTCACCGGTCTGGCGACCAATTTCGTGCCAACAGCACCCGAACCGCCGCTGGTAGCCGGGCCGATCGAACTGCCTCCTCCCCCGCCCAAGCCGGATGAAAAAGTCGAGCCCGAGACACCGCAGCCGCCTTCGAACAGGGAAGTCTATGTGCCGCCCCGGCCCATCCCGTTGCCTGCGCCCGGCCCCGCGCTCGACAGCACCCGCGAGTTGCCACCGCCATCGCCGCCGGGTGACAGGTTCATTCCCAATCCGGGCCCGACATTCACGCCCGCTCCGCCGGCACCGCCACCGCCCGCTCCGACGCCCAGCCCCAGCTTCACGCCGAAGCAGGCTGTGCCCAGCAATGCGCAGGGGAACTGGATCACGACGGCCGATTATCGCACCTCGTGGATCCGGCGCGGGCTTGAAGGGACCGCGAGCTTCCGCCTGACGGTGGGCGCCAATGGCCGAGTGACTGATTGCACCATCACGCGTTCGACCGGTCATGAAGCCTTGGATACCGCCACCTGCAAGCTGGCGACCCGGCGCGCGCGGTTCGATGCGGCACGGGACAGCAATGGCGACAGGGTCAGCGGGACGTTCACCAGCTCTGTCCTCTGGCAAATTCCCGAATAGGAGCGCTCCGGCGGGGTCAGGCGCAGCGTGATCCCGCCACTATTCCTGCATCTGCATCGGTGCGTTGCCCGCACTGTCAGGCAGGGTCCAGATCGCCACATTGGCAATCAGCACAAGCGCCGCCACCACCATCAGCCCGGCCTGCTTGCGCACCCCCTTGCGCCACAGCAGCACCGCGCCGATCAGCAGCGCAATCGCTCCCAGCATTGCAATCGACAGCATGGTTCCGGCCATGGGCGCGCCTCTCCTTTGAAAACTCGTGTAAAAAGAACCCCGGAATCGCCCCTTTACCGGAACATTCCGCCCGCTAGAACGCTTTATGTTATGACGGTCACCTAGACCTAGGACGGCCCCAGCAAAACCATTATCGGGAGAGACAATCATGGGTATTTTCAGTTCGATCAAGAACGCGATCTTCGGCAAGGACGAGGAAGAGAAAGCAGCGCCCGCCGCCGCGCCGAAGCCTGCCGCAACCGCCAGCACTCCGGCGCAATCGTCGGCAGCGGTCCGCACCGTCGACGTCGAGGCACGGCTGGACGCTATGGACGGTGCCGACAAGCTTAACTGGCGCACCTCCATCGTCGATCTGCTGAAGCTGATCGGCGTCGATCCCAGCTATGCCAACCGCAAGGAACTGGCGACCGAACTGGGCCGCGCGAACTATGAAGGCAGCGCCGAAGACAATATCTGGCTGCACCGCCAGACCATGCAGGAACTCTCCCGCAATGGCGGCAAGGTTCCGGCTGAATTTCTCGACTGATTGACAAGTTAGGCCATGCGCGGGCACGCTCCGCTGCATGACCAAAGCAACATTTGACATCACGTCACCCATTTCGCGGCGTCAGGCTCTCACCGGGCTTGGCGCCGCAAGTGTTTTGAGCGCTCTGCCCGCTTGCGTGCGGACTGCGACTGGCGCGCCTTACGAACAAGAGGCAGTGCCCACGCTCGACGCGACAATCGAAACCCAGCTGGAGAACATCGCCTTCCGCCTGCTGGAGCACGAGCCGGAGCGCGCGACGGCTCTGGGCGTCGACACAGACGATTTCGCCCATCTGCGCACCAGGCTGGAGGACCAGTCGCCCGCCGGACAGGACGCGTATGCCGCAACCCTGCGCCGCGATCTGGCCGAAATCCGCCAGTTCTCGCGCGAAGGATTATCGACCGACACTATCACCAATCTGGATGTGGTCGAAAGCGGCTATCAATTGGCGCTCGACGGCTTTGCTCTGCCTTATGGCGACACACCGGTCGGCAGCTGGCGGACCGCGCCCTATGTCGTGATTCAAAACGTTGGCGCGTATATCGGCGTCCCGCGCTTCATGCAGCTCGATCACCCGATCCGCGAAGGCAGCGATGCCGACGCGTATCTCGAACGCCTCCAGCAATTCCCCTCGGTGCTCGAAGGAGAACTGCAGCGCATGAAGGAAGCGCGCGCCATCGGCGTCGTGCCGCCCGATTTCCTGATCGACAAAGCGCTGGGCCAGATGGACATCACGCTAGGTTCGGCAAAGTCGGGCGACCTGTTCGTGGACCAGCTGACACCGCGTCTTGCCAAGGCCGGATTGCCCGACCGCTACGCAGCGCTGGCCCGCCAATATGTGCAAGGCCCCATCGCCGTCGCGCTCCAGCGCCAGCGCGAAGAGCTGGAGGCAGAGCGCGCCGTCGCCACCGGCGATCCCGGTATGCGCGAACGTCCCTATGGCGAGGAATGGTACCAGTGGGCCCTGCGTTCCAGCACGACCACCAGCCTGACAGCCGACGAAATTCACCGGCAGGGGCTGGAAGAGCTGGAAATGCTGCATGCGCGCATGGACCCGATCCTGCGCGAAATCGGCTATACCCAAGGGACGGTTGGTGAACGGATGCAGGGCCTGGGCGCCGATCCGCGCTACAAATTTGCCGAGGGCGATGCGGGCCGGGCGGAAATCTTCGCCTTCATCAATGAACGCATCGACTGGATCAAGGCGCAGATGCCCCGCGCCTTCAACACGCTGGTCGATCCCAATCTGGAAGTCGTCCGCATCCCGATCGCAGAGGAGGCCGGTGCGCCGGGCGCTTATGGCGGTGCGGGCAGCAAGGACGGGACGATTCCGGGGCGCTTCCTGATCAATCTGCGCACCACCGATCTGCACCGCAAATACGATCTCGCCGATCTGACCTATCACGAAACGATCCCCGGCCATGTGTGGGAAGGCGAGTACTCCAACCGGCTGCCGCTCATCCGCAGCATCCTCGCCTTCAATCCGTTCTCCGAAGGGTGGGCGCTGTATGGCGAGCAACTGGCCGACGAGCTGGGCGCGTATGACGACTTCACCGTCGGGCGGCTGGGCTATCTGCAGTCCCTCGCCTTCCGCGCGTGCCGTATGGTGGTGGACACCGGCCTGCATTCCAAGGGCTGGAGCCGCGAACGCGCGGTCCAGTTCTTCGTCGAGCGCAACGGGTCGAAAGCGCAGGAAGTCGCCAGCGAGGTCGACCGCTATTGCAGCTGGCCGGGCCAGGCCACCGGCTACAAACTGGGCCACAGCCGCATCACCGACCTGCGCGCCAAGGCGGAAAGCGAGCTGGGCGGTGCCTACGACATGAAAGCCTTTAACGATTCCGTCATTCTAGGCGGCAATGCGCCGATGGATGTGCTGGAGAAGAATGTCGGGCGCTATATTGCTGGGGTGCGCAGTTCTTAGCCTGATGTGATCCACCTCAGGCTCTGTTCAATTGCTGCCTCCTATGTATATTCAGGTTTTGTAATGACGACTTGAATTTGCAGTGAATTATCGGGGGTAATGTGCGCTTTTTAGCAATTGTTCTGGCAAGTTTGATCTGGGCCGTGCCAGCGCACGCCGAATGGCACGAAGCCTCAAGCGATAATTTCGTCGTTTATGCCGACGACAAAGCGGCTGATGTCGAGAAATTCACGCTCATGCTGGAACGCTATCACTCGGCGCTCGAGCTTCTGACCGGGCGCAAGATTGCAAAGCCGAGCCCTTCCAACCGGGTCACCATATTCGCCGTCGGAAATACGCGCAAAGTGGCAAAGCTCGCAACGGGCGATAGCGGGGCTTCGATTGCCGGGTTTTACGTTCCGCGCGCCGGGGCGAGCCGTGCGTTCGTACCCGATGTAAGGATCAGTCACCGGGAAACGCGCTTCTCTATGACGGTGCTGCTGCATGAATATGCCCATCACTTTCTCATCGGCACATCCCGTTATTCAATGCCCGCATGGCTGCGCGAAGGGTCGGCAGAATTCTTTGCTTCGGCCCGCTTTCCGAAGGACGGCTCGGTTCATATCGGCCGTCCGGCCTATCACCGCGAGGGCGATTTCGCCTATTCTGCTGAATACAGCGTGCGCGATTTGGTGGACCCGTCCACCAACCATCGGAACGGCGGATACTATGCCTGGGCATGGGCGCTGTACCATCACCTGAATTTTGATCCGGGCAGGCAGGGACAGCTCTCGACCTATTGGAGGGCTTTGGCCTCTGGCGTAGAGCCTATGCAGGCAGCGCAGGAAACATTCGGCGATCTTGAGATCTTGCAAGGGGAGGTCGAGGCTTCCCTGAAGAAGCGGATGATGTCCTTTTACAATCTCAAGCCCGACATGCTTCCCACCCCCACCGTCACCGTGCGCCGCCTTAGCGAAGGACACGGCGAAGTGATGCCGCTCATCATCCGCTCGCAGCGCGGGGTCAATCGCGAGACAGCGCTCGACCTGCTTCCGGATGTGCAAGAGGTCGCCGCCGAGTATCCGGACGATCCGTGGGTCCTCGCCGCCCTCGCTGAGGCCGAGCATGATGCAGGCAATTACACGGCTTCGATTGCAGCTGCGGACAAAGCCATTGCCGCCAACCCGACGGTGAAAAATGCCTATGTCCAAAAAGGATTTTCGCTGTTCGCTCTGGCCGAGGATGCCGAGCCGGATGCGCAGGAAGCCGCTTATGCCGGAGCCATGGAGCCGTTCTCGGCGCTCAACAAGTTGGAGAACGACCATCCCCTGCCGCTGATTTATTACTATCAGAGCTATGTCCAGCGCGGGGAACCGCCCAGCGAATTGGCCCGCGCAGCACTGGAACAGGCCGCCGCGCTTGCTCCGTTCGATCAGGGGCTGTGGCTACAGGCGGCGATCATGCAAGGGTATGAAGGTCAGGTGGAGCTTGCCCGGCTGAGCCTCAGTCCGCTCGCGTCCGACCCCCATGGTGGCGCACGTTCGCAGGCGGCAGCAATTGTCGTTTCCGAGCTTGCCGAACTGCCCGACGGGGAGCCGGTGAGTATTCCGGAACTCCTCAGCGCAGCGATGGAAGGTGACGAAGGCGGCGACGGCGACAGCGATGAAGTTGCTGACGCCGGGGTCGACGAAGGCGCCGATAACGGAAGCGATGCCGGGGATGATGCGGGCGCGACCGCGTCGGGCAACTGATCCAACTGGCGCTCTTGTAGCTGAAGCCTCACGGGGCCATGGAAAGCCTGCAGCAGAGCGGGAACGACCATGGAAAATTTCGGCGACAATCTCGAAACGATGAAGCGTGTTCCCCTGGCGGACGATCATGTCGCGATGATTTGCGAGATTGGTCAGGAGGTTACCTATGCGGAAGGCGAGATGGTCATCGAAGTGGGCGACCCTCTGGACCGGTTCGTCTACGTAATCGAAGGCGAGATCGAGGTGGTCGATCCCTATTCGCGGGAACGGATGATCCAATCTGTGCTCGGCCCCACCCAGTTCATGGGCGAGATTTCCTTCCTCAATGCAGGGGCGATCTTCCTCCCGATGCGCGCTTCCAAGCCGACGCGCACTGTCGAGGCCCCGCGCGAGGCGATGCTCGATCTGATGAGCCGGGTGCCCGAATTGTCGGACCATATCATCACCGTATTCGCCGCACGCAGGCGCCGCCAGTTCGAGGCCAAGAACTCCTCGATCAAGATCATCGGAGCAGACAGGGACAGCGCTGTGCGCAGCGTAGAGCAGTTCCTGTCCCGCAACCGCATCCCGTTCCAAAGCTTCGATCTTGACGGGTCGGACGAGGAAACCCGCGCGGTGTGCGATCTGACCGGCCATACCCCCTCGGTCGTCTTCAACAAGGACGAGCTGATTGAGGACCCGACCCCGCGCAAGATTGCGCAGCGCCTCCACCTCGATCTCGATGTGTGCCGCGACACGCTGTATGATCTGCTGATTGTCGGCGGCGGGCCTGCGGGCGTTGCTGCGGCGGTCTATGCGGGCAGCGAGGGGCTGCAGGCGCTGGCGATAGAGGACACCGCCATTGGCGGGCAGGCCGGCACGTCCAGCCGGATCGAGAACTATATGGGCTTCCCGACCGGCATCAGCGGGACGGATCTGGTCTATCGCGGGCAGATACAGGCGCTGAAATTCGGCACACGCTTCGCGATGCCGCGCCGGGTGGAGGATGTGGAGCGGCGCGAGGACGGCACGTTCTGTGTGTCATTGGACGATGGCGACGCGGTTTGCGCAAAGGCCATTCTGGTCAGCACGGGTGTGCAATATCGCCGCCTGCCGCTGGAGCGTCTGGAAGAGCTGGAAGGCGGCGGTATTTTCTACGCCGCGACCGAAATGGAAGCCCGCTTCTGCCGCAACACAGAAGCGGTGGTAATCGGCGGCGGCAATTCGGCGGGACAAGCAGCGATGTATCTCAGCCGCGCGGCAAAGCAGGTCCACCTGATCGTGCGCGGCACCAGTCTGGCGGCGTCCATGTCCAGCTATCTCAGCGAAAGGCTGGAGGCCGATGAGAGGATTACGATCCATTACCAAACGGAAGTGTGCGCGCTTGATGGCGACGATTGGCTGTCCTGCGTCACGTTGGAGGGGCCGGACGGGCAGCGTGACATGCCGACCACGGCTTTGTTCATCATGATCGGAGCCGCGCCAAACACCAGCTGGCTCAGCGGATTGGCGCAAACAGACGAGCGCGGATTTGTTTTGACGGGTGCGGCAGTCGAGCGCCCCTCCCCGTTTGAAACGTCATGCGACGGGATCTATGCCGTCGGCGATGTGCGCGCCGGATCGGTCAAGCGGGTCGCCAGCGCGGTCGGCGAAGGCTCGGTCGTGATCTCCGAAATCTGGAATTATCTCGACAGGCTTGACCTGGCAGAGGGAGCAGGCCGGGCCTGAGAACCCAGCCTGACGCCCTATCGTTTCGCCATTCCGCTGACGATCGAGCCGAGGATACCGCCCAGCGCCCCGCCGCCGATGGAGCCACCACCGGAGCCCCCCAGCGCCCCGCCGATCAGATCGCCGATACCGCCGGAGCCTTGCGAGTTGCCGCCCGCCTGCTTGGCCATGTAGCCGGCCACAGCCATCGCCAGAATGGGCAGCATTTTCTTGAGCACGCCCTCGTCGATGCCGGTCATCGCGGCGACTTCGCCGGCGACCGATCGGCTGACATCCTTGTTGCCGAAAATGGTGCCCAGAATGTCATTGCCCTGCTGCGTCGGCGTGGGCTTGTTGCCGAGGACGGCATCGAGCATTCCGCCCCCGCCGCCGCCCAGAATCGCGCCGGCCAAACCGCCCAGACCGGTCGACCCGGCACTGGTGCGGCCCATCCCGGCGACGATGGCAGGCAGCAACGCACCGGCACCAACGCGCGCGGTCTGTTCGTCAATGCCGAGCTCGCCCGCCATGCTCTGGATGGCACCGGACTGCTGAAGGATTTGTGCTAGGCTCATAGTCGTCTCTCCCGTTGGTTGTGTCAGTGGATCAACGGGTGAGCGCCTACTTCTTTCCGAAAAACTTGCCTGCCATATCGGCGATGTCGTTCAGCGGATTGCCGTCGCCATCGCGGTCCAGCATGCCGAGAATGCCGGACGCTGCCGGATTGTCCTTCAACGTGTCGGCATACTGGCTGAGCGATCCTTCGCCGCCGATCTGCTCGACGATCGAGCTGAGCGTACCCGTATCGAGCCCGGTCTTGGCTGCAGCGCCTTCCACCGTATCGCCTTCTTCGCCGTGCGACTGGCCCAGCGCCGCAATGGCCTTTTCAGCCATCGCCGGATCGATGCCCAGCTTCTCCGCCATATTGGCGACATCCGCATGCTGGCCCATCTGGCCCATGATCGTGTCGAAAATACCCATTGTGCTCACTCCCTTTCAAAATCGATTCGCTGGATCGAGGATAGGCGTATGAGCCTGCAGCACAAAGAAAAAGGCCCCGCCTGCGTATGACACGCGGGCGGAGCCTTTCCTCTCCTACCGGATCAGGTCCGGCAAACTTATCGTCCGTTTACGCTGCGGCGGGTGCGGCCTGACGCACGCCTTCATCGACATGCGCCGCGAAGGGCTCGAAATTGTCGACGAACAGCTGGACCAGTTTCTGGGCCGCTGCATCATACTCCTCGCCATCGGCCCAGGTCGAACGCGGATCGAGAATGCCGTCATCCACACCTTCGACGCTGACCGGCACATCGAAGCCGAAATTGGGGTCCTTGCGGAATTCGGCATCGTTGAGGCTGCCATCGAGCGCTGCATTGAGCAGCGCGCGGGTCGCCTTGATCGGCATGCGGTTGCCGACGCCATATTTGCCGCCGGTCCAGCCGGTGTTGACGAGCCAGCACTGTGCCCCGCCCTCGGCGATCCGCTTTTTCAGCAAATTGCCATAGACGCTGGGGTGACGCGGCATGAAGGGCGCGCCGAAGCAGGTGCTGAAGGTGGCTTCCGGCTCGGTCACGCCGATTTCGGTGCCCGCGACCTTGGCGGTGTAGCCCGACAGGAAGTGGTACATCGCCTGATCGGGCGTCAGACGCGCAATCGGAGGCAGCACGCCAAACGCGTCGGCGGTCAGCATGATGACATTGCTGGGGACCGGCCCCAGATTGTCTTCCGACGTGTTGGGAATGGAGCTGAGCGGATACGCTCCGCGGGTGTTTTCCGCGAGGCTGTTGTCGTCCAGATCGATCTCGCCATTTTCGTCCATCACCACATTTTCGAGGACCGTACCCTCCATCTGCGTGGTGGCGTAGATTTCCGGCTCGGCCTCGGGGTCGAGGCGAATCATCTTGGCGTAGCAACCGCCTTCGAAATTGAAGACGGCGGTGTCCGACCAGCCATGCTCGTCGTCGCCGATCAGCGTGCGGCTGGCATCGGCGGACAGCGTGGTCTTGCCTGTGCCCGACAGGCCGAAGAATACGGCCGTCTTGCCATCGGGGCCGATATTGGCGCTGCAATGCATCGGCATCACACCCTTGGGCGGCAGCAGATAGTTGAGAATGCCGAAGACGCTCTTCTTCATCTCGCCGGCATATTTGGTGCCGCCGATCAGGACGAGCTTTTCTTTGAGATTGACCGCGACAACCGTTTCGCTGCGGGTGCCGTGGCGCTCCGGATCGGCCTGGAATTCGGGCAGATCGATGATCGTGTATTCCGGCACGAAACCGTCCAGCTCGGCCTCTGTCGGGCGGCAGAGCAGCGTGCGAATGAACTGGTTATGCCACGCGAACTGATTGATTACGCGTACCTTTACGCGGTGCTCCGGCTGAGATCCGCCGAACAAATCGGCGACATACAGCGTATCCTTGCCAGCAACCGCGGTCATGAAATCGGCCTTCAGCGCGGCGAAATGCTCCGGCGTCATGGAGGCGTTGTTGTCCCACCATACGGTGTCTTCGGTTTCACTGTCGCGGACGATGAATTTGTCCTTCGCGCTGCGGCCGGTGTGCTTGCCCGTTTCCACGACCAGCGGGCCATTCTTCGCCTGTTTGCCTTCGCCCGTATCCAGCGCGCGCTGGGTAAGCGCGGCTGAGGAAAGGTTGGCATGAATGGTGGCATCGGTGGCGATGCCCTGGTCGGCGAGGGAATGGGAAAGCGGCACGCTCACGCTGGTAATCTCCTAAAACGAAAAATGGCCAGAACCTGCCTGATAGCTTGTCCGGACCATAGCTGCGCCGATTCTGCGCATAGGTATGCACTGGCGCTTGCTGCACCGCATAGGGAGTGCGCCGCGCGAGGTCAAACTGGCAAAAGGAGACATGCGACGATTTGACCCGCGCCTGCGCCATCTTGCGCTGCGTTGTTTTAACCGGCGCATCCGGCTAGCACTTCATTCATGACAACGCAGCACGACACCCCCCGCGATGCGGATGCAGGTACAGGTACAGGCACAGCCGCCGAAAGCCGCGCCGACTTGGGCGGGGAAACCAGCGGCCCCCGGGGCGGACGGGTCATCGCGCTGGTCGATGACGATCGCAATATTCTCACCACCGTCTCTATTGCCCTCCAATCGGAAGGTTACGCCACGCGGGTCTATTCCGATGGCGAGAATGCCTTGAAAGCGCTGCTGGAGAATCCGCCCGATCTGGCCGTTTTCGACATTAAAATGCCGCGCATGGACGGGATGGAATTGCTGCGCCGCCTGCGCGAGCATTCGGACCTGCCGGTAATCTTCCTGACCAGCAAGGATGACGAGCGGGACGAGGAAGCCGGCCTGCAGATGGGTGCAGACGACTACATCGCCAAGCCGTTCAGCCTGCGCCTGCTGCTCGCCCGTATCCGCGCGATCCTGCGCCGTAGCGGGGCGACCGATGGCCCCCTGGCCGATACTCCGGAAGAAACGCCTGCGACCCGCGAGACGATCCAGCGCGGGCGCCTGTCCATGGACCCGGCCCGCCATCAGGTGACGTGGGATGGGAAGCCTGTGTCCCTGACCGTGACCGAGTTTCTGATCCTGCAAGCGCTCGCGGTGCGCCCCGGCGTCATCAAGAGCCGTAACCAGCTGATGGATGCCGCCTATCCTGACGACATCTTCAATGATGACCGGACCGTGGACAGCCATATCAAACGCATGCGCCGCAAGTTCCGAGCGAAGGACCCGGACTTTACCGCGATCGAGACGCTGTATGGCGCAGGCTATAGTTTCTCCGATGGCTGACGCATTGCATGGCTGAGCAGGATACGACCACGCAGCGGGCGACAGCTGCCGTAAAATCACGACTGCCGGTTGATCCCTCTCAGGCGTTCGAGCGGATGAGCCTGCTCGACAGGGTCTCGCTCACGGCGCGCATTCTGGCGGTGAATATCCTGCCGCTGGCCCTGCTTGGCGGGGGTATTTTCTACCTCGATTCTTATCGCGCGCAGTTGCTCGACGAACGCTACAAGCTCGCACGTATCGAAGCGCAGATCACTGCAGAAGCTCTAGCAGGGGCGACCCGCGAGCGGCAGGAAGCGCTGCTGATCCAGATCGGCAAAGAACAGAATATGCGCCTGCGCATGTTCGATGCCGAGGGCTTGCTGTGGGCCGACAGCTTCGCACTGGACGAGCCGCGCTTCACTCTGGACGATCCCGCCGACGATGAATTCGGTCTACGCTTTGCCCGCTGGCTGGACCGGATGGTGGACACGGTCGTGGCCGCAGAGCCTGTGCCCGATTATATCGAGCCGGAGGCGCAGACGGCAGAACCATGGCCCGAACTCGTGCGCGCGCAGGAGCAAGGCGTCAGCCAGATCGTCCTACGTGATGCGCCCGATGGCACGCCGGTCATTACCGCTGCAGCGCCGGTCGGCCTCAACGGCGCCACTCTGCTGACCACCCGCAACGCCGTCGACATTACCGAATCTGTCCGCGCCGCCCGCTCGACCCTGGGCATAGGCGTGGCGCTGACGCTGCTCGCCTCGATCCTGCTTTCGCTGTTTCTCGCCCGCACGATCGTCATGCCGCTGCAATCGCTATCGCGCGCCGCCAGCCGCGTGCGCTTGGGGCGCGAACGCGATGTCGAGGTCCCCCGCCTGCCCCATCGCCGCGATGAGATTGGCCTGCTCGCGCGCTCCGTCTCCGACATGACCGAGGCCCTGCGCGAGCGGATCGACGCGACCGAGCATTTCGCCGCCGATGTGGCCCACGAGATCAAGAACCCGCTCGCATCGCTGCGCAGCGCGGTCGATTCGCTCGGCAAGGTGGAGGACCCCGATCTGCGCGCCCAGCTGATCGACATTGCCAGCCACGATGTGCGGCGGATTGACCGGTTGGTGACCGAAATTTCCGACGCCAGTCGGGTCGATGCGGAAATTTCCCGCGCAACATTCGAGACATTCGACATGGCAGAGCTGGTCGAAAATCTCGTCGCCTCGCGGGAAGACCGCGGGCTCAATCAGGGGCGTCCGATTGTCATGGCGCGGCCCGCGACGCCCAGCTTTGTCTACGGCGTCCCGATGCGGCTGGAACGGGTGATCGAGAATCTGATCGACAATGCGGTTTCCTTCTCTCCGCCAGGCGGAACGATTGATCTGGCGGTCACCAACGATGCCGAATGCGTCACGCTGACCGTGTGCGATCGGGGGCCCGGCATCCCGGTCGAGGAGCGCGAGAAGGTCTTCCGCCGCTTCCACTCGGTTCGCCCGGACGAGGAAGATTTCGGCAACCATAGCGGGTTGGGGCTGGCCATTGGTCGCACCATCGCCGAAGCGCATGATGGCTCGCTGAGCGTGGCCGACCGGCCCGATAATGCACCCGGAGCGTGTCTGGTGCTGGCTTTGCCCGAAGCCCGCACCGGCAGCGCAGCGCTCAAGTAATGCTGTTTCAGGCAACCGGCGTGGCGGTCAGTGGCCGGGCCGTGCTGCTGACAGGAGAGCCGGGGATCGGCAAATCATCCGTCGCACTCGCCCTGATCGATCGCGGGGCCGTGCTCATCGGGGATGACGGCGTGACACTGACTGTCACCGGCGACAGGATCGAGGCAACTCCCCCGCCTCATACCGCCGGTTTGCTGGAGGTGCGCGGCGTGGGCCTGATAGAGCTGCCGACAAGCAGTGCACCGGTCGCCCTGCTGGTGCATTTTGGCGAAGAAGGCGAACGCTTGCCGAAAGCGCTGCCACGCACCGATCTGGCTGGCTGCACAATACCCACCTTGCACCTTGCCGCGCCCGACTGGACTACGCCTTTACGGGTCGAACAGGCGCTATCCCATTTTGGTATGCCCTAGGCCGAAGCCCCAGATTGACGCTTCCCTTGCGCGGCCAAATGCGCGAACGCTGTGGCCATGGCAGAAGACAGCCCATCCGACTCAGCGCATCACAGGCAGCGCGTGTTGCTGGTCACCGGCATGTCTGGTGCAGGCAAGACGACCGCGCTGCATGTGCTGGAGGATCTCGGCTGGGAAGCGATCGACAACTTTCCCATCCGCCTGCTCGAGCGATTGGTGAGCGAGCCGCAGCAGGGCAGCGAACCGCCGCCGCTAGCCATCGGTTTCGACACGCGCACGCGCGGCTTTGTCCCGGCCGACATCATGCGCACGGTGGAGCGCCTTTCGCGCCGGGCCGATCTGGAGGTCGCCTCGCTGTTTATCGATTGCTCGAGCGGAGAGCTGGAGCGGCGCTACAACGAGACCCGCCGTCGCCATCCGCTCGCCAAAGGCCGTTCCGCGCTCGACGGCATCATGGCGGAACGCGAATTGCTCAGCCCGCTGCGGCAATGGGCCAACGTCATCATCGACACCAGCGAGCTGGCGACCAACGAATTGCAGCAGGCGGTGCGCGAGCGCTTTTCGGAAGACGCGCCGCAGTCGCTCTCCATCACTGTCAGCAGCTTCGGCTATGCCCGTGGAATGCCGCCGCTGGCCGATCTGGTGTTCGATATGCGGTTCCTCGACAATCCGCATTGGGAGCCCGAATTGCGCGAGCAGACTGGGCAGGATGCGCCTGTGGCCGAATATATCGCCGCGCAATCCGCCTTTACGGAAACATTCGCGAAGGTCAGCGATCTGGTGCTGGACCTGCTGCCGCGATACCGTGCGCAGGGCCGCGCCTATCTCCACATCGCATTCGGCTGCACCGGAGGGCGGCATCGGTCCGTCTTCAGCGCGGAGCAGATGGCGCAGGTCTTGCGCGAGGCGGGGTTTTCGCCCACACTCCTGCATCGAAATATTCAATCGCGCGCCGCCGACCAGATCGAGCGGGCGCAGCACTGACATGACGGCCCGGCAGCGCCCCCTCTGCCTCAATGGCCCCGCAATGCGAGTAGATCAGACCTCCCCATGATCGGACTTATCCTGGTAACCCACGGCCAATTGGCCGAGACATTCGTGAACGCGATGGAACACGTCGTCGGCCCGCAAGATGCAATCCAGACGGTGTGTATCGGCCCGGATGACGATGTGGAACAGCGCCGTCAGGACATCGCCGATGGCATTGCGGCGGTCGATAACGGCAAGGGCGTGATCGTCCTCACCGACCTGTTCGGCGGCACCCCGTCCAATCTTGCGATCTCGTTGCTGCAGGCCGGAAAGGTCGAAGTCATTGCCGGGATCAACCTGCCGATGCTGATCCGTCTGGCCGGTGCGCGGGGCTCGCTGAGCGTGGAGGAAGCAGTCGTCGCCGCACAGGAAGCCGGGCGCAATTACATCACCGTGGCGAGCGAATTTCTTGGCACCGATGAAGCACCGCGCGAGAAGAAGGCTTCATGAGCGAAGCCGCTGCCCCCTTGCGCCGCGAGGTGACCATCATCAACCAGCGCGGTCTGCACGCGCGGGCTAGCGCGAAACTGGTAGGCCTGGTGGCGGAACTGCCCGCTACCGAGACTGTGCGCGTGGCCAAGGATGGCAACGAGGCCGCCGGTGGCTCGATCCTCGGCCTGATGATGCTGGGCGCGGCGAAAGGCGACACGATCGAGGTTATCGTCGCGGGCGACAATGCCGGGGCCACGCTCGAGACAGTCTGCGCGCTGATCGAGGACGGGTTCGGGGAGGAATAGCTCCCGTGCAGCAGCCCTTGCCGGAACGCCGCCTGATCACCGGCTTTTCCAATCCCACCGTCAAATTCATCCGCTCCCTGCGCGAGAAAAAGCACCGCAAGCGCGAGCGCAAATTCCTTGCCGAAGGTCTGCGCCTTCTGACCGATGCGCGCGAATGCGGGCGGGTGCCGGAAACGCTGGTGCTGGCGGAAAGCCGCGATCCGCATCCGCTGATCGCTGCACTGGAACGCAGCGTAGTGGAGGCGGGCGGCGAAGTGATCGAGACCTCGACCGACATCCTGAGCAAGATCACCGGCAAGGACAATCCGCAGGCGGTGGCCGGGGTGTTCGCCGAATGGGATACGTCGCTGGACGCGCTCGACCGGAGCAGCGCCGACATCTGGCTGGTGGCGCAGGCGCTGCGCGATCCGGGAAATCTGGGTACCATGCTGCGCACGGGCGATGCGCTGGGCGCCGGCGGGCTGATCCTGATCGACGATTGCGCCGACCCGTTCAGTGTCGAGGCGGTGCGGGCCAGCATGGGCGCTGTGTTTACCCAAGGGCTGGCGCAGGCACGGTGGGACGAATTCGTGCCGTGGCTGCGTGCAGCGAGCGGCCAACTCGTCGCCGCGAGCTTGCGCGAGGCCGTGCCGTATCGCGGTGCGCCCTATGCCGCCCCTTGCTTCGTGCTGGTGGGTAACGAGTCGCAAGGCCTGCCTGAAAGCTACGAAGCCGAATGCGACCTGCGCGTGACCATGCCAATGCGCGGCCGCGCCGACTCGCTTAACGCAGCCGTCGCGGCGGCAGTGTTGGGGTATGAAGTTCTAGCCTCGCTCGACGCTTAGCCTTTGGTAACGCTTGCTTTGTATCCTTCCCGCTTGAATTGAAGCGGGGGTACGACAGTGAAGAACGTGAACTGGACCAGCGATAATCCGGTTGGCAACATGCGCGAATATTTCGCAGGCGTCGGCAACTGGATGCTGTGCGGGGCGGTGCTGCTGACGGTCGGCCTGCGCTGGAACACCGGCGATCTGGGCGTGGTCGCGCTGGTGTGCGCCATTGTCGCAGGCGCGGTCACCGGTAAGGCCGGTTTCATGGCGATGCGCCGTTTCAAGGCAAGCGCGCCCAACCCCGATCTTGGCGCAATGCTGGCCCAATTTACCGGCTTCTTCGCGTTTCTCGCAGGTGGCCTATTCGGCATCATGTTCTCCGCCGTGCTGGGGAGCGCGATTGCCCGCGTCATGGGCTGACCCTGCCTTTCCGGCAAATTCTTACACCAGACACAGGATAGATCATGCAGATTTCACAGCGGCTTGCCGAACATCCGACCGGCGACATGCGCGAATATTTCGCCGGTACGGGCCATTTCGTGATGGTCGGTGCCGTCCTGATGGTGACTGCGTTCTATGCCGACAAGCTCGGCTTTGGCCCGGTTGTATGGGCAGCCTGCGCAATCGGTGCTTTGGCGTCCGGCTGGTCGGGCTTGAAGGCCATGGGCCGCTTCATCGCTAGCGCACACAGCCGCGTCTTCGGTGCATTCCTGGCGGTCCTCACTAGTGTGATTTCCGTCTTCTTTGGCGGCATTTTCGGGGTAATGGGCGTGGCCGTGATCCGCACCTTCGTTTTCGGCTGACCGCTACTCCGCCGCGTCGCGCCGGTCTTCCAGCGCATCGATTTCGGCCACATCTTCGGCGTTGTAGTTCGGCGTGCCTTCCACCAGCGGCACCTCTTCCGCGTCGCGTTTGCCCGTCTCGATGCCCTTCTCCTTGAGCTTGCGGGCGCTGGAGAGGACGTTGCGTTCAAAGCTGCCGACGAATTTATTGTAGTTCTTCACCGCGCTATCCAGCCCGCCGCCGACGCGTTTGAGATGCTCGCCGGCAATCGCGATCCGGTCAAACAATTCGGTCGCCAACCGGCCGATATCGCGCGCTTCTGCCGCCAGCGCATCCTGCCGCCAAACCTGCGCGACGGTACGGGCAATCGCGACGAGGTTGGTCGGTGTGGCCAGCAACACCCGCTTATCAAAAGCGAAATCCCACAGCTCCGGATCATGCTCTAGCGCAGCCGCAACGAAGTGTTCGCCGGGTACGAACATCACCACGTAATCGGGCGCGTCTTCAAATTGCGATTGATAGCTTTTCGCGCCCAGCTGCTGGACGTGGTTTTTCATCGAAGCGACATGAGCTTTCAGCGCCAGATCCCGCGCCTCGTCATTGTCCGCCTCGAACGCCTGCTGATACGCGTTGAGCGAGACCTTGGCGTCGATCACCAGCATCTTGCCGCCGGGAATGCGGACAATCGCATCGGGGCGCAGGCGGCCTTCCTCGGTGTCGATGGATTTCTCCAGTTCGAAGTCGGTATGCTCGGCCAATCCGACCTGTTCGAGCAGGTTTTTCAGCTGCTGCTCGCCCCAGCGACCGCGCGCTTTGGGCGCATTGGTGAGGGAATTGCCCAGCCGCTGCGCCTCGCGCCGGACCTCTTCCTGTCCCAGCCGCATCTGTTCAATCTGGGTGTGCAAACCGCTGAACGCACTCGCCCGCTTTTCCTCCAAAGCGGTGACCTGCTCTTCGTATTTCTTCAGCCGGTCATCGACGGGTTTGAGCAGGGATTGCAGCTTGTCCGCGCTCGCCTTCTCCGAATGCCCGAAGCGCTCGGCCGCGCGCTCCAGAAACGCTTCCTGAGCCTTGCCCAGCACCGCATTGCCAGTGTTCTGAAACTCCTTGAGCATCTCCTCACGCGCTTCGCGCATCAGCTTCATCTGCTCATCGAAATTGGACGATTTTTCTTTCAGCGTGGCGACTTCGGCCCTCAGTCCCTCGCGCTCCGAACGGGCGATATCCAGCTGCTCGGCCAGCGCATCGGCCCGCACCGCCCGCTCGCTCATCGTGGCAAGCTCCGGCGTCATGCGCGCGACATCATCGGCGTATTTCTTCGCCTCGGCATCGCGCTCCTCATGCCGCGCCCGCCAATCGTTCACAGGCCGCGAGCCAAAGAACCAGCCGCCCGCCAATCCAATGGCCAGCGCAAGAAGTATGAGCACAATTGCAGTCGTATCCATTCCGTCAGACTAGACGGAACGTTACCAGAACACCAGCGCCATGCAGGACTATCCCCGGATCACGCAGCCTTGCGCATCTTGTCCAGCTTTTTCAGCGCCATCTGCTTCTTCAAGCGGCTGAGGTGGTCGATGAACAGGATACCTTCGAGATGGTCCATCTCGTGCTGAATGCAGGTGGCGAGCAGGCCGTCCAGCTTCTCGGTATGCTCCTTGCCCTCGACGTCTTGATACTGGACTGTGCACGTCTTCGGGCGGTCCACATCGGCGTAGATTTCGGGGACGGACAGGCAGCCCTCCTGATAGGTGCCCAGTTCCTCGTCGGGCTCCAAAATCACAGGGTTTACGAACACGCGCGGATCGTTCTTGATCGGGTAGTGCTTGTGCGCACCCTCCCCGTCTCCGTGATCGTGGCCGCATTCCTCCGGCTCGGCGTCCATGTCCGGTTCCTGCAGATCGATCACCAGCACGCGCTTGGGCACGCCCACCTGAATGGCGGCAAGGCCGATGCCAGGCGCATCGTACATCGTCTCGAACATATCGGCGACGAGCGTTTTCAGCTCGTCATCGAATTCGGTGACGGGGGTCGAGACGGTTTTGAGCCGAGGGTCCGGCACTTCAAGAATTTCGCGGATAGCCATGAGGGTGATTTAGGGGTTGGCGGGCGATCCCGCAAGCGTTGGTGGACCTATTCTCTCGCGGCGATGCTCGCTCCGCTCGCCGCCTCCGAGGGGGCGCTCTTCCGGGCGTCACACGGTCGCGTTCTGACTGCCGTGACCAAGCGCATGCCCACCCCGCTGCGACTAACGAGCAAGCTCGTAAGTCTCGCTGCCCCTCCCGCATGCGGGAGGGGAGGTGGAGCTTGGCAAGTGAAACTAGCCTAGCGAACCGGGGTGGGCTGTCTAGTTCCTAAACCGGCCGCCGCGCCCGCTCCTATGTAACCGGGCGTCTCGCCCGCAGGGCCTGCGCCAGCGTGCCTTCATCGAGATAATCCAGTTCCCCGCCGACCGGCAGGCCATGGGCCAACTGGGTGATCCGCACGGGAAAATCCTCCAACCGCTCGGCCAGATAATGCGCGGTCGTCTGCCCCTCCAGCGTGGCGTTCATGGCGAGGACGATTTCATCCACCCCGCCCGCCTCCACCCGGCCCAGTAGCGAATCGATCGCCAGATCTTCCGGCCGCACCCCGTCCAGCGCCGACAATTTGCCGCCCAGAACGTGGTACCTGCCGGTGAACAGCCGCGCCCGGTCCAGCGCCCACAGGTCCGACACATCCTCCACCACGCAGATGGATTTCGCATCGCGGCGTTGATCGGCGCAAATACCGCACGGGTTCTGCGTATCGACATTGCCGCAGGTGTCGCACTCCACCAGATGCTCACGCACAGCGGCCAGCGCGTCCTGCAATTGCGGCAGGGCTTTCTCGCGGTTCTTCACCAGCCACAGCACCGCCCGCCGCGCACTGCGGGGGCCGAGGCCGGGCAGACGGGCCAGTGCGCTGCTGAGATTTTCGATTTCGCTTGAAGCCATTTGCGCAGTGGTTCCTGAATTCCGTTCGCCCTGAGCTTGTCGGAGGGCCGCACTTTCCTTTAGCGGTGCGCGACAAAAGAAGGACGATCCTTCGACAAGCTCTGGATGAGCGGGTTTTTGTGTAGAGACCGATATAATGCGCATAATCTTTATGGGAACGCCGGATTTCGCGGTGCCGACGTTGCGGGCGCTCCACGCTGCCGCGCATGAGGTGGTGTGCGTCTATACCCAGCCGCCGCGTCCGGCGGGCCGGGGCAAGAAACTGCAACCTTCGCCGGTGCAAGCCGCGGCAGAGGGGCTGGGCATTGAAGTCCGTTCGCCCAAATCGCTGAAATCTGCAGAGGAGCAGGAGCGCTTTGCTGCGTTGGATGCGGATGTTGCAGTGGTCGCCGCCTATGGCCTGATCCTGCCGCAAGCGATCTTGGATGCGCCCGAGCATGGCTGCCTGAATGTCCACGCCTCCATCCTGCCGCGCTGGCGCGGAGCCGCACCGATCCACCGCGCGGTGATGGCGGGCGATCCGGTGACAGGCATCACGATCATGCAGATGGAAGCGGGCCTCGATACCGGCCCGATGCTCGCCACCGTCCGCACGCCGATCGAGCACAAGACAACCGGCGAGCTGACAACCGAGCTGGCCGAACTGGGCGCACAATTGATGGTCGGCACATTGCGCGAGCTCAAAAACCACCAGCCTGTGGCGCAGAATGATGACAACGCCACCTATGCGCCCAAGATCGACAAGGCCGAAGCGCGGATCGACTGGTCGCAGGATGCCGAAATGATCGAACGACTGGTGCGGGGCCTCGCGCCCTTCCCCGGTGCATGGTTCGAACTGGATGGGTCCGGCAAGAAGGAGCGCGTGAAGTTGTTGCGCGCTGAATTGGCGGACGCTTCCGGAGCCCCCGGTGAAGTGCTGGACGATCAGTTCACCATCGCCTGCGGCAAAGGCGCAATCCGCCCGGTAAAGCTTCAGCGCGCCGGAAAACCGGCCATGGAGCTGGACGATTTCTTGCGCGGGAACCCGGTTTCCAAGGGAACGCTGCTCGCTTGACCCGCTTCGCTTTCACTCTCGAATTCGACGGCACGCCGTTCCAAGGCCTGCAACGCCAGAAACATGGCCCCAGCGTGCAGCGCGCGGTCGAGGATGCGCTGGGCAAGATCACCGGCGAAACGCCGACCCTGTACAGCGCGGGCCGCACGGATTCGGGCGTCCACGCGCTCGCCATGCGCAGCCATGCCAATATCGCGAAAGATATCAGCCCGTTCCGCCTGATGGAGGCGATGAATTACCATCTGCGCGACGTTCCTGTCGCCGTGCTGGCCTGCGACATCGTGCCGGAGGATTGGCATGCGCGCTTCTCCTGCATCGGGCGCGCTTATGAATACCGCATCTGCAACCGCCGCGCGGCGCTGACACTGGAAGCAAACCGCGCGTGGCAAATCCCGCAAACGCTGGACGCCGATGCCATGCACCGCGCAGCGCAGGCGCTCGTTGGCGTGCATGACTTCACCACCTTCCGCAGCGCGCATTGCCAGTCGGAGAGCCCGGTCAAATCGCTCGACAGCATATCGGTCCGCCGCGAAGGCGAGCATGTGATCACCGAGGTCGCCGCGCGCAGTTTTCTTCACCATCAGGTGCGCAGCATGGTTGGCTGTCTCGCACTTGTTGGTATGGGCCGATGGAACGAAGCCCGCATTGCGGAGGTTCTGGAAGCAAAGGACCGGCAAGAGCTGGGCCACAACGCACCGCCGCACGGGCTCTATTTCGTGCGCGCACTCTATCCCGCCGATACGACGATAAATCAGGAGAATTCCGAATGACCACGACCGGCAAGCAGCTTTTCACCACGCTCGACGCAGACGGCACACTGACGCTTGAAATCGCGGAGAACACTTTCCCCGATCCCAAGCCACATCAGGTGCTGGTGAAAATGGAAGCCGCGCCGATCAACCCGTCCGATCTCGCGATCCTGACCAGCGCCGCCGATTTCGACAATGCGGAATACTCGGCGGGCAAGGTAGTCGCCAAGATGCCCGAGCCGTTCAACACCGCGCAGAAATCGCGCCACGGCCAGCGACTGCCTGCCGGTAACGAGGGTGCAGGCACGGTTGTCGCGACAGGTGACAGCGATGCGGCCAAGGCTCTGATGGGCCAGCGCGTCGCCTGCGTGCCAGGCAGTGCATTCAGCCAATATGCCATTGCCGACGTGCCGATGTGCCTGCCGCTGGGCGACCACAGCAGCGAAGACGGTGCGTCCAGCTTCGTCAATCCGATGACTGCGCTGGGCTTTGTCGAGAATGCAAAGATTGACGGCCAGAAGGCAATCCTGCACACGGTCGGTGCTTCCAATCTGGGCCAGATGCTCAACCGCATCTGCCTAGAAGACGGCATGGGCCTGGTGAATATCGTGCGCAAGGACGAGCAGGCCGAGCTGCTGAAATCGCAGGGCGCGACCCATGTGGTGAACTCGTCCGATGATGATTTCATGGACCAGCTGAAGAGCGCCATCGACGAAACCGATGTGTTTTACGGATTTGATCCGATTGGCGGCGGCAAGGCGGTCGACAATTGCTTCAAGGCGATGGAGCAGGTCGCGGTTGGCAAGATGAGCGAATACTCGCGCTATGGTTCTAACCAGCAGAAGCGCATGTTCATCTATGGCCGCCTCGACTTTGCGCCGACCCAGCTGACGATGGCTTACGGCTTCGGCTGGACGCTTTCGGGCTGGCTGCTGACGCCGTTCCTCGCGAATGCCGGCATGGAAACGGTGATGCGGATGCGCAAGCGGGTGCTCGACAATCTCACGACAACCTTCGCCAGCAGCTACAAGGAAAAGGTCGATCTGGAAGGGATGCTGACCAAGGAGGCAATTCTGGACTACCGCCAGATGAAGACCGGCGAGAAATATCTGGTTGTTCCGAATAGTTAAACCCTAAAACCCATTCGTGCTGAGCTTGTCGAAGCACTGCCTTTTTTCTTCTGGCGCAGCGCCTTGAGAAAAAGCGGCCCTTCGACAGGCTCAGGGCGAACGGATTTCGTCTATTCCATCCTACCTTTCATCAAACGCCCGCTGCATCACTGCAGGCTCGCTGACCCCATCTGCCAACAGCAATTGCAGCAAAATCCGCGCCTTTTGCGGGTTGAGCGCGCGGGCTGCGACGAAGCCGTTGGGGTCGTCTTCCGGTTCGCGGTCAACCAGCCCTTCATCAACGCGGCTGGCGCGCACGATGGCAACGCCGGCCTTGCGGCGTTCGATCAGAACCTCGCGGACGGAGTCGGGCAAATTCCCCTCGCCAACACCGGCGATGACCACGCCGCGCTGGTCCGTGCCCACGATCCGGCGCGCGAGATCGGGGTCCATATTCGCATGGGCATAAAGGATCACGACGGGCGGCAAATCGTCGCGATATGCGAACCGCGCTTCCTCATCAGTACGCCACGGCGCTCCGAACCAGTCGAGCGCGCTGGGCGTCACCAGACCGATCGACCCCCTCGGATAGCCGCGAAACGCATCGGTGCTGCGGGTGCGGACCTTGCGCACATCGCGCGCGGCAAACACCCGGTCCCCCATAACCACCAGCACGCCTCGCCCGGCGGCTTCGGCATCGCTCGCCACCCGCACCGCATTGGCGAAATTGCGCAGGCCGTCATAACCCACCGCGTCCGCCGGCCGCATCGCGCCGACCAGCACCACCGGCTTGGTGCAGGGCAGCGTCAGATCGAGCAGAAACGCGGTTTCCTCCAGCGTATCGGTGCCATGGGTCACGATCACGCCGTCGCATTCGGGATCGGCCAGCGCTGTGAGGATGGCCTCGTGCAGCGGCGCCCAGACCTTCGGCCCGACATCCTCCGATCCGATATTGGCGATCTGGTGCCCGGCAAATTCGGCTTCCAGCCCTAGCCCCTCTACGCGGGACAGATATTCCACGATATCGATCTGCCCGGGGCGATAGTCATGCCGCAAGGCAGACCCGGCTATCCCGGCAATCGTGCCACCTGTCGCCAGAACCGTGATGCGCGCTTTGGTCATAAAATCGCGCCTAGCTTTCTTTCTGCCAACTTCGCAATTGAATCTGAAGGAATGCACGTTAGATAGCGCTCACCGCTTGAAAACGGAGCGGGCGATTAGCTCAGTTGGTAGAGCATCTCGTTTACACCGAGAGGGTCGGCAGTTCGAGCCTGTCATCGCCCACCAGTTTTTCGTGACTCAATCGTGTCCGGGGGACACGATTGGCCGAAAAACTCCCAAGCGAAAGCGCGGGAGGATATCCGCAAGACTTTCGTGTGCCGGGTCAGAAACCCGTTCACCCACTCACCCCGCCCGGCTATCCACCAGCTCGATCATCCGCGAGACGAGGCGCAATTCGTCGCCGAGGCGCTGGCGGATCAGGCCATCGCAAGTGCCCAATTGCGGGCGGGCGGCGAAGCTCTTCCTCAGATTGGCCAATTGCTCGCGTGCCAGAGTTTCCAGCTCCTGCTCCGAAAGCGGGCTGGCGTCGGCGAAGAAATTGGCGTGCGTCATATCCATCGCTCTGGTCTAGGCGATTATGGTTAACGCCGCGTTAGGGCCGGCGCGCAGCCGCGAAGACGCCGGTGGATTTGCGCGATCAATTCTGTACACAGCGCTCTCGTGAACGGGCCTTTTTCCACTTCCGACTCCGTCGCCCACTCCATCGCGATCGTCGGGTGCGGCCCCGCCGGGCTTTGTGCGGCTTTGCTGCTGCACCGGGCGGGCCACGCCGTCACTCTGCTGGAACGGTTCGACGAGCCCAAGCCTATCGGATCGGGCCTGTTGCTACAGCCCACCGGAATGGCGGTGCTGGCGCGGATGGGGCTGGCCGAGACAATCGCCAAGCGCGGCGCGCGCGTCGATGGGCTGTTGGGATTGCAGGAAGACGGGCGGCCTGCCCTCGACTCGCCTTATTCCAAGCTGGGCGTGCCCGGCGCTTTCGGCATCGGTATCCACCGCTCCAGCCTGTTCGATGTCCTGTATCAGGCGGTTCTGGCCGAAGGCATTCCGATCCGCACGGGCTGCGCAATCACCGGCACGGCCCTCACCTCATCCGGCCGCACGCTGACCATGGAGGGCGACGAAACGACCGAAGCCTTCGATCTGGTGGTGGATTCCAGCGGCTGGCAAACCCGGCTGTCCGATCCCACCGAAGGCCTGCTGGAGTATGGCGCGCTGTGGGCCAGCCTGCCGACAAGCCCGAGCGACCCCTTCACTGGCCATTTGCTCGAACAGCGCTATCACGGCGCGCACCAGATGGTTGGCGTGCTGCCCACCGGCAGGCGCACGCCCGATGCTGCCGACGAAGTGGCGTTTTTCTGGTCCCTGCGCGCCCGCGACCATGCCGATTGGCTGGCCGCTCCGCTGGACGAGTGGAAGGACAGCGTAATCGCGCTCTGGCCCGAGACGCAGTGCCTGCTGGACCGCATAGAGCACCGCGACCAGCTGGTTTTCGCCCGCTACGCCCACCGGCAGTTGGCGCGACCAGTGGGCGATCGGATCATCCATATCGGCGATGCATGGCACTCGGCCAGCCCGCAATTGGGGCAAGGCGCAAATATGGCGCTGCTCGACGCATGGGCGCTGGCGCAAGGTCTGGCGCAGACGGACAGCCTGCCCGAAGCCCTGCGCGCCATGCAGCGGATGCGGGGCGATCACGTGGGGCTGTATCAGGCAGTCACATGGGCCTTCACCCCGCTATATCAATCCGACAGCGCGGTGCTTCCCGCAATCCGTGACCGGCTGCTGATGCCGTTCTCGAAAATCTGGCCTGCCAACCGGACACAGGCGGCAATCATGTCCGGCATGTTCGGCTGGCCCCTGCAAGTGCTCGGCCTCGATCCGCCGAACTATGCCGCGATGGACGCAGCGATGATCGCATCAAGAGCCTGATCGAGCGCTCAGTTCAAAGCTTCGTCGATGGCACCGCGCGCCTCGGCGCTGGCCCAATTGTAATCGCCCGCCACACGCCACACCTCGCGCCCTTCGCCATCATACAAGACGGTCACCGGCAGAGCGCCTGCCTCCATCGCCGTGCCCAGCTCGGTCTCCGGATCCAGCCAGCGCGGCAGGTTGGGTAAATCGTTCCGCGCAAAAAACGGCTCCACCGCCTCCGCGCCTTGCAAATCCTGACTGACCGTGACGACCTGCAATTGCTCGCCATAGTCAGCCGCCAGATCGTCCAGCAGCGGCATTTCCTTGATGCACGGCGCACACCATGTGGCCCACAGATTGATCAGCATCGGGGTGCCCGTGCCGCCGCCCAGCACCAGCTCAGCGCCTTCGGGATCGCTCAGCGTCAGCTCCGGCACCGGCTCGCCAGCCCGCGCCCGGTCGATTTCGCCGACCCCTGCCTCCAAGCTCTCCTTGCCGCCTCCCAATGCGTCACCGCCTTGCGCGCCTGACGGGGGCGACCTATCGCAGCCGCTCAACATAAAGGCAGCGATCAGACTAGTGAGCAAAAACCGGGACACGAGTAACTCCAACCAGATGTGGGGTGGCAGGTTCGCTGGCGGGCCTAGCGCGGTCATGCGCGAAATCAACGCCTCAATTCCGTTCGACAAGGCGCTCTGGCGACAGGATATCACCGCTTCCCAGGCGCATGTGGCGATGCTCGCTGCGCAAGGTATCGTGTCGGCTGAGGACGCCGAGACCATCACCGGCGGGCTGGACAGGGTCGCCGCCGAATATGAAGCCGAAGGCGTTCCCGAGGACTGGGATCTGGAAGACATCCACATGACGGTGGAAGCGCGGCTGACCGAATTGGTCGGGCCGGTCGCCGGCCGCCTGCACACGGCGCGCAGCCGC
This sequence comes from uncultured Altererythrobacter sp., assembly GCA_947492235.1. Lineage (GTDB taxonomy): Bacteria > Pseudomonadota > Alphaproteobacteria > Sphingomonadales > Sphingomonadaceae > CAJXSN01. Next base: position 397,677 of record CANLLZ010000001.1, on the reverse strand, counting down.
AACGATCAGGTGGCGACCGATTTCCGCCTGTGGGTGCGCGAGGCGCTGGACCGCGCCGACGCTGGTCTGGCGGCGCTGCAACACGCTCTGGTGGCGCGCGCGGACGAACACGCCGCCAGCATCATGCCGGGCTTCACCCATTTGCAGACCGCGCAGCCGGTGACGCTTGGGCATCATCTGATGGCCTATTGCGAGATGATCCGCCGCGACCGGTCCCGGCTGGCCGATGCGCGGGCGCGGATGAATGAATGCCCGCTTGGCAGTGCAGCGCTGGCGGGCACCGGCTTCCCGATTGACCGTCAGGCAACCGCACAGGCGCTCGGCTTTGACGGGCCGACGCGCAATTCGCTCGACGCCGTGTCGGACCGCGATTTTGCTCTCGATTATCTGATGGCAGCGGCGCAATGTTCGCTGCATCTGTCGCGGCTGGCCGAGGAATTTGTGATCTGGGCGAGCCAGCCCTTCGGCTTCGTCCGCTTGCCCGACGCGCTCAGCACCGGCAGCAGCATTATGCCGCAGAAGAAGAACCCCGACGCCGCTGAACTGGTGCGGGGCCATGCCGGGCGGATTGTCGGCGCGGCCACCGCCCTGATGGTGACGATGAAGGGCCTGCCGCTCGCCTATTCCAAGGATATGCAGGACGACAAACCACCTGTGTTCGAGGCGGCGGGCCTGATCGATCTGTCCATCGCCGCGATGACCGGGATGGTCGCCGATGCCACTTTCCAGACCACACGGATGCGGCAGGCGGCGGAGCTGGGTTACGCCACTGCCACCGATCTCGCCGATTGGCTGGTGACAGAGGCCGACATTCCCTTCCGCGAGGCGCACCACATCACCGGCGCAGCCGTGAAATTGGCAGAGGAGCGCGGCACCGCGCTGGACGCTCTGCCGCTGGAAGACTTACAGGCCATCGATGCGCGGATCGATGCGCGGGTGTTCGATGCCCTGTCGGTCGATGCTTCGGTCGCGGCGCGCTCCTCCTATGGCGGGACCGCGCCCGAGCAGGTACGAGCGCAGGTCCAACGGGCGAAGGCCGATCTGGAGAGCGAGACATGAACCGCAAGCACGCTATTCTGGCGCTGAGCGCGACAGCGCTGCTCGCCGCCTGCGGACAGCAGACCGAGCTGGAACCTGCGGGCGATGCCAGCCTGCCGCCGACCCCCTATGGCGCGACGACCCAGCCGGAAGGCGATGACCTGCTGGAGCCCGACACGCTCGCCTCGCCAGAGCGGACCATCGAGCTTCGAAAACGGTCGGAAGAACGTGAAGACGACCCCTTCGACCTGCCCCCGGAATAGAGCAAATCCATGGACCATTTCGCACTTACCAACGGCGTCCTGCATGCCGAGAATGTCCCCCTGCCCGCGATCGCCAAAGCGGTGGGCACGCCCGTTTACGTCTATTCCCGCGCCACGCTGGAACGGCACGCACAGGTGTTTTCGCAGGCCGTGGCAGGTCTGGGCAAGGACGGCACACCACTGATCGCCTTTGCGGTGAAATCGAACCCCAACCTTGCCGTGCTGAAGGTGTTGCAGCGACAGGGCTTCGGCGCGGATGTGGTGTCCGGCGGGGAGCTTCGGCGCGCGTTGGCGGCGGGCATGGCCCCGGAAAAAATCGTCTTCTCCGGTGTCGGCAAGACCCGTGCGGAACTGGAACTTGGCCTGTCCGAAGGCATCGGCCAGTTCAACATCGAGTCGCTCGAAGAGGGGCGCGAGCTGGCCGAAGTGGCGCACAGCCTAGGCATTACCGCGCAGGCCGCCCTGCGGATCAATCCCGATGTCGATGCGGGCACGCATGACAAGATTTCTACCGGCAAGGCGGACAACAAATTCGGCGTGCCGCTGGTGCGCGCGGGCGAGGCGTTCGCGGAACTAGCGGGCCTGCCAGGGCTGAACCTGCGCGGTGTGGCATTGCATATCGGCAGCCAGCTGCTCGACCTGACCCCGCTGGAAACCGCTTTCGCCAAGATCGGCGCGCTGGTGGGCGAGCTGCGCGCGGCGGGCCATGTGATCACCCATGTCGATCTCGGCGGAGGATTGGGCGTGCCGTATCAGCCCCACGAGGAGCCGCCATCACCCGCAGATTACGGCGCGATGGTGGCGCGCGTGACGGAAGGCTGGGATGTCCATCTGACCTTCGAACCGGGCCGCGTAATCGCGGGCAATGCGGGCGTTCTGCTGACCCGCGTGGTGCGGGTAAAGCGCGGCGTGCGCGACCCGTTCGTGATCGTCGATGCGGCGATGAACGATCTCGCCCGGCCCGCGCTTTACGGCGCCTATCACGGCTTCGCCGCAGTGGAACCCACCGGCGCGGACATGACCGCCAACATAGTCGGCCCGATTTGTGAAACGGGCGACACCTTTGCAATGGGTCGGGAATGCGATGCCCTGTCGGCGGGCGATCTGGCTGTGTTTCGCACTGCCGGGGCGTATGGCGCGACGATGGCCAGCAGCTACAATTCGCGCGGCTTTGTTGCCGAGGTGCTGGTGGATGACGACAAATTCGCTGTGGTTGCCGACCGGATCGATGCCGGCGCCATCATGGATGCGGAGCGCGTGCCGGAATGGTTGGCCTAGGCGCGTGAGATGATTGGCTCCCTCCCCCTCTTCCACCGGATCAAAGGCCTGCGCGTCGTTGTCGTCAGCGAAGGCGTGATGGGCGAGGCGAAGACACGGCTTGTGGAGCGGGCGGGCGGCATTCCGTGTAGCGAGGCCGAGGCGCATCACGCGCATCTGGCATTCGTCGCGCTGGAGGACGACCGCGAGGCAGAGGCCGTCGCCTTGCGGCTGAAACGGCGCGGATTGCTGGTCAATGTCGCCGACCGGCCAGAGCTGTGCGACTTCACCACCCCAAGCATTCTCGACCGGGAGCCGGTGCTGGTGGCAGTCAGCACATCGGGCGCATCGGCGGGTCTGGCCAAGCATTTGCGGCTGCGGCTGGAACGGCTGCTGCCGCCGACGCTGGGATCACTGGCCGGGGCCCTGCGCGATGCCCGTGAGGCGATGCGCAGCGCGTGGCCGGATGGTGACGCGCGGCGCGGGGCAGTGGACCGGGCTTTGAGCGAAGGCGGCTTGCTTGACCCGCTGGGCGGCGCTGACGGGGATGACGTGGCGCAGTGGATCGCCGCTGAGGGAACCGGTGTCACCCCTGCGGAAATCATCGAAATCACGCTCCACAGTGATGACCCCGACGATTTGACCCTGAAGCAAGCCCGCCTGCTGGGCACCTGCGACACGCTGCTTCATGACGCGGCCATCCCGCCCGCCATCCTGAACCGGTCCCGCGCCGATGCAGAGCGGCGCACATTGCCAAACGATCCACCGGGCCACGGGCTGACGGTCATTCTCCGCAGGGCGCTAGACTAACGCGCGTTCCCGGCCCCTGCGCCGATTGCCGCGAAATACTCCGCCATGGCATGCGCAGCCTTGTCGGTCAGCGCGATGAAGGCGCGGCGTTTGTCGGTGTCATCCTGCACCCGTTCCAGCAGCCCGGCCTCTATCAGCTGGCTGATCCAACGCAGCGCGGTGGTCGGCGGCACGCCGCTGGCAATACACAGCGAAGTGACCGAGACACGCTTATGCTCGGCCCGCGCAGCCGTCAGATCGAGCAGGATATCCCACGCCGGATCGGCAAAGAAATCGCCATCGAAGAACTTTGCGCGCATCTGCCGATGGCGAATGATTTCACGCACCAGCCGCGGATCGGGGAGCGAAGGGCGCGGTTTGCGAATGAGCGATTTCTCGCTTTCATTCTCGCCTTTGAACGCATCGCCGGGAGACTCGAACCGGAAAGCCCCGCCCTGCGGCGACAATCCTGCTTGTCCCATGCTCTCCAGCTTGGCGGCAATTTCGCCCACCTGCTCTGTCAGGCGCAGCAGTGTGGTCCGGTCATCATCCGACAATTCCCTCACGCGGGCACGCGGCGCGTGGGCGATCACCTGTCCCAATGCCACGATCCGTTCCGCCGGAGTGGGATCGACGAGGAAATCCGCATCGCAATTTGAGACGCAGGCAAACACCGCCTCAAGCGATTCAGGCGAGACCGAGACCACCAGCCCCATACCGCTGCGTGCTGCGGCTTCGTCGATATATGTGAGGGCAGCGAGCGAAGCTGCGCCAGCTTCTCGGCAATCGACCAGCATAATATCCCCGAACGCGGCGATCCCGGAATCGAAATTCTGGCTGGAATAGCCCGACAATCCGCCCTGCTGGATAACCGTGAGCCCAGCCGCCTCCGCATCTGCGCACCATTCTTCGCGGGCAGCATCCGCATCAGCCAGAATTGCGGCGGTGTTCGATAGGGCAGAACCGTCACGTAAGGCGTGATAGGCAAAATCGGCTTGCGTCATAAATACGTGCTCCTGCGTATTTTCAGGAACACCTAAGGAACATAAAGAGATCGTGTCAAGAATTCGCGCTGAAAATTATTGGCGTATGTCGATCACCGTTCCGTCAGCAACCAGCGCATAGAGTTCTTCGATTTCCGCATTGGTGAAGGCGATGCAGCCGTCGGTCCAGTCGCCCTGCATGCGCCCGGCGGCCATGCCATTGGGCTGGCCGTGGAGGAAGATATCTCCGCCCGGGTCCATGCCCTGCATTTCGGCAAAAGCGCGGTCGGCGGCGTTGGGATAGCTGACGCGGAGCGAGAGGTGGAAGCTGCTGTTCGGGTTGCGCGTGTCGATCGTGTAGCGCCCTTCCGGCGTGCGCTCGTCGCCTTCGAATTGCTTGTGCCCGTACATCGCATCGCCGAATTGCAGACCAGGATAGGTGCGCACCACTTCGCCGCCCGCATAGACCCACAAGGTGCGGTCCGATTTGTCGACCAGCAGGTAGTCGACGGCAACCGGACGGGCCGGCTGCGAGATGTCGGCCTGCGGCGCGCAGGCAGCCAGCGATAGGATCGCGAAGGCAGCAGAAAGGAACGGCGCAGGTTTCATTTGCGCCGTCCTAACATCAATCCTCGAACGGATCGCGCACCAGAATCGTGTCGTCCCGTTCCGGGCTGGTGGATACCAGCGCAACCGGCGTCTCGATCAATTCCTGGATACGCTGGACATATTTGATCGCCGCAGCGGGCAAATCGGCCCAGCTTTTCGCCCCCGCCGTGCTCTCGCTCCAACCCGGCATTTCCTCGTAGATCGGTTCGACCGCGGCTTGGCTGGCGGCGTGGCTGGGGAGGTAATCCATCACCTTCCCGTTCAGCCGATAGCCGGTGCAGATTTTCACCGTCTCGAACCCGTCGAGCACGTCGATCTTGGTCAACGCGATGCCGGTCACGCCGCTGATCGCGCAAGTCTGGCGCACCAGCACTGCATCGAACCAGCCGACCCGCCGTTGCCGCCCGGTGACGGTGCCGAACTCGTGGCCCCGTTCGCCCAGCCGCTGCCCGATTTCATCATCCAGCTCGGTCGGGAACGGGCCGCTGCCCACGCGCGTGGTGTAGGCTTTGACAATGCCCAGCACAAAACCGGTGGCACCAGGGCCAAGCCCGCTGCCCGCCGATGCGCTGCCGCTGACCGTGTTGGAGCTGGTGACAAAGGGATAGGTGCCGTGATCGACATCCAGCAACACGCCCTGCGCGCCCTCGAACAGCACACGCGCCCCGGCCTTGCGGACCTTCTTAAGGCGCTTCCACACCGGCTGCGCATATTGCAGCACGAAGTCGGCGATTTCCGCCAGTTCGGCCTTCAACCCCTCGCGGTCTACCGGCGGCTGGTCGAAACCGGCCCGCAGTGCATCGTGGTGGGCGCACAGGCGCTCGATCTGCGGATCGACCTGATCGAGATGGGCCAGATCGCACACGCGGATGGCGCGGCGACCGACTTTGTCTTCATAAGCCGGGCCGATACCGCGACCGGTGGTGCCGATCTTGCCTTTGCCCGCTGCCGTCTCGCGCAATCCGTCCAGATCGCGGTGCAGCGGCAGGATCAGCGGGCAATTGTCGGCGATGGCGAAATTATCGTCATTGATGACAACGCCCTGCCCCTCCAGCTTTTCGATCTCGGCCTTCAGCGCCCACGGGTCCAGCACCACGCCATTGCCGATGATCGACAGCGTGCCGGTGACGATGCCGCTGGGCAGCAGGCTCAGCTTGTAGGTCGTCTCGCCCACCACCAGCGTGTGGCCGGCATTGTGGCCGCCCTGAAACCGGACCACGGCGTCGGCGCGCGATGCCAGCCAGTCGACGATCTTGCCTTTGCCCTCGTCGCCCCATTGTGCGCCGATAACGGTTACGTTTGCCAAATGATTATCCTTGAGGATGAAAGCCCGTGCGCGCCGTAAGGGATGGCTATGGTCAGGGCAAGAAAGCTGTCGCGCCTCATCACCCTCCAATAGCCCAGATCACCCAATTCAGCGGGGGATAATGAAACGTGGCATAGGCAAGTGATGCACGTTCTGTCGTGCGAGGGGTAAAAACAGGGAGGAACGGGATGAGCAATTCGAATTTGAGCAGACGGGCCGTCATCGGTGGAGTGCTTGCGACAGGCGCCGCGATGACTTCCATGACGTGGGCTACGCCGCTGCACGCGCAGGGTCTGGGTCTCTCCTCCATCCTCGGCAAAGCATCGGACAGCGCGCTGGACAAGCTGGCGCGGCCCGGTGCGTTTTACGGCGACGAAGACGTGCGCATCGGCCTGCCCTTTATCGGTCGCAGTTCAGGTCTGCTCGGGTCGCTGTTCGGCGGCGCATCGCGGCTGGGACTGCTTGATGGATTTATCCGAACGCTCAACTCGGCGGCTGGCACGGCGGCGGGCGAGGCAAAGCCGATTTTCCGCACCGCGATCGACGATCTGTCATTCAGCGATGTACCGGGAATTGCGCGGAACAATGACGGCGGCACGCGCTATCTGCGCCAAAGCAGCAATGACGCGCTGCATGGGAAACTGGACCCGCTGGTGGACAGCGCTCTTGGCGATCTGGGCGCGCATTCGCAGCTGGAATCGCTGAACCGGAAATACAGCTGGCTCGCCGCTGCGGGGCTGGACCGGCGGGGGCTGACAAACACCGTCACGGATCAGGGACTGGACGGGATATTCACCTATCTGGGCCGGGAGGAAGCCGCCTTCCGCAAGAATCCGCTGCGCAATGTCGGCGGTATTCTGGGCGAAATTTTCTAGTCCGGCCGCGCCGCTCTAGTCTAGGCGCAGGGAACGCAGTCAGAACCTTGCAGAATATGCGTGCAGCCAAGCTGCGCAGGCGTGTCGCTGTCCGACAAGGCGGCGGCTGTCCGGCGGCCTTCGCTGCGCAATGCGGCGGCGTTGCTGCTGTCGTGCCCCAGCGGCAGGAACACCAGATCGCGCCCCGGCATGGCGGGCAGAGCGGGTAGCAGCGCGTCGAGATAGAGCGAGAAGCCCGTTGCCGCCTCGCCTGTTCCGCCAATGCTGTAGGTTCCGCCGCGGCCCAATGAGCGGCGCGCGCCTTCGGCGTACAGGGTAAATCCGAACCAGCTCTGATATTCGAAGCCGTGGCGTTCTGTCGGGTCGAGCGTGATGCGGGCGCGGTCGCCCACCGCCTCGGCAATCGCCTCCAGCGCTTCGATCCGGCTCGCGAGAACTCCGCCAGCGTCGATGGCGCGGAGGCGCTCGATTGCCTCGGGAAACGGGCCTGCCGCGTGGATCAGGGGGAGATACGCCTCACCGCCCACGCTGACCAATCCGCCCGCGTCTTTCGTATCCAATTCGCGCCGGACGGCTTCGATCCGGTCAGCTTCCAGCGGGAAGGCATCGGTGGCGAGCGTATCAACCAGGTCGGGCAGTGTGAAATCGAGCGACAGTCCGCGCGCGCCCGTGGCCTCGACCGCTTCCAGCGCCAGCCGCACGATCTCGCTGGCGGCGGCGACAGTATCCGCGCCGATCAGCTCTGCGCCGATCTGTGTGCGCTGGCGTGCGGGGGCCAGCTGGTCCGCGACCATAGTGGTTACTTCGCCAGCATAGCACAGCCGCAAGGGGCGCTGTGCGGTGGCCATATTGGTGCTGGCAATCCGCCCCAGCTGGGGTGTGATATCGGACCGCAGAGCCAGCGTGCGCAGGGACGCCGGATCAACGAAGCGGAACTGCTTCTGCGTGCTGACCCCGTCCATCCGGCCCGCCAGAGAGCGTTCGAATTCCACCAGCGGCGGACTCACCCGATCATAGCCATGGCTGTCCATCGCGCCCAACGCATCGCGCATTGCCATCGTAACGGCGCGCGCCTCTGCAGGCAGGCGGTCTTCCAGCCCGATGGGCAGCAGGTCGTCGGTTTTGGTCATGGCGCGGCCTCTAGCCTCTTCGTCTTAACGGTGAAAGCCGGGATCTCGGGCCGCCTGGTACGATCCGGCGACATGGGATCCCGGCTTCCGCGAGGATGACGTTGACGATCAGAACGCCAGCGGTTTCACCAGCCGGACGCCTTCGACGGCGCAGGCCTGCTTTACCACTTCCGGCGAAATCGGCTGGTCGACGCTCAGCAGCAGCACCGCTTCCCCGCCCGCTTCACGGCGGCCCAGATTGAACGTGCCGATATTGATGCCATGCTCGCCCATCAGTGTCCCGATCCGGCCGATAAAGCCCGGCGCATCGTCGTTGACGATATACAGCATGTGTCCGCTCAATTCGGCTTCGATACCGATGCCGAATATCTCCACCAGACGGGGCGCATCACTGCCGAACAGCGTGCCCGCCACAGAGCGGTCGCCCTGCTCGGTCGCCACGGTCACGCGGATCAGCGTGTTGTAGGCGCCTTCTTTCTGATGGCGGATGGAGCGGACATCCAGCCCGCGCTCCTTCGCCAGATAGGGCGCGTTGACCATGTTCACCGTGTCGGAATATTGCCGCATCAGTCCGGCCAGAACCGCGCCTTCGATGGGCTTGCCCGAAAGCTCTGCCGCTGCCCCTTCACGCTCAATGCTGATCGTGGTGAGATTACCATGCGCCAGCTGCCCCACCAGGCTGCCAAGGTTTTCGGCCAGCTTCATATAGGGCTTAAGCTTCGGCGCTTCCTCAGCGCTGAGCGAAGGCATGTTGAGCGCATTGGTCACGCCGCCATTGACCAGATAATCGGCCATTTGCTCGGCAACCTGCAGCGCGACATTGACCTGCGCTTCGGTGGTGGAGGCACCCAGATGCGGCGTGCAGATGAAGTTCGGTAGGCCGAAGAGCGGGCTTTCGGTGGCAGGTTCGGTCTGGAACACATCCAGCGCTGCACCCGCGACATGGCCGCTTTCCAGCAGCTTCGCCAGAGCCGCTTCGTCGATCAGGCCGCCGCGCGCGCAATTGACGATGCGCACGCCTTCCTTCGTCTTGGCGAGATTTTCTGCCGAGAGGATATTGCGCGTCTCGTCGGTCAGCGGGGTGTGCAGCGTGATGAAGTCGGCGCGGGCGAGCAACTCGTCCAGATCGACTTTCTCCACACCGATTTCCACCGCCCGTTCCGGCGTCAGGAACGGATCGAAGGCAACGATCTTCATCTTCAGGCCCAGCGCGCGGGAGGCGACGATGGAGCCGATATTGCCCGCGCCGATCAGGCCCAGCGTCTTGCCGGTGACTTCGATGCCCATGAAGTCCTTCTTAGGCCATTCACCTGCCTGCGTGCGGGTATTCGCCTGCGGAATCTGGCGCGAAAGAGCCATCAGCATCGCAATCGCGTGTTCGGCGGTGGTGATCGAATTGCCGAACGGCGTGTTCATCACGACGACGCCCTTGCCCGATGCGTAGGGGATATCGACATTGTCGACGCCGATCCCCGCACGGCCAATGACCTTGAGATTGGTCGCCGCGTCCAGAATTTCGGGCGTCACCTTGGTCGAGGAGCGAATAGCGAGGCCGTGATACTCGCCGATGCGGGCTTTGAGTTCTTCCGGCGTCTCGCCGGTGATGACGTCGACATCGCAGCCGCGCTCTTCAAAAATGCGCGCGGCGTTGGGGTCCATTTTGTCGGAAATAAGTACTTTGGGTTTGGTCATGATCAATCTCGTCATCCCGGCGAACGCTGGGATCTTTCTCAAAAGGGTCAGGCTGTGCTGAATGAGGTCCCAGCTTTCGCTGGGGTGACGTCAGGACGACGACTTGATCGTCTCGTAAGCCCACTCGATCCACGGGAGGAGACGCTTCAGGTCTTCCTGCTCCAGCGTGCCGCCGCACCAGATGCGCAGGGACGGCGGAGCGTCGCGGTACCCGTTGAAGTCGTAGCCGACATCGCGCTCGTCCAGCATCGCGGCGATTTTCTTGGGCACACCGGCCTTGTCCTCATCGGACAAGCCATCATACCATTCGCCCTGGAAGACGAAGCACACCCCGGTGTTGGTCCGCTTGGCCGGATCGTCGACCATGTTGCGCAGCCACGGCGTCGCCTCGATCCAGTCGGTGACGATTTTCGCATTGGCATCGGCGCGCTCGAACATCGCCTGCCGCCCGCCGATGGACTTCGCCCATTCGAGCGCCGCGATGTAATCTTCTGTCGCCAGCAGGCTGGGCGTGTTGATCGTCGCGCCTTCGAAAATGGCGCGGTTGAGCTTGTCGCCCTTCTTCAGGCGGAACAGCTTGGGCAGCGGCCATTCGGGATCGTAGCTTTCGATCCGTTCGACCGCTTTGGGGCTGAGGATCAGCATGCCGTGCTGGGCTTCGGAGCCCATGACTTTTTGCCACGAGAACGTCGTCGCATCGAGTTTCGCCCAGTCCATTTCCTGAGCGAAAACGGCGCTGGTTGCATCGTTGATCGTGATGCCCTCACGGCCCGGCTCCAGCCAGTCGGTATCGGGAATGCGCGCGCCGCTGGTCGTGCCATTCCAAGTGAAGACAACATCGTTGCCCTGCGGAATTTGCGTCAGGTCGGGGATGTGGCCGTAATCGGCATCCAGCACCTGCAGGTCGGGCAGCTTGAGCTGCTTGACCGCGTCCTGAATCCAGACATTGCCGAAGCTTTCCCATGCGGCCACCGTCGCGGGGCGCGCGCCCAGCATGGTCCACATCGCGCATTCCAGCGCGCCTGTGTCCGAGGCCGGCATGATGCCGACGAGGTAATCGTCGGGCACGCCCAGCAATTCGCGGGTCAGGTCGATCGCGTATTTCAGGCGCGCCTTGCCGACGGCCGAACGGTGCGAGCGTCCGAGCGATTCGGTCTTCAGCTTGTCGAGGGACCAGCCCGGGAATTTCACCGTGGGACCGGAAGAAAATTGCGGACGAGCAGGCTTCAGCGCCGGCTCGGCAGGTACGTTAGTCATGTATTCTCTCCTTACAGAGAGCACGCGCGGCGTTGGGACCGCGTGGCCCGAGGCGCGCACTATAGGTTTGTGGGGTTGTGTCAATCAGCCAGCGGCCCAGCACAGGGATTGTTCCGCCGGTTTTGGATGAAGCGCCCTCTCGCCAAGACGCCTCGCGGCCACTAAGACTGCGCCGCATGGGGCTTTCCGATCTTCGCATCGCGCTGTTCAGCGGGAACTACAATTACACCCGCGACGGGGCGAATCAGGCGCTGAACCGTCTGGCCGAATATCTGCTGCGGCAGGGCGCACAGCTGCGCGTCTATTCGCCCAAGGTGAAGAATCCCGATTTCCCTGCGACCGGCGATCTGGTGAACGTGCCCAATGTCCGCATGCCGGTGAAAGGGCGCGGGGAATATCGATTGCCGTTGGGCCTCAATGCCAAGGCGAGGGATGATCTGGAGGCGTTCAAGCCCAATGTCGTGCATCTCTCGTCCCCCGATCCCACTGGCCATGCCGCGCTGAAATGGGCGATGGCGCGGGACATTCCGGTGCTGGCATCGGTGCACACGCGGTTCGAGACCTACCCGCAATATTACGGGCTTGGCTTCATGGAAGGGCCGCTGATTTCGATCCTGCGGCGGTTCTACAAACGCTGCGATGCGCTGGTCGCGCCCTCCCCCAGCATGATCGAGGAACTCGGCGAACAGGGGATGGGCGACGATATCGGCCTGTGGACCCGCGGCGTGGACCGGGACATTTTTGATCCCGGCCGCCGCGACATGGAATGGCGGCGGTCATTGGGCCTTAAAGACGACGACATCGCCATCGCCTTCCTGGGCCGGCTGGTGATGGAAAAGGGGCTGGACGTCTTCGCCGATGCCGTGATCGAACTGCGCAAGCGGCAAGCCCCGCATAAAGTGCTGGTGATCGGTGACGGTCCGGCCCGCGAATGGTTCGAGAAGGCTCTGCCGGGCGGTATTTTTGCAGGCTTCCAGACGGGCCGCGATCTTGGCCGCGCTCTGGCGAGTGCCGATGTGTTCCTCAACCCGTCGATCACAGAGACGTTCGGCAATGTTACACTGGAGGCAATGGCCAGCGGGCTGCCGGTGGTCGCCGCGCGTGCAACAGGCAGCGCCAGTCTGGTGGAAGACGGCGTGTCAGGCCATCTGGTCAAACCCGGAGACACCGCCGGTTTTGCCGATGCACTCGCACCCTATTGCACAAACGACGCTCTACGCAGGGCGCATGGCGCCGCCGGAGAGCTGCGATCTCGCGACTACAGCTGGGATGCCATCAATTCGGTTGTTGCCGAGACCTATCTGCGGCTGGTCGAGGACCGGCGTAGCTGAGTGTTTAGCGCAAGACGCCCTCGCGCCGCATTTTGAGCGCATACCAGAACATGAACAGCGTGGTCGCCCAGATCATCACATTCAGGCCGATGCTCTGCAGTTCTTCAGGCACTTCGATCATGAAGTTCTGGTAGATTGTCGTGACGATCAGGCCGACAATCGAAATTCCGATGGATGGTACCGCAAACCGCGAACGGAAAAGGATCAGCACCGACCCGAAAAACGCGCCCCACACGCCCAGAGCCCAGAACGCATTGGCCCAAGCTGGGAAACTGTCGAAGAAAGCGATCTGCTCGGCCGTCATGTCCAGATCTTCCAGCCGGTCCAGATGGGTCATCATATAGCTGAAAATGCCCACTGCGTTCCATAGCAGCGTGATCCCGCCGACGGTCCACACATGCCACGGTGTCTTCGTTTCTCCGATCATCACAATCCCCCCCCCCTTTAGCGACCCAGACTTTAGTCGGGGTCTAACGCAAGCGGGCCGGAAGCGCAAAACGCTCCAGCCCGGTCGTTTCATGTGGGGACGTGCAGCGCGTCACATACGCTCGATCCGCTTGGCCACTTCGTCGATAATGTCGACGATTTCGTCCATCGCCTTCTTGTCCAGCTTGCCAGAGCGGGCGCGGATTTTCAGGACGTTCGCCAGATTGCCCATGGCGCGAAACAGATCGGGCGATTTCTCCCGCACGCGCTCTGCCCGGTCGCCATGCTCGTTCAGACGGCCCATCAGTTGCTCGACCTCCTCGGCGCGCTCTTCCAGTTCGGTCTTGCCGAATTTGGTTGCCTTGAAGGGCTTCTTCCCGCTGGTGTCGGCATCATCGCCGGAGTCTTTCGACTTGGTCTTGCCTTTGGCCTTGGCCGGTTTGATCTGGCCCTCTTCCTCCAGCATCTGCAGCGTGGGATAGACCGCACCCGGGCTCGGTGCGTACGACCCTCCGGTCATATCTTCGATCGCCCGGATAAGCTCGTAGCCGTGGCGAGGTTCCTCCGCGATGAGCGCCAGCAGTGCCAGTCGTAATTCACCCTGTGCGAACATCCGGCCACGGCGTTTGCGGCGCGGCCCGCCATCGTGCCAGCCGCCGCCACGGCCCTCGCTGCGGCGCGATCGCCTGCGCCCTTCACCCTCGTCCCACTCGCTGGCAGCAGAGGCCGCCATCATCGCGATCATCGGGCCGAGATTGTTCCAGCCGCCTTTTCCGTATTTTTGCCAAGTCATATGCTGTTCTCCTGATAGCTCTTTATGCGCTAAAGATATATCGTGGACCGGTCATTGCAAGAGCCGCATGGCATTTTCCGACCAGCGACCTATGGCGATCCACCAATGACGGATTTGTTTAGAGATGACCCCGCCCTAAGCGGTGCGGATGGCCGGCGGAACGATGCGCCGCGCGAAGACGCGCCCCTTGCGGACAGGCTGCGCCCCGCCTCGCTCGCCGATGTCATCGGGCAGGAACACCTGACAGGTCCCGAAGGCCCAATCGGGCGCATGGTCGCGGCGGGTCGGCTGTCCAGCATGGTGTTGTGGGGTCCGCCGGGCACGGGCAAAACCAGCATGGCGCGCCTGCTCGCGGATGCAGTGGGCATGCGCTACGAGGCGGTGAGCGCGGTGTTCACCGGCGTTGCCGACCTCAAGAAAGCCTTCGCCGCTGCCGATAAGGCCACCGGGGCAGGCCAGCGCACGTTACTGTTCGTGGACGAAATCCACCGCTTCAACCGCGCGCAACAGGATGGTTTCCTGCCCTTCGTGGAACGCGGCACTGTTACGCTGGTGGGCGCGACGACCGAGAACCCCAGCTTCGAACTCAACGCCGCTCTGCTCAGCCGCGCACAGGTGCTCATCCTGCACCGGCTGGGTGCCGAGGCGCTCGGCAAGCTGCTAGACCGGGCCGAGGGGCTGGAAGGCCCCCTACCCCTCACCCCGGAAGCGCGCGAGGCTCTTATCGCCAGCGCGGATGGAGATGGCCGGTTCCTGCTCAATCAGGCCGAGACGCTGTATAACGCGAATATCGAAACGCCGCTCGATCCGGCAGGCCTTGGCGGGTTCCTGCAGCGCCGTGTGGCGGTCTACGACAAGGACCGCGAGGGGCATTACAATCTCATCAGCGCGCTGCACAAGGCGGTGCGCGGCTCCGATCCGCAGGCCGCGCTCTATTATCTCGCGCGGATGCTGACGGCGGGCGAAGAGCCGCTGTTCCTCGCCCGGCGGCTGGTCCGCATGGCGGTGGAAGATATCGGGCTGGCCGACCCCAACGCACTGGTCCAGTGCAACGCCGCGCGCGAGGCGTATGAATTCCTCGGCAGCCCCGAAGGCGAACTCGCTCTGGCGCAGGCCTGCCTCTATCTTGCCACCGCGCCCAAATCGAACGCCGTCTACAAGGCGCAGAAGGCCGCTTGGCGCAGCGCGAAGGAAACCGGCAGCCTGATGCCGCCGATGAACATCGTCAACGCCCCGACCAAGCTGATGAAGGATGCAGGTTACGGCCAGGGCTACACCTACGATCACGATGCCGCTGACGGCTTTTCCGGAGACAATTACTGGCCTGACGGGATGGAGCCGCAGGACTATTACCAGCCAGTCGAGCGGGGCTTCGAGCGCAAAGTCCGCGAGCGCCTGGCCTATTGGGACAAGCTGCGCGGGGAGCGCGGGTAATGCCTAGGCGCATGCCACCAAACCCGTTCGTGCTGAGCCTGTCGAAGCACTGTTTTTCTTATGGCCAGCAGATCCAGAAGGAAGGGCAGCCCTTCGACAGGCTCAGGGCGAACGGAATTTTGAGGTAGTGGCTAGATTCAGACAATTCCTCGCCATCGACTGGTCCGGCGCGGCTGGTGAGCGGCACGCGGGCATCGCGCTGGCCATTGCCGATGCGGGCGGCGGTGCGCCTGTCCTGATCGAGCGCGGGAAAAAGTGGTCGCGCGCAGAGGTGCAGGCGGTTCTGGCCGACCTACCCACCGATACTCTGGTGGGAATGGACCTGGGCATCTCGCTGCCCTTCGCCGATTGCGGCGCGTTTTTTCCCGGGCACCCGTCCAGCCCGCCGGACGCGAAGGCGCTATGGGCGATGATCGACCGGCTGTGCGAGAGCGACCCGCATCTCGCCGCTGGCTGCTTCACCGACCATCCCGATCTGGCGCGCTTTTTCCGGCGGCATGGCGGGCGCGAAGGCGAGGCGTTTCGCTGTGACGGAGCGGAGCATGGGCGGGGCCGCTTCCGTATGACCGAACTGCGGCAGGCGGGAATGGGATTGAAGCCATATTCCAATTTCAACCTCGTCGGCGCCGCGCAAGTCGGCAAATCAAGCCTTACCGGCATGCGTATGTTGCATGGTCTGAACGGTGCCCTGCCCGTCTGGCCGATCGACCCGCTGCCTCCCTCCGGCTCGGTCATCTGCGAGATTTACACCAGTCTTGCCGCGATAGAGGCAGGCCGCAGCGCCAGCCGCTCCAAGATCCGCGACTGCGCCGAACTGGACGATGCGCTAGGCGCGCTCGGCTCTGCCCGCATCGGCGGCACTGGCGAGATCGACGATCACAGCAGCGATGCGATTATCACCGCCGCCTGGCTGCGCAGAGTGGCCGATGAGCCCGCCCGGTGGAATCCAAATGGCCTAACCCGGCAAATTGCACAAACCGAGGGCTGGACCTTCGGCGTGACTTGAGCCAAAGGCGCTTTCGAAGAGCCCGTGCCGGCTTAGCTCAGTTGGTAGAGCACCTGATTTGTAATCAGGGGGCCAGGGGTTCGAATCCTCTAGCCGGCACCATTTCTTTTGGTACTCCCCGCCGCTGACTATGTGTCAGAATTAGCTCCCTCTCATAAAAGCGGTGACACCGTTCAGGGAGTGGTCTATTGGCGCTGGGCCGGGTCGCGCCGCGCTAAGCAGACTGCAAAACCAGCTGTTTTTGCAGCAAAAGTCACGCGTGCAACTCGGGGGGAGAATCGCGATCAACCGGATGTTCTCCGTAGGCCTGTTCGAAGTCAACCCAAGTCAAAATACGTTGAGCCACAAGGGCCAGCTATACGGCGTGGAGCCTCTGGTCATGGATGTTCTCGTCCATCTCGCCAACCGGCCATCCGAAGTTGTTTCGCGTGACGAGTTGATCAATCAGGTCTGGCTCTTCAACCCGGGGGCCGACGAAAGCCTCACCCGCGCGATCTCGCTGCTGCGGCGTATTTTTCGCATCGACAAGTCCATCGAAAACTACATCGAGACTGTCTGGAAGCGTGGCTATACCTTGGCCGCCCCGGTCGATTTCCAAGCTGCCGCCAATGATCGCGGACCGACGGCAACCCGCTTGCTCGACCAGTTGCCAGCCGCATCCGACTACTCAGTAGCGGTGCTCGGGTTCGAGAACATGTCGACGCGGGAAAGCGACCGGTATCTGGCCGATGGCCTGACCCGCGATCTCACATCGCTGCTGGGCCGCGTGCCCCGGCTGCATGTTGCCGCCTATAATTCAGCGACCCGATTGCAGGGCGCCCCCGCCAGTATTGCGGAAATAGCTGGCAAATTGGGCGTGCGGTATCTCGTTTCGGGAACATTGACGCGCGAAGGGGACGGGCTGTCCGTTCGGCATTCACTGATGGACAGCGTTACCGACGAGCAGGTCTGGGCCAGTAAGATGTCTGTTGATCTGGCCAATTTCTATGAGGTGGAAGACACTATCGTGCTCGATATCTCGACAGCTATGTCGAGCGCACTGCAATTGTCGCATGCGAACTCCCCCAAGCAAAATCGCTCCTTCCAGCTCGGCGCATACGAGCTGGTCCAGCAAGCAGAAGCCCTGCGCCTCAATTACAACGAAAAAGCCGCGTTCGAGATCATCGCGCTTCTCGAGCAGGCGTTGGAGATCAATCCTGACGACGCTGCCGTGCACGCAGCTCTGGCGGTTCAATATACGCAAAACATCGTCAGCAATTTCGCAGGCACCCCGGCAGATGCAGCGCAGCGTGCCGGGCGATATCTCGATGCGGCGATGCGCTTGGCACCGCTCGACCCCGAAGTTCTGGCCGCGGCGGGTATCGTCGCCACCATGCGGGGCAATCCCCGTTTGGCCGTCCGCAATTTGACCCGCTCGGTAGAGCTCAATCCCAACAATCCCCACTCCCTCGCAGTATTGGGGTGGCAATATTGCTGGCTGAACAGCGACGTAGCGGGGCAGCGGATGATCGAAACTGCAGAGGCGCGCGCACCGCATCACCCGCGCTTTGGCCTGTGGGCGCATTATCGCGGGCACTGCGAGATCAAACTGGGCCGGATTGATCAGGCCATCGCCGCCTATGATGACTGCGCGGATCGCAATCCCAATTACAGCCTCAATCTGGTCGCGCTGGCTATGGCTCAGGCGCTGGCTGGCCGCGCAAATGATGCGCGTGGCACAGTGAAAAGATTGTTGATGCTGGCGCCGCATTACACGGTGGCAGATTATCAGCAGCTGGTCTCCACAATGGCTTACTGGTTTGCTGATCGCACCACGCGGGATCGATCAATCAGCGCTCTGCACGAAGTGTGGCCCCGGCCCGCTCCGGCGCGGGCAGCCGGCTGAGCAGATGCAGCTAATGCAATGGCGGGGTATCATTTGCAGCTCGGTGACCGCACTGGGCCTGTGCCTGAGCACCGCCGGGATGGCGCAGCCCATGCAGGGCCCGGCTCCTGAAACGGAAGAGGCAAGCCAGCGAGCGTCCGCAGCAGACGATATTATCGTCACCGCGCGCAGGCGCGCCGAGCCGCTTCAGGAAACCGGCCTCGCCGCATCGGTCCTGACCGCCGAAGAACTGGAAGCGCGCGGCGTAACTGACCCGCGTGATCTGACAGCTCTGGTGCCCGGCCTGACCGTCCAGCCGGTGGATATCTCGACCAGCTTCACCTTTCGCGGCGTGGGCGCGCTTGCGGTGAATGCGTTTCAAGAGAACGCGATAGCCTACAATGTCGACGATGTGGTTTTTGGCCGACCGTCATCGCCTGCCGGGTCGCTGTTCGACATTGACCGGATCGAGGTGCTGAAGGGACCCCAGGGCACGCTCTATGGCCGTAATGCAACCGCCGGAGCCATCAACGTAGTCACGCGACAACCCCAATTGGGTAAGACCAGCGCCGATATGCTGGCCGAAATCGGCAATTTTTCCTCCCGCAAGTTGCAGGGCGGGCTAACCCTGCCGCTGGGCGACAGGGCTGCAGTGCGGGTCGCCGGACAGCACACGCGCCATGATGGCTATCTCTCGGACGGATATGATGACGAGGATATCAGCGCGGGAAGGCTAACACTGCTCCTCCAACCCAAAGACGGGTTTTCCCTCACGATATCCGGCGATTATTCGGATGTTGGCGGACGAGGGACCGGGGCGGTCTTGATAGCATCACCGCGCACACCCGATGCGCCCGACCCGGGCCAGCGCATTGGCGGATCCGACCCGCGAATTACCCAAATCCTGCAGGACCGCGCCTTCCTGCAATTTCGCGGTGCCCCGCCCTTTGCCAGTTTCACCGATGACCAGATCCGCAATCTGGTCAGCGTGCCGCTGGGCGACGGATTTCAGGACAGCCGTTTCTGGGGGGTATCGGCCAAGGCACGGGCAGACGTCAATTTTGCAGAGCTGACCGCCATTCTGGCTTACCGCAAATCCCGCCCCGATCTGCTCACCTACAACCCCGGCTTCCCCTCGCGGATCGAGGAGAGCTCCGATCAGCTGACTGCGGATATACGGCTCGTCAGCGCGCCCTCGGATACGCTGGAATATTCGGCCGGCCTGTACCTGTTCGATGACAGCACGCGCAGCTTCAACAACTACAATCAGGGCGCACTGGCGAACCCCGAATATCAGCCAAACCTGCGCACGGAGAGCATCGCCGGATATGGGTCGTTCACCTGGCACCGCGGCGCGAAGTTCCGCCTGATCGGCGGCGCAAGGTTCACGCATGAGGACAAATCCGTATCCGGCACGATATCCAACCGCACTGCCTTCGCGCCCAATTCGCCCGACATTCCTTTGATCGCGGAGCGCACGGACCGGCGCTTCACATGGAATGCCGGGGCCGAATGGGACGCGTCGGACAATTCTCTGATCTATGCCAGCGCCGCAACGGGGTTCAAATCGGGCGGGTTCTTTCCATCCGCCAACAACAATCTCTACGCGCCGGAAACGCTGACCGCCTTCACGTTCGGCGCGAAAAACAGGCTGCTGGGTGGCCGGCTGACCTTCAATCTGGAGGCTTTCTATTGGCAATATCGCGACCAGCAGATCAGCTATATCGGGCCGGTGGAAACCACGCCGGGCAATTTCGGTCAGGCTGGGGTTACGGTCAATGCCGGACGGTCCCGCATCTTCGGAATCGAAGCCGATATGCAGTGGCGGCCCACGGAAAATATTCTGCTGCGGGCCGACGTCCAGTATCTGAACAGCCGTTATGGCTCGCTAACCTACGATGCGATTTCGGCCAGCGGAGCACCGCTGCTGACGCCTTGCGGCATTGCCGACGATCCGCGCACCGCGCAGCCGCCGATCCGGTTGTTCACTGTCGACTGCTCGGGCAGGCCCGCTCTCAACGCGCCGACATGGACCGCCAATCTGGGCTATCGCCATACATTTCCGCTGGGCAACACATTCAATCTGGAGCTGGCGGCGAACACGCGGATCGAGAGTTCCAGCTTCATCAATCTGGATTATCTGCCAGAGCAAAAGCGGGGCGCTAACACGGTCAGCGGAGCCTCTGTGGCGCTATCGCATCGTGCCGGGCGATGGCGCGTCACTGCCTTTGTCGACAACATAGAAGACAGCCCCGTGATCAATGCCGGATTGACCCGGCCGATTACCAATGTCTCGCTATTTTCGCTGCGCAGGCCGCGCGTTTATGGCCTGCGATTGCAAGCCGGGTTTTAGGCCGGGTTTTAGGCCTGCGCCAATTGGGCGCGCAGCGTCGCGACTAGATCCTGAAGCAAGCGGTTCCAATTGTCCGTGCCATCGCGGATTATGGATTTCGCCGGAGCCGCCTGAGCGGGCAGCACCAGATCCATTTCCATCACAAGGTTCTTGTCGCGATGGAAAACACGGGCAAAACGCTTTTGCTGGTTCCACTCGCTGGCAAGGTCGCCAACCTCTCCCGGCAAATCGAAGCTGGTGAAGAATGTCACATCGCGCAGCACGCCTTTCTCGGTCTCATTGCCTGCGACAATATCGAAGGTGACGCCGCCCGTGGCGCTGCGCAGTCCTTCGCGTCCCCCGGCCAGTTCGGTGTGCTCTGCGCGAAAGCCCATATCGCGCAACACTTCGGCCACCACTTCGAGCTTCTTCTTCTTCGCCACTGAACGTGCTCCTAAAATTGCAATTGTGCGCGCAGGAAGAATCGGGGATCGCGCGATTGCCCCGCCAACCGGCGCAGCGGGAGGCCGCCGGTTGCGCGGATCGACAGGTGCTTCAGCAGCGACAGGCTCAGCCCTGCTCCCACTGCCGTGATCGTCTTTTCCTGCACGCGCTGCGTGAAGATTCGCCCGTGATCGGCAAAAGCGAAAAGGTTGAAGCCATCGGCAACTTTCGCATCGACCTCCGCATTCAAGTAGTATCCGCCGTCACCCGACAGGGCGCTTTGTTCGTAACCACGGACGGTGGATGCTCCGCCGATCTGGAACAGGATATCGCCGGGGACGCCGTTGGAGCTGGTCGCCTGCCAGCCTGCAAATCCGCGAATGCCGAATGTCGCATCCAGCCGTTTCTCGGCAAAGACGGTGCCCGAGAAAACGCCGAATGTGGTCTTGTCCGCATTCCCGATCAGCGATGCGCGGGCAATCAGCGTGTTCACGTTCGCCTGCACGCTGAAACCGGGCGCGAGATAGCTGTAAGACAGCCCCGCCCCCGCCTTGTTCGTGCGCACTGCGTTCACGAACACGCCCGACGCGAAATTGCGGGTGTTGCTGGTGCCTGCGGTTAGACTGGCGAGGAGCAATTCCGTGCTGCTGGAGGCAATCGGCTGCGAGTAATTGAGCGCAACATTCTCGGTCTTCCCAACGCTGCCGACAACGGCAAAGGGCCCGTTGACGATTTCCGACCGGCTGCGCCCATAGGACAGCCCCAGGCGGGTCGTGGGCCCAAGAATGGCAGCGTCATAGGCAACGGTCCCAGACAGCGCGCCTTCGGATGCAGCGACATAGGCCGACAGCCTGTCGGACGCGCCAATAAGACCGGTACGGCGGTAATATCCGCCGCCCTGCCACTGGCCCACCGTGTCGAAACCGTGATTGTCCGCGAACACTTGCAGCAGGTTCGCCTCGGGCGCGACGACAGCCAGCTGGATATCGGTGAGTCCGAATTGCTCGCCCGGCTTCAGACCTGCACGGATTTGCACCGGGTTTGTCCGGTTAATCAGCGACAAGCGGCGCTCAAGCTTCCGCGTGTCGAGAATTTCACCAGCTTCGAGACCGGAGCGACGAATGGCCTCCTCCGCGCTCAACTGGTCTGCGGTATCGACCTCGACCGCCCCGACAGCCCCTTCGATCAGAGAGATGCGCACTGTGCCGCCCTCGATCGTTTGCGGCAGCAGGACTGCCCGGGCCGTCACGAGACCCAATTGGTCATACAGCGCATTCACCCCCTGGGCGATGGCGTTCAGATCGGGGAAACCGACCTCTGTGCCGACATAAGGCTCAGCCACCCCGGCCAGCTCGTCGCTGGTCAAGAACTCTGATGGATCGAATTCCACCGCCCGCAATTCGAACCGCACCGCGCTGTCGGGCATCGGGGACGCGCTTTCTTCCCGCGTGCCTGTGACCGCCGCTTCATCCTCTTGCGGAGCGGGCGCTTCCTCCAACGCGCGGCGCTGCTGGTTCAAGGTCTGGCTGCTGATAACTCCCGCATCGGGGGGCGCTGCCTGCGTTTGCGCCTGCGCCGCGGATGGGGCTGCAAGCAGAAGCAGCAGGGACAAGGAGAAAACCGGGACTTGGCCATACCCATACGCACGCCTGAACGCGCTCGGCCATTGCAGGCCGGAACCCGAAGTCTCGTCTGGTGTCGCATGCGTTGCCAAGGTGCGCATAGCCCCTTCTAACGCCGTAGCTTTCGCCGCCATGTTACCGCGTATCGCCTTTTCCATCGGCGACCAATTGCTCTTCGTCCAAATTCTCGCCAGCTTTCTTGTCCTTCTCGACACCCTGCGCCTGAGCGGGGACCGCGTGCAATTTGTACCGTGGCTTGCCACTATCTCCGGCAGGTTCGAGCCCCTCGATGGTCAGGTCAAAGCGGTATTTGCTGAAGTAGCGTTGATGGTCGAATGCGCGCTCCCGCTTGCCCGACAGATTGTTGATCAGCAGGGTCAGGTCCGCGGTCGACAGCTCCAAACGCTCCGTCCAGCCATCGAATATCGTGACGTCGCGGCCCGCCAGATCGATAAGGGCGCGCTTCACTTCGAACTGTTCGAAATCCACCGGGCCAAGGCTGGTCACATCGATATCCGCATACGTCATGACGGGCGCTCTGAACCCGTCGAGCGATATTGAAAGGGTTGGTCCGGTTCCGAACACGGTCGCCGTTGCGGATTCCCCGTAGAGCGACAGAGAGTTGCCGATACGGGCCGAACCCAACTGGATTGCCGAGCCCCATTTGGCCGTTCCGCTGGCCTTGATCGTGGCGTTCTCCGCCGACAACTCGCCGATCTTCACGGTCGAGAATGGTGCACCGCGTGGCGGCCTGATGCTGACATCGCCGGTCACGAACAACTGATCGCCAATCAGGCTGAGCCGGTTCACTGCGTAGAAATTCTCGCCCGTGATCGTTCCGAAATTGATCCGGCGACCGGTGAGGCGAATGTCGTTGATGGCAGCGATGCTCGTAGTGGAAATGTCCCCCCCGGCGCGAAGGGCGACATCGCCTCCGCTGGTCAGCGTGGTGGCGGTGATATCGCCGCCTGCCACCAGAGCCTGCGTTCCCCCGCTGTCTATTGCCTCGACAACGATATCGTCGCCGGCGCGGATGATGGCAGTGCCAGCGACTTGCAAAAGTTGCGAGCTAATGACGTCCTCGCCTGCAATGAACCGCAGATCGCCGCCGACCTCTGCTGTGTCCACGTCGATAGTCTGAACCGCGCGGGCCGCGAAATCGCCGCCGACACTCGCTGTACCGATGGCGATATTGCGGGCCTGAAGGTCAAGATCGTTGCGACTGCCAATCGAGTCGAATGCCAGATCGCCGGTCACGGCAATCCCGATATTCTCTCCGGAGATGTTCCCGATACGGATGGTCTCTGCCGACAGATTGACGTCTCCGCCTGCGGTCAACGTGTCTCCTTCGATCAATTGACCGGCGTTGATCGTGGTCGAACCGCCGCTCTCCGCGGTGCCGAATACGATGTCCGTCTGGGCAAGAATATCCAGATCCGCGCCCGCGACAATCGAGTCGATTTGTGCCGACCCGACATCCAGATCAATCGAGCCGCCACTTTCGAGCAAGGCGATTTGCATATTGGCCGCTTGCAGGTCGGCAAGATCGCTCGTCCGCAGCTCTTCGATAATCGTGTCGCCGATGGTGCGTGACAGGAATGTGCCAGCAGCAGCAAGGCGAATAGTCATTGAGCCTGCGTCGATATTCGAAGTGTCAGCCACCTGCAGCTCATCGACGAACACTTCATCGTCGGTACGGGCATTGAGGGACTGGGCGAAGAGCGTCGTTGCCTGCAAACTGCGTGCGTCAATGGTCGCTGCATTATTGGCAAAGAACAGGCCGAAACTGCTCGCCCCGGTGGACGCGGTGTTGATCGCGTTGCCAACCAGGCTTTGGACATCGATCTGCGCTGCACTCAGATCGATTTGCTCAAATTCAATCAGGCTTTCAGCTGTCAACGCGCCAGCGGCATTCACCGTCAGATCGCCGCCATCCCCGTTCAGCGAGCCGATAGTAATATCGCCTCCTGAATCCAGCGCAGCGCCAAAGGCGAGGCCACTCGCAATCGCCAGCTCACCTGTCGTGGTGACCACAAGTTGGCCTCCGACAGCGACATTGCCGATATTTGCCGAAGCCGCCTGCAAATTGGCATCGCCAACGGATTCCAGCTCCGCAATGCTCATCCCGTTTGCGGCTTGCAGGACCAGACTATCGCCCAGCACGCCGGTGAGGTTCACACCGCCACCTTGTACCGCGACGCTGCCGCCCGCTTCGATACTGCCACCCGAAATATCTCCAGGGGTGGAAAGAGCGATGCCGGTGTTCGAGGTCATGACGCCCGTAAAGGCAATCGGGCCATTGGCCGTCAGGCTGGTGGCTCCATCGGATGCGGAACCGCCAAATTCCAAAGCGCCATTGGCGTTGCCCGAAATGGCCCCATTCACCGCTGCCAGATTGCCGCCCGCGAAATCGCCCGCGCTAGCAAAGGATATGTCGCCATCGTCCGAGGTGACATCGCCAACCGTCAGATTGCCCGAGGCGGTTTGCAAATCGATGCTGCCTTGCGCACCTGTGTCACCCAGTATCAGGCTGCCATCGGCGGCAATGGTCAAGCTGCCACCTGCCGCGCCTGCGACCAGATTAATCGGGTCGGCGTTGGCGGAATTGGTGATCGACAGATTGACGTCGCCCGTGCCGACAGAGCGCACTTCGCCGCCCGCCGTGTCGAGATTGAGCGGCGCCGCACCGCCTATCGTGCTGCCCGCAAGCAGCGAGACCGTGCCCGCGCGGATCGGAGCCGAAACGCCAGCCGACTGCGCAATTGCGCCGCCTGCATTAATGGACAATGCGCCATCGATAGTCACATCGGCCAGCGTCAGGTCGCCGCCGGATTGGCCACCAGCCTGGGTGCTGAGATAGGCCGCCGCAGCGTTCAGCGAGAGCCGCGTATCGCTTGCAACATCGAGGTCGAGCGGCTGCAGCGCGAGACCGATAGCGCTGCTTCCGGCATCCAGAACCAGCGTTCCCCCATTGCCAGCGATCAAGGCGCTGCCCGGCACATCGGAAGAGCGCGTTATACCGCCATCGGCCGAAATCGATCCCAGCCCGCTAAAGCTGAGATTGCCGATGGTGGCGGCACTGCCGATCACGTCGATATTGAAGCCCTGGCCGGTGGTGATGTCCAGAATGCTGAAGGGCTGCGAGGGATCGAAGGCCGAGAACCGCAGCGGGTCGGCGACGGTTCCCGCAAAGCCTGCCGCTTCCAGCGACAATTTGCCGGCCAACGTCAGCGTGCTGGGCGTACCGTTCAGCACATTGCCATTGGTCGTGCGCAGGAACAGAGTTCCGCCCACGTCTGCAGTAATCGTGCTCAGCAGAATATCGCCTTCGATATCCAGCGTGAAATCATTGTTCGAGGTCACCTCGATCATGCCGTCTTCGGTGTTGGCGGTGACTGGCTTGAAACCCCCGAGCTCGAATTCATAAGTACTGTCGGAAATCTGCGTCGGCACGGGATTGCGTGCAGTGGCGAGCAAATCCTTGATTTCGGACAATGTGAACTGGCCGGGTGCATTGGTATTGGCTGTCGGGGTGTAACCCGTGCCCGGGCCGGTCACGACAAAATATCTGGAACTATCGCCATTCGATGTGACCTGCACGGTCACACGCGGGATATCCGGGCTGCCATTGCTCGTCAGGCTGATTCCCGTTTGCGCTTGCAGATTTGTGCCTGTTGCGGCGGTTTGCGTATCGTTCGAACGGGTATCGATCAGACGGGTCGTGCCGATCACGGTCGACAAGGCCCCCTCTTCCCACTGCGCTCCGCTGATCAGCTCGGTGAACAGTGGATCGGTTTCGTCCAGCATAAAATCGAACGCGACATCCCGTGTAGCCAGCGCAGCCGGATCGACACCGGGAGCGTCCGACACCGTTGTTCCGGCCTCACTATAGAGACCCAGCACATAGCTATCGATCTGCGCATTGGTGGGGTTCGCCACACCCAATGCTGATGCGGCCTGCGCCCCGAACAGGGTGCGGCCTTCGTCACGCAGGCGATTGGAATTGCCCGGATCGATCAAGCCGTCGATCTGCCAATAGAGGGCATAGGCGCTGTTGACGCTTCCCTCGTAGCGGGAAACGGCCAGCCCGCCCGAATCCTGATCGAGCAGACCCAATTGCTGCCACGCTTGCTGGTTCTCGGTCTCGAAAGCGGCGCGTTCCGCTTCTGTTGGCAGAGCGCCGGTGATCGTGCCGTCGCGCGCTTCCAGCGTGATGCCACCATTGGTCGAGCGGATGCGGTCGACCACAATATTGCCGAAGGACTGGGTCAGCGTGATGTCCCCGTCAGCTTGCGCACTGACCCGGTCGGCCACGAAGGTCAGCGGCTTGTCGGCATTGCCAATGGCTCCGCCGGTCGATGTCAGGCTGAGTTCGCTCGCGACGATTGCCGGGGTACTGGTGGACAAATTATCGACACTCAGGATGTCTCCCGTTGCCGTCAGATCGACAGTACCCGCCCCGAAATTGGCATCGACGACACCAAGCGCCAGATCGCCTTCGTTGGAGACGTAGATATTGGCTCCGAGAAGGTTAGTGCGGCCTCCCCCGGGAACGCCGGAAATGAGGTTGATGGGGGCATCAGCGGAACCAATGTCACCCAATGCGCTTAGCAGCGTACGCGGTCCCGACTGAATCGAACCTCCGGCATCGACGATAGCGCCGTCGGTGCCGATAAATGTGTAACCGGAGGTATTGCTGACGTCTCCGGCCAGAGCCACGTCGGCATCGGAAATCACACTGACGCGCCCGCTGGACGCACCTTCGAAACCGATACCGATCGCATTATCGGCGCGGACCGAATTCCGGATCGTCACCCCGGCGCGGGTGTAGATCCTGTAATTCCACACCACAGACTCAGGATTGTGATAATCGGGCCGGTTGATGAATGCGAAATTGCGCCACCGGATACCGTAATTCACAGATGATTGCTGGCTGGCGATAATTTCCGAACGGAAGAATGGATCGCTCGGATTGCCGAAAAACACATAGGACGGGCCGCGCGCGAAATTCTCGTTATTGGTCCCACCGGTGAATAGCCATGGCGTCACCGTCGCCGTGTTGATGTTATCGGTGAAATTGACATTCCTTCGTACGGTGTACTGGTCGTTCCAGCCGTATCGGATATTGGCAAAAGGATCATAGGCGACACTGCCGCCATCAGCGGTTTGGCTCACAACTCTGGCTGTGGCGAACTCGGTCGCACCATTGCGGTTATCATAAGTTGTCACCGGCCCACCGCCCTGCTCGCTGACATACCAGGTCGTCAGATTGCTCCCGAGGCCGTTTTCCTTGTAATGATCGGTGATCTTGATGATGCCAGTCTGATCGCCCGTGCCGGTGGAGATATCGCCAAGAACAATCGCCGTTTGGGTCTGATTGTTGACGTCGACTTCACCAAAGCCATTGCGGACAATGAGATTGCCATTGCCCTGTCCATCAGTGTTGATGATTCCGCCATCCAGCGTAATCGAACCGCCACCCGCAGCGGTGACATCTGCCACAACAATCTTCCCGAAGTCCGGGTTCGCAATCTGGCTGCCATCGGCCGCCGTAATGGTGCGGCGTCCATCATAGCCCGTCGCGATTTTCCCGAAACTGGGGTTGGAGACCGCTTGTCCCGGAGGGCCAACGGTGTCGTCACCTGAAACCGGCGCACCAAGGGGCGTGCCTTGGCTGGAGGTAAAGCCGTCGAGCGACAGGTATCCGTTGACGACGGTGAAACCGTTGCCGCTGGCGGTCGGCGAACCGGCGGCCACGTACCTGTCGATATGAGCCTGCGCACTTGGGTCAATCGTGACCGATCGCTCTGTCAGGGCACCCGCCGACAATGTGGCGTTTATGTTGATCGCATCGGCGGAGATTTCGATCGATTTGGCCGAGATACCGCTGGCTGCAGCACCCGAGGTGTTTTGACGGGCGGCGCTCGCTTCAATCGCTTGAGCGACAGGAACAATGGTAGAGTATTTGTGAATGAAGCCGTCGTTGAAATCATCTTTTCCGGCATAGCTATACGGCCCCCACCAGTTGAAGGTGGAGTCAGCGACATATCCGCGTCTGCCGGGCTGCAGCGTAAACCGTAGGCCAGCATTCACCTCCGGCACCAGGAACGCCTGTGTAAAGCCGGGGATCGAGCTTGCGATCAACCAAGGTGCGAAGGGCACACGCTCGGTCTTCTGATCATTTTCCTGAAATGGCAGTCTGCCGAAAACCTGGGCAAAACCAAACTGCTGATTGCTTGAAGTGATACCGGTAACGGTACCGACGGTCTGACGGATGATCGATCTCAGAACACTGTCGTATTCCCCCGGGATGAAGGTCGGGCTGGTCAGCGATCCCGGTGACAGAAGAAAGTTCGCCATATAGGTGACGACGTCCCATTCATCGGCGAGTCTGATAGCGGTTGCATCCCACTGGCCGGTGGGATCGACCGGGCTGTAAATGCCCGATTGCGACACTACGAACGAGCCATTGGGGGCAAGGATGCGGACCTGGCTGGCGGTGATCTGGCCGGTCTGCGCGATATCGCCAGACACATTCTCGATCGCGACCGAGCCGCCCGGATTAAAGATCGGCTGACTGATGGAAATCGGTGATCCCAAGCCATTGCCACCCACAGCAAATGCATCATAGCTGTTGCGGATTGTGATCGCGGGAACATCCGTTGTGGGGCTTTGCGTAATGGAGATGCCGCTGCCGGTCGGGGATGCATTACCCGCAAAATTGACCAATCCGCTGCCTGCATTGGGGATGTAGATTTCGCCCGGAATAAGCGCGGCTTGCGACGCGTTGTCGATCAGGACGTCAACATCGCCATTGGCAGTAAGCGAAGCCGTTGTGCCGCCGATCTCGGCAATGCTGTCGGCGATGACGTTGATGTCGCCAGCCGCCGCGTAGATCGGTGAAACCACCACCGCCGCCGAACGCGGGTCCTGCCCAAACCGCTGATATTGCGCAGCAACGCTGAAGTTGGGCAGCCCGCCTGTGTCGCCAAGGGTGGAACTCGTAGTAACTCCGCCATCCTCGTCGACAATCACGCTCTGATTATGCGCAACGCCGGCCTCCACACTTCCGCCCAGCTGGATGGTCCCGGTACCGGTTGAAGAAGCGCTGCCAGCGCGGGTTTCAGAGGAGAACAGATCGAGATAGGGGTTGGTGCCAATAGCGACGCCGCTGGCATTGACGGTGCCCTGATCGGCGACCAGATCGGCATCCAGCACCGTGCGAATGCGTGCCCCATCGTTGATCACTAGCGCGTTTGCCGAATTGGCCCGTCCGCCTGCGTCGAGCAGCGCGGTGATCGGGATCGCCGTATTGTTGTAGACCCGCGTCCCCGCCGTAGCGTCGATAGTGTTGGTTTCCGCGCCGCTGCTCGCGCGGCCCGCGCCCAGACGCAAATTGCCATAGGCAAGCAGATCGGCATTCGCGCCGATTGTTACGAACTGCGAGGTATTGAGCGTGGCTTCTGTTTCCGCGCCGCCAGCGCCTGCGAGACCGTAGACCTTTACCTTCGCATCATTGACCAGATTGCCCCGCGTCCATGATCCGATACCGATCGCGCCGCTGCTTTGCAGCGTGGTGTTCTCGCCGATCAGAACCAGATTGCCCAGATTGGCATCCGCCGAAAGGCTCACGATCGGAATGGCAATTCCGGCACCCAGCTCCAGCTGTCCAAAGTCGGTCAGCGCGAGCGTAGAGGACGCGTCGATATTCAGAGCGCGAACATCGGTCAGCCCGTTTTTCAGAATGTCCACCGGATTGCCATCGACCAGCAATGTTGCATTGTCGCTGATGATCACATTGCTGCTGCCAGTCACATCGGTGTCGATGGTGACCGCGCTGCCATTAATGGCCCCGCCCCCGCCGCCATAGGCGGAGATGGTGCCCCCGTTCGGCAGGCGCGTTGACACAAAATTGTTGTTGGAATCGATGTCGATATTGAGCGCTGCAAGACGGACTGAATTGCCGACCGTAGCGGCGGTGGTCGCAGCGATTGTGTTGTTCACTTCCGCCCCGCTGAACCCCACGGCGGAGGCCTGACGCGCATCGGCTACGCTGCCAATTCCGGCGGTGTGCTGCGCAGAAAGGGTCAGATTACCGGCAGAAATTACGTCTCCGGACAGGATCTCCGCGCTGGTGACCGAGGTGTTGATATTGTCTGCGCGCGCAGCCGAACCTGACACCAGGCCGCCGCTCCCCGCCAGCGCATAAGGCGTGGTCGTATCGGTGCTGTCTGCCCGCACGGAAACGGATCCCGCCTGCACGAAAAGTCCCGTACTACCGGGGCTGAAATCGCCGATCAGCGCCCGTGTGTTGCTGTTCGATTCCGCTACCGAAACAACCGCGCCCACCGCTACAATCCCGGCCGAGATACCCTTGGCATCGGAAGAAACACGCGAATCGTTGATCGCGGCCACATCCACCGCGCCGACCAGCGCATCGCTGCTCATGCGGGCCAATATCGTGCCGTTGTTTCGCGCTGTGGCGACAGAGGCCTGGGCACCGCCCAGGACACCGCCCGCTGCTGCACCGGCCTCTGCCGATGTACCAACGCCATTCAACGCGGCGCGCACCGCGAGGTTGCCGGTGCCGACATGCATCAGAGCATCATCGGTCGCGGAAACCTGCGCATTGTTCGTTGCCAGTGCAATCGACGCGCCGATGGCAACCGATCCTGCGACCGACGCGCCCAGCGCAGTTGCCGCGGTATCGCTGGCCGAGCGTGCATCAATGGTCAGGCCGCCCGCGCCGAACACGGTTTCGACCCCGTCCTCCACTGCTGCCAAAACGACCGTCTCGTCATTGGCCGTCGCGAGCGAGCCGCTGCCCGAGCCCAGAATGCCTCCAGACAGAGCAATCGTGCTCGCACTGATACTGCCCGCACTAGCAGCATCGACAGCGATGCCTGTGAAGTTTGTCGCGAGCGTGTTCTGAGCCAGAGTCGCCGAGATGGACCCGGTTCGCTCCGCAATGGCGACCGACACCCCGACCCCGACCCCACCTGCTGCGGCTCCATTGCCGTCGGCAATGCCGCTGCTCGAATCCGATGCGCTGACCCCCAGGGTACCGCCATTGTCACCCGCGAGATTTCCCTCGGCGCTTGCCCCGACGCTGGTGCCGATCGACACATTGGCCACCACACCCGCAGCGCCAACCCCGCCAACCGCACCGGCAACACCGCGCACTCGACCTGCGACGAGTTCCTCGCCGAAGATATTGGTGCCTTCGATGTCATCGCTGGCGGCATTCACGCTGATTTCCGACGCCGTGATATCGCCGCTTGCCAGCGCCTCGACTGACCCGTTGATCCGTGTGTAGCCGACCAATGCGGCCAGTGCGCCTGCGCCGCCGGCAATCGCGCCCAACTGCGCATCGCTGGCTGTCTTGTCCGTGCCTGAGACCGAGACCGTGTCGCTGACGACGGTCGATTGGCTGATGCGTGCAACGGTGTTGGCATTGGCGGTGCTGTCCAGCGCATTGGTGACCCGTCCGGTCCCCGCAGTGGATGCCGCCGTGCGTTGTCCGGCGGAAAGGCTGGGATTGCCAGACAGGAAATCGGTATTGCTGACGGAATCCACCCGGCCGAGAACTTCCTGAGTGTCGCCAGAGGAAAGGCCATCATCATCGCCGTCGTCATCGACATTGGGCGCCGAGCCTACGATCAGCACATTGACCACACCGGCCACGCCGCCAATCCCGCCACCGGCGCTCAGCGTAAGGGAGTCGGCCCTGCGGGTCTTGGACGCATCGACAGTCAATCCGCCGGACACGATATCGCCGCCAATGACCTCTGCGCTGGCTTTGTCACGAATGATCCCGACATTGACGGCAACACCCAGACCGGCAAATCCGCCGATCCCGATACCGCCGGAAATCTGGTTCAACTGTGTGTCGAGATCGGCCGTAACATCGACGTCGTTGGCGCCCGCGCGCACATTCGTATTGTAGAGGCCGGACTGCACATCGCTTTCGATCTGGATGACATTGACGATGCCACCAACCCCGACATTGCCGCCACCTGCACCGCTGACCGCCAGCCCGGAATATTTCCCGATCCCGCTGGCTGCAACAGACACATCGCCGCCGGCTGTGATGCTGGTGCGCTGCGGATCGGACATATTGCCGATCCTCGCCACGGTGCGGTCTTTCATGGTTGTGACATTGAACGCGCCCGACGCACCGACCGAGCCGCCAATACCGATGGCCCCGGTCACGCCGCCCACCGCATTGAATGTCTCTGCATCGACGGTGACTGCGCCGGTATTCACCACTGCGCCGTTATCGATGGTGGCAGAGGTATCGGAATCGAACAGGTTGACGTTGACCGACCCTGCCACACTGGCCGAGCCGCTGCCGGCGAAACCTGCCGTCAGGGCGAAGGCCTGCTGGTTGTTATAGGCCTGAACGCTGGCACCTTCGCCTTTCGATGCATCGCCGGTTACGGTGCCGCCATCGATTTTGGCCGAGACATTCTGGGTGAACTTAGTGGCACTGGCCGCCGCGCCGATGCCCACGCTGGACGCGCCACCAATGCCTGCAACAGCCTGCCCGACCGTGCCATAGGCGCCCGCCACAACGTCGGCATTGCCAACCACATCGGAGCGATAGATCCGCGAGGATGTATTGCCGCTGAGAACGCTGACCCCGACATCGACGCCCACGCCCGCACTGCCACCGGAAACACCGGCTGCCGCCGACAGAACCGCGACGTTCTGGGCAGAGCTCGCACCGACGGACAATCCTTTGACCGTCTTCGTGCCGAAAGTCGGGACTTGCTGGTCGGGCAGCAGGCCGGAGCCAGCCCCGCCCACCAGGAAGGTGTTTTCGAAGCGTGTGTTGTTGGTTCCCTGATCGACACATTCGTCGGTCAGACAGACCAGGCTCGAAGTGTCGAGCCCGCCGCCCGCGATCCCGTCGCTGACGACCCGGCCTGCGCCTTCGCCCCGCGCGGTGATCGTGGAATTGTCGACAGTGGCGATCGTCTGCGCGTTCAGAACATTGGTGGTAACCCCCACTCCGACACCTGCGGAATTTCCGATGCCGATTGCGCCCGATGCCGCGAAAATCCGGCCCAGATTGGTGGCCTGCACCGATGCGTTGTTCGCAGCCGTGATGACCGAGCCGCCATTGATCCGCGCAGAGGTCGCGCTGTTCAGAATGTTCGTTGTGATCGAACCGCCGATGCCAGCCGATCCTGCACCCACTGCACCGCCGACCGAGGCGACCCCGATATCTCCGGTGGAAACGCCCAGCACATCGACATCGTTTGCCGTGATATTCGCGCCGGAAATGCGTGCCGCGTTGGTCCCTTCCATGACGTTTACCGCCACAGCGATACCTGCGCCCGACCCGTTGGCAGAAACGGCGAGCGAACCCGCAATCGCTTCTACATCGGAGGCGTTGACCGATTGCACGGTTACATAATCAGCGCCCGCACCGGCGATATTGGCGCCTCCTGCAATCGATGCTGCCACATCATCGGCGATATTGTTGATCGTGAAGGAGCCCGTCAAAGCCGTATCCGACCCGCCTGCACCGGAAACGGACAAGGTGCGGATCTGGCCATCGGCACTGGCCGAAACGGAAACATCGCCCGTGGGCGTAATGTCGATCCCGCTAATGCTTGCATCGATCGCGCGGTCGATCTGGTTGAATGCGACGGAAACGCCAGCCGAGGTGCCCTGCCCGGCGGCAATATTGCCGGCAAGACTGGCGATGCTGGCATTGGCGTCGGCCAAAACCGTCACATCGCGGGCGGCAATCCCGGCTGTTGTCCCGTCAAAGGCGGTGCCCCCGGTGATGCTGGCGCGGTCCGTATTGCGCACGAGGTTGGCTGTGGCCGATCCCATGAAGGCCAGCCCGCCATTGCCGCGCGAAATGGACGCACCGGCAGAAAGGGCCGCCACAGTGGCTGTGTCTTTGGTGACAACCGCCACGCCGCTTTCCGCCGCATCGACTCGCGAGGCGGCAATTGTCGCTGAGTAAGTGTCGGTGATATTGCCGCCTGCAAAGCCCAGCCCGGCGGCATTCTTACCGCTCTGGAACAGCCCTGCGACGGTGTAGATTGCCGCCCCGTTTGGCTGATTGGAGAAGGCACCATTGAGAACATCACCGGTGAAATCAAAACCGGCATCGCGCGCTGTCGCTGCGCCAATGGCCTGATCGAGAGCAAGGCTGCCCTCGGTCCCGGCTGACACCAAGAGCCCGCACGTTTCGTCTTCGCAAGCGTCCAGCCCGCTATCATTGGCCCGCGCCGTAATGACGCTGCCCGTGACCGAGGCGGAGACAGTGCGGGAAATTTCCGAATAAGCTGCGCCGATGGATATAGCGGTGCCATCATTGCCCGAAATCCCGCCGGTAGCCGCTGCGGTAATCAGGCGAATGGGAGCCTGGGCTTCGACCGCGAGACGTTCGAAATCGGCCTGCGTATCGGACACATGCGCACCAACGAAGTCATAAGCCTGTCCGGTCAGCGGGTTTATTGTCTGGCTATCGCCCACGAGGCTCAAGGTGACCGTGGCACCGACACCGGCGGAGCCGCCTTTGTAGAACGAACCACCCCCAAGGCCGATCTGGGTGTTGTTGTAGCCGCGCACAGCCAGATTGGCTCCGGGCGCACCCGTCAGAGCGCTGTTCGCAACAATCGCGTTGGTCGCGCCATGCAGGAACGAGAGAGTCCCCGATGCGGCAATGGCCGAGCTTTGCTGCCCGCTGGTGACTGCAGCGCCGATGCCCACACCGACCGTGAAGCCGCCGGACAATGCTTCGACACTGGTATCGCCCGCATTGGGCGCATCCACATTGACCATGCGTGCCAGTGTGTCGCCTGAATCCTCAGTCAGCGCCAAGGCTCCGGCAATGCCCACGCCTTTGGAATCCGGGCCGCCCTTGATCCGCGCGACCGCGCCGCTGAGGGTGAAATAGGAGGCATTGCGCACCGCCTGCACGGTCGTATCCGCAGCCGACGAACCGTCCGTGCTGAAGGTGCCGCGCGTGATATTGGCGACATCGGCGGTCGTGGTCGCATCATACAGGCCCACCGACCCGCTGCCTGCGACACCGATGGCGAAGCCCTGTTTTGCAGGCTCCGAAATCTTGCTGAAATCGATGGCATCCGCTCCGCCGACCGCATCGGCAGGCGGCGGCGTGGTCGCATCGGTGCTGGCCATCTGGGTCTTGCCGCTATCGGCAGCGGTGTTTGCGCCTGAATTGAGAAGGTTGCCGACCGGATTGATCAGCGGGTCGAGCGCGCCCTTCACACTATCGATGGTCCCGCTGATCTGTTTCAGCTTGCCCTTTGCCCCGCCTACCAAGCCCGACAGGCCCCCGCCTTGGGAATCGCCGCTCGGCGGTTCACTTGTCCCGGCACTGGCCAGCCCGATGGAAAGCGCCCCAGCTTGCCCGCGCGTGGCCGCGGTCACGGACAGAGTATCCGCGTTGAACACGCCCTGTGCCGTAGACGCTACGCTGTCCCCCGCACTCGCATCGATGCCTGCTGCCAGAGCTGCATCGCCGGAATTGTCGCCAATAATCGCGCTGGTGTCGGTGTTCAGATCGTTGACCGCTACCGATACGCCCACGCCCACCTTGTCCGCCCCGGCCAGTGCGCCGGTCAGCGACCAGATATTGACGCCCTGATTGGCATCCACGCTGACAATAGGAGCAGAGACGAAGGCGGTGTTGGCTATACTGGCATGGGTTGCCTCGTCCAGCAGCGAGACGGCCACGACGCCCGTGGCTCCGGCATCGCCGCCTTTGCCCGAACCCGGCGCAATGACATAACTTGTCGTGTCGGCATCGGCACCAACGGCAATCTCGCCAGCGCTTTGCAGGTTTGCCCCTGCAGCGACGCCGGAAAGCGTGCTGTTCTCGATGTCGGTCATCGTGAATACGCCGCCGACTGCGACGCCCGCATCATCGCCGGTTCCGCCCGTGCCGCCACCGGTTCCGCCACCAGTCCCGCCGCCGGTCCCCGGATCGCTGGGTTCACTGCGCAAGCCGGCTTTGCTGCCCGAGAGGAACAGCGTTTCGATGACCGAATTGGCACCAATCGACAGCGCCGTATCGAAATCGAAGGTCGGAATCGCGCCGCCGTCCCCAAGACTGAGGCCCGGCGTCCCGGCGGTCAATTCGGCTGGATCCATAAACAGCGACGCATCTCCGCCGGACGCCTCTACGTTCCATCCGGCATCGCCGGTTGGATCGGTCGCTATGATGCTCGCGCCCGAGCCGACCCATGCGCTGGTGACATTATCCCGCTCGAAATAATTGACGACGCCGTTGATATTGACGTCTTTGCTGGCGCTGCCCTTCGCCTCGGCATTGCCGGTCGCGTAGGCGCCGGTATTGCGAAGGCCGGACAGCGACCCGAACAGGCCTGCCAGACTACCGGCGAAATCATCGCCCATATTGCCCACAGTTTCCCACGCGCCCGCCAGATTGTCCCACTGATAGGGCCGGGGCTGGCTGTAATTCGCCTGCACGCCAACTTTGCCAGCCGCCAGATTGGCGTTTGGCGCTACCAGCGCCAGGGTCTCGTTCTCGCCCAGATTGACCGCAATCGCGGCGTTGACGGCGAGCGGAGTGTTGTCTTCTTTATCCTTCGTATCGGAAGCAACGGCGCTGGTTGCCGAAGTCCGCGCCCCCCCGTCGATCCGGTTGGCCACAACAGCAATTGTGCCGCTGGCTGTGACGTCTCCGGAAATCCGCGCAACGCTGGTCGCCGATGAGTCGCGGTAGGCAATGACCGAGCCGATTTTAGGCAGCACGCCTGCTGCGGAAGCGGTTTCAAACAGCTTGCCAGCCGCCCTGTTGACCAGCGTATTCTGGATCGAATTGACCGCCGAAGTGAGATCGCGAACACCGGCAATTTCCGGTCCGGCACTTCCCCCGACGGTTGTCGAAGCGGACACGTCGCTGAGCGCGCCGACCGAACTCGCCTCGACCAACACGTTTGCAGGCTGAAGATTGCCCTGCCCGACATCTGCATCGAGCAGTGCCGTTGCCTCGGCATTCGTCACGGCCACTGCGGCGGCGATGCCGACCTTGCCGGTGCCCTTCGCCTCGACCTTGGAATTGACCGAATAGCTGGTGTCGTTGCGGCCGATAACCGACAGGTCGCCGCGCACATTGATATTGGCCAGCCGGTCGACGGTGGTATTGGCGGCAATGTCGGCATCCAGCGCTGCGAGCGTCACACCGAAGGGCGTGGCGTCTGTGGACGTCGCGACTTGTAGATTGGCAATCGCGGTATTGTGGCTGGCAATGGCGAGATCGCCCGCAGACGCGACCGTCGCTCCGCGCGCAATGTTGGTCGCCGCGCTGCCATCGACACTGGCAAAGGTCAGGCCAATCAACGATCCGCTGATGGGCGCTTGTTTGAACGATTGCAGCGCATTGGAGCGCAGCAGCACGTCGCCGCCCAGCGTGGTGCGAATATTCGCAGTCGCGCCGACATGGACCAGAGCGTTGCTCTCTACCGACGCGTAACCGATATTCTCAGTCGGCAGAGGCAAGGCCGCTGCGGTGTCGAACAGCGGCACGAACACGTCGAACAGCTGCATGTCACCGAAGATGCCCTCTGCCGTGTCGAGCCCGGCGGTGAATATCGAAGTCAGCGATGCCGCTTTGGTCGCCGTCGCCGCCGCATCGGCTGTGATCGAAACACCCGTACCTTCGATCCGGCCGGCGATGCTGACGCTGGCATCGGCGTCAGCCAACCCCTGCACTACAGTGCGGCCAGCGGTCGCGGAAAGGCTGATCTCCCCGCCGCGAATGACGCTTTGCGCGCCCTGCCTGATCGAAGCCGATGCGCTGGTATTGGTCAGCAGCGTGTCGCTGGCGCTGGATTTCTGCTGTTCGGCGACAACCGAAATGGCGCCCGGCGTGGCTGTGCCGGTGGCATCCAGAGTGCCACCCAGCGTCACGTCTTCCGCAACGATTTCGATCCGGCCCTGCAGCTCGACCATGCGCGCACCGGGGCGCAGATTGTTGATATTGACCGAGGACTGGAACAGCGGGTTGTTGCCTTTCAGCCCGGCTTTGACCGATCCGCCCACCCCTACGGTGACATCGCGCGCGGTCAGCGAAACGCCATTGGCCGCATTCACCGCCCCGCGAATGACGACATTGCCAGACGATGACAACGGCACATCGCCGGCCATCAGGCTGCCAAGGGCCGCCGTGCTGATCCCCCCGGTGGCATCGATAATATCGTCAACAAAGCCACTGGTCGGGGTAACAACCGTCAGACTGCCGACATTGATCGTGCCGGTTTCTCCGACCACGAATCCGTGGCTGTCGACGAAGAAGACATTGCCGCCAATATCCCCGCCGACGAGGCTGTTGACTGTCCCGTCAATGGTGACCGCCTTGTCCCGTACGATATTGACCAGAGCGTTCACATCTTCGGGCACGATCAGATTGACCGTATCGGGCGCACCGACATCGAAGACAGAGAAGCTGTTCAGCGCATTGCCGCCGCTGCGCGTATTGGTGGTGACTGTGGTGGTGTTGCTGCCTGCCGGGTTGGTGACGGTGGTGTCGGTCCGGCCGTCTGTTGTGACCTGCGTGACCGTCTGCGCCATCGCCGCACCCTGCGCCCCGCCGAGGACGAGAGCACTTGTCGTGAGATAGGCAAGCCGCCGTGTCCGTTTGCTCCCGAGGCGCGCGTATAAATCGGAAAACGTATCCAACTGACGCCGCTGGCGGCTAAGGGTGCGCGTCATTATTGTTTCCTCAGGTAAGCTTTTCGAGTCTCCTGCATAGGGAGCGCAAAAGAAAAGACCTGAAGGAAAGGTGATGGCGCGTTAACCACGCCGCTTCATGCTCGATGGGGGAACGGCACCCAGCCGCCGCAGAAAACTGCGCCGGAATTAACCGCGTCCGCGATAGCCCTGCACGCCCTGATCCGGCACCCACAGCCCCTCGGGCGGCGCGCCGGTTTGCCAGAACACATCGATGGGGATGCCGCCGCGCGGGTACCAGTATCCGCCAATCCGCAGCCAGCGGGGCTTCATTTCCTCCGCCAGACGCTGGCCGATGCCCACTGTCACATCCTCGTGAAAGCCGTTATGGTTGCGGAAAGAACCGAGGAACAGCTTGAGGCTCTTTGATTCCACAATGGTTTTGTCCGGCGCATAGTCGATCACCAGATGGGCGAAATCGGGCGCGCTTGTGACAGGGCACAGGGAGGTAAATTCCGGCGCGGCAAAGCGCACCAGATACAGCGCGCCCGGGCGCGGATTGGCGGGATAGTCGAGTTTCGCCTCGTCCGGCGATGCGGGCAAGGCGCTTTGCTGGCCCAGATGCAGGACGTCTGGTGTTCCGGTTTGGGGTGTGTCGCTCATGCCGCGCATGTGCCTTTATCGCGCAGCCGACACAAGTCACCGGTTGGATGCGCGCCTTTCAGTGCCTATTCAGACCCCCTAGCGCCTCGCTCCGCGGCTCTCCAACAAACGACTATCGATCCATGACCATGCTCCGCCATTCCGTTCCGCTTCTCGCGCTCCTTTGCGCCGCGCCCGCTTTTGCCCAACAGCAGGGCGAGTTCGAGCTCCCGGAAACCAGCACGCCTGCGCCCGCAACCGGGACTCAGGTTCAGGGACCGGTCGATGACAGCGGGATCGTGCCGGTCGGCCCGCGGGTGATCGCTCCGATTGGGACGCCGACGGCGAGTCCGACGGCAGCACCCACGGCGGGCCCCACAGGCACCCCCACCCGCACTCCTGCGCCGACAACGACGATCCAGCCGACGCCAAGCCCGCAGCCCACCGCGACACGCGCTGCGCCTAGGGCTACCGCGCCCGAGCCCGTCCCTCGCTTGCAATCTCCAATCCGTCTGCCGCAGCCCGAAGAGACACCGCTGCAAGGCCCGTCCATCACCGATCCGATCCCGGCCGGAGAAAACACCGCGCAGAGCGAGTCCGGGACCGGTGACGTGCTATCGACCCTGCCCAATCTGCCAACCGAGGCGGGGCCAATCGAAGCGCAGTCGGGTGTGGCAGGTGCATCCGATCCAGCCGCGCCCACGACCCCGTTCTGGTGGTGGATCGTCGCGGCATTGGCGGCTGCCGTCGCTCTGGTCGCGGCCGCGATTGTCATCCGCAAGAAGCAGGCGGCAACACCGATCATTGCCACAGCCAAAGGGTCGCCGGGCCTGATGCCGGCCGCCGCGCCAAAGCCAGCATCATCCGACAGGGACGCGGCAGAAGATAAGCCGCTGCCCTCGCCCGATTTTATGCAGACCAAGCCCGTTGCCGCAACCACGCCTTCACCGGCAGCGAGCCGCCCCATCGCGCCGCTTGGTCTCGAAACGCAGGTCACGCGGTTGCAGCGCAGCCTGCGCGCCGTGACCGTTACAGCGCAGGTCGCCGTCACCAATCGCGGGACGCAGCCAATCGAGGGCGCGGTGCTTCAGGGCGATCTGGTCGGCGCATCCAAGGGCAAGCCATTGGGCGAGCAATTGGCCAGTGCCGCCATGCCGCTGGAGGAGCTGGAAGAGCTCGGCACCATCCCGGCGGGCGAGCGCCGCGAGATCACCATTACCGTCCGGCAGGAATTGCCCAATATCGAAGGCATCAGGCAGGGTTCGGCGATTGTGTTCATCCCCCTGCTGCGGGTGCGTTTTGCGGGCGAAGGTGCGCAGCCTCTGGCCTCCACCGTGCTGGTCGGCCATCCTCCGGAACGCAGTGGCGGCAAGCCGACCCCGTTCCTCGCCGATGCTCCGCCGCAGAATTACAACGATGTCGTAGGCCGTGCCTTGGGGTGAGCGAGCCGGGATGAGCGAACCGGGCCCGTTCGCAACGGGCGTCTCGACCTTAGGATGAAGCCCCGCTAGCACGGGCCTGATGGATAGATTGATCTCGACGCAGCAACTGGCCGATGCGCTGGGCAAGGCGGAAACCCTTGTGCTCGACGCCTCGCTGCATCTGCCCGGCGCAGGCCGCGATGCAGGCGGAGAGTTCGCGGCGGCGCATATTCCCGGCGCGCATTTCCTCGATCTGGCATCGCTGCACGATCCGGCCTCTAGTCTGCCCGGCAAAGTCCCCGACAGCCCTCGCGTTGCCGAGCGGCTCAGCACATTGGGTGCGGGGCCGGACATGCATATCGTCCTTTATGACGACAGCGACCTGCACAGCGCCTGCCGCGCGTGGTATTTGCTGACCGTGCACGGAGTGGACAATGTATCGGTGCTGGATGGCGGGCTGGGCAAATGGCGGGCTGAAGGCAGGCCTGTTGAAAGCGGCGATGCGGTTGCCCCAATTGCCGCGCCGCAGACGCTGGGTGCGGATCGCGCATTCATCCGCAGCAAGGCCGAGATGCTCGACAATGTCAGCACGCATCAGGAGCAAGTCGTCGATGCGCGAGATGCGGGGCGCTTCACCGGCGAGACGGTGGACACGGTGCACAATCTCTCCGGCGGACATATTCCCGGCGCGAAGAACCTGCCCTTCACACAGCTGTTTGCTCCGGATGGCACCTTCCTGCCCCGCCCCCGATTGGCCGACGCCTTCCGCGAGGCGGGGATCGATCCGCAAAGGCCGGTGGTCACCAGCTGCGGCAGCGGAGTGACCGCGTCCGTCCTGACCTTCGCGCTCACCCTGCTCGGCGCGCCAAGCCACGCCTTGTATGACGGCAGCTGGTCCGAATGGGGCGCCGACCCCGCGACGCCCAAGGAACAGGGGCCGGCACAGTGAGCGGCAACAAGAAAGACAGCGGCAAGCCGAAGGGCGTCGCCACACGCCTGGCCGAGGGTGGACGCCGCGCCGAATGGACCATGCCGGTGGTCAATCCGCCCGTCTGGCGCGGATCGACGCATCTTTTCGCCAATGATGCGGAGCGCAAGAAAGCGCTGGGCAAGATAGGCGACGGACAGTTCTTTTATGGCCGCCACGGTTCGCCCACCCAATGGGCTTTTTCCGAAGCGCTGACCGAGATCGAGCCGGGCGCGGCAGGCACCGTGCTCTACCCAAGCGGGGTAGCCGCAATTGCCGGTGCGCTGATGGCGGTGCTGCGTCCCGGTGATGTGCTGCTGGTGACCGACAATGCCTATGACCCCAGCCGCGCGATGGCCACTGGTTTGCTGACCGATTTTGGCGTCGAAGCGCGCTTCTTCGATCCAATGGACACCGATGGATTTGCCGCGGCAATTTGCGAGCGGACCAGAGCCGTCCTGTTCGAGAACCCCGGCAGCCTGACGATGGAAGTCTGCGATGTCCCCGCGCTGACCGCCATCGCCCGCGAGCATGGTGTCATTTCGCTGATCGACAACACTTGGGCCTCTCCCATCGGTTTCCCCGCACTGGAGCGCGGCTGCGACATTGCGATCATGTCGCTGACCAAGCATGTTGGCGGGCATTCCGATCTGCTGATGGGTTCGGCCAGTGCGGGCGCGAAATACTACCCCTGTTTGAAACGCACCGCTCAGGCGCTGGGGCAGGTTGTCTCGCCCGACGATGCTGCACTCGCACTGCGGGGCTTGCGGACGATGAAAGTGCGGCTGGAGCAAAGCACACGCAGCGCGCTGGCCATCGCCGAATGGTTGAAGGCGCGGCCCGAGGTCGCGCATGTGCTGTGCCCCCCGCTGCCGGGATCGCCGGGCCACGAAATATGGGCGCGCGATTTCACCGGCGGATGCGGCCTCTTCACCTTCATTCTGAAGGGCCGCACCCCGCAACATCGCAGTCGCTTTGTCGACGCGCTGGAGCATTTCGGCATCGGCTACAGCTGGGGCGGCTATGAGAGCCTGGCCCTGCCCTTCGACCCGGAAAGCATCCGTACTGACAGCCCGTGGCCACCCGCCGGTTGGAACGAAGGCGACCGTCTGGGCATTCGCCTATCAATCGGGCTGGAAGATACAGACGACCTGATCGCGGACTGCGAACAAGCCTTTGCTATAATGGACACCGAATGACTGCGAACGCACAAGCCACTGTCTTGCCCGAACCGGATGCGACGCCGGAAGCGCAGCCATTGCTCGACCCGCGCACCGGCGAGCCGCTGATCGATCCGGAAACCGGCGAACAGATGATGGGTGTGCCTTCGCAGGAGCCTGTGCCGATCATTGATCCGGAGACCGGAGAGGCCATTCTCGACCCCGAAACCGGCGAGCCGCTGATGGCGATCCCTTCTCCCGTGGAAACGCCCGAGCCGCAAACGACAGAGGCGATTGGTTCTTCCGAAGAGCTGAAAGAAGCCGTGTCCGAACGCAGCGAGACCGTCGGCGGAATGGTAGAATCGCTCGACGCGATGGCAGTCGAAGTGGGCACGATGCGCATCTCGCTGTGGGACGGCGTGGTCGTGATCGGGGTCATTTTTCTGGTCATTGCGCTTGCTTGGGTGCTGACCAAACTGGTGCACTCCGCGCTTGCCCGCTTCACCCGGCTGGATGAAACACAGCGGCTGCTGGGCGAGAAACTGATCACCATCGCGATCTGGGCGGGCGCGTTCTTCCTCGGCATCGATTTGCTGGGGATCGATCTGACAGCCCTTGCCGTGTTCTCCGGCGCCTTCGGCCTCGCCATTGGTTTCGGCCTGCAGAAAACCTTCGGTAATCTGATCGCCGGGATCATCCTGTTGATGGATAAGTCGATCAAGCCCGGCGACGTGATTGCTGTTGCCGATCAGGCCGGTAATTCCACCTTCGGCCAAATCCGCAAGATCGGCATTCGCGCCGTTTCCATCACCACGCGCGACCAGAAGGAATATCTGATCCCGAACGAGAACCTGATGATCAATCAGGTGGAAAACTGGTCCTATTCCAGCCGCAATGTGCGCATGCAGGTGCCGGTCGGCGTCAGCTACAACTGCGATCTGAGGAAGGCCGAGGAGCTGATGCTCGAAGCAGCGAAAAGCTGCAAACGCGTCAAGAAATCGCCTCCGCCGACTTGCTGGCTGGACGAATATGGCGACAGCTCGGTCAACTTCATCATCCATTGCTGGATTTCCGACCCCGAAGACGGCGTGGGCAACGTCAAATCCGAAGTGCTGAAGAAGCTGTGGGACCTGTTTCAGGAATCCGACATCGAAATCCCCTTCCCGCAGCGCGACCTTAATCTGCGCGGCAACGAGCAGTTTGACCAGCTGGTCGCGGCGATTTCCCAGCGGGTGGAACAGGGGAACAAGTCGGACAGCTGAGGCGCGAGCCCGACAGTCTGCCAAGTTCCTC
Source organism: uncultured Altererythrobacter sp. (assembly GCA_947492235.1). Classification (GTDB taxonomy): domain Bacteria; phylum Pseudomonadota; class Alphaproteobacteria; order Sphingomonadales; family Sphingomonadaceae; genus CAJXSN01. Next base: position 353,060 of record CANLLZ010000001.1, on the reverse strand, counting down.
TTCGCAGGCACAAACAGCGTCTTTCAAAATTTCTGCTACCTGCGCTGGCACGCATTCTCACTGGCGAAGCGCACCTGCGCGGCGCATCTGCCCCCGCATGGCAGAAACCGGAACTATCTATCTCGTCGGAGCAGGCCCGGGTGATCCCGACCTGCTGACCCTGCGCGCGGCGCGGCTGATCGAGCGCGCTTCGCTCATCGTGCATGACGGTCTGGTCGATCCGGCCATTCTCGCGCTCGCCCACCCCGATGCCACGCTGGTGTCGGTCGCCAAGCAGCGCAGCAAGCACACGCTACCGCAGGAGGATATCAACGCCCTGCTGGTCCGCGAGGCGCAGGCCGGGCGCGATGTCGTTCGGCTTAAAGGCGGCGATCCGCTGGTTTTCGGGCGCGGCGGTGAAGAGGCCGAAGCGGCAAAGGCGCACGGTGTCCGGGTCGAAATCGTCCCCGGTATCAGCGCCGCCAATGGCGCGGCGGCGGCGGCGCAAATCGCGCTGACCCACCGCGACGCGGCCAGTATCGTCACCTTTGTGGCGGGCCAGTGCAAGGGGCTGAAGGATCAGGACTGGGCGGGCCTCGCCGGGCCGGGCCGCACGCTGGTGATCTATATGGGTGTGAAGACCGCCCCGCAGATCGCTGAAAAACTGATGGAAGACGGCCTTGCGCCGGAAACCCCTGTGGCGGTGATCGAGAATGGCGCACGGCCGCAGATGCGGGTGCTGCGCGGGATGCTGGCAGGGCTGCCCGATCTCGTGACGCGCGAGAATGTCGTCAGCCCTGCGCTGATTGTGATCGGCGATGTGACGGCGCGTTCGCATCGTCATCCCAGCGAAAGCCGGGAACTCTCTCAGATTGCGCGCCAGGCCGAAACAGATCCCAGCTTTCGCTGGGATGACGGAGTTGCCTTGTGAAAATCCTTACCGGAAACGATCTGAAAACCGGCGATGTCGTTTGGTGGGATGGCCAAGGCTGGTCCCGCCATGTCGAAGACGCGGTGGATGCAGGCGACGACGCCGAAACCATTCTCGCCCGTGAAGAAGCCGCGCGCCGGGTGAATGTGCCCTACGTCATCGCGGCGGAACTGGCTGACGGCGTCCCCCGCCCCGCCCATATCAAGGACCGCGTGCGCGCGCTCGGCCCCACCGTGCGGCCCGACCTCACGCTCAAACCTGCCGACCCTCAAGCCATCGACTGGGTGATCTGATGTATAAGTACGACGAATACGACCAGCAGATGGTCGATGCCCGCGTGGACGAGTTTCGCGATCAGGTGGAGCGCCGTCTGGCGGGCAAGCTGACCGAGGACCAGTTCAAGCCGCTGCGGCTGATGAACGGCCTGTATCTGCAGCTCCACGCCTACATGCTGCGGGTCGCCATTCCCTATGGCACGCTGTCGGGCGCGCAGATGCATATTCTGGCCGACATCGCCGACAAGTATGATCGCGGCTATGGGCACTTCACCACCCGCCAGAACATCCAGTACAACTGGATCAAACTGGAGGAGGCGCCCGATCTGATGGCCGATCTGGCGAAGGTCGAGATGCACGCCATCCAGACCAGCGGCAACTGCATCCGCAACATCAGCAGCGATCATTTTGCAGGCGCGGCGGCGGACGAGCTTGTCGATCCAAGGCCTTACGCCGAGCTCCTGAGACAATGGTCGAGCTTCCATCCTGAATTCATGTACTTGCCGCGCAAGTTCAAGATTGCCGTGATTGCGTCCGACACCGACCGCGCGGCCATGCGCCTGCACGATATCGGCATCCAGATTGTCGAGCAAAACGGCGAACTGGGCGCTGCGTTCTATGTCGGCGGCGGCATGGGCCGGACCCCGATGATCGCGCCCTGCATCCGCGATTTCGTGCCGCTTGATCAGCTGGTGACGTATTCGGAGGCTTGCCTGCGGGTCTACAACCGCCACGGCCGGCGCGACAACAAGTACAAGGCGCGGATCAAAATTCTCGTCCACGAAATGGGCGCGGAGGAATATACCCGTCAGGTCGAAGAGGAATTCGCCCATCTGCTGGATCAGGGCGTGGAACCGCCGCTGGCCGAGCTGGAGCGCATCCGCACGTTCTTCGAGGACCCGGCGTTTGAAGACGGCCCCAAGACCGTCGACAAATCCGACCCAGACTTCGCTCTGTGGGTGGAGCGCAATACGGTGCGCCACAAGCATGACAGCTATGTCAGCGCTGTCATCAGCCTGAAGCCGGTCGGCGGCATTCCCGGCGATGCGACTTCGGCGCAGATGCACCTGATGGCCGACCTCGCCACGCGCTTCAGCTTCGACGAATGCCGGGTGATGCACACGCAAAACATCGTCTTGCCGCATGTCAAAATCGTCGATCTGCATGCCCTGTGGACCGCGCTGAATGAAGCCGGTCTCGGCGAGCCCAATCTCGATCAGGTGGGCGACATCATCGCCTGCCCCGGTCTTGATTATTGCAGCCTCGCCAATGCCCGTTCTATTCCGATCTCCCAGCAGATTTCGGAGCGTTTCGCGGCCAATGGCAAGGGGGATACGCTCGGCGAGCTGAAGCTGAAGATCAGCGGATGCATCAATGCTTGCGGGCATCACCACGCGGGCCATATCGGCATTCTGGGCGTGGATAAGAAAGGCGTCGAAAATTACCAGCTGCTGCTGGGCGGGAGCGAGGCGGAGGACACTTCGCTCGCCAAAATCACCGGCCCCGGCTTCGACGAGGCGGGCATTGTCGATGCCGTGGAGACCACCGCCGATGTCTACCTGCGCGAACGGGAGGACGGGGAACGCTTCCTCGATACCTATCGCCGGATCGGCATGGCTCCGTTCAAGGAGGCGCTCTATGGTTGATCCGCAAACCAGTTCATTGGGCACCAGCCCCGACGACGTGCAGTTCCGCTTCCGCGATGACGAGCCGGTGGATCACGCGCAGGTAACGGTCGATGCGTTTCTGGAGCAGTCCAATTCCTCCGCTGTACGCATTGAACCGGGCGATGATGCGCAGGCGCTGATCCCGCATTTGGACCGGATCGCATTGGTCGAGGTGAACTTCCCCGTATACGGCGACGGGCGCGGCTACTCGGCTGCGCGCACCCTTCGCGAGGCGGGCTATACCGGCGAATTGCGCGCCGTAGGCGATGTGCTGGTCGACCAGCTGAGCAATATGCGCCGCTGCGGGTTCGACAGCTTTGCCCCCGACACGCCGCTGGACGAGGCCGATGCGAAAGCCGCGTTCGAGCGCTGGCCGCAACATTATCAGGCGGGTGCGGACACCGTTCGCACCATCGCCCAATTGCGCCATGAATGAGCTGCGCGCCATAGACCGGCTCGACACCGCACCCCATTTCATACAGGCGGATGTGGACCGGCTGAACGCGCGGTTCGCCGACGCCGATACAGGAACCATGCTGCGCGCCGTTATCAAGGGCGGACTGGCAGGCGATATTGCCACCGTTTCCAGCTTCGGCGCGGAAAGCATTGTTTTGCTGCACCTGATCGCGCAGGTCGATCCCGGCCTGCCGGTGCTGTTTCTCGAAACCGGCAAGCATTTTCCCGAGACCCTCGCCTACCGCGACACGGTGGCCGAAACGCTCGGCCTCACCAATCTGATCAACCTGCCCCCCGATCCCGAGGTGCTGGCGACGAAGGACGAGAACGGTCTGCGCTGGTCCTACGATCCCGATGGCTGCTGCGACCTGCGCAAGGTCCAACCGCTGGCGAAAGCGCTAGCCGGATACGATGCCAGCTTCACCGGACGCAAAGCCTTCCAGAACAGCGCCCGCGCGGCCCTGCCCCGGTTCGAGCTGGACACCAGCGACACCGCTGGCCGCTTGAAAATCAACCCGCTGATCGACTGGTCGCAGGACGATATCGACGCCTATTTCGAAGCGCATGATCTGCCCCGCCACCCGCTGGTGGAACGCGGTTACCCCTCGATCGGCTGCTCCCCCTGCACTCACAAGGTCGCCGCCGGGGAAGACCCACGCTCGGGCCGTTGGAAGGGCTGGGACAAGACCGAATGCGGCATTCACCTGCCGGGTCAGGACACGGAAGACACCGATTTACCGCCCGGCTACGATCCCGCTTTCTAGACTGCCGTTCTCGCTCATCCGGCCCTGTGAAGCTGCCACCAGAGCAGCGCCAGCAGGGCGACAACCAGCCCCTCATAGGGGCAGATATTCCCAACCCGGTAGAACGGCAGGAAGCGGTCGAGCCCGTGTCGGTCAATCACGAATTCGGCAAAGCACACCCAGCCGAGAAAATACGTCCCCATCGTCGCGAATTTCGCGATGAAGGGCAGCTGGGCAAACGAAACCGGTTCCATGGTATTCTCCTCGCAAATGGTCGATTCGGAGGACGGTGTGCCGGTTGAAGCGCGCTTCAGGTCAAACGGAAAATCGGGGATCGGGATCGGTCAGCTGGCCGCGCTAGCCGGTGTCGCGCCCTCCACGGTGCGATATTACGAGAAGGCTGGACTGATGCCGACACCGGGGCGGCGCGGGAATTGCCGGGTCTATGGGGCCGATGCCGTGCAACGACTCAGAACCATCCGGCTTGCCCGGTCGGTCGGCTTCGGGATCGTGGAGATACGTGAAGCCCTTCGCGGCGGACAGGGAGACTTGCTCCAGCGATTACGCAGCAAGGCCAGTGCCTTGCGTCGAAAAGCTATCGAAGCGGATGAAGCAGCCTCCACGATCGAGGCGGCGCTTGCATGCGGATGCGAAGACCTGCTGACCTGCGAGACCCTGATCGAGGCAGCCTAAATCCACTTGCGCTCGCGGTACCAGCGCGCGGTTGCTTTCAAGCCGTCGCGGGTCGGGATTTTCGGCACCCAGAGGGCGGACGGCGGCTTGGCCTCCTCGCTCGAAACCCAATCGGGGTGCGCCATATAGCCGACGCGGTCAGGGGTCAGCTTGGCCCCGTCGCGCCGCAGCAACCGGTCCATGCGCGCGGCGAACATCATCGTCCCTTCCGACAGACGCGGGACCCACGGCTTCGTACCGACCGACGCGCCGATCGCCTGCGCCAGCTCGCGGTGCTCCCATCCGCCCGGTTTGCCGTCATCGGGCTCGAATATCTTGGAAGTGATGTCCTCGCCCGTCTCCCCCAAGACCAGCAGCAGCCGCGCCAGATCGCCGACATGGATCAACGAAGCCGCGCCATCCTTGGGCATCGGCAGAACGCGCATGGTCGCCATTTCGAACAGGTCGAGCATTTCCTTGTCGCGGGGGCCGTAAATCGCAGGCGGGCGGACAATGGTCCAATCGAGACCGCTGGCCATAACAATCCGCTCGGCCCTCAGCTTGGATGCACCATAGGCCGACAGATGCGGTTCACGCGCGGCCAGCGACGAGACGAAAACGAACCGTCGCACACCCGCATCGACTGCAGCTTCTACCGCATTCAGCGTGCCGGTGACGTTGGACATTTCGAACTCCGCCGGATCGCGCGCGCGCACCTGCCCGGCGATGTGGACGACATATTCGGCATCGCCCATCAACCGGTCGAGCGAAGCGCGATTGCCCAGATCGCCCTTGATCCATTCCACTCCGCGCTGCTTCGCCGGAACTTTGCGGGCCAGAGAACGCAGAGCAAAATCGCGCCTGCCCACCAGATCGACCAGAGCCTGCCCGACAAAGCCGGTACCGCCGGTAATCGCCATCGATTGAGTCTGTTTCATACCATCACCAAATGGTCGCGGTGGATCACTGCACTGCGCGGCGCATAGCCGAGAATCTCTGCCTGCACATCGTTGCGTTTGCCCATCAAAGCGCGGCACGTCGCTGCATCATACTCGGCCAGCCCCAGCGCGATTTCGCGGCCATCGGGATCGACAATGCCTATAAAGTCGCCGCGCGCGAAATCGCCATCGACACCGGTGATGCCTGCCGCGAGCACACTGGCCCCGCCTGCCAGCGCGGCACAGCATCCCGCATCGACCTGCACGGTCCCGGCCTTGCTCAGGCGGCCGCCAAGCCAGTTCTTGCGCGCACCCGGCCCGCTCTGAGCGGCGAAGACCGTACCGATGTCCTGTTCGAATGCCCGAGCGATCGGGCGGTCATGCGTGCCATTGGCAATCGCCAGCACAATCCCGGCGCGCGTCGCGATCTCTGCCGCCGCCAGCTTCGATGCCATTCCCCCTGTGCCCGGCCCGTCCTGCGCAGGCCCGGCCGCAGCACGGACGGTGTCGCCAATGGCATCGACATGGGGCACCAGCACCGCGCCTTCCTGATGCGGCGGGCGGTCATACAATCCATCGACATCGGACAACAGCAGCACCGCATCGGCCCGCGCCGCCTGCGCCACACGCGCGGCCAGCCGGTCATTATCGCCGAAGCGGATTTCCTCGGTCGCCACGCTGTCGTTTTCATTCACCACCGGCACCACGCCAAGTTCCAGCAGCCGGTCCAGCGTGGCCGAGGCATTCAGATAGCGCCGCCGGTCTTCCATATCTTCCAGCGTCAACAGGATTTGCGCCGCGACCAGACCCTCGGCACCCAGCACATCGGCATAGAGTCCCGCCAGTTCGACCTGCCCGACCGAGGCGGCGGCCTGCGCATCAGGCAGGCTCGCCCGCCCACCGCCCGGCAAACCAAGACGCGCGGCCCCCAGCGCGATGGCTCCCGAGCTGACAATTACGATCCTCTGCCCGCCCCGCTGCAACGCGGCCAATTCCCCGACCAGCCCGGCCAGCCAGTCACGCCGGAGCGCGCCGTCGCTGCCGACCAGCAGGGCGGAGCCGAGCTTGACCACCAGCAGCGGACAGCTGCGGGCATCGCCCAGATCGGAGAGTTTGGTGATTGTCGCCATGCGAGGTGAACCGCGGCGCCCCTAGATCGGCGACCAGTCGGCCGCGCCGGCTTCGTCATCGACCGGTGCGGCGTTGGTTTCAGTGGCGGTCCGGTCAGGCAGATAGCCCAGCACCGCGTCGAGCAATTTCTCGATCCCCTGCCCGGTCGCGCCCGACAGCGCGAACACCTCGTCCGCACCCGCGTCCAGAAGCTCTTCAGCAAAGCCTTGGGCCAATTCGGCATCGGCCAGATCGACTTTGTTGAGAGCTACAATGCGCGGCTTGTCCGCCAGACCTTCTCCGTACGCGCCCAGCTCCTCCTCCACCGTCTTCATCGCCTGCGCCGGGTCTTCTCCGGCAATATCGATCAGGTGGATCAGCACACGGCACCGCTCGATATGGCCCAGAAAGCGGTCGCCAATGCCCGCCCCGTCGGCTGCGCCCTCGATCAGGCCGGGAATATCGGCCAGCACGAATTCGCGGCCCTTGTGATGGACCACACCCAGTTTCGGCACCAATGTGGTGAAGGCATAATGGCCGACCTTCGCCTTCGCGTTGGACACGGCATTGATGAAGGTCGATTTGCCCGCATTGGGCAAGCCCAGCAGGCCGACATCAGCGAGCAGTTTCAGTCGCAGCCAGACCGACATTTCCTGCGCGGGTTCGCCCGGCTGATGCTGACGCGGGGCGCGATTGGTGCTGCTTTTGTAACTCGCATTGCCGCGCCCGCCCATGCCGCCTTCCAGAAACACGATCCGCTGGCCGACCTCGGTGAAATCGGCGAGCACTTCCTCGCGGTCTTCGGACAGGATCTGCGTGCCCACGGGCACTTTGATGACCAGATCGTCGGCCCCTTTGCCGAACCGGTCACGGCCCATGCCATGCCCGCCGCGCGCCGCCTTAAAATGCTGCGCATAGCGGAAGTCGATCAGCGTATTGAGGCCCTGCACAGCCTCGAACACGATGTCACCGCCCTTGCCGCCATTGCCGCCATCAGGGCCGCCGAACTCGACATATTTCTCGCGCCGGAAGCTGACCCCGCCAGGGCCACCCGCGCCGGATTTCAGGTGGATTTTGGCTTGGTCGAGAAAGTGCATTTTTAACTGGGCCTCAAACGCCGGCGTGCGCGTCCGCGCATCGGGCTATCCTTTATCGCTATGCGCCTACTGGCGCACAGTCGTGCTTGCGAGGCCTTTCGACCTCGTGCCGGTATTAGCTGAAAGCGCGGATGATTTCACCCACCCTGCTAGGGACGTCGATTTCTAGCCGCCTTCGTCGGGCACCGGCTCCACCACGGGGGTGGAGGAGAACCCTTCATCGACTTGAATGACAGGAATGCTCGCTCCGCTATCCGGGTCGGGCACCGCGCCCGCCGCAGACGGCGGTACGGCCAGCGTATCGATGCCGCTGGTCGCATCGGGCACCATCGTCATCAGCGCGCGCTGCACGGCGACATAGCCCGGCTGCGAGGCCCCGTATTGCGCGCCATAGGCTGCATCCCATGCCGCAGAATCGCGCTCATATTGCTCATAAGCCGTGAAGAAGCTCTCGAACGCCGCCTCCATACGGGGCAGCGCGCCGGCGGAGAACATGCCGATATCAGTCACCGGGTTCAGCTGCGTCTCCTGTGCAATTTGCAGCATGGTGCGGCAGAACTGGCTGCGCGCGGGCGGCAGGGCGAAATAGTTATAGACCGATGTGAACTGCGTCTCGCGCAGCTGGATACCGGCACGGCGTGCCCCGGCCCTGTCGCGATAGACCTGCTCAAGCCGCGCATTCACAGCCGACAGCGCGCTCTTATTGCCGCTGATATAGGAGCCATAGCCATCGAGGATCGGCTGATATTGGGGCGCGGTGCAGTTCAGCGCGGCCACGTTCCAGCCGGACCGGACGTGCCAGATCGTCTCGTCGGAGGTCAGATTGGCATTCACCGTCTGGCGCACGCCGAACGCGTCCTTGCGCGGGATGTTCATGACATAGGCCGCGCCGCTGGGCGGAAGCGGGCGATAGGGCACTGCCTGAACTTCCGGCGGCGGTGGCGGTGGCGGCGGAGGGGGCGGCGGCGTCGCGCAGGCGGCCAGTGCAGCGACGGAGGCCGCGACGGTAAGAATGCGGATCGGGGAGCGTGAAGCGCCAGCCATATGTGCGACTTTCTTTATCATTCACAGCAAGCGTTACAGGAGGCAACCTTGCGCAGGGCCGAACGCCTTAACCCGCTTATCGGGCAAAGAAAATGCCCGAGGTGCAGCGAAGCACCCCGGGCACGGTAAAGCGAGTCGCCAGAGCGACCGTTTGCGGTTGTCTCTATTCGCGGCTGCCCATGAAGCGCAGCAGGAACAGGAACATGTTGATGAAGTCGAGATAGAGGTTCAGCGCCCCCATGATCACGACCTTGCTCTGCATCGGCGTGCCACGCACCTGCTCGTACATATTCTTGAGCTTCTGCGTGTCATAGGCCGTCAGTCCGGCGAAGATCAGGACGCCGATGGCGCTGATCGCCAGATCCAGCGTGCTGGAGCCGATAAAGATGTTCAGGACCATCGCGATGATCAGGCCGACCACACCCATGATCAGGAACCGGCCGAATGCCGACAGGTCCTTCTTCGTGGTGTAGCCAAACAGGCTGAGCCCGGCGAATGCGCCAGCGGTTGCGAAGAACGTCGTCGCGATGGAGCCGCCGGTGTAGACGAGGAAGATCGTGGACAGCGACAGGCCCATCAGGAAGGCAAAGCCCCAATACATTGCCTGAAGCGTTGTTTTGCTGAACTTCTGCATGCCGAAGCTCATCGCGAACACGATCGCCAGCGGCGACAGCGCCACGATCCACATCAGCGGACCGCTCGCGAAGGTGTAGGCCAGACCGGACTGCGCGGTCATCAGCGCGACGATGCCCGTCAGCAGCACGCCCGAGCACATATAGTTATAGATCGACAGCATATAGCTGCGCAGGCCTGCGTCGAAGGTCGTGCGCGATGCAACGTCGCCTCCTGCGCGCGGCACAGAGCCGAAGCCCGTCTGCGACTGCCGGGGGTCGTTCCAATTTGCCATTTCGATTCAAACTCCTCGTAAGAGATTGCATTCCGGACACGCAAGATAGCCGCCGGATCAGGTGTAATATCGGGATAAAGCAGGCGATTTTCAAGGGAAATCGGAAGGCATTCCCTGCCCCCCGATTAACCCTGTTTGCGTGCGTTTTCAGCCATTTCCTGCCCGCGATCACGCGCTGCGCGCAGAGTCTTTGTCAAAAGGTCCACCAGCGCGCCATCCTGATCGAGCACATCCAGCCCTTTCTGCGTCATCCCGCCGGGGCTCGCGACGCGCTGCGCCAGTTCGCCCGGTGTGTGCTCAGACTGTGCCGCCAGAGCGCCTGCGCCTTCGACCATTTGCAGCGCCAGCCGCTCCGCCTGATCCTGCGGCAGGCCCAGCCCCGTCGCCGCTGCCGCCAGCGCGTCGATGAAGCGATAGGTAAAGCCCGGCCCCGATCCCGCCAGTGCGGTGACGAGGTCGAATTGCGCTTCATCCTCCAGCCATTCGGCGCTGCCCAGCGCCTCTGCCAGCGCGGTGACCTTGGCCATGCCGTTTGCGTCCAGACCTTTGGTAATCAGGCCATTAGGCGATTTGCCCAGCGCGCAGGCAAGATTGGGCATGAAGCGAACCACACCGCCCGCGCCCGGAAAACGCGCGCGCAGGCTGGCGAGTTCGACCCCGGCAAGAACAGACAGGATCGCGGTCTGGGGGCCGACCGAGGCCTGAAGGCCCGGCGCAACATCATCGAGCATATGCGGTTTCACGCCCAGCAGAACGGCATCGAACGGCTGTGCGGGCCACTCGGTCACCAGCGCCACGCCTTCGGGCACAGCCTTGCCACGCGGGTGGTAGACCGTGAATCGCTCTGCCGGAATACCTGCGCGCAGCCAGCCTTCCACCATCGCCCCAGTCATGGTGCCGAAGCCGCAAATCAGAATTTTCTCGAATGTTGTCCCGGTCATTGCGCCACCTAGCCCTGCGGCGTCGCCGGCTTCAAGCCTCTCCGGCGGCATCGACCATCGCGGCTTCCAGCGCCGCGCCGGGCTCCTTGTCGCCCCACAGGACAAACTGGAAGGCGGGGTAGAACCGGTCGCATTCCTCGATCGCGGTTTCGACCACGGCCTGCGCCTGGCTGAGGCTGAGCAGGCCATCATCGCCCAGCAGCGCGCCGTGGCGATAAACCAGCATGCCGCCAGTGGACCAGATATCGAAATGCCCCAACCACATCTGCTCGTTGACCCGCGCCAGCAATTCCAGCGCAGGCGCGCGCTTGGCATCGGACACGCGGATATCGGGCAGGCAGATCACCTGCAGAACATTGTCTTCCCCGCGCCAGATGCAGCGCAGCTGATACTTCGCCCAGCTGCCCTGAATCTCGCCGGTCAGCTCCTGCTCGCTGACCTGCTCCGCCAGCCAGCCGCGCGCATCGAACAGCGCTGCCAGCATCTCGACCGGAGGGCTTTCCAGCGCCGGGTTCATCGGTTCCATTGCGCTCATCGGGTGGGTAGTCCGGTCATGTCCGTCAGATGCACCGTGCCCGCTCGCAAGCGCAAGCGGGACCCCCCGCCACTTCTGGGGAGAACGGATTTCGCCTGTTCAAACCGTGGGGATAAGGATTGGGGGAAAACGGGTCAGCGAACGTTTGGCGTCGCCGTAAATCGAACAAATTCCGGCCTGCTAGCGGCCCAGCTCTTCGATTTCCTGCCCGTCCGCGCTGGTGAAGCGAAATGCGCCGATACCGGCCTCGGCCAGTGCGCTGACGGCTGTGTTGGCTGCGGTACGATTCTCGTAAGGCCCGGCGAGCAGGCGGTTGGTGTCGCCCCATGACGCGACGAACGGGCCATTGTCGTCAAGCACATCGGGCGCCTGGCGCGCAAATCTGCGCCAGTCGAACCGCAAGGCCGACCGGTCGCGCCCGGTGGCGATCTGCACCCAGATGCGGCTGGCATTGGCGGGCACGGCGGGTTCGGGCGCTTCTTCCTCGGGCGCCGCCTCTTCCTCGCGCGGGATCTCGATGGCGGTGATATCGACCGCGTTTGACGGAGGGGTCACGGCGCTGGTGTCCGGCAAAGCCATCAGGTCGGCAAATGCCTGCGAGACACTCGGCGTGGGGGCTGCTTCCGGTGCAGAGGCCACCTCGGTCGCAATCGGGACTGCTGTTTCAGGGGCGGCGGAGGCAGAAGCAGAAGCAGCACTAGCGGACCCGGCGGAGGCGATCTGCGTAGCTTCAGCCAGCGCTTCGGACGGGGCGCTGCCGGCGCTGGCCACCCGGTCGGTTGCTGGAATCGCTGATGCGGTGCTCGCCGCCGACGTGATGGCCGGACTGGTTTGCGAAGTGGCGATGTCACCCAAATCGAAGCCGGGCGCTGGCGCTGCAACAGACCCGGTTGGCAGGCTGGCGGGGTCCAGCGCCGCGACAGTTACGGACTCGTCCTGATTGGCAGCCGCTGGAGCGGCGCCCGCGATGGTGGTTGCCGCTGCAACCGCCTCATCCGCGACCGCTGGCAGAGCCGGTTCCGGCACCACGCTCGAAGGGGCCACGGCCACTTGTGTCACCGGTTCGGCAGCTTGCTCAGCCAGCCCTTGTGCTGGTTCGTCGGCCACCGCGCTTTGGCTGAGAGGCGCGGCCTGCGCTATCTGCACGGCGGTACCGGATGCAGGCGGCAGTTCGGTCGCGGGCGTGCTCTCAGGAACAACGGTAGGCACATCGGCTTGGGCAAGCGCAGGAAGCTCGCCGCGCTCTGTTCGCGCCGCAGGGGTAACAGTGGAGGCCGGAGCGGTGACCGCCGAAGTTGGCGCAACTTGCTGTGTTGCCGCCTCGGCAGGCTGCGTCTGCGCGACCCGGACCCGGCGCTCTTCCGGGCGACCGCGACGCAATTGGCCGCGTTGCCGCCGCTGCGCCAGCAACGCGCTGCGCTGCGCCTCTGTCAAAGCGCCCGACGAGGAAGACCCCGCTTCGTCCGCACCCGCAGTCCCGGCAGAACTTCCAGCAGCCTGCCCCAGCGGCTGGCCCGATGGCGCGAGCCCCGCATCCACCCCGGCAATTGTCGGCGCAGACCCTGCGCTGCGGGCGGCGGCGATGCGCGGATCGTCGCGGCCAATGGCAGAGGCACGCGGGAAGATACCCAGATTTGCCGCCGCCGCCTGCTGTGCAGGGGTCAGGCGCCGCATATAGCGCAAATACGGCTCCAGCCGGTCGGCCATCTCTGCGGGCATTACGGCATCGGCAATCGCAACCGCTTCGTCCGGCTTGCCCAGAATGGCGAGGCCGAATGCGCGGGTGCGATAGGCGGCAAAGTCGCGCTGCTCCAGAAGCGGCAGCAGCGTCGATTCGAACCCCTCGCTATCACCCGAGATCGCGTAACTCAGTGCCATGCGGCGACGGATTTCGCTGTCGTCTTCAAAGGCCAGCGATTGGCGATAGGCAAATTGCGCGTCGAGATTGTTGCCCACCAGATCGTGCGCCAGCCCCTTGTCGCCAGCCACCGCCGTCGGGCGCACACCGGCGCGTTCCGCTTCGGCAAACAGGCGCAGGGCCTCTACCGGGCGCCGCACGCGGACATAGGCGGCTGCCGTGCCGGATTTGACGCGCGGATTGTTGGGCGAAAGCTCCTCGGCCCGGCCGAAAAAGCCAATGGCCGCATCCACATCGTCCAGCTCCAGCGAGGCATTGCCCGCCAGAATAAGCGCATCGACATCACGCGGATTGCTCGCCAGCCTGCGCAGCGCCCGATTGAGCTCGTTCGTCGCGGCGGGCGGGAGAGGTTGCACGACCGCACGCCCCTGCGCCGAAGCGGGAGCGCCGGGCACAGCAATCAGGCCGCCCAGCATGGCAGCACCGATCAGCAAGAGGGTGTGGTTCGATGATCGCATAATATGTGCGGTCACACCCATGAAGGGCGCGCCCTGAACCTTGCACTAATCCCCATGGAGCGGAGAAGGAAGCCCTGTTGGCCCAGCCTTACGCCAGCGCGGCGTTACTGGTTGTTCTGACGCCCGAGGAAGCGCGGGATGCTGAGCGAGCCGCCATCATCGTCGTCGTCCTCGTCATCGTCGTCTTTGGCTGAACTGCCGCGGGACAGATTGGCCATCCGCTCGAACAGCGTACTGCCGCCGTCGCCGTCTTTCTTCGCCGGAGCAGCCGGAGCAGCCGCTTCGGACGCGCTATCTGAGTCGCCCCCGGCCTTCGCCTCTGCATCCGCACCGCCTGCGAGCAATTGCCGCCGGCGTCCGCCCTGAACGGGTTGGTCTTCACTGGCCAGCCGGTCAGCATTGAGCAAGAGCTCGTCACCGCCGGACCCGCTGTCACCGGAATCGCCGGTTTCCGCTGGCGCCTCGGACCCGCCCAGATCGAGCGGTTCGTCATCGGCTGCCGCATTGTCGCCGACATTGTCCCAATTGTCCGCATCGCCGAGATCGAGCGGTTTGTCGCTATCGCCGAACCCGTCATCCTCGCTCGCTCCGAAGGCCGCATCGTCGGCAGGATCGGTCAGCCCGGTATCTTCCGCCGTATCGTCTTCCTGCGCACCGCGCAGCCCGGCGAGAGGATCGACGATCCCGTCGACATCCTCGTCGTCGAAATCTTCATCGCTCTCATCGTCGTCAGAGCCAGCCGACGCCGCGCTGAGACCGAGAGCCGCCATGCCGGTGGGAGCGCTGGAGGCGGTGTCGCCTGCCTCTTCGAAATCGTCCTCGTCTTCCGGCTCGTCATCCGGCAGGTCGAGAACCGGGCGGCGCGGCGCCTGTCCCGATCCCAAGGACATGGAGCGATTGGCGCCGGCAGAGCTGCCTTCGCTGCCCTCGATACCGGTGGCCACCACCGAAACGCGGATCTTGCCGTCCAGATCGGGGTTGAATGCCGAACCCCAGATGATGTTCGCTTCCTCGTCGACCAGCTCGCGGATATGGTTCGCGGCCTCGTCCACTTCGAGCAACTTCATATCGTCGCCGCCGATGATCGAGATGATCACGCCCTTTGCGCCGGTCATGCTGACCCCGTCGAGCAGCGGATTGGCAATGGCGCGTTCGGCGGCCTCGAGAGCGCGGTTCTCGCCCTCGCCCTCGCCGGTGCCCATCATCGCCTTGCCCATTTCCTCCATCACCGACTTCACGTCGGCAAAGTCGAGATTGATGAGGCCCGGCATGACCATCAGATCGGTGATCGAACGCACGCCTTGCTGCAGCACTTCGTCGGCCAGCTGGAATGCCTGTTTGAAAGTCGTGTCGGCCTTCGCGATCAGGAACAGGTTCTGGTTGGGAATGACGATCAGCGTATCGACATGCTTCTGCAGTTCCTCGATGCCCGCCTCGGCAGCGCGCATCCGGCGCGTGCCTTCGAACAGGAACGGCTTGGTCACTACGCCGACGGTCAGCACGCCCTTGTTACGCGCGGCTTCCGCAATGACCGGCGCTGCACCGGTGCCGGTGCCCCCGCCCATACCTGCGGCGATGAAGCACATGTTTACCCCGTCGAGCAGGTCTTCGATTTCCTGCGCGGTTTCTTCAGCAGCCGCCTTGCCGACCTCGGGACGCGAGCCTGCGCCCAGCCCGCCGGTAATTTCCGGCCCGAGCTGCACCCGCGCCTCCGCCGCCGAGTTGTTCAGCGCCTGAGCATCGGTGTTGGCAACGACGAAATCGACACCTTCGATGCCGTTCTCGATCATATTGCCGATGGCGTTGCCGCCCGCTCCGCCGACACCGATGACGGTGATCCGGGGGCGAAGCTGGTCGCTAGTCGCGGGGCCGATATTGATACTCATTTCAACTTTACTCCACGTGCGGAGGGCAGTTGCCCCCGCTCGAATTTCAGTGTGTCACAACAGAGTCACACTATGCACTGTTTGTCCACGTCTTTTCCACAGCACTGGCCACAGGTCGGTATTCCTCCGGAGAGCTAGAAGTATTCGCGTGACGCGGTCAGGACGCGCTTGATCAGCCCCAGCCCCGTATAACGCACTGTGTCCTGAACGTTGTTTTCGATCGAGCGGATATCCACCGGATCGCGCGCGGCATAGAGGCAAAGGCCCGCCAGAGTGGTGAAACCGGGCGTTGCATGCGCATCGGGCAGACCGCGCAGGCCCGCCGGTTTGCCGATCCGCACCGGGCGGCCGAGCGCGCCCTGGGCGAACTCCGCAATGCCTGCCAGTTCCGCACCGCCGCCGGTCAGGACGACCTGCCCGCCGCGCTGTCCGCCAAAATCCAGCGACTTGAACACCCGGTTGATTTCATCGGTCAGCCGAGAGACCTGCGCAGTGACAACAGACACCAGCTCGGCCCGGCTGATCCTCTCCGCCTCCGGCGCGCCCTCTGCCTGCGCGGCCAGTGGGACCATCTCGCGGTGGTCCGACGGGCTGGCAATGGCAGAGCCCGCCACGCATTTCAGCCGTTCGGCCTGAAACCGGCGGATGCCGAAATCGCTGGCAATCGCATCGGTGATATCGCCGGACCCGAAAGGAATTGCATGGAGCGCGCGCAGCATGCCGTTCTGGAAGATCGAGACATTGGTCAGCTCCGCGCCAATCTCGACCACGGCAGTGCCCAGCTCGCGCTCTTCCGGCGTCAGGCAGGCCTCCGCGCAGGCAATCGGGGCGGCAACCACAGCCTCCACATTCAGATGCGCGCTTTCCACCGCATCGCGCAAATTCTTTACCGGCGCGCCATCGGCCAGCATCACGTGGATATCGACGCCCAGCCGCTCGGCGTGCAGGCCCTTGGGATCGGTCGCCCCATGCGCGCCGTCCAGCGTGTATTGTGCTGGCTGCGCGTGGAGGACCATCTTGCCGTCGGGCTGGATCGTCTCGCGGGCCGAGAGCAGCAGGTGCTGCACATCCTCTTCCTCTATCCGGCGACCGCCTACGGGCACCTCGACCTGACTGACCCTGTTCGCCAGCCCTGCGCCCGAGCACCCGACCCAGACGCTCTGGATACCCGTGCCTGCCGCTTTCTCCGCCCGCTCCACCACATCGCGGATGGCGTAGGTGGCCGCAGCCATATCCACGATGTAGCCGCCCCGCACGCCCTGGCTGGCACGGTGGCCTGACCCCAGCACGATCATCTCGCCGGATTCGGACTGCCCCAGAATCATTGCCGAGATGCGGAACGAACCGATATTGATTGCGCCAAAGACGCGGGAAATACGCGGTAGACCCATCAGTTTGTCCCTCCCTCGCCCAGAACCTGCGCCGCACGCCCCGGCACGCGCATGTAAATCCGCTCCGGCGCGCGCATGTCGAAGGTTGCGACTTTCCCGCCCAGCAGACGGTTCTGCCCATCGAGCCGGGCAAACTGGATCAGCGCGGTCGCCGCATCTTTCTCGCCCTGCGGCAGAGCCAGCACCTGATCGGTGGTAAAGGTCAGGTTCCACCGGCGATTGCCGACCCATTCGGCATGCGCCACCTTGCTGCGCATGGCGGGTGCCGCATCCAGCAACGTGCCCAGATTGGCAACCTGCTTGGCCGCGCCGGGGCCTTCGACCGCCAGCATCCCCTTGGCATTCTCTGCCGAGATCGGTTCAAGCTCTTCGCCGGTGGCATCGATCAGGACAAGATGATCGGGCTTGCGCAGCACCGCATGCGGCGTGCGTTCAACCACGTCGATGACCAGAACATCGGGCAATTGGCGCGAGACGCGGGCATCCTCGACCCACGGCAGCGCGACCAGTTCGGAGCGCAGACCCTCCAGATCGACCAGCGGCATGGGCCGGTCGCGCTGGGCGAGCGCACGCTCGTAAATTTTCAGCTCGTTCATCCGCTGCACGCCCGTCACCCGCACGCGGCGCACTTCGAAACCGGCATCGCTGGCCAGCTTCGCCACTTCGTTCTGAGCCAAGGCTGGCACACCGGCCAGACTGGCGACAAACCATGCCAGCGCAGCCGCGCCGCCGATAATGATGGCGAGGAAAATGCGGTGCAATTGCTCGTCATCGAAGGGGAGCAAAGCCAGCGCGCGATTAAACCCGCCCTGCGTGCGCGTGCGCGCCGTCCGGGCCTTCGCCGCGCGGGACTTGGCCGCAGCCGAGCGGCGGACACCTGTCGTCTTGCGCTTAACTGTTGCCATGTTCGCCCCCCGTTTCTGCCCCTGCAAAATAATCGAGCGCATCCTTGACGATGGTCTCGACCAGATCTTCGTAACTCATGCCCGCAAATCGCGCCTGTTCGGGCACCAGGCTGAGCGGTGTCATGCCCGGCTGGGTGTTGGTTTCCAACACAAACAGGCCGTCTTCGCCCTGCTCGTCATCCCAGCGATAATCCGTTCGGCTGGTGCCGCGACAGCCCAGCACGCGGTGCGCCTCCAGCGCATATTGCTTGCACAGCGCGGCGATGTTTTCGGGGATATCGGCAGGGCAGATATGATCGGTCATCCCGTCGGTGTATTTGGCCTCGAAATCATAGAAGCCGCTTTTGGGGACCAGTTCGGTCACCCCCAGCGCCTCGCCGCCCACCACCGCAGTCGTCAGCTCGCGCCCGCGAATAAACGGTTCGGCCAGAAGCGACTCGAATTCCTGCCACGGCCCTGCGGCATCGCGGCGGATAGGATTGCCGTAATTGCTTTCCTCGGTGACGATGGCGACGCCGACGGACGATCCTTCATTGACGGGTTTGAGCACGTAAGGCCGCGCCAGCGGATCGGCCTGATAGAGGTCTTCCGACCGAACAATCCGTCCGCCGGGCATGGGGATACCATGCGGGACCAGCGCCTGCTTGGTCAGCTCCTTGTCGATGGCGATCACCGATGTGGCGAGGCCGGAATGCGTATAGGGCACGCCCATCAGATCGAGCATCCCCTGCACTGTGCCATCTTCGCCGGGCACGCCGTGGAGCGCGTTGAACACCACGTCGGGTTTCGCCTCGGCAATGCGCGCG
Organism: uncultured Altererythrobacter sp.; assembly: GCA_947492235.1. Lineage (GTDB taxonomy): Bacteria > Pseudomonadota > Alphaproteobacteria > Sphingomonadales > Sphingomonadaceae > CAJXSN01. The sequence goes on along the minus strand of CANLLZ010000001.1, from coordinate 334,401 downwards.
GCAACATCGCGGTCCATGTCGATACGCGTCACGCGGTGCCCGCGCGCCTCCAGCGCATCGGCCACGCCATTGCCCGACATGAGGGACACAGGCCGTTCATTGGCCCATCCGCCCATCAGCACGGCGATGTGAAGGGTCGGTATTTTACTCATATCCCTCTCCCTCCGTTCGCCCTGAGCCTGTCGGAGGGCTGCTCTCAACTTCTGGAACGACGAACGAAGCGAGGCGGTGCTTCGACAGGCTCAGCACGAACGGGTTTGAGGCGTAGCGCTGTACCATCAGGGCCGCCCCACCCGCTTGATTTCCCATTCCAGCTGCACGCCGGAGTTTTTGTAGACGCGGGCGCGGACTTCTTCGCCCAGCCCTTCGATATCGGCACTGGTTGCTCCGCCGGTATTGATCATGAAATTGGTGTGCTTCTCGCTCACTTGTGCGCCGCCCATGGTCAGGCCCCGGCATCCCGCGCCATCGACCAGTTCCCATGCCTTGTGGCCTTCTGGGTTCTTGAAGGTCGAGCCGCCGGTCTTGCTGCGGATGGGCTGCGAGTTTTCGCGCGCTTCGGCAATCCGGTCCATCTCCGCGCCGATAGCTGCGGGATCGCCCGGCTCGCCCTGAAAGCGCGCGGAAACCACCACCGCGCCTTCCGGCAGAGCCGAATGGCGATAGGTGTATTCGAGATCGGCGACAGGCAGAGAGATCACTTCTCCGCCGGGCATGATGACGTCGCAATCGATCAGTATGTCGGCGGTTTCCTTGCCATAGGCCCCGCCATTCATCCGCACGAAGCCGCCGACCGTGCCGGGGATACCGCGCAGGAACTCCAGCCCCGCAACGCCCGCATCGCGCGCGGTGGAGGACACCAGAATACCGTGTGCTCCGCCCCCGCAAGTCACAGTGTGATTGTCGCCCACTTCCACGCTCGCAAAGGGCTTGCCCAGCCGGATCACCACACCGGGCACGCCGCCGTCACGGATAATCAGGTTCGAGCCGAGGCCCAGCGCCATGACCGGCATTGTGCCCGCCAGATCGCCAAGAAATGTTTTCAGGTCGTCCATATCGGCAGGTTCGAACAGCCAGTCGGCATGGCCCCCGCTCTTGAACCAGACCAGTTTCGCAAGCGGCGCATCCTTGGTCAGCTGGCCGCGAATATTGTCGATCGGAACGGGCGCGTTGAGAGCTCCCTCGACCTCGGCATCGGGCGCTTCGCCGGTGTCGTACATATTCCAATCGTCTGGCTGGATAGGATCGGTCATCATGCCTGACCCTGATCCAGCTCGGCCTGAACTGCCGATGGCAAGTTGGCGGCCCATTTGGTGATGTCACCCGCGCCCAGACATACCACGATATCGCCAGCGGCAATGGTGCTGGCCAGCTTGCCTGCAAGCTCCGGCTGGTCGGCGACTGTCGCTGCGCTGCGGTGCCCGCGCGAAGTCATGCCGGAGACCAGCGCCTCGCTGTCTACCCCCCTCACCGGGTCCTCGCCCGCCGCATAGACCGGCGTGACATAGACGCTGTCGGCTTCGTTGAAGCAGCTTTGAAAATCATCCATCAGATCGCCAAGGCGCGAATAGCGGTGCGGCTGCATCACGGCAATCACGCGCCCGCCGCTCGCTCCGGCGCTTTCGCGCGCGGCGCCGAGCACAGCGGCAATTTCCACCGGGTGATGCGCGTAATCGTCGATGATGCGGACAGTGCCGCCTTCCACGCTGACTTCGCCCGTTTTGGTGAAGCGGCGACGCACGCCGCCAAACGATCCAAAGCCGTCGCGAATTACATCGTCGGGGCAGCCCATTTCGATGGAGACTGCAATCGCGGCCAGCGCGTTCTGGACATTGTGCCGCCCGGGCATCGGCAGACGCACGCCTTCGATCCGCCGGTCTTCCTCGCCGCGCTGGCGGATGATGACATCGAAGGTGTTGCCGCCCTCGTCCGGCACGATGTTCACACCGCAAATGTCAGCCTGAAGCGAGAAACCGTAGGTCACCACGCGCCGGTCGCGGACATTGCCAATTACCGCCTGCACCTCGGGATGGTCGATACACAGGATCGCCGCACCGTAGAACGGGACATTGTGGATGAACTCGACAAAAGCGCGCTTCACACCGTCGAAATCGCCGTAATGATCGAGATGCTCGGGATCGATATTGGTGACGACCGCAATCGTCCCGTCGAGCCTTAGGAAGCTGCCGTCGCTCTCGTCGGCCTCTACGACCATCCAGTCGCTGTCGCCCAGCCGCGCGTTGGAGCCGTATTGTTCGATAATTCCGCCATTGATGACGGTGGGGTCGACCCCGCCCTTGTCCAGCAGTGCGGCGATCATGCTGGTCGTGGTGGTCTTGCCGTGTGTGCCCGCAACCGCGACGGTGCTTTTCAGACGCATCAGCTCGGCGAGCATTTCCGCGCGGCGCACCACCGGCGTGCGGTTCTCCAGCGCAGCGGCAACCTCGGGATTGGTCCGGCGCACGGCGGTGGAGGTGACGACAACGGCCGCCCCTTCGACATTCTCCCGTTCGTGCCCGATCTTCACCGCAATGCCGCGCGCACGCAGCCGCTCGACCGTCGGGCTTTCGCTGAGATCGCTGCCCTGCACCGTGTAGCCGAGATTGGCCATCACTTCGGCGATGCCGGACATGCCGATGCCGCCAATGCCGACAAAGTGCACCACACCGATATCTGTCGGAACGCCGCGCATCAGGAATGCCTCTCCCTCGCCGCACGTTTTGCAGAGGCGGGCCGCGCCTTGGCAGGCTGGCTCGCCCCGCGCGCGTTGTTGGCCCCGACCTTGATGACATCCATCATTTCTGCCCCGCCAAAGCTTTCGAGCAGGTCGGCAAGGTCTTCGACAGCACGCGGACGGCCGCAATTCCACGCCGCATGCGCCGCATTGGCCAGCGTCGAGGGGTTCTTGGCGATGGCCTGTATCTGCTTGGAGATATCCTTGGCGAGCCGGGCAAAATGGTCGCCCTGCTTTTTCTGCATCCGGCTGATGGTATCGACATCCCCCTTGGGAATCTCGACCGTTTCTTTCGGCTGGCGGATCATCCGCGCGCCGCCGGCTTTCACGATCTCCCGCGTGTTCGCCGCCTGATGATCGTCGGTCGCGATCGGCAGGGGGAGCAGTATCGCGGGGCGCCCCACCGCGGTCAGCTCGGCAATCGTCGAGGCCCCCGCGCGCCCGATAAACAGATGCGCGTCGGCCAGCCGGGTCTGCATGTCTTCGAAATAGGTTCCCAGCTCTGCCGGGATGTCATGCCTGCGATAGCGCCCACGTACGGTTTCCAGATCCTCTGCACGGCATTGCTGGGTGACCTGCAAACGCTGGCGAAGCGGCGGCGGCAACATCGCCAGCGCATCGGGCACAACCTCGCTCAATATACGAGCGCCCTGACTGCCGCCCGTCACCAGAACCTTCAGCAGGCCATCCTCGCCCGGAGCGGCAAAGTCTTCCTCACGCAGCGCGCGCACTTCGGGGCGTACGGGATTGCCGACCAGATGGACCTTGCCCTTGTGCTTCGCCGCCAGCCGTTCGACATCGGGATAGGCGGTGGCAATCGCTTGCACGCGGCCCGCCAGCATCCGGTTGACCCGGCCCAGCACAGCGTTCTGTTCGTGCACCAGGCTGGGGATTTCTGCCGAAGTCGCCGCCAGCAAGGCAGGCGCAGCGGGATAGCCGCCAAAGCCGATAACCGCGCTCGGCTCGAAACTTTCGAACAGGCGCAGCGCCATCCGGCGGCCTTCCATCAGTGCCTTGATCGCGCCGGGCCAGCGCAGCGGGTTCTTGCCGAACCGGCCTGCGGGAATGACATGAGCGGGCAGAAAATCGGGCTTGCCCGGAATCTGTGCGCCGCGCGCATCGGTGACCAGCGCGACGTGATGCCCGCGCCGTTCCAGTTCGGTCGCCAAAGCAAAGGCGGGCAACATATGGCCGCCGGTCCCGCCTGCGGCGAGAACATAATGGCGGTTCGCGCCAGCCCGAGATGGGGTAGTGGGCGCAGGGGTATTCATCGTGGCGGTTCCTTGTTGGACGCGAAGCCCGCGATACCGGGGGTCTCGCGGGTGAGGAACGGATTGCGCCGCGTCATTGCGAGCAACAATCCGACCGTCAAGCATACCGCGATGGTCGATGAACCGCCATAGCTCACCAGCGGCAAAGTCATGCCTTTGGAAGGGAACAGCTGCAGATTGACCATAATGTTGATGAAGGCCTGCCCGCCGATCTGCGCAGTCAGCCCTGCCGCCGCCAGCAGTGCGAACAGATTTTCCTCATCCGCCAGCCGCACCAGAGCGCGCCCGATGATGGCGAGGTAAACGACAACGATCAGCGCGCACCAGATCAGGCCGAACTCCTCGCCAATGACCGAGAAGATGTAATCGGTATGCGCTTCGGGCAGCCGCATCTTCTGTTCGCCCAGCCAGAAGCCTGCGCCCGTCCATCCGCCCGACAGCAGAGTGCGCTCTGCCAGATCGACATGATCGAACGCCGTGCCTCCGCCAAAGAATGCGTCGATCCGGTTGCGCGCGTTTCCGTAGAAGAAATAGGCCGCGACGACCCCCGCGACGCTGCCAACCACCAGACCGGCAATTTTCTTGAAGGATACGCCCGACAGCATCACCAGCACGAACCACACGCCGCCAAACAGGATCGTCGCGCCCAGATTGGGCTGCAGCATCAGCAGCACGCCCACCAGCGCTGCCACCGCCGACACCACAGCGAGCACCGGCAGGTTGGGATCGCGCAAGCGCCAGCTCAGCACCCAGGCCAGCAGGATGGCAAAGCCCGGTTTCAGGAATTCCGATGGCTGGAAGCCGATGCCGAATTTGATCCACCGCTTCGCCCCGTTCACTTCGTGCCCGATCAGCGGGACCAGCATCAGCGCGCCGATCATCGCGACCGCCAGCAACACGCCCACGCGGCGGGCATTGTCGCGCGAAAGGAAGGATGCGCCCAGCATTACCGCCAGGCCGACCACCAGCCAACGCATATGCGCCCAATAAAAATACAGGTCCGGCAGGGTCACTTCGCTGGTCGAGAGGCGCCTGGCTGTCGCCGGGGACGCAGCGGCAACCGCTGCCGCGCCGATGGCGACCAACAGCAGCACCAGAAGCAGTAGGACACGGTCCACCTCGCGCCACCAGATCTTGAAGTCCGATGTCCGCGAACCGGCAAAGGGTTCGCCCGCGCCAATGGGGCGCGTGCTGCCGGTTGATGTCGAAGTCGAGGCGGTCACTGGTTTCCTCCACCGCTGGAAAGACTGGCGCTGGAAAGGCTGGGCTCGTTACCGGCGGGCAATTCGCAGCCGGTAATCGCGCCGACAATCTGGCGGAAATGCTCTCCGCGCTTTTCGAAATCGCGGAACTGGTCGAAACTGGCACAGGCGGGCGAGAGCAGCACCACGTCGCCGGGCTTTGCGGCTTCGACCGCCTGCTTCACCGCCTCGCAAATCAATTCGGATCGTTCGACGGGAACGCGGCCTTCCAGCAATTCGGCAAAGCGCGGACCGGCCTCGCCAATCGTATAGGCACGGGCCACATTGCCGAGCTGCGCCTCGCACTCGCCCAGCCCGTCTTCCTTCGCTAAGCCGCCGACAATCCAATGGATGCGCGGGCCGTCACCGGCAGGCCATGCGGCCAGCGCGGGGGCGGCAGAGGCGGTGTTGGTGGCCTTGCTGTCATTGATGAACAGCACATCGTCATGCGTGCACACCACTTCCATCCGGTGCGGCAGGCCGGTGAAGGACTTCATGGCCGGTTCCCACTGCGCGCGCGTGACGCCCATCACCTCTGCCAGAGTGATCGCGGCAGCCGCGTTCTGGAGATTGTGCGGCCCCTGCAGCGCGGGCCAATCCGCTTGCAGATCGGCCAGCTGGTGCGGCTCCAGACACACAGCCAGACCGCGCGGCCGCCGCGCCGCTTCGGCTTCGCGCATGGTGCGCGTGGTGTCGTCCTGACAGCCATAGGCCGCAAACTGACCGCTGCCCTGCATCGCCATCAGGCGGCCTTTGGAAAAAGCGTAGCCTTCAAAGCCGTCATACCGGTCGAGATGATCGGGCGTCACATTCAGCAGCACCGCCGCCTCGCAGGCCAGCGAGCGGGTGAGGTCGAGCTGGTAACTGGACAGCTCCAGCACATACACACCGGTGCCCTTTGCGTTGGGCTCCAGCGGATCTTCGCCCAAAACCGGCAAGCCGATATTGCCGCCCATCCGGCAGGGCAGACCCGCCTGTTCCAGAATATGCGCGGTCAGCGCGGTGGTTGTCGATTTGCCATTGGTGCCCGTAATCCCGACCACGCGGTGGGCGGGCAGATCGGCGCGCGCTTGGGCAAAAAGTTCGATATCGCCGATCACCGGCACGCCAAATTTGGCGGCACGCTCGGCAATAGGATGGGTGTTGAGCGGCACACCGGGTGAGACGACAATTCCGTCATATCCGGTCAGATCGCTGGTCAGCGGATCGGCGATTTCCGCCCGTCCAGCCAGCGCCTCGCGCGGTTCTTCCTGCCGGTCCCAAGCGGTGACATGCGCACCGCTGGCGAGCAAAGCCTCCGCCGCAGCCATTCCCGAGCGGGCAAGGCCAAGAATGGCGTAGCGCTTCCCGGAAAAGGCGGGGGAGGTGATCATCGCAGGCTCACCGCAGTTTCAATGTCGCAAGGCCGAGCAGTGCGAGCACGATGGCGACAATCCAGAAGCGGATCACGACCTTGCTTTCGCTCCAGCCCAGCTGCTCGAAATGGTGGTGGATGGGGGCCATGCGGAACACGCGCTTTCCCGTCCGTTTGAACCAGAAGACCTGAATGATGACGCTGAGCGCTTCAAACACGAACAGTCCGCCGACAATCGCCAGAACGATCTCGTGATGGCTGGCCACCGCGATCGCGCCCAGCGCGCCGCCCAGCGCCAGACTGCCGGTATCGCCCATGAACACAGCCGCAGGAGGGGCGTTGAACCATAGGAAGGCTAATCCGGCCCCCATGATGGCGGCACAGAATATCGCCAGCTCCCCTGCCCCCTCGACGTAAGGAATACCGAGATATTCGGAGTAATCGACCCGGCCAGCCAGATAGCAAATAATTGCAAAGGTGCCCGCCGCGATAATCACCGGCATGATCGCCAGCCCGTCCAGCCCGTCGGTCAGGTTCACGGCATTCCCCGCGCCGACAATCACGAAGGCGGCAAAGATGTAATAGCCCCAGCCGAGCGGAATGGCCCGGTCCGACACGAACGGCACATAGAGCCATGTATTGATCTGGCTGACGATGATGTAGCTGGCGATGCCAGCGACAATGAATTCTAGCAGCAGGCGGACCTTGCCCGAAACGCCTTTATGGCTGCCTTTCGAGACCTTATCATAATCGTCGAGGAATCCGATCAGGCCGAACCCTGCGGTCACCGCCAGACAGGCCCAGACAAACGGACTGCGCGGATCCATCCACAGCATCAGGCTGAGCGCCAGCGCGATTAGGATCATCAGACCGCCCATTGTGGGCGTGCCGACCTTGGCGAGATGGGTTTGCGGCCCGTCCTCGCGGATCGGCTGCCCCTTGCCCTGCCGCACGCGCAGCATATCGATCAGGCGCGGTCCGATAATCAGGCCGATGATCAGCGCAGTCATCAGCGTCGCGCCGGCGCGGAACGTCTGGTATCGCACGAGGTTGAACAACCCCTCGAATTCCATCCATTCAGCTAGCAGATACAGCATTGCGGCTTCCCGGCCCCCTTATTCGCGGCATTATCACTGGCGCGCGGTCCAGTGATCGACAAGCCGGCCAAGACCAACCGAGTTGGATCCCTTGACCAATAATGCGTCTCCGGCTGCGAACCCGTATTCTTCCACCGCAGCTATTGCCTCGGCAGGCCCTTGGCAATGCGCGAAGCTCATGGTGTTGCCAAGCGTTCCTGCGCCAGCTTTCCCCAAATCCTGCGCCAGAGACTCCATCTCTTCACCCACCAGGATGACATGATCGATTGCCGCCTCGGTCAGCGGCTCGATCAGCGCGGAATGCATGGCGGGGGCAAAATCGCCGAGCTCCTTCATCGCGCCGAGCACCGCGATCCGCCGCGTCGCCGGAGTCTGCCCCAATTGGCGCAGGGTGGCCCGCATCGAAGCGGGGTTGGCGTTGTAACTTTCGTCGACCAGCAAGGCCTTGCCGCCCGACACCGAAATCTGGTGGCGCGCGCCGCGTCCTTTGAGACCGCCGAGCTCGGCCAATGCCAGTCCGGCCGCTCCCAGATCGCCGCCCGCTGCCTGCACCGCAGCGAGCACGCAAAGCGAGTTGGAAATCCAGTGCTCGCCCGGTTCGGCCACGGAATAGCACAGCCGGGTCTCGCCAACCTGCGCAGTGACCAGCGAGCCACCGTTTGCCGCAGGGATAGCGTCCAGCAGACGCACATTGGCCGATGCATGGCGACCGAATGTTATGACTTGGGCGTTGCACTTTTCGGCATGGTCGACCAGCCGCGCGGTGTATTCGCTGTCAGCGGGGATGATCGCCACCCCGTCCTTCACCAGCCCGCCGAAGATCTCGCCCTTGGCGTCGGCGATGGCTTCCATGCTGCCCAGATTTTCAATGTGCGCCGGAGCAATCGTCGTGATCACCGCCACATGCGGTGCCGCGTGCTGCGTCAGCTCGGCAATTTCGCCCGCGTGGTTCATCCCCATTTCAAACACGCCATAACGGCTGCGCGCCGGCATCCGGGCGAGGCTGAGCGGAACGCCGACATGATTGTTGTAGCTGCGCACCGAGCGATGCGCCTGCCCCCGGCTAGAGCGGTCCAGCGCGGAGAAAATGGCTTCTTTCACACCGGTCTTGCCGACCGATCCGGTGACAGCAATCCGCTTTGCCGTCGTGCGGTCGCGGGCGGCATGGGCGAGAGCATGAAGCGCGGCCGTCGTATCTTCCACTAGAATATGCGGGCCATCGACGGGCCTGTCTACCAGCGCAGCGGATGCACCCGCTGCAAAGGCTTTCTCGACGAACTTGTGCCCGTCCATGGCCTCACCCTTCAGCGCGACAAACAGATCACCCGGGCGCACATCGCGGCTGTCCATTTCCACGCCTGCGCACTGGAATTCGCCGCTGGCTTCGCCGCCGGTTGCCGCTGCGATTTCCTGCGCCGACCACAACGCCAGCGGCAGTGTATCACGGGCCGTGCGCGGCCAGGAGCGGACGGCAGGATGGCGGGCCTGTTTGAGGAGCGGGCTGGCAGTCATTGATCGTGTCCCCAAGCGGTTTGGCCGATTTCGGCACTGCATTCACGGGCGACCTCGACATCGTCGAAAGGCAGCACGCGCATTTGCTCGCCGCTCCCGACAATCTGGCCGCGTTCATGTCCTTTGCCAGCGATCAGGACGATATCGTCCTTGCCCGCTTGCTGAATCGCCTGCGCGATAGCGGCGCGCCGGTCACCCACTTCCACCGCGTTATCCCCTGCCCCTTCGAGCACGGCAGCGCGAATGGCTTCCGGAGCCTCGCCGCGCGGATTGTCGTCGGTCACGATAACCTGATCTGACAGGCGCGAGGCGACTTCACCCATCGGGCCGCGCTTGCCGTGGTCGCGGTCTCCACCTGCGCCGAACACCGTAATCAGTTGGCCCGCCACATGGGGCCGCAGCGCCTCTATCGCGGCTTCCAGCGCGTCGGGCGTGTGGGCGTAATCGATATAGACCGGCGCACCGCTGGGGGAGATGACAGCACGCTCCAAACGCCCGCGCACGGGTTGCAGGCGCGACACACCGTCCCACACCTGCGCCGGGTCGCCGCCGGTCGCGACCACGAGCGCCGCCGAGGTGAGCGCATTGGCCACCTGATAGGCCCCGATCAGCGGGAGGCGCAGCTTGCGCGTCTCACCGGCGTGGGTGATTTCCAGATCCTGCCCCAGCTGTGTGGGAGTGCGCCCGGTGAGCCGGATGAATTCCCCCTGCTCGCCAACGGTCAAAACTTCGAGCCCGCGCGCCTCCGCCCGCGCAATTGCCTGCGCAGTCCAGTCGTCACCGCCGGTCCAGATAACCGCTTTCCCGCCCGCCACAACGACTTCATCGAACAGCCGCATCTTGGCGTCGAAATAGTCTTCCATGGTGGCGTGATAATCGAGATGGTCGCGGCTGAAATTGGTGAAGGCCCCGGCAGCCACCGGCAGCCCTTCATTGCGATATTGCGACAGGCCGTGGCTGCTCGCCTCATAGGCCACATGGGTCACGCCCTCGCGCGCCAGACCGCTGACATTGCTCAGGAACGTGACAATATCGGGCGTCGTCAATCCTGTCGAAATGCTCTCGTCGGGCGTCGTCACACCCAGCGTCCCGATGCTGGCCGCACGCTGGCCCGACATGCGCCACAGCTGCCGGGTCATTTCCACGCAGGAGGTTTTGCCATTGGTACCCGTCACCGCGACAATCGTATCGGGCACCGGCGTGAAATAGCGTGCCGCCAGCCGCGCAAAGGCCCGGCGCGGCGTGTCATCGGCAATATGCACTGCGCCGGACACGCCGGCTTCGGGCCGTGCAACGATGGCGATAGCGCCTGCCTCAACTGCCGATGCGATAAAGTCTTCGCCATTCACAGCAGCGCCTTGAAAGGCACCGAACACCGTGCCGGGCGCGACCTTGCGATGATCGATGGCAAATCCGGTCACATTGAGGTCGCCGCTCGCCCCGGTATCGAACCCTGCGTCAATCCCGGCAGCGTCTACCAGCTTGCCCAGCTTCATGTACCGCCCCCCGGGATCAGCGGCTTGAGGTCCGAAATATCGACATCGCGCGACATATCGGGGCGCACGCCCATCAGCGGGCCGATGCGCGGGACCAGCTTGCCGACGATGGGCGCTGCATTCCACGCCGCTGTGCGCTGGAAGGAACTGGCATGCGTGCCCTTTGGCTCGTCCAGCATGGCCACCACGACATAGCGCGGATTATCCATCGGGAACGCCGCGGCGAAGGTCGAAACAAGGCTGGTCTCGCGGTAGCCGCGCTTGCCCGGCTTCTCTGCCGAGCCCGTCTTGCCGCCGACGCGGTAGCCCTTTGCATCGGCGTTCTTACCCGTGCCGTAAATCGCAATCATCCGGAGCAATTGACGCATCCGCGAGCTGGTGGATTCCTTGAACACCCGCCGGCCGCGCGGGACCTCGCCTGCCTCCAGCTTCTGCAGCGTTGCCGGACGCCAGACACCGCCATTGACCATCGCGGCATAGGCGCTGGCGAGATGCAGCGGAGTAACCGCAATGCCGTGGCCGTAGCTGATCGTCATATTGCGCAGGCGCGGCCATTTGCCCTTCGGCCAGATCGGATGACCGCGTGCAGGCAGTTCGATATAGGGGCGCTCGTTCATGCCCAGATCGATCATCGTGCGACGCAGTCGTTCGGCACCAAGCTCGTCTGCAATGCGCGCGGTGACGGTGTTTGAAGATTGGATCAACGCTTCCGGCACATTCAGATGATTGCCCAGAAAATGGCTGTCGGCCAGCACGGCATTGCTGATCTCGACATCGCGCGCATTCCAGCGCTTCGAGAAATCGCGCACCACGCCGGCATCGATCGCCGCTGCCACACTGAGCGGCTTGAAGGTGGAGCCCAGCTCGTAAACCTGGTTGGTCACGCGGTTGAATTCGTAATCCACCACCCGGCGATCCATCACGTTGGGATCGAATTCGGGCAGCGAAGCCAGCGCCATCACTTCGCCGGTATCGACATCCAGCACGATGCCAGCCGCGCCCATGGCATTGGTCGCCAGCATTCCGCTCCGCAATTCATCTTCCAGCGCGCCCTGCACCCGCATATCGATGGACAGGGCCATCGGCTCGCCGCGCAGGGCCGGATCGGTCAGGCGCGATTGCAGCACCTGTTCCATGCCCACCTTGCCGTCGCCATCATGGGTGACATAGCCCAGCACATGCGCGCCCAGCGATCCTTGCGGATAATGCCGGTCGGTTTCCTCTGGCAATTCCAGCGCCAGCTCGCCCAGCGCGTGGATCTGGTTGGCCTGCTCCGGCAGAACGCGGCGGCGCAGATAGCCTGCCTTGCCGCTGGTCAGGCGCCGCAAGATGATGGCCTTGTCAGCCTCGGGGAAGATGGCCGCGATTCTGGTCGCTACCTCGTCTGCCGAGCGGGTGAGCGGCGTGCCGCCATCGCCCATCGCCTTGGGATTGAACCACAGCGCGCGGGCCGGGAAATTGCGCGCCATCGGGGTGCCATTGCGATCAACAATCTCGCCGCGATCGGGCAGCAGCGCTTCCTCCAGCGAAGCGGGGCCGGACGCGCCACCACCAATGCCGAGAAACACGATGCGGGACAGCGCCGCCAAGGCCACCAGAGCAAACAGCAGCGCCACCAGCAGCACGCGCAGGCGAGCCACCAGCACCGCCTCGTGCCGCTGCGTTACGGGCCGGACCCTGCCGATAGAAATTGCGGTATCGATACCCAGAGCGGTCATTCGGCCAGTTCCGTTTGAACAGACGGCGCATCCATCGTCGCCTGAAGCCTATCGGCGAGCGATGAAGCGGCTTCATCGCGAGCTGCCCGTGCGCCCATTTCTTCGCGGTTTGCGTCTTCAGCGGGTGCCGTTTCCGGCAGACCCGTCAGCGGCGAAACCATCGCGATGATCGGATTTTCATCGCCAGCATCATCCGCGCGTGGATCGGGTGCGCGCGCTACGCGGATCGGGGCGGGAGCGCCCGGCGCGCGGCCTTCACCCAATTCGGCAAGCTGGCGTTCTGTTTCCATGAACTGGTCGGCACGCGGCGTATCATAGCCAAATTCGACCTTGTTCCAGGTCGCCAATTGCTGCTGGTTGGCGCGGGTCTGATATTCCGTTTCCAGCCTCCGTGTCTCGCGCTCCAGCGCAACAATCGTCCGCTCTGCCCGCACGACTTCGCTCTTCACGGCATTGACGCGAAAGGTAAGCGCCACAAACAATGCGAGACACACTGCGAGTAAAGCGAGCCAGCCAATCTGGCGGATACGGGATGCAGGAGGCGTCATGCGGCTTCTCTAGGGGCGATATCGGTCCGCACGGCGTGGCGCAGGACCGAGGAACGCGAGCGGGGGTTGCGGGCAATTTCGGCTTCACCGGGCCGGATGGCCTTGGAAACCTGAGAGAAAACGGCCGGCGGGGCATCGGTGTGGGGAAGGTGACGAGAGCCACCGCCGGCCGCCTGAGAAGCGCTTTTGAAAAAGCGCTTCACAATGCGGTCTTCGAGAGAGTGGAAGCTGACTACGGCCAGCCTGCCACCCGATTTGAGCAAGCGTTCTGCTGCGAACAGGCCCTGCTCCAGTTCATCCAGTTCGCCATTCACATGGATGCGGATGGCCTGAAACGAGCGGGTTGCGGGATCCTTTGGCGCACCGGGACGATGGCCCAGAGCCTTGCGGATGACACGGGCCAGCTCGCCGGTGGTTTCCAGCGGGCGTGCGGCGATAATTGCGCGGGCGACCCGCCGAGACTGGCGCTCCTCGCCATAGCGATACAGCACGTCAGCGATCTGGTCGGCTTCTGCGGTGTTCAGGAAATCGGCGGCGCTGGGGCCGTCCTGCTCCATCCGCATATCCAGCGGGCCGTCGGCGGAGAATGCAAAGCCGCGCTCCGCCTGATCCAGCTGCATGGAGGACACGCCGATATCCATCGCGATACCGTCAACGCGCGCCACACCGGCCTCGGCCATGACCTCGGCCATTTCGGAAAAGCGGCGCGGATGCAGGACCAGACGCGGGGGCATTTCGTGCGCCTCCGCCCACTTCCGGCCAGCCTTGATCGCATCGGGATCGCGGTCGAACGCATGCACCGTCGCGCCAGTATCGAGCAGCGCGCGGGTATAGCCGCCAGCGCCGAAGGTTGCATCCACCAGCACATCGCCCGGCTGCGGGTCCAACGCAGCGACGACTTCATCGAGGAGGACAGGAATGTGTGGTGCGGTTTGGGAAGGCGCGCTCATTTTGCACCACCCTTCCCGGCCAGCTTGGCCTGGGCCTGCTCGACCATATTCTTGCAAGACGCCTGCGCGGCGCGCCAGGACGGGCCCATCTTGTAGAGCTCTTCCGGGTCCCACATGGTGAAAAATTCGTCCGCCCCGCGGAAGAACAGGCCGCCGGTGATGTTGGCCAGTTCACCCAGATGGCTGGGCATCACGAAGCGCCCGCTATCGTCGAACGGGATCGTCTCGAACCCGAACAGCTCGCTCGACCGCTCGTCATAATCGAAATCATGGCCGCGTTTCTCGGCGAGCTTTTTCTCGCGCTTGAGATTGCTTTTCAGTTCTGCGCGGCGCGAAGTGCCAAAGCCGATCAGGCAGTTCCAGCGGTCGTGCTTGTCGATGCACAGCAGGCGGTTATCGCCGCTAGCGGCCCGCACTTCCTTGCGGAATGCGGGGGGCAAAGAGAAACGGCCCTTATCGCCCGCAGGCGAAAAGGCTGTTCCTGAATACCCTTGAAATTCGCTTTCCACTCCCCGCGCGTCCCCGACCAAGCGCCTCTAACCCTCGTGGACACAGCTTTCCCGCAGTCGCCAGCGCGCGAGCACCGGCAACCCGCCGACCTGTCAGGCACGGCGCAGCGGAATCCTCATATCCAATGAAAGGAGGTCCTACCCCCAGCAGGGGTGGGTGAAAAGGGGAAAAGACGCTTTTTTTCGGGAATTCCCGGAAAACTATTGATTTAGAACATATTTTAGTCAGGCATTTTTCGCGCCATCATCCGCTTTCCCAGGTGATCGATGACCTTCTCCACGCTCCAAACCATCATTCCCCACTTTTCCCGGATGGGGCTGCTGGACCTTCCTTTGCCATGCCGGTCAACTCTTCGAAGGCCACCAATACCGCCGCTTCCGGTGCTTCCTCGGCTTCCAAAATGGCCGCATCGGCGAGTATGACGGCGCGGCCCTTCCCGATTTCGCACACTGTTAGAACACGCCCGAGTCGGTCGGTGCAATCGCTTTGTGCGCCGCCGGCCGGTTCGCGGCGAGTCAGCTCCCCATGAGCAGCCAGCGGCAACTCGCCGCCACCGAAGGCCACAAAACGGGTTTCCGCCGATGGCGGGGCCGCTTCAAGAGCCAATCCCCAGCGCGCCAGAAGCGTATCGAGCAGTGCCACATCCTGCGGGCGACGTTTGTCGCCCACACCGTATTCCGAATGGCCAGTCAGCATGGGGTCGGCGAAGACAAGCGCATGCCCCCCGCCCCGCACCCAATCATCCAGCGCCACATTCTCTTCCGGCGAAAGCATGCGCGGCTGCGCCAGCACCAGCAGATCGAGCCCGGCCAGCGCATCGGGCGTCAGTATGTCGATGGCCGCCACCTCGTGGTTCTGGCCCAGCGCGTCCAGCGCCCAATGGGCCTGCGCATCGGGAGCGAGCAATGCGGTGAAATCATCGCCTTCCGACCACAGGATCGGCAAGGTTGTCATAAGCCCCAGCTGATCTGACACTCCTTCGGTGGCAATTGCCTGTTCGGGAGCATCCACCGTGCGGCTGTCATGCTCGGTGCAGGCCGCCATCAAGGACAGCGCGACAGGCGCAATCGCGGCGGAAAGGGAAAGCTTGCTCACGGCCTATTCTGCAGGCGGCAAGCCTTCGCCTTGCTCTGGCACGACCGGCCCCTCGGGCAAGGGCTCTTCCTCCGCCTCGGCAGGCAAATCGGGCACGATACCGGCATCGGCCAATGGATCATTTTGCGGAGCTTCTGCTTCTACGGTTGCGGCTGCCTCGGGGACTGTCGTTGCTTCCGTCTCGCGCGCGCTGTCGATCACGATATTGGCGACACCGACCAGCAACACCATGGAGACAAGCCCGCCGACGCCGATCTGCAAACGCTGGATCGCCTCGCTGCGTGAACCGCCGAGCGGCGCCCGGGCACGCACGCCGGATTCTGCGGCGCTGTCCTCGGCATCGCTGCCGCGGATCAATCTGCTTAAGGGGATCAAAGCCATGACGCGGGATTCTGCCCGCGACGCGGCAGCCCGTCAATCATCTTGCGTTACCGCCTCTGGACGGCTGCCGCGTTAGGTCTGCTCCAGCCATTCGAAGACCGGCAGGTCCTTCTCGCGCAGCCAGTCGGCATTGTAGAGCGTGGAGAGATAGCGGAACCCGCTGTCGCACAGGATCGTCGCGACCCGCGCGTCTTTGCGCCCCTGCGCCACCAGTTCGCGGCCCAGAGCTACAGCGCCCGCCACATTGACTCCGCTGGAAAGACCGAGGCACAGCCCTTCCTCGCGCAGCAGACGCGCGACCCATTCCAGGCCTTCGGAATCGCCGATACGGTACTGCGTATCGATCGGCGCGCCCTCGAGATTGGCGGTGATCCGCCCTTGCCCGATCCCCTCGGCCACCGATGTTCCAGCCGAAGCCAGCTCGCCATCTTTGAAATAGCTATAGAGCGCCGCGCCATGCGGGTCGGTCAGCGCGATGACGCAGTTTTCGTCGCGTTCTTTCAGGCCCATCCCGACACCGGCAATCGTGCCGCCCGTGCCCGCTGCACAGGTAAAGCCGTCGATCCGCCCTTCCAGCTGCTCCCACAACTCGGCAGCGGTGGTCTCGATATGCACCTTGCGGTTGGCCGTGTTGTCGAACTGGCCCGCCCAGATCGCTCCTTCGGTTTCCTCAGCCAAACGGCGTGAGGTGTGCACGAAGTGGTTGCAATCGGCGTATTTGGTCGGCGGGACAGTGACCAGCTGCGCGCCCAGCGCCCGCAGCGTGTCCATTTTCTCGCGGCTCTGATTGTCGGGCATCACGATGATCGTTTTGTAGCCCAGCGCGTTCGCCACCAGCGCCAGACCGATTCCGGTATTGCCTGCAGTCCCCTCCACCACAGTGCCGCCGGCCTGCAATTCGCCGGAAGCCTCCGCATCGCGAATAATGCCCAGCGCCGCGCGGTCCTTCACCGAGCCGCCCGGATTGGCGAATTCGCACTTGCCGTAAATGTCGCAGCCGGCCGCCTCGCTTGGCCCGTTCAGGCGGACAAGCGGGGTTTTCCCGATAAGGTCGAGAGTGTTGGCGAAGGGGGTTGTTATATTCATGGATGCCGAATTAGCTTGCCCGCACCCCCTCAACAACCAAACTTAATCTTCAGGGGCGATAGTCACTTTGAGGCCGTCCAGCTTGTCCGTGAACGGGATCTGGCATGACAGGCGCGATGTTTCCGTGCGATGATCGGAAGATTCCAGCAGATCATCCTCGTCTTCGCTCATTTCGGGCAGTTTGTCGGTGAAAGCAGGGTCCACCACAATGTGGCAGGTCGCGCAGGAGCAGCAGCCGCCGCACAGCGCCAGCAATTCATCGAAGCCATTGTCACGGATTGCTTCCATAACGGTTACGCCATCATCCACATCGATTGTGGATTCTTCACCTTCGCGCGTGACGACTACCAGCTTGGGCATAATGCGTGTCTTCCTGTCTACTGCGTTCACCTAAGCCCCTATCGGGGTATGAAGGGCGGCTGCTAAGCGGTGCAGCGACATTACGCAAGAGAGGCCTATGGGCCGCACCAATTCTGATAGGAACACGGCATGGGTTTGACGGCGCAGCAGATCAAAGACGGGCTGGATGACCTCGCGGCACGCGAGCCGAACATTGCCAGCAGCTTGGAAATCGCGGGATATCCGGAGCCGCGAAGCCGCCCGACAGGCTATATCACCCTGCTCAGAACAATTGTCGGTCAGCAGGTGAGCGTGGCCGCCGCCGCGAGCGTCTGGCGCAAGTTGGAGGCGGAGCTAGGGGAAGCAATGGAGGCAAGCGAGCTGCTGGCGCGCGATTTCGATACACTGCGCGCCTGCGGTCTGTCGCGACAGAAGCAAGGCTATGCCCGTTCGCTGTGCGAATTGGTCGATGGCGGCGTGCTCGATCTGGAAAACCTGCCAACAGGCGATGAAGAAGCCATTGCCGAACTGACCAAAATCAAGGGCATCGGGCGCTGGTCGGCAGAGATCTACCTGCTGTTCGCAGAAGGCCGCCCCGATATCTGGCCCGCCGGCGATCTGGCGGTGCAGAAGGCCGTCGGACGGATTATGCAATTGGGCGAAAAGCTGCCGACCGAGAAGGAGGTCAGGGCTATTGCCAAGCCATGGAGCCCCCATCGCGGGGCCATGGCCGTGTTCGCATGGCATACCTACAATATGGAAGCACTGTGATTGATCGCCAAGGCTGTGATGGAAAGTTAGTTTGACATTATAGCAAGCTTACTTGATACATCGACCACCCCATTCTCAGGAACTGGAGCTTGTACTCATGACCATCCGCACCAAATCTATCGCATTCTTGGCCGCTGCCTCGGCATTGGCCCTTACCGCCATGCCGCAAGCCGCGCTGGCCGATCATCATGGCGGCAACCACGCCCAATCCGGAGCACACATGACCAAAACAAGTGAAGCAGCCCCGCTCATTTCTCGCGAGGCGCTGTTCGGCAACCCGACCCGTGCGGGCGGCCAGATCAGCCCCGACGGCCAGTGGCTTGGCTGGCTTGCTCCCGTGGACGGCGTGCTGAACGTGTGGGTCGCGCCAGCCAATGCGCCAGACGACGCGCGCGTGCTGACCAAGGCAACCGATCGCCCGATCCGCCAGTATTTCTTCGCCCCCGACAGTCAGAGCATCCTGTATATTCAGGACAAGGGCGGCGACGAGAACTTCCTGATGTACGGCGTGAATATCGAAAGCGGCGTGGAAACCACGCTGACCGATTTCGAGAACACGCGTGTCCAGATCGTCGGCGCGTCGGACCAGTATAAGGACAAGGTGCTCGTCGGGCTGAACAACCGCGACCCGCGGTTCCATGACGTGCACCTGCTCGATCTCAACACCGGCGCGCTGGAACTTATGATCCAGAACGATGGCTATGCCGGTTTCGTCGCGGACGACAATCTGGATGTCCGCATGGCTCTGCGCCCCAATGCCGCGGGCGGCATGGATTACTTCAAGGTCACTGACAATGTGCCCGCCGACGAACCGTTCAGCAGCACCGATCTGGCGGATTCGCTGACCACCAATCCTGCTGGCTTCACCCGCGATGGCAGCATCCTGTATTGGACCGACAGCCGGGGCCGCGACACCGCCGCCCTGACCGCAACCGATATGGCGACAGGCGAAGTCACTGTTGTGGCCGAGGATGCACGGGCCGATATCGGCGGCACCATCCGCGATCAGGAAACCGGCGAAGTAGAGGCCTACTCGGTCAACTACCTCAAGACTGAATGGACCGCGCTGGACGCTGAAATCGGCGCGGCACTGGATTGGCTGGGTGAACGGCTGGAGGGCCAGTACGGCATCAATTCGCGCACCGATGACGACCGTAAATGGATCGTCTGGAACGACCCGCTGACCAGCCCCACCAAGGTCTATATGTTCGACCGCGATGCAGAAACGCTGACCGAGCTGTACACCTCCCGACCCGATCTGGAAGGCGCGCCGCTTCAGCCGATGCAGGCTCTGGAGATCACTAGCCGCGACGGGCTGACGCTGACCAGCTACCTCACCCTGCCGCCCGGCACCGACACGGACACGGACGGCGTGCCCGACGCGCCGGTGCCGATGGTCCTGCTGGTCCATGGCGGCCCGTGGGCGCGCGACGGGTATGGCTATAACAGCTACCACCAATGGCTCGCCAATCGCGGCTATGCCGTGCTGAGCACCAATTTCCGTGGCTCGACCGGCTTCGGCAAGAATTTCATCTCCGCCGGCGATCTGGAATGGGGCCGCAAGATGCATGACGACCTGCTGGACGCGGTCCAGTGGGCTGTCGATCGCGGCGTAACCTCGCAGGACAAGGTCGCGATCATGGGCGGGTCCTATGGCGGCTATGCCACGCTGGCTGGCTTGACCTTCACGCCGGAAGAATTCGCCTGCGGTGTCGATATTGTCGGCCCGTCCAATCTGGAAACGCTGCTGGCAACCATCCCGCCCTATTGGGAGCCGGTGATTGCCCAGTTCCACGAGCGGATGGGCAATCCCAACACGCCCGAAGGCCTCGCGATGCTGAAAGAGCGCAGCCCGCTCTATTCTGCCCAGAACATCACCAAGCCGCTGCTGATCGGTCAGGGCGCCAACGATCCGCGCGTCAATCAGGCGGAAAGCGACCAGATTGTCGAGGCGATGAAGGAGAACGGCATTCCCGTCACCTACGTCCTTTACCCCGACGAAGGCCACGGCTTCGCCAAGCCGGAGAACAACATCGCGTTCAATGCCGTGACCGAGAATTTCCTCGCCACCTGCCTCGGCGGACGCGCGGAGCCGATTGGCGACACGGTGAAGGCTTCCACCGCCGAAGTGGTCGAGGGCGCAGACTTCGTGAAGGGCCTCTCCGAAGCGCTCCAGTAGCCGAAAACGCCTTTATGGCTGACAATCGGGGCCGCATCGTCTTATGGCGCTTTATTGCGTCTTAGGACGCTGCGGCCCCTTTCCTCGGCGGCCTGACGAGAAAGACTGACTGACATGGCAACACGCAAATCGATCTTCATCACCGGCGGCGCATCGGGCATCGGCCGCGCCATCGCGCTGCGCTTTGCCCGCGAAGGCTGGTTCATTGGTCTCGGCGATGTGAATGAAGGTGGGATGCGCGAAACAGAGGCGCTGATCGGCAACGGGTTCACTTACGCCCATGTGTTCGATGTGCGGGACCGGCAAGCGTGGGATGTCGCGCTGGAGGCGTTCAGCATGGCTGCCGGAGGGCGCATTGATGTGATGGCCAACAATGCCGGAATTCCGCTGGGTGGGTCGCTGGAGGAAAACAGTGTCGAGGAAATCGAGCGGTGCCTCGACATCAATCTGAAAGGCGCGTTTTTCGGCGCGCAGGCTGTGATGCCGCATCTCATGAAAACCGCGCCGGGATCCTGCCTGCTCAACACGGCCAGCGCTGCCGGGCTGTATGGTACAGGCGGCGCGAGCGTATATTCCGCGACGAAATTCGGCGTGCGCGCGCTGACCGAAAGTCTGGACGCGGAATGGGCCGAACACGGGATCGAAGTCCGCTCCCTAATGCCCAGCTTTATCGACACGCCGCTGCTCGACCATTCCCCCAACGCCAAGGCGAACGAGCAAATCCGTCAGCGGGTTAAGGATGGCGGTCTGGAAATTACGCCGGTGGAAGAAGTGGGCGAAGCCGCTTGGCGGGCTGTCCACGGCAAGGAATTGCACGTGAAGGTGGGCAAGACCGCCAAGAAAATGGCCTTCGCCTCCCGCTGGACACCGGGCCGCGTGCGCAAGATGTCGCGCGACAACAGCCGCCCGCTGGGGAGGTAACGCCTCCCCCCTTAGAGCAGCGCGTCGATCGCCTTCGCCAGCTTCACATCGCGCTGCGAAAGACCATCGGCGTCATGGGTGGTCAGAGTAATCTCGACTGTGTTGTAGACGTTGAACCACTCGGGGTGGTGGTCTTGCATTTCCGCCAACAGGGCAACCCGGTTCATGAAGCCCCATGCCTCGCTGAAATCGGCGAATTTGAAGGTCCTTTGAATCGCGTCCTTACCGTCCGCCATTTGCCAGTCTGCGAGTGCGGTCAGCCACGTCTCGCGCTCTTGCTCGGTCAATTTTTCCACGGACATGTTGCGCATTCCTCGATTGCTGGCAGGACGTTGTTTACCTGATGGCTTTCGCTTATCGCCCTCGACCATGCAAGCGCATCTCTCCGCAACCGATCTGGCCTGCCGGCGCGGCGAGCGATTGCTGTTCAGCGGCCTGTCACTGTCGTTGGAGGCGGGCGAAGCGCTGCATGTGACCGGCGCCAACGGCGTGGGCAAGACCAGCCTGATGCGGATACTGGCAGGTCTTTCGCGGCCCTTCGCAGGCAGCGTGGACAGCACCGGCAGCATCGCCGTGCTGGACGAGCGACTGGCGCTCGATATGGATCACACCCTGCGCGATGCCCTCGCGTTCTGGGAACGGCTGGACGGGAGCAAAGAAAGTCAGGAGCTGCGCACAACGCTCGGCCTCACGCCGCTGCTCGACATACCCGTGCGCTATCTCTCGACCGGTCAGCGCAAACGTGCGGGACTGGCGCGGATGATCGGCCAAGGGGCGGATATCTGGCTGCTCGACGAGCCGTTGAACGGGCTGGATACCGATGCACAGGCGAGCGTGGCGGGACTGATTGCCGCCCACCGGGCGCAAGGGGGCATTTGCGTCATTGCCTCGCACCAGCCGACCGGTCTCGATATACCGCAATTGGCGCTGGAACCGCTGCGATGAACGCGTTCTGGACCCTGCTCAGGCGCGATCTTGGCCTCCTCCTTCCGGGCGGATCGCGCGGAGGTGCCCTGCTGCCACTGGTGTTCTTTCTCGCTGTCGCGATGCTTTATCCCTTTGCGGTGGGGCCGGAGCCTGCGCTGCTCGCGCGCACCGGTGGCGGCGTGCTGTGGATTGCCGCCTTGCTGGCTGCGATCCTGCCGCTGGACCGGCTGGTGAAGGACGATCTGGAATCCGGCGTGTTTGACCAGTTCGCCCTGCGCGGCATTGCCGAAGAAAGCGCGATGGCAGCGCGGCTGCTGGCGCATTGGCTCGCCTTCGCGCCGCTGCTGCTGCTCGCGTGTTTGCCCGCCGCGGCTCTACTGGGGCTGAGCGGCGACAGCTTGCGTCAGGTTGTGCTGGGCCTGCTCGCCGGAACGCCGGGGCTTGCTGCCATCGGACTGATGGTCTCCGCCGTAATGGCATCGCTTAGAGCAGGAACGGCGCTGGCCGGGTTGCTGCTGCTTCCCCTCGCCGCGCCGGTGCTGATCTTCGGAGCGGGCGCCATTTCGCGCCCGGACAGCGCTGGTCTGGCTTTGGCCGGAGCAATCAGTCTGGCTCTGTGTGCCCTCGCCCCATTTGCCGCCGGAGCGGCGATCAGAGCGGCGCGGGAAAATTAGTAAGGCGGCTTGTCCAGCCCCTTGGGGCTCGCCGTGAAAATCTCCACACCATTGCCGGTCAGGCCAATCGAATGCTCGAACTGAGCAGACAGCGATTTATCGCGCGTTACGGCGGTCCATCCATCCTTCAAGATCTTCGCCCAGGGACGACCCAGATTGATCATCGGCTCGATGGTGAAGAACATACCCGGCTTTAGCTCCGGCCCCGTGCCGGCCTCGGCCTGATGCACCACTTCGGGCTCGTCATGGAACATCCGCCCCAGACCGTGCCCGCAAAACTCGCGCACCACGCCGTAACGGTACTGCCGCGCATGGGCCGCAATCGCCGCGCCGATATCGCCCAGCCGCGCGCCCGGCTGGCTGGCCGCTTCGATGCCCAGCATCAGGCACTCATGCGTCACCTCGACCAGACGTTTGGCTTTGAGCGAAGGTTCGCCTGCAAAGAACATCCGGCTGGTGTCGCCATGCCAACCATCCAGCAGCGGCGTAATGTCGATATTGAGAATATCGCCATCTTTCAGCGCCTTGTCCGAAGGGATGCCGTGGCAGATCACATGGTTGAGCGAGATGCAGCTGCTGTGTGTATATCCGCGATAACCCAGAGTCGCAGGCACTGCGCCCGCATCCAGCATCATGCTCCGGATCGCGGTATCCAGCTCCAGCGTCGTCACCCCCGGCTCCACCATTGTGGTCACTTCGTCGAGGATCTCCGCCGCCAGTTTCCCGGCGGCGCGCATCCCTGCAAATCCGCTTTCGTCGTGCAGCTTTATTGTCCCGTCGCGCTGTACATCGTCGGCGGCGGTGATGGTCTGATATTCGGTCATGCGGAGCCATGTAGCGGCTCCGGCGTCAAATTGCGAGATGACGGTCAGCAATCCTAGGGATTGCCAGCCGCCGCTATCGCCCCCAATTGGGCCGGATGAGCAAGACAATCGATCTGATCCAGCCCGACCGCGACCAGGACGCGGTTGCCATCCACCTCGTCAATGAAGACGGCTTCGAGGCGTGGTCCAAGACCCTGACCGGCGGACAGCGCGCGGCTCTGGCGGGGCAAAAATTCACCGGAAAAGGCTATCAGGTCGGTATCGTTCCCGATGGCGATGATTGGTTCGCCGTTGGCGGTGTGGCCAATCCGGACGAACTGTCCAGCTGGTGCCTCGCCAAACTGGCCGAGGACCTGCCGGAGGGCACCTACCGCCTCGCTCCCAAGGAGGGCGGCACTGCCGATCCCGGCCCGGCGATGCATGGCTGGCTGACGGCGCAATATCGCTTCACCAAATACAAAGACGATCCGAAGGCCACCGGCCCGCGTGTGCTGCTGACCAAACAGGTCAAGGCCATCGAGCCAGCCATCGCCGAGGCCGAGGCCGTCATGCAGGTCATGCGGATGGTCGACACTCCCGCAGAAGATATGGGCCCCGCCGCTATCGAGGCCGAATGCGAGGCGCTGGTCAAAGCGCATGGCGCAAAGATGGAGACGATCAAGGGCGACGCGCTGGAACAGGGCTATCCCATGGTCCACGCGGTCGGACGGGCCGCAGCCCGCCATCATGCGCCGCGACTGATGCATCTTACGTGGGGCAAAGAAGGCAATCCCGTCATCGCCGTGGTCGGCAAAGGCGTCAGCTTCGATTCCGGCGGTCTGGATGTGAAATCCGCCGTCGGGATGAAGCTGATGAAGAAGGATATGGGCGGCAGCGCCCATGCCATCGCGCTGGCGGGCCTGATCATGGACGGCAACCTGCCGGTGCGCCTGCACCTGCTGGTGCCTGCGGTCGAGAATGCGATTTCCGGCAATGCATTCCGCCCCGGCGATGTGCTGCAAACCCGCAAAGGGCTGACCGTCGAGATCGGTAATACCGACGCCGAAGGGCGCTTAATTCTGGGCGACGCGCTGACCCGGGCGAGCGAGGAAAAGCCGGAACTGATCATCGACTTTGCCACACTGACAGGCGCAGCCCGCATCGCGCTCGGCCCCGATCTCCCGGCCATGATGACACGGCGCGACGAGACCGCCGCCGATCTGATTGCAGCGGGCAAGGCGCATGATGACGAACCATGGCGCCTGCCCTTGCCCGAGGCCTATCGCGAGTATCTCGCCAGCGACATTGCCGACATGAACAACGCACAGTCCAACCCCTATGCCGGGGCGAGTGTAGCGGGTCTGTTCCTCGACAAATTCGTCGGTGAGGGTATCGACTGGGCGCATTTCGATACGTTTGGCTGGCGGCCCTACGCCAAGCCCGGACGGCCCAAGGGCGGCGCGGCCTATGGCCTGCGCGCAAGCTGGCATATGCTGCGCGCCCGGTATGGCCCGAAGTGAGGCCCGCAAGCAGGCAACGTTCACGCAAACTTGCCCGACAGGCAACCTATGGCTAAGCGGCTGCTTTCCGAACAACCGATTTGAATTGTAACCCGTCCAGTGACCGATCAGCCTCGCTACACTGCACCCGAAGGACAGCTTCCGCTGTCGGGTCCGGTCACGCCCCCCGAACAGGGCGGCCTGCCGGTGCGCGGCGATCTGGCGCATATCGCTCTCGCAGGGACCCATTTCGTGGCCCATTACGCCATTCCCGACATCAAGCATGTGGGAAGCGCCGATGCCGCCTTGCTTGGCGCTCCCAGCGATGATGCCGAGGTCGTGGTCGAATTGAAAAGCGGCTCGATGTTTGAAGCACTGGACATGACCAGCGAGTGGGCCTGGGGCTGCTGCGGACCGGACGGGCCGACCGGCTATATCCGCCGCTCCGTACTCGCTTCGTAATTCCAACCTGATGGCAACAATTGTCTTCATCGATGGGGCGGCGGGCACCACCGGCCTCGAAATCCACGAGCGGCTCGCCGGGCGCGATGCCTTTGAGATCGTCGTGCTGGACGATGCCCAGCGCAAGGATACCGGCGCGCGCGCCGAGGCGCTGGACGCAGCCGATATCGCCATCCTGTGCCTGCCCGATGACGCAGCGCGCGAAGCGGTCGCCTTGCTTGGCGAGAGCGCCGATACCCGCATCATCGATGCATCCAGCGCCCACCGCACGGCGCAGGGATGGACCTACGGGTTCCCTGAACTGGTTGGCCGGAAGTCGATTGCCAATGCCACGCGGGTCAGCAATCCGGGCTGCTACCCGACCGGGTTTCTCGCCCTGCTCGCCCCGCTGATCCGTGCGCGGCTCTTGCCGGCGAATGCGCCCTACAGCGTTAATGCGGTCTCCGGCTTTTCAGGCGGCGGCAATGCGATGATCGAGCGATATAAAAATGATCGCGGCATTGCGTTTCGCACCTACGGGCTCGACCTGGCGCACAAGCACCTGCCGGAAATGCAGCAGCAGGCGGGCCTCGAATTTCCGCCGGTCTTCGCACCGTCGGTCATCCCCGCCTATCGTGGAATGCTGGTCGAGGTGCCCCTGTCGCTTGCTGCAATGCGGCACTCGACCAGTGCGGGCAAAATCATGGCTGCTCTGCAGGAATACTATGCCGACACACCGCTCGTGCGGGTCCACGATAGCTTGCCGGCGGAATTGCTGGTCCGCCGGGACGAGCCTGCGAATGACGGACTGGATCTTTATGTGGCGGTGTCACCGGATGAAACGCAGGTCCGGCTGATTGCGACCTTGGACAATCTGGGCAAGGGCGCGAGCGGTGCCGCCGTGCAATCGCTCAACCTGATGACCGGGCAGCCGGAAACCGAAGGGCTTGTTCTGCCTGATAATTAGGCACGCCCGCCGCGCAAACAGGCAGCCACCGGCGTCATTGCCGGTGATGCAATCCGCCCCCTTCCCCGAATCCCGCCTTTGCCCTAGCGTTCCCCCTTCGCAGTCGCGTGCGGGCTTTTTTGGCACGATTCTTGGAACGTGTGCCCGCGACGAGACATTGTCAAATAGCCGGTCCCGGCGGAGCGATCCTTGCTCCGTATGGCGCCGGCCCAATGTGCAGGGGAAACGCCGCGGTGAAAAAGATCGAAGCGATCATCAAACCGTTCAAGCTCGACGAAGTGAAGGAGGCGCTGCACGAAGTGGGCGTGTCCGGCATCACAGTGACCGAAGCCAAGGGCTTTGGCCGTCAGAAGGGCCACACAGAGCTTTATCGCGGCGCCGAATATGTCGTCGATTTCCTGCCCAAGGTTAAGCTGGAAGTCGTCGTTCCCGACGCCGCTGCCGAGGCTGTTGTGGAGGCCATCGCTGCCGCCGCGCAAACCGGCCGGATCGGCGATGGCAAGATTTTCGTCACCGCAATCGAAAATGCCCTGCGCATCCGTACCGGAGAAACCGGAGACGATGCCGTCTGACGCATCACGATCCATCCAATCAATTCACAATCAACACCAATAGGAAGACCCGTCCATGTCCAATGTTAAAGACGTTCTGAAGACCATCAAGGATAACGAGATCGAGTGGGTCGACCTGCGCTTCACCGATCCCAAGGGCAAATGGCAGCATCTGCAGATGCATGCCGGTGTCATGGACGAAGATGCCCTCGAAGACGGCCTGATGTTCGATGGCTCTTCCATCGAAGGCTGGAAGGTCATCAATGAAAGCGACATGATCCTGAAGCCCGATCTGGCCACCAGCTATATCGATCCATTCTCCGCCACGCCGATGATGGTTCTGTTCTGCGACATCGTGGAACCATCCGACGGCCAGCTTTATGCCCGCGACCCGCGCTCGACCGCGAAACGCGCAGAAGCCTATCTGAAGTCCACCGGTATCGGTGACACCGTCTATGTCGGGCCGGAGCCCGAATTCTTCATGTTCGACGATGTCCGCTTCGAAGACGGCTATGCCGGATCGGGCTACGCAATCGACGATGTCGAGCTGCCGACCAACACCGGCAAGGAATATGAAGGCGGCAATATGGGCCACCGCCCGCGCGCCAAGGGCGGGTATTTCCCCGTCGCGCCGGTCGACAGCGCCATGGATATCCGCGCCGAGATGGTCACCACCATGCTGGAAATGGGCCTGCCCATGGACAAGCATCACCACGAAGTCGCCGCCGCGCAGCACGAGCTGGGCATCACCTTTGGCGAACTGACCCAGACCGCCGACCGCGTGCAGATCTACAAGTATGTCGTGCACCAGGTCGCCCATGCTTACGGCAAGACTGCGACGTTTATGCCCAAGCCGATCAAGGACGATAACGGCAGCGGCATGCACACCCACATGTCGATCTGGAAAGATGGCAAGCCGACATTCGCGGGCAATGAATATGCCGGTCTGTCGGAAACCTGCCTCCATTACATCGGCGGCGTGATCAAGCATGCGAAGGCCTGCAACGCCTTCACCAACCCGACCACCAACAGCTACAAGCGTCTGGTGCCGGGCTTTGAAGCGCCGGTCCTGCTCGCCTATTCGGCGCGCAACCGTTCGGCATCGTGCCGCATCCCGTATGGCGCGGGCGACAAGGCGAAGCGCGTGGAATTCCGGTTCCCCGATGCGCTAGCCAACCCGTATCTGTCCTTCGCTTCGCTGCTGATGGCAGGCCTCGACGGGATCGAGAACAAGATCCACCCGGGCGACGCGATGGACAAGAACCTTTACGATCTGCCGCCGTCCGAACTGGCCGACGTGCCGACTGTGTGCGGCTCCTTGCGCGAAGCCCTCGAAGCACTGGAAGCCGATCACGAGTTCCTGCTGAAGGGCGACGTGTTCTCGAAGGACCAGCTCGAGGCCTACATGGAACTGAAGTGGGAAGAAGTGTACCGTCTGGAGCACACGCCCAGCCCGGTCGAGTTCGACATGTATTACAGCGCCTGATTCTCAGGACTGCAATCGACAAACAAAAAGGGGCGTCCGGGAAACCGGGCGCCCTTTTTCGTGCCTGCAGAACATGGGGCAGACAGACGTCCTTCTCGCCGCCGCTGCCTAGTAGTCGCGGCTGACCTCGACGACCGCACTTTCGCGTCCGATGCTCGAAACCGCTGCCAACAGCGAGAGCCAGCTGCTCACCCGGAACTCCACTTCGGTGGCGGTGTATCCGCGCCCGTCGGTAATCAGCTCGACATAGAACCGGCGACCGAAATTCTTGCCCAGCGCCACACCGGTGCCGCGATTAAGCGCCGGGTCGGCCCCGACAATACGCAGACGGTCGAGCCCGATGGCCGTGCGCAGCTGGTTGATCGGATCGAGCCCGCCACCCCCACCGCGCAGGGATGCCAAGGCCGCGCCCAGTTGCACCGCATCGGTGGCCGACAGATCGGTGATCGAGCCGCCAAACAGCAGGCGCGCGAGGATTTCCTCCTCCGGCAGAGCGGGATTGGAGCTGAAGCTGATTTCCGGATTTAGGCCATTACCCTGCACCGAGACCTCGACATCGACGCCCGCGCTTTCGGTTTCTGCAATGATATCAAGCTGCGGGTCGATCGGGCCATTCTCATCGAAATCGATCCGCCCGCGCGTCAGCTCGAAACGCGTCCCGGCGAAGGTGTAGAATCCGCGCACCACCCGCGCTTCGCCGCCAATACGGGGATCGTCTGTGGTGCCGCGCAGGCGTATATCGGCGCTCCATTCGGTATCCAGCCCCATACCGTCCACATCGACCCGGCTGGGCGCGGTGGCATTGATCAGATAGCGCCATGGCGCGCTGGGCGCAGCGGCAGGAGCAATGTCGAACGGCAGATTGACTTCGCGCGTGGCGATGACCGGCAGCGAGACATCCTCTGCCGCCGTGCCGAATTTCCAGCTCGCCCGGTCGATCTGGACGCGCCCGGCGATGGTCCCGCCGACACCATTTGAGACGATCCGCAGCGGCCCGGTGAGCGTGGCGCTGAGGCCCTGCGCATCGAGCAGTTTGGCATTCCTTGCCGCGACCCGCAGGTCGATCTCGGGCCCCCTACCGGCACCCAGATTGGCGAGATCGATAAATCCGCTGCCGCTGACAGCCCCGCCATTGGATGCTGTGCCGGCAAAGCGGGTGAGGCGCAGGCGCGATCCGGCGAAATTGCCGCGCACGGAGACGTCACGAATATCGGTACCCGACAGCGCGCTCTGCACACGCAAGCCGTCGCTGGCGAGCGAGCCGCGCAATTGGGGATCGGCCAGCGTGCCGGTCACATCCGCCGCGACAGAAGTCGGGCCGGTGAAGTCGAACGCGTCAATGGCCGCCAGACGCCACAGCGCGGCAGCGGGGCCTTGATAGCGCAGCTGCGCCAGCAGATCGCCGCTCTGCAAACGCGAGACGATATCGCCGCTGGACGGCATATTGCTCACCAGCATCTGCACCCGGCCCCGCTGTCCGCCATCATCGTCCAGCACCGCGCGGGCTTCAAGCCGGTCTGCCGTCAGTTTGCCGACCAGCGACAGGTCTATCGGGCGGGATGCCAACACAAGACCGGAGCGGGTCAGGTCATCGATTTTCACCTCTGCCTCGCCGCTGGGCAGGCCTCTTGCCGGGGCGTCATAAACGACCGAGCCGGAAATGGTCCCGCCAAGGCCCAGATCGGCCACGGCCACATCGACAAGCGAGAGCGGCACATCATCCAGACCCAATGCGAAGCGGGTCCTCGGCCCGCCAAAATTGCCCTCCACCATCGCGGTGCCGCCATCGAAATTCACCTGCGTGCGGGCCAGTGCCCAGCCATCACCGTCAGGCGTCAGCACCGCGCGGCGCGGCATGGAAATCCGCTCCCCGCCATATTCCCCGCGCGCGGCGACAGCGATCCGCTCGGGCGCGATCTGGCCGTTCAATTGCAGTGCAAACCGGCTGCCCCGGCGGCCACTGAGCGAGGCGGTCACTTCGCCCTGCCCGTTCCTCAGCTGCGCATTGGCCGCCATGCGCCCGATGAAGATTGAGCCGTAGCTGACCCCTTGCGCGGTCATCGTCGCTTCGGCGGTCGTGTTGCTGTCGGCGATCCCACCGGCAAACACGCCGCTGCCGTTCAGGCGAGCGCGGGCGATGCTGATCGGTGTTGCACCGCCGAAGCGCGCATTGTCGGCGTTCAGATTGACGGCGAAGCCCTGCCCGCCGCCGCGCGGTGCGAGAATAATGGTGCCGTCGACGCCGCCGCCCACCAGCGCCAGTTCGCCCAGCGCTCCGCCATCCGCCAATTGCAGATCGCCGGTTACGAGCGTCTCGGAAACGGTCAATTGCTCGATGGCGATCACTGTGGGGCCATCGGCGGGAGACACGAGGCCAAGCTGGCCCTCGAACGCGCCGAGCATCGACTGGCCCTCGGTCGCGATCGCGAAACCTTCGACGGTCGGCGAGAGGGCCACCCGCACATCTTTGAGGCCCGCAGCGGGCAACGGATCTGCGAACACCAATGTGGCTTCCGGCCCGTTATCGCGCAGCGCCGCATCGACGGTGAACGCGCCATATTGCGTGTGGCGTCCCCTGCCCGCGACGGAGGTCGAGCCCTCGTCGACCCGGCCATCCAGCACCAGATCGAGATCACGCGAATCCAGCCGGACCTGCCGGAAAGTGATCGGCCCGGCGCTGCCAAGACTGACCCCGCCTGCGAGATCCAGACGCGGCCCCGCCAGATTGGCGATGGTATCATTGGTCACCAGCGGGACTGCCGCGTCGAAATCCGCATCCAGCGTCCATCCGCCGGTTCCCGCATAGGCGAAATCGATCTGTCCGCCGCCATTGACCACGCCAAGCGTTTCGACCGGCACGCGGTTGATTGCCGCCGGCCCGCGCAAGCGTAGCGACTGGCTGGCGAGATTGGCATCGAGACTGAGCCGCGCAGTCGCTCCGGGGAAAGCGATGTCGATGGCGTCCGAAACCACGCTGTCGCCGGAATAGCGGAATTCGCCCGCAACTGTGCCATTGGCCAGCCGTTCGTCCGCCATCGGATTGCCAGTCACGATTTGGCCGAAATCGGCATCGACCAGCAATGTGATGTCCCCGCCGCGAACCCGCGCCACGCCTTCTTGCCGGACATTTTCGAGCAGGGTGGTGCCCGCCGCGATACGCTGCGCTTCCAGCACGTGATCGAAGTCTATTTCGCTGAGAGCTCCATTGACCGTACCGCTCAGCGCCAGCCCTTCGAGTGTGGCTGTCTCGCCCAGCAGGTTCGGGTCCAGCAAATCGGCCGTCACGGCAAAGTCCTGAAACCGCAAATTGGTGAGATCGAACGCGCCATCGCCGCTCGCGCGCAGGCCCTGGCCGCGCAGGGCTATCCCGCCATTGAACAGCTGGCATATCGCATCGCCTCTGCCACCCTCTGCCGAATTGCCCTCTCCGCAGCTTTGCGGATTGGCAATTGGCGTAGTGCTCAATGTCCCGGCAAGGCCGACCGCTACCTGACTGCCCAAAGCCTCAGCCGGAATACCTTCAACGAAGGGTGTGGGATCGGCGAGGCCCGCAATCTCGAACCGCTCGCCGCGCTTGACGATCCGGAACGCGCCAATCCGTTCATCGCCCCTGCTAGCAAGCGCGTGGCCGAGCCAGTTGTCCCGCGCGCCGCCATCTCTCGTCTGCCCGTCGCCCTTGACCTGAAGGCGGAAGTCACCGTCCAGACCGGCCAGTGCCGTGATCGGGCCGCCCTGCGTGGCCGTCACATCGAGGAACAGATCGAACTCGGTCGGGTCGCTTTCCTCCACTGCAGGCTTGAAATTGATGTTCATTGCGAAGCGATCGTCGCCCAGTGCGCCGCTGCCTTTCGCAAGCGCGCGCCCGTCACGCAGGATGATATTGGTATCGAGCGCGACCCGGATTGCCTCCTCGGGCAGGTTCCCCTCGGGGTCCAGCACGCCGGGCAGGATATCGAAATTGGCGACTTTCAATGTCTCGATCGTCACCGGCAGATCGGGAATGGGCGACCCTTCCGACGCAACCTCTTCGCCCGAGACCAGATTGACCAGCCGTCCGCTTTTGATGTCCACTTCGCGCAGGCGCAGCTCGGAACTCGTTTCGCGGTGATCCAGACCAATCAGCCGCGCGATGCCAGGGTCCAGGCCACTGACAATGACGTCGGGCAGGCTGCTGCGCAGATACAGCAGCAGGTCGGCGTCGGCCTCCATCTCGTCGATCACGACATGCAGAGCGAGCTTGCCCCGTGCGCCGTCAACCGGTTCCTGTGTGTCCGGATCAAGGACCGGATCGTAGGTTTTCAATATCACATCGGTGAAAACCGGTGTGCCGTAGAGGCTGCCCTCGATGTTGCCGATTTCCACATCCAGCGTGCCGAAATCCTGACGATTGACCGTGTCGCGCACAAAATCTGTACCCGGCGCGGTGTTCAGAAACGCCATGAAGCCTGCCCCGACCAAGAGGATCAGTGCAAAGCCGATAACAAGAATGCGCTTCCACCGGCGGGTGACGAAGTTGGGATGGATATCGATGCCGAGCGCGGCAGCGATATCCGGCCCGCCGGATTTCTCGTTCTTCCCGTTATCTTGCGGCG
The DNA here is from genome assembly GCA_947492235.1 of uncultured Altererythrobacter sp. Classification (GTDB taxonomy): domain Bacteria; phylum Pseudomonadota; class Alphaproteobacteria; order Sphingomonadales; family Sphingomonadaceae; genus CAJXSN01. The sequence continues at coordinate 301,258 of CANLLZ010000001.1, read as the reverse complement.
TATCCGCGTCCTGCGCCATCAGAAGGCCTGACCCAGCGAGACGTAGACAGCGACAGGATTATCATCGGGGCCGGGATTGAGCGGCACGCCCACATCCACGCGTACCGGTCCGAAGCCTGTGTGGTAGCGCACCCCTACGCCCACCCCGATACGGAACTCATCAAAGTCCGGCGTCAGCCCGGTGCCGACTGTTCCGGCATCGACAAACGGGACAACCGACACCGCCCCGTCGAGGAAGCCGGTGCGGATGCGCGCTTCTGCTGCAACCTCCAGCACGGACCGTCCGCCGGTCGGCTCGTCATCCTCGTCACGCGGGCCGATCTGACGGAAGCCGTAGCCCCGCACCGAGCCGCCACCGCCTGCGTAATAGCGGCGCGAGGGCGCGATATTGTCGATATCTGTGCCCGGGATGGCGCCATAGGCCGCGCGTCCGGCGAGCACGACCTTGTCATTGACCCGCTGATAATAGGACGCATCCGCCCGCCCGCGCAGGTAGAAACTCTGGACGCCGTTGTTGCGCGACACTTCGGGCGACAGACGGCCCGACAGGCGGAAGCCCTCGGTCGGGTCGAGCAGGTCGTCACTGGTGTCGATCTGCGCGAACAGCGGCAGAGCGGCAACGAAGAATGTCTCGCGCGGCTGGGCAATTTCGCCCTCGACAACGGGCGGACGCTCCTGCGTCGCTACCAGTTCGAGACCCGCGCTCCAGCTGAGCGGCTTCTGGAACAGCAATGTCGAAATACGCTCATAGGTCGCCAGAAACGCGATGGTGCGCGCGTCGAAGGCCGGGCTGTCGATAGTGCTGGCATAGGCGTCGACGCTCAATATGCGGTCGCGCCCCAGGAAATTGTTCCGCCGGAAAGTGATGCCTGCCAGCTGCTCCTGCGTCCCGGCAATTCCGCGGATTTTTAGGGAGCCTTCCGGCGGGAACAGATTGCGGTGTTCCCAGCTGGCTTCGACCCGGAAGCCTTCTTCCGACCCGTAGCCAATCGCGCCCGCAATCGTCCGCAGCTCCGCCTTGGTCAGTTCGACATCAAGCTCCACCGTCCCCGGATTGCCCGGCGTGGGTGCCTCTGTCTCGCGCGGGGTTATGCTGACCGAAGACACCAGCCCGGTGGCTGTAATGGCCCGGCGCAAATCCTGTTCGATAGAGCGCTTGTACGTGTCGCCGGGATCGAACCTTGCGATGGTTTGCAAGTGCTTGCCGGACAGGAAATCGGGCAGGCTGGAAGTCACCCCGCCAAATTCGTATTTGCCGTTTGGCTGCACCGGCATGGTCAGATCGCCCTCGACCCGCGCATGGTCGATCAGCAATTCGGGCGCATCAATCGCCGCGAAGGGATAGCCGAGTTCCCCCAATGCCAGATCGAGATCGAATTGCTCCTGCATTATTGTGTCGCTGGAGAGGTAATTGCCCGGCTGGATTTCGAACGCGGCGCGCAATTCGGTAAAGTCCGGCGCCTGATCCAGCTGCCCCAGATCGATCGCGCCGAACCGGTAGCGGGTGCTGGGAATGATATCGAAGCGCACTTTGGGCGGTGCCTCGCTGACACCGTCTCCGTCGCTATCGCCGTCGACGACGACAACCGAGCGGACAATTTGCGCATCGTAATAGCCGTAAACGCGCAGCATCGTGCGCAGCAATTCTTCGTCGGAGCGGGCGCGCGCGGTCAGCTGGGCGACATTGCTGTTGCCGTCGCCATCGTCATAGGCCTCGATCGCCGAAAGCGCGCGGAAGCGGTCGAGAAATTCGTCTTGAACGGGAAACAATGCCCGTTCGCGCGGGAAGCTGATGGCTAGCGAGTCCGTGAGATCGATCACCGGCCCTTGCGGCGGGGTGAAGACAGGGTCCTCGCCCAGATCGGCGAAACGGACATCGTCATCAGGCTGCAACGGCTCGAGGTCAGGAATATCCAGCGCGTCGGGCCAGCCCACCGTCATTTGCGGCAGATCGGCCAGCGGTGTGTCGGGTTCCGGCGGGGCGAAGGCTTCGCCATTGGCAGTAACAGGCTCGGGACCAGTGCCGTCGCTCGCCCATTCCTCGGGGTTTTCGACAGCGCTGTCGGGTATGAGATCTTCAAGACTTTGCGCAGACGAGGGAGCCGACTGCATCAGCAGCGCAAGCGAACCGCCCCACGCCGCCGTAAGCGACAATCGCAAGAATGCAGCAGATTTAGCCCGCGGTGCTGAAGACGAAGCTGTCCTGTCGCTCAGGCTCACCAGCTTCGTCAGGTGCTGTTGTCGGAGTGCCTTTGGTGGCCAGCGAAGCGCGGATGAGAGAGTCTTGCTCGGCAGTGTCCATCCGCTGCCATCCTTCGGGGCCGAGAGTTTCGATCGGGCGATAGCGGATCTTGTATTCCATCCGGCCCGATCCTTTGACCCAATAGCCAAGGTAGACGAACGGGAGCCCGTCCGCCGCAGCCCGCCGAATGTGATCAAGAATGATGTAATTGCCTAGACCCGATCGTTGTTCATGCGCGGGATCGAAGAAGCTGTAGATCATCGACAGACCGTCAGACTGACGATCCGTGAGACAAGCACCAACCAAACGACCCGGTTGACCATCTGTCGATGGCTCCCTGTACTCTACTACATAACTTGAAACCGGAGTATGTTCCACCATGTCCGCATAATCCATCTCCTCCATGGCGCTCATCCCGCCTTCGGGATGCCGATGGGAAAGATAGCGGCGCAGCAGATCGAACTGCTCGTCGGTCGCCCAGGGGCGGCATTCGGTCGCTACCAGATCGCTGTTGCGCTTCACATTGCGCTTCTGGGAATTCGATGGCCTGAAAGCCTCCGCTGCCACGCGCACCGACACGCAGGCCTGACACCCGGCGCAACTGGGGCGATAAGCCACCGTCTGGCTGCGGCGAAACCCGATGCGGCCCAGTGCTTCGTTCAGATGCTCCGCATGGGGGCCCTTCAGCTCGGTGAACACCTTCCGCTCCGTCTTCCCCTCAAGATAGGGGCACGGTGCCGGGCTGGTCACGAAAAAGCGGGGGAAGCGAACGGGCGCGGTCACGGGTGAGCGGGTCTGATCCTCTACGCCGGTTCACAGAATCGTTTCGCCGACTTGGCCAACCTTATTGCAAAGCGAGAGCGCCGGTAAAAGGTTCTTAACCACGAAACGCGGTTAACGATTGATTACTTTCAACAATTACGATTCTCTTGCCCCGCGCGTCAGGCCAGCTCGACGGGGCTGACCGTATACCCTTTTGCGCGCAGCGACTGGACCAGCAAATCGAGCTGCTCGGCATCGCGGGCCTCGCATTCGATATCGGTTATCAACCCCTTCGCGGGGAGGTTGGTGAAGATACGCTGATGATAAATCTCGATAATATTGACATTGTGCGCGTCGAATTCGCCCATCACCTTGTACAGGGCACCGGGCCGGTCCTGCAGAGTGATCCGCAAGCGGGCGAGCCGTCCGGCGCGCGCCAGATCGCGCAGCAGCACATTGGCCAGCAGGCGGGAATCGATATTGCCGCCGCATAGCACGAGCCCGATTTTCCGTCCGGCAAACCGTTCCGGATTGGCCAGCACGGCAGCGAGTCCGGCGGCACCCGCCCCCTCGACCACTGTCTTTTCGATCTGCAACAACAGCGAGACAGCATTCTCCAGAGCGGCTTCGTCAACCAGCAGAATTTCATCGACCCGGTCGGCAATGATCTTCGAGGTGAAAACGCCCGGCTCTTTAACCGCGATGCCCTCGGCCAAAGTGTCTCCGCCGCACGGGGAGCCCTCTTGCTCCAGTTTGTTGCGCATGGAGGGATAGAGCGCCGCTTCAACGCCAACCACTTCCATCTCCGGCTTGAGCGCACGGGCAACCGTGGCCATTCCGGACATCAGACCGCCCCCGCCAATCGGCGTGACGATGCAGTCCAGATCGGGCATATCCTCGAACATCTCCAGCGCCACAGTGCCCGCGCCCGCCGCCACATGCGGATCATCGAACGGGTGCACGAAGGTCAGCCCGCGCTCCTTCTCCAGCTGCCGCGCATAAGCATAGGCCTCGTCGAAGGTTTCCCCTTCCAGCAGCACTTCACCGCCGACGCTCTCGGTCTGCATCACCTTCACAACCGGGGTGGGCCGGGGCATGACAATCGTGACCGGAACGCCGAGGCGGGTACCGTGATAGGAAAGGCCCTGGCTGTGATTGCCGGCCGATGCCGCGATCACGCCCCTCTTGCGTTGATTGTCACTCAGCTGCAGCAAGGCATTGAGCGCCCCGCGCTCCTTATAGGCCGCTGTGAATTGCAGGTTCTCGAACTTCAGCCAGATGTCAGCGCCGCTGATATTGGACAGCGTGATCGAATGCATGGTCGGCGTGTGCACGACCGCGCCCTTGATTCGCTCGGCAGCGGCTTTCACATCGTCGAGAGTCAGCGCCTTCAGCGCGTCTTGGTCCGGAGTGCTCATAGAGCAAGCGCCCTAGGCGCGGGGGCGGATGCGCGCAATGTCCAGACTGCACTGCGGTGGATTATCGCGGCCCCTTTATGGTGGGGTCAGGCCGCTTGGTCATTGGCAGGCAAGCAGGAAGCCATTACCGCCTTCGCCGATGAAACAAGAGAGAACGATTGCTTTCCTCGGCCTTGGCGTGATGGGTGGGCCGATGGCCGGGCACCTTGCAGCGGCCGGATATACGGTGAGAGCGTGGAACCGTTCGGAGCAACGGCGCAGCGATTGGGCGGACCGGCAAAGCACGGACGCGCAGGCCTTTGCAACCATCGCGGAAGCCGTGGAAGGCGCGCACATTGTGGCGGCCTGTGTCGGCAATGACGATGATCTGGCGCAGGTGGTCCTCGGCCCGAAAGGTGCCTTGGCCGCTATGTCCAGCGGCGCTCTGCTGATCGACCACACCACCACCTCGGCTGCCATGGCCCGACGGGTGGCTGGCGAGGCAGCGGGCAAGGATATCGGCTTCGTCGACGCCCCTGTCTCAGGCGGGCAAGCGGGGGCCGAGAACGGCAAGCTAGCGATCATGTGCGGGGCCTCCGCCGACGATTTCACGCGCGCCGAGCCGGTGATGCAAAGCTACGCCGCGCGGATCGTGCATGTCGGCGATGTCGGGGCCGGACAGACGGCCAAGATGGCGAACCAGATGTGTATCGCCGGAACACTCGCTGGACTGTCCGAAGCCATTCGCCTGTCGCAGGCTTCGGGACTGGACACGGACAAGGTCTTCGAAGCGATCAGCGGCGGTGCAGCACAAAGCTGGCAGATGGACAATCGCTGGGCGACCATGGCGCAGGATGAATTCAATTTCGGCTTTGCCATCGACTGGATGCGCAAAGATTTGGGCTACGCGCTCGATGAAGCGAAGCGGCTCGGCCTGGCTTCCCCGGTCAGCGCGCTGGTCGATCAATTCTACGCAGAAATTCAGGCCATGGGCGGCGCACGGCAAGACACCAGCGCCCTCATCCGCCGCCTTCCCAAAGGAAACACGCCGACATGAACCGTATTCCTGTTTCGCTTGCTGCCCTAGCCGCCCTCGCTGCACTGGCCCTGCCCAGCCCTGCCCTGGCCGATCTGCTGGTCGATAATGTCGACGGCATTCGCATCGATGCCGACGGCAAAGTCGACCGGTTCACAGGGCTGTGGATCGACGACGATGGCCGGGTGAAGGAGGTTCTGGACCGGCGCGACAAACGGCCTGACACCGATTACCGGCTCGACGGAGAAGGCCGCGTGCTGATGCCGGGCCTGATCGATGCGCATCTCCATGTCATGGGCGTCGGCTTTGGCGCGCTGACGCTGGACCTTTCGGACACCACATCGCTAGCCGAAGCGCAGGCGAAAATTGCCGCCTATGCCGAAGAAAACCCGGGCCGTCCGTGGATTTTAGGTGGCGGGTGGAATCAGGAAAAATGGGGTCTCGGGCGCTTTCCAACGGCCGCCGATCTGGATCAGGTCGTTTCGGACCGGCCCGTCTATCTGGAGCGGGTCGATGGCCATGCGGGCTGGGCCAATTCGCTGGCGATGGAGCGTGCGGGCGTTTCGGCGCAGACCGAGGAAGTGTCGGGCGGACGGATCGAGCGCCTGCCCTCGGGCGCGCCATCCGGCGTGTTCATCGACGCCGCTGGCGGTCTGGTCACGAAAATCATCCCCGAACCGCGCCCAAAGGATCGCGACGCCGCGCTGGCCAAGGCGCAGGAGCGGCTGCTCTCCTTCGGGATCACGGCGGCTGCCGATATGGGTACCACTCTGGAAGACTGGCAAACCATGCGCCGCGCGGGCGATGAAGGCCGCCTCAAGCTGCGCATTATGGCCTATGCTGCCGGAGTGGAAGCGATGGAGGCCATTGCCGGCCCGCGCCCGACGCCGTGGCTGTATGATGACCGCCTGCGTCTGGGCGGGGTAAAGCTCTATCTCGACGGGGCTCTGGGCTCGCGCGGGGCTTGGCTCAAGGCGCCTTATGCCGATGATCCGGGCAATACCGGACTGCCCTTCCTCTCGCCCTCGCAAGTCAGGAACCTGATGAGCCGCGCGGCGATGGACAATTTTCAGGTTGCCGCGCACGCCATCGGTGATGCTGCCAATGCCGAACTACTGAGCGCCATCGAAGAGCTGAGCGACACCTATGACGGCGACCGGCGCTGGCGGATCGAGCATGCCCAGATCGTGTCCCCCGCCGATCTGGCGCGGTTTGGCGAGCACGGCATCATCGCCTCGATGCAGCCCGTGCACCAGACCTCTGACCGCCTGATGGCAGAGGCACGGCTTGGCCCCGATCGGCTGGGCGGCGCCTATGCATGGAACAGCATTTCCAGGACCGGCGCACGGCTGGCCTTCGGTTCGGACGCTCCGGTCGAATCGCCCGATCCGCAAGCCGGACTGGCCACCGCCTTCACCAGAGAAGACGCGAACGGCCAGCCATTCGGCGGCTGGTTGCCGATGGAAGCCGTATCGCGCGAAGACGCGCTGAAGGCATTCACGCAAGATGCGGCCTATGCCGGGTTCGCCGAAGGGCGCTTTGGCCGACTGGTCGAAGGCGAGCGGGCCGATTTCCTGTTTGTGGACCGCGATCCCCTGTTCGCCTCGCCAGCCGAACTGCGGGCGACACGCGTGCTGGAAACATGGATCGCCGGTGAAAAGGTGTTTTCCGCCGAATAGACGCAAATGATGCAGTTGGTCGGATTAGCACACCAATCCACCGATAAGCAGGAACGTCCGCTTTAACTCCATGTTTAGCAAGGTATGTAACGGGATGTATCGCAGCGGTGCAAACCAATGCGAAACTTCCCATTCCGGTCGCCTAACGACATTCCGGGCACCCCTGCCCTTTAATTTTGAATTGGAGAATACCCCGATGGCATTCCGTAAACTCGCGCTCGCAACCGCCGCAATCGGCCTTGCAGCGTCGCCTGTCATGGCTGAAGCCTCTGCCGAGCGCACCCAGCCGGTCGCCGCATCCAGCGAAGTCGGTGACTTTGCCGGCGGCAATGCAATTTTTTACATTCTCGGTCTGGCGGCGGTTATCGCCGGTGTGATCCTGATTGCAGACGGCGATGACGATGACGCCCTGAGCGCTTAAGCGCACAGACAGATTCGATTGATACACCGACGGGGGCTCGCGCAAACTGTGCGGGTCCCCGTTGTCGTTTTGCCCGACCCGCGCCAATTTCGGCGACCTGTGGCAGGAAGGTCACGGTTAATCGCCATATCGGGGTTGCAGGGTATCGCGCACGACATTAAAGAAGCGCTGTAATTCACGAGTTTATTGAGTCCATGGAGAGTACCAAAATGAAGATTCGCACTCTTGCAGCAGCTGCTGCGGCAATTTCGCTGGCAACCGCACCGGTTGCTGCTGAAGTTGCATTCGAGCGTTCCGCACCTGTCACCGAAGCCAGCGCTTTCGGCGATGACAGCGACGGCGGCGGCATCATCCTCGCTATCCTCGCAGCAGCAGCTGTGATCGGCGGCATTCTGATCGCAGCCGGCGGCGACGACGACGACTCGCTGAGCGCGTAAGCCTCAAACAGTTTCGAAGTTTAAAGAAAGCGGGGCCTTCGGGCTCCGCTTTTTTTGTGCGCTCGATCCGCAGGGTGGCGCGCCAGCCCCTTGAAGCGCAGTGCCGGGTGCGAGACCTATCGCCTCGATATCGATCAGGCTTTTTCCGTGTTGGCTTCTGTCGTCTGGTCGGAGGCTTCTTTTTTCGCCCGCTTGCGCTCTCCCAACCGCATCAGCAGCAACGAACCTTCGAAGAGGATATAAAGCGGCAGCGCGAGGATCAGCTGCGAGCCCGGATCAGGCGGTGTGACGATCGCCGCAACCGCCACCACACCGACAATCACATACCGCCGGGCCTTCGCCAGTTGCGCACGGCTGACAATGCCTGCGCGGTTCAGAAGCAACAGCAGGACGGGCAGCAGGAAACTGATCCCGAATGCCAGAATGAACTGCATCACCAGGCTCAGATAATCGCCCGCCGCAGGCAAAGCCTGAATATCCAGCCCGCCCGATTGCCCCTCGAAACCGAGAAACCATCGGAACGCCGTGGGCATAACCACAAAGTAGGCGAGCGAGGCGCCAGCGGTGAACAGGATCGGGGTTGCAAACAAGAACGGCAGGAAAGCGCGCTTCTCGCGGGCATAGAGGCCGGGCGCAATGAACGCCCAGAGCTGGTTTGCGATGATCGGAAAGCTGAAACAGAACGCGGCAAACAGGGCCACCTTCAGCTCCACGAAAAACACTTCATACAGCTTGGTGTAGATCAGCCGCCCCTCACCTTCCGGAAAGGCATCGGTCAGCGGCTTGGCCAGAAACGCCAGAATATTGTCGGCAAAATAGAAGCAGATGCCGAATGCCACGGCCAGCGCGGCGACGGCCCGCACCAGACGCGTTCGCAATTCGATCAGATGATCGAGCAGCGGTGCCTGCGTTGCGTCGAGCCCGTCATCCGCGATCTGTTTGTCGGCCATCGGTTCAGCTCTGCTTCGCAGCGGATGGTGCGTCCGGGGCTTCCGGCGTCTTTATGCCATCAGTCGGCAGCTCGTCTTTCGGCTTCACCTGCGCTTCCCGCGCTTCAGCGGCTGACATGGCACCGGGCTGCTCGTTCAGCGGGACCATCTCCCCATCGGAATGGTGATCGTCGGGATACTGGTCGTCGGGATACTGGGCCATGATCTTGGCGTTCTGCTCCCGCCATTTCTTGTCCAGATCTTCCATCTCCGCCTCGCGCACCATGGCGTCTATCCCGGTGCGGAAATGGGCGGTGGTGCGGCGGAACTTGCCAATCCAGCGGCCCGCTGTGCGCATCGCCAGAGGCAGATCCTTCGGCCCGATCACCAACACGGCAACGATGGCGATCACCAACAGCTCGGTCGCGCCGATATCGAACATGGGATCAGCCTTTCAGGCGCGCCTCAGGCGTTCTTGTCGGCAGGCTCGGCCGGTTTGGTTTCGTTGACCGTGGGAGTGTCGACACCGGGCCCGGTGATGCGGGCGGAAGTGTCGTCTGCCGGCTTCTCGTCGTCATTCAGCCCCTTTTTGAAGCTGCTGACACCCTTGCCGAAATCGCCCATCATTTCGGAAATACGCCCGCGCCCGAACAGGACGAGAATTACGATTGCCACGATAACGATTTGCCAGATGCCGATTTGTCCCATGGGACGTCTCCAAATAAGATTGCGTAAGTAACATAGGCACTCCGCCGCCCTTGCGCCAGTCTCGCAAGTGCCAGACGCGTATCAGAGCGCGTCGTCGGCCTGCTCGTCATTCGGCGCGAGTTCGCCCGATGTTACAGAATCGGATGTCGCATCCGGATCGTCCGCTTCGCCGGTCAGCGCGTCATAGGCATCATCCACCGGATCGAGCAGGCCCGAAGCGCGCAGCTCATCGATCCCCGGCAAATCGCGGCGACTGGCCAGCCCGAAATGCGCAAGAAAATCGGGCGTGGTCGCATAGATCACCGGGCGCCCCGGCACTTCGCGCCGTCCAGCAGCACGCACCCAGCCTGCCTCCATCAGCACATCGAGCGTGCCCTTCGCTGTCTGCACCCCGCGTATCGCCTCGATTTCGGCCCGGCTGACAGGTTCATGATAGGCGATAATGGCCAGCACTTCGGTGCCAGCACGGCTCAGGCGGCGGACCTGTTCCTGCTCGCGCCGGAGAATATGCGCAAGATCGGGGGCGGTCTGGAAATGCCAGCGTCCCGCCCGCTCCACCAGCGATATGCCGCGTTTTTCGTAATGACCGGCCAGGACGCGCAAGCCTTCGCGCACATCGCCAGCCGCCGCGCCGCCCAGATGCGTCGCCAGTGCGTCCACCGTCATCGGCTCCTCGCTGGCAAACAGCGTTGCCTCGATGGCGCGGTGGAGATCATCGGGCGTCTCGCTCATGCCCTGATCCGCCTGAGCCTCAAGGGGCCGAAAATTTCTTCCTGCGCCATTTCAGCCTTGCCCAGCCGCGCCAGTTCCAGGGCGGCGACGAAGCTGGATGCCATCGCGGAGCGGCGCAGCTGCGGTTCGGCATGCGGGGGCAGGAAGTCTTCCAGCGCAATCCAGTCGAGCGTGACGCCCAGCATGGCGGACACGCGGTCCAACGCGCTGTCGAGCGTCATCACCGGGCGATCCCGCACCATATGGACGGCTGGCGCAGTGCGCGCCTTCACCTGCCCATAGGCCTGCACCACATCGAACCATTCGCATTTCCACTGGGTCGTGCGGTCGATCCGCAGGCCTTCGGGCGACGGGCGCACGAACACATCGCGGCCCAGCCTGTCCCGCGCCATCAGCCGCGCCGCCGCTTCGCGCATCGCGCCCAGCCGCTGGAGCCGCAATTGCAGGCGCAAGGCGAGCTCTTCGGGGCTTGGGTCTTCCTGCTCTTCCTTCGGCAGGAGCATCGCGGATTTGAGATAGGCAAGCCACGCCGCCATCACGAGATAATCCGCCGCCAGCTCCAGCTTCAGTTCTTTCGCGCGGTCCAGAAAGCCGAGATATTGATCGACCAGCGCGAGGATGGAAATCTGCCGCAGATCGACCTTTTGCCGCCGGGCAAGATCGAGAAGCACATCAAGCGGCCCTTCCCACCCGTCGAGCGCCAGATACAGCGCACCCTGATCCGTGGTGCCGGGCGCGGCAATGCCCTGCCAATCATCGCCAGCCTGCGCAGTATCGGGCTGGCCGAGGATCAGGGCGTCTTCGCTCATGCAGCGATCCCGGCAGCGTCTAGCAGGGCATCGCGTTTGGCCAGCAATTCGTTGCGCTCCGCCTCGGCGTTGGGAGCAATCATCGCTGCGTGCACCCGTTCCAGCCGGGCGAGGCTTTCCCCATCCAGAACCGGACAGGTTTCCGCAATCGCAACCATATCGTCCATTTTCGCCCAGCAATTGAGCGCGATATCGCACCCTGCCGCCAGCGCGCGCTGCGACCGCTCGGCAATGGAGCCTTCCAGCGCCTGCATGTCGATATCGTCGGTCAGCAGCAGCCCGTCGAAACCGATTGCGCCGCGGATAATGTCGCCGATGACCTTGGGCGACTGGGTTGCCGGATGGTCAGGATCCCACGCCTTGAAGACGATATGCGCGCTCATCCCCACCGGCGTATCGGACAGGGCCCGGAACGGCGCGATATCGGTCTCCAGCTCCTCTGGCGAAGCATCGACCACCGGCATTTCATGGTGGCTGTCACACGTCGCCCGGCCATGGCCCGGCATATGTTTCAGGCACCCGACCACGCCGCCTCGCTGCATCCCGTCGAGCAAGGCGCGGCCCAGAGCCGCCACCTGCATCGCATCGCTCCCAAGAGCACGGTCCCCGATCGCATCATCGGTTTCCGGGCGGCGAACATCGAAGGGCGCGTGGTAATTCACACTGATGCCCACCTCCGCCAGTTCCATCGCCATGGCCTGCGCGTTCACCCGCACCGCTTCAATCGCGCTGGCGGGGGCGGTGTCATACAGGCCTGAGAACACTTCGCCGGACGGATAGCGGGTCCATTCGGGAGGCTTCATGCGCGCAACGCGCCCACCCTCCTGATCGATCGAGACAATCAGCCGTTCGCGCCCGTGAATGCTGCGCAAATCATCGCTCAGCCGCCGCATCTGTTCGCGGCTTTCGCAATTGCGCGCGAAATAGATATAGCCCGCCGGTTCAGCGTCGCGGAAAAAGTCGCGCTCGTCCGCCGTCAGTTCTGGGCCGGAAACTCCGAAGATTGCGGGCGTTTTCATGACCGCCTGAGTCGCAAGAAACCCCGCGACCTGCAAGAGGGCGCGGGGTTTCGTGTGTGGATACGCGGCATGCCCGGCAAGCTGCGCATTGCTTCGTCAGATTACGGTTTGACCTGACAGGCCACCCCGTCGGCTTTCAGCGCGTTGCACAGGCGATTGGCCGCCGCCATGTCGCCCGGAACCGCCTGCAAGCGGAAGACCTTGCCGATATCGGCCTCGCCTTCGACAATGCGATAGCGCACGCCGGACAGCGCGCTGGTCTGGCTGCCGAGCTGCCGCCAGCCGGTTTCGGCTGCATCGCGGCTGGAATAGGCCCCCACTTGAACGCCCGGACCGCTGGTCGATCCGGTTGCGCCGCCTGTTGCTCCACCGGTTGCTGCGCCTGATCCGGATTCGCCCGAGCCTGCAGCGGCATTGTCGCGCGCAAGACGGTCGTTCCCGCTGGGCGCATCGACAGATGGACGCGCAGGCCCATCGGTGTTGCCACCAGAAGTTCCATCGGCGAGACGGCCCTCGCGGGTCTCGCCCTCGCCAACAGCCGGAGCCACATCGCCCGTGCCGGGGAATTCCTTGCCCCCTTCATCATCCGGACGGCGCTTGTAGTCGCCTTCGGGCGCTTCGATTGTGCTGCCATCGGCGACCAGTTCCGGATCGGGGCCGCGATTCGAGAAATACCAGATGCCGCCCACCAGCAGCGCCAGCGCCACCAGACCGAGCAGGACAAAACCGATCAAACGGCCCGTATCGACGCTGTCGTCATCTGCATAATCGCTCGATTCCAGCCACGGCAGGGCCTCGTCTTCGTCATCCAGATCGAGCGAGCGTTCCTCGGCGTCACCATCTATGTGATCGCCATCGCCCCACTCGTCATCCTGATCCTGAACCGTTTCGTAGGCGGTGGTGTATTCCTCACCGTCCCCGTTCAGATCATCGGACCCGTTTTTTTCACCCCCGAACATCGTCACATCTCCTCGACCGCCTCGACACCCAACAAGGCGAGGCCATTACGGATAACCTGCCCGATTGCGGTAACAAGGAAAAGCCTCGCCGACGTCAGTTCATCGTCCTGTGCCACGATGACGCGTTTTGACGCATCCTCGTTGCCGCCGTGCCAATAGGTGTGAAAGGCCGAAGCGAGGTCATACAGGAAGAACGCAATCCGATGCGGTTCGCGCGCGGAGGCTGCGGCTTCGACAATGCGCGGGAACTGCGCAGCCTGCGCGACCAGCGTCCATTCGGCTGAGCCCAGCCGCTCCAGCGCGGCATCGGACGGAGCAACGCCTTCCTCGGCTGCCTTGCGCAGGGTGGAGCGGATGCGGGCGTGGGCATATTGCACATAGAAAACAGGATTGTCCTTGCTCGCTTCCACGACCTTGGCGAAATCGAACTCCATCTGTGCATCGGCCTTGCGGGTCAGCATAGTGAAACGGACGACGTCCTTGCCAACTTCCTCGACCATTTCGGCGATGGTCACGAAATTGCCTGCGCGCTTGGACATTTTCAGCGGCTCGCCATCGCGCATCAGGTGGACCATCTGGACCAGCTTCACATCGAAGGGAATGGTCTTGTCCTGCCCCTGAGCCAAAGCGGCAACGGCGGCCTTGATCCGCTTGACCGTGCCGGCGTGATCCGCACCCCAGATATCGATCAGCGCGTCGGAGCTTTCCGCCTTCTGCATGTGATAGGCGAGGTCGGCCCCGAAATAGGTCCAGCTGCCGTCGCTCTTGCGAATGGGTCGGTCCTGATCGTCGCCAAATTTGGTCGAGCGGAACAGCGGCAACTCCACCGCTTCCCAATCTTCCAGCGTCTTGCCCTTGGGCGGCTCCAGCACGCCATCATACACCAGATCATGCTGGCGCAGCCAAGCCTCGGCCTCTTCCGGCTTTCCGGCGGCTTGCAATGCAGCTTCCGAGGCAAACACATCGTGTTCGATGCCCATCAGGGAGAGATCGGAACGGATGAGGTCCATCATCCGCTCGACAGCAAAGGCCTTGAACAGGTCCAGCCATTCGCTCTCCGGCTCGTCCTTGAAACGCGCGCCAAATTCGGCCTTGGCCGCTTCCCCGACGGGCTTCAGATAGTCGCCGGGATAGAGGCCTTCGGGAATGTCGCCGACTTCCTCGCCTAGCGCTTCACGGTAACGGATATGCACCGACCGGGCGAGCGTATCGACCTGGCTGCCCGCGTCATTGACGTAATATTCGCGCGTCACCTCGTGCCCGGCAAAGGCCAGCAGAGTGCCCAAAGCATCGCCGACCACGGCGCCGCGCGCATGGCCCATATGCATCGGGCCGGTCGGGTTGGCAGAAACATATTCGACATTGACCGACTGGCCCGCCCCCATGGCGGAACGGCCATAATCGCTGCCCAGCGTGGCAATCGCCTGCAATTCACGCCGCCACGCCGTGTCCGCCAGCCGCAGATTGATGAAGCCGGGACCGGCAATCGATGCCTCGGTAATATCGGGATCGCGTGCCAGATGCTCGACGATCTTCTCGGCCAGCGCGCGCGGATTGGTCTTCGCCTGCTTGGCCAGAACCATGGCCGCATTCGTTGCCAGATCACCGTGCGAGGGATCACGCGGCGGCTCCACCGTCACATTGCTGCGCGGGGTTTCGGGCGGCAGAGCGCCTTCCATCTCCAGCGCGGACAGGACGGCATTGATCTTCGCGGCAAAAGCCGCGTGCAAGGTTTTCATATTGGTATCGGTATCGGGTGCATTATCGGACATGGCCGCGCGCCTAGCCTATCCGTGCGCTCGCGCAAAGCCGCTCTGGCTCTCACGCTAATGGTCCGTTGCCGGGCCCCTACCAGCCAATTACCGTGTTGCGTTATAACCCAGCTGTGCTTCGGTCAGCTGGAAGCCGACCAGCAATTCGAACGTGGCCCGGCTGACAGCGGCCTGCACTGCCGGATCGGACAGCGGATCAATCGCCGCATCGGGGTCCCCCGGCTTGCGCTTGCGGGTGATCCGCTCGCGAATATCTTCGGGCAAAGTGGCCGAGGCGCGGTCGATATAGGCCGCCGCCTGCGCCGTCGCACTGGCACGTTCCTGACCGTCGGCAAAAGACAGGGTGACGGTGCCCACCCGCTTGCTGACCACCGATGTGCCGCCACGCAGCACGGTGGAGAAATAGGGCAGCTGAACCGTGCGCGCACCACGCACATCGCTGCGGCGGGCATTCACGCTGAAATTGGCGACGGAGTAAATCCGCGCGCCATCTTCCGCGCATGTGCTTTCGACATCGGTGATAGCCGCGGTCAGATCGACATCGCTGGCCAGCCGCGATCCGGCCGAACGGAAGGTGGTGATATCGCCGGTGTAATCGGGCACGCCCACTGCCGGGCAAGCCGTGCGAACGGCCGTGACACCCACGCCTTCACTCAAAACGAGGTCGCCCTCGCGGCTGCACCCGACAAGCGCGAAAGCGGCGGTGGCGGCCAAAAACAGACTGCGGCGTGAAATCATGGCGTATCGGGCCCTTGTAAAGCCGGAACAGAAACCGGCACTGGCAAATTCGAATGGCGAGGCTCTAGCGGCCACTCGGCGAAAGCGCTAGAGGCAGAGGCATGAACGCCTCATTGCAAATGCAGAAATCCGAAGGCCCCGTGGGCACGGCGGAAAAACCCGCACTGGTCCTGCTGATCGCCGCTCCGCGCGGCTTTTGTGCCGGGGTGGACCGGGCAATCGAGATCGTGGAACGCGCGCTCGAAAAATACGGCAAGCCGGTCTATGTCCGCCACGAAATCGTGCACAACCGCTACGTGGTGGAAGGGCTGAAAGCCAAAGGCGCGATTTTCGTCGAGGAACTGGGCGAAGTGCCCGACAACCGCCCGGTGGTGTTCAGCGCCCATGGCGTGCCCAAATCCGTGCCTGCGGAGGCCGAGCGCCGCGAATTGCTGTATGTCGATGCCACCTGCCCGCTGGTCAGCAAAGTCCACCGCCAGGCCGAACGCCAGATCGAGAAAGGCCAGCACATAATCTTTGTCGGCCATGCCGGCCATCCCGAAGTGATCGGCACGATGGGCCAGGTCGAAGAAGGGCAGATGACGCTGGTCGAGACCGTCGGGGATGTCGCCACGCTGCAATTCGAACAGGACACGCCGCTGTCTTTCCTGACGCAGACCACCCTCTCGGTCGATGATACGGCTGACATCATCCATGCCTTGAAAGACCGTTTCCCTTGGATCGTCGGGCCAAAGGCGGAGGATATCTGCTATGCCACGTCCAACCGGCAGGCCTCGGTCAAGGAAATCGCGCCGGGCAGCGATCTGGTGCTGGTCATTGGCGCACCCAACAGTTCCAATTCCGTTCGTCTGGTTGAGGTCGCACAGCGCTGCGGCACAGAGGCCCGGTTGGTGCAGCGTGCCGAAGATATTGACCCGGCATGGCTCGACGGTGTGGGCACTCTGGGCCTGACCGCGGGCGCGTCGGCACCGGAAACTCTGGTCCGCGAGGTGGTCGAGAAGATTTCCGAATGGCGCACGGTCGAGGAGCACACTCTGGTCGCAGCCGAAGAGAAAATGGTCTTCAAACTGCCCCGCCAACTGACCGAATAAAGCGCGGACAAGCGTGGCAGTTTACACCCATCTCTCGGCCGAGCGCATGGCCGGATTGATCGCGCAATACGATGTCGGAGAACTGGTTTCCGCCAAGGGCATTGCCGAGGGCGTTTCCAACAGCAATTGGCTGGTCGAGACCACGGGCAGCGATGACACCGGCTCACGGTTCATTCTGACCATGTATGAGCGGCACATCACGCTGGAAGATTTGCCGTTTTTCCTCGATCTGCTCGATCACCTTGCGGGCCAAGGCTGCCCGGTTCCGCGCACGATCCATGATCGAAACGGCGATGCCTACCGTATGGTCGATGGTAAAGCCGTCGCCCTGATCGAATTTCTCCCCGGCCTGTCGGTCGATCGCCCCACCCCTGCGCAGGCGCGTTCGGCAGGCGAGGCATTGGCCGGCATGCACCGCGCCTCGCTGGATTTTCCCGGCCGCCGCAGCAATGATCTGGGGCCCGCCGGTGTCGCTGCACTGTTCGAAAAATGCGAGGGCCGGCTGGGCGAGATCGACCCGGCGCTGCCGGAAACCGTCGCGCGCCATCTGCCCGCCATTCGGGCCAGCTGGCCCGGTGATCTGCCCAAGGCCATCGCCCACACCGATCTGTTTCCCGACAATGTTCTGGTCGAAGGCGACCGTGTGAACGCGATGATCGATTTCTATTTCGCAGCGCACGAAACCATGGCCTACGATCTGGCGGTCACGCATCTGGCTTGGTCCTTCGAGCCCGGCACCGGCGATTTTCGCCGCGATGTCGGCGCAGCCCTGATCACGGGGTATGAGGGGGTTCGCCCCCTATCGGACGAAGAGAGGGCCAGCCTCCCGCTGCTGGCGAAGGCAGCGGCAATGCGGTTCATTGCGACACGCAGCTATGACTGGTTGTTTACACCCGACGACGCACTGGTAACCCGCAAGGACCCGATGGAATTCGTCCAGCGGCTGAATTTCTACGATGAGGCGGGACACACCGCCTTTGCGTGATCGCAAGGCAGTGGCAGACTTAAACTGATGAAACAGGTCGAAATCTTTACCGACGGTGCCTGCAAGGGCAATCCCGGCCCCGGCGGCTGGGGGGTCCTGCTGAGGATGGGCAAGCACGAAAAAGAGCTTAGCGGCGGCGAAGCAGATACGACCAACAACCGGATGGAGCTGACCGCGGCCATTCGCGGGCTCGAAGCGCTGATCGAACCGTGCGCGGTGACCCTGCATTCGGACAGCAAATACGTGCTCGACGGGATCACCAAGTGGGTCCACGGCTGGAAGAAACGCGGCTGGGTCAATGCCAGCAAGAAGCCGGTGCGCAATGCCGATCTATGGCATGCACTGATCGAGGCATCGGCGCGCCATCAGATGGAATGGCGCTGGGTCAAAGGGCACAGCGGGCACCCTGAAAATGAACGGGCCGACCGCCTCGCAAGCGACGCGGCCGACCAGATCGCGGCTGAGTAATCAGCCCTTAGAGCTTAAAGCCCTCAGGAATTGTCGACGGTCTCCGCGCCGGGGCCGTTCTTCTGGATTGAAGCGATGGCGTTCTTCGCGCTTTCCTTGCTGGAATAGCCCTGCGTGGAGAACATCACTTCGCTGTTGTAGCTGAAGCGGACGCGAAACTCGCCGGCCTTGTCTTTGTAAATCTCGAAATGATGAGCCATTTGGCTTCCCCTGTTTTTTGTGTGTTTGTGTCGGCCGGGCTAATCCCCGCTCAACCGATCCGGGCTGTAGCTAGCACGCGCTAAACCCCGGGTGAACGCCGGATTTTCCGTTTCGCCGAGCAAGATCGACGCGCCGAGATTTGCCGCTGCGGGGGCTGTCTGAATGCCAAAACCGCCCTGCCCGGCAAACCAGAAAAAATCCGGAATATCGGTAGCGAAGCCGTACACCGGCAATCGGTCGGGTGCGAAGCTCCGCAGGCCCGCCCAGCGCCGTTCGACACGGGCAATCGGCCAATCAACCACGCGCTGGAAGCGGTCGATAGCCTGCGCCACTGCGAGCTCATCGGCTGCGGCATCGCACGGATCACACAGATCCTCGTCATGCGGGCTGAGCCACAGGCGGCCATTGTCCGGTTTGAAGTAGAAACTGCCCGCCATATCCAGAATCAGCGGCAAGTCGGGCGGCGGCGCTTGCTCCAGTGCGAGCTGCACCACAGTGCGTTTATAGGGCCGGATATCCAGCGGCTTTGCGCCAGCCAGCGTAGCGATATTATCCGCCCACGCGCCCGCTGCATTCACCAGCACACGCGCCTGATAACTCTCCCTGTCACTGCAGGTCAGCTTCCAGCCGTCCGCGCCGCGTTCGGCAGAAACCAATTGCGCCCTGCACCGGAGTTTCGCCCCGCCGCGCGCTGCCAAAGCAAGGTAATGCTGGTGGAGCCCCGCCACATCAATATCCGCGCAAGCCGGTTCATGGACGGCCCCGACCCATTCCTCGCGCAAGGCCGGAACGACGCTTTCGAGATAACTGCGGCCAACTTTCTCCAGCTTGGCACCCGTCCCCGCATAGGTTTCGATGAACCCGCCCAGATCGGCTTCATCGCCATACCTGACCATGTGAAGCGCGCCGCGGCGGTGCAAAAACCCGTGTTCTTGCAGATAATCGCCCGACGCCAGCGACAGCGGCACCACGCCCGGACCGCCATAAGTCTCCGACCAGAAAGCCGCCGAACGCCCGGTCGTGTGGTATCCCGGCTGGTCTTCCCTCTCCAGCAACAGCACGCGCGCACCGCTGGAGCTGCGGACAATTTCCGCCGCCAGACTGGCCCCGGCCATTCCGGCACCGATGATGGCAAAGTCATACATCGTCACGCGGTGCTATCTTCAGGCCTCTGCAGGTGCGACACGGTCCAGAAAGCGGGCAATCGCCATCATCGCACGGTCACGCACGGCATCGCATTCGCGCAGGATTTCGTGATGCGCCTCGTCGCCAAAGGCGGTCAGCTCGCCCTTGGGCAGATGGCGCACCGCGTGGCCCACAGCTTTCCATGACACCAACCGGTCATTGCTGGTGGCGACAATCAGAACCGGAATATCGATCTTGGCCAGAATGTCCGGACGGCTGAGCCAACGGATCGAGGCAAGCGCGCGCTCCACCCAGCCCCAGCTGCCCGGCCCCATCACCAGATCGGGCCGCTGTTCACGCCACCACAGCTCGTCGGCGTAACGTTCCTCGTCATGGGTCAGCAAAGCAATGCGTGCAGCAGGCGGCTCGCCGGGTTTTTCGCTCCATTTCCAAGCCGGGCGCGCGGGATCGCCCACTGCCGCCATCAGCCGCGCGGCCGCGTGGGTGACACCCTGCGGCACGATGCTGTCGGGAAACCCAAGCATGGGAGCCGACAGCACCATCGCATCGGGTTTGATCCGCCCCTCGGCAACCGTCCGCAAGACCAGATGCCCGCCCATCGAATGACCGGCGAGGATATGCGGGCCGGGCGTTTCGGCAATCCACTGCGCCCACAGGTGAGCGAGATCGCGCGTCCAGATGGCAAAGTCCGAAATGTGGCCGGTGACCGCATCCTTGCCCAGACGCCCGGATTCGCCCTGCCCGCGCCAGTCCGAAGCGGTCACCCGCCAGCCGTCCCGGTGCCACTCGTCCAGTGTTTCGAGATATTTTTCGTAATGGTCGCCCCGCCCCGGCAGAAACAGGATCGAGCCACGCGGCGGTGCATCGCCCGCCGGGACCGCCCAGTCGATCCTACGGATGGCATGGCCGTCGGCGGCCTCCCACCGGCTCTCGCTTGCGGCGGCAGGAATGGCCCGTCTGTCGAACGGGACTGATGCAGTTTGGTCCTGATGGATAATTGCGCGCCTCTCGCGTTGGTTACTTTTTGGTAAGCGATAAACTGTAGCACGCGGCATTCAACGAGGACCACGGGGGCTCATCATGCCGGGCGACTATATCCAATACGGGCTGCTTATCGCCCTTGCAATCGCGCTGCTGATTGCAGCCTTTACCGATTTGCGCCGCCGCCAGATCGATAACTGGCTCAATGCCGCCATCGCGCTTGGTGCGCCGGTGTTCTGGTGGTCCAGCGGGCTGGCCCTGTGGCCGGATGTCGCCATGCAGGTGGGCGTTGCGCTGCTGGCATTTGCCATTCTTTGCGGACTGTTCGCGCTTCGCGTGATGGGCGGAGGCGATGTCAAATTGCTGACCGTGCTCGCCCTGTGGATCCAGCCGCTGTTCTTCCTGCAATTGCTGGTGGTGATGGCGCTGGCCGGCGGTACGCTCTGCATCGTGCTGGGCGGATGGCACATGATCCGCCGCCAGAAGGACAAGCTGGCCATCCCCTACGGCGTCGCCATCGCAATCGGCGGATGGTGGGTTCTGGGCACGCATCACCTCCCCACCGCCGGGGCCAGCATCGGCCTGTAACTGCGGCTTTCGAGCCGTTTCCCGCATTTTCGCAGGCGGGGTGAACCCGATTTTAACCACCTGCAGCGTAACGACGACAACCATAGCAGTCCCGGAAATTTTTCGGGATCGAATTAGGGGGCTTAGAAAGCCATGGACCGGAAGAAGCTAGTACTGCTGCTCGCAGCATTGATCATCGCGGTAGGCACTGCACTTGCCGCACGCAGCCTGTTCGCTGATGCGTCTGCGCCAGCTGCCAACGCTGCACCTGTTGCGCCCACGGGCCCCAAAGTGCTCGTCGCCCAGCGTGCTCTGCCGACCGGCACGATCATCACGGCGGATGCCATCGGGTTCGAGCAATGGCCCGAAGAAATGGTCCAGCAGGCCTACTTCATCGATGGCGAAAGCGACATCTCCCAGCTGCTCGGCACCGTCGTGCGTCATCCTGTGACTGCAGGCGAGCCTGTTACGCAGGGTTCGCTGGTTGCACCGGGCGATCGCGGCTTCCTAGCTGCGGCACTGGGCGCCGGTATGCGCGCCATCACGGTGCCTGTTTCGGCCAAGACCGGTGTGGGCGGCTTTGTCTTCCCGGGTGACCGCGTCGACCTGATGCTGACGCAGGCAATCGAAGGCGGCGATGAAGGCTCCTTGAAAGCTACCGAAACCATCCTTCGCAATATTCGGGTTCTCGCCACCGACCAATCGACCACGCAGGAAACTGTCGAGGGCAAAACGGTGGTCCGCGCCTTCCGGACGGTCACGCTGGAAGTGACCCCCAAGATTGCCGAGAAGGTCGCCGTTGCGCAGACCATCGGCACGCTCAGCCTTTCGCTCCGCTCGATCGCGGACAATCAGGCTGAACTGGAGCGGGCCATTGCATCGGGCGATGTGAACATCCCCGAAAATGCAACGCCGGAAGAAGAAGAGCGACTGCTGGCGCAGGCAATGGGCCGTCCCAATGACGGGGCTACGACCTATCAGACCGGTGGCGACGTCTCGCGCTTCCAGCGTTCCACGCTGCCCAAGCCAAAGTCAGACACGCCGCCTTCGCCTCCGCAGGTGACGGTACCCTTCGGCGGATCGTCGGGTGGGAACATCGTCAACATGCCGCCGCCACAGCCGAAAGGTCCGGTTGTCCGGGTCACCCGCGGCAAGAGCACAACCGAAGTCGAAGTGAGCAAGTAAGATGGCATTTTCCAGCGCTCCAACCACGCCCCTGTCCGGGCCCAGCAGTTCCGCTGGACGGACTCCGAAAGGAAACCCCATGAAACGTAAAGCACTCGCTTCGCTGCTCCTCGCGGGGTTTGCTTTCGCGCCCTTCACCGGAATGGTCGCGACCACGGCTCAGGCCCAGGGCGTGACCCAGCCTTCGCAAAGCGTCGATCTGTCGATCGGCCGCGGCGAACTGATCAACGTGCCCGGCAATATGGCCGACGTCTTCATCGCGAACGACCAGATCGCGGATGTGCAGATCAAATCGCGCAACCAGCTGTATCTGTTCGGCAAAAGCGGCGGTGAAACCACCGTCTATGCCAGCAATGCGGCAGGCGATATCGTCTGGTCCGCCAATGTCCGCGTGGGCAACAACATCTCCAGCATCTCGCAGATGCTCGATCTGGCGATGCCGGGTGCGAAGATTGCCAATTCAACTCTTGGCACCAACACGATCCTGCTGACCGGGACCGTCGCAGCACCCGAAGACGCGGCCGAGGCCGAGCGACTGGTGCAGGCCTATGTTGGCGAAGAGTTCAACATTATCAGCCGTTTGAAAATGGCCACGCCGCTGCAGGTCAATCTGCAGGTCCGCTTTGCCGAAGTCAGCCGTTCGCTGGTGCGCGAAATTGGGGCCAACCTGCTTTCCGCCGATTCCACCGACGGCTTCCAGTTCGGTGTCACGACCGGACGCGGTCCCATCCCGCAATATTCTCCGGGCGGCCCCGTAGGTGTCGGCGTGACAGGCGGCTCCGAAGGAACCACCATCGTGACCGGCACAGGGTCGGGCACCACGATTGCCGGTCTCGGAAAATTGCTGGGTCTTGATCTGGCCGGAACGCTGGATCTGGCAGAGCGCAACGGTCTGTCCACCACCCTGTCGCAGCCCAATCTGACGGCCTTGTCGGGCGAAACGGCGAACTTCCTCGCAGGGGGCGAGTTCCCGATCCCGATCAGTCAGGGTCTGGGCACGACCACGGTGGAGTACCGCAAATTCGGTGTCAGCCTGGCCTATACGCCCACGGTTCTGGCCAATGGCCGCATCTCCATGCGGGTGCGTCCGGAAGTTTCCGAGCTGTCCTCGCAAGGCGCGGTTACCCTCAACGGTTTCCAGATCCCGGCGCTGACAATCCGCCGGGCCGAAACCACGATCGAGCTCGGCTCCGGCCAGAGCTTCATGATCGCGGGCCTGATGAGCAACAACGCCCAGAATACGATCGACAAGGCTCCGGGTGCCGGTGACATTCCGATCCTCGGCAACCTGTTCCGCAGCCGCAGCTTCCGCCGCGGTGAAACGGAGCTGGTGATCGTGGTGACCCCGTATCTGGTCGAGCCAGTCAATGCGAACGACATCAAATTGCCAACCGACGGGTTCCGGGCCGCCAACGAATTCCAGCAGATGGTCGGATATCAGGAAAATGACGGCGAAACCGGAGCTGTGCGCCCCGGCCCGACCGCCATTGACCGCGGCGCGGCGCCTCCCGGTGTTTCGCAAATCACGCCCGATACTGTCCTGCCTGCGCCGGGCAAGAACAATCCGGAACGCGTGGCCAAGACATCCAAGAAAGCGAAACGCGAGGAACGGCCCGCAGTGGCAGCTCCCGGTTTCAGCCTGAAGTAAGAGAGGGAAGACGATGACCAAATCGAAACGAATTTTCGCAGGAGCTGTCTCCCTCTCCCTCGGCCTGGCGCTGTCGGCGTGCGGCGGGATGCCGGAGAACCGCAGCCTTTACAGCACCAAGCAGCCGGTGGTGGAACGCACGAACTATACGTTCGACGTCCGCTCGGGCGCGGCGGGTCTCAGCTCTGTCGAAGAACAGCGGCTGGCCGGTTGGTTCGAAACCATGGAGCTGGGTTACGGTGACCGGGTCTCGATCGAGGATCCGATGCGCAGCCCTGCCGTCGCAGCTGCCGTTTCCGCTCTCGCCGGGCGCCACGGCATCCTCGTGAGCCAGGGGGCTCCTGTCACGCAGGGCTTCGTCCAGCCGGGCAATGCCCGCATTGTGATCACCCGCTCCACCGCGAGTGTACCGGGATGCCCCGATTGGGACATCAAATCGGACATCAATTACAACAATGGCACGCATCCGGGCTTCGGCTGCGGCGTCAACGGCAATTTGGCGGCGATGGTCGCCAATCCGGAAGACCTGATCTCCGGCCAGCGCGGAACCGGTGAAACCGTCATCCGCACCTCGAACAAAGCCATTCAGGGCTATGTCGAGCAGCCGCTGACCGGTGCCGAGGGCCTTGCCGGTTCCGGCCTCGAAAATGGAGGAGACTAACTCATGAACGCTCCCTGGAGTGCCGGAATGCCCGGCAATCGTGATCCCTTCGCCGCCTATATTTGCGATGATACCGCGCTGGATATCCTCCGCCCGGTGGTCATCGAAATGGGCTGGCAGCCGGAAAAGTGCAACAAAGGCGGCCTGCGCAATGCTGTCCAGTCGCTCAGCGTTTCGGCCAGCCCGAACATCCTGATGGTGGACCTGTCGGAAAGCGGCGATCCGCTGAACGACATCAACGCGCTGGCAGAAGTCTGCGAGCCGGGCACGATCGTAATCGCGGTTGGCCAGGTCAATGATGTGCGCCTCTACCGCGACCTGCTGTCGAGCGGTATTCACGATTACCTGCTGAAACCGCTGTCCGCTGGCCAGCTGCGCGACTCGCTCAATCAGGCGCAGGCTGTTTTCAGCCAGCCGAAATCGAACGATGGTGATGTGGTCAAGCGCCATATCTCCACCGCAATCGTGGGCACACGCGGCGGTGTCGGCGCTTCGACCATGGCGACTTCGCTCGCATGGCTGTTCAGCGACGACATGAAGATGCCGACCGCGCTGCTGGACCTCGACGTGCATTTCGGAACCGGCGCTCTTGCGCTGGATCTGGAGCCGGGCCGCGGCCTGACCGATGCGATCGACAATCCCAGCCGGATCGACGGCCTGTTTATCGAACGCGCCATGATCCGCGCGAACGACAATCTGGCCATTCTGTCCGCAGAGGCGCCGATCAACTCGCCGCTGATGACCGATGGCAGCGCTTTCGTGCAGCTGGAGGACGAGTTCCGCCAGGCGTTCGAGATGACCGTCATCGACATGCCGCGCAACATGCTGATCAACTTCCCGCAATTGCTCGCCGATGTGAATGTCGTCGTGCTGGGGGCGGATATGACGCTGGCTTCGGCCCGTGACACCATCCGCATCCTGTCGTGGCTCAAGACCAACGCTCCGCATGCACAGGCCATCATCGTGGCCAACAAGGTGCAATCGGGCGTCGCCGAGATCAGCAAGGCCGATTTCGAAGCCTCGATCGAGCGCAAGATCGACATCACCATTCCTTACGATGCGAAGGCGGCTGCCAATGCCGCCAAGCTGGGCCAGGTGTTCGTGGACGCGAACGCCAGCAGCAAGGCGACCAATGCAATCAAGCAGCTGGCCGACCGCGTTGTGGGCGCCAGTGTCGAAGAGGACGACGAGGAAGCCGATGGCAAGAAATCGCTTCTGGGAAGCTTCGATCTCAAATCGTTGCTGCCTTCGAAGAAAGCCAAGGCACCCAAGGAAAGCGTTCCTGCAGAATAACTTCATCCCGGCGTCCCCGCGACGGGACGCCGGATTGAAGCCTTGCGCGGAACATTGAACGAAAGACCCGACCGATGAGCATATTCCAGCTCCTGCTATTCGCTGCCGGCCTCATGGCCCTTATGGTCGTGGGTTATACAGCGATGTCGGGGCCGTCCGCTGGCAAGGAAAGCACGCGCCGCCTTCAGGCTGTGCGGTTCCGCCACTCGGAAAGCACCGACACCAAGGTCGAGAGCCAGCTGAAAAAGGCTATCGCATCGCGCAAGCCGCGGGCGACGAAACTGGCCGGCTCCGGATCGCGGATAGAGGCACTGGCAATCCGGCTTGAGCGGACCGGTAAGGGCTGGACTGTCCAGCAGTATTTCTACGCTTCACTCGGGGTTTTTCTGGGCGTGGCCGTGCTGGTTTACCTGCGTTCGGGTGCGTTCCTGCTGGCGGCCATCGTCGGGCTGATACTCGGCCTGGGCTTGCCGCATCTGGTCGTCAATTTCTTCATCAATCGCCGCACCACTCAGTTCAACGCGAAATTTGCCGATGCCATCGAATTGCTGGTCCGCGGCCTGCGATCCGGCCTGCCGGTGACGGAAACGCTGGGCATTGTCTCCAGCGAAATTCCCGGACCAGTTGGCGAGGAATTCAAGGGCATTACCGAGCGGATCAAGATTGGCCGCACGATGGAGGATTCGCTCCAGACCACTGCCGACAGGCTCGGCATTCCGGAATTCAACTTCTTCTGCATCACGCTGGCCATCCAGCGCGAGACCGGTGGTAACCTGGCAGAGACCCTGTCGAACCTCGCAGACGTGCTGCGCAAACGCACGCAGATGAAGCTGAAGATCCGGGCGATGAGCTCCGAGTCCAAGGCGTCTGCCTACATCGTCGGCTCGCTGCCCTTTATCGTCTTCGGCCTGATCTGGTGGATCAATCCCGATTACGTCGCCGGCTTCTTCGAGGAAGACCGTCTGATCGTGGCAGGCCTTGGCGGCATGCTGTGGATGTCGATCGGTGTGTTCATCATGGCCAAAATGGTCAGCTTCGAAATCTGATTGGAGAAACACGCATGTTCGATACTCCATCAGGCCCCACGCTTCTCGGCGTCGATGTCCTCCTTGTCGGAACCATTCTGGCCGGGGTGGCCGCGATGGCTGTCATGCTGGCTATCTACGCCGCTGTCACCGTCAAGGATCCGATGGCGAAGCGCGTCAAAGCGCTCAACAATCGCCGCGACGAACTGAAGGCGGGCATCGTCACAGCCTCCGGCAAGAAACGCCAGAGCCTGATCAAGAAGACCGACACGACGGAGAAGGTGAAAGACACCCTCTCCAGCTTCAAGGTGCTGCAGGACAGCCAGGTCAAGGCGATCCGCCAGAAACTTGCTCACGCAGGCTATCGCAACGAAGAACTCGCGGTGGTGGTTATCGGGGTTCGCGCAATTTTGCCGGTCGTCACCGGCCTGATCGCGGCCTTTGCCATCTATGTGCTCGATGTCGTGCCCGACTGGTCGCAGGCCAAGCAGCTTGGCGCGCTCGTCGGGGCAACCGGTCTGGGCTACAAGGCACCGGAGCTGTTCCTGCAGAACCGCGCCAAGAAACGGACCGATTCCATCCGCAAGGGTCTGCCCGACGCGCTCGACCTGCTGGTTATCTGCGCCGAGGCCGGTCTGACGGTCGACGCCGCATTCAACCGCGTGGCGAAGGAACTGGGCCGGGCCTATCCGGAACTGGGCGACGAGTTTGCCCTGACCGCGATCGAGCTTTCGTTCCTGTCCGAGCGCCGTCATGCTTTCAACAACCTAGCCTACCGCGTCGATCTGGAATCGGTGCGCGGCGTGGTGACCACCATGGTTCAGACCGAACGCTACGGTACGCCGCTGGCTTCTGCCCTGCGCGTTCTGTCGGCCGAGTTCCGCAACGAGCGGATGATGCGCGCCGAAGAGAAGGCCGCGCGTCTGCCGGCCATCATGACGGTGCCGCTGATCCTGTTCATCCTGCCGACCCTGTTCATCGTGATCCTCGGCCCGGCAGCCTGCTCGATCTCCGACGCCTTCGCTGGCGACGGACCTCCGGGCAGCGGAGCCGAGGGCGGCTAAGCCGAACCCTTAGTTTGAACCGATATGTTCGGCCTGCTGGCGCAAACGTGCCAGCAGGCCGCGCATCGTTTCGTACTCTTCTGCTGTAAAGCCAGCCAGCAGCTGCGCCTCTATATCGCGGGCCAGCGGCATCACCTCGCCATAGATCCCGCGCCCCTCGTCTGTCAGATCCAGCCGGTGGGATCGACCATCTTCCGGATTGGGCGTGCGCGCCACCAGCTCGCGCTTTTCCAGCACCTTGCACGCGCGGTTGACCGCCACCTTGTCCATCAGTGTCGCGCCCACCAGTTCGCGCTGGGTCAGGGCCTCGCCCTCCCCCAGCACGGCCATGATCCGCCACTCGCCAATCGTCAGGCCGAAGCGGCTGCGATACAGCTCCGCAATCCGCGCGCTGACCGCGTTGGACGCGACAGACAGCCGGTAGGGCAGGAAGTCGGCCAGCGCCGTCTGATCGGTTTTGCTCATACGATCAGCCAAGCAGCCTTCCGGCCACTGCATCCAGCTTTGCCAGTAGCACCGGATCGCGCGCCTCGGGTGCAGTGATTAGGGCATACTCCATCGCGGTATCGACTGGGCTGGCTTCACGCTCTTCCGGCAAGGCCGCCAGCAAAGCCGCCAGCGTGGCCCGCGCCAGATCGGCATTGGCGGCCAGCGTCGCCATGATGTCATTTGCCTCCACGCCCGCTTCCGCATCGCGCCAGCTGTCATAGTCCGTCACCATGCCGAGCAGCGCGTAGGGCAGCTCCGCCTCGCGGGCCAGCCGCGCCTCGGGCATGGCGGTCATCCCGATCACGTCCCCGCCCCATTCGCGGTACATCCGGCTTTCCGCGCGGGTCGAGAATTGCGGGCCTTCGATTGCCACATATGTCCCGCCCCGGTGCACCGTGCCCTTCGCGGCCTCCACCGCGTCAGCGGCCAGAGCGGCGAACCGCGCGCAGACCGGATCGGCCAGACCAGCGTGCGCCACCATGCCTTCTCCGAAGAAGCTCGACGGCCTCCCACTGGTGCGGTCGATGAACTGGTCCACCGCCACCATCTGCCCCGGCGCCATTTCCTCGCACAGGGAACCGATGGCGCTGATCGCCAACAGGTCCGTCACGCCGCAGCGCTTCATCACGTCCACATTTGCGCGGTAGTTCACTGCAGACGGCGGCACCCGGTGCCCCGCCCCGTGGCGCGCCATGAAGGTCACTTTCACACCGCCGACTCGGCCCGTAGTAACCGGCCCCGAAGGCTCCCCAAACGGAGAGCCCACTTCGATCTGCTGCTGGTCCTCCAGCGCGATGCCTTCATACAGGCCGCTGCCGCCCAGGACCCCGATATGCCAATTGCTCATAGGTGCGCTCATTCGTACTCCGGCTCCTCCCACCATGGGTAGAAGTCGGGCATATCCTCACTCACCTTGTCGGGATACTCGGGCGCGCGCTTCTCTAGGAAGCTGGCGATCCCTTCCTTCGCATCACCACCGCGGCTGAGGCGGTAGATGCTGCGGCTGTCGATCTTGTGCGCTTCCATAGGGTGGTCGGCGGTGGACAGGCGGTAGAGCATCGCGCGGGTCATCGCGACGGAGACGGCGGAGGTGTTGTCCGCAATCTCGCGCGCCAGCGCGTGCGCAGCATCCATCAGCTCAGCCTGCGGATGGACGGAGCGCACGAAGCGGCCCTCCTTCGCCTCGGCAGCATCGAAGATGCGGCCTGTGAAGCACCATTCCAATGCCTGCTGGATGCCGACGATCTTGGGCAGGAACCAGCTGGAGGCGGCCTCCGGAACGATGCCGCGCTTGGCAAACACGAAGCCGAAGCGCGCGCTGTCTGCCGCCAGCCTTATGTCCATCGCGCACTGCATCGTCGCGCCCACACCCACGGCCACGCCGTTGCAAGCGCTGATCAGCGGCTTGGTCGATTTGAAAAGGCGCAGCGTCAGCAAGCCCCCGCCATCGCGCACGCGCGGGTCAGACAGGCTCTCCACCTCGGTGTTGTCGGCAAAGGGCCGCGCGCCGTCATCCGGTGTCAGATCGGCCCCGGCGCAGAACGCCCGGTCCCCCGCCCCGGTGAAGATCACCGCCCGCACGCTGTCATCGGCGTCGGTATCGTCCAGCGCCGCCATGATCTCCTCGCCCATCGTGCGGGTGTAGGCGTTCATCTTCTCGGGCCGATTCAGCGTGATAACAGCCACGCCATCGGCCTTCTCGAGCGTTATCTGGGTGTAGGACACTATCGGGTTTCCCTTCGATCAATTCACAGGTCGGAACACTTGGAGTGGTTGGCAGACTGTCCAAGGCTTAAAAACCACCGCGCCCCCGAACCCAAGTGCCAAAGCAGTTAGGTTGAGGGGCGCGGTGCGTGTCATGCCGAGGGGTCTAGCGGGCGGGTGGAGCGGAGGAAAGCGGCGAAAGTCCGTTCGTGCCTCCTCGACCCACAAAACGCTTTCGCGCGGCGCAAGCCTCTGTATTAACCGGCAATGCGCGTCTTTCGTGATCCGATCCGGCTCATCCCCGTGCTGTTTCTTCTGGCCATCCTCGTCGGCGCGGGATTGCTCAGCCTGCCTATAGCGAGCGCCGATGGTGAACCGACAGCGCCGATGACCGCGCTGTTTACATCGACATCTGCGGTCGCCGTGACCGGCCTGATTGTAGTGGATACGGCAACCTATTGGTCATTCTTCGGGCAGGTCGTGATCCTGCTGCTGTTCCAGATCGGCGGGTTCGGGATCATGACGGCGGCGACGCTGTTTGGCCTGATGGCCGGACGCGGCTTTGGATTACGCGACCGGATGGCGACGCAGGTCGAGCGCAACCGGCTGGAAGGCGGGGATGCGCGTTCGGTGCTGAAACTCGTCCTGAAAATCACGATTGCGGTGGAGGCGACGGTCGCCGCAATCCTGACCGCGCGGCTCTATTTCTTCTACGATCACGCCTTGGGTGACGCCGTGTGGCATGGCATTTTCCATTCCATCAGCGCGTTCAACAATGCCGGGTTCTCCAGCTATTCCGACAGCGTCATAGGGTTCCAGAGCGATCCGGTCATGCTCATCCCGATCATGCTGGCGGTGATCCTGACCGCGCTGGGTTTTCCCGTGATGCAGGATTTGCGGCGGCACCACCTCGCTTGGAGCGACTGGAGCTTGCATACTAAGATCACGGTGAGTGGCACGGCCGGCCTGCTGGTCATCGGCTTCGTCTCGATCCTCGCGATGGAATGGAGCAATGCCGACACGCTGGGGCCGATGGGTCTGGGGGCCAAGGTGCTCAATGCCGGTTTCCATTCGGTGATGCCGCGCACGGCGGGTTTCAACAGTCTGGATGTCGGCGCGTTTCGCGATGAAACCCTGATGATGAACTACTTCCTGATGTTCATCGGTGGCGGCAGCGCGGGTACGGCAGGCGGGATCAAGATCACGACCTTCCTCGTCGTGCTGGCTATCGTCTTGTCGGAAGTCGCCCGGCGGCGCGATGCGGGCCTGTTCGGGCGGCGGTTTGGCCCTGCGGTGGAGCGGCAGGCGCTGACGGTGGTGGTGCTGGCGGGCAGCCTTATTTTTGGCGCGACCGTGTTTCTTTCCATCGTGACCCCGCTGCCGTTCGAGGACCTTTTGTTCGAGGCGATCTCGGCCTTCTCGACCGTGGGCCTCTCTACTGGCGTCACTGGCGAGCTGCCCCCGTCAGGCCAGCTTGTGATTATCGCGCTGATGTTTGTCGGCCGGGTTGGCACGATCACTGTGGCAACAGCGCTTGCTCTGGGCGCCCAGCCGCGCCCGTATCGTTACCCTCAGGAGGACCCCATTGTCGGCTAAGCAAAACAAACCCGTTCTGGTGATCGGCCTTGGCCGTTTTGGAGGCTCTGTCGCGCGGACGCTGGAGCGGATGGGCCACGAGGTGCTGGGCGCAGATACCGACCCGGCGCTGGTGCAGCAGTTCGCATCCGAGCTCACCCAGGTGGTCGAAGCCGATTGTACCGACATGCAGTGCCTGCAGAGCCTCGGCGTGGCCGATTTCGACTCGGCGGTGGTCGCCATCGGCAGCGATATCGAAGCCAGCGTGCTGACCGTCCTTGCGCTGAGCGATCTGGGCATCGAGCGGATTTGGGCCAAGGCAACAAACGAGAAGCACGCGCGCATTCTGGAGCGTACGGGCGCGGGCCACGTCGTCTTCCCCGAAGAGCGTATGGGCGAGCGGGTGGCCCGGCTGCTGAACGAGCGGCTGCTCGATTTCATCGATTTCGGCGACGATTTTTCCATCGCGCGCCTCGCCGCGCCGGGTCCGATTATCGGCATCCCGCTGGTAACCAGCGAATGCCGCAAGAAATACGCAGTGACGGTGATCGGGGTGAAGCGGGAGGGCGAGGACTTCATCCACGCCGTGCCCGATACGCTGATCATGCCGGGCGATGTGCTGGTCGTCTCCGGAAAAGTCGACGATATCGAGACGTTCGCGGCCCTCGAAAACTAACGAAAGCGCCCGGCAGCCGGGACGGCTAACGCACACCCAATCACAACCACCCCAAATAATTTCTCCCGCAAATGAACCGGATGGGTCGGCGGGCGCACTTACTCTATGAAAGCCGCGCGGCTCGGAAGAGATGCAGGCTCGTGCACAGGCACACCGGAGGAGGAGGCGACCCATCACACAGCGGCAATCCGCCTCGCTTCTGGTCGATGAATTTCTGGTCGCTTCTGCCCAGAGCGGGGACCGTGCCGCGTGGAACCAGCTCGCGCAGAAGTGGGAGGCGAAGCTGGTCTCTCATGCCTACCGCTTGCTGGGCGACAAGGAGGCGGCGCGGGATGCGGCCCAATCGGCGTGGGGCGAGATCGTCAGGGGGTTGACCGGCCTGCAGGACGCGCGTGTCTTCCCCGCCTGGGCGTACCGGATCACGTCGCGCTGCTGCGCCAGACAGATTGATCGCGCCGTCAGGGATCGCGCGCTCAAATCGGACTTCGCGGCCGAACCAAGAGACGCGGCGAGCGAGCCGGATGCGCCGTCACAGCTTGCCCGGTTGCAAGCGGCCATCCGCCAATTGCCCGCTGGCGAGCGCGCCGCAATCGCGCTGTATCATTTTGAAGAAATGCGCGTGGCCGAGGTGGCCGTCGCGCTGGATGTGCCGGTCGGCACAGTGAAGACCAGACTCATGAATGCACGCCGCAAATTGCGCGCGATATTGGAAGGAGAACAGCCATGACAGACAAGTTGGACGAGATGATCGACGCTGCGCTGAATGCGGAAGAGCGCGAATTGCTGCACCAGCTGGGTGACGAGCCGGGCTATTTCACGCAGGCTTTCGGGCTGTTTGGCGGGAAGCTGGGCTGGGTCACGTGGCTCATGATGACCGCGCAGATTCTGATGTTCGCCGCTGCGGTGTATCTCGCGGTGCGGTTCTTTCAGGCGGAGGATCCCCTGGAAGCACTGA
This sequence comes from uncultured Altererythrobacter sp., assembly GCA_947492235.1. GTDB lineage: Bacteria > Pseudomonadota > Alphaproteobacteria > Sphingomonadales > Sphingomonadaceae > CAJXSN01. The sequence continues at coordinate 267,904 of CANLLZ010000001.1, read as the reverse complement.
AATGGGGGCTGCCCTCTGCCGTGCTGCTGATTCAGGCGCTGCTAATCAAGCTGACCCTGTGGCCAAGCCTGCAGGCCAATCGCGTTATTCGCGAGGTAAAGCGACTGGAGTTGCAGATAGCCCGCTCGAACATGGGGTAGGATGGGGGAGGCGTTCTTTGCCTCGCCACTGAAGTACAAGGACGTCGCTGCCCGCCCAACAAGGAGCGGGCAGCGATATCGTCTTCTATCCTGCAGTGCTCAACGCGGAGCCATGCGGATCGCGCCGTCAAGCCGTACGTCTTCGCCGTTGAAGTAGCCGGTCTCGATCATCGTCATCGCGAGGTTTGCATATTCTTCGGGGTAGCCGAGGCGCTTGGGGAACGGGACCGACTGGGCCAGCGCTTCCTTCACCTGCGGCGGGGCGGCGTTCATCAGAGGGGTGTTGAAGATGCCCGGCAGGATGGTGTTCACGCGGATGCCTTCGCGCATCAGGTCGCGTGCGATGGGCAGGGTCATGCCGACGACGCCGCCCTTGGACGCGGAATAGGCCGCCTGGCCCATCTGGCCGTCCTCGGCGGCGACCGAAGCGGTATTCACAATCGCGCCGCGATCACCCTCGTCGGTGAGCGGGTCGAGGCTCATCATGCCCGCAGCCGACTTGGCGATGCAGCGGAACGTGCCGATCAGGTTCACCTGAATGACGAAGTCAAACGCGCTGATCGGGAAGTGCTTGATTTCGCCCGTCTGCTTGTCGCGGCTGGCGGTCTTGATCGCATTGCCGATACCCGCGCAGTTGACCAGAATGCGCTCCTGCCCGTGGGCTTCGCGCGCCTTGGCAAAGCCTGCGTCCACGTCTTCGTCGCTGGTCACGTTGACCTTGCAGAACACGCCGCCGATTTCATTGGCGACGGCGTTGCCGGTTTCTTCGTTCATGTCAAAAATGGCGACTTTCGCGCCCTTCGCTGCCAGAGCGCGCGCAGTGGCCGCGCCGAGGCCGGATGCGCCGCCGGTGACGACGGCGGGGGTGTTGGCTGATACTTCCATTATCTCAATTCCTTTTAGTCAAAGTTCGTCATCCCAGCGGAAGCTGGGATCGGGTTCAATTCGGATGGAGCTTGCGGCCCGAGATCCCAGCGTTCGCTGGGATGACAAAATCCTCAGAGCGCCTCGATAATCGTGACGTTGGCGACGCCGCCGCCTTCGCACATTGTCTGCAGGCCATATTTCTTGCCGCGTGCGCGCAGGGCGTGGACCAGCGTCGCCATCAGCTTTGTGCCCGAAGCGCCCAGCGGATGGCCCAGCGCAATCGCGCCGCCATTGACATTGAGCTTGTCCGGATCGGCGCCGGTGTGCTTCAGCCATGCCATCGGCACCGGGGCGAAGGCTTCGTTGACCTCATAAAGATCAATATCGCCGATCTTCATACCGGCGCGCTCCAGAGCGCGGTCGGTGGCGAACAGCGGCTCTTCCAGCATGATGACCGGATCACCTGCCGTGACGGTCAGATTATGGATGCGCGCCAGCGGGGTGAGGTTGTGCGTTTTCAGCATTTCCTCGCTGACGACCAGCACCGCGCTGGAGCCGTCGCAAATCTGGCTCGCGCTTGCGGCGGTGATCTTGCCCTCCGGGCTCAGCAGCTTGACCCCGGCAATGCTTTCCAGCGTGGCGTCGAAGCGGATGCCCTCGTCCACCGTGTGCATCTCGGTGCCTTCCGGCGTCTCGATCTCGACCGGGACGATCTCATCGTTGAACAGACCGGCCTCGGTCGCCTTGATCGCCTTGGCATGGCTGCCGAGCGAGAAAGCGTCGAGCTGGTCTTTGGAAAAGCCGTGCTTCTCCGCAATCATTTCGGCGCCCATGAACTGGGACCACTGGATGCCGGGATATTTCTCTTCCAGACCGGGCGATTTATAGTTCCCCAGACCCTCTTTCATATGGAACATCGCGGTGGAGCCCATCGGCACACGGCTCATGCTTTCGATCCCGGCCGCAATCACCACGTCCTGCGTGCCCGACATCACCGCCTGCGCGGCGAATTGGATGGATTGCTGCGAAGAACCGCATTGCCGGTCGATGGTCACAGCCGGAGTCGACTCGCCCAGATGCTTGGTCGCCAGAACGGCGTTGCGGCCGACCTGCATGGCCTGCTCCCCGCCCTGGCTCACGCAGCCCATGATCACATCGTCCACCGCCTTGGGGTCGATCCCGCTGCGCTCGACAATCGCATCCAGCGACTTCGCGGCCAGATCGACCGGATGGACCCCGGCAAGACGACCACCACGGCGGCCTCCGGCGGTACGAACAGCTTCGACAATATAGGCAGCAGCCATGGATTCGGTCTCCTGAAAGCAATTGGGGCTCTGGTAATGTGTGTGCGGCGGTAGGATGGCCTTACGTTTGCGTCAACCAAGCAAATAAGGGAGCCCTGCAATTGCAGCAGGTTCTGTCGTTCATATTGCCGAAAGGCACTGAAACGCGCGGATTTCTGCCGTTTTGGCGCTCCTAAACGTCACCCCGCAAGCCTTGTGACAAAACTGCCACACCGCTTGGTCAACCGTGGAAACGGCCCACATTTGCTTTGCATTGGGCAGCGTGGTGCGTGCAAACGGACCCATCCGCGGGGGGCGTGCATCTATTGTCCGCAGCGGCTTATACAGATCTGAGAATGTTCTGGGCCACATGTTTCATGGCCACGAACGAATACAAAGGACTGAAGCAACATGAAAATGCAAAGCAAGCTGAAGCTGGCTACTGCACCTGTGGCGCTCGGCGTGGCACTTGCCGCGACGCCCGCCATGGCGCAGGATGCCGACGAAGCAACAGCCGACGAAGCTGTCGGCGCACCGATCGTCGTTACCGGGTCGCGTATTGTTCGCCCCGAAGTGGAAAGCATCTCGCCGGTTACGACCGTTGGTGCTGAGTCGATCGACGAAACCGGTACGGTTCGCGTCGAGGACCTCCTCAACGACCTGCCGCAGACTGTTGCCGGCCAGACCGCGTTCGTTTCGAACGGCGCATCGGGTACCGCCACCGTCAACCTGCGTAACCTGGGCTCGACCCGTACGCTGGTTCTGATCGACGGCCGCCGGATGCCTTCCGGTGACCCCTTCGCAACCGCACCTGACCTTAACCAGATCCCTGCGCAGCTTGTTGAGCGCATCGAGCTGGTGACCGGCGGCGCTTCGTCCACCTACGGTGCCGACGCTGTGGCTGGTGTTGTGAACTTCATCATGGACCGCGACTACGAGGGCTTCTCGCTCGAAAGTCAGGTCAGCTTCTACAACGCAAGCAACGGCAACGACTCGATCCAGGATCTGCTGCGTCGCACGAACAACCCTGTTCCCAACGACTCGCAGAACGCTGGTTTCACCTACGACATCACCGCCACCTTCGGTGCCGGCTTCGATGACGGCCGTGGCCACGTAACGGGCTACCTCGGCTATCGTGAAATCGACGCGATCGTTCAGGCCAACTACGACGAAAGCGCCTGTGCTCTCTCGTTCCGCTCCACGGATCCCACGGGCTTCACCTGCGCCGGTTCGTCGACCACCCCGAACGGCACGTTCTTCGTGTTCTCGCCTGGTGCAAACGGTCTGACCGGTTCGAACGTTCTTACCTTGGACGAAAACGGCCCGGGCAACACGTTCCGCGACTCGCTCGCCTTCTCGGGCACGGGTGCCGACACGTACAACTACGCTCCGACCAACTACTACCAGCGCCCCGATAAGCGCTGGACGGCTGGCTTCTTCGCTGATTACGAAATCAACGAGTCGCTCAACCCGTATGCGGAATTCCAGTTCATGGATGACCGTTCTGTTGCTCAGATCGCGTTCTCCGGTACGTTCTTCAACGGCCCGAACACCCTGTCGTGCGGCAACAACCTGCTGTCTGATCAGCAGGCAACCGCTCTGGGTTGCGCCGACGACAACGATTCGGTCGGCATCCTGATCGGTAAGCGTCTCGTCGAAGGTGCTCCGCGTCAGAACGACCTGCGTCACACCAGCTACCGCGGTGTGCTGGGTATGCGCGGCGATCTGTGGGACGACTGGAGCTACGATGTGTACGCTCTGCGTGGTAACACGATCTACCAGAACACCTACCTGAACGACCTCTCGGTCAGCCGCATCAACGCGGCGATCAGCGGTTGCCCGGGTACCGGTGAACCCGCTGGTTGTATCCCGCTCAACGTCTTCCAGATTGGCGGCGTTACCCGTGCACAGTTCGATTACATCGCTGTTCCTGCTCTGCAGAACGCCGATCTCGAAACCACGGTTGCTTCCGGCTACATCACCGGCCCGATCGGTGACTGGTTCGGCGCTGGCGACATCCAGGTTGTGTTCGGTACCGAATACCGCCGTGAAGACTACGAACTGCGCGTCGACGAAAACTTCGCACAGGGTAACCTGTCCGGTCAGGGCGGCCCCACCGCTCCGGTCGCTGGTTCGTTCAACGTGAAGGAATTCTTCACGGAAATCGATATCCCGCTCGTTGACGGCGGCTTCATCGATTACCTCGGCCTTCTGGGTGGCTTCCGTTACTCCGACTACAACACGTCGGGCGGTTCCGAGACCTACAAGGTTGGTGTGAACTTCGCTCCGGTCGACTGGGTCAAGTTCCGCGCTGTTTACAGCCGTGCCGTTCGTTCGCCGAACATCACGAGCCTGTTCTCGCCGCAGAACATCGGCCTGTTCGGTGGCACCGACCCTTGCGCGACTGCAACGCCTACCGCAACGGCGGCACAGTGTGCCAACACCGGTGTGACGGCTGCACAGTACGGCAACATCCCTGCAAACCCGGCTGGCCAGTATAACCAGCTTGGTGGTGGTAACCCGGGCCTCCTGCCTGAAGTTGCTGACAGCTACACCGGCGGTGTGGTTATCACGGGCGATGCTCTGGGTCTGCGCGGGTTCGCTCTCACCGTCGACTACTTCAACATCTCCGTTGAAGGTACGATCGGCGGCGTTGGCGCCCAGACAGCCATCGACAACTGCATTGCCACGGGCGATCCGGCCTTCTGTAGTCTGATCAACCGTAATGCAGGCACCGGCGACCTCTGGCTCGGTAGCGATGCGAACGACGGCTTCGTCGTGAACACCGTGCAGAACATTGGTAGCCTGGAAACCGAAGGTATCGATATCACCGCTGCCTTCAACTACCCGCTCGGCAACGGCGCGTTGACCTTCAACTACGCCGGTGTTTACACCTTCAACAACCGGTTCCAGCCCCTTCCGGGCGAGCCCTTCATTGATTGTGCCGGGTTCTTCGGTTCCACCTGTGGTTCGCCGCAGCCGGAATACGGCCACGTTGCCCGCGTCGGGTACCGTGCCGATAGCGGTACGTCGTTCACCTTCAGCTGGCGTTACACCGGCGGCGTCGAAGGCGACGTTGCTGTAACCGGTGACGACCAGTTCGACACGATCGATAGCTACAGCTACTTCGATCTGTCGGGTTCGACGACTGTTGCAGATACGCTCACCCTGACTGCAGGTGTGAACAACATCTTCGACAAGAAGCCGCCGTTGATCGGTTCGGCTTACAGCCCGTCGAACGGCAACACCTACCCGGGTATCTACGATCCGGTGGGTCGTCAGATCTTCCTGCGCGCTTCGCTTGATTTCTAAGCGACAGCGAGTTTGAAACGAGAACGGCGGGCTTCGGCCCGCCGTTTTTGTTTGTGCCCCAGAATCGTAATGTTTGGGGCCAATAAGAGCAGGCGTGATCGCCTCAGCATGCAGGGCGAGGCAAACACGGGAACACCCGTAGACTTCCCCAATCTTCCAACTCTCAGCTTCGTCACGAACAGCGACATCGTGGGCTGCCCATACTCGAGCGTTTGAGCCCTCTCGATCGGACCGGGTGTCGGCTGTCTATGGAGTTTCAGGCCCGCCTACGGCCCGCCCGCATGCATCGACTTGCCCGAGAGCTGGCTCGGCCGCAGCGCTGCCTAATCTCAGAACCGAGCCGCAAGGCACCCGCAGAACCTTCACGCACGCTTCAGTAATCCTGCACAGCGCGTCCGCATCGCCACGCAGCGCATAGCTCGCGCGCGCTGGACCCTAGAGGTAGGGCTTCAACTGGACATCAAAGGCACACGTCATCCGCTCGCCTTCGCGGAAAGCGCGCGTGCCGTGCCACATGGTCGAGGGAAACAGTGCCAAGCGGGCCGGTTCGGGCTTCACCATCCGGATCGGCGGCAGACCGGTGTCCAGCTCCGCTGCCGGCTCGCCCAATGTCAGCCAACCCGCTTTGGGATCGGTCCCGTTTGCGGTCCCCTCCCCATCGGTCAGATCGTCCGGCAATGTCACATAGAACGCAGAGCTGATATCGCCATGGGTGTGGATGTGGCTGGCGTGGAAGCCGCCCTCGGTCAGCCGGATCGACCAGCTGCCGGAGAAGCGAAAGCCCTCGCGCGGCAATCGCAGCAGCGGATGGCGCGCATCGAAAGGCGGCAAGCCATCGACATAGTTTCGCACGCAATCGCGCAGGCCCGCCACCAGTTCCTGAATGACCGGCGTCTGGTTGCGGAACAGAATGCTGGCCGTCTGCGTCCCGCCCCGCACCGATTGGGTGATCGGTTGATGCCTGAAGACATGCAAGGCGTTCAGCGCCTCGCGCAATTCGGGCAGACGGGGCGCGAAATCGGCAAGATCGAAAGTCCGGATGAAGGCCTCATGCCCCTCCAGCCACTCCCAGCACGGATCGTCGGTCTTGCGCAGGGCGATGGCAGTATAGGGCCAGGTTTCCCCGTCAGCCTTTCCCTCATCCGCCAGAGCCATGCCCAGATCGCGCGCTTCCTCGAACCGCTTGGCCCGTGTGAGAAAGCGCAAATAGCTCGACGCGTGATCGTTATCCTGCCGCACATCCAGCGTGGCAAACACCGACTCCGCCTCGTCAAAGCGGCCCAGTTCCGACAGGCTGTTGGCCCGGGCGAGCGCCATCATCTCCGGCGATCCCAGAGCCTTCTCCGCCCGTTCGACAATCGACAAGGCCGCCTCGTGCCCTTCCACCCGGGCTACAAGCGAAGAATAGGTTGCCCACAAAGCGGGATTATCCGCATTCCCCGCCAGTGTGGTCTCGAAATGCGCTGCGAAGCCGTCCACGCCGCGATATTGCCGTTTGATATCGGCCAGCGAATGATGACCCTCCAGCCATAGCGGGTTCGCCGCCACTGCGCGCTCCAGCAACGCGATCCCGTCTTCTGCCTGCCCTTCATCGACCAGCGACTGGGCCAGCGCGGACTGGATTTGCAGCGCATCGGGCGCCAGATCCGCGGCTTTCTGCAATGTCGCCCCGGCGGGCTTCCCGGCCTCCTGACGGCATTGCGCGATGATATGCGCCGCCCGGCCATTGTGCGAATCGCGGCCAAGCACACCCTTGGCCACTGCCTCTGCCTCGTCCAGCCGGTCATCCTCGCGCAGCAGCAGCGCCAGATTGTTGGCCGCACGTGTGTGATCGGGATGGCGGGATACGAAGGCAGTCAACGCTTCCAGCGCCTCTGCGCGGTGCGCTGTTCTGGCCAGCGCCAGCAACCGGTCAACCTCCGCATCGGGCAGATCGGGATGATGGGCCAGCATCGCATCATATTGCTCGATGGCTGCTTCGAACTCGCCAAGGGCGTTCAGCCATTCGGCATAGGGACCACGCAGCGCCAGATTGGCGGGTTGCAAGGCGATGGCCTTCTTGAAATGCGCATGCGCCTCCGGCCCCTTGCCCTGCGCACGATAGGTATAGGCCTGCATCAGCAGGACCATCGGATCCTCCGGCAGCATTGCGTGCAGAGTGGCCAGAATAGGGTGCGCATCGTCATAGCGCCCCTCCTGCATCGCCATCTGGGCCGATTGTGCGAGGGCGGCAGGAGTCTCGGTCATTGTCGCTCCTCTCAGGACGCCGTGCGCTGGCCGTCCAGCTCCCAGCACAGGATCGGCGCGTTCTCTTCCTCGGACGCATGGAGCACGCGCGGCTCTTCCCAGGTCATCTCGCCCGAGGTCGCCGCTTTCAGAGCATCGATATCGCCTTCATCCATCGCCGCATCGGCCAGCGCATCCAGCAGCGCCCGCTCCCGCCGCATACCGGCACCCAGACGCTGCGAAACCTCGGCCCGCTTGTCATCCGGCAGGCGCAGGCTGTCGCGGCACACGGTGGCGATCTCCAGCACCAGCGGATGCTCGCCATAGGTCTCGATCATGTGGTCGAACACGGTTTGCAGGCCCGCAGGATTGTGCTCTTCGACCAGCCCATCCACCCGGCGGGCGATCAGACTGGCGAGAATGGAAGCCCGCACAAAGTTGACGCGGACAACCGCACTGCCCCGGTGATGGACCAGCAGGCGGCATGGCGCGCCCGGTTTCAGGATGCGGACCAGTTCCCCGGTCGCAGCCTCGCCCGCATATTCGAACCCGTACTGGCTGACGGCGCAATCGACCGAAGCATCTTCCAGCGGCAGGTCCTCCAGATCGACTTTGCCCTGCACGGGGAAACCGACGTCTTCCGAATTGGCGATCTCGGCATAATCGACGCCGGTCATATCCAGATGCGGAGCGGCAGACAGCATCGCCTTGCCGGCAGCGCCCATACCGCAGGCCAGATCGACGACTTTCGCGCCTCCGGGCAAGCCTGCCGCCAAGTCGGCCCAGCGGGCATCCATCACCAGCGCCGCCGGGCTTTCGGGACTGGGCAGGCACGCGGCCTTCGTGTCCGTCGCTTCCCAATAGCTGGTCCAGTGTTCGCGCGTGCTCATGCCAAGAAGGTTCCTTTGGATATGAGCGGCGGCGTTAGCCTGAGGCGACCACCATTTCCAGCGCTCCGTCACCTTCATCGATCGCAACCGTGCTGCCATCGGGCACTTCGCCTGCCAGCAGCTTGTCGGCCAGCGGATCCTGTAGATAGCGCTGGACCGCGCGTTTCAGTGGGCGCGCGCCATAGACGGGGTCATATCCGACCCTACCAAGCCAGCGCAGCGCCGCCTCGGTCAGGTCCAGCGTGATCTTGCGGTCCTTCAACAGTTTCTGCACCCAGCCGACCTGAATTTTCACGATCGGGGCCATGTGCTCCATGCTCAGACGATGGAACAGGATGATCTCGTCCAGCCGGTTGAGGAATTCGGGGCGGAAATGCCCGCGCACCACATCCATCACCTGTGGCTCCACATCCTCGACCTTCTGATCGTCGGTCATATTGGCCAGATGCGTGCTGCCAAGATTGGAGGTGAGGATGATCAGCGTGTTGCTGAAATCCACCACGCGGCCCTGCCCGTCGGTCAGGCGGCCATCGTCGAGCACCTGCAGCAGCACATTGAAGACATCGCTATGCGCTTTCTCGACCTCGTCGAACAGCACCACTTGATAGGGACGCCGCCGCACCGCCTCGGTCAGCACGCCGCCTTCCTCATAGCCGACATAGCCCGGAGGCGCGCCGATCAGCCGGGCGACCGCGTGTTTCTCCATAAACTCGCTCATGTCGATGCGGACCATCGCGGTGTCATCATCGAACAGGAAGCCTGCGAGCGCCTTGGTCAGCTCGGTCTTGCCGACACCGGTGGGGCCGAGAAACAGGAAACTGCCCAGCGGACGGCCGGGATCCTGCAATCCGGCCCGCGCACGGCGGATGGCCTTGGAGACGGACACGACCGCCTTTTCCTGCCCGATTACGCGTTTGCCGATGATCTTCTCCATTTGCAGCAGCTTCTCGCGCTCGCCCTCCAGCATGCGGTCCATCGGAATGCCGGTGGCGCGGCTGACGACATTGGCGATGTCATCCTCGGTCACTTCCTCGCGCAGAAGAGCGTTTTCGGTCTGGCCAGCGGCTTCGGCCAGCTGCTTTTCCAGCGCAGGGATGGTGCCGTAGGACAGCTCCCCGGCCTTAGCCAGATCGCCCGCACGTTCGGCCTGCTCCAGCTCGATGCGCGCCGCGTCCAGCTCTTCCTTCACCCGGCTTTCGGCGTGAATCTTGTCGCGCTCGTTCTGCCAGCGCGTGGTGAGCTCGCTCGATTGCTGCTCCAGCTCCGCAAGTTCCTTGCGCAAGGCATCGAGCCGGTCCTTGGAGGCATCGTCGCTTTCCTTGCCCAGCGCGCTTTCTTCGATCTTGAGCTGGATGATCCGGCGGTCGAGGGCCTCGATTTCTTCCGGCTTGCTTTCCACTTCCATCCGGATGCGGCTCGCGGCCTCGTCCATCAGGTCGATCGCCTTGTCGGGCAGGAAGCGGTTCTGGATGTAGCGATGGCTCAGCGTCGCGGCGGCGACAATCGCGCCGTCGGTGATGCGCACGCCGTGGTGCAGCTCGTACTTGTCCTTGATCCCGCGCAGGATGCTGATCGTATCTTCCACGCTCGGCTCGTCGATATAGACCGACTGGAAGCGGCGTTGCAGCGCCGGGTCCTTCTCGACATATTTCTGATATTCATCGAGCGTGGTCGCGCCGATGCAATGCAGCTCGCCGCGCGACAGAGCAGGTTTCAGCAGGTTGGACGCATCCATGCTGCCTTCGCTCGCGCCCGCCCCGATCAGCGTGTGCATCTCGTCGATAAACAGGATGATCTGGCCGTCCGCGCCCTTCACCTCGTCGAGCACAGCTTTCAGCCGTTCCTCGAACTCGCCGCGATATTTCGCGCCCGCAATCAGCGCGCCCATGTCGAGCGACATGAGCGTGCGGCCCTTCAGGCTGTCGGGCACATCACCATTGGCAATGCGCAGCGCGAGGCCCTCGGCAATCGCGGTTTTGCCGGTGCCGGGCTCGCCGATCAGCGCGGGATTGTTCTTGGTGCGCCGGGCGAGGATCTGCACTGTGCGGCGGATTTCCTCGTCGCGGCCGATCACTGGATCGAGCTTGCCCTCGCGCGCGGCCTCGGTCAGGTCGCGAGCATATTTCTTCATCGCATCGTAGGATTCTTCGGCGCTGGCGCTGTCTGCCGTGCGGCCGCCGCGCAATTCGGTAATGGCAGCCTCTAGCGTCTTGGCATCGACACCAGCGGCCTTCAGCGCCTGACCCGCCGCCGTGGTCGTCGCCAAAGCCAACGCGACCAGCAAGCGCTCAACGGTCACATAGGAATCGCCCGATTTCTCGGCCACGGTCTCGGCCTGATCGAGCACGCGCACGGCGTCATTATCCAGCCCGGGCGTCTGCTGCGCCCCGCCCCCGCTGACCGCCGGGATTTTTGCGAGCGCTGCGTCGACTTCGTCCTCGACCATGCGCGGCGTGCCGCCGGCGCGCGCGACCAGCCCGCTGGCCATGCCCTCGGGGTCCTCGATCATCGCCTTCAGCAGATGCGAAGGCGTGATGCGCTGGTGATTCATGCGGATGGCGACGGTTTGCGCAGCCTGCAGGAAGCCCTTGGCGCGGTCGGTGAATTTTTCGAGATTCATACGGATTTCAGCCCTTCAAACGATGACCCGACGCATATAGTGTTGCATTTTGGCAACACAAGTCCTGACCCTGCAAATCACAGGGTGTGTTAGTCGCATATAGGACCTCTGCGCGCCTCTGCGATACCCTGCCCGCAAAATACTTTGCGCAGCCGTGCCGCCGCGCTAGGCACGCGGCAGGGAGAGTTGCACAATGAAATTGATCGCCGCGCGCATAGGCTGGGTGGTTCTGGCGCTGGTCCTGATGCTGCTGGTCACCGCGATGGTGTGGGAGCCGTTCGCCGCCCGCGCCGGACAGGCTCCGTCAGGCGACCGGGTCTATACGGCAGAGATTATCCGTGATGATTTCGGCGTGCCGCATATTTACGGGCAGACCGATGCCGATGTCGCCTACGGGGTCGCCATCGCCCATGCAGAGGATGATTTCTTCACCCTGCAGGATGTCGCCGCCATGGCGCGTGGCCGCTATGGCGCAATCGCGGGGCCGGAAGGCGCGCAGGTCGATTTCATGTATCACCTGCTCGGCAGCCGCGAGACGGCGCAGGAGGAGTTTCCCAAGCTGCCCGCCGAGACGCGCGCTTTGTTCGAAGCCTATGCCACGGGCCTGAACGATTACGCCGCTGCGCATCCCGATGAAATCAAGCTCGACAATCTGTTCCCTGTGAATGGCGAGGACATTGCCGCCGGTTTCGCGCTGCGCCAGCCGTTCTTCTTCGGTCTCGCCAATGTCATCGGCCCCTTGGTGGAGGGAAAGCCGCTCAATCGAGAGCAAGGCCCGCCCATTCCCGGCATAGAAGACGAACAATCTGGCGATGCCCCGCCGATCATGGAGGGCGAGGAAGCTCCACCCGTCGCCCGCGCTCCCCTACCCCTGCATATGGGCGAGGACGGCGCGCATTCCGGCTCCAACGCCTTCGCCGTCGCTCCAGCCAAAACAGGCGGACCCACCACTCTTATTTCCAATTCGCACCAGCCATGGCGCGGCGGGGTCGCGTGGTACGAACTGGTGGTGGAGAGCGAGGAAGGCTGGCACTATGCGGGCGCAAATTTCCCCGGCAGCCCGTTTCCATTTCTCGGTCATAATCGGCATCTGGGCTGGACCAACACGGTCAACACGCCCGACATGATCGACGTCTACAAGCTGGAAATGGACGACACCGGCAAGCGCTACAAACTCGATGGCGAATGGCGCAATCTGGAGACCACCTCTGTCACTCTGGCCGTGAAATTCGGTCCGCTTGTCGTGCCCTATCCCCAAGACGTGCATCGCAGCATCCACGGCCCGGTGATCCGCAACGACGATGGCTTCTTCGCGGTGCGCTATGGCGGCATCGGCAATCTGGGCACCCTCGATGCGTATTACCGCCTCAACAAGGCGACTACGTTCGAGGAGTGGGAAGGCATTCTGGCGCGGATGGATATCCCCTCCACCAATTTCATCTATGCCGACAAGGAAGGGAATATCGCCAATATCTACAACGCCGCGATCCCTGATCGCGTGGCCGAGGTAGACGGACAGCCCGTCAATTGGCGCACCATCCTGCCGGGCGATGACAGCCGCCTGATCTGGTCGGGCACGGTCGAGTACGAACGCCTGCCCCGCTATACCAATCCTGCGAGCGGCTGGGTGTTCGAGGCGAACAACAATCCGTTTCTCGATGCAGGACCGGGCAGCGATTTGTCCGCCGATGCCTTCGCGCCGGAAATGGGCATCGAGACCAAGAACACCAATCGCGGCACGCGCGGTTACAGACTGATGAGCGAGGCCAACCTGCTCGACCGCGCCAATCTGGAGCGGATCAAATACGACACCGGCTATGAACGCAGCGGCTATGTGGAGCGGATGCTGGAGGAGGTCGCCAAGGCCAAACCGCGCAGCCCCGATGCCAAGAAGGCGCGCCGGATGCTGGGCGAGTGGGATATGACGGCGGACGGAGTGGGCGAGGCGGATGCCCTGGCCCTCCTGATGATCCGCCCCTTCATGTCGTCCGATTACCAGAACGGCGAATGGCCCGATGCGGCAGTAGAGCTTGAGCGTTCTGCCGAGCATTTGATGGAACATTTCGGCCGGCTGGACCCACCGATGGGCGAGGTGCTGCGGCTGAGGCAAGGGTCCGGGGAGAACCGCGTGGACCTGCCGCTGGATGGCGGCTCGGACACGCTGCGCGCCAGCACCTTGTGGGATGTGGACGATGATGGCCGCCTCTCGGTGCGCCATGGTGACAGCTTCATCCAATGGGTCGAATGGACCGAAGGCGAGCGCGTCTTCAGCCGCTCTATCCAGCCCTTCGGTGCGGCGACCACGCGGCCAGACAGCCCGCACCACACCGATCAGGCCGCGTTTTTCATCAGGCACGAGCTGAAGCCGGTCCATTTCTGGCGGGACGACGTGCTGGCCAACGCCGCCAGCCGCAAGACTGTCACGAGTGGGGATTAGGCACAAATGCGCGTTAGGCGCATTCTTGGAACAGCCTTCCCCGCCAATTGTTGACATCAATGTAAGCACCGGCGAAAGCCGCACGCAGAATTCAACCTAAGGAGAATATTATGTCCGTAGCAGGTACCTACGAAACCGTCGTGAAAAGCCCCATGGGCGACCAGAAGGGCACGTTCACCGTCGTCCCCGGCGACGACGGCACCTTCACCGGTTCCATGCAGGGCGGCATGGGTTCCATGGATGTCGAAAACGGCAAGGTCGATGGCGACAAGCTGACCTGGGACATGAACATGACCGTTCCCATGCCGATGAAGCTGGAATGCGAAGCCACCGTTGAAGGCGACCAGCTGACCGGTAACGTCAACGCAGGCGCATTCGGCGCAATGCCGCTGACCGGCGAACGTCAGGGCTAATCGCTCTAAGACACTATTACGAAAAAGGGCCGTCGGAGTGATCCGGCGGCCCTTTTTGTGTGCAGCGTTGCCCGCGACCGGCAGAACCAATCAAACCGGAACAGCAGTCTCGTATTTGATCCGCGAATAAACAACATTCGATTGGCAACGCCGGACAGCCGGGTCGGCAAGAATGAAATCAGTAATCCAGCTCTCGAAGCTCGCCATATCCGGCATGACCACGTGCAGGACAAGATCGGCTTCGCCGGTTACGCTGTAACACTGGGTAACCAATGGCTCGGCGCGGACCCGCTTCTTCAATCGATCATAGCCGCTCGCATGCTCCTCCATCATGGTCACCAATACAATTATCTCGATGCCGAGACCGGAGGGATCCAGAATTGCAGCCTCGCGCTGGATCACGCCGCTCTTGCGCAGCCGGTTGAGTCTGCGGCGGTAGGTGGCAACGGACATGCCAACAGCCCCAGCCATGTCTTCAGGGCTGCGGCGAATGTCCTTCTGAATCTCGCGCAAGATTCGACGATCAGCCTGATCCAACATACGGTGATCTATATCGCTCATATCAAGCGTAAACTTGCACAAATATGATCGGCTCCCAAACAATTTCGCTCACTATGCATCGCGAAGGATCTCTACCCTCGTAGCAATAGGAGAAGACTCAATGCTCTGTCAGATGATGCAAATGCTTGCCGCCCTGTTCACGCCAGCTGCCGCCGAACCACCTGCCGCGCAGCCGATCGGCCCAAGTCTGTTCGAACCGGCTGCGCTGGGCCAAAGCGGCAGGATCACTTTTTCGCCCGGTTTCAGCCCTGACGGCCAGACGCTCTATTTTACACGGGCCAACTGCAAGCGCATCTGGAATTGTCCGCAATTGCTCTATTCCGCGCGCCGGGTCGATGGGCAGTGGCAAGAAGCAAAACCCGTCGCGCTGCCCCAACGCGCACGGGCTGAATGGCCGAGCGTGACACCCGATGGCCAGCGGCTGTTGTTCTCATGGTCGCCGCAGCGACCACGCCACAAGGATCGCAATGTCGACAACGATTTCGACCTCTTCTCACTCGACCTGACCAAACCGAATGCCACGCCCGTCGCATTGGACGATCCCGACATTAATCGGATCCGAGGCGGCAGAGTTCGCACCTTGCGGTTCGTCAACAATGAAACCGCGCCAGTCCTGACCGAGGATGGTGACCTCTATTTCTGGACCGAGCGCCTCGACGGCGTAGGTCTAAGGGACATTTATGTTGCAAAGGGTGATAGCAATGGGGGCTTTCGCGCCCCGCGCCCTTTGTCTGCCCCGATAAACTCTACGGGGGAAGACGACGGATCCTGGATTGCTCCCAATGGACGCCTGATAATTGCTAGCTTCGAACGCAGAAACGAGATCGGCGGCGGCGATCTTTCTGTTTCGGTCAAGACCAGCGAAGGGTGGTCAGATCCTGTCAATCTGGGGAAGAGCGTCAATTCACGCTTTGCCGATTTCGCGGGGCGCATCACGCCCGACGGACGAATGCTCGTCTTCACATCTGCGAGGCCCCGCTCTCCCGGAGGGGAAAGCGGCCTGTTTCAGGTCTGGCAAATTCCGGTTTCGCAGGTGCCGGTGCTCGAAGCGGCAATCGCACGCTCGTCAGACTGAAACGCGCTAGCGAGAAAGCCCCGCCCCCCGGTATCGGGATGCGGGGCTTTTCTTTTGTGCGGGTTCGGGGTTGGCCCTTAGCCGGGCTTGCCCTTGTAGCCGAAGCGGCGTTCCCAGGTGGCCATGTCGCCCTCGGCCAGTAGCTTTGCCTGTTCGACCCAGTTGTCGCGGTCGATCCGGCCATTGAAGGTGCCCAGATGGGCGTTAACCTTGGCCACATCGCCAGCGTCCCACGCGGCAATCTGGTCGAACCGGCTGACGCCCAGCGAATTGCAAAGAGTCGCCAGTTTGGGGCCGATACCGTTGATCTTTTTCAGATCGTCAGGCTCGCCCACGGCGGCGGCAATATCGGGCTTGGCCTCGGTAGGCTCCGCATCGTTCGCAGCAGCCCCGGCAGCGACTGCAGCAGCGGCAACGGGTGCAACTGGCTCTGGTGCTGGTTCAGGCTTGGGTTCCGGAGTTGGTTCCGGCTCGGGCGCAGGCTCGGGCTCTGGCGCCGTCGCGTTGGGATCATAATCGGGATCCTCGTAGCGCCGATAGGACGTCTCGTCGCTGGCGGCGGCTTCGGTGCGGCTCAGACGGCCCCAGATCCACCACGCGGTGGCGATGCCGAAAATCAGCGCAAGGATGAACCGGATGGGGTTCTCTGCAATCAAATGAAACATGTCTCTTCCCCCTTTCTCAGTTCCGGCCCCAGATCAGCCAGCCAATGCCCAGCCCGATCAGGAATATGATGACGAGCAAAATCCAGCTTTCCAAAAGTAATGGCATGGCGCTTACTCCCCTTCTGGCGCGGCTGTGCTGTCGCCAGCGCCCGCGGTTAATGTGAACTCGATCCGGCGGTTGGCGGCGTTGGCCTCCGCTCCGGTGCCATCCACCTTGGGCTGGCTCGATCCGAACCCGGCCGAGGTGATCCGGCCTGCGTCGATCCCGCGCTCGGCGAGAGCAGCGGCGACACTTTCCGCACGCGCGGTGCTCAGGGTCTGGTTGATCTCTGCACTGCCAGTGGCGTCGGTATGCCCGGCCACAGCCACAGTCATTCCGGCGCACCGGCCCAGCGTTTCGGCCAGGCTGTCGATAATCCGCAGCGAAGCGGGCGCGAGATAGGCACTGCCGCTCTGGAAGTTGATCGTCTGGCCATCCATCACCGCGTCGACATCGGTCTGGCAGGAGGCGACTTCTTCTTCCCTGGCCACCGGACCGGCATTGGCATCGGCCGCGCCATCATCGGCGGTTTCAGCGTCACCGGAGGCAAAGCGCACCGCCGATACCCCCGGCACAGCCAGCAGCTTCTCGCGGATGGCCTTCTTGGCAATCTCGTCATGCTCGCCGCTGACCACGGCAATACGCGCCAGCGGATCGCGGGCCATGGCAACGCCTGCACCCTCGCCCAATTCCAGCGTGTCGAACGCCGCCTTGGCGTTCCCTTCTATGCCGTCAATATAGTCGGCCCCGGCCTGCGAATGTGCGCCCCACGCAAGGAGCGACGTCGCGGCGGTGCCGACGAGGAATTTTCCAAATCCTGTCATGCTTTCCCCCAGTTTTTCATCATGCAATCTGCGACCCTAACCGTTCATGCGGACAGGATTGAACTGCAAGGCATTCCCCCTTGGATGCCTGCCGATGGCTTTAGCAGAGATGCGCTATCGTGAAGCTGAACGAAAATTTACCATGTCCCGGAACGGGATGTTCGGGCGGTGCGGCCGAGCAGGCGACTATGGTCCGCCGGGCACCTCGAATTTCATCAGCAGGGTGCGCTGGCTGCCGGAGAAATTGTCGTCGCTGACGATGTAGAGGAAGGTGCGGCCCGCATCCTCGCGCACGGCCAGCCCTTCGAAATTGTCGACGGTGAGCGGCGCGCGCAGCACGGCGAGGTCGCGGCGGGTGCCATCGGGGGCCAGCGCGGTGATGGCGGCAGTGTTGCCGTCGGTCGGGGAGTAGCTGCGGAACAGGACGTAGAAGGTCCCGTCGCTGGCCCGGTCGCCATCGGTGGGCACTGCGCCCAATTCCATGAGCGAATTTGGCGGCAGCAGACTGAGGGACTGGGTCTTGGTTTCCTTCATCAGCCGGCGGCAATTACCATTTGCGCCGAGCGGCTGTCGCTCCGCACATGCGAGGAGATCATCCTCGTCACCGGCCAGCGTTTCCAGCCCCTGATTATCGCCCAGCTCTCCGAAGAGCGCGGCGGGGTCGATCCGGGTGGGGACGGGCCGCTGGTCCAGCGCCGGATAGCGCCACACACGGTGGCTGCGCTCGAAGCTGACTAGCCAGCCGCCTTCACGGCTGCGGGTCAGGCCCTCGGAATCGCCCGCTTCCTTGCCGGTGAGCGTTTCACCCGAAAGCCCTGTCAGCTCGCCCGACGCAGTGATATCGACCGATTGCAGCAGGCCGTCCGGCTCGACCGGATCGAGGACCGCCCACCGCGCATCGTCTGCCAGCGCCACCAGATGGCCACCGTACTCGTCCCACCGCAGACCAGATAACCCGCCAAGATCGATCCCGCTGCGGGGGATGTCGATTCCGCCCATGAAGTCGAGATCACCGACCTGCGAAAGCGAAGGCTCTTGCTCCGACAGCGCAACAGTCAGCAAGTCCGGCCCATCGGGTGCTCCGGGCCGATGGATCAGATAATAGGCAACCGCCAGCGCCGCCGCGAGAAACAATGGCCCCCAAATTGCCGCGCGCTTGAGCCAGAGCGGCATGCTCTAGCCCAGTTTCGCCTTCAGCAGCTCGTTCACCACCTGCGGATTCGCTTTTCCCTGCATCGCCTTCATCGTCTGCCCGACGAAAAAGCCGAACAGCTTGTCCTTGCCCGCCTTGTACTGCTCTACCTTGTCGGCATTCGCGGCGAGGATTGTGTCGATCTCCGCTTCGATCGCGCCATCGTCGCTGACCTGCTTCAGGCCCTCGGTCTCGGCGATTTCGGCAGGGTCGCGACCGGTTTTCAGGACGATCTCGTAGATTTCCTTGGACTGCCCGCCCGACACCTCACTGGCATCGACCATTTTCAGGATCGCGGCCTGCGCAGCCGAGGTGGCGTATTCAAGATTGGCCTCGTCGCCCAGCATCTTGACCACGCCCGGCGCGACAGACAGCGTCCAGTTAGCCACCTGCGTGGCGACCTTGCTTTCCGGCTTGCCCAGGGCAGATGCGGTCTCGGCCAGCAGCGTTTCGAATCGGGCAAAGGTCTCCACCTCTGCGGTCAGCTGCGCGGCGTTGTAGGCGTTCATGCCCAGCTCGCCCATATAGCGCTCCCGCTTCGCATCAGGCAGTTCGGGCAGGCTCTCGCGGCATTCGCTCAGGAATGCGTCGTCCAGCTCAATCGGCAGCAGGTCGGGATCGGGGAAGTAGCGATAGTCATGCGCGTCTTCCTTGCTCCGCATGCTGCGCGTCTCGCCCTTGTCGGGATCATACAGACGCGTCTCCTGCACCACCGTGCCGCCATCCTCGATCAGATCGACCTGACGGCGCGCCTCGCCCTCGATAACGGCCATCACGAAGCGGACGGAGTTGACGTTCTTCGTCTCCGTGCGCGTGCCCAGTTCCTCACCCGGCTTGCGGACGCTCACGTTCACATCGGCGCGCATGGAGCCCTGCTCCATATTGCCGTCGCACGATCCAACATAGCGCAGGATGGACCGCAACTTGCGCACATAGGCCCCGGCCTCGGCCGGGCTGCGCATATCGGCCATGCTGACGATTTCCATCAGCGCGACGCCGCTGCGGTTGAGATCGACATAGGACATGGTGGGATGCTGATCATGCATCAGCTTGCCCGCATCCTGCTCGACATGGATGCGCTCGATCCCGATCCATTTGTCTTCGGGAATTCCGGCTTTCTCGTCCGCCTCAATCAGCAGTTTTCCCTCGCCCACGATGGGGTGATACAGCTGGCTGATCTGATACCCCTGCGGCAGATCGGCGTAGAAGTAGTTCTTCCGGTCGAACCGGCTCCACGCATTGATCTGCGCCTCGATCGCCATGCCGGTGCGCACGGCCTGCCGGATACATTCGCGATTGGGCACAGGCAGCATGCCGGGCATCGCCGCATCGACGAGGCTGACCTGCGTGTTGGGCTCGGCCCCAAACTCGGTGTTGGCGCCGCTGAACAGCTTGGCCTTGGAGGAGACCTGCGCGTGGACCTCGAGGCCGATCACGACCTCCCATTCGCCGGTTGCGCCCTGGATGCGATATGTCGAAGTGCTCATGCCTGCCCGATACCGCCCAACGCGGCCGATGGAAAGTCCTGAACGCGGTGCGTGGGATGTCAGGAAGCGCCAGACGCGCCCCGGTCCCGCACATAGGCAATCTGGTCGCCCAGCGGCAGGATCCGGAACGGGCGCTGGGCCATCGCTTGCTGAAATCCGGCACTGGGGCGGGCATCGGGCATGAAGTCGTCATGCGTGGCCATGAACACCAGCTCCGCCTCGTCCAGCCATTCCAGCGCGCCTGCGAACAGGTCGGCCTCGGCTCCCTCGATATTGCATTTGATGATGAAGGGCACGCCGCCGGGGATGTCGGCCAGAATGCTGGCCACGGTGCGGATCGGCACTTCGCCCGTTTCGCCCTCGGCGCGCATCGTGGAGACGCCCCAGCTGCCTTCGTCCAGCCATTTGGTATCGAGCCATGCGGTTCCCGGACGCGATCCTATGGCGGCAGGCACCAGCACCGATCCCGGAATGTGTGCCAGATTGCGCGCCAGCACTTCGCAGGTCGCGGGCAGAGGTTCGACAGCGGCGATGGCGGCCTGCGGATATTCCCGCGCAAACCAGATGGAGGCAGCGCCTGCATTGGCCCCTAGATCGAAGATCACGGGCACTTGCTCGGCCTCCAGAATAGCGCGGTAGCGGCGCTGCAATTGCTCCGCGATCATAGGCGCATGAATGGCAAAGGCCCCGTCACGCAACGCCTCGCGCATGGTGGCAAAATCGGTGTCCCGCCCCCGCACGGTCCAGCGCTTGCCGCGCCAAGGGAATGAGATGGGCCGGGATGTCTTCCCCTGTCGCAGTCC
This sequence comes from uncultured Altererythrobacter sp., assembly GCA_947492235.1. GTDB lineage: Bacteria > Pseudomonadota > Alphaproteobacteria > Sphingomonadales > Sphingomonadaceae > CAJXSN01. The sequence continues at coordinate 247,069 of CANLLZ010000001.1, read as the reverse complement.
CGCCAGCGCGAAGCCGGGGCCAACCTTGATCAGGTCTTTCAGAAAGTGGATCAGGGCGGAGCGGAAGATTGCTATGGGTTCCTTAGACGTTCGCCCCACAGCTTGCCGCCCGCGAGCCCCTCGCGCAATCACTCGTTGTCGATTGGTTTCCCGTTCTCGTCAAACCGCGCCTCGCCATGCTTGATCTTGCGCGAAAGATAAGCGGGGACCGCGATGAGAACCAAAGTGACGGCGGCACCGGTGACAAGGGTAAAGAGTTCGGCGGTCATGTCAGGACTGGAAGACGGGAATAGTCTCAACCTTGCTGGGAAATCTTCGCAACAGGTGTTGGCGCCGATGAAGAACTTAGTCTTGGAGCAACCAGCCTGAGGACATCGAGGCCGAAAACAAGCTCCAATTCACCAGTCGTGCTTTGGGCGCGGCAGTTAATCACTCTTGGTTCCTGATGTTCTCAATTTTTTCGACAGCTTTCCGAAGCTCAAGAGTTGCTGATTCAATTGCATGAACTTCTTCTTCTAACTGATAAATTAACGGCCCATGTTGAAAAATCAGCGGAATGAGTGACCCGATTGCAATGCCGCCACTCATCCACGTTCTACCTGTGAGGAAAAAGAGGCAAAGGCCTAGAACAGCCACTAAAATTGTGACCATCGCTGCTCGTTTCAGTGACCAATCGGTTTGTGAAGTGAGCATCATTACGAATGCAGCCACTACACCCAAAGTTATAACGATAAGGATGGCGAAAAGCGGTGTGTCAGGTACGTCACCGGCAGCTACGCCAATAAAACCACCTATGATTACCAATGAGGCGGTGACAGAGGCAGTCCTGAGGCCTTGGTCCCACTGCCTTGCTTTACTCACCACCACTTCTCCGCCCGCGCGGTAAAGCCGGCGCGCTGTTCTATGGCGAGGCCTGCATTCAGCACGCCCTGTTCGTCGAAAGGCTTGCCGACGATTTGCAGGCCCAGCGGCAGGCCGTCGGAGTTAAGGCCTGCAGGCACGCTCATCGCGGGCAGTCCGGCGAGGCTGGCGGGCACGGCGAACACATCGTTGAGATACATCGCCAGCGGGTCCGACTGCATTTCACCCAGCCCGAACGCCGCGTTGGGCGTCGTCGGGGCGAGGATTACGTCACATTGTGCCCACGCCTTCTCGAAGTCCTGCGCGACCAGCGTGCGGATCTTCTGCGCCTGCGTGTAATAAGCATCGTAAAAGCCAGCGCTCAGCACATAGGTGCCGATCAGAATGCGCCGCTTCACCTCGTCGCCGAAGCCATCCGCGCGGGTGGCGGCGTACATATCTTGCAATCCGGAGCCATCGGGCAGATCGCGCAGACCATACCGCACACCGTCATAGCGGGCGAGATTGGACGATGCCTCTGCCGGCGCGATGATGTAATAGGCGGGCAGCGCATATTTGGTGTGCGGCAGCGAAATCTCGACGATTTCCGCGCCTGCATCCTTCAGCCATTCCTCGCCCTGTTTCCAGCTATCGAGGATATCCTGCGGCGTGCCGTCCATCCGGTATTCGCGCGGAATGCCGACCTTCTTGCCCTTCAGGTCTGCATCCAAAGCCGCTTCCCAATCGGGCACGGGCATATCGAGCGACGTCGAATCCTTCGGATCGTAACCCGCCATCGCGCCCAGCATGATGGCGCAATCCTCAACGGAACGCGCCATCGGGCCTGCCTGATCGAGCGACGAGGCAAAGGCCACCACGCCCCAGCGCGAGCAGCGCCCATAGGTCGGCTTGATCCCGACAATGCCGGTGACAGCGGCAGGCTGGCGGATCGAGCCGCCGGTATCGGTGCCGGTCGCCGCCGGGCACAGCCGCGCGGCCACGGCAGAACTGGACCCGCCCGACGAACCGCCTGCGGTCAGCGCCATGTTGGAGCCCTCCTTGCGCCACGGGCTTTTCGCCGGGCCGAAGAAGCTCGTCTCGTTGGAGGAACCCATGGCGAACTGGTCAAGGTTCAGCTTGCCCAGCATCCCCGCGCCCGCGTTCCACAGATTGGCCGACACCGTGCTTTCATATTGGGGTACGAAGCCTTCCAGAATGTGGCTGGCGGCAGTGGTCTGCGTGCCGTGGGTGCAGAACAGGTCCTTCATGCCAATCGGCACGCCGCCCATCTTGCCCAGCGGCTTGCCCGCAGCGCGCGCGGCGTCGGTCGCATTGGCGGCTTCCAGTGCCTTATCCGGCGTGGTGATGATGAAGGTGTTAAGCGCGGCGGCGGCTTCGACCGCAGCGTTGAACTGGCTCGCGACTTCGCGGGCGGTGAACTCGCCGCTGGCGACACCGTCGCGGATTTCGCGAACACCGAGATTGGTCAATTCACTCACACAATACTCCGCTCATCCTGAGCCTGTCGAAGGATCGCACTTTCTTCCAGCGCGGCTCCCGAAGAAAAAAACAGTCCTTCGACAAGCTCAGGACGAGCGGTCGGAGGGTTGGAACCAATTCGGCTATTCGATCACCTTGGGCACACCGAAGAACCCGTGCTCGGCCGCGGGCGCATTGGCCAGCACCTTGTCGCGCACGCCACCGCCGGTCAGCGGATCGGCATCGACTTCGTCTGCGCGCAGGCGCTGGGCTATGGGCATCACAGCCGTCATCGGCTCCACGCCCGAGGTGTCCACCTCGCCCAATTGGTCCACCCAATCGAGGATGTTGTTGAGCTCGGGCACCATACGCTCCAGCTCCGCATCGCCCATTTCGATGCGGGCGAGGCTGGCGATCTTGGCGACGGTCTGTTTATCGACGGACATCGGCTGCGCTCTCTTGGTTAGCGGTCTTAGTTCTGCGGAGGCGGCGGTGGCGCACCTGCGCCCGGGCCGCCTTCTGCGCCCTCACCGCCCTGCTGAGCGGCCATCACCTGCTGCAAGGCCTGCAGACGGCGCTCGAAATCCTGACGGCTCATAAACTCGACGACCTTTACTTCGAAGACCAGATCGGCACCGGCCGGAATGGAGGAGCCCGGAGGCGGTTCATCGCCATAGGCTTCGTCGGCGGGGATATTGAGGACATATTCCCCGCCGGTGCGGGTCTGCTTCAGGCCCTTCAGGAAGCCGGGGATCGCTGCGCCTTCTTCCAGCACAAACGGCACACCATCGGGGAACACGCCCTGAATCGGAGCGGCCTGGCCTTCATTCTTGTCGAACACCGTGCCGTCGGTCAGCTTGCCGGTGTATTCCACGAACACCACGTCGCCATCGCTGGGAGCGGGGCCGGTGCCTGCGGTGACCGTATCGACGCTGGTGCTGGCCGGGACAGCGGCCCATGCAATGCCCACGCCTAGCAGGGCAGCGACAATCACGCCGATCCAGATTTTGGCGAGCGAGCCCTTGGCAACAGGTTTGAGCGGAACGCGGGTGACTTCGGTCATATGGGTTTCCTGATCTGTGCCCTGCTGGCGGCCTGCCAATCGGGCGGACAGCAAGAGGGCGCGGAAATTGCTTCCACGCCCTCTAAGCTGTCTATCGTGTCTGCTTCAAGCCGTTAGACGTATCGAAACAGGGGTATTTTTGCTTAACCGTCGCGTTCCATACGCTTGCGGTCCATCTTGCGGGCGCGGCGCACGGCTGCGGCCTTTTCACGGGCGCGCTTTTCGCTCGGCTTTTCGTAGTGACGACGCAGTTTCATTTCGCGGTACACGCCTTCACGCTGCAGCTTCTTCTTGAGCGCACGGAGAGCCTGATCGACATTGTTATCGCGAACCATGATCTGCATTGAATTCAAAACCTTTCGGAGCCAAGGGCCAGAGCCGCGCACGCCGCGCGGAATATGCCGCTATCGCAAATGAAAAAGAGCCGAATCCGCACGCGGACCGGCACACATTGGCATCCGTATAGGGTAAACTGCCAAATCGGGCAAGGGGTGATCCGGCAAGAGATTGCGCGCAAACAGTGGTAAGCCTGTGCCCGCCCCGCTATGGGCAGGAACACATGTCCACCCTCCCCACCTTTTCCGCAATCCTGCATGTCGCCGCCGGCGGCGCGGCGGGCGCTGTCTTGCGCTACCAGACCGGCCGCTGGATGACCGGCTGGCTGGGCGCGCCGGCCATGGGCGTGTTCCCGTGGGCGACGCTGGCGGTCAACGCCATCGGCAGTGTGTTGATGGGCCTGCTGGCCGGATGGCTGGTGCGTAGCGGCGCGAATGCGGCGGGCGGCGGCGGAGAAAATCTGCGCCTGCTGCTGGGTGTCGGTCTGCTGGGCGGGTTCACGACATTCAGCGCATTCAGCCTGGAAATGGTGCTGCTGATCGAGCGCGGGCAGTTCACCATCGCGGCGCTGTATGCGGTGCTGTCCTTCTCGCTCGGCATCAGTGGCCTGCTGTTCGGGCTGACCTTCATGCGGGCGGTGACATGAGCGAGCGGCCAGCCAGCAAATCTTCGGACAATGTCCGCCAGTTCACGGTCGAGGCGGATGATGACGGCATTCGTCTGGACCGCTGGTTCAAACGCAATCTGCCGCAAGTCGGCTTCAACACGGTCAGCCGCTGGGCGCGCACGGGGCAGGTGCGGGTCGACGGCGCGCGGGCGAAGCCCGATGATCGCCTCTCCACCGGACAGGTTCTCCGCGTCCCGCCGGGTGGTGACGATCCCCGACGCGCCGCGCCCACGAAGCGCGAGCTGACGCCGGAACAGATCGCGCAGGCGCACGATATGGTGATCCGCGAGACACCCAGCGCCATTGTATTGAACAAGCCCCCCGGTCTCGCCACGCAGGGCGGCAGCAAGACGACCAAGCATGTCGACGGGTTGCTCGATGCGTTTGCTCCCGGTGAGGACGACATCCGCCCGCGCCTCGTCCACCGGCTGGACAAGGACACCAGCGGGGTCCTGCTGGTCGCGCGCACCCCCGGTGCCGCCTCTGCCTATTCCAAGCGGTTTTCCGGGCGCAGCGCGAAGAAGATCTACTGGGCTCTGGTCGTCGGTGTGCCCGATGTGCGGGAGGGGACGATTGACGCTCCGCTCGCCAAGCAGCCCGGCAGCGGCGGCGAGAAAATGCATGTCGACGAGGAAGAGGGCGTCCCCGCGGTCACCCGTTACCGCGTCGTGGAAAAGGCGGGCAAGCGCGCATGCTGGGTCGAGCTGGAGCCGATGACGGGCCGCACCCACCAATTGCGCGTGCATCTGGCAGCCATCGGCCACCCCATCGTGGGCGACGGCAAATATGGCGGGCAGGACGCGTTTCTCACCGGCAGCATCAGCCGCAAGATGCATCTCCATGCCCGCCGTCTGGTAATCGGCGAGCCCAAAGGCGCCGATGGTACGGGCGGGAAGCTAGATGTGACCGCCGATCTGCCCGAGCATTTTGCCGCGACGATGGAGCAACTGGGATTCGACCCCTCGCTGTCCGACGCAGCGCCTTTGCGCGAGGACGTAAACGCGCGAAGCCCGTCAGAGAAGAAGCAGGCCGCGCGCCAGCACGCGAAGCAATACCGCAAGAGCCAGCGCGGCGAGCGCCGTTCGCGCGGCGGGGCGCCGGGGGGCAAGAGCGCGCCGAAGAAAAAGCTCGGCAAGAAAAGCGGCGGACGCCCGGCGAAGGCGGGTCCGAAGCCCAAGGGGCGCGGGCGCAAATGACGCAGAGCCCCGTCAAACTCGCCGTGTTCGATTGCGACGGCACGCTGGTCGATGGGCAGGCCCCGGTGTGCGATGCGATGGAGGCGGCCTTTGCCAGCGCCGGGCTGACCGCTCCGCCGCGCCATGCCATCCGCCAGATCGTCGGGCTGAGCCTGCCGCAGGCGATCCGCTATCTCGCGCCCGATGCGGCGGAGGAAACGGTCGGTCAGATGGTCACGGCCTATAAGGATTCGTTCCGCACTGCGCGCGAGCGCGGCGAAGTGGCGGAGCCTTTGTTCGAGGGTATGGCCGAACTGATTGCCGCCTTACGCGCCGATGGCTGGAGTCTTGCCGTGGCGACCGGCAAGTCGCAGCGCGGCCTGATGCATTGCCTTGCCACGCATGGCCTGACCGACAGCTTCGCCAGCCTTCAGGGCGCAGACGGGCATCCGTCGAAACCGCACCCCGCCATGCTGGAAGTCGCCATGGCGGAGGCGCTGGCCATCCCCGCCAACACGGTGATGATCGGCGATACGCTGTACGATATGGAAATGGCCGTGGCGGCGGGCGTCCGCCCTATCGGTGTGTCCTGGGGCTATCACGACAATGCGACCCTGACCGAAGCAGGGGCAAGCGCCATTGCCGACACCGCAGAGGAATTGCGCTCCCTCATTCTGGAAGCAGCCGGATGACCGACGAAGAAGCCCGCCGCCGCCATCTGCAATTGTTCGGTATCCGCATTCTGGCGATACTCACGGCAGGCGTGGGCGTGGTGATTATCTCGGGCCGCTGGATCAGCGAACCGATGATTGGCTACGCGCTGTTCTTGATCGGCGTGGTCGAGTTTTTTGTCCTGCCTCAATGGCTGGTCAAGCAATGGAAAAATCAGGACAAATGAAGCGGTTTTGGAAGGAAGCGGCGCTGCTGGAAACCGGCGGCGGGTGGCAGGTTGTGCTCGACGGACGGCCGGTGAAAACGCAAGGGGGCCGCGCGCAAATCGCACCCTCCCGCGCGCTGGCAATGGCGATGGCGGCGGAATGGAACATGCAGGGCGAAACGCTGGACCCGCGCAGCTTCCCGATGCGCGATCTGACCGATTTCACGATCGATCGGGTGGCCACGGGCGAGGACGATCTGGTGACCAAGGCGCTGGCCTTCGCCGAGACCGATACGCTGTGTTACCGCGCAGAAGCCGGCACTGCCCTTTCCCGCCGGCAGGATGCCGAATGGGAGCCGCTGCTGGCGGCATTCGAGGCGCGCGAAGGCGTCCAGCTGACACGGGTCGACAGTATCCTGCACGTTTCACAGCCCGCCGAGGCGATTGCTGCCCTGCGCGCGCGGCTAGAGGGACTGGACCCGTTCACACTGGCGGGCGTCTACACCCTTGCCTCGCTATCCGCATCTTTGTGCCTTGGACTAACGGCTCTGGAGAAGGACGCCGATGCGGGCGCGCTGTGGCAGACCTCCCATCTGGAGGAAACCGTGCAGCACGAGCTGTGGGGCGTCGATATGGAAGCGAAGGCCGCGCAGGAAGAAAAGCGTGCCGCGTTCCTGACCGCTTTCGAGTTTCTGTCGCTGCTGGATGACAACGGGCGTTCGGGCGAACCGGAGCTTAACCCCGCCTAGCAAGCCACCAGCCGCCTCAGCCGACCCAGTCGGCGACCTCTTCCGCAACCTTGTTCGCCGCCAGATTCAGCGCGCGGCCCACATCCGCTCCCAAAGGCGCGACATTGGCGATGCTGCTGCTGAACCGCCGGGTTTCGAGCGTGCCGTCAGACCGTTTGCGGATGGCATCGAAGGTGACGGTGGCGTCCCCGCGGATCGCGTCGTAGCCAAATTCGCGCAAGGTTCCGCGCAGCGTTTCGTGGGGCGCGACCGCCGGATCGTCACGCTCCATCACCAGCCGGCCCGATTTAGCGCGCACCGTTTCGGCCAGCAGGCGGCGGAACAGGCGCGAGGGCCGCTCCACCCAGACGGCATCTTTCAGATAGGCAATGCTGGAGCTGTCGACCTGCACCGGCACCCGCGTCACGGCCAGCCGCTGCGGCGCATCGGGCTCTTCGATCAGCAGGGCGTTGACCTGCATTCCATTCGTCGCCTGACCGACACTGGCACTGGAGGCAGGGGTCAGCGTCAGCATCATGTCGGGCGGTTCGGAGCCAAGGCTTATGCAGCCCGTCAGAGCCAGAGAGGCCGCACCGATTGCAGTGGCGCGCAGGGTGATGGCGAAGGGGGGCAGGGTCAGGCTCATCGGCACTCTCAAGGTTCGTAATCCGGCAGTGGGGGTGTACCGATCAGGCTGGTTGCGCCCTCATTCTCTAGCCGTTCGGTCACTTGACGCAGCGCGCGGCTGGTCGATTGCAAATCGCGCAATGTGGCATTGGCTGCCGGCAAAGTGGAACTGTTGAGCTGCTCCAGTGCCGGATCGGCCTGAGCCAGCGTGGTGGAAAGGCTGTCCGCAGCCGTGCTCGCCTTGCCCAATGTCGCGCGCAGTTGTTTCGACAGCGCTACGCCCTCTTCATTCATCAGCCGGTCGGCAGAGGCCATCACCGTCTCGAACTGGGCCAGCGAGGTTTCCGCCTCGGCCAGCGTTCCCTGCATCTGCGCCAGCGTCGATCGCAGCGCAGGCACGGTGTCATTCACCCCGCCCGACAGATCGCGGGTCAACTGGCTGGTATTGTCGATCAGGCCCATGATCCGGTCCTGATTGTCATCCGCCATCAGCTTGTTGAGCTGGCCAACCGTGGTGTCCACCTTATCCAGAATATCGGGCACGCTGGCCAGAATGGCGCCAATCCCGCCTTCGCGCGCAGGGATCGGCGGCATCTCGCCATTCGGTTTGCGCTCCACCAGCCGGGCGGTGCGGGCCATTTCCGGATTCTCGTCTGTCACCCGGCCCAGCTGGATCGTGGAGACGCCGGTCAGGCTGCCGCGCAATTCGGCAAAAGTGTCGGTGAATATCCGAACCTTCTCGTCGATTTCGATCAGCACCCGGACGCGGTCTTTCTCCTGCCCCTGCGTCGGGGCCAGCGAAATCTCGGTCACCTGACCCACCGGCACGCCGGAATAGGTAACGGTCGAGCCGTTCACCAGTCCTTCGACCGATTGCTCGAAAAAGATCGTGTATTCTTCGCGGCTTGTCTCGTTCAGTCTGGCCAGCCAGACGATGCCGGCGGCCAGCATCGCCAGCAATGCCAGCGTGACTGCACCGACCCACAAATGGTTTGCACGGGTTTCCATCGCTTCTGTCTATGCCCTTTCGTGCGTCGACTTGTCCATTACCTTGGGACAAATGAGGGGTTTTGCACGGATGATCATTCGGCCTGCTCGCCGGGATTGCTGCCCGCATGCCCTGCCGTGGCAGCGCGTCCGCGGGGGCCGTTGAAATATTCCTCGATCCACGGATGATCGGTTGCGATCAGTTCGGGGATCGTGCCCACGGCAATCACCTGCTTGTCCGCCAGCACCGCCACGCGGTCGCATATGGCATGCAGCGTATCCAGATCGTGGGTGATGAGGAACACGGTCAGCCCCATCGTATCGGTCAGCTCGCGGGTCAGCCGGTCGAATTTGGCCGCGCCAATCGGGTCGAGGCCCGCGGTCGGCTCGTCGAGAAACAGCAATTGCGGATCGAGCGCCAGCGCCCGGGCGAGGCCGGCGCGTTTCTTCATCCCGCCCGAAAGCTCGCTGGGAAACTTGCTGATCGCCTCTTCCGGCAGGCCGGAGAGCAGCACCTTGTAGCGCGCGATTTCCTTGCGGAGTGTGTCGTCCAGTTCCGGATAGAACTGTTTCAGCGGCACTTCGACATTCTCGCCCACGGTCAGCGTCGAAAACAGCGCCCCGCCTTGGAACAGCACGCCCCAGCGGCTGCGAATGTCGATATCGTCGTCATCTTGCGCCTTGGCGACGTCGCGGCCCAGCACATGGATTTCGCCAGCGCGCGGCGTCTGCAAGCCGATGATCGAGCGCATCAGAACCGATTTGCCGGTGCCCGATCCGCCGACCACGCCAAGAATTTCGCCGCGCTTGACCTTCAGGTCGAGATCATCGTGGATGCGGAAATCGCCGAACTGGTTGACCAGCCCCTCGACGACAATCGGATACTCGCCCCGAAACGCTTCGGGGAGGTTATCGTGTGCCTCCTCCTCGATATCCTCGATCAGGTCCTGTTCGTCCATCACGCCCAGCCCAGCTCTGTGAAGAACACCGCGAAAAACGCATCGAGCACGATCACCGCAAAGATCGCCTGCACCACCGCCATCGTCGTGCGTTTGCCGACTTCTTCGGAATTGCCGCGCACCTGCATGCCTTGATAGCAGCCCGCCACTGCCACAATCAGCCCGAAGACCGGCGCCTTGATCAGCGCGACCCACAGATCATAGGTCGGCACGACTTCCTGAATCCGCATCAGGAACGATCCGAAGGGAATGCCCAGCGTGAGCGAGGAAATGGTCGCCCCGCCGATAATCGTCAGAACGATGGAGTAGAACCCAAGCAGGACCATCATCACCACCGCCGCCAGAATGCGCGGAATCACCAGCGCTTCCACCGGATCGACCCCGATGGTGCGCATCGCGTCGATTTCCTCGGTAAGGTTCATGGTGCCGATCTGCGCGGCAAAGGCGCTGCCCGAGCGGCCTGCAACCATGATCGCCGTCATCAGCACGCCCAGCTCGCGCGTGGCCAGCCGCCCGGTCAGATTGATCGTCAACGCCTCCGCCCCGAACTGCGCCAATTGTGCGGCCCCCTGCTGCGCGACCACGATGCCGATCAGGAAGCTCATCAGCCCGATAATCATCAGGGCGGTGACGCCGACCAGCTCGAACTGGCGGACCACCGCCTTGATCCGGAACCGGCTGGGGTGGCGGATGATATCGCCCACAGAGATCAGCACCGCACCCAGAAACGCGATGACGTTTTTTGCCCCCGCAAGCATTTCAAGCACCGTTTCGCCCGCCTCGCCGAAAACGCGGTGCAACAGCGGCTTGTCTTCGGGCCGCATGGGCGCTTCGCTGGCCGCCGAAGCAACGGTTTCAATGAGGTCATGCGATTTGGCGCTGGCCCCGACGATGGGGGAGCCCAGCCGCCGCGTCGCGCGGAACACGGTCCATGCCCCGGCGGTGTCCATATCGGTCACGCCCGAGAGATCGAAATGGGCAACATCGCCTTCCAGATCGCGGAACTGGTGGTCGATAACGGCGATGGAGGAAATGGTCAGCGGACCTTTGACGGCCACACGCTGCGTGCCGTCCGCATCGACCTCAACGTCCAGATCAGCCCATTCTCGCATCGCCTGTAGCTATGCGTTTCTTTGCGCGGCACGACAAGAGGGCTTAATGGGGCTTGGCCTTCAGGGCCACCACTGGCAAGGCGCTGGGCGATATGACAAGCGAACTCTCTACCACATTCGATCCCGCCGAAATCGAGGCGCGCTGGTACGCCTATTGGGAGGAAAACGGCTGCTTCCGGCCCGAGCGTCCGGATGCCGAACCCTACACCATCGTCAACCCGCCGCCGAACGTGACGGGGTCGCTCCATATTGGCCACGCGCTGGACAACACGCTGCAGGACATCGTGATCCGGTACGAGCGGATGCGCGGCAAGGATGCGCTGTGGGTGGTCGGCACAGACCATGCCGGCATCGCGACGCAGATGGTGGTCGAGCGCCAGCTGGAGGCGAAACAGGACAAGCGCACCAATTACAGCCGCGAAGATTTCGTGAAGAAGGTGTGGGAGTGGAAAGAGGAAAGCGGCGGCACGATCACGCGCCAGCTGCGGCGGCTCGGTTGCTCGATGGACTGGAGCCGAGAGCAGTTCACGATGGACGAGCATTTCAGCGGCGCGGTGCTGAAGACCTTCGTCGATCTGCATAATGACGGGCTGATCTACCGCGACAAGCGGCTGGTGAACTGGGACCCGAAGCTGAAGACGGCAATCAGCGATCTGGAAGTGGAAACGCAGACCATTGCGGGCCATTTCTGGCACTTCAAATATCCGCTGGAAGACGGCGTGACGCTGCCTGATGGCCGCGATTATATCGAGGTGGCGACCACGCGGCCCGAGACGATGCTGGCCGATATGGCCGTGGCTGTGCACCCGTCGGACGAGCGCTATGCCAGTGTTGTGGGCAAGCATGTTGTGCTGCCGATCACCGGCCGCCGCGTGCCGATTGTGGCGGACGAACACGCCGATCCGGAGCTGGGCAGCGGCGCGGTGAAGATCACGCCGGGTCACGATTTCAACGATTTCGACGTGGGCAAGCGGGCCGGATTTGCCGCTGGCGACATGCTCAACATGCTCGATTCCGAGGCCAATGTTTGCCAGACCGCCGACGGGCTGGTGCCCGATGAATATCTCGGCCTGCACCGCTTCAAACGCGACGGCACCGACGGCGCGCGCGAGCTGGTGGTTCAGCGCCTGAAAGAACAGGGCTACCTCATCCCGCACATCGCCAAGACCAAAAAGGGCGAGGACATCGAGCATGACGCCGAACCGCGCCAGATCGCGACGCCCTTCGGCGACCGTGGCGGCGTGGTGATCGAGCCCTGGCTGACCGACCAGTGGTATGTCGATGCCGAGAAACTGGCCGTTAAACCCATCGAGCAGGTGAAGTCCGGCGAAGTCGAGATCGTCCCCAAGACGTGGGAAAAGACCTTCTTCAACTGGATGGAGAACATCCAGCCGTGGTGTGTTTCGCGGCAATTGTGGTGGGGGCACCGGATTCCGGCTTGGTATGGGCCACGTATGGATGAAGAAGGAGACCTCTTCTATTCATTCAAAAATCTGTCGGATTCCCGGGCGAAGAGAAAGGTATTCGTCGCTCTTACCACCGAAGATGCACACAGACAGGCAGCTGAATATTATGGCGAAAATGCCGATGTCTTACCGGCAAAAGAAACCGAAGACGAACACGACCGTGATCAGCTATTCATGCGCGAGGCAGGCCAAAAGCCTCTCGTGGCATTGAAGCGCGATCCAGACGTCCTCGACACATGGTTCTCCAGCGCGCTGTGGCCCTTCGCCACGCTCGGCTGGCCCGAAGGTGTAGCGGATACCCCCAACCCCGCTCATGCTGAGCCTGTCGAAGCATCGTCCTTCACTTCGGGCACAGCACCCGAAGAAAAGGACAGCCCTTCGACAAGCTCAGGGCGAGCGGGTTCGTTATACGAGAAGCACTACCCCAACAGCCTCCTGATCTCCGGGTTCGACATCCTGTTTTTCTGGGATGCGCGGATGATGATAATGGGCAATTACAACACCGGGCAGGCCCCGTGGCCCCGGCTGTATCTCCACGGGCTGGTGCGCGCCGCCGATGGCTCCAAAATGTCCAAGTCCAAGGGTAATGTCGTCGACCCGCTGGGCCTGATCGACCAGTATGGCGCGGACGCTCTGCGCTTCTTCATGGCGGCGATGGAAAGCCAGGGCCGTGACATCAAGATGGATGACAAGCGGGTCGAGGGGTATCGCAACTTCGCCACCAAGCTCTGGAACGCGACGCGTTTCTGCCAGTCCAACGGCATTGGTGCTTCAGACACACTTGAAGCCCCGCAAGCGCGGCTGGCGGCGAACCAGTGGATCATCGGCGAAGTCGCGCAGACAGTCGAGGCGCTGGATGCGGCGATGGCCGATCTGCGCTTCGATGCGGCGGCCAATACGATCTACCACTTCGTGTGGGACCGCTTCTGCGACTGGTATCTGGAACTTATCAAGCCGGTCTTCGCAGAGGGTGCGAGCGAGGATGCCGCCGCCGAAACCCGCGCGGTGGCCGGATGGGCGCTCGACCAGATCCTGGTGATGCTCCACCCCTTCATGCCGTTCATCACGGAGGAGCTGTGGTCGAAGCAAGGCGATAGGGGGAACTACCCGCTCATCACCGCCAAATGGCCCGAGCCCAAGGCGCAGGTCAGCAAAGAGGCGACCGGCGCCATCGACTGGGTGATCGACCTGACCAGCGCCGTGCGCAGCGCGAAGAACGAGCTGGGCATTTCACCAGGCACGAAGTTGGCGGCGACGATCACCAACCCCTCGCCCACGGCGCAGGGCGTGATCGAGCGCAGCAGCGCCGCCATCGAACGGCTCGCCCGCCTTACCCCGCTGACCGTAGGCGATGCGCCGGACGGCCCGGCGATGCAGGTGACAGCAGGCGGCGACATCGTGACCATTCCGCTGGAAGGCGTCATCGATATCGGCGCGGAGAAAGCGCGTCTGGCCAAGGCACTGGAAGCGAGCGAGAAAGAAGTCTCCAGCCTCGACAAGCGCCTCTCCAACCCGAACTTCGTCGAGCGCGCGAAGCCCGAAGCGGTGGAGAAGGCGAAGGAAGACCATGCGCACCATGCCGGTGAAGTCGAACGGTTGACGGCGGCTCTTGCACGATTGGGTTAGGGCGAATGCCGCGCGCCCGGCGGCATTTTCCTACACGGCTGCATTGTGCCACAAGGGTCGCTGACCGGCCCGCATTCGAGTGGTGCAGGCAGAAAACCGGCAGGCAATGTGTCAACTGAATCCAACACGGCGAAATACAGTAATATCAGTGTCTTGCCTGAATTGGGCCAGCTTGACACGTGTCAAAAGCGTCAAGCAAAGTAGGAAATAATCGCAAAGCATGGCGCAACTTGTTCTCGCCACCGATGATTCTGGAGGACCGGAGATTTTCGCCAGCGTGCAGGGCGAAGGGCCGAGCGCGGGAGCGCCGGTTGCGTTTGTGCGCCTGTCGCGCTGCAACCTCGCCTGCGTGTGGTGCGACACGGCCTATACCTGGCATTTCGAAGGCAGCGCGAACAAGCCGGAGCATGAACACCGCGACGGTGTGACGTATGATCGCAAGGCCAATCAGGTCACTCTTGACTCGGCCGATGTGGCAGAGCGGATCGCCGCGCTAGGCCAGAAACGCCTTGTGATCACCGGCGGAGAACCGCTGTTGCAAGCCCCCGCCCTCGCCGAACTGGTCGCCGCGCTGCCCGATATGACCATCGAGATCGAGACCAATGGCACGGTGGAGGCCCCTGCCCGGCTCGACATTCATATCGACCAGTACAATATCAGCCCCAAACTGGCGCATTCGGGCAATCCGGCAGATCTGGCGCTGATCGGCGCGCGGCTGGATGCCTATGCGCTCGACAGCCGGGCCTTCTTCAAATTCGTGATCGCTTCGCCACAGGATGTGGACGAGGTGCTGGCCCTCCAGCGCGCCCACGCCATCCCGCCCGCACGCATTTTCCTGATGCCCGAGGGGACGGACAGCGAGACGCTGAGAAAGCGCGAGGAATGGCTGGTCCCGCTCTGCCTGAAGCACGGCTACCGTCTGAGTGACCGGCTGCATATCCACCTGTTCGGGGATACGCGGGGTACTTGAGGGTTTGTTTGTTTCATGAACCCGCATACGCGGGTTCGTCCTCGGTGCCGTTGCGATGCGATGCGTGCCGCATCGAGCACCTGCGGGGCGGCCGCCCCAAAATCTTCGGGCCTTGCGGTCCGCTTGTCGCGGACCGAAGCCAGCAAAGATCTTGCTGGCTTGGAATGGTTCGAGGCCGACTGGGCGCCCGAGCGAATGCGAGGAAGCAAGAGGCGCGGATGCGCCCCGCCCGCAGGGACAAAAGAAGATTACTGCCCCTGGCTACGCCAGCGCTGGACGACGCGGTGCACCGCTTCTTCCTCGTCGCCGGCTTCGCGCCACAGTTCGACGAAGCTGGGATCTTCCGACGCGGGGCGTTTGGATTCTTCCAGATTGTCGAACGATACGCGGATCGGGATCGCCACGCCTTCGCCGCAGATGATGCATTCGCGATTGCGCAAGGCGGGGATGGAATCGAGGAAGCCGCGCGCGCCTTCGGGCATGGCGGCCCGGACGAAATCCTGGTCGCGGTCATTGTTGAGGCGCATCGAGATGATCGTGCCGCACTGCGACAGCACACCCTCGGCAAGATCAGAGGGACGCTGGGTGATCAGGCCAAGGCTGATACCGTATTTCCGGCCTTCCTTGGCAATGCGCGACAGGATATTGCCGACGCTGGAACCGTCAGCGTTCTTCTCGCTCGGCACGTAACGGTGGGCCTCTTCGCACACCAGCAGGATCGGGCGGGTTTTCTCTTCGCGGCCCCAGATCGCAAAATCGAAGGTCAGGCGGCTGAGCACCGCCACCACGGTGGAGGTAATATCGGACGGCACACCCGACACATCGATGATCGCAATCGGTTTGCCATCGCCCGGCATGCGGAAAATCTTGGACAGGAAATCGGCCATCGTATCGCCGACCAGCATGCCGGAGAACATGAACTGGTAGCGCGGATCGCCTTTCAGCTCCTCCAGCTTGTTCTTGATCCGCATATAGGGCGCGCTGGAGGTCGCCTTGTCGAGCTTGCCCATCTCGTCCTGTATGGCGGTGGACAGGTCGGAGAGCAGGTAAGGGATCGGCGAATCCACCGTAATCTTGCCCATCTGCTCGGCCAGACGGTTCTTGTAGCGCGCTTTCAGCAGGCACTTGGCGAGAATATCGGCATCGACCTGCCGTTCATTGCCGTGGCTGGTCAGCAGCACCTCGCAATGCTCTTCGAAGTTCAGCAGCCAGTACGGCATCTGCAGGTTCGACACGTCAAGGATGACGCCGGTGTTGCGGAATGCGGCGGAGTATTCGCCGTGCGGATCGATCATGACGACGTGGCCCTGCGGTGCCGCCTCGCAGATGCGGTGCAGGATCAATGCGGCGCTGGTCGATTTACCGGTACCGGTGGAACCGAGCAGGGCGAAATGCTTGCCCAGCATGGCATCGATATAGACCCCGGCACGGATATCCTTGGTCGGGTAGACCGTGCCGATCTGGATGTTGGAGCGCCCATCGCTGGCGTAAATCTGACGCAAATCGGCGGTTGTCGCGGGGTAGATGAAGGCGCCGGGCACCGGGTATCGAGTGACACCGCGGCGGAAAGAGTGGATCCGGCCGGTCAGCTTTTCTTCCATGCCTTCGCCGAGGAAATCGATATTGGCCAGCACACCGCCACCCTGACGGCGATCCTGTTTCTGGTTGCGGACACTGGCGAGCAGCCAGCTGTTACCGACGCGAATTTTGACCTGGCTGCCGACCTGTCCGGCGAGGCCGATCGACGGATCATCATCCGCCATGCATTCATTCAGGCGTTCCAGATCGAGCGCAATTTGCGAACCCGAACCGGCGATTTCCAGCACAACGCCGATGGGTTGCATGGCGTTGGATGGGGCATTCGAGGGCGCGCTTTGGCCGCTCGCCTGTCCATTGCCGCCGCCCTGCGCCGGTGTGAAATCCTGTTTTGCCATATCGGTCATTCGGAAGTGCCCCGTCTGTTATATGGCAGCAGAGCTAGACCAGTCAGGGTTAAGATTGCGCTAAGGAAGGCGCGAAGTCCTCTAAATCAAAGCGAAAAGCCGCCCGGCAAGCCAGCCCATCCCGACCGACAGAATGATAGCGACCAGCCCGTAAAAGAACGGCTGGACCTGCGAGAACGTCTCCACCAACCGCTCGAAGCCGACTTTGCGCACCTCGACCTTGGCAATGGCGGAGGCGACGACACGGCCATCGTTCACCGCGAATGTCTCGGCAGTGTAAGTGCCGGTCTGAACGCTGGAAGGCAGATCGATCCGCGCCTGATACAGCACGCCCTCGCTGACTTCGACACCGCCGTCATCCTGCTTGTAGAGCCCCTGCCGCGTGCGCAGATCGACCAGCCCGTTGCGAAAGCGCAGTTGCTCCTCCGGGTCGATTGCGCCGGTGGGCGAAAGCTGGATGAAATTCGTGCCGAACTCGAAAATCGCTGCCGTTCGCTCGTCCACAATCATGCCGATGGGCGAGGAGGAAGCGACGGCGAAGAAACTGGGGGCGGAGCGGAAGGGGACATTGTCGGCATTCATCCAGATGCCGCCGATCTGCTCTTTCTCGCGCACCTGAATGGGGAAGGAAGGCCCTTTCAGCACCACGACAATATCGTAATCGCGCGCCGCGCGGCGGCCAGAGGGATCGAGAACAGCGCCGAACAGCAGCAGTTCCGTGCCGGTAAAGCCCTGCCGCACCTGCACTTCGTCCTGAGAGACCTCCGGAACAAGGATGGGATCGCGCTGCGCCGAAAGAGCGAAGAACAGCGCGAGGACCAGCAGCACCCGCCTCATTGTTCAGCCCCGATCACAGCGGTGCCACCGTGTAGATTTCGTCCGGCTGGATACCGAGGCCATACAGCATCCGCAGGGCGACCAGCAGGACGATTGTTGCCAGCGTCACCCGCAGCAGATCGGGCTTCAGCCGGAAGGCGATCTTGGTCCCGAACTGCGCGCCGAGCACCGATCCCAGCAGCAGCAATGCCGCCAGCACCAGATCGACGGCCTGCGTTGTCAGGGCATGGATCATGGTCGCAGCGATGGTCACGAACAGGATGTTATAGAGGCTGGTGCCGACCACCACCTGCCCGCTCATTCCCAGAATATACAGCATGGCAGGGACCAGCATGAAGCCGCCGCCCACCCCCATCAGCATGGTCAGAATGCCGATCAGAGTGCCCAGGATCAGCGGAGCAAGCGGCGAAATATAAAGGCCCGACCGGTAGAACCTCCAGCGATAGGGCAGCGCCGCGACCAGCGGATGATGCCTGCGCCGCTTTGCCACAGGGGCCTGCCCCTGCCGCCGCGCAACGATGGATTCCAGCGACTCGCGCAGCATCAGCCCGCCGATTGTCCCGAGCATCAGGACATAAAGGACATTGATCACCACATCGATCTGACCGACCGACTGGAAGAACCGGAACAGCAGCGCCCCCAGCACCGCACCCAGCAGACCGCCCGCCACCAGCACGCCGCCCATCCGGTAATCGACCCCGTCATGCTTGGTATGGGCCAGAACGCCGGACACGCTGGCACCCGTCACCTGCGTGGCCGCAGAAGCCGCCGCGACCGTTGGCGGGATGCCGTAGAAAATCAGCAGCGGTGTCGTCAGGAAACCACCGCCGACGCCGAACAGGCCGGACAGAACGCCGGTAAGCGCACCGAGAGCGACGATAACAAAACCGTCGACCGAGAGGTTCGCGATGGGAAGATAGACGTCC
Organism: uncultured Altererythrobacter sp.; assembly: GCA_947492235.1. GTDB lineage: Bacteria > Pseudomonadota > Alphaproteobacteria > Sphingomonadales > Sphingomonadaceae > CAJXSN01. Next base: position 228,451 of record CANLLZ010000001.1, on the reverse strand, counting down.
ATGACTGGCCATGATGACTATACGAGGGCGCGCGCCCTTGGAAGCGCCGCCTTTTCTAAAAGCCGGTGGTAAGGGTGACTGCAACGCCCGATCCGGGCCGCGCATCGCCCGCCACCCTCACCCGGTAATCCACCGAAAGTCGGGCGGGGACCGGCGTCTTGTCCAATGCAAATGCCACGCTGGGCCCCGCGTCCAATCGCGCCGCTCCCTTCTGCGCGCCGCCCCAGACACCCGCTCCGGCGCGCAGAGTGCCAAGGTCGAACCGGGCAACATCGCGGTCGATCTTCACTTGTCCGTCGGCAAACGCGGTGGCGAAATCACCGCCGACATAGCCGCCCTGAGCGTAAACATCGGCACGCAGTCCGAGGGGCAAATCCTGAGGCGGAATCTCGGTCGCTACAAAAGCAGCGGGGCGGATTTCCTGGCCGCTCGGGCGGTCGGTCATCCTGATCTCTCCATGCGCCCTCAGAGGCAGCGCCGCGATAGGCCGCGCGCTAAGGCCTGCGGCCACTTCGCTTTCCGGGCGGCTCACCAGCGAGCGAGTGGCCCGCACAAAGGCCTGCGGTCGTTCGCCGATTTCGGGCGCGATCCGGTAGCGCAGCACAGCGCCCGCCTGACTGGCCCCGTAGCTTGGTGAAGGCACAGCTGCGGCTGCCGACTGGCGGGAGCCATCGCGCCACAGTGCCCAGCCATCAAAACTCCAGCGGCTGGCTTTGCGGTCATTGCGTCCGGCCCCGCCTGAGGACGGCGGCGGCCAGCCCGATGCGGCATTCATCACGGGACGGGCGGGCGACGGTCCGCCAATGCGGCGTCCGGCCACAAGGCGGCGAAACTCTTCGACCGAAGGGGCGTAGGCCATGCCCGCGGCAAACAGCAATTGATGGTTGGCCTGAAGGCGCGATGCGTTGGCGGACAGGGTGCCTCCCCGGCCGGCGCGGCTGGCAGATAAAGGCGATGCAATGGATGCAGCTGCGATCCCCGGTGGCCTTTCTGACACGAGACCCAGCTCGCCAATCCCTGCAGGACGCTCGCTTGGCGTCAGATCGGTCGTCACCTTGCCCTGCGCGCCGACCGGTACCGCGCCCACAAACCCCGGCAGTCCCAGTTCGGGTAACGGCACGGGGAAAGGCGACTGCCACAGGACAGCGCGCGCCAAGACCCAGACACCCAGAAGCACCATCAAAGCGGTCAGCGGTGCTCCGGCCCGGCGCGGTGCCGTCTCGCTCATACTGCAACCTTCACGAAGCGCCCTTGCGCATCGAGCACGGGATGCGCGCTGTGCGATGTCTTGTCCCATGTGACCTGTGCACCGCGCAATGCACGCCAATAGGCGACCAGCGCTCTGCGCCCGGCCATGATCGCGATGACATTCGCCAGCGGAATACGCAGAACTGCCCTCGCCCCTTCCAACGCGCCATATTCGCGCGCGGTGAAGGCAAAGCGCCATGCGGCCCTCCAGGCAAGGGCGAAGGCATTGGCGAGCAAGACAGCGCGCAGCGCCGGCGTCAGCTGGAAAGGCTCGCCCCAGCCAAGCCAATGCGCGATCTGCAAACCGCCTGCGAAGAACAGCAGCGCATAGGCGAGCGCAAGGACGAAGGCTGTCAACGGCCCGCGCCGGTCGCGCAGGCGCATCCAAATCTCCAGCGGCCTGGCGCTCCAGCCAGTACGGTCCCACCCATGCAAGGCAATCCCGTTGACCCAGCGGGTCTTCTGGCGGACCGCATCGGTGAGGTCAGACGGGAAACAGGCGCGGGTTGCCACCAGATGCCCGTCCGCTCCGCGCGCCCTCAGGAACCGGGACTGTGCGCCCAGCTCGTCCAAAGTGAGGCCCAGCTCGTAATCCTCGGTCAGGCTGTCTGCCGCGAATGGCATGCCGGATGCATTGCGGCGTGCCACCCGGTCGAGCCATCCACGATCGACCGCGCAGCCGACCCCGGCCGAAGGGATGGAAGCGCCGATCGTATCGCGCACCAACATCGCCTTGCCATGCTGCTCGGCAAACTCTTCACAGTAATGGCTACCGATCCAGCGGGAGGCGGGCTGCGGCGCCGGCAGGACGGGAAGCTGGACAAAGTCCGCCGTCTGCATCGCCGCATCGATAAGGGTGAGCGCGGATTGATCGACCAGATCTTCTGCATCGTGCAGGATAATTGTGCCGATCCTCGCATGGCCGCGCTGCTCATCATCGCGCAGCGCGCGATACAGGCGGTTGAGGCATCCGGCCTTGGTGGTCGGACCGGGTTCATCGGCAATGACCAGTTTCACCCGTGGATCGCCCACTGCCGCCTCAATCACGGCGGACATTGTGTCGGGGTCGTTGGGATAACAGCCGACATAAATCCGCAAGCCATCCTGCGGCCAGACGCGCAGAATATGGCGGATGGTCATCCCGATGACCGGCGCTTCGGCCCAGGTCGGGATCAGCACCGCAGTGTGCCGCCGGAGCGGTGTGGAAGAGGCAAAATGGTCGGGCAGCCGGGACGCCTTTGCGCGGCCGGTAGCGCGGTAATAGAGCCACAGCAGGTCGACTGCCCACTCGTCCACCGCGCCCGCAAGGAACATCAGCCCTGTAAACAGGAGCAATTCGTGCTGCACCAGCACAAGCCACTGCTCGGCAGTGAAGCCGGCAAGTTCCATCAGGCGCCCCCAGTCATGTCCCAAAGACTACGTATCTATACTAGGTCGCCCTTGCAACGCCGCCGAGATTGGGAGAAAGGCTGGGGCAATCATGCTGACACCCATTAGAAAACCGATCGCCCGCGCAATCGCGCCTGTTCGCGCCCTGTTTGTGGGGGACGCCTCCGCCGGCGTCTTGCTCATTCTGGTCGCCGCCGCTGCGATGCTGGTGGCCAATTCGCCGCTCGCCGGGGCGTATGAAGAGCTGTTCTACGGCAAGCTGTCCTGGACACCGATTGCCAAGCTGGATGATCTGCATTTGTGGATCAACGATGGCCTGATGGCGATATTCTTCTTCGTCGTCGGGCTGGAGGTGAAGCGCGAGCTGATCTGCGGGCAGCTGTCTTCCCCGGAGCAGCGCCGCCTCCCGATTATGGCAGCCGCTGCAGGTATGGCGGTTCCCGCGCTGGTCTATGTCGGCGTAATTGGCGGCGATGCCGAATTGCTGCGCGGTTGGGCTATTCCGGCCGCGACCGACATCGCCTTTGCGATGGGCGTTCTGGGCCTGCTCGGCAGCCGTGTCCCGGCCTCGCTGCGCCTGTTCCTGCTGACGGTCGCCATCGTTGACGACATCGGCGCGGTGCTTGTGATCGCTGCCTTCTACACGGCCAATATCAAGCTGATGTGGTTGGCCATTGCAGCAGTCGTGTTCGGGGTGATGGTTGCGATGAACCGTTTCGGAGTTGCCCGGATTTGGCCGTTTGTGCTTGTCGCTCTGGTCCTGTGGGTCTGCGTTCTGTTCACCGGTATCCATGCAACCATTGCCGGTGTTCTGGCCGCGCTGACGATCCCGATGCGCGATACGACCGGGCATTCGATGCTTGAGAAGATGGAACACGGGCTGGCCCCGTGGAGCGCCTATCTGGTGGTGCCCATTTTCGGCTTCGCCAATGCCGGTGTGAACCTGTCGGGTATGGGCATAGACGAGGTGCTCGCACCACTCCCCATCGCGATTGCCGCCGGGCTCGTGTTCGGCAAGCAGCTTGGCATCTTCGGCATCATTTTCGCTGCGGTGAAGCTGGGTATCGCCAAAGCTCCGGAGAACGCCAACTGGGTGGAGATCTGGGGCATCACGATCCTGTGCGGGATCGGTTTCACGATGTCGCTGTTCATCAGCGGGTTGGCATTCGACGGCAACCGGACCTTTGTCGACGAGGCGAAGATCGGCATTCTTGGCGGCTCGCTCGTCTCTGCGATCCTAGGCTACACCGTCCTGCGGCTGACGACGAAACATCCGGAAGAGCGGCCGGTGGAACCTGTAACGCCCTAGAGTCTGTTCAGGCCCCGCGCACAGAACCTCGAAAACCGGATTACCAGGTGCCGGTATTTTCCATGCTGGCCCACGGCTCCTGCGGTTCCAGATTACCCTCTTGCAGCAATTCAATCGAGATTCCGTCGGGTGAACGCACGAACGCCATATGCCCGTCGCGTGGAGGGCGGTTGATCGTCACCCCCGCATCCATCAGACGCTGGCAAGTCTCGTAAATATTCTCGACCCGGTAAGCGAGGTGCCCGAAATTGCGCCCGCCATCATACGATTCCGGCGCGCTGTCATCCTCCGGCGGCCAATTGTAGGTCAGCTCCAGTTCGGCGACGCCCTCTTGCCCCGGCGCAGCAAGAAAGATCAGGGTGTAACGCCCCTTCTCGGAATCGAACCGGCGTGTTTCCTCCAACCCGATCAGCTTGAAGAAATCGACCGTCTTTTGAGGGTCGGTCACGCGGATCATGGTGTGGAGATAACGGGTCATGTCCCTGCCCATAAACAGGGGGCGGCCTCTCTTTCAAGAGACCGCCCCTTGGCTTGGTAGGTTTGAACCGGCTCAGAAGCTGGCGTTGATCGTCACCACAAAGGCATCGTCGACAAAGTCGTAAGCACCTGCGGGGATGTCGCCCTCGGCCCCGACATAGGCTGCACCGATGCTGAGCGGTGTGCCGGCAATCGCGGCCTCTGCGCCAATCGACCAGTCGAAGGCTTTGCCGTCATTGGTGAAGGTCAGGAAACCGTCGGTATATCCAACATGGCCCGTCAGGGTGATCGGCGTATCGGGAATGCCAACGCCGACATCGGTATAGAGATAGAGGTTGTCCGTGCTGCCGAGCGAATCCTGATCAGGCGCGTAGGCCACGCCGACAGTGGTCTCGACCGGACCGATCGCGTAACCGACCGAGCCGTAGAATTCGATATAGTCGAAGTCGCCGGGGCCAGCATCCGGGTACAGATAGCCGATCACACCGACATCGATCGAAACGCCCTCGGCGACATCGCCGGACCAGCCGCCGTAAACGTCCAGCTCGGTGCTGCCATAGCCGACCGTCTGCTCATCCAGACTGGAGGCCCATGTGCCAACATAGAAGCCGCTGTCGTGCTCGACATCGACACCGCCCTGAATGGCGAATTCGCCGCCCGACAGATCGACACCGCGGAACCGGTATTCGGATGCCAGCGTGGTATTGGCCGAAACGGAAACGGAGCTTTCACCGTCTTGCGCCGCCGCGGGAGTGGAAAACAAAAGGGCAGTTGCAACTGCAAATGCCGAAACGGGAAGTGCGGCAAAACCGCGATTGGACGTAAGCATATTCAGGCTCCTGGAGCTTAATGTGTTGCTTCGTCCCGCCTGCGTTCCGAGCGGCCACGCGTTTTTGCTGCGTGATTCTCACTCGATACGAAGCAATCATGCACAGCATCGCTGCGCTGCACAACAATGGATTAGTTGCTTGGCAATGGAGTTTCTCTTTCGTTGCAAAATGGTGACAGGTGTGGGTTCAGCGCCCGCTCAGCGTTTGCGCTGCAGTGGTCCAGCGCCTATCTGACGAACTCGGAAGACCTGTCGCGCACCCATGATCAAACCACTCAAAGCTCTTTTCCGCTCCCGCGAACGCGTGAAGGGCGCCAGCGTGCCGGAAGGCCAGCGGGTCTATGCGATTGGCGATATCCATGGCTGCTTCGACCTGTTCGAAGCCCTGGCCGAGGCGATCGAAAAAGACGACAAAAAGAGCGGCCCCGCAGACACCACCGTCATCCTGCTGGGTGATCTGGTCGACCGGGGGCCGGACAGCCGCAAGGTTATCGAAGGCGCACGCGACTGGCAGAAAAGTCGCAAGGTCCGCATTCTGGCCGGCAATCACGAGGAAATGTTCCTCGAAAGCTTTACCGACAAGGGCACGCTGCGTCACTTTCTGAAGCATGGCGGACGCGAGACGATCCTCAGTTACGGGATCCCCAAGAAGGAATATAACGACGCCTCCATCGAGAGCCTGCAGGAGCGTCTCCACGAGCTGGTCCCGAAGAAGCACCGCAAGTTTATGGAAAGCTTCGAAGAGTGGATCGTGATCGGCGATTTCGCCTTCGTCCATGCCGGCATCACGCCCGGCGTCCCGATCGAAGACCAGAAACGCCGCGACCTGCTGTGGATCCGCGAGCGGTTTCTTGCCCATGACGAGCCGCATCCGCACATCATCGTCCACGGCCACACGATTTTCGAAGACGTGGACGAACGCTCCAACCGCATCGGCGTGGATACCGGCGCGTTCCGCTATGGCCGCCTGACCGCCGTGGTGCTGGAGGGCGATACCCGCCGCTATATCCAGTCGGTGGAGAAAGATGGCAAAATCCGTATCGAGCATTACGACACGCTACCTTAACCGGTAGCGGCTATGCGCCGCGCCATGATATCTGCAAATTTTGACTTTGAAGGAACCGGGCAATGAAGATCGCGATGGTTGGCTCTGGCTATGTCGGTCTGGTGTCCGGCGCGTGTTTCGCCGATTTCGGCCACGACGTTGTTTGCATCGACAAGGACCCGGCGAAAATCGAGAAGCTGCATGACGGGATCATGCCGATCTACGAGCCGGGTCTGGATGCGCTGGTCGACAGCAATGTGAAGGCGGGCCGCCTGTCCTTCACCACCGATCTGGCCGAAGGCATCAAAGACGCCTCTGCCATCTTCATCGCGGTCGGTACACCCAGCCGCCGGGGTGACGGGCATGCCGATCTGACCTTCGTCTACGCCGTGGCCCGCGAAGTGGGCGAGGCGCTGGAGAACGACGCCGTGGTGGTCACCAAATCGACCGTGCCCGTCGGCACCGGCGACGAGGTCGAGCGCATTCTTGCGGACAGCGCGGCGGTGAAGGATCGCGGCCTCAAAGTCTCGGTCGTCTCCAATCCCGAATTCCTGCGCGAAGGTGCAGCCATCGGTGATTTCAAACACCCCGACCGGATCGTGATCGGGGCAGAGGACGACTTCGGGCGCGACGTGATGAGCGAGGTCTACCGCCCGCTGTTCCTCAACCAGTCGCCGCTGCTGTTCGTCAATCGCCGTTCCAGCGAGCTAATCAAATACGCCGCCAATGCCTTCCTCGCGACCAAGATCACCTTCATCAACGAAATGGCCGATCTGTGCGAGAAAGTCGGCGCGGACGTGCAGGACGTGTCGCGCGGCATCGGGATGGATGGCCGCATCGGGTCCAAATTCCTCCACGCCGGGCCGGGCTATGGCGGGTCGTGCTTCCCCAAAGACACGCTCGCCCTGCTGAAGACCGCAGAGGATTATGAAAGTCCCACGCGGATCGTCGAGGCGGTGGTCAAGGTCAATGAAAGCCGCAAGCGCGCCATGGGTCGCAAGGTGCTGGACGCGCTGGGCGGAGCAGACGCGGCGCGCGGCAAGAAGGTCGCGCTGCTTGGTCTGACCTTCAAACCTAACACCGACGACATGCGCGATTCGCCCGCAATTGCCGTGGCGCAGGCGTTGGGCGATGCGGGAGTGCAGGTGGCCGCATATGATCCCGAAGGCATGGAAATCGCCGCGCCTCTGATGCCGGACGTGACCATGTGCGCAGACCCCTATGAAGCTATCGACGGGGCCGACGCGGTGGCCATCGTCACCGAATGGGACGCATTCCGCGCGCTCGACCTGAACCGGGTCAAAGCGCTCGCCAAGGCCCCCGTCCTGGTGGACCTGCGCAACATCTACTCCCCGCAAGACGTGCGCGATGCAGGCTTCGAATATTCGAGCATCGGGCGAGGCTGACGGCTACCACCCCAACCAAAACTTTCGGTTGGTAGGGTCGGTCAGCCGGATCAGCGCCGAGGCGGCAACCAGTGCAGCTGCGCCGGCGCAGGCCCACGCGATTGCGGAGGCTTCCTGTCCGCCGCGGTAATAGATCGCCAGCAGCGCCCACAGGAACACCAATGCATACCACGGCGCGCCCCGGCTGCGCGCAATGGCGAGTGAGGCGATGCAGCCTCCCACCATCACCACGCCCGCCGTGGCGGCGGCTTCGGCCTCGCCCAGATCGAACCCGTGATAGACCAGCGCGGCGGAGATATTGACGATGCTCGCCGCCGTCAGCCACGCGGCCAGCGCGGTGAACAGCAACCCCACCAGCCAGCGCTCGCCCGTGGTCATGGGCCGCTCCAGCGCCACAATCTGGCGCATAATCGCGAGCAGGCACACCAGCGAGAACAGGATGATGATCGCCGAGACGAAGGTCAGGGCTGCGCTTTGCGTATAGACAGCCCAGATGCCTTGCGCCGATAATCCACCTACCGACCACCAGCCAATTCGTCCGAGAAACGCACTCATGCGGGGGCCGGGCAAGGCCTGCCAGATGGCGTAGCAGATAGAGCCGAAAAACAGCGGTCCCCAGATGGCGAACGCCCAGCCGGACGGCGTAATCAGTGTGCGGATATCATCCGAACGGCTACCGATATTCTCGCCGAAGCCCAGCAAGGGCAGATAGGTCGCGCCGATCTGGACGATGACCGCCAGAATGATTGCAATGATCTGGAATGTGGATCGAGGCCGTCCGAAATCGCTCATAGCTATCCTGTAACCCTATCGACGGTCTGTAGGACAGAGGAAATGCCAGGGGGCCTGTAAGCCGGGTCCTGTCCAGCGGGCGGTATGCGTGATGCACCAGCCCCGCATGGGCAGTCATTCATCTGGTCTGCGGATTGCTCCGCAGCTCTAGCAGCCAACCCGGGCCTCTCGGGGCGAAACACCCCTGCCGTTTAACGGGCGCGAGACCCCTATTTGGCCTTGCTCCGGGTGGGGTTTGCCGTGACGCGAACCGTTACCGGCCCGCCGGTGCGCTCTTACCGCACCCTTTCACCCTTACCTCCCACGAAGGGAGGCGGTTTGCTCTCTGTGGCACTTTCCCTGTGGTTACCCACGGCGGGCGTTACCCGCCACCCATGTTTCGTGGAGCCCGGACTTTCCTCGCTTCGTGAGAAACGCGACTGCCCGGCCCCCTGGCACGGCAGGATATAGGCGCGGCACCGGCCATTGGGAAGCCGGTGCCGCGCAAGAGTTGCAAGCTCAGGCTTCGCCTTCGCCGCCAATGCCTTCCAGCGATTCATCAGGCGACAATACGAAGCGCCAGATAACCGCGCCCAGCGCCGCGCCGATCAGCGGAGCGACCCAGAACAGCCAGACCTGACCGACCGCTGCGGTTTCGGCATAGAACGCCACACCGGTGGAGCGGGCCGGATTGACCGAGGTGTTGCTGACGGGAATGGAGATCAGGTGGATCAGTGTCAGGCCCAGACCGATGGCAATCGGCGCAAACCCTGCCGGGGCAACTGGCGATGTCGAACCCAGAATGATGATCAGGAACATCGCCGTCAGGACGATTTCTGCAATCAGCACGGCAGTCATCGAATAGCCGCCCGGCGAAAGGTCACCAAAGCCGTTAGACGCAAAGCCGCCCGCGCTGAAATCGGGCGCGCCGCTGGCGATCACGAACAAGATGCCCGACGCAATGAAGGCGCCCAGCACCTGCGCGACCCAGTAAGGCACCAGCTCGGCCCACGAGAACCGGCCCCCAACAGCCAGACCCAGCGACACCGCCGGATTGAAATGGCCGCCGGAAATCCCGCCAACCGCATAGGCCATGGTCATGACCGTCAGGCCAAAGGCCAGCGATACGCCGACAAAGCCGATGCCGAGCTCCGGAAATCCGGCCGCCAAGACCGCCGAACCGCAGCCCCCGAAGACCAGCCAGAATGTGCCGAATAGCTCGGCAGACAATTTGCGAAACATGATACTTCCCCCTTATTTTGTGCGGCACCCGGCGGGCACGATTCCGCCGGATGTCGCTCAGCGCCGTTTCCGGCAGAGAAGATTAACTGCAACTGTGGGGCGAAGTAAAATCTTGTGTCATCGGCTCAAGGGTGCCGTGCGGTTTCCGCCCAGGCTCTCGCCGGTCTTCCCGTTCTAACGATCCACAAAACGGGCAACCAGAGCAAACACATCCTTCGCCTCACGGGTTGCTGCCAAAGCCATGAAGACATGCGGTGCGCCTGCATATTCGTACAATTCTACGTGCCTGCCCGCCTGTTTCATCCGGCCCGCGAATGTCCGGCAATCGGGAAGGAAAACGTCATGGTGTCCGATAAAGATCGCTGTTGGCGGCAAATCCGTCAGATCGGCATAGAGCGGGCTGCATTGCGGGCTCAACGGATCGCGATCGCCAGCCCAGATGCGGCCCAGCTCGCGGATGGGGCCGACCTTGAGCATGATGTCGTACGGCTCGATTGCCTTCGCTGCTTCGTCTTTCAACGTGACGTCGAGCCATGGAGAAAACAGGACAAGGTTGCCCGCCTGAAGGCCACCCTTGTCGCGCAGGCGCAGGGCGAGGCTGAGCGCGATATGCGCGCCTGCGCTGTCGCCTGCCAGAGTGATAGCAGCAGGTTCCCGGTTTTCCGCCGCGGAGGCGAACAACGCATCGGCCATGCGTTCCGCATCGCCATAAGGGTGCTCCGGCACGACATTGTAAAAAGCAGCCGTCACACTCGCGCCAGTATTCTCGACCAGCGCCGCGATAACATCCCAATGCTGTTTCACCGCCGACACGACAAAACCGCCGCCGTGAAAATAGAGGATGTGCCGCTCGCCCGGCCCGGTGGGCGGGTGCAGGGTGATGCATTCCTGACCCTCGACCTCGGAGGTTTCGACCTGAAACCGCCGCGCAAATTTTGCCGGCATTTCGGCCCGGCGCGGCGGACGGCGACTGTGCAGAAATCGCTCGACATCCTCGATCCGCTCCGGGAAAATCGGCTTGCCCCTGGACACCACCCAGCTTGCCAGCCGAAGGGGCAGGCTGGGTTTGGCAAAGCGCAGATCGCCAAGGCCGCTCACCGCGTGACGCCCCTGTCACGGTCCAGCAGCAGCTGGAACAGGATCGCGCGGATTTGCAGGTCGATCACGCCGTCGATCCGTTCCGGGCGCCAGCGGCGCTGGAAGGCTTCCACCGCCTTGTGCCCGTCTGTAATGTCGTATCCGAACCGTTCCAGCGCGAGGTAGAACGCCGCGTCATTATCAAACGGATCGCCCTTCTCCAACTGCTCCGGCTTTGCCAGACACAGGCCGTATTCCGCCAGACGGTCCCACGGAAAGAGCTCGCCCGGGTCGATTTTGCGCGCCGGCGCCACATCGGAATGGCCGATCACGTTCGCACGCGGAATATCGTGTTCTTTCACGATGCGCGCCACCAGCGGGACCAGTGCCTCGAACTGGGCATCGGTGAATTCGCGGTAACCCAGTGCGTGGCCGGGGTGATCCAGCTCGATCCCGATGCTGGCCGAGTTTACGTCCTTGTGCCCGCGCCAATAGGATTGCCCCGCATGCCAGGCGCGCTTTTCCTCGGGCACCAGACGGGTGACTTCGCCCTCTTCCGAAATCAGATAATGCGCGCTGACCTGCGCCTCCGGGTCGCACAGCCGGTCGATAGCTACAGCCGCATTCTCCATCTCGGTGTAGTGGATCACCAGCATGGAGATCGGCAGCGTGCGCTCGTTGCAATTGGGGGAGAGGCATTCGCGGTGGACCAGCTCGTCGCCCGCCCCTTGCCCGTTATCCGCCATCAGCCGATCATCCCTTCGCCTTCCGGCAGTACCGCGCCGAGCAGCAGCGTCTCTGCGCTGCGGTGAAACTGGATCGATCCGCCGACCTTCTCCGCCAGAGCGCCCACCATCCACGCAGGCGCGGTGCGGCCCGAGAGTTCGGCAGGGTTCAGATCGCCCTGCAGAGCGAGGCCGATCGTGTCGTCGAAAGCGATCTTCTGGCCCGCCGCTCGCACCACAATCTCGCTCGCGCCATTGTTGCGCTCCGCCCCGATATCCAGCGTGCCGCCCCGCACCAATGCGTCGAGCGCAATGTGCGACAGGTTGAGCAGCACCTTCACCGCCGGTTTGGGCAGGCTGTCCACGGCGAGCGCCCATTTGACCTCGATCCGCTTGTTATCTCCAACCAGCGCATCGATTGCCGCCTTGGGTTCCTCCATCGGCACACGGTCGCCAAAACCGCCAGCCGCGCCGAACGCCAGCCGGAAGAATTTCAACTTATCGGCGCTCGTCTTGGCGCTTTGGGCCAGCAGTTCGAGACACCGGTCGCGCATTTCCGGGTCGGTTTCGTCGGCCAGCAATTCCAGCCCGTTGGTCATCGCGCCAACCGGGCTAAGCAGATCGTGACACAGGCGGGAACACAGCATGCTGGCCAGTTCGACGGGATCGGGTTGGGTCATGACGATCGATTTAAGCCCTTTTGAGTGTTGGATTTGCTTGACATTTTTGACACCCTGTCAAGCAACGAAATTTCATCAAGTCGTTGATTTAATGAAGAATAGCATGGCCACGACAGGTTGACACATTACTTTGGAAAACACCGGAATTCGCCCCCCGACCAATTGCTGCCGCGTGACACTAGCCGTCCTGAATGGAGTAGGAAAGCGCTTCCAAGCGACCGGGCATATCGCGCCAGAACCGCACCTCCTCGCCCGCAATGATTGCCCATATCCGCCCATCGCCCGATGCGCTGCGACGGTCGGTCGCGGAAGGCTCCGGCGGGCCGGACGGATGCGAGTGGTAATAGCCCAAAACCTGCGGCCCGCCCGCCCGCGCCGCGCGGTGCGCATCGATTAGCGCCTGCGGATCGATCTCGAAATGGGTGGCAGGCGTGGGATGGACGTTGTCTGCGAGCTGGATGGCGGTGACGCGGTCGCCCTCGCCCAGCAACATCCCGCAGCATTCGTTGGGGTCGGCGGAGCGGGCCTCCGCAATCAATTGGGCGATAAGGGCGCTTGTGACTTCGACTGACATTGCCCAAGACCCTTAGCATGTCCGCGCCTGAAACCATCACCGGAACCCTCCCCTCCGCTGGCCGGATCGACAAGTCGCTGGCCGAGGCGAGTGGATTGTCGCGCGAGCGGGTTAAGACGCTGATGGCGGCGGGCGCGGTGGTGGTGGGCAAGACAGTAGTCACCAACCCGTCCGCCAAGATGCAGGCGGGGGCGCATTTTACCATCACCCTGCCCGCCCTCTCCGCGCCGGAAGCCCAGCCGCAGGACATCCCGCTCGATATCGTGTTCGAGGATGCGCATCTGCTGGTGGTCAACAAGCCCGCCGGAATGGTCGTCCACCCGGCCGCAGGCAATATGGACGGCACGCTGGTCAATGCGCTGCTGCATCATTGCGGCGACAGTCTTTCGGGCATCAACGGCGTCGCCCGGCCCGGCATCGTCCACCGGATCGACAAAGACACCTCCGGCCTGCTGGTCGTCGCCAAAACCGACGCCGCGCATGAGGGGCTGGCGGTGCAATTTGCCGAGCATTCGATCGAGCGGCGCTATCTCGCCATATGCGCAGGCAGGCCGAATCCCCTATCCGGCACCATCGACACGATCCTGGGCCGCAGCGTGGGCAATCGCAAGAAAATGGCCGTGCTGCGTGAAGATTCGACGCGCGGCAAACATGCGGTGACCCATTTCAAGACAATAGAATTGCTTGCCCACTGCACACTCATTGAATGCCGGCTGGAAACGGGGCGCACACACCAGGTGCGTGTTCACTGTGCATCAATCGGTCATCCGCTATTAGGAGATCCAACTTATGGAAAGGATCCCAAGGGTTTGCGCCCTCTTCTCCAACGTTTGGGTTTCGCCCGACAGGCCTTGCACGCCGCCACTTTGGGCTTTGTTCACCCCGCCACTGGCAAACAGGTGAGTTTCGAGGCCCCCTTACCGCCCGACATGGCGGAACTAATCGACGAAACCGCACGTTGAAATCGACGAAGAACACTGCAAATCGGCGTCGGTTCTCTCTATATGTAACCAAGTGGCCCGATTGTCCGGATGCCCAGCAGGGGTCCGGGCCGAGTGGTCGACGCTAGAAAGGTCAAAACGACGTGAGTAAATCCAAAGCAGTTTCGATCCCTGCCCTGGGCGGGGAGCAGAGCCTCAACCGCTATCTCTCCGAAATCAAGAAATACCCCGTACTGACCGCAGAGCAGGAATATATGCTCGCCAAAAGGTACGAGGAGCATGAAGATCCCGATGCGGCGGCGCAGCTCGTCACATCGCATCTGCGGCTCGTGGCGAAAATCGCCATGGGATACCGCGGATATGGCCTGCCGGTCAGCGATCTCATTTCCGAAGGCAATGTCGGCCTGATGCAGGGCGTGAAGAAGTTCGAAGCCGATCGCGGCTTCCGCCTCGCGACCTATGCCATGTGGTGGATCAAGGCGAGCATGCAGGAATTTATCCTGCGCAGCTGGAGCCTTGTTAAAATGGGCACCACCGCCGCGCAGAAGAAGCTGTTCTTCAACCTGCGCCGGATGAAGAAGAACCTCGACGCGTATGAGGATTCCGACCTTCATCCCGATGATGTGACCAAGATTGCCACCGACCTCGGCGTGCCCGAGCAGGAAGTGATCAACATGAACCGCCGGATGATGATGGGCGGCGACGGGTCGCTCAATGTCAGCATGCGCAATGGCGAGGAAGGCTCGGGCGAATGGCTCGACTGGCTGACCGATGATCGCCCGCTTCAGGACGAAACGGTCGCCGAGGCGCAGGAAGCCGAAGTGCGGCATGAAATGCTGACCGAGGCGATGGACGCGCTGAACGAGCGTGAACAGCATATCCTGACCGAACGCCGCCTGACCGAAAAGCCGCAGACGCTGGAGGAACTCTCCAAGGTCTACGATGTGTCACGCGAACGCATCCGCCAGATCGAAGTCCGCGCGTTCGAGAAGCTGCAGAAGGCGATGAAGACGATTGCTGGCGAGCGGCTGCTCGGTGCGCCTGCGGCGGCTTAGGCTGAGATATTCAGAATGAAGGGGGCGGTGGGCTATGCTCGCCGCCCTTTTTGTTTGTGCGTTGGCGACCGGCGCCACAAGCTAAGGCATGTGCACTGACTCGAGCCGCAGTTGGCTGTTTGTCTCGTCCAAGGTCGCCAGAAGAGCTAAATCGCTTACCGGTTCGTTCGCCGTGGTAAGATCGACAAGAAACTGCCAGTAACCATCCATCCAGCGATAGATTGATCGGTCCCAAGTCCGATCGTTCAACGGGACGAGTTAGTCACCGCAGGACTGCGCACTTTCCCGGAAAAAGGCGGCCGTGGACACTTGAACCGGCGCCACGCCCTCAATGACATGTGTTCGTAGTTCGAAGTCACCTGCGGCGAATGCATTCGCGATCTCACGAAACATCGAACGCCACGGTTCCGGCACCCGGTGCTCTGCATCATCCTTAGCGAGCAATGTCATACTCACGTTTGCTTACCCATGCCCGGTTCGCCTGTGGCAACTGAGTTAGTCGCTTACGGTATCGTCGGGAGGGTCGGAAAATTCTGCTTCCGACCCTTCTTTCTCTTCGTTGACGAGTTGCAAGCTGCCGAAGTCTGGCTCGCGCAACATTTGGCGAGCGAAGCGCAGCAGCTGCGCGCGATCATTGATCTTGCAATAGCTGGTAGTCCAGATGTCCATGTTACGCGCTTCTAGGTGGTTTTCTTCGGGGCAGCGCGACTGCAGCACTCGGAACTCAGCAACCACCCCCTCGTCATCAGGTTCACGAGCCAGAAGCGTGTATTCGCTTCCAGGAACCATTCCCTGCTGCAGCACCCAAAGCTCCAGTTCCTGATTGCCGCGCTTCCCTCGTCCGATCCGTGCAAAGAACCCGCGAGAAAACTCTCCTTCGTTGAGTTCGGCGCGTTCGTAGGCCGTCCGAATGTTTATCGCGCAATGAAATACGCCGTAATTGCTCAATCGATACCAGCTTGGGTCGCCACCATATTCGTCAGCCGGATTTGGAATAAATTGCCAGTCACCAAAGGCGATCCGCGATGCACATCCGGCAATGATCTCCTCGCCCGCGATGCTTCGGGGCCAGAAATCATCCCACTCAAAGTCATAAAGAGGCAAGTCGGAGTGGATGAGCGTGTAAGCCCACTCATAATCATCCTCGATCTCGTCCGCCGAGACGGGCGCCACGACAAACGCCATAAGCCCCAATCCTGCAAGCAGACGACGCAACTACTCCGCCCCAGCCAATTCCAGCACCGCCGCGATCATCGCCTGTGTGCCCAGTGTCACGCTCTCCCTCGGCGACACCTTGAAGAGGGGCGAGTGGTGGCTGGGGACCGGCGGGCCGCCATTGGCTGCGGCTTCGAAGGCCTCGGGCGGGGTGCCGCCGACGGCGAAGTAGTAGCCCGGCACGCCCTGCTCGCGGGTCACGAAATAGGCGAAGTCTTCTGCGCCCATCGTGGTTTGTTGGAACGGCTGGAACGTGTCTTCGCCAAAGGTCGCCGCCATGGTGCCGTTCAGCCTGCGCGCAAGATCGGGATCGTTGTTCGTCACCGGCGTGCCCGCGATGTGGGTCACGGTCGGCAGCTTGTCATCCGGCAGGCCGTGCGTGCGCCCGACATTCACCGCGACCCGCTCGATGGTGGAAAGCAGCTGCGCGCGCGTATCCTCGTCATTGGAGCGCACGGTCACTTGCAGATCGGCGCGGTCGGAAATGATATTGTGCTTCGATCCGGCCTGGAACGACCCCACCGTGATGACGGCGGGCGACAGCGGCATGATCTCGCGGCTGACGATGGATTGCAGGGCCACCACGATTTGCGAGGCGATATAGACCGGATCGCGGCCCATATGCGGCGCAGCGCCATGCGCGCCGATGCCCGGCACCATGATATCGAGCGAGTCGGAGCTGGAATACTGGATGCCCTCAGCCGCCGACAGCTTGCCGGTTTCCATCAGCGACGTGACGTGGAAGGCCAGCGCATAATCGGGCTTGCCGAAGCGGTCATACAGGCCGTCCGCCATCATCGCCTTCGCCCCGCCAACGCGTTCCTCTGCCGGCTGGACGATAAACATCAGCGTGCCCGACCACTGGTCCTTCATCGCCGCCAGCCGCCGCGCCGTGCCGACCAGCGAGGTGATGTGCACATCGTGCCCGCAGGCATGCATCACGGGGTATTCCTTGCCATCCTGCCCCACTTGCGTGGCGGTGGAGGCATAGGGCAGGCCAGACTTCTCCGGCACGGGCAGCCCGTCCATATCGGCGCGCAGCAGGATCAGCGGGCCATCGCCGTTCTCCAGCATGCCGACCACGCCGGTGCCGCCCACACCCTCGGTCACGTCCAGACCGGCAGCGCGCAGTTCCACCGCCATCCGCGCGGCGGTATTGCTTTCCAGATAGGAGAGCTCGGGGTTCTGGTGGAAATGGACGAACAGGTCTTCCAGATGGCTGTCGTAATCGGCGGAGACCTCGGCGGCGAAGGGGCCATCCTGCGCGGCAAGCGGGCCTGCACTGCCCAGCATCATCGCCGCAGAGGCCATCACGGCCATGCTGGCCCTATTCCTGAAACCTGTCCCGAACGCCATCACCGATCCCCTTTGTTTTTCGCGCGCACCAAAGCACGCAAGGTCCCCTGTCCGCAAGCTGTGTGCCCGATTGCTTGCCTGATTGCTTGCACCCGGCACGCAAGCTAAACCCGCACGCCTATGCTGCGGCTGCTGAAATTCCTCGCCAAGATCATCATTGGCTTCATCGCGCTCAGCCTGTTTCTGGTTGTGCTGTTCAAATTCGTGCCTGTGCCGGTCACCGCGACCATGCTGCTGGACGACAATGGCTACACCAAGGATTGGGAGCCGCTGTCGGAGATCGACCGCGATCTGGTGCGCGCGGCCATTGCGGCGGAGGATGGCAAATTCTGCAGCCATGACGGCTTCGACAGCGAGGCCATTGCGCAGGCGATCAAACAGAACCGCGAAGGCGGCCGGATCAGGGGCGGCTCCACCATCACGCAGCAGACCGCGAAGAACGTCTTCCTGTGGCAGGATGGCGGCTATGTGCGCAAAGGGTTCGAGGCGTGGTTCGCCTTCCTGATCGAGAAGATTTGGGGCAAGCGGCGAATCATGGAGGTCTATCTCAATGTCGCGGAAACCGGCATCGGCACCTACGGCGTGGAGGCCGGATCGCAGCGCTATTTCCAGAAATCCGCCGCAGACTTGTCGCCATCGGAGGCCGCGCGGATGATCGTCGCCCTGCCCCTGCCCAAGAAACGCAGCGTGGTGAACCCGACCGGCTGGCTGCGCCGCCACGGCAACACCGTCGCCGCGCGGATCGGCGTGGTTCGGCGTGACGCGCTGGACGCCTGCGTGTACGAATAGCGCGATGCACGGCTCTCAAGCGCACTCTCACGGGCATTCCCATGACCACTCGCACGGCCATGCAGGCCACTCTCATGCCCCGGCGGATTTCGGGCGCGCGTTTCTGGTCGGGATCATCCTCAACACCGCTTTCGTGGTGGTGGAGGCGACCTATGGCTTCCTGTCCGGCTCCATGGCGCTGGTTGCCGATGCTGGGCATAATCTCTCCGATGTGATGGCGCTGCTGCTGGCATGGGGTGCCAGCGTCGCCGCGAAGAAACCGCCGACCGCGCGCTTCACTTATGGCTTCAAGAGCTCCACCATCCTTGCCGCGCTGGCCAATGCCGCGCTGCTGCTGGTTGCCATCGGGGCGATCCTGTTCGAGACGATCCACCGGCTGACCGATCCCCAGCCGGTGCAAGGCATGACCGTGGTGATCGTCGCCGGCATCGGCATCGCGATCAATGCCTTCACCGCATGGATGTTCATGCGCGGGCGCAAGCACGATCTCAATATTCGCGGGGCCTATCTGCACATGGCCGCCGATGCGCTGGTGTCTGCCGGGGTGGTGCTGGCCGGCCTTGCGATCATCGCCACCGGCTATGTGTGGATCGATCCGCTGGTCAGCCTCGTGATCGTCGCCGTCATCGCCTGGGGCACATGGGGTCTTGCCAAGGACAGCGTGAAGATGGGACTGGCCGCCGTTCCCGAGAATATCGACCAGCACGCGGTGAGTGTCTTCCTGAGCGGACTGGACGGGGTGGAAGCGGTCCACGATCTGCACATCTGGCCGATGAGCACGACCGAAACCGCGCTGACCGCCCATCTGGTGATGCCCGGCGGACATGAAGGCGATGCGTTTCTTTCGGCCCTCTCGGCAGAACTGAAGGATCGCTTCCATATCGGCCACGCAACGGTGCAGATCGAGCAGACCGCGGGTTGCGGAGGCGGATGTTGAGCGCCGCTGACCGGAACGCCGCCGAGGCCCGCGCTGCGCTGAAAGCGGCCATCGCCCGCGTCGCGCGGGGCGACCGCGCAGCTCTGGAGCAGGTCTACCGCGCGACGCACCGGAAGCTTTTTGGCATTTGCCTGCGTATCTTGGGGGACCCCAAGGAAGCAGAGGACGCATTGCAGGACGTTTACATTTCACTCTGGCGCCGCGCAGCCAGTTACGACCCTGACCGCGCAAGCCCGATCAGCTGGCTGGCAATCTTTGCCCGCAACCGGGCGATCGACCGCCTTCGCACGGGCAAGGTCCAGCGCGGGGCCGTGCCGGTAGAGGAGGCCGCCGAGATTGCCGATGATGCGCCCGCCGCCGATGCCCTGCTGGAAGACGCCGAGCAGACCAGCCGGATCCACCACTGCATCGGCCAGTTGGACGCTGATACCGGGTCTTCGATCCGTAATGCCTTTTTCGAAGGGCGCACCTATGCCGAACTGGCGGAGGCGAGCGACACGCCGCTGGGCACCATGAAGAGCCGCATCCGCCGCGGCCTTGCGAAATTGAAGGCCTGTCTCGAACAGGACGATCTGGAAGCCAAATGACCGATCACACCCATCTTGCCGCCGAATACGCTCTGGGCCTGCTGGAAGGCGAAGACCTGATGCGCGCGCGCGGGCTGGTCGCCAGCGATCCGGACTTTGCCGAGGCGGTCGCCCGCTGGGAAACGCAGCTCTCGCCCTTGCTGGACGAAGTTCCGGCAGCGACCCCGCGCGCCGATCTGTGGCCGCAGATCGAGGCTGCACTCGAACAGGGAGCAGGACCGGCAGCAGCGGCCAATGTCGTGCCGTTGCAGCAGCAGGTCACGCGCTGGAAATGGGCGACCGGCGTCACCTCCGCCGCTGCGGCTCTAGCGCTGGCCTTCCTCGCCTTTCCACCAGGCACGTCCGCCCCGCTACCGGTTGCAGCCCAGCCGGAACTGGCTGCTGTCGTGCCGATTGGCGATACCGCGCTGTCGATCGACCTGATCTATCAGCCGGGAGAGCGGCGCATGTATGTCACCGCCGCCGGGCTGGAGGCTGACGGGGTGCATGACCACGAGCTGTGGCTGGTGCCCCCGGAAGGCGCGGCCCAGTCACTGGGCGTGGTGGAGCCGGGCACAGTGAAGGCTGTCGACCTGCCCGAGAACCTCGCCGTGCAGATTGGCGATGGCTCGCAGCTGGTTCTCACCCGCGAGCCGCTGGGCGGCGCCGGCCCCGGGACCGAGGCCGGTCCGGTGGTGGCAAACGGTGAATTTTCAACGATCTAGAATTTTTTCCGGCCGGTTTGCATCCGCTGGCCGGGGCGCTGCGTATCTCCTCACGAGCAAGCAGGACGGGGCTTGTTTGACAACAAGGAGAATACCCAATGCGTATCACATTCAAGTCCGCCGCCCTCGCCGCCACCGCTGCCATGGGCACGTTCGCTTTTGCCGCCGGTGGCCCGGTTGCCGCACATCATCACGGGAGCGCTGCCGCCCAGCCCGCAACCCAGCCCACAATCGTCGGCGTCGCGCAGAGCACCGGTGTGCACAATACGCTGGTCGCTGCCGTGACCGCGGCCGGTCTGGCCGACACGCTTTCTACGCAGGGGCCGATCACTGTCTTCGCCCCGACCGACGATGCCTTTGGCAAGCTGCCCGATGGCACGGTCGACACGTTGCTGAAGCCTGAAAACAAGGGCACGCTGACCGCAGTCCTCACCTACCACGCCGTGGCTGGTGCCGTGACGGCCGGCGATCTGGTCAAGATGATCGATGATGCAGGCGGCGCGGTGACCTTAGATACGCTGGGCGGCCAGAAACTGACCGTCTCCAAATTCGGCGACACGCTGGCCATCACCGACGCGGTGGGCCGCACCACCGTGGTCGCCGCGGCTGATGTGCAGGCATCGAACGGCGTGGTCCATGTGACCGACGGCGTGTTCCTGCCCGGTTAAGGCACAGATTATACCCTCCCCCACAGCATCGCCGGTTTCTCCCCCATTTTCCGGCGATGCGAACAGGCCCCGCCCGGCGCTCATCAGAGGTCGGGCGGGGTTTTGTTCTTGTGATCAGATCAGGGGCGTTGCTTGCGGGCCCACCGGCCGTGCAGCCAGATGACGAGGCATTGCGCGGCACCGAATGCGATGCCAGCAAAGACGACACCGGGTAACGCGCTGCCATCCTGATGCTCGGCCGGAACCAGAAGAACGACGAGCGCAAGAACAAGAAGGAAGATCGAGTAGAGCACCGGTAAAGCCCACGCCATCACGCGGCGCGGTGCCATATAAGTCGCCTCTCCATTCAGGCCATAATGGCCGGGCAGTTCGTCGAGGTTCGAAAAACGCTCATTCGTCCACCAACCGGACCATAGAAGTCCGGCGATGATGGGGAGCGAAACGAGCAGTGGTAGCCACTGCTGCATTGCCTCAGGCAGCCTCTTCCTCGGTCTTGCCCTTGCCGCTGACGACGCGGACCGGTTCCTTGCGGCCTTCGACCACATCCTTGTCGATCACCACCTCGCTCACATCGTCGAGATCGGGCAGGTCGAACATGGTGTCGAGCAGGATGCCTTCCACGATCGAGCGCAGACCGCGCGCGCCGGTTTTGCGCTTGATCGCCCGCTCGGCAATTGCGCGCAGAGCGTCGTCGGTGAAGGTCAGCTCCACGTCTTCGAGCTCGAACAGCTTGCTGTACTGTTTGACGATGGCGTTCTTGGGTTCCTGAAGGATCGTCACCAGCGCATCGACATCCAGATCATGCAGCGTGGCGATCACCGGCAGACGGCCGACAAATTCCGGAATCAGGCCGAATTTCAGCAGATCTTCCGGCTCGCTCTTCTCCAGCAGCTCGCCTACGCGGCGCTTGTCCGGATCGGCGACATGCGCGCCGAAGCCGATGCTGCGCTTCTGCAGACGGTCGCCGATAATCTTGTCCAGCCCAGCAAACGCGCCGCCGCAGATGAACAGAATGTTGGTCGTGTCGACCTGCAGGAATTCCTGCTGGGGATGCTTGCGCCCGCCCTGCGGGGGGACGCTGGCCGTGGTGCCTTCCATCAGCTTGAGCAGAGCCTGCTGCACGCCTTCGCCGCTCACGTCGCGGGTGATGGAGGGGTTTTCCGCCTTGCGGGTGATCTTGTCGATCTCGTCGATATAGACGATGCCATGCTGCGCCTTGTCGACATTGTAGTCGCTCGCCTGCAGCAGCTTGAGGATGATGTTCTCGACATCCTCGCCCACATAGCCCGCTTCGGTCAGCGTGGTGGCGTCGGCCATGGTGAACGGCACATCGAAAGTGCGCGCCAGTGTCTGGGCCAGCAGCGTCTTGCCGCAGCCGGTCGGGCCGACGAGCAGGATGTTCGATTTCGCGAGCTCCACATCGCCGGATTTCCCGGCATGCTTCAGGCGCTTGTAATGGTTGTGCACGGCGACCGACAGAACACGTTTCGCGCGGTCCTGACCGATAACGTAATCGTTCAGCGTGCCGAAAATCTCGGACGGAGGCGGCACTTCGCCTTCCTTGCGGCCGGTCAGGCCGGCCTTCGTTTCCTCGCGAATGATGTCGTTGCACAGCTCCACGCATTCATCGCAGATGAAGACGGTGGGGCCGGCAATCAGCTTGCGCACCTCGTGCTGCGATTTGCCGCAGAAGCTGCAATACAGCGTGCTCTTGCTATCGGTTCCGCTCAATTTCGTCATATCCCAAGTCCGTCCCGATTGCGCTGGTCGCGATCCCCAAGCAGCCCATGGGGACTGCGGATTCGGCCAACCTATCGCTGGATTTCCATATTACAAGCAATGTTGCCTAGCAGAGCCGTCTTAGCCCCACCTGAAGGCACACAGTTGCCAATTGCTTGACACAAATGTCCCGGCCGGGGGCAGAACCGGCCCAAGACCCTATGCCATTAACCCTATGCGGGTGGTTTGCGTGGAGGCTTATTCGGGTGCGCCGCCGCTGCCCTTGTCCTCGTCCTTGGTCGGCTCATCGCCTTCCGGACGCGAGGCAAACACCTTGTCCACCAGACCGAATTCCATTGCTTCCTCGGCTTCGAGGAAGGTGTCGCGGTCCATCGCCTTCTCGATTTCCTCCAGAGTGCGGCCGGTGAACTTCACATACATCTCGTTCATGCGCTTCTTGATCCGCAGGATCTCGCGCGCCTGAATTTCAATGTCGGAGGCCATGCCGCGTGCGCCGCCGCTGGGCTGGTGGACCATGATCCGCGCATTGGGCAGCGCAATCCGCATACCGGGCTCACCTGCGGCCAGCAGGAAACTGCCCATCGATGCGGCCTGCCCCATACACACGGTCGAAACCTTGGATTTGATGTACTGCATGGTGTCATGGATCGCGAGGCCGGCGGTCACCACGCCGCCGGGCGAATTGATATACATGCTGATCGGCTTGGACGGATTTTCGCTCTCGAGAAAAAGCAGCTGCGCCTGAATCAGCGAAGCCATGCCGTCTTCCACCTGACCCGTCACGAACACGATGCGTTCGCGCAGCAGGCGGCTGAAAATGTCGAAGCTGCGCTCGCCCCGGCTGGTCTGCTCCACCACCATGGGCACCAGAGCGCCGGTCAGCGGATCACGGGTGAATTGTCCCTGGGTGCCATAGGCTTCGGAGCCGAACAGATCGATCATGGGCGGTGTTTTCCTATTTGTCGTTGGTTGACCGGCAATGTCGGCGCTCTTCCCGCGATGTTCAAGAGGCTTAACCTTCCCCGGTTAGAAGGTCCGGTCAGAAGGTCCAATAAGATGAACGCCATATGAGTTGCGCAAGGCAATGAAACTCGCCGCTGGTCGGTGGTTTCAACCGGCCTGTCGAACAGGATGTGACGCAGCCAGAGCATTGGACCAAGCGCAGCGCGAGTGTCGCGCAAGGTTTGCGCGGGGTTCGCGCGGGGAGAGCAAGTTGCAAAATCGTATCGCCCGCTATCGGGTTGCCAGCGCACTGGCAGTGTCTGTCGCCCTGATTGCCCAGGGCGCACCCGCCTTTGCGCAGGAAACGGACACTCCAAGCGCCCCTGCCGAGGCGGCCGACGAAACCGTGATCGATGCTCCGGAATCCTCCGCGACTGTGTTCGAGCCGGATTATTTCACCCAGTTTGCGCCTCGCAATGCGCTCGATATGCTCTCGCGCGTGCCGGGCTTCACCATATCGGATGATGACAATGGCCGGGGGCTCGGGCAGGCCAGCCAGAACGTGATTGTCAATGGCGAGCGCCTCGCCAGCAAATCCGACAGCCTGCGCGACCAGCTGCGCCGGATACCCGCAGACACCGTCATCCGGATCGAAATTGTCGAGGGCAATGCGCTCGATATTCCGGGCCTCAACGGTCAGGTCGCCAATATCATCCGCAAGAGCAGCGGTACTTCGGGCCAGTTCACCTGGCGCAGCGGCTTTCGCGCCTACAACACCTCTGCCCAGCTTTACGGCGGGGAGATTTCGGTCACCGGCAGCAGCGGGAATTTCGACTACACAGTCGCTCTGGCAAACGACAACAACCGGTTCGGCGCGGACGGCCCGATCTTCATCACCGATGCCGCTGGCGATCTGATAGAATTGCAGGCAAGCCAGTTTTCCGGCCGCTATGACAACCCCAATCTGAGCACCAATTTCACCTATGATTTTGGCGGCGATGTGATCGCCAATCTCAATATGAGCTACCAGATCGATTATTTCGAGCGGACCGACAGCGAGATCGGCATGCCCGCCACCGGCCCCGTGCGGACCCGCGCCGCGTCGCGCGGATCGGACGGCCCGGAATACGAAGTGGGCGCGGATATCGAATTCCCCCTTGGCCCCGGCAGCATGAAGCTGATCGGGCTGGAACGCTTCGAACGGGACAATTTCGAATCCCAGCTGATCGACCGCTTCGATGACGGCACGCAGGCCATCGGATCGCGCTTCATCCAGACCAGCAATGAAGGCGAGCGGATCGGCCGGTTCGAATATGGCTGGAATCTGTGGGATGCGGATTGGCAGCTGTCCGGCGAGGCGGCCTTCAACCGGCTGAACCGGCGCGCCAGCCTGCTGGAGCTGGATACGAACGAGACTTTCGTCGCCCTGCCCTTCGATGGCGGAACGGGCGGCGTGACAGAGGATCGCTATGAAGCGATCTTGAGCTTCGGCAAGCAGCTGACCCCCACCCTCGCCCTGCAGGCGACAGGCGGCGCGGAATATTCCAAACTTTCGCAAACCGGTGTGGCGGCGAATTCCCGGTCGTTCCAACGGCCCAAAGGGTCGCTCTCCCTCTCGTGGAAACCCAGCAGCGATTTCGACATCGCGGCAGAGGTGCGCCGCAGTGTGGGGCAGCTCTCGTTCGGCGATTTCCTGTCCAGTGTAGACTTGAACGACGAACAGGAACGCGGCGGCAATAACGAGCTAGTCCCCAACCAGAGCTGGAATTTCGATCTGGAGGTCAACAAGGGGCTGGGCGCATGGGGTTCGGTAAAGCTGGAGCTGCGCCACGCCGAGTTCGAGGATTTCATCGAGTTCTTCCCGCTTCCCAATGGCAGCGAGGCACGCGGCAATATCGGCGATGCGTCGCGCACCCATCTTGAGCTCAACACGACACTGCAATTCGATCCGCTCGGCTGGACCGGTGCGCGGCTGGAAGTTCAGGCCATCAAGCGCTGGATGAGCGTGACCGACCCGTTCACGGGAGAAGACCGGCCGTTCTCCAACGACTTGATCGACCTGCTGGAAATGGATTTGCGCCACGATGTGCCGGGCAGCGACTGGGCGTGGGGTGCGGGCATCTTCACCAACAATCAGGCGTTCTATTCCCGCCGGTTCGAAACCGGGCGTGGATCGGAGGGCCCGGTGTTCGCGAACATATTCATAGAGCACAAGGACGTGTTCGGCCTGACCGTCAATGCAACCTATGCGAACGTCCTGAATGCCCGCAACGATTTCGTGCGCACCGTGTTCGATGGCTCCCGCCCAACCGCTCCGGTGCTGTTCAATGAAGTGCAGGATCGCCGGATCGGCCCGATTTTCCGGTTCTCCGTCAGCGGCAGTTTTTAGGCGGCGATAACAGACATTTGGCGTGATTGGATTGCGCGGCTTTGACGGGCGGCCCCTCGGGCTTTACCCGCTGCTCCCATGGATTTCGAACCGCGCATTCTGCTTTTCGTGCTGTTTGGCCTCGGCCTGATCGCCGCAGTCGGGCTGGAGCGCTGGCTCAGCCGGAAATATCTCTCTTTGCCGCTGCTTTATGTCGGCATCGGTTGGGCGGTGTTTTCCCTGCCGCTCGGTCTGCCGCGGATAAATCCTACCGCCAGTCAATTCGATGCGATTACGCTGGAATATGTCACCGAGTTCATCGTGATCGCCTCCTTGGCAGGGGCGGGTATCGCGATTGACCGCCCGGTGAGCTGGAAGAACTGGGCGCAAATCTGGCCGCTGCTGGTCATTGCCATGCCGGTCACGATTGTCGCGGTTGCAGTGCTGGGCTGGTGGGGTCTGGGCCTTGCGCCTGCCAGCGCCATTCTGCTGGGCGCTGTGCTCGCGCCGACCGATCCGGTGCTGGCGCGCAGCGTGCAAGTCGGGCCGCCGGGCGAGAGCGAGCGGCATGATATCCGTTTCTCGCTGACGGTGGAGGCGGGGCTGAATGACGGGCTGGCCTTCCCCTTCACCTATCTGGCGATTGCCGCAGTCGGGATGACGGCGGTGGGCGGCTGGACGCTGGAATGGTTTGCGCTGGATTTCGTGTGGCGGATTGTCGCCGGTATCGCGATGGGCTGGGCTGTGGGCCGGGCGGGCGCATGGTATGTGTTCGAGCGCAAGGCCGATGCGGGCATGGCCGAAATGGGGGAAGACGATGACGTCGATGAAGACGGGCATCCTTCGTCCGTCGCGCTCAAATATTCGACTTCGGAAGGCTTGGTCGTGCTCGGCACCCTGCTGCTGGCCTATGGCGCGGCAGAACTGGTCGAGGGCTATGGCTTCCTCGCCGTGTTCGTCGGAGCAGTCACTGCCCGCCAGCGCGAGAACGCCAGCCGCTATCACAAGATCAGCCATCACTTTATCGACCAGATCGAGAAGATCGTGCTGGTCGGTGTGCTGTTCGCATTCGGCGGAATGCTGGCGAGCGGGGTACTCGACGCGCTGACCTGGCCGGGGGCGCTGCTGGCTCTGGCGCTGATCTTCATCATCCGGCCGATTGGCGGCTTTCTGGCGGAGCTGAATTGCAACCTGCCCTGGCACGGCAAGCTGACCGTCGCGTTTCTGGGTATTCGCGGCATGGGTTCGGTCTATTATCTCGCCTATGGCCAGAACCATGCGACCTTCAGCGATCTGGACGTGCTGTGGGCCGTGACCGCCTTCGCCATCCTCGCCTCCATCGTCATCCACGGCGTGCTGAGCGCGCCGCTGATGCGGATGATCGAAGGCCGCGGCGGGCACATCCATCGCGGCCAGCACCCCACGCTGGAGGGGCTGTCACCCGGCGTTCGTCGTCCGGTAAAAGTGGAAGGTCGGCAGGAGCAGGGCTGAACTGCTCAGCCCAGCGCGCCCGCCTGTCGTTCGGGGGCGGGAGGCAGAGGGGCGTTCTTTCCCGCCTGTTTCGCCCGCCGTGCACGGATGGCTTCGATATCCGTCTTGCCGTTGAACAGCAGGCGGACCCAGCCGATCCGGCGCACGGCAAACTCATGAATCAGGATGACCGTGCCTGCCGCCGCGGCGGTCAGCAGAGCAAACTCCAGCGCAATCGGCCAATCTAGCGGCACCATCCAGCGCCCGTAAATGTACACCAAGCAGTGGTGAAACAGATACATCGACAGCGCACAATCGGCGAGCCAGCTGGTCTTGGGCCCGCCATCGAGGAAGAAGCGGTGGAAGAATTGCAGAATGAACAGGACCAGCACCCAGATTGACAGCTGGTTGGCGAACAGCATGGCGAGGCTTTCCAGCATTCCCTGATCGGGATTGGCATAGGGCTGGAAATAGAGCGCGGCAGCGGCGGCAAAGGGCATCCACGGCCGCCACGTCACCAGCGTTTTCAGGAGCGTTGGTGACAGCGCCGCCATCACGCCGATCACGAAAAACGGAAATTCGCTGACCAGCTTGTACCAACTCTGGAATCCAGGGAAAATCAGCTGATAGCTGCCCGGTATCTGGCCCGCGACAACGTAATTCGCGGTGTTCGCCCCGGCCAGCAGCAACAGGAACAACGCAAACGCGGCGCTACCCGCAAATAATGTAGCCAGCCGGTCGGAGAATTTCACCGACAGGCTGCGCAGGCGGGAATTGGCAGGCAGCCCCGCCTGCACCAGCCCGGCGAGAAGGAACATCGGCATCAGGCTGACCAGAAACCACAGATGCAGCGCCCATGTCCCGTCAGCCCAGATGGCGACGAATTCGGGGCTGCCGACCCAGCCGAAGAAGCTGGCCGCCGCGCCCGGCGCTGCCGCATCGACATAGCGCAGATAATGCTCGACCATATTGAGGCTGAGCGCGATGGTGACCAGCGGCACTCCGGTGCGCAGCAGACGGTTGGTGAAGAAATCGCCCACCGCCCGGCGCGACAGCAGCAGGACGGCAAAGAACCCGCCGACAAAGAAGAATGTCGGCGTCACAAACAGGTGGAAGCCGAAAATCAGCCAGTCGAAGAAATCATGCCGCTCCGTATTGCCGGTAATCCACGGGCGCGCAGGCGCGTAAACCGTCCCCGCATGCAGCGCGACGGAAAGGAACATCAGGACGGAGCGCGCTCCGTCGATATCATGATAATGTTTGCGGCCTGCTTCTGCGGTCATGATCGGTCCCGGTTCGTTCCCGGAGTTTCCGTCCGGTCGGTCGTGTGCTTTTCCAGCGAACAGATGCAGCCTGCACGATCAAGTGCGGGGCGCAGCCGGTCTCGCAGGGGGACTTCCTAGCCGCGAAACGTTAATATGCCGCGAGCGGCCCCGGACGCAGAAAGGGCGGGACAAGCCAACCGGCTCGCCCCGCCCTCTTGTTCGGCTCCCCCGCTCTCGCGGGACCGATTATTTCTTGGCAGCAGGCTTCTTTGCCGGAGCCTTCTTGGCGGGAGCCTTCTTGGCCGCTGCAGGCTTTGCTGCTGCGGTTTTGGCAGCAGGCTTTTTCGCCGGGGCTTCCTTCGCGGCTGGTTTCTTGGCCGGTGCCTTCTTCGCGGCCGGCTTGGCTTCAGCGTCGTCCGCCTTCTTGGCCGGAGTTTTCTTAGCCGGTGCCTTCTTGGCCGCTGCTTTCTTCGCCGGAGCTTTCTTCGCAGCAGGCTTCTTAGCCTTGCTCGCCTCTTCCTCGGCATCCGCTTCGATCGCGGCTTCCAGTTCCTCGCGCGTCACTTCGCGGTCGGTGATTTCGGCCTTTTCGAACAGGAAGTCGACGACCTTGTCTTCGTACAGGGGCGCGCGCAGCTGGGCTGCGGCCATCGGGTCCTGCTGCACATATTGCAGGAACCGCTCGCGGTCTTCCTCGCGATATTGCTGCGCGGCCTGCTGCATCAGCATGTTCATTTCCTGACCGGAAATTTCCACGCCGTTCTTCTGGCCAATTTCCGACAGCAGGAGGCCCAGACGCACGCGGCGCTCGGCAATGCTGCGGTAATCGTCTTTCTCTTCCTCGATCTGCTTCAGCGCGGCTTCGGTGTCTTCTTCACCTTGCGCTTCCTGCATCAGCTGGGCCCAGATCTGCTGGAATTCGGCGTCCACCATGCCTTCGGGCACAGGGAAATCGTGACCAGCAGCCAGCGTATCGAGCAGCTGGCGCTTCATCTGGGTGCGGGTGAGGCCGGCAGTTTCCTGCTCCAGCTGTCCGCGAACCAGTTCCTTCAGCTTGTCGATGCCTTCAAGGCCCAGACCCTTGGCGAAATCGTCGTCGATCTTGCTTTCGGTTTCGACCTTCACAGCCTTCACCGTGATGTCGAACTCGGCTTCTTTTCCGGCCAGATCCTTCGCCTGATAATCGGCGGGGAAGGTGACGGTGATGGTCTTCTCATCGCCCGTCTTCGCGCCGGTCAGCTGGTCTTCGAAGCCGGGAATAAAGGTGCCCGAACCGATCACCAGCGGAGTGTCTTCGGCCTTGCCGCCTTCGAATTCCACGCCGTCGACACGGCCCACGAAATCGATGATCAGCTGGTCGCCGTCCTTCGCCTTGCGGGTCTTGGCGGCGTCCTTGTAGCTCTTGTTGCCTTCTGCAATCCGGCCGATGGTTTCATCGACAGCGGAGTCTTCCACCGGAACGGTCAGGCGCTCCAGCTTCATGCCCTCGACTTCGGGGGCCTCGACTTCGGGCAGGACTTCCAGATTGACAGTGACGACCGCATCCTTGCCCTGCTCGTAATCCTGGCCCAGCTCGATCGCGGGCTGCATTGCGGGCCGCAGTTCCTTGTCCTTCATCAGCGCATCGACCGAATCGCGGATCGTGTCATTGATGACCTGTGCGTGCAGCTGCTCGCCATGCATCTTGCGGACCAGATTGGCCGGAACCTTGCCCGGGCGGAAACCCGGCATGTTCATCTGCGGGGCGACCTTCTTGATCTCCGCATCGATTTTCTTCTCGATATCGGAAGCCGGAATGGTCAGCGCATAGGCGCGCTTGAGGCCCTCGTTTGTGGTCTCGGTAATCTGCATGGCTGTGCCTTTGAACCTCAAGGTAATCGGTGTGAATCTGTTCCGCTCCTGCCCAAGGCGGCGGATTGGTGCGGGCGAAGGGACTCGAACCCCCACATCTTGCGATACTGGTACCTAAAACCAGCGCGTCTACCAATTCCGCCACGCCCGCAAGCCTGAACGAATTCGCGCGCGAACCGGCAGGCCCGCACGCGTTGAACGAGCGCCTGTAGGATGCAAGGGGGCAAAGGGCAAGCATGGAAGGGCTGTTTCGCGCGCGTTCTTGCCGCTCCGCGCGCCAGCCTTTGGCGACGGGCGACATCTTACCGGCCCGATAGAGACCTTAATGCTCCGTGTGCAGACACGCGAACGCCGATTGTCAGATGCGCCTCCCGCGCCTATCGGCTGCGCGCATGAGCGACGAAAAAACCGAATCCACCCCGGAAAGCACGCCCGAAAAGGCAGCTGCCACGCCCGATATGCCGCCGATGGTCCTTTCCGTCCATCCGCGCAGCAAGCATTTCAATCAGGAAGTCCTTCAGCGCGGCGTCGGCATCCGGTTCAAGGGGCGTCAGCGCACCGATATCGAGGAATATTCGATTCCCGAAGGCTATGTGCGGGTGCAAGCCGGCAAGACGGTGGACCGCAAGGGCAATCCGCTGCTGCTGAAGTTGAAAGGCCCGGTCGAGGCGTGGTTCGAGGATCTGGGCGACGATGCGCCCGTCGCCAAAGCGGACTGAGGTCCTGACCCTAGACCGGGCGCACCGCCTTATTTGCTGTCGTAGCGGGCGATGATCTGCGCGAACGGATCGCCGGTATTCGCTTTGGGCGCTGCTGCCTGACGGCGCACGGGCGCGAGCGGCGTGGCCTCACGGTATCCCGACCGCGCCTGAACCTGACCACGGACTGGCTGAAGCGCCGGAGCCTGGCGATAGCTGGCCGAGGCGGCTTTCGGCTTCATGCCGGCAAATGCGCTGGCAAAGGTCTTTGACGGCGCTTTGGTCACAGCCATCCGCGTAGGCGGTGCAATGCGGCGCGGTTGCTGGCGTGCCTTGCCATCGCCGTAGATGAACCCGTGGACCGGCCACTGCGATACGCCCAGCCCGCCCTGCGGATGATACCACACACGCACCTGGCTCCAGTCATTATTCCGGCTGACATCAATCGCCTTCACGTCCTTCTCGATCTGGCCACGGCGACCGTTGATCGGCGACCAGTTCGCATGGTCGAGCAGGACGGTGCGCGAATCGATCACTTTGCTGACTGCCGCCACATGGCCCAGCCGCATGTTGCGATGCGGGCGAAACGCCATGACGGCGCCGACGCGCGGTGTGTTGCCCCGCTCATATTTCGCTGCAGCTTGCTCCCACCACGTATGCGCATCGCCGAAAATCTGGATGCCGCTGACTTCGCGCGCATAAGGCACACATTGCAGATAGGCGGGAAGTTCGCTGGCCTGCGCGGCGGAAGGTGCGGCAATGGCAGCGACTCCGCCCGAAGCAAGGAGTGCGAGAGCGGCGAGTGGGCGTGTAAAGCGTTGTAACATATTGGCCTAAATGGCCGCGTAACCTTCACACCCCCCTTCGCATCACGGTTAACGCAAATACACCATAACTTGCCAGAAACCCGCGAGAAACGCCGCAACGCTTGCCAATCCGTGCGGCAGGGGCCACCTGCGCGGGTGAAATGCGCCCTACAGTCATCATCATCGGCCGGCCCAATGTCGGCAAATCCACTTTGTTCAACCGTCTGGTGGGCAAAAAGCTCGCTCTGGTGGACGATCAGCCGGGCGTAACCCGCGACCGCCGGATGGGCGATGCCGAGCTGGCGGGGATGAAATTCACCGTCGTCGATACCGCCGGGTGGGAGGATGACGACGCCGAATCGCTGCCGGGCCGGATGCGCGCGCAGACCGAAGTCAGCGTCGAGGGCGCGGATGCCGTGCTGTTCGTGATCGACGCCCGCGCAGGCCTCACCCCGCTGGACGAGGAAATCGGGCGCTGGCTGCGCACCGTCGATGTGCCGGTGGTGCTGGTGGCCAACAAGGCCGAGGGCAAGGCCGGCGAAGCGGGCATGCTGGAAAGCTATTCGCTGGGTCTCGGCGATCCGGCGGGTATCTCTGCCGAACATGGCGAGGGGATTGCCGACCTTTTCGAAGGGCTGTGGCCGATCATCGGCAAGGATGCCGACGATGAGGAAGAGGCCCATCAGGAACGGCTGGACAATCACGATCCTGAAGAAGACGCGCCGCTTGGTCCGCTGAAACTGGCCATCGTCGGTCGCCCTAATGCAGGCAAATCCACGCTCATCAACAAGATGCTGGGCGAAGACCGGCTGCTGACCGGGCCGGAAGCGGGGATTACCCGCGATTCGATTGCGATCGACTGGCAATGGACCGATCCCAAAGCGAAACCCGACGATGATGGCGTGCGCGACATCCGCCTGATCGACACCGCCGGTATGCGCAAGAAACGCAATGTGACCGAGAAGCTGGAAAAGCTTTCGGTGGCCGATGCCCGCCGCGCAGTCGATTTTGCCGAGGTTGTTGTGCTGCTGCTCGATGCCACTCAGGGGCTGGAGCATCAGGATCTGAAAATCGCGGCCATGGCGCTGGAAGAAGGCCGGGCGCTGATGGTGGCGATCAACAAGTGGGACATTGCCGAGGATGCCAGCGCCCTGTTCAACGGCGTGCGTGCCGCGCTGGATGACGGGCTGGCACAGGTGCGCGGGCTCCCGCTGCTGGCCGTGAGCGCAAAGACCGGCAAAGGCATCGACCAGATGCTGAGTGCTGCATTCGAATTGCGCGAAAGCTGGTCGAAGCGCGTGCCCACCGCCGCGCTCAACCGCTGGTTCGACGATGCGATGGAGGCCAACCCGCCGCCCGCGCCCAAGGGCCGACGGGTCAAACTGCGCTATATCACGCAGGTCGGCACCCGCCCGCCGCGCTTCGTGATTTTCGGGACAAGGCTGGAATCGCTGCCGACCAGCTACGAACGCTATCTGGTCAACGGCATCCGCTCCAAATTGGGTTTCGATGCCGTGCCGGTGCGTGTGTCACTCAAGAGCCCGAAAAACCCCTACAACGCCAACAAGGGCGGTGGCGGCAATTACAGTGGCGGTTCGGACAAGGGCTAAGACGCGCGTGATGGAAGACCTGCTCGCCTTCGCCGCCACCGGCCTCGCCACGGACCTGATCGAGCGGACCTCCAGCACCGCGCGCGTCCAGTCGATCGTCCAGCTCTCGCTCGCCCCGGCCTTCCTGCTCGCCGGGATCGGGGCTATCATGAATGTCATGACCAATCGTCTGATCTGGGTGGCCAACCGGATCGAGCGGATCACGATGATGGACGAAGAAGGGCGCGCAGGCAGCGCGGTGGACGATCTGCCCGCGCTCGAAAAGCGCCGCGGCTATGCGCAATCGGCGCTGATGTTCAGCACGCTGGCCGCGCTCAGCATCAGCGTGGTGATTACCGTGCTGTTCGTATCGGCCTTCATCCGCCCGCAGATCGGCTATCTTACCGCGATTGTCTGGATCATCACCATGGTGTTCCTGATGATCGGCCTGTCGATGTTCGCGCTGGAGGCCCGCACCGCCGCCCACCGCAACCGCGAGCGGTTGAAGGAGGAACGCACGCGCCAACGCATGGCACGGGCGGAGAGCAACCAGAACAAGGGCTGAGGCGAGATTTCCCGCGGTGAGGGCCAACGCAGATAGGACAACACGATGATGAGCATTCAGAACTGCACTCAGCCCCCCTCTTCTCGCGATAAGAGAATACGCCGCGCACTTCTTGGCGGAACGCTCTCAGTGCTTTGCCTTAGTTTGGCGCTCACTTCTCCGCTCAGGGCGCAGGATGATCCTCAGATCGAGCAGTCTGCCGACGGTGAGCAAGCTCAGCGATCGTCGACACCCATTGAGATAGCCGTGAACGGCGCGCTCACCGCTGCTACCAACGACCAATTCATAGAATATTTTAATGCGCTAAGCGGAGACATCGCGATAAGGGAACGCAATGCTCCCATAATCGAGATGATGTCTGCAGAAGGCCCCAAGGTCGATGGCTGGGAGCAACAGGGCGTTGACATCATTGCCGAGCTGCAGGCTGCGGGAGACGGACAAATCCCCGCTTTGCTCCGCGACACCAGAGCCGATTCTAATGCCGTCGGCGATCCGTCGGGTCTGGCGCGCGCGGACTTCAGCGGATTCACGAGCTACATCTTGCAGCCGGAGCCTGATGCCCAAAGCACGGAGCGAGCATTTTTCAGCGTCTTACCGGGCGCGTGGTTGCAAACCGTGCAGGAAGTTGCGGGGCGCGGCAATGCGCGGTGCGTTACTGGCGACCTCGGCGTTGTCCTCCATGTAAAACGGCCGCATACACAATGGTCGCCCGACGAATTGCTGTTTTATGCAGGGTTTGTCGCCTTCCTCGATCAGATCGGCGAGAAGAACCTGTGCTTCGTGCATGATCGTGGTGATGGTGGTGCCTACACGGCTGCGGCGTATCTGCCCGACGGCACCAGCCTTCCGGCATTTACCGAAAGCCTGCCTGTGTCCGTCATAATGGATGCGAAAAAACTGCAACCAATGATCTCGGGGGAATAGGGGGCGGCGCGCAAAGCGGACCGGCCCCTTTTGACATCCCTACTTCTCGCCCTCGCCCGCAGCGTTGCTTTGTAGCTGGACGTAATTCTGCAGGCCCATCCGCTCGATCATGTCGAATTGCGTTTCGAGGAAGTCGACATGCTCTTCCTCGTTGTCGAGGATGTAGGCGAACAGGTCGCGGCTGACATAGTCGCGCACGCTCTCGCAATATTCGACCGCGTCGCGCAGCAGCGGAATGGCTTTCTCTTCCAGCGCCATATCGGCCTTGAGGATTTCCTCGACCGTTTCACCGACCTGCAATTTGTGGATCGCCTGAAAATTGGGCAGCCCGTTGAGGAACAGGACCCGCTCGGCCAGCTTGTCGGCATGCTCCATCTCCTCAATGGATTCCTTGCGCTCGTAAGCGGCCAGTTTCGCAACGCCCCAATCATCCAGAACGCGGTAATGCAGCCAATACTGGTTGATTGCCGTCAGCTCGTTGGTGAGAGCCTGGTTGAGAAAATCGATGACCTTGGGATCGCCCTTCATGGCGGTGTGCTCCTGATGACTGAATGTGGCGCGCTTATGCGGGCCATACAGTCATGAAAGCAAGGGTCAAAATGTCAAAAAACCGCAGAAAACCGCCATTTGCGAATGGTTTTCAGTAGCGGGAAAATGCGTCAGGCCGGGGCCGGTTGAAGGCCCATTTCGCGCTCTTCGAACAGGATGGCGTCAGCCTCGTTCAGGCAGGAACCGCAATTGGGCCGCTTGCCCAGCTTGGCATAGGCCGCTTCGGCATCACCATTCGTGAGGCGCGCCACGCGGCGCAGCTCTGTTTCACGGATGGCATTGCAGATGCAGACATACATGCTTCGGCGTCTCCTGCGATTGATTCGCAAGAGCATATTTATGCGAATTATTCTCAATAGCAAGTGGATTTTTGTTGAACCCTGCGGGTGGGGCACGTCCGTGCCCCTAGCCTCCTCGCTCATGCGACCTGAAGGTCGCGTCGCTGCGGGTGCGCGGTCGCGCTTGCGGCCCTGACGGGCCGTTTGGTTTCTCGTAAAAACACAGGCGTTAGCGAGGTCCGAATCTCTAGCGCCGGATAGGAAACAGCTTCCCGTAAGTCAGGCAGCGCCACAGCCATTCCAGCGGCCCATAGCGGAACCGCTCCAGCCACGGCTTGGACCACGCCAGCATGATGACCCACGCGGCAATCGTCACGCCGTACAATTGCGGGCGGTTCAATTCTCCGTAAAGGCCCAGTGCCCAGCCATGGAAGACGAACAGCATCACCACCGATGTGCCGAGATAATTGGTGAACGCCGTCCGCCCCGCAGCCGAAATGCGTTGCCCCAACCAGCCGGTCCATGCCGGTGAATAGACAACCAGCAGCGCCGCCAGCCCCAGCGCCATTGCCAATCGGGGCAGCGGGCTCCACCCGACAAACGCAGCTGTGGCGGTGTAGAACGCGAACCCGCCGGACTGCACGAACAGCCCGATGGCCAGATGCGCAAGGCCGCCGCCGATCAGCCCGATCCAGCCCCACCGCACCATCCGGCCTCTATCCAGCGCTCCGCCAAAGAAACCGTAGCGATAAAGCGCCATGCCCAGCAGCATCAGAGGCAGAGTTTCAAATATGAAGAAGCCCGCATTGGCCAGCGGAAGGAACCACTCCTTAGTGAACCGTTTCTCGACCAAACCCGCATAATCGCCGCTCTGCTTCAGCTGCGTCGTCTCCGCGTCATCGGCCAGCGCCTCATCGATACCGGCGAGCATGTCGCTGCGCATTTCGGCGAATTGGGGCGCATCACCCATCGCGGTATCCGTGACCAGAAACGGAAAGGTGATCGTCGCTGCATAGAGCAGAGCGCCAAAGACGTAGCCGATGATCCCGGCATAGAGCTGCGTTTTGGCTTTCCACCTGAGGCAGGCCAGCGCGAGGAAGCCGAACAAGCCGTAGAAAAACAGAATGTCGCCGATCCAGATGAAAAAGAAATGGATCAGCCCGAATACGGCCAGGATTGCCAGCCGCTTTGCCTGAAGCGCGCGCGAACCACCACGCGCCCACACCCGCTCCATAAACAGATACATGCCCGCGCCAAACAGCAGCGTGAAGAGCGCTCGCATCTTGCCGTCGATCAGCACGAATTGCGCGATCCACTGCCAGCCACCGGGGTCGCCGGTCGGAACGAGGAAGGCTTCCGGATAGATATAGGCGTTAAACGGCTGACCGAAGATCACGATATTGGCCGCCAGAATGCCCATCACGGCGATGCCGCGAATAAAATCGAGGCTGGCGATGCGATCATTCGTGCCCGCCGCAAGAGGCTTGGCCTCGTCAGGCGGAGCAATGTCCGCCAGTCCGGCCAGCTGCGCGTCGCTTGTCATGATGCCCGTCCCCTATCACCCGCACCATACGGGAGCCCGCGCTGTATCGGCACGCTCGGCACAAGGGAACATTCCGTCGATGAAGTGCTGGCGTGGGCGGACCGAAGACTATCGATCAGCCGAGCAAATCACCGGGTAACGAGGCAGTCCTGCCCGCCGCGTTTCAGCGCCGTGCAAGCCGATTGCGCATCGCCGCGCGAAGCGAAGCCTGCGGCCAGCAATCGGGTCACGCGGCCCGACGGGACAAGCAGCTTGCTGCTGCCGGACAACTCGCTGCGCGATGCAAGACGCGACCACAAGCGCTCGGCGTTACTCTTTACCGAGAATGCACCCAGCTGGACTTTCCAAGGGCCGGAGGACGCCGTTGCCGCCGGGGCAGGTGCAGGTCGAGGCTGCGGCGCGGGTGCCCGAGCCTGTGCTGGAGCCGGCGTCCGAACGGGAGAAGCCGCAGCGCTGCGCACCGGCGGTGCGCTGGTCGGACGGGTATAGGGTGCACCTGCCTCAGCCGGGCTTTCGGTACCGGTGACGCGCTGCGCTTCGGCCACAGCAGCCTGAGCGGCGGCGACGGACGGAGCAACCGATGTCGTCGGAATGGGGCGCGGAATTGCGGCCGCACCGCCGGGATTTTGCCGGACGGGCACCGCAGCGGCAGTGCGAACCGGCGCTGGAGGAGGCGCCACGCTGGTGGCTGCCCCGCCATTGAGATCGGCGGCGGCCAGCTGGCTCACCCGCTGCGCATCGGCCTTTTGTTTGAGGTCAACCGCGACAATTTGCGCCTGCTCACGCTGGGCGAGCGGGATGAAATCATCCATCTGTGCAATGGCCGGAGCGGCCTGCGGCAGGCCGGCGGAATTCGCCAGTGTCAGCAAGGCATACGCCCGGACCCAGTCCTTCTCCACCAGATCGCCGTTAAAGTGGGCGATGCCCAGGAGATATTGCGCGCGCGGATCACCGCGGCCCGCTGCTGCCTGGACATAGGGCATGGCTTCCTGTCGGCGACCGTCCTGAAACATCAGGAGTCCCAGATTGTCGGCGGCTTTCAGATGGCCCTGTGCGGCCGCCTTGGCGTAAAACACCTCCGCCTGCTTTGCATTGGCTTCGACCCCCCGGCCCAGCCGGTAGGCCTGCGCCAGATTAAACTGCGCATCGGCATCACCGCTGGCGGCTGGCCCGCGCCATTCCGCAACGGCTGCGGCGTAATTGCCCGCGCTCCACGCATCGACGCCTGCCTTCACATCGGCGAGCGCAGGCGTGGGAACAGCAATACAAAGCGCCAGCAGTGCGGCACCTAGGGCAGAGGATCTGGCCATGGGAGTGGCCCTTTCGTTCACAGTGAAAGCTAATGTCTTGGTAGACTGACATAGTGAACACCCCGTTAGCAAAGGGTTTATCGTCGCTGAAAACATGCAATCGAGAGCGTTAAGGGGCCTCACATGCGCATTCATGACTGCCAGTGTTAACCCAAAATTAGGGGTATCCTGCGATTTCCGTAAGTGACCTCCGGCGACAGGCGCTGGGGACCATTTGGATTTAACGGGGGACCAGTCCTTGCGTGTACTGGCATTAGCTTCGCAAAAAGGCGGATCGGGCAAGACCACCCTTTCCGGCCATCTGGCGGTTCAGGCGCAGCGCGCCGGAGCAGGACCCGTCGTGCTGATCGATATCGATCCGCAGGGCTCTCTGGCCGATTGGTGGAACGAGCGTGAGGCGGAATATCCCGCCTTTGCCCAGACCACTGTCTCGCGCCTTGCAACCGATCTGCAGGCCTTGCGCCAGCAGGGTTTCAAACTGGCCGTCATCGATACACCGCCCGCCATCACGATGGCGATCCAGTCGGTGATCGGTGTGGCCGAACTGATTGTCGTCCCCACCCGCCCCAGCCCGCACGATCTGCGCGCCGTGGGCGCTACGGTCGATCTGTGCGAACGCGCAGGCAAGCCGCTGGTGTTCTGCGTCAACGCTGCGACGCCCAAGGCCAAGATTACTTCCGAAGCCGCTGTCGCGCTCAGCCAGCATGGCACCGTCGCGCCGATCACGCTGCATCACCGCACCGATTTCGCCGCCTCGATGATCGATGGCCGCACGGTGATGGAAGTCGATCCCAACAGCCGCTCCGCCGCCGAAGTGACGGCCCTGTGGGGCTATCTCGCCGACCGGCTGGAGAAGAATTTCCGCCGCACCGTCTTTGCTGCTCCGCAAGCGGCGCAGCAGCCCTCGGGCGGCTACCGTCCCGCAGGTGGCTTCGGCCGCCGCGTAGCGTCCTAAGCGCGCCTTTCAGGGGACAAGAAACACCATGACAGAAACGAGCTTCGCCTCTCTCAGCCCTACGCTGCTGGCCCGCAAGGGCGGCGCGAAGCCTGCCATGCGTCCGCAGATCGCTCCCGTGCACGGCGAAAGCCCGAACGGCGGCGCTGCTCTGGCTGCCAATCTGGAAGATCTGGGCTGGAATGACATGGGCGAGCCCCATGAGACGGACCAGCGGGCGGATGGCCGTGCAGGCCTCACACCGGAACCTGGCCCGCAACCAGCCAAACCTTCTGTGGTCGCTGTCTCGCCAGCGGAGGCCCCGATGCCTGTTCCGCCGGTAAAGCAACAGATCGAAGAGCTGGCCACCCGCATTGCTTCCAGTGACAGCCCAGAAAATCGGGACGCGCCGGCGGCAAAGCCGCGCCGTTCTGCCGTGTCGCGCGGCAAGCGTGCAGCCTTCACTTTACGGCTCGATTCCGATCGCCACCTTAAGCTGCGTCTGGCCAGCACCATTCGCGGCCGCAGCGCTCAGGCGCTGGTGACCGAAGCGCTGGACAAGTTGCTGGGCGACATGCCCGAAATCGACAGCATGGCCGCACAGGTCCCACATCAAGGCGCGGGCAAATGACCCGCGCTCCCTCATTTGCACGCATGATGACCGCCCAAGGGGAATACCAATGATCCGCAAGCACAGCTTCACCCGCCTTGCCCTGACAAGCGCGCTCGCCACAGTGGCCCTCGCGGGTTGCACCGCAGCCGGCGGCAAGCGAGCGGATACATCGGCCAGCGATGCACGGGTTGCGATTGCCCAAGGCAAATCGGCCTCCGCGGTTGCCAATGCAGAAGCTGCCGTGGCTCAGGAAGCGCGCAATGCGACCTACCGCGCAATGCTCGGCGCAGCCTATCTCGACGCTGGCCGCTTCGCCTCGGCAGCGACCAGCTTTCAGGACGCGATTTCGCTCGGCGACACTTCGCCCCGCACCGCGCTTGGCTATTCCCTCGCGCTGATCGGCAAGGGTGATCGCACCGCAGCTCTGGGCGTGCTGTCGGACTGGCGCGACGATATCCCGGCCGCCGATCGCGGCCTTGCTCTGGCATTGGCAGGCGATCCCGATCGCGGTGTCCATGTCCTCGCCAACGCCCTTCGCGGCGGCCAGAACAACGCCAAGGTGCGCCAGAACCTCGCCTACGCTTACGCCCTGCAGGGCAATTGGCGGGCAGCCCGCGTAATGGCCGCAGAGGACGTTCCCGGCGATATGCTGGAAAAACGCCTGTCCGATTGGGCGCGCACCGCCACCGATGGCGCGCATCAGGAACGGGTTGCCGGTCTGCTGAATGTGCCCGTGACCCGCGATCCGGGCCAGCCCGCCGCACTCGCGCTGAATATCGCGCCGGCTGAAGAGCAGCGCTTTGCAGAGGCCGCCGCATTGGCCCCGGCTATGCCTGCACAGGCTACTCCGGCACCGACCGGTTTCGTTGCGCAGTCTTCGCCGCGTGAATTGCCGCCGCTGACCGATATCCCCGCACCGCGCGCTGTTCCGCAAGTGGCCGATGTGGCCCCGGCGGTAGCGCCGCCGGCAGACTTCGAAGAGGCTTTCGCCGCTCCGGCTCCGCAAGGTGCCACGGTTGCGCAAGTCGCCACGAACGCTCTCAAATTCGTCTCCAACCCGGTCGTCCAGACGATGCCGGTGCGCAACGGTGCCAAGCCCGAAACGCGCAGCATCGCCTCCAGCGCAGCCGTTTCGCGCAGCGATGGCAGCCATCTGGTCCAGCTGGGCAGCTTCGGTTCCGAAGCCGGTGCAAAGCGCGCCTGGGGCATTTACGCCAAGCGCTATTCACAGCTTTCCGACCACCAGATGGTCATCACCAAGGCTGTGGTGCGCGGGAAGACCTATTTCCGCGTCTCGGCTGCCGGTTTCGATAACAGCAGCGCGCGTTCCATGTGCTCTTCTGTGAAGACCCGCGGTCAGGGCTGCATCACCTGGGCCAGGAATGCGCCTCTGCCCGGTGCCGTGGAAACCGGCGTACGCATGGCCAGCCGCTAAGGCAGCAACAGATTATCTAAAGCGGATCACTCCCGCACCATGCCCCTTCCGGTCCACATGCCGGGAGGGGCTTTTTTGTTTGGGCGGAGCGGCCTAGAGCCTGCTGAGATCCTGCCGGTCGACAGGCTTGTCCGACAATTGCTTGCAGACATGCTCAAACACGGAGATGTGCAGCGGCTCCATAAACTCCACGCCGTTAACTTGGTTGTCCCACCACCGCACTATCGCCGGGATCGGGCCGAATGTGCCCAGCCGGAGAGTAATCTCCGTGCCCGGCTTCATGGTGCCGAAACGGTCATAAAAACGGCAGCCCGATTGCGAGAGATCGGTGATCCAGACATCGCGCGCAACACCGGAACCACGGCGGTATTTGCCCTGAACGCCGACGGTGGCGCGTTCTGCACGGGGTTTGTGGCCTTCATCCGCCGACATGCACGCCGCCTTTCCACAATGCTGTTACCCGCCCCTGCACCGGCTGGCCGTCGAACGGGGTGTTCCCGGCCGCAGCCTGCATGCGGGCGCTGCTCACTATCCATGGCTTATCGGGATCGACCAAAGCAATATCGGCTTCGGTCCCGGGTGCCAGGGACCCCGCATTTATCCCTAAGAGCCGCGCCGGAGCAGCGCAAAGCAAGTCGGCCAGCCGCGCGTGGTCGATCACGGCGTCACGCACCAGGGTCAGCGACAGCGCGAGCAGGGTTTCCGCGCCCGCCATACCGGGCTCCGCATCGGCGAAGGGCAGGCGCTTGTCCTCCACCCCGCGCGGATCGTGTCCACTGGAAATAACGTCAATCGTGCCATCGGCTATCGCCTCGCGGACCGCCTGCCGGTCTGCTTCGCTGCGCAGTGGCGGCGACAGGCGGGCAAAGGTGCGAAAGCCGCCGGTTTCCAGATCGGACAACATGAAATGCGCCGGTGTTACTCCGGCGGTGACGGCCACCCCCCTTGCCTTGGCCGTGCGCACCAGATCGAGCGCGGCGCGCGTGGTCACTTGCCGGAAATGCAGCCGTGCACCGGCCATCTCGGCCAGCGCAATATCGCGGGCCACGGCCAAAGCTTCTGCTTCGGGGGGCGCGCTCGGCAGCCCCATCCGGGTGGCCATTTCGCCCGCCGTGGCCGCCGCATTCCCCGCCAGCGCGGCATCCTCTGCATGGGCGACCACCACCAGATCGAGCATGGCGGCATATTGCAGCACGCGCAGCATCGTGCCGCTATCGGCAATCCAGCGGCGGCCTGTCGCAATGCCGCGCGCACCCGCCGCCTGCATCAGGCCCAGTTCAGCCAGTTGCTCACCATCCAGAGCGCGCGTTGCAGCGGCCAGCGGATGCACCCACAGATCGGGCTTCCCGCTCTTGGCGATATAGCTGACCCGGCTCGGCAGATCGAGCGGCGGCGACTGGTCGGGCATCAGCGCCGCGCGGGTGATCCCGCCAAAATGAAACGCCGGTTTGTCGATGGCAAAAACGCCGAAATCGACGAGGCCGGGCAGCACAAGTCCGCCCCTAGCGTCGACGGTTTCATCGCCGCCTTCCGCAGCAACATCGCCCACCGCGAAAAGTGCGCCATCGGCGCAGCGCAGCGAACCATCGACCACGCCGCCGGGCGTGACCAGTTGTGCATTGGTGATCGTAAGAGCGCGCTGCTGTTTCATTCCCGCGCCCTCACACCCACTGGCCCTTGCCGAGTTCGCCCGACCAGCCTTCAATCCCGCGCGAACGCCGGGTCAGAATATCCAGACAAGCCATGCGAATGGCGACGCCCATTTCCACCTGCCGGGTGATGATCGACCGGTCGAGCCTGTCGGCCACGTCGCTGTCGATTTCCACGCCGCGGTTCATCGGGCCGGGATGCATCACCAGAGCATCAGGAGCAGCGCGGTCCAGCCGGTCTGCTGTCAGCCCGTACAAGTGATGATATTCGCGCGCCGAGGGGATAAACTGCCCCGACATCCGCTCGCTTTGCAGACGCAGCATCATCACCACATCGCTGCCCGCGAGCGCCGCGTCAAAATCGGTGAACGGCTCTGCCCCCATCCGCTCGATCGCGGCGGGCATCAGCGCTGGCGGAGCGCAGACGCGCACAGTGGCCCCCATCGCTTGCAGACACAGAATATTGGAGCGCGCCACCCGGCTGTGCAGGATATCGCCGCAGATCGTCACGGTCAGGCCGGTAAAGTCCTCCGCACCCTCCCCGCGTTCCTCCAACGCATGGCGCAGTGCCAATGCATCGAGCAGCGCCTGTGTCGGATGTTCATGGCTGCCATCGCCCGCGTTCAGAACCGGGCAATCGACCTTGCTGGCAATCAGGTCCACTGCGCCGCTGCTGCCATGGCGGATCACGATGGCGTCGGCGCGCATCGCATTGAGCGTGATCGCCGTATCGATCAGCGTCTCGCCCTTCTTCGTGCTGGACGTGGCGGCGTGCATATTCACCACATCCGCGCCCAGCCGCTTGCCGGCAATTTCAAAGCTCAGCAGCGTGCGCGTGGAGTTTTCGAAAAACGCATTGATGATCGTCAGGCCCGACAGGTGCTCCGCCCGCTTGTTCGCGCTGCGGTTCAATTCCACCCACTGCTCGGCTTCATCCAGCAGATAGAGGATTTCGTGCCGTTCCAGCTGGGCAATGCCGGTCAGATCACGGTGCGGAAATGCATGGCCGCCCGCCGGATAGCGGCTGCCTCCGCCCCCGGCCCCGCCCCCTGCGCTGCCTGATGATGATGCTGCCGATGTCATTAAGCCCAAGCCTCTAGTCGAGCCCCGTGGGGCGCTCAAGGGGAAAGCGGTGGCATGACGGCCCCGTGCCACCTATGTCGGTTGCAGAAGGATTACCCGCAAAGGATACGCATGGCATTCGCAAAATCGGTTTGGCGCCTGCTCAGGGGCATCAAGGACGCTCTGGTCCTGATCTTCATGCTGCTGTTTTTCATGGCGCTTTACGCTGTGCTCACGTCCCGTCCCTCGCCCGCTCAGGTGCGCGAGGGTGCGCTGCTGCTGGAGCT
The DNA here is from genome assembly GCA_947492235.1 of uncultured Altererythrobacter sp. Lineage (GTDB taxonomy): Bacteria > Pseudomonadota > Alphaproteobacteria > Sphingomonadales > Sphingomonadaceae > CAJXSN01. Next base: position 183,549 of record CANLLZ010000001.1, on the reverse strand, counting down.
GAATGGCTATGTGGTGGAAGAACGCGCGGTCATCGATCCCATCGACGCACTGATTTCGGGCGAAGCGCCGGTGGGCGAATACGATGTGCAGGATCTGGTCCATGCGATCGACAGTGCGGTCGATGACGATCGGATCGGTGCGGTTGTGCTCGATCTGTCGGGCTTCCTTGGCGCAGGTCAGGCGCATTTGCAGGACATCGGCGCGGCTCTCGACCGGGTGCGCGCTGCGGAAAAGCCGGTGCTGGCCTATGCCGTGGGTTATGCCGATGACGGAATGATGCTTGCCGCCCATGCGAGCGAAGTGTGGCTCGACCCGCTGGGCGGCGCAATTATCGCCGGGCCGGGCGGCGAACGGCTGTATTATGCCGGGCTGCTGGAACAGCTGAACATCAACGCCCGCGTCTACCGCGTCGGCACCTACAAATCCGCAGTCGAGCCCTATCTCGAAAGCGCCATGTCGGAACCCGCGCGCGAGAACTACACGGCGCTCTATGGCGCTTTGTGGGAGGAATGGCAGGCCAATGTGAAGAAGGCCCGCCCCGATACCGATATCGCTACGGTCACTTCCGATCCGGCAGGCTGGATCGAAAGCGCGTCCGGCGATCTGGCCACCGCCGCCCTGGAAGCAGGGCTGGTCGACAAGCTGGGCAGCTATGCCGAATTCGGGGACCGGGTCGCGGAAATCGTCGGCGAGGATCCCTACGGCTCCTACCCCGGCAGCTATGCCTATACCGAGCTGGAGCCATGGCTGGCCGACAATGTGCCCGACACATCGGGCAGCGCCATCGGCGTGGTTACCATCGCGGGCGAGATTGTTGATGGCGATGCCGGCCCCGGGCTTGCCGGCGGAGACCGGATTGCCGCTCTGATCGACGACGCGCTCGACACCGATCTGGCAGGACTGATCGTGCGGGTGGATTCGCCGGGTGGATCGGTTCTGGCCAGCGAACTGATCCGCGAGGCGATCGAGCGGCATTCCGAGGCGGGCATTCCGGTAGCGGTCAGCATGGCCAATGTCGCGGCCAGCGGCGGATATTGGGTGGCGACACCCGCTGACCGTATCTTCGCCGAACCGGAAAGCATCACCGGCTCCATCGGCATCTTCGCCGTCATCCCGACATTCGAGGATCTGGCTGCCGAATACGGCGTCAATTCGGACGGTGTGCGCACCACTCCCCTGTCGGGCCAGCCCGATCTGATCGGCGGCTTCACACCCGAAGTGGACTCCATCCTGCAAAGCTCGATCGCGGATGGATATTCCGATTTTCTGGAGCGGGTGTCCGCCTCGCGCAATCTGACGACCGAGCAAGTCGACCGCATCGCGCAAGGGCGCGTATGGGACGGTGGCACAGCACGCCAGATCGGTCTGGTCGATCAATATGGCGGGCTGGACGCGGCGGCAGAATGGGTCGCAGCCAAGGCCGGTGTCGCCGAAGATGGCTGGCACCTGACCTATCTGGGCGAAAGCGATGCGACCTATGACACTGTATTGCGCTCGTTGTTGATGCCGGATGCTGCGCGGGTCCCGGCACAAGACGTCTTCGCGCTGATGTCCAACCGCCAGAGCCGCACCATCGCGCGGCTGCAAGACGACGCCCGCCGCCTGCTGACCACACGGGGAATGCAGGCCTATTGCCTCGAATGCCCGGCACCGGTGCAGCGATCCGCCAAGGCTTCGGAAGCGAGCCTGCTGGAGCGTTTCTTCAAACTGCTCGACTAACCCGCTTGCCTTCCCGCCGCCCAAGTGGCAAAGGCGCGGCCCTTCGTAAGGTGCGCCGCGCAGGCCGCCATACGGGCGCGTAGCTCAGTGGTAGAGCACACCCTTCACACGGGTGGGGTCGCAAGTTCAATCCTTGCCGCGCCCACCATAAATGCCCGTGGCTTGAAAGAGTCGGCATTCGCGCATCCGCGCACAGATCGCCGCGCTCAGCTTGCCTGATCGAAACCGATACGCGGCACGGCTTCCCATTTTGTATCATTGCGCCAGAAACTGCGGATGCCGCGCAGGCGGTAGATCAGGTTCATCTGGCGGAAGCCGAAATTCTCCAGCAGGGCAGCTTCGCCGATCCGGTAGAGATCGCGGGCGCTCTGGAGCCGCCTCAACTGGATTTCTTCAAGCACAAGGCTGCCAAAGCTGAGACCCGTTCCGAACAGCACTGTCACGCCGAGAAAGGCCAGCGCCATCATCGGATCGAGAATGCCGAGCAGGACTGCCGCAGGCACGACCAGATAGCCGATGACCTCCGCGGGCGGACCGATAATGTCCTCCAGTATCAGTTGCGGCATCCCGATCATGCCGATGCGGCCATAGCGCGGATTGAAGATCATCCGGCGATGCCTTTGCAATGTCTCGAGCGCACCCTGCTGCCAGCGCGAGCGCTGTCCCTTGATCCCGGCAAGGTTAACCGGTGCCTCTGTCCAGCAGACGATGTCGGGCACGAATTTGATCGCGTAGTCGCGCTTCTGCTCAAGCATGTACCGGTGCATGCGCACGACCAGCTCGAGGTCTTCGCCGACGGTATCGTGGCGATACCCGCCGATTTCGATCAGCACATCGCGCCGGAACATCCCGAAAGCACCGGAAATCAGCAACAGCGTGTCGGTATGCGCATTGGCAACGCGGCTCGAAAGAAAGGCGCGCAAGTATTCGACAACTTGAAAGCGAGGGACCAATTTCTTGTCCACGCCGATCTTGCGCAGCGCGCCTCCTTCGATTTCGCAGCCATTGGCGATCCTGATGGTCCCGCCCACGGCAATCAGACGCCCGTCATCATGCATGAAAGGCTCGGCCGCGCGGAGCAGTCCGTCTCTCTCGATGATGGAATCCGCGTCGATCACGCAGACCAGCGGAGTGCGCGCAAAGCCGATCCCGGCATTGGCCGCATCGGCTTTCCGGCCATTTTCCTTGTCGACCACAAAGAGATTGGGAAAGCGGCGGGAACGGTATGTGCCGAGGATTTTAGTCGTTTGAAGTTCCGCAATCTGCTCCCGCTCATAGGGCTCCATTTCGAAGCCTCGGATGAGCGCGCCCAGCGTATCGTCTTTCGAACCGTCATTGACGACGATCACCTCGTGATGCGGATATTCGAGCGCCAGAAGCGCCTTCACGCTATCGACGATCGACAGCTCCTCGTTAAACGCTGGCGCAATCACCGACACCGGAAAGGCAAGATCGCCATAACGGTTCCACAGCTCGACCGCATTGCGCCCCGGCTTCGTGCGCGTGGCGAATACCCAGCCCGCGACGATGAGCTGCAACAGGCTGATCCCGTTGCGGGCCGCGACCACCAGAAAACAGCCAAAAGCCAGAAACAGGACGGCATTGGCGGCCGCCAATTGAAGGTCCGCCCAGGTCATGCGCGAAGCCTCGGCTGCTCGTGATCGGGCCATTGCTCTTCCAGCACTTCCAGCGCGTGCTCCGCCCGCAGGCGAACCCAGAAGGCCTCATCCTCCAGCAAGAGCCTCAAGTGCGGGATCGCGCCGTGCAAACCCAGAGCCGCACAGCAATTGACCGCCTGAATGCGCACGAATTCTACCGGGTCGCGCAAGCGCTCGAGCACCCATGGCTCCACAGTTGGCACGCCAAGCTGCCCTGCGGCCCGCAGCGCGGCGCTTCTCAGCTCGGCATGGTTCATCCGGCTCGCCTTCCTGAGGAGCGGAAGCACGTCCGGGTCTTCAGACCAGCCGAGTGCATCAATGATCAGGGCGCGGTGGTCATGAGAAATATCGTCTTCAAGCAAGAGCGCCAATTCTTCGGAGTAGTGCGGCGCGGATGCCCGGAACAGCGCCTTGTCCAACCGGTTGATCTTACGCTCGAACATGCCGAGGATACGGATTGTCTCGCGCGGCGGCGGCAGGGCATGGACGGCAGCCAGTGCAAAGGCCGCTTCCAGCCGGACCGCCTTGTTGCGGTCGCGCGCAAATATCTCCCGCAACCGGGCGATGCAGGCCTCGCTACCGAATTGTTGAAGCAAACGGATCGCGTCGATCCGGCGGGCCGATCGCCAGCTTTCCGATTTTCGCAATGTGGCTCTCAGCAGCCCGTCGAGCTCGGCCATTTGCATCAGTCGCTGCCGCTCTCCGCCACGCAGCAGCAGATGGATATGACTGACAGCCTCCAGTTTAAGCTCGTCGCTCCACTTTGCGGACGCTTCGTTATCCGCCTGTCCGGAAACCCTGCGCATATAGCTTCGCGTGATCGCGGTGAGATTGTCTTTCTCGGCCCGTTTGCGCCGCTCCTGATACCACCGGCGCAGCAACAGGATGGCGAAGGCAACCAGCATCGCCAACGCCACCATCGCGGAAACAAAAAAGACGAACTGCGCCCCCACTATCGCTCCCCAAAACGCCAGCGCAAATCGAGCGAGAGAGCAGAGCGTTCATAGCTGTCCTCCCGAGACTCGTATTCACCAGTGAGACCCAGCATCAGGGTGTCGGACACATCGAATCGTGCACCTGCGGCAATTGCGCGCAATTGCCGCGTCCCGTCCACTTCTGCGTCAGGGTAGCTGGCAAGAACGGCGAACATCTCGGGCAGGCGCGGATGGCGATAATCCGCACGCAGAGCTCCGCCCAACCGGTAGTCCTCGCCCCCGCCAATCAGATGGATCGAGCTGGCTGTCAGTTCCAACGTCGGCGAGAAGCGCTGCCGCAATCCGGCACCCAATGCCACGACATCATCGCTGCGATATTCGGCAAAACGTCCATCGACCAGCAGAGTGGTTGCCGGGCTGACGCCGAATTCCGCGCCGCCGCCCAGACTCCAGTTCTCCCGAAAATCGGGATTGGGCGTGACCCCGCCGGCGATGAAATACCGGTTCGTGCCGCTGGGCAGATCGATCCGGGCCGAGAGCCGCGTATCGGTCGACAACCGTTCCTCGCGCTCGATTCCGAAGGCCGCGACATTCCCGTTGCCCCACCCGGCAGCAATCGCGCCGCGCTGGACATACCATGTCTGATCGAGGCCCGAGGCAAAGGTCGCGTCCGAGACAGAGCCGCCCACACTGATTGATCGAAGCCGGAGTTTGCGGTCCTTTCTGGCCTGCTCAAGCGAGGCGGAGAGACGGTCGAGCCCTGCATATCCGGGATAGTGCGCCGAAACCTGATCGGCCTGGGCCTGCGCTTCCGCAAGCTGACCGCGCCAGAACAGGATGTTGGCACGGGCAAGCTGGATGTCGGGATCGCCCGGTGACAGGGCGATGGCCCGGTCGATTGTGCCTTGTGCCGCGCCGACATCGCCCAAGGCCGCCTGCACAGCGGCATGGCGGCGAAGTAGGTCTGCGTCGCCGGGGTTGTCCTGCAAAAGCTTGCGCAGAATATCATCGGCCAGGTCGAAATCACCGGCCACATAGGCCTGTTGTGCCGCCTCGCGATCAACCGCAGCAGGCTGTGCCTGCGCATGTGCCTGCGTGGGCAGCGCAGCGAATAGTGCGAGCCAGACAAGCATCGCAGGAGCGCGGGATTTCACGCCGATCACGCCGCCCGCACCAGCAATTTCTGGATCCGAACCATCAGTTCCTTGGGAATGAAGGGCTTGGTCATATATTCGTTCGCCCCGCTCTTCAGGGCCGCAACCACGTCTTTCTCGCCATCGCGCGCGGTCAGCATCACGATGGGGGTGCGTGCGGTCTGGGGAGCGTCCCTCAGCCGGGCGAGAACTTCCGGGCCCGCGACCACGGGCATCATGGAATCGAGAATGATCAGGTCGGGGTTTTCCGATCCCGCCTTTTCCAACGCTTCCATCCCGTCTGCAGCCGTGACGACCTGATGGCGTGCGCCCTCGAGCCTGAAACGGAGCATTTCCGTCAGAATCGCGTCATCGTCTGCGATAAGTATCTTTGCCAAGTGGGCCTCCGGAGTTGGTATTCTGACTACCGGGATTAGGTTAATTCATCGACAAGACCGGCCTTAGGGAAAAGCGCGAGTCTCAGAATTAAAAATCGCCTGTTTTCAAAGGCATCGCCGTCGGGGAGTCGCGACAGCAGGCCTTGGTTACAACTGGTTACAATCTGTGCTTAACGCGGAAAGCAAAACGGCCCGCTCTCGTATGAGAGCAGGCCGTCATTTCAAGCAGTGTTTGAAGGCGTTTACGCGCCGGGCGCGGTGGTCACGGGTTTGGCGCGCTTCATCGGCTGGGGAGCCTGCTCGCGCTCGCCATTATCGAGCACCTTTTTCATGACATATCCGCCCGCTGCCATCGCCGCCATTGCGGGCAGGCTGATGCGGCGCAGGATCATGGGCGCGATAAAGCCCAGCGCCATGCCGGCGGGGCCGCCGAGTGCACTGGATTTCTGGGCCGCCTTGCCGCCGATATAGCTTGTGATAATCTTGCCGATCATATTCAATTCTCCTTTGCCTAATCAACGGTTTCACCCGCATGAGGTTCCGGAGTTTGCCTTTCGCGCCAGACGGTTTCGCGCGGCTTCTGTGCTGAAACTGCGCGGGGGACGGTCCCATTCGCCATCGGCATGGATCACGATATCGCCCGGTGCGACATCATTGGCGGCGTAGACGTCCCAATTGGAATGGACCATATCGGGCGGGCCGTAGATCCGGGCGGCATTGGCGGCGCGGATACCGCCGGGATCATCGCGAAAACCGACATAATGCACCAGCCGCGCAGGCCGTGGAGGAGGCTTGCGGGGCGGAGTGGCGGGCCCCTTACCGACTGCGCGCAGCCCGCTTGCCATCGCCCTCGCCAAAATTGCTTTCCATCGGCACATCGAATGCGCGGATATAGTCGCCCATCCGCTCCAGCACTTCGCCCGGTGTCAGGCCGAACATTTCCAGGCTGTAGCGATGCGGCTTGCGCTTGAGAGCGCGGCTACGTTCCAGATAGTCCTCCATCGCCGGAACCGCCGGTTCGATTTCCAAACCTAGGAAACCATACACCCGGTCCATCGTGCCGCGCCAGTCGCGGTCCATGTCGTCATACTGGACGTCGATCATGCGCTCCGGCGCAATCGATTTGCGCGCTTCCATCATGCGGGTCACTTGCAAATGGGTCTTGCGCAGCCATTCCTGACCCACGGCGTTCGGATCGACATCATCGGAGTATATGATCGTCTGGTTCCAGGCGAGGCTGGCCGCACTGCCCGTCACTTGCTGCGGATCGCGGTGGGTGAAGATCAGGCGGGCATCGGGGAAGACATTCAGCAGCGCAGGCAAATCGAGCATGTGCTGCGGCGTTTTCAGGATCCACGGGCGGATGCTGCTGACCTGCTGGCTCCACCCGATCAGCCGCAGCTGGTTCGCCATGTAGGCGTAGGCAGGCGTCGCATCCACGCCCTCGCTCCAGCGGCCATAGCTGGGGATCTGCCACTGTGCCTCGTGCTTCATCCCGTACATGCTGGCGACCAGCAGGCCGAGCTCTTCCTCCGGCTCCATCGGGCCGGTCGGGTGGATCGACAAGGTGCGCGGGTTGGCCAGCCGGGCAACGCGCATGATGCGCTTTGCCAAGACGGGGCGGAAATCCTCCGCCTCGCCTGCCAGCACCGCCTCGAAATCGCGGCGCGGGACCGGGCTGATCGTCTCGAAGCTACGCATGTGGCTGAACCGCCGGTCGCTCGCCAGCAGCCGGTGCATTCGCGTTGTACCCGACCGCATCGGGCCGACAATCACGACGGGGCTGCGCATCGGTCGCTCGAGGATTTCCGGATGCCGTTTGAACCAGTATTCGCTCAGCAAGCGGTGGAACAATACCTGCCGGAACTGCAGCATAGCCGACAGATCGCCCGCCGCATTCAGCCGCGCTTCGCTTTCAATCGCCTCGAGCAGCTTTTGCAGCGGCTGTTCGAACCACGGATCGCCGAAATCCTCCAGCCCGCCTGCCTGCTCTATCGCCTGCTCTTTCAGGAAATCCGCGTCCAACCGGGCAGGCGCAATTGCGCCCAGACGCCGTCCGGCGCGCAGTCCCTTGTCCATAAAATCGATGAATGGCGTCCGGCGTGGGGGCGTTGTCGGATTGAATGCCAAATATTTGCCCCCGGGTCGCATGAAGAGATTGTGCTCTAAAGAAAACAATACAGCGTTCAAGACCGGTCCGGGTTCCTTGCACGGGCGCGAATGGGGCGGCATAGGCTGGCCGCATGCATGACATCCGCCTGATCCGCGACGATCCCGCCGCTTTCGATGCCGCCCTAGCCCGCCGGGGGCTGGAACCTGTTGCCCGGTCCATTCTGGAACTGGACGAGAAACGCCGTGCGCTGACCACGCGTGCACAGGAAGCCCAAGCCCGCCGCAATGAAGCGTCAAAGGCCATCGGACAGGCCATGGGCAAGGGCGACACGGAAACCGCGGAGAAGCTGAAGGCCGAAGTGGCCGAGTTGAAACAGACGATGCTGGAGCTGGAGATCGCGGCGAAGACGCTGGAGAAAGATCTCAAAGCTACGTTAGCTGTCATCCCTAACCTGCCCTTCGAGGATGTGCCGGAAGGCGCGGACGAAGAGGGCAATGTCGAAATTTCAAGCTGGGGCGAGAAGCCGGACTTCGATTTCGAGCCGCAGGAACACGCCGAATTTGCGCCTGCGCTGGGCATGGATTTTGAAACCGGCACGCAGCTGTCGGGCGCGCGCTTCACCTTCCTGCGAGGCGATATGGCCCGCCTGCACCGGGCGCTGGGCCAGTTCATGCTCGACCGGCAAACCCGCGAAAACGGCTACACCGAATGCAACCCGCCGGTCCTGGTGCGCGACGAGGCGATGTACAGCACGGACAAGCTGCCGAAGTTTGCAGAGGATAGTTTTTCGTCAGTCCAACGAGAGTCGATTGAGAAACAGGCCGACAACTTAAACGCATATCTGGGTCACAAATCTCATGTTATTGAGGAGCTTGGGTCGTCTCGAAGCAAACGCGCACTCCGGTCGATGCTCTCGGTTATCCGCGAGAGCGAAGACGCGACCCGTCGCTGGCTCATCCCAACCGCCGAAGTCAGCCTGACCGCCTCTGTCATGGACCAGATCCTCGACGAGACCACCCTGCCCCAGCGCCTTACCGCCCTCACTCTGTGCTTCCGGTCCGAAGCGGGCAGCGCGGGGCGCGATACGCGGGGCTTCATCCGTCAGCACCAGTTCGAGAAATGCGAGCTGGTCAGCATCGTTAAACCCGAAGACAGCGCTGCCGAGCACGAACGTATGCTGGGCGCAGCGCAGGGCGTGCTGGAAGCGCTAAAGCTGCCCTATCGCACCATGCTGCTGTGCACCGGCGACATGGGCTTTGGCGCGCGCAAGACCTATGATCTAGAGGTCTGGCTTCCGGGCCAAGGCGCTTACCGCGAGATCAGCTCCTGCTCCAACACCGGCGATTTTCAGGCGCGGCGGATGAATGCCCGCTACCGGCCGGAAGGGGCCAAGAAGACCGAATTCGTCCACACGCTCAACGGCTCCGGCCTCGCCGTGGGTCGCACGCTGGTGGCCGTGCTGGAAAATTACCAGCGCGCCGATGGCAGCGTGGAGGTGCCCGAGGTGCTGGCGCCCTATATGGGCGGTGTGACGCGGCTCACTCCGTCGGAAAGCTAAGCACCCCAACCCCGTTCGCCCTGAGCCTGTCGAAGGGCTGCACTTCTCTTCCCGTGCTTCGACAAGCTCAGCACGAACGGCATCTTCCTGTTAGAGCGAGCTGCGCCATGAAAATCCTCCTGACCAATGATGACGGCATCCGCGCCCCCGGCCTTGAAGTGCTGGAAGCCATCGCGGCCGAATTTTCCGACGATATCTGGATCTGCGCGCCGGACGAGGAGCAATCGGGCATGGGCCACGCCCTCACTCTGACCCGGCCTGTCCGTCTGCGCCAGCATGACGAGCGGCGGTTCTCCGTCACCGGCACGCCCACGGACAGCGTGACCATGGGCCTGCGTCAGGTGATGGACGGTGCGCCCGATCTGATCCTCTCCGGCGTCAATCGCGGGGCCAATCTGGCGGACGACATCACCTATTCGGGCACTGTGTCTGCCGCCATCGAGGGCGCGCTGGCCGGTATCCGCTCTATCGCCATGAGCCAGGTGATCGCGCGCGACGGGGCTGCCGATGCCGATACTTTCGACGCGGCGCGCCGGTGGGGCGCGAAGGTTTTGCAGCCACTGCTCGACACACCGCTGCCAGCGCGCACGCTGGTCAATGTCAATTTTCCCGCCCTTCCCTCCGCCGAGGTGAAGGGAATTCGCGCTGTACGGCAGGGTTTTCACGATTACTCGCGGGGAACTGTGGTGGAGGGGCGTGACCCGCGCGGCTTCACCTATTACTGGTTTGGTTTGCAGGCGATCGAGCACACGCTGGATCACGGCACCGATCTGGAAGCCATCGACGAGGGGTATATCGCAGTGACACCTTTGCAACTGGACCTGACGCACCACGCATCTCTGGGCGATCTGGGGGAGCGGTTCGCATGACGCGCCTTCTTGCCATAGCCGCCGCCGCTGCCGCGTCGCTGCTGATCGCCAGCCCCGCCGCCGCCAATCCCGCGACCGCCAACACCTACACCGTCAAAGAAGGCGATACGCTGCGCGGCATCGCCAATCGCACCGGTGTGGACGCATCGCTGATTGCCGCGGTCAACGGTCTGGTGGAGCCGTATTACGTCCAGAAGGGCCAGACTTTGGCGATCCCCCGCCAGCGGGTCCACACCGTGAAATCGGGCGACACGCTGGGCGGCATCGCCAACCGGTACGGCGTTGCGATGACCAATCTCGCGCTGGCCAACAATATTGCCGCGCCCTATTCGCTGCGCGTGGGGCAGAAAGTCATCATCCCCGCCGTCATCAACACCACCATCCGCCCGCAAACGCCCCGGACAACGCCCTATTTCCGTCGTCCCCATGATGGGCGCGTGATGCTCGGCTTCGGGCGCGGGCATGACGGGATCGATATCGAAACCGGCATGGGCGACATGGTGCGCGCGGCTGCCAGCGGCACGGTGGTGTTCGCCGCGCCGGAGAAAACCCGCTTTGGCCGGCAGGTGCTGATCGACCACGGTAATGGCTGGCAGACCAGCTATGGCCACCTGTCGCGCATCACGGTGAGCAAGGGCGAGGTCGTGAAAGTGGGCGAGCGGATCGGGCTGGCGGGCGATGCCGGTATTGCCACCCGCCCCGAACTGCACTTCGAAATCCGCCACAATGGCCGCGATGTCGATCCGGCAACCAAATTGCCCGCACGCGGGAATTGAGCTAACCGCCTCTTCCGGACGGCGTTTCCAGGGGCGGGCAAAGTTTAATGAGCGATCAGATAGACAGGATCGGCACCGGCCCGCGCGAGCGCCATTATCGTGGGCCGAAATTCAAGCCGCTGCGCCGCGCGGTCGATATCCCCGTCTGGGGCGATCTGGTAATCCGCATCGGGCTGGCGCTGTTTCTGATTGCCATCGTCGTCATGATCCACTGGTGGGATCGCGGCGGGCTGGTCGACAATCTCGACGGTGAAGTCAGCTTCACCGACGTGATCTATTTCACCATGATCTCGATCACCACCACCGGCTTTGGCGATATCGCCCCGATCACCGACCGGGCACGGCTGGTAGAGGCCGTGATCGTCACGCCGATCCGTTTCGCCGTGTTCTTTATCTTTGTCGGCACCGCTTATAATTTCATCATCAAACGCAGTTGGGAGAGCTTCCGCATGGCTCGCATTCAGGAACAGCTTTCGGACCATATCGTGGTGCTGGGCTACGGCATCTCCGGCTCCGAAGCGGTGGCGGAACTGATCGAGCGCGGCACCGATCCGGCGCAGATCGTGGTGGTCGATCCCAGCGAGGAACGCCTGATCGAGGCCGAGGCGCAGGGCTGCAACGTGATGACCGCCGATGCCACGCGCGATGGCACGCTGCAGGCGGTGCGGATCGAGAGAGCGCAGAACGTGCTTGTCTCGGCAGGGCGCGACGACACGTCCATCCTGATCGTGCTGACCGTGCGCGCGCTGGCCCCCAATGTGCCGATCAGCATGGTGGTACGCGCAGACGATAACGAGCAGATCGCGCGGCAGGCCGGCGCGAACAATGTCATCAACCCGGTGCGCTTTACCGGCCTGTTGCTGGCGGGCAGCGCAAAGGGCGCGCATATCGCCGAATATCTCGCCGACCTTGCCTCCGTTTCGGGCCGCGTCCAGCTGGTGGAGCGCGAAGTCACCGACGAGGAATGCGGCTGCTCCATTTCCGACCTGCCGTCGGGTGGCAGGGGTCTGCGGGTCTATCGCAATGGCGAGGCGCTGGGCTTCTGGGAAGACGCCTGCCGGAACCTGCAAAAGGGCGATATCATCGTCGAAATCGTCCCCACCCCTTCAGGCGAAGAACGCGGCGACGGGCATAACGGCCGCCACGCGGACAGCTCTGACTAGTTCATCAGCGCAAACACACTGCCCATCGCGGTCATGCCGACGATGAAATGGCCCGCATCGATAAAGAAATGCGCCGCTGTCTTGCGCAGATAGAGGTAATTGATCCCGATGGCGGGGATCATCACGCCCACGGCAAAGCCGACCGAAATCATCATGATCGCGCGGTCGCTCGCCCCGGTCATGGCGAATTGGTGGGCCAGCACGGTGGCGATCAGCAGCTCGAACAGGAAAGTCAGCCCGAAGATTTTCAGCATGCTGCCGGACTGGATCTGCTCGTCGCTCATCCCGGCCGCCTTCTGCCAGGCCTTGCCGAAGATCACGCCGTACCACAGCGCGCCGACCACAAAGAAGGCCAGCGCCGCCAGAACTATTGTCAGAAGGCTCATCTCGCCCATCGTCTCTCTCCCTATCCAAACCTGCCCTATAGCGCGCAGAGCCAAGCAGGTGTAGGGGCGCGGCCATCATGAACACTGCAACGCAAGCCCCGGCAACAACGCTCCCCGACGCCAAGAAGGTCGGCATGGTCTCGCTCGGCTGCCCCAAGGCGCTGGTCGATTCCGAACGCATCCTCACCCGGCTGCGGGCGGACGGGTATGCGATGAGCGCCGATTATGCAGGCGCGGATGTGGTGCTGGTCAACACATGCGGCTTCCTCGACTCTGCCAAGGAAGAGAGCCTTGCCGCGATTGGCGAGGCGATTGCCGAAAACGGGCGCGTCATCGTGACCGGCTGCATGGGCGACGAAGCAGATGCCATCCGCGCCGCCCATCCGCAGGTGCTGGCGGTGACCGGGGCGCATCAATATGAGCAGGTCGTCGAGGCCGTGCACGAACACGCCCCGCCTTCGCAGGGTCCATATGTGGACCTCATCCCGCAACCCGACATCAAGCTGACCCCGCGCCATTACAGCTATCTGAAAATTTCGGAGGGCTGCAACCATTCCTGTTCGTTCTGCATCATTCCCGACTTGCGCGGGAAGCTGGCCAGCCGCCGGATCGACGCGGTGCTGCGCGAAGCGGAGAAGCTGGTCGCTGCGGGCACGCGGGAGCTGCTGGTGATCAGTCAGGACACCAGTGCCTACGGGGTCGATACGCGGCACGAGGCGCGGATGTGGAAGGGCCGCGAAACCCGCGCTCACATGACCGATCTGGCGCGTGAGCTGGGCCGGCTCGACATCGGGAACGGTTCGCCCCCTTGGGTCCGCCTGCACTATGTCTACCCCTACCCGCATGTCGATGCGGTGATCCCGTTGATGGCGGAGGGGCTGCTGACGCCCTATCTCGACATCCCGTTCCAGCATGCCAGCCCGTCTGTTCTCAAGCGCATGAAGCGCCCCGCGAACGAGGCCAAGGTGCTCGAACGCCTGAAGAGCTGGCGCGCCATCTGCCCCGACATCGCCGTGCGCTCCAGCTTCGTGGTCGGCTTCCCCGGCGAGACGGAGGACGATTTCCAATATCTGTGCGATTGGCTGGAAGAAGCGCAGCTCGACAGGGTAGGCGCATTCCGTTTCGAGCCGGTCGAGGGCGCGCAGGCCAATGCCCTGCCCGATCCCGTGCCGGAGGTTTTGAAGGAAGAACGCTACGCCCGCCTGATGGAACTGACCGCCCGGATCAGCGCCGAGAAACTCGCAGCGAAAGTGGGCCGGACCCTGCCGGTCATCATCGACGAAGTTGGCGAGCCGGACGAAGATGGCGATATCGGTGCTACGGGGCGCAGTCAGGCCGATGCGCCGGAAATCGATGGTGCGGTGTATTTGCGCAATGTCGCCGCCACGCTGAGCGCTGGCGATATTATCGATGTGACAATCGAAGACGCCGACGCGCACGATCTATTCGGCGTGCCGGTCTAAGCGCGGCCCGGATCAGTTGGCGGCAATCGCCCGCACCCGCGCCCAGGCAATTTCGGGCTGGTCGAGTAGCAGGAAACTGCCCGCATCGGGCACGAATTCAGGCTCCGCAAAGCCGAATGCGTCGCACGCTTTGCGCGCGAGTTCAGCGCTCGTGGTCGCATCCTCGGACCCGTAGATCATGTGGACGGGCACCTGAATGTTCTTGCACAAGGGGCTCCAGTCGGCGGCCCAGTTGAGCATCGTATCGACAAGGCCGGTGAACCGCCCGCGCACGACATAGCTGGCCGAACTGCGCAGCAGACTGACCATTGCGGGGCTTTGCATACTGGCCAGCTCGCGCTCGCAGCCCTGATAGAACTCCTGCACGAACCGGTGGAATTCGCCGGTCCCGATGGTCGCCAGCATGGCGCGCATATAGATTTTCGCAAAGGCCGGCGCGATGCGGACAAGCCGCAGCTGTTTCCTGTGCGCCTTGCGCAGCATCCCCATGCCCTCGGCATCGTAAATCGGCACGAAGGCACCCAGCCCGACAGCCGCTTTCACCCGCGCGGGATGCCGCTGGGCAAAGGCAAACATATAAGGCGCACCCGCATGGGTGGTGACCGCGGTGCATTGGTCCACCTCCAGATGGTCCAGAAATCCGGGCAGCCGGTCGGCGAAATCTTCCGGTGTCTTGGGCCCTTGAATGGCCCCCGTCGTATCGCCGTGAAACGGCCGCCACGGTGCGATGATCCTGAGGCCGTTTTCGGTTGCAACTTGCGCCAGAGGTTCGGTCAGCAGCGCGCCTTCGATCGGATGGAAAAACAGCACCGGCGCGCCGGACGGATCACCGTATTCCTCCCATCCGATGATCTGACCATCGCCCGATTGCCACAAATTCTGGCAGCGATGCACATCGACCCACACGCTCTCCGGAGGCAATTCCAGCGAATGGAGAAAGCCCGCATAGAGCAGCAGCAAATCCTCCTTGGAATTGATCGATAGCTTGCGCTGGAGCGCCTTTAGCTGGTTGCGTGCCGTGCCCAGGGATCGGCCGCGCAGATCGGCGAACTGGCGCACGGTCCCCCCGCCGACCATGTGCTTGACCAGCGCGATTTCCGTTTCTGTCAGGTTCAGCGCCTCGCGGAAAGCCTTGCCGCTGCGTTCGCTCCAGCGCAGACGGACCGCGTCGAACGCGATGACATTTCTCTCTCGCGCCCGGGCCGCGCGGACCGTGAACCACCGCCCGCTCTCATCGTCCGGATCGGTGAACAGCCGGATGAACTCTCCTTCCTTCTGCTCCTCCAGTGCCTTCATGCGCTCACGATCGGCGGAGTAGGTCGCGGGATCGAATAGCCACTCCGGGGCTGCCTCGTTCTTTGCCGGGGCATGCTTTTCGAACACCATGGGATTGGCGAAGACAACGCGAAAATTTCGGTCCAGCGCCAGATCGCAATTGGGCCGATCCGATGGCTGGGTGTCCAGCGTGCCGTAATCGACCTGATCGTTGGGATAGACGTTTTCCAGAATGTCGGCGGCATTGCTGAAATGCATCTCTGCCGTCTCGCCCAAAGCGCCCGCTTCGCGGCCAACTTGCGCCAATTCCTCCAGCAGATCGACCGCGTCTCCGGGCTGCGAGATAACCGAATAGGCGCGCGCCAGAACCGCTTCCAGATCGGGTTCAGCCTTGCTTGACATGGCAGATCTCCAAAGGGCGGGCGCGGTGGATGCGGCTCAGGTAGCGCATGCGGGGCTGCTTTTTGGGGGATTAGTCCTTGCGGGGCAATAATCGCCTGCGAAAAGCGCTGCAATTCAACGGGAAAAGGGCGTGCCATGGAGACACGCCCTTCCCTTGGGGTCGCCTGGGTCGCAGACAGACAACCTTACTTGATGCAGTATTTCATCGACGTCTTCAGGCCGCTGGGGCAGCTGCCATTGCGCACTTCGGCATAGTCACCGCTGTCGCCGACGCAGTATTTCTGCGAGGATTTGAAGCCGCTGGGGCAGCTGCCGACCTTGACGATGGCGACATCGCCATTGGTCGAAACGCAGCTGGAACCGCTCGATTTGAAGCCTGTCGGGCAGGAGCCATTCTTGGGCACTTCCGTGCTGCTGGACTGGGCCATCGCGGCCTGCGGCATTGTGCCGACAGTCAGAGCAGCAGCGAGCGTGAGGATGCGGTATTTCATCTGGAATTCTCCGTATCGATCCCGAAATTTCGGGAAACTGGGTGGGGCGCACCGGCGGGGGTCAGTCGTGCCGGTGCGCCCTGTCTCGCCGGAGGGATCGCTATCCGGCGCTACGCGATTTTGAGCGGAATTACGGGCGGCTGACCGGGCCGCGGCGATAGGTGAACGCCACCAGGCTCTGGCCGGTTTTCTCGTTGTAGTGCTGACAATAGAAATCCGTGCCGCCCTTGTCGGTGTGCAATTCGGGCATGTTGAAAGTGATCATCGACCGGCCGCGCGATTCAAGGTGCTTGTCATAGGCCGCGCCGCGATCCGAATTGCGGCCGCTGGCGGTGGGTGTGTAGCCCAGCGAGTGGCCGGTATGGAGCATGACGTGCTGGCCGCTGTAATTGTTGGTGCGGGGCGCGTTGGTGTTGTCGAGTTGCTCGCTGCCATCGAATGATATGCATTGGAGTGCATAGTCGTATTTGTTGTATTTGGCGGTATCGACCTCGAGATACACCACCTCGCCCGAGCCCATGCCCGGCAGCACGCAGCCATTCGACGGGGAGACTGGCTCGCGCTCGATCAGGCCGCTGCGCGTTTCGGTGCTCAGCCCTTTGGAGAAGGTGTAGTCGCGGGCAACTGCAACAAATGCGTTACCCAGACCGGTGTTGGCGCACTGTGTCATGCTGGCATATTTGGCCGGAGCCGCGCCGGGGCGCCCCAGATAGTCACCCCGGCTGGCCGTCCTGGGATAGTTCGATCCGGCTGTTGTTCCGACATAGCCGCCGGTTGCTGCGCTTGCTGCGCCGCGAAGCACGGAGCGCCCCTTGGTGCGCTTTGCTTCTTTCACAGCGCGGTCGGCGCGCTCCACGTCTTTGGCGGCATTTTCTACTTTCTTAGCTGCTTTTTTGAGACCGCTAAACGGTCCTTCGGCTGCCTGGGCGCTCGTGCCGAGGGTGACTGTGGTGGAAGCAAGCGCAATGCCTGCGGCGGCGATAATCAAGTTTTTCATGTTCGATCCCTTGAACTGTAGGTTTCAATGGGGACCGGATACGGACGGCATCAGCGGCGTTGAATATCCCACATGGTACAAAGGGATACAAAATCAGCAGATTATTTTGCGGTCGCGATTAAACTTGCCACGGGCGGAAACCTTCCACGGGTGGCAACCGTATCCCCACCATGCCTCTCGCCATTGACGTCTCCTTCGCCTTTCAGGCCGACCAGCCAACCGATGTACTGCTGCATTTCGAAGGGGCGATGATTCCCGAGCAGAACCATCTGCGCCATCACACCGACCTGTCGCCAAGCCCGCATATCGCGCGGCTTCCGGCGCAGGATGCGATTGGCGAACGCGTGTGGATTCGCGCGGAGGGCCGCTATGAAGTGGGCTACAGCGCCGAGGTCGCGGTTGATCGCCTGCTTACGCCCCTGGGTGGTCTACGCCAGATGGACCCGCACACGCTGCCCGAAGACACGATCAAATATCTGTTCGACAGCCGCTATTGCGCGGCGGGGCAGTTCCATTCCTTCGTGGATGACGAATTTGGCGATCTGACCGGCGGCAAGCTGATACTGGCTATTCACGACTGGGTTGCGGACCATTTCACCTATGTGCCCGGGGCCAGCGGACCCAATACGACCGCCCTGGACAGCTTTGTGGAGCGGCGTGGCATCTGCCGCGATTATTCGCATGTCATCGTTACCCTCGCCCGCGCATCAGGTATCCCCGCGCGATTTGTCAGCTGCTTTGCACCCGGCGTCACTCCGCAGGATTTCCACGCCGTGGCGGAGGTGTTTCTCGAAGACACCACCACGCCGGGCGGCGGGGCGTGGTATCTGGTGGATGCGACGGGCATGGCCGAGCCGGCCGATATCGTGAAGATCGGCGTGGGCCGCGATGCCGCCGATGTCAGCTTCATGACCAGTTTCGGTCTGACCGAATTTCTGGAGAAGACCGTCAGCGTCAAACAGACCGGGTAGAACCGCCGCCTGAATAGCTATCCGCCGGGCTGGTGGACATGGCCGTGCGCTGGTATCCGAACCTGATGAACAACACCGACACCGCCCGCACTATCGCCGATCTGATGCAGGACGCGCCCGTCATCCCGGTCATTGTGATCGACGATGTGCGGCAGGCGGTCCCGCTGGCCGAGGCGCTGGTGAAAGGCGGCCTGCGCGTGCTGGAAGTCACACTGCGCACCGATGCCGCGCTGGACGCGATCCGGGCCATGAAATCGGTCGAGGGCGCGATTGTCGGGGCCGGCACGGTGACCGGCCAGCACGATCTGGCCGCCGCGCTCGATGCGGGCAGCGAATTCATCGTTTCCCCGGGCTTGACCGAGCCACTGGCCAAGGCAGCCGTGCGCGAAGGCGTACCGTTCCTCCCCGGCGTCGCCAATGCCGGTGACATCATGCGCGGGCTCGATCTTGGCCTCGATCATTTCAAGTTCTTTCCGGCGATGGCAGCGGGAGGCTTGCCCGCACTGAAAGCCCTCGCCGCGCCGTTCCACCAATGCCGGTTCTGCCCCACAGGCGGGATCGGGCCGGACAATGTGGCGGACTGGCTCGCTTTTAATCCGGTCCTGTGCGTGGGCGGCAGCTGGGTCTGCGCTCCGAAAACGGACAGCGGATCGCCCGATTACATCGCGATTGCCGAAACCGCGCGTCAGGCGGCCAATCTGGCGCGTTAACTTTTGGCAATCGGGCGTCTCGCCACGGGACGCAGGCCTGCAGCACACTGGCGCGAGGCCGAAAATTGCGACATATCCGTGGGCATGACACCGATGCTCAAATGGATTGGCGGCGCGACCGCCGCGACGCTTCTGGTCTTTGGCGGGGCAACCCTTGCCGGATCGATGATGGACACACCTGCCCCGATTGCGGCCGATCCGATGGACACGGCCCCGGCGATTGCGGCGATGGATACCGCGATTCCGGTCGACGAGGCGATGCTTTCGGCAGACGGCGCGACAATCGAGGCGATCTCGGACGAGGAAATGCCGCTGGACGCCGACACTGGCGACATGGCCGACACTGACACTGCGGATATGGCCACGGCCGCATCAGCCGACGCCGCACCCGGTCAGGCAAGCGGCGAAGCGCGCCTTCAGCAGGCAAGCCAGAACAGCGAAGAATTCCGGGTCAAATCCATTCTGCCGATCAACGGACCCATTAAATATGGCGAGTGGCACTGGAACACCGATCGCGCGCCCGCCAATGGCAAGATCGTCATGACCGTGGACCTCGATGCGCGGGTGATCTCTGTCTTCAAGGGCGGGCATGAAATTGGCGCATCTGCGGTGCTGCTGGGCACGGACAAGCACCCGACCCCGCTGGGCACCTTCCCGATCCGCTACAAGATGCGGCACAATGTGTCGGAGAAGTACGACAATGCCCCGATGCCATACTCCATGTTTCTGACATCGGACGGCATCGCGCTGCACGGCTCCGACGTTCAGAACGGCTATGCCAGCCATGGCTGTGTGGGCATGCCTGACGAGTTTGCGGCCAAGGTCTTCGCGGTGGCGAAGAAGGGCGACAAAGTCATCATCACTCGCGGCGAAACGCTCGGTATGGGCGAGCAGATCCTCTAAGGCGCTCGTCCGGTAGCGAGCACTAAAATTCGCCCGCTTTGCGCGGCGGTTCGGTCTGGAAATGCCACGCGTCGCACGAGGTGGAAACGTCCTTGTGATGCATTGCGCGCTTCGCCAGCACTCCACCTAGAGACGCCGCTTTGCCTGCCTTCAATTGCGCGGTCATGCGCGCCACTGCCGAGCGATCGGGCGCTGCGCCAAAGTCTTTCAGGATCATCCGGACGACCTCGATCTCGATCAGGTCCGGATGGCCCCAGTGGAAGTAAACGCTCCCGTCGCCCTGCCGAAATGTGAACCGGTTGCGGACACTGATCGCGGTCTCCCTAATTGCATACTCAGCATCGGCCAAATGCCGCGCGCTCTGCGCCATGGCCAGCGGGTCCAGCCAATCCGCTTCGGCAATCGCTTTGCGGATACGCACGCGGTCGTAATGCTCGTCTTCGTTCGAGGGATCGCGCGCTGGAACCAGTCCTGCGCCCGACACAATCTGCGCCAGATCGGCACGCCGCCAGCTCAATAGCGGGCGCACCAGCACCCCCTCCAGCGGGGGATCATTGACGCCGTACCAGCTTCGCGGACGGACGCCCGCCAGACCTTGCAGCCCCGCCCCGCGATTGAGACGCATCAGCAGCGTTTCCGCCTGATCATCGGCATGATGGGCCGTGGCAATGGCTCCGATATTCTGCGCTGCCAGTGCCGCGAACATGGCATCGTAGCGCGCGCGGCGGGCGCGGTCCTGCACATTGCCGGTGCCGAGATTGACCGTCAGCCTATGACAGGGAATGCCGAGATTGGCGCATATGCCGGCCACCATCTCCACTTCGTCCGCGCTTTCGGGCCGCAATTGGTGATCGACACTGGCCACGACAATCCGTCCGGGCAGCGCGGCATGGGCCAGCAGCAGCAGCGCAAGGCTGTCCGCCCCGCCCGACACCGCGAGGCCCAGATGCGTGCCGTCATGCTCCGGCGTGCGGTCTTCCAGCGGCCACACCTCCAGCAGATCGGCGCGAAACCGCTCGACTTGCCCGGCTGAGGGCACAGTCACATCAATTGGAACAGGTCACCTTGGCGCGGTTGGCCTCGTACTGGCTCTGCAAGCGGCCTGCGGCGACCGCAGGATAGCTCTCGCCAAACTCTGCCAGTGCAATGCAGGCGCGGTTGGTGTCGTTCATCGCGATCATCGCCTCGGCCAGATAAAGCAGGCTGTCGGGCGAGCGGGCCGCATTGCGGTCGGCCTGATAATTGTTGAGGAACCACGGGGCCGCCTCGCGCGGCTTGCCGTCGTCGAGATAGGCCCGGCCCAGCAGATTGCGGCCATAGGTGGTGCGCCAGTGGCTCGGATACTTCTCCACGAACATCGTCAGCTGCTGTTGCGCCTCGGGATAGAAACCCGCGTCCCAGAGGCGGAAACCGTAGGAATATTCGTCATCCGCCGCGTCGTCGGTTTTCGGCTTCGCAATGGCCTGCACTGCCGCAAGACGGCTGGCACTGGGCCCGCTGCTTGCCGTGGCGGGCGTGGCTGCGGAAGCACCGCCGGTCATCGCCAGCAGGTTGTTGCCGGTGGTGGAGCCTGTCGAAGTGGCCGGAGCCGGAGCCGGTGTCGGTGTCGGCGTGGGAGCAGGGCTGCCGGAGGCGGCGACCGCCGTACCGCCGCCTTCCAGCGCCGCCATCCGGGTGTTGAGCCCTTGCAGCATATTGTTGTTTACTTCGACCTGCCCCGTGAGGCTTTGCAACGATGCTTCCATGGCATCCAGCCGGGCCAAAATGTCTGTCAGCGCGGTGGTTGAAGGTGTGCCTGCCGCAGCCGTGCTGGGCGCGGCGGTGCCGCCGATTTCCGGCTCGAAATAGCGGCCATCCCCGCCCGGGAAGACGCGCCGCTGCAGCGCGCTCACTTCCGCTTCCAATTTGCGGATGCGCGCCTGCTCGTCGCTCTGCGCGAAGCTGGGGGTCGCAGGCACCAGCAATGCGGCCCCTACAGCGGCGGACATCAGGTGACGGGCGGCGATCTTCATGCGGGGGCTCCTGTGACTCATCTTTCGACCATGCCCGGGCGCGGTCGAACCACGAATGAACGAATGGGCGGATCTGCCCGTACAGGATTACGCAGCGTGCCGCCCGTGTCTATGGTTAATGGCCCGATATCCGTGGAAATGCTTGGCCCAAAGGATCAGCCGTTGCACCGCGCGGGATAGCCAAGAATTACTGCCCGGTTGCGGGTGCTTCGCCTGCCTCGCCCGATTGCGCACGCGCCAGCAGCGCCTCTGCTGTGACCGGCACATCTTTCACAATCTCGTCCACTTCGGACAGCTTGGGCACAGATTGCCCGCCGACTGTGATCGCCAATGCAAACGGGCGCCCGGTCCACACTTGCGGCCCCTCGGCATCGGCAGGAACGGTGTAGCGTTCCCCCTTGGCCATTTCCTTCTGCATCAGCTGATCGCCATTGGCGTCGTAGAATTTGACCCATGTGTCTTCTTCCAGCGCGGTGAAGACCACAGCACCGCCGGTGGGCCCTGCAGCGCTGCCTGCACCCTCGCCGCGAGCCGCCATCCGTTCTTCCAATGCAGCGGCAGCGGCCTCGCGCTGTTGCTCTGCGGTCAGCAGCGAGCCAGGCCCGGACCCAGCAACGAAGTAGGTCCGGTAGAAAAGAAAACCACCGGATACCAAAAGCGCGAGAGCCAGCACCGAAAGCAGCGCCAAGCCGCGCGAGGGAACGCGGGTGGGATCGCCCGGCTCCAGCTTGCCTTCACGGGTCTCCGCGACGCGGCCGGTCTCTTCGACGCCCATTTCCTGACGCACCAGTTCGACAATTTCCTGCTGATCGAGATCAACAGTCTTGGCGTAAGTACGGGCGAAACCAACGGCGTAGGTTCTGCCGGGGAGCTGCGAAAATTCGCCCGCTTCAACCGTTTCCAGATGGCGTTCCGGGATACGGGTTTTGGCGGAGACTTGAGCGAGCGTCAGGCCCTGTGCTTCGCGGGCAGCATGCAGGCGTTCACCCGCTGTGCGCGGTTCGTCCGGCACGGCATCGGGACCGGGATCGCCGTCGTCCATCACGTCACCACCACTGACGTCACCATCCATATCTTCACCATCCGGCGTAGCGCCGTGGTCGGTTTCCTGAACCATGTTTTCCCCGTGGACCCGTTTTTCTTTTGCCCTGTTCTCCGCCGCCGCCTGCCACCCTGTCAAGCGGGCATTTTGTCCGGCGTCGGAATTAATACGGTAACAGGTCAAACCTGTCGGAGTCCTGAGCAGGCTACCCTCAATCCACCTCGATTTCGCGTTCAGCCGCCCAATGGGTCAACTCGTCGCGGATGGAAGCCGGCGGCGCGGCGAGCCAGCCGGTCATGGTTGCCTCAATTTCTTTCAAATCCACCCGCCGGATCAATTCCTTGATCGGCCCGACGGACACAGGCGTGATCGACAGGCGGCGATAGCCCAGCCCCAGCAGCGCCAGAGCCTCCAGCCGCCGCCCGCCCATTTCACCACATACGCCGATATCCACCGGGTGGCCCAGCGTCGATTGCGCAATCCGCTGCAGGAACCGCAGGACCGCAGGGCTCAGCCAATCGTAGCGTTCAGCCAGTTTCGGGTTCGACCGGTCGGCAGCGAACAGGAACTGGGTCAGATCATTGGTGCCGACGGACAGGAACGACAGTTTCGGCATCAGCAGGTCGAGCACTTCGGCGAGCGAAGGCACCTCCAGCATCGCGCCGTAGGAAATGCTTTCCGGCAGCACTTTCTTCGACTTGCGGAAATAAGCCACCTGATCCTCGAACACTGCCTTCGCCGCGTCGAATTCCCACGGCTCGGACACCATCGGGAACATTACCGACAGGGGCCTGCCCGCGCTCGCCTCCAGCAATGCGCGCGCCTGCGCCTTCAGCAACCCGCCGCGATCCAGCGCGAGCCGCAAGGCGCGCCAGCCCATGGCCGGGTTCTCGTCCGGGTCCACCGTATGGTCGATCAGATAGGGCACGGCTTTATCGCCGCCGATATCGACCGTGCGGAAGATCACCGGCTTGCCCTGCGCAGCATCCAGAACATCGCGGTAAAGCCGCGTCTGCCGCTCCCGCTGGGGCAGAGTGGCGGACACCAGAAACTGAAACTCCGTGCGAAACAGGCCAACCCCGTCTGCGCCGACCAATGGCAGTGTGGCCATATCATCGCGCAAACCGGCATTCATCATTACCTGAATGCGCGTTCCGCAGCGGGTAAAAGGCTCCACATCGCGCAGGCCAGCATAGGTTGCCTGACGCTCCTTCGTTTTCGCAAAGCGCGCCTCGAACGCCTCGAGCAATGATGGTGCGGGGCGGACATGCGCCACACCGACTGTGGCATCGACCAGCAGTTGATCGCCTTCTGCGACAATTCCGCGAAGGCCCTGCACACGGCCAATCACCGGAATACCCATCGCCCGTGCGACGATCACGACATGCGCGGTGAGCGAGCCTTCTTCCAGCACCACGCCTTTTAAGCGCCGTCGGTCATATTCCAGCAATTCCGCCGGTCCCAGATTGCGAGCAATCAGAATGGCGTCCTTGCGCAGGCCCTGCGTCGCAGCGGTGCCCAACTGCCCCGACACGATCCGCAGCAGGCGATTGGAGAGGTCCTCCAGATCATGCATCCGGTCGGCCAGCAGCGGATCGTCAATCTCGCGCATCCGCATCCGCGTACGCTGCTGGACACGCTCGATCGCGGCCTCCGCCGTCAGGCCGCTGTCGATCGCTTCATTGATGCGGCGGCCCCACCCCTCGTCATAGGCGAACATCTTGTAGGTCTGCAGGACCTCTTCGTGTTCCCCGCCCGCCCCGAATTCGACATCGCGGGCCATGCCGTCGATCTGGTCGCGCATTTTGGCGAAGGCGCGGTAGACCCGCTGGCGCTCCACTTCGATATCGTCGGCCACCACCTGATCGATGGTGACACGGGGCTGGTGGAAGACCGCCACGCCGCTGGCCAATCCGCCCACAAGAGTGAGCCCGTTGACCGTTTGCGGACCGGTGGGCCGGTCATCCAGATCGGCCACGGCCTCGCCGTCCACCAGCTCTGCATTGGCGATCAGTTCGGACAGGACCATCGCGCAGGTTTGCAACGCTTCGATCTCGACATCCTCATACCGGCGCGGTTCGACATGCTGCACGTTGATCGCGCCGACTGCACGTTCGCGGTAGACAATCGGCACACCGGCGAAGGAGTGGAATTTCTCTTCGCCGGTTTCGGGCCGGTATTGAAAGTCGGGGTGCGCCGTCGCCTCGGCCAGGTTGAGCGTTTCGTTGTTGTTGACGAGCGTTCCGGTCAGCCCCTCGCCCATCGCCATCCGGGTGATGTGCACAGCCTCTTTGTTGAGGCCGCGGGTCGCATACAGCTCCAGCATCCCTTCGCGCAGAAGGTAGATCGAGCAGACTTCGCTATCGAGCGTTTCCCCGACGATATCGACGACGCGATCGAGCTTGCCTTGCGCGTGCATGCGCGAGGCCATTACCTCGTGAAGGCGGGTCAGAATCTCGCGGGCGGATGCGGCAGCGCTCATAGATCAAAGCACCTACCGCATCGCGCGAATTTTGGGAAACGCCGGTTTGTTTCGGCGCTGAAAGCTAGAGCCCCTGAGACCTGTGTTGCGAGGGCGCTCTATTGCGCGGCAATCGCTTCCTTGATGCGCAGCTTTTTTCGCTTGAGCTCTCGCAAGGCGGTCTCGTCAGGGGCCGGACGGCTCATTTCCGCAGCGATCTGGGCCTCGAGGCCGGCATGCTTGGACTGAAGCGCGTTGACGTGTGACGATGCCATGGATGTGCTCTCCTTCAAGTGAAAGCGAATCGCCCATCGCGGGCGCGCCGCGTAATTGCATACAATCACAAAGCAGGGCCTTTGCGAAGCCCTGACAAATACGGATGCGGCGGTTAAAGGCGTTTGCGCGACGAAGTGTTTTGCGTGCATATGCGCTGTCTGCGGGCACGTTAGGGAACGGATATCATGGGCGAGGCAGAACTGCGCAAATGGCTCGACACGCTGCGCACGGAGCACCGCGATCTGGATGCCGCCATCACCGCTCTGCAGGCCACCGGATCAACCGATCAGCTGCAAATCGCCCGGCTGAAAAAGCGCAAACTGCAATTGCGTGACAAGATCGCGATGGTCGAAGATCAGCTGATCCCCGATATAATCGCGTAGTTTGTTTGGGCCCTGCGGGCGCGGGGCATCCGCCCCGCTTGCTACGCCGCAGGGGCGGCGGCGCGCGGTCGCGCGCTGTCGTCGCCTAGGGCGACGATACTTTCGCCAGCTCCGAAAGTTGAACTGACCTCGGTCGCGACCAGCGACCGACAGAGGGCGACCGCCCGCCCGCAGGGGCCCGTAGCGGAGCGGAGGAACAGCCCCGAGGACGCGCCCACGGATGTGGGCGCATGAGACAAGAAACTTCGCATATGAGACAAAGGCGCAAAACCGTTTCAACGCGGGACAGGCTCGGTCCCGTTGCGGGATATCCCGTTCGCAGGCCTTTCCAGCATCGCTGCACAGGCTTAGCGGCGGATACAAATGACGGGCGTAGGCAACATCAATCCGGCGATCATTGAATCGCTTTACGGCGAGGCGCTGTTGCTCGCCGATGATGTGCGTGCGGCGTTCGATCTGGCGCCTGCCAAGGAAACCGGCCTGCCGCGCGACCACTGGCGCATTGCGCTGTCGAGCGAGGGTTTGAAGGCCACAACCCGCGTGATGCATGTGCTGGCATGGCTATTGAACCAGCGGGCCTATCTTAAAGGCGATATGTCCGAGTTCCAGCTGCAGCGCACCGGCCATTTGCCGCCCGACCGTGCGCCCGATCCCGAATCGCTTATGATGCTGGAGCCGATGACGCGCGAGCTGATTGTCGACACCACGCGGCTGCACACGCGCGTCGCACGGCTTGATGCGGCGTGGCAGGCGGAACGCGCGCAGCAAAATCCCGACGGGACCAGTGCAATCCACCGTCTGCGCGAGCGCCTCGGTCAGGCTGTCACCCGGCTTTAAGCACGGTTCAGGCTGCCGCGAGCGCCTTCTTCCAGCGGGCGAGCCGGGCATCGCGCACAGCATTCCCCATCGCCGGCTCAAAGCTGCGTACGCCGCCGCGCATGGCTTGAGCAGCGCTCGGCAAATCGGGATGCAGGCCGGCCCCCACCGATGCGGCAATTGCCGCGCCCAGTGCGGTTGTTTCGACGAAATCGGGCCGCTCCACAGTTAGCCCCAGCATGTTGGCGAGGTCCTGCGCCATCCAGTCATTCGCGCTCATCCCGCCATCGATGCGCAGGGTTTTCCACTCGGCCCCGTCGGCGGCAAAGGCCTGCGCCAGATCATGCGTCTGGTGCGCCATCGCCTCCAGCGCGGCGCGGGCGATCTGCGCCTTGCCGCTGTTAAAGCTGAGCCCGGCAATCACCCCGCGCGCATCGGCCCGCCAATGCGGCGCGCCCAGTCCCGCCAGCGCAGGCACGATCACCACTTCGCCGCTGTCCTCGACCGACCGGGCCAGCGCTTCTGTCTCTGCCGCGCTACCGATAATGCCCAGCGAATCGCGCAGCCACTGGACCAGACTGCCCGCGACAAACACCGATCCCTCGATCGCATAGGTCCGCGCGCCGCCTTCCTGATAAAGAACCGTGCCCAGCATCCGGTGGGTGGAACGTGGCGGCACCTGCCCGTTATTCGCCAGCACGAAGGCACCGGTGCCATAGGTCGCCTTGGTTTCGCCATGCGCAAAGCAGCCTTGTCCGATGGTGGCCGATTGCTGGTCGCCGACCATGGCCGTTATCGGAATTGCCCGCCCGAACAGAGCCGCATCTGTCTCTGCTAGCGCGCCATGCGTGTCGGTGACCTGCGGCAATGCGTCCGCAGGCACGCCCAGCAGGTCGCAAAGCGCAGGATCGAACTCCGCACCCTCCAGCGGTAGCAAAAGCGTGCGGCTGGCATTGCTGGCGTCGGAAATATGCGTCCCGCCCGACAATTTCGCGACCAGCCAGCTTTCCACCGTGCCCAGCGCCAGCCGCCCCGCCTTCGCCGCTTCCGCCACAGCAGGCTCGTGATCGATCAGCCAGCGCATCTTGGTGCCGGAGAAATACGGATCGAGCAGCAGGCCAGTGCGGTCTTGCACTAGATTTTCATGACCAGCGTCACGCAGATCGGCGCAGAAATCTGCGGTGCGCCGGTCCTGCCAGACAACCGCGCGGGCCAGCGGTTGCAGCGTTTCGCGGTCCCACGCCACCACCGTCTCGCGCTGGTTGGTGATGCCGATGCAGGCAATCCGGTCGGCTCCGACCTTGTTCACCAATTCCTGAGCACAGGCCAGCGTGCGGTCCCAAATCTCGCCCGCATCATGCTCAACCCAGCCCGGTTTTGGATAATGCTGGGTCAGTTCGGCCTGCGCGGTTCCGTGCACGCTGCCATCCATCGCAAATAGGATTGCGCGAGTCGAAGTGGTCCCTTCATCGAGCACCAGAATCAGGTCGGCCATATCTCTCTCCCGAGGCGGCTCCTGCGCGGGCCGCTGTTTGGCCGCGTGACATGGAGCAGCTTGGCCCCCATATGCAAGATCATGGCAGAAATACCGCCCAAACCGTGGCCCACCGGCCTTGTCGAACGCCCAGAGCCGCTGGTCGGCCGCGTGCTCGCACCCAATCCATCACCCTACACCTTTACAGGCACGCAGACCTATATCGTCGGCACCGGTGACGCTGTGGCCGTGATTGATCCGGGCCCGGACGAGCCCGACCATATCGATGCCATCATCGCCGGCGTTGGCGAAGCCAGAATCGCCGCGATCATGTGCACCCACACCCACCGCGACCACTCGCCCGCTGCCGCGCCGCTGGCGCAGCGCACTGGCGCGCCGATTGTCGGCTGCGCGCCGCTGGTGCTGGAGGGCGCCGACCCGCTTCTGGATGGCCCGCGTCTGGATGAAAGCTTCGACACCACCTATGCGCCCGACCGGGTGTTGGAGGATGGCGAGGCGATGACGGGCCCGGGCTGGACCCTGCGCGCGGTCCACACGCCCGGCCACACATCCAACCATCTGTGCTTTGCTCTGGAGGAAACCGGCGCGCTGTTCACCGGCGACCATGTGATGGGCTGGTCCACCAGCGTGGTGGTGCCGCCCGATGGCGATATGGGTGATTACATGGCCAGTCTGGAGAAGCTCTATGCGCGGGAAGACCGCGTCTATTATGCAGCCCACGGCGCGCCGATGGAAAAACCGCGCCAGCTGGTGCGCGGTATGATGGGTCACCGCCGCCAGCGTGAGAATCAGATCCTGCGCCTTCTGGGCGAGGCACCGCGCTCCCTGCCCGAATTCATCCCGCTGATGTACAAAGGGCTGGACCCCCGTCTCGACAAGGCTGCACAGATGAGCGTGAGTGCGCATCTCATTGATCTGGAACGTCGCGGCATGGTCAGCCGTTCGGAAGAGACATGGCAAACGATCTGAAAACTTCCGAATCCGCAGAGACCACTTCTCCGAACCTCGCCCGCGTTCAGGCGGTGCCGTGGCTGATCGTCATCGCGCTGATCGGCGCGGTGGCATGGCTGGGCTGGCGCGCTTTCTATTATCAGGAAGAAGGCGATCCGGTGGGCAGCGCGATGCTCGCTTTCGAGAAGCAGAATGCCCTCACCGTCTTCAGTTCGCGGTTCGAAGTTGTGGCAGAAAGCGAAGATACGCGCGGCGTCTTGGGCGTGCCGATTTTGCAGTCGCGTCAGGCGACCATTGTCCCGGCGAGCGTGGAATACCGGCTTGACCTGTCCGGTATGGACCGCGATGATTTTGCATGGGACGCCGAGGGCGAGACTCTGACAGTGACGCTGCCGCAAATCCAGACCAGCAAGCCCAATATCGACGAGGCACAGGCGCGGGTCTTTACCGAGGGCGCCTGGGTCACCCGCGATGCCTCCACCGATCTGGCGCGCAACAATTCGCAACAGGCGGAGCGCAAGGCGAGCGCCTTTGCCAAGAACCCGGAAATTCTGGCGCTGGCACGCGAGGCGGCGGTGGCCGCCGTCCAGCAGAATTTGGCCATCCCGATGCAGGTGGCGGGCTATGGCGATGTCAAAGTGGACGTACGCTTTGAAGGGCAAATCACCCCAGCCGGAAACTGAGCGGAAACAGGCAGCCACCAAAGGCGGGGTTGCCCTACCCACCTTTTATCTGGCAACGCGCAGGCAACGATAACCGGCGCAGCATGCCATACGCTGCGAGGAAGTCGTGCCTGTTGCCATCCCGGCGGCGTGCGCGCCTGACGGGAAAGAGGGTCTATTTTGAGTACGCAACCGGCTGATAACGTCGCCCCTACAGATGCGATGGACCCGCCCCTGTGCGACTTGCCGATCAACACGGCGGACAGCGGGTTTTACCACGGCTTCAACAAGCTTGTGACGATCTCCGCCAAGGTGATCGTCGCAGCATTGATCCTGTGGGCGATCCTGTTTCCAGTCCATGCAAATGACACGCTGGCCCTCGCCAATGCCACACTGATCCGCGAATTTGCCGGGTGGTATGTCTATCTGGTCGCGTTCCTGATGCTGGTCGCGCTGGTGCTGGCTATCGTCCCGCAATCGGGATCCTTGCGCATCGGAGCGCCCGGCGAAAAACCCGAATTCGGCCGCTTCTCGTGGTTCGCCATGCTGTTCGGTGCCGGGATCGGCATCGGTATGCTGACATATGCCACGGGCGAGCCGCTATCGCATTTCGGCACCAATCCCGACACCATTCGCGGCGTGGTCGAGCCGATGTCGGCAGAGACTATCCAGTCCGCCTATCGCTACACCTTCCTGCATTGGGGTTTTGCCGCCTGGGCGACTTACGCATTGGTCGGACTGGCCGTGGGCTATGTCGCTTATCGCCGCGGCTTGCCGCTGACTATCCGGTCGGGCCTTGCTCCGCTGTTCGGACTGCGCATGTCCGGCTTCTGGGGGCATCTGGTCGACCTGGTGGCGGTGGTGGCGACCATTCTGGGTGTCGCGGTCACGATGAGCCTGGGCGTGGAGCAATTCGTTGCCGGACTCAGCCGTCTGGGCCTAGGCGACTGGCTGCTGAACGACGCAGGCACGGCTTCTGTCGCGGCGATTATCGTGGCGCTGATTGTGTTGGTCGGGGCCTCGACCCTCTCGGCGATTTCGGGCGTGGGGCGCGGAATCAAATGGCTCTCCAATCTCAATATGACACTCAGCTTCATCCTGCTGTCCGTCTTCCTCATTTTCGGATCGGGGATTGGCGGGGTCACGCTGCTGTTCACCTCGATCGCCGATTACCTTGTTTCTCTACCGGGCGACGCGCTCACTTTGTGGACAGCCGATGGCACCGAAACCGGCGATGCGCTTGCCCAGTGGCAGCTGGACTGGTCGGTCTTCTACTGGGCCTGGTGGATCGCCTTTGCGCCATTCGTGGGCATGTTCATTGCCCGTGTCTCGCGGGGCCGGACCATCCGTGAGTATGTTTTCGGAGTGGTTCTGGTGCCCTCCCTCATGTGCTTCATCTGGATGGCGCTGGCTGGCGGAACGGCCATCGAGCTGGTTCTTTCGGGCGCGGACGATGGTGCGATCATGGCGGCCACAATTTCGGACCAGCTCTACGCCACGCTGTCCAGCCTGTTCAGCTCCGGCATTGCCAGCCTGCTGTCGGGGCTCGTGGTCATTTTGCTGATGACCTATCTCATCACCTCGGCCGACAGCGCGATCCTGATCGTCAACACGATCAACGGCGCGGGCGGCGAAGGGGAAGAAGGAACCGAGCGGCGCCACCACATTCTGTTCTGGGGCGCTGCCATCGCGCTGGTCGTGGGCAGTATGCTGATCCTCGGGGGGATCGATGCGATCCGCATCACGATGATCATCGGCGCACTGCCGTTCTCTGGAGTAGTCGCGCTGATGGCGGTCTCTATCCTGAAAGCGGTGATCTATGACGTGCGGCGCAAGCGTGACGGGGTGGAAACCCACTGCCCCGTGATTCTGGAAGAGGCCGCGGCCAAAGCCTCGTGAAGTCCAAGCCAAGTCGCGAATTTTCTTTTCATGACCCGCACTTGCCGAGCTACATCAGATTAAATAGATTAATGTAAATAAAAATCTATTATTATTATATATTACTAGCCCTTTTGAAGGCCGATTTTAAGATAATACGACCCTTCTTGGCGATCATCAAAATTACAGCAGCCTGATACACAAAATCAACGCCCGCGCGGAATCCTGTTGTCATTTTACAACACACTGACATTGATGCCGCTAATCTTAATAACTGCGGTGGCCTGCGCCGATTCTGCTTGTTAGCTGCCCTGTCACAGAACCGGAATCGTCAGAAATTCCGTTTTTTCATTTTGTCGCACGGCTTGGTTCGCAAATTTCGCGTGACCGCCACAGTCCACACAGGGAACACATCCATGAAATCTCTCCGCGCCAGCGTCTCGCTGGGCGTGCTTGCAGCCGTAACTGCCACGCCAGCCTTCGCCCAAGACGCCGCTTCTGAAACAACCGAAGCTCGTCAGGGCGGCGTCCAGACGATCGTCGTGACCGCAACCAAGCGCAGCGAAGACCTGCAGGACGTTGCCATTTCGGTAAACGCCATTGGTGCCGAAGCTCTCGACGAGCTGGGCGTTGCCACGTTCGACGATTACCTGGAGCAACTGCCCAGCGTCACAGCTGGCGGTTCCGGCCCGGGCCAAAGCACAATCTATGTGCGCGGCCTCGCCTCCACTACGCCCAACCTGACCACCGCCGGTGTTGCAGGCCTCGCCCCCAACGTCGCGCTGTATCTGGACGACCAGCCGCTGGCGCAGCCGGGCCGTAACCTCGATGTCTACGCCGCCGACCTGGAGCGGATCGAAGTTCTGGCAGGGCCCCAAGGCACGCTGTTCGGCGCGAGCTCGCAGGCCGGTGTGGTCCGCCTGATCACCGCCAAGCCCGACCTGAGCGGCTTCGATGCCGGTTTCGATCTGGAAACGTCCTTCACCAAGGGCGGCGAAGCCAGCTACAAGGCCGAAGGCATGGTCAACGTGCCGGTGACCGACAGTGTCGGCCTGCGTTTCGTGGCCTATCTCGACGATCAGGGCGGCTATATCGACAATGTCGCAGGCGTTCGCTCTGCAGCCCGCAGCGCCCGCTTCCGCCCAGCCGGGACCGTACGCTCGAACGGAGTGCCCGTGAACGCATTGCGTGGCGGTTTCCAGGCCGGACAGGACCTTAGCGGTGTCCGCTTCCTGCGCACCCGCAATGACGGGCTGGTCGAGGAAGATTTCAACGACACGCAATATGCCGGTTTCCGCGCCAGCGCGCGCTGGGAAATGACGCCCGACTGGCAGCTGACTGTCAGCCACGCCCGCCAGAGCGTCGAGAGCGACGGCGTGTTCTTCGCCGATCCGGAACTCGGTGGTCTCGACGGGCTGAATGTTCAGCGTTTCGAAGACGATGATCTGGAAGACGATTTCTCGAACACCAGCTGGACAGTCGAAGGCCGCTTGGCGATGCTCGATATCGTCTACACCGGCGCCTACACCGACCGTCAGACCGAGCAGCGCGTCGATTACACCGACTACCTGTTTGTCGGCCAGTATCTGCCCTATTACATCTGTGACGGCAGCGTGACCTACCCCGGCACGGGCGTTGCACCGTCCGGCGTGTGTCAACCGCCGAACCTGTATGTCACCTCGGACAGCGAGACGACCGTGTTCACGCAGGAACTGCGCTTCAACACGCCTGCCGACGAGCGTTTCCGCGTGACCGCGGGTGCATTCTATTCCGATCTGGAACTGAAAGAGCGCAACGATTTTGCCTATCCCGGCAACGTTATCGCGCAGCCGTTTGGCCCGTTCAAACCGAACTTCCCGCAGGAAGGTTTCACCACCGAGCCCGGCCCGTTCCCGGCAGACACGATCTTCCGCAACGATATCCGCCGGACGGACGAGCAGTTCGGCCTGTTCGGTGAAGCCAGCTTCGACATCGTGCCCGATCTGCTGACGTTCACTTTCGGCGCGCGCTATTACAACATCGAAGTCGATTTCGAAGGCAGCGCCAACGGCTCTTTCTGCAACAGCTTCAGCGCGACCGACCAGAACGCGTTCGGTACGGATATCAACGATCTGTATGATGGCGACGGCCAGTTCACTTTTATCGGCAGCTGTAACCCAGCCCTCCGCCAGACGTTCAATGCCGGCGACACGATTGCCGACATTCAGGCCGCCGGTCTCTCGGCAGGTCAGGCCCAGCAGGTGTTCAACGCGTTGCAGGCACCGGACGTGGCGAAGGCCG
Organism: uncultured Altererythrobacter sp.; assembly: GCA_947492235.1. Classification (GTDB taxonomy): domain Bacteria; phylum Pseudomonadota; class Alphaproteobacteria; order Sphingomonadales; family Sphingomonadaceae; genus CAJXSN01. Next base: position 149,372 of record CANLLZ010000001.1, on the reverse strand, counting down.
AAGGTGCGATTTACAAGGGTACCATTACCCTGACGCCGACGCCGGATACGCTGTTCTACGCCACCTATTCGGAAGGCTTCCGTCCCGGATTGCTCAACCGTCCCGGCGGCGCGACCAATGGCGCGGGTTTCACCGTTCCCTTCGAGCTCGAAACCGACGAGGTGAAGAACTACGAACTGGGTGCAAAGCTTGATCTTCTGGACGGCCAGCTGCGCTTCAACGCCAGCGCCTTCTATGTCGATATCAGTCGCCTGCAGACGACGATCTTCGATCCCAGCATCACCAATTTGTTCTTCAGCGACAACGCTGCGGATGCAGAGATCAAGGGCGTCGAAGGTGAATTCACGGTCGCCCCCTATGCGGTGCCCGGCCTGACCGTCACCGGCGCGTTCAGCTTCCTCGACACCGAAATTACCGAGGTTCTGACGCCAACGACCGACGTCATCGTTGGCAGCGATCTGGCCTATGCACCCAGCTTCCAGGGCAATGCACGCGCACGTTACGAGTGGTTCTCCGGCCCGCTGGAATATCACCTGCAGGCGCAGGCCACGCATTCCTCCAGCAAGAAGACCGACATCATCTCGATCAACACGATCGAGCTGGACAGCTACACCACGGTCGGCTTCTCCATGGGTGTCAAGAAGGACCAGTGGAACATCGAGCTGTTCGCCGACAACATCTTTGACGAGCGTGCCGAAATTGCCGGCAACTTCATCAATGACCGCGAGCGGATTACGACCAACCGTCCGGCGACGGTCGGCATCCGGGTCGGGTTCGACTACTGATCGGTTCCCGCACGGAACACGCGAAGCGGCGGGCGGGCGAACAGCCTTGCCCGCCGTTTTGCGTTTAGCGCGCGTTCTGGCACTGGGGCGGACATGAGCACACGAGACGATGATCTGTCAGCGGCGCAAAAAGCGCTGCAGAGCGGCGATTTCGCGGCCGGTCGCGACCGCGCATTAGACGTGCTGGCCAGCGCGCCCGATGACATCGAGGCGCTCTACATCGCCGCAGTCGCGCATCGTTATTGCAAGGAATACGCAAAGGCCGATGCCGTGCTTTCCCGGCTTCACACCGCATCGCCCGAATTCGGGCGCGCATGGCAGGAGGACGGCCATCTCGCGCGAGATCAGGGCAAGAACGATATCGCGATTGCCGCTTATGGCCGTGCGGTAAAATTCAATCCGGCGCTGGAGGCAAGCTGGCGCGCGCAGAGCGAATTGCTGGCCGCCGCCGGGTACACTGCCGAGGCTGAGGCCGCTGCCGCCCAGAGCCAGCGCCTGCGCGCTCTGCCGCGCGAACTGGTCGCCGTGACCCATCATCTGCACGAAGGGCGCGTGCTCCATGCCGAGCAGATTTGCCGCGCCTTCTTGCTTAAACATCCCCGCAATGTGGAAGGCATGCGGCTGCTCGCACAGATAGGGATCAAGCTGGGCATTCTGGACGATGCCGAATTCCTGCTGGAAAGCGCCGTCACATTCGAGCCGGACAATGTGCAGTTGCGGCTCGACTACATTGACGCGCTTCGCCGCCGCCAGAAATTCGAACAGGCGCGCGAGCAGGCCGAGGCGCTGTACAACCGCGACCCCGACAGCCCGCTGTTCCAGTCGCATCTGGCGGTCGAGAGCATGCAAACGGGCGATTACGAGCGTGCCTTCACGCTGTTCGATGCCGTGCTGGAAAAACTGCCCGAAGATCCCGCCACTCTGACCAGCCGCGGCCATGCGCTGAAGACGACCGGGCAGACCGGGGACGCCGTCGCCAGCTACCGCGCCGCCTTCGCCGCCAAGCCCGATCACGGCGATGCGTGGTATGCGCTGGCCAATCTCAAGACCTATCGCTTCACCGATGACGAAATCGCCGCCATGCGCGCCCAGCTGGAGAGGCCTGATCTGGCTTTCATGGACAAGGTTCATCTCTCCTTCGCCCTCGGCAAGGCGTATGAGGACCGCGAGGAATACGCCGACAGCTTCGCCCATTACGAGCAGGGCAATGCGCTGAAACGTGCCCAGACCCGCTACAGCGCCGACCAGATGAGCGCGGAGCTGGCCAGGCAGAAAGTGCATTGCACGCCGGAACTGTTTGCGAAGCATGAGGGCGCGGGGCACCCCGCCCCCGACCCGATCTTCATCCTCGGCCTGCCGCGCGCGGGTTCGACGCTGCTCGAACAGATCCTCGCCAGCCACAGCCAAGTGGACGGCACGCTGGAATTGCCCAATATCCTCTCGCTCGCCCACCGGCTGCGCGGACGGAAAGCGGGCCAGTCACGCTATCCGGAAATTCTCCACGAACTCGCGCCGGAGCGACTGGCCCAATTCGGCGAGGACTTTATCGAAAATACCCGCGTCCACCGGCAGGGCGCACCGTTCTTCATCGACAAGATGCCGAACAACTTCCGGCATATCGGCCTGATCCACCTGATCCTGCCCAATGCGACGATTATCGATGCGCGGCGCGATCCGATGGATTGCTGTTTTTCCGGCTTCAAACAGCTCTTCGCGGAGGGGCAGGAGTTCACTTACGGGCTGACCGAGCTCGGGCGCTATTACGCCGACTATGTCGATCTGATGGCGCATTGGGATACGGTGCTGCCGGGCAAGGTCCTGCGCGTCCAGCACGAGGATGTGCTCGACGATCTGGAGGGACAGGTGCGCCAGATGCTGGACCATTGCGGGCTGCCGTTCGAACAAGCCTGCGTCGATTTTCACAAGACCGACCGCGCGGTGCGCACCGCCTCGTCCGAGCAAGTCCGCCAGCCGATCAACCGCGCAGGCCAAGGCGCATGGAAGCCGTTCGAGCCATGGCTGGGCGATCTGAAGGCCGCGCTGGGCGCGCTTGACCCCACTGCCTGACCTTGCCTAGCAATCGTCTTCGGGTCGCTTGCCGGAGGGATTAATGGCAACGATAGCGGATGATGCACGCGTCACGGGGCGCGGCGAACTTCAGGATACGCGGTTTTTCCTGATCATGGCGGTGGTCATGTCGCTGCTGATTGTGGCGGGGTTCGTCGTCAATCTCGCCGCAGGCCGCTCCAGCTTTGACGTTCCGGCGGCCTATCACGTGCACGGCGTCGTTTTCATGGGCTGGATCGCTCTGTATCTCGGCCAGCACGCGACCATCCACGCGGGCGTGCGCGAGTGGCATATCCGACTGGGCAAGCTCGCTTATCTCTGGGTGCCCTTGATGGCACTGACCGGCACGTGGGTGATGCTGGTGGTGGCGCAGCGTACCGGAGGGCCGTTCTTCTTCCACAAAAGCGAGTTTCTGTTCAGCAACCTCGCGGTTCTGTGGTGCTTCGCGGGCCTCGCATGGTGGGCACTCAAGCGCCGCCGCTACACGGGATGGCACCGCCGACTTATGCTGTGCGCGATGGCCGTACTGCTCGGCCCCGGGATCGGGCGTCTGCTGCCCATGCCGCTGATGATCCCCAATGCGTGGCTCATCACCCAGATCATTACGTTCCTGTTCCCCGTAATCGGAATGATCGCTGACAAGCGGGCGCGCGGCGCGGTGCATCCCGCCTATTGGTGGGGGCTCGGCATTTATGTGGCGGTGTTCACGGTCTCGATGGTGCTCGCCTATTCGCCCTTCGGCATTGCTCTGACCGAAAGCTATCTCGCGGGCACGCCTGGCGCGCAGCGCCCGATGGAGGCCTTCCTGCCGCCGGGTTTCACGATGTAGGCGGAACGCCCTGCCATCCGCGTCCGTTATGTGTATGAAGCGCCTGCATATACGCCATTAGACAGGACACAGAATGAAAGCCGAAACCAAACTGCCCACCGGCGAAGACCTGCTCGCCGAGATCAACCGCCTCCGCAAGGAGAAGAACGCGATTATTCTGGCGCATTATTACCAGACGCCGGACATTCAGGATCTGGCCGATTTTGTCGGCGATTCGCTCCAGCTCAGCCAGATGGCGGCGGAAACCGATGCCGATGTGATCGCCTTTTGCGGCGTGAAATTCATGGCCGATACGGCCAAGATCCTGTCGCCGGAGAAGATCGTCGTCCTGCCCGATATGGACGCCGGGTGCAGTCTGGAAGACAGCTGCCCGCCGGAGAAATTCAAGGCCTTCCGCGAGAAGCACCCCGATCACATCGCGCTGACCTATATCAACTGCTCGACCGAGGTGAAGGCGCTCAGCGACGTCATCGTCACCAGTTCCAGCGCGGAAACGATCCTGCAGCAGATCCCCAAGGACCAGAAGATCATCTTCGGCCCCGACCGGCATCTGGGCGGGTATCTCAGCCGCAAATTCGACCGCGAGATGCTGCTGTGGCCCGGTGTCTGCATCGTGCACGAAGCCTTCAGCGAAACCGAACTGCTGAAACTGAAAGAGCAACACCCCGACGCGCCCATCGCCGCGCACCCGGAATGCCCGCCGACTATTGTCGACCATGCGGACTATGTCGGCTCGACCAGCGGCATCCTGCAATTCGCCGAGACCTTCGAAGGCGACACGCTGATCGTCGCGACCGAGCCGCACATCATCCACCAGATGGAAAAGGCGCTGCCGAACAAAAACTTCATCGGCGCGCCCGGCGCCGACGGCAATTGCAGCTGCAACATCTGCCCGTACATGGCGCTCAACACGATGGAGAAGCTCTCCGCCTGCCTGCGCGATCTGGAGCCCCGGATCGAAATCGAGGAAGGCCTCCGCCTGCAAGCCAAGAAGAGCCTCGACAAGATGCTCGAACTGGCGAGTGGGACGGTGGGTCAGGGAGATCTGGGGAAGGTTTAGTCCCGCATCATGCGCTGGTCGGACATTCTCCGCCTGAGGGACTTCGACTACAATTGGCGACGCATCCTGCCGCGCTTCCTGCGCAAGGCGATGCTGGGCGCAGTACTGATGCTGGGCATGATCACTTTCTACACCGTGCTCGAAGTGCACGCGGCGGTGGCGGGCGGTGCGCTCAATACGCCGGGCTTCGGTTGCATCGACCAAGCGCATAGCGACAGCCGCGAGAGCCTTGTGGACCGTTCCTTCGCCCGCAGTGTTGCCGCGCACAGGCGTGCCCAGTCGGGCGGATCGGGGGCATGGCACATAGAACGCGCGCTGGCGCTGCTCGGCGGGAAACTCGCGTTCTCCTCTGAAGAGCGCAAATCTATGGTCCTGCCTTCTCTCGAGGCTCTTCCCCTCTGCCCCGCCCGCGAATAGCGAACGGCAACCAATCCTCGACCCGCGCGTTCACACCCCATGACCGCCGAAATTCGCTTTTTCTGGGAACGCCTGACAGCGAATTACTGGTTCTTCCCCGCCCTTCTTTCGATCTGCGCGGCGGCTCTCGCCTTTGTCATGCTGTGGCTGGATCGCAGCGGGGCGGCGGATTTTCTGAACGACGCTGACTGGCTGATTCCCAGCAGGCCCAAGGGCGCCGCCGATATGCTCACCGTGATGGCGGGCAGCATGATCGGGGTGGCCTCAACGGTGTTTTCCATCACGCTGGTCGCGGTGACCTATGCCAGCGGCAACTACGGCCCGCGATTGCTGACCAATTTTCTGGAGGATCGCGGCAACCAGCTGAGCCTGAGCGTCTTTATCGGGGCCTTTGTCTACGCGCTGATCGTGCTGCGCAGCGTGCGCGCAGAGGACGAAACGCCCGGTTCGGGCGCAGAGGCCGCCGCCACTGCCCTGCCCGGCTTTGTCCCGCAATTATCGCTTCTGGTCGCCTATGCGATGATGGCGCTGTGCGTTGCGGTGCTGGTGTTTTTCCTCAACCACATCCCGTCCAGCATCCGCATCAACAAGGTGCTGGAAGGGATCGGCCGCCGCCTGATCCTGGCCATTCGCGAGACCTATCCGGTCGAGGACGAGTTCGGCGATGCGGTTGAGCAGCAGGTCGGGGAGCCGCTGGTCGCTTGGGATTCCGGCTATGTCCAGATGATCGACTTCGAAGATCTGGAAGCCATTGCCAAGAAATGCGGATGCACCTTTTCGCTCAAGGTGCGTACCGGCGACTTCGTCCACCGCGATATTCCCTTGATGGAGATCGACGGATGCCAGCCGGAAGACGTCGAAGCGCGTGTCCGTGATTGCTTTACCTTGGGAGCATTTCGCACACCCAGCCAGGACCCGCAGTTCCTGATCGACGAGCTGGTCGAGATCGGCCTGCGCGCGCTTTCGCCGGGAATAAACGATCCCTTCACCGCCATCACTGCGCTTCATTGGCTGGGCGCGGCAACGGCGGATATCGGGCGGCGCGACTTGCGCAAGGATATTTGCGGCGGTGATGCGGATGATTGCCCGGTCATCCCCCTGCCCGACGGTTTCGATCACTACGTCAAACGCGGTTTTGGCTCGATCCGCAGCGCGGTGGCGACTTCACCCATTGCCGCAGAGGTGATGCTGGACACGCTTTCGAATGCAGCCACGCCCATCCGCGATGAAAAGCGGCAATCTCTCTTGCGCGAAGAAGGCCGCTTGCTGGCCGAGCAAGCGCGGCTGGTGCTGCAGGGCCCGGACCTCGAGCAATTTGAAGGACACGCCAAGAAATTCGCCAAATCGTTCTGGGACGAGGCTGCGCATGAATGATACATCGCTACCGGAAGAGCGCGCAGGCCCAACTTTCTACGGTTGCCCTGAACATAGCCGCGCCTTAGCCTTTCGCTCAAACACCCACTCCAACCAACCAGTCTGAAGTCAACGGGGAAACCGATACCATCATGCCACAGGAAAATCTGTTCGAGCCGATCACCATGGGCGCTCTGGAAGCGCGCAGCCGCATCATGATGGCCCCGCTGACCCGTGGCCGCGCGACGCAGCCCAATTCGATCCCGAACGAGATGATGGCCACCTATTATCGCCAGCGCAGCGGTGCAGGCCTGATAATCAGCGAGGCAACCGGCATCAGCCGCGAAGGTCTGGGCTGGCCCGCCGCGCCGGGCATCTGGAGCGACGAGCAGGTGGAAGGCTGGAAAGCCGTGACCGAGGCCGTGCATGAGGAAGGCGGTCTGATTGTCCTGCAGCTTTGGCATATGGGCCGTTTGGTCCACCCGGACTTTCTCGATGGCGATGCGCCCGTCTCTGCCAGCGCAACAACTGCGCCTGGCCATGCGCACACGCCCACCGGGCGGCAGGATCACCAACAGGCACGCGAATTGTCGGTCGCCGAGATTGCCCGCGTGGTCGGCGATTACCGTCATGCTGCGGAGAATGCCAAAAAGGCCGGATTTGACGGCGTGCAACTGCACGGGGCCAATGGCTATCTGGTGGACCAGTTCATCCGCTCCAGCACCAATCTGCGGACCGACGAATATGGCGGCACTGCGGAAAACCGCACGCGTTTCCTCGATGAAGTGCTGACCGCGCTGGTCGATGTGTGGGGCGCCGACCGTGTGGGCCTGCGCCTTTCCCCCAATGGAGAGACGCAAGGGTGCGACGATCCCGATCCGGAGACCACATTCGGCGTTGCGGCCAGCATCGCCCAGAAGCACAAGCTGGCCTTCCTCGAACTGCGCGAGCCCGGCCCGGACGGCACTTTCGGCAGCACCGATGTGCCCAAACAAAGCCCGATGATCCGCGCTGCCTTTACCGGCCCGCTGGTCCTGAACAGCGATTACACTGCCGCAGAAGCCAGTGCCGATATCGCCTCCGGCAAATGCGATGCAGTGACGTTCGGGCGGCCCTATATCTCCAATCCCGATCTCGAAGAGCGCATTCGCAACGGCGCCGAATGGGCGGAAAACACCAATGTGCCGCAAAGCTGGTATCTGCCCGGCCCGGAAGGCTATATCGACTATCCGACGATGGAAGAGGAATTGGCGGCTACGGGTTGAGGCCAGTTTCCCCGCATCAGTGTGAGCTCAGGGTGAGGATTGGATCAGCATGACGGCAAAAATGCGATCTTGGCTGGTGGTCCCTGCCGACGAACCGGCCAAGCTGGAGAAGGTCGCGGGGCTGGATGCAGATGTCATTCTGCTGGACCTGTCTTGCGTGGCCGAAGGGGCGAAGGCCGACGCGCGGCGCTCGGCTGCCGAATTCCTCTCCACCCGCCCCGCCCCACCTCCGGGCCTTCCCGGCGCGCGGCGCTGGGTCAGGATCAATCCGCTGGGCAGTGCCCATTGGCGCGAGGATCTGGTCGCGGTCATGCCCGGCGTGCCCGACGGGATTGTCCTGCCGCGCGCCACGGGTGCAGCGGATATCACCCAACTGGCCGCAGAGATCTACGAGCTGGAGCAGAAGACCCCGGCAGAACTCAACTCGGTGCGTATCGTACCGCAAGTGGGGGACACACCGGCCGGTGCGCTCGCCATCAACGAATTGGCGAGCGATCCGCATCCCCGCGTTTCCGGTCTGTCATGGGATGCCGATGCCCTGATGGCCTCGGGCGGAATGCGCCCCTTTGGCAAGGGCGTGCGGCGCTGGCCCGCGCCCTTCGCGCAGGTGCGGAATGCAGTGGTTCTGGCCGCGCGCGCAGGCGGTCTCTTCGCTCTGGAAACAGCAAGCAATGTCACCAGCAATGCCGATATTTTCCGCAATATCGCCACCGAGGCCCGCGCCGCCGGTTTCGATGCGATGGTCGCGCGCCATCCCGCGCAGGTCAAACCCATCGGCGAGATTTTCGCCCCTACCCCCGAAGAACGCGAGCGTGCCGCCACCATTGTCGCCGCGTTTGATTTGCAGCCGGAAGCGCTGGTGGTCTCGGTCGATCGGCACGCAGCGGATCGCGGAGAGCTGGCCCGGGCGAGAGCGCTTCTGGCAGAAGGCTAGTTGCCTTCGGAAGCCCCGGCATCGTCAGTTTCGGCGTCGTCCTCTTCGCCGCCTTCTTCCCCATCACCCTCTTCATCATCGCCGCCACGCGAAGGGGCTTTCGATGTGACCGATTCCAGTGGCAGCATATCGTCGCTGATCGAGCCGCCCTGGACATCGCCCGCAGCGCCCGATCCGTCGGCTGCGCCTTCCGCCGGTGCCTCGGCATCCGATCCGCACGCCGCCAACATCAGTGCGGATGAAAGCAAAAGCGCAGAGCGCGAAAAAGGCTTACGAATCATACAGTCTCTCCGGAAAGCGCGGCAAAGAATGCGGGCGCGGTGTCCATCAGCGCCGCATCCCATTCTGCGGGCGTCAGCGCAATGCCCAGTTTATCCAGACTGGTCACGCCCAGCGTGTCGATCCCGCACGGCACGATGCCACCAAAATGTGTGAGGTCGGGCGACAAATTGACCGAAAAACCGTGCATCGTGACCCACCGGCGCACGCGCACGCCGATTGCGCCGATTTTCGCTTCCGATCCGTCGGTGTCGCGGGTCCAGATGCCCACTCTGCCATCGATTGCCCAGCTCTCGACGCCTAATGTGGCTAAGGTTGCGATGACCCAGCTTTCCAGCGAGTGGACGAAACGCCGGACATCGCGCCCGCGCGCCTTCAGATCGAGCAGTACGTAGCCCACGCGTTGCCCCGGCCCGTGGTAGGTATAGCGCCCGCCGCGCCCTGTCTCTATCACCTCGAAACGCGGGTCGAGCATTTCGGCAGGATCGGCGCTGGTTCCGGCGGTGTAGACTGGCGGATGCTCCAGCAACCAGATTAGCTCAGCCGCTTCGCCCGCCGAAATCGCGGCATTGCGCGCCTCCATTTCGGCGAGCGCGGCGCGATAGGGCACAGGTGCCTGCTCGCAGCTCCATTCGATTGTCTTGCCGGAAAGGTCCATCACCGGCATTGCTGGCCCAGCTGCCCGTGCTTATCAAGAGGGCAGGCAGGGAGAATATGATGGCGCAGAGCAATTCCTTCGACATGAGCCGCGCGTGGGAAGAAGCCACCGCGTTGCTGCGCGCGAATATGCAAGTCGTGCTGGGCGTGGCGGGCGTGTTCTTCTTCCTGCCCTATCTCGCGATCAGCCTGTTGGTGCCCGATATGGGCGCTGTTCTGGGCACCCGGTCGATGGGCAACGATCCCGATGCAGCAATGGCGGCGATGGAGGCCGCTTTCCTGCAATATTGGTGGGTGTTCCTGTTGCTCACGGTCATTCAGGCAGCAGGCACCCTAGGGCTGCTGGTTTTAATGGGCCGCGAGGGCAGACCGACTGCCGGAGAGGCGCTGGGCACAGGTTTGGCCGGATTGCTGCCTTATCTGGCCGCCAATATTCTGGTCGGTGTGGCACTCATATTGGTCCTCACCATGCTGGTGATGCTATTCTCGCTCACCGGATCGCAGGCCCTCGCCGCATTGCCGATTGTGCTGGCCATTCCCGTGATGATCTATGTTTATGTGAAGATTTCACTGCTGGCACCGGTGATCGCGGTGGAAGACATGCGCAATCCGGTGGAGGCGGTGCGCCGGTCATGGGGTCTCACAAAGGGCAATTCGTTCCGCCTGTTCCTTTTCTACTTTTTGCTGATGCTGGCCATCGGGATTGTCGGACTTATCGTGACAATGATTGTCGGGCTCATTCTCGCTCTCGCGGGCGATTCCGTCGCCTTGATCGGGACTGCGATTATCGGCGCGCTGGTCAATGCGGTTAGCGTGGTGGTGTTCCTCTCCGTGATGGCGGCGGCGCATCGCCAATTGTCGGGCCATGCCACGCGCGCCAGCATGCCCAGCGTGCCGCGCGTGAAGAAAGACGACTGAGGGCAGTCAGTCCTTCCAGCCCCAGAACAGCTTGCAGGGCAGGATATTCCAGAACTCGAAACCGTCGTCGATGCGGGCAAACTCCTGCGCCATCAGATCACGCACAGCGGCGGTGAACTGATAGGCCATGAACGCACCGCCGGGCCGCAGAATGCGGTGGGTTGCCTCCATGATTGCGGGGCCGACACCGCCGGGCAGCGTCGAAAAGGGCAGGCCGGAAAGAATGTAATCCGCATGGGCATGCCCGCCCGACCGGACAATGTCCTCTACATCTTCGGCCGAGCCAAGCACGGCGGTGAACCGGCTGTCACGGATCGTCTGGTTGAGGTAATCGACATAGAGCGGGTTGGTATCGATCGCGATCAGCGCGCCATCGGCGGGCAATTTCTCCAGCACCGGCAGGCAGAATGTGCCAACACCGGGACCGTACTCCACGAAGAGCTTGCAATTCGCCCAGTCGACCGGCCCCAGCATGTTTTCGACCGTATAGCGCGAGGACGGGATCACCGATCCGACCATGCGCGGGTGTTCGATAAAGCCACGCAGAAAAACGCCCCACTGGCCGCCGAGCCGACCAGCTCGCTCTGCCAGTCGGTCACGCAAGCGGGACAGCGCAAGAAAATCGTTATCGGACAATCTATTCCTCCATTGGTCAGTCCTCAGATTCGCAAAGCCCGGGCGGGTTAGCAAGCCCGTTGATTGCAACAGGCCATTGCCAGCCGCACGGACCCGGCGTAGCCCGCCAACATTCTCATGGCCGATGCCGATCCCCCTCCCCCGCCCATTGCGCAAGCCCCGACGCTGGCGCGCCCGCGCACCATTTCGCGCGGGCGGTTAATGCTCCTGTTTACGGTTATGCTGGTGACTGCTGCGGGCAATACGGCCATGCAATCGGTGATGCCCAGCATCGGCACGGCGCTGGGTGTATCGGATGTGTGGATCAGCCTTGCCTATAGCTGGTCGGCGATCCTGTGGGTCACCTGCGCGCCGATCTGGGCCAAGCGCAGCGACAAGCGCGGGCGCAAGGCGATGATGGCAGTGGGCCTGTGGGGCTTTGCCCTGTCGATGGGTCTGTGCGGACTGGTGCTATGGGCTGGCCTTGCCGGGTTGATCCCGGCGGTGTGGACGCTGATCCTGTTTGCTCTGGCGCGGTCATTTTACGGACTGCTGGGTTCAGCCGCCCCGCCCGCCGTGCAGGCCTATGTGGCGAGCCGGACACCGCGTGCGGAGCGAACACAGGCGCTGTCGCTGATATCGTCCAGCTTCGGGCTGGGCACGGTTGTCGGGCCTGCACTCGCACCGTTGCTGATCTTCCCGCTGCTCGGCCTGACCGGCCCGTTCATTGCCTTTGCCGCTGTGGGACTGGTGACGCTGGTGGCGCTGCGACTGCGGCTGCCGAATGACGAACCACAATTTGCCGCGCGGGGGTCGGCCTTCGATGCGCCTTACGGAAACAGCGGATCGTCCCGGCGCGATCATGCGCGCAAGGGCGAGAATGTCGACAGCAGCGACGAGGATGATGACGCCGATGATGGGGCGCTACCGGCGGACATACCGGATCTTGCCTGGCGCGATCCGCGCACGACGCCGTGGTATATTGCCGGATTGCTTGGCGGCCATGCGCAGGCGATGATTTTGGGCATTTCGGGTTTTCTCGTTCTCGACAGGCTGGGGTTGCGGGGTGACCCGCTTCTGGGCGCTGGGCCGGTCGGTATCGTGCTTATGGTGGGCGCGGTGGCGACTTTGCTTGCCCAATGGGGCCTGATCCCGACGCTGCATCTGGGGCCGCGGGCGGCAACGCTATGGGGCATGGTGCTGGCGATTATCGGCGTGGCGCTGTTTGCGGTGGCCGATGATCTGCACGCGATTTCGCTCGGCTTCGGGATTGCCTCGCTCGGTTTCGGCCTGTTCCGGCCCGGGTTTACCGCGGGGGCTTCGCTGGCCGTCACCCGGCCCGAACAGGGGCAGGTGTCTGGCAAGGTCGCGTCGATCAATGGAGCGAGCTTTGTCTATGCGCCTGCACTGGGCGTGTGGCTGTATGGCCATTCCGATTGGCTGGCCTTTATCACCGTGGTGCTGTTTTGCCTCGTCACGCTGCTGCTCGGCTGGCGCGGATTGCAGGCGGACGAGGATTTGACGCGCGAGCGGACCTAGCCTCAGAGGGATCGGCTCAGAGAATTTCCTCGACCGTTTCCTTGGGGCGGCACAGGCGCACGCCCTTGTCGGTCTCGACCAGCGGCCGCTCGATCAAGATCGGCTCTGCCACCATTGCGTCCAGCACCGTGTCGGCGTCGGCATCAGGCAGACCGCGCTCGGCCGCATCGGTCCCGCGCATCCGCAGTCCCTCGGCCGGCGACATTCCAGCGTCGGCAAACAGCTGGGCCAGCTTGTCCCGGCTTGGCGGCGTCTTGAGATATTCGACCACCGTCACATCCACGCCCTCGCGCTCCTGAAGAATCGCCAGCGTATTGCGAGACGTGCCGCATTTCGGGTTGTGCCAGATGGTCGCTTTCATGGGTTCTCTCCGGAAACAGGTGTGGCCCGTTCTCTAGTCTTTCGGAAAAACCGCGCCAAGTGCGAATGCAGGGTTGCAATTGCGAATAACTCGCAATAGCGGGATGCCATTGAGAATTACTCGCAAGAAAGCCTCAGCCCTATGACGATCTCCCGCCGCACCGCCCTGATGACCGGTGCTGCCCTCCTCTTCACCGTGCCTGCCCATGCAAGTGACAGCATGGCCAATGACAGCATCGATGATGCCAATCTGGCCGAGAACCGCCCCGGCGAGATCGTGGTAACCGGGGAGGTTCTTTATTCCGACCAGCTGAATTCGGTGAAGACGCCGACGCCGATTATCGATGTTCCGCAAAGCCTCACCATCACCACCGAGGAAGAAATCCTCGACCGGGGCTTCACCAGCATCGGACAGATCGTCGATTACACGCCGGGGGTGAACACCTCTCAGGGTGAAGGCCACCGCGACGCCATCGTGTTTCGCGGCATCCGCTCCACGGCCGATTTCTACATCGACGGTATGCGCGACGACGTTCAGTATTATCGCGGACTGTATAATCTGGAGCAGGTGGAAATACTGCGCGGACCCAACGCGCTGCTGTTCGGGCGCGGCGGCACCGGCGGCATCCTCAACCGTGTGACCAAGAAGGGGCGTCTGGGCGAGACCTTTGGCGGCGGACAGGTTGCGCTGGACACATTCGGCGAATTCAGTGTGCAAGGCGATCTCAACATTGCCGCATCCGATACCGTCGCGCTGCGCCTGAACGCAGCCTATGAGGGGCTGAACAATCACCGCGACTTCTACGATGGCGAGCGTATCGGCATCAATCCGACGATGCGGGTCGCGCTGGGCGAGGCGACGACTTTCGACCTGTCCTACGAATATGCCGATCATGACCGCTTCATCGATCGCGGCATTCCGACCGGCACCGATGGTCGCCCGGTGGAAGCATTCAAGGATATCGTCTTCGGCGACCCGGAATTGAACTTCACCCGGCTGGAAGCGCATATCGTGCGCGCCAATTTGCAGCACCAGTTCTCCGACAGCTGGAAGGCCGTGATCGGCGCGTTTTACGGCGATTACGACAAGGTCTATTCGAACTTCTATGCTTCGGGATACGATCAGGCCAACACGCCGGGCGTGGTGACGACCGATGGATATATCGACACCACGCAGCGCGAGAACCTGTCCTTCACGGCCAATCTGGTCGGCGAGTTCGATACCGGCAGCGTGGCGCACACCTTGCTGGTCGGCGGCGAATATATCGCCACATCCTCGGATCAGGACCGTCTCAATCCGGTGTGGGACCAGACCAGTGACGACAATGAAGTGTTTGCGATCATGCGCCCTCTGGCGCTGAGCGGCGGAGTGGGCGTCAATGCGGCGGGCAATCCGACGCGGGTCGCCTTCACCAATCTGAACGATTCGACACAGGTCGAACTCGATGTTTTCTCGTTCTACATCCAGGACGAGATCGAGCTGACCGACTGGCTCAACGTGGTGATCGGCGGGCGCTTCGACAGTTTCGAGATCAAGGTCGATGACCTCAAGAACGGCACCTTCCTGACGCGCAAAGACGAGGAATTTTCGCCGCGCGGCGGGATCATTTTCAAGCCGCAGGAAAACCTGTCGATCTATGCAAGCTATTCGGAGACGTTCCTCCCCCGCTCCGGCGAACAGTTTGCCAGCCTGGGCGGCGGAGCGGATGCGCTCGACCCCGACACTTTCACCAATCTCGAAGCCGGAGTGAAGTGGGACTTTGCCGACAGCCTCAGCCTGACGGCGGCCATTTTCGAGATCGAGCAGAGTTCGCCCGAAGTCGACGATACCGATCCGAGCCGTCTGGTGGTGGTCGATTCGACCATTCAGGGCTTCGAACTGCAGCTGCAAGGCGAGGTGATGACCGGCTGGACCGTGTCCGCCGGCTACAGCTACCTCGATGGCGAGCAAGTCGATCAGGCCGGAGCGACAGGCCTGCGCCCGCGCGAATTGCCGGAGAACATGTTCTCGATCTGGAATCAGGTGCAGGTGACGGACCGCTTCGGCCTCGGCTTCGGCCTGACCCATCAGGGCGAGAGTTTCATCGACAATGGCAACAATGCCGTGCTGCCCGCCTATACCCGCCTCGATGCGGCGGCGTTCTACGATGTGAGCGACAATCTCCGGGTGCAGGTGAATGTCGAGAACCTGACCGATACGCTCTATTTCCCGAACGCCCATGCGACGCATCAGGCAAGCGTGGGTGCGCCGATCAATGCGCGGTTTGCGATAACCGGTCGCTTCTGAGCCGCACCGCGTCCCCGCGCAGGCGGGGACGTGCGCTATTCTTCGGGAGGCGTCATTGCAGGAACGGCTTCGGCCGCGTCCTCAGCGGTAATGCCCGGTGCGGGCGCTGCGCTGATCCGTTCCTCGCGGCGGGTTACGGCTGCGGCGCGCTGGATCGCGCGGACCAGCCGGGGCTGGACGCCGCACGGGCACAGATTGGGGATCGCCTCACGGATTTCCGCCTCGCTCGGCCCCGCATTGCGGCTGAGCAGCGAAGCAGCGGCCATGGCGATACCGGGGGTGCAGAACCCGCATTGGATAGCCTGCTCTGCCACCAGAGCCTGCTGCACCGGATGCGAGCGGTCGCGCGACAGCCCCTCGATAGTCGTGATGAAGCGCCCTTCCGCCTCGTCGATCGTAATCAGGCAACTGCGCAGTGCAGCCCCGTCGACCAGCACCATGCAGGCGCCGCAATCCCCCTTGCCGCAGCCATTCTTGGTGCCGGTGAGGTTGGACGCCTCGCGCAGCGCCCACAGCAATGGCGTGTCCCCGTCGAGCAGATACTCGACGGGCCGGTCATTCACGGTCATGCGCGGCACTGCGCCGCCCCCCTACGCGGTTACGCCCGGCTTAGCTGCGCCAGCTATCGTCGATCCGGTCGATCTTGCGCTTCCACGCTTCGAAATCGAACAGGCCCGCGCCACCTTGCGTCTGCATCACCGAGATGTCGCGCTGATGCACGTCGACCACCTCGCTGGGGACGACATTGGGGCCGCCTTGGCTCAGCGTGGCAATCTGGATCTCGCAGGCGCGCTGGAGCGCCCACATTTTCACGAACATGCCGGGGATCGTCTTGTCCATCACCACCGGGCCATGGTTGCGCAGCATCAGGATCGAATGGTCACCCAGATTTTGTACCAGCCGCTCGCCCTCTTCCTCGCGCACCGTCACGCCTTCAAAATCGTGATAGCCGATCTGGCCCTGGAAATTGCAGGCGTAGAAATTGGTCGGCAACAGCCCGTCCTTGTGGCTGCACACCGCCATGGTGGCCGTCGTGTGGACGTGGCAGATCGCATTCGCCTTCTCGCCCAGATGCTTGTGGAAATAGGCGTGCTGCGTGAAGCCGGCCTTGTTTACCGGATAGGGCGAGCCGCCGATATTATTGCCCTCGACATCGATCTTCACCAGATTGGAAGCGGTCACTTCGTCATACAGCAGCCCAAAGGGATTGATCAGAAACGCCCCGTCTTCGCCCGGAACAGCCACGCTGATGTGGTTGTAAATCGATTCCGACCAGCCGAGATGGTCGAAGATGCGATAGCATGCGGCGAGGTCGAGACGGGCCTGCCATTCTTCCTTGCTATACTCTTCTTTCGGTTTCAGCTGCGTCGCCATGGTCGGTTCTCCTTAAACGATGTTTGGGAACTTTATCGCACGGGCAGGCGCTATCGCACAAGGTGCTAGCGTCCCGCCGTCCCTTCGTCCCCCTTTCCTAGGGCACACCCCGCCGCTAACGCCCTGATGATGAGCGAGACCCGATGAGCCAGAACGCGAAACTGACGCGCGGAAGCATTCCGGGCCATCTTGTCAGCCAGACGGCACCGATGATCATCGGAGTGGCCGCGATCATGTCGATCGGTCTGGTGGATTCCTATTTCATCGGGCAGCTGGGCTCGCAGCAACTGGCCGCGATTTCTTTCATCTTTCCGATCAGTGTGGCGCTCTCCAGCCTGGGTGTCGGCATCATGGTGGGCATCAATTCGGTGGTCGCACGGGCGCTCGGCGCTGGCGATGATGACCGGGCAGCGCGGCGGGCGAATTTCGGGATCGTCTTCGCAGTGGGCTGCGGTGTGGTTCTGGGCCTCGCGCTGTTCTTGCTGATGGACCCGCTGTTCCGCCTGATGAATGCGGACGAAGCGCTGATGCCGTTCATCCGCACCTATATGAAGCCCTTTGCGATCAGTTTCCCGCTGCTGCTGGCCATCATGGGCATCAACGGCGTGCTGCGCGGTCAGGGGGAGGCGCAGAAAACCTCGCTCGTCTCGCTCACCTATGCCGCCGCCAACTGGGTGCTCGACCCGATCCTGATCACCGGCGCGTTCGGGTTCGAAGGTTTCGGAATTGCCGGGGCAGCCTATGCCACCGCGATTGGCTGGGCCTGCGGGATTGCAATGGCGTTCTACTTGCTGCGGCGGACCCCGTTGCCATTCGATCTGAAATTGCTGAAGCGCTGCGGGGTCAGCGAGTCGGCCAGTGCCATCCTCAGCGTCGCGGGACCGGCGGCGTTTTCCAACGCAATCAATCCCATCGGCCTTTCCATCCTGACCGCGCTCGTGGCCATCGAGGGGCAGGCGGCGGTGGCCGGTTTCGGTGCGGCGGGCCGCTTGCAGAGTTTCGCTGTCGTGCCGCTGCTCGCCTTGTCGGGCGCAATCGGCGGCATTGTCGGCCAGAACTGGGGCGCCAATAAGCTGGACCGCGCGCGCAAGGCGGTCGTCTATGCCGGCGTCTTCTCGGTCGGATACGGGCTGGCGATTGCTGCCGTGCTCTTCTCGTTCGGCGAGTGGTTTGCCGATTTCTTCACCGAGGAAGCCGCCGTGATCGAGCAGTTCGCGCGCTATCTGACCATCGCGGCCTGGGGCTATGCCGGATACGGCCTGCTGATCGTGGGCAATGGAGTGCTCAATTCGGTGGGCAAGGCTGGACTGGCATTGGCGCAGAGCTGCGCGCGCGTGTTTCTGGTGATGCTGCCCTTCGCATGGTTCCTGCGCGGCAGCTGGGGGGCGGATGCTGTATACGGAGCCGAACTGGCGGCCAATGTGCTCGGCGGGCTCGTTTCGGCGGTGGTGGTCTGGTGGGTGCTGAAGGCCAAACCGGATACGCGCAAGGACGCAGAACCCCCTGCGGAAACCCAAGCCGCATGATTGGCCAGCCGACTGTGTCCATCTTCGCTCGCTGGCCGGAAGCCGGCAAGGCAAAGACGCGGCTGATCCCGGCGTTCGGGCCGGAGGGCGCTGTCGCGGTCTATCGCAAGCTGCTGGTGCATACGTTGGAGATCGTGCGCGCTTCGGGCCTGCCGTTCGAATTGCGGGCAACCGGTGCCGGCGAGGCGGAATTTCAGGAATGGCTGGGCTCCGATGTGCCAGTGGCGCAGCAGGGTGACGGCGATCTGACGGCCAAACTGCAACGCGCCCCTGCGCCGGGCATGGCCATCGGCAGTGACTGCCCGGGCCTGACTCCCGGATTGTTACGGGACGCCGCCAACGCTCTGACCGAAGCGCCAGTCACCATCGGCCCGGCCAGCGATGGCGGATACTGGCTGATCGGATACCGCGAGCCGTTGCCGTGGCTATTCGAGGACATTGCGTGGAGCACCGATGCCGTAATGCCCGCAACGCTGGCCGCGTGTCAGGCGCATGGCATAACGCCCGCCATGCTACCGGAATTGTCCGACGTGGATGAACCGGAAGACTTGGACGATTGGCCGGAGTTCCTGCTATGAGCGATACTACAGCGACTGTCGCGCTGGTCATCCCCCTGTTCGAAGAGGAAGCGGCCTTGCCCGCGCTCATCGAAGCCCTCGCCACGCTGGACCCGCAGCCTGCCGAGATCATCGCCGTCGATGGCGGGTCCATGGATGCCACCGCTGCGCTGGTGCGCGATGCAGGGTGGACCCTGATCGCTGCCAACAAAGGCCGCGCGCGTCAGATCAATGCAGGCGTAGAAGCAGCGACGGCAAATTACATCTGTGTGCTGCACGCCGATACAATTCCGCCTGCCGATATGGTGCGGGTCATCCGCGAAACGCTCGCCAATCCGAAAAACGCGCTCGCTAGTTTCACCCCGCTGATTACCGGCACCAAGACCCGCTGGTTCACCAGCGCACACAACTTCATCAAGACCTGGTACGCTCCGCTGATAACCCGTCCGCACCATTTTGTGCGCGGTGTGCGGCTGTTGTTTGGCGACCACGCGATGTTCTTCCGGCGCGACGACTTCCTGAAAATCGGCGGCTGCACGCCGGGCGATGCGATTATGGAAGAGGCGGATTTGTGCGTGAAATTTGCTGCGCTGGGCCGCACCAAAATGGTCCGCCGGGTGGTACGCACTTCGGACCGCCGGATTGCCGCTTGGGGCCCGCTGAAAGCGAACTGGATTTACTTCAAAGTCGGTATGCTGTGGGCCTTCGGAATGCGGGACAGGATGGGTGCGCATTATCCCGATGTGCGTTGAACCTTAGCCCTTCAGGAATCCCACATCGACGCAATACTGGATCAGCCGACGCAGCATGGCGAGGTCCATCGGCGCTGCTTGCAAGCCCGTGAACTCACACAGATTGCGATCATCAAAGCGCGGGTCGCGCTGGAAGTAATTGGCGTAGAGCCCCGCCACGCGCTTGTAGAGCCGCCGCTCCATCGCTGGCAGTGTTGCCGGGTCGAAACCCTCGGCCTCCACCAGTACGGGCGCTGAGAACGCCTCGAAACTGCCGATGGCCTGCGCAAATACCTCCACGGGCACCGGGCCTCCGGAGACCAGATGATAAGTCCCTCCAGCCGCCGTTTCGTGCCCCTCCGCCAATGCCACGATCCCGGCCGCCACATGGTCCAGCGGCACAAAATCGAGCGTCGCGCCCGCAGCCACCGGCATATGTCGCACGCGCCCTTCCGCAATCAGCTTGAACGCGGCATAAATCGTGTCGAACTGGCGGATCGCCCCGGTGCGGCTGTCGCCCACCACAATGCTGGGGCGCGCAATCACGAAAGGCACTCCGCTCGCCCGCACCAGCCCCTCGGCCTCCGCCTTGCTTGCCTCGTAGCCATTGGTGAAACCGCCTGTCGGCAATGCATCATCTTCGAGCACCGGGCCGGTTCGCCCACCGCAAACATAGGCGGTGGAGACATGCATGAAGCCAGCGCCATTGCGCCGCGCCAATTCCAGCGCCCGGCGTGTGCCTTCAACATTGGTCGCCCGGTAATCCGCTTTCTCCAGATCGAACCGCGTCAGTGCCGCGCAATGGATCACCAGATCGACGCCCGATGCCAGATGCGCAGAATCGTCCGCGCCAAGCCGCATCCCCTCATAGGCGAGGTCGCCCGTCACGATCCGGTCCACCCGCGCTGTCTTCCCGTCATTCGACAGGACATCGGGATTGGAGCGGACCATCGCCGTGACGCGGTGCCCCGCATCCACCAGACGCGCGCACACTTCACCGCCGATGAGGCCCGCGGCCCCGGTTACGAGGATATGCATCAGTTTGTTTCGAAGCTCATGTAACGAAGCGCCCTTCCCGGCCGAACAGTCATGCAGATCGCGATGCTCCATTGCTCAGAGAGTCAGAGGAGATTCGCATTTCAGAGACATTTGGTTACGGGGCATGTAGAGGGGCCGGTTATGAAATTCACCCATGATGTTATTGTTATCGGCGGCGGAGCTGCCGGATTGACCGCGGCGGGCGGCTGCGCGCTGTTCGGCCTTAAGGTCGCGCTGATCGAAGGCCACAAGATGGGCGGCGAGTGCCTCAACAATGGTTGTGTGCCCAGCAAGGCGATTATCACGGCGGCAAAACGCGCTGCCGAAGCGCGGACGGAAACGCTGCACGGGGTGACGCTGGCCGCGCCCAAGGTGGAATGGTCGGGCGTTCATAAGCACATTCACGATGCCATCGCGCATATCGCCCCGCATGACAGTGAAGAAACCTTCGAGGAGATGGGTTGCGAAGTCATCCGCGATTGGGCGCGCATTACAGGCAAACATTCGGTCGAGGTTGGCGGCAAAACGCTCACCGCCCCGCGCATCGTGGTGGCGACCGGGTCCAAGCCGTTTGTCCCGCCGATCCCCGGGCTCGATACCGTCCCCTACCTCACCAACGAGAACCTGTTCGACCTGACCGAGCAGCCGGGCCATTTGCTGATTATCGGCGGCGGTGTGATCGGGATGGAAATGGCCCAGAGTTTCCGCCGTCTGGGCAGCGAAGTGACGGTGATCGAACCGGAAAATCCGATGGGCCGCGACGATCAGGACAATGTGAAAGTCGTGATCGACACCATGAAGGCCGAGGGCGTGACTTTCGTCAAAGGTAAGGCAGACAGCGTGTCGGGCAAGGCCGGCGCTATCGAGATCGCAGTCGATAATGGAGAGACAATCAAAGGGACGCATGTGCTGGTCGCGGTGGGACGCAAGGCCAACACTTCGGGCTTCGGGCTGGAAGAGCTCGGCGTCGAAATGGCGCGCAACGGCATCAAGGTGGATGCGCGCCGCCGGACCTCGATCAAATCGATCTACGCCATCGGCGATTGCCGCGACGGGCCGCGCTTGACCCATGTGTCGGGTTATGAAGGATCGAACGTGGCGCTGGAAATCGTCACCGGCCTGCCCACGAAAGTGAACTGGAAGGCGCTGCCATGGTGCACCTTTACCGAACCCGAAGTTGCGCAGGTCGGGATGACCGAGGCCGAAGCACGCGCCGAACTGGGCGACAAGATCACCGTCATAACCGAAGGCTTCGACCATAACGAACGGGCGATTGCCGAGGATGCAACCAAGGGCCAGATGAAAGTCATCCTGAAGGGGAAGAAAGTAATCGGCGCGAGCATCGTGGGCAAGAATGCCGGCGAGTTGCTCCTGCCCTTCAGCCAGATGATAACCGGCAAAAGCGGAACCTTCGACATGGGCTCTGCCATCATCAGCTACCCAACCCGCAGCGAGATCACCAAGGCTGCCGCGTTCAGCGCATGGGAGCCGACGGTGTTCGGATCGCTGCCCAAGAAATACGCCGCTTTCGTGGCCAAGGTCCGCCGGACCTTCGCCTGATCCCATGACCAGCCAGACCCGCACAAAAAGCCGCACCAAGAGCCGAAATGCTCCGGCCGGACCCTCGCCCTTTGCAGTGGCCGGAGCAAAGCTTCCGCCTGCGAAATTTACTGATCCCGATGTGACTGCGAAGGGCGAACCGCGCGCGTCCGTCCCGCTGGTGAAGATGGACACTCTGTGGTTCAACACCGGCACGCTGTGCAATCTGGCCTGCGCGAGCTGCTACATCGAAAGCAGCCCGACCAATGATGCGCTGATCTATATCCGGCAAAGCGACGTGGCGGCGTATCTGGATGAGATCGCCGAAACGGGCCTGGGCACACGCGAGATCGCCTTTACCGGCGGCGAGCCTTTCATGAACCCCGAATTCCTGCCCATGCTGGAAGATACGCTGGAGCGCGGGTTCGAGGCTTTGGTGCTGTCCAATGCGATGAAGCCGATGCGGCGGCATGAGACCGCCCTTCTGGCACTTCGCGCGGAGCATGGTGACCGGCTGACCATCCGCGTCAGCCTCGATCATCATACAAAGCGCGTGCACGAGGCCGAACGCGGGGCGAACAGCTGGGACGTCGCCATCGACGGGCTTCAATGGCTGAGCGCACACGGGTTCTCCATCGCAGTCGCAGGCCGGATGCTGCCGGGCGAGAGCGAGGCCGACGAGCGCGCAGGCTACGCCGCGTTGTTCGCCGCCGAAGGCATTGCCGTGGATGCGACCGATCCAATGCGGCTCGTCCTGTTTCCCGAAATGGACGAGGACAAGGACATCGCGGAGATTACCACCGCCTGCTGGTCGATCCTCGATAAGGACCCGGCCCAGATCATGTGCGCCACAAGCCGGATGGTCGTCCATCGCAAGGGCGAATCGGCACCCCGCGTCGCAGCCTGTACGCTCATTCCCTACGATCCCGGCTTCGATCTCGGCGACTCTCTGGCGCAGGCCAGCGAACCGGTGAAGCTGAACCATCCCCATTGCGCGCGGTTCTGCGTCCTTGGCGGAGCCAGCTGTTCGGCCTGAATAGGTATCCAGTCACCGCAGGAATGCCGCAATCAGGCGCGCAAAACGGGACGCACACAGAAAAATTCCTTCGCATTTGCAGCATAGTTTGGCATGGGCCGTTGCCGTCGCATCATCGGGCCAACGAGCCCCCCTTGTAATATGACGGACGCCCACAGCTTTCCATGACCAGACCACTGACCCATCTCGAACGCCTCGAGGCCGAGAGCATTCACATTATGCGCGAGGTCGTCGCCGAGGCGACCAAGCCGGTAATGCTCTATTCCGTAGGCAAAGATTCCTCCGTGATGCTGCACCTTGCGCGCAAGGCGTTCCATCCCGGACCCATCCCGTTCCCCATGCTGCATGTTGCGTCGGGCTGGGATTTTCAGGCCCTGCTGGATCACCGTGACAAGACCGTGGAAGAATACGGGCTGGAGCTGATCGTCGCGAAGAACGAGCATGCCGAGGAACAGGGTATCAACCCGTTCGACACCGGCAGCGCGCTGTATTCGCAGGCCCAGCTGACCGATCCGCTGAAAGCCGCTCTGACCGAGCATGGCTTCGATGCAGCCTTTGGCGGCGGCCGCCGAGACGAAGAAAAAGCCCGTGCGAAAGAACGCGTTTTCAGCTTCCGCACATCGTCCCACCGCTGGGACCCGAAGAACCAGCGGCCAGAGCTTTGGAACATCTACAACGCCCGCAAGAACAAGGGCGAAAGCATCCGTGTCTTCCCGATTTCCAACTGGACCGAGCTGGATATCTGGCAGTACATCATGGCCGAGAACATCGACATTGTGCCGCTCTACATGTCCAGCCCTCAGCCGACCGTGGAGCGTGAGGGGCAGATCCTGATAGTCGACGATGAACGGTTCCGTCTGGAAGAGGGCGAGAAGCCGGTCACGCGCAATGTCCGCTTCCGCACGCTCGGCTGCTATCCGCTGACCGGCGCGACCGAGAGCGACGCGACCGACCTTTCCAAGATTGTGCAGGAAATGCTGTTGGCGACCGGTTCGGAACGTCAGGGCCGCGCAATCGACAAGGGCGAAAGCGCATCGATGGAAGACAAAAAGCAGGAAGGGTATTTCTAACCCGCCACGTCACCCCACAGGGTGACGAAGGGTTAGCCCCGGACCCGATCCGGGGCCTCGCCCAGCCGAGAAATACCTAGCCGAGAAAGCTCCCAGCGCTTGCCGGGATGACGAGAGCAAAAAATGACCGACCAGACACAGTCCAACTTCCAGACCGAAGCGCTGATTGCGGACGACATCGACGCCTATCTGGAAGCCCAGCAGCACAAGAGCATGCTCCGCTTCATCACTTGCGGCAGTGTGGATGACGGCAAATCGACCCTGATCGGGCGGCTGCTCTACGATTCCAAGATGATCTTCGAAGATCAGCTGGACGCACTCGAAAGCGATTCCAAGAAGGTCGGCACGCAGGGGCAGGAAATCGATTTTGCCCTGCTGGTGGATGGTCTGGCCGCAGAGCGCGAGCAAGGCATCACCATCGATGTCGCCTACCGCTTCTTCGCAACCGAGAAACGCAAATTCATCGTCGCCGATTGCCCGGGTCACGAGCAATATACCCGCAATATGGTGACCGGGGCGTCCACCGCCGATCTGGCGATCATTCTGATCGATGCGCGCAAGGGCGTGCTGGTCCAGACACGCCGCCACAGTTTCCTGTGCAAGCTGCTGGGCATTCGCAACATCGTGCTGGCGGTGAACAAGATGGACCTGGTCGATTACGATCAGCCCACCTTCGAGCACATCGTTGCCGATTACCGCGCCTTCGCCAATGAAATCGGTATCGAAGACTTCACCGCGATCCCGATTTCGGGTCTCGCCGGTGACAACATCACGACCAATTCCGAAGCGACCAGCTGGTATGAAGGCCCGACCCTGATCGACCATCTGGAAACGGTCGAAGTGTCGAGCGCGGTCAACCGCGAGAAGCCGTTCCGCCTGCCGGTGCAATGGGTCAATCGCCCCAATCTGGATTTCCGCGGCTTCTCCGGCCTCGTGTCCAGCGGCACTGTCCGTCCGGGCGACGAATTGCGGGTTTTGCCATCAGGCAAGACCAGCAAGGTCAAATCCATCGTCACTTTCGAGGGTGAGCTGGAAGAAGGCTTTGCCGGTCAATCGCTGACCATCACGCTGGAAGACGAAGTCGACTGCAGCCGCGGCGACGTGCTGGCCACCGCCGACGCGCCGCCCGAAGTCTCCGACCAGTTCGAAACCAGCATCGTATGGATGGACGACGAAGATCTGACCGTGGGCCGGTCTTACTGGCTCAAGCTTGGCACCCAGATGGTGTCGGCGACGGTGCAGGCCCCGAAATACGAAATCAACGTCAACACGATGGAGCATCTCGCGGCCAAGACGCTGCAGCTCAATTCCATCGGCGTGGCGGAACTGACCACCGACCGCCCCATCGTGTTCGAGCCATACGAGAAGAACCGCACGCTGGGCGGGTTCATCCTGATCGACAAGATGACCAACCGCACGGTGGCTGCCGGGATGCTGCATTTCAGCCTGCGCCGCGCGCAGAACGTGCATTGGCAGGCGACCGACGTGACGCGGGAAGCACACGCCAATCTGAAAAACCAGGCACCGCGCGTGCTGTGGTTCACCGGCCTTTCGGGAAGCGGCAAATCGACCATCGCCAACGAGGTCGAGAAGCGCCTGAACCTGATGAACCGGCACACATTCCTGCTGGACGGCGACAATATCCGTCACGGCCTCAACAAGGATCTGGGCTTTACCGACACCGACCGGATCGAGAACATCCGCCGTATTGGCGAGGTCGCCAAGCTGATGGCCGACGCCGGTCTGGTCGTGCTGACCGCTTTCATCAGCCCGTTCCGGGCCGAACGCCGGATGGTCCGCGACATGCTGCCCGAGGGCGAGTTCATCGAAGTGTTCGTCGATACTCCGCTGGAAGTGGCCGAAGAACGCGATGTGAAGGGCCTCTACAAGAAGGCCCGCGCAGGCGATCTGAAGAACTTCACCGGGATCGACAGCCCCTATGAAGAGCCTGAAAACGCCGAGATCCGCGTCAACACGGTGGAGATGACGGCCGAGGAAGCCGCCGCCTACATCGTCGACCAGATCATGCCGCTTAGATAACCCCATCCAGCCGTTCGTGCTGAGCCTGTCGAAGCACGCTGACGCACATGCCCTTCGACACGCACAGGGCGAACGGAGTTGAAAATATGACGCAAGTGCCTGCCGAAATGACCGATGCCGAACTGGCCGCCCATCTGGCACACCATGCGGGTCAAATCCTGCTTCAGGTCCGCGAGAGCAACGTCTTTGAAGGCAAGTCGCTGGGCAAGGCGGGCGATGAGACCGCGAACCAGTTTCTGGTCCACGCGCTGCGCCATCTGCGCCCGGAGGACGGCCTTCTGTCGGAAGAAAGCAAGGATACAGACGAGCGGCTGGGCAAGGCCCGCACATGGATTGTCGACCCGGTCGATGGCACCCGCGAATATGGCGAGGCGCGCACCGATTGGGCGGTGCATGTTGCGCTCGCCATCGAGGGCAAGCCGGAGATCGGAGCGGTTGCCCTGCCGGGTCTGGACACCGTCCTGCGCACCGATGCGCCCGTCGACGTCCCGCAGGCGCAGGAAACGCCGCGTCTGGTCGTCAGCCGCACGCGCCCTGCCAAGGAAGCCGTCGCTGTCTCCGAAGCGATTGGCGGCGAGCTGGTCGGCATGGGCAGCGCCGGCGCGAAGGCGATGGCTGTTGTGCGCGGCGAGGCCGAAATCTATCTCCACACCGGCGGCCAGTATGAATGGGATAGCTGCGCCCCGGCCGCTGTCGCATTGGCACACGGCTTACACTGCAGCCGGGTGGATGGCAGCCCGCTGATCTACAACCAGCAAGACACCTACATGCCCGACCTGCTGATCTGCCGCCCCGAATGGGCCGAGCGGGTGCTGGCCGAGGTCGCCAAACTTTAGAGCTTAATCCTCAGGCAAGCTCGCCAGCAATTGCTGTGCCCGCGACAGATGCGGGCGGTCATACATCTTCCCGCCATGGCCGATTGTCCCTAGGCCGGGATTGTCGGCGAACAGCTGGACCACCATGCGTGCCGCGGCGATTTCGTCTTCGCCCGGAGTGAATGCGGTGTTGATCGGATCGACCTGCGCGGGGTGGATCGCCAGCATGCCGCCAAAGCCCTGACGCCGCATCGCGCTTGCCCGCCTCGCCAGTCCTTCGGTGTCGCGAAAATCGGTCTGGATCGTCTCGATGGCCGTAACACCAGCCCGCGCTGCACCCAGCAGGCACAGGGTCCGGGCCAGCTCATAAGCCGGATCGAACCGCCCGTTCTCGTCCACATTGGATTGCGCACCGATGGAGTCGGACAAGTCCTCTGCCCCCCAACTCATCGCCGCCAAGCGCGGAGCGCCAGCATAATTGCCCGCTTCGAACATAGAGGCTGCGGTTTCCGTCACCAGCGCCATGACCGGCGTCGAGCCGAGTTCAATGTCGTGCGCCGCTTCCAGTGCAGACAGCGTATGATCGAGCCGGACAATATCCTGCGGCCCCTCTGCCTTGGGCAGCACAATCCCGCCCGGGCGCGCAGGCATCACCGCCGCCAGATCGAGCAGCGGCATATCGCTTTCAAACGGATTGATGCGCACCCACAGCCGCTCCGGATTGTCCGCGCCGGAGAGCGCCTCTGCGACCATCCGCCGCGCCTCGGGCTTCACTTCGGTCGCCACCGCATCTTCCAGATCGAAAATGACGATATCGGTTTCGCTGGCCGCCGCCTTGGCCATCTTCTTCTCGCTGTCGCCTGGAGCAAACAGCCAGCTGCGCATAGGGATCGCCATCACCCCGCCCTCTTCTTCACCAGTGCCATGCGCAGGCAGCGGCAGACCACTTCATCACGCTGGTTGATGCATTCATGGGCGAAGGTCACGATCCCTGCATCGGGCCGCGATTTGCTGGTCCTCAACTCGGTCACTTCGCTGGTCGCGCGCAGGGTATCACCAATGAAAGTCGGCTTGGGGTGGACCAGCTTGTCATAGCCCAGATTGGCCACCAGCGTGCCCAGCGTCGTGTCCCCCACACTCACGCCCACCATCAGCGAAAACGTGAAAGTGCCATTGACGAGGATTTGGCCAAATTCGCTTTCCTTGGCCGCCTCCACATCAAGATGCAGCGGCTGAGTGTTGTGGGTCATGGTGGTGAACAGCAGATTGTCGGTTTCGGTCACCGTGCGGCGGATTTCGTGCTCCACCCGGTCACCCACTTGCCAATCGTCGAAATACCGGCCTGCCATGCATGCCCCCTTGCGCTTTGGAATATCGTTGCTTCGCTAGTCGCGCGTGGCACTTACGCGGTCAAGCCTGCCCGTCTTTCCGGGCGCGACCGCGCTTGTTATTTGTACTGGCAGATATATGCTCGCATCTCGATAATGCCGGATGGGGGACACATGGACGGCAATGAACTCTACGAACGGACAAAGAAGGCGCTGGGGCTGGCGATCACCCTCGTCCAGCTGGCGATAGCGCTGTCATTCCTGCTGTTCGTTTTCACGCTGGAAGACAGCTTCAGCATCCTGTCGATTGTCGGTATTCTGGATGGCGGACGTGACACAGGCCTGTGGCTGGTGTGGCCGGTGGTCGGCTTTGTCATTGCCTCGCTGATCGTCTCGCAAATTTTGTTCATCCGCCGCGCACGGGCGCTGTTTGCGAGCGAGGACAACGCGATTGCGTGTTTCGGCACAACCACCAACAGCACCAGCAAATCCCTCGATCAGGTGCGGACCGAACTCACGCGCTATGCAATGGTCGCCCTGCCGCTGGCACTCGTCATTGCTCTGTTTATCCGGATGCCGTTTGTGAATGTCCTGCTGGGCGCGACATTGTCCTTTATTCTGATCGTGCTGTTCCTGTTTTACCGCGACAACGCGAAGCTACTGCGCTGCGACGAGGAACTGCTTTCCTAGGGCAGCAAACGCCTAGCCCGCCTGCCGCAGGGCATCGGCCAGCGTGGTGATGACGTTGCGGTCATAAGACTTCGCCTTCTCGCTCAGCGCATCATAGGGGATCAGATCGGGATGCAGCCGCCGCCGGTCGTCGCGCGTTTCGGCGTGTCGCCAGCCGGCGAGGCGCCGCTCGGCCATCCACCGGTCATGCTCCAACACCGCAAGTGATTCGAGCAGCGCGCCGCCCTCCTCCAGCTCTGGAAATTGCGGCAGCCGCCCGTCGCCAGCCGTCACCACAGCGCCCGCGCTGTGCAGCTTGGCGGGCAGGTGGACGATATTGCGGCGGTTGGCTCCGCGCAAATCCTCGTCCAGATCATCCCACGGACGATTGGCCGGGGCATCGGGCGGAGCGGCATCGCGATATGCCTGATGGAGCGCGCGGGCGAGCCGGTCGGGCGTATCTCCGACTAGCCCCAGTCCCACAGCGACATCCTCTGCATGGCCAAAACCGATTGGCCGGTCGCAATCCTCGGGCACGTCGATCCCGCCGCCTGTGCGGACATGCTCGTAGCGATAGATACCGCACGCGTTCCACCCCTCGGCCCGCACCATCTCGGTCAGCCGGAACGCCGTGACCAAATTGTCGCGCTGGTCGGCGAAGCAGACATAGAAGCGCGAGACCGGGTCACCCGCCATCACCGAGCGCAGAGTATCGGCAGGCAGATATTGCGGCTCACCGGCGATTACTCCGCCTTCGAAAGAGATATCGGCCACTTCGGCAAATTCGGGCGCGGACAAGGCCAAGGCTGCGGCGTTCTCCTTCGGATTGGCGCAGAAGACCGTGAAACGCGGCTTGCCCAGATCGGTGGTGAGCGAGGATAGCAAAGTATCGCGGACAATTGCTTCGGAGGCTTCGGTCCAGCCGAAAATCACGCTGTGCAGCCGCTTCTGCTCGCGCTCCACCGCGGCAAGGAAAGGCGGGCGTCGTTCGTGCAGGCGGCGCACGGCGGCATCCTCTGCCGAGATGACGCGCGTGCGGGTAACCCCGTATTCATGCGCCAGAGCCTCCATCGCCGCTCCGTCGCGCGCCAGCACGATGATGTCGGCCCGGGTCCCCATCACTTCCAGCGAACGGGCAATCGCCATCTGGGCCTCAGGCGCGCCTTCATAGGCGATCACAATCGCCTTGGCCGTGCCCAGCCGGTAGGCGCGATAAAGGCTGCCGCTCCAGCGTTCCGAAACGACAGTTGCGCCGGGCACCGAGACGGGCATTCCCGGGTGGAGCCACAAGGTCGGGCGAGAGGCAGCAACATGATCGGCCAGTGGCGCAAGCATTTCTGCATCGCCCATCAGGACGATATCCGGCTTGCCCATCCGCGCGCGCAGGGCCTTGAAACGGTCGGCGAACAGCAGGCCTACTGTCTTGCCGACAGCCCAGGCGAGGAAGATCAGCCCCAGCCAGCGCGCGATTTCCAGCCAGGGGTTCCAGATAATCTCGCCAGCGTCGTCCTTCAGCGAGGTGGAGTCCTTGTAGAAGTCGCCCACCGCGAGGGAATCGATGGCGTAAAAGAACGCATCATGCGGCGTGCGTTCCGCCTCCATCCAGCCAATCCACGCCAGCACCACAGCCAGCGTCCCGACAATCGGAATGAAAAACGAAGAATCGAATATCCGGCGCAGCATACTTCCCCCGCTCACGCGTTACACATCGAGTTCGCATGCTCTGCCGACGCGGGCGAGCGAATGCAAATCGCGTTAACCCGCCACGCTGAAGCGGTTCAGATCATCTTGATGCGTGATGGCGATTTGCGCGCCAAAGGGATCGCCTGTTTCAAGCAATGCTAATGCGGCTGCATCCGCCGGGATCGCCGCGACCCGAACGCCATCGGGAGTGCGCGCAATCACCGTGCCGCGCGGCCCCTTCTTGCTGTTCTGGATGGTGTAGGTCTCGATTGTGGCCGGGCCGTCATACCGGTCGAGCGCGGCGACTGCATCGGGCTGATCTGCACAGGTTTTCACACGGGGCTGTGACCAGTCGGCGGGCTCTGTCGAGTAAATGCCGGTGGCGTATTTGCTCATGAAGCCGCCATTGGCGACCACCATCGCGCGGCTGCCCAGCTGCGCGCGGCACCTTGCAACCGCCTCGGCAATTCCGTGCGCCGAGTAATTGTTGCCTGCCCCGCCGAAGAACGGAAGGCCCCCCGTCAGCGTCAGCCCGCGCGGATCGTCCTCGGCAATGCCCAACGCCTCGATCAGATTGCACACGGGGATCGGGAAGCAGCTGTAGATGTCGAAATGCGTGATGTCGGTCACGCTGGCGCCCGCCATATCCAGCGCCGCGTGCGCGCAGTCGACCGCGCTGGGCGCGAGATGCAGATCGGCGCGGTGCATGGGAGAGGCTTCCTTGGCATCGCTGACCGCGTGGATATGCACCCAGCGGTCTTCCGGCACGCCCAGCTCGCGCGCGGCCTCCACCGAGGCGACGATGATCGCGGCGGACTGGTTGACCTGATCGCGGGCAATCATGCTCTTGGTATAGGGCTCCGCCACGATGCGGTTGCGCTCGGTCGGCGTTGCAATGTCATCCGCCGAACGGACGACGGGCGCGGCGGCGTGTGGATTGCTGGCGGCGACCTCGGTGAACGGGGCAAACAATTGCGCCATGCGCGCGCGGTGTTCGTCCAGCGAGCGGCCGAGCACTTTGCGCCGCGTGTTCTCCATCAGCGCATAGGCCGGGATCGCACCGCGCACGCCGTGGGCAATAAGTGTGCTGTCGAGCACGCCCTTCATGCCAAAGCCGCGATCTTCCATCTGGCCGCCCAGTTCCTCGGACCAGTCCGGCTTCTCCCCCTTGGCGACTAGAGCCAGCGTCGTCGAAATCGCTTCCGATCCGACCACTGCAGCTACCTTCGCGCGGCCCTCGGCAATATCCTGCGCGAACTCGCCCACCAGCCGTTGCGGAGCCTGCCCGCCAACATACTCAAGGATCGCCCGCGCAGGATCGGCCCCGACACGTTGCGCAATCGCGCGCGGCGGATTGTCTGCTTTGCCAAAGGGGGCAATAGCCGCCGGCGTCGAAATCTCGAACTGACGGATTGCGCCCAGCGTATCCAGTGCCGCCGCCACATCGCCGCGCGCCTGAGCATCGGCAATCGCTACGCCCAGCGCCCGGCCCGCCATATCCATCGGCGACAGCGCGGCGTATTCGGCATCGTCCAGCTTCTCGGAGAACTGCCCCACTCCGATGATGACGGGCGTGCGCGGATCGAGTGGTGTGGTCATGGCAACGGGGGTGTCCTTCTAGCGAAATTCCCCGCCGCAATGCCGGTCCCGCCGCGCGCTGTCGAGCAGCGGTTTTGTCAGGCCGCCTGCTCCAATTGCGCGCCCAGCGCCAGCCAGTCGGCCTCCGCTTTTTCCAGCGCCTCGGACGCTCCGGCGCGTAGATCCAGAAGCTCGCTCATCGCCTTATCGGCATATTGCGGGACCGCATTGGCCGGTTCGTACATCGCCTGATCGATCTGGCTGCACTGCGCCTCCAGCTTGGCCATCGCCTTCTCGATCTTGGCCAGCTCCGATTTCACAAACCGCTCCTGCGCCCGCGATTTGGCGTTGGATTTGCCGCCCGTCTTCGCTGGCTTGCCCGCTTCCTTCTGCTTGGGCTGGTTCCGGTCCAGTACGAAGTCGATGTAATCGTCCATGCTGCCGGAATATTCCTTCGCTGTGCCGCCATCGACCAGCACCAGCCGATCGGCTGTCAGCTCCACCATATGCCGGTCATGGCTGATCAGGATCACCGCGCCGGTGTAATCGTTCATCGCCTGAATCAGCGCCTCGCGCGCATCGACGTCGAGGTGGTTGGTCGGTTCATCCAAAATCAGCAGGTGCGGCGCGTCGCGGGTGACCAGGGCCAGCGCCAGCCGTGCGCGCTCACCGCCCGAGAGTTTTTCCACCCTGGCGGTGGCCCGATCACCGGAAAACCCGAAGCGCCCCAGATGCGCGCGGACCACGCCGGGGGCTTTGCCGTCCATCACCCGCGTCATCAGTTCCAGCGGCGTGCTGTCGGCCTGCAATTCCTCCACCTGATACTGGGTGAAATAGCCGACCTTCAGCTTGCCACTGGCATTCACGCCGCCTTCTTCCGGCTTCAGTTGCGCCGCCAGCAGGCGGGCCAGCGTGGTCTTGCCGTTGCCGTTGCGCCCCAGCAGAGCGATCCGGTCCTCGGCATCGATCCGCATATTCAGCCGCTTGAGCACCGGCGGCGCCTCGCCATAGCCAACTGCCGCGTCCTCCATGGTCAGGATGGGGGAGCGCAGATCGCTGGGGTCGGGAAATTCAAAACTGAGCGAGGCGTCCTCGGCCATCGCCGCAATCGGCTGCATCCGCGCGAGCATCTTGGCCCGCGATTGCGCCTGTTTGGCGGTCGAGGCACGGGCGCTGTTGCGCGCAACGTAATCCTGCAGCCGGGCGCGCTGTGCATCTTGCGAGGCCTTCGCACTGGCTAGCTGTGCCGCGCGTTCGGCGCGCTGCTTCTCGAAACTGTCATAGCCGCCGGGATACAGGGTCAGCTTGCCGCCCTGAAGATGCAGGATGTGGTCGACCACCTTGTTCAGCAAATCGCGTTCATGGCTGATGACCAGTACCGTGGCGGGGTAGCTTTTGAGGAAATTCTCCAGCCACAGCGTCGCCTCCAGATCCAAGTGGTTGGAGGGCTCGTCCAGCAGCAGCACATCTGGCTGCGAGAACAGCAGCGCCCCCAGCGCAACACGCATTTTCCAGCCGCCGGAAAAACTGTCGAGCGGCCGGCGCTGCATTTCCTCGTCGAACCCCAGCCCTGTCAGAATACGCGCGGCCCGCGACGGCGCGCTGTAGGCGTCGATCGCCAGCAGCCGGTCATGCACATCGCCCAGCCGGTCCGGATCGGTGCAGGTCTCGGATTCCTCGAGCAGCGCGGTGCGCTCCACATCGGCGGCCAGCACCGCTTCCTCCGGCGTGATGTCGCCTGCCGGGGCATCCTGCGCGATATAGCCCAGCCGCGTGCCGCTGGGGGTGCTGATGTCTCCCTCGTCCGGATCGATCTCTCCGATGATGCTCTTCATCAGTGTCGATTTGCCCGCGCCATTGCGGCCGATCAGCCCCACGCGCCCGCCATGCGGAATCGCGGCAGTCGCGCGGGTAAGAATGTCACGGCCGCCAAGCCTGACTGTCAGTCCATCGATGGTGAGCATGGCGGGGCGCATAGCAGCCCTTTGCCGCCGACCCAATGCTGCACTTGCATCCGGCGGCAACCCTTCTAGCAAGCGGCATATGGATATGGACAATCTGCTGCGCCGTTATTTTGGCTCCGATGATCTGGCAGACGTGAATGCCGCCGCAATTCCCGCTGCGACCGAGAGGATGCTGGTCGATCTGGGGTTGAAGAAAGACCCGGCAGAGCGATTCGCCTTGTGGAGCCTGCTCTACATGCTCGGCTCCGCGCCCGATCTGGATGTCGCGTTCGAGGACGAGGCCGACCGCGAGGCGGCGCGCAATTTCATGGACCTGATGATCAAGGCTCAACAGCAACAAGAATGAGCACTCTCGACCCTGCGCGCTTCGATCCGGCCAGCTTCCTGCGCGATTATTGGCAGAAGAAGCCGCTGCTGATCCGCAATCCTTGGAAGGAATGGCGTAATCCGCTGGAACCTGATGAATTGGCGGGATTGGGATGCGAACCGGGTATAGAGTCGCGCCTGATTTCGGGGGCAGCCGATGCGCTGGCGCTGGAACATGGGCCTCTGCCCGATGACCGGTATGACGCATTGGGCACGGCGCCATGGACTTTGCTGGTGCAGGCGGTGGACCACCATGTGCCCGCCGTGGCCGACCTGATCCAGCCGTTCCGCTTTATCCCCGACTGGCGGATCGACGATGTGATGGTCAGCTTCGCCACAACCGGCGGCGGAGTGGGCGCGCATTTCGACCAGTATGACGTGTTTCTGGTGCAGGGTCTGGGCCGCAGGCGCTGGCGGGTTGGCGGGATGTGCGACGAGACATCACCGCTGCTGCCGCACGACAGCCTGCGCCTGCTCGCAGATTTCGAGCCGGTTGCGGACTACGTGCTGGAGCCGGGCGATATCCTCTACGTGCCGCCCGGTATTGCGCATGAGGGCACATCGCTCGGCAATGATTGCATGACCTATTCGATCGGCTTTCGCGCGCCTTCTGTGGGCGAGCTGGTGGATGGCTGGACCGAGCATTTGCTGGACGAAGCGGGCGATGACGACCGCTACACCGATCCTGATCTCACGGTGCAGGACAATCCGGGGGCCATTGCACCCGAAGCGCTCGACCGATTGCACACGATGGTCACCGAGCGTCTGGCGGACAAGCAGGCCTTTGCCCGCTGGTTCGGCGAATTCAGCACTGCGCCCAAGCCGTCAGAGATCGACTGGAGCCCCGACACGCCGTTCGATCCGGAGCAGGTTGCGCAGGAACTGGCAGACGGCACGCCAATGCTCCGCAACCCCGCCAGCCGCTTCGCCTTTGTCGATAGAGTGGACGGTGCAGTGATCCTGTTCGTGGACGGGCAGGCGCGTGATTGTGCAGGCGACAGCGCCGATTTCGCACGGTTGCTTTGCGCATCAAACCATCTTCGTGTGAGCGAGCCTCTGGCAGAGGACAGCGAAGTTATCAGCCTAATCACAGGTCTGCTGAATTCAGGCTGCCTCGCCTTCGAAACCGGCGAAGCCTAAGGCACAAACTCCTCGCGGGTTTCGCCCAGCCCAAGCCCGTCCAGCGTCCACTCGCCGACAGACCAGCGCACCAGCCGCAGAGTAGGTAGGCCCACCGCCGCCGTCATGCGCCGGACCTGCCGATTTTTCCCTTCGCGAATGGTGAGCCTGATCCAGCTGTCCGGCACGCTTTTGCGGACGCGGATCGGCGGATCACGGGGCCACAAGTCGGGCGGCTCGACTGCCTCAGCCTGTGCCGGGCGGGTCATGCCGTCCTTCAGCCGGACACCCTTGCGCAGCGCCGCCAGAGCCGCATCGCCCGGCACGCCTTCGACCTGCGCAAGATAGGTTTTGCCCAGTGTGAATTTCGGATCGGAAATGCGCGATTGCAGCCGCCCGTCATCGGTCAGCAGCATCAGCCCTTCGCTATCCCGGTCCAGCCGCCCCGCAGGATAGACACCGGGCACTTTCACGAAATCGGACAGTGTCTGGCGCTTTGTCTCCGTACCCCTGTCGGTGAATTGTGACAGCACTCCGAAGGGCTTGTTGAGCAGGATCAGCCGCGCCATTACCCGTCCGCTGCCGCGCTGCCCATCGGCTCACCCAGCCGGACGGGGCCCTCGGGAGCCCAATTCTGATCGAAAGCAATTGTACTGGGCCGGAACAGCATCACGATGGTGGAGCCGAGCAGGAAGCGGCCCATCTCCTCGCCCTGTTTCAACACGATGTCCTGATCGTCATACGACCACTGCGCCAATTCGCCGCTGCGCTTCGCATTCACCACGCCGTGCCACACCGTCGCGACGCTGCCGACAATCGTCGCACCCACCAGCACCATCGCAAACGGCCCGTGTTCTTCGGACTCGAACAGGCACACCACCCGCTCGTTACGCGCGAACAGATTGGGCACACCGCGCGCCGTCACCGGATTGACCGAGAACAGGTCGCCCGGAACATGGATCATCCGCGTCAGCCGTCCGTCGCAGGGCATATGCAGACGGTGATAATCGCGCGGGGACAGGTAGATATTGGCGAAGCTGCCATCATCGAACTGCTGCGCGCTCGAGGCATCCCCGCCCAGCAGATCTGTGGCGGTGAAATGATGGCCCTTGGCCTGAAAGATGCGGCCCGTCTCCACCTTGCCCAGCTGGCTGATTGCGCCATCGACGGGGCAGACAAAATCCGCATCCGCTATGGGCCGCGCGCCCTCGCGCAGGGGCCGTGTGAAAAACTCGTTGAAGCTGGCATAGCTGGCGATGTCGGGATTGGCCGCCTCGTTCATATCGACGCGGTATTTCTTCACGAACCAGCGGATTAGCCGGGTGGTCATCACCCCACCCTTCGCGCTGGCGACACCGCCAGCGAATTTCGTCAGCAACAATTTGGGCAGCAGATGCTGCGCGGCGATGGCAAAGCGTTCGGACGTGCGTTCTGACATGGACCTACCCTTCGGATCTGGCCAAATGGATGGTCACGTCCGGCAGCAGCAATTCCTCGCTACACGATCCGCACCCGGCATACACCTCCAGCTCCGCGCCGCAGAGCGTGTGCGTCAGCAGCACCGGAGGGCCTTCCTCGGCCCCGAAATAGCGGTCCCCCCAGCGCTGAATCATCAGCAAGACGGGCAAGTAATCGAGCGATTTTGCCGTCGCGGTATAGGCATAGCGGCTCGGGCTGGCCTGATACATCCGGGCTTTGAGGAAGCCGTTCTCGACCAGCCAAGCCAGCCGGTCGGACAGGATGTTCGATGCCATACCGCTATCGTCCAGAATTTCGTCGAACTTGTTCAGGCCGGTGAAGATGGCCCGCATGGCCAGCCCCGCCCAGCGGTCGCCCAGCAATTCGGCGGAATCGGTGAACAGCGACAGGTTCTGCGCAATCGCCTGCCGGTTGCGGTGTGCGCGGCGGCGGGTGTATTCCGGCTCTACCATGGCAAGGCCGGGGCCCTCGCGCCAATTGATGTCCTGCGGCTTTACGACCTCGCGGCAATGGCCGCACAGCGGCTGCGGCGTGATTGCCTGCCCGCAGGAATGGTGGGTCAGTTCCATATCGAGCGATGCGCGGCGGGCCGACCAGCTTTTCTCCCACCGCAGCAGCATCATGGTGACCGGAAACAGATCGCGGCCCATTTCCGTCAGGCGATATTCGTGGCGTGGCGGCTTCTCGCAATATTGATGCCGATGCAGTACCCCGCGCCCGGCCAATGATTTGAGGCGCTCTGTCACAAGCGGCCGGGACAGGCAGGTCCGTTCGCGAATGGCAGAGAAACGCAAGTCGCCCAGCCAGATCGATTCCAAAATCAGCAACGTGGGCACATCACCCAAAACATCCAGCGCGCGCCAGATCGAGCAGGTGCGCACCAGCCGTGCCCCGCTGGATTTCTCATGCTGGTCGCCCGACATCGTGGGCCGCTTCAGGAGCGGGGCGGCATGGGCACGAGCTTGGGCGTTTTGCGGCGATATTCCTGAAATTCTGGATCATCGCCCCATTTGCTGTTCGCCGACTGCTCCTGCAGATTGATCCCGCTGATTTTGGTCAAAAGCAAGTAGATGAATACCGGTGAGGACAGGACGACAAACGACCAGCCGGAAAGAACCGGCAGCGCCATGACCACCACCCCGGTCCACAGCATGATCTCGCCAAAATAATTCGGGTGCTGCGACCAGCGCCACAGGCCGACATCGATAAACTCGCCTTCGTTAGCCGGGTCGGCCTTGAACGCGCTCTTCTGCTTGTCCGCCACAACCTCGATGCCGAAACCGACCACCCAGATGGCTGCGCCCAGCCAGAAGAAAATGCCGATCTCCACGCGGTCGTTCGCCGTGATGATCGCGAGCGCAGCCGACGCCGTGATGATCGTCCAGACAGCCTGCAGGGTCCACGCCACCAGAAAACGCGGCGGGTTCACCTTGATCTTGTCGAACCGGCTGTCTCTGCCGCCGTCATTGGAAATCCGGATAAACAGGAACGTGCCCAATCGCGCGGCCCACACCACAACCATTACCGCGACCACAATGGCCCGCGTATCCAGCTTCGTGCCAAGGCCGAAATCATGCGAGAGCAGGCAGGCGACCGCAATCATCGTGATGTAGGTCAGCGATCCGATGAGGTCGTAGAATTTTTCCGTCTGGGCAATCGCTGCCGGGACAAAGGCGATCCAGTTCACCGCGAAGGCCATGATCGCGCACACGGCCAGTACAGGGATGCCGGCCAGATCCTGACCGTTGCTTCCTGCCAGCCAGGCAAAGCCCAGCCCCAAGGCAGTGGCAAAGATGACCACCGCAAAGCTGCGCAGCGATTTCTTCAAGCTCGCCATAATTCAGACCCCGATAACAAAACTGCAATTGGTCGTGCCGGATCCGCCGACATTGAACGTGCCAATGTTGCGCGCGCCTTCGACCTGATAATCCCCCGCTGTTGCAGTAACTTGTCGCATCGCGTCAAGCGCCATGCGGACGCCTGTCGCGCCCACGGGATGGCCAATGCCCATCAATCCGCCCGAAGCATTGACCGGGATAGAGCCGCTATGCGCGATGCGCCCATCCTCCACCGCTTTCCATGCCTCGCCCGGCGCCGTGATGCCGAAATGCTCGATCGCGATGTATTCGTTGATCGTGAAACAGTCGTGCGTTTCGATGGCGTCCAGCTGCTCCGGCCCGGAAATCCCGGCACGAGCATAGGCATCGGTGATCGCTTTGCGGGTCCAAGGTAGCAGGTATTCGGCGTCCTTGCTGGCGGCCAGTTTGGTGTCCATCAGCATCGGCGCGGTGGTGTGGCCCCAGCCTTTCACCTTGGCGAGGCTTTCCAGAGGGACGCCGTGCTTATCAGCATATTCCTTAGCCTTGCTTTCGGAGGCGAGGAACAGCACCGCTGCTCCGTCGGTGATTTGGCTGCAATCCTGCCGACGCATCCAGCCATGGACCACCGGGTTCAGCTCGTCATCATTGGCGAAATGCTGGTCGGTCAGGGTCCAGCCGCGTGTCTGCGCGTTGGGATTGCGCTTCGCATTGGAAAAATTGATCCGCGCGATTTCCTTCAGGTGATCGTGGTTGAGGCCGTGGCGCGCATCGTATTCCTCCGCCATGTCGGAGAACATCGCGGGCCAGACGAATTGCGCATCAGTCGCTTCCTCGCCAACCCACACTGCTGCACCCAGATGGTCGCCCGCAATCTTGCCCGGCACATTGCGCATATATTCCATGCCGATCACGCAGGCGCAGTCATAGCGCTCGGCCTCGATATCGGCCATCGCAGCCAGCATCGCGAGCGAGCCTGACGCGCAGGCCCCTTCGTGGCGGGAGGCGGGAACACCGGCGAGCGCGGGGTGCACATGGCCGAGGAAACCGCCCAGCATCCCCTGCCCGGTAAACAGTTCGCCAACGAAATTGCCGACATGCGCAACCTCGATCTCTTCCGGGTCCAGCTCTGCGGCTTCCAGCGCACCGTTGACACCATCGCCCAGCAAATCGACGATCGTGCGGCCCTCGCGCGAATAGTTCTGCGAGAAATCGGTCTGGTGACCGCCGAGGATATATACGTTGCCTGCCATGTGCCGCCTTTCGCTTTAGGCTGCTTGCTCGCCAGCCCGCGCATCTGTCAACTCATCGGCCCCCGCCCACACGGCGTGGGTGCCGCTGCAAATGCGGTGCGGCAGGATGATCTGGCACACCGGCCCGGCCTCGATATTACGTGCGTCAAAGATCACGCATTCGGACCGGTCCTGCACCATGTCGGTGATGAAGCTGATCAGATAGCCATCGTCCTCCCCGGTCGCGCCGACGCGCGGAATGAATGGGGTTTCGGAGCCATAGCGCCCCTCGCCGAACATCACCTTGGTCGCGGTTCCTTCTTTCAGATCGTGCTTCACCAGCCCGTTGAACAGGAACCAGCCCTTCTCCCCATGCGCGCTGTACACATAGCGGTGTTCGCGGCCGTAATAATTGGGATTGAGCGTGCCGAACTCGACATGCTCTTCCTGACAGACGCGGGCCTCTGTCGTCTCGCCGGTCTTCAGATTGAAGCGCCAGCGGTGGAGATGCGGGCGCAGCGAATGCAGGTCGATATTGGCGAACAGCAGGTTGTTGGGCGGCTCCATGCTTTCCAGAGGGCCGGGCAGTGGGCTTTGCTGGCGGTATCCTTCCAGAACCACTTCATCGCCATCTTCCCAACAATTGGTCCAGTGAAGCACATAGGTCGGCTCGGCCTCGAACCACATTACATCCTCCGCCGCGCCGAAGCGGGGGATGACGGCGAAGCGCAGCTTCTTGCTCGGATCGAAAGTTGGCACGAAATAGCCATTCTCCAGCGCTTCCGGCACGGGAAAGAGCGGACAGTCATTCAGCACAGAATAATTGTCCGAGATCGCCATGTCGTGCGGTAAGCGCGTGCCGGGCAATTCGATCGGCACATAATGCTTCAGCTGGTTGTCCGGGCCGACGACGCCGTAATGCATGTAGGGCGCGGTATCGCCGTAATTGAAGAACATCAGATCGCCGGTCTTGCCGTCCAGCTTGGGGTGAGCGGACAGGCCCTCTGCCGGGGTCCAGGGCTCGATCCCCAGCGTATCAAGGCTTTCAGCATCGAGCAGATAGCCCTCGCCGCATTGCCAGAAAGTGGAGAGGATTTGGCCATTTCGAACCAGCACATCGGTCGAAGAACTGTCGC
This sequence comes from uncultured Altererythrobacter sp., assembly GCA_947492235.1. Taxonomy (GTDB): domain Bacteria; phylum Pseudomonadota; class Alphaproteobacteria; order Sphingomonadales; family Sphingomonadaceae; genus CAJXSN01. The sequence continues at coordinate 107,910 of CANLLZ010000001.1, read as the reverse complement.
GCAGGCCCCCGCCAATGCCGCAACCATCATGTTTGGATTTCTTGCTGTTGTTGGTAAAGCCTGCCCACAGCGCCTTGCCGGCCTCCGCCTCAGCCTCGAAACCTGCGGTGCGGATGAAGCGGTTCTTGTACTGCGCCTTGCCGCCGGAAATGCGCATCATGTGCAGCATCCCGTCGCCATCGAAGGGATGATAGCGGCCGATTGGCTGGTGCACGGGGTTTTCCGTGTTGCGCACGTAAATGCCGTCAATATCGGCGGGGATCGTGCCGATCACCTCCATGTCATCCGCATCATATTCGTCGAAATTGGGGGTCCATGCGCCGCTCAGATAGGGATGATCGGTCGGCTCCAGAGTAGTTTCGACACGGTTGACGAGCTTGGACATGGGGCGCGGATCCTTGAGTGGGTTAAGTTACGCAAGTGATAGCCACCTCACCGCTTCTGTCAATCGCTCCCTGAGTGGAAGGGCCGCCCCCTCATCCGGAGCGCACAAAGAAAAGGGGGCAGCCTGTTGCCAGACCGCCCCCGTATTCTTGGCTCAGACGCCGCTTGCGCCGCGTCAGGAGAGTTCCACGTGCCGTTTCAGATGGTGATCGACATTGCCAAACTCGTGGTCGAAGATCGTCAGTCGTTTGAAGTAGTGCCCGATGGCGTATTCATCGGTCACGCCATTACCGCCATGGATCTGGACAGCTTCCTGCCCGATCAGGCGCGCGGCCTGACCCACACCGACTTTCGCAGCGGAGACCGCACGTTTGCGCTCGGTCTCGCCTGCATCCAGTTTCAGCGTGGCAAGATACGTCAACGACACCGACTGTTCGTAGGCAGTGTACATGTCCACCATACGGTGCTGCAGCACCTGAAACTTTCCGATGGGCACGCCGAACTGCTTGCGCTGGCGCGAATATTCGACGGTCATCGTGTGGGCGACCTTCATCGCGCCGCACGCTTCGGCGCACTGAGCGGCAATGGCTTCATCGGTCACCAGTTCGATCAGCGGCAGGGCCTTGCCCTCTTCGCCGATCAGCGCGCCCGCAGGGACGGAGACGTTCTCGAAATACACTTCCGAAGCCCGCCGCCCGTCAACGGTTTCATAATCGCGGGTCACGACCCCGTCGGCGGCCTTCTCGACGATGAAGACACTGATGCCGTCCCGGTCGCGCCCGCTGCCCGATGTGCGAGCGGTTACGACCAGATGGCTAGCCCACGGCGCGCCGATGACCACGGCCTTGTGGCCGTTCAGCGTGTAGGCATCACCATCTTTCTTGGCGGTGGTGGCAATGTCGGCATAGTCATAGCGGCCACGCGGTTCTGCATAGGCGAAGGCGAAGATCCGCTCTCCGCCGATGATTGCCGCCAGATGGTCTTCCTTCTGCGCGTCGCTGCCTGCGTGCTTCAGAAATCCGCCTGCGCAGACAACAGTGGGCACGAAGGGTTCGACGACCAGACCTTTGCCGAACTCTTCCATGATGACCATGGAATCGATCGCACCGCCGCCAAAGCCGCCATCATCTTCGCTGAAAGGCATCCCCAGAATGCCCAGCTCGGCCAATTGCGCCCAGACCTCGGGGCTCCAGCCGGCTTCGCTTTCGATCGCCTTGCGCCGGGTTTCCCAGTCATACTGTTCACGGACCATGCGCGACAGGCCGTCGCGAACCATGTCCTGTTCTTCGGTGAAGTTGAAATCCACGTGTTTCTCTCCCGTCCGGCCGGCTTACAGGCCGAGGATCATTTTGGTGATGATGTTGCGCTGGATTTCGTTCGATCCGCCATAGATCGAGGTTTTGCGCATGTTGAAATAGGTCGCTGCCGAATGCGCGGCATAGTCCGGCCCGATCGGATACTGGTTCGAACCGGCCTCGCTGTTGTCATTGGCGATGCTGCCATAATACGGCGTGCCGTAGCTGCCGACAGCTTCCAGCGTCAGCTCGGTCAGGCGCTGCTGCACCTCGGTGCCCTTGATCTTCAGGATGGAGCTTTCCGGCCCCGGCCCCTTGCCTGCCTGTTCACCGGCCAGCGTGCGCAGTTCCGTGATTTCCAGCGCAGCCAGATCGATCTCCAGCTGGCTGACCTTGCGGGCAAAATCGAAGTCTTCGATCAGCGGTGCGCCATACAGCGTCTCGTTCGCCGAAATCTCGCGCAGCTTTTCGACGCCGCGCTTGGAACGGGCGACACCGGCAATGCCGCTGCGTTCGTGGGCGAGCAGGAATTTGGCGTAGGTCCAGCCCTTGTTTTCCTCACCCACCAGATTTTCAACCGGTACGCGCACATCGGTCAGCCACGTCTCGTTGACCTCATACCCGCCATCCAGCAATTTGATCGGCTTCACTTCGACGCCCGGCGTCTTCATGTCGATCAGAATGAAGCTGATGCCTTCCTGCGGCTTCGCTGCATCGGGATCGGTGCGGCACAGGAAGAAGCCCCAATCGGCGTGCTGCGCCAATGTGGTCCAGGTCTTCTGGCCGTTGATCACATAATGATCGCCATCGCGCACAGCGGTGGTCTTCAGGGAGGCGAGGTCGGAGCCAGCGCCGGGCTCGCTATAGCCCTGGCACCACCACACATCGCCGCTGCGAATGCCGGGCAGGTGCTTTGCCTTCTGCTCTTCGTTGCCGAAGGTGTAGATGACCGGACCGACCATCGAGACACCGAAAGGCAGCGGCATGAAGGTGTTCGCGCGGGCGTTCTCTTCCGACCAGATATAGCGCTGCGTCGGCGTCCAGCCGGTGCCGCCATATTCGACCGGCCATGCGGGGACCGACCAGCCCTTCTCGCCCAGCACCTTGTGCCAGGCGGTCATTTCTTCCGGCGTCATGTCCTCGCGCATGCCGAAATCGCCCAGATGCTTGGGGTGGTTCTCGGCAATAAAGGTGCGCACTTCGTCGCGGAAGGCGATCTCTTCGGGGGTGAAATCCAGATTCATATCGATCCGTCTCCTGAAACTGTCTTGTTTGTCCTATCTGCTGCCACGCGCGCGCGCGCAGCGATAGCGAAAAATGCCGAAGCGAGCCGCTATCTCGCTGCCTGTCATGCGGACCATGGCAGATCAGGGCAAGTGGGTCTTTCGTCTTCGTTTCGCCCCTGTTGCTCGCCCGTCGGCACGGCGTTTTCGCCGGAAGCAAAGGAGGACGTAGCGTCGGACCCAACTCTGTGCGAGAGACCATGACGGACAAAAAAGGGGGAGCGACGATGGACGAAGAGCAGCCAGAGGAAACGACCAAGGCCGAAAGCGCCTATTGGCGGGAAAATGTCCGCCTGCTGGTCACACTGATGAGCATCTGGTTCGCCTGCTCCTTCGGGGCTGGCATCCTGTTTCGTGACTGGCTCGACCAGTTCAACATCGGTGGATACCCACTCGGCTTCTGGTTCGCGCAGCAAGGCTCGATCTACATCTTCATCGCGCTAATCTTTTACTACGTGATCAGAATGCGCAAAATCGAGCGCAAATACGATCTCGACGATTGAGCGGGGGCGGACCGGTGGATACGCAAACCCTCATCTATATTTTCGTGGGCGGCACTTTCGCGCTCTATATCGGCATTGCGCTGTGGAGCCGCGCGGCGTCGACCAAAGAATTCTACGTCGCCGGGGGCGGGGTCCATCCGGTGGTCAATGGCATGGCGACCGCTGCCGACTGGATGAGCGCAGCCAGCTTCATTTCCATGGCCGGACTGATCGCGTTTTCGGGCTATGATGCCTCGGTCTATCTGATGGGCTGGACCGGCGGGTATGTGCTGCTCGCATTGCTGCTGGCACCCTATTTGCGCAAATTCGGCCAGTTCACCGTCCCCGATTTCATCGGCACGCGGTACTATTCCAAAACCGCGCGCGTGGTTGCAGTGATCTGCCTGATCTTCATCAGCTTCACTTACATCGCCGGGCAGATGCGCGGGGTGGGGATCGTGTTCTCGCGCTTCCTCGATGTCGACATTACGCTGGGCGTCATCATCGGCATGGGCATTGTTTTCATCTATGCTGTGCTCGGCGGGATGAAGGGCATCACCTATACGCAGGTTGCGCAATATTGCGTGTTGATATTCGCCTATATGGTCCCGGCCTTCTTCCTCAGTTTCATGATTACCGGAACGCCGATCCCGCAAATCGGACTGGGATCGCAGGTCAATGACGGGTCGGGGATGTTCGTGCTGCAAAGGCTGGATGCAGTGCTGACCGATCTGGGCTTTCAGGCCTATACCAGCGGGTCCAAATCCATGATCGATGTGTTCTGCATCACCTTGGCTCTGATGGTCGGCACCGCCGGACTCCCCCATGTCATTGTGCGGTTCTTCACCGTGCCCAAGGCATCCGACGCGCGCAAATCGGCGGGCTGGGCGCTGGTCTTTATCGCTTTGCTCTACACCACCGCACCGGCTGTCGGCGCATTTGCGATGCTCAACTTCGTCGATGACGTGAACGAGACCCAATACAGCGAAGTCGATGACTGGTTCACCAAATGGGAAGGCTATGGCCTCACCGCATTCCAGGACAAGAATGGCGACGGGGTGATGCAGTACCGGCCCGGCAATGCCTTCGAAGGCGCGCCGGAATATACCGGGGAGACGGGACCGTCCGGCGAACGAGCGCTGGCCAACACGCCCAATCCCGATAGCGAGAACGAGGTCTATGTGGACAAGGACATCATGGTCCTCGCCAATCCCGAAATCGCCAATCTGCCGCCCTGGGTGATTGCCCTGATGGCAGCGGGCGGGCTGGCCGCAGCACTCTCGACTGCGGCCGGGCTGCTGCTGGTCATCTCCAGTTCGGTCAGCCACGATTTGCTGAAATCGACCTTCGCGCCCGGCATCTCGCCGAAGCAGGAATTGCTGGCCGCACGGCTCGCGGCAACGGCTGCGATCATCGTCGCGGGGTATCTCGGCATCTATCCGCCCGGATGGGTCGCGCAGGTGGTCGCCTTTGCCTTCGGGCTGGCCGCCGCGAGCCTGTTTCCGGCCATTTTCATGGGCATTTTCTCCAAGGCCATGAACAAGGAGGGCGCAATTGCCGGGATGGTCTCCGGCCTCGTCTTCACCTTCGCTTACATCGCCTATTTCAAGCTGGTGAACCCGGCGGCCAACAGCGCGGACAACTGGTTGCTGGGCATCTCGCCAGAGGGGATCGGGGTGATCGGAATGCTGATCAACTTCGCCATCGCCATTGCGGTTTCGCGGTTCACGGCGAGCCCTCCGGTCGAAATCCGCAGGCTGGTGGATTCGATCCGTGTTCCGCGCGGCGCAGGCGATGCGCAGGGGCATTGATCGTGAAGTGCAGGCGGTGATCTATGGCGCGGTCCGGCTCCGTGCACGCTGCAGATCGTCCAAGGTGTCGATATCGGCGAGCTGGCTGACGGCAAGCGAGACTTTGCTGGCATTACGCAGGATCGCGCGCGCACCCGTATCACCGGTTAGCCGCGATAGCTCTGGGAACAGGGCCTTGCCGAAAATGGCCGGAGGGGACGGAGCCTCTCCACTGTGCGAGGCGATGGTTCGCTGCCCGGAATCGGCGGTAAACATGGCGAGCATCTGTTCCAGATGGCCGAGCGGCACGAAGGGCATATCGGCCAGACAGATGAGCAGCGCGTCGGCCTCTCGATCAGCCGCCCACGCGGCGGCATGGGCGACGGATGTCCCCATGCCCTCGTCCGCCCTCGCATTGACCCCGACCGTGAAACCGTGGTCCTGCCAAGCCTCTGTGCAGGGGTGATCGTCCGATGCGGTTACGACCAGCCGGTCGGCGCAGTTTACTTCGCTGATCGTGCGCGCGATGTGGAGGCCGACGGGCAGGCCGTTCAAATGCTCCGCCAGCTTGTCCGCTTTCCCGAAGCGGCGCGATTGGCCGGCAGCAAGCACCGCCGCGCACAGGCGGAATTCGCTATGCCGCGTCACCGGCGAAATCCGTCTTGTGATAGACTTTGATCACCTGGCCGAGCGTGGAAAGCGCCAGCGTGTCCGGATCGCGCGAGGAATGGAACAGGCCAATCGGCGCATGCAGCGCATCAATGGCATCACGGCTGCACCCGGCCTGCGCTAGCGCTTCTACCCGCAAGGCATGGGCCCTGCGCCCGCCCATTGCGCCAAGATAGAAATGCGGCTGCGCCATCGCGTGCGCCATCAGCGCGATTTCCCAGTCGTGATCGTGAAACAGGAACACCACGGCAGTCCAGCGATCGGTTGTAACAGCGGCTGTATCGTTCGGGCTGGCGAGCTGGTGTACGGGCACGCCGTCCGTTGACAGTTCCTCCAGCGATGTTCGGTCCGGGCTGAGCACCTCCACCGCCAGATCCATTTGCCGTGCAAGCCGCGCAAGCGCAGGCACGGTGGCCCCGTGACCGATAATCGTTAGCTTCGGCTCCGGCCAGTGGCCGACGCGCGCACAGCCCTTGCCGGGTTCCCAAACCGTCTCCCGCCATTCGGCGAGGAAATCCGCCCCACCCTGCCCCAGCTCAAGGGCAAACGGCTTTCGCGCGTCGATTGCGTTCAGGCATTGGCCGGTCAATTGCTGGCCCGACAGAGGCAGAAAGTGGATATCGAGTCCTCCGCCGCAGGGCAGTTTGATATCGATATAGGGCGATCCGGAGCCGAAACGGACCACGCGGACCGCTCCTGCCTTGAGCGCCTCCAGAGCCTCCGCCACAACCGCATTCTCGATACAGCCGCCCGAAAGCGAGCCGGAAAAACTGCCGTCTTCGCACACGCCCATATGGGTGCCGGGGCCGCGCATGGACGATCCCTCGACCGCGACCACTGTGACCAGCACCGCAGCCTGACCTGCGCCGAGCCGGTCGTTCAGAAACGCAAAGACGCGCCGTTTGTCCACGGCTGGCCGGTTCTATTCGGACAGGGAAGCGAGGTAGGCGATGATGGCTTCACGCTGTTCGGCATCGTCAACCCCGCCTGCCACCATACTTGTGCCGGGAACGCCGCCTGTGGGATTGGCTAGGAAAGCATCGAGCTCGCCCTCGTTCCACACCAGACTGGAGGCCGACATGGCTTCCGAATAGGCGAAATCGTCGAGGCTCCCCGCAGGCCGCCCCACCACGCCGTGCAGGTTTGGTCCGGCTCCGGATGGCTCCCCTGCCTCCACCGAGTGACACGATGCGCAGGCAGCAAAAGCAGCACTCCCCGCGGCCAGAATATCGGTCGTGGCGGTGCCTTCGCTTGTCGCCGGAGCCGCAACCTCGCCCGGCTCGCGGACGATGATCTGCTCCACCGGATCGGGCGATTCAGAGCTGCAGGCAGTCAATGTCGCGGCAGCGACGCCGGTTAGCGCGATGAGTAAGAAGCGTTTCATGGATATGCCTCAGGCAAAATGCTTGGCGATGGGCAGTTCGCGGATGCGCGTTCCGCTCGCAGCGAAGATGGCATTGGCGACAGCCGGAGCGGCGGGCGGCAGGCCGGGCTCGCCCGCTCCGCCCAGATTGTCCGGCGCGCCATTGATGATCTGCACGGCGATCTGAGGCGCGTCGACCATCCGCATCATCCGGTAATCATGGAAGTTGCTCTGCTCGACCGCGCCGTTCTTGATCGTCACTTCGTTATACAGCGCGGCAGACAAGCCATAGATGATCCCGCTCTCCATCTGGGCGGAGAGGCCATCGGGGTTCATCGCATAGCCTGCATCGACACAGCAGAACATCTTGGTGACGCGCGGCATGTCGCCGGTCATGTCCACCTCGGCCACTTCGGCGACGATGGAATTGAAGGAGCGCGCAATGGCGATCCCGCGTCCGTGGCCCTCCGGCAGATCGCTGCCCCAGTCAGCCATTTTTGCCGCCCCCTCCAGCACCGCGAGATGGCGCGGGGAATTGGCCAGCAGGGTGCGGCGGAATTCGAGCGGATCCTTGCCGGCAGCATGGGCCAGTTCGTCCACGAAGCTTTCCACAAAGAAGCCATGCTGGCTGTGTCCGACCGAGCGCCATGCGCCCAGCCGCAAAGGAGCCTCGACCTCCGCACCACGGACCGAGACATTGGCAATGTCGTAAAATTCCACCAGCGGAGCTTCGGCAGGTTCGTCTTCGGAGCAGTGGATATTGCTCCACCCGACCACCCGGCCCTGTTCGTCCAGCCCGCCGGAGAAGCGGCTGATATCGGCGGGGCGATAGAAATCCTGCGCCGTGTCTTCCTCGCGCGACCAGATCATCTTGATCGGATAGCCGGTCGCCTTGGCGATGCGCGCGGCCTGATTGGCATATTCCGGTGTCAGACGCCGACCAAAGCCTCCGCCCAGCATGACGGTGTGCATGGTGACGTCGTCTTCCCCCACGCCTGCGCCCTCAGCAGCGCCCTTGCGGGACATCAGCGGAACCTGCGTGCCGGTCCAGATATCGCATTTGCCATCGCGGACCCACGCCGTGCAATTCATCGGCTCCATCGTGGCGTGTGCGAGGAACGGCACCTTATATTCCGCCTCAACGGTTTTCGCTGCGCTGGACAGGGCACCGGCCGCATCGCCATAGTCGGCCTTGCTGTTGCCACCATCCATGCCTGCTTCATCCAGAGCCGCAGCGTATTGCGCGAACATCTGCTCGGTATCGAGCCCGTCGATCTCGGTCTTGCTGTAGGTGGTCTTGACGCTGCGCAGCGCCTGCTGTGCCTGCCAATAGCTGTCTGCCACGACCGCGACAAAATCGCCCATGTTCAGGATTTGCAGTACGCCCGGCATCGCCTTCGCCGCGCTGGCATCAATCGCCTCAACGGTAGAACCGACTACTGGTGCCGCCTTCACCGCAGCATAGCGCAGCGCGTCTTTGCCCGGCCCCTCCGCTGGCCCACCATCGATCCCGAAAATGCCGGTTCCGTCGACCTTGCACGGGATGTCCTTGCGCAGGGCGGGTGTGCCCATCAGCTTGAACTCGGACGCCTGCTTGATGCGCGGCGCACGGGGCAAGGTCTGCTCCGCTGCGGCGGCAGCAAACTGGGCATAGGGCGCGGACTGGCCGGAACCGGCATGGCTCAGCACGCCGTCCTGTGTGGTGATTTCGTCAGCAGGCACACCCCATTCCGCCGCAGCCGCACCAATCAGCATTTCACGCGCTGCGGCCCCGGCGACACGCATCCCGTTCTGCCCGGTCGAGCGGACCGACGAGCTTCCGCCGGTGATATAGGCATCGGCCAGCTTCCCGATCTGCGTGAACAGTCCATCATAGGTCGGCTCCATAAAGCTGACCTGATTGGGCTTGCCCGGAATTGTGCCCGGCCCGACAAATGTGCGCACCGCGTGCTGCGAGACATAATTGCCGTCAGCTGGAGCATCCATCACGCGGACATTGTCCCAGCTGACATCCATCTCGTCCGCCAACATCTGCGCGAGGGTGGAGTTTGCCCCCTGCCCCATTTCGCAATGCGGCACGATGGCGGTGACGATATTGTCGGCGTCGATTTTCACCCAGCTGTTGATCAGCGCCTCGCCGTCGCCGCCCGCCACAATCGGCTTGAGCTTACCCACCGGATTGCCCGACCGGACAGCTACACCGACCAGCAGCGCGCCGCCCGCAAGAGCACCTGCACCGATGAACCCGCGCCGGGTCCATTTCGCCGCCTTGCTGCGTTCGGGCTTGTCGGGGTCTACGGCGGTCGTTTCGGTATCGCTCATGCCGGTGTCTCCTGCGTGGTGGAGGGTTCGATCCCGGCAGCCACCTTGATCGCTTTGCGGATCCGCCCGTACATGCCGCAGCGACAGACATTGCCGGCCATATAGGCGTTGATCTGCTCGTCATTGGGCTGCGGCGTTTCCTTCAGCAAGGCTGTGGCCGACATGATCTGGCCCGACTGGCAATATCCGCATTGCGGGACCTGCTCGCTAATCCACGCCTGCTGGACCTTGCTCAGCGTGCCGTCTTCCGCAGCGATTCCTTCGATAGTGGTGATGGCTTTGCCATCAGCGGCGGAAATCGGCGTGGAGCAACTGCGCACCGGCTCGTCATCCAGATGGACAGTGCACGCTCCGCATTGCGCAATGCCACAGCCGAATTTGGTCCCGCTCAGCCCCAAGCGCTCGCGCACGACCCACAGGATCGGCATGGCCGGATCGACATCGATCTCCTGCGGAGTCCCGTTCACGCTGATCTTCACTGTTGCCATCGTCGGTTTCCTTTGTCCCGCGCACTTTGATGTCCCTGCACGTCAGGCTGGTCCGTAATAAAGTTTCACCTAGCAACTCTTTTGCACGTGGGTGGCGCGCTTGTCCATGCAGCCCAGTGGGCAGCCGCATGTCTGACGATCCCCACGCGACCGGGGCCCTCGACTTGGGCGCAAGGCTGTGGTGTGATGCTGCTTATGGACCAAGCCGACCTTTATCGTGCGATCGACAGCCTTAGCGAGGAGATCATAGACCGGTCGGAGGAAATCGAGGAGGCACGCCGGCTGCCTGCGGATCTGGCCGCAAAGCTGGCCGAGGTCGGCTGCTTCAACATCATAAAGCCTGCGGAACTTGGCGGTATGGAATTGCCGCCCGCGCAGATGATGGAAGTGATCGCCAAGCTGTCGGAAGCCAATGCAAGCGTCGGGTGGTGCGTGATGATCGGCGCAACCTCCACTCTCGCGGGTGCTTATCTGGATGCAGATGCCGCTCGGGAAATCTACGCCAACCCCCGGGACATTCATGGCGGCGTTTTCGCCCCGATGGGAAAGGCGGAGGACAGGGGCGATCACTATCTGCTCACCGGTCAGTGGCAGTGGGGTTCCGGATCGGCCAATTGCGCATGGCTCGGCGGCGGTGCGATGATCGTCAAGGATGGGGAGTTGCAACGGCACGAGAGCGGTGCTCCGATGCACCGGATGATGCTCTTTCCGTCGCGCGAGGCTGACTTTATCGACACGTGGCATGTTGCGGGGCTGAAAGGCACAGGATCGGGCGATTTCAAGGTCGCGGCTCTTCGGGTGCCGAAGGCGCACAGCGCCTCTTTCCTGTCGGACCGACCCCGCATTGAGGCTCCGCTGTACAAGTTCCCGCTCTTCGGATTGCTCGCCGTCGGCGTCGCGTCTGTTACTCTCGGCAATGCAAAGGGCGCGCTGGCCGAGACAACGGCCTTACTGAAGGCCAAGCGCACCACCGGCGGGGGACGCAGCCAGTCGCAGCGCTCCACGGCCCAGACCGAGATTGCCCGCGCCAGCGCAGCTCTATCCGCCGCCGAGGCATTGCTTGCCAAGGCGATCGACACCGCGTGGCAGGAGGCCAATGGTTCCGATCCGATAACCACTGACGCGCGGGCAGAGCTGAGGCTCGCTTGCGCGCATATGGCCGAAGTGGCTGCAGACGTGTGCAAGACGGTCTACACGTTGGGTGGCGGGAGCGCAGTCTATCTCAGCAATGATTTGCAACGCCGCTTCCGTGATGCCCATGTCGCCACGCAGCACATCATGGTCGCACCCGCGACATACGAACTCGCCGGACGTGTGCTCTTGGGCGAGGATGTCGACACCGCGATGTTGTGAGGTTCGGGGGAGTTGGAATTGGCCCCGAAACGCAAAAAGCCCCACTGGCGACAGTGAGGCTAAAAAGCATATTCTCTTTGATTTAATGGTGGTTGCGGGGGTTGGATTTGAACCAACGACCTTCAGGTTATGAGCCTGACGAGCTACCGGACTGCTCCACCCCGCGTCACCGATTGTGCCTCAAGCGCCGGGGTGCACATCAGTGCACCTGGCTATCCTCGCTCATGCCAGCAGAGCTGGCGTCGCTGCGGACGGCCGATCGGCCTTGCGGATCCTTTGGACCCGATGGCTTCCCACGAGCAAATGCTCGCAAGACGGCAGCTCAAGACTTCATAAGTCCAGAGACGCCAATAGGGCTGCCCTTGTGGGGTCAGCCCTATGACTAGTGAATGGGTTTTTTAACCCGCTCGCAAGCTACAATGCCTGGCGGCGACCTACTCTTCCAACGCTTGAGCGTTAGTACCATCGGCGCTGTCTGGTTTCACGGCCGAGTTCGAGATGGGATCGGGTGGGTCACAGACGCTATAACCACCAAGCAATGAAGCTTGCGTGCGGGTTTTTTAATCGATGCACCTTTTTCAAGGTTATTCAGTGGGCGATCTGGCTGTGAGGATCTTCCTCAACAACAGCAGGGCTGTCGTTGATGGTGCGAACTCTCAAGCATGATCAGAACTATTAGGACTGGTTAGCTACACGTATTACTACGCTTCCACACCCAGCCTATCAACGTCGTGGTCTACGACGGTTCGAAGATACCTTATCTTAAGGGAGGCTTCCCGCTTAGATGCTTTCAGCGGTTATCCCGTCCATACATAGCTACCCAGCGGCACGCCTGGCGGCATGACTGGTACACCAGAGGTATGTTCACCCCGGTCCTCTCGTACTAGGGGCAACTCCTTTCAAGTATCGACGCCCACGGCAGATAGGGACCAAACTGTCTCGCGACGTTCTGAACCCAGCTCACGTACCACTTTAATTGGCGAACAGCCAAACCCTTGGGACCTGCTCCAGCCCCAGGATGTGATGAGCCGACATCGAGGTGCCAAACGATTCCGTCGATATGAGCTCTTGGGAATCATCAGCCTGTTATCCCCGGCGTACCTTTTATCCGTTGAGCGATGGCCCTTCCACGAGGGACCACCGGATCACTATGACCGACTTTCGTCTCTGCTCGACCTGTCGGTCTCGCAGTCAGGCATGCTTATGCCATTGCACTCTTGCAGCTGGTTTCCAACCAGCCTGAGCATACCATCGCGCGCCTCCGTTACTCTTTAGGAGGCGACCGCCCCAGTCAAACTACCCGCCACAGAGGGTCCTACTACCGGATAACGGTAGTTAGTTAGACATCAGAAAACAGCAGGGTGGTATTTCACCTATGGCTCCACTCGGACTGGCGCCCAAGTTTCAAAGCCTCCCACCTATGCTACACAACTCTTTCCTAATGCCACTCTGAAGCTGCAGTAAAGGTGCACGGGGTCTTTCCGTCTAACCGCGGGTACTCCGCATCTTCACGGAGAATTCAATTTCGCTGAGCATATCCTGGAGACAGTGGGGAAGTCGTTACGCCATTCGTGCAGGTCGGAACTTACCCGACAAGGAATTTCGCTACCTTAGGACCGTTATAGTTACGGCCGCCGTTTACTTGGGCTTCAATTCGGAGCTTGCACTCCTCCTCTTAACCTTCAAGCACCGGGCAGGCGTCAGACCCTATACGTCGTCTTGAAGCCGACTTAGCAGAGTCCTGTGTTTTTGATAAACAGTCGCTACCCCCTGGCCTGTGCCCCCTCCACACTGGTTGCCCAGTGAGAGGGCCTCCTTCTTCCGAAGGTACGGAGGCAATTTGCCGAGTTCCTTCAGGATACTTCTCTCAAGCGCCTTGGTATACTCTACCTGACCACCTGTGTCGGTTTCGGGTACGGTCTATATGAAGAGGCTATTTCCAGGATCTGCTTGGCAGCATGCCCAATCCAATAAGGACACACTACTTCCACAAACCGTCACACATCTTCAGGCCCACGAATATTAACGTGGTTCCCATCGACTACCCCCTTCGGGCTCGTCTTAGGGGCCGGCTAACCCTGCTCCGATTAGCGTTGAGCAGGAACCCTTGGTCTTTCGGCGAGAGGGCATCTCACCCTCTTTATCGCTACTCATGTCAGCATTCGCACTTCCGATATCTCCACCGTCGGTTACCCTTCGGCTTCATCAACTTACGGAACGCTCCGCTACCGCTGCAGTAAACTGCAACCCTAAGCTTCGGTGCATATCTTTAGCCCCGTTACATCTTCGCCGCAGGAACCCTTATTTAGACCAGTGAGCTGTTACGCTTTCTTTAAAGGATGGCTGCTTCTAAGCCAACCTCCTGGTTGTTTTGGGATTCCCACATGCTTTCCCACTTAGATATGACTTGGGGACCTTAGCTGTAGGTTAGGGCTGTTTCCCTTTTGACGACGGACCTTAGCACCCGCCGTCTGTCTGCCGGATAAGACTCGATGGTATTCGGAGTTTGGTTAGGTTTGGTACCGCTCGCGCAGCCCTAGCCCATCCAGTGCTCTACCCCCATCGGCATACATCCGACGCTCTACCTCAATAGATTTCGCGGAGAACCAGCTATTTCCCGGCTTGATTGGCCTTTCACCCCTAAACACAACTCATCCGATAATTTTTCAACATTAAACGGTTCGGTCCTCCAGTGCATGTTACTGCACCTTCAACCTGGTCATGCCTAGATCGCCGGGGTTCGGGTCTAATCCATCATACTCAGTCGCCCTATTCAGACTCGCTTTCGCTGCGCCTACACCTAACGGCTTAAGCTTGCATGGTAGATTAAGTCACTGACCCATTATGCAAGAGGTACGCGGTCACTCCCTAAAGGAGCTCCCACTGCTTGTAAGCATTCGGTTTCAGGTACTATTTCACTCCCCTAATCGGGGTGCTTTTCACCTTTCCCTCACGGTACTTGTTCGCTATCGGTCACATACGAGTATTTAGGCTTGGAGGGTGGTCCCCCCATGTTCAGACAGAATTTCACGTGTTCCGCCCTACTCGAATCCTTCATTATCACTTTCGCATACGGGGCTGTCACCCGCTATGGCCACACTTTCCAGAGTGTTTTGCTAGTTGAAATGAAGGCATTGGCCTGGTCCCGGTTCGCTCGCCACTACTACGGGAATCTCGGTTGATGTCTTTTCCTCCGGGTACTGAGATGTTTCAGTTCCCCGGGTTCGCTTCACCAAGTCTATTTTATTCAACTCGGTGATACCTTGTCCACCTCACTCACAGTCCGATTGCTCGAACCAGGAATGAAATGGTGAAGGTGGGTTTCCCCATTCGGAAATCGCCGGATCAAAGTTTGCTCACAACTCCCCGACGCTTATCGCAGCGTGCCACGTCCTTCATCGCCTGTATATGCCAAGGCATCCACCAAATGCTCTTACCTCACGCTTGAGAATCCACACCATCAACGACAGACCTGCATAAAAGTCTGTTCGCCATACGATGGCACGGAAGATAATCTCAGCCAGATTTACATCTGATTTGTAACACATAGATTTCGATCCCACAGTCCGAAGACCGTTAAGAACCGATAATCCGTGCATCACGGCATCGATTAAAAAACCCATTCACAATGTCAAAGACGGTGGTCGAAACCACCTACCCGCGCATGCGGGATCCGCTTTCTTTTCATCTCTGGAGAATATTACATTTCAGGCTGGTGGAGCCTATCGGGATCGAACCGATGACCCCCTGCTTGCAAAGCAGGTGCTCTCCCAGCTGAGCTAAGGCCCCTTAAGCCTGAAAATTGGTGGGCCTGAGAAGATTTGAACTTCTGACCTCACCCTTATCAGGGGTGCGCTCTAACCAACTGAGCTACAGGCCCACTCCGCTCATCGCGTGGCCTCCAATTCCATAATGGAAATGGCTGCCGCGAGGGGCGTGAGCCAGCTCAGGCGTAAACACAAAAGGTTTGACCCCTAGGTGTTATCTCCAGTGATGAAAGGACATGAGGACGACGGCAATGTTCTTTGGAAAACTGCGAAGCACTTCCGAGGTCAAGCCCCGGCGCTTTCGCAAGTATCCTTAGAAAGGAGGTGATCCAGCCGCAGGTTCCCCTACGGCTACCTTGTTACGACTTCACCCCAGTCGCTGATCCCACCGTGGTTAGCTGCCTCCAGTAAACTGGTTAGCGCACTACCTTCGGGTGAAACCAACTCCCATGGTGTGACGGGCGGTGTGTACAAGGCCTGGGAACGTATTCACCGCGGCATGCTGATCCGCGATTACTAGCGATTCCGCCTTCATGCTCTCGAGTTGCAGAGAACAATCCGAACTGAGACAACTTTTGGAGATTAGCTCACACTCGCGTGATAGCTGCCCACTGTAGTTGCCATTGTAGCACGTGTGTAGCCCAGCCTGTAAGGGCCATGAGGACTTGACGTCATCCCCACCTTCCTCCGGCTTATCACCGGCAGTTTCCTTAAAGTGCCCAACTAAATGATGGCAACTAAGGATGAGGGTTGCGCTCGTTGCGGGACTTAACCCAACATCTCACGACACGAGCTGACGACAGCCATGCAGCACCTGTCACTAGGTCCCCGAAGGGAAGAAATCTGTCTCCAGAAGTCGTCCTAGGATGTCAAAGGCTGGTAAGGTTCTGCGCGTTGCTTCGAATTAAACCACATGCTCCACCGCTTGTGCAGGCCCCCGTCAATTCCTTTGAGTTTTAATCTTGCGACCGTACTCCCCAGGCGGATAACTTAATGCGTTAGCTGCGTCACCCAAGCTCTATGAGCCCGGACAACTAGTTATCATCGTTTACGGCGTGGACTACCAGGGTATCTAATCCTGTTTGCTCCCCACGCTTTCGAACCTCAGCGTCAATACCTGTCCAGTCAGTCGCCTTCGCCACTGGTGTTCTTCCGAATATCTACGAATTTCACCTCTACACTCGGAATTCCACTAACCTCTCCAGGATTCTAGCCATCCAGTTTCAAGGGCAGTTCCGGGGTTGAGCCCCGGGATTTCACCCCTGACTTGAAAAGCCGCCTACGTTCTCTTTACGCCCAGTAATTCCGAACAACGCTAGCTCCCTCCGTATTACCGCGGCTGCTGGCACGGAGTTAGCCGGAGCTTATTCTCCAGGTACTGTCATTATCATCCCTGGTAAAAGAGCTTTACAACCCTAAGGCCTTCATCACTCACGCGGCATTGCTGGATCAGGCTTTCGCCCATTGTCCAATATTCCCCACTGCTGCCTCCCGTAGGAGTCTGGGCCGTGTCTCAGTCCCAGTGTGGCTGATCATCCTCTCAGACCAGCTATAGATCGTCGCCTTGGTAGGCCATTACCCCACCAACAAGCTAATCTAACGCGGGCCCATCTAAAGGCGATAAATCTTTGGTCCGAAGACATTATCCGGTATTAGCAGTCATTTCTAACTGTTATTCCGAACCTAAAGGCAGGTTCCCACGCGTTACGCACCCGTGCGCCACTCACTTCCGAAGAAGTTCGTTCGACTTGCATGTGTTAGGCATGCCGCCAGCGTTCGTTCTGAGCCAGGATCAAACTCTCAAGTTTGTGTCACATACTAAACAAGCACGGGGAAAACCCCGCTAACCTGCTTGGCATGAGCTTCAAGGAGCCGATACCTGCACTGTCAAACGTAATGGATACGAATGAACATGTATCATCAAAGCCAGGCGTGGTGCCCAGCAAGGATGTGGCATCGGCTTAGTTTAACCGGTATTCGGAGCCTTAAAATCCCCGAACCGGACGCCGTCGCCCACATGTCCCTTCATCAATAACTAACAATGTCAAAGAGCCTACCAGACACAAATGGCGGACAGCGATGGCTTCCCCGATTTACACCGGGGGACCGGCTATCCGTTTTATGTTGGCGACCTCGGCGGTGGAGGCGGGTTGAACCGTCTGCTTCGCTTCGGTGAGAGGGCATATATGCGGCGGTCTGATTCGGGTCAACACGTCTTTGCAATTTTATTTCAAAAAAATGCGAGATCCGCAGAAAACCGCCATTCACACAATGCCCCTGCCCCTCTGAGATGGGTTTGCGCCTCTGGATTGCAAGGATTCTCAATGGCGGCTTAACCTTCGTGGCCCGCAGAATTGTGGGGCTTGGCTGCAAATCCTTCACCTTTTGCCCCTAACGCAGCCGGATTGTGACTGCGCCGAATCCTATTCCAGAACCCAACACTGGCCCAGGCCCTGCCGGCTTTACCGCACGCGTGCGCTCTGCCGTCGCGTGGCGATGGGGGAGTCAGCTGCTCGCACAGGTCATCACCTGGACGTCGACTCTGATGGTGGTGCGCCTGTTGGAGCCGGGTGATTACGGCCTGTTCGCGATGACGCAGGTGGTGCTGGTCGCACTCAACTTCCTCAACGGGCACAGCTTTGCCACTTCGTTGATTCAGGCAGACAAGGTCGACGAGCGGCGGATCGGGCAGGTCTTTGCCATGCTGCTTATGCTCAACACCGTGCTGGCGGCCGGGCAATTGTTGATGGCCCCGATTGCGGCGGACTATTACAATCAGCCGCAGGTGGAGGTGATGCTCCGCGTG
Organism: uncultured Altererythrobacter sp.; assembly: GCA_947492235.1. Classification (GTDB taxonomy): domain Bacteria; phylum Pseudomonadota; class Alphaproteobacteria; order Sphingomonadales; family Sphingomonadaceae; genus CAJXSN01. The sequence goes on along the minus strand of CANLLZ010000001.1, from coordinate 89,908 downwards.
CAGGCGCTGATCTTCTTCACCACGCCCTTTATAGCCATGCCCACAGCTCTCCTTTCGCGCAGATTGGAGTTTCGCAGTCAGGGGCTGGCCAATATGGTCGGCGCAGTGGCCGGTGCCGTCACCGCGCTGGTGATGGCGTGGTTCGATTACGGCGTATGGGCGCTGGTGATCGCCCCGATCGTAGGCTTTGCCTCGCGGGCCATGGTCCTGACCTACGCCGCCCGCCTGCTGGTCTGGCCGGTGTTCGACATGCGCGGGGCGGGCGATCTTATCACCTTTGGCGGCGCGCTGACCATCTGCCAGCTGTTCTGGATCATCCAGAGCCAGAGCGACATCTTTATCGCAGGCCGCCATTTCGACCTGCATGATCTCGGCCTTTATTCCGAAGCGCTGTTTCTGACCCTGATCGTCACAGGCCGATTCCTGCCGCCGATCAACGAGGTGGCCTATCCCGCCTATGCCGAGGTGCATAAGGCCGGACGTTCTATCGCGCCCTACTTCATCACCACCCTGCGGACCGTTCTGATGGTCACTGCCCCTATATATGTCGGGTTGGCGCTGGTGGCAGACGAAGCGGTCTATACCTTGTTCGGCCCGAAATGGACCGAGATGGCACCGCTTGTCGCCGGCCTCGCTCTGGCGATGCCGCTGATGGCGCTGCAAATCGTATGCAGCCCGGCCACCAATGCCATGAGCAAACCGGGCGCTTATCTGATGACCAACGGGTTTGGAGCGGTCCTTTTCCCGGTGCTGTTCCTGACGGCTGTCAATGCCGGGCCGATGGGGCTTGTCCATGCATGGTGGTTCGGCGCGCCGGCGCTGCTGCTTTTCACCCTCGCGGTCACACTACCCAAGATCGGTGCCCGCTGGACCGATCTGTTTTCCGCGCTCCTCCCTGGACTGCTGGCGACGCTGGCCATGGCGATGGTGGTGTTGTGGGTGAAGCCTGCCCTGCCCCCGATGCCCGCGCCGCTGGTGCTGGTGGTCGTCGGGACGCTGGGCGCTGCAACTTATCTGGGTGTGCTGCTGACCATCGCCCGCCCTGCCCTGCGCGAAATCCGCGCCTTCATCTTCCACCGCGATCTGGAGCCCGCCTGACATGAACCGCGTGCTGACCTTGCTGGCCGCAACCGGCGTTGTTTTGATCCTCTCGCTTGCAGAGCTGCTGCTGGCCAATCGTAAGTTCGGCCTGTTCACCGGCGGCTTTGGCCAGTCGCGCGCCGTCGATGGCGGGGGCGAGGTGGCGCTGTTCGTGCTGGGCTATGTGTGCGCACAAGTGTTTATCGGCCTGCTGGCATGGGCGATCATTGCCCGGCTCAACCGGTCGGGATCGAACCGGCATTTGCTGTTCCATTTCCTGTTTGCCTTTGGCGGCCTGTTCGCCGGGGTCATGGCTTTGCGCTACCAGCTCGCCAGCTATTTCAGCGACGCGATGAGCTTTGGCCTGATGAAGCAATTGGGCGGCGGCAGTCTGGGCGATGCGATTCTGTATGGCATCAACGAGATTACACTGGGCGTCGGCGCGCTGCTGGGTGTGGTGCTGGTCTACTGGCTGATCTGGCGCTGGGTGCGCCGCCATCCCGGACCGACCGCAAAGGACGGAGCGCGCTACGGTGCGCTGCGCCCGGGATGGAAAGCGGGCGGCGTCGCCACGCTGGCCCTGATCGGAGCGCTGGCCTTCATTCCCCGTTCCGGCGGCGATGCCGCGTTCGGGCTCAACCGCACACAAGTGTGGAGCGCGGGCGGCACGGCTCTGGATGCAGCCACCGATTTCGACCGCGACGGGTACGGCATGATCGCCATCATCCGCGACGATCACCCCTTCGACAGCGCCCGCCATCCACTGGCGCTGGATATTCCCGGCAACGGTGTGGACGAGGATGGCTTTGGCGGTGATCTCGAACTGGTCGCCATTCCCGAGCAGCCGGCATTGACCCAGATCACCGGCGAGCAGCCCAATCTCGTCATCGTGGTTCTCGAAAGCACCCGCAGCGATGTGCTGGGTAAGGAAGTGAACGGCCAGGAAGTCGCGCCCAATCTCAACGCTCTGGCGGCAGAAGGCAGCGTCACACCCTCTGTATTCAGCCATGTCGGCTTCACAACCGAATCGCTCAAATCGCTTTTTTCGGGATCGCTGGTTCCGGCAAAGGGCAGCCCATCCCTGTTCCGCGAGCTTGCTCAAAGCGGCTACCGCATCGGCGTTTTCTCCGGTCAACCAGAAGACTTCGGCAATATATCGGCCACTGTCGGCATGCGCGACGCAGCCGATGTTTATGTCGATGCCGAAAGCCTGAAAGAGAAGCGCGCCTTCAGCTTCGCCGCGCAAGGGTCGCTGCTGGTGGCCGAGAACCATCTGCTCGCCGCCTTCGACGAAAACTTCGGCGAACCATCCGACTGGCAGGAGCCCGTCTTCGCCTATTTCAATTTCCAGTCCCCGCACTTCCCTTATGCGCATGACGAAATGCCCAACCGCATCGAGGACAATCCGATCGAGCGCGGCGCGATCTCGGCCAAGAACGCCGAGCATGTCCAGCGCAGCTATTGGAATGCTGTCGCGGCCGCAGATTTCTGGCTGGGTGAGTTGATCGACCGGCTGAAAGCAAGCGGCGAGTGGGACAACACCGTACTCGTGGTCACCGGCGATCACGGGGAGGAGCTGTTCGACGACGGATTTCTCGGCCACGGCCACCGCATCGGCACAGCGCAGAACGAGACATTTCTCGTGATCAATCGTCCCGATGCCGCCCCCGCCGGTCCGCTGGGTCTGTCGGACCTGCGCCCTATCATTCTCACCGCCATGACCGGGGGGCAGCCCGTCCAGCCGGACTTCCCGCCATTCCTGCAAATCGGCCCACTGGATGAACCGACCGCCATCGGTCTGGCGGAGCCCGATGGCCGGATCGTCAGCATCAGGCTGGACACGCATGAAGTCTGTTTCTTGCCGGAGAACAGATGCCTGCCTTACGACCAGTTAAAGGGATCCGATCTGACCCGCGCCGACGCCGTCGTGGCCCGGTGGGGTTCCGAACGCTGGGCGCGCCGCACTCAGCAATAGCTCCGTTTCGCTGACACTTCCCGCAGGCCAATCGCCCATATTGGCCCCGCCGCGCACCATGTGGTATCGCTCCTCTACCGGGAGAGAACCATGACGCGCCATCACGCCACCCTGTCCGCATTCGCACGAGCCGGCGCTGCCGCTGCGCTCGCTTTGACGCCCGTTGCCGCCCATGCCGTGCAAAGCGATTCCGAACTCATCCGCAGCATAGAGCAGCGGATCAGCATGATCGAAGGATATATCCTCGCCATATCGAGCGACCGCAATCGCCGCATGACGGTGCCGGTGCAGATTTCCGGCGAGGGCCCGTTCGACTTTATGGTCGATACCGGCGCGCAGGCGACGGTGGTTACGCCCGCCCTTTCCGAACGTTTTGCCATGACCCCGACGGGCACAGCCACTCTGGTCGGCATGAGCAGCAGCGCGCAGGTCACTCTGGTCGATTTCGATGGCCTGCAGTTTGCCGGTCGCCAGTTCGACAATCTCCGGGCGCCCCTGCTTAAAGAGAGCAATATCGGCGCAGATGGCATTCTGGGGCTCGATTCCCTGCAAGGTCTGCGCGTCATTATCGACTTCCGCGACCGCACCATGACGGTGGGCGACGCCTATGATGCAGGCGGCAGCGACGGTTTCGAAATCGTCGTGCGCGCCAGGCGCAAACTCGGCCAGATGATTATCACCAACGCGATGGTGGACGGCGTGAGAACTGCCGTAATCATCGACACTGGTGCGCAGGGATCGGTCGGCAACGCTGCCCTCATGCGCCGCGTTCGCGGGACAAAGCAGGGGCAATCGATCGCCACCGATGTCAACGGTGTGACCACGACCAACGATATCGTGCTCGCCAGAGAAGTGACCATTGCGGGGCTTGCGCTGTCCCGCGTACCCATGAGCTATGGCGACGGTCCCGCCTTCGCAGCGCTGGGTCTGGACAAGAAGCCCGCCCTAATTCTGGGGATGCAGAACCTGCGCAGCTTTGACCGGGTTGCGATCGATTTTGCGAGCCGCGAAATCCTGTTCGATCTGCCCGCATCGGCGCGCAGCAGCGGCCGGAGCAAACTGCGGCCCAATGCGCGCGGATCCCGCATCAAGGAAAGCTAGCGCAGCGCGCGGTCGGGGGTGCCAGCGGCCCGCCGCCTTGCCCTTGGTCCGCGCCCGCCCCACATAGCGCATCGTGCCACCCGATACCGTCATGCCCGGCCAGAAGCCCCCCGCCGATAGCTGGGGGACCATCCGCCGTTTCCTGCCCTATCTGTGGCCCGACGGCCGGACCGATCTGAAGGCGCGCATTATCGGCGCTCTGCTGATTGTGCTGATGGCGAAGGGCGTGGTGCTGACCATGCCGCTGGCGATGAAAGAGGCCATCGATTCGATGACCGGCGCGAATGACGGGGCGCGCGAGGCGGTCACACTCGTCGCAATCGGCTTCGTGCTGGCCTATGTCGGCGCGCGGTTTCTGTCGGTCGGGTTCGACAATTTGCGCAATGTCGTGTTCGAACGAGTGGGGCAGGATGCCACCCGCGCTTTGGCGGAAGACGTTTTCGCCCGCCTCCACCGCCTTTCATTGCGCTTCCACCTGTCACGCCGCACGGGCGAGGTGACAAAGACGATTGAGCGCGGGACCAAGACCATCGATTCGATGCTCTATTTCCTGCTGTTCAACATTGCCCCCACGGTGATCGAGCTGACAGCAGTGGCGATCATTTTCTATACCCTCTTCGGCTGGGAACTGGTGGCGGCGACGGCGTTCACTGTGGTGCTGTATATTTTCATCACCCGCTGGATCACCGAATGGCGGGTGAAATTGCGCGCCGAAATGAACCAGCTGGACGGTACCGCGCTTTCCCGCGCGGTCGACTCGCTCCTCAATTACGAGACGGTGAAGTATTTCGGTGCCGAGGAGCGCGAGCAGGACCGTTATTCCACCGCCACCACGGAATACCAGCAAGCCGCGATCAAGAGCGAGAACTCGCTCGGGCTGCTCAATGTGGTCCAATCGCTGATTACCAATGCGCTGATGGCGGGCGCGATGGCCTTTGCCGTGTGGGAATGGAGCAAGGGCCGCCTGACCGTGGGCGATCTGACCGCGATCAACATGTATCTGATGCAGCTGTTCCGCCCGCTCGACATGCTGGGCTGGGTCTATCGCAGCATTCGGCAGGGGCTCGTCGATATGGCGGAGATGTTCCGCCTGATCGATACCGAAGTGGAAGTGCGCGACGTGCCCGGCGCCCCCGCATTGGTCGCCCGACCGCCCACCGTGGTGTTCGACAATGTGGTGTTCGGATACGAACCCGATCGCACCATCCTGCATGGGCTCAGCTTTGAAGTGCCCGCCGGTTCGCGCACCGCGATTGTCGGGCCGTCGGGCGCGGGCAAATCAACCATCGGGCGGCTGCTGTTCCGGTTTTACGATCCGCAGCAAGGCCGCATCCTGATCGCGGGGCAGGATATCGCGCAGGTTCAGCAGGCATCTTTGCGCGCTGCCATTGGCATCGTCCCGCAGGACAGCGTGCTGTTCAACGACACGATCGGCTACAACATTGCCTATGGCCACCCGCATGAATTGGGCGGAGCAAGTACGGCGGACGTCATAGCCGCTGCGCGCGATGCCGCGATCCTGCCCTTTATCGAAGCTCTGCCCGACGGGTTCGAGACGCAGGTGGGCGAACGCGGCCTGAAACTCTCGGGCGGAGAGAAGCAGCGGGTGGCGATTGCCCGTACTCTGCTGAAGAACCCGCCGATCATGCTGTTCGATGAAGCGACCAGCGCACTGGATTCGCGCACCGAGCAGGCCATTCTCGCAACGCTCGACCGCGTGGCGCAGGACCGCACCGCGCTGGCTATCGCCCACCGGTTGAGCACGATTGCCGATGCGGATGACATTCTGGTGCTGAACGAAGGACGGCTGGAAGAACGCGGCACGCATGCAGAGTTGCTGCGCCGTGACGGGCTCTATGCAGAGATGTGGGCCCGCCAGCAGACCGAGGATCAGCCGCAGGATGTCGCAGCGCAGTAGCGTACGGCAAAGCGCGCGGGTTGTGCTGCAGTGCAGCAAAGCCTAGGGCGCGCGTTCATCCTATTCTTGCTGTTGCGCGTTAGAGCGGCGGCACACGCACACAATCCGGATTTCTCATCATGACAGCAATCGCTGCAACCGACGGCTCGTTCAGGCAGGACTGGTTCGGCAATATCCGCAAGGATATCCTCGCCGGTATCGTCGTCTCGCTGGCGCTCATTCCCGAGGCCATCGGGTTCAGCATCATCGCAGGCGTCGATCCGCGCGTGGGCCTTTATGCCTCCATCGCCATTGCCATGGTGATCGCCTTTACCGGTGGCCGCCCGGGCATGATCAGCGCAGCAACCGCCGCGGTAGCCGTCGTGGTGGTGCCGCTGGTTCGCGATTACGGGGTCGAATATCTGTTCGCCGCGACCATTCTGATGGGCATTTTCCAAGGGATCGCGGCGCTGTTGCGGCTCGACCTGCTGATGCAATTCGTCAGCCGGAGCGTGATTACCGGCTTCGTCAATGCGCTCGCAATCCTGATCTTCATGGCCCAAATGCCGCAATTGCTGCCCGGCAATGAAGGTGTATCCATGCTGACCTACGCCATGGTCGCGGGCGCGCTGGCGATTATCTACCTGCTGCCCAAGCTGACAACCGCCGTGCCCAGCCCGCTGGTTGCCATCATCGTGCTCACCGGCCTCACCATCTGGCTGGAAGCGCCGGTCAACACCGTGGCCGATATGGGCGAACTGCCCGAAGGCCTGCCCTATTTCATCATTCCGGAAGTCCCGCTGACGCTGGAAACATTGCAGATCATCCTGCCCTATTCGCTGACCATGGCCGCTGTCGGCCTGCTCGAATCGCTGCTGACCGCGCAGATCGTCGACGACATGACGCACACCGGTAGCAACAAGCAGCGCGAAAGCTGGGGCCAAGGCGTCGCCAATGTGGTGGCGGCGTTCTTTGGCGGCATGGGCGGCTGCGCGATGATCGGCCAGTCGGTGATCAACGTCACCAGCGGCGGGCGTGGGCGTCTGTCCAGCTTTACCGCCGGTATCACCCTGCTGGTGCTGCTATGGCTGCTCGGCCCGATTGTCGGTCAGGTGCCGATGCCCGCGCTGGTGGCGGTGATGATCATGGTCAGCATCGGGACGTTCAGCTGGAACTCGATCCCCAATCTGACCAAGCATCCCACGACATCCTCGGTCGTCATGCTGGCGACGGTGATCATGGTGGTGTGGACGCACAATCTGGCGCTGGGCGTGCTGGTCGGCGTGCTGCTGTCGGGCATCTTCTTCACCGGCAAGGTGCGCAGCATGTTCGGCGTGGTCCGCACGCGCGATGCAGAGACGGCAACCTATGTGGTGACCGGCCAGATATTCTTCGCCAGTGTCGACCGGTTCAGCCAGGCCTTCGGGCGCGAGAGCACCCGCCCCGACCCGGCGGACCATGTCATTATCGACGTCACCCGCGCGCATTTCTGGGACATCACCGGCGTCGACATGCTCGACAAGATCGTCGAACGCATGCGCCTCAATGGCCGCAGCGTGCAGGTGGTGGGCCTCAATGAAGCCAGCGCCGACCTGATCGACAAATTCGCGCTGACCGACAAAACGGGCGTGGAAATCGGGCTAGCGCCGCATCCGTAGCGTCGAGATATTAGCACACGAAGAGAAGCCATGAACGAGACTCGAACTCGTCAAACATTTGCCTTTGAAGGAAGATGCCCCCGCCGACCGGGTCAGGCTCCGCAGGACAAGTAATACAAAACCGCAAATACCTCAATTCTCAATCCGTTCATCCTGAGCTTGTCGAAGGATCGCACTTTTCTTGTGGCGTAGCGCTCGAAGTGAAGGACGGCCCTTCGACAAGCTCAGGGCGAGCGGATTGAGAAAGAACACTGACCTACAAAATATACTTCGACAAATCCGTATCCGCCGCCAGATCGGTGAGCCGTTCGCGAACGTAAGCCGCGTCTATGGTGATCGTTTCGCCTGCGTGGTCCTCGGCGTCGAAGCTGATGTCTTCCAGCAGGCGTTCCATCACGGTCTGGAGGCGGCGCGCACCGATATTCTCGACGCCTTCATTCACCTGTGCGGCAATTCGGGCGACTTCGCGCACCGCGTCTTCGGTAATGTCGAGCGTGACATCCTCGGTCCCGATCAGCGCCTTGTACTGCGTCACCAGATTGGCCCGCGTCTCGCTCAGGATCGCGACGAAGTCTTCCTCGGTCAGCGCACGCAACTCCACCCGGATCGGCAGGCGGCCCTGCAATTCGGGCAGCATGTCGCTGGGCTTGGCGACATGAAACGCGCCCGAGCCGATGAACAGCACGTGGTCGGTCTTCATCGGGCCATGCTTGGTCGAAACGGTCGTCCCCTCAATCAGCGGCAACAGATCGCGCTGCACGCCTTCACGGCTGACACTGCCGCCGCGCACATCGCTGACGGCAATCTTGTCGATCTCGTCGAGGAACACGATGCCGTTGGTCTCGGCATTTTCCAGCGCGACGCGCGCAACATCGTCCTGATCCATGCGCTTTTCGGCTTCTTCATCAACCAGCCGGTCCCACGCCTCGGGCACTTTCAGCTTGCGGCGCTTGGTCGGCTTCTTGCCCATCGCCTTGCCGAACATTTCAGAGAGGTCGATCATCCCGACATTGCCGCCCATGCCGGACATATCCATCGGCATGGAGGGCGCTTCGGTGACGTCGATTTCCACCTCGACATCGTTCATCGCATTGTCGGTGATCCGCTGGCGGAAGCTCTGGCGGGTGGCCTCGCTGGCATTGTCGCCGACCAGCGCATCGAGCAGCCGGTCCATCGCCGCCTCGCTGGCGGCCTCGCGCACGGCCTCTCGGCGGTTGTCCTTCTCCAGCCGGATCGCATCCTCGACCAGATCGCGGGCGATCTGCTCCACGTCCCGCCCGACATAGCCGACCTCGGTAAATTTGGTCGCCTCGATCTTCACGAACGGAGCCTGCGCCAGCTTCGCCAGACGGCGGCTGATTTCGGTTTTGCCGCAGCCGGTGGGGCCGATCATCAGGATGTTCTTGGGCGTCACTTCATCGCGCAATTCCGCGCCGAGCCGCTGCCGCCGCCAGCGATTGCGTAGCGCCACAGCCACGGCGCGCTTGGCATCTTTCTGGCCAATGATGTGCTCGTCCAATGCTGCGACGATGGCTTTGGGGGTAAGAGATTGGGTCATTGAATATGAAATCCGTTCGTCCTGAGCCTGTCGAAGGACGCAAATGCCGCGCGGACGTGGTTCGACAGGCTCACCACGAACGGCAAAAATTCAGACTGTTTCCAGCGTCACCTGATCATTGGTGAAGACGCAGACATCGGCGGCAACAGCCATCGCCTTGCGCGCGATTTTCTCCGGGTCATCCTCATAATCGGACAAAGCGCGGGCTGCGGCGAGCGCATAGTTTCCGCCCGAACCTATCGCAGCGATGCCGCCTTCCGGCTCCAGCACGTCGCCATTGCCGGTCAGCACCAGCAGCACTTCGGCATCGGCGACGATCATCAAGGCTTCCAGATTGCGCAAGTATTTGTCCGTCCGCCAATCCTTCGCCAGCTCCACAGCGGCGCGCATCAGCTGGCCGTTATACTGGTCCAGCTTGCGCTCCAGCCGTTCGAACAGGGTGAAGGCATCGGCGGTCGCCCCGGCAAAACCGGCGACGACCTTGCCGTCTCCGATGCGGCGGACCTTGCGGGCGTTCGGCTTCATCACCGTGTTGCCCATGGAAACCTGGCCATCGCCCGCGACGACGATCTTGTCGCCCCGCTTCACGCCGATGATGGTGGTGCCGTGCCACGGGGTCAGGCCGTGGCTGTCATTTGAAGTGCTCATGCCCCGAATATGGGGCCGCCGATGCGCGTATCAAGCCGCGCCAAACCAGCCCGGTGCCCGCTCAGGGGCCGGTGGAACCCGGACCACCCGGCGCGTTGACCGTACCGATATTGCCGAACAGGTCTTCCAGGAAGCTGCGCTCCCGGCCCAGCGTCGGCGTCTCGTCGCCATCGGGGGACAGGTAAACCACCTGATCGACGCCGGTCGTGTTGACCGATGTCACATTGCCTGCGCCATCGAACTCAATCGCAAAAACCGAATGCTGCTCGATCCGGGGCTTCACGAAGGGCTTACGCCCCGTGGTGCTCGACACGTAATACCAGGTCGGCGTGCCATACTGGCTGGTAAAGCTGGGGCGGCCCAGAGTTTCGGTGACCGAACGCCGGTTATCCAGACCCGGCTGGATCGTGGCGGTCAGCCCGTCATTGGCGATGTAGCCTGCACCCTCGGTAATCGAGCTGCAGCCGGTTACGCCGATGCTCATGGCGACCAGCGCCGTTCCCATCATCTGTGCCTTGAAACCTGTGCGGAGCTTCATCACGCTATCGTTCCTTACCCATCCGGATTGCCGGACTAAACTGTTCGTCATGGCCGCCCAATGCCCGTCTTTAAGCGGGGCGCCCGGCGGCCTATATGGTGCGTAACCCGCCTTAAGGGTGCATCGCGCCGCTGGCAACGCATGCCGGACACGCGATTGCCCGCGGGCAACGATTTCTGGTGCTGATGCGTTGAATTGCGGATGAACGGCCAGATGAACAATTTCTCCAGCGGAGCGTTTCTGCCTCATGTCCTTCTTCTCCAAACTGTTTTCCCGCGGGCCCGATCCGAAGGAAACCATCCGTCCGCTGTGGCATCGGCTGGTGGGCCTCGCGCGCGATCCGGCGTGGTATGCAGAATGCAAGGTTGCCGATACGCTGGAAGGCCGCTTCGACATCCTCAGCACCATGATCGCACTGGCCATGCTGCGGTTCGAGCACGACCCCAAGACTGTTCCTGCCAGCGCGCGCCTGACCGAATTGTTTGTCGAGGACATGGAAGGCCAGTTGCGCGAAGCCGGGATCGGCGATCCCACCGTGGGCAAGAAGGTCGGCAATCTGGTCAGCGCGCTGGGCGGGCGCACCGGCGCTTTGCGTGAGGCGCTCGCGCAAGAGGACAATGCAGCTCTGGCGGCCGCTATGGAGCGCAACATCACTTTTGCCGAGGGCGGATCGCCCGGATGCGTGGCCGAAAAAGTGCGCAAGCTGTCGATCGTGATCGGTGGGTTGCCCTATGATGTGCTGCTGGAGGCGGAGCTGCAATTGTGACGGCGCCTGCAACTGCAATCCCTGAACTTTCGAGGCCTGTCCGACTGCGCCAGATCGACGCACGGCCCATCCAGATCGAGGCCAATGACGCCGAACGGGCGGCGCTTGCGGAGCGCTTTGCGCTCCCCGCAGTGAATGCGCTCACCGCCGAAATCGTTCTGGAACGCGATGGCGAGAAAGTCCGCGCGCGCGGCACGATGTCGGCGCAGATTCATCAGACCTGCGCTGTGTCAGGCGAGGAATTTCCGGTCTCATTGACCGAGGACATCGCGCTTGTCTTCCTGCCTGCCAGCGACTTTGCCCTGTCCGGTGCCATGCCCGACGATGACGAGCCCATAGAAATCGAGCTGGAGCGCGAGGAGCTGGACGAGATCGAATATGAAGGCGACACTATCGATTTGGGCGAAGCGGTCGCGCAGACACTGGGCCTCGCAATAGACCCCTATGCCGAGGGACCGGGTGCAGACGCCGCCCGCACGCAGGCCGGTCTGGAAGAAGCCGCCGCACGCGGCCCGCTGGCCGATATGCTGGATGCCCTGAAGAAGGGCTAGTCAGGGCCTTCGAGCAAAGCCCGATCCGGACAATACTTCGTCTTCCGCACCAAACATACTTGACGCCTGTTGGAAGCGAGTATCCGCCGCGAAAACGAGAGCGATCTCCTTTGCATCAGGGCCAAAATAGGACAGCAGAACCTGAACGGTGGGGCCTTCACCAGTCAAATTCCCGAACAGCGTCGTCATGCCGTTGTTTGGATCTAACGCCGACAGTGAACCTTCGACTGTACGACGGTCTCTCGAACCGTCAGCACTCCGTTTGGTATAGCTCAACGTGATTTCCAGACGATCGAGCGTAGTGGTTTCAGCAATCGTTGCAGTGGCGACCACCAGTCTAGTTTGAGACGCCATCGCGCCACCATCTTCCAAGTACTGGCCCTTAAGAGAAAACTGCAGAGCCTCTAGCCCGGTGCCTGAGGGCAAATCCTCCTCGAGCGTGGGAACTCCCAAAACACATTCAAAGTTCTGCCGAATCTCCGCCGACGGGTCGATGTTGGCTCGCGCAGATCGTACGTATTCAAAGCCCGTGTCCGGACGCGCGATGACAAAGGTCTGCGGATCTGCCGGATCAGCAGTTGAAATTCTTTGATATGACAAGAGAAACTCGTCTCTTGCAACCAACTCGTTGGGGCCAAAGCTTGTCGGTCGAAATGAGGTGGGTATCACGTTCGTCCAGCTTTGATTTTGCCCATCAAATGCAAACGAATTGCGAGTGCTCAATGGGAAGGCATCGCCCAGAAGGAAGGCTTCTCCTCTTTCCTTTTGAAACGCAAAGCATCCGGCCGGGAACTGCCGATCCTGATCGAGCTGATCAAACGGCAAATAACCTGTCGGAACCGGTGTAGCCGTCGGCGATGGTGTCGGGGACGGAGACGGGGACGGGGACGGTGCAGGCGCGGGAGTAGGGCCTGCAACTGGCCCTCCGCCCGGTGAGGAATCGTCCCCTCCACAGCTGGCCAAAAACAGAGCAAGAGCAACAGACGCAGTACGAATTTTCATAGCACACGCAATATACTGCGGGCCCTGACAATCAATCGCGGGCAGAACTTATCGCGTCAATTTATTGTGCATTGATTGTTCTTTAAAACGGGATGTCGTCGTCCAGGTCGTCGTAATTGGAGCCGCCGCCGGAGCTTTGGCCACCGCCGCCTCCGCCATTTCCGCCGCCGCCCTGGTTCCAGCCGCCGCCACCGCCGCCTCCACCAGAAGCGCCGCCGCCATAGCCGCCACCACCACCGCCGCCGCCCTGGCCACCGCCGGGTCCGTCGAGCATGGTCAGCGTGCCGTTGAAACCGCGCAGGACGACTTCGGTTGAATAGCGGTCATTGCCCTGCTGGTCCTGCCATTTGCGGGTTTGCAGCTGGCCTTCGATAAAGACCTTGCTGCCCTTTTTCAGGAATCGCTCGGCCACGCCGACCAAACCTTCGGAAAAGATTGCGACGGTGTGCCACTCGGTGCGTTCCTGCCGCTCGCCGGTGTTGCGGTCCTTCCACTGCTCGCTGGTCGCGATGCGCAGATTGCACACCTTGCCGCCATTGGAGAAACTGCGGACTTCCGGGTCGGCGCCCAGATTCCCGATGAGCATTACCTTGTTGAGTGACCCGGCCATCTTACCAATCCTTCGCTACAATCCCAGAGCGAGGGCGCTCCAGTAAGTGATTCCCGCGAACACATAAGCCAGCGCGAACAAATACCCCAGCATGAAGAGCGGCCATTTCCACCCATTCGTTTCGCGGCGAGCCACAGCGATGGTGCTTAGGCATTGCGGGGCGAAGACGAACCACGCGAGGAAGGCGAGCGCGGTCGGCAGGCTCCACCGGGCGGCGATCTGATCGCGCAGGGCGGCTTCCGTTTCGGCTTCGTCCTCGGCCTCCACTGCGTAGGTCGTGGCGAGGCTGGAGACGGCGACTTCACGCGCGGCCATGGCGGGGACCAGCGCCAGCGTCATCTCGCGGTTGAAGCCCACCGGCGCAAAGGCGGGCTGGATTGCGCTGGAAATCTGCCCGGCAAAGCTGGCGTCCAGCTGGTTCTCACCCGGATCGGCTTTGGGAAAAGTCAGCAGCAGCCACAGAATGACCGTGGCGGCAAAGATGATCGTGCCCGCGCGGCGCAAGAACACCCAAGCCCGCTGCCACAACCCGATCAGCAGATCGCGAATGTCAGGCAATTGGTAGCGCGGCATTTCCATGATGAAGCCCGAAGCCCCGCCCTTGGCAACTGACCGTCGCAGAATGAACGCCACGGCCATCGCGCCGACTATCCCTGCGAGATACAGCGCAAAAAGGACCAGCCCCTGAAGGCCAATGCCCGGCCCCACGGTGGTCGCCGGGATCACCGCCGCGATGATCACCGCATAGACCGGCAGACGCGCAGAACAGGTCATCAGCGGCGCGATTAGGATGGTCGTCAGCCGGTCTTTCGGATCGGAAATGCTGCGCGTCGCCATGATGCCGGGAATGGCGCAGGCGAAGCTGGAGAGCAGCGGAATGAAGCTGCGCCCGGACAGGCCGACCTTCGCCATCAGCCGGTCCATCAGGAACGCCGCGCGGGCCATGTAGCCGGTCGATTCCATGATTAGGATGAAGGCGAACAGGATGATGATCTGCGGCAGGAACACGATGACCGAGCCGACACCGGCAATCAGCCCTTCGGTAATCAGATCGCGGAAGAACCCTTCGGGCATAATGCCTGTGACCCACCCGGCCAAGGCCTCCGTCGCGCCTTCGATCAAGCCGATAAACGGATCGGCCCACGCGAATACTGCCTGAAACACCACAAACAGCAGCGCGAACAGGATCACCGGGCCAAGCCACGGATGCAGCAGCACGCGGTCCAGACCCGATCGGACGCGGTGGGCGGAACTGCGCGAGACGATTGCACCCCTGACGATATTCTTGGCCGCCAGCCGCCGCTCGATCAGATCGAGATGGGCGCGTGGCGCAAGCTCATCGGTGCCCTGCAATGACCCTTCCACTGCCGTGATGAGTTCATCCAGCCCGCGCCGCCGTACAGCCACGGTAGAGACGACAGGCACGCCAAGCGCCTGCGCCAATGCCGCCGCGTCTACGGTCAGTCCGTCGCGCTCCGCCAGATCGACCATGTTGAGTGCCACGACAGTGGGCCGCCCCAGCGCCAGCACTTCCTGCGCGAATACGAGATGCTGTTCCAAATTGGCCGCATCCAGCACGAGGATCAGCGCGTCGGGTGCGGCCTCTCCGGGAAATTCCCCGTGCACCACTTTGCGTGTGACTTCCTCGTCAGGGCTGGAGGCATCGAAAGCATAGCTGCCGGGCAAATCGATGAGTTCGGCGGTGCCTCCGCCGGGCAGCGCAATCTTGCCTGCCTTCCGCTCCACCGTCACGCCGGGGTAATTGGCGATCTTCTGCCGCGCGCCAGTCAGCTTGTTGAACAACGCGCTCTTCCCGGCATTGGGATTGCCCACCAAAGCGACGCGGCGCATCTCGGTCATGTCGTCAAATATCCAGCGATTGGTCTAGGCGGAGCCGGCCGGCAGTTCGATCGCCATCGCCGCCGCGTGTACCCGGCGCAACGCAACAGTCGTGCGGCCAATCTGGATCGCGAGCGGATCAGCCCCGCCGAACACGCCGCGATAGGCAACCGCCACTTCCGCGCCGGTATCAAGCCCCAGCGCGCGCAGGCGCTTGGCGTCGCCCGGCGCGACGGCGGACCAGTCGATCCCGGTGATGGTGGCGCTCTGGCCGGTCTTCAGGCTGGCAAGGTTCATGGGCTGCGTGCTGCCACGCGCCCCTACGTATTGCAAGTGATTATCAATAGAAGCTTAGCGCTCGCGCCCCCGCCCGAGCACTAACGCGCAGGGTATCGCAGACGTCCCAAAAACCGCGTGACGCTGAACGTCTCGCGGTCAGAGCGCAGGAAGCGGCCCTTCACCTTCTCGAACTGCATCACATTGTCGATCCGCCGGTCGAGAAATGCCAGCGTCTCGGCCTTGTCCTCGCTCTCGTCATTGACGAAGGCGGTCAGCACGGAGGCGTAGAGCGCGGCCAGAATGGTCCGCTTCGTATAGTGGTTGTAATCGGTCGCCGTATCACCGGCCAGCCGCCACATCAGATCGGCAGTGCGCCAGCCGATCTTCAGCGAGCGACGCGCATTTTGCGGCATAGCCATGATTCCCATGGCCCGGCGCAGCGCCTCGTCCTGCCCCTCGATCGCTTCCAGCCGAAACGCGACCAGCGCGCGGATGCGCTCGCGGATTTTCAGCTTGGCCAGCTCTTCCTTGGGCAGCTCTGCCACCATGCGCGCGTCGATCGCATCGATCCATGCGGTGACCATAGCCATCGCGTCGGGCGTGTTGCCGGATCCTTTAAAGGCCAGCCGCGCGACCGCCGGGTCCACGCCCTCGATTTCTGCTGCCATCTGTAAGGCTTCGCTACCCCAGCCATCGAAAATGGCCGAATCGGCAATTGCGGGGGCAAGGGCGAGCCGCAGCTCGTCCAGAGTGAGGTCCTGAGGATTTTCGATCATAGGTTAGAAACTGGGCCCGTAGGTCTGTGGTTCCCCGTTTCCGGCGCGCGCTTCATCGGCGGCGATAAATTCATCCATCAGCCGCTTCGAACCCATCAGTTCGGCATAGTCGCGGGCGGAGCGGCCGGAATTGTCATTCCGGTCAGGATCGGCGCCATTTTCAAGGAACAGGCGGACCAGCGCGATGTCACGGCGATGCACAGCGCCCATCAGCGGGGTCTCCCCGGCCGTGCTGGCCACATCGACCCGCGCGCCGGCTTTAATAAGAGCTTCCACGCCGTCGATATGCCCCAGATTGGCCGAGATCATGATCGGGGTGACGCCCTTGGCATCGGCGATATTGGGGTTGGCCCCGCGGTCGGTCAGGAATTTGATCCAGATCGCGTCGCGGCGCTGCGCGACGATATGTACGGCGGTTTCGCCGGTCGTCAGATCGCGCGTGTTGACGATGGTCTGGCCCGGAGTATCGAGAATGTTGGTGACTTTCTCGCCATCCCGGTCCTTGACCAGTTTCAGGAACTGGAAGCTGTCCGAATATAGCGCCTGCGCCGCAGCGGGGGCTGCGATGACGCCCAGCGATACTGGGACCATGGCCAGGCCAATTCCGGCCGCAATGCCCGCCGCCACCCCTGTCTGAATTTTCCGCAAAGGTACCGTTGCCCGCATTGAATTAAACCCTGTTTTCGACCAAGTAAGAGGCGGACACGGTGTCCGCGCACTGCCTATCCATTCCTCCCAATTAGCAAAGCCTGAACCTGTTCGCCATGACCAAGAATCCTACAGCCCTGACAACTGCGCTTTTAACCGGATTGGCGGCGCTGTCTCTGGCGTCCTGCGGTGCAGAGCCTGAGCAACGGGAAGAGCCGCCTCTTGCTGGCGCGACCATTGGCGGGGAGTTCGAGCTTGTTTCGGAAACCGGCGAGACGGTGAAGTTTTCCGATTTCGACGGCCAGTATCGGACCGTGTATTTCGGATACGCCTTCTGCCCCGATATCTGCCCGACGGACAATCAGCGCGCGATGGCGGGCTTGAAAGCCTTCGAAAAGGCCGAGCCGGCGCTGGGTGCGAAAATCCAGCCGCTGTTTATCAGCATCGATCCCGAGCGTGATACGGAGGAAGTGGTCGCCGAGTTCACCGATGCATTTCACCCGCGCCTGATCGGCCTGACCGGATCACCGGAACAAATTGCCGACGCCGCGAAGACCTTTGCCGTCTATTATTCGCGCGGAGATGACGCGCCGGGCGGCGGCTATCTGATGGATCATTCCAACGTCACCTATCTGTTCGGGCCTGATGGATTGCCCATTGCCACCTTGCCGACCGATCTGGGGGCAGAGGCTGTGGCCGAAGAGCTGGCCAAATGGGTGCGCTGAAGGACCGGTTCTGGGAGCGCCCGCTGGCGGATTTGAGCGCTCCAGAATGGGAAGCGCTGTGCGACGGATGCGGGCGCTGCTGCCTGCACAAGATGGAAGACTGGGACACCGGCGAAATAGAGGACACCAACGTCGCCTGCACCCTGCTCGACACGCAGACCGCGCGCTGCACCGATTACCCGGGTCGCAAGGCGAAAGTCCCCGATTGCCTGCGGCTGACGCTCAAGATTGTCGAGGATGTCCGCTGGTTGCCCGCCACCTGCGCTTATCGCCTGCGCGCCGACGGCGATCCCCTGCCCGAATGGCATTATCTGCTGAGCGGTGACCGCGATGCGGTGCATCTGCGCGGGGCCGGTGTGGCGGGCCGTGTTGTCAGCGAAGACGAGGCAGGGCCGCTCGAGCACCACATCGTCGATTGGGACGAGAGCGGGTCGGGCCAGTGATCGACTGGCTCAGGCGCGATCCGGCAGACGAGCCGCCTGCCCGTTCGATCATCCTGAACGGGCGCGCCCTGCCCCTCGCCATTATCCGCCACCCCACTGCCAAGCGCCTGACACTGCGGCTTGCGCCCGATGGCGAGGGCGTCAAAGTCACCATCCCGCGCTGGGGCCGTGTCGGGGACGCGCTCGATTTCGCCCGCTCGCGCACCGATTGGCTCGAGGCCGAGCTGGCCAAACGCCCGCTCCGCGCTCCGCCCGTGCCCGGCGGCATCATCCATTACCGTGGCAGCGAACTGGCCATCGAATGGTCGCCCAAGGCCCCGCGCCAACCCGCCGCCGATGACAGCCAGATTTATCTCGGCGGGCCAGAGGCAAGCATCGAGGCGCGCCTGAAGCGCTGGCTGCGCGACCGGGCGATGGAGCTGTTTGAGGCCGATGCCGCAGAATACAGCGCGATGATCGACCTGCCGCCCCCGCCCCTTTCGCTCAGCACCGCGCGCCGCCGCTGGGGGAGCTGCGCCAGCGACGGGATGATGCGGCTGAACTGGCGACTGGTGCAGGCGCCCGATCATGTCCGCCGCTCGGTCGTCGCGCATGAAACCGCGCACCGCGTTCATTTTGATCACTCGCCCGCATTCCACGCACTGCTAGCAGAGCTGTTCGGGCCGGAGCTGCCCGCTGCGGATCGCTGGCTGAAGGATCACGGGCCGGGCCTGTTCAGCACCTTCGGGTAAACACCAGCCCCTGCGCTTTAAGGTTCGGTTTACCCTATTCGGCGATAATTGGTCCATGTTTCGCCGATTTTCCCTGCTGACCCCGCTGCACTATGCGCTGCCAGTGGTGCTACTTGCTGCGCCCGGCGTGCTGCAAGCGCAGCGGGAATGCCTTGGCTGCGCCATCCAGCAACGCGGCGAGCCAACGCCGGAAGACTGGCTCGGCGCGCCTGCCGAAGCACCGCAAGCCAAAGGCGGAAACGGGCGCGGAAACAATGGCAACGGCAATGGCAATGGCGGCTCCAATAACGGCGGCGGCGGTGGATCGGGCGGAGGCGGGGCCGATGATGGGGATGGCGGGCCGGAAGAAGCCGGCTGCGGCAACGGCGTGGGCGGCGGCAGCGGCAATGGCACAGCGGGCAATGGCAACGGTCAGGCTTGCGGCGATGGGTCGGGCAATAATGGCGGCGGGAATGGCAACGGCAATAACGGGAATGGGAACGGTAATGGAAACGGCAGTGGCGGCAGCAATCAGGGCCCGCCGGAACTCACCATCCAGAACGAGATCAATTTCGGCCGCCTGATCCTGCTCGGCAGCGGGGAATCCAGTGTCCTGCTCGATCTGGAAAGCGGGCAGAAAATCACCGCCGGCAATCTCGACGATTATGGCGGCGTCACCATGGTGGGCCGCGCGACTATCTCAGGCAATCCGAACAGCGAGGTTCAGGTCACCCTGCCCACGCGCGTGACCATGCGCGATCCGCGCGGCGGGATTGCGGAACTGCGCGAATTCACCACCAGCCTGCCGCTCGTCCCCCGGCTCGACAATAACGGCACGCTGGAATTTACCTTCACCGGCAAGCTGGCCGTGACCGACACAATCGGCGATGGCGGCGATTTGCGGGGCCGAGTGCCGATTACGGTCGAGTATAACTGACCCCGGCACCCTGACCTTCAGAACCCTGACCTTCAGAACACTGGCGCAGTGGGACATCAGCGCCTATCTTGTCCCTATGGCTTTTATCTCGCGCTTCAATCCGGCTCCGGCTGTGGCCGATTTCTGGAACGAGTTCCGCAGGCCCCAGCCCTATCGTATCCCGATCCTGCTGGTTTCCTGTGCGGTGAGCGGTTCGCTGGTCTATATGTTCACGCAAGAACGCGTGGTCGGCCCGCCGGTGAAACCGGAAGTGACTTACATCACCAGCTTCGCGCCCAACAGAACGATCGAGGAAATCCGCGCGGCCAATGCGGAAAACCAGGCCCGCAAGGACGAGGTCGGGGCGCTGATCGCCCAGCGTGAGGAGCGCAAGCGCGAGCTCTACCGCACGCTGGGCCGCGCATCGGGCATGGATGTCGATGAGATCGAAGCCGAAGCCGAAGCCGACCGCGCCGCCGCCGAAGCTGCCGAGAAAGCTCGGATCGAGCGGTGGATGGCCAATGTCGCCGATCCCGACGGCAGCGAAGCGGACGCCGAGCCAACCGCCGGGACGCAGCAGGCCGAGTGAGCACTGCGGGCGATTTGCATTGGCTCGCCGCTGCCGCGCGCCTGTCTGCGCGGGGGCGCCCCGCCAGCTTCCCCAATCCTAGCGTCGGGTGCATCATCGTGAAGGAAGGCCGCGTCGTCGGGCGCGGCTGGACGCAGGCCGGCGGGCGCCCCCATGCCGAGGCGGTGGCGCTCGAACAGGCGGGTGATGCAGCAAAAGGCGCGGATGTTTACGTCACGCTGGAGCCCTGCGCACACCAGTCCGAGCGCGGACCATCCTGCGCAGCGCTGCTAACAGCGGCAAGGCCCGCGCGCGTCATTATCGGCCAGAGCGATCCCGACCCGCGCACCGCGGGCAAGGGCGCACTGGCGCTGCGCAATGCCGGTATCGAAGTCGTTCAAGCCGACTGTGCCGCCAGTGCCGCCAGCCTTACAGGCTATCTGACACGGGCGCATCGGGGCCGCCCACATGTGACCCTCAAACTCGCACTTTCGCTCGATGGATGTATCGCGCTGGCCAGTGGCGAAAGCCAGTGGATCACCGGCGATGCCGCGCGCGCGCATGTCCATTCGCGCCGCGCGCTCGCCGATGCCATTCTGGTCGGCGGCGGCACTTGGCGGGCCGACAAACCGCGGCTGGATGTGCGCTTGCCGGGCTTGGAGGATCGCTCGCCTGCGCGCATTTTGTTGACGCGCGGCATCCCGCCGGACGGGGTGAAGGTCATCAACACGCCCGAGCGTATCGCCGAACTGGATGCGCAATATCTTTATGTCGAGGCGGGTGCGCAAACCGCCGCCAGCTTCCTTTCCGCAGACCTTGTCGACAGACTGGAAATCTATCGCGCGCCCATCATCATCGGCGGCGGGAAACAGGGCGTGGGCGATATCGGCCTGGAAGCGCTGGGCGATGGACATGGCCGGTGGACGCTCGCCGAGCGCCGCCAGCTTGGCAGCGACAGCTACGAAGCCTACAGCCGAACGCGATAGCAAAGGACCCTGACCGACACATGTTCACCGGCATTATCACCGCCATTGGCCATATCGACAGCGTGGAAGAACGCGGCGATCTGCATATCCGCATCGCCTGCCCCTATGCGCCCGACAGCATGGCCATCGGCGCATCCATCGCCTGCTCCGGCGTGTGCTTGACCGTGGTTGAACGTGGCGGCAGCGAAGGGGACGCATGGTTCGCAGTCGATGTGTCGGGCGAGACTGTCAGCTGCACGGCAAAGGATCAGTGGACCAAGGGCCGCAAGCTCAACCTCGAACAGGCGCTCAAGCTAGGCGACGAGCTGGGAGGCCATCTGGTGACCGGCCATGTCGATGCGGTGGGCGAAGTGGTGCGCATGGAGCAGGAAGGCGGATCATGGCGGCTCGACATCCGCGCGCCCGCCGACATCGCGCCCTTCGTGGCGGAGAAAGGCTCGATCACCGTGGACGGCGTCTCGCTGACCGTGAACGCGGTAAACGACGAGCCGGACGGCAGGCTCGTTTTCGGCCTCAACATCATTCCCCACACCGGTGAGGTAACGACGCTGGGTGCATTGACCGCAGGCGACAGCGTCAATCTGGAGATCGACGTGCTGGCGCGGTATCTGAAACGGATGGAAAGCCTGCGCGGGTAATCCTACGCCTGATCCCGCAGCACTGCGCCGTCGCTCCGCCACCAACCCGTTGGCGTAATCTTGCGCGCGGCGGAGCTTCCCGCAAGCACCAGCAGGCCCGCCAGAATGCCCAGATTCTTGACGAAGTTCTGGGTCTCGCGTGCCACGATGTCGCCTTCCATGGTCCAGAAATCGTGCAGCAGGACATTGACCAGCAGAATGTAGACTACAAACCCGTAAGCGACGAATTTCACGTGCCGCCCCAAGATCAGAAACAGCCCGCCGACAATGTTCACCAAGGCGGAAAACCACAGCAGCGGCTCCGCAAAGGGAATGCCGTGCACCTGCATATAGGCGAGTGTGTCCGCCGACCCTGCAACCTTGCTGAGCCCTGGCACCAGAAAATAGAGCCCCAGAAGAACCCGTCCGATTGTCACTGTCACTGATGGTGCCATGGTATTTCCCTATCCCCTGGAGCCATTGCACGGCCCGCTATGCTGGCAGGGCTAGCCGAGGTTGAGGGGGTTGGGAAGATTTGCGCAGGATTGGTGGCGGACGGTTTTGCGCTCTCAGCGAATGGAGAAAGGTGAGCGGCTTCACCCGGTGCAAAGGGGATCCGGCCATGAACCATGTGCTTGAATTATCAGGAACAAATCTATACCTGATGCTCAAGCGAAGGTAGAGGTCTTATGTTTTTGAAAGCGCATTGTTTCAGGCTGTTGGCAGCCTTGTCGATACTCGTCCCGGCAGCCACGAGTGCGCAAGAGAAGATCGAATACCGCCTCACCTGGATGGTGGAATCCAGCGACGAGCAGAAAGAGGCGGCTTCCTATTCCAAGTTATCCGAACTGGCGCAGACCCGGCTTCTGCCCACACAATTGCTCGTGGCAGACAGCGACATCACGCTTCCCGGCGGCAAGATATTGGCGAAAGAAGGGACGCAATTCGCCGCACTGCGGTCCGATCTGCCGATGGCCTGCAATGTTCATAAGCAGAACGATGAAACGCTGGCAGGCAAGAAACACCTTTGCCTTGTCGACAAGGATTCCGATGGAACCTTCGATAGCCACTTCGCGAAGGGGCGGGACAGCCACTACTGGTATGTTTTGGCGGGATCGGTTCGCCCCTCCAAGCTTAAGGATATCCAACCGGTTGCGCTTTCCAGTGCTCCGGCGGAAGACCTGAATGATGCGCCTATCCTCAGAGTCAATTTCGGTCGGTTTCTGGACGCCGGAAATCTGTTCCAAGGTGGCTTGCAAGGCCAAATCCAGTCGGAAACGGCGGTAAGTTTCTTTTATGAAGTGGGGACGGCCAAGCGAATGAACCTTATGTCTCGCAATTGCGTCGACGAGCCGATCGAGCCGTATGGCTGCGCCCCTGCAGTGTTTCCTATTCCGATGGAATTGCTGGGTCTCGGCGCAACCGTCCATGAACGGGTGGGCGAGGATGCGGTTGTTTCCGTAGAAAGCGGTTTCGAGCCGGCAGAAGTTTTCATGACAACGAAAATGTCCGGATATTACACGCTGAGCGAGCTCTTCCTGTACGAAGGGGACTAGGCGCCCGAAACTGCGCCCGGCGGCAATGAACGGCGCGCTTTATCGCCTCGCCCGGCGCTAGCTGGACCCGCCCGCCTCGCTAGCCAGCGGCCCTGTCGCGAAATCTTCGCGCCCGATAGCGTAGGTCAGGTGGACCACGCGGCGGCCTTGATAGCGGTCCAGATCATACTGCTGCGTGCGTACCGCGCCGATGGCTTCCAGCGCGTTGCGGGAGCGGTAATTGGTGTCGCCCACGCGGAAGCGGACTTCGGCGACATGTTCAAAAGCGTGGGCCAGCATGGCGCGCTTCATTTCGGGGTTGGTGCCCTTCCCCCATTGGCTGCGGGCTAGATAGGTCCAGCCGATCTCCACGCTGCCACCTTCCTCAGGAGCATACCGGTCGAAGCGGGTGGAGCCGATGATCTGCTCCTCGCGCCCGTCATCGCGCCCGTCATTGCCCCCATCATCACCCCGGCGCACCACCGTCAGCGCACCGCCGCTCGCCAGCCCTTCATCGAAGAACGGATCGAACACCTCACGCCGCCAGCGGTCGTGGATCGGGTGCTGCTCCCACACCATCGGATCGGACGCGATGGCGAACAGCGCCTCGCGGTCGGCCTCGGTCATGGGCCGCAGCACCAGCCGCTCGGTCTCGAGGGTGGGCTGCCGGTCCAGCATGGCTCAGCCTGCGGTCACGTCCGCGAGGGCGTCGATGAACTTGTCGATGTTGCTGCTGGTCAGGCCCGCGGCGTTGATCCGGCCCGAACCGGCCATGTATATGCCGTGGTCTGCGCGCATCTTCGCGATCTGGTCTTTGCCCAGCTTCAGGATAGCGAACAGGCCGTGCTGGCTGGACAAAGGCGCAAGATCGAGGCCGGGCACCCGGTTGTCGGCAGCGGCCAGCGTCTCACGCACCCAGCGCAGGCGTGCGCGCATGTCCGTCAGCTCGTCCTGCCAATCCTGCACCAGCGCATCGTCGTTCAGAATGAGGCGAATGGCGGCCCCGCCGTGATCGGGCGGCATGGACCAGTTGGCGCGGGCGAGCGCGTTGGCGTTGGACATGATGGCGTCCAGCTGGCCGCCATCGCGCGCCATCACATAGAACGCGCCCACACGGTCGCGGTACATGCCGAAGTTCTTGTCACAGCTATAGGCGATCAGCGCCTCGGGAACCGCAGCCAGAGCGGTGCGCATGCCGGCCACGTCTTCCTCCATGCCCTCGCCCAGCCCGTGATAGGCGCTGTCGATGATCGGCAGGACGCCATTGGCGACCAGTGCAGCGGCGATCCGCTCCCACTCGCCTTGCGTGTAATCGACGCCGGTCGGGTTGTGGCAACAGGCGTGGAGCAGCACCACGTCGGTCGGCTCGGCACTCTCGATCGCAGCGATCAGGGCATCCACATTGGCGCTGCCATCGGGATTGGCATGGTCGAACAGGACCGGCTCCATGCCGACATCGCCGAGGATCTGGACATGGTTCGGCCAGCTGGGCGAGCCCATATGCACGCGCCGCGCGCCTGCCTGCTTGGCTAGCGATACCGCCAGCCGCACGGCACCGGTCCCGCCGGGGGTCTGCATCCCGCCGATACGGCCACCCATATCGGGATCGTCGCTGCCGAAAATGTAAGGCATCAGCCCGCTGACAAAGCCGGTATCGCCTTCGGGGCCGAGATAGCTCTTGCTGTCCTGCGTATCGAGCAGCCGCTGCTCTGCCTGCTTGATCGAGCGGAAGACGGGCGTCGCGCCATCATCGGTGCGGTAGACGCCGACACCAAGGTCGATCTTGTCCGCCCGCTCGTCGGCAGCGTACATCTTGATCAGCGCAAGCAGCGCGTCGGGCGATTGGGCTTCGAGTGTGTCCAGCATAGCCACAGCCTTTGCCGCGCCGCTGGTGCGCCCGCAACCCCGGATGTGATCAAGAGGCCCGGCTTTGCCGTAGCTCTTCTTGGGCGACTAGAAGGGCAGCCAGCGCTGCTTCTTGGAAAACTTCATGTAACCGGCATTGATACCAAGGCGCAGACCCGCCCCGACACGGATCGGGATCAGCACAGTATCGCCCTTGCGCATATAGCTCGCAGTCATTCCGCCCAGCGCATAGGCTTGGCCCTCTCCAGCCGGAAAGCGCTCATACAGCTGCTCGCTGTCATACAGGTTGTAGACCAGCACGAAGGTGTTGCCGGCATTGGCGCCTGCATCGAATCCGATAGACGGGCCGGTCCAGTATACCGGACGCTCGCCCTCGACCTTGTGGTAGAGCGTGCCCGAACCGTAACGCGCGCCGACGATGAAGGCACCGCCTGCCTCGCGCCCGACGATATAGGCATTGGGCTCGCCCTGCTCGGCCAGCAGGTTCTGGATCATCTTGGCCACGCCTTCTGCGCCTTCACCAAACACGCCTTGCGCCGCGCCGATCAGATCGTCCTGCTTGTAGGTGGTGGCCGACGCTTCGGCGACCTGCCCCGCTGCGCCCGGTTCACCCGCGATCGCTCCGTCGGACGACATCGCCGGGTCCGACCATTGATAGGCCACTTCCGCCCCGTCATCGGGGGCCGCAGCTTGCGCCACCGGAACACCCGCCTGCGCACCGGCATCGGCCGGGTCTGTGATCACCTGCTCGTCGGCATAAACAGGCGTGTCGCCGGGCTGCTCGCCCAGATCGGCGTCAATGCCGGAGCCGAAACCCGCGCTGGGATCGATTGTTTCCACACCCTGCGCGCTCAGCGGAGCGGATACCAGAACAACGCCCGCGCCTATCGCCATCAGGGTTTTGCGCCATTTGCCGAACATGTCAGTCATCTCTCATCCCGTCCTTTGCAGCTGCACCAGCACAGCGCGGATGGCGGCGAACCTGCCTCATCGGGCTCCATAGAGAATCCTTTGCGGGTGAAGCAGCAATGAACGCGCGGCGAAACGAATCCAAAATACGGCGAAACGAGTCGAAAACGCCGGAATGCGGGCAGTTTTGCAAGGGCCCGATACTGTGCTTGCGGGCGCAATGCCTGCCCGCTATAGCCCGCCCGCTCGCCACATTGGCGATGCGGAGACGTGGGTGAGTGGCTGAAACCAGTTCCCTGCTAAGGAACCATACTCTTTAACGGGTATCGAGGGTTCGAATCCCTCCGTCTCCGCCATTTCCCCCCTGAATACCCATCGAAAGCCTCATGGATATCACCGGTTCGGGAAGCGCGCCTTCAGGGCCGCGTTTGTCCGTCGCCCAGAACGATATATTTGAAGCTGGTGAGCTGCTCGAGGCCGACAGGCCCGCGCGCATGCATCTTGCCGGTGGCGATGCCGATTTCGGCGCCCATGCCGAATTCGGCCCCGTCGGAGAATTGCGTGGAGGCATTGTGCATCACCACCGCGCTGTCGATGGCAGTCAGGAAGGCTCTGGCCGCGCCAGTGTCTTCGGTCAGGATGGCATCGGTATGGCCGGACGAATGCTCGGCGATGAAATCGATTGCTTCGGCGAGGCCCTCGACCACTTTTATCGAAGCAATGGCGTCGAGATATTCGGTGCCGAAATCTTCCTCGCTCGCCGGTAGGACACGCGCGTCGATCCCGGCAGAGAGAGCATCCCCGCGAAACTCGCAATCGGGCATGACGTCCAGCAGCATGGGAACCGCCTGTCCGGCGATGGCCTGATCGATCACGATGCTCTCGGTCGCGCCGCAAATACCGGTCCGCCGCAATTTGGCGTTGCGCACAATGGCCACGGACTTTGCCAGATCCGCCGCCTCGTGAATGTAGCTGTGGCAATTGCCGTCGAGATGCAGCAGCGTCGGCACCCTTGCCTGATCGCGGACCAGCTCGACCAGCCCGCGCCCGCCACGCGGGATGACCAGATCGACGGTGTCCACCGCCTGCAAAATTTCCGCCACGGCTTCGCGCGCCGTCGTCTGAACGCTTTGCACGGCGTCTTCGGGCAGTCCCGCTGCCTTTAGTCCTGCGCGCATGCATTCAACGATGGTTCGCGTCGAATACCGGCTTTCCGAGCCTCCGCGCAGGATCACCGCGTTGCCCGATTTGAGGCAGAGCGCGCTGGCATCGGCACCGACATTGGGCCGCGATTCGTAAATCATCCCGATGACACCGATGGGCACGGCAACACGCTCGATAGTCAGGCCATTGGGCCGCTCGAATGTCGCCAGCGTGCGGCCAACCGGATCGGGCAGCCGGGCGATCTGCTCCAGCGCTGCGGCCATGCTCTCGATCCGGTTTTCGTCGAGCATCAGGCGATCGATGAACGAATCCGGCTTGGAGCCGCGCACGCTTTCAACATCTCTCGCGTTGGCGGCAACCAGATCGCCGGTCGCTGCGCGCAAGGCCATCGCTGCTTGCTCAAGAGCGGTGTTCTTCGCCTCGGTGGACGCCCCGACCAGCTGGCGCGACGCGGCTTTGGCGCGCTCGCCCAATTGGCGGACATGCATTGCGGGATCGAGCTTCTGGTCGGTCATGGTTGTCCTCAACGAAACCTGCCCCCTTTCCGGAGGCGCAGTTCCGCCTTCATTGGCACGTTTTCACGCCGTCACAAGCGTGATTGATGCCAATGAACCATCGACAGGGCGTTCGAACCGCCGTGAGACGCGAATTTCCAGCCGGTTAGAACTCGGTCGAAACGCCCAGCGAGAATGTCCGGCCCACCTGATAGGAATTGATCTCGATCCGGTTGGTTCCGTTCGACTGGAATTCTAAATTGTCGCGGCCCGTCAGATTGCGTGCCTCGATCTTCACTTCGAACGGCTGGCCGAACAGGTTCACTTCGCTGCGGCCGACCAGATCGATGGTCAGGCCCGGGTCCTCGACGATATCGGGCAGTCCGCCCGAACCACGGCTGGTCACACGCTTGCTGGCATAGGACAGCAGCAGGGTGAGCTGCTGCAGCTTGTCGATATCTTCGATGCCGAACTGGACATTGACCAGATGGTCCGACTGGCCGGTGAGCGGGGCACCGTCGACGAAGAAGCCGGAAGCCGGGCGCGGTACACCGCCCACGCCGGGGGTAAAGGTGAGGGTCTCGTCCGCCGGATCGACCTTCAATTCGGACTGGGTGTAGGTGTAGTTGGCCACCAGAACCAGTTGCTTGGTCTCGAACCAGCCGCCCCAGTCATACAGATCCTTGTTCCACTGCGTCTCCAGCTCCGCGCCCCACAGGGTGGCGGTGGGGGCATTGGCGAACTGGGTGATCTGGCTGTTATCGGTAAAGCTGGAGAACGGCTCGATCGGATTGTCGATCTTCTTGTAGAAGCCGGCGAGCGATGCGCGGCTGCTGTTTGCAAAGTAATATTCCGCGCGCGCTTCGAAGTTCAGCAGCTCGCTGTCCTGCAAGGCGGGGTTGCCGACAAACTGACGGTTCGATTCCGGATCGGTGAAGGGCTGGAAGATCAGCTCGCGGAATTGCGGACGGGCGATGGTCTTCGAACCGCTGGCGCGGATCTGCAGCCCGTTATCGAATTCATAGGTGATCGTGCCTGCAGGCAGCCAGTAATCATTGGCCAGATTGGTCACCGCATCCAGATTTTGCTGGTTGGTGAAGATCTGCACCGGCGTGACCGACTGGACAGCGTCTTCATAGCGCACACCCAGATCGATCGTCAGGCCATTGGCGGGCGTCAGGATCGTCTTCGCGTATCCCGCATTGATTTCCAGGTCGGCCTGAAATTCGGGGAAGGTCTGGGTCGTCTCGAACAGACGCACATCGAAGGCTTCGATGATCGCGTCGCCCAGCAGCAGATCGGGGCGCAGCAGGCCGACACCGGTCGGGAAGCTGGAATCGGAATCGAAGATGAACTCGCGCCGGGTGCTGCGGCGGTCCGTGTCGGTGTAGGCATAACCGAAGGTCAGCAGGGCCAGATCGGAGAACTGATAGGACAGATCTATCCCGCCGAACCATAATTTCTCGGTCAGGTCGGAAAAGGCGACGCTGGCGAGGTCTCCGCGAATGCGGTTGAGCGGATTGACGAATTGATCGCCGAAAGGATCGTTCGCATTGTTGGTGCGGACATATTCGAACTCGTATTCGTAGGGCGCTTCGCGGTCCGTCTGGGCGTATCCGCCGCGCAGATCGACGCTCAGATCGCCGAACTCCATTTCGCCGACGAACTGGCTGTCGATCAGCTGGCGTTCGAACCAGCCGGTCGATTGCTGCACTTCGCTGTCGCCGTTCTGGATGTCCTCGCCCTGCCCCAGCACCGACTGCTTCAGCGTGTCGCGAATATAGAGGTTGGTCCAGCGGAATTTGTGCTCGCCTGTTTCCAGACCGAAACCCAGCAGGGTGTTGAACAGGATCTTGTTGTTGGTGGTGAAATTCTCGAAATCGGTGCGCAGATTGAGATCGAGGCTGTCCGGGGTCTGCGAGGTAACAATGCGCGTCGTCAGCGAGTTCGACAGATTGGCCGTGGCGATGATGCCAAGCTCGGTATCACCGCCGAGGAAGATGTTCGTGCCCGCAGTAATTCCGCCGGAGAAGTTCGGGCGCGCGTCCACGCTCTGAAGCACAATCAGGTTGGGCGAGATGAGGTCTTTCGCGATGGTCTGCTGGGCCGCCGCGTCGAGATCGGACAATTGGCTGTCACCGGCAAAGAAGTCAGCCAGCGCGCCCGGCACATCCCGGCGACCGTCATCGAAGCCGAACCAGTCATAGTCCGAGCCGTAATGCTGGACGCTGGGGGAGAAGGTGGTGACGCTGTCCATGCTGGTCCCGGCGCTCAGTTCGACGAAGGTTTCGTCGGGCACAGCGCGGGTGGTCAGGTTGATCACCCCGCCGCCAAACTCACCGGGGAAGTTGGCGGAATAGGTCTTTTGCACCAAGCTGGATGCGACGATGCCGGTCGGGAAAATATCCAGCGGGACCACGCGGCTGAGCGGCTGCGGCGATGGCAACGGCAGGCCATTAAGCAGCGCGAGCGAATAACGGTCGCCCAGACCGCGCACGAACACCCGCCCGTCGCCATTATCGGACAGGCCGGTGACGCGGCTGAGCGCGCCTGCGATATCGCCTTCACCGGTGCGGGCAATGTCTTCCGCAGACAGGACCGAGACGACCTGGCTGGAGCTGCGCGACACGTCGCGCGGGCCACGGCGTCCGGTGACGACGATGACGCCGCCGGGAATGGAAACATCGGGCTCTTCAGGCTCGGCTTCGGGGGTGGGGGCCGGATCGGATGCCGGATCGGACGCCGGATCAGACGCTGCTTCAGGATCGGCATTCTGGGCCTGCGCCGCGACGGGCAGGCTCAAAGCGGTAGAGAGGAGCAAAAGGCTGGCAAGCTTCTTTGCGGGGCTCATGCTCGTCGTCATGATCGTCGATCCCTTTGTAATTTGGCCGCTTCCTCCCTTCATTCCGGAGCAGCGGCCCGCCGCGACAGTCAGCGGCACATTATTTGCGTATTGAAAACGGATGCAGGGCGGCGCGCCGGAATTTCCCGATGCGCCGCCCGTGCAGACATTTTTGATCAGATCGGCAGGCTCTCGCACGCACCAGTGTTGGCCGAACCCAGCGTGATCGTCGCCGAGTTACAGGTCCAGCCCTCTGCCCAGTTCGACGCCTGATCGGGCACAGCGCCGATATAGCCGAGGGTCGTGAAGAAGGTGGACAGAGCCGTCGGATCGAAAGCGGCAACGCCGTTTTCGTTCGTGCCGTTGATGAACGGAGCCCCGCCCAGCGTCAGCAGCGAATTGATGAAACCGGCATCATTGTTGCTGCCAGCATCGAACGCGGCCTGCGCCTGCGCTGCGGTGACACCGTCGCTGCCGTCACGGAAGTCGGTGGCGCAATCGAGCACGACCGAGTCGAAGGTCGGCGGACCGTTTTCATCGGCCTGCGAACCCGCTGCAGCCAGCGTGCCGGGCAGGTCGATGCGGATACACGGCGTGTTGCCCGTCTGGTCCACGATCACGGTGTTGGCGATGCTGAAGTCCGCTTCACCGCGCAGGCGCAGAACCTGATCCTGCTCCACGCCATTGGCGAGGAAGGTGGCGTTGACGATGTTCGTCTGCTGGCGCGGCGTATCGTCGCTGACCGAGTTGTTCGAATCGCCTTCGAGGATCGTGTCGCCGGCACCCGGGCGCTGGACCGCGATCACTTCGAACAGATTGGCCTGAACGCCGGTGTCGGTGTCGAGCGAGTCGTCCTCGGCGCCGACCACAACCAGACGGTTCACATTCACTTCGCCGCCGAAGAATTCGACGCCGTCATCCGAGCTGTTGTAGCTCATGATGTTGTTGAAAGTGGTGCCATTGCCCACGCCGCCGGTGGTGAGCGATTGCAGCTCGTCACCATTGGAGAGGATGAAGCCCGAATAGCGGATCTGGACATAGGACATGGTGCCCGAATTGTCGTCCGGCGTCGCGCCGCCATAACGCGGGGGCGTGGTCGCCCCTTCGGTCAGGCGTTCGCAGTCGACCGTACCCGGGGTCGCGCCCGGCGCTTCGCAATCGGTGACCGGCGCGCGGCCATTGACGATCACGCCGCCCCACTGGCCCGACGAGTTGGCATCGTTGAGCCCGAGCACGTTGTCCTGGCTGGTGAAGATGATCGGTGCGCTGGCAGTGCCGGCCGCGTTGATCATGTTGCCGCGGTTGATGTTGAGGAACGAGGAACCGGCGGCGTAGATGATCACGCCCGGCTCGATCGTCAGAGTGACGTCGGTATCGTCCGCGCCATCGGACGCATCCGGAGCTGGTCCGCCATCGGCACCGACATCGACTTGCCCGTCAAGACGATAGAGCAGGCCATCGACCTGCCGCAGCGTGGAGGAGACATCGAACTGGCTCGGCAGGGTGCAGACCCGGTATTCGCCGGTCGGGCCGGTGATCGTGCCGCTGTCGGTCAGCCCTTGCGGATCGGAGATCGTCGGGCAGCCTGCGGCAGGCGTTACGCCGGTCGGCGTCGGCGTCGGAGTGGGTGCCGGCGTGGGTGCGGGCGTATTGTTGTTGATCGTGACGTTGCCGCCGGTGCCGGGCGAGACGATTTCGTCTCCGCCGCAGGCTGTCAAAGCGAGCGCGCTACAGGAAATTGCGAGCATTTTGATGGATTTGTTCACTTGGATAGACCCCTCGGTATCCGGGAAAAAACGAATGCGAATTCGTGATCGCGACTCGCCACCTAGGGGCCTTGTGTGACGGTTTTTGTTGGTCCGTTTCGGATTTGTGACAGCCACACCGGGCGGCACGCACAATCCGGAAAATGACAGATTTATTGCACCTCCATGACACTTATGTTACACCTTTGTGACACCGGAGGGATGAGATATGAAGATTGCCGCATTCGCACTTTCGCTCGCAGTTCTTGGCGCTGCCGCGCCTGCCAGCGCTCTGGCGGCGGAACCCGCCCAGCAGCAGCAGCTGGACCCGGCTGATATGCTCAATCAGGCTGTCGCGCTGGCCCGCGCCGGCCGCGATGAAGAAGCCCGCGCCCTGTTTCTGGCCGTCCGCAAGATGAAGGTGGACTACACTCTGGAAACCACGGACGGACGCTGGGTCTATCCGGCGGACCTCGCCCGTCAGGGTCTGCGCCAGCTTGATCGCGGGGAACTCCGCGCGCAGTCCATCGCCGCGCGTGACTAGGTTGACGGCCCTGCTGACGGGCCTTGCGGCCCTCGCAGCATGGCCCACAAGAAATTCAGGCTCGCCGGTCATTGATCGGCGGGCTTTTTTGTTTTCAAAGGATTGCGCCGGTCGCAGCCCGAACCTGCAATGACAGTGCGCCCTGTCACTCTCCTGTCATTTAATGTAGCCATTGGGCGACGGACGGAGGGCGTAATGATTCTACGCATCGGAAAGCGTGCAGCCATGTTGGCCGGTCTGCTTTCCTTCGCCGCACCGGCTAGTGCGGACGTGATGGAAATTGACGACGAGGGTGCGCGCTGGATTGCCGGCGGCACACAGGATGGCGCACGCGGTTTGATGGCAGCCTCTCTGCCAACAGCGCCGGTGGAAGTCGGTGATGCCGCCGCTGCCGTTCCCCTGCACGCCACTTCCGACCAGAGCCAGCACGCCCGCATGGTGCCCGAAGCCTATGCCGCCAAAGTCGCAGAGCTTTCCCAGCGGTTCGATCTGAGCCCCAGCCTGATCGAAGCGCTGGTCTGGCAGGAAAGCCGGTGGCGCCCGACCGCCGTTTCGCCCGTGGGCGCACGCGGCCTTGCGCAATTGATGCCCGGCACGGCTCGCGATCTCGGCGTCGATCCGAACGACCCGTTCCAAAATCTCGAAGGCGGGGCGCGCTATCTGCGCGAACAGCTCGACCGGTTCGATGGCGATCTGGAAAAGGCGCTGGCCGCCTATAATGCAGGCCCGGGCCGCGTAATCCGCGCGGGCGGCATTCCCCGTATCCGCGAAACACAGCAATATGTGGCCGCCATCATGGGCCGGCTTTCCAACCATTCCAGGCAGGATAATTAGTTCTATGCGTTCGTTTTTCCGCAGCGTGGCCGCCGCCGCGTTTGTCACTCCCGCAGCCGCAATTGCTCAGGTGCAGCAGGCCGATCCCGCTGGCTCGGGCCCGATCGTCAACGCGCTGACTTGGCTGCAGGGCACTTTGCTGGGCAATGTTGCAACGGCTGTTGCCGTCATGGCCGTGGCCGCGGTCGGCTTCATGATGCTGACGGGCCGGCTCAACTGGCGCTTTGGCGCGACCGTGATCATCGGCACCTTCATCCTGTTCGGGGCGGCGTCGATTGTGGCGGGCATTCAGGGTGCCGCCGGGGGATAGCATGGACCAGCTGATCCGCCACCCGGTGCACCGCGCCCTCACCCGCCCGCAAATGTTCGGCGGTGTGACCTACAATTATTTCATCATTAACGCTGCGGTCACGACCGAAGTGTTCCTGATAACCGGAAGCTGGCTGGCCTTGCCCGCCGCCGCCATCATGCATGGCATCGGCTATTTCGCCTGCCTGCGCGAACCGCGCATTTTCGACCTGTGGATCACCAAGGTCAGCAAATGTCCGCGGGTGAAGAATTTCAACCGGTGGGGCTGCAACAGCTACGCCGCTTAAATCTCCGGCCTGATGGAGGGCCGAAAGCAATGAGCAACTGGATCGGACCGGCAGCATGGAGCAAGAAGGAAGCCCGCGCGGGCGACCGTCTGCCCTATGCGCGGCTGGTGGATGAACACACTATGCTGCTGCGTGATGGCTCGCTGATGACGGCGATCCAGGTTCCCGGCCTGCTGTTCGAAACCGAAGATACCGACGCGCTGAACGCCCATGCGGCGACCCGCGAGGTGATGCTGCGCTCC
This sequence comes from uncultured Altererythrobacter sp., assembly GCA_947492235.1. Lineage (GTDB taxonomy): Bacteria > Pseudomonadota > Alphaproteobacteria > Sphingomonadales > Sphingomonadaceae > CAJXSN01. Next base: position 55,246 of record CANLLZ010000001.1, on the reverse strand, counting down.
ACGCTGGATTCGCGCTTTGTTATGTTCCACCACGTGATCCGGCGGCGGGTCGAGGTGGATCTGGAAGCGACGTTCCCCGATCCGCTCAGCCGCCATATCGATGCGCGGTGGAAAGAGCGGCTCGGTTCGGGTTCGCTGTTCATCAACGACCAGTTCGTGACGTTGGTGCGCCGCCCGGCGCGGGGCAAGGCGGGTTTTGCCGAGAAACTGTCGAAGATGTGGCAGAGGCGGGGTCAGGAGCAGATCGAGGCCGATCCGAAGGATTTGCGCTCGCTGAAAGCGGCGGCCACGGGTCTGGTCGCTTCGCTGCAATCCTATGGCGCAAGCCTGCTGGGCGAATATTCCGGCCCCGGCGGCAAGACCAACAGCGAAATTCTCGAGCTGCTGTCCGCGCTCTATAATGGCGAGATGCGGCCCGTCCGCACGCCGTCCGAAGACACCGATATCGGCCACATGCTGCCCTATCGCCGTGCGAGCTTCGGCCTCGATGCGATGGAACTGCGCGGATCGGGAGAGCCGGACTTTTCCGCGATCCTGAGCCTGAAGGATTATCCCGACGCGACCAGCCCCGGCCTGATCGATGGCCTGCTGCGCCTGCCTTATGAAATGGTCGTGACCGACAGCTACGCGCCCGCCGAGCGCACCACCGCGCGCGAGCGGATGGATCTGGCGGTCCGCCGTCTGCGCAGCGCCGATGAAGAAGCGCAGGCCGAGCGTAATGACATGCTGGCCGCACGCGATGCGCTGGGCAATGGCGCGGTCGGCTTTGGCGATCACCACCTGTCGGTTCTGGTGCGCGAGGGCACTCTGCCCGCGCTCGACGATGCCTGCGCCGCCTGCGCCGCCGCGCTGGCCGATACCGGCGCGATTGTGGTGCGCGAAGACACCAATCTGGAGCCGGCCTTCTGGGCGCAGTTCCCCGGTAACGAGCAATATATCGTCCGACGCGCGATGATCTCGTCTGCCAATATGGCGAGCTTCGGCTCCCTGCATGGCTTCGCACTGGGTCAGGCCAGCGGCAACCACTGGGGCGACGCTGTCACCCTGCTGGAAACCACCAGCGCGACGCCGTTCTTCTTCAATTTCCACCACGGCGATCTTGGCAATTTCTCGGTCATCGGGCCGTCCGGCTCGGGCAAGACGGTGGTGATGAATTTCCTCGCCGCGCAGGCCCAGAAATTCAAACCCCGCACCATCCTGTTCGACAAGGATCGCGGCGCGGAGCTGTTCGTGCGCGGGATCGGCGGGCGGTATGACCGGATCAATGCCGGCGAGCCGACCGGCTTCAACCCGCTCGCTCTGCCCGACAATGCAGCCAACCGCGCATTTTTGCGGGACTGGCTGGGTGTGCTGCTGGCTGCCGACGGCCCGGAAGAATTGCAGACCATCGCCCATGCGGTGGATGCCGCCTATGAAAACGATGCCACGCTGCGGCGACTCAAGAATTTCCGCGAATTGCTCTCCGGCGCGCGGCGGCCCGAACCCGGCGATCTGGCCGACCGGCTGAGCGCCTGGATAGAAGGCGGCGAGCATGCCTGGCTGTTCGATAACGCGGCTGATAAGCTCGACCTGAACAACAAGACGCTCGGCTTCGATATGACGGCGCTGCTGGAAAACCCCAAGCTGCGCACACCGACGATGATGTATCTGTTCCACCGGATCGAGGAACGGCTCGACGGCGATCCGACCATGATCCTGATCGACGAGGGCTGGAAGGCGCTGGACGACGAGGTGTTCGCTGCGCGCATCCGCGATTGGCTCAAGACATTGCGGAAACGCAACGCGCTGGTCGGCTTCGCCACCCAGAGCGCGCGCGATGCACTGGATAGCCGCATCTCCACTGCGCTGGTCGAACAGACCGCCACCATGGTGTTCATGCCCAACAGCCGCGCACGGCCTGAAGATTATTGCGACGGCTTCGGCCTGACCCTGCACGAGCTTGCTCTCATCCGCACGCTTCCCGCACACAGTCGCTGTTTTCTAGTCCGTCAGCCCGATGCGAGCGTCGTCGTGAGGCTCGATCTGTCGGGTGCACCCGAAGTGCTGACCATGCTGTCGGGCCGCGAAAGCAGCGTGCGCCAGCTCGACCGCGTGCGCAGCGATGTGGGCGATGATCCGGCGGACTGGTTCCCCGAGCTGACCGGGCATGAGTGGCCCGCCGAGGGCGCGCCTCTGCATCAGGAAGACGAATTCGCATTCGATCAGGCGGCGCAATGACCGTCATCGCGACAGCCACCGCGCCCCCAGTCGGCACCCCGACTCCGGCGGAATGCCAATATGCGGTCAGCGATGCGGCGGGCGGCGTAGCCTCGGCCCTGCGCGCGGTGGACTGCGTTGCAGCAGAAGTAACCGGCGCGGCGTTTGGCAGGCTGTTTGCATCGGGCGGGACGCTGGTCACGGTGCTCACCATCCTGCTCACGCTCTATATCGCGTTCTTCGCGATCAGCCTGCTGACCGGGCGCTCCAGCCTTGGCGTGCGTTCGCTTACCCCGCGCATGCTGACGCTGGGACTGGTGCTGACTTTCGCGACCAGCTGGGTCGCCTACCAGACGGTGGTCTGGAACCTTGCGATCGGCGCGCCCGACTGGCTCGCGGGCGTCATGACCGGCGACAGCGGCAGCGCGACTGCGACTTTTGCCACCAAGGTCGATGTGGTGTTCGCCGCAATCGAAGAGGCGAGCGGCGATAACGAGGATGTTTCCGCCTTCTCGCCCGAAGGAATGCTGTGGCTGGGCGCCATGCTGTTCATGCTCGGAACGGTCGGCGTTCTGGTAACCGCGCGTATCGCGCTGGCGGTTCTGGTCGCGTTGGGGCCGATCTTTGTGGTGATGGCACTATTCAATGGCACGCGCGGATTGTTCACCGGCTGGCTGAAAGGGCTGGTCCTTCTGGCCCTGACACCGCTCTTCGCCGTGCTGGCTGGCAGCGTCATGCTGGAGCTTTCGGTGCCGATCCTCGCCGCGCTGACAGCGGTGCCGGGAGAGATCGAAACGCGCGCGGCCATGGCCTTCTTCATGGTCGGCGCAGTGCATGTCGCGCTGATGATCATGGTGCTGAAAGTGGCCGGAACCATGGTGTCGGGCTGGCAGGTCTTCGGGCTGGTGCCGGACAAGGGCGAGCGCAGCGAAAGCGCGGCCCCGGCCCCGGCCCCTGCACCCGCTCAGCCGCAACAGGCAGCCAGCGAGGCGCGGGGCACTGCCGCTGCGGCAACCGGCCAGCAGAGCGTGGCCGCCCAGCGCACCGCGATTGCCGCAACCAGCTATCCGGGCAGCGCGCCCGCCGCCCCAGCCAATGATACGGGCCCGGCCTCTCAGCCAGCCCGCGTCACCAATGTTTTTGCGACCGGCTCTGCCGACGGCAAGGTTCAGCCGCTCAGCAGCGGCACCGGGCGCACCATGGGTCTGGGGACCCGCTTCAAACCATCCCAGGCGCGCACATCGCGAGCCAATACGGAGAAACTCAAATGACCCGCGCCCAAATCCCGGCCGCGCTCGCACTCGCCCTAAGCGGTGCCCTGACTCTCGCAGCACCCACGGCCCCGCTTCACGCGCAGGATTCGCGGCTGGCCGAGCGGATGTATGACCCCATGGAAGTCGTGCGGCTGGAGGGCCGCGTGAAAGTGCAGGCGACCATCCGTTTCGGCGAAGGCGAGGCCATCGAGAATGTCGCGATTGGCGATGCCAATGCATGGCAGGTCACTCCGAACAAGCGGGCCAATCTGCTGTTCGTGAAGCCGCTCTCCCCCACCGCGCGGACCAATATGACGGTGGTCACCAATCGCCATACCTATCTGTTCGATCTGGTCGCCAGCCCGAAGGCGCAGCCGCTTTATCTTCTCGCCTTCACCTATCCGGAAGAACCCGAAGAAGAAGCGGAAGCCGCGCTGGCAAGCGTAGGCGGGCCGAATGCGGTGGAAATCGCCGCTGCGACCGATCCCTATGCCGTGGTCGATCCGGCTCTGCTGAATTATGCGTGGAACGGCTCGGGCGATACCGGGCTGCTGCCGGCAGAAACCTATGATGACGGAGAGGCGACTTTCCTGACATGGCCCGCAGGTAGCCCTGTTCCCGCCATTTTGGTGAAGGATTACGAGGGCACCGAAGGGCCGGTAAACTTCACCGTGCGCGGTGACACCATCGTCGTCGAAGGCGTGCCCGCCGCGATTATTCTGCGATCCGGCGATGAGACCGCGACGCTGGTCAATCGCGGGCCGGTGCGCGCTGCGCCCGATCAGGCCGCGCTCTCCGCCCCTGCTGCAGCCGCCGCATCCACCACCCGCCAATAGTCAGGACACACCATGCGCCTAGCCTCCAAATTGCCGCCCAGTGGTGGGCCCGAGAATGAAGCAGCAAGCGATCCGCGCGACACGGAAAGCGCGGAAGTCATCGATCTTGCGAGCCGCAATTCCTACCCGGCAGTCGCGCGCAAGCAGGGCCGATCCGATATGGTCGGCATGGTGGCGGGCATCGCCATCGTTGCTGCCTTGGGTGCGGTCACCTTGTGGAGCATGAACAGCGCGCGGATGGAACCGCCCGCCAGTGTCGGCACCGATCAGGTCCAGCCAGCACCGCAAGCCACCCAGCCCGTGCGAAGCGCAGTGGTGGCGCAGCCCAAGCCGCAACCGGTGGGCGCACCTGCCCGCCGCGCCGATCCGGCGCCGCAGCCCGTCCTGTCCAACATGCCGGGACGCGCTGCATTGCCCGTTGCCCAGCCCAACCCCTATTCCAGCCCGACCATGGTGTTCGATGCGAGCACGGGTCAGGCCGTTGCAGGCGGTCCCGTTGCGGCACTGGCCGAGGCTGCCGCCGACGCGGTGCCCGGCGGCGTGACCGGCTCGGCATCCGATTTCGCCAGTCGCATCGGCGGCGTGGGCGGCGGACCGACGCAGGCGACCGCGATGACCAATCCGGCGACCACCGTAACGCAGGGAACACTGATCCCTGCCGTGCTGGAAACCGCCATCGACACCGATGTGCCCGGTTTTGTCCGCGCAGTGGTCAGTCAGGATGTCCGCAGCTTCGATGGCAAGAGCATCCTTGTCCCCCGCTCCAGCCGTTTGATCGGTCAGTACCAGTCCGGTGTGCAGGGGGGCCAGAAGCGCGCTTATGTTGTGTGGACGCGGCTGATCCGGCCCGACGGAGCATCGGTCAATTTGCAATCCCCAGCCATCGGTTTTGACGGGACCACCGGCCTGCCCGGCGATGTGGATTCCAAATTCTTCAAGCGCTTTGGCTCGGCCATGTTGCTGTCCGTCATCGGCGGACTGTCCGCTGTAGGCTCGGGCGGCGCATCGGTGGTGATTGGCGGAGCGAGCCAGTCGGCTGCGGGTATCGCCGCGCAAACCGACAGCCAGATCGGCCCGACCATCCGCGTGCGCCAGGGCGAGCCGATCCGGGTCTTTACCGCACGCGATCTCGATTTCTCCGGCGTCGGCAACGCCCGGTAAGCGAGAAGGTTCGTGTCCGCCGATATCCATCCCATCCCGCAGGGCGGCGCGCAACCCGAAGGCGAACGCAGCGTCTATCTCGACGCCTATCTTGCGCCTTTCCGCGAATGGCTGGAGCGCGATACGGTCACGGAAATTCTGGTCAATCGCCCCGGCGAGGTCTGGATCGAGGACGCGGCCAGCCCCGGCATGCAGCGGATCGACACGCCGAACATCACCGACACGCTGGTCCAGCGGCTCGCCGAGCAAGTGGCGCGGGTCTGCCATCAGGGGATCAACCGCGAGCATCCGCTGCTCGGCGCGACCCTGCCCGATGGCGCGCGCATCCAGTTTTGCGGGCCGCCCGCCAGCCGCAAGCACTGGGTGATGGCCATTCGCCGCCACCGGCGGCTCGATCTGCCGCTCGATGCCTATGACAATGGCGCGCTGAAACCGGCGACCGCCGGTGCCATGCCCGATCCGCAGGCCGAGCCGATCGCGTTTCTGCGCGAAGCGATCCGCCAGCGCCGCACAATCCTGATCTCCGGCGGGACCAGCACCGGCAAGACCACCTTCCTCAACGCAATGCTGGGCGAAATCCCGCCGCACCAGCGCGTCGTACTGGTAGAGGACACGCCGGAACTGCGCCTGCCCGGCGAAAACGGCGTGGGACTGGTCGCGGTGAAGGGCGAATTGGGCGAAGCCAAAGTCACCGCCAACGAGCTGCTGCAGGCGGCGCTGCGCCTGCGCCCCGACCGGATTGTGCTCGGCGAATTGCGCGGGGCGGAGAGCGTGTCTTTCCTGCGCGCGATTAACACCGGCCATCCCGGCAGCTTCTCTACGATCCACGCCAATTCGCTGCGCGGCGCGCTGGAGCAATTGTCGCTGATGGTGATGCAAACCGGCATTGGTCTGAGCCGCAGCGACACCATCGCCTATGCCGCCAGCGTGATTGATGTCGTGGTGCAGCTGGGTCGTGACGCAGACGGCAAGCGCGGCATCACAGAGATCAACACGAGCGAGCAACTGCTCGAACGTTAATGCACTGGCGTCTTACTTTCCGCCGGTAACATACAGGCACTGTCCTGTTACCCAGCTAGCCGCAGGCGAGGCCATATAGACCACCGCTGCCGCGATATCTTCGCCCGTCCCGTAACGCTGGAGCGGCATCTGCATCATTTCCAGCAGTTTTGCGCGTTTTTCGGGCGTATCGGTGCCCATGCAGTCATCGAAATTCTCGGTCGGCACCGGCCCCGGCGCAACAGCGTTCACGCGGATATTGGGGGCTGCCTCCATTGCCAAGGTCGAGGTCAGGCTGTTCACCGCCGCCTTGGCCGCGCCGTAGGGGCCGTTCTTGACCTGCGGGCCATAGGAAGACCGCGAGGAGATATTGACGATTGCCCCGCCCCCGTCCTTCATGGTGCGCGCAGCGACAGTCGATCCCATCCACACCGCTTTCAGGTTCAAGCCGATCTGGGCATCGAAATTTTCTTCAGAAGTACGAGTAAGATAGCGCGGGGTGCCGTCCGGAATCCCGCCCGCATTGTTGACCCAGATGGTCAGCTTGCCGAGCTGCTTCACGGTTTCTGCGGCGAGCTTCTCCAGTGCCTCCAGACTGGTGGCATCCGTCGCCAACGGTAGCGCGTTGCGCCCCAGCGCACGGATTTCCTCGGCGACCGCCTCCAGATCGGACTGGGTCCGCGCAGCCACCGCAACGTCGGCCCCGGCTTCGGCCAGAGCAATCGCGATAGCGCGCCCAATGCCTTTGCCAGCGCCGGTTACCACCGCCACTTCGCCGTCCAGCCGGAACCTGTCGAGAATACTCATGCCATCGCCTCCTGTTGCCAAGAGGCGTGCCACTGGTCGCGGCGGGGGGAAACTGGCGCTTAAGCTAGCCTACCCGGCAAATCTGCCCAATCAGAACCCGTAACGGATGCCGCCCCATAGCGTGCGCGGAACACCCAGATCGAACGCGCCCGCCGAATTGCGAGTTACGATGGTCTCGTCGAAAATGTTCTCCGCCCGCAGCACAATACCCAGCCGCGCCGTGACCGGAATGCTCACAAAAGCCGCCAGAGTTGTTGCCGGGGGCAGCCGATCCGTTTCAGAATCGCTTTCAAACTGCGCGCCGACATGCCGCAGCGTGGCGGCCACCATCAGCCCGTCGCGCGGTTCAAATTCCAGGGTAGCCGATGCAGCCCATTGCGGGGTTTGCGGCGGGCGATTGCCATCCAGCGCGGCAGAAGCGCCTTCGCCATCCACAGCCGCATCGGTATAGGCAACCGTTCCATTAAACCGCCACGGGCCCCGCTCCAATTTCGCGCCCAGTTCCAGTCCCTGCGCATCGATGGCGGGCAGGTTCTGTCGCTGGCGGTCGGTCGGAGTCAGCGAGACATTGGCAATGGCGTTTTTTAACCGGTTGCCGAAAGCGGTTACAGTCAGCTCAACGCCTTCCGCCGGTCGCCAGTCCAGACCCGCTTCGTATCCCACCAGTTTCTCGTTTTCGAGCAACGCATTGGCGCTGGTGAATACGGGGAAGACAACGAAGGGCCGATACAGCTCGTTCAAGGTCGGCAGGCGCAGTCCGCTATAGGCTGCCGCGCGCAAGGATAGGGTATCGCTGGCTTTAAACAGCACACCGCCGCGCCCGGTCACGGTCCAGTCGCTGCGACCGGTGAACTGATTGTCGATCACGACGACGCCCGCCGCATCGCTTTCGCGAAAGAAGCCGTCACTGATGACGGTCCGGTCGGCGCGCACTCCGCCGGTCAGAACCAGCGGGCCGCGCGTCCAGTCATGCTCGGCAAACAGGCCCAGATCGCTTGTCGCCCCGCCAGCCCGTCGCCGCGCCCGCAGATTGGTGGTGAAGGCGCTGAATGCCTCCTCCTGCAGCTCGCCATCGCTCCGTCGGTAGTCCACACCAAGCCGCAGGACGTGGTCGGCCCCAACCGGTGGACGCACCTCCAGCTTCCCACCCAGTCCCGTCGAGGGCGTGTTGCGCTGATCGAGCACTTTCACAAACCGCGTGGAGCTGATCACGATATTGGAGAAATTGCGCGCCTGCACATAGGCCAGCGCGTCCACTTCCCATGCCCCGCGACCGACCACCCGGATGCTGGCATCCTGTCCGCTCGCCGAACTGTCCGCGCCGTCGAACCGCAGGGTCCGGTTATCTTCGAAAGCCAGCAGGCGGGCCTGCACCTCGTATGTGTCGCCAAGCGGGATGGCCGCGCGGATCTGGCCCGAACGGCTGTCGAAAGCGGCCCGCGCGCTCAGCGGAGCGCGTTGGTCCTCCGGCGTGGTGAAGAAGCCCTGACCCCGGTCCCAGCGGCCACTGGCCACGACGTATCCAGCGCCCAGCGGAGCGGCCAGCGTCGCGGCTGCTTCGGTCCCGCCGCGATCATTGGCAAGAAGCGACGCGTTCACGCTGCCCGATTGGTCCAGCCCAGCGCTTTCCAATGCGATCGTGCCCGCCAGTGCGCCTGCTCCGAAGGGCCCGGAGCCGCCGCCCCGCGTCACGCGAATGCGGTCCAATTGCTCGGGTATCAGCGCGGCAAAAGGCGTGTAGCCGAAAAACGGATCGGCCATCGGCACACCGTCGAGTGTCACAAGGGCACGGCTGGTCGCATTGCCGCCCAGCGCCCGCAGGGTGACGCCTTGCGCAGACGGATTGGAAGAGCGGCTGTCCGACCGGCGAAACTGCTGGAATCCTGCGACCGAACCCAGCGCATCCTCGATCCGGCCTGAGGGCGCGGTGATAATCGCTTCCCGCTCCAGCGTGCGTGTGGCGTAGGCCGGAACTGACGGCGTATCGGGCAGGCCCTGGCCGACAACGACAATCTCCGTCTCTTCCGGCGCATCCTGATCGGCTTCTTGCGCGGAGACGGGCGCAATCACCGTGGCACTCGCTAGGACAGACGCGGCGAGGGTATAGCTGGCTTTGAATGACATGGCGCGCCGCCTAGCCGGTATTGCAGCCCGCGTCAGCTATGACCTTTCGTGCAGGGACTCGCAAAGTGTGCCATGCTCGCTTAGAAGAGATACGTTGCAACAAAGGACCGACATGATGAGCGCAGCGGCAGACTTCGACGTATTGATCGTCGGCGCGGGGATTTCGGGCATCGGCATGGCCGCGCATATGGAGATGCACTGCCCCGATCACCGGTATGGCATCCTCGAAATGCGCGACAATCTTGGCGGGACGTGGGACCTCTTCCGCTATCCCGGCGTCCGGTCCGACAGCGACATGCACACGCTCGGTTTTTCCTTCGAGCCATGGACGCATGAGAAAAGCATCGCCGACGCCCCGTCGATCATGGAATATCTCAACCGGATCGTGGACGAGCGCGATATCCGCCGCCACATCCGGTATGGCCACCGCGTTATTTCGACCGATTTCAGCGAGGCCGATGCGCGCTGGACTGTGGTTGTCGAAACCACCGATGGCGAGCGCAAGCGGCTGACCGCCAACTTCCTGTATCTCGGCTCCGGCTATTACGATTACGACGAGCCTTACGACGCCGGTTTCGAACTGGGCGATTTCAAGGGGCAGGTGTTGCACCCGCAATTCTGGCCCGACGATCTGGATTACGCCGGCAAGAAAGTCGTGGTCATCGGTTCGGGAGCGACCGCCGTCACCATTGTGCCCTCGATGGCGGGGGATGCGGGGCATGTCACCATGCTCCAGCGCACCCCGACATGGATGTTCGCGCGTCCGGCCAAGGACCGGTTCGCCAACACTTTGCGCAAGATTTTGCCGGAGAAGCTGGCTTACCGGATCACCCGGTTCAAGAATATCCGGATGCAGGATTTCACCTTCAAACTGGCGCGCAACAAGCCGGAGAAGGTGAAAAATTCGCTGACCAAAGCGGCAAAGGAAAAGCTCGGCACAAATTATGACGAGACAAGTTTCACGCCGCCCTATGATCCATGGGACCAGCGCCTTTGCCTGATCCCCGATGCCGATCTGTTTGAAGCGATGAACAGCGGCAAGGCTTCGGTGAAGACCGGACGGATTGCCCGCTTCGTGGAAAACGGGATCGAACTGGAAAGCGGGGAGCTGCTGGAAGCCGACATCATCATTACCGCCACGGGCCTGAAAATGGCGGTCTGCGGGAAGATCGATGTCAGCGTCGAAGGCCAGCTGGTCGATTTCTCGCAGGTCTATTATTACAAGGGCTGTATGTTCTCCAACGTGCCGAACCTTGCAGTGGTGTTCGGCTATCTCAATGCCAGCTGGACGCTGCGGGCCGATATCAATTCGGAATATGTCTGCCGCGTGCTCAATCACATGAAAGCGACAGGACGCGACATCGCGGTGGCTCGCCTGACGCCGGACGACGAAGCAAAACTGGAAGAGGACGATATCTTCGATTTCTCTTCCGGCTACATCCAGCGCTCGAAGCATATCATGCCCAAGAACGCCATCGCCTATCCGTGGCGGCTCAATCAGGAATATGTCGTCGACCGCAAGCGGATGGCGAGTGATCCGGTGGATGATGGCCTGCTGGTTTTCGCCAAGGCCGGAACGGGGACTGCCGTGCCCAGTGAACAGCTGGAAGCTGCGGAGTAGCGCCGGGCACGCCGCTAGACTAATGCCCACTGCATGACTGCAACTCAATCAGACCGCATCTGGACCGCCGGGCTCCTCGTTATCGGTGACGAGATCCTGTCGGGCCGCACCCATGACAAGAACATCGCGCAGGTTGCCTCCTGGTTGCAGGTTCAGGGCATCCGGCTGGCCGAAGTGCGGGTGGTTTCCGATGACGAGGATCGGATCGTCGCTGCGGTGAACGCACTGCGGGCAGACAATGACTATCTGTTCACCACCGGCGGTATCGGCCCGACGCATGACGACATTACTGTCGATGCGGTGGCCAAGGCACTGGGTGTCGGCGTCACGATCCATCCGGATGCGCGCGCTCTGCTGGAGCGGTATTATGCCGACAAACCCGGCGGCCTGAGCGAAGCGCGCCTGCGGATGGCCCGTGTGCCCGAGGGCGCGGAGCTGATCCCCAATCGCATGTCCGGCGCGCCCGGCATTCGCCACGGCAGCGTCTTCCTGATGGCGGGTGTGCCGCACATCACTGCGGGGATGCTTGATGCGCTGACCGGCACGCTGGAAGGCGGCGTTCCGCTGAAGAGCGAGACGATCGGGTGCTGGACGGCAGAGAGCGAAGTCGCCGATATCTTGCGGGAGACAGAGGCCGCGCACGAGGCCTGTCAGATCGGCAGCTATCCCTTCTTCCGCGAAGGCAAAGTCGGCGCAAACTTCGTCATACGTTCGACCGATGCGGAAGAACTATCGAGCTGTGTGCACACATTATGCGATGCGCTGGGCACGGCCGGGCTGGACTTCACGCCGGGCGGTATCTGAATCTCCTCCCCCCGCATTCTCGCACCCGCTTGCTTGACTTCCGGGCGCTTTCCATAGCCTAATCGTGGTGCATTTGCGGGGGCGTTCTTGGAACTACTGATCATCATCGCCTTTGGCGCTGCCATTTACTGGCTGTGGCAACGTGTGGACTCGCTGCAAAGGCGGATTGACCAGTTGGAATGGGCGCAATCGGCCGCTGCCGAGCAGGTCGCAGAAGAACCGGTGGCGTCGGTGGCACTGGTCAGAAGTGTTGCCGAAGATGTTGCTCAGTCGGAAATTCTTCCTGAGCCTGAGCCTGAGCCTGAGCCGGAGCGCGAGACGTCTCTCGCGCGTGAAGCTCTGCCAGCGGACGACCCTCCCTTCGTAAGCGTAGAGCCGGCAGCCGCCGACATCGCCGAGCAATTCGGAAACGAGCCGGAGCCAGCGGCAGAGCCAGACCCAGAGCCAGAGCCAGAGCCTGCCAAGCGCAGCTTCGACTTCGAGGAAATTTTTGGGCGCAGGCTACCAATCTGGGTCGGCGGGATAACGCTCGCCATCGCGGGCATCCTGCTGGTCCGCTACTCCATCGATGCCGGTCTGGTGACGCCGTCGGTGCGCGTGGCGATGGCGTTTGTGTTCGGAATCGCGCTGCTGGCGGGTGCCGAGTTTGCCCACCGCAAAGCCGATCTGGTCGGCGATCCGCGCATCTGTCAGGCACTCGCGGGGGCGGGCCTCGCGACGCTCTATGCCGGCTTTTACCTTGCGGGTTCGCAATACGGGCTGATCGGTCAGACGCTGGCATTCCTCGGCTTGGCGGGGGTGACGGCAGCGGCGATTGCGCTGTCTTTCCGCTTCGGGCTGCCTTGCGCGATCCTCGGACTGGTCGGCGGATTTGCCGCGCCGCTGCTCGTCGGCGGGGAGGAAGCCAACCTGCCGCTGCTGACCATCTATCTCGGCCTCGTGACCGTCGGGCTGACCCAGGCCGGGGAGCGTCAGGGCCGCCCTTGGCTATCGCTCGCCGCACTGGCCGCCGGCCTCGGCTGGGGCGCGTTGCTGCTGCTGTCCGAGAATGTAGGGACCGCCGAGATCCTAGCGCTTGGTTTTTACCTTCTGCTGCTGGGCGCTGTGTTGCCCTCGCTCGTCACGGGCGGTTCGTTTGCGCGTCCTGTGCGGCTGGCATCAGCGCTGGTCGCCAGCCTGCAACTGGCCTTGCTGGTCGACCGGGCGGGTGACGGCCTGCTGGCATGGGGACTGTATCTGTTGATGGGGGCAACGCTAGCCGGACTCGCATGGAAACGCGCAGAGCTGCGCGAAGCAAGCGCGGTGGCCATGGTGATCGCCATCGGCCTGCTGACGCAGTGGGACCCGGTGGCGGACTGGACATTCTACGCTTTGGTTGCAGGCGCGGCGCCGGTTTTCGCAGGGGTCCCTGCGCTCCACATCTGGCTCGGGCGCGCGACGATCGGCGACCGCATACAGGTCGCCGCCGGATCGCTCGGGCTGATGGCGGCGACCTATGTCGTCGTCGGCGAGCCGTTTGCCCCCGAAACGACCGAGTGGCGTCCGGCCATCACAGCGCTGCTGCTTGCAGCCTTCCCGCTCGCCGCGGCCATCCGTGCCCGCCGCGATGGCGAAGCGACCGGCTGGGCAGCGCTATTCAGCACCTCCGCCGCGCTGCTGGTGCTCATATCCGCTCTGCTGGTGACGCCAAGCTGGACCGCCCCGATTGTCGCCGCAATTGTTCTGGGCGTTCTGCTGCTCGCCAATCGGCGCCGGTCCGACAATGCGGCCACAACCCTGATTAGTGGTGGCTGTCTGACCGTGCTGCTTCTGCTGTTCGGCTCTGCCGGGTTCGAGCAGGAATTCGAGAACCTGTTTACCGGCCAGCAGGACGGGATCGATGGACGCGCTATCCTGCGCTGGGCCGCCGTGTCGCTCGCGCTTGGCGCCGCCGCATGGAGAGCCAAGGCAGGACGCGCATTCGATATCGGCCAAATCGGCGCGGCGCTGGCAGGCTACGGCCTCGCCGCACAGATCCTGCCCGCCGACACGTTGCCTTGGCTGGCGGCGTTTGCTGTTGGAGCGTTCGGCTTCGCGCGTTTTGCTGCCGATCCGGCATGCTGGGCGCTGCTGGGTGTCGCAGGGTTGTGGGCGCTGCTCCCGCTGATGGAGTGGAGCGCGACGGGCATAGAAGCGGGTGCTGGCGCGCAGACCTTCCTGCTGGATTGGCCGACATGGCGGGACGCCTTGCTGCGTATCCTCCCATTCGGCGCTGCCGCTGCTGCCCTGGGCTGGCGAGGGGGCGAGGCCCGCGAATGGAGCGTGCCTTACGTGCCGGGACCAGCGCTGTTCTGGGCGGCAGGCGCTGCGCTGCTGGTGACGCTGCATATTCTCTACAAACAGATCTTCGGCATCGAGACCCAGACTTCCTTCATTGCGAATGCCTTGGCCGAGCGGACAATCTGGCAGGCGCTGCTGATAGGCGGAGCGGCGATTGCTCTGCGTCCGCTGCCCCGCATCGGTGCCCAGCCTGCCATGGCTTTGGCGCTGACCGGATTGGCGCTCGCACATCTCGTCTGGTTCACCGGGGTGGTCCACAATCCGCTATTCACTGCGCAAGCCGTGGGGCCGGTGCCGATTGCCAATCTGGCGCTGGCCGCAGGCGTCGTGGCGCTCGCCGCCCTTTGGTTGATACGCGGTATGACGGGCCTTCGTGGCAGACAGGCGGTGGATGCGCTGGCGATGATTGCCATCACCGTGACCGCCCTTGCTTTGCTGCGCCAGATGTTCTCCGGCTCTATCCTGACCGCTGAGCCGATGGGCCAGACCGAGGATCTGCTGCGCTCGGTCATGGGCATTGCGCTGGCCATTGGCTTCCTGCTGATCGGCCGGATGCGCGGCGAGCAGAGCTGGCGCATCGGATCGCTGGTCCTGATGCTTCTGGCCGTGGCGAAGGTGTTCCTGATCGACGCCGCCGCGCTGGAAGGCCTGCTTCGCATCGCCAGCTTCATGGCGCTGGGGTTCAGTCTGCTGGGCATCGGCTGGCTCTACGCCCGACAGCTGGGCACCAAAGGCAGCGAAGCGGAAACCGAAGCCGACTCCAGCTGACCCACAAAGAGAAAGGGCCTCCCGCACAAAATGCGAGAGGCCCTCAAATCTGATCACTGTCCAAGGGAACAGCGCATCTTCATCCGGTCGCGAATGCGACCGCAAAGGCCGACCGGCCGCCCGCAGCGACGTGCCCTCCAGGCCACGTGAGCGAGGAGGAGTGAGCGCGGATGCGCTCACTCACCCCGAAAACTACGCCCCTTCCATCCCGCTCGTATCGATCTTCAGGCCGGGGCCCATGGTCGAGGTGATGGACAGCTTGCGCAGATACTTGCCCTTCGCGCCCGATGGCTTGGCCTTCAGGATCGCGCTGGTGAAGGCGTCGAAATTGGTCTTCAGATCGGCATCCTTAAACGACATCTTGCCGATGCCGGAATGCACGATGCCCTGCTTCTCGACGCGGAATTCGACCTGGCCGCCCTTGGCGTCCTTCACGGCCTGCTCCACATTCGGGGTTACAGTGCCCAGCTTCGGGTTCGGCATCAGGCCCTTGGGACCCAGCACTTTACCGAGGCGGCCGACAACGCCCATCATGTCGGGCGTGGCGATCACGCGGTCGTAATCGAGATTGCCGGCCTGCATGTCTTCCATCAGGTCTTCCGCGCCGACCTTGTCGGCACCGGCGGCCAGCGCCTTGTCGGCGTTGTCACCCTTGGCGAAGACAGCGACCTTCACGTCCTTGCCCGTGCCGCTGGGCAGGGCAACCATGCCGCGGACCATCTGGTCGGCGTGGCGCGGATCGACGCCGAGGTTCATTGCGACCTCGATCGTCTCGTCGAACTTCTTGGAACCAAATTCGCGCAGCGTCGCCAGCGCGTCTTCGAAGCTGTACATGGCTTCGGGATCAATCTTCTCGGCCCGCGCCTTCTGCATTTTCGTCTGTTTCGCCATGATCAGCCCTCCACCACTTCGAGGCCCATCGAACGGGCCGAGCCGCCGATGATCTTGATTGCCTGCTCGATGTCGTTCGCGTTCAGGTCCTTCATCTTGGCCTCGGCGATTTCAGCCAGCTGGCTCTTCTTGATCGAACCGATGATGTCCTTGCCGGGCTCTTTCGAACCGGATTTGATCTTCATCGCCTTCTTGATCATGTAGCTAGCTGGCGGCGTCTTCGTTTCGAAGCTGAAGCTGCGATCGGCATAGACCGTGATCTTGGTCGGGATCGGGGCGTTCTTTTCCATGTCCTGCGTAGCGGCGTTGAACGCCTTGCAGAATTCCATGATGTTCACGCCGCGCTGACCCAGCGCAGGGCCGATCGGCGGGGACGGGTTGGCAGTGCCGGCGGGCACCTGAAGGTTGATATAACCTTCGATCTTCTTGGCCATGAGAGGCCTCCTTTTCTCACTGTCGCCCCGGTTTGTGGCCGGGGCTCATGGTAAGCGGTCAAGCGGCACATCGTAAGAAGCACCTCCCGCAGCGGGTTTCCTAAGCTGAACTTGGGAAGCGCGGCACATAGCGCTTTCGCCCCAATTTGCAAGCGATTCGGCACGAATTGGGCGGGAACCGGACCATTTCAGAGCGAGTGTGATAGTGTCTGGTTGAGCTAGCAGGTATGAGGGCGACCACAGCAAACTCACCGCCGGTTCATTCCGCCTGCCAGATAGATGCGCCTATGCCTCATTATCGTTCTCTCATTCGTTCGGCTTCGGCCCTTGTCGCTGTGCTCGGCGCGGGCGGCGTTCCGGCGGGTGCGGCTGCGCAGGACGCGCCGGAAAGCGCTCCTGCCCAAAGCCGCATACCCGCCCTGCCCGTCGCCGAGATCGACGAGACACTGGCCATCGGCGGCGAAGAAATCGACGCCCGCAAATCGCGCAGCCGCATGACTGTGGAGGTCGAAGTGAACGATCAGGGGCCGTACCGGTTCGTGGTCGATAGCGGCGCCGATACATCAGTGATTGGCAAACAGCTGGCGCGCGAACTGGCGCTTCCCGAAGGATCACCCGTGCTGCTGCACGCCATCACCGAGAGCAAGGTGGTGGACCGCGTCATGGTTGACGATTTGCGCCTTGGCCCCACGGTGACCACCGGACTGGAACTGCCCGTGCTGGAAGAGCGCAATATTGGCGGCGACGGGATGATCGGGCTGGATGCGCTGGTCGAACAGCGGCTGATGATGGATTTCGAGGAGCGCGTCATAACGGTGGACGATGCCGCCACCCGTCCGCGTTTCGAAGGCGGCACCATCGTGGTCACCGCGCGACTGCAACGCGGCCAGTTGATCCTGACGGAGGTGTCGGCCGGGCGCGTGACGGTGGATGCGGTGGTCGATACGGGTACGGAGATCACGATTGGCAACTCGCTGCTGCGCGACAAACTGAAGGCACGCCGGCCGCGCGACTTCCAGACCGTCACTGTGTACGGCGTCACCGGCAAGCCGGTGGAAATGGAATTTGCCATTATCCCGGAACTGAAAATCGGCCCGATCACGCTGAACAAGGTGGCGATCGCGTTTGCCGATGTCCCGCCCTTCGCCGTGTTCGGAATCGATCAGGAACCGGCGCTGCTGCTGGGCACCGACCTGATGGAAAATTTCCGCCGGGTCTCGCTAGATTTCAAGGAGCGCAAGGCCCGCTTCCAGCTGAAGATTTGCGACAGCCGCCGCACAGTGTTGCGGACCAGCGGCATAGCCAGCCGCATCAAGGCGGCAAAAGGCTCCGCCTGCGCGCGCTAGGGTTGGCCGACTTCAGGCGGTCAGGGCGTGTAGTAGGTAGGCGAGCCCGGACCCACCGGAATGCCCAGCACGAAGGTCCACAGGTAGAAGAAGATCGACCAGAAGAAGAGAAAGAACATCGAATAGGGCAGCATCATCGCAATCAGCGTGCCGACGCCCAGATTCTTGTCATACCGCGTGGCCCAGGCGAGGATCAGCCCGAAATAGCTCATCATCGGGGTGATGATATTGGTGGTGCTGTCGCCGATGCGGTAGGCCGCCTGAATGGCTTCCGGCGCGTAGCCGATCAGCATCAGCATCGGCACGAAGATCGGCGCAGTGACCGCCCATTGCGCACTCGCGCTGCCGAGCGAAAGATTGATCAGCGCACATAGCAGTATGAACATGAAGAAGATCGCCGGGCCGGTCATGCCGGTTTCGACAAGGAAGTTCGCCCCCGTCACAGCGGTAATCGCGCCCAGATTGGTCCAGCCGAAAAACGCGACGAATTGCGCGGCGAAGAATACCAGAACAATATACAGGCCAAGCGAGCTGAGCGCCTTGGCCATCGCGTCGATCACGTCGCGGTCGCTTTTCATCGTCCCCACCGCGCGGCCATAGGCATAGCCTAGCGTCACGAAGAAAATGAAGATCCACACCACGAACCCGTCGAAGAACGGGCTGTCGATCCGGTCACCAGTTTCGGGATTGCGCAGGATGCCCCACTCGGGAACCAGAACGAGCGCCATCAGGCCCAGCACGCCGAGCAGCGCTAGCCCCGCCCAGCGCAAACCCTTGCGCTCCGTATCGGACACCTCATCCATCATCCGATCGTCGAGAATGGTCTCGTCCGCTCGGCTGGAATCGTAGGCGCCCAGTTTCGGCTCGACGATGTAGATCGTCACCAGCGAGCCGATAAGCGTGATAAGGACGGTCGAGGCGACCATGAAATACCAGTTCGCGGTCGCCACCACGGTGTATTCAGGGTCGATCAGTTGCGCTGCTTCCTGCGTGATCCCGGCCAACAGGGGGTCAATCGTGCCGATCAGCAGGTTCGCGCTGTAGCCGCCCGAGACCCCGGCAAATGCCGCAGCCATACCCGCCAGAGGATGACGACCCAAAGCATAGAAAATCGCCGCGGCAAGCGGAATAAGAACCACATAGCCGACTTCGGAAGCCGTGTTCGAGACGATGCCGGCAAAGACGATGGCCACGGTCACAAGGTTCTTCGGCGCGCCCAGCACCATCGAGCGTACAGCCGCCGATAGCAGACCGGAATGCTCGGCCACGCCCACACCCAGCATCGCCACCAGCACCACGCCGAGCGGTGCAAAGCCGGTGAAATTATCGACCAGGCCGGTGAATATCCGGCGCACCCCGTCGCCGTCCATCAGGCTGACCGCGCGGATCATGCCATCCTCGGCCACGCCCTTGGAGCCCGCCGGGCGCGGATCGGCAACGGCAATTTCCATCCATCCGAGCAAGCCGGACAGAAGCACTATGCCGAGCGCCAGCAATGCGAAAAGCGTGACAGGATGCGGCAGCAGATTGCCGAGCCATTCGACGCCGTCGAGAAAGCGGGTAAACCCGTTGCGGCGCGGCTGCTCGGACTGCGTTTCTTCGGCCATGCCGCATTATCCCCTTTTCGCTGCGTGTTCCGGCGTTTGCCGAAACACTTTTCGCAGGCGGGGATGAACCTGCACCAAACGGGCGGGTTCGCCGCCCGCTTCGCCTTACTTCATCAGTTCGACTTGCTCGAAATCCAGTTCCACCGGAGTCGCACGGCCGAAGATCGAGACCGAAACCTTGACCTTCTGTTTGTCGAAATCGAGCTCTTCCACCACGCCGTTGAAGCTGGCGAACGGGCCGTCCAGCACCTTGACCTGATCGCCGATTTCGTAATCGACACTGATCTGCTGCTTGGGCGCGTTCTTGGCTTCCTCGACACCGCCGAAATAACGCGCAGCTTCTTTCTCGGAAATCGCCTGCGGCTTGTTGTTGGTGCCCAGGAAGCCGGTGACCTTGGGGGTGTTTTTCACAAGGTGATAAACGTCGTCGGTCATGTTCAGCTTGGCCAGCACGTAGCCGGGCATGAACTTGCGTTCGACCTGAACCTTCTTGCCGCGCTTCACCTCGGTCACGGTTTCGGTGGGCACTTCCACCTCTTCCACACCCTCGGCCAGACCCAGACGGTCAGCCTCGGAGAGAATTGCGTCGCGTACCTTGTTCTCGAAACCGGAATAGGCGTGGATGATGTACCAGCGTGCCATGAGTGTCAGTATCGTCCGTTAAATCGTGTGATGGGTGGTTCAGTCGCGGGGCCGGTCAAGCGCCCGATCAGGCAAGCGTCAGCAGCCAGCTGACAATGGCGCCGAACGCCGAATCGATGCCGAGGAAGAACAGCGAGAGGATAACAACCATAATCCCGACGAAGATCGCCGTGGTCACGGTTTCCTGCCGGGTCGGCCAGACGACCTTGCTGGCTTCTGTGCGCACCTGACGGATGAATTCGCCCGGAGACGTCTTCTGCTTCGCCGGAGCTGCTGATTTCGGTGTTTCTTCCGCCATTAGGCTTACCGCTTTCGTGTGAACCAAAAACTTGTCGTCGTATCGTCTCTTCCGGGTAGGGCCTATCGCCGCCCCGGGCTAGGTCCGGGAGGGCAGTGGTAGGCTCCGATGTCGGAAGACCCGAACGCATCTAATGGCGCAGGGCGGCAAAAGCAAGCGTGGGGGAAGAGGGGAGCAAGAAACCCGTTGCAGGCGAAACCGCCCCGCTCTAGCGTCGCGCGCTTAAGGGACAAATCGGGGAACATCATCACATGACTGCACCAGCTGGCGGCGAGGCCGAGCTTAGTTTTGGCGAACGGATGGTGGCACCTGTCACCAATGTATCCGATTTCATCTGGGCGGGGACATGGAACGGGGTGGAATTGCTGCCCTTCCCCCCGATGACGATCATCCTGCTGGGCATTGGCCTGTGGGTGATGGTGGGCTTGAAATTCTACCCGATCGTCAAACTGGGCAGCGCCTTTGCCGGCCTGTTCAAGAGCCGCAAGGGCGATGGCGACGGCGAGATTTCGCCTTTTGCCGCGCTTTCGACCGCGCTATCGGGCCAAGTCGGCACCGGGAACCTGGCCGGTGTAGCCACAGCGATCGCACTGGGCGGACCGGGCGCGATCTTCTGGATGTGGGTTACCGCGCTGTTCGGCATGGCGCTGGCCTTTGCCGAGGGCTCGCTGGCCATTCGGTACCGCGAGAAAACATCGGACGGCGTCTATCGCGGCGGTCCGATGACCTACATTATGATGGGTCTGGGGCCGAAGTTTACCTGGCTCGCCATCATCTTTTGCATCGGCACGCTGTTCAGCGCGCTGGTGACGGGCAACTCCATCCAGTCGAACGCCGTGGCAGATGGCCTGAATGAACTGTTCGGCATTCCAGAGGTGTGGGGCGGTGCGATTGTTGCCGTTCTGGTCTTCATCGTCATCATCGGCGGGATCAAGTCGATCGGGCGCGTCGCGGAAAGCGTGATCCCGTTCATGGCGGCATCCTATATCGTGATGGCGGCCATCGCGCTGATCCTGAATTTTGCCGATCTGCCGGAAACCTTCGCGCTGATCTTCCACGGGGCGTTCAACCCGCAGGCGGCAACCGGCGGCTTCGTCGGTGCAGCGCTGATCCTCGCAATCCGGGCCGGTGTGGCGCGCGGGCTGTTCTCCAACGAGGCAGGTCAGGGCTCCACCCCGATTGCCCACGCTGTGGCGCAGACCAACGATCCCGAGCAGCAGGGCCGCATGGCGATGCTGGGCACGTTCATCGACACTATCGTGATTTGCACCATGACGGCGCTGGTGATCCTGACCGTGCGCGGCGAATTTGTCGGCGGCGGCGAGGCAGTAGCCCATGCGTGGCAATCCGACCGCGTCGGCTTTGAAATGACCAGCGGCGCATTTGCGGCGGCCTTCCCGTTCGAAGTGATCGGTGTGCCAATCGGCGTGCTGGTGGCCAGCGTGGCGTTGATCCTGTTCGTCTTCACCACCCTGCTGACGTGGAGCTATTACGGTGAGCGGGCGATCACCTTCATTTACGACCGGATCCCCGGCTCGACCCGCGGCGGCGAAAAGAAGCTGCATATCGCGTGGCGGGTGCTGTGGTGTTTCGTGATCTGGCTGGGCGCGGCTCAGCCGAGCGAGCTGGTCTGGCGGCTGGGCGACATCTCCAATGCGGCGATGGCTCTGCCAAACCTGCTGGCGCTGGCGCTGCTTTCGGGCGTGGTGTTCAAACTGGCCAAGGGTCAGAAGGATGCCGGGCCGACGCACACCGCCGATACTCCGGAAGAGCCGGAGGAATACTGACCGCGGGCTGACATTTTACGAGGGGAGAGACGGATATGACGATGGAACTGATCGGAATGCCTCTCTCCCCCTTCGTGAAGAAGTGCGAGCTGGTCCTGCGCGAGAAAGGGCTGGAATTCAGCTATCGCCAGATATCCCCGTTGATCGAGCGGGAGGCCTATCTGGAATACAGCCCGCTGGGCAAAATGCCGATCCTGCGAGACCTGAGCGCGGATGGCGACTTCGCCTTGCCCGACAGCTCCGCCATCTGCGCCTATCTGGATGCGATCGCGCCCGAGCCACCGCTGCTGCCCGCAGAGCCGAAGGACCGGGCGTGGGTACTGTGGCTGGAGGAGTATTCCGACAGAGCGCTGCTGGAACTGTGCGCTGGCCTTTTCCGCTGCCGCTTTATCGGCCCGCGCCTGATGGGCCTGCCAGTGGACGAAGACGGCGCGCAGGCACTCCTGAATGATACCCTACCGCTGATCTTCACCTATCTGGAAGAGCAGCTGAGCGATGGCCGCGACTATCTGTGGCATGGCGGCTACAGCCTGGCCGACTGCGCTGTAGCAGGGCAGCTGTGCATGATGGTTCTGGCGGGTGAGGACGTGGATCCGGCGGCGTGGCCGAAGCTGGCCGCGTGGCACGAGCGCGTGCGCAAGCGGCCCGCCTTTCAGGATTGTCTGGCCGAGGAACAGCGGTTCTTCGACGTGTGGCAAAATTCCGACCAGTTCAAACCGGCGGACGGTGCCGCGGCCGCGCGCCAATTGCGGATGGACGAGACGGACAGCTAGACGCTTCAGCCCAGCGCCAGCAACCGTGCCAGCAATCCGCTCCGGTGCTGCTCCATCGGCTGCACCCGCCCGTGATGCATCAGGCGTAGGGTCGGGTCGCGAAACGGACGCGGGCTGGTCCAGTGGTCGGGCTTGCTGCTGCGGAATGTGTACGCGGACATGAGCTTTCTCCTGATGACGGGTTAAACACTTCACCGCTGGTGTCGCACGCTTCGTCTGCGCCGACGCTGAATTGCGCATTCGGTGACTATTCAGAAAAACCGCATCCTGGATGAACAATCCAAACCGCCACTTGCGCACTGCCAATTCTCTTGCGCGAGTGTGTTGTTATGTTAATACACCAGTCATGACACTCGAAGCCCGCTCCCTCGCCCGATCCTTTGGCCGCAAGAAGGTGTTGGAGGATGTGAGCGCCACATTCCCCATAGGTCTGACATTGCTGACCGGACCGAGCGGCGCGGGGAAATCAACCTTGCTGCGGCTGCTGGCGACGGCGGACAAGCCCAATAGCGGCGAGATCATCTGGCAAGGTCAGCCCCTGCCCGCTGCCCGGCGCGCCTTGCGCCAGACATTGGGATACGCACCGCAGGCCGTCGATCTGCCAGAGGACTTGACCGCGCGCGAGTTCGGGCTGCACATCGCCTCGCTAAAGGGGCTCAGCCGCAGCGATGCCGATGCGCAGTTTGCCGGGATATTGGAAGCGCTGGGCCTGCTGCCCGATATCGACCGGCGCATTCAGGGCTATTCCGGTGGAATGCGCCGCCGCCTGATTACGGCGCAGGCTTTGATGGGCGACCCCCAAGTGCTGACCTTGGACGAACCTACCGCAGAGCTCGACAGCGAAAGCGCCGCCGCCGTGCACGGGCTGGTGATGGAGCGCGCGGCCACAGCCAGCGTTATCATGACCACGCATCTGGGCGAACAGCTTGCCCCGCAGGCGGTGCAAAATTTGCGGATTGCCGATGGAAAGGCGCAGCCAGTCGGATGACCGTTTCCACCGTCACCGCTTCGGCATTTGGGGCCGACCTCTTGCGATACCGCCGCAGCGCCTCACTCTGGTTGCTCCTGCTGTGTGCCCCGGTGGCCGCGCGTTACATGATCTCCGAAACCGAGGGAGAGGGGATTTCGATCGCGGTGGGAGGGCAATTGCCGGTCCTCACCTCGCCCGTCTTTGGCATCTGGCTGGGCATCGTCGTCTCTACCCTCGTGATGCCGGTGGTGTTCATCTATCTGCGCGCTGGCCCGACACGGCGGCAACCATGGCAATTGGACGAGACCAGCCCTGCCAGCCGCATCGCGATAGCACTCGGGCGTTTCGGGGCCGACGCGGCGATCATGATGGGCGTGCTGATCGCGCTCAGCCTGGCCGGATTGTTTCTGGCCTGGATGAAGGTGACAGGGCCATACCAGCCGGGCCATATCCTGCTGCTGTTATGGGTGGTCGCGGGGCCGACCTTGCTGGCGGTGGCTGCGATCCGGATTCTGTTCGACGCGGTGCCCATCTTGCGCGGTGCGCTGGGCGATTTCCTGTTTTTCATGCTGTGGATGGCGAGCATCATCGTGCCTTCCATCGCCGCGGAGAACGGCTCCACCTTTGCCAACAACATGGCCTCTGTCGGAGGGGCAATACGCCCGCTGATGGAGTCAGCGCCGCCGGGGTCCGAGTCGTTCGCCATCGGTACGTCGAGCTTGGCTCCGGGACGGGTGGAGCTGGACCCGTGGGCGGGCATCGGCGCGCAAGGGTATCTCGCCTCACGCGCGGGCTGGGTGCTGCTGTCGCTGGCCATCGCCGCCCTTGCCGGGCTCGTCTACCGCCCACACAAGTCCAAGGCGCGGACCCAGCGCTTTGCATGGCTCGACCGCCTGACCCTGCGCAGATTGCTTCCCGGAGCCGCTCCGTCATCGCAGCACGCCACCCGCGCCGGGCTGGGCATCGTGCCATTGGTGCTGGCGGAGATGCGCCTGATCGCCTCAGGGTCGTTGTTCCCGCTGCTCGCAGTGGGCGCTGCCGCCATCGGACTGGCGGACGATTATCGCCATGCAGGCAGCCCCGCCGCGCTCCTGCTGCTGGTCTTTGCCTTGTCCGCCCACGCAGGCCGGACAGAAGCGCGCGGGCTGGTCGCTCTGACCGCCACAGCCCCGTTCCACCCGCTCATACGCCGCATGGCCTTTATCGTCGCAGGCACAGTGCTGTCGCTGGCCATCGCGGTGCCCGCCATGATGGTACACGGGCCGCTCCATGTGTTGGAGCTCGCGTTCCTGACCGGCGCGGCTGCCTCACTCGCGGCAATAGTTCTGGCATGGGCCGCCCGCTCACCCTTCGTGGCACGGATCACCCTGCTGATCGGCTGGTACGCCTATATGGCTTCGTAATTTGTGATCGAGGGTCTGCGGCGGCATCCTAACCGCGCCAAATTCCCTGGCAGGGGCGGAGGGACTCGAACCCACGGCCCTCGGTTTTGGAGACCGATGCTCTACCAACTGAGCTACACCCCTGCAGGGAGCCGCAGCCCCTAGGCCAGCACGCGGGCGGTAGGCAAGAGGCAATCGCTCTCGTCAGCCCGCTTTGGGGTGATACCAAGCATTGCTTGCCGCCACTGCCAGCGCGCGGCATGATATTCGCCATGCACGCACCGATGCCCTCGCTGATTTCGCCGGAGCTGCTGCTTTCGGCCTATCGCCATGGCATTTTCCCGATGGCCGACAGCCGCACGGATACGGAGATTTTCTGGGTCGAACCGCGCGAGCGGGCGATTCTGCCGATTGACGGTTTTCGCCTGTCACGCTCGCTTGCCCGGACTTTGCGGCGGGGCAAGTTCCGGGTGACCTGCAACACAGCGTTCCGTGAAGTCGTGCGCCATTGTGCCGGGCCGCGGGCGGATGCCGATGGCACATGGATCAGCCAGCGGATCGAAGCCAGCTATGCCGCCCTGCATCTGCGCGGCGATGCCCATTCGATTGAGTGCTGGGAAGGCGATACGCTGGTCGGCGGGGTTTACGGCGTCGGCTTTGACAGTGTGTATTGCGGCGAAAGCATGTTCAGCCACCGGACCGATGCCTCCAAAGTCGCGCTGGCGTGGCTGGTCGCGCTGCTGGGCCGCGCGGGGTGCAAAGTGTTCGATTGCCAGTTCATGACCAGCCATCTGGAATCGCTGGGCGCGGTGCCGCTCAGCCAGAAAGCGTATATGCAAATGGTCGCGGATGCAGCGTTGCCCCAGCCGCAGACGCTGGCGCAGGCCTATGCGTCGCTGTCATCCGAAGCGGAGGACGACGATCCCTCTTCCTCGCCCGGGAAGCTCATCGCGCATTCTTTGACCCAGACATCGTAAACCGGATGCTCGACCACATTGAGGCCGGGCGATTCTTTGAACAACCAGCCTGAGAATGTCTTGGCCCACTGGTCCTCGTCTTCGCGGGACTGGACCAGCACTTGCACGAACGCGCCGGTTTCCTGTGGCATTTCCCACGGCGCGGTGCGCTCGCAAGCAGATAGGCGCACAATCACATCGCCGATGCGGCGCGATTCGCCCGGTTTCAGTTCGAGGTCTTGCGAGACATTGTTGCGTTTGTTGAGCAAGCCCAGCGTTGCCACGCGGTCTTCCATGGGGCTGCCGATTTCAGCGGCACGGGCCACATCGGCGGCGATGACCGCCTCGTCCTCGCCCGATCCGGCATCATCACCCGCAGGAGCCTGCTCGACTTGATCGTCCAGCGTTACAGGCTCTGCCGTCGCTACAGCGTCCGGCTCCGCCTCCTCGGACTCGCCGGAACAGGCGGCCAGCGCAAGCGCCATGGCCGTTGCCGCAAACTGGAGGCTGGACCGGCGCATCATCAGTCGCCGGGGCTCCACGCCTCGTAATCGCCGACAGCGCTGGCACGCTTCCCGCCGCGCTCCAACGCGCCTTGCGGGCGGTAGGCTTGCGCCGTGCCGGTGGCGTTGGGTGTGTAATCGACTTCCCAGATTTTCGCGGCGGGCAGGAAACTTTCCGGCACATTGTCGCCCGCGCCGTGCAGCCAGCCGTGCCATTCGGCAGGCACGCGGCTGGAATCGTTCGCGCCGTCATAGATCACCCAACGGCGTTCGCGCGCGGAATATTCGCCAGCGGCTGGCTCGCGCTTTTTCTTCTGGCGGTAATATTTGTTGCCCTGCGCGTCGGTGCCGACATGCTCTCCATTGCGCGAAGACCACAAGCTGGTGCCAATCGTAGCACCGTCCCACCAGGTGAAAATTTTTCCGAAGATACCCATAATGGAAACGCGCCTAGCCGATAGTTACGACCCAAGAAAGACCATACAACCGCAGGCGCCCCAAAGCGCCTGCCAGAGCCCGACCGGGCGACCGCCGGTTAGGCCCCCCTCGGAGGCATTTGCGAAGCAAATTAGCCGCGAGAGAAAACAAACGCCGAGAGAAAACAACTCCCCCTCACCACTCAACCGTATCGCCCGGCCCGATGCCCAACTCTTCCGACAATCCCCCACGCACTTCAAACACCGCGCTGACTGGCCCGACGGAGGACACCGATTCGAGCGAATAAGGCGTCGTCATCGCGGCAATGTTCAGGATCTTCCGGTCGGTCCCGATAAAGATAATGTCCAGCGGCAGCGGTGTATTTTTCATCCAGAAACTGGCAATGGCGTTGCCTTCGCGGGGGAAAATCATCGCCTCGTCATCCGCCAGATCGGTGCGGAACATCAGGCCCTGCGCCTGCGCCTCTGGCGTATTGGCCACTTCTGCGCGGAACACATGGGCGGCGGTGCCGCTGCGTATGGTCACTGGAACGATCCGCAGATTGGACGTCGGATGGCGTTCGTCCTGAACGGCCGCCGGAGTCGCCTCGGCAGAGGGCTGCGGGGAGCACGCGGCGAGAGCCAGCGCGAACGCTGTCAATAGTGGCGCCATGATTCTCATCCATCCCACTCCGCCAATTCGTCCAGCCATTCGTCCAGCTCCTGCTCGGTGCCCGCATCCAGCACCCTTTTCGCTTCGGTAAAGGCATGGCCTGCACGCAGCATTGCGGCAAGATGCTTCTCGCGGGTTTTCATATCCGGAGGCTCGATCGAGAAGGGGCCGATGCGCTTTTTACGGGCGAGCAATATCGCAGCCTTGGCGCGCTTGCGTGGGCCGGTATCGACGCGCTCGCGAATGCCTTCCTCTACGCCCGCCTCGCGAAGGGCCTGTCCCACACGTCGCGGACCATATCCCCGGCGCAGCAGGTCACGCCCGCGCATCTGGGCATAGGCTTCGTCATCCAGAAATCCGCGCGCCGCGAAACTTTCGGCGATTTCCTGTGGAAAGGGCGGTTCCCCGCCGCTTGCTTCCTCGTCCCACCCCCGCTCGCGCAGTTTGCGCTCCAGATAGCGGACCAGTTTCGCGCGCGTCGTCGCGTATCTGGAGACATAATGCAGCGCAAGTTCCTGCAATTTCTCGGCGTCCAGTGGTTTGGGAGGACGTTTCTCGCGCCGCTTCCTCTCGGCTCCCTCGCCGCGCTCCTTACCCCAGTTTTTGCGTCCCGAGAGCGGCACGGCTCCTCCCCTTCGCCATATTCGTGCCACACTCTCAATCAAATGGGAAAGTGTGATGGCGCCACAACAAAGAAAAATGATGCGCCGACCGCTGAGAGGATGCGCTGTGCAGCGCGCTACACACGGGTTTCGCATTTCCTGACATGACCGATACGCAAACGAATTCCGCACTCGTTCCTACACCGAATGATTGCCCGCTCCCCCGCAGGCTGTCCGATTTCGGCACCTTGAACGAGGCTATCGACTACGCCGCGCGCAGCGAGAAAGGCCTGAACTTTCACGACATGCGCGGCACGCTGGTGCGGCCCTATCCCTATTCCGAGATGCGCGAGGATGCGCTGGCGACGGCGTATCGTCTGGTCGCGCAAGGGGTGGAGAAGGATGACCGGATCGCTCTGATCGCGGAAACCGGCCCGGAATTCGCCGCCCTGTTCTGTGCCTGCATCTATGCGGGCGCGTGGCCCGTGCCTTTGCCGTTGCCCACCACATTCGGCGGACGTGGTTCCTATGTCGACCAGTTGGCAGTGCAGCTGAGCAGTTCTGACCCGAAGATGCTGATCTATCCGCCCGAAATCGCGGAAATGGCGGCAGAGGCGGCGAAGGCCCAAGGCTGCACCGGCATGGACTGGGCTACTCTGGCAGAGAAGGACGCTGAAGAATGCGCCCTGCCCGAAGCAAGCCCCGACGACATTTGTTATCTGCAATATTCCAGTGGTTCGACCCGCTTTCCCACCGGCGTGGCGGTTACGCACAAGGCGCTGCTGCACAACCTCTATGGCCACTCCACCTCGATGGCGCTGGGGCCCGGAGACCGGGTGGTCAGCTGGCTCCCGTGGTATCACGATATGGGGCTGGTCGGCTGCTTCCTGTCGCCAATCGCCAATCAGGCCTCGATCGATTATCTGAAGACCGAGCATTTCGCCCGCCGTCCGCTGGCGTGGCTCGATCTGATCAGCCGGAACAAGGGCACGACGCTCAGCTATTCACCCACCTTCGGCTATGACATTTGCGCCCGCCGCATTTCCAGCCAGAGCCATGTGGCCGACCGGTTCGACCTGTCGCGCTGGCGCACGGCGGGCAACGGAGCGGACATGATCCGCCCCGACGTCATGCAGCATTTCATCAACGCCTTTGCCGATGCCGGTTTCAAGGCCGAGGCCTTCACCCCCAGCTACGGCCTGGCGGAGGCAACCTTGGGCGTCACCGTGATGCCGCCGGGCGAAGGCATCCGGGTGGAACTGGTGGAGGAAGAGCGCCTCTCGGGCAGTCCGCGCAATCTGGACCGCCCCGCCCGCTACCGCGCGATCGTCAATTGCGGCAAGCCGATGCCGGACATGAAGATCGAAATCCGCGATGAAAAAGGCGCGGCGCGCGGCGATCACCAGATCGGCACCGTGTGGTGCGCCGGACCCAGCCTGATGCATTCCTATTTCCGCAATCCGGAAGCGACCGAGGAAGCGCTGGTCGATGGCTGGCTGGACACGGGCGACATGGGATATGTCGCCGACGGCTACCTCTATATCGTGGGCCGGGCCAAGGACATGATCATCATCAATGGCAAGAACCATTGGCCCCAAGACATCGAGTGGGCTGTGGAGCAATTGCCCGGCTTTAATCACGGCGACATTGCTGCCTTCAGCGTGGAAAGCGAAGGCGGCGAGGAAGCCCCCGCCGTGCTGGTCCATTGCCGCACATCGGAGCCGGAGGAGCGGGTCAAACTGCGCGATTCCATCCGCGAGAAAGTGCAGGCCGTCACGGGTATGAACTGCGTCGTGGAACTGGTGCCCCCGCGCACTCTGCCGCGCACATCCTCGGGCAAGCTGAGCCGCGCAAAGGCCAAGCGGCAATATCTGAGTGGCGAGATCGAGCCGTATTCGCTCGCGGCTTGATTCGTTTGGCGGCTTGAAAAGCGTGTCTTAGCCACTTAATACACTTGTATAGCCGTCCCGCTAGGAGGGACCGCGCAAGGAGGCTGGAAGACCGCATCTATGGCGACGAACGAAACCAAAACCGACACGAAGCTGGATTTCGAGCTGACACCGCCCGATCCCGTGCCGGAAATCGCGGTGGAGAAAGCTGCCGGTCTGGTGCCCGTTCAGGACGAGGTGAAGGACAAGCTGGCCGCCAAGGTCGAGGGCTTTGTCGCAGATCTGATCTCTGCCGATGCCAATTCGCCCGAATTTGGCGAGAAGGTCGATCAGCTGACCAATATGGGCCGCAAGGAAATCCTCGCCGCCTCGCAGCATTCGAACCGTTTCCTCGACCGTCCGGTGCGCGCGATGAACCAGGACGAAGGCGTGGGCGCCGATCTGGCCGAACTGCGCCGCGTGGTGGAGGAGCTGGATCCCGGCAAGAAGGGCAAGCTGAGCAAAGGGCGCAAGCTGCTGGGCATCATCCCCTTCGGCAACAAGCTGAATAATTATTTCCGCAGCTACCAAAGCGCACAGACCCACATCCAGTCGATCCTCAACAATTTGTCGAGCGGCAAGGACGAGCTGTTGATGGACAATGCGGCCATCGATGTGGAGCGCAAGAAGCTGTGGGAGGCCATGGGCAATCTGGAGCAGATGATCCACATCTCCAAAACGCTGGATACGCGGCTGGAGGAAAAGGCCACCGAGCTGGACGCGACCGACCCGGCCAAGGCCAAGGCGGTGCGTGAAACGGCGCTATTCTATGTCCGCCAGCGCACGCAGGATTTGCTGACCCAGATGGCGGTGAGCGTGCAGGGCTACCTCGCGCTCGATCTGGTGAAAAAGAACAATGTCGAGCTGGTCAAAGGCGTCGACCGGGCCAGCACCACCACCGTGGGCGCGCTGCGCACCGCTGTGACGGTGGCCGAGGCGATGACCAATCAAAAACTCGTTCTGGGCCAGATAACCGCGCTCAACGAAACGACGGCGGGGATCATCGACAGCACCTCTACCTTGCTGCGCGACCAGACCGGCAAAATCCACGAGCAGGCGGCGTCCAGCACAATCCCGATGGAAACCCTGCAACGCGCCTTCCAGAATATCTACGACACGATGGACGAAGTGGATTCCTTCAAGCTTCGCGCGCTCGATTCCATGAAGCAGACGGTAAACACCCTGTCGGACGAGGTCGAGAAATCGAAGGGCTATATTGCGCGCGCCGAGGGGCAGGCGGAAGCATCCAAAAAGGTCGCAACCAGCGATCTGTTGAGCATCGAAGGCTGAGCGCGGCCGCATGAACGACCTGACCCGCCAATCCGAAGATATCATGACCGCTGCGGGCCGCTCACTGAGCGAACAGCGGGCAGGCGGCGTGCACCGCAAGGCGTCGATCGGGCAGGGATCGAAACGGATCAAGCGCACCAACTGGGTGAAGCGTATCCGCAACGTGATGATTGCGATTTTCGCGATCTGGGTTGCGGGTGGCATCGCAGGAGCGATCCTGAACGGGATCGGCGTGATGGGCGTGATGGCTCTGGCTCTGATGACAGTGATCGCTGTTGCCGTGCTGGCCAACTATCCGAAGGTCAAAATTCCCAAGCGGGCCGACATCAATAAGGGCGATGCCCGTCAGCTGGTGGGCAAGACCGAGCTATGGCTGGAAAGCCAGCGCCTCGCTCTGCCCCCGCCTGCCGCCAAGGTAGTGGAGGATATGGGGGTCCAGCTGGATGCGCTGGGGCTGCAACTGGAAGCGGTGCCGCAGGACCATCCGGCCACCCGCGAAGTCCGTCAGCTGGTCGGCGAAACGTTGCCCGAAATGATCGACAGCTACCGGAAGATCCCGGCCAATCTCCGGGCCGAGAAGCGCGCAGGCGCTACGCCGGACCAGCAATTGACCGAGGGGCTGGGCAAGATTTCCAAGGAAATCGACCACGTGACCCGCCAACTCGCCGAAGGCTCACTGGACGATCTCGCAGTCAAACACCGTTATCTCGATTACAAATATGGCGATCCTGCCGATCCCGTGAAGGAAGGCTAAGCCGATGCGCGTGCCCATTTCCCATACTTTGCCGCGCGAGGAAGTGCGCCGCCGCCTGCGTGAACGCAGCCATGAAATAGCGGGGCATATCCCCGGCGGCATGGCGCAGGTGGACACCGAATGGCCTTCCGAAGATCGCATGACACTGGCGATCAACGCTATGGGACAGCAACTGAGCGGTGTGATCGATATCGAGGACAATCAGGTGGTGGTGGACATTGCCCTGCCTGGCGCGCTGTCATTCTTCGAGCCGGTGGTTTCGAGCGCGCTGCATGACCGGGGGCAGAAGCTTCTCGCGCCCTGACGCCGCCGCACAATCAGGCCGCGACGAGTGCCATCCCGTCTTCCGGCCACGCCACGTCATCGAGCATTTCACACCAGGCGCATTCGCCGGGCTGAACCACTTTGCCGGCAACGCTGTATTCGCCCGATAGCGGGATCACCAGCGCGCGTCCGGCAATGCTTTCGACATGGTTCGCCGATGGCTGGCCCGCGATCCGGTCGAGCCGGAAATGCGGCCCGCTGACCAGCACGGCGTTGCCGTCTGCCGGAATATGCCGGGTGTATTTCGGATCGTAAGGCGCGCGCACCGCAACCTCCATCGCCGCGTGCAGATGCAGGTCACGCGGGCGGCCATAATCATACAGGCGGTAGGTGATGTCGCTGTTCTGCTGCACTTCGATCAGCGACAGGCCCGGTCCGATGGCGTGGATGGTCCCCGCGGGCAGGTAGAAAAAATCGCCCGCCTTCACCTCGTGCCATGTCAGCAATTGCTCGATCGAGCCATCCAGCGCAGCGGCGCGCAATTCCTCAGGGGAAACCTCCCGTTCAAGCCCGATAGCGAGGGTCGCGCCGGGTTCGGCATGGAGCACATACCAGCATTCTTCCTTGCCGCTCCCGCCTTCGGGTGCCTGCGCATCGCTGGGGTGGCACTGGACCGATAATTTCTCGCTGGTGAAGAGATATTTGACCAGCAGCTGGTCGAGTTCCTGCGGAGGCTCGAACCAGATCTCGCCCACCGGCTCGCCGGTGGTGTTTTCAAAAGGAGCGGGCAATTCCTGCCGCCCCCAGACCTTGTTGACGGTGCGCGTTGGGAGAAGGCCGCTCATTTGCCTGCTCCCGACAATTTGCCGACATCCTGAGCGCCCGCTGCGCTCGTCACCAGCACATCATTGCCATCGACGACCACGATCACGCCTTCCAGTCCGACGACCGAAATGCGCGGGCCATCGCTGACGGCCATGACATTGGTGCAGTCGGCCAGTTCATGCCGCGCATCGGCGACATTGCCAGCCGCATCCGCCCCGTCAGCCGCGCGCGCCTCGTGCAGCGCCTGCCAATTGCCGATATCGGACCATGCCATGCTGACCGGCACCATCGCGGCGCGGTCTGTGTTCTCCATGACCGCGTAGTCGACCGATTCCCCGGCGATGCTGCCAAAGGCCTCGGCATCGGGGCGCAGGGTCGCGCCATCGTCGCTGCCCTGTTCCACAGCGCGGCGCACAGCATTGGCCATGTCGGGGCGGTGGCGCTCCAGTTCTTCCATGAAACGGCCTGCGCCGAACGCGAAAATCCCGCCATTCCAGCTGTAGGAGCCATCGGCGAGGAATTGCTCGGCGCGCTCCCGGTCGGGCTTCTCGACAAAGCGTTCCAGCGCGAACCCGCCTTCGATTGCGCCGCCTTGCTTCAGATAGCCATAGCCTGTTTCGGGCCGGTCGGGTGCAATCCCGAAGGCGACCAGATAGCCCTGACGTGCCAATCCTGCCGCCGCTACGGCTGCTGCTACGAAGGCTGGCACATCGCCAATATGATGGTCGCTGGGGCACACCAGCATCACCGCCTCGGCAGGCAGGCGCGCTGCCGCCAGCGCAATCGCAGGCGCCGTGTTGCGCCCCATCGGCTCCACAATCAGGGGCAGCGCATCGCCGCCCTGCTCACGGATCGGGGCGACATGCGCCTCGCCCGCCACAACCGTTGGAGGCGCGAAGACGCTGGTATCCGCCACCCGGTCCAGCGCCTGTTGGAACAGGGTGCGTTCGCCCAGAAGAGGAAGGAAGGGTTTGGGCCGCGCCGGGCGGCTCATCGGCCACAGGCGTGTACCGCCTCCGCCACACAGAATAACGGGATGGATCAGGTCGGTCATAAAGTCAGTCTAGCCCTTGGCTATTGAAATTGTGTGACGTTTAGCGACCCTTTTGGTGGGCCTAGCGTCGCGACTTCACAGCTTCAATTGAAAAACCGCTGCTGATAGCCGAACACGCTGGCCATGGGCTTGCCATTGGTGTCGAGCGCCGGGTCAAACCGGATATTGGCCGGGGCCAAACGGCACAGCGTCGCGTCGGTTTCGGGGAAGCCGCTGCTGCGCACGATCCGGCAGCCTGTCACGCGGCCTGCGGCGGACACTTCCAGCCGGGCAACGGTGCTCTTGCCAATCCGTGCTTCGCGGCCACCGGGCGGTATGGGGAACAGCGAGCTGTCGCTGATGCTCTGGATCAGGACCGGCGGGCTGGCTTGCACAGGCGGGCCGCCCTGCCCCGCGCCGCCGCGCCCGCTGCCGGTGCCTTCGCCGGAGCCCGCCGCGCCTGTGCCCGCTCCATCCTCCGTCGCGCCGCTGGTGCGCGCTGTGCCGGTGGAGGTTGCCCGCGGAGCCGGTTCGTCCTCCCGCACACGGATGCGCGGGGTCGGCTCGGCTCTGGGTTGAGGTACAGCTTCGCGCCCGGGATCGCCTGCTGCGCCTTCATCGGGCTGTGGTTGCGGATCGGGGGCCTCCGGCTCCATCGGTGCGGTGATGGTCACGGTAAAGGCCTCGGTGACGCTTTCCTCCACTCCGGCAGTGAAATCCGGGGCGAGCGCGCGGATCAATCCGTAAAACAGCGCCAAATGCAGCAACACGATGGCGATGATCACGGGCACGCTGGGGCGCTTGCGCTTGGTCAGAAAGCTGGTGCCACGGCTCATACGCGGTGTTCCTGAATAGTCGGACCCGAACGGATGCGCGGGCATGGGCGCGGCCATAGCGCGAGACGCGCCGTTGCGGCAAATTTCCCGTCGCCCGCCCGAAAAACCCTTCCGCTCTCTACAAGGCAAAGGAAGGGAGCCGTTATGCAAAGCTTGGGCGAACCCCCGGCGATGAATCAGAGCACAGAGCATTACCCCCGTCCAGCCTGGCTGGATTTGGGCACTGAGGCATGGCTGCGAACCGTGGCTATGTCAGTGTTTGGCGCAGTGGCCTTTTGCCTGCTGGCCTATCTGAGCATCGAGGCATCGCGCGGAGAAGGGCGTATCGCAGCCGTCTGGGCGCCCAATGCGCTGGCTATCGCCGTATTGTTGCGGTCGCGCATTCCCTTCGAACCGCTGTTCTACGCCGGTCTGTTCGCAGGCAATGTAACCGCCAATCTGCTGGTCGGCGATGCGGGAAGCAAAGCCCTGTCACTATCGGCTGCGAACTCGCTGGAAATTCTCGTCGCCGTCCAGTTGGTACGCAGTTTCTGCAGCTGGCGGCCCGCGATGGAAGATACGCGTCATCTCTTATTCGTGACGGTGCTTGCCGGGAGCATCGCGCCTTTGGGCAGCGCCACCCTCGCCGGTATTGCTTTGTCCGGGGCCGGCGATCCCCTGCCAACCATCCTCAAATGGTGGGTCACCGACGCGCTGGGCATCATCATCATCACGCCCTGCGCGCTGGTTATTGCCGACAGTCTCGCGAAGCCCCGCTGGCCCAGCAGGCAAGAACAAGTCGAGTGGTTCGTCCTGACGATCGGGGGTATCGGTGTAACGACGGCCGTTTTCGCGCAGACCACCTACCCGCTGCTGTTCGTCATCGCCCCGATCATCATTCTGCACGCCTTCCGCTTGGGCAGTCTGGGCACGGCGGTGTCCACCATCAATGTCGCCATCGTCGCTACCCTGTTTACGTGGAAAGGAAGCGGCCCGATCCAGCTGGTCGACGGGCCGCTGACCATGGAGCTCATTGTTCTGCAGGGCTTTATTGCCGGGGCCTTTCTGGTCGGATTGCCGGTCGCTGCGGTGCTGAATGGCAGGCGCGCCATGATGGACGATCTGGCAAGGCGGCGCGAAGAGATGGATTTGCTGACGAACAATATCAGCGATGCCATCTTGCGCTTCGATCAGAATGGCATCTGCACCTATGTCTCCCCTTCCGTCAAAGACGTGCTGGGTGTGGGACCCGAAACGTTCCTAGGCAAAACCACCACCGGCCGGATGCACGAGGATGCTCAGGAAACCATCGAGAGAGCCAACGCCCGGTTGATGTCGGGCGAAAGCACGAAAGAGCGCTTCACCTATCGCCGGTATCTGGATGATGATGATGGAGAGCCGGTCTATATCGAGGCCGACTGCGTCATGGCGGTCAATCCGCTGACCGGTGCGCATGAAGGCATTCTGTTCTCCGCCCGCGATGTGACAGAGCGGATCACGCTGGAACACCAGCTGGTTCGCGCCCGGCGTCATGCCGAAAACGCTGCACGCGCAAAGTCCGAATTCCTCGCCAATATGAGCCATGAAATCCGCACCCCTATGAACGGGGTGCTGGGTTTTGCGGAACTGCTGCGCAACGGGGAGCTGGAGGCGGAGGAACGTCGCTACGCCAATCTGATCTACGAATCCGGCCGCTCGATGATGCTGCTGCTCAACGATATTCTCGATATCTCGAAAATCGAGGCGGGCCAGATCGTGCTTTCGCCCGAAACGGTCGATGTCGAGCATTTGATCGCAGGATGTGTTCGCTTGCACTCAGCCCATGCGCAACAAAAGAACATCACGCTCAACTACGAAATGCGCTCGGGCGTGCCGAGCCATTTCGTTATCGATCAATTGCGGCTGCGGCAGATCATCCTCAATCTGATCGGAAATGCGGTGAAATTTACCGAGTCGGGACATGTGAAAGTTATCACGCGCTTTGAAGACGAGAGCCTGATCGCCGAAGTAAAAGACAGCGGCATCGGGATAGCCCCCGGGCGGCTCGAAGATATCTTCACCCCTTTCGAGCAGGAGGACGGGCGTACGTCGCGCAAATATGGCGGCACTGGTCTTGGCCTGAGCATTTCACGGCAATTGGCGGAATTGCTCGGCGGCACGCTGACCTGCACCAGCACGCCCGGCGAGGGATCGTGTTTCAAGCTGACTGTGCCGGTCGAAATTGCAGACCAGATGGCGCCGCCGGCCCTGGCTGACCTCCGCCCTGCGAATGATCTCCCCATGCCCTCGGCATCGCGCATTCTGCTGGCTGAAGATCACGATGTAAACCGTATGCTGGTCGGCGCAATGCTGGAGAAATGCGGTCAGGGCGTCGATATCGCTGTCGACGGCAAGGAGGCCGTGGCCAAGGTGCTGGCTGCCGCGCAAGACGAGCAACCCTATGATCTGGTGCTGATGGATATCCAGATGCCGGGCATGGATGGCTATGCCGCCACGCGCGCCATCCGCAAGCACGGGATCGATGCGCGCACGCTGCCGATCGTAGCGATCACGGCCAATGCCTTCCCCGAAGACATCGCCGCCGCGCGCGATGCAGGCATGCAGGCACATATGGCAAAACCGCTGGTTTTTGCCGAACTGGTTGAAACGCTGCATCGCTGGCTGCCCACCCATCTGGTGGCCGACGATGATGTTCTGGACGTGATGGCGGAAGGTGACACCGACCCAGGCAGCGCTTCTACACCGGCGGGCGATCTAGCGCCTAGCGCGATCATCGATGGTGCGCGCGCGAAATGGGCAGAGCGTCGCGAGGAGGCCATCACAGCCGTGCGGGCATCTCTGGACAAGTCTAAACTGGACGAGCGCGAACGCGAGAATCTGTCCCGCGTCGCGCACAAGCTCGCCGGGACCGCAGGCATGTTCGGCGAGGAAAAACTGGGGGAGCGCGCCTCTGCCTTGGAACGCGCACTGAAATCAGATGTCCCGAGCAAAGTGAGCCGCAAGCTGGCAGAAGAATTGCTGGAAGCCGCCTGAGGCAAACGCCAGCTGACTGCAGAAACAAAAACGGCGGCCCTCCCGATCAGGAAGGGCCGCCGCTTTTGTGTGGTTCAGCGAACGCAGCTTGTGTGCGATCAGAACTCGTAGCGAATACCGAGCTGAATTTTCCAGGCAGAGCTGGAAATCGAGATATCCTGATCATCATCGGGGTTGAAGCCGTCGATGATATAGCGACCCTGATCGTCAACACCGCCGTCAACCACATCAACAAGGCCAGGGCGGAACTTCAGACGGTTCGCACTGCTGTCAATCATGTTCAGGACGTTGTCGAAGTCAGCGAAGAGCTCGATCCGGTCATCCGCAACACCTGTCAGGCTGCCGATAAAGGGCAGTTCCTGACTGATACGCATGTCGAGATCGTAATGCCACGGGTTGCTGCAGGTATTGCGGCGGATGGAGGCACCCGGCGTGTAGTCGCAACCCGAGGCAACCACATAGTCGATCAGCGACTGAACCGCACCTGCATCCGAAAGCGGCGACACATTGGCATCGTTCAGGCCCGAGGGGACATAGACGAGCGCGTTGTCGTTGCCCGAGGAGCTGTCGTTGAACAAGCCGCCACCGTCGAAGGTCAGGCTGTACGGACGGCCGGAACGGGCGCGGAAGAAGATGCCCAACTGCGTACGGAAATCGTCGATGAACTCTTCGTTCCAGCTGATCGCCGCCGTGATGTTGTGACGGGTTTCGAAGTTGGACGTTGAGATCGCCGGGTTCTGACGGTCAAACGCTGCCGTGACATCGAACGACGAAGTGGCCGTCGACGAACCGACGTTCCGGTTGTTGTTCGAATCGGTGAACGCATAGCCGAAACGCACATTGACGCTGCCATTTTGGGTGAACAGGCCACCATCAAAACGCTTGCTGAGCAGGAACGAAGCAACGTGGCTTTCGTAGCTCGGCCCGTTTGTCAGCTGGATTTCGTCATCGCGGCGCGTACCGAAGCAAGCATCGGAGACGTTTGTGTACTGCGGCGGCGTGCCACCCGGATAAACCAGCTGTGCATTACAGCCAGCATTGGTCGGGTCGATTGCAGCGTAGATTGGCCGACCGTCGACCGTGAATCCGTTCAGGCCACGGCTCGGGTTCGGAACCTGCGAAAGATCGACAAAGTTCAGCGTGTCGTTGAAACGCGAGTAGATGTAATCAACGTTCGCGCGCCAATTGCTGAAGAAACCAGTCTCGGTGCCGAAGTTGGTCGAGATACCGAAGTTGGCACGAACCACCGTTGGCACGTCGAATTCCGGATCGGTCGATTGCGTATCGGCTAGGCCAGCTGCGGCAGAAGCCGAACCCGAAGCAGTGACGCAGCCGGGGAAACCGGTGAAGTTGCCCTGCGCATCCAAAACGTTGGTCGGACGATTGGCACAGAACACCGAGGTGCCGAGGCCGGTCGAGAAACCGTTGTTCGAGAAAGCGTTAGAGAAATACACGACCGGGTCACCGCCCGAGAACATGCCGACACCGCCAGTGATACGAGTTCCCGAGAAGAAACCGTCATTGTCGAGGTCGTAGGTGGCGGAGAAGCGTGGCAGGATTACCGGGTCCAGCTTGCCGAAAGAATTGGCGTTAGTGAAACCGTAGCGCTCGGCGAAGTTCGGGTTTGGACGCGGTGCGTCACCCGAATAGAGCTGAGCACGAATACCGGCCGTGATGCTCAGCTGGTCCGTCGCCTGCCACTCGTCTTGGGCGTAAAATGACCAGATCGTGCGGTTGAAGGTAGCGGCTGCGTCAGCGATGTCGCCTGTAGGCGAAGCGTTGATGTCCGCACCATAGGCCTGACCGGTCGCGATTTCTTCCGCGTTCGGGAAGAATTCGAAGCCTTGGCTCAGGATACCGTTCTCGAAATCATCGAGATTGGCGAAGTACAGCGTCCCGGTTGCGTTGATGGCGAACAGGTTGAACACTTCGAGGCTGTTGACCTCTGCGCCGATCTTGAATTGGTGATCACCGCCATCGATGTTCATCTGGAACTTCGCTTGGTCGATTGTCGAGTTCAGCTGGTTGGCCGAGCGGAAAATGCCCGGACCCGTGCTGAGAACGCCAAAATCGTCATCATCCGTGCCGATGATGCCGTCATCACCGGGCTGGATGGTCCCGACAGCCAGACGCACGGTCGGATTGTCCGACTGCGCTTCGCCGAAGCCGAACGGCCCCTGCTGATCGTCGACCTTGGCGCGGCTGACGCGAATTTCGGTCGAAATCTTGTCATTCCAGTCCGAATAGAGACGGGCTGAATAATAGTCGGAAATCGTACCTTCGTCCTCAAACGAGTTGAGACCCGTCAGGTTGTCTCCTCCGAAATCGTCCTCGACATTCGATTCTTCGAGACGCTGATAAGTTGCCTCAAGACGATGATTGTCGGTGATGTAGGCATCGATCCGGCCGAAATATTTGACGCTCGTTTCCGGCAGGGTGCGAGGGTAACCACCGATGTCCTGACCATAAACGTCATTGGCAATCTGGCTAAAGCGGTCGAACTGCGTCTGGCTGATCCCTTCGACAGTGTTGACGAAGCCGCCACCCAAAGGACCGGTATCGTTGGCATCGCCCAGATCGGTTTCTTCGTAACCTGCGTAGAAGAACAGGCGGTCCTTGATGATGGGGCCGCCCAGCGTCGCGCCCCAGCGCTTTTCGCTACCCGAAGACAACGGCTGCTCAACGCCTTCACCATCGATGATGCTGTTAGCGAGAAGGTCATCGTTGAAGAACGTGTAGAAAGCGGATCCGTGGAACTCGTTCTGACCGGACTTGGTAACAACGTTGACCAGACAGCCGGTGAAGTCGGAATATTCCACGTCGAACGGCGCAAATTCGACCGAGGTCTCGCGGATCACATCGAACGGCAGGGGAAGCGAGTTGCGCGCTGCAAACGGTGTGCCATTGAGACCGAAGACGTCGGCCTGCACGATGCCGTCGACGGTGAAAGTGTTCGAACGCTCGTTACCACCGAGACAAGAGATACGATCGACTTCGTTGGCTCGCTCGAGGCTTACACGCGGGTCGAGGCGAATAATGTCGCGAACGTCACGCGACAGGCTCGGGAACGCTTCCAGCGTGCCTTCGCCGAAGGCCGTGCCCGGGCCGATGGCGAGCTGCTGTACGCCAGCGCGTTGCGCGGTCACGATGATCACGTTGTCGTTATTGGCGACCGTGGCAGATGCCAGCGAGAAATCGAACGCGGTGTTACCCGAAATCGTGATGAACTGGTCTTCAACCGTCTGACCTTCGAAGCCATCTGCGGTCGCCGTAATGGTGTAGGGGCCGCCGGGGACCAGGGAGCCGGCGCGGAATGCTCCGCTGGCTCCTGTCGTAAGGGTGCGGCTCTGGCCGGTGCGGGTGTCGGTGATAACCACAGTCGCACCGGTCAGCGGCCCACCGTCGGCAGCCGAAACGGTGCCTTCGATGCCGGAAGTGATTTGCTGTGCCGCAACTGGTGCCGGCAGGACGACGGCAGTGCTGAGCGTCGCAACGCTGGCCGCCAGGAGATATTTGAGCTTCATGAGAGAAGGTCCTTTGCGAGAGGAGTTGGCTCTTCGAAAGAGGTATCGGGAACTTGGATTTCAAAAAGGCGCACATCCGCGTGCGGCTCGGCTGCCCCATAGCCATGCGAATTGTTGCCGCAATATGACACCAAGTCGAAGCGGCGACAGCCATCCGCCGCATCGCACCATCGCAGCGGGGAAAACCCAAGTTTACGTAAGGGAAAATATGGTGTTGCTGCAGCGCAACATTATTGCGGAAAACAGCTTTCTCTGGGCAAGTGGTGCAAATTTACACCAGGTTTATCTCGCGCAGGCGCTGCATCAGGAAGTCATGAGCCGTGATCGGCGGCTGCGGGTCTGCGACCGGCGCATTGCTGCGGCCCGACTCGGAATCCTGCGCTGCCTGAAGGCTCGCCGGGTCGATCAGATAGTCTGGCCGGAAATGCAGGAAGAACGGCATGGAATAGCGGGCACGCCGAGCCGCTTCGCCATGCGGGTTGACCACACGGTGGGTGGTGGAACGCAGGCGGCCTGCCGTCAGCCGTTCCAGCATATCGCCGATATTCACCACCAGCGCACCCGGCGGCGGAGCCACAGCCAGCCACTCGCCCTGCTTGGTCAGCAATTCCAGCCCGGCTTCCTCCGCGCCGAGCAACAGCGTGATGGTGTTGATGTCGCCATGGGCCGCAGCCCGGATCGCACCCTCTGCGTCGGCGCTGTCCATCGGCGGGTAATGCAGCAGGCGCATCACCGAATTGCCGTCGGCCACGGTATCATCGAAGAAATCGCGCGGCAGGCCCAAATGCAGGGCAATTGCCCTCAGCACCCGCCCACCCGCTGCATCGAACGCGGCATACAGCGCCTCGAAAGTCTCGCGGTAGCCGTCGATCTCCGAGGGCCAGATATTGGGCGCCATGAATTCCGCCAGCTTGTGCTCAAGCGGCAAATCACGCCCGACATGCCAGAACTCTTTCAGATCATGGATCTCGGCATCTTTGGCTTTCTCGGTCCCGAAAGGCGTGTAGCCGCGCGCGCCGCCGCCGCCTTCCAGCTTGTATGCGCGCTTCGTTTCTTCGGGCAAAGCGAAGAACGCCTTCGACATTTCCTCGGCCCGCGCGATCAGATCGGGGTCGATCCCGTGGTCGCGGATGACGCCAAAGCCGTATTCGGCGAAGCTGCGGCCCAGCTCGTCGGCGATTTCTTCCAGCGGACGGGACAGCGATACAGAGGCAATATCAGACATAGGGCACGCCTTTAATACGGCAGGAACAGTCCTGCCAGTGCCGCGCTCATCAAATTCGCAAGGCTACCCGCCGCCAGCGCGCGCAGGCCGAGCCGGGCGATCACAGGGCGCTGGTTTGGGGCCAAGCCGCCGGTCACCGCCATCTGGATCGCAATCGAGCTGAAATTGGCAAAACCGCACAGGGCAAAGGTGACAATCGCCGCCGTGCGCTCGCTGAATACGCCCGGCTCCATCGCGCCAAGTTCGATAAAGGCGACAAACTCATTGAGCACGATCTTGGTGCCGAACAGCCCGCCGGCCACTCCGGCCTCTGCCCACGGCACACCGATCAGGAACATGACCGGGGCGAAGACATAACCCAGAATTTGCTGGAAGCTGAGATCCGGCTGGCCGAACCAGCCGCCGATCCCGCCGAGGATACCGTTTGCGAGCGCGACCAACGCCACAAAGGTCAGCACCATTGCACCCACCGCGACGGCCAGCTTGACGCCGGTCTGTGTGCCCTGCGCCGCGGCCTCGATCACATTGGCGGGGCTGTGGCCCTCCTCGAAGGTCTCGGCAACTTCGACTTCGTGCGGCTTGCCGCCTTCGACCAGAGCGCCCGGCCCCTCTGCGCTGATCCGCGATTTGGGCAGATGGATGTCTTCTTCGTCCAGACCCGCCAGCTCCGCCGCGCCGCGCGCGAGATCGCTGTCGTCATCCGGCATGATAATCTTGGCCATCAGGATTCCGCCGGGGGCCGACATAAAGGCCGCCGCCAACAGGAACGGCACTGCCTCTGCACCAATAAAGGAGGCATAAGCTGCCAGAATAGTGCCCGCGACTCCGGCCATGCCGACGCTCATGAGAGTAAATAGACGGCTGGGTGAAAGCGAAGCGAGATAGGGCCGCACCACCAGCGGACTTTCCGACTGGCCGACAAAGATGTTCGCCGCGCTGCCCAGCGCCTCGACTTTGCTGATGCCGGTGATCCAGCCAATCGCTCCGCCGACCCAGCGCACCAGCCGCTGCATGATACCCCAGTGATAGAGGATCGAGACCAGCGCCGCGAAGAAGATGATCACCGGCAGGGCAGCGATCACGAAAGTATTGGCAAACGGGTTGGAGGCCATCGGGCCGAACACCGCCTCGATCCCGACTTTCGAATAATCGAGCAGAGCGATCACGCCGTCGGACAGCCACTGGATCGCTGTCACTCCGAACGGCGTGCGCAGGACCAGCAGCGCCATCAGCGCCTGCAGAGCGAACGCAGCGCCCACCACCCGCAGCGATATCCGCTTCTTGCCGGTGGACAGCAGGAACGCCGCCAGCAGAATCGCTAGAATTCCGAGAATACTGGTCAGGAAAGGCGGCATGGCTTGATAGGTCCCGTCATTCGGCGCGCCGGTCTGCGCCTTGCATCAACGGCCCATTGCCGACCCGCCAACCCGAGTCAAACCCGCGCGCTTTTCAGATAGGCGGACCACGGCGCTTCCCTTTTGGCAACCAGCGCCATAGGCAGGCGCGCATGGTAGCAAGCACACCCCCTTCACCCACAGCGCGGCTCATGCCGCGAGGCCTGTTTGT
Source organism: uncultured Altererythrobacter sp. (assembly GCA_947492235.1). GTDB lineage: Bacteria > Pseudomonadota > Alphaproteobacteria > Sphingomonadales > Sphingomonadaceae > CAJXSN01. Next base: position 10,821 of record CANLLZ010000001.1, on the reverse strand, counting down.
TTTCACCCTGCTGTACGGCGGGATGACCGTTCTGGCCGGGGTGCTGGCCTATAAGCAGGTCCAGCTATGGCCGACCGACCTTGCGGTGGAATCGGGCATTTTTGCTTTCCTGTTGCTGGTCGTTATCTCCAGCACCATCGCCCAGCTGTATGGCCGGGAATATGCCAAGAGCATCGTCTGGTGGGGCTTCCTCCCGCTGCTGATTGCCTCGCTGCTGATGCAGCTTGTGCTTGGCCTGCCCGCGTCGACCGAAATGCTGGAAGGGCGGGCCGATGATTTGGCGGCCTTCGAGCGGGTGCATAACACGGTCTGGCGGGTCTGGGCTGCGGGTCCGGCTGCCTATCTCGTGTCGCTGCTGCTCAATGTCTGGCTGTTTGACCGGCTGAGGGGGTCGAGCGGAGAATCGACATTCGGCCTGATGGTGCGCGGGGCGATAGCGTCCGCGCTGAGCCAGGCCGTCGATTCGGTGATTTTCATCACGCTCGCATTTTACGGCCTGTTCCCGATCACCAATCTGCTGATCGGGCAGATCATCGCCAAGGTCGTGCTGTCGCTGGTGCTGGTCCCGCCGCTGATCGCGCTGGCGGTGAAAGCCGCGCGCTGGCTCGACAACCGGCCCACCAGCGATTGAATAGAAGTCCCGGCCCCGCCATCTGAGAACACATAACGGGACCGGGGGCACACCGCAGACCCTGAAAAAGGGACGATCAGGGACGCGGCTATGGTTAGTCGTGAGGTCGGCCCGAAAGGTTCATGGCTTGGCGGCTGGTTTTTCTTTCTTCCGGCGGAACAGGAAAAACAGCACAAGCAGGGCGAGCATTCCCACAGGCAGCGCCCATTTCCAAACCCCTGAGGATTCCGCAGGCTGATACATATCGGCTGATGAAGGCGCGGGCTCGGACGTATCTGTCCGCACAGCCTCCTCGGGCACACTCGCCAGCGATGCGGTGCCCAGCCGGAACAGACCTGCCCCAAATAGCGGATCGCGCCCGCTATCCCCCATGTCGAGCGCATCGCCGCGTGCCGCCTCGCGCATGAGGGCCGGCGCGCGGCCTCCATTGCAGGCGGGCATGTGCATCATCGATCCGGCAACCACGGCGGTGGCGAAGGACGTGCCTGAGACATTGCGCCGCCCGCCGGGCACGGCTGCGCTCATCATCACCCCCCACGCCGCCACATCGACCTGCGGCCCTCGCGATGCGTGGGGGTAAAGCGCGCGCGTGCCATCCACCGCTGTCACTGCCAGCGTTTGCGGCAGGGTGGCCGGGAACAGGACGTCGCCGCCGCCATTGCCCGCCGCCGCCGCGATGCATGTGCCGCCTTGCTCCAGCAGCAACAGCAACTCACGCGCCGTGCGGTCGACTGCGCGCGTTCCGAAAGACAGGTTGAGCACTTGCGGGCTCGCCGTCACGGCCCGGTCCAGCGCGCGGGCGACATGGCGAGTGGTCGATTGCCAGCCATCAATGCCCACCGGGCGAAAGGCGGGCAGGCTGAGCAGCCGCGCACCCTGCGCCACCCCGGCAAATGCACCGGTGCCGACCAGCAGCTCTGCAATCGCGGTGCCATGGGGCGAGGGGGTGCCGTCCTCGCCGTACAATTCCTCTGCCACATCAGCGCCCGCCAGCTCTGCATTGCGCAGGTCCACCGGGCCATCGATCAGGGCAATCGTCCCGCTGATGGCAGGCCGCTGGCGATCCAGCGCATGCATCGCCAGCCCCCGGTCGCGCGAACTGGCCGGACGGGCTTCATCTTCGCCAGCCAGCAGCCAGTAAATGTGGTTTGGCTGGGCCCATGCCACGCGGCTGTCGGTTTCGAGCGCGGCCAATATCGCCTCGCGGTCATCACCCTGCTTGAGGCCCGCAGTCACCATGACCAATCCCAACGAGGCCAGCCGGTCGCGCCCTACCAGCCCAAAGCCTCGCTCTGCAATCAGCGCATCGAGCTGCGCGTCATTCGCCCGCGAGAGAAACACGATCTCACCCGCCACTGTGTCGGGGCCAACCGGATCGCGCATGACCAGTGGCGCGGGTTCGGACAAATCCTCCGGTTTCCCATCCGGCTCCTTCTCGTCCGGTTCCGTCTCATCCGGTTCCTTATCGTCGGGCTCTTCCTCTTCCTTGATCTCGTCGACGGGCGAGACATTGTTCGGGTTGGCGTCTTCGACTGTGGAGACGGTTGTCGTCGCCGCGGCCGCGTCATTGGTGAGATTTTCACCGGTCGGGCGGCCGATCCGCGTGCGGGTTACAGCGCGCTCGGTCGCGCGCGGTTCGATCTTGGCCGGCTCCACTGGGCGCGGCGCCGCCGCCATGCTCAGAGCAGGAACAGCGATCAGCGCGGCCACCGCTGCGGAGCCCAGAAAGGCGGCGCGTAAACCCATGCCACTCATGCGGCGGGGTCAGCCGTGGCAATCAGCGGAGACGCGCGCAGCCGCTCTACCTGCTCCGCCACACCGTCTTCGGCAGTTTCCCCGCCCAACGTGACCGCTCCGAATGCAGAGGCGGAAACAATCGTCAGACCTTCCTCCTCCATCAGGGTGAGGATTGCATCCCACTGCGCATCGGCGCTGAATTCCACCAGAATGATGCCCTGCGCGGTCCCGTCCTGACCGGACAACAGCTCGTAATTTTCCGCCTCCAGCCGGTCGATCATCGTGGCCTGCCAGCCGGTAACACCGCCCAGCCCCAGCACGCCCGCGCCCAGCACCACGGTCGGGTTCCAACGGCGCGGACTGAGGAAGGAAAGCGCATTAGCCAACGCGCCCCCGGACGCTGCATCCCCACTTTGGGCACCCCCGCTAGTACCGCCACTGCCTCCTTGTTCGGGCAGGCCCGCCATCATCTGCGACAAGCGTACCTCGCCATCATCCTGCACATTGGCCATGCCCATCTGCGTGTCGGAAACCACCGCATCGGCCAGTGCGCGCTCTTCTTCCAGCAGCGCGGACAGCTCGGGCGAAAACGCGAGCGCGACTTCGACCTGCCTGCGGCCATCCTCCTCCAGCGTGCCGTTGACATAAAAGGGCAGCATGGCCGCCAGCCGCTCGAATTCACTTTCGGCGTTCATGTCTGCTCTCCTGCTTTGCTGGCGGGCCGCTGGCCTGCCGATTGCCTGAGGGCCGTATCCGATAACCACCCCAAAGCGGACCGGCTGGGCAGGAAGAAATAGCCTCCGCCCTTGGCCGTGACATATTTCTTCAGACCCTCCAGACGCACTGGTCCGGCGGTGGTCGGGATGGTGAAGCCGCGCGGGCGTGTCTCCCCTTCCCGGGTAGAAATAGGGTCGGCGCCGATAATTGGGTCAGGCTCGTTATCCAGCCCGTGGAAGGCCGGGGCGTTGGCCCAGAACTGCTGCACGAATTCAAACTGCCGCTCGATATCGGTGCACAGACACGCGAACAGCAGGCCCTTCTCGGTTCCGCCCTTTCCATCAGCCCGCGCATAAGGCCGCCCGCGCCGCAGGATACGGTGGCGGTTGGTTATGTCCTGTTCGCCTTCCCGTTCGTCGGGCACCTTGCTGTCGCGCGGATTGGAGCGGCGTATATGCGAACCGAACGGGCAAGCGAGACCTTGCGGATCATCCAACGCGTACGAGAAATCGTTTTCACGGCAAGCCGGATCGTCATGCGCGGAGCCATGGCCAGCGACCGGATTTCCGACCAGAGGACGGCCATCTTTCCAGCGGCCCATCATCTTCGCGCCGACCCATTCAGCATCAGGATGCTGACCCAGCAGCTTGTAAAGGTCGCGGTAGCCACCCTGCGAGAGCTGCTTCGCTGCAGCCTCCATTCCTGCCTCGAAACCCTCCACGTCCTGCGCCAGCTCGCGGATCACGAGGAAAGAACCATTGCGCCCCAGATCACGCGGCGCATCGGCAAGGCTGGCTGCGCCGAAATCGGTAAAGCGCGTAAGATTCGCGTCGATCACCACAGGCAGCGCGCCGGCGATGTCGGCATCGGCTGGCAGGCAGGGGCTTTCGGGCAAGTAGCCGGTGTCGTTGGGATAGCCGATGATAAACTCGCCAGGCTCGACCACATCCCGCTCCGGGACGCCGCGGGTCGAACGGGTGGTGCCCCGCATCACTGGCTGCGAAATACCGTCCCGAAAGCCGAAATGCTCGAAATCTGTCCGCTCGGTCTCGGCGAAAGCAGGTGCACAATCCGTGCGCTGAAGGACTTTGCCGCCATGGTTCTGCAACAGGGTGTCATGCACGGTGAGCATGCGTTCGAGCGACGGACGATCAGCAGCGTAGAGCATCAGCACTGCCTCCGTCGCGCCAAGCCGATGCGGGTGGTCGTGCCAACGCCAACCCTCCGGATCGTCTTCGCGATAGTCTCCGTTCACTCGCTTGCGCGCTGCCATCCCCATGCGGAAGGCAGGAGGCAAACCAGCCAGCAGCGTCCCGCTCGGCAATCCGTGTGCTTCGAATTTGGCCAGTCCTGCTGCCGACAGAGCAAGAAAGGCCGCCTGCCCCATCGCCTGTGAAGCCTGGTCGCGATTCTGACCAAAGCCCATCAGGGGCCGGTCGCCAAACGCGATCGAAAGCGCATGCGACAGGGCATATTCGGGTTCCTGACCACCGCCGCGCGGAACCCGCTCAATCACCTGCTGCGCGAGCAGTTCGCTTAGGGCCTGCTGTGCATCGCGAGGCACCAGACGGTCGATCCGCATCGGCCTGCCTCGCACCCAGCAAAGCCATTCACCCAGCGCTTTCGCGTCGGCCGGCAGTTCGATTGCGAGGCTGACCGAATACGGAAGCCGCTTCATGCCGCGAAAGACCAGCGCCTGCACTTCGTCGCTTTCAACCCGGTTTGCGGTACGCGGCATCGAGCCGAAGCAGCGGATCCACTCCTCCGCCTCGGTCGAGCTGCGCGCCAGACCGGCGCCCACATGGATCTGGCCATTGGTCCGGATGGTTGCGGACGACATCTCCGCAAAGCGCGCATACCAGAAGGGCGCGACGCGTTGCACAGTACGAGTGAAATTCTTGAACGCGTCGGAATCTTTCGACCCCTTCCACAACAGGTACCGCGTTTCCGGAAATCCCTCCCAATTGCTCCACGCCGCAGTTTGCCCTTCGCCTCCGCGCACGATGAAATCTTCCAGATAGCTTTCCCAGCTGCCGTCGAAATTGGAATAAAACGCCACCCGGCGCGTGCCTGGCAGACGCCACCAGCGCGCGTAATGGATCGTCCCCATGCTCCAGATGAAACCGGGCCGCATCGCATGGGCGAGGACGGATTTGATACCCCACAATGCGCCTGCATGAATGCAAGAACGGAACCAGCCACGCTTGAGCGTACCCACGGCCAGCACGTGGTTCTGGGCGTACCCCGGATGGTCTTCGCCCCCCATCAGGTGCCGCATTTTCGGCATTGTCGCCCGCTCGCTGGTCGGGATGTTAGACACCTCCTCCCGTCGCAGCATCCACAAGAAGACACCGACCATCGCGGCAAGCATCAGCACACCGGTCAGCAGGCCGAGCAAAGGCGCGATCAGCCAGCGCATCGGCGCAGCGCCGCCCATAGCGAACCAGCAGGCGACACTCGCCAGCAGCAGCACGGCTCCTGCCGGAACATAAAGCGCCAAGGCATCGCGAGAATTAAGGAAACGCTGCGCAATTTCGCCCCAGCCCGAAGGTTTCTTGAAGCCCGCAATGCCCAGCCGCATGCGCTGTGTGGCCAAATGGTAAGCGTCCCATCCGTCGCGCTGCGCTTCTTCCATCAGGGCAAGCTGATTGGGTGTCGCCTCAGCACGCAACAGCGGATCGTCGCGGAGGATACGGCGCAAATGGCCCAGCGTTAGCGAAGGGTGGCTGCCCCGCGCAGTCTCGCTCGCCACATAATCGTCGAGAACGCGCTTCGCAAAATCGGCAAAACGCGCTTGCCGCTCCACAGCGGCAACCGGGAATTCAGGCAAACCATTGACGTTAAGCCCGGTTGCCCCCCACGGCTTGAGATGCAGGCGGACGATATGACGCTCCATAAAGGGAGCCAGCGCTTGCCCCTCGCGAACGCCGCAATGAGCAAAGACCGGACGCAACAAGTCGCCGGCATACTCCTCGATAGTTCGCAGCGTTTCCTGGTCCTTCCCATCGCAGCTGAGTTCGAACACCACATCCAGCCCGCGCTCGGATTCCAATGCGATGAGGGAGGCGAAATGCACGCGGTTGGTGCTGTCCAGCGCATTGCGCATGGCGTCCTTCGCCGGATGGCCGAGCGTGCCAATCGTCGCTTCGACCTGCTCCTTCGTTGATCCATCGGTAACCGGTGCAATGACGAGGAACATCGATTGCTGCGACCCGGTATGGCCATAGCGCAAGGTCAGATGGCGCGGAAACGGGCCGACGCTTTCGAGCTTCCCGGCCTTGCCCGGGGCCTTCGCGACGCCCTCGCGCCTGAGCAGGGCAGTGAAGCAGCCCGAAATCTGAGCGACCGCGTGATGCTCGCCAAGGCAGGTGTGCGAGCCGAGGCCGAAGATCAGGTCGGGATGCTGCGGCGAGCCATCGGCCTTCGTGCGGTCGATGCGAAAACGCTCCGGCTCGTCCCACTCGCGCGGATCACGCAGGGCTGACTGGGTGGCAACCAGCAGCGTGGTATCAGCCGGAATGACCTTTGCCTCGCCGTCCACCATCAGCGTGGTCGCGCGGTCGGTGTGTCGCCATTGGCCCGGTGCAAGCGCAGGGTTCAGCCGGCCAGCCTCCAATACGATCTTGCGCATGGTTTCGGCATCACCGGCTCGTGCAGCTTTGCCTGCCATGCGCAGAGCATCCGGCCGGTCCAGCAGCTCGGTCAACATCTTGCTGCCCGCAAGCGTGTTGGTCGGCACGAAGCCTGCCGCCAGACCGAGCAGCATCGCGATGATTTCTTCGTCGGTCAGCGTGGGATCGCTGCGCTGGACCAGCAGCAGCCGCTCCACAAGAGTGCTTCGCTCGGCAATCTTGCTGGGCCCTCGATCGAGCACCTGCCGATGACGCGCCACTGCATCACTGATCACCGCACGGAGCCGCTTGCCCGCCTGCAAGGCCAGCCGCCTTGTGGTGGGATCACCGTAAGGGTCGCCGAACAACACCGCGGAGACCGCCAGTGTCCAGTCGGCAAACAGATCGGGATCGGCGCAGGTCAGGCCGAAATAGCGCAGGCAGATTTCTGTCGGCACGCGCTTCATCAGGTCGGCCACAGCGTCGATCTCGCCCGCGCTGTTATCCAGCAGTGCATCGGCAAACCGCTCCGCCATATCGCGGATACGCGGAGCATCTTCACGCAGCAGGACTTGCAGCAGGATAGCGTGGAGCCGGTCATGCTCCGCCCCGTCCAGCCCCAGCAGGAACGTCGCACCCTCGCCCAGCTCCTTCATCTCCGGACCGAAGGGAACGGGAAAGTCCTGCGGACGGGAAAGAATATCGCGCACTTGTTCTGCGCGTGTGATGTGCAGCAATCCGGCCACCGACAGCATCGGACGATGGCGACGGGAGAACGCATGGAGGTAGGGGACGGCCCGCTGCGTCAAATTACCAGTGATCTGCGCCCAGCGGCCGTCCGGAGCCAGATCAGAGAACGAAAAAGGCCTGTCCGAGCCATCTTCCGGCTTGGTTTCACCCGATTGGGCGGCGCGGATTTTGTCGTAATATTTCGCCTTGGCCATAACTGTTATTCGAGCCCCTCACCCGCGGCACATCGCGCCCAATTGTGGATCACTATCAGTCGGCGGCGAACCCCGCACGGTTCAATTGTTCGAGCAGAAAATCGCCATGCTTGCGGTCTTCAAACGGGAGCCAATCGACATAGCTGCGGCTAAAATCGGGCTTGTTTCGTAGCAGTGCGGCCAGGGCCTCGCGCGCATCACTCTCCTGCCCCAACTGCATATGGGCCGCAGCCAGCACCATATGGGCGTACCAATAGCCTGCCCGCAGCGCGAGCGAGCGCTCCGCATGGTCGATCGCTTCCTCGTATCGGCTGGCCAGAACATGGATCATGCCCAATTCGCCATGGATGAAGAACAGATCCTGATCGCTAGGGCTCAGGCGACGGGCACGTTCATGTGAGGATACCGCCTTTTCCCATTCCCCTTTGAACAGATGAACGCTGCCGAGCTGGGCATGCGCCATTGTAAGGCTGGGATTGCGCTCGATCGCGCGCTCGAAGCCCTGCTGTGCCCGGGTCAGATGCCCGAGCCACAATTCCGTGATTGCCGCGAGCATATAGCCGCGACCATCATCAGGGCTGGCCTGAATCACCGCTTGCGCCGTGTGCCGTGCACCCCGGATCTCTTCGTCTGTGCTCCGCTTGCGCCACAGGTCACGGATTTGCAGCCACAGCGCCTGAATGCGCGCCTCGCTGGACCGGGGATCGCGCTCCAGTGCCTGATTGAACAACGCCTGCGCCTGTTCATGGTCACGGTCCGTCAGCCGGTTGAGATGCCAGCGGCCCCGCCAAATGAGATCAGTAACGTCCAGCTCGCTGTCGTCCTTGCTATAAGAAAGGCGCTGCTCTTCCTCCTCGATCCGCATGCCCAATGTGGCAGCAATATCCGCCAGTATCTGGCGCGTTCGCGGCCGGTCCTGCTTCTCGGTCCATTCGTATTTGTCGGACCTTAAGGTACGGGCCGCAATTGCGTCTTGCAGCTCGATCCGCAGAATTGCCGTGTCGCCTATCGTCCTAAGCCGGCCATCCACGAGATAACGTGCGCCCAAAACAGCGCCTACGCTGCGGGGATCGCTGGCTCCGCTATCATGGGCGAAACTGCTGGAGCGCGAGATAACCGGCAACCAGCGTGTTTGGGCCAGCGTATCGATCAGGTCTTCGGCCAGACCCTCGGCCACCGCTTCCGCCTGTTCATCAGCCGGACTTGCCGTGAACCGCAGGACTGCGATGGCGAGCTCCGAAGTAACCGTCCCGGGTACTTCACCGGCACCGTTCTCCGCCAGAGCCGGAGAACTTGGATAGGGGCGATTGGCCAGTGCCTGACGTTCGTCCCTTAGCCAGTCATCAAACGCGGTTGCGCCGGGAATATCCAACCCTTCGAGCAATTCGCCCTGTGGGCCGCCAGCACCATCATCCAAGTCGCATTGCAGAAGCGACAGGTTCAGCCGCACATTCTGGTTGTCGGCCAGAACCAGTTCGCCATCCCCGTTCACCAATTGGCGCAAATTCGACAACTCGCGGCGCAGGCTGGCCTGCGCCTGCTCGGGCGCCCGATCTGCCCACAGCATATTCTGCAGCCACGCACGCGCACGTTCACCGCCACGGCCCAGCACCAGCATGGCAAGCAATGCCTGGCTCCGTTTGCTTCGTATATCGATGCGCGATCCGTCCGGTGCGTCCAGCCTGAACGTGCCCAATAGTCTGAGCGCGAACGCTCTGTTTCCTGTCATGCGCCCCCAATATTGCGACCTTTGTCGCTGCTGCCCCTTTTGCGGACTTACGAAAAGTTGCCCGCTTTCACAATCTTTTCACGCTGCGCGGACGCCCTGTTCCCGCTGCGCGACCGCACCTCCCCTAGCCCAATCCTCATGACTGGAACGTGAAGTCCGGATCGCAACAGCCCTTCAGACGGGCGCCGTGCTCCGCACTTTGCCGACAAACCAGCCTGCCTGATCGCAAAAAGGGGACCGACCATGAACTGCCAAATTTATCTGAGCCGTATTGCCGATGGCGACCACGCCGCATTCAGTGATCTTTACAAGGCGATGCGCACCGGATTGCTTGCCCAGGCGCGGGCATTGCTGGCGGGAGATATCGCCGCCGCCGAGGATGCAGTGGACGAGGCCTTCATGGATATCTGGCAGCATGCCGGAAATTATGGCGGGCGCGGATCGGCCAATGGCTGGGTCCGTCGGATCGTCCGCAACAAGGCAATTGATCGCCTGCGCCGCGAGGGCAAACGCGAGAGTGTGCTGCCGCCCGAAAGCTTTCTGCAAGTCACCGACAATGCCCCGGCACAGGACAGTCATCTGCATGAGCAGGACACGTCCACACGCATCCGCGCCGCAATCGAACGCCTGTCCCCTGCCCAGCGGGAAGCGGTGGTGCTGTGCTATTTCAACGAAATGTCGGTGCAGGACATTGCCGAGGCGACCGGCGTGCCGGAGGGGACGGTGAAAACCCGACTGCATTACGCCCGCAAAATGCTGAAAGGCGATCTGTGCGTCGGCGATATCGTCCATGCTGTGCCGGAAGCAGCCACACTGCCAGCCGGACAGATGGCAGGGGACATGGGCAAGATGCTCCGAAACTGAGCAAGCGTTCGCCCTAAAATGCAAACCTCCCCGGCGAGCGACAATCTCGCCGGGGAGTTTTTGTTAGAACGGGACCGATCAGAAGCCGAACAGCACCGTCGCCCGGGTCCCGATATCGCCATCAGCCGTGTTCCCGCTGACCCCGGCGGAAAGATAGATGTCCCGCGCGATCTCGCCCGTCAGAGAGCCTGCAATCGCCTGTTCGCCCCGGTAATTGGCCACCGACATGGACAGCGAGACCGCCTTGCCCGGAGCAATCGCCGGACCGCCCATGGCCATCGCCGCTGCGATCCCACCGCTGGAACGCTCGTCCAGATCGCTGAGACGGAAGTCGAGATCGGCGAAGCGGTTTTCCAGCGTCCCGACGCGGTTCGCCAGACTGCTGAACTGCGCATCGGTCACCGCCGCTATATGATCGATAGTCGCCTCCACCGTGCGCAGCTGGCCGGTGGTCGCGACCGCCTGCCGCCCCAGAGTGCCGGTCGCGTCGATGGTGACCACATCCACCGGTCCGACCTGCTGCGCTGTGCTGGCATCTATGTCGGCAACCACGACGGAAGAACCGGCACCGCCCAGAGTGACCTGATT